>NZ_JBIOSB010000001.1:0-3408387 GCF_051714545.1 Enterococcus sp. AZ126
TTTGCTTGTCATGTAATTTCTATGTGCTTTTTTCTCTTCATCGGAGTTGATTCTTTTTCTGTAGTTTTTACTCGCTCTAATTTGTGATTCTGGCGTGCTGTTTTCCTTTTTCATATCTAGTTCTCCTTATAATTTTTAATAGCTAAGACGAGCCCCACAACTGCTATTATAGCCACAATAATATAAAATATTAGCATTTTTGTTTTCCTCCTTATATTTTGATATAATGGAGATAGAAGAGGGGATTAACCCTCTCTATCAATTTACTCTTTGAGTTTCTTTTTCTTCTTAGTTTGCTTGGAGGCTGTTAAGAAGTTTAGAATCGCTGTGGCTAATAGTGTGAGTGCTGTTAGCCATTTTATTATGTCTTCTATCATTTTTTTACCTCCTTAACTATATATATATTATATCGCATGCGTTATAATATATCAATACTTTTACCAAATTGAACAAGAAAAACCCCCACTTTGTTAGTAGGGATTAAGCTATTCTAGATAAGGGTTTAACCACAAATTTACGAGCAAAATTATCAGGATTTCGCACTGTAAATTTCTCTACTATAAATTGTTTCCTTCTATTATAGTGACCAAATATAGCGAGTTCAAATTTTCCGTCCTCAAGAAACAGTATTAGGTTAGCAAGTTCTTTTTTACTGACTAGGCAATTAATGTTCTTGAAGTCTGTATGCAAAGTAAAACGAAGTAACATATCAGGAAACGATTTTATAACTCTTATCTTATCAACTACACCTACATAACTATTCTTCTGCATAATATTCACCTTCCTCAGCATTTAAATAAAAAATAAACTTTTCCAATCCGACTTCATTAATCAATCTTTGACCACAACCCCATATATAAGTTTGTAATTCTTGGTAGGTTAATAGTCCAGCTTCATAATCTTCTATGATGTTCATGAATCGGCACGCTTTATATCGTCGAATAGATATTCAACTTGTCTTGTTTTCATTTTAAAGTCAGTCCTTTTATAAACTTTATTGGTTGGTAAAGTTAGATATTGCTGTTGATCTGTATATTCTAAAACAATAAAATGATCAATCTTTTCGAGGGGAAACGCAAGTAAGTAATCTCGCTTTTTTATCTTAGGAAATGCCCATAGATTATAAATGGTTCCCTCAATATTCAATCTTTTGGAAGATACTTTTCTAAATGGTACAAGATTCAACGAGTAAAAATATTGTGCTGGTCGTATATGTTCTTTTAGATGCACCGTTTTTACGTATCTCATTATTATCACCTTAGGATATTATACGAACTTTCGTTCGTGTTGTCTACTAGAATTGTCTATTTAAGTGCAACATTTAATATATTTTTCAGAAAAAAGAATTTTGAAAAAGAAGCTACATACGCTAGTGTGTCAATCGGTGCCGTCAGACGCGCCAGCTTGAGGGGCTGGTGGGGGCAACCCCGTGGAAGTTCGAGTCTTCTTGGCCGCATAGTTCAGTGATAAACCTTTACATGATAAGGTTTATCACTCTTTTTTTATGTCTTTATAAAAGTTCTGTTGCACCTAGTGATGCAGTTTTTGTTAAAACTTTATTTTTTAGATAACAGATAGTGGTAGGTTCAATGATAAAAAAAGAGAACATAAAAATAGAAAATTTGGTATAATTAGATATTAAATAAGATAATAAGTTGTATTTATAAAACTAAGGAGGGGTTAAAGAATGGGTGTTAAAAGTAGTATAACTGTTGCAGGCAGTGTATCCGCTTCCTTCAGCAAATCTGCTAGTGCCTTAAATAGTATCAATGCTTCTACGAGTGTAGCAGGAAGAACGAATGTTAGTGGAAATGAGATAGCAAAAAGTTCCACAATTAATTACGGAAAAGGATTAAAACAATTATCTACAAGTATTGTTTCAGCAGGTGATGCTATTCATTCAGTCGCAAAAGACTTTGCTACTATAGACCAACAAGCTTCTCAACAATTTCAATCCAATTCATTAGGGAGCTGGTTTAAATAATGGAGGTAGATTATCAGACAAAAATCCGTCAAGTTCAAGATGAACAAGATTCAATAAGACAAGAAATTCGTTCTGTTGAACAACAACAAGAAGAATTTTTCTCTCTACAACAAGAGGAACAACGTCTTTACTCAGAAATAGTAGAAACAAGTCCTCCAGAAGAACGTCAGTACTTTAAAAGCAGAGGAGAAGATAGTTTCTCTTTAGCCAAAAAAGCACAACGGCAATTGGAAGAACAAGAAGATGAACTGAAAAATACTAGAAGACAACTGATTGATAAAGAGGAAGAATTATATATTGAACAAAGAAAAAAGCAAGTGAAAGAAAAGGAGCAGTAGGATGGGGTTAAAATTTTATGTAGGAGAGATACAGCAACAAGGAAATGAAGCTTCTCGTATGAATAATCAAGCGAATCAAGCAATTTCCTCATTGCAAAGCAGTATTTCACAATTTTTATCTGCACCGCTTTCTGGTAAAGCCTATGATTCAGCAAAAAGTTATTTTAGTACTGTGTATACACCACTCTGTCGGTCTGCTATTTTAACTGGAGAGGCTCTTGAGAGTGCACATAAACGATTGTTAAGTGAATATCAAGGAATGGTCAGCAGTATCGATACCGATGAAGACCAAATCCAAAGCCAAATTCAGCGGTTTGAACAATTAAAACGAGAATTAGAAAGACAAATGCATGTGGCTAAAACTATGCGTCCAGACTTAGAACGACGATACATGAATGCTTGTGATGTTATTTCCAAGAAGAGAGAACAGTTGGAGAAATTCCATGCGTATAATGCCCGTTCTGCTAGTATTTTTGCAGAATATGAAGCCTGTCAGCTAGAATTTAATAATGGTTTAGCACAGGTTAAAGATTGCAAAGCATGGAATTCAGCCTCAGGAACTTTTGACATTGGTCGGTTAAATATGACATGGGCAAGCCCTATTAATGCACGATGGCAACAACGAGAGAAAATGAAACAAGAAGTGAAGAATCGAGAAATGAAACAAACAATTGCAAGTTTAAATGGTTATACTATTATTTGTAGTACCTTAGGAACTAAAAAAAATTGGTATTTAATGAAAGATGGAAAAATTGTATCACCAAATGCTCATCCTAATCTCTATAATCAACTAGAAAAATGCAAAAATTATCTAGGAAAAGACCAATATAAAGTTGAAGAAGTAAAAGTAATGAGAAATGAAATGCCATTATCACCGGCTTTTGGAGGAATATTAGGAAACATTGGTAAAATAGGTAAAGGTATTGATATAATACGAAAAGGTATCGGAACAGTAAAAGTCGGTAAATCTGCGGTAGAAGCAATAAATTCTGCTAGAAGTGTTGAAGCAAGTAAACGAGTAAAAGCCGTTAATCCCAAAGACTTATTACCACAGCAAGGATTAGTAACAGGTGAAGTCGAAGGTGCCCCTCCAGTGGATGCTGGTAAACAAGGGAAACATCAAGAAGGTCCTAAAAATAATGAACAGTCAACAGAAGATAAATCAACTTGGATTGATGGAGAAAATGGTGTATTAGATACGCAGGAGGCTTGGCAAAAAGGGAATTGGCAAAAAGGGAGAGAAGGAACTGTCAAAGAATATGATTCTGGTAGAGTAGTTGGTAGTGATGGGGTAACAACTGAAATTGTAGTCCATATCGACGGAAAAGGAAACATCCATGGATATCCTAATATACCTAAAGAAGTACGGAGGAAATTTAATGAACTCAAATGAGAGAGCAATTGATTTTGTAAATAGAAGTTTGAAAGAAGGGGACTATGGATATGTCCTTAGAAAATATGTATACAGCGATGAATGGGATGAACATTTACTAAAAAACATGGAAGGAATAGTGTTTAAGCCATCAGGTGGTTTTGATTATACTCGGTGTTTTTCTTATTATTTTATGGAAGATATTCAGCTATCAAAACCATTTTTTTCACAAGAAGCAACAAAAGAAGTAATGGAGCGTGGTTATATAGAGTTCATCAATTTACAAATCTCAGCAATAAGTCCATTTTTTATAATTGAAAAGGCACAATATCAAAAACCTGAAGAAGGTATAACTCTTGATATAATCGATTTAATAGAATTTAAAAATAAGAAGTTAGAAAAAAAATATACAGAACTAATAGAAGTATTAACTGAACAAAAGCTAATTTTGGTTGACAGGGAAGAATTAAAAAAAGTACCTTTAAATATTCCATTGGAAAATTATGAACCAGAAGAAGTAAATTGTTTAAGTTATCTGTTTGAATAATAATAACTTAAAGTAGGAAGTGTAGAAACTTCCTACCTCTTTTTTTATGTTTCCCATTAACCCCAGAGAGGCTTTCTAAGGTCTTTTAAAGGGTTAGGGTATTATATCAAATCATATTTAAAATAACGCGATTAAGAAATTTAAATCATATTGAAAAATAAAATAAATCGAATAATATTTCAAAAATAAAGGAGAAGATAGCTTCTCTTTAGCCAAAAAAGCACAATGGCAATTAGAAGAACAAGAAGATGAACTGAAAAATACTAGAAAACAACTGATTGATAAAGAGGAAGAATTATACATTCAACAGAGAAAAGAGCAAATCGAAGAAAAGAAGAAATAGGATGGGATTAAAATTTTATGTAGGGGAGATACAGCAACAAGGAAATGAAGCTTCTCGAATGAACAATCAAGCGAGTCAAGCTATTTCTTCGTTGCAAAGTAGTATTTCACAATTTTTATCTGCACCACTTAAGGTATTTTTGACAAGACATGTATAAGATATCTTGATTTCCTCCTTTTGATTGGTTTTCGTCGACTTAATTCTAAAGGATATCAGGGTGTCTTTTCTATTTTTTACATTAAAAAAAGATGCCGGTGATAGCTCACCGACATCAGAAAATACAGAGTTATCCTTTTCAAAAGAGTCGATTTTCCGTATACGAAAATCACTCTTTAACAGCTTTGAATAGCACTTGGAAAAAGTAAGCTAATCCTATTGTAATAATGATATGCCCCAATCCAGCAATACCTGAAATGGCCGCCGATTCTGGATAGTCTAAGACTTGTAAAATGCCTCGAACAATCATCATCGTCAATGTGACACCTAGCCCGATATTATAGATGATATAGAATTTTTTATAATTTTTCTCTTTGGTTAATTGAAAATTCTTTTCTAAAAGTAAAACAATCAAGAAAAAGAACATGCCTAAAATCAACACGTGTGTGTGTAAAACACTAAGTTGGGTATCACCGGTAAAATTATTCCATTTTGTAAATTCTCGATAAAAAATACCCGCTAATAATCCAAAAATCATATAAGACATACTGACTCTAACTAATTTTTTCATTGTCCACCTCAAATTTTTATTATTCAAACACTTTAACTATAGCAAACCTAAATTCTATTTTCTATAAATTTTTACATTAAATTAAAATTCATGAAACACTATGCATTTTAGACACACTTTTTCACCATATCTTATATAATGAAAAGAAACATCACTTAGGAGGGATATAGATGACGATCAAGCGAACGTGGTGGAAAGAAGCAGTTGGTTATCAGATTTATCCAGCTAGTTTTATGGATACAAACAACGACGGTATTGGTGATTTAAACGGTATCCGATCGAAACTGGACTATCTTAAGGATTTAGGAATTGGCTTTATCTGGATTACGCCGATTTATGAATCGCCCAATGTTGATAACGGCTATGATATTAGTGATTATCAACAAATTCTCAAGACATTTGGCACAATGGAAGAATTTGACTTGTTATTAGAGGAAGCACATAATCTTGGCATTAGAGTAATCATGGATTTGGTCATCAATCATACATCGAATCAACATCCGTGGTTTATAGAATCAAGATCTTCTTTAAAGGACGATTATCGTGATTACTATATTTGGGCAGATGGAACAATCAATGGGCCGCCGAATGATTGGGTTTCAATTTTTGGTGGATCAGCCTGGGAATATGATGAAACAACGAATCAGTATTACCTTCATGTTTTCGCTAAAGAACAACCAGACTTGAATTGGGAAAATCCGCGAGTCAAAAGAGAGTTGTTTTCAATGGTGGATTGGTGGTTAGATAAAGGAATCGATGGATTTCGTGTAGATGCAATTTCTCATATAAAAAAAGCACCACTAGAAACCTCTTCGACAAATGATCCGTTTGAGTCATTTAAAAATGTTCCTGGAATTGAAACTCATCTAGAAGAGTTAAGAGAAATTTTTAAAAAGCGAGATATTTTAACCGTAGGAGAAGCAAATGGGGTTAGTGCTGATCAAGCACACCAATGGGTTGGCGAAACAACAGGCTATTTCAATATGTTGTTTGAATTTGATCATATATCTCTTTGGAATAAAGAAGAGCATGAAATTTTAGATGTTATTCATTTCAAAAAAATGCTCACTAAGTGGCAAAATGCTTTAGCAGATGGAAGAGGTTGGAACGCCTTATATATGGAAAACCATGATATTCCTCGTTCAGTCTCAAGCTTTGGTAGTGAAGAAACCGTGTTTTGGCAAGCTTCTGCAAAAGCTTTGGCATTGACATTTCTCTTGTTACAAGGAACTCCTTTTATTTATCAAGGTCAAGAAATCGGTATGACCAACATGCCATTTGCTTCAATCGATGACATCGATGCAGTGGATACTAAAAATTTTTACTATGAAATGATCCATTCAGGAGTGGCTCCTACAAAAGCGATGAATGTAATACGTAGAACAGCGCGTGACAATGCACGAACGCCAATGCAATGGACAGCAGAAGAATATGCTGGTTTTTCAAAAAGAAAACCTTGGATGGTGATCAATCCAAATAAACAAAAAATCAATGTACTAGATGAGTTATCTGAACCAGATTCTGTCTTAAATTTTTATAAACAGGTCATTCATTTGAGAAATCGAAATGATGCATTGATTTACGGTAGTTATAAACTTTATTTAGCTGATCATCCTCAATTATTTGTTTATGGGCGTCGCTTAGGGGAAGAACGATTTGTGATTATTATCAATTTGTCTAAAGATTTTGCTTCAGCTGATTTACCAGAAAATGTTCAGATTGAAGAGTGGGATCTAGAATTATCGAATCTAAATGATCAAGTGATTCACCAACATACAATTTTTGCTCCTTATGAAGCAAGAGTTTACAAACATAAATAAAAAAACGAGCAATTTTTCTTTACTATAAAGAACGTTGCTCGTTTTTTTATTCAGCTGTTAGAATAAATTTGTTTATAGAGAAAAAAACAACTCCAAAGAAAAGTAAATCTCCTATCCATAATAATTACTAAAAATATCATTATCGTAACTTAAATAGTTAAGTAGAAAGCAGATCGAGTGAAATCAAGAAGAATATTTTTTTAGAAAATTTTCAATTTTCCATTGCTTTTTTTTTCTAGGTGGCGTAACTTTAAAGATATAAATTTTGAAAATGAGGGATACAGTATGAGAAATTTTGAAAAATCTAACAAACTTGATGGTGTAAGTTATGATGTTCGTGGTCCAGTTTTAGAAGAAGCAGACAGAATGCATGAAGAAGGCATTCGTATTTTAAAACTTAATACTGGTAATCCCGCCCCGTTTGGTTTTGATGCACCAAATGAAGTTGTACGTGATATGATCATGAATGTTCGTAATTCTGAAGGTTATTCTGATTCAAAAGGAATCTTTTCAGCACGAAAAGCAATTGAACAATATTGCCAAGTCAAAGGATTTCCCAATGTAACGATCAATGATATTTATACAGGTAATGGTGTTAGTGAGCTTATTTCAATGTGCATGCAAGGACTTTTGAATAACGGAGATGAGGTTTTAGTACCAATGCCGGATTATCCTTTGTGGACAGCTTCAGTTTCTTTAGCTGGCGGTAATCCTGTTCACTATATTTGTGATGAACAAGCGGAATGGTATCCTGATATCGAGGACATTAAATCCAAAGTCACAACGAATACAAAAGCAATCGTTTTGATCAATCCTAATAATCCAACGGGTGCATTGTATCCTAAAGAAATCCTTGAACAGATCGTTGAAATCGCAAGGCAAAATGATTTGATTATTTTTTCAGATGAAATCTATGATCGCTTAGTTATGGATGGATTAACACATATTCCGATTGCAACACTAGCCCCTGATTTGTTTGTCGTCACTTTAAATGGACTCTCTAAATCACATAGAGTAGCTGGTTTCCGTTGTGGCTGGATGGTTCTTAGTGGAAATAAAAAACATGTTAAAGGTTATATAGAAGGCTTAAATATGTTGGCGTCAATGCGTTTGTGCTCAAATGTATTGTCTCAGCAAATTATTCAAACGGCTTTAGGTGGTTATCAAAGTGTAGATGACTTGTTATTGCCAGGTGGGAGAATCTATGAACAACGAGAATACATTTACAACGCAATCAATGATATTCCAGGACTTTCTGCTGTAAAACCGAAAGCTGCTTTCTATATATTTCCTAAAATCGATACCGCTCGTTTTAATATTTATGATGATGAGAAATTTGTACTGGACTTTCTACATGAACATCATATCTTACTTGTACATGGTGGAGGCTTCAACTGGACTCAGCCAGACCATTTTAGAATTGTATACCTACCGAAGATGGAAGACTTAAAATTTACGACTGAAAAAATGCGTGAGTTTTTAAACACCTATAAGCAAAAATAACTACGTTATCATGAAACCAAAAAGAGTGACTCAAAACTGAAAAAGTTTTGAGTCACTCTCATTTTAAGAACTTGTCTTACAAAGAGATTAAAAAATAGTAGTTAATCTGTAGCTTGACAATCTTTTTTACTAATTACCATGCGATTTGTATACTTTTCTTCCATATCCGGACTTGGATCCGAAACAACAACCAAATAAGCATTTTCATATTCTTTTTCTACATAGCCATTATAACTACTTTTATCCCAACTAAAACTAATTTGTTTCTCTTGTGTCATGAGTAACACCCCTTATTTGCAAAGCAAAATTATTTTAAATCGTAGCAGTTTAGCGTTAGGTAATGTTCTTGCAGTATATTATGCAATAAAGTACAATAAATGCATAATGCGAATTCGCATATTTTGGTTCATTTAGTCTAATAAAATTTTTTTGAAATCAAAATAGATAATTGAAATTGCTTAGGAGTGAGCGCGTGGATTCATTTGGAGAGGTCATTAAAGAAATTCGTAAAAATAGAAAATTAACACAAAAAATGTTATCAGAAGATATTTGTTCACAAAGTGTGCTAAGCAGGATTGAAAATAATGAAGAATTACCCAATGTTGTGGTGATGCAGCAAATTTGCCAACGCTTAGGTGTGACTATGGATCAAATCATGCAGTTTAAATCAGATGAAGTTCGTTTGATTACTCAAATGTTTGAAAAAATAGCCGATTATTTTCGACATAAAAAGTATGAAAAAATAATGGATTATATGAGAGATACCCAAATCGAAGAACGGCTCCATTTGGATACGGATTGGCAGCGGTATTATTATTATTTAGGTAGTTGTAAATTTTATCTTTGTAATGATTATGAACAGGCGATACTTGATTTGAAAAAAGGCTTGTCCTTTACTTACCAAGCAAATAAAGTCAATTTGTCTGATTTTGAAATTCAAGTGATCAGCTGTATTGGGAGTACTTACAGCCGTATTGGAAAATTTAAAGAGGCTGAAAAATATTTAAAGTTGAGTATTCATTATTTTCATAAATTACCAAATGAGCGGGTAACAGCAGAACTGACAAAGATATTTTATAATTATTCTAAATTTTTAACGGATCAAAATCGTCTGGAAGAAGCGCAAATATACATCGATCAAGGCATTGTGTGGTCACGACATAGAAATAGTTACTATTATTTAAGCGAATTATTTCAGTTGAAAAGTCAATTGATGGTTGTAAAAGGGATTCAAGATAAAGCAGATGAATATCAAGTTTTATCTGAACAAATATGTCGAATTGAAACAATTAAAATCTAACGAAAGTTAAGTAAATTTTTTTAGAAAAGGTCTACACCATTCTTGACTTTAACTGATTTTAAGAGTACGTTTAAAGTAGAAAATTATAGAAAGAAGGATGAAGATGAGAACGTTTATCTTTGCTGAAAAGTTCTTTTTAAAAAGCGATGTAAAAGGACCTGGATATTTAGAAATCACAGATGGTCTGTTTGGAGAATTTTATAAGGAAGTACCTGTTAGTGATGCAAAAGTAATCAAAGAAGAAGGAAAATGGATTGCACCTGGATTAGTGGATACACACATTCATGGCTATATGAATCATGATGTGATGGATAGCAATGCGGAAGGCTTAAAAGTAATGTCAGAAGGCTTGTTATCTTGTGGTGTTACATCATTTTTACCAACAACATTAACATCAAGTAAAGAACGTTTAAAAGATGTTGCTAAAACAATTGGTGAAGTATACCAAGAAGTTCCTGGCGCAAAAGTCCAAGGAATTTATTTTGAAGGACCATTCTTTACGGAGGAACATAAAGGAGCTCAAAATCCAAGTTATTTTAGTGATCCGGATTTAGCAACATTTAACGAATGGCAAGAAGCTTCTGGTGGGTTGATCAAAAAAATAGCATTAGCACCAGAACGTAAAGGTGTCAAAGAATTTGTAAAAGCTGTAACGGATGAAGGTGTTGTCGTGGCTTTAGGTCACAGTGATGCTACATTAGAACAAGCAACAGATGCAGTTGAATCTGGTGCTAGCGTCTTTGTACATGCCTATAACGGCATGCGTGGCTTAAATCATCGTGAACCTGGAATGGTCGGCGCATTGATGTCATTGAATCATGTCTTTTCTGAATTGATCTGTGATGGACACCATGTGCATCCGAATGCAGCAGATATTTTAATGGAAAAAGCAGGACATGATCATGTGGCATTGATTACTGACTGTATGATGGCAGGTGGTATGCCAGATGGTAATTATAATTTGGGCGAATTTCCAGTTGTTGTTAAAGAAGGAACAGCACGTTTAGAGTCTGGAAATTTAGCAGGTAGTATCTTGAAATTAAAAGAAGCAATCAAAAACGTTGTTGACTGGGAAATTGCTACACCAGAACAGGCCATTATGATGGCGACATTAGTCCCGGCAGTTAGTTGTAAAATTGACGATAAATGCGGTATGATTGCTAAAGGTAGAGATGCTGACTTTATCGTATTGAAACCAACTATGGAATTAGAAGCAACGTATTTAGATGGAGTAGAACGCTATCGCGGATAACAAAAGAGATGAACTTTTAAAGAGTGAAATTATCGACAGATGATTTCCTCTTTTTTTATTAACAAGATTCAAATGATCAAATAGCCCTTCACACCAAAAAACTGTATGATATAATCAGTTGGAAGGGAAGTTGACTAATGAGAAATAATGAAAAACAAGACATATCATTTTCAGTGTCAGATGTAAAAAAATCACCTATGACAATATTTGAAACAGCTCAAAAAATGAATACAGGTGTTTATATTTACAATAGAAAAAAAGTTGCCGGTGTTATGTTGACCGCAGAGCAATATGAAGCGTTGATCAAGAAAAAAACGATGAAGCAAAGTCAAGATGTAAGGATGACACAATTAAACCAGGAGATTCGCCAGAAAATTGCTTTCGGTTCTTTAATATCTACTAAAAATTTAGATGATCAACTAGTTTCATTCGGCTTTATTACTAGAAAAATTGAACTAGATGATTACAGTGAAATGATGAACGAGTTAAATGAAACTGGCAAGATCGAATATCATTTACAAAAAAAAGAAGATCGAACCAATATTTTTGCTGAAGTGATCGGAGAACAAAGTAACCAATCACATTTATCAGACAAATTGATCGTGAAAAAAATCCACCTTAGAGTGGATTAAATTTAAATTGATATGTACAATTCTTGTGAAAGGTTGTATGTATCTTTTTTTTAAACGCATAAATTTAGTCAAAATCGATCATATGACTACGGTATCGTTTAGGTAAATGAGAAAGTTGTGCACGTTCATTTTTTCGTTCTTGAAAAGTAACAGCTTGAAGGAAAGTTCGCCAATTGTCTTGGACTTTTTGCTCTGTTTCTTTAGTATTAAAGGTTGGTAGGTCACTATTTTCAATGAAACGAGTGTGTCCCTGTTCTATAATGCCAAGCAATCGATGTGTCTCATCATAGATTATGATCAGCTCTTGCGGATATCTTTTTGCAAAATGAGGACATAGATAAGGTAACGAAAAATGTTTTGGTTTAATAGAGCTGTAAAGTAATTTTCCAACATATTCAAAGCGAATAAATCCTGTAAAAGAGTGAACTTCACTATACAAAGCTTTTACGGATTTTTGCAAAGCTAAAATGGAAGAATGTCCAAGGTGATTTGTTAGCAAATCACCTGACTCCAATGAAATTTGAATCGCATCTAACAAATATCGTTCCTTTTCTTTAAGCGAGCAATAGAAGCTATCTATAATAAACTGACTATTTTCTTTTCTCACTCGTTTGGTCAACCGTTCATAGATTCTTATTGCCAGTGTTTCATCTGTATCAATATAATAAGGTTGAAATAGGCTTTCTAGAGCGGTAGTTGGCGTTAAGATGATTTCCGGGAATTTTTTTTTAGAGAATGCGTGATAGACAATTGTTAAAAAGCCATAGAAACTACCGTCATATTCCCAAATTTCGTTTGTCTTTTCAATATGCATGACCGGATTCCTTTCGTTTGGTTGTTTCAAAACGTTCTACATCAAATAAAGACAGCTGTTCTTGTTGTGATTGGCTGTTTGCTTTTTTTAAGGTTTCATATTGACGTGATGAAATTAGAGAGGAAATGACCCATTCAGGATCATGTATCAATCCAAACTGTCGGATACCATTACAGCTAACAAAATATTGGGCGCGCTTAATAACGACACCAAGTTTTTTCAAATCAGATAAATGTAATTTATAGTATTTACGTGCTTTTAAAATAGTAAGTGCACTTTTAGGGCCGATCCCAGGAATACGTAACAATTGCTCATAAGTAGCAGTTTGGACATCGATTGGGAACTGGTCATAATTTTGAACAGCCCAATTAGCTTTAGGATCTAAATATAAATTAAAATTAGGCTTGTCTTCAGACAAAATTTCGTCAGCAGAAAAACGATAAAATCGTAGTAACCAATCTGCTTGATATAAGCGATGCTCTCTTAATAAAGGCGGATCAGTCGTGATTGCTGGTAATAGAGAATCTTTATTTACAGGGATGTACGCAGAGTAATAGACTCTTTTTAATTCATACTTTTGATAAAGGTTTTCAGCAATTTTGATTATAGAATGATCGCTTTCAGGAGACGCGCCGATGATCATTTGTGTGGATTGACCAGCTGGGACAAAGGAAGTGGTTTTTTGTGTCGCAGGAACTTGAGAGAGTTCTTTTTTCTTATGTGTGATTTGCTTCATAGGTCGATATAAAGCAAATGGATCTTTGTCAGGAGCTAATAGATTAAGGCTTTCTCGTGAAGGTAACTCGACATTGACACTCATTCGATCAGCTAAAAAACCTAATTCCTCGATCAATTTCGCGTCTGCTCCGGGAATTGCTTTAACGTGAATATAGCCTTTGAACCCTTTTTCATAACGTAAAATCTTTAATGTTTTGATCAATAATTCACTAGTATAGTCAACATTTTTGATAATGGCCGAACTTAGAAAAAGACCTTCTATATAATTTCGCATATAAAAATCCATCGTCAAATCAGCAACTTCTTGCGGGGTGAATGTCGCTCGAGGAATCGAATTTGATTTTCTGTTGATACAATAATGGCAATCGAATATACAAGCATTTGTAAATAACAATTTTAAAAGCGAAACACATCGCCCATCACTTGTGAAAGAATGGCAAATTCCAGCTGTGGAGGTGTTTCCTACGGTTCCTTTGCGAGTGTTGTCAGTCACACCGCTGCTGGAGCACGACACGTCATATTTTGCTGATTCGGCAAGAATTTCTATTTTTCTGGATAAATCCATCATAACTCTCCTTTTCTGAAAGAAATCGAACGTATGTTCTTATTTTAGCAAGAGTTAATGATTTTGTCAAAAAAAGACTAGAACGAAAAGCCACAAGCTTTGTTCTAGTCTTTAAAGTTTATTGATCTTTTAAATTTAAATACCGCTCTAGATAATCAGCCAAACCATCCTCGTCATTGCTTTTTTCAGTAATATCGTTTGCTACAGATTTGATTTTATCCGTCGCATTTTTCATAGCAACGCCCCAACCAACATAGTCCAACATTTCTTCGTCATTATGTTCATCACCAAATGCAATGATATCTGAACGCTTGATGTCTAGATAATTCGCGACTTGTTCCACACCTTTGGCTTTTTGAATTCCTTTAGAAACGATTTCTAAAATAGGTGTTGGCCCACCCCAAGTTCTAACATCCACATAATCACCATATTGCTTCATCAAAGTATCCGAAACAAGAGCTGCTTGATCTTTAGAAGTTCGAACCATCATCGATGTTGGATCTGTAATCAAATTTTTAGCAGTCAAAAGATTGTCTGGAGTAACTTCTGAGGCAAAGAAAGCTGAATCAAAATAATCTAAACTGTCTATATAAAAAGTTTCTTTATTCTCTGCTGCAACAAAATCAAGATTCAATGCTTTCTTTTGGGCTAAAATGTCAAAAACTAAATCTCGTTTTATTCCTGTTTCTTTTTCATCTGCCCATTGTTTCTCAGGCATATGAACGAGCGCTCCATTAAAATTGACCATCGGAGTAGCTAATCCTAATTGGCGATAAAACTGACCACTCATTCGATAAGGACGACCTGTGACAATACTGACATAATGACCCTGTTTCATCGCTTTTTTCAACGCTTTTTCAGTTGTTTCACTAATCAGTGATTGTGTATTTAAAGTTGTACCATCTAAGTCGATTGCAATTAATTTTTTCAAAATCGTTCCTCCCAAAGATTTTTCTTAAACTTAGTCTAGCACAAATTAGCAGAATGACAAGTTTTCAAGAAAATTTTAGAAAAATTTTTCTTTATGATACACTAGATAAAAAAGGATGGTGAAATAGTTGATTCAAATCTCTCGTTGGTCAATACGAATAGCAACTTTGATTTATTGTACGTACATGTTATTTTTTTCTGAAATGTATTCTTTTATGGCATTGAATGTTTTATTGGGGTATATTCCGCTGGAAATTAGTTTCCATTTTAAAAAACTAAGAAACCAGCTTTTTCTTATAGTAGGATTTTTTTGGTTATTATTTTATCCCAATGCTCCGTATTTATTTACAGATTTTTTTCACTTAGAAAATTTGCCTATCAATCAAGGAATGGATCAGATATTCAGTCAGTCGTTGTCTGCCTGGTTCTCATTTAGCCTATTGACAGTTGGGATCTGTGTGTATGGTTTTTTAGGAATGGCGACAGTATTTACGGTACTTAATGAAAGTTTTAGTAGAAATATTTTGCAAAAGAAATGGCAAGGAGCAATCTTTGTTTTGTGTGTAAATATATTGTCCAGTTTGGCAATTTTTGTTGGGCGATTTGATCGTTTACATAGTGTCTATTTATTTACGAAACCGATTGAAACACTGCAAATTATATTTTTGACATGGTCAATAGAAAAAGTATTATTTATTCTTTTATTTACGGTGATGCAGTTGATTTTACTAGCGGCGATTGTTATGGAAAAAGGCTTGGAATTGGTAGATAAAAACGAAAAACTGCATTGACAGAGTGTGAGGAATTTGTTACTCTTTAATTATGTGTTTTTGGAAATAATTGCAGAGGAGTTACAAATATGAAAAAGTGGCAAAGTTCTTTGTTGACTATTTTATTTACTATTGGAGGCATCACTAGCGGCGTCGTGGGGACGACTAAGATCGGTGAGGCACAAACAAATAACGGATCGGATAAGAATAATCTGCCAGTTGTACAACAATCGCAAGCAGAAAACATTCCTTTTCAAATTTTAGGAATCAATGATTTTCATGGTGCTTTGAATACAACGGGTTCCTTCTTTGACGATCAAGGCAATAAAGTAGCGAATGCTGGAAAAGCTCCACTTCTTGCAGGTTACTTGAATCGTGCACAAGAACAATTTAAAGCAGCAAATACGGGTGCTCAAACATTACGTGTACAAGCTGGTGATATGGTTGGAGCAAGTCCAGCCAGTTCAGGGTTGCTTCAGGATGAGCCGACGATCAAAGTATTGAATCAAATGGATTTTTCTGTAGGGACTTTAGGGAATCATGAATTTGATGAAGGACTTCAAGAATTCAATCGAATCATGCTCGGTGAAAAACCAGAAAATGATCCATATGGTATCTTGATGTCTTACCCAAGAGAAGCATCGAAAACTCAGATCGTGATCGGAAACGTCGTAAAAAAAGGAACAGAAGAAATTCCTTTTGGTTGGAAACCCTATACAATCAAAGAAGTAGGAACAGTCAATAATAAGGTGAAAGTTGGATTTATCGGCGTTGTGACAACTGAGATCCCAAATTTAGTTTTAAAAGAACATTATGAAGCATATGACTTTTTAGATGAAGCTGAAACGATAGCCTACTATTCTAGCCAACTTAAAAATCAAGGTGTGAATGCAATTGTCGTGTTGGCTCATATTCCCGCTACGAGTAAAGCGAATAAAGTAAATGGCGAAGCAGCTGAAATTATGACGAAAGTTGATGAAATTTATCCTGATAATAGTGTAGATGTATTTTTCGCAGCGCATAACCATCAATATACGAATGGGGTTGTCAACAAAACAAGAGTGGTCCAGTCAACTTCACAAGGAAAAGGTTATATTGATGTACAAGGAACTCTGGATCCAAAGACCAATGATTTTGTTGATACGCCTAAAGCAAGTGTCCTGCCAGTCGACCCAGCAGCAAAAGATACACCTGAGATTGATGAAAAGGTCGAAGCAACGGTGAAAGATGCTGAAGAACGTGTCGCCAAAGTTACGAATAAAAAAATCGGAACAGCGAAAGAAGCTGGCGCGATCACTCGTGAAGTGAACGAGTCAAAAGAATCACCACTAGGTAATTTGATCACAGATGGTCAAATTGCGATGGCAAAAGCGCAAGGTATTGAAGCAGACTTTGCTATGACGAATAATGGTGGGATTCGTGCGGATTTGGCTGTTGGAGAAAATCGTGCTATTACCTGGGGAGCAGCTCAAGCAGTACAACCTTTTGGAAATATTATGCAAGTAGTCGAAATGACAGGTGCACAAGTAGAACAAGTATTAAACGAGCAGTATGATGAAGAAGAACGTTACTTCTTACAAATTTCTGGTTTGTCGTATACCTATGTTGCGACTGAAGATAAAAATCAACCGTTCAAAGTCCAAGATATGCAGACAAAAGAGGGGACACCTATTCAAGCAGATAAAACCTATCTAGTTGTGGTCAACGACTTTTTATTTGGTGGGGGAGATGGTTTCTCTGGATTTACGAATGCTAGTTTCGTTAATGCGATCAAGCCTGATACAGAGACGTTCATTGAATATATCGAAAGCAAAGAAGCAGCTGGTGAGACGATTGGTGCAACCGTTGAAAACCGTAAAAAACAAGTAGCGCCAACAAAGCCTCTAGAACCAACAGAACCAGAAAAACCAGAAGTGCCTGATACAAGAGAAGCTGAAGAGAAAATCAAAAAAGCAACGATTTTCGATCCCTTATATGAAGACGATGAACTTTTAAGAGGGGTTACGCTAGCAAATGCGACAATTTTACTTTATGATGGAGAAATTCCTCAGATGAGCGTAAGAACAACAGAACCACCAAAAGCGAATTTGATTGGACATGCTGATTCAGAAGGTCGTATTAAAATCAACGTTACGTCATTAAACATAAAAGGGAAAAAGAAGTTGACGGCTATAGTGTTAGATGAAGAGAAAAATAACGTTAGGTTTCCAATAGAGATTTTACCGAAGAAAGAAGCAATCATTGAGTCATCAAATACAAAAGAGCTTTCAGAAAAAGGAGCTAAAAAGAATTTACCTAAAACAGGTGAAAGTCAATCTTCTCTTTCTCTTTTATTTGGAGCAATAACGATCAGTACCAGTTTTATTGTTCTATTAAAACGTAAAGTTTTATAAAAAAGAAGCTCGACAGTTATGGATTTCACATAATAACTGTCGAGCTTCTTTGGCAATAATTAGATAAAATCAAGGAATTGGATGAAAGTATTTAGTTGAAAAAACAAAGAATGGCACTATATTTTTTGTCATTTATCCAGATTTAGAGTTATAAATAAAACGAATCTTTCGTTTTGTCTCGGACTCATTCTCCATGTTATACTATACTTAATGTTATGAATTGAAAAAAAGCAAATCAGCTATAAAATAAGGGAGGTTAATGTATGAAAAAAGATAAGTACCACGTTATTTTGATGGTTTCTCTAGTTCTTTTATTTGTTGTTTCAAACTTTTTTCTTTTTATTTTAGGAGAAACATCCAGAAATGTAACAATCAACCTACTATATGGCCTTTCCTTTGTTCCGGTTGAGGTTTATGCGACAGTTTTCTTGTTGGAACGCTTTTTAAGCAGACGGGACAGACTGCGTGAAGAACTTCGAGAAGATTCCGATTATTTTTCTATTGCAAAAGAAGCGCAGGAGCAATTGATATGGTCGATCAAACAAGGCTTGTTGGAAAATTTTATGGGAACTACCTCTAATGTAGAATCGAATTTTGAGTTATTGTATCAAAAAAGAAAACAAATTTTAACTGTTGATTTGTGGCAAAAAAATTTACTTAAAGAACATTTGCTGATTTCCTCAAAGAAATATATGATCAATGAGGATCAACTTGAAGAAAAAGAGTTGACAGCCCTAGAACTTTCCACAGAAGTTGGGGAGTATATTACAAACGAAATAACTGAATTTTACTCCATTTACCTGAAATTTATTCTTTTAGATATTTTCAAAGAACTTCATGGTATCTACAAAGCGTTGGAGTTAAGTATGATTTTTAGTGATAATCCCTATGTTTTCAAAACGAAACACCAGTTGATCAATCAACAAAAAGCAGGAGAACTAAAATTGAAAGATTGCGAAGAGTTGTCTAGAATTTCACAACACTTGATTGAATCCATTTATCAACATTTAAATGAAATCGATTCCATGACAGAAAAACACTTTGCTGAGTTTTCAAAAACAGAAGATAATAAATAATCTGAAAAAAACGAACATTAACGACTTAAATTGATTATAAAGTTAATAATTTATTGAAATAGACTTTGCTCTACCTTATACTTTAAAAGTATTCATCAGAAAAAAGGAACATGCACTTGTTCTGTAGAAATCGTTGGCTGTCTAAAATAGTTACTTAAACGAGCGAAACGAATCATTCTGATAAACTTAGAGTAAAAAAGGAGAGAGACAATTTCATGGAAAAGTTTTTCAAATTAAAGGAAAACAAAACGACTATCTCAACGGAAATGGTTGCAGGGATAACGACATTTTTTGCAATGAGCTACATTTTATTCGTAAATCCGTCGATTTTATCTCAAACAGGAATGCCGTTTCAGGCAGTATTTTTAGCAACAATTATCGCATCAATCATTGGAACCTTGATCATGGGACTATTTGCAAATGTTCCTTATGCTCAAGCGCCAGGTATGGGTTTAAATGCCTTTTTCACGTTTACAGTTGTTTTCGGTTTAGGCTATACATGGCAGCAGGCCTTAGCAATGGTGTTTATCTGCGGGTTGATCAATGTTTTGATTACGGTAACGAAAATTCGTAAATTGATCATCAAGGCGATTCCAGAGAGCATGCAACACGCAATTGGCGGTGGTATCGGTATCTTTGTTGCTTATGTAGGACTTAAGAATGCAAAATTATTAGATTTTACTATTCAAGCAGAACCTGATAAAGGCATCGTTAATGGAAACAGTATCGTTCCAGCATTAGGAAACTTTAATAATCCTGAAATTATATTAGCAGTTATTGGCTTGGTTTTAACTACAGTTTTAGTAGTTTTAAATGTTCGTGGTGCTATTTTGATTGGTATTGTAGCTACGACGATTGTTGCGATCCCATTTGGTGTCGTTGATCCGTCAAGTATAAACTGGCAAGAGAATTCTTTGGGGCATTCTATTAGTGAATTAGGAACAACTTTTGGTGCGGCATTTGGCGCAGATGGTATGCAGTCGTTATTTAGTGATGCATCAAAAATTCCTCAAGTACTGATGACGGTTATTGCTTTTAGCTTATCTGATACATTTGATACGATTGGTACGTTTATCGGAACAGGACGTCGGACAGGGATATTCTCTAAAGAAGATGAGCTTGCGCTGGAAGACAGTAAAGGTTTTTCAACAAAAATGGACAAAGCCTTGTTTGCGGATGCGATTGCAACTTCGATCGGTGCCGTGTTTGGAACATCTAATACTACGACTTATGTGGAAAGTGCTGCAGGAATTGGTGCTGGGGGCCGAACAGGATTGACGTCAGTAGTGGTTGCTGTTTTATTCGCATTAAGTAGCTTATTTTCTCCACTGATTGCGATTGTTCCAGCACAAGCAACTGCTCCTGCATTGATTTTAGTTGGGGTCATGATGCTTGCGTCATTCAAAGATATTGAATGGACAAATTTAGAAGAAGCAATTCCAGCATTTTTTGCATCGATCTTTATGGGGCTATGTTACAGTATTTCTTACGGGATTGCAGTAGGATTTATCTTTTATGCAGTAGTTAAAGTTGCAAAAGGAAAAATTAAAGAAATTTCTCCAATTCTTTGGGTAGTAAATGCTCTGTTTGTTTTAAACTTCATTATTTTGGCAATTTTATAACGTATGATCGTGTTAAAAAGAAGTCAAAATGGCAATTAATTTTTTTGGTGGTTATTTCTTCTTTTGTCATGTATTGCTATTTAGGTTGTGAAACGAAAGTGAATTTTTACTTTTGTTTCACAACCTTTTTACTTGTTTACGTAAAAATTTTTTGAGAGATTGGAGAATTTGGAGTATAGTTAATAGTGAAGAACTTGTGAGGTGTATTTTAAGATGAAAATTGAATGGAAAAAGAATTTAATGGTTGCCTGGTTGGGCTGTTTTTTTACGGGTGCAAGTATTAGTTTAGTAATGCCTTTTATTCCTGTATATGTTGAGCAGTTGGGGACTCCGAAGAATCAGGTAGAGTTATTTTCTGGTCTTGCCATATCTGTTACGGCTTTTGCAGCAGCAATCGTTGCACCGATTTGGGGGAATTTAGCGGATAGAAAAGGTCGGAAACTGATGATGATCAGAGCAGCGGCTGGAATGACGATCACGATGGGTTCGTTGGCTTTTGTTCCAAATGTTTATTGGCTTTTGATCATGCGTTTTTTTAATGGGATACTCTCTGGATATATTCCTAACGCAACTGCGATGATTGCTTCACAAGCACCAAAAGAAAAAAGTGGATGGGCACTAGGAACTCTTTCGACAGGAGCAATTGCTGGAAACTTGATTGGACCATCGATTGGCGGGGCACTTGCTCAATGGTTTGGGATGGAAAATGTTTTTATTATCACTGGAGTGGTGTTGTTGATCACAACTTTACTAACGATTTTCATGGTGAAAGAAGACTTCCAACCAGTTGAGAAGAAAGATTTATTGAGTACAAAAGAGATTTTTTCAAAGATGGACCATGTATCCATTTTGATTGGATTATTCATTACAACATTGATTTTACAAATTGGTGTTACAAGTATTAGCCCGATATTGACACTATATATTCGCTCGTTGAGCCATGATACTGGCAATATTTTGTTTATTAGTGGGCTAATCGTTTCAGTTGCTGGTGTATCTGCTGTGATCTCTTCACCGGTGTTGGGGAAACTAGGAGATAAGATTGGTAATCATAAGGTTTTATTAGCTGGATTGATTTTATCAATGATCTGTTATATTCCTATGGCCTTTGTCAAAACGCCTTTTCAATTAGGATTACTACGTTTCTTTCTTGGGTTCTCAACAGGGGCGTTGATGCCGTCAATCAATACGCTGATCAGTAAAATCACGCCATCAGAGGGTGTAAGCCGGGTTTACAGTTACAATCAGATGTTTAGTAATTTCGGGCAAGTTTTGGGTCCGATGGTTGGATCAACCGTTGCTCATGGTATGGGTTATAGTGCAGTATTTATTGTAACAGCGTGTTTTGTATTAGGAAATATTTGCTTGTCGTTGTTTAATTTTCGGAAAATTTTAAATAAAAGTCTTTAAACGGTTGAAAACATAAAAAAACCAGTTACAATGTTTGTAATAACTGGTTTTTTTATAATCATCACTTTCACGGAACAAAAGGCGATTCAAAAGCTATTTTTGGAAAGTCAGCTTAAGGAGACGACCTGAAAGTTATTGAGCACTTTTAGTGGTTTCTTTTTTTGGTAATGCAAATTGACCAATCAATAAGATAATCACGCCGGTAATCAATGACATAATCGTTGTCAGCATAAAATCGTAAGTTCCGCCGTTTAAAGCACCACCGATATAACCGACTACTTGTCCTAGTAAGAAGGACCACAACAATACAAGAATGTAACGCATGGAATGCACCTCTTTTCTAGCTATAGTTTAGCACAATTTTTGCAAATGTAAAGAAATTGAAAGTTACATTTTTGATTTAAAACCATCATATATAGAAGGAGATGTCCTATGCCCTTTCCACAATTATATACAATTACTTCCTATTCCTTACTCTCCAGTACTATTCGGATTCAAGAATTAGTGCAACAAGCAAAAAAACTAGGCTATACGACCCTAGGAATTACCGATATCAATGTGCTTCATGGGGCAATCGAATTTTTTGAAGCCTGTAAGAAAGAAGCAATCAAACCGATCATTGGTTTGACAGTAGAATATACGCCACAAAAGTCTGAAGAATCTGCTCAGTTATTATTATATGCAAAAAATTTAGAAGGCTATAAAAACTTGATGCGGATCTCCACTGCCAAGATGAATAGTGAAAGACATTTTTATTTGGACGATATTAAAGAGCATTTAACGCATTTATTTGCCGTGATGTCGTCTGAGAGAGGGGAAGTGGCTTTTGCTTTAAAACAAAGTGAGGTAGAGGCAGCTGAAAGTTTAGATCGGTTAGTGCAATTATTTGACCCAAGCTCCTTTTTTGCGGGCGTCTCATTTACGTGCAATCCAGAAACTGATGCTGCACTTTTTAAGTTTTACGAAGCAAAAGATCAACCACTCCTTGCTTTACAGGAAACACGTTATTTAAATCGAGAAGATGGCTTTGCATTAAAAGTATTAACTCACATTGATAAAGGACAACAAATGACGCTTAATGCGGAAGAAACAGAAATTGAAGGCCCTTTTTATCTCAGAAATCAGACAGATGCAACTGAGCAGTTACGTACAATTGTGAATGAACAAGCTATTCACAATGCGGAAAAACTTGCCGAGCACTGCACGGTGGAGATTCCTTTACATCAGCGCTTATTACCGCATTACCCGATTCCAGAAGGGAAACAGGCAGGCGAATTTTTGAAAGAGTTATGTTTGAAGAAACTTCCTGAACGCATTTCAATTGTTTCACCTGAATATGAAGAGCGCTTAGAAAAAGAGCTTGATATCATCCATACAATGGGGTTTGATGACTATTTCTTGATTGTTTGGGACGCAATGGCATTTGCTCATGATAAAAAAATCGTGACAGGTGCAGGTCGTGGTTCTGCTGCGGGTTCTCTGGTGTCATATGTTTTATCAATCACGGACGTAGATCCAATCAAATATGATCTGCTTTTTGAACGATTCTTAAATCCTGAAAGACACTCGATGCCAGATATTGATTTAGACATCCCAGATAATCGCCGTGAAGAAGTGCTGCAATATGTTCGTGAAAAATATGGGCACTATCATATGGCACAGATTGCTACATTTGGAACGATGGCAGCAAAAATGGTTTTGAGAGACGTTGCTAGAGTCTTTGGTTTGTCTCAAAGTGAGTCAAACCGTTGGTCAAATGCTGTGCCTAGTGCATTGAAAATGACGTTGAAAATAGCTTATGCTGATTCAAAAAATCTTGTGGAATTAGTGAATTCTTCTGAAACGAACCGGTTATTATACGATACGGCTATGCGCTTAGAAGGCTTACCACGTCATGTTTCCACCCACGCAGCTGGTGTGGTGATCAGTGATTTGAACCTTTTAGATATTGTCCCATTACAACCGGGTTCAAATGATATTTTTCTGACACAATTCACGATGAATGACGTTGAAAAAATAGGTTTGCTAAAGATGGATTTCTTAGGACTTAGAAATTTATCGATCATCGATGATACGATTAAATCGATCAAACGAGTGTACAAAAAAGAAGTGATTTTAAACCAAATTCCTTTAGATGATGAATTGACATTGTCCTTATTTAGACGCGGAGAAACGAGTGGTGTTTTTCAGTTTGAGTCAGCAGGTATCAGAAATGTTTTACGAAAACTTGGGCCAACAAGTATTGAAGATATTGCAGCTGTAAATGCCTTGTATCGTCCAGGACCAATGCAGAATATTGATTTGTTTATTCGTCGAAAAAAAGGGCAAGAACCAATCAATTACCCTGACGCTGTTTTAGAACCGATTTTAAAGAATACGTATGGCGTTATTGTGTATCAGGAACAAATCATTCAAGTTGCCTCTACGATGGCAGGTTTTAGTCTAGGACAAGCAGATATTTTACGACGTGCAGTTAGTAAAAAGAAAAAAGATGTATTAGATGAAGAGCGCAAACACTTTGTTGAAGGTGCAATGAAACAAGGGCACAGCGAAGACGTTGCAATGATGATTTACGATTATATCGAGCGTTTTGCTAACTACGGATTCAACCGATCTCATGCCTTTGCTTATTCGTTTATTGGGTTTCAAATGGCGTACTTAAAAGTACATTTTCCTGGCGCTTTTTATGCAGCAATTCTTCATTCGGTAAGACATAATCCTACTAAAATCAAAGAGTATATCGGAGAAGCACGTAAAAATAAAATGGTCATCGTGCAGCCATCGATCAATTCTAGTAACTATAGCTTTTACTTAAATAATGATGATCAAATCATGTTCGGTTTTAGTTCTTTAAAAGGAATCCGCAGAGATTTTATCCAAAATATTTTAGATGAACGAAAAGAGCGAGGTCCATTTAAAACATTTGATCAATTTTTATTACGCATTGATCGAAAGTGGCTGAAAGCTGAGAATATTCAACCATTGATTGCCATTGGTGCCTTTGACGATCTGCAAGCAAATCGTCGTCAATTAGCAGTTAGTCTAGAGAGTGAAATTCAAAACATCATCTATAGTGGCGGTAGCATGAATCTTTTAGAAGATACGTTAAAACTAAAAGAAGTAGAAGTTGCAGATTACTCATTAGAAGAGAAGCTAGAACAAGAAGAACAATATTTAGGTGTATACTTGTCAGGTCATCCTACTGAAGAGTTCAAAAAAACGCGTTTAGCAAAACAAGTGATGCTAGTCAGTGATGTAGTAGAAAACCAAACAGCCCGCTTATTGATCTATGTCAAAGATATTCGCGTGATTCGTACAAAAAAAGGCGAACAAATGGCTTTTGTTGAAGGGGATGATTTAACAGGTTCGTTATCTTTGACGCTTTTCCCTACAGTTTTCAGAACACTCCGTCAAACTGTTGAGCAAAATCAAGTTTACTTTGTAGAAGGAAAAATAGAAAAAAGTAATTATAATCAAGAACTTCAATTATTGGTAAACCAGATTGAAAAAGCGAGTGATATTGAAAACAGTATCAGTGCAACAACGTGTTATTTAAAAATTATTGAAGCGAAAGACCAAAAAGAAATTTTGCAAAGTATTCAAGACGTCATTCAAAAGCACAGAGGGAATACACCAGTAATTATTTACTTTGAAAAAAATGGTAAAAAATTAGTTCTGGGAGAAGAAAATTGGATAGCTGATACAGTAGATGTAAAAGAACAACTAGAAGCGATTTTAGGTGATCAAAATGTTGTTTTCAAATGATTTACGGTAAAAAATACTAATTGTTTTCATCTTTTTTCAATTATTTCTTCTTTAATCAAGACATTTTGCACTATTAATGGTAAAATGAATGACGTGATATTTTTGAGTAATGAATAACTGTGACAAAACTTGTTGCAGCTTAAAAGTATATTATATGAGGTGAAAGAACGAATGAAACGTATCGGTATTTTAACCAGTGGGGGAGACGCCCCAGGAATGAACGCTGCAATTCGTGCAGTGGTACGTAAAGGGATTTTTGATGGAATCGAAGTTTATGGGATCAACTACGGTTTTGCAGGCTTAGTCGCAGGAGATATCCGCCGTTTAGATATTGCGGATGTTGGTGACAAAATTCAACGTGGAGGAACATTTTTATATTCTGCACGTTACCCAGAATTCGCAACAGAAGAAGGACAATTAAAAGGGATCGAACAATTGAAAAAATTCGGCATCGAAGGATTAGTTGTTATTGGTGGTGATGGTTCTTATCACGGAGCAATGGCTTTAACAAAACGTGGATTTCCAGCTGTAGGAATTCCAGGGACGATCGATAATGATATTCCTGGGACTGATTTCACGATCGGGTTTGATACAGCAATCAACACAGTCCTAGAATCAATCGACCGTATTCGTGATACTGCCACTTCACATGTACGTACATTCGTCATTGAAGTAATGGGACGTGGTGCAGGCGATATCGCACTATGGTCAGGTGTTGCAGGTGGAGCGGATGAAATCATCATTCCAGAACATGATTTTGACATGGTTAATGTTGCCAAGCGTATTAGAGAAGGTCGTGATCGCGGCAAAAAACATTGCTTAATTATTTTAGCAGAAGGTGTGATGGGTGGTAACGAATTTGCCGATAAACTTTCTGAACATGGCGATTTCCACACACGTGTGTCTATTTTAGGACACGTTGTCCGTGGCGGCTCACCAAGTGCTCGTGATCGTGTCTTAGCAAGTAAATTTGGTTCTTACGCTGTTGAATTATTAAAAGCAGGTAAAGGTGGACAATGTATCGGCATGCTGAATAACGAAGTTGTTTCTGCAGATATCGTTGATACTTTGGAAAACAACAAACACAAACCAGATTTATCACTTTATGATTTAAATCAAGAGATTTCTTTTTAGATACAAGTTTCATAAAGTATCGCTTGAGGAAAATAGATAATCTTCATAATGTATAAACAAAAATGGAATAGGAGCGTTTGGTAATGAAAAAAACGAAAATCGTATGTACGATCGGACCAGCTAGTGAAACTGTTGATATGCTAGTAAACTTAATGAATGCAGGAATGAATGTTTGCCGTTTGAACTTCTCACATGGTGATTTTGAAGAACATGGAAACCGTATCAAAAATATTCGTGAGGCTGCAAAAATTACAGGGAAACGTGTAGCAATCTTACTTGATACAAAAGGACCTGAAATTCGTACGAACGAAATGGAAAATGGTGCTATTACATTAAAAACTGGCGATTCAGTACGTCTCTCTATGACAGAAATGTTAGGAACAAACGAAAAATTTTCAATCACTTATCCAGAATTGATCAACGACGTAAATGTTGGCTCTCATATTCTTTTAGATGATGGATTGATCGACTTAGAAGTGACAGATATCGATCGTACTGCGAACGAAATCGTTACACTTGTTAAAAACGAAGGCGTTCTTAAAAATAAAAAAGGTGTTAACGTACCTGGCGTTTCAGTAAACCTTCCTGGTATTACAGACAAAGATGCTGCTGATATCCGTTTTGGTATTGAACAAGGTGTTGACTTTATCGCAGCAAGCTTCGTTCGTCGTGCAACAGACGTTTTAGAAATTACTAAAATTTTAGAAGAAGAAAATGCAACACACATCCAAATCATTCCTAAAATCGAAAACCAAGAAGGAATCGACAATATTGACGAAATCCTAAAAGTTTCTGACGGTTTGATGGTTGCTCGTGGTGATATGGGTGTTGAAATTCCAACAGAAGATGTACCTGTTGTTCAAAAAGATTTAATCCAAAAATGTAATGCCTTAGGTAAACCAGTTATTACAGCGACACAAATGCTAGATTCTATGCAACGCAACCCACGTCCAACACGTGCGGAAGCAAATGACGTTGCCAATGCAATTTATGATGGAACAGATGCAGTTATGCTATCTGGTGAAACTGCTGCTGGGGATTACCCATTAGAAGCCGTTCAAACAATGGCTCGTATCGCAGTTCGTACAGAAGAAGCATTGATCAACCAAGATTCATTTGCATTAAAATTATACAGCAAAACAGATATGGCAGAAGCGATTGGTCAATCAGTTGGACATACTGCCCGTAATTTAGGTATTCAAACAATCGTTGCGGCAACTGAGTCAGGACATACTGCCCGCATGATTTCTAAATACCGTCCAAAATCACATATCGTTGCGATTACATTTACAGAACAAAAAGCTCGTAGCTTATCATTATCTTGGGGTGTTTATGCAACAGTGGCAGACAAACCTGCAAGTACTGATGAAATGTTTAATTTAGCAACTCACACTTCTCAAGAAGAAGGTTTTGCAAGTGAAGGTGATTTGATCATCATCACGGCTGGTGTACCAGTAGGTGAAAGAGGTACAACAAACCTAATGAAGATTCAAATGATTGGATCAAAATTAGTTCAAGGTCAAGGAATCGGCGAAGCTTCAGTTATTGCCAAAGCAGTTGTAGCTAATACAGCTGAAGAAGCAGTAGCAAATGCAGTAGAAGGTTCTATTCTAGTTCTTAAAACAACTGACAAAGATTACATGCCTGCAATCGACAAAGCAATTGCTTTGGTAGTCGAAGAAGGCGGATTAACTTCTCATGCAGCAGTAGTTGCAATTGCAAAAGATATTCCTGTAATCGTTGGTGCTGCTGATGCAACAAGCTTGATTGAAAATGATGAATTAATCACTGTTGATCCTCGTCGCGGTATTGTATACCGTGGTGCAACAACAGCAATCTAGACCTTTTATTACAACGTTTAAAGAGCGCGAATGAATCATGCAATGTGATTCATTTTCGCTTTTTTTATATTTTTTGAATCAAATTTCAATGATTTTAAATTTTTTTCTAAACTATATAATCCATTTAAAATAATCCATTTAAATTAAAATTTAATTGAATAGCAAAGCTGCCTTAAGAAGAAGACTTAAATTTCTATCGTTCAAGAGACGATTTTTATATAAAAGAGCGTTCGATTTATCTTAGATAAATAATCATCATTCATAGGTACTTTAATAGCTTCTTAAAATAGATTCTGTTACTATAAATAATAGCGTTTATATACAAGTTGAACCACACATTTTATAAAGGAGGAATCGTTATGAAAGAGAGTGCAAAAGCAGGAGTTTCGTTTGGTTGTGCATTAGCATTGGTCATCTCTTACGTGAACTGGCACAGTATTATTTGGGCAGTATTTCATGGTGCTTTGAGTTGGTTTTATGTCATCTATTACGCAATTGTTTATGGCTTAAATTAAAATAAAATACTAGAAAAAATCAAAATAATACCGAGATTTTAGCAGCAACGGTGATTACTATATACAGTTGAGCCAGATTTAATTTTAAAAGAATATTGAGACTGCCACTTATTTCTGTTTGTTAAGATAGTAAAAAAATTTTTAACAGAGGATTTTAAGAAAAGTTCTGTTAATGAACAGACAAATTATGCTATAATTACATAATTAAGATGGGAGGTTTAGTGCAAATGGAATCCATTTCAAAAGAATTTGCCGTTCAGCTGTTAAACGATGATGCAAACAGGATCATTATGTTGATCCGTAATCAAAAAAATAGCTTGTGTATTTCCCAGTGTAAGGCTTTTGAGGAAGTTGTAGATACACAAATGTATGGTTTTTCTCGTCAGGTGACGTATGCCATTCGAATTGGTATTTTAAGTTCAAAACAAGGACATCAATTACTAAGTGACTTAGAAAAAGAGCTTAATCAATTATATAGTGACGTTTATGAAGAGACACAAGAAAAAAAAGAGAGTGGCAAGGAGGGTTAAGCTTTGCCAAATAAGATAAAAAAGAGACATCTGTTAGACTATAGCATTTTGATCCCGTACTTAGTCCTTAGTGCAATCGGATTGATCATGGTTTATAGTTCGACATCTTCATTATTAGTATCAAAGGGATTATCACCAACAAGTATGGTCATCTCTCAATTACAATTTTGGGTTTTAAGTTTAGTTGCAATGTTTTTTATTTACAAGATGAAAACAACTGTTTTTCAAAATAAAGCCTTTATTATGTTTGCAATTAGTGTGATCTCTGTTTTGCTAATGGCCGTTAAATTTACACCATTGGGAAGAACAATCAATGGGGCTTCTGGCTGGCTATATTTGGGCGCGTTTTCGATGCAACCAGCCGAGTATCTGAAAATTATGGTGATTTGGTATTTAGCTTTTATTTTGGGACGTAGACAGAAATATATCGATAAAGAATTTAAAAAAGCTGTGTTTAGACCAATGCTTTTGGTTGGTTTTTTGATTTTTTTAGTGGCTATACAGCCCGATTTTGGAAATGCAGCGATTCTAACACTAATAGTCATTATTATGTTATTGGCTAGTGGTGTAAACTATATGTATACTTATCTTGTTGGTGGCGCTGGAATTTTAGGTAGTATTGTTGTCATTCAGGCTTTGATACTAAGCAAAGGTAGTTTTATTCCTCAAAGGTATCAATATGTATATCAACGTTTTGCTATATTTTTAAACCCATTTAAAGATGAACGCAATGCCGGACATCAGTTAGCAAATTCATATTATGCGATCAACAATGGTAGTTGGTTTGGAAAAGGTTTAGGTAATAGCATTCAGAAAAAAGGTTTCTTACCAGAAGCACATTCGGATTTTATTTTTGCTATTACGATCGAAGAGTTAGGTCTGTTAGTTTCCTTGATCATTTTAGCAATTTTGATGTTTATGATTGCGCGTATCATTCTAGTCGGAGTGCGTTCTAAAAAACCGTTCAATTCATTGATGTGTGTCGGTATTGGTTCAATGTTATTGTTGCAGGTTTTTATTAATCTTGGCGGTATTACAGGTGTTATTCCTCTAACCGGGATCACATTCCCATTTCTTAGTCATGGAGGAAATAGTGTGTTGATTATTTCTACAGCAGTGGCATTTGTACTGAATATCAGTGCAGATGAAAAAAAACAAAAAATGGATCAGGAATACCGATTACTTAATAATCAATAACTATAAATGAAGGTAATTGTATGGCAAGACAGAAGTAATTTCGATTTATTTTGGCGTTAAATACTTCTCAGTCAGCCTAAATAAACAGGTAGGAGTGAAAGAATGAAAAAAGTTTTAGTAGCAAATCGTGGAGAAATTGCAATTCGAATTTTTAGAGCCTGTACAGAGATGCACATCGGGACAGTGGCGATCTATGCAGCAGAAGATGAATATTCAGTTCATCGTTTTAAAGCGGATGAAGCGTATTTAGTCGGTAAGGGTAAAAAACCAATTGAAGCGTACCTTGACATGGAAGATATTATCAGAATCGCTAAAAAATCTGGTGCGGATGCTATTCATCCAGGCTACGGGTTTCTTTCTGAAAATTTAGAATTTGCTCGTCGCTGTGAAGAAGAAGGGCTCACTTTTGTCGGTCCATCATTACACCATCTAGATATTTTTGGAGATAAGATCAAAGCAAAAGAAGCGGCTGTTGCAGCTGGGATTTCATCAATACCAGGTTCTGATGGTCCAGTTGATACTGTAGAAGGTGTCTTGGATTTTGGACGGACACATGGTTTTCCGATCATGATCAAAGCAGCACTTGGTGGAGGCGGTCGCGGTATGCGAGTTGCTCACGATGAAAAAGAAGCCAGAGAAGGCTATGATCGAGCGAAAAGTGAAGCTAAGGCGGCATTTGGTTCGGATGAGGTCTATGTTGAAAAATATATTTCAAATCCGAAACATATAGAAGTTCAAATTTTAGGGGATACGCATGGCAATGTGATTCACTTATTTGAACGTGACTGTTCAGTACAACGTCGTCACCAAAAGGTCGTCGAAGTAGCGCCTTGTGTTTCGATGAATGAAGAAAAACGGAAAGAAATCTGTGATGCTGCCGTTCAATTGATGAAACATGTTCAGTATATCAATGCTGGAACAGTTGAATTCCTGGTTGAAGGAGATCAATTTTACTTTATTGAAGTGAATCCTCGTGTTCAAGTAGAACATACGATTACTGAGATGATCACAGATATCGATATTGTAGTATCTCAATTGCAAATCGCTCAAGGGCTTGATTTACATAAAGATATGAAAATTCCGAAACAAGAAAAAATTACGTTGAATGGTGCAGCAATCCAGTGTCGAATCACAACAGAAGATCCACTGAATCACTTTATGCCAGATACTGGTAAAATCGATACTTATCGTTCGCCAGGCGGTTTTGGTGTCCGTTTAGATGTTGGAAATGCTTATTCTGGTGCAGTCGTTACGCCTTATTTTGATTCATTGCTAGTAAAAGTTTGTACCCATGGCTTTACCTTTGAAAAAGCAATCCAAAAGATGGAACGCTGTTTAAGAGAGTTTAGAATTCGCGGCGTTAAAACAAACATCCCATTCCTTCACAAAGTGATTGGTCACCCTGAGTTTCAGTCAGGTGAGGCAAAAACAACGTTTATTGATAATACTCCGCAATTATTTGAATTTCCAAAATTAAGAGATCGCGGAAATAAAACAATGAAATATATTGGTGAAGTAACGGTCAATGGATTTCCTGGCATTGAAAAGTTAGAAAAAAAATATTTTGATGCACCGCGTATTCCGACAGATTTAGAATTACGTAGTGATTATGTGACAGCAAAGAATATTTTAGATAAAGATGGAGCGCAAGGTGTGATCGACTGGGTCAAAAAGCAAGAAAATGTTTTATTGACTGATACGACCTTCCGTGATGCACACCAAAGCTTATTAGCGACTCGTATAAGAACACAAGATTTTAAAGAAATTGCACGATTGACAGGTGAAGGATTGCCAGAGCTATTTTCAAGTGAAATGTGGGGTGGCGCAACATTTGATGTTGCCTATCGTTTCTTAAATGAAGACCCTTGGCAACGACTACGTAAGATTCGTAAATTAATGCCGAATACATTGCTCCAAATGCTGTTTAGAGGTTCGAATGCTGTTGGCTATCAAAATTATTCTGATAATGTTATTGAAGAGTTCATTAAAGAATCAGCAAGACAAGGCATTGATGTTTTCCGTATTTTTGATAGTTTGAATTGGCTGCCTCAAATGGAAAAAAGTATTCAAACCGTTAGAGACACAGGGAAAATTGCTGAAGCGGCTATTTGTTACACAGCTGATATCAATGATCCATCAAGAGCAAAATACAATGTTGAATATTACAAAAATATGGCGAAAGAACTTGAAAAAATGGGTGCTCATATTATTGCGATCAAAGACATGGCTGGTTTGTTAAAACCACAAGCAGCCTATCGTTTGATCAGTGAATTGAAAGATACGACAGATTTACCGATTCATTTGCATACACATGATACAAGTGGAAATGGTATTATCACTTACTCGGCTGCGACAAAAGCCGGCGTTGACATCGTTGATGTCGCGACAAGTGCAATGAGTGGGGCAACAAGTCAGCCAAGCATGAGCAGTTTGTATTATGCTTTAGTTAATGGCGATCGTACGCCTGATGTCAATATCGATAATACGCAAAAAATCAACCATTATTGGGAAGATGTTCGTATGTATTATCAGCCATTTGAAAATGGCTTGAATGCTCCGCAAACGGAAGTCTATATGCATGAAATGCCAGGTGGACAATACTCTAATTTGCAACAGCAAGCAAAAGCGGTTGGTTTAGGTCATCAGTGGGATGATATTAAAAAAATGTATCATACTGTCAATCTGATGTTTGGCGATATCGTAAAAGTGACACCCTCTTCAAAAGTTGTAGGGGATATGGCACTATTCATGGTTCAAAATAATTTAACAGAAGAGGATATCTACGCTAATGGAGAAGAATTAAGTTTCCCTGAATCAGTCGTTACATTTTTCCAAGGAGACTTAGGCCAACCAGTTGGTGGATTTCCAAAAGATTTACAAAGAATTATTTTGAAAGGACGTCCAGCATTTACTGAAAGACCTGGAAGTTTGGCAGCACCTGTAAACTTTGATAAAGTAAAAGCAGAATTAGCTGAAAAAATCGGCTACGAACCAAAATTAGAAGAGATATTGAGTTATTTGATGTACCCACAAGTATTCTTAGATTACCGTACTTCTTACCAAAATTTTGGTGATGTTACTTTATTAGACACACCAACGTTTTTCCAAGGGATTCGCCAAGGTGAATCGGTTGAAGTCCAGATTGAAAAAGGTAAAACATTGATTATTCGTTTAGATGAAATTGGTGATCCTGATATTGAAGGAAATAGAGTATTGTTCTTCAATTTAAACGGACAACGCCGTGAAGTAGTCATCAAAGATACCTCTATCAAATCTTCCGTTCAAGCAAAACGTAAAGCAGAACCAACGAATAAAGAACAAATTGGCGCAACGATGTCAGGCTCTGTCCTTCAGGTTTTAGTTAAAAAAGGCGATAAAGTCAAAAAAGGCGATGCCCTATTAGTAACAGAAGCGATGAAGATGGAAACTACGATTGAAGCTCGTTTTGATGGTATTGTTGAGCATCTTTACGTGTTTGAAGAGGAACCGATCAGTTCAGGCGACCTCTTAATTGAAGTAAAAGAACATTAAACGAAAAGTGGGGGAAAAGATGAAACGATTTTTAGCTTTCGTAGGCGTTTTCTTGGTAGTCCTGATAGGCGGATACTTGCAGCCAGTCTTTTTCCCCGCTGAAAAAATGCAGCAAAAAGCAGAAAGTGGGAGACAAGATATCTCCCATACTGCTTTACCATATGAGGAAATTTCCACATCTGGTTATGCTGCTTACATAGGTGAAAAAACAGATGACTTTGTAAAAGTGTTTGGTGAACCAATTGAAAAACTGAACACAGCTATGGGATATGAGCTATGGATCTATGGCGAAAAAGATGCAGATTATCTAGAAATGAATGTCCAAAACGAAAAAATTTCTGCAATTAAAGCATTCAACGATTCAAAAGAAACAAAACCATTCTCAATTGGTATGAAGTTATCTGATGTTTCAGAACTGATGACAATATATTCAAATTTTGCGTTTACATACAAAGAAAGCAACTATGATGTGGAACTGATGGAAGAAGATATGAATTATCGACCATTGATTGCTTTTGATAACAAAACATTTGCTATTTTATTTTTCAATCATGGTACAGGTAAACTTTCAGCTGTTACGTATTTAGACAAAAAAACATTATTGACATTAATGCCTTATCAATTGATTGAAGGAGAAGTTGTGCCTTTCTTTATAACAGAACAGACCTCTGGATTTGATGCTATTAGAAGCAATCAAATAATCAGAACGATCAATTTGCTGAAACTTGAGGAAGATTTACCTAGTTATCGTGTGAATACTGAAAGTCAAAAAAATGCTCAAAAACTATTTGATACTTTAAATAAAAATCAAAAAAATATTTTTTCGCTTGAAAGAGCAGAAATTTGGCAGTATAGCAAAGAACAAATGATGGCAACTGCTAGTTTTACACTCACAAATGATGAATATCAAAAATTATTGAAAATTGCTCAATTAGACAAGAAAAAAGCAACGGGTATGTATACAGAACCGGTTTATGACTCAACGTTCACTGTGCTTTCTTGGTTTTCTGATTCACTGTATTATTCTCGTTTCGCACATCAAGAAAACGAAAACATAGGCGTTGCTTTCTCTAAAGCAAGTATGTTAGTCTTATTACAAGAATCAGAAAAAGAAATATCACAAACAGAGGAAAGTGAATAAGGATGATAGTAACAGAAAAACTTTTTGAAATAGAAGATCAAACAGAAAAACTTGTTCAAGCCATTTTGACAAGTGAAAGCATTGAATCTTATAAAATAAATCGTCAAACAATGTACGGATCAAAAGATGTTCGAGACAAACAAAAGGCATTTTTAGACGCAAAAGATTCATTTGAGCGAATCGAAGCCTATGGGAATCATGCACCAGATTTTCGGACTAAACAACGTGCCGTTCGTCAAGCAAAGCGAGCTTTGGATATGAGCGAAGAAGTCGCAGAATTTCGTTTTTCTGAGACAGGTGTCCAAACGATCTTAGATTTAGTAGGTATGGCAGTAGCAAAAACAATTTCAGACGATATTAAAGTAGATGCTGGAAATCCCTTTTTTGAAAAAGGAAAACACTCGGGTTGTGGGGGTAATTGTCATGCAAGTTAAAGAAGAAAAAGAATTTACTATTCAAAAACGACGTTGTTTAGTTGTTTTTGTGTACAGTTTAAAGCAATTAAAAACGCTGAAGCGCTTTGGGTTGATCCACTATGTATCACGCAGAATGAAGTATGTTGTCATTTATATGAATGAAGAAGATATCGAAAGTTCAGAAGCTAAAATCAATGGTCTGCATTTTGTTCGTAAAGTAGAACGTTCTTACCGTCCGGATGTAGAGATGAATTTTGCTGAAAAAATTGGCACAAAAGCTGCTTATCAGTATAAGAAAGAAGAAGGATTTGAAGTGGAAGAATTAAGTACTCAAATTCGTTTAGCTGAAAATGTGTAAAAATTGAGATGAAAAATGTGAAAGAACGTCAAACATTTTTCATCTTTTTTCTGTATAATTACTATACTATTAAAGTATAGTAGTCGATTAAGTAAAGGAGCGTTAAAAGATGCGGGTTATTTCTGGAGAATATGGCGGACGCCGTTTAAAGGCATTGGATGGTGACAATACACGTCCTACAACGGATAAGGTAAAAGAATCGATTTTTAATATGATCGGTCCGTATTTTGATGGAGGTACAGTATTAGATTTATATGCAGGTAGTGGAGGTCTCGCAATTGAAGCAGTCTCAAGAGGAATGGATATTGGGATTTGTATTGAAAAAAATTTCTCTGCTGTTAAAATCATCAAAGAAAATATTGAAGTAACAAAAGAATCTTCCAAGTTTATAATCAAGAAAATGGACGCCAATAAAGCGTTGGCATTTTTAAAAGAAGAAAAAATAACAATCGATTTGGTTTTACTTGATCCACCGTATGCTAAACAGGAAATCGAAAAACAAATAGAACTAATGCTTGACTATAATTTACTAAGTGAAGATGGCGTCGTTGTTTGTGAGACGGATAAATCTGTCGTACTTCCTGAAACGATCGGTACATATGCAAAAACGCGCGAAACAACTTATGGTATCACTCAAATAACGATTTATAAACGGGAGGTACATGATGACTAAAATTGCTCTTTTTCCTGGCAGTTTCGATCCGTTGACAAATGGCCATCTAAATATGATAGAACGCAGCACAAAAATGTTTGATAAAGTCATTGTGGGAGTCTTTGTGAACACAAACAAAACGGCACTTTTTACCTTAGAGGAAAAACTTGTTTTAATTAAAGCAGCAGTTGCCCATTTAGAGAATGTGGAAGTAATCATTCAAGAAACGAAACTCACTGTTGAGGGTGCAGCAGAATTAGGTGCAACCTTTTTAATTCGAGGAATAAGAAATGTAAAAGATTATGAGTATGAAAAAGATATTGCTAGAATGAATCACCATTTAGCACCTGATTTAGAGACTGTTTTTCTACTAGCCGATGAAGCGTATGCCCACATCAGTTCAAGTCTATTAAAGGAAGTACTTAGATTTGGTGGAGATGTTTCTATGTATTTACCTGACTCTATTAATCAAGCACTAAATCAAAAGAATCGTGAGATGAAACTAAATGAAGAATAAACATGAAGAAAAACGATCAATCAAGTCGATGCTCCCTTTCATAATAGTTATTTTATTAATTGTTATAATGATTTTTCCCATACCTTATTACATTGAAGGCCCAGGAACAACCGAAAATTTAAAAGATTTTGTGACAGTGAATAATAAAAAAGATGCCGAACCAGGTGCTTTCTATTTAACAACAGTTGGGGTTCGTAAAGCAACATTAGGCTCAGCATTAAAAGCAAAATTCTCTGATTTTCAAGAATTAGTTAGTAAAGAAGAGCTGATGGGATCAAGTACCAGCAGTGAATACGATCGAATTCAGCAATATTATATGGATTCGTCAAAAAATGCTGCAATTGAGCAAGCGTTAAAACTTGCTGATGTTCCATATAAAATGATTTTTAAAGGTGTCTACGTTTTAGCAATTGAAGATAATTCTAGTTTTAAAGGGAAAATTTCTGTTGGAGATACTGTGACAGGAATCGACGGAAAAACATTTAAAAGTAGTGAAGAATTTGTCGACTATGTAAAAAAACAAAAAGTCGGACAAAACGTCACTGTAAGCTATTTACAAGATGGTAAATCTAAAGAGGCGGAAGGTAAATTGATCGAATTGCCAACAGATAAAAAAGCAGGGATCGGAATTGGCCTGACAGATCATACTGAAATTGAATCTTCAATTCCTGTTGAAATCGATGCAGGAAATATTGGAGGACCTTCAGCAGGTCTGATGTTTACCTTGGAGACGTATGAACAATTAACACAAAAAGAAATCCGCAAAGGACATAAAATTGCTGGGACAGGAACGATCAATACTCAAGGAGTGGTTGGACGAATCGGTGGTATCGACAAAAAGGTTGTGACTGCTAGCAAAAATGAAATGGAAATTTTCTTTGCTCCTGATGATGAAATCACGAAAGAAATGAAAAAAGCTGAGCCAGGAATCAAAACCAACTACGAAGAAGCAAAAGCTGCTGCTGAAAAAATTGGAACTAAAATGAAAATCGTACCTGTAAAGAACGTGCAGGATGCATTAGATTATCTTGATGCGTTGAAAGAAAAATAAAAAAGGAAAGTTGGGACAGAAAGAGTTTTTTCTGCTACCGTTTATTCGGATTCCTTAAGTCTAGGGTATAACTCGTAGAGTTATGTCCTAGGCTTTTTTTATTTTAGTGTAAAAGTCAAATGAACTTCATATCAGGCAGATTCAGTGGGACAAACTACTAAAAGTTCTTAAAAACTATAATTTTTCGACGAATGAACTTTCATATTTTCTAACATGAAAAAATAAAAAGAATGCGTATCTTTATTTAGAAGGGGGAAAATCATGGGATATCGTATGTTGTTACAGAAATACAAGCAATATATCATCGGCTGCATTATTCTGCTGATAATTATTGGTAGTATCATACTCTTTACTTTTTTTAAAGCTGCACCTGATAAACTACCAGATGACGAGTTGATGATGAGCTCAGTCCATTCATCCCAGTCAAGTGAGATAGAATCGTCTTCTCAGCAAATATACGTAGATATAAAGGGAGCTGTGGAAAAACCAGGAATGTATGAAGGGACAACGAACATGCGTGTCTGGGACGCTGTGATGCTTGCTGGAGGTGTTAGTGATGTGGCAGATACAAAACAAGTCAATTTCTCTGAGCGAATTTCAGATCAAATGGTCATTTATGTACCAAAAATAGGTGAAGAAATTCAAATATCTGAGAAAAATAGTGAGTCACAAGAGAGCCAAAGTAAAGATACAAGTAAAATCAATCTAAATCAAGCTAGTGAGACCGAATTACAAACTTTACCTGGCGTTGGTCAAAAGAAAGCACAAGAAATCATTCGTTATAGGGAAGAAAATGGCGGGTTTAAAACCATTGAAGATTTAAAGAATATTTCAGGTTTTGGTGAGAAAACATTCGAGAAATTAAAAGAGTTAATCACTTCTTAAAAAATTTTACTTAAGTGAAAAAAAAACAACTATTTTCAAAATATTTTGTGCAGGTTCTTGACGGGACTTTTTCTATAATTTACTATTTGTATATCCTATTCATAATTTAAACTCAGCAAAAATAGATTTAACAATAACAAGTTAAAAAAAGGAGCAGAATATGACATTAGAACGAATTCCTTGGGATCAATACTTTATGGCACAAAGTGTCTTATTATCATTAAGAAGTACTTGTACACGTCTAGAAGTTGGTGCAACTGTAGTCAGAGACAAACGCATAATAGCTGGTGGATACAATGGATCAGTTAGTGGCGATACTCATTGTATTGATGACGGTTGTTATATGGTTGAGGGTCACTGTGTTCGAACGATCCATGCTGAAATGAATGCCATTTTGCAATGTGCTAAGTTTGGTATTCCGACAGATGAAGCTGAAATTTATGTGACTCATTTTCCTTGTTTGCAATGCACAAAGATGATTTTACAAGCAGGAATCAAAAAGATCCATTATTTAAAAGACTACCGAAATGACGAATATGCTATGGCATTGATCAAACAAGTTGGTGCAACTGTAGATCAAGTAACACTATCGAAGAAATACTTTGCTGAATTACAATTAGGAGAAGATGAGACTGCTTCAGTGGAAGAAGCACCTCAAACAGATCAATAATTACTGGATTTTTCCAGTATTATTAACTATAGGAACGGTTTTTTTAATTTTAGAACCAAGCTTATTAACAGGTATGGTTTGGTTCTATCTTATCAGTCGAGTGCTTTACACACGAAATAAAATGATTATTGGCGTAAGTTTTTTGTGCATGTTCATTCTGACAATTTCTTGTTGGCAGACCTTAAACAGAGAAAAACAAGAAAAGTTTGTGGAATCAATTGAAATGACAGGTTATTTATCTGTATTACCGGATAAGATTAAAATCGATGGTGATCGTCTTCAATTGGAAGGTCATTTTTCTACGCGTAAAAAACAAAAACAAAAAATAATAGCCTTTTACAAAATTACATCAGAACAGGAAAAACAAAACTGGCAAGAAGAGAATCTACCTTTAAGAATGAAACTTGTCGGTGAATTTGAGACACCATTACCACAAACCAATCTCAATGGATTTGATTATCGAAAGTATTTGAAAGAAAATGGAATATATCAAACCTTATCGGTCAGTAATATTCATAAAATCGAAAGAGAAAGTCCAAAATGGTACGATGTTTTAGCTTTTTTTAGTAGTTTTAGAAAAAGAGCGATTGATTATTGTGACAATGTATTTTTGAAAGAAACAGCTTTGCATCTTAAAACGTTGATTTTTGGGTTTAAATCCAATGAGTTTGCTAAAAAAGAAAGTGTATTAGCAAACTTAGGTATTCTTCATTTATTCAGTTTATCTGGAATGCATGTGACGTTTTTTGTTGGAAGTTTTAGGTATTTATTTTTAAGATGTGGTATCACAATAGAAAAATTATTTTGGTTGCAGCTGTTGTTTTCAATTGTTTATGCAGGATTAACTGGTTTTTCCATCAGTGTTGTTCGGGCATTATTGCAAAGTATGATTTCACTTAGTAATCGCGAATTTAAATGGCGTTTATCGGGGTTGGATTGTTGGAGTTTATCATTGATAGGTGGCTTAATTTTCCAACCTTACTTGTTATTTTCTGCAGGTGGTCAGTTAAGTTACGGTTTATCTTTTTTTATTTTGTATGTCCATCCTATTCTAGAAAGAATCAGCAATCAGTATATTCGAATGTATTGTTTTTCTCTATTATTGAATATTACGATGATTCCGTTGATTGGGCTAACATTTTTTGAATGGCAATTAACAAGTAGTCTTTTTACATTTTTGTTATTGCCGATTTTTGAGCGAGCAATCTTACCTGTATTAACCATTAGTTTGTTAAGTTCATTTCTCTGCAAGATCCAACTATTGATAGATGGTTTAGAAATATATTTTGTGATTCAGCAATCAATATTTGAGTGGTTCAGTCGTTATAGTACGTTCACATTGATTACAGGAGTTTTTCCACCAGTTCTTTTTTTGTTCATGTGTCTCTTACTTTTTTCATTACTTCATATGATGTACACACGTTCAAAAAAAGCCTATTTGATAGGTGCAGGATTACTGTTGATGATGAACAATAAATATTTTTCTCCCAAAGGGACGATTGCTTTTATCGATGTTGGGCAAGGGGACAGCATTTTTATTCAAACACCATTTCATAAAGAGAATATTTTGATCGATACTGGTGGGAAGATCGAGTTCGAAAAAGAAAAATGGGCTGTTAAGGCAAAACAATCAGCTAATGCAGACTACTCGGTAATTCCTTATTTAAAAAGCAAAGGGGTAAAGTATCTTGATAAAGTTTTGATCAGTCATGGGGATATGGATCATTGCGGTGATTTGCTTGCAATCAATGAAAAGATACCGATTCGTTCATTGTACTTTCCTGTAGGAACAGAAAATAAACTCGCTTTTCAACAGATACTAGAGCAGTTAAAATTGAAAGGGACAAAAATTTATCCAATCTTAGCTGGTGCATCAATCAGTCGTTCGATTTCTTTGAAAATACTGGCTCCAATCGTCTCAGGAGTTGGGGAAAATAAAGACTCGATGGTGGTTTATACAAAAGTTTCTGATCGACGTTTCTTATTTACAGGTGATTTGGAAAAAGAAGGCGAACAGCAATTAATAAGACACTTTCCAACACTGAAAGTAGATGTACTAAAAGTGGGTCATCACGGAAGTAAGACATCATCTGATCCTTTGTTTATCCGAAAAATTGGCCTCGAGGACGGAATTATTTCTTGTGGGCGTAATAATCGATTCAACCATCCTCATACAGAAACCGTTGAGGTATTAAACCAAGAGCAGATAACCCAGTTCCAAACAGATAAAAACGGAATGATTTATTATGAATGGACACCATTTTCAAGAATGTCTCCAGCTAGAACAGTCATGGAATAAGACTAGCATTTCTTGAATTGCCATGATAGGATGGAAAAGAGAAATGAGGGAATTTATGAACTTACAAGAGGCATTAAAACAGGTGAGACAACAGCATTTTGCTTCTGTTTATTTAATTCAAGGAACAGAAGAATATTTAAGTGAGTTATTTAAAACAGAATTAATGAATCAATTGATCAAAACAGAAGATGATCAATTTAATTATTCTTCATTTGATATGGAAGAAGTACCACTTTCTGTAGCAATGGAAGAAGCTGAAACGATTCCTTTTTTTGGTGATTATCGATTAGTTTTTATCGAAAATCCTTATTTTTTAACAGCAGAAAGAAAAACGAATGGATTGGATCATGATATCGATAGTTTAATAAACTATTTGGAGCAACCTTCACCGACGACTATTTTAGTATTTAGTGCAAATGTTGAAAAATTAGATGAACGAAAAAAAGTAACAAAAGCAATAAAAAAGAAAGCTGAAGTCATTGACGTTAATCCAATGGGAGAACGTGAAGTAAGGCAATATGTGGAACAGACGATTCAAAGTGAAGGGTATGAGATTCGCCCAGAAGCATTTGATTTATTGTTACAGCTGACAGATTTGAATTTATCGAAAGCGATGGGAGAACTACAAAAATTATTTTTGTATTCTTCTGACAAAAAGATAATCTCGTTAATCGGCGTCAAAGAACTTGTCCCAAAATCATTAGAACATAACGTATTTGATCTGACCAATGATGTTTTGTCTGGTAACGGGGAAAAAGCAATTCAGTTGTATGAAGACTTATTACTTCAAGGGGAAGAAACGATTAAATTAAATGCGATTTTGTTAAATCAAATTCGCTTATTCTTACAAACAAAAATCTTAGCAAAATTAGGTTATCAACAAGCGAATATTGCCGAAACGCTAAAAATTCATCCCTATCGTGTAAAACTAGCTTTGCAGCAAGTCCGTCGATTTGAGTTGGACCGTTTGGAAGCTATTTATGATGAACTAGTGGAGAATGATTTTAAAATGAAAACGGGTAAGATGGACAAAGAGCTGTTGTTTGAATTGTTTATTCTTAAACTATCTGGACAAGTGAACAGATAGTTTAAGAATATATATGATCGATTGCTATGATACACTCAAGAAATATAGCTGATGTCAAGAAGGTCTATAGCTGCTTTAAGCTGGGCAAAAAATTAAAATGGACATAGAATATGATTATCTAAATCGTTAGCGCCTTTTATTTAGTTGAAAGAAGAAAGTTTGTTGAATATAAGAGTTAGATCGATCGTAAAGATAGTGAGGTTCAACTAAAATAAATAGAAAGTATGGAATTAAACTTGAAGCGAATTTAATTCCATACTTTTTTACCATAAAAAAGAAGCTAACACGAGGTTAGCTTCTACAATATCATTATTTTGCTAATTGTTTGCTTAGACGTGATTTGTCACGGCCTGCTTTGTTTTTATGGATTAATCCTTTTGTTTCAGCCATATCAACAGCTTTAATAGCTTCTGTATATAACGCATCAACGTTGTCAGCACCAGCAGCTACAGCATCTTCAAATTTCTTGATAGCTGTACGCATTGCATTTTTTTGAGATGAATTTTGAGCATTCTTATTAGCGTTAGTACGTACACGTTTAATTGCAGATTCAATATTTGGCATTTCTTTCACCTCCGATAAATTAAGGTCTTACACAGGAAAATCCATATGTAATTCAACACTAATCATTATACCTAATCCAAACAGGCATTGCAATAAAAGATGACAAGTTTTTTTCCTTAACAGTAAAAAATATTGATTTCATCAATTGGAAATTAGTTTGAATTTAAGTGTGACAAGAAAAAACAGATACATTTTATAAAAAATATGTTATTATGACAGGGGAAAAATGAAATGGTGGTGTTACTATGAATATTGCTCTAATTACAACAATTACTCTTGTGATGGGCGTTATTTTTGTTAATGGTTGGACAGATGCACCAAATGCTATTGCAACCGCTGTCTCTACTCGTGTCTTAAAACCAAATGTTGCGATTTGGATGGCTGTTGTAATGAACTTCTTTGGTGCATTAGTAATGACATATTTTAATGCACAAGTTGCCGAAACAATCAGTAACATTGTTAGTTTTGATGCACAGGGAAATGCATCGCAGGTCGCTTTAGCAGCGTCTTTATTTTCGATTGTCGTGTGGTCTGTGGCGGCGTGGTATTTTGGCATTCCAACGAGTGAAAGTCATGCGCTGATTGCTGGTTTGACCGGTTCTGCAATGGCCTTAGGTGGCATTGGCGCAGTAAATGGTTCTGAATGGGCGAAAGTGCTTATAGGCTTAATTGTCTCCACAGTTATGGGCTTTGGTGGCGGTTTTATTGTTACAAAGCTAATTGTAATCCTTTTCAAAGGAGTAGCGAGAAGAACAGCAAATAAAGTCTTCACTTATGGACAAGCGATCGGTGCAGCTGCAAATGCTTTTTTACATGGCGCTCAAGATGGTCAAAAATTCATGGGTGTATTTATGCTAGGTCTATACTATAATAATCTGGCGGAAAAGTCTGGTTCAGGATTTATTATCCCGATTTGGGTCATGGTTCTTTGTTCTGTTACAATGGGATTTGGCACATCAGTAGGTGGTATGAGAATTATTAAATCAGTTGGGATGGACATGGTAAGATTAGAACGCTATCAAGGATTTGCGGCCGATTTAAGTACAGCAGTTTGTTTATTTGCAGCGTCCCTTTTCGGTATTCCAGTTTCTACTACGCACACCAAAACAACTGCGATCATGGGTGTAGGCGCTTCAAAACGAGTATCTAGTGTGGATTGGCGGATTGTAAAAGAAATGCTGATTGCTTGGATCTTGACGTTTCCAGGTTGTGGGATCATTGCTTTTATTATGGCAAAATTATTTATAGCACTATTTTAAGGAGAGAGTAAAATGGCTAGAAAAAAACAATTTGATTACTTTAGTGAATTGGAACATTTAGCAAAAAGTGCTCATCAAGCAGCAGAGCTTTTAGAGCTGATTGCACTCAATTATTCGCTTGAAACATTAGAAGATGAAGCAGAAAAAATTCATGTCTTAGAACGTGAGGGAGACCAAATTGTTCAAAAAATTATGAGTGAGTTATATATTTCATTTATCACGCCTATTGATCGAGAGGATATCGTTAAAATTACACAACGTTTAGATGATGTCCTTGATACCATAAATAGTATTGTTTATTTACTCAGTAGCCTAGTGGTAAAAGAGTTGAAGGATAATGCTATGATATTCATTACGTACGCTGTAGAAGCTACGGCCGGCGTATTAACAGCAACAAAAGAGTTTGCAAAGTTTAAAAATTCAAAAACGTTGCATACGATGATAAATGAAGTAAGTGAAATAGAGGGGAAAGCTGATAAATTATATAGTGATTCTCTCAAAGATTTATTTACGAATGAGCAAAATCCGATTGAAGTGATTCGCTGGAAAAATGTCTATGATCAACTAGAAGAATTATTAAATGCTAGTGAATCGGTTGTTGATGTAATCGGTGGTTTGGTCATAAAAAATAGTTAAGCGTGTAGAGATCGAAGCAGAAAGACTTGATCATTGTTAGAGGTGAAGAAGTTTCTTATATGCACTCATTATTTTATTCGTATTTCAAATTTTAAACGAAAAAGGAATTTACTGTTGTTCTTGTATACTCAGTCGGAGGGATTAGATGGATAATCAAAAAATTCTAGCAATAAAACAATTTGCACAGTCGAAAATGAAAAAAGATCAATCAGGTCATGGCATGGATCATATAAATAGGGTGGTCCGCTTAGCGGAAAAAATTTCAGCTACTGAAACGTGCGATCGTTTTATTATTACAGCAGCAGCTTATCTTCACGATACTGTCGATGATAAATTGGTTTCTGATTCTGAGCTAGCGTTTCAAGAACTAACTGAATTTTTAAAAGAAATTCAACTTTCAACTATCCAAATCCAGCAAATCACACATATAATCAAGAATCTTTCTTTTAGTCAAGCACTTAATGGGAACTCAGAAAAACTTACAATCGAAGGTCAAATTGTGCAAGATGCGGATCGTTTAGACGCTATGGGGGCTATTGGTATTACACGAACAATTTATTATGGTGCATCTAAAGGAAATCAACTCTATGATCCTAAAATCAAACCTAGAACACTTGGCTCAAAAGCTGAGTATAGAGAAGAAAGTACGATTATCAATCATTTTTATGAAAAAATTCTTTTGCTTAATGAGACGCTCAATACGGATTATGCTAAAGTTTTAGGTAAAAAAAGACATGAGTTTTTAGAGTCTTTTTTGACAGAGTTTTTTGAGGAATGGGATTAAGAAAAAGAGATTGTTTCTGCTCCACCGTTTATTTGGATTACTTAAGGCTAGAATGTAACTCGTAGAGTTATATTCTAGTCTCTTTTTTGATTAAACTAATTCTGTTTTTTGTGTATGAAATGGTTGAAGAGATTTTTTTTCAATGGGAATTGTTTTTAACATTCTTAATCCATTTAAAATGACAAAGATCGTACTTCCTTCGTGTCCTACAACGCCAAGAGGCAAATTAATAATTTGAAAAAAATTGGAGAGAATAAGTATTGCAATGACTCCAGCAGAAAAAGCAATGTTTTGAGTAACGATTCGTTTTAATTTTTTTGAAAGCAAGTGACTCATTTGTAATTTTTTTAAGTCATTTTTCATTAAGACCATATCTGCTACATCCATTGCTATATCGGTGCCTTGGCCCATAGCAACACCAATAGCTGCATTCGCTAAGGCTGGCGCATCATTAATACCATCTCCGACCATCGCATTGATTCCGTACATCGCTTTTTGTTTTTTGACCAAAATTGTTTTGTCTTCAGGCAAACAATCTGCATAAATATCATCCACTTCAAGCTCAGCTGCTACAGCCGTAGCTGTTTTCTCGTGATCTCCAGTAATCATTGTGGTATGAATACCCGATTGTTTAAAATAAGTGATTACTTCCTTAGCTTCAGGTTTTGGAACATCTAATAATCCAAAGTAAGCGACGATCTCTTGATCCTGAAATAGATAAATGACCGTTTTTCCAGCATTTTGTAGTTGCTCGATTTCAATTTCTAATTCTTTACTTATCGTTGTATATTCATTGAATGCACTTTTTCCGACACGCCAAGTTGTTGCACCAATCGTTGTTTCCATTCCAAAACCAATAATATTTTTCACTTCGATTTGGTCATAGACAGCAGTATTTTCATGTTCAAATCGAGTAATTATTGCCTGAGCTAAAGGGTGGGTGGATTGTCTTTCCATTGCTAACAATATATTTAGGCTTTCTTGCTTATTTTTTAAAAATATAGCATCTGTGACTACAGGAACACCAAGAGTCAGAGTTCCCGTTTTATCAAAAGCTATTGCTTTTAATGAAGCTAAGTTTTCTAAATAAGCGCCACCTTTGAATAGTACGCCATTTCTTGCGCCATTAGAAATGGCAGCTAGTGTTGCTGGCGTGGCTGATGCAACCAGAGCACAAGGTGAGGCAACAACTAATAATACCATTCCTCTATAAAAGCTTTCATTCCATGACCAGCCTAAAAATACAAACGGAATGATGATCATCATAGGAATTGCAACTAAGACGATTTTTACATAGGTATTTTCCAGTTTTTCAATAAAACTAGCTGTTTGTGATGGTGTATTTTGCGCTTCTTCTACTAAACGTATAATTTTAGCAAATAATGTATCTTCACTATTTTTGTTGACGGTCATCGTGATCGCTTCACCTAAATTAATTGTTCCGCCAAATAATTCATCGTTGATTCCTTTTTCAACGGGAACAGATTCCCCTGTGATAGCTGCCTCATCAATAGTTGAGGACCCTTTAATCAAAATACCATCGATTGGAATACGTGCACCTTTTGGTACAAGCAAACGATCACCTATTTGTAATTGAGTAACAGTGACGTCTGTTGTTTTGCCTTGATCGTCAAGTAAAAGAGCTGTTTCAGGCTGCATATTCATCAAACTGGCGATTTCTTTTTTACTTTTGTTAGTTGTGTATTCTTCCAGTGCACTACTAAGACAGAAAATGAAGGTCAACATTGCGCCTTCAAACCAATTTCCAATGATACAAGCTCCGATTGCTGCCAAAGCCATTAGTAAATCGACATTTAGATGCTTATTTTCAAACGTATCTACTATGCCTTCCTTTGTTTGCTTGAAGCCGCCAAAAAAGATAGCGAGAATAAAACTGATTGGGTAAAATACTGTTCCTGATTTTTCTAAGATAAAGCCGATGATCATAAAAATTAAACATAAAATAGTGGATAATAATGCTTTTTTTTCTTCTGAAAGTTTCATGGTTATCACTCCTCATAACGAGAATAGCATAAAATAAATATAATTGATAATGAATTATTCTAAATGAGAACGATAGTGATTATCAATTAGTTAAATCCTTTATTTTAAAGGGAATTTGATTATGTTTTTTGAATACTTATTCTAATTAAGAGTGATAATCATTATCACTGGTTTAAGTTGATTTACTCATTTTTCTATAAAAAAAGAACCGATTCAATCGGTTCTGATATGAATTATGAAAATAGCCAATAACTGATAAGTAAAACACCTAATATTATACGGTACCAACCAAAAACAGTGAAATCGTTTCGTTTTAGATAGTTCAATAAGAACTTGATGACGATTATAGAGACAACAAACGCCACAATAGAACCAGTCAATAAGATAACTATTTCACTAAATCCAAATGAATTTCCTTTCATAACAAACTTCACTATCTTTAGAAAACTTGCTCCAAACATGACAGGAATACCAAGGAAAAATGAAAATTCTGTTGCTACAAATCGCGATGCGCCGATAATAATAGCGCCAAGAATCGTTGCTCCTGAGCGAGAGGTACCTGGAATCAAGGATAGGACTTGAAAGAATCCTACAATTGCTGCAGCTTTATACGTAAAGTCTCTCAAATCTGTGCATTTTGGGTTGCGATCTCTATTTCTTTTTTCAATCACTACAAATGCAATTCCATAGACGATCAGCATCAAAGCAACGGTAAAGAAATTATGAAATTTTGCTTCTAGCCAGTCATCTAATGGGATTCCTATTATTGCAGCCGGAGCACACGCAACAACAACTTTTGACCATAGAATCCAAGTATCTTTTTTCTCAACTTCATTTTTTTGTGGTGAGAAAGGGTTTAACTTATGGAAATAAAGAACAACGACAGCCATGATCGCACCAAGTTGGATCACGACATTAAACATTTCCATAAAATCTTTGCTGAGGTTCATTTTAATAAATTCATCGACTAAAATTAAATGACCAGTACTACTAATTGGAAGCCACTCTGTTACTCCCTCGATAATACCTAAAATAATTGCTTTCCATAAATTTGATAAAAGCATAGCTTCAATCCTTTCCAGCATAAAATAATAAATCAATAATAGTATACCTTTTACAGTCAGAAAAACCAACTAACTTTTGATAAGTGTAAGAAAATTTTAGATTCAAGCATATTGAGTGTTGTAATTATCCGTGGAATTTCCTATACTGTTACTATTCATGAAAATTGGAGGGAAAAGAAATGTTCGGATTTTTAAAAAAGAAAGAACCAGTTCAATTAAACGAAACAATGTATGCAGTAGCAACAGGAAATTTAATTCCAATCAGTGAAGTCAATGATCCTGTCTTTTCACAAAAAATGATGGGTGATGGTTTTGCAGTTATTCCAGAATCAGGCGAGATTTATTCACCAATTGATGGCGTTGTATTAAGTGTTTTTCAAACAAAGCATGCTGTTGGGATGAAGATGGCAAATGGACTTGAAATTTTACTTCATATGGGAATCGATACTGTTGAACTTAATGGAGCCCCTTTTGAGGTAAAAGTAAGTGAAGGTTCTAAAGTATCTCAAGGAACGTTGATTGCGACGGTTGATTTAGAGGCTATTAAAAATGCAGGAAAAGCAATCGATATGGTTGTTGTGATCACGAATATGGATGCAGTAAAAAGCTTTGATCTTAGCCGTACTGGACAAGTTAAAGCAGGAGATGAAGTTGGTACTGCTAAAGCATAATTAAGTTGAAAAGAGTAGAAAACATTAAATTGTTTTCTCTTTTTTTTGTTCCTTTATGAAAAAAAATTTCATTTTAAAAATAAAAATGATGTTTAAGTTGAAATAATATTTCAAATGATCTATAATGAAAGCGGATTAGGAAGGAGCGACTAAAATGTATGGCATTTCGATTTTTTTGAGTGAAGAGATGACAGATGAAACACGCACATATATTGAAAAAATGAGCGAAATTGGTTTTAAAGGAATTTTTACTTCTCTACATATCCCAGAAGATGATGCTGCGTTATATGCTCAAAGATTAAAAGAACTTGGTCAAATTGCACAAAATACCGATATGAAACTGATGGTTGATATCTCAGGTGAAGCAATAAATCGAGCGGGATTTTCTTTTGAACGACTGGATGAAATTTTATCTATAGGAGTTACTGGTTTACGTATGGATTATGCTATTTCAAACCAAGAGATTGCGAAGGCTTCTCAATATTTAACAATTGGATTGAATGCTAGCACAATCACTGTAGAAGATGTGAAAGAATTGCAATCCTTCAACGCCGATTTCACAAATTTTGAAGCTTGGCACAATTATTATCCGAGACCCGAAACTGGGTTATCTAGTCAATTTTTCCGAGAAAAAAATCGTTGGCTAAAACAATCAGGTTTTCAGGTATTTGCGTTCGTTCCAGGAAATCAGCAGTTAAGAGGACCATTATATGAAGGTCTGCCAACACTAGAAAAGCATCGATATGACAATCCGTTTTCAGCAGCTTTGGATTTGAATGAAAATTATGAAGTGGATGGTGTTTATCTGGGTGATCCTGAGATTACCAAGCGTACAATGCATCAATTTGAAGCCTATAGTTGTGATCAAATTCTGTCACTTGAAGTAGCGGATATCGGCAGTAGCTATTACACACATATTCTAGGGGTCCACAAAAATCGTCAAGATGAAGCACGTGATGTAATTCGTAGTGCAGATGCGCGATTTAAAGAGATACCAACAGTTGATCCGGAAAGAGTATTAGAACGAAATCAGGGCAGTGTGACTATTGATAATCTTCACTACGGAAGATATATGGGCGAAATACAAGTAACAAAAAAAGATTTACCGGCGAATAAAAAAATTAATATTGCAGCAAAAATTGTATCAGAAGACTGCTCATTGCTTCATTTAATAAACGCAGGTAGAGTCTTCAATTTAATAGAGAAGGGAACTTTGTAAAATGAACTTAGAAAACTTAACTACAGAACGTAGAAATCAGGAAACTATGAACTTGGATAAACTAACGATAAAAGAAGCCTTAGATAAAATGAATCAAGAAGACCAGAAAGTCGCTTTGGCAGTAAAAGAAGCACTTCCTCAAATCGAACCAGTGATAGAATCGATCATCGCAGCCTTTAATAACGGTGGCCGTCTGATATATATGGGTGCTGGAACGAGTGGACGTTTAGGTGTACTTGATGCAGCAGAGTGTGTACCAACATTTGGCGTAGATGCATCTATGGTCCAAGGCCTGATTGCTGGTGGCCAAAAAGCTATGACTGTAGCGGTTGAAGGCGCAGAAGACTCTAGAGAGTTAGGACAACAAGACTTAGTAGACCTTGCGTTGACAGACAAAGATGTTGTGATTGGAATCGCAGCCAGTGGTCGGACACCGTATGTAATCGGAGCTTTGATATATGCAGATTCAATTGGTGCTGCTACAGCGTCGATATCTTGTAATAAAGAAGCTGAAATCAGTCAATACGCTCAAATGCCAATCGAAGTCGATGCAGGACCAGAATTTTTAACAGGATCTACTCGATTAAAATCAGGTACAGCACAAAAATTGATCTTAAATATGTTGTCGACGATTTCAATGATTGGAATCGGCAAGGTATACAACAATTTAATGGTCGATGTAAAACCTACAAACGAAAAATTAGTTGAACGATCAAAACGAATTATCATGGAAGCGACGAATTGTGACTATGAAACGGCCGCAGATTATTTTGTAAAGGCAGATGAAAATGTAAAACTTGCTATTGTCATGTTGCTAACAAATTCTTCAAAAGAAGAAGCAGTAGAAAAATTAAATCAAGGCAATAATTTTATAAAGAATACAATTTAAAAAAAGTTTAAAGGAGAAAAGACTATGGCAGAAGATAAAATCAAACGTATAGCGAGGGAAATCTATGATGAAGTAGGTGGCCAAGGGAATGTTTTGAAACTTAGACATTGTATGACTCGTGTTCGTATGGATATTCGTGATTATGATGAAGTTAATTTAGAAGGATTGAAAAATATTGATGGCGTAATGGGTGTTGTAGAAGATGATACGCTACAAGTTGTAATCGGTCCTGGAACAGTCAATAAAGTAGCACAAGAAATGGTCGATATGGCTGGTGTAAAACTTGGAGAATCCTTTGCAAGTTCTAATGAGCAAGATTCAACTGGAAAAGAATTAGTTGAAGAAAAAGCAGCACAAATGAAAGCGGCACAAAAAGAAAAAAACAAAAGTAATTCTAAGTTTAAAGTAGTTTTGAAATCTATTTCCAATATTTTTGTTCCACTGATTCCAGCATTTGTTGGAGCGGGTATTATTGGTGGGATCGCGGCAGTTATGTCCAATCTTTTAGTCGCTGGAACAATTGGTGATTCTTGGCAACAATATATTGATGTTTTAAATATTATTAAAAATGGGATCTTTGCTTATTTAGCATTATATACGGGGATTAATAGTGCCAGCGAATTTGGTGCAACTCCAGCACTTGGTGGTGTAATTGGAGCAGTGACAATGTTGACAGGAATGAATCCTGAGACACCTCTACCAAATATTTTGACTGGCGATAATTTATCAGCAGGGCAAGGGGGAATTATCGGAGTTATCTTTGCAGTTTGGTTGCTTTCTTTAATCGAAAAACGACTACACAAAGTAATTCCTGATTCAATTGATATCATTATTACTCCAACAGTCTCATTGCTTGTGATCGGATTGATTACAATATTCCTCATAATGCCTGTCGCGGGATTAATTTCAAATAGTCTCGTAGGGGTAATCAATGTTGTATTAGAAAAAGGTGGTATTCTAGCCGGGTTTACTCTAGGTGCTACATTCTTACCAATGGTAATGTTTGGATTGCATCAAATATTGACACCTATTCACATCGAAATGATAAACCAAACGGGAATGACTTTATTGTTACCAATCCTAGCAATGGCTGGTGGTGGTCAAGTTGGTGCGGCATTGGCTTTATGGATTCGTTGTAAAGATGACAAAAAACTTGTCGAAATGATCAAAGGTGCGTTGCCAGTAGGAATTTTAGGTATTGGGGAACCGTTGATTTACGGCGTGACATTGCCTCTGGGACGTCCGTTTATTACAGCTTGTATTGGTGGCGGTATTGGTGGAGCTGTGATTGGTGCTTTTGGGAATGTAGGCTCGATTGCAATTGGTCCAAGTGGTGCAGCTTTAATCCCATTAATCGCAAATAACCAATGGTTGGTTTATATTTTAGGATTACTGGCAGCGTACGCAGGTGGTTTTATTGCAACATTTTTCTTTGGTATTCCAAAAGACCTACAAGAAAAATAAGTCTAAATAATTGTTAGTTAAAGAACAACTGGTTTCTTAGCATAAGGCATTTGAATGCTGAGCTAGATAAAATCAGTTGTTTTTTTTATTAACTCTTTCTGATTTAATAGACGGATTTCCTTTCTGTTTTTTTTTAGCTATAATAAAGAAGTAAACTGCTGAAATAGATATTAAAATAAAATTGATTTCGGTAAGAAAAAGGATGTGTAGGAAATGCAGCAAAATATAATTTTAACAATTCAAGATCATCAAAAACATTTGCCTGGTTCTGAGCAAAAAGTAGCAGAATATATTTTAAAAAATACGAGCGAAGTCATTAATTTAAGTGCCCAAGAATTAGCTAAAAAGTCTGGGTCTAGCCCGGCAGCAATCATTCGTTTTTGCCGATCGATTGAGGTCAGTGGTTTTACTGATCTAAAATTATTGCTTTCAGCGAACCTTGGATCTGTGCATACTCAAATGTCTACCGAAGTCGAAAATGGTGAGACTACGAATGCGATTAAAGAGAAGCTTCAGCACCGCTTGATTCATATTTTAGAACGTACCAATGAACATTTGGAAAGTGAAGCAATTGATCAGGCAGTTGTGGATTTGCAATGTGCTGAAATTATTTTTGTTTATGGTCTTGGGGCATCGTCATTAGTTGCTCAAGATATTTATCAAAAATTTACCCGTTTAGGATTGAATGTGTTTTTTACGATGGATCATCATTTGTTTGCTTCTGCGCTGGGGACAAACGGGTTGAAAGGGATTTTTATAGGCGTTTCAAATTCAGGGAAAAATCAGGAAACAAATGCATTGGCAGATCTGGCTATTGAAAAAGGGCTGATGGTGATTGGATTGACTGCTGATTCTGATTCATTATTGGCGAAGAAAAGTTCTATTTTACTATTGACACCAGCAGGAGGAGAAGCCCCATTGCGAAGTGCAGCAACTGTTTCATTAACAGCACAACTCTATGTAGTTGACGTCTTATTCTTTGCTTATGCTGCTAAAAATTATCAGGAAACATTAGAAAAAATCCAATATTCTAAGCAAGCTGTTGAGATTGTAAAAAAAGACTTGAATTAAAAAATATGTAAAAGTAAGAGAGGGTAATTTTTGTACCCACCTCTTACTTTTTAAATATCGTGAAACAAAGCTGAAGGTTACTAATGTTTCACAATGTACTTATTCTGGATTGATTAATTATATGAGGCACTACGTCCATTTTCAATATAGTGGGTATCATTGACGGAATCAATCGTAAATTTTCCATTTTCATAGATAAGTTTAGTCACACTGCCATTTTCAAGACCAATCTGCATAGGTAAGCTATCATCGATCAAGGACATTAAAAATGAAATCGTCAATCCATGGGAAACAATCAAAACATTGCCACCACCATTTTTTTCTCGATAATAGGCAATATCTTCAAAACCACTCCAAACGCGTTCACGAATTTTTTCATAAGGTTCAGCCCAGTTAGCTGTGTCTGCAGCAACGATGGCTTCAGCCAACTCTTTATAACTGATCCGATTAGTCATCATATCTTCATAATTGTTAAACGCTAGAATTCTAGGAACGACGCCCCAAAGTTCTCCATCATAACCGCCATCTAAAGAACCGAAGCACCATTCACGAATACGGCTATCTGTGCCATAAGGAATAGCTTCGCCTTTAAGATGTTCTTGTAAAATAATGCGTGCGGTCTGCATTGCACGACCGCTATCACTGGAATAGGCTTCTTTGAAATCAATCTCTTTTAAACCAAGCCCCAAATAGTGAATGACTTGTTCCCCATCTTTCGTCAAGGGGGTATCAGACCAGCCCTGAGTTCTGCCTATTGTGTTAAACATCGTTTTGCCATGTCGAACAATGTACAGCGTTGTTGGTTCATTCATACTTTATTTCCTCCCTTATTAGATAAATAACAATAGTATACGTTGTTTTTAGTTAAAAAAAGGATTTGTTTTCTTCTCATGCTCGATCGTAGTTGCATCGCCATGTCCAGAGTAAGCTGGAAATTCATCTGGTAATGTGAAAAGATAGGTATTGATACTGTGAATAAGTTGTTGCATGTCACCCGTGTGTAAGTCAGTTCTACCGATGCTTCCTTTAAATAAGGCATCACCTGTAACAACAAAGTCATCAAATACAAAACTCACACTGCCGATCGAATGTCCAGGTGTCGGTACAACAGAAAAGGTCATTCCACCCAACTCATAATCGGTCAATTCAAATTCTACTTCAGCAGGCTGAACGATAATATCTGCAATATCGTCATGACGGCCTAGTCCAGATAAATTAAGGATAGGGTTTGACAACCATTCTTGTTCCAGCGGACTGACATAAACAGGGATAGTATATTGGTGACGTAGCTCTTCGACCGCACCGATATGATCATAATGTGTGTGTGTTAATAAAATAGCAATTGGTTTTTTTCCTGTCTTTTCAATAAATGTGGCTATTTTGTCTGCTTCAGCACCTGGATCAATAATCAATAAATTTTCTTCATTATAAATTAAATAGCAATTTTCTTGAATAACACCAGTTTGAATACGTTCGATTTTCAGCATAATTAGTTGCCTCCTAGTAGTATGATTCATTATTAAGTATAACTCAATTCTACTCAGAATCAAAAGGCAGTGTAGTAATTTTAAGCATAAAATCAAAATTTAGCTGGATGGTTGAACGCAATGATTTTTTACTTTTATTTTGCTATCCAGCATAATAGAGAGAGTTTTCTAAAAGAGAATGCAAGATAAGGAGTTGATCGGAAATGAAAAAAATAAATCAATTTTTAGAACAAATTCCAGCGTTGTTAGCTAGTAAAATATCTATTTTCATTTACCTGTTTCTTTTTTTCTATTTAGTTGTTTTCGCTGTTTTAACAATGTGGATCCCTCTATTAAAAAATGTACAACCATCCGCTAATGTACAGTTGATTCTGGGAAATTATACGAATGTTTTGAGTGCTTTAGGTGCTTCTTTGGCAGCAGGTAGCGGCACACTTATTCATCACAGCTTGTCAACGCTACACAAAAAACACGATAAAATGCATGATGAACTGCAAAAAACAATCGCTGAACTTCATGATAAGATCGACCGTTTAGAAAGAGAAAAGCAATAGCTTGAATGGTGAATCAAATTATTTAAAAGAAGATAAAATGTTTTATCCGATTATAACGAGGACGCAAAACGATATTTTAGTTTTGTGTCTTTTTTTGCTAAATTCGATTAAAGTTCGTGTTTTGAATGATTCGAGAAAGTTTTTACAGATGTTTGACAGAAAAACATAGAATAAAAACGAATTATTTTATATAATGTTTTTGTATCGTTATGAAAGGGGTTTTCATTTTGTATAAGTTTGTCGTAAAAGGAACAGCATTTTCAAGTAGTGATTCAAAGAATGTGACAGTTCTAGAGGATTCTCTGTTTTGTATCTCAGAATCAGGTAGGATCAGTGCTATTATTTCGCCAAAAGAAAAAGAATATGAATTCATTATTCAAGAGTATTCCCAAAAAAATAAACTTCAAGAATTAGCTCAGGGTCAATATATTCTTCCAGGTTTTATTGATCTTCACATCCACGCACCTCAATGGGCGCAAGCTGGAACAGCACTTGATCTGCCTTTATATGAATGGCTCAATACGTATACTTTTCCACTGGAAGCAAAATTTTGTGACCTACAATTTGCGGAAAAAGTTTATTCAGACTTAGTTTCACAATTAATAAAAAATGGAACAACAACAGCTTTGTATTTTGCAACAGTTCATCGGAAGTCTAGTCTACGATTAGCAGAAATATGCAGCGAAAAAGGGCAGAGAGGTTTAGTTGGTAAAGTTGTAATGGACGATCACGAACAAAACCCTAACTATTATCGAGATGCTACAACTGATATAGCGCTGAATGAAACTGAATTATTTATTCAGGAAGTATTAGAATTGAATCAAAAAACACCTCAAGGGGTCTATCCAGTTGTAACACCTCGTTTTATTCCAAGTTGTACGGACGATTCTTTAAAAGGCTTAGGCACTTTAGCAGCTAAGTATGATATTCATATCCAATCTCATTGCAGTGAAAGCGATTGGGCTCACTCTTTTGTTCAAAATAGGTTTGGTAAAAACGATGCCTTTGCTTTAAATGATTTTGGACTACTTACAGAAAAATCAATAATGGCGCATTGCGGATTTTTATCAGATGAAGATATGACGTTATTTGCCGAAAAAGGAACGGCAGTTGCACATTGTCCGATTTCTAACACATATTTTGGTAACGCTGTAACGCCGATTGCAAAACTATTAAACGAATATCAAGTAGAAATAGGGCTAGGGAGTGATATTTCTGGTGGTTTCTCTCCTAGTTTGTTCGATAATATCAGGCAAGCTGTTATATCATCTCGGATGTTGGAAGATGGTGTTGACAAAGATTGCTGTAGTGGAAAAAGAGGTGTTTCGGGGTCGAGTATCACTTTAAACGAAGCGTTTTATCTAGCAACTGCAGGTGGTGGAGAGTCTTTGAGTTTACCGATTGGGAAATTAGCTGTTGACTACGCATGGGATATTCAAATTATTGATAGTAAAGAGTTGCCGATTTTTTCTGAGAACGAACCATTGATGGAAATTTTTCAAAAATTACTTTATTTATCACGTCCTGAAATGATCACTGAGGTATGGATCCAAGGAAGAAAAGTTCACGATAAAACTATGAATTTGCAGGGAGTGTAAGTATAAAATGACAGATACACAAATGAAAAATTCAAAATTGACGGTAGGACCAAATGATGATCTATCAATTGGTCAATCTGCTCTTTTAGGAATTCAACACGTTTTAGCGATGGATGTGTATGTAGTACCATTTATTATTGCATCAATTATTGGATTGACAACGAAAGAATCTTCAGCGCTGATCCAGTCGACTTTTATTGCAGCAGGTATCGCTACAATCATTCAGTCTCATTTTTGTATGAAATTGCCTGTTGCCCAAGGCCCATCCTTTATTCCTATTGGGGCTGTTGCAGGTATTTATTTTGCAAATAATCACAATGGTAACGGCTGGGGAGCTGTTTTAGGCGCCAGTTTGGTTGGCGCAATTTTAGTTATTGTTTTAGGCTTAACGGGTATTTTCAATCGATTGATCAAAGCTTTTGTCCCACCAATTGTAGGTGGTACGATCATTTTTATTGTGGGCTTATCATTGATGCCGGTTGCACTCAATGACAATGTTTTTAATGCTTCAGGAGATTTAGGACAAAATATTCTGCTAGCAGTGATTTCAGCTGTAACACTGATCTTATTTGCGATGATCGGTTCACGATTTCCTAGAAAAGGCCGTATTTTTAGAATATCTTCTGTTATTTTAGCCTTAGTCATTGGAAGCTTAGCGGCAAAATTTATGGGGATTCTTGATTTATCTCAGGTCAAAAATGCATCATTGATCAGCGTACCAAAATTACCATTTGTTGATCTTTCCTTTTCATTCGATTTGTCTTCAATTTTAACAATGATCATTATTTATGTTGTACTAATGGCTGAAACGACCGGTACTTGGTTTGCAGTTAGTAATGTCTGTGAGAAACCTTTAACAGATGAAAATATCAATAGAGGAGTTGTAGGTGAGGGAATTGGCTGCCTAATTTCGTCTTTGTTGGGGACAACACCTGTTACGGGGTATTCAACGAATGCAGGGATCATTTCTATTACAGGAGTTGCAAGTAAAAAGGTATTTGTGGCAGCTGGTGCTTGGTTTGTCGTTTTTGGTTTGTCAGGAAAACTATCAACGTTGATCTCTTCAATTCCTTCTCCTGTAATCGGCGGTATTTTTGTGATTGTTTGCGGAATTATTTCAATTAGCGGAATCAAAGTGATTAAAGAAGTTGAAATAAATGAAAAGGAAATGTATGTGATCGCAATTCCAATGATTCTAACGGTTGCATTGACATTGATTCCAGAAGCGTTTATTCAATCATTGCCGCAATTTTTACAGTATTTATTCGGTTCCTCTGTGGCAACGGCTTCGATCGCCGCGATTGTATTGAATTATGTATTACCTGTTGAAAAAATAGAAGAGCAAATAGTTGAACACAAGAAAATAAAAACTGTATAAACACGCAAGATAACAATTGTTCTTTCAAAACACGAACTATTGTTTCTGGAATTGTAATTTTTCGTTATTTACCTTTGACTTTTGTATATGAATAGTGTAAATTAGCATAGGTGTTTGAAAATGCGAACTATTAGATGGAAAACGTTCGTGTTTTTGCGTGTTTTAATAGAACTTACTAGGAGGCAGTACAGTATGAAAGTTTTTGATTACGAAGATGTCCAGTTGATTCCAAATAAATGTATCGTGAGCAGTCGTTCACAATGTGATACAGTGGTGAAATTAGGGAAGCATACCTTTAAAATGCCTGTCGTACCTGCGAATATGCAAACGATTATTGATGAAGAAATTGCAGAATTTTTAGCTAAAAATGATTATTTTTATATCATGCATCGCTTTGATGAAAATGCTCGAATTCCATTTATTGAGAAAATGAATGCTAAAGGCTTGATCACGTCCATCAGTGTAGGGGTAAAAGAAGCTGAATATGGATTTGTAGAAGAATTAGCAGAACGTAATTTGATTCCCGATTATGTAACGATCGATATTGCACATGGTCATTCAAATGCAGTGATCAATATGATTCAACATCTAAAAAAACATTTACCAGATACCTTTGTTATTGCTGGAAATGTTGGAACGCCTGAAGCGGTCCGTGAATTAGAAAATGCTGGAGCGGATGCGACAAAAGTCGGAATCGGTCCTGGTAAAGTGTGTATCACAAAAATCAAAACTGGATTTGGAACTGGCGGCTGGCAACTAGCAGCATTACGCTGGTGTGCTAAAGCTGCAAGAAAACCAATAATTGCAGATGGTGGCATCCGGACACCGGGTGATGTTGCAAAATCAGTCCGTTTTGGTGCAACAATGGTCATGATTGGTTCACTATTTGCAGGTCATGAAGAATCCCCTGGTGAAACAAAAGTAGAAAACGGCGTAGTTTATAAAGAATATTTTGGTAGTGCATCAGAGTTTCAAAAAGGTGAAAAGAAAAATGTTGAAGGAAAGAAAATTTGGATTCAACATAAAGGAAGTTTAGCAGATACATTAGTAGAAATGCAGCAGGATCTACAATCTTCGATTTCTTATGCTGGCGGTCGAGATCTTGAAGCGATTCGTAAGGTAGATTATGTGATCGTAAAAAATTCTATTTTTAATGGGGATACAATTTAATTTAAGACGAAAGGTTCTTTTTCCCTTCAGTCCCCCAATAGTATATATCTTCAGTTTGACCATCAGTCGCTGTGAATTAAAATAAAAAAGGAGCGTATTTTACGTTTCTTTTTTATTTTGATTATTTTTACTTTACCTGTCGTAGTAATCGTGTTATGATTATTACAACGACAGACGTAGTACGTCAGGTGAAGTAATAGGAGGTGATTCAATGATCGGCAGTGATGCAATAAGAGGATATAATGACACATTCATTCTATCAGTACTACAAGAAGGTGATTCTTATGGTTACGCGATTTCCAAAAGAATCACAGAAATCTCCGAAAGCAATTATTCAATCAAAGAAACGACGTTATATTCAGCTTTTAACCGCTTGGAAAAAAATGGATTTATCGACTCTTTTCCTGGTCAGATAACGCATGGGAAAAAGAGGACATACTATAAAATCACTTCGGCAGGACACGCGTATTTAGAAGAAAAAATACAAGAATGGAATCTTACAAAAAAAGTCGTTGAACGCTTTATAAAGGAGGAAAAATAATGAAAACGATCCAGGAATATATCGACAGTTTATTTTTAGGAATAGCTGAAACAAGTCAAACAAAACAATTAAAAGAAGATCTGTTAGCAGGTGCTGAGGATCGCTATGAGGATTTAAAAAAACAAGGAAAATCCGAAAATGAAGCAATTGGTGGTGTCATTTCAGAATTTGGATCAATTGATGAGTTAGTAGAAGAAATGAACATAAAACAAGAATTTATTGATGAAAAGGGATTTGAAATGGATGAAATCACTTTAGCTGATTCAATTGATTTTCTAGCTGTTCGACGTAAAGGAGCAACACTGATTGGATTTGGTGTTATGACGATTATGATAGGTGCGGCAACTTTATTCACGTCTATGGGATTAGCTAGTGGAAATTATGGGATAGGTTTTGGGCTACTATTTTTGTTTGTCGGTACCGCTATTGGAGTTCCATTATTTATCATCGCAGGAATAAGTATAGTCAATTCGAATAAAAAATTGGATGATCGTTTTATTCCTATGCAAGTAAAACATGAAATGAAAAAAAGAAAAGAAAACTTTCAGCGTTCGTTTGTTTTTTGCATGGTGGCCGGAGTAGTGTTGAGTATTCTCTCATTGATTCCTGTATCCTTATACGCTTTAATAGATTCATCACAAGAAAATGTAATGTTTGGTGCTGGGTGTATGTTTTTAGTCGCATCTTTTGGTGTTTTCTTCTTTATATTCGGAGGAGTGATCATGGGAAGTTTTACTAAAATGCTAGAGCAAACGTATTTCATTTCTGATGAAGGAGAATTAGGACCACGCGCTAAAGCAGAACGAGATAGCCAAAAGCCATCCTGGCTGCAAACCCTTGAAAAAATTTATTGGCCAATCGTTGTTGCAATCTTTTTAGGACAAGGATTTTTATTAGGAAATTGGGGATCAAACTGGATCATTTTTCCTGTAGCTGGAATTGCTTTTGGTGTATTAGAAAATATTTTTAGCAAAAATGATTAAAGAAAACTCCGCTTATTGTTGGAATACCCAAGATAAGCGGAGTTTCTTTATATAAAAAATCAAAAGGATTGCCTTGAAAAAATGATACTCATTGCCTTTTTCAATGGAAAATAAACAAGTGTCACAATAACAATAGTTGTAGCCACATTAATAAATGTTGCTGGTAGTTTGGATAAGGCACTTGCAAAAGATACACTAAAATCTGCACCTGCAATAAGTCCCATCACAGTGTTTTTTATTTGCGTCATGATTATCTTAACAATTCCTGTTACGACAGCAACTACAATGACTTTCCAAATGACATCAATATTTTGATGGAAAAATAAGATGACCAACGCCGCCGCACCACCGACAATAAAACTTTCCAAAATAAAGTATGGCGCTTCGGCAGCAAAGCCATTTAAAACATCAAAAATAGCAAAACCTAACCCTCCAGCCAAAGCCCCTTTTTTATAACCAATCAAAAGTACAGCTAATAATAAAACTGAGTTACCTAAATGAGCAAAGGCACCAGTTGGCATAGGAATTTTGATCATTGTTCCAAGAACGGTCAATGCAGCAAACAATCCAACCAATACAATGGATGTCGTTGAGCTTTTTTTATTCATTCAAACACTCCTTATTTTTCTATCATTCGATCTTGGGCATGATTATATGCTCCATGCCACACATGGCCAAGAAAAGGATTGATTTTTTGACCGTTTTCAATCGCCGCGGCTACAAATTTCTTTGCTAAGGAGACAGCATCAACGACGGAGTAACCTTTTGCAAGACCCGCAGTGAGAGCTGCAGCAAAGGTACAGCCAGCTCCGTGGTTATAATCGGTTGGAAATAGTTCACTTTCAAAGAGAGTGAAATTCGTTCCATCATAGAATAGATCGATCGCTTTATCAGATTTTAAACGGTGACCCCCTTTAATCACAACATTTTTAGGGCCTAAATCAATAATATTTTTTGCTGCTTCTTTCATCTGTTCAATAGAAGTTAAATCTCCCATTCCAGACAAAATTCCTGCTTCTACTAAGTTTGGTGTTGTTACAGTTGCTTTAGGCAAAAGCAAACGAGTCATTGCAGCAACATTTTCTGGTTGGAGTAATTCACTTGTACCTTTACATGCCATGACGGGATCGATCACGATATTTTTCATATTAAACGTATCGATATAAAGTCTAGTTATTTCGATAGCTTCAATAGATCCAAGCATTCCTGTTTTCATAGCGTCAAGTGCTCCGCCTGCAAATATAGTTTTTAATTGTTTTTCCACTAAATCAGGTTCGATCGGAGTAACTGCGTGACTCCAACCTTCATCTGGATCCATCGTCACAATACTAGTTAAAGCTGAAAATCCAAATGTTCCATATTCTTCAAACGTCTTTAAATCCGCTTGAATACCTGCCCCGCCACTAGAATCAGAACCAGCGACTGTTAAAACTTTTTTGATCATAGTCTAACCCCTATTCAGATAAATTTTGATATATATAGTGTAAAACAAACATAAGTTGACAAAAACAGCCAATTGGGTTATTTTCAGGTCATCCAATTGCTGCGAATCACGGAGAACGTAGTGATCCGATGATGAGCAGTACAAGCCGACTGAAAGGAGAGTTGATCCTTGATTTTGAATCACGGAGAACGAAGTGATCCGATGATGAGCAGTACAAGCCGACTGGAAGGAGAGTTGATCCTTGATTTTGAATCACGGAGAACGAAGTGATCCGATGATGAGCAGTACAAGCCGACTGAAAGGCGAGTTGATCCTTCAAAATAATAATCAAACTTAGTCAATTATAAAATATCCAACTAAAAATAACAAAAAAATCAATCCAATAACGGAGGCTAAAAAATGTGGTCACTAAAAAAAGAAAAAGGGGTTCCAGTATATGTCAGTATCATCGAACTAATTTTGTCTTACATTAAAAATGGCGATCTTCTACCAGGTGAACGTTTACCCTCAGAAAGAAAGTTAGCAAATTATTTTCAAGTGAATCGTTCTACTGTCGTTCATGCATTAGACGAGCTTGTATCTTTAGGCTGGATTATCAGAAAACAAGGTAGTGGAACCATTGTTAATGAAGGGAAATGGGGAATCAGCACTACACCAAGAACAGATTGGCGGCGCTATTTGGAACAAAATGCTTTTGCTAAGGTTGATCCTTTTACTGAAGAGATCGAACGATTGATCAAGCAATCGAATGAGCATATTTTAGATTTGTATACAGGAGAATTGCCAATGGATTTGATTCCCAGTTTCTCATTTCCACCATTGACATGGAAACATTTTTTAGAGCAGGAACAACAAGACGACTTAGGTTATTTACCATTAAGGCAATCAATCAGTCTTGAAACTAAAAAAGAGTATGGTTTTTCGCTTCCACCAGAAAGTCTTCTTATTACATCAGGTGCGCAGCAAGCGTTATTTTTGATTTTACAAGTATTGCTTCAATCAGGAGATAGTGTAGCAATTGAAGATCCGTCTTTTCTGTATGCATTACCGATATTTCAAGCTGCTGGTATTCGTCTTTATGGCGTAAAAATGGATCAAGAAGGTATCCATCTAGAATCGCTAGAAAAAATGATGCGCCAACATCGAGTAAAAATGGTCATGGTCAATCCTTCATTTCAAAATCCTACTGGAAAAACGATGTCGATGAAACGCAGAAAAGCACTAGTCGAGTTATGTCAAAAGTATCAAATTCCCATATTAGAAGATGATGTGTTTGCCAAACTAAATTTTGTTCCGTCAGATCAAATTCAGCCGTTAAAAAAATTAGACCCGGAAAATGTCCTCTACATCGGTTCTCTTTCAAAAATTCTTGGCTCAACAACCAAAATTGGTTGGCTAAGTGCACCGACATCAGTCAATCAGCAGTTAGCGGAAGCAAGAAAAATGATGGATTTTTCTATCAGTATTTTCCCACAACTATTGGCGAATTTGGCCTTAACAGATAGAGGTTTTACAGATAAAATTTCTGATCTAAAAGAAACGGTAGAACAAAGAGCCACAGCGGTATTTGAGGTGCTAGCTAAAATGGACGAATGGGAAGTAAGTATGCCTAAGGGAGGCTTTTATATTTGGGCAAAATGGAAACAAGGAAAGCTTAGGGGAAAGGATTGGTCTGTATTTTTACAGGAAGGGTTGTTAATTGCGCCAAGTTTCTCTTTTAGTGAAAATCAAGATAGTATTCGGATTAATTTTACCAGAATAGACATGGAAACCTTACCGATTTTTAAAGAAAAATTGCTAAAAATCACAAAAATAATTACGCTTGATTCTAAAATAGTATGATAAAATAAACATAAATGGAGGAAAATGATATGAATAAAACGCTTGATATTTTGAAAAATAGACGTAGCTATCGTGATTTTGACGAGAAACATGATCTAACTAAAGACGAACTGCAAGAGATTTTAGATGCAGCTCGCCAAGCACCAAGCTGGATGAATGGACAGTTTTACAGCATTATCGTAATTCAGGACAAAAAGCTTCGTGAACAATTAGTCAATTGGAATCCAGGCAATCCCCATATTTTGAAAAGTTCTATCTTTTTACTATTTGTCGGTGATTTGTATCGTACAAAAATGGTCAGCGAAGCGCATGAAAGTGTGTATTCTATTGATGAAAGTATTGAACCAATTATTCTAGCAACGACTGATGCAGCTTTGGCGCTTGAAAATGCAGTCATTGCAGTTGAGAGTTTAGGCTTAGGTTCGGTAGTTGTTGGAAGCATACGTAAGCATGGAAAAGAAATTAGTAAATTATTAGAGCTGCCAGAGTACACTTTTCCATTATTTGGTTTAAGCATCGGAAAGCCCATCGTTGAAATGGAGGTCAAACCACGATTGCCAGAGGCTGCGGTAGTTCATTATGATCGATATAAACCATATACTTACACATTGATCGAACAATATAATCAGATAATGGAAGAATTCGGTGAAGCTCGAGAAACGAAACATTGGAGTCGAAAATTTTCAGATTTTTTTGCATCGGAGCCAACAATGCTTACCGATCGATTATTAAAACTTCAACATCTATTAAAGTAAATATGTAGAGCCGATTTGAGGAGGGTGTTTTTTTTTATAGTCATCACTTTATTCTAAAGCTCTGCAATGATATACTTACTAGTGAGAAAAAACAAATGAAAAAAAGAGGTGCTAACATGTCTTGGGAACAAGTATATGAACAGTGGATAAATGAAGAAAACGTACCAGAATATTTAAAAAAAGAATTAAACGATTTAAAAGAAGACCCTGAAAAATGCGAAGATGCGTTTTATGCACCTTTAGAATTTGGAACAGCGGGTATGCGGGGTATTTTAGGTGCTGGTATCAATCGGATGAATATTTTTACGATTCGTCAAGCAACGGAAGGATTGGCCCGTTTTATGGATGCTGAAGGAGCTGAGGTAAAACAACGCGGTGTTGCAATCGCTTATGATTCTCGCCACATGTCTCCAGAATTCGCGATGGAAGCAGCAAAAACATTAGCGCAACATGACATTCCTGCTTTTGTATTTAAAAGTTTAAGACCAACCCCTGAGCTATCTTTTGCGGTTCGTTATTTGAATGCATTTTCAGGGATCATGATCACGGCATCCCACAATCCGGCAGCCTACAATGGCTACAAAGTTTATGGTGCAGATGGTGGACAAATGCCGCCAGCGGATGCGGATGCATTAACGAAATACGTTCGTGAAGTTGAAAATCCATTAAAAGTTGACGTTCTAGCAGATGATCAAGCAAAAGAGAGCGAATTGATCACGATCATTGGTGAAGAAGTTGATGCCGCTTATCTAAAAGAAGTGAAGGCTGTTACAATCAATCAAGAATTGATCAATGAAATGGGTAAAGAGTTGAAACTTGTTTATACACCATTACATGGCACAGGAAAGATGCTAGGTGAAAAAGCGTTGCAACAAGCTGGATTCGAAAAATTTGTTCTTGTTCCAGAACAGGCAATTGCTGATCCTGATTTCACAACAGTTAAATCGCCAAATCCAGAAGAACATTCTGCCTTTGAATATGCTATTCGTCTAGGTGAAAAAGAAGGTGCGGATTTATTGATCGCAACAGATCCTGATGCCGATCGTTTAGGTGCAGCAGTTCGCTTACCAGATGGAAATTATCAAGTTCTAACAGGTAACCAATTAGGCTCAATCATGATTCAATATATTTTAGAAGCGCATAAACAAGCTGGGACTTTACCAGAAAACGCAGTTGTTTTGAAATCAATCGTGTCTAGCGAGTTAGCGACTGCGATCACAGCGAAATACAATACAAAAATGGTAGATGTCTTGACAGGTTTTAAATTTATTGCAGAAAAAATCGAGCAATATGAAGAAGATCATTCACAAACATTTATGTTTGGTTTTGAAGAAAGTTATGGCTATTTAGTAAAATCTTTTGTACGTGATAAAGATGCCATTCAAGCATTAGTTTTATTGGCGGAAGTTGCAGCTTTCTACAAAAAGCAAGGAAAAACTCTGTACGATGGCTTACAAGATATTTTCAATGAATATGGATATTTTGAAGAAAAAACAATTTCAGTCACGTTAAGTGGAATTGAAGGTAGCGAAAAAATTAAAGCCTTGATGAAAAAATTCCGTGAACAAGCGCCTAAGTCTTTTGCTGATATCAACGTAACGCAAACAGAAGATTTCAAACAATTAACAAGAACTTTCTCTTCGGGAACAGTTGAAGCATTGACAACTCCACCATCCGATGTACTAAAATACTTCTTGGAAGATGGTAGTTGGATTGCTATTCGTCCATCTGGAACTGAGCCTAAGATCAAGTTTTATTTGGCAACTAAAGCATCTTCACAAACAGAAGCTGACCAAAAAATAAAGAATTTCGAACAAGCGGTTAATGCATTAACAAATTAAAATGAAAGGACTGAAAAAACTGGACAATAGGTTTATTTCAGTCTTTTTATTTGTAAAATTATAAGGAGTGGTAAAAATGAAGATTGGATTTATTGGAGCAGGACATATGGGCAGTGCGATGATCGAAGGGTTGCTAAAAGCAAAAATAATAGCACCTGAAAATTTATTTGTAAAAGGTGGTTCAAGTGGTACTGCTGAAGCACTGCAAAAGAAACTTGGATTTAAATTGATCAAAGAGTATGACGCTTTGAAAGAGTGCCAAGTGATTTTCATTGCTACAGGTGCTAAAATTGTCTTAGAGATATTGACACAAGCAGCCCCGAACATAAGTAAAAATACTATTCTTATTTCGGTGGCGACAGGACATACAGTAAAAGAAGCTCAAGCTGTGTTAGGGGAAGAGATTCATGTTGTACATGCTATTCCAAACACTCCTGTAAGTGTGAATGCTGGAATGATCGGCACTGTTTTTGCAGATCAGATGCCTAGTGAATCAAAAGCAGAAGCAACTCGCATCTTGGAATCATTAGGAAAGGTAGAAGAGGTCAGCGAGGATCTTTTGGGAACGTTTGGTACAGTTGCAGGATGCAGCCCAGCATTTGTAGATATTTTTATGGAAGCATTAGCAGATGGTGCGGTGTTAGAAGGTATGCCTCGTGCGCTTTCATATGAGATAGTTGCCCAAATGATGTTAGGATCTGCTAAACTCGCAATCGAAACAAAAAAACATCCAGGAGAATTAAAGGATGGTGTCACTTCACCTGGAGGCAGTACCATAAAAGGTGTTACTGCTCTAGAAAAAAATGGATTTAGATATGCTGTGATCGATGCAGTCAAGCAAGCAAATAGCTAAGAACGATACTTTACAAGAGGCAAATGGGAGAGCTATTTAAATCCTAGTTGCCTTTTTAGCATCCAAGAAGAATTTTATCGTCTTTTGAGAAAAGTTTGCTATAATATATAATAGAATAATGAAAGGAAGCTCAGCGATGAAAGAAATAGAAGAAATCCAAAAAGTAAGCCAGTTATATAAAGTGTTGAGCGATCCAACAAGATTGCGAATTTTACTTTTGTTAAAAAAAGGAGAATTGAATGTAACGGCGATCGGAGAACAGCTTTCAATGGAACAATCGGCCGTTTCTCATCAATTAAAACTATTACGAGATAATCATGTAGTAAGATCCAGACGTGAAGGAAAAACGATCTATTATACATTGGACGATCATCATGTCATCGACATTCTTAACCAAACATTTGAACATATCAAACACCAATAACTCACCTTTTCTAGGATTCCCATGGGAAAATCAAAGAAAAGGGTAGTTTTTTTTACGTCAGTTGGGTATACTAGAAACATGTTTTATTAGAAGAAAATGAAATGTTTCTAATTTTATAGTTGGAGGAAGAAGAATGAAGGAAAAATTGAAAGTTGGGTTACTTGGACTAGGTACAGTTGGCTCTGGTGTACCAACAATTTTACAAGAACATCAAGAGAAAATTTCGCAAGTGACAGGAATGGAGATCTCGATTTCAAAAGCGTTAGTACGGGATGAAGAAGAAAAAAAACGTCTAGCTGAGAAATTTGATATCCAACTCACAACAAGTATTGAGGATATTATCAATGATGATGAAATCAAAATAATTGTAGAATTGATCGGAAAAGTAGAGCCCGCAAAAACCTTCATTACTAAAGCACTAGAAAATGGCAAACATATCGTGACAGCAAATAAAGATCTTTTGGCCCAACATGGGAGTGAATTGGTATCATTAGCGCAAAAAAATAATTGTGATCTCTATTATGAAGCAAGCGTCGCAGGTGGTATTCCTATTTTGCGGACGATTGCCAATAGTTTAGCTGCGGACAATATCCAGAAGGTATTAGGAATAGTTAATGGAACGACAAACTACATGCTGACTCAAATGGTTTCAGAGAAAAAAACGTATAGTCAGGCGTTAAAAGAAGCCCAAGAATTAGGTTTTGCTGAATCTGATCCGACGAATGATGTGGACGGTATTGATGCAGCTTATAAAATGGTGATCTTAAGTCAGTTTGCTTTCGGAATGAATATTCGCTTGGATCAAGTTGATGCACGTGGTATTAGGGGACTATCTTTAGATGATGTTGAAATGGCTGCTCAATTGGGGTATGAAGTGAAATTGATTGGTTCCTCAGAGAATCAAGAAGGCAGTATTGCAGTTGAAGTCGGACCGATGCTTGTCGCAAAATCACACCCGATCGCTTCCGTTCGTAATGAATTTAATGCTGTATTTATCGAAAGTTCAGGTGTTGGGGAATCTATGTATTACGGACCTGGCGCTGGTGCAAAACCAACTGCTACAAGTGTGGTCAGCGATATCATTACGATTGCCAAAAATATTCGCTTAGGAACGACAGGGCATATGTTTAATGCCTATCAACATGATACAAAATTGGCAGCAGATGATACGATTTCTGGAAAATATTATTTCTCAATCGAAGTGCCAGATCGACAAGGTCAAATATTAAAATTAACACAGATAATGACTGAAGCAAATGTTAGTTTTGATCAACTCGTTCAACAAAAGTCTGATGGTACTAGAGCTCGAATCGTAGCAATTACACATACAATTACAAAAGAACAGATGAAACAAGTCGCCAAAAAAATCGAATTGACAGAAGAATTCGAACTATTAAATACATTTAAAGTATTGGAGGATTAATCGATGTACGAAGGGTTATTAACACAATATAAGGAATATTTACCGATCACAGATAAAACGCCAATGATTTCATTAGCAGAAGGAAATACACCATTGATTCCATTGCATAGTTTATCAAAGGAATTGGGAATTAATCTATATGGAAAATATGAAGGATTAAACCCGACCGGTTCATTTAAAGACCGCGGAATGGTCATGGCCGTTGCTAAAGCAGTTGAAGAAGGCGCAAAAGCAATTGTTTGTGCTTCAACCGGTAATACGAGCGCAGCAGCTGCTGCATATGCTACAAGAGCAGGGGTTAAAGCGTATGTTGTTATTCCAGATGGCAAAATCGCAATGGGCAAGCTAGCTCAAGCAATCATATATGGTGCAGATATCATTTCAATTCCAGGAAACTTTGATGAAGCACTAAAAGCAGTCCGTGATATTGCCAAAACAGAAGCAGTGGCATTAGTAAATTCAGTGAATCCATATCGATTAGAAGGCCAAAAAACAGCCGCCTTTGAAGTCTGCGAACAACTTGGGCAAGCGCCAGATGTACTTGCAATCCCTGTTGGAAATGCTGGTAATATTTCGGCATACTGGAAAGGATTCAAAGAATGGCATGATAAAAAAGGAACACTATTACCAAGAATGCATGGTTTTGAAGCAGAGGGAGCCGCAGCTATCGTAAAAGGTGAAGTAATCGAACAACCTGAAACAATCGCGACAGCGATCCGCATTGGGAATCCTGCTAGCTGGACATTGGCAGAAGCTGCTCGTGATGAATCAAAGGGATACATTGATTCTGTTACAGATGAAGAGATTCTAAATGCCTACCGCAAAGTAGCTGCGCAAGATGGCGTGTTCGTTGAACCAGGATCTGCAGCATCGTTAGCAGGAATCATTCAACATGTGAAAAGTGGAAAAATAAAACAAGGTGAAACAGTAGTCGCTGTTTTCACAGGAAATGGATTGAAAGATCCTGATACAGCAATTAATGCAACTGAAGTCAAAATTTCTAAAATGAGTGATTTAGAAGAGATGAGACTGCATTTGCGTAACGGAGTGTCAGAACTATGAAAATAAGAATTCCCGCAACCAGTGCAAATCTAGGTCCGGGGTTTGACTCATGTGGTATCGCCGTGTCACAATACCTTAATATCGAAGTATTGGAAAACGCGAAAGAATGGCAAATTATCCATTCTTTAGGAAGTGATATCCCCTCAGATGCAACAAATTTATTGATTCAAACAGCACTAAAATTAGCACCAGACCTTGCTCCTAAAGTGTTGAAAATGACATCGGATATTCCGTTAGCAAGAGGTTTAGGTAGTAGTTCTAGTGTAATAGTTGGCGGAATTGAACTTGCTAATCGTTTAGGAAATTTGCAGTTATCTCAAAAAGATAAAGTACAGATTGCGACTGAGATCGAAGGACATCCAGACAACGTTGCCCCAGCCATATGTGGAGATTTTGTTGTGGCGAGTTACGTTGACGGACAAGTCCATTCTGTGAAACATCATTTTCCAATGTGTGATGTGATTGCTTATATCCCTGATGTTCATCTATTGACATCTGAAAGCCGCAGTGTACTTCCAACTTCTATTCCGTATAAAGAAGCTGTCCAGGCAAGCTCGATCGCAAATGTAATGATTGCGGCAATTTTAAATGGAAACTTGCCATTGGCTGGTGTAATGATGGAAAAAGATCGTTGGCATGAAGCGTACCGCAAGAAATTGGTGCCTCATTTAGAAGAAATCCGAGCGTTAGGTCATAAAATAGGTGTCTATGGCGCATTTTTAAGTGGAGCTGGACCAACTGTTTTGGTTTTATCACCTGAAGAAAAAACAGATCAAATGGTTCAAGAATTGGAGAAATTACCTGATTCAGCAGCTATCAATGTGCTATCAATAGACCAAGAAGGAATTCAAGTATTTTAAGAAAAAAAACTAAGAGCAGTGAGTTTTTAATCAACTCATTCTTATGCTCTTAGTTTTTTTTATTACGCTTCAGGTGATTCAGTTGCATAATAGCTATGATCTTCCAGATTTAACGCATTTAAAATCATCGAAGCTGTTTCTTCGATTGAAAGTGAGGCAACATTAATAACGACACATCCCAGTTTTTCATATAAATCATTGGCAAAAGTCAATTCTTTTCTGATTTTTTCAATATCTGAGTAAGAAGTATTAGCAGGTAATCCATAAGTTCTCATTCTTTCTTTTCGGATGCCATTCAAAATATCTGGATCATTTGTCAAGCCCACAATTTTTTTAGGGTTTGTTTCCCACAATTGTTTTGGTAAATGAGCCTCTGGAATCAAAGGCAAATTTGCTACTTTTAAATTTTTATTCGCTAAAAATAAACTAAGTGGCGTTTTCGAAGTTCTAGAAACACCTAATAAAAGCACATCGGCCTCCAAGAAACCGCGAGGATCTTTTCCGTCATCATATTTAACAGCAAATTCCATAGCTTCGATCCGTTTAAAATAATTTTCATTCAAATGATGCAGTGCTCCAGGTTCTCTTGTAGGTGCAATCCCAGTCAATCGCTCGATTTCAGCTACTGGAGGTGTGAGTATATCAAAGTGATATAGATTATGTTCTTCGAAGAAATCATTCGCAATTTTGACTAAACGATCACTTACAATCGTATGTAAAACCATAGCATTTTCACGTTTGGCATCTTCAAGTGCTTTTCTAAGTTTACCTTCTTCTTTTGCAAATGTTCGTCTAAATAAAGAAAAATCGATCGTTGGATATTGTGCCATAGAAGCTGCTGCCAATTTTGAAGCTGTTTCGCCAGCTGAATCGGAAATAACGAAAATCGTTACGCATTTTTTAGGTTCATTTGTTGTCATGATAGGATTCCTCTCTTGCTTTTTTTTTAGATTTATTATACCATACCTTCATGAATCTTATCCGTAATGATTCTGATTTGAAAAACTGGAGGTTGTCAAATGGCACAGTCAAATTCAAAAGTAGAGCAGTCATTAGCAGTGATGAAAAAGCATGGCTTAAAGTATACAAAAAAAAGAGAAGCCATGATTACTTATCTAATTCGAAGAAATCGTTATATTTCTGCAAGAGAAGTCTATGAATTTATGAATCAAGAATATAAAGGTGTAAGTTATGACACTATTTATCGCAACTTACACGATTTTGAAACATTTGACCTGTTAGAAACAACAGATTTGAACGGAGAAAAAAAATTCCGGTTCCATTGTTGCCAAGAAGTAGGCCATCATCATCATTTCATTTGCACGGTTTGTGGAAAAACAAAAGAAATTCACATGTGTCCAATGGATTTTTTTGAAGAGCAATTAAGTGGATGTGAAATTGAAGGACATCGATTTGAAATTTTTGGACGATGTGAGGAGTGTAAATGATTGTTTTTTTAGAGGAAAAATGATGAATAATACATGTGTGTGTAAAAATTTACTCATTTTGGGACTTTTTTATGCATTTTTTCAATACAAAGGTTGACGTTAAAATAACCATTCGATATAATGTAACAAGAACGGTATTTTATTTATGTCTAATAATTCATAAATATAAAAAACGGTTACTTTTTAAGCTCGGAGGGAGGGAATTAACATGTCAAAAACTGTCGTTCGTAAAAACGAATCTCTTGACGATGCTCTTCGTCGCTTCAAACGTTCCGTTTCAAAAGCGGGTACTTTACAAGAATCTCGTAAACGTGAATTCTACGAAAAACCAAGTGTAAAGCGTAAGAAAAAATCTGAAGCAGCTAGAAAACGTAAAAAATTCTAGTTTTCGATGAATTGGAGTCGGTTGTATGTCATTACTAACAACATTGAATGACGACATCAAAACTGCAATGAAGTCAAAAGATAAAGATACTTTATCGGTACTTCGCATGTTGAAAGCAGCCATTCAAAATGAGCAGATTAAAGCTGGCCGTGATTTGGACGGAGAAGAAGAGTTGACAGTGTTATCTCGTGAGATGAAACAACGCAGAGACTCTTTATCAGAGTTTGAAAAAGCGGGACGTGACGATCTTGCTGACAAAGTAAAAATCGAAATCACAATTGTTGAAACATATATGCCAAAACAACTTTCAGAAGAAGAAATTCGTCAGATCGTTCAAAAGGCAATTGATCAGACTGGAGCCGCTTCGCCAAAAGAATTTGGTAAAGTAATGAGCGCTGTAATGCCTGAAGTCAAAGGCAAAGCAGATGGCAATAAGGTCAATGCAATTGTAAAAGAATTACTACAAGAGAATTAGTCAAAATGAAATGGCCAACGGAAACCCGTTGGTCTTTTTGTTCTAAAAAAATGAAGACAGAAAATGGGAAAACAAAGAGGAATCACTAAAAACAAGTATCTAGTTTAGCCCACTCTCTTTTTAATAAATAAATAATATGGTATGATTATAAAGAATGAAAAAATAAAGGAGATGGGCGTTTTTTGACAGAAAATCAGTCAATATCGTTGGAATTAAAATTAAATGATTCTGATGATGTGAGTATGCTTTTAGGAACCCATGATAAACATATAAAATATTTAGAAGAAAATACAGAAGTAACCATCAACACAAGGGGAGAAATGATCCAATTACTTGGTGAAGAATCCGAAGTTCAATTAATTGCTTCAGTTTTGCGAACTTTGCAGGTGTTGATTCAGCGCGGTATTAAAGTTAGTACACCAGATGTTGTTTCTGCTTTAAAAATGGCAAAAAGTAATGATTTAGATTCTTTTGTAGCAATGTATGAAGAAGAGATTTTAAAAGATCATCACGGCAGAGCCATTCGAATAAAAAATATTGGTCAAAAAAGATATGTGGATGCGGTAAGAAAACGTGATATTACTTTTGGAATTGGACCGGCAGGAACAGGGAAAACCTTTTTAGCAGTCGTTATGGCTGTTTCGGCATTAAAAAAAGGTGAAGTCCAAAAAATTATTTTGACTCGTCCAGCTGTTGAGGCAGGAGAAAGTCTGGGTTTTTTACCTGGTGATCTAAAAGAAAAAGTTGATCCTTATCTACGACCTGTATATGATGCGTTGTATCAAATTTTTGGTATGGATCATACAAATCGTTTGATGGAACGTGGTGTGATTGAGATTGCACCATTAGCCTATATGAGAGGTCGAACTTTAGATGATGCTTTCGTTATACTAGATGAAGCTCAAAATACGACAATCGCTCAATTGAAAATGTTTTTGACAAGATTAGGATTTAACTCCAAAATGATCGTCAATGGTGATACAAGTCAGATTGATTTGCCTAAAGGCGTAGGCAGCGGTTTGATCCACGCAGAAAAAACATTACAATCGATAGATAAAATTGCGTTTGTTCATTTTGATGCTGGAGATGTTGTAAGACACCCAGTAGTTGCTCAAATTATACGAGCATATGAAAAAGAAGATCAAAAATAGGCTTAAGTCTGCGGAAAGGAGTGAAAATTCCGTTGAAATACTCATTACTAAAATTACGAGATAAATTAGGGAAAGCGTATATCCCGATACTTCTATTAGTTTTTTCATGTTTTTTATTTATCATTATGTTTGGTAGTGTCCACCAAAAAAGAGTAGAAATCAAAGAAGGTCAATTGGCTGAAAATACCATTCGAGCGAATAAAAACGTTGAGAACACGTACGAGACTGCCCAAAAGAAGAAGCTGGCTGCTGAAGCTGTTACACCAGAGTACATTTATCAGGAAGACACAGCGGATGTTCAGCATAAACGAATAGAAAAACTATTTAAGTTGATTATTACCGCAAATGAAAAGACGGATAAAGACTATGAAGAAAAAAAAGCGAAGGCAAAAAAAGACGAAACGATTCCGAAACCGACTACAGAAGAGAGAATCGCGAATCTAAAAGCTCAATTTGAATCGTTGGATCAAGATGAAGTTGCCTTTTACCAAAAGTTTCCAAACGTGTTTTATGAGAATATATTTTCATTAGACGAAAATCAAATTCAGCAAGTTAAAACGGAAAGTTTAAAAATTGTAGATGAAAAGATGAAAGATCATGTTCGTGAGGCTGATTTGGATAATATTCGTCAAAGTGCAATTGAAAAAATCCAATTTCTTGATGTCACGAATACCATGCAACAAGAAATTCGCTATATTGTAAATCAAGGTATTGTAGCAAATGATTTTGCTAACGATAAAAAGACTAAAGAGATGCGTCAAAATGCAATGGATGCTGTTCCACTTGCAATGATCTATCAAGGTGAGATCATCGTTCGTGAAGGAACTCAGATCGATAGTAAAGCGATGGAAAAACTTGAATTATTAGGTATGACAAATCAAAATACCTCACTATTTCCAATGGCAGCATTGGCTTTAGCAATAGTATTGCAAGTGTTCGTTTTATTATTTTTTACAAAGCAAGTAGCTGAAGAAGGCAAGCGTAGACATTTTATTTTGTTTTATGTAGGTGCAATGTCACTAAGCGTTGTATTGATGAAGTTTTTCCAAATTTTCCAATCTGAACAAATGATGTATATTTCTTTGTTTTTCCCAGCAGCATTTACACCACTTGTATTAAATTATTTTGTAAGCCGGCGAGCAGGTGTTTTAGCAGCTGTTTTCCAAGTGATATTTTCGCTATTCGTATTTTATAATTCTATAGGAACAAACTCATTGACCATTATTTTGGTGAGCTACATGTTTTCTGGATTATTAGCTACAGTCGTTAAACGAACTAGAATTGCTGAACAAGGATTAGTGGCAGTTTTTTGGGTGATTATTTTCCCTGTCAGTTTAGAGTTTATTTTGATGGTATATCAAGGTATGAGCTTTTTTGACGGTAAATCATGGACGATGATGATTTGTGCTTTGGCAGGAACCGTCTTGTCTTTTCTTGCGACGATGGGACTTCACCCGTATATCGAATTGCTTGTAACAGATGACAGTGTAATCGTCTTAAATGAACTCAGCAACCCAAATCATCCGTTGTTGAAACAATTACTTGAAGAAGCACCTGGAACGTATCACCATAGTATGATGGTGGCAAGCTTGAGTGCAAATGCAGTAGCTGAAATCGGTGGACGTTCATTATTGACACGAGTTGCTTGTTATTATCATGATATTGGTAAAATCAAGCATGCAAATTTCTTCGTTGAAAACTTGCCGGCAGGAGCTGAAAATCCACATAATTTCTTATTACCTGAAGATAGCAAACAAATTATTTTCGGACATGTCATTGATGGGGCTAAAATATTAGAAGACTATCATATGCCTGAAATGGTGATTGATATTTGCCGTCAACATCATGGAACGACTTTAATGAAGTTTTTCTATGTAAAAGCAAAAGAACGAAATTCTGAGATTTCTGAATCAGATTTTAGATATCCTGGTCCTAAACCTCAAACAAGAGAAGCTGGAATCGTTAGTATTGCAGATACGTGTGAGGCTGCTGTTCGTGCGATGGATCATCCAACAAACGAGAAGATACAGGCATTTGTTCATAATGTTATTCAAGATCGGATTTCAGATGGACAACTAGATGATTGTGGCTTAACAATGAAAGAAATTCGTATTATAGAGAAGTCTTTAGTTAATGGTTTATGTAGCACTTTCCATTCTAGAATCAAGTATCCAAAAATGAAATCAGAAGCGGAAGAAATGAAAGTCGAACAAGAAAAGAGAGATGACTAATGGATATTTCATTCATTGATGAAACAAAGAATTTATCAAAAGAAAATCTAGAAGAAGTAGAAAATCTGTTGCAGTTTGCAGCGGATTTTCTGAAAATAGCTGAAGATACTGAAATGTCTGTATCATTTATGGATAATGCAGGTATTCAGGTGATAAACAGAGAGTATCGAGGAAAAGATGTCCCCACAGATGTTATAAGTTTTGCTTTGGAAGAAGAAGGACAAGACGAAATGCCAATTATATTTGAAGATGCAACGGAAGCTTTTCCAAGAAATCTTGGCGATATTATGATATCGACTGAACGTGCTGCAGAACAAGCGGTGGAGTATGGTCATTCTTTTGAACGCGAATTAGGCTTTTTGGCTGTCCACGGTTTTTTACATTTAAATGGTTACGATCATATGGAACCTGAGGATGAGAAGGAAATGTTTGGTTTACAGAAAGAGATCTTAGATGCCTATGGACTCAAAAGATAAGCGGACAGCAAAGAATAAACATTTTATAGCCTCATTAGAGTTTGCTCTTCAAGGAATCAAAACAGTATTCAAGGAAGAGCGCAATATGCGGACACATTTTATTATGGGTGTTCTAGCGATTATTATCGGTTTTGTGTTTCGACTGGCCATTTCAGAATGGTTATGGCTATTACTTGCGATTTTTCTTGTATTAGTAATGGAAATCATTAATACGGTATTTGAAAATGTAGTGGATATGGTGACCGATTTTCATTTTCATCCAATTGGTAAAAAAATCAAAGATATGGCTGCGGGCGCAGTTCTTTTGACGACGGGATTTGCTGTTGTTGTTGGAGTGCTGTTGTTTGTCCCAAAATTTTGGCAGATACTACAAGGTTTTTTATAAAGGAGAGAAACAATGACAGAAGCACATAAATCCGGATTTGTAGCGATTGTAGGAAGACCAAATGTTGGTAAATCTACTTTGCTGAACCGAATTGTCGGACAAAAAATTGCGATCATGAGTGACAAAGCTCAAACGACTAGAAATAAGATACAAGGAATTTATACTGTTCCAGAAGCACAGATCGTTTTTATTGATACACCAGGTATTCACAAACCAAAACATCGTTTAGGTGATTTTATGGTTGAAACAGCTTATAGTGCGTTACGTGAAGTGGATGCAACGCTATTCATGATCAGTGCAGATCAAAAAAGAGGTAAAGGGGATGACTTCATTATTGAGCGTCTTAAAACAATGACCAGTCCTGTTTATCTTGTCATCAATAAAATAGATACGGTTCATCCAGATCAACTTTTGGGTATCATTGAAGACTATTCAAGCCAAATGGAATTTGCAGAAGTTGTGCCGATTTCAGCTACAGAAGGGAATAATGTGGATCGGTTGATGGCTGTTTTGGTTGATCAAATGCCGGAAGGTCCTCAGTATTTTCCAGATGATCAAATCACGGACCATCCAGAATATTTTATTGTTTCTGAATTAGTTCGTGAGAAAGTGCTATTGCTTACAAGAGATGAAATTCCTCATTCAGTTGCTGTTGTAGTTGACTCTATGAAACGTGATGAGAATGATAAAGTACGTATTCAAGCAACGATTATCGTTGAACGTGACAGTCAAAAAGGGATCATTATCGGCAAAGGCGGTAAGATGCTTAAACAAATTGGAACCAAAGCCAGACAAGATATTGAATATTTACTTGATGATAAAGTTTACTTGGAACTTTGGGTAAAAGTACAAAAGGACTGGCGTGACAAAAAAGTTCATTTACAAGACTTTGGTTATCGTAAAGATGACTATTAATGAGAACAAAAGGAACAATTCTGTATTATTACGGAATTGTTCTTTTACTTGTATCTCTGCTAAAATAGGGAAGAGTGGATAGGAGGCGAAAAAAATGACTTTAGGGGAAACAAAAGGAATTATTTTATTTACCAAAGACTACAAAGAAAAAGACAAACTAGTCAAAATTTTTACGGAATCTTTTGGTAAATTGATGTTTTTTGTCAAAGGAGCACATCGCAAAAATAATCCGATCGGTCCTGCAATTTTGCCTTTTACTGAAGCTGTATACATCGGTAATTTTAGAGAAGATGGGTTGTCATTTTTAAATGGTAGTAAAGACGTCCAACCATTTCGAATGATTCAGAGTGATATTTTTATAAATGCCTATGCAACCTATATTTTGAATTTGGTCGATGCGGCAATCGATGATCGGACTTACGATCCGAACTTGTATCATTTTGTTCAGCAAGCGTTGGGTCTATTGAATGAAGGTAAAGATGCCGAGATTATCACAAATATCTTTGAAATCCAATTATTAAGTCGTTTCGGTATTACACCCGAATGGACGCATTGTACGGTCTGCCAAGAGACACGTGGAAAGTTTGATTATTCGTCAAAATATAGTGGGGTTCTTTGTGAACGTCATTGGCATCTTGACAATCACCGTTACCATGCTGATCCTAGAGCAATCCATTTCATTCGCCTTTTTTCTGGGATCTCTTATGACAAGGTTCAAGATATCAATGTGAAATTGGAGACGAAAAATGCGATTAGACAAACGATTGATGAATTATACGATGAGTATGTTGGAATTCAACTGAAGAGTAAGAAATTTATTGATCAAATGAAAAGTTGGGAAGATACTTTGAAAATGCCGAAACGAAAAAATAAAGATGAAGAGGACGACAAAACGATATCTTAAAATCAATTTCGATTTAATTTGTCCATTTTAACCGATTTAGATCAACTTATTTTGAGATGCTCGTTCTTTTTTTGACTGGTGAGAGTAGTTTTGGAAAATCAACGATTATAGAAACGATAGCTGGGCCAATGGATTTAAATCATGAAGGTGGATCAAAAAATATTTTTTTTGTTTCATATGAAGAACATTTTTACCAAAGATTGTTTGAATCTTGAAAAATAATTTGACATCTCATCAAGCAACGATTATCATAAAGAAGAAATAAATAAATACGTTGAAAAAGAAGAGTAGAAAGAACTGCTGTCATAGCGAATCTGGGAAGGTGCAAGCCAGATACAAGCAACTTTTGAAGGGCGCTTTTGAGTATGTTTAAACGAAGCTGCCGATAGTCGATATCGGAAGTAGGGTGGAACCGCGATTATTCGTCCCTATGTCTCTTTGAGGCATAGGGACTTTTTGTTGTAGTACGATGCCTGCAATACTATTGTAAAAAGCTTGTCTCTTATGTATCCAAAGAGAACAACACTTTAGTGCTATTTTTAAAATCATCGAAAAGGAGGTACAGCATGCAATTTAATGCAACATTTTTTCCTGCTGATTTTACAGAGAACAAGTTAAACGTTTTATCTCTTGTGAGACTATTGGTTCAGGTAAAGGAGAATGATGGTACAGAAATCGAAGAATTTGAAACGGACCCTAGCGAAAAGTTATATAAAATCGATACAGAATTGACAGAAACAATGAAAGTTGAAGTGTCTGTTGTTCAAGGTGAAGTAATTGAGTTTTACCCAGTTGTTACTGCGTTATGAAAAATAGCTTGGTTTTGAATGAAGAAGATAAGAAGGGAATGCGACAAAAAGTGTCACACGCATTTTTTTCTATTTTCCAGTCGAGGCTGACTAAGCTCTTTTAGCTTTTAAATTAGGAGGATCACAATGGAAAAGAAACTTACTGTGCAAGATATGATTTTAACGTTACAAAAATTTTGGTCATCAAATGGTTGTATGCTGATGCAAGCATATGATACTGAAAAAGGTGCGGGGACAATGAGTCCATATACTTTTTTACGAGCAATCGGACCTGAGCCTTGGAATGCTGCGTATGTAGAGCCATCAAGAAGACCAGCAGATGGACGTTACGGAGAAAATCCTAACCGTTTATATCAACATCATCAATTTCAAGTTGTGATGAAACCTTCGCCTGAAAATATTCAAGAGTTATATTTAGAAAGTTTAGAATTATTAGGGATCGATCCATTAGCTCATGATATTCGATTTGTTGAAGATAATTGGGAAAATCCTTCTATGGGATGCGCAGGTCTAGGCTGGGAAGTTTGGCTTGACGGTATGGAGATCACTCAGTTTACCTATTTCCAACAAGTAGGAGGACTAGCTTGTCATCCAGTCACCTCAGAAATTACTTATGGAATCGAACGACTTGCGTCTTATATTCAAGAAGTAGAAAGTGTTTACGATCTAGAATGGACTGATGGCGTGAAATACGGAGAAATTTTCAATCAGCCAGAGTATGAACATTCGAAATATTCGTTTGAAATCAGCGATCAAGAAATGCTATTGGAAAACTTTGATAAATTTGAAAAAGAAGCGAAACGTTGTATTGATGAAAGTTTAGTGCATCCAGCGTATGATTATATTTTGAAATGTAGCCATACATTTAATTTATTGGACGCTCGTGGTGCTGTATCTGTAACGGAGCGCGCTGGTTATCTAGCACGCATTAGAAACTTGGCGAAAGCTGTGGCGAAAATTTTTGTCGCAGAGCGTGAAAAATTAGGATTTCCACTTTTAAACAAAGAAAATAAAACGACTAAGGAGGCAAAATAACATGGCCAAAGACCTATTACTTGAAATCGGATTAGAAGAAATACCAGCTCATATTGTCAGCCCAAGTCGTTTACAATTGGAAAATAAAATTGTGAAATTCTTAGACGAAAATAATCTAACGTATGAAACCGTTCAAAGCTTCTCGACCCCTCGTCGTCTAGCTGTTCGTGTGACACAATTGCCAGAGCAACAAGAAGATACACAAGAAGAAGTTAAAGGTCCTGCTAAAAAAATAGCTCAAGATGCTGAAGGGAATTGGAGTAAGGCCGCTGAAGGTTTTGTTCGAGGGCAAGGGCTGACGACTGATGCAATCACCTATAAAGAACTGAATGGTGTGGAATATGTCTATGTGACAAAGCATAATCAAGGACAAAAAACGGTCGATGTCTTAACTGGATTGAAAGACGTTATTACAAGTTTGACTTTTCCAGTCACGATGCATTGGGCTGATTATGACTTTGAATATATACGTCCGATTCATTGGATCGTTGCTCTGTTAGATGATGAAGTGATTCCACTTACTGTTCTTGATGTAGCGACAGGAAGAAATTCTCGTGGACACCGTTTCTTAGGAGATGACGTGACGCTCAATCACTCAAATGAGTATGAAGAAAAGATGAAACAACAATTTGTTATCGTTGATCCTAATGAAAGAAAAACGATGATTATCGAACAAGCAAATCACTTAGCCAAGAAAAACAATTGGAAGTTAGATCTAGATGAGAAACTATTGGAAGAAGTCAATAATTTAGTTGAATACCCAACAGCTTTTGTGGGTGCTTTTGATGAAAAATATCTTTCTGTTCCAGATGAAGTATTAGTAACGTCAATGAAAGAACACCAACGTTATTTTGATGTACGTAATGATCAAGGATTATTACTGCCGCATTTTATTTCCGTAAGAAACGGAGACAGTGTGCATATTGAAAATGTGATCAAAGGAAATGAAAAAGTTTTGATCGCTCGTTTAGAGGATGCTGAATTTTTCTATAGCGAAGACAAAAAACTATCAATCGAAGAATGCGTTGAAAAGCTAAAAAATGTCACTTTCCATGAAAAAATCGGCACGATTTATGAAAAAATGCAGCGAGTGGGCATTATTGGACAAATCATTGGAAAAGAAGTAGGTTTGTCGGAAGATGAACTGACTGATTTGAAACGTGCTTCTGAAATTTATAAATTTGATTTAGTCACAAATATGGTTGGTGAATTCCCAGAATTACAAGGAATCATGGGCGAAAAATATGCATTGCTTCAAGGTGAAAAACCCGCTGTAGCTCAAGCGATTCGTGAGCATTATTTGCCGACATCAAGTGAAGGAGAACTGCCTATTTCTGCTATTGGAGCGGTACTAGCGATCGCTGATAAATTAGATAGCGTATTATCATTCTTTGCAGTGGGTATGATTCCTAGCGGTTCTAATGATCCTTACGCGCTGCGTCGCCAAACGTACGGTGTAATCCGAATTGTTGAAAATAAAGACTGGCAGTTCCCGTTAGTTCAATTGCAGAAGGATATCGATGCAGCTGTCAATTCAGACAGCCAAAAATATGGCATTCAATTAACTAGCGGACAAGAAGAAGTTATTGACTTTGTAAAAGCGCGTCTGCGTCAGTTATTAACAACGAAAGATATGCGCCATGATGTAATCGATGCAGTCATTTCATCTGAGCAAAAAGACTTAACAAAACTATTTTCATCTGCGACGATTTTAAAAAATCATCTGCTGGATAAAGACTTTAAACCTTCAGTTGAGGCTTTGACACGAGTGATCAACTTAGCTAAAAAAGGGCACGAAATATTAAGCCATGAAGGAAAAGTTGACGCAGCTTTATTTGAAAATGATGCGGAAAAAGCTTTACATCAAGCAGTAAATAAAATTGAAGAGAAATTCAATCAAAATACAATGTCTGAAAATTATCAAGCATTGGTAGACTTACGACCGTTGATCGAACAGTATTTTGATGAAACGATGGTCATGGTAGATGATGAGAAGGTGAAAGCAAATCGTTTGAAAGAACTCAATCGAATTGCTAAAATGTCATTATCATTAGCTAGTCTTGATTTACTTGTCGTTAAATAAGAATAAAGTGAAAAAGGTGAGGAGACTAATTAAGTTTTACTCACCTTTTTTATAGAAGCAAAATTTTTTCATAAATGAATTTAACGTGGTACGATAACCTTATCATTTGATAAGGCTATCGTACCTATTTTTTTATTAACCTGAGGAGGATCTAAAATGAATCATTTTGTAAAATTATTTAGTATTGCAGCAGTGGGGTTTTTAGTACTAGATTTTATATGGTTACTTTTCATTGCGAAAAAAATCTATCAAGAATATTTAGGTTATCTATTAGGGCCCACTAAAATACTTCCAGCAGCTATTTTTTATGTATTGTATCTTATTGGAATCTTATTTTTCGTCATTTATCCTGCAATTGAAAAGGATAGTTTGATCTATGCTATTTCTGCTGGAGCATTACTTGGAGTGCTCTGTTATGGGACGTATGATTTAACCAATTTATCTACAATCAAGGACTGGCCAGTTTTTGTAACCGTTATTGATTTGATATGGGGAGGATTTGTCACTGCAGCTACTTGTGGTATAACCGTCTTTATAGCGCAGCATTTTAATTGGAGGTAAGAAGAATCATGAAAAGTCAGTCTATTGATTCCAAAGAGTTGTTATTTGCATTTCAACAAGGTGCGATTCAACTGATCAATGAGAAACAAGAGTTGAACCACATTAACGTTTTTCCTGTTTCAGATGGTGATACAGGTAGTAATTTGGCCTCATTAATGCAAACGATCCTTGAGGAAACAAAAGATGAAACAAGTTCCGTCATTGATGTTTTTGAAAAGATTGCAGAAGCTTCTTTAGTAGGAGCTAGAGGGAACTCAGGTATTATCTTTGCCCAATATTTTAATGGTATCTATAATAATTTATTGCTTCAGGACGAAAAAAATTCTGTCACTAGTTTTGTAAAAAGTGTAAAATCTGCAATCAGTGAAGCCTATCAAGCTATTGCAAATCCTGTTGAAGGTACGATTATTACAGTCATTCGCTCGTGGGCAGAAGCTTTGGATGAAAATGACCAACTAACTAGTTTAGAAGAGCTGTTACCAAATGCTCTTGTTAGAGCTGGAGAAGCACTTGAGAACACAACGAGACAACTAAAAGTCTTGCAGAGAAATCAAGTTGTTGATGCAGGTGCAAAAGGTTTTTATGTCTTTATAGAAGGGTTTACTCAAGCTTTTATCAACAAAGAGAACGTGGTTAAAACAAATATCAATGTAGACGATTCGATAAAGATGGCTCTCTCTGAATCCTTGCATCAAAATACATCTGAACCGCGATACAGATACTGCACTGAAGTTTTGTTAGATCAAGTGACACAATCAAAAAATAATATGCAAGAAAAGTTAAGTCCTTTTGGTGATTCCTTAATCGTTGCCATGAATCGAAAAAAAGCAAGAATTCATATCCATTCTAATCAACCTGATCAAGTATTGCGCTATTTAAGCACTGTTGGACAGCCAATTCAGCAAAAAGCTGATGATATATTATTACAGTATCAAGTAAACACAAAACCAAAGGCATCCATTGCACTAGTAACGGATTCGATCGCTGATTTACCCGCTGATTATGTACTGAATAACCAAATTCATGTATTACCAATGAATATTTTGATAGGAAATACTAGTTATATCGACAAAATAACGATTCAAAGTAATCAATTTTTTGAAATAAATAAAAATCAAGCGGAACGAGCTACTAGCTCACAACCAACGTTGAAAGCAGTAGAAAATCTTTTTTCATTTTTAGAGACTAAATATGAAGCAATTTTAGTTATTACAGTGGCTAAGAAATTAAGTGGCACGTTTCATACCGTAAAAGAAGCTGCTAAGCATCTGGCATCAACAACCACTAAAATTGATGTAATCGACTCTAAACAAAATTCTGCAGCTCAAGGGTTACTTGTAATGAGCGCAAATGAGTGGATTCAAGAAGGGTTATCTTTTGAGGAAATTGTTGAACGAACAAAAAATAAACGGAGCCAGCTTAAAATACTCGTTAGTGTCGATGATCTAGATCCTATGGTAGAATCCGGGAGAATTCCTCAATTCGCTGGAAAAATAGCAAAGAAAATCAATTTGAAGCCTATTGTCAGTTTAAATAATGAAGGGGAAGGAACATTGAGTGAATTTGCCTTTAGTTTGGAAGGGAACGAAAGAAAAATTATTAAACAACTCAAAAAATGGCACGAGAAAAACAAAATACAACGCTATGCCATCATCCATGCCAATTCGCCAGAGCGAGCATTGCGATGGGAAAAAAACTTAATTGAACAACTTGGTTTTCAGCCGAGCTATAAAATGGATATCTCGACGGTGGTTGCTATGAGTGCGGGACAAGGAAGCGTTGCGGTTGCTGTTGAATTAGAAGAAGGAGGAAGTTAGTATGACGATTTGGATTATTAGTTTGGTACTGTTTATTTATTTTACTGCATTATTCTTTTGGGCACAATATCTTCATAATAATTCTATTGTTGACTTAGCTTGGGGAATTGGTTTTGTTATTGTCGCCGTTACTGGTTATTTAGTCATGCCAGATAAAACGAAAATCAGTACGATCATTTTACTATTGGTAAGCATTTGGGGACTGCGTTTGTTTTTCCACTTAGCAAAGAGAAATATCGGGAAACCTGAAGATTATCGTTATGTGAACATGCGGAAACGATGGGGGAAACATTGGGCAAAATTAAAAGCTTATGTAAATGTATTTGTTTTACAAGGCGTCCTTTTGTTGATCGTTTCAATGCCGATTCTATTCGCTATGACAAGCTCAGTCAATTCATTTTATTGGTGGAACGGATTAGGTATCTTGATTTGGCTTATAGGATTTGGCTATGAAACGATTGGTGATTATGAGTTGACAAAATTTAAAAGAGAAAGTCACAATCATGGAAAACTCTTAACAACTGGATTATGGTCAACGACAAGGCATCCCAATTATTTTGGAGAAGCACTTAGTTGGTGGGGAATTTTTCTTATAAGTTTGAACGAAACACGAAATATTTGGGGCATTATTGGTCCCTTAACGATCACGTTGTTACTTTTATTTGTTTCAGGAGTGCCTTTACTTGAAAAGAAATACAAAGATCGTCCAGACTTTATTACATATGCACAGGAAACGCCAAAATTTTTACCATTTATTGGAAAAAAAGGATTGTAAAGGAGGAATTAGAATGAACAAAAATAAATTTATAGGAGCGAAGATAGTTGTAACAATCATTTATATTGTAATGATAGCAACGAATGCTGCTGCGGTGTTATTGCCTTTAAACGGGATGACAACTCAAGAAGTTTCAGATTCATACCCTAATTTATTTGCTCCGGCAGGACTAACGTTTGCAATTTGGTCAGTTATTTACTTATTATTAGCTGGTTTCGTTGTTTATCAATGGTTTAAACCAACAAATCAATCTATATTGGCTAAAGAGCAGCTAAGCAAAAAGTTAAGAGCTCTATTTATTGTCTCTTCTATACTAAATAGTGTTTGGTTATTTGCTTGGCAATATCTTTTAATCAATTTATCTGTTGTAATCATGTTAGCCTTGCTAGCCGTGTTGGTCTATATCAATCAGCTATTAGCAAACGCAACCTTGACTAAAAAAGATTATATTTTTGTAAGACTGCCATTTAGCATTTATTTTGGTTGGATCACAATAGCTACGATCGCTAATATCACAGCTTTCTTGGTAGATAAAAACAGTGCGTTTCTGCAAAATAATCAAGTGTTATGGACAGTTGTTATATTGATCGTCGGTTTGCTAATCATAAGCGCAACTATTATTCGTAATCGTGATATTCCTTATGGATTAGCAGCATTATGGGCTTATTATGGTATTTTGAATAAACATCAAGCAGTAGATGGTTGGAATGGCGCTTATCCAGCCGTTATCGTTACGGTTATCATCAGTTTAGTTATATTAGCAATCGTCTGTATTTATGAATTAGTTGTAGGAATTAAAAGAAAAAAGAATGTCATTTAGCATAGGTTTCTTTGTTTGTTTCTGTTAAAATAGTAAGGAAATCAACTATAGGTGGCTAAGTAATGGATAAAGAAACGAGAAATACACGAGCTAAAATTATTCAAGTAGCAACGCGTCTATTTATGGATAACGGATATCAAAGTACATCTACAAGGCAAATCGCGCAGTTGGCTGAGGTGACCCAGCCTAATTTATACCATCATTTTAGAAATAAAGAAGAAGTTTATGTCGGTGTGATCGAAAATCTATTAAGTGATGTAAACGAAGAATTAGTGGAAATCGTTGAAGATCGAACTCTTGAAACCATTAGCAAATTACAAAAATTTGCTGAATGTTTGAAAACAAAACATCCCTTTGATTTTGATTTGATGATGCTTGACTTTAGGACGAAATTGACAGATGAGACTCAGATGAAATTATTTACTCTATGGAATCAGTCCTATAAAGAACCTTTATTGAATCTTTTTAAAGAAAGTGATTTTACCATACGAACTGGATTGTCGCCAGAAATCGCAACAACACATTTTCTTAATACATTGTCTCCATATATAAAAACAGACCAAAATAGCTCATCGCTAAGTATTGCTCAGGTTGTTGATCTTTTCGTTTTTGGCGTTTCAGCAGACAAAAAATAAAACAAGAACCAACTGCAATCATTATATCGCGTTGGTTCTTGTTTTTTAATTTCTATTTTGTTTTCCGGCATTTCTACCAGTTTTAGAAGCATTCTTTGGCGTTATAGCTTTTTGCATCGTTTTTTCTTCTGTTGGTGTGACATCTTTACGAGGCACAATAACTTGTTTTGGTGGATTTTGTTTTAATTCCTCAGCTACTTGTGCTTTGATTCTTGGTTTTAAGAATTGATTTGTGATCAATGTTTGGATACTACTGAATATCCCTCCGACGACCCAATATAAAGTTACACCGGCAGGAGAGCTGATGGACATGAATACGATCATTAAAGGTGACACGATCAACATAGATTTCATTGTTTTCTTTTGCTCTTCAGGAATACCGACTGTTGAAAGATATCCTTGAAGTAAATAGGCAATACCAGCTAAAACAACAAATATGATGCTTGGTTGTCCGAGATTAACACCGAAAAATGATGCATCGGCAATTCCCTGTGTATAGCGAGCGGCAAAGAATAGCGCAGAAAAAATTGGCATTTGAATCAATAAAGGTAGGCAGCCGATACCGCCCATCATGCTCATATTGTTTTCTTTGTAGACTTGCTGCATTTCAGCTTGAGCCTGCATTTGTTCCTCGCGTGTCGTTGCTTCTTTTACTTTTGCTTGTGCAGCATCGATTTGAGGTTTGATAGCTTGCATTTTTTCTGTTTGGATCATGCTTTTTTTCGATTGGTTTAACCCTAAGGGCATAATCACAAGGCGAACAATGATCGTGATAAAAATGATTGCCCAACCGTAATTCCAATCGAAATTGTCCACAAGGTATGTAATGGCACTACTCATTGGTTTTACTAGTAAATTATAGATAATGCCTTCGCCAGTAGGCTGTCCGTCAGATCCTGTTTTTACACATCCAGATAAAAATAATACTAACGTGAATAGACCGGAACCAAGGAGCCACTTATTTAATTTTCGCATTTTATTCTTTCCTTTTCTTAAAAAAATTTGCACAAGATTAACTATACTTGAAAAAGCGTTTTTTTTCAATAAAAATTAGAAGAATCCGTCTCAAGACTGAGTATGATTCTTCCAAAATTAAATTAGTTTGTAACTTTGAAGCTAGTGTATTCTTCCATTAGAGGGTTTGTTTGAATATCTACATACGTCACGCGTCCAGCAGGACTAGGGGAATCTTTGATTTTTTGGATAAACTGATTCATTAGTTCATCATTGCCTAAGGCTTCGATTGTGACCGAGCCATCATCTTCATTACGAACAGTGCCGTAAATACCTAATTCATCAGCAACCATTTTCGTCATATAACGAAAGCCAACGCCTTGGACTCTGCCTTGCACATTCATGCGTACTTTTCTCATCGTTGTACACCTCGCTTTTTCTTAAATCAATGATAGCGATTTTTTGATCATCTGGCAAGTAAAGTCTTGACTGTTTGATTAAAAAAAATCATGTTATAATACTTCAGTGAGGTGGGGAAATGAAAGAAATTTTATCAACGAAAAATACAATGATCAAAGACTTTAAAAAATTACATAAAAAAAAGTATCGGGAAGAGAAGCAGCAATATATAATTGAAGGATTTCATCTAATTGAAGAAGCGGCTAATGCAAAGGCTCAGATCGATTGGATTATTTTTAATCAGCGAGGGCAGACAGAATGGTCAGATTGGTTGAAAGAACAGTTGGACGAACGATTGATTCTAGTTTCGGATGAGGTATTAGAATCTCTCTCGGAACTACCAACACCACAAGGAATGCTTGCGATTGTGAGGATGCCTGAATTAGAGGGAAATATACAATTTTCAGGTGGTTGGCTGCTTTTAGATAATATTCAAGATCCAGGTAATGTTGGAACGATGATCCGAACAGCTGATGCAGCAGGGCTTTCTGGTGTAGTTTTGGGAGAAGGTAGTGCGGATATATACAATACAAAAGTGCTAAGAGCGATGCAAGGAAGTAATTACCATTTACCTGTAATACGTACTCCTTTAGCTGGAATTATTGAAGGCTTCAAAAAAGCAAAGATTCCTGTCTATGGAACGGAATTAAATCCTGAGGCCGTTTCTTATCAAAAAATATTGAGAAGTAAAAATTATGCTTTAATTATGGGAAATGAAGGACAAGGTGTTTCAACTGAATTTTTAGCCCAAACGGATCAAAATATTTATATCCCAATTAAAGGGGCAGCTGAATCACTAAACGTAGCAATTGCAGCTGGTATTTTGATGTATCATTTGGAAAATGATAACTAAATAGACGATTTCTTAATATTGATGGAAAACAGGACTGCTATGTGTTGGTTTGCGGCAGATGATCTGATCTGTTTAATAAGGAAAGAAAATGAATGATCAAGCAAATAGAATTGTATTTATATGATTTCAAACAGAACTATTAATAGGTGGAAAATCTGTTGAAATTGTTTTAGTTATGTTGTATAATAACAAAGGTGTTATTTTCAGTAGGACTGAAAACTACATCAAATCCACATTTTCAATATATTTCTTGTGAGGTGCTGTAGGAATACAGTCCACAAGGGAGCTTAAAATTGAAAAGAGGGAACAAATAAAAACCAAATTGGAGGAAACAAAAAATGGCAGTAATTTCTATGAAACAATTACTAGAAGCCGGCGTACACTTTGGACACCAAACTCGTCGCTGGAACCCAAAAATGAAGAAATATATCTTCACAGAAAGAAACGGAATCTACATCATTGACTTGCAAAAAACAGTTAAATTAGTAGATGCTGCTTACGATTACATGAAAAATGTTGCTGAAGATGGCGGCGTTGCTCTTTTCGTAGGAACTAAAAAACAAGCACAAGAAGCGATCAAAGACGAAGCAATTCGTTCAGGTCAATACTTCGTAAACCACCGTTGGTTAGGTGGAACATTAACGAACTGGGATACAATCCAAAAACGTATCAAACGTTTGAAAGATATCAATAAAATGGAAGAAGACGGTACTTTCGATGTTCTTCCTAAAAAAGAAGTTGTTGGTTTGAACAAACAACGTGAACGTCTTGAAAAATTCTTAGGCGGTATCCAAGATATGCCTAGAATTCCAGATGTTATGTACATCGTTGATCCTCGTAAAGAGCGTATTGCTGTTCAAGAAGCACACAAATTGAACATCCCGATCGTTGCGATGGTTGATACAAACTGTGATCCAGATGAAATCGACGTAGTAATTCCATCAAATGATGATGCAATTCGCGCGGTTAAATTAATTACTGCTAAAATGGCTGACGCTTTTATCGAAGGAAACCAAGGTGAAGATCAAGCTGTAGAAGAAATCTTTGTTGAAGAAGCAACAGAAGCTGCAACTTCTATCGAAGAAATCGTTGATGTTGTTGAAGGCACAAACGATTCAGCAGAATAATTTTAAATAACGAAGCTGTCTCGAAGGCTAGGCGAAAAAAGCCTGTATCTCCTTTGAGATAGCTTTTTTAAAACGAATTTTATAATTAAATTATTTAGCTTCGTAGGCTGACCTTTCGGAAAAAAGATAAAACCTGATTTTGGCAAAAAGCACCAACCTCACGTTTTCCTATTTTTCTGTCAAGGTAAAACGAGCCTACTACGCTTTTAAAACTATCTAGCTTCGTAGGCTAACCTTTCGGAAAAAAGATAAAACCTGATTTTGGTAAAAAGCACCAACCTCATGTTTTCCTATTTTTCTGTCAAGGTAAAACGAGCCTACTACGCTTTTAAAACTAGGAGGAACAAAAAAATGGCAGATATTTCAGCAAAATTAGTTAAAGAACTACGCGACATGACTGGTGTCGGTATGATGGATGCAAAAAGAGCATTAGTAGAAGTAGAAGGTAACATGGAAGCGGCTGTTGATTACTTACGTGAAAAAGGGATGGCCAAAGCTGCTAAGAAAAATGACCGTGTAGCGGCAGAAGGTTTAGCAAACGTTTCTTCAAATGGTAATTTTGCAGCAATCGTTGAAGTAAACTCTGAAACAGACTTTGTTTCTAAAAATGAAATGTTCCAAGATTTAGTGAAAAAAATTGCAACTGAAATTGCGACAAATAAACCAGCAAACATGGAAGAAGCTTTAGCTCTTAAAACAGATAAAGGTACTTTAGAAACTGAATTGATCGAAGCAACAACTGTTATCGGTGAAAAAATCAACTTCCGTCGTTTTGAATTAGTAGAAAAAGATGATAATGCTGCGTTCGGAGCTTATTTACACATGGGCGGACGTATTGCAGTATTGACTGTATTAGAAGGAACAACTGACGAAGAAGTTGCAAAAGATATTGCAATGCACGTAGCAGCTATCAATCCTCGTTATGTGGATGAGTCTCAAATCCCTCAAGAAGAATTAGAACATGAAAAAGCGATTCTTTCTGAACAAGCTCTAAATGAAGGCAAACCAGCAAATATCGTTGATAAAATGGTTGTTGGACGCTTAAACAAATTTAAAGCTGAAATTTCTCTAGTGGATCAACCATTCGTTAAAGATCCAGATATGACAGTTGAAAAATACGTTGCTTCTAAAGGAGCAACAGTTAAATCATTCATCCGTTTTGAAGTTGGCGAAGGAATCGAAAAACGTGAAGATAATTTTGCAGATGAAGTAATGAGTCAAATAAAAAAATAAATCTGTTACCTGTGTAACAGTTGGGAACGCATTGAGATGCGCTCCCTTTTTTTAGGCAAATCAAATGAAATAGACTGGCAGAATATCTAGAGTATGTTAAAATGTTCTTAGACAAATGGTGGAGGGAAAACAAAAATGGTAAAACCTAAATATCAACGTGTTGTATTAAAGTTAAGTGGCGAAGCTTTGGCCGGAGAAGAAGGGTTTGGAATTAAACCTCCAACAATCAAAGAGATTGTAGAAGAAATTAAAGAAGTCCATGAATTAGGAATTGAGATGGCAATCGTTGTCGGTGGCGGAAATATCTGGCGTGGACAAATCGGTGCTCAAATGGGCATGGAGCGTGCGCAGGCTGATTACATGGGAATGTTGGCAACAGTAATGAACGCTTTGGCTTTACAAGATACATTAGAGAATATCGGTGTTCCGACACGTGTTCAAACATCTATCGAGATGCGTCAAATCGCAGAACCTTACATCCGTCGTCGTGCAGAACGTCATCTAGAAAAAGGTCGTATCGTTATCTTTGCGGGAGGAACAGGAAATCCGTATTTTTCAACTGATACAACTGCAGCTTTACGTGCAGCAGAAATAGATGCAGACGTTATTTTAATGGCTAAGAACAATGTTGATGGCGTGTATTCAGCTGATCCTAAATTAGATGCAAATGCTGTCAAATTTGAAGAACTAACACATTTAGATGTCATTTCAAAAGGTTTACAAGTAATGGATTCAACAGCAAGCTCACTAAGCATGGATAATGATATTCCATTAGTCGTTTTCAATTTAAATGAAACAGGTAATATTCGCCGTGCATGTCTTGGTGAAAATATTGGAACAACCGTAAGGGGGAAATAAAAAATGAGTGGAACAATTTTAGAAACTGCAAAAGAAAAAATGAGTAAAGCAGAACAAAGTTTACAACGAGAACTTGGTCAAATCCGTGCAGGACGAGCTAATGCAAGCCTTTTGGATCGGATTCAAGTAGATTATTATGGTGCGCTTACACCAGTGAATCAACTTGCTGGAATCAATATTCCGGAAGCACGCGTTTTAATGATCACACCTTTCGACAAAAATTCACTAGAAGATATTGAAAAAGCGATCCAAGCTAGTGACATAGGAATCAGCCCAACAAATGATGGTACAGTGATTCGATTAGTGATTCCTCAATTAACGGAAGAGCGTCGTAAAGAATTGGCAAAAGATGTAAAAAAAGCGGCTGAAAATGCAAAAATCGCAGTTCGCAATATTCGCCGAGATACTATGGATGAATTAAAAAAACAACAAAAAAGTAATGATATCACGGAAGATGAGTTACGTAATTTAGAAAAAGAAGCTCAAAAATTAACCGATGATAGCGTAAAAAATATTGATACTATTACTTCAGAAAAAGAAAAAGAACTTTTAGAAGTTTAATAAAATTAATATAAAACAACAAGAAATTACACTGTATTGTGTTATTTCTTGTTGTTTTTGCTTTTTTTTTATAATTGTTATTTTAAATAAACGAATATTTTATTAACACTCATAATGTACCAAAAGTAGAAGTTTGAACGAGTGATAAAAAATATCTTGTTAAACCCTTAGTGTTATGGAATAATAAAGTTAGATATGTTTTTTCTTAAAGGGAGATGAGAAAGTGAGTTTTATCAAGCGAGCATTATTTAGTGTTACTAGGAAAAAAGGGAAATCACTTATTCTATTTGCAGTGATATTTGTATTGGGAAATGTTATCGCGGGTTCAATCGCGATTCAGCAGTCTACACAAAATGTTGAAAAAAGTGTCAAAAAACAATTAGGTGGTATGGCGACGATACAGCTTGATTATGAAAACAATCAAGATGAGTTTGCAAAAGAAGACCTTAAAATCGAACAATTAAAAGTAGATTTGATGAAAAAAATAGGAGATTCTCCATATGTAAAATATTATGACTACAATGCTGAGACGATGGCACAAACAAAAGAACTAAAAAGTATTTCAGCAGAATCAGACCAGTCTGGCATGATGATGGAAGGATTCAGTCTAAAAGGTTCCAACTACGCTAAAGTCTTAGATGTGGAAGAAAAGAACATTAAAATAGTAGAAGGTAAAGTTTTTAGTCAAGAAGATATTGATAATGGCAAGAATGTTGGTTTGATCTCTTCAAAAGTTGCAGAAGAAAATGGCCTTTCTGTAGGAGATCAAATGGTGATGGATACTAGAAGTTATGATTATACCGAGAGCGGTGAAGAAAAAGAATTATTCAAGATAGATGTACCGATTCAAATAATTGGCATATTTGAACCCACAACGGTTGAAATGAAAGATAAAGAAGACAAAAAAAATGAAGATCAAAAGATGAATCAACAATATATGTCTTTACAACAACTCAATACAATTTATTTACCAAATAAAACTGTCTTGGAAATTAACAAAGACTATTTAGAAAAGTTAAAAAAAGTTGATTCAAACAGCCCATATCTATCTGAAGAAGATCCAGAAGAATACTACACACCAGTCTATATTTTAAAAAGCCCAGATGATGTAGAAGCATTCAAACAAGAAACACAACCACTATTACCAAAATTATATACGGTGAAAGCTTCAACAGATCAATACGAACAAATTGGTGGAAGTATGAAGAAAATGTCTCAAATTTCAGGGTACGTAGTTATGATTGCTGTAATAGCGACATTATTGATTATTTCACTTGTCGTTCTATTATTTATGCGAGATCGTAAGCATGAATTGGGAATATATCTATCTTTAGGTGATAAACGTAGTCATGTTATGGGACAAATCATCATTGAAATGTTGATCATAAGTGGTATTGCATTGATATTGTCACTGATTACAGGGAATTTCTTAGGAAAAATGGTCTCAGAATCTTTATTGAATAGTGACCTATTAAATAGCACAAGTAATCAAATGGATATGTTTATAGGATTTGACGGACTAGGTTCAACAGAACTCACAGCAGATGATATCATGAATGCTTATGAAGTGAAATTCTCTTTGGGGTATATCATCACTTACCTGGTCGTTGGGTTAGGGACGGTACTATTGGCAGCAGTATTACCATTATTGTACATCGTTCGTTTAAATCCAAAGAAAATTATGATGTAGGAGGTAAGAAAAATGGCGATTTTAGAAACGAAAGCGCTCAGTTATTTTTATCAAGATGGTGATCAGCGTCGGTTTATTTTAAAAAACACCAATGTTGCTTTTAAACAAGGAAAATTTTATACCATTTTGGGACAATCTGGTTCAGGAAAAACAACGTTCCTTTCTCTGATCAGTGCTTTAGATACACCAAAAGAAGGTCAAGTATTACTGCGTGGAAAAGATATCAAGACAATTGGTTATGAAAAGTATCGTCGTGATGATATCAGTATTATTTTTCAGAGTTATAATTTAGTTCCTTATCTGACTGCACTGGAGAATGTATTAGTGGCGATGTCTATTACGGATAATCAGTTACCTCCTAATCAAAAAGAAGTGGCCTATAATTTGTTAGACTACATTGGGATCACAAGTGAAAAAGCGGATCGACTTGTAAATCGGCTTTCTGGTGGAGAGCAGCAGCGTGTGGCTATTGCTCGTGCGTTAGCTACAAATGTAGATATCATTTTGGCTGATGAACCAACTGGAAATTTAGATGAAGGAATGGAACAAGAGATTGTCGATATTTTTCAAAATTTAGCGAAGGTTCATAATAAGTGTGTCATTGTTGTGACGCACTCTAATGATATCGCTGAGCAATCGGATGAGACCTATTACCTGAAAAAAGGTGTGTTAAAAAAATATGAGTGATTTTCTATCAAACTTCAGTGGTGATAACTACGAGAAAACCCGACAGCAAAAAAATGAGCAAAAAGATAAATTAGGCAATCAGGCAGAGACAAAAAAAATAAAATCAGGAAAAATGTCAGTAAAGAAAAAAAGATCTGTAGCAGAGAAACATGAGAACGATTCGGAAATGCTTTATGGACCACAAAATTCAAATAATACTAGACAAAATAAAACAAGTACTAAAGAAGTGACTCAACCAGAGAATCTTGAAGAGTTGATTTATACAAAAAAGCGTTCAAAAAAGAAAAAATCTGAACCAGTCACAACTAAAGAAGCAAGTGTTGTAACACCCGTTGAGCAGTCGCGCAATCCCGATGAAGTGATTGAAACTGATCCGACCTATAAAAAGAAAAAGATCAGAAAATTTATGTATATTGGTTTTGGGACCTTTGCGGCAGTTGCACTGTTGTATTTTGGCTATTATCAGATGACTCATGTAAAAGTTCCAGATTTTGAAGGCAAAGAACTGTCAGAAGTTCGTGAATGGACATCCGAAAATGGTGTGAAGCTCCAGGTAGAGCAAAAATATAATTTTGATAAAGAAGCTAATGTGATCATTCACCAAACAGTCAAAAACAAGCAAATCAAAAAAGGACAAGAATTAGGTGTAGATGCCAGCCTTGGAGCAGATCCGGAAGAACCGGTTTCACTACCTGACTTCAAATCAATGAAAATAAATGATGCAAAAAATTGGATCAGTGAACAAAAAGCTGATAATGTAGCTATCATTGAAGAATACAATGATAAAATACCAGCAGGCGATTATGTGAAATTTGAAATAACGAATAAAGATGTAAAAGCTGAAAACTACAAACGCAAAGACAAATCAAAGGTCTATTTTTCTAAAGGGAAAGAAGTTTTTGAAAAAGATATCGCAATGCTAGATTTTGCTGGTAAACCAAAAGAAGAAGCAACGGAATGGGCTAAAAAAAATGAGATTACACTCAAAGTAGATGAAGCAGATTCAGATACGGTCGAGAGTGGAAAAATCATTTCACAAAGTATCGGGAAAGACACTAAAGTTGCAAAAAAAGAATCAATGTCGATTATCGTTTCAACAGGTAAAGCATTGACTGTTCCAGACTTCTCACAATTTAAATCAGAAGAAGCGGAAGCAAAAGCAAATGGATTGCAAGTACAAGTCCAGCAAGTGTTTAGTGAGGAAGTTCCTTATGGACAATTTATTAGTCAATCGGTTGAAATTGGGAAGAAATATACAGAAAAAGAGCCCAAGCCATTGATCCAAGTAGTTTATTCAATCGGAAAGCCATATATCAAAGATTTACGTGACAATACTTTAGAGGGAGATCTTCAAAAAATATTCTATGACGAATATCAATCTAAAGGTGCAAATATCACGTATCGAGTTACTTATGTCGATTCGACTGTTACGAAAGGAACCGTTGTTAAAATGAGCCAGTATAATGAATTTATTCCAATCAATTCTGTGGTTCAAATTGGGATTAGTAAAGGGAATCTAAAACCATAGGGAAGTAAAACTTCCAATAAAGCAAAAATAAATTGATTAAAAAAATCATAGAAGGTGAAGCAAAGCAGCTTTAAGTTTTGTTTCCTTTCTTTTTTGAATTTAATGTAAATTATTGAAAGCTTTGCAGGTGAGTAGCAAAAAAATCACTTAATTTCTGATTGAATTGGAGAAATTTCTCAATAAATTTATTAAATAATGACGAAAATTTTTCATTTGCATAGGCATTTCCGAAAGATATTGCTATAATAGTCTAGACAGATTTTTGGAATGGAGGGAAAAATATGCTACGTTTTTTTCCACAAAAGAATAAATACATACAAAAAGAGAGTACATTTACTTTTGATAGCGAAGGTCCGATCCCTGGACACGTAGCGATAATCATGGATGGGAATGGACGATGGGCTCAAAATCGTCGTCTACCTAGAATTGCTGGACATAAAGAAGGTATGAATACTGTTAAAAAAGTTACGAAACACGCAAGTAAGCTAGGAATCAAGGTCTTGACATTATATGCATTTTCTACTGAAAACTGGAAACGTCCAACAGATGAAGTGAGTTTTTTAATGCAGCTGCCAGTAGATTTCTTTGATACATTTGTGCCAGAGTTGATCAAAGAAAATGTAAAAGTACAGGTGATGGGGTATAAAGAATTTTTACCAGCACACACTCAAGAAGCTGTTGAACGTGCGATTGAACAGACTAAAAATAATACTGGTATGATTTTGAATTTTGCTTTAAACTATGGGTCAAGAGCAGAAATTCTCACAGCAGTAAAAGAAATCGCTGAAAAAACAGCAAATAATGAACTTTCTCCTGATAATATTACTGAAACAACAATTGCGGATCATTTGATGACCGGTTTTTTAGCAGAAGATTTAAGAGATCCAGAATTATTGATTCGTACTAGTGGTGAAGAAAGAATCAGCAATTTTTTACTTTGGCAGATTGCTTACAGCGAATTGTTTTTTACAGATGCATTGTGGCCTGATTTTAAAGATGATTTGTTAGAACAAGCACTAGCATCGTTTCAAAATAGAAATCGCCGTTTTGGCGGCTTAAAGGAAACTGAGGAGGAAGATAAATGAGACAGCGCGTTATTACAGCGGTCGTAGCATTAGTGGTTTTTATACCGATCATTTGGTATGGAGGATTTGTGATTGAACTTGCGGCAGCATTATTAGCAGTCATAGGTGTATATGAGTTATTTAGAATGAAAGGGTTAGAAATTATAAGTTTTGAAGGTGTACTTTCTGCTTTAGGAGCAGTATTTTTGGTTCTGCCAAAAGACCGTTGGTTTTTCTTTTTACCAGAAAAAGCAGATAATTTTATTTTATTTTATCTAACAGTCATGATTTTATTAGGTGGCTTAGTTGCTTCAAAAAATATGTATACAATCTCTCAAGCTGGGTTTCCAGTGATTACAAGTTTATATGTAGGTGTTGGGTTCCAAAACTTTGTGAGCGCTAGACATACTGGATTTGTAGTTTTGCTTTATGCATTATTTGTTGTTTGGTCAACGGATATCGGTGCTTATTTTATTGGAAAGCGATTCGGAAAAAGAAAATTATGGCCCGAAGTCTCACCTAATAAAACAATTGAAGGTTCATTAGGTGGTATTCTTTGTGCAGTTGTTGTAGCTCTTTTATTTTTGACGCTTACACCTAACAAAGAGCTATTTATTTACAAGCTACCGATTATGTTGCTAATTACAGTTGTTTTTTCAATTGTTGGTCAATTTGGAGATTTAGTGGAATCTTCCATTAAGCGACATTATGATGTAAAAGATTCTGGTACTATTTTACCAGGACATGGCGGCATATTAGATCGTTTTGACAGCTTACTTTTTGTTTTTCCGATCATGCACTTATTCGGACTATTTTAATTTCTAAACAAGAAGGGAAGGTGAAAAACTCTGAATGTTCAGGGTTTTTCTTTTTACTATGAAAAAAATCGCATTATTAGGTGCTACTGGCTCTATTGGTACGAGTACGGTAGATGTTGCTACAGCTTATCCCAATTTATTCCGTATCATTTCGCTAACGTTCCATTCAAACAGTGAAAAAGGAGCGTCTTTGATCGAACAACTAAAACCGCAGTATGTAGGTGTTGGCTCAGAACAAATAAAACAAGAGTTAATGGAACGTTTTCCAGAAGTGGAATTTGGTGTAGGAGAGGCGGGACTTATAAAAGCAGCAACGCTTGAACAAGTGGATGTGGTATTGACGGCTGTAACTGGAAGTGTTGGACTGAATCCTACGATGGCAGCAATCGAAGCAGGAAAAGATATTGCATTAGCTAACAAAGAAACATTGGTGATGGCTGGTCAGTGGGTCATGGACGCCGCAAAAAAAAATAATGTCAGTATACTCCCTGTTGATAGTGAACACTCTGCAATTTTCCAATGTTTAGAAGGTCAAAAGGAAGGGAATTTAAAGGAGTTAGTTATCACAGCTTCTGGCGGCAGCTTTAGAGATTTGACGCGCGAAGAGCTAAAGTCTGTCACTTTGGAGCAAGCATTAAACCACCCAAATTGGTCAATGGGCAAGAAAATTACGATTGATTCATCGACAATGATGAATAAAGGGTTAGAAGTTATCGAAGCCCATTGGTTATTTGGTACAGATTATGATAAAATAAAAGTTGTTTTACATAAAGAAAGCATTGTTCATTCAATGATCGTTTTAAAAGATGGTGCATACTTGGCTCAACTTGGTCCAAGTGATATGCGTGAACCGATTCAATATGCATTGACGTATCCAAACCGTTTACCGATCCAAAATGAAAAGTCCTTTGATTTAACACAGATTGGTCAATTGAATTTTGGACTAATGGATTTTGATCGTTTCCCAATGCTAGCATTAGCATTTTATGTCGGAAAAAAAGGCGGAGCGTACCCAACTGTTTACAATGCAGCCAATGAAATTGCAGCCAATGCATTTATTGATGGAGAAATTTCATATAGTCAAATTGAAGAATTTGTCCAAAAAGCAGTGGAGAACTATTCAGAAACGAATGAAGTCACTTTTAACGAAGTGATCGCGATCGATAAACAAACAAGAACTATCGTAGAAAGATGGATAAAGGAAGAAGGTCGTTTATGAAAACAATTATTACATTTATTATTGTCTTTGGAATTCTTGTCTTAGTGCATGAGTTTGGACATTTTTTCTTCGCAAAGCGTTCTGGTATTTTAGTACGTGAATTTGCGATTGGCATGGGACCAAAGATTTTTGCACATCAAGGAAAAGATGGAACTGCTTATACGATTCGAATTTTACCTATAGGTGGCTATGTACGCATGGCTGGAATGGGAGAAGATGAGACTGAGCTAGCCCCTGGAATGACTCTTTCTGTTGAATTGAATGAACAAGAAGAAGTCGTAAAAATCAACACAAGTAAAAAAGTTCAGCTGACAAACAGTATTCCAATGGAAATGTTAGAAGCTGATCTAGAAAAAGAATTATTTATCAAAGGTTATGTCAATGGTGATGAATCTGAAGAAATCACATACAACGTAAATCATGATGCAACTATCATTGAACAAGACGGTACAGAAGTGAGAATCGCACCAATAGATGTACAGTTCCAATCAGCAAAACTTTGGCAACGAATGTTGACGAATTTTGCTGGACCGATGAACAATTTTATTTTAGCGTTTGTATTGTTTACAATTTACGTTTTTATGCAAGGTGGCGTAACGTATACGAATACGAATCTGATAGGCGGCATTCAACCGGATAGTCCAGCAGAAAAAGCTAGCTTGAAAGCAGACGATAGAATCGTATCGATTGATGGAAAATCAGTGAGTGATTGGAATGATTTTACAAAAATTATTCAAGATAGTCCGGATAAAGAACTAAATATGATGGTTGAGTCTGATGGAAAGACGAAAGAGGTCGATATTACACCTAAAAGTCAAAAATCAGGAGATAAAGAAATTGGCGTGATTGGAATATTACCACCTATGAGAACTGGTTTAGCTGATAAATTGGTTGGTGGTATTCAAACAACTTTAAGTAGTTCTATGCAAATATTCACAGCGCTTAAATCAATGTTTACTGGTTTTAGTTTAGATAAATTGGGTGGTCCAGTAATGATCTTCCAGATGTCTTCAGAAGCCTCAAAAGCAGGCTTAAGTACAGTGATTTGGCTAATGGCCATGTTATCAGTCAATCTTGGAATCATTAATTTACTTCCGATTCCGGCTTTAGATGGCGGTAAAATCGTTTTAAATATTTTTGAGGGAGTTAGAGGGAAACCTTTAAGTCAAGAAAAAGAAGGAATACTGACACTGATTGGTTTTGGGTTCATCATGTTATTGATGGTGTTAGTAACTTGGAATGATATTCAACGATTTTTCTTTTAATTAATTAATTGGATTTTATAACGAATCACTTGAGGAGTTTCAACAATTCGTTTAGACAAAGGAGAGTTCTAATGAAACAGTCAAAAATGTTAATCCCTACTTTACGTGAGGTGCCTAATGATGCAGAAGTATTAAGTCATCAAATGCTATTGAGAGCAGGTTATATCCGCCAAGTCTCAGCAGGGATTTACTCTTATTTACCATTAGCGAATCGAGTACTTGAGAAACTAAAAAAAATCATGAGAGAAGAATTCGATAAAATCGACGCAATTGAAATGTTGATGCCTGCATTATTACCAGCAGAATTATGGAAAGAATCAGGACGCTATGAAACATATGGTCCAAATCTTTATCGTTTGAAAGATCGTAATGAGCGTGATTATATTCTTGGTCCAACACATGAAGAGACATTTACAGAATTGATTCGTGACGAAATTAATTCATATAAGCGCTTGCCATTGAACCTTTATCAAATTCAAACAAAATACCGTGATGAAAAACGTCCTCGTTTTGGTTTATTACGTGGTCGAGAGTTTATTATGAAGGATGGTTATTCTTTCCATGCTGATGAAGAAAGTTTAGATCAATCTTACCGTGATTATGAGAAAGCTTACTCAGCTATTTTTGAGCGTTGCGGTTTAAATTTTAGAGCAATCATTGGTGATGGCGGCGCTATGGGTGGAAAAGATTCTAAAGAATTCATGGCAATTTCTGATATAGGTGAAGATACTATTTGTTTTTCAACAGATAGTGATTATGCAGCAAACCTGGAAATGGCAACAAGTCTTTATACTCCTAAAAAATCACACGAAACACAATTAGACATCGAAAAAATAGCTACGCCAAATGTTGGAACAATTGAACAAGTGGCTGCATTTTTCACTGTTGATCCACAACGTGTTATTAAGTCAGTTTTATTTATGGCGGATAGTGAACCTGTTTTAGTTTTAGTGCGTGGCGATCATGAAGTGAATGATGTTAAGCTGAAAAACTTCTTGGGTGTTGACTTTTTAGAGGAAGCAACAGATGAAGATGCACGAAAATATTTAGGTGGTGACTTTGGGTCTATCGGACCAGTTGAACTATCTGAAGAAGTGAAGTTATTTGCAGATTTACATGTCCAAGATTTAGCAAATGCAATAACTGGAGCAAATGAAACTGGATTTCATTATAATAACGTTAATCCAGGACGTGATTTTACGCCAATAAGTTATGAAGATTTACGTTTTGTACAAGAGGGCGATCCTTCTCCAGATGGAAATGGCGTTTTAGAATTTACTAAAGGTATTGAGATTGGTCATATCTTTAAACTTGGAACTCGTTACAGTGAAGCTATGGGCGCAACAGTTTTGGACGAGAATGGTAGAGAAAAACATGTCATCATGGGCTGTTACGGAATCGGTGTTAGCCGTTTGCTTTCAGCGATTGTTGAACAAAATATTGATGAGAATGGAATTAATTGGCCTGCAGGAATCTCACCATTCGATCTACATGTCGTTCAAATGAACATTAAAGACGACTATCAAACGAAACTTGCACAAGAAGTAGAAGAAGTGATGTCAGTTGCTGGATATGAGGTCTTAGTTGATGACCGTAATGAACGAGCAGGGGTGAAATTTGCAGATGCTGACTTGATCGGTTGTCCGATCCGTATCACAGTTGGTAAAAAAGCAGTTGATGGTGTAGTTGAAGTGAAAATCAAACGAACTGGAGAAATGGTCGAAGTTCGTAAAGAAGAGCTTGAAAGTACATTATCTATTTTATTGAATGCAGACAAAGAATAAATTTAACCTGTCTATGGAATCAATCACTAATCTGATTTCATAGACAGGTTTTCAGTTCCACAAGCAAATATAGTACAGGTAAATCGACTTGTATGAGTGTTCTTTACATTGTATTTCATCTAGAAAAATAGTATACTTAACTATGGCGAGGCACTTGGCAGAAATGTCTAAGGGCCTCTTTCTTATCAAGTTATCCAGTTGAAGACTGGTGAGTTTAAATTTATTTCGCTTTATGGACTGATTTTTTTGAAAAAAAGTGAAAATTAAATAAAAAACATCTTTATCCTATTTTCATGTTTTTGAGTCAGAGCTCAAACAGTCCATTTCGCTTTCATCTATCTAGCTATACAAGCTAGCCTTTTCAAAAAAAAGATAAACGATAATTGAGACAAAGAGCTCCCCAGTTATAGTTTCCTATTTTTCAGTTAAGGCTGAACGAGCTTGTTTCGCTTTTAATATAAGGAGGTTCATCAGTGGCAGACAAAGCACAAGAATTATTTGCAAAGTTGATTGATCAAATTCAATTAAATGAACAAGAGCGGCAACATCCGTTTATTCAGCAAGGAAGAATTGACAAAGTTGTTGTTCATCAACAAAGCCGCTTATGGGAATTCCATTTAGGATTCACTGAAATTTTACCGATAATGCTTTATCAATCGTTTATGCAGCAATTAGAATTAGCCTTCCAACAAATTGCAAGCGTATCTGTAAAAATTTCAACTGAAAAAAATGAATTCACTGAAGAACAATTGACCGATTATTGGCAATTAGCATTATTGAATAGTCAATGTGATACGCCTTTAGTTCAGCGCGTAATCAAGACGCAAACGCCAATTATCGAAGATAAAAAAATTATTCTACCAGTAGATAATGACGCAGTTATTCCTTATTTGAAACAACAATATTTACCGATAATTGAAGAGCTTTATATTAATTATGGATTTCAAAAATTTCATATTGAACCTAAAATGGATGAGCAGCAAGCAAAACGAGTATTGGCATTATTTGAAGAGCGCAAGCAAGAACAAAATGCAGCGTTCCAACAACAAGCAGCCGAATCACTTATCAAGCATGAACAAAAGAAAAAACAACAGCAGCAACAAGGACCAGCGCTTGAAGGACCGATTCGTCTTGGCCGTAATATACCAAATGATGAACCGATCATGCCAATGGGCAATATTTTAGAAGAAGAGCGTCGAGTGACGATCGAAGGATTTGTTTTTGATGTAGAAGTACGAGAATTACGTTCAAAACGAAAAATATTGATTTTAAAAATTACGGATTATACCTCATCATTTATCGTTAAAAAATTCTCAAATGGCGAAAAAGATGAACAAGTTTTTGATGCAATTCAAAAAAATAGCTGGATTCGAGTTCGGGGAAGTATTCAAGAAGATACCTTTATGCGTGATCTAGTGATGAACTGCCAAGATTTGATGGAGGTCAAACATGCGCCACGTAAGGACTATGCTCCAGAAGGTGATAAACGTGTAGAACTTCATTTACACAGTAATATGAGTACGATGGATGCAACAAACAACGTTGCTGATTATGTTGCTCAAGCTGGAAAATGGGGGCATAAAGCAATTGCTATCACTGATCATGGTGGAGCACAAGGATTTCCAGATGCTCATAGTGCTGGAAAAAAAGCAGGAGTCAAAATTTTATATGGCGTAGAAGCTAATGTTGTAGACGATGGCGTTCCAATTGCTTATAACGAAGCTCATATTGAACTAAGTGAAGCTACATATGTTGTCTTTGACGTGGAAACAACTGGACTATCAGCGGTCTATGATACGATTATTGAGCTTGCAGCTGTTAAAATGCACAAAGGGAATATCATTGATACGTTTGAACAATTTATCGATCCAGGCCATCCTTTATCCCAAACAACGATTAATTTAACTGGGATCACGGATGAAATGGTACGCGGCTCAAAATCGGAAGAGGAAGTCCTACGTTTATTTAAAGAGTTCTCAGAAGATACAATTCTTGTAGCCCACAATGCATCATTCGATATGGGTTTCTTAAATACAAGTAATGGCAAATATGGGATTCCAGAAGCTGAAAATCCAGTTATTGATACCTTGGAATTATCTCGCTATTTAAATCCGACATTTAAAAGCCATCGCTTAAATACATTATCTAAAAAATTCGGTGTCAATCTAGAACAACATCACCGTGCGATTTACGATTCTGAATCAACTGGACATTTATGCTGGATCTTTTTGAAAGATGCCAAAGAAAATCACGATATGAATTATCACGACGAACTGAATATGCATATTGGAGAAGGCGATTCATATAAACGTGCTAGACCTTTCCATGCAACGATTTTAGCAACGACTCAAGTTGGGTTGAAAAACCTTTTTAAATTAATTTCGATGTCGAATATCAATTACTTTTTCAGGATTCCACGAATTCCTCGCTCACAGTTGAGTAAATTACGGGAAGGCTTGATCATTGGTTCTGCCTGTTCCAATGGTGAAATCTTTGAAGCTATGATGCAAAAAGGGGTAGAAGAAGCCAAAAATCGTGCAAAGTTTTACGATTATATCGAAGTCATGCCCAAAGCTGTATATGCGCCACTGCTTGAACAAGAATTGGTGAAAAGTGAAGCTGACTTAGAAGAAATTATTACGAACTTAGTGAAAATTGGAGATGAATTAGAAAAACCCGTTGTAGCTACTGGAAATGTCCACTATCTTAATGAAGAAGACAGCATTTATCGAAAAATATTAGTTGGATCTATGGGTGGAGCTAATCCATTGAATCGTCATAGTTTACCAGCGGTTCACTTTAGAACGACCGATGAAATGTTGACTGCTTTTCAATTTTTAGGTGAAGAGACAGCTCATCGAATTGTTGTAGAAAATCCAAATGCAATTGCAGATATGTGTGATGAAATCACACCTGTCAAAGATGATCTATATACACCAAAGATTCCCGGATCTGAAGATGAGATCAGAAATTTAAGCTATACTCGTGCAAAAGAACTTTACGGGGATCCTTTGCCTGATATTGTTGAAAAACGGTTAAAAAAAGAATTAGATAGTATTATCGGAAATGGATTTTCAGTTATTTATTTGATTTCTCAAAAATTAGTGCATAAAAGTATGGAAGATGGTTACTTAGTGGGTTCTCGTGGATCGGTAGGTTCAAGTTTTGTAGCGACGATGACAGGGATTACGGAAGTTAATCCTCTGGCACCTCATTATCACTGTGTTAATTGTCAACATTCTGAATTTTTTGAAGACGGATCATATGGTTCTGGTTTTGATATGCCTGAGAAAAATTGTCCAAACTGCGGTCAACGTTTGTTTAAAGATGGTCATGATATTCCATTTGAAACTTTTTTAGGCTTCCATGGAGACAAAGTACCCGATATCGATTTGAACTTCTCAGGAGATTATCAAGCTGAAGCGCACAATTATACGAAAGTTTTATTTGGTGAAGAATACGTGTATCGAGCTGGAACTATCGGTACTGTTGCAGATAAGACAGCTTATGGATTTGTGAAAGGATATGAGCGTGACCATAATCTTCATTTTAGAGCAGCCGAAGTGGATCGTTTAGCGAAAGGTTCTACAGGGGTCAAACGAACAACAGGTCAACATCCAGGTGGTATCATCGTTATCCCGGATTATATGGATGTGTACGATTTCACGCCGATCCAGTTTCCTGCTGATGATCAAAACTCTGAATGGAAAACGACACATTTTGATTTCCATTCGATCCACGATAATATTTTAAAACTTGATATATTAGGGCATGATGATCCTACTGTTATTCGAATGCTGCAAGACCTATCTGGAATCGACCCTAAAACGATTCCGACAGACGATCCTGAAATGATGCGTATTTTCGCTGGTCCTGAAGTGTTAGGCGTAACACCGGAACAAATTTATTCTAAAACGGGTACTCTAGGAATACCAGAGTTTGGGACTCGATTTGTACGAGGAATGTTGGAAGAGACCCATCCATCCACTTTCGCAGAGCTACTTCAAATATCTGGTCTGTCTCACGGGACGGACGTTTGGTTAGGCAATGCTGAGGAATTGATTAGGCGAGGAGAAGCGACGCTGGCAGAAGTAATTGGTTGTCGTGATGATATCATGGTTTATTTGATCCATGCTGGACTAGATAGTGGGATGGCCTTCAAAATCATGGAGACTGTACGTAAAGGGCTTTGGAACAAAATTCCAGATGAACTAAGAGAAGAATATTTGACTGCGATGAAAGAAAACAATGTACCAGATTGGTATATCGATTCTTGTTCGAAAATCAAGTATATGTTCCCAAAAGCGCATGCTGCCGCCTACGTTTTGATGGCGTTGCGTGTTGCCTATTTTAAAGTCTACTTTCCAATCCTTTATTACTGTGCTTATTTTTCCGTTCGTGCAGATGATTTCGACTTAGTCTCAATGTCACAAGGAAAAGAGGCAGTGAAAGCAAGAATGAAAGAAATTCAAGATAAAGGACTAGAAGCATCTACAAAAGAAAAGAATCTATTAACTGTTTTAGAGCTTGCTAACGAAATGATCGAACGTGGGTTTAAATTTGGTATGATCGATTTATATAAATCAGATGCTGAGAATTTCGTGATTGATGGAGATACCTTGATTGCGCCATTTAGAGCGGTTCCTAGTTTGGGACTCAACGTAGCGAAATCGATTGTTGAAGCAAGAAATGAACCTTTCTTGTCTAAAGAAGACCTGGCGAGTAGAGGAAAAGTTTCGAAAACATTGATTGAATATATGACCGAAAATGGTGTATTAAAAGATTTGCCAGATGAAAATCAATTATCATTGTTTGATATGTTATAAACGATCATTAGGGTGTGAGACAAAAGTAAAATTCACTTTTGTTTCACACCCTAACTGCGAGTAAACGGTAAAAATAGAAATAATCTCTTCAAAAGTATGTTTCTGCTCCCACCATTTATTCGAATTCTTTATCTCCTAGCTTCTTTAGAAAAGTGTATTTCAATTAAAATCTAACGAAAGTTGTAATAATAAGACTAAACCTTTAATTTTTTAGTTCAGTAGCATATAATAAGAAAGGGTTTATTTGAGAACACACAATGCTAACTTTCATGGTACAATAACATGTAATGGATCACTACAGGAGGGAACACTATCATGGTCAAAGAAAAAACAAGATATAAAGCTGTGATTGCAGAGCATACGTATACAATCATCGGACAAGAAAGCAAACAACATATGGATTTAGTGACAAAGCTAGTGAATGAGCAACTAGCTGAAATCAAACATATTTCACCACAAACCAATGATGAACAAGCATCAGTACTATTAGCAATCAATGCAATTTCTGATCAGTTAAAAAAACAAGAAAAAGTACTTCACTTAGAACAAGAAGTAGCTGAGTTAAAAAAACGTACCATTCGATTAGCAGAACTGGAAAATCGAATCAAACGTATTGAAGCGATTGAAGAAGAGGCAAGAGGTGTGCTGAAAAAAAACGGTCAAGATGATGTAGAAATCCATAATCATATGGAAGCACAGCAAATCTTAAATGAAAATAGAAAACAGCAAATTCAAAGCAAAAGCACTCAAGACCAATAATCTGAGAGGATGACAGGATGTTAACATTACTTATATTACTATTTTTCGCCATTGGATTTTATACAGGAGCGAGACGAGGACTGATTTTGCAAGCTCTCTATACATTTGGCTATCTTTGTTCTTATTTTATCGCCAAAACGTATTATAAGAGTTTAGCCTCTCATCTGGAATTGTTCATCCCGTATCCGTCACCAACAGCTGAGACTAAATTGGTTTTTTTCAAACAAGATATTACACTTGATTTAGATCAAGCGTTTTACGGTGCGGTAGCCTTTTTACTTATCTTAGCAGCAGGTTGGTTAGTTGTGAGACTATTGGCTGTTTTAGCTCATGGCTTAGTTTTTGTACCTGTATTAAAACAAGCGAATTGGTTAGCTGGCGGTTTTATAAGTTTGATCGTCGTCTATATTGGAGTGTTTTTAGTTTTAAGTACAGCATCGATGCTACCTATTGATTCAGTCCAAAATCAATTTAAAAACAGTGGGCTAGCACGATATATCATAAAAGATACACCAATTTTCTCTAAACAAATCTATCATCTTTGGATCGAGCAGATGATTAAATAAAAAAAGTATTACAAGAACAGAAGGTGAAAAAATGAATACACGAATTTTAACAACTTTAGGATTTGATAAGGTGAAACAGCTAATTTCTCAGTACGTTGTTACAGCACAAGGTTTAGAAGAAATCGAGCACCTACTTCCTGTAAATGATGGATCCAGTATTCAATCTTGGCTAGAAGAAACCGAAGATGGATTGAAGATCCAACGTTTACGCGGTGGTATTCCAATTCCTAAATTAGAGAATATTCGTCCACATATGAAACGAATCGAAATAGGAGCTGATTTGAACGGAGTCGAATTAGCCCATATAGGACGTGTGTTGTCTACGACTTCCGAAGTTATACGGTTTTTTAATGATTTACAAGATAGCGAAATCGATTTACTCAGACTTTACGCTTGGATTGATCAATTGATCGTTTTACCAGAACTGAGTCGTAGATTGAAAGAATCTATCGACGAAGATGGACGAGTGACCGATGAAGCATCACCTGAGTTAAAAAATATTCGAAATAGTATACGGAGAAGTGAACAGACGATTCGCGAACAGCTGGATGGTATCGTCAGAGGGAAAAACGCCAAGTATTTAAGCGATGCAATCGTAACAATGAGAAATGAACGCTATGTTATTCCAGTTAAACAAGAATATAAAAGTGTTTTTGGTGGAGTAGTCCATGATCAAAGTGCTTCAGGCCAAACGCTATTTGTAGAGCCAAAGCAGATCGTTGATCTGAACAACCGTTTACGCCAACATCAAATTGCAGAACGCAATGAAATCGAGCGAATTTTATCTGAGCTATCCGCTGAATTAGTTCCGCATCGAAATGATATTATGCATAATGCTTATGTGATCGGTAAGTTAGATTTTGTAAATGCCAAAGCTCGTTTTGGTAAAGAACTGAATGCTGTAGTTCCTGAAATCAGTGAAGAAAATCATATTTACTTTAAACAAGCAAGACATCCATTATTGGATCAAGAAAAGGCTGTTCCTAATGACATTACAATCGGAAAAGATTATCAGGCGATTGTGATTACTGGACCAAATACGGGTGGTAAGACGATCACACTGAAAACATTAGGATTACTTCAATTGATGGGGCAATCTGGTTTGCCAATTCCAGTGGGTGAAGAAAGCCGAATGGGTATTTTTGATGAAATTTTTGCCGATATTGGTGATGAACAATCGATCGAGCAAAGTTTAAGTACATTCTCTTCTCATATGACGAATATCGTTGATGTGTTGAAAAAAGTAGATAGTCATAGTTTAGTGTTATTCGATGAGCTAGGTGCAGGAACTGATCCTCAAGAAGGGGCAGCGCTAGCGATTTCCATCTTAGATGCATTAGGGAGTAAAAGTGCCTATGTGATGGCAACAACCCATTATCCTGAGCTAAAAGTCTATGGTTATAATCGCGCAGGGACCATTAATGCCAGTATGGAATTTGATGTGGATACGTTGAGCCCGACCTATCGTTTATTGATCGGTGTTCCAGGACGAAGTAATGCATTTGAAATTTCAAAACGTCTTGGCTTAGATACAGCGATCATTGATGAAGCAAAACATATCATGGACGGTGAAAGCCAAGATTTAAATGAAATGATCGCTGATTTAGAGAATCGTCGTAAAATGGCCGAAACTGAATATCTAGAAGTTCGTCATTATGTAGATGAGGCTGAACGGTTGCATCACGAGTTGAAAGAAGCCTACAGTTACTTTTTTGATGAACGAGAAAAAGAAATGATAAAAGCCCGCCAAAAAGCGAATGAACTCGTGTCACAAGCAGAAGAAGAGGCAGCAGGCATTATTTCAGATATTCGTAAAATGCAGCTAAGTGGTAGCAATCAAGGCGGTATCAAAGAGCACCAATTAATCGATGCAAAATCTAAACTTTCTCAATTACATCAAGAAGAAGCAAAACTTGAAAAAAATAAAGTTCTGAAAAAAGCTAAAGAACAAAAGAAACTAAAAACAGGTGATGAAGTAATCGTTAATACATTTGGGCAACGAGGAACGCTGATTCGTAAGTCTAGCGACCATGAATGGCAAGTACAATTGGGAATCTTAAAAATGTCAGTGAACGAAAGTGACATGACTCCTGTTGCACCAGAAAAAGAAGTGACGCAAAGAGTAACAGCTGTTCGATCAAGTGAAAGCAGTCATGTAGCGAACCAACTAGATTTACGCGGGAAGCGTTATGAAGAAGCATTAGCTGAAGTAGATCAATACCTGGATGCAGCAATTTTGGCAGGTTATTCTCAAGTTACGATCGTGCATGGTAAGGGGACGGGAGCTTTACGTACAGGTATTACGGATTACCTTAAAAATCATCACAGTGTGAGTAGTTTTGAATTTGCTCCTGGAAACCAAGGCGGTAATGGAGCGACAATCGTAAAATTCAAATAAGATGCTTACCTTTAGTAAGCAGAAAATTAGTCGAATGAACAAACCAGTGCTATAATTAATTCAGAAACCAATATCTAGCTTTACAGGCTAACCTTTTTGAAAAAAGATAGAAATAGAATGAGATAAAAAAATCTCAGTCAATTTTTATTATTATTCTGTTAATACTAGGTGAAACTTGTTTAGCTTTAATAAATGGGAGGGCTTATAATATGACACAAGTAATTACGGATAAAGAATTTTCAACTGAAACAGATAGCGGTCTTGTTTTGATCGATTTTTGGGCGACATGGTGTGGTCCTTGTCGTATGCAATCACCGATTTTAGAACAATTGAGTGAAGAATATGATGAAAGTGAAGTAAAAATCACGAAAATGGATGTAGATGAAAATCCAGAAACACCAGCTTCATTCGGGATCATGAGTATTCCAACGTTACTATTGAAAAAAGACGGAGAAGTTGTAGAAAAAGCAGTTGGTGTTCATTCAAAAGAGCAACTACGTGCATTGATCGACAAGTATCTTTAGAATTAAACCGTTTATTCGGATTCCTTAAGGCTGGAATATAACTCGTAGAGTTATATTCCAGCCTCATTTTTATGCCTAAATCTATAGAAAATGGTATAATATAATCTATCCCTAACCTAGAAAGGAAGTACTATGAACGAAAAAATCAAACATAAATTAGCATTGCTTCCTGACCAACCAGGTTGTTACTTGATGAAAGATAAAAATGGAACAATCATTTATGTTGGTAAAGCGAAAGTGTTAAAAAACCGTGTACGCTCTTATTTTAGCGGCAGCCATGATACAAAGACAGAACGGCTAGTCAGTGAGATAGAAGATTTTGAATATATAGTAACTGAATCAAATATTGAAGCTTTACTTCTCGAAATCAATTTGATTCATAAAAATGATCCTAAGTATAATATCATGTTGAAAGATGATAAAAGTTATCCGTTTATTAAAATTACCAACGAGGACTACCCTCGATTATTGATTACCAGAAAAGTGTCAAAAGATAAAGCATTATACTTTGGTCCTTATCCGGATGTGGGTGCAGCAAATGAGACAAAACGGTTACTGGATCGCCTTTTTCCGTTAAGAAAATGTCGAGTGCTACCAAAAGAGGTTTGTCTTTATTATCATATGGGGCAATGCTTAGCTCCTTGTGTTTTTGACATTCCAAAATCAACGTATACAGAAATGGTCGCAGAGATCAAAAGTTTTTTGAACGGTGGACACCCGGTCATTCAAGAAGAAATACAAAGAAAAATGAATGAAGCAGCAGAAAATATGGAATTTGAAAAAGCGGCAGAATATCGTGATCAAATCAAAGCAATCGAAACAGTCATGACACGTCAAAAAATGACGAATGCAGATTTAGTTGATCGTGATGTTTTTGGTTATGCAGTTGATAAAGGGTGGATGTGTGTTCAAGTATTCTTTATTCGTCAAGGCAAATTGATTGAAAGAGACGTTTCTATCTTTCCTTTTTATAATGAAGAAGAGGAGGATTTCTTAACGTTTATCGGGCAATTTTATCAAGAAAATGAACACTTTATCCCCAGAGAAGTCTTAATTCCAGATAATATCGATATTGCAAGTGTGGAGGCGATGCTTTCAACAAAAGTTTTAAAACCTCAAAGAGGAGAAAAAAAGAAATTAGTCAAGTTAGCTGGTAAAAATGCGACAGTTGCTTTACAGGAAAAATTTGATCTAATCGTGCGTAAACAAGAACGAACAGTTGGCGCAGTTGAAAAACTAGGAAATGCGATGAATATACCAACGCCTATAAGAATTGAAGCATTTGATAACTCAAACATCATGGGGACAGATCCAGTTTCGGCAATGGTGGTATTTATTGATGGACGCCCCGATAAAAAAGAATACCGAAAATATAAAATTAAGACCGTTAAGGGACCAGATGATTACGCCTCAATGCGCGAAGTAATCTATCGCCGCTATGCTCGTGTTTTAAAAGAAAATTTGCCATTTCCAGATTTGATCGTGATTGATGGCGGAAAAGGTCAAATAGATGCTGCAAAAGAAGTACTGAATAATCAATTAGGGTTAGATATTCCAATCGCAGGTTTGGCTAAAAATGATAAACACAAAACAAGTGAACTTCTTTTCGGACCTAATTTAGATATTATTCCCTTAGAAAGAAATTCGCAAGAGTTCTTTTTATTACAGCGCATTCAAGATGAAGTCCATCGATTTGCGATTACGTTTCATCGGCAACTACGAAGTAAAAATAGTTTTGCTTCACGTTTGGATGATATAGAAGGATTAGGACCAAAACGAAAAAAAGAATTGTTAAAGCAGTTTAAGTCATTAAAAAATATCACTGCAGCCTCAATCGAAGAATTGAATGCATCTGGTTTACCAAAAAATGTTGCTAAAAAGGTGTATGAGCATTTACATCAAGAAGAACTGAATTCTAAAGACAAGGCTGATTAGATCAGTAATCAGTAGGAGAACTGCATTTATTTAGGTGAATTCAGTTCTCCTACTTTTCATTTTTTTGTCAAGTGAAAAGGACTAATATGCGAAAAAAATTGACATGGCTATTAACTCGCGATACTATAAAATGAAAGAAGTGAATGGTTTAACAAAGTAAAACAATTTTTCATGAAATTATCTGAATATTTAGTGATTTATAGTGAAATTTATTAAAACCAAAGTTGTTTTGATCAGTAAAAATGAATAACTTACTCTTTATTAAAGCGCTTATTTAATTTGAACATAGGAGGATGGGGAATGTTAGAAGTAAAGAATTTGGTTAAAACGTTTGGGGACTATACAGCTGTTGACAATATGTCATTTGAAATCCCAGACGGAAAAATACTTGGGTTGATCGGCCAAAATGGTGCAGGTAAAACAACGACTTTTCGTTTGATCTTGGATTTTTTAACGCAAGATAGCGGTGTTGTACTTTGGAATGGGCATCAACTAAGCGGGAAAGACTATAACGATGTCGGCTATTTACCCGAAGAACGTGGCTTGTATCCAAAAGTTTCTATTCAAGAACAATTGATTTATTTTGCGCAATTAAGAGGGAAAACGAAAAAAGAAATTGAACCTAAAATTGATGAATGGATGGAAAAATTCAAAGTCAAAGGAAAAAAAACAGATAAAGTAAAATCACTTTCTAAAGGAAATCAACAAAAAGTTCAACTGATTGCAACACTAATTCATGAGCCCAAATTAGTTATTTTGGATGAACCATTCAGTGGATTAGATCCAGTCAATGCGGAGCTTTTAAAAGAGGGAATCATATCATTGAAAGAGAAAGGTTCTTGTGTTATTTTCTCTAGTCACAATATGGACAATGTAGAAAAAATCTGTGATCACCTTGTAATGTTAAGAAACGGCAAGATGGTTCTTAACGGGAAGGTTCATGAAATACGTGAAAGTTTTGGACGTACAAAAGTATTTTTAGAATCCCCTTTAAATCCAGAAGATGTTTTGGCAATCGAAGGTGTAAACTCTACTATAAAGCGTAGTGATGGTGTCTTGGAAGTCACGTTAAACGATCCAAAAGCTGGGCAAGAGATTTTTGCTCGCGCAACTCAATTTGGTTATATACCAATGTTTAATCAGCAACCTCCAACCTTAGAAGAGATATTCAAGATGAAAGCAGGTGAACCAAATGAGTAAATTTTGGATTATAGCGAGTGATGTGTACAAGAAAAATGTTAAATCTGTTTCTTTTATCATTATGATCCTGGTGCCATTTATTGTAATGGGCATTATTTATATTGCTGGTTCATTAGCAGGAGGTTTTTCTGAAGAAACGAAAGTTGGGCTTGTCTCAAATAATCAAGAATTAGCAACGCAATTATCTAAATCAAAGACAGATGATTATACCTTCAAAGTAATCAAGTCGCAAAAAGAAGCCGAAGAGCAATTGAAAAATGAAGACCTTGATGCATTTCTTGTCTTGGATACTAAAACAGAACAAATTCAAGCCAAGCTATATGCAGAATCATCTTTAGGTACAACAACAGAATTGATGATGGGGCAAATGCTTAACGGACTTCAGTCCTCACTGAATGCAAGTAAATTAAATTTGACGACAGAACAATTAACCAGTTTAAGTCAACCAGCCAATTTTGAGAAAACTAAAGTTAGTTTTGATAGCGATGGAAAAATGACAACAGGTCAAGATAATACAGCAATTCAGTCAGCTATGTCATTTGTAATAACGATCATTCTTTGGGTGTTTATCATTACCTATGCATCGATTATTGCACAAGAAATCGCTTCTGAAAAAGGAACACGAATCATGGAAGTTATTTTATCAAGTACCAAAGCTCAAACACATTTTTACGGAAAACTAACAGGTGTCATTTTAGTTGCTATGACACAAATTGTGATTTATGCCGCGGCAATAGGAATCGGCTATACACAATTAAAAAATGTAGAAATGGTGAAAGGGTTATTAGAAGGTCTTTCTTCTACCAATATTTTCGGTAGTTTCTTATTTTTCACATTAATATTTTTTGTACTAGGTGTGTTGGTCTATTCAGTTTTAGCGGCATTATGTGGCTCATTGGTATCAAAACCTGAAGACACAGCAAAAGCTGTTCAGCCGATTCTCTATCTTGCAATGATCGGTTATTTTATCGGAATTTCATTAGGAACAACAGATCCACAAAATATCGTGATCAAAATATCTTCTTATATTCCATTGATTTCATCTTTCATTATGCCGATTCGTTTAGCAAGTGAGACAGTAACAACAACAGGAGCAGTGATTTCTGTATTGATTCTTGTTGTATTTGGTATTTTACTAACGATGTTCTCAGCAAAACTCTATAAATCAAATGTCCTAGTTTATAGTGAAGGCGGCGTGTTGAAATCATTGAAGCAATCAATCTCAATTTTAAAAAATGAACGTAAAAAAGTAGCGAAATAGACAAGAAAAAGAACAATGGAGGTTTTAATCTTCATTGCTCTTTTTTTGTTCTCTAAAAGGTACGGTCATTCTTTCAATCAAGCGAACACTCATCTCTTGTTCTGGAATGGTTTCTTTATTGAGTTGATTATGAATATAGATAAATGAATTTTCTGCTTGTAGTTTAAGTGAATAGTCGACAGTCGTAATATGCATCAATCGACTGATCTCACTATTATCAAAGCCAATAACAGCGACGTCTTCTGGAATGGAGTAACCCAATGTTTGAAGTTCGGAGATAAAACCTGCGGCGACTGAATCAGTATAAAACGCCATTGCATCTGTTTTATTCATCATTTCATGCCATAGTTGTGCAATGCGACGTCCATTGTCGGTTCGATTCTCATCACGGAAAATCCATTCATCATTGATAGAAATATTTTTTTCTCTATGAAAATCATCAATTGCTTTTAATCGTGCTTTTGTATTCAAGTTTTCAAAATGCCCTAAAACATGCCCAATCGAACGATATCCACGCTGAAAAAGATAATCCAACGAGCGTAAATAACCTGAATAGTGATCAATATATGAAGAATAGATTCGTTCAGAATCAATACGATGCCAGGTAGCGATTGGGCCATAAATACTGTAGGGTTCAATCAGTTCCCACTTATTTGCTCTAGTCAAAATAAAAACACCGTCTAGTTGTTTATACCTCATTTGGTTTAACGCATCGATTTCCTTTTTCTTGTCTCCATCGGTAAAATAAAGGGTTACATAATAATTATAGGATTTTGCTATAGAGATGAAACTTTCAAGAAAAATACCTAAAGGATCGATAAACCCTTGAGCAAGAAAACCAATCGTTTTAGTCTCACCACTTTGAAGGTTACGAGCAATCAAATTTGGAGAATACGATAACGCTTCCATTGCTTCTAACACTTTTAAACGACTTTCCTCACTAACGTAACCATTTCCAGAAATGACTCTAGAAACAGTAGATTTTGAGACTTGTGCTTTTTTGGCTACATCAATAATCGTTGTCATTCCAACACCTCACTAATTGAATGAATAGAGAAGTATAACGTTAGCCTGAAAATTATAAAACCTAAAAAAATTTGCGACAATGAGTATCGCTAGAATGAATTTTTATTAGTATTCAGAGTCTAAGCAACTTCTTTTCATTTTAATAAGTATAACATAAAATAATTTGAAATAGTGCTTGACATGGGAACATTCCCACATATTATCATGATATTGTAAACGATGTCAGAACGTATTCTGAACAAAAAATCAGGAGGGAAACACATGACAAGAGAAGCATTGAAAATCGCAACAATTGGTGGAGGATCTAGTTATACACCAGAATTGATTGAAGGATATATTAAAAGAAAAGACGAACTGCCAATCAAAGAAATTTGGTTAGTTGATATTGAAGAAGGAAAAGAGAAGTTAGAAACTGTTGGTGCTATGGCTAAACGGATGGTCAAAGCAGCTGGTCTAGACTGGGAGGTTCATTTAACTTTAGACCGTCGTGCAGCTTTAAAGGATGCTGATTTTGTATCAACACAATTTAGAGTAGGATTACTTGATGCTCGGATCAAAGATGAGCGTATTCCATTATCTCATGGCGTATTAGGTCAAGAGACAAATGGAGCAGGTGGTATGTTTAAAGCATTCCGTACGATTCCTGTGGTTCTTGGAATCATTGAAGATATGAAAGAATTATGTCCAGATGCATGGCTTGTTAATTTTACTAATCCTGCTGGCATGGTGACAGAAGCGGCAATCAAACATGGTGGATGGAAGAAAACAGCCGGTTTGTGTAATGTACCGATCGGTCACAGAAAACAAGCAGCTGAAAAATTAGGCATTCCAGAAGAGGATTTATTCTTCAAATTTGCGGGTATCAACCACTTCCATTGGCACCGTGTATGGGATAAACAAGGAAATGAGCGCACACAAGAGTTGATCGATTTGATTTATGGACCTCAAGAGGATTCTGAGAGTCATTTGAAAAATATTCATAATGCCCCTTTCCATTATGAACAAATCAAGGATTTAGGCTTGTTACCATGTGGCTACCACCGCTATTATTATATTGAAGATGAAATGCTGAAGCATTCAATCGAAGAATTTGAAAAAGGTGAGACAAGAGCCCAAGTGGTAAAAGAAACAGAAGCTCGTTTATTTGAACTATACAAAGATCCAAACTTAGATTACAAACCAAAAGAGTTGGAACAACGTGGTGGGACACATTATAGTGATGCTGCATGTGAGTTGATTGCATCGATCCATAATGATAAACGTACAGATATGGTCGTTTCAACTGAAAATAATGGAACCATCACTGATTTACCATATGATTGTGTTGTTGAAGTGTCAGGTCCTGTAACTGCACATGGACATGAGCCGTACAATTGGGGCGCATTCCCACCAGCTGCTCGTGGAATCATTCAAGTGATGAAAGGAATGGAAGAGACGGTTATTCGTGCAGCTATTGACGGAGATTATGGTGCGGCATTACATGCCTTCACGATCAATCCATTAGTTCCTGGCGGAGCAATGTCTAAAACATTATTGGATGAACTACTGATTGCACACAAAGACCATCTACCAAACTTTTCTGAAGCAATTGCTAAGATTGAAAAAGAACAACCTGATACTGTCCTTTATGTGACGGAATTGATGAAGAGTAATTAATTTAATGACAATAAAAGACAAATAATACAAAAGAGAGTCTGGGACAATAGTCCTTCAAAAAAGAAAACAAGTTAAATTTTGATGATTATCAAAATTTAACTTGTTTTTCTTCTTTTCGTGTCTTTTCATCCATATAGGTCCCTAATTTTTTTAAATTTAGTGTCATGACCTTGTTTCCCTCGCAAATTGGAACGATCCAACACTAATTTAGCTTTTAGATGGCCAAATGCTTGTTTTGCATCGGCTTTTTGTTTTCGGTAAATCGAACCTGCGAGTCATATTCTCTTAAATGTTTGATTTCCAAAAATAGTCATTTTCTGGACACTCTAAGTATCGATTCCTCAAATTAAAAATGAAAATAGCTTTTACTATCTGCTTTGAGTGTCCCTCATAGATACGTGTCAAAATAGAAATGTTCGTCCCAAATCCAAATAAGACAAGGTGTTAGAATGTGTTTTTCAACTTTCAAGTAAACTCAGTTATCTAAATACTTCTCTCCCCACTCAAACATGGTTTCTATAATCGGAAAAAACTTTTCACCTAACTCAGTTAATGAATACTCTACTTTTGGCGGAACTTCTTTGTAAACTTCACGGTGGACAAGTTTATCTTGCTCTAGTTCTCTTAGTTGCTTGGTCAACATTGATTGTGTCATCTCAGGAAAACAACGGTTAATTTCTCCGAATCGCCGTGGTTGCTCTGAAAGATACCATAGTAACACCAATTTCCACTTTCCACCTAACATTTTCTGCACTTTTGCTAAAGAGCATTCAGGTGTGTAGTATTTTGTATTTTTTTCATAATATCCTCCTAAACATTCTCATTACTACCAAAAATAGTAGTACATACAAAAAAAGACAGTACTTGTTTTATTTGTTTAAACATAATAAAGTGATTGTAACATGTTTGCTGTGGTTTTTAAATATCTTGTTCAATGATAAAAAAGGTGAACTGTTACATAAATGCTAAAAAAACTTTATACTCGAAAGGTGATTTATATATGAAATCAAACAATCAAAAATTAATTTTAGTAGTCGGTGCTACCGGATTACAAGGAGGTGCTGTCACAAATGAAGCGCTGAAACAAGGCTTTAATGTTCGAGTTTTAGTAAGAGACAAAAACACATCTAAAGTCCAAGATCTTATTCAAAAAGGAGCCGAAGCTGTAGTAGGTGATTTTGATGATTCGTCTTCTTTGGAAAATGCTATGAAGAACGTTGATGCTGTATTTTCAGTCCCAATTTCTGGAATAGATACTATCGAAAATGACAGGGAGAGAAGGCAAGCGTATGCAGTTATTCAAAGTGCAATTAAAAGTGGTGTGAAACAATTTGTACATACTTCTGTTGCAGCCACAAGTAGATATACCGAGTTTCCAAAATGGGGAACAGGTTATTGGTTTGAAAAGTATTGGACCGATAAGTGGGATATAGAAGAAGCTGTTCGTTCTGCAGGATTTTCTTCATGGACAATACTGAAACCAGCCATGATTATGGAGAATTTCACTGAGAAAGTCGAGCTCATGTATCCTGATTTAAGACAAGGGAAAATAAAAACCGTTACTTTTGCTGATACACAAATAGATTATATCTCAGTTAAAGATCTTGCTGTGTTTGTTTGTGCAGCCTTTGAAAATCCTGAAAAATTCAATGAACACAATATTGAACTAGCTGCTGAATCACTATCGTATAAAGATATTGCTGAAATCATTTCAAAAGTCACAGGAAAAGAGATTGAGGTCTCAACACTTAGTATCGAAGAATCAAAAAGAGAAGGAACGCATCCATTTTCTATCTTAGGTCAGGAATGGGATAATTTAGTTGGTTACAATGTGGATATTAATTTATTAAAAACGTATAACGTAAAATTGACTTCTTTTAAAGAGTTTGCAAAAGCAAATAAAAATCAGTTCAAAATAGACTAACATTTCTCAAAAAAATTTTTATTAATCACGGGATTTTTTTAACATTTTTAATTCAGTTTTCAATAATTTAAGGTGCAAAAGAAAGTATATCCTGTTAAAGATTGCGAAAGTAAATAGAGTTTCAGAACAATAATTTATAAAATGAAAAAAACGAATGAATTTAGCCATAAGCTAGATTCATTTGTCTTTTTATGTAACTTAAAATTATCATTTATCGAAATAATTTCGTGCCATTTAAAAAGAAAAATGACAAGGTGAATTAACTAAGTAGATTCAGTCTCAAAAAAGGAAGGTTTTTGGGAAAGAAGAATTTTAATGATTCATGGGCTAAAAATTGCGCCTGAATATTTTAAAGATGTACGAACTGGATTGAAAAAATTTGAAATCAGGAAAAATGATTGAGATTTTAAGGATGGTGATCGATTATCTTTAAAAGAGTGGAACAGTTATCATTACACTGGAAAATCAATCAATGTAGTAGTTACGTACATAACCGATTACATGCAAAAAAAGGGGTGCGTTATATTAGGCATTGAATGAACATTAAGAACTGTATTTTCATGAAACGTTTAAACAGCGGTTTTTGGGATAGATTTAGAAATGTAGTGTCATAAAAAAGGAGGTTGTAGTGTCAAAATGTTTTAAAAAAAAGGAAAGTAAACAATACTATATATTGGAGTTTAGCAGAGAATTACAGGGAAGGAACGAAAATTAAACAGCGTGTGATTCTGAATTTAAAAACTACAGATCGAGCAATTCAAAAATTATCTGCAGATAATCAGTATGGTCATTTTTTGACTAAAGTAGCGAGTGAAGAAATGAAAACAGTAGAAAATATTAATGAACTGTGGGATCAAGTTTTTAATGAAAACTGCTTATTAAGCATGAAACGGATTCCAGACCATACTATAGATATGATTTTTTGTGATTTACCCTATGCAACCACAAATAACCGGGACAGTTTAATTCCTCTTGAACCACTTTGGAAAGAGTATAAACGAATCATAAAGGACAATGGGGCAATCGTTCTTACAGCTCAAACACCTTTTGATAAAATCCTTGCCAACAGTAATTTAGATATGTTGAGGTATGAATGGATTTGGGAAAAAACAACTGCTACTGGACATTTAAACGCAAAAAAATACCAATGAAGGCACATGAAAATGTTCTTGTTTTTTATAAAAAGCTACCTACCTACATACAACCCTCAAAAAACAACAGGACATAAGCCAGTAAATAGCTACACTAAGCACCAAAATGATGGCAGTAACTACGGTAAAACAAAAGTAGGCATTTCTGGTGGTGGTTCTACAGAACGATACCCACGCAGCGTTTTAACGTTTGCTACTGACAAACAGAGATTAGCAATACAGCCTACACAAAAGCCTGAATCACTTGTTGAATATTTTATAAAAACATATTCTAACGAAGGTGATTTGATACTCGACAATGCTTGGGGCAGTGGAACAACTGGAGTTGTATGTAAAAAAATAATAGACATTTTTTAGGATTTGAAAAGGATAAAGATATTTACTTATCTTCATTAGAACGATTGAACGATGTGTAAAATTTGAGTATAGTCAAAATTGAATCTACCTGGAGCTGATGCCATTAGTTTTCTAGCGTTAATTTTAAATATAAGCTAATTGTATTTTGCTAAAAGATAACAATAAATTTACCAATTATTTTAATTATTAGTATATGGTATATTTTATATTCGTAAGAGTGTTAAAATTTACTAGAGGAGATGTTCAATATGAAAGGTAAAATAGTAGGCTTTTTAGTAGTAACTGTATCAACTGTATTGTTAGGCTCAACTTTTGTTCTCAGTAAAGGTAATGCATATACTAAAAGTTCAGATAAAGTTATGATTAGTGAAGAGGCATCAAATATCATTTTGAGTAGTGACTCGATACCTGGAAGTAGTAGTATCGAAGAAAATGACTCGATCGTTGATTTTAAAAATATAAATGGTGAGCAACTTTATAATACTTTTAAAGGCCCCGATGCTTCTGATATTGTAAATCTGCTAGATCAATTTCATGATGATTCGGATCGAGTTGTTGTTACTTCGTATGGAGAAGTTCTAAGTGGTCAGATTGATTTTAAAGCGGAAGGGTCTAATAAAAGAAAGATAGATACTTCAACTTATTCAAAAGGCATAACTATTTACGACCTAAAGGTATTGATTGAAACTCATAAAGATGAAATAAATGAATTGTCTGAAAAGTACAGTCAATAAATTTATATAAATAACAAAAAAGGAGCTTAAAAATGAAAAAAATATTATTAGTTCGTTTTCAGTATAGATCAGAATTATTTTAATGAGTAAAAAATGTTTACTCATTTTCTTTTTAAGAAAAGCTATCAAAACTTAAAAGTATTGATCGAGCAAAATCAAGCAACAACAATCAGGATATTAGGCTATCAAAAGTTACGATCATAATTTGAACAACAATAGAGCTGACACAAAAAAAACTGTACTTTTATTTCACCTTATGTTATAAATATGTATTACGGAGAAAAAAAGGGATGCTTAAAGAAATGAAAAACAACAGAATTGCTATTTATATATTATTTTCTATATGTTTATTTTTGATTTTAATTATTGCTTTTCAACATAATAATAATTCAGAACAAACTACAAATAATATTGATTCTATTTACAGTAGAGAAAACTATCAGAAATATATTTCTGATTTCGATGAAATAACTCCTAAAGAGTATTCTGATTTAGTAAATAATAAAGACGATTTTTATTTTTATGTAGGCAATGAGAATTGTGTTTATTGTAGAGAATTGGTTGTAGAGTTACGAAAAGAGATTAAAACTAATAGTCTAAAAATTTTATTCCTAGATTCTGGGAAAGAAGAAAATCAATCTTTTCTAAGCGAACAGAAAATTCAATTTGTCCCCTATTTAATCCATTATAATACTGATGAAAAAAATAATTATAAAAAACAAGCATATGATGAAGCTAATGATGATTTAAAAGCTTTTTTAAGAATTTGAGAATATTATGAATAATGTATTCAAGGAAATTTATAGTAAATTAAAATTTTGGCTTATTTTTCAAATTGTTTTAAATATATATATAGGTGTTAGTCCTGTACTTATTATGTTACTAACTAAAAATATAGTAAATATTTTACAAAGCAATATTGATAGTAAAAATATTGTACACGCCGACATAATTAAGAATGTTACCCTCTTTTTACTACTTATTTTAAGTGATTACATCCTTTCTACGTATTCAAACTATTTTAAGTCTAAAGCAGAAATTAAAATTGATTATTTAATGGAAAATATGTTAATTGATAAAGCCTCTGGAGTTCCATACTCGTATTTTGAAAATCCTAATTTTCAAAATCATCTAGGGCGAGTTTCCAACAATTTAGGAGCTATTTTTATGGAGCCTATAAATAGTTGCATGAGTGTTATTCAAAATATGATCACTTTTATATCACTTTTTATTTATATATTTTCCTATACTAAGTTATCAGCATTAACATTACTTATGTTTATACCTATTATTTTAGTCAATATAAAATTAGGGAAAATAAAGTACCAAAACAATGTAGAAAACACTCCAAAAGCTAGAGAAATGGTTTATTTAAATCACTTATTAAAAGATAGAAATTCAGCGTTTGAAATTCGAGTATTCAATTTAAAGAATTTTTTGAAAACAAAGTGGAGCGAGGATTATTGGTTCATCAATAATAAAATTAATTATCTAAATAAAGTTGTTACTAATAAAAATATTTTTCTTAGTTTAGCAATGGTACTTTGTATTTCACTTATTATTATAGAAGTTTCTTATTCCATTGTGCTTGGTTTAATTTCATTAGGTGTATTTGTCTTAATCTTACAATCTGTAAATACAATTCAAACTACTGTTTTATCTTTGTCAATAAATATAGCTTCTATGTTTTCGGAATTTTTATATCTAGAGGATTTTGCTTCTTTTATAAATTATGAAGATGAATCAATTCATAAAAAAGAACTAAAGAAAACTATCTCTTATAAAAATAGTTCTTCAGTTTTAAAAGTTAATGATTTAAGTTTTAATTATCCTCATAGTGAACAGATAGTTTTAAAAAATATATCATTTCTCATTGAACGAGGAGATAAGGTTGCAATAGTTGGACAAAACGGTTGTGGTAAAACTACCTTAGTCAAATGTCTTTTAAATCTTCTAGAGAGTGTCTCAGGTGAAATTGAATTGTTCAATTCACCAATAGAACAATATTCAAAAGATGAATTAACAAGCATTTTTACAGTAATCCCTCAAAATTATATTAAGTATAATTTATCGATCAAAGAAAACATAATTTTGAATTCAAAATATGAGAAAGATAAATTTTTCAATATCTTAAAATTTGTTGGTTTAAACATATTAGTCGAAAATTTACCTGCTAAAGAAAATACCATTCTAGGTAAAGTATATGAAAATGGAGAGGATCTATCTGGTGGACAATGGCAAGCCATTGCAATAGCGAGAGCAATGTATAAACAGGGAGAGATTCTAATTATGGATGAGCCAACTTCCTCACTAGATTTTAAATCGGAGGAAAAATTTTATTCCGAACTTAAAAGAATTGCTAATGATAAAACAATTCTTTTTATTTCTCATAGGACTGCTTTTACTAAATCAGCCGATAAAATTATTGTTATGGACAATGGAAAAATATTTGAAACAGGAACACATACAGAGTTAATTTCAAAAAAGGGATTGTACTATGATATGTATATTACTCAATTAAAAATGATATCTTAATATCAGTTCTAGAATTCTAGAATTAATATAAAAAAATTGAAAGAGGGTTATGTTATGTTTGGAAATCTAATTTTGGGAACAAAAAGTACTAATGAACAATCTAAAATATCTCCTAGAAAACTGTGTGAAGTGGGGCCTTGTCCATGTGGTTATTATTTCAAAAAAGGTGGTTGGAGTACTGGAGGAACAAAAATATCTGGTGGATATTGTATTCCAATGGGCAATCTTCGTTAAACAGTAAATAAAAGGAGGTAAAAAAATTGAAGAAAACATATTTTTTTATATAGTTCTATTCGTATTACTCTGCATTACAGCTATGATACAAATAGAACTCAATAAGACTAATGAGCTATTGACTGTAGAAAGAAAGAAAAATGCGGACTATCCAGATATTTACAATTATTTAAATTCTGTTTCGTATATGAATCTCGATACGTTCCTTGAAAAAGGTTCAACTATACTATATGTTGGTAGACCGTCATGCGATGACTGTAACAACTTTGAACCAGAATTCATAAAATATATTTCTGAACATAAGTTGACAAATAAACTGACTTATTTAAACGTGAATGAAGTTCAAAAAAAATCTGCAGACTGGGAGAATTTTAAAAGAAAATATGATATTAAATATACACCCACATTGGCATTATTCAAAGAAGGAGTATTAGTAACAAAAACAGAATGGACGCCTGAAAATGATTTTTCTATAAACCAAATAAATAAATGGCTATCTGAAAATTCTATTAAATAGTAATTTTTAAATAAGATAATATGTATGGAGGTAACTATGAATACTAAATATTTAAGTAGCGTCTCACTAATACTAATCCCTATAATTATTAGTATTATTGTTAAGTTGGTTTTAAATGTACAATTTATATATATACTCACAGGGATTTATATTATTATGCTATTTTTTATGATTCCTTCAGACACTTTTTTTAAAAGTTCTTTAAATTATAACATAAAAAGTGTTAATCCTAGTTATAAGGATGATGAGCCTAAATTTAATGAAGGAACAAAACGTCAGTTTATCAACTTTATTTTGGTATTAAGTGCTTCTTTAATATGCTTAGGTATTAGTTTCTTATCTAGTTAAAAAAGATGGTAACTACTCTAGATGAAATAAGGGAAGCTACCGCTTAATACATTAATTAATATCGCAATATAGATATCGGTGTTTTGAAGGTGAAGCCTTTTTGTTAGCAAAGGATACAATTCAGCAGATTTTAAGCTTTAGTATGTTTACTATCGTTTTGATCAAGTTAATTGTAGATTTGCTGAAAAACGACAAAAAAGTAATCAATCACAACTTGTAATTAAAACTTGCTACCTTCTGAAATGGTTCTACTTACCACAATTTGGCGTAATTTTTGTTTACAGATTTATTAAAAAGACGCCGTAAGATAGACCTATTTTCCACAGTCAACTCCCTTGCAGCATCTTTTTATTTGTGAGCTCAGAATTTTGGGTAAAGTTAAAAGTTGGTCAATTTCCAAGACGTTTAAACTAGAAACCTAAGCGAAAATTTTTGAGTGAATCGCTGGTTTCGTCTTGCGTGATCCCGATGTATCGCTTGGTGATCTGTTGATTTGAGTGACCAAATATTTCCATTAGAAAAACAATATCCTTTGTACGTTTGTAATAGTGATAACCAAACGTTTTGCGTAAGGTATGAGTTCCAATATTGTCTCTGTCTAGTCCAGCTGCAACCTTTTGAAAAATCTTGTACACAGCTTTCGGCTGAAGGTGATCCTTTCTATTTCGACTAGCGAACAACCAATCATTATCGTCCATGTCTTTTATGTAGTCTTCAATCTGACTTTGCATACTCTCTAAATAGAGGGTTCTTTTTTTTCCTGTTTTTTTCTCGATGATTTGGGGTGTACTGGAATATGTTATATCACTTACTTTGCGACAAACAATATCGGACATTCACAAACCTGTATTGATCTCAAACAAAAAAAGAAACACGTCTCTTTTAGCATATCGATGTCGGCGCAAGAAAAAAAGAAAGTCATTAATTTCGTCATTTGATCGCAATGGCTGCACATTGTAACTCATGATTTTACCCCCTGATAGAATGCGTTATTATATCTATATTTTAGCATAATAACGCATTGAGAGCTATTGGAAATAGAAACCTATATTTCACTGTGATTTGAAAGCGTAAAAATGAACATATTTACGCATTGAGTTAAAATACAGGTGGATCGAAGTCCAGAAAATATTTATTTTAGAAATCGACACTAAAGTGTTGAGTAAGGCACTTTAGTGTCGTATAATTAATTTGAGATAAAGAAAGGATGATTTAGATGAACGCAAAAAGAAGAGAGTCGTTAAATACAATCGAGAAAACGTTACGTGTAGAATTGGAAAAATTGAGAGATATTTTGGAAGAGGAAGAAACGGATTTCGATAATATTCCAGAAAATTTATCAAGAACAGATATTTATACTGATTGTTTAAATGCAGTTGAACAGTTAGAAGAATCTATAAATTCAGTTGAAAAAGCAATGGATACTATCAGGTATGTTGTTAATATTAAAATGAGCAAAAAAAATTACTCTTATTCTGCTGTAACAGAACAAGAGCATGTGTAACAAAAACCTACTAAAGTCATTCGCTACTATTATACTATATCAAATTTAATAGTAGCGAACAACTTCGCTGCAACGAAAGGAAATTGCTTATGTATGCAGACAGAAAATTAATAGAAAGACTATTATTTGATACTGAAATATCAAGTGCAGAAATTGCTAGAGTTGCGGGATTTAAAAGCGCAACGGCAATAAAGAAATTTAGAAGTGGTGAATCAAATATTGACAATATGAGGTTGGGAAATGCTGAAGCTTTAACTTCATTTGCAAAAGAGACGTTTTATCCTAATTCGGATATGGATAAAAAACTAGAATGGATGTTAAAAGAATTTGATGAAGCAGGCAATGAGATATCATACACTGAGTTGTTAGAAAAAATGGTAGATAATTATTATGAGTTGATGAGGGGTAAATTTGTACAAGCAGAAAAACAATAAATTAAACCTAAACTTATAACTAAATCTATATTCGGTAAAACTACGTTAATGGTAGAGAGATTCTAAGTTCATTTCAACTTTTAAACTGAGGTACTATCTTGAACAAGCAATCTAGCGATTACCTAAAACGCCGTTTTTGGCAAAATAAAAAAGTTGCCCCAAAACTAGGACAACTTCCAGTAATACCAGTATTTCATATTCATTGAATCATTAATTAGGCAAATTATCGAAAACGCTCGTTTTTGGTATAAAGGCTTGTTTCCTTATATTTAATGTTAAAGGAATGAAGCAGCATTGTCAATTTGAAAAAGGATCGATAGCAGCTTCATGTATTAGACCCAAAAAAGATTAGAAAGGATGCGGTTAGTGATGATAATAAACATATGTATTGGTATTCTCATTGTGTTATTGATCCTTCAAGTTGTTGTACTAATAATATCAATAACAGAGAAAAAAGAAGTAGTTGATAAAGTATGGTCAGCAGCTGAACTAAACGAAAAAATTCTAGCGGACAGAATTGAACAAAGTAAAAATAAAAGTAGAAAACCTTATATCAGAAATTGGAGATAAGTTCTCCCAAAAAGGATTAAAAAAGGAAGTGAATTTCAATGAATATTGACTTAATTAGTGTTTGTGTTGGGGTAGTAAGTAGTGCAGTTATTCCATGTGTAACATGGGCAATAAAAAGATACAACTCGCATATTAAATACAAGTCGTTTAAAAGATTATTATTTAAAGAGTATGTTAGTCAATTTAGTAATATAAAACATTCAAAAGTTGATAATCAGCATATAGTTATGAAAAATATAGAAGATTGCATAAGAGATTTAGATGTTCTAAAACAATCACTGAAGGACTCAAATGCTGACTGTAAATATCAAATGCTAAGATCAATAGATTACACTGTTGATTTTTTATACACGTTAGAAATGAAACAAAAAAACTAACAGAAGAAATTCCTTTAGTTTATGAAGATCCGTCTAGAAAAGAAGAAGTTCTAAATTCATACGATAAGGAATTTGAAAATTACGGAAAAATATATATTGATAATATTGATAATTTCGTAGATATGAAAATAAACAATTTTGATGAGAGTCTAGAGTAAGAGCAAAGCAAAGCCATATATCAAAAAGGATAGATAGGAGAAAGTTATGAGAAAACAGCTTAAACAAAGTATGACAGGAATAATAATGTTCTTTGTATTAGGAATATTTCTTTCTATTTTTATTGCAGTAGGAGAAACACTATCAATTGATAATTTGTATTTAAAATTAACGTTGAACGTCATTAGGAACTTAACGAGTTATGTTTTTGTACCATTATTTCTTGGAATAATTTTATTATTATTGCCCGAAGTTTGGAAAATAAATGAAAAGTATGACAATTGAGAACAACAGAGGAATAGATTTCAAAAAAGAATCGTTCGGAAAAATAAGTCAAATAGTCCAGCTGAAGTGTGAGATCCTCCGGAGAAAACGTTCAAAGAGACGAACGATCGATTATACCTGGTCAATGGCCAAGCTCAGAATTACGAACTATGTATCAAAAAGGATCGTTCGTAAAATCGAAGAATATCCTCTGGCTGCAGCTGCGGATATTCCACGATAATTTCTCTAAAGTTGAAGAGTGAAAATATTTCGAATAATTATGAAAGAAGGAAAATGGTTTGGAACTAAAAATAGTAGTTATTTCAGGGGTAAGTTATTCAATACCAATCGATGTAATTGATTGGTGCAGTGAACAAAAAGACGAATCATTAACTCTTTCAGAAATTGTTTATAATTTAAAGAAGGCACCAAAAGAAGTACAAAATTGGGCCAAAATTACAATGAATTTCGAAATCATAAAGAAGCTACTGAAGGATGATGCAACGGCACCTGCAATTAAAAAATATGACGCAACAATAACTAAAAAAAATATCCTAATTAAAGAAGAACGGATTTTAAAAGATCCCAATGCTGCTAACGATTTATTAAATGAGGATGGTACAACTAAGATATCAGGCGACAAATTTTTTAATACAGTGAATCGACAATTCATGACACTAAACAAAACCTTGATAGAAATGAATACGATTCTATCTATTCGAGGTTTAGAAGGATACTTTTTTGTTAGACCTGATGAAAATAGCACATTGTGTTGTTTACTGAATATATCGGGAGATGTAAAGGTACTTTCATTCTTAGCTCCTAAAGAATTGAAAAAATTCTTTGATCTACCTAATAAAGAGCAAATGGAAGCTTATGCAATGGATCATAAGGATTTTTGAGCGCAGCCATTTGATAAATCAAAATTTTCTAAAAAGGATTAGTAAAGGAGAGATTTGAATGGAAAAAGATATTTGGGGAAGAGAACCAATGAAGTTATACGAAAAAGTTGGAAAGGAGATTTCTAGGAGTTCTTCAAATCCTATGTTATCTGAAGAAGGCCAAATGATTCAAGATTTGTTTGTCTTGTTTTACAAAGGAAAACCTGATATTAGAGGGAAAGGGGAACTACTTTATGAAGGTGAATGGATAAATTATGGATCTAAACTATATAGAGTAAACACCTTGCTAACACTTAACAAACTCAAAGAATTAGTAATAAAAGAATTGAATGTAAGAGAAAAAGATTTTTTAGTAAGTGGTGTAAAAGCAGATCCAAGAATTTTGTGAGTATATATTTTTAGTAAATTATTCAACCTGTCAAAAGGATGGCTAACTCTTAATAAACAAAAAAGACCTACCTTAGGGAGGAGGTAGGAAAAGGAGTTAAAAATGAAAAAATAGTTTGTTAGGGTTGTTTGTTGGTATAGGTAAATAGTACCTTATAATAATGAACAAAATATGAATAAAAATCATCATTTTCATTACTAATTTAGAACTTACTAATTACTAGAAGAATGTTGTAAACAAACTAATGTTCTAGGCTAGAGTGATATAGATTAGAATGTTTACGGTACTGTTTAACCATAATAGGAATAGCGATAGCAGCAAGTACAACAAATGTTTTTTTCATAAAACCATTCCTTTCTAAAGTATCTATTATATTTCAAGTGCCGAAGCACGACGTGGACGGTAGGATTCGAACCTACACCTCGATGATAGAGTACCAAAAAACGTTTAGTCTCTGGGAGTTAAACACCACGTTCACCCACATAGTTAGGATTGAGAAAAGAGGAAAATGAGCCTCTTTCACTCAAAGGTTTGGAATAATTTTTTTGTATTCTTTGTAGAACATATACATGAATTTAAGGTATCTAATTTTATCAAAAGCAATAATCCTCTCCTTTGTTTATCTGTATATAGAATACCGTTTAAACCTTAAACCAACCCTAAAAAAGTAAGAAGTAAGTATGAAGAATGATTAACAAAGTGATAAGAACTATATTCCAAAAAGGATCGGTAGCAGCATGCATGAGATCCAAAAACGATCAGATAAGTACAGTCTAATTAATAAAATAGTAGGAGGTATATATGAAAAGTGATATTAACAAGAAATCTATTCTACTGCGTTTTGGTTTCCTAGGTTGGTTACTGTACCAAAAAAGAGGAATGAAATTTGAGGATAATATGGGGTATGTCTTTAGACTGTACTCAGCCGCGTTCTTCTTAGTATTTTCTATAGTAGCAAGCTTGTTGCTACTAATATCAGTAAGGAAATGGATTTACATTGAGATAATTATAATTTTATTTTCATTTTTGTATGGAAGTTGGGCGTCAAAATTTTTTAGCAAAAGAAATATCAAAAGGATTGATTCCGAACGGTAAAAATACTGAAGCCGAAAATAGTTAGGAAATCAGTTACAAAGTTTGAGTACCTGGTTGCACGCTCGTTCGTGATTGCCAAAAAGGATTAATAATGTGGAGGAAAATATGTATGCCAAAAAAACATGAATTAGGAGATTATCTTTATAAAGACGGAAACATATACAAGATCATACCTAATTGGGGTTCTTTAGATTCATTAGGTAATCTTGCCTCAGTATTTCTGGAGGAGTCAACTAATCAAATGTTTACAAGCACTTACGCAATAGATAAGTATGATTTTAGTTATATTTCTGCTACAAAAGAACAAATAGAAAAATTTGATTTTATTGAACAACGGTTGTCAAATATTCTCAAAAACGATTAATAACTGAAGGAGGATAAAATGAAACTATTACCATTAATTAACATTAAAATTAGCAAATGTATTTTAGCATTTGTACTCATTACACTTAGCTTTTTCATGAAAAATAGTATGTTATTCATTTTTGGATTAGGAATGTTATCTCAGCATGTCATTGATTCAACATTCTTGCTCTCTAGTAATAATGTACAAGAATTTAACCATAGTATCAAAAAGGATCAATAACAGAAGGAGTCAATATGGAAATTATAATTGATAGACAGAGTGTATGTATGGGGGATGATGTTATAAGTCACAAAACCAAAAATAAAGTAAGCGAACATATCACATTTCTAGAACTCTTTAAAGAGTTAATAGCAAAAAATTATTTCCCTCATATTCAAGGAAATGATGTCGTTTGGGTTCTAAGATTTGATGGGAAAGATAGGATTGCTTGGAAAACAAAGAACAACAAATTTTATGAATGCAATAAAACTTGTTGTTCGATAAGTAAGAATGAGAAAAGGTTTCCAGAGGTTACTTTTATTTACTATTCATCAGTTAAAGAGTGGGCAGAAAAACATGAAGACTGTCTGGAGAATAAGATAGTGCAAACAAATTGGTTTGATAAGTTGAAGAACTTTTTTTATAAATAGCTATTTGTGGAATACTGAAGGCATTCCTAAAAAGGATCAGTAAGGAGTAATTAAATGTCTAATTCAGAAAAAGTAGAACTATATTTAAAAAAGAATCACCCTGATATTGAAATAGATAAAATTATAGATCATGAAGAATTAGAAAAAGTTAAGTTGTGGGGAAAACTATATCAAACAGCTGTTAAAGGAGTAACATTTAAAGAGTTCAAACATTATTTTGAACACTATTAATATTTAATGCCAAAAAGGATTATTTTTGAAACTATTCTACTGATAGGACAATCATATCACTATTATTAAATCAATATCACCTAAAGAAAATTTAATAATTAAAACGTAAGCATTAGATCACTTTAATGCTTATTTTTTTATTGATGTTTTGAGAGTGTAAAATAAACTGTGTAAGTAGCTAATTCTAGATAAGTTACTTATACAGTTTTTCTTTTCGTGTAAAGAAAATTCAGATAAAATAAAAATGAAAGGATGCGAGAATATGGCAAGACAGAAAAGAGATTCTAAAACCGTCGAACTAGCGAAAACTATTCTAGAAAACTACAACCCTGAAAATGTCGATGACATGCAAGAAGCGCTAAAAGATATTTTTGGTCCCTTATTTGAACAAATGCTTCAAGGCGAAATGACCCATCATTTAGGCTACGATATTCACTCAAAACAGGAGAAAGAAACGAACAATCGAAGAAATGGATTCGGCTCTAAGAAAGTAAAAACAAGCTTTGGAGAAGTCCCTATTGATGTACCTAGAGACAGAGAAGCCACGTTTGAACCAGAACTTATTAAGAAACGTGAACGGGATGTTTCAGCTATCGAATCAAAGGTTTTGTCCATGTATGCCAGAGGCATGTCTCAAAGAGACATCGCTCATACCATTGATGATATTTATGGGTTCTCCATTTCTCACGAAATGATTTCTACAATCACCGATTCTGTTCTTCCAGAACTGGAGGAATGGCAAAATCGCCCTTTGGCGAAGTGTTATGCCTTTGTTTTTGTGGATTGTATGTATGTGACGTTAAGAGAAAATTATGAAGTCAAAGAATACGCTGTTTATACAATTCTTGGCTATGATTTAAAAGGAAAAAAAGATATTTTAGGGTTGTGGTTGAATGAAACCGAGAGTAAAAACCGCTGGATGCAGATTTTTGATGAATTGAAATCTCGCGGTGTACAGGACATTTTCTTTATGTCTATGGATGGTGTTTCTGGTCTTGAAGATGGAGCAAAATCTATTTTTCCAAAGGTGATCGTTCAACGCTGTATCGTCCATTTAGTGCGTAATGCGCTTCGGTATGTTCCTTATAAAGACTACAAGGAATTTTCTCGGGAAATGAAAAAGTTTTATGGTGCTCCTTCGTTAAAAGCTTGTCAGAGTGCTTTTGATGCCTTTCAAAAACGGTGGTCACACTACTCAGGTGCTGTAGAGGTTTGGAAACGTAATTTTTCTCATGTGGAACAACTTTATGATTATGGTAGCGCAGTGCGTAAAATTATGTATACAACAAATGCCATTGAAAGTATTCATTCTAGCTTTAGAAAAGTAACTAAAAAAGGCGCATTTCCAAATGAAACCGCCCTTTTAAAGCTTCTTTATCTACGAGTAAAAGAATTAGAAAAGAAATGGAAAGCTGGTTTTATTCCCAATTGGCCAATGGTCTTAAATCAATTAATGGCGAATGAACAGTTTTCTGAGCGCATCAACACTTATAGCTTATATATTTCCTAGTCACTGTTGCATCAAAAAAGAACATCAAATTTTCCTTTTTTGGTAAGGTTTCTTTCTTATACCCTTTTAACCGAAGGTTATTTAGGAATGGTTTAATGTTCTTTTTCGTTCTTAAATTTGTCAGTTACACACTTTAGTTGACAAACCCGATGTTTTTATTTTTGTACCCTTTTCACCAACAGGAATTAGATGGTATGCTATACCTCATTTAAAAAAATATAACGAGAAAGAAGGATGTCTCTTGAAAAGTGAATGGACGATTCAACAATTATGGTCAGCAAAACACTCTCTGATGAACAAAAAAATTCTTAACGAGGACGAAGTAACAGCCCTTACTACTTTATTAACGTTGTTGTTAGGTACACATATTCCCACACTACAAGAAGTGAAACGAGCGTATGAATGTCAAGAATTACTCCGACACTGTCAGAATGATCATCAACGTACTTGTTTTTTACCGATGGTTGAACAGTACGAACGAAAATATACACTCCTGTACTAAAAAAACACGATAACTTTTCATTTGTTAAGTTTTAACAAAAATCGGTTACATGTATTCCTTTGGGAATGTTTTATGTTTTTTATGTTATTTATAATTGACAAGCAAAATTAGGAAAGATATACTTGATTAATAAAATTAATTATTCAAAAGGGAGAGATAATCATGGCAGGGGCAATTTCCGTCACACCCGAGCAACTGAAATCACAAGCAAAGGTGTATACACAATCACAACAACAAATCCAAGATGCAATTCGTAAAGTAAACTCAATGAATCAACAGATTGCACAAGAATGGAAAGGTCAAGCATTTCAATCATACTTAGAGCAATACAATCAGCTAGAAGGTAACGTGAAGAAAATGGAAGAACTGCTTATCAGCATTAATAGTCAATTAAATAAATATGCGGATACAGTGGCACAACGTGACCAACAAGATGCCAGTTCTTTCGGTTTAAATTAAAAAATATAGTGAAGAGAAAAGCGTTCGTGCAAAATCTTGCGCTAACGCTTTTTTTAGTAAAGGAGTTTAACGTTTGAATAAGAAAAAAGCAGTTAAACTAGGAATAATTACAGGTATTATCGTTCTTTTAGGAATAGTAGGTGTGTTAGGAGTGAAAAAAATGACCGAACCAACAGAAAAAGAAAAACAAATTGATTTTCTGAAAGTGAATAAGAGATATATTGAAAAGAAGGCCTTTGAAATTAATGGTAAAATGACAGTTGAAAATATTCACTTTGACTGGGACACTGTCACTGTTGAATATTCAGGAGTAATAAAATCAATCCCGTATGCCTTAAGTGTTGAAGTTTCTAGTACTATGTTATCTAATGGAAAAAAATATAACGACATTTTAGTTGTTAAAACAGATGTAGATAAATTGGACACTATAACAAGTGTTGCATTCAGATAACTGTAAAGGATAGGAGAATTAATTAGATGGCAGATTTAGATAACTATAATAATATTTATGCTGACTTGGCACAAGGAGCATACACTGGAAGACCAGAAGGAAAGTCTTTTGCTGATAAGACACCTGACCAAAATAATGAGTTAAAAAATGAAGGCTGTGCTACATACGAGTTTCCTAATGCAAAAGATGCACATGGGAATAGTATTGATCCCGTCTATTTACAACCCGACAATACTGTTAAAACAGTGACTGAAAAGAAGTTTTTTGGCAAAGATAAGAAATACCAAAAAGGGTTATTAACGGATGAAAAAGCAGGGTATAACTCGTATTATGTTACGAATACCCCTACCCTAAATACAGACACCAAACATACATATTTCACTACTCGTGGAAGTGATGGTGCTTCTACAGATGTAAAAAAAGGGTGGGCAGGTAATAATTTAAACGATTGGGTGAACAATAATGCGTCCTTTGCAGTAGGAGATGCCCATATCCCCCAAGCAAAATTAGCAACAGAAGCGATGCATCAAAAAATAGAAGAGATGAGAACAAAAGCGCCGAATGCAACCATGTCTATGACCGGACATTCATTAGGAACAATGGTGACAATACAGGCTGTCGCTAATTTGCCAGCTGGAGATATTTCTAAAATAGATAAAGTCATTTTATTTCAAGGACCAGATGCGCGAATAAGTATCGATAATATGCCCAACGAGCAAGCGCGTAAAAATATTCAACTGCTCGAAGAACAAGGAAAAATCGAATATTATGTGAATGCTTTTGATATTGTTTCTATGCTGAATCGAAATAAAAAAGGCGTGGATGAAATCGGAAAAGTCCATTATTTATTGCCAAAATCATTTAATACAACGTTTGATGGTGGTAAAAATGGTTCCAGTCATGACTTTGGTCAATATCAATTAAATCCAGACGGGACACCAAAAGAAGCGAATTTAAAAGATCATGGGTACATTTTTACTGCAGGAATCAAATTATCTGCACTTATTGATAAATATATGAACAAGTTATTAGCCACTACAGGAGCAGGAGTGGACTCTGGAGCGTTTTGGGCAGCTATCGCAGGAGATGCGTACCTCTATAAAAAATTTATGAAAGAATACGACAAAATTGTTGCCGATGCTAAAGTCGCAAGTGAATGGCAAGGAGACGTAGCTAGCTTACAAGGACGTATACGTGGAGCTTCTGGCAGTAAAAAAATTGAACTTCGGGGCGAACTTGCCACAGAAGTCGCAAACAAAGCGAAAATAGTTGGTGACGACTATGTATTAATTCAAAAAAATGACCAACAAGAAGCAGAAGATGAAGTAGATTTGGTTGTAAAAGAAATTGAAAGTGGTGCAAAGGACATTCAAAAATATTTAGAAAGTTATGAAGTTGAAGCCCTGATTGCTCCCTATAAAAAAACTAACTTGTGGGATAGTGGCCAAGCAACAAGCAATACCAACGAAGCAAAAAAATACAAAGAAAAATTGACTGCATTCAGTAAAACGTTAACGACTGTCGCGAAGAATATTCAAGAATATGATGGCAATGCAGGGAAAAATATCTTCACGAAGAAGTAACAAAGGAGTTTTAGTATGGAGGAAGAAAAAGCCGTGCAATTAAAATTAAAGCAAGAACGAAAAAAGAAACAACGTCAAACAACAGAACAATACGAGCAGGAAAAACGAGACCTTCAACAAACCCAGAAAAAGATGGAAGAAGAAGTAGAACATTTCAAAAAAGACACCGAAAAGTTGATGGATAAAGTTCTATATCATACAAAAAATGATTCATGGGATAAGCGATCATTCTATCGCCAAATGGAAGAAAGTCAAGCCACGATTCAATCTGAAACTCGACGATTCACACAAAAAGTAGAAGAAAAACAAATTGAACTAAAACGGACCTACCAACGAACAGTAGAGAAACTAGAACAGGAAAAGGAGTGAGTCTAAAATACTGGCTCTTTTTTTGTTAGGGATTTTCATAAAAAAGAGGTAGCGGCAGGAAATTGACATTTTTGTACGGTTCGTACCTAAAACATTAGTTTTAGGTGAAGGAAAGAATGATCCTTTTATATCAAATTAGTAAGTAGTTAAAAGTGATTTTGCGAAGATGCAGCGAAATCACTTTTTTTAAATTTATATGTATGCGACTAATCAGTATTTACAGTAGCAAATTTAAACAGATTTACTTAATTAGATGATTTCCCAAAATAGTCGTTTTTATCTGCTTTCAATCATTCCTTGTTTTATGTATAATCAATAGAATTTGCTATTAAATATATAGTTTTTTCAGACTCGACTTATGTCATTCTCATAGGGAAGTTGTGTCGAACTTTCCTATGAGAATAAAAAAGTCTAAAGGTTTCTATTTTAAGTAATGAGCTATTTATTTCTATAGTTGACACAATTAAGTATTATACCAAGTTCTAACACTACCAACCAATTAGTATACTCTAGACTGAAAGAGAAACCTTAGTAAATCAAGGATTCTCTTTTTTCATTTTAGAGACTCTTATCTTTAATAAAATTGAAATATTTTATATTTAATAATTTGAAATTTATCAAATTATTTTTCAGTTTTTTCAAAAGATTGAGAAGCCTTCTTTCCCTATTTGTCTGACGACTTGCATCTTTTTTTCAGAGGTGGAGATACTGTGACTTGCAATAGCTATACAGATCAACGTTACTTCTAAGTTCTTATGTAAAAGAAAATTTTGTAACAAATTTTTTTTACTCTTACTTAGGAAAATATAAAAAAAATAAATATAATATATATTGTATAATGAATAAGACTTTTTCTTTTTCATTTAATCAGAAATGTTAGTGGAATTGAAATAATTTTAAATGATGAATAATGGAGGGCTAGAAATGAAAAAACAGTTTGTTGCTATGGGATTATGCTTGATTTTTGGAAGTGTGTGGTTTTCAAATAGCTACGCAGAGGAATTAAATACAAGTAATGCATATGATTTTGTCGAGTATATGATGTAAAGTCAGGAAAAAACAAGGTAGCTTAGTTTAAAATACATTGACAGTGAAAGAAAAGATATTTTTACAACGTCGGGCTATCCTAGTGATATAGACGGTAAAATAAATCACTTTTTGTATACGGATTCAAATAAAATAGAAGTTACGATCTCATCTACTATATTCGAACAGTAAATAAATATAAGAGTATGAAAATATTAAAGGAGAAACGATGGCATATTTAGTAATGATTTTTATCATATTAATTTTTAACTGTTTTATATTTAGAGAATACAAAAAAAATCGAAGTGACGACAAATTTTTCTATTTAATAACGTTCGTTATTGTTACAGTTGCGATAGTTGTTAGATTTTATAATATAGAGAGTCTTCCTGGACTTCAGATTGATGAAGCGATGGCAGGATACGACGCGTGGTCTATTGCTAATTATGGAGTAGACAGTGCGTTAAATAGATTACCTATTTATTTAGTTAGTTATGGTTCAGGTAAATCAGCAGTATATGCGTATATGGAAGTTCCTTTTATCAAACTGTTAGGGTTGACAATATTTAGTATTAGACTTCCGATGCTACTTGTATCTACATGTACTATTTTTTTATTAATGTATACGTTACTAAAAAAAATGGAATCCAGAAAATTAATTGTTACTATTTTATTTTTTATTAGTATCAATCCGTGGAGCATTATGGGGAGTCGATTTGGTTTAGATGCAAATATTGCTCCTAATTTAATTTTACAAGCTATATGTTGGTTAATATTGGGGGCTAGCACAGAAAAAGGAAAAAGAATTTATTACTATAGCCTGTCTATTATCCTACTGTGCTTAACAGCATATTCTTATATAGCAACATGGTATTTTTTGCCAATTTTTTTTAATTGGTTTAGTTTATCTAGTAAAAAAAATCAGCTAATTACAAATCGGCAAATAATCATCTTAACTGCAATCGCTACGTTATGTATCATACCTATCGTTATTTTTGCAGGGATACAATTCTTTGGAGACAATAATGTATCGTTTTTTGGAATAACGATACCAAAGCTTTTATATACACAAAATGAAGGTCAAACTATTTTATATAACGATAATTTATTCATTTCCATTATAGATAATTTGAGAGAAGGGATTTCATTATTAATACATGGAGTAGATGGTGCTCGTTTTAGTACATTGAATGGATTTGGATTTATATATAATCTTGCAGGCCTATTCTTGTTATTTTTAGGTGTGGTAAAAATAATAAGAAAGAAAGATTTATTTAGTAAAGTCATTTTCCTATGGTTGCTAGCTGCTATCCCGTGTATAGTGATTGTTACACCACTGGTACATCATTGGAATATTATAATGTTCCCTCTGAGCATTATTGCTTCTTATGGATTGGAAAACTTGTGGGCGTATACACATAAAGTAACGGACAATATGGCTATTATATTTTTCTTATGTTTGTTTGTTCTGTTTATAAAAGACTATACTAGTAATCAAGAGATGAGAAATGGTAGTTATATAATGTCTACTATTTTGAAAACGGTCATAAATAAAACAAACAAATTTGAGAATGTTTTAGTTTATCGAGAAAGTTTAGTGCAACAAGGAGATTTACAATTTATCTATTTTCGTTTTTATGATCCTATTTCACCTTATGCATGGCAATCGGAGAAAGATGAGCCATACAGTAAAGAAAATAACATCACTCGTTTTAAATATGGAAAATACTATTTTTATTCAGATAACGAAGAAATAGAAAATCTTAGTCAATCCGACAGTGTATTTATCTTGGGGAATAGGGGCAAAACTAATATAACGGAATTTGAAACCAACCAATTTAAAGTAGAAAAAATTGACGAGTTTACGTTAATATACAAATAAACAGAAAAAACACGTTGCGTGTAAGCCGAAATAATCACTTTTGACATCATTTTCGAGTGGTAGGTTGGACGACTAAGCTGTGCTAAAGTGGTTTGAGTGATGGCATAATTTTTAAATAGAAAAGTACACTCCATTTGGTTGAGTTTTCTCGCTTTAGTCTTACTAGGTTGTGTGCTTTTTGTGTACCCTTAAATCAAAAAAAGTGGGACAATGATCAGATTTTTTCTGACTATTGTCCCAGAATTTTATTTAATAGAGTTCAACTCCAGAAACGTCACTTAATAATGAATCTAACGGCTCGATATTAAACACATATGAACGATAGCGAAATAGATGATTCAAAAGTATAAAGGCAGATAATTCAGTGAATAAAAATATTTTTAACGAAGCGATGGAAAGGCTAAGTAAAGAAATTGCTAAAAATAAAATAATAAATAATGAGAATAAGCGCTTGATATCATTTGTATTTGTAATCGTTATTTCTTTCGTTTCAGAAGTTACATATATTTTTTGAGAAAAGCGGAAAAGACCTTCTCTAAATTCAAGGGTATCTCCAACTTTAACCTCTAGTTCAGTTGTGATATTATTGAATAGTTTTCCTTGTTTAACACCATTTTTATATACAATGAAGTGACGTACGCATCCCCAAGTTGTTTGTCGTTTTAAGTTGATTTTCATCATAACCACCTCCTAAGACTATTTTCACATATGGAGAGTAAAAAAACATCAAACAAAAGACTGATTTATTTTTAACGATTTATCCTGCTAAAGTCGTAGTCGATGCGTTAAAGATAGAGTAATAAAAAACATACTGGATAAGGATTCCAGCATGTTTTTTATTCTATAGTAAGGATACACTTATTCCTCATCCAAATCAGGTAAATACGTATATTCTGCAATACTAGCTGCATGTGTTCCAGCCACATGTCCAGTGACAAAAGCAGCAGTAACGTTATAGCCTCCTGTATAACCATTAACATCAAGTAATTCACCTGCAAAAAACAAACCATTGACCAATTTACTTTCCATCGTTTTTGGTTGAACTTCTTTCAATGAAATACCGCCTCCGGTCACAAAAGACTTTTCGATTGGCAGTGTTTTTTCGGCTGTTATCTTAAAAGACTTTAATTGTTGAACGAGTTGATCCACTTGTTGATCTAAGACTTGTTTAGATTGGCTGTCGGCTAGGTTACATTTATTTAAGACGAAATCAAGCAGACGTTCTGGAACGAGATTTTTTAAAGCGTTTTTTGTTGATTTGTCTGGTTGATCTGAAAGTTTTCGTTTTATCTCTTTCGTTAGTTCTGCTATAGTTTTTTGAGGGAAAATATCTAATTGGAGCATAATAGGATTCTGATTGTTTTTGGCTATTTCCTGATTTACAAAACTTGAACATCTTAAAGCTGCTGGACCAGATAGACCAAAATGAGTAAAAAGAAGATCCATTTGATGTTCTACAACTTGTTTCCCTTTATTATTTAAAACAGAAAGTGAGATGTCTTGTAATGAAAGACCTTGCAAGGTTTTGTCTTTTATAAAATCATCGTTCGATAGTATTGGAGACTCAGTTGCATACAAGGTGCTGATCGTGTGACCTAATCTTTTTGCCAATTTGTAACCATCACCAGTTGAGCCAGTAGAAGGATAAGTTCGACCGCCTGTCGTTAAAATAACACAAGGAGCGTAAATTTTTTCATGCTCTAATGCAACTCCGATGACTTGATCTTCTTTGCGCAATATTTTTTCAACTTTTGCTTCTGTGTAGATCGTTACACCGAGTTGTTCTAATTGGTTAAACAAAGTCTCAACGATTGTTTTTGAACGATCAGTGACAGGAAACATTCGGCCATGATCTTCTTCTTTCAAGTGAGTTCCGTTTGATTCGAAGAACTCCATAATATCGTAATTGTTAAATTGTGAAAAAGCACTATATAAGAATTTTCCATTTCCAGGAATATGTGCAATAATTTCCTCTGCTGGACGATTGTTCGTCACGTTGCAACGACCACCACCAGTTAGTAAAAGTTTTTTACCTACTCGTTTGTTTTTTTCTATTAATAATGTATTGCTTCCAGATTTTGCTGCGGCAATAGCAGCCATCATACCACTTGTACCTGCCCCAACAACGATGACGTCGAATAATTTCATAAATTCTCCTCCATTTCAATGGTAGTTTAACACAATTTTCAAAACTTTTTCTACTTTTTTTGCAATTAATAGAAAAAAATTGTGGAAATTTTCAGAATTTAGGTTAAAATAGGATTATAACAATGAGAGGGTGATTAAATGGAAGCAAAACAGTACGTGGAAGAGATTCAAAAAAAGATTCATGAAAACGATCGAGGGCAAGTAGAATACTTGCAAGCAGTTGACGAGTTTTTACCAACGGTTGAGGTATTTTTAAAAGAAAATCCAGCATTCATTGAAGCCAATATTTTAGGTATCTTGATCGAGCCAGAGAGAATTTTACAGTTTAGAGTTCCTTGGCAAGATGATCAAGGAAATTGGCAAGTCAACCGCGGGTATCGTGTCCAATATAATTCTGCGATTGGTCCGTACAAAGGCGGCTTACGTTTTCACCCTAGCGTAAATTTAAGTGTGATGAAATTTTTAGCATTTGAACAAATCTTTAAAAATAGCTTGACTGGTTTACCAATTGGTGGTGGTAAAGGCGGGAGCGATTTTGATCCGAAAGGAAAATCAGATGCTGAAGTCATGCGTTTTTGTCAAAGTTTTATGACTGAGCTACAAAAACATATCGGACCAAGTACCGATGTACCAGCAGGAGACATTGGTGTTGGAGCAAGAGAGATTGGCTATTTGTTCGGGATGTACAAGCGTTTGAGAAATTATGATGCGGGTGTTCTTACTGGTAAACCATTAGGATACTGGGGCAGTGAAGCACGAACGGAAGCGACAGGATATGGCTGTGTTTATTTCGTCAAACATCTATTAAACGACTCAAATGATTCCTTTAAAGGGAAAAAAGTTGTTGTTTCAGGTAGTGGAAATGTGTCGATCTACGCGATAGAAAAAGCGAAAGAATTAGGTGCAACGGTTCTTACTTGTTCTGACTCAAATGGTTTTATTTACGATCCAAATGGTATTGATGTTGAATTAGTTAAAGAACTAAAAGAGAAAAATCGTGAACGCATTTCTAAGTATGTTGATACTCATTCAGGCGCGACGTATTATGACGGTCAATCAGTGTGGGATTTTGAAGTTTCTTATGATATTGCGTTGCCTTGTGCCACCCAAAATGAGATAAATGAAAAGCAAGCTGAAATTTTAGTCAAAAATGGCGGAAAGGTAGTTGCTGAAGGAGCGAATATGCCATGTACGTTGGATGCTGTTGCAGTACTCGATAAAGCAGGCGTATTGTATTGCCCAGGTAAAGCAGCAAATGCTGGTGGTGTAGCAGTTTCTGCATTAGAAATGAGCCAAAACTCAGAGCGTTTGTCTTGGTCATTTGAAAAAGTAGATGGCATGTTGGATGATATTATGAAAAATATTTATCAAACGTGTCGCGATACGGCTAATAAATATGATGCTGCGAATAATTTCGTTTTAGGGGCAAATGTTGCGGGATTTGAAAAAGTTGCTCGAGCTATGTTAAGCCAAGGATTAGTTTAGTCTAAAAGAAAAAATAGTTTGATTTTAACATTATAATTAGAAATAATGAAGAATAGTCGTAATGTCAATGGCATGATTATTCTTCATTTTTTTCAAGAAGTTTTTTGTCAATTTCATTTCAAGTTTCAAATGATTTACTTATTTAATAGTAGAGAGTATTCATTTTAGATGAAATAAAATAAAATTGGTACAGACAATCATAATTTGCTTGAAAAAAGCATCAAAAGAACGTAAAGTAGATACTGTACTAAGTTTAATTTCAAGGAGGAGAAGGAATGTCACACATTCAATTTGATTATTCCAATTTGACACCATTTGTTGCTGATCATGAATTGGAATACATGCAGGCACAAGTGACTGCCGTAGACAAAGCATTAAGAGAAGGTACTGGAGCTGGAAGTGATTTTACTGGTTGGATCGATTTACCAGAAAATTATGATAAAGATGAATTTGCTCGTATCAAAAAAGCAGCTGAAAAAATTCAATCAGATTCAGAAGTTTTAGTTGTAATTGGTATTGGTGGATCTTACTTGGGTGCAAGAGCAGCAATTGAATTTTTACATCATTCATTTAATAATTTATTATCAGCAGATGAAAGAAAAGCGCCACAAGTTTTCTTTGCAGGAAATAGTATCAGCTCAACATACTTAGCTGATTTAATAAATGTTATTGGTGATCGTGACTTCTCAGTTAATGTGATTTCTAAATCAGGCACAACGACAGAGCCTGCAATCGCATTTAGAGTATTCAAAGAATTATTGATTAAAAAATATGGTAAAGAAGAAGCAAATAAACGTATCTATGCAACAACTGATCGCGCTAAAGGTGCTGTTAAGGTGGAAGCAGATGCACAGGGTTGGGAAACATTTGTGATTCCTGATGATGTTGGTGGACGTTTTACTGTATTGACACCAGTTGGATTACTTCCAATTGCAGTTAGTGGTGGCGATATCGATGCTTTGATGACAGGTGCCAATGATGCGCGTAAGGAATATGCAACAACAACTGACTTAAGTAAAAATCAAGCATATCAATATGCTGCATTAAGAAATATTTTATACCGTAAAGGTAAAACAACTGAAATGTTGATCAACTACGAACCAGGGATGCACTATTTCTCTGAATGGTGGAAACAATTATTTGGTGAATCAGAAGGAAAAGACCAAAAAGGAATCTTCCCAGCAGCAGCTGATTTTTCTACTGATTTACATTCAATGGGTCAATATGTTCAGGACGGTATGCGTAACTTATTTGAAACAGTTGTAAAAGTTGACGCACCGCGCCATGTTGTTTCTATCCCTGAATTAACAGAAGATTTGGATGGATTAGGCTATCTACAAGGGAAAGAAATTGATTTCGTAAATACAAAAGCGTTTGAAGGAACGTTACTTGCTCATACAGATGGTGGCGTACCCAATATGATCGTTAAAATTCCTGCAATGGATGCTTATTCTTTAGGCTATGTTATGTATTTCTTTGAAATCGCAGTTGGAATTTCAGGTTATTTAAACGGTGTAAATCCATTTGATCAAGAAGGTGTAGAAGCATATAAGAAAAACATGTTCGCTTTACTTGGTAAACCTGGTTTTGAAGAACTAGCAAAAGAATTGAATGCACGTTTGAAATAAGCTAATTGAACAAAAAATACCGTTAATTGGAAGTTGATCCTTTTAACGGTATTTTTATATCAATTAAATAGAAATGACTGTTTCCTTTACAAGAAAAAGTTCAACGCATTTTATAAGATCATTTGTTCGTGCAAAATAGTTTGATAATTTTTAGGCAAGTGGATCGAGTGATCTGATTGTTGAACCAATCATGGGGGATCTTTAGTCTAATTATTTGAAGTCATCATCTTTTGGGTAAGGCAGAACATGCAATGAATAATCCTCTTCAACCGTTTCTTCATATTGTGGTTCCTGAGTATAACGATTATCATTGTAAGTATCTTGATTAAAATTGTACTGTTGGTTCGATTCATTCAGATCGACGTCATTTGTCTGCGATGATGTGGTGAGATCATTTTGAGCTAATCGTTCTTTAGCAGCTTGCTCTGCTTGACGGGTGTTATCGTGATGTGATTTTTTATCGCCACCTGTAAAAGTTAAATAGATAATCAATGCAATCATAATAATTGTTACTATAATTAAAGCAATAAACATGCCAAATGAGATAAACATGATAGTAATCCTCCTTTATCAATGCTGTGCTTCTTCAGTTTATCAAATGTTTCGTGTACAGTCATCTATTTTTCTCGAAAATGAGTAATTAAGTTTGATTACGTTTAAAAACGAAATAGCTTAGTAGCTATTCCAATAGAGAATGTTAAAACAGCAACTAAATTACTAAAATACGTGTCAATTTTTTTATTTCATTTAATAATTTAAGTTTCGACTCTTTAAATTATTAAAAGATGCCTTAAAATTTGCATAAAAAGAAAAGAATTCTGTAGAAAATCCGTTGTCTGTGGTAAAATATAGAAAGTAAGTTTTTTGGAGGAATGAATTTGAAGTCTAAAGAGTTATTACATACAGTTTTATTTTTTGTTGGTTTAGCTGCATTACTGTTTTTGTTAAGGCAGTTCGTCTTTACACCTGTTGTGGTCAAAGGACATTCCATGGATCCGACATTAGCTGATGGTGAACGAGTGATTGCTTTAAAAAACACGGAAATCAAGCGTTTTGATATTGTGACGTTCCCAGCACCAGATGAACCGGATAAGAATTATATCAAGCGAGTGATTGGCTTGCCTGGTGACACGATCGAGTCTAAAAATGATATTTTATATATCAATGGCAAAGAGGTAAAAGAACCTTATTTGGATGAATTCAAAAAGGACTTAACAGATGGCTCCCCTTTAACTTTTGATTTCACATTGAGTGAAGTTACAGGTGATAAGAAGGTTCCAGAAGGTGAATATTTTGTGATGGGTGACAATCGTAGGAATTCAAAGGATGGACGAATGATCGGCTTCATTGATAAAGATAAAATATCAGGTGATGTTAAATTTGTTCTATGGCCGTTAAATCGTTTTGGGACGATTTAAATAGTGACTCAATGAATGCTATATAAGAAAGTTCTCTTTTGATTAAGAGGCTTTTTTTTTTGTGAATGAATCAGAAGTATATTTAAGTTTGTTTTATGATAAACTAAGAACATGGAACATTTATAAAGGATGTGAAAAAATGAGTCTGCAATTTATCCGTGGCACTGCTGAAATGGATCTAGAGGAAGCCCTTTTGCAAGCTTCAGTAGAGTGGTTATCAGAAAATGATTCACACGAAGTTTTTTATTTAGTACCGAATCATATGAAATTTGAGCAAGAGATCAATGCACTTAAACGAATTAAACAAATCCATTCGAATCATAGTGATTCAATTGCGACCATGCGCTTTCAAGTCTTTAGTTTTTATCGGTTAGCATGGTACTTTTTACAACATACACAGTATTATAGTTCAGAGATCCTTTCCGAAGCAGGAGCTGCAATGGTTTTTAGAAAGATTTTGTCGGAAAATGAAGAATCATTGAATGTCTTTCGTGGAGAAGTGAATAAATCAGGATTTATCCAACAGTTATTTGACTTGTATCAGGAAATAAAAGATGGAAATATTGATTTAGTTGAGTTGTTTGGCCAATTATCAGGACCAAATTCAGATAGTAAAGAACAGGATCTACAATTAAAGATTCAAGACATCAAATTAATTTTTTCAAAATTCGAAGAAACAATGATGCAATATGGCATTAAATCAGCAGAAATCATCAATTATTTGACTGATTATTTAGAAACGAAAGACTTGAGTAATGTGTTATTTGTGATCAATGGCTATCATCATTTTTCAGCTAGAGAGTTGAAGCTGATCGATACGTTGATGCGGCGAGGTGGTGAAGTTAAGGTATCTTTGGTGTTGGATAAAAAATATCCGAATGAACGACCTTCGTTGATGAATTTATTTTATGAAACAGGTACGACCTATCACCAACTGTATCAACTTGCTAGAAATGCTAATGTGCCGATACTGCCTGATCATATTGAAAAAAATAATGTGTTGATAGCTGACAAGAGTCTTAAATCCCTTGGAAACTATTGGGTTAAGGCGCAAGAAAATCATCCTAAAAAAGAAAAACAAGAGATCAAAGAGGATCATTTACAATTTTGGTGTGCAGAAAATCTTAAGGAAGAAATCAATCATATCGCAAAAGAAATCAGAAGATTAGTCGTTGAAGAAAAGTATCGGTATAAAGATATTCAATTGCTGACGCGTGAGTTGGACAGTTACGAATCGTTGATTGAACCACTATTTTCCATGCATAAAATTCCCATTTACTTAGATCGAGATATGGCAATGGAACAGCATCCTTTAGTTGAATTTATTCAGTCTTTGTTTGCGATCCATGCGTACCATTATCGTTATCGAGATGTGTTACGTTTTTTAAGAACTGAATTATTTTTTCCAATCGAAGATCAAGTCTCCAGTGAAGAATGGCGAACACAGCGAGATGAATGGCGGCGTAAAGTTGATTTGGCCGAAAATGTGGTTTTAGCATACGGGTATGAGGGATACCATTGGGAAAAAGATAAGGACTGGCATTTTATCCGTTACGATTTTGAAGCAGAACAGCAAGATGATACTGAATTGATCGAACAAGAATCAAATGCTGTACGAAAAATGATTCAACAAACTGTCCCCTCTTTTTTTGTAAAACTTAAAAAAGCAAAAACCGGAATCGAAGCTGCGGATTATTTTTATCGTTTTTTAGTGAATAATGGTGTAGAAAAGCAGTTAATGATGTGGCGTAATCAGGCAATTGAAAAGGGACAATTAGAAGAGGCCCGCAACCATGAACAGACGTGGGAAGCGTTGATGACTTTATTTGATGAATATGTGACGATTTATGGCAATGACTCGTTTGACTTAGTTTTGTTTGAAGAAATTTTCTCTAGCGGGTTAGAAGGGCTACGTTATAATAAAGTACCAACGGCTATTGATCAGGTACAAGTTCGCTCAATCGATCTTGCTAGGCCTGGGCAGGCAAAAGTCGTATTTGCAATTGGCTTGACAGATCAGGTTTTACCACAAAAATTCGATAATAAAACGTTGCTGTCTGATGAAGAACGGCAATTTGTTAATGGTCACTTAGAAGATGGGCAGTTTTTAATGAATGATACGAGAAAAAGTATTGCCAAGGAACCATTTAATGCCTATATCATGTTTAATTCGGCAACAGAACGTTTGTATTTTTCGTATCCTAGTGTGAAAGATACTGCCAAAGACGTTAAAGCCTCTGCCTATTTAACCAATATTCAAAATGACTTAGGTTTGCACAAACAACAAAGAAATGGGCTTATGATTTCAGATGATGAACAGGTTAGTTTAGAACATATCGGAACTTACAGAACGTTGATTAGTGACTTAACCAATTTAAAGCGGCAGAAAAAAGAAACGCACGAAGGAATACCGTCTTTTTGGGATGCTTTGGAACGAGAATTAATGACACGCTCACAAGCAAAACTAGCAAGACATGTCTTTGAAAGTCTGGGTCATAAAAATTTGCCAGAAAATTTACAAGAGCATCTAGCGGATGAATTATATACAAAACATATTTATACATCTGTTTCTAGAATGGAAAGTTTCTATCGATGCCAGTATCAATATTTTTCGCGTTTTGGTTTAGGATTAAAAGAAAGAGATGTTTTTGGTTTATCGCCAGCGGCAACGGGTGATTTTTTCCATGAGGCATTGGACCAGTTCTTTAAATTATTGATCATGCAAAAGAAACAATTATCTGAGCTGACCGATCGGGAAGTCAACGAGTTTACGGAACAAATCCTGAATGCTGTGTTCGGCGAGATAAAATTTTCGATTCTTGATTCATCGAGTCGAATGAATTATATTCGCTATCAGCTTGGGCAAACGATAAAAAAAGTTAGTTGGGCACTGAAACGGCAAAGTGAACGCAGTGGAATGACAGCTGTTCAGACAGAAGTTTTGTTCGGTCAGATCGCTAGTCAAAAAGGGATCAAAGGGTTAGAACTACCTCTCGAAAATGGGGGGAATATAAGTGTTAGAGGTAAGATTGATCGCTTGGATCAACTGGTGACACCTGATTCTGTCTATTTAGGAGTCGTAGATTATAAATCGAGTCACAAAAAATTTAATATTACAGAAGCGTATTATGGACTAGCAATGCAGATGCTCACATACTTGGATGTCGCGTTGATGGATGCTGTGAATTTAGTAGGTCAATCGGCCAAACCGGCAGGTTCGTTTTATCTTCATGTGCACAATCCTATTCTTCCATATGAAACGGAAGATAAAAAAGAACAGCAACTTTTAAAGAAATTTCAATTTGATGGATTGTTATTGAATGACCCAGTCTTACTTGAAAATCTGGATAAAAGTTTGCAAGCCAAACAAAGTTCTTTGATTTACCCGATAGAAGAATCAGCTAAAGAAATAATTAAACCAGGTCGTCGTCAAGAAGATAAATTTGTAACAGAACCAGAGTTAGATGCGTTATTGATCCATAACCGCAGCAAGTTTATTGAAGCCGGGAATAAGATTATTAGCGGTGAGATCGGTTTGAATCCAGCTTATCAAGGAAAAGAACGAATTGCTTGTCGTTTTTGTCCATTTCGAAGTGTCTGTAACTTTGATGTGATGCTAAAAGAAAATAATTACAATCGAATTGAGACGTTATCTAAAAAAGAAGTGATGGATCGTTTGATTGACAATGATCAAAAGGGAGGACGGATAGATGAGTAAGATAATTCCTTTACGTCCAGAAAATGAACAATTTACCGACAATCAATGGCAAGCTGTTTTTGACGGAAATGAAAATATTTTAGTGTCGGCCTCCGCAGGTTCTGGGAAAACAACTGTTCTTGTCCGCAGAGTCATCGAAAAGCTAAAAAGTGGTGTAGATATTGATCGTTTATTGATCGTAACCTATACAGAGGCTGCAGCCAAAGAAATGAAAGAACGAATTCAGCTTGCTTTGCAAAAAGCGATCACAAATGAGAGTGATCAAGAGAAAAAACAGCACTTTATTAGACAATTGACCTTGCTGCCTACAGCTAATATCAGTACCTTGCATGCATTTTGTCTAACAGTGATTCGTCGTTTTTATTATTTGATCGAAATGGATCCAGTTTTTCGATTGTTGACAGATGAGACCGAGATGTTGCTTTTAAAAGAGGATGTTTGGGATGAGCTTAGAGAGCAATTCTACGCGGAAAACCAAGAATCTTTTTACCAGTTGACTAGTAATTTTTCAAATGATCGTAGTGATGACGGATTGACTCGTTTGATTTTTTCATTATATGAATTTGCCCGTGCCAATCCCGATCCTGATGATTGGTTGATGCATCTAGCTGATAGTTATCGTGTCGCTGGACAATTAGGTGATTCAGTTTTATTTCAAGAGTATTTAAAACCTCAGCTGATGGAAAGTCTGTTTCGGTGTGTAAATCGTTATGAAGAGATGATCCGTTTAACTGAAGGAGAAGAAAAATTAGGGAAAATCGAGATTCTTGCCAGAAATGAAAAAGATTTTGTTGAGACCTTTATCAGCCAGTTAGCAGATAATGATTTAGAAGCAGGATTTGAAATTTCTAAGACGATTACTTTTGAACGTTATCCTACTGTGCGTGTGGAAGAGCTAAAAGAAATAGCTGCACAAGCGAAAAATTTACGAGAACAAAATAAAAAAGCTATAAATGATAGCTTGAATAACTTGTTTACGTTATCACCAGAACAAATGAAGGAGATTTTAGACCAATCACAGCCACTTGTTGAAGAAATGGCTAAAGTCGGAAAAGCGTTCATAGAGAGTTATAGTAAACAGAAACTGAGAAAAGGGTTAGTCGATTTCAATGATTTGGAGCATTTCACATTAGCGATTTTAGCAAAAAAAGAAGCAGGTGAATGGTCGGCTACAGAAGCTTCAAACTATTATCGCGATAAATTTGATGAAGTTTTAGTCGATGAGTATCAAGATATCAATCGATTACAAGAGACGATCCTTTATTGGTTAAGAAGACCAACGGCAGAAGAAGGCAACTTATTCATGGTGGGCGATGTAAAACAGTCTATCTATTCCTTCCGTTTAGCTGATCCAACGCTTTTTATTGAAAAATACAATCAATATGGTCAAAATAAAGAAGGAAAACGAATCGTTTTAGCTGAAAATTTTCGTTCCAGAAAAAACGTATTGGATTTTACCAATTTAGTTTTTGAGCAATTAATGGACGAACGTGTCGGTCAAATCGAATATGACGAAGCGGCTCGACTTATTCATGGGTTCGATCAGTTTTCAGAAGCTGAAAATTATGATACTGAGCTATTGATTTATGAAAAAAAATCAGAGCAGCAGGAAGAAAGCTTGCAAGTGACGGATGATTCTCAATTAATTCTGGAAGATAAAACTGAAGGCGAATTGCACATGACCGCGCTGAAAATAAGAGAATTGATCGATAATAAATTTTTGATCTATGATAAATCGGTCAAAGAAAATCGACCACTTACCTATAAAGATATTGTGCTGTTGACACCGACGAAGAAAAATAATTTGACCATTTTAGAAATTTTCAAGCTAGCTGGAATTCCAATTCAGGTAAATGATGCTCAAAATTATTTTCAAGCAACAGAAGTTCAAACAATGGTGTCTCTACTACAGATCATCGATAATCCTTATCAAGATATTCCGTTAGCAGCTGTCTTGCGATCACCGATCGTAGGGTTGAAAGAAAATGAATTAGTGACGATCCGTTTGGCAGCTAAAAAAAGTTCATTTTACGAAGCTTTTTTATCGTTTAATCTAAATGATACTAACGAAAAAGAGCATCAAACGTTAAAAGAAAAGACTATGCAATTTGCTGAATGGTTAGAGAAATGGCGAGAAATGGCCAGACGCAATCAATTAGCGACATTGATTTGGCAAATTTATCAAGATACTGCGTATTTAGATTATGTAGGAGGAATGCCTGCTGGTAAACAACGACAAGCCAATTTATTTGCATTAGTTGACCGAGCAGCAAGTTATGAGCAGACCAGTTTCCGTGGATTATTTCAGTTTGTTCGTTTTATTGAAAAAATGCAGGAAAAAGATAAGGATTTAGCAGAACCCGTGATTTTGAGCGATGAAAATGCGGTGCGGGTGATGACGATCCATGCGAGTAAAGGGTTAGAATTTCCTGTCGTTTTTATTCTAGACATGACCAAAGAGTTCAATCTTGGTGATTTAAATGAACGGTATATATTTGATGATCGTTTAGGTGTAGGGATTCGTTATCTTGACCAAACAGAACGTATGTTGTATGAAACATTGCCGTTTTTGGCAATCAAACAAGCGAAATTAAAAAAATTACTTTCAGAAGAAATGCGTAAATTATATGTTGCATTGACACGAGCAGAGCAAAAACTTTATTTGGTCGGTTCTTACAACAATCAAGAGGCTGCTTTCAAAGAATGGCTGAAAGTTGGAGATGTTCAGACAAAAGTCTTACCTAGTGAAAATCGTCTGCAAGGGAAAAGTAGTTTGATGAACTGGGTTGGGATGAGTTTGATTCGTCATCAAAAAATGTCAGAATTTCAAACAACCTTTGTTACTGAAACAGTAGCTGGAATCACGCAACATGCTGCAGGGTTCAATGTTTCTTTTGTAACGGAAAAAGAAATACAAGATCAATTTGCGACCCTTCAATTTATTGAAACAGATTCCTTAAAAAAAGTGAGCTCTCAGACAAGTGATCCAAAAAAGATAAAAAAAGCTCTTCAACGTTTGAACTATGATTATCCTTATCAGCTTTCAACAAAAACAACAAATTATCAATCAGTATCAGAAATAAAACGTGTATTTGAAGATCCAGATAATAAAGAAATTGCTAAAATAGAAGTAGATGAAAAAAATACAATTCAGGAAACTCCGATGATTATTCATCGGATGAGTGAAGGAGAATTAGGGAAACCCAGATTTATCGAAACGATCCGAAAACCATCGGCTGTTGAAATCGGTACAGCAACTCATTATTTATTACAGCTTTTGGATTTAAACGAAGCACCGACAAAGGCTACCATTGGTGTATTGCTTGAGGAATTAGTTCAAACAAAAATCATCCAAGAAAATGTAGCCAAACAAATCAATATTGAACAAGTGTTATCATTTTACCGCACAAGTTTAGGACAAAAATTACTTGAAAATCCAGCACTGGTCATTCGTGAACAGCCGTTTTCAATGTTGTTGAAAGCAGAAGAATTGATCAAAGATTACCCAAAAGAAACACAAGATGATCTATTGATCCATGGTATGATCGATGGATACATTTTGCACGATGAGGACTGCATTCTCTATGATTACAAGACTGATTTTGTCCAAGATATTGACAATCCACAAGAAATCAAAAAAGTTATTCAGCGTTATAGAGGTCAGCTGAACTTATATCGAAAAGCGTTGACACAAGCAACGAATAAACAAGTAAATCAAGTATTACTAGTATTATTGTCTGCAGGGATCATTATTGATTTGGACAAAGAGCAAATTATTGAAAAAATGAATTAAATTGAAAGCAGATATACTTACAAATTGTAAGTTGTGTGCTATACTCAGTTTACGAGGTGAGGAAAATGGAGCAAGTAAAAACAACCGAATTTTCACTATGTCCCAAATTCGAAAAGGCATTTACGATTTTAGGAAAGAAATGGAATGGTTTGATTATTGATGTCTTGTTGGAAAATGGTCCTCAACGATTTGGCGAGTTAAAACAAAAAATCCCTGAACTAAGCGATCGTGTATTAGTGGAACGCTTGAAAGAATTAGAAGGGGAAGGGATCATCTCAAAAGCAGTTCGCTGTGATGAGAGCAGTCGTCTAGAGTATTTTCTCACAAATAAAGGTAAGGACCTACAACATGCAATGGAACAAATCCAGCATTGGGCAGAAAAATGGGTCACTGCGGAAGAATGCAGTTGACCTCAGATGTAAATTCTTGTACACTATAATCAATTGAATAACAAAAAATGTAGATGGAAAAGAGTAATTTGGCTGATACGAAAAGGGAAAACCTGTCTTAGACTGAAAACAGGGTACGTAATCGAAAAATGAAGTTCACTTCCGGAGTTTGTTTGTTCCAAAGAGATCAGACCGGTGAAAGCCGTTATATGAATTGAGTGCATGATTTTTTATCATGAAGTAGGATGGTAACACGATAGCTCGTTCCTTAATATAGGAGCGGGCTATCGTTTTTTTTAATTAGTTTGTTGTAAAAAATGACTTGTTTTCATCAATACTTTATACTCAATTTTGTTACCAAACAAAAGAAAGGAATAAAAAAATGACATTAAAAGCTCAATTAGAAGCATTAAGAGATGAAACGTTGAATAATATTCAAACTGTATCTGATCTTAAAGCACTAAACCAAATCAGAGTAGAGACACTGGGGAAAAAAGGTCCAATCACAGAAGTGCTAAGAGGCATGAAGGATTTATCAGCTGAGGAACGTCCGATAGTAGGAAGTTTTGCTAATGAAATTCGCGATATGTTGAGTGACGCTATTGAAGCACGCAAAGAAGTTTTAGAAACTATTGCGTTAAATGCGGCGTTAGAACAAGAGACGATCGATGTTACCTTACCTGGAAAACAGATGACCCACGGTACACGTCATGTATTATCTCAAGTAATGGAAGAAATCGAAGATATCTTTGTTGGTATGGGATACCAAGTTGTTGAAGGATATGAAGTAGAGTCGGATCAATATAATTTTGAGCGCATGAATTTACCTAAAGATCATCCAGCTCGCGACATGCAAGATACATTTTATATTTCTGATGATATTTTGATTCGTACTCATACATCACCTGTTCAAGCCAGAACCATGGAAAAACATGATTTTTCAAAAGGTGCATTACGCATGATTTCTCCAGGAAAAGTATTTCGTAGAGATACAGATGATGCGACGCATAGTCATCAATTCCATCAAATTGAAGGCTTAGTTATCGATAAAAATATTACGATGGGGGACCTAAAAGGAACCTTAGAAGTTGTAATGAAAAAAATGTTTGGTGAAGACCGTAAGATTCGCCTGCGTCCAAGTTATTTTCCGTTTACAGAACCATCTGTTGAAGTTGATGTTAGTTGCTTTAAATGTGGAGGCGCTGGATGTAATGTTTGTAAGCATACTGGCTGGATTGAAATTTTAGGTGCCGGCATGGTTCATCCAGATGTTCTATCTATGTCAGGGATCGATCCAAATGAATATACAGGTTTTGCTTTTGGCTTAGGACCAGATCGTGTAGCAATGCTGCGTTATGGTGTGAACGACATACGTAATTTCTATCAAAATGATTTACGTTTCTTAAATCAGTTCAAGGTAAAGGAGTAATCGACGATGTTAGTTTCTTATAAATGGTTAAGTGAGTATTTAGATCTTTCAAAAATTTCAGCAAAAGAATTATCTGATCAAATGTCTTTGACTGGGATTGAAGTTGAAGGCGTGGAAGTACCAGAAGAAGGCTTGAAAAAAATAGTCGTAGGTGAGGTTAAAGAATGTATTCCTCATCCAAATTCGGATCATTTGTCAATTTGCCAAGTGGATATAGGCGAAGAAGAATTATCCCAAATCGTATGTGGTGCGCCAAATGTGAAAGTCGGCATTAAAGTAATTGTTGCGTTACCAGGATCTCGAATTACTGGAAATCAAAAAATCAAAAAAGGTAAAATGCGCGGTGAAGTCTCAAACGGTATGATCTGTTCTTTACAAGAATTGGGTTATTCTGATAATGTGATTCCTAAAGCTTATTCTGACGGAATTTATTATATGCCAGCGGATGCTATCAATGGGGATGATGTGTTTTCTTATTTAGATATGGATGATCATATTATCGAATTATCGATCACGCCAAATCGTGCTGATGCTTTAAGTATGCGCGGTGTAGCGTATGAAGTAGGCGCTATTTATCGTCAGACACCTCAATTCAATGATGAAATTTTAAAAGAGGATGCTACCCAAACTGCTGCTGATTATATCTCTGTTGAAGTAGAAGATAAAAAAGATACACCAGCCTATCAAATTAGAATCATCAAAGATGTAAAAATTGCTGAAAGTCCGTTGTGGTTGCAAACTCGTTTAATGAATGAGGGCATTCGTCCAATCAATAATGTCGTTGACGTAACAAACTATATTCTTTTATTATTTGGCCAACCTTTGCATGCATTTGATTATGATAAATTGGATAGTAAAACTATTTTAGTAAGACGTGGCAAATCTGGCGAAGAAATCGTTACTTTAGATAGCGAAACAAGAAAAGTATCTGATGAAAATATTGTCATTACAAATGGAAATGTTCCTGTGGCTTTAGCTGGTGTAATGGGTGGTGCGGACTCTGAAATCACTGAGGGAACAACTACAGTTGCTTTAGAATCAGCATTATTTGATTCTTTATCGGTTCGTAGAACGTCAAAAGAATTCAATCTACGTAGTGAATCTTCTAGTCGTTTTGAAAAAGGCATCAACCATGCAACGATTGGTGAAGCAGGCGATGTGGCAGCAGCCATGATCGCTAAATTAGCTGGCGGAACAGTTGTCGCAGGTAAAGCGATTGGTTCTGAATTAGCTCTTGAAGAAATTATTGTCAGTGTAACGATTTCACGAATCAATGAGTACTTAGGTACTGATATGGATCAGGAGACAGTTAGTGAAATTTTTGATACGCTAGGCTTTACTTATAAACTTGATCAAGGAAAATATACTGTAACTGTTCCGCCTAGACGTTGGGATATAACGATTGAAGCCGATTTGATTGAAGAAGTTGCACGTATTTACGGCTATGACAACCTACCATCAACACTACCAAAAGGTGAAACAGTAGCTGGTAGTTTAACGAGTGGGCAAGTATTGGTTCGTAAAATCAAAAGTTTATTAGAAGGCTGCGGCGCAAGCGAAGCAATTAGCTACGCTTTGACAACCGAAGAAAAATCTCGTCAATTTATGATGAGAGAAAGCTTAACAACAAGCTTACAATGGCCGATGAGTGAAGAGCGCTCTGTTTTAAGAATGAACTTGATTTCAGGCTTATTAGATGATGTAGCCTATAATGTTGCTCGTAAAAATAATAATGTTGCTCTCTATGAAATTGGACGAGTGTTTTATCAAGATCGTGATCCTAAAAAAGAATTGCCGTATGAAGAAAATCATTTAGGCATTGTATTATCAGGAAATAAAGTAGTAAAAGACTGGCAGACTAAAGAAATACCTGTCGATTTCTATACACTCAAAGGCATGCTTGAAACGCTATTTGATTCTGTAGGTATTGCTGATAAGATAACTTATGAGGCGACAAAAGAGAACCAAGAGTTGCATCCAGGAAGAACGGCCTTAATAAAATTGAATGATACTGTCATTGGTTTTGTCGGTCAAGTTCATCCGAGTGTAGCAAAAGAATACGAAATTCCTGAAACTTATGCAGCTGAATTGAATCTTCAAGCAATTATTGAAGAAGAAAGTGCCCCTTTGATTTATCAACAAATTTCGAAATTCCCGGCTATTTCAAGAGATATTGCCTTATTGGTTGATGAATCAGTAACTAGTCAAGCATTAGTTGAAACGATTTCTAAACAAGCTGGAAAATTCTTGCAATCTGTTCATTTATTTGATGTTTACCAAGGAGATAATATCGCTGAAGGTAAAAAATCAATGGCGTATAGCTTAACGTTTGTAAATGCAGAAGCCACATTGGTAGATGAAGAAATCAACCAATCGATGGAAAAAGTAGAAAAAGCGTTAGTCGAACATTTTAATGTAACGATTCGATAAAAAAATAAGGGTGTAGCAAAAACTGGCTCTTTGTCAACTAATGTTGGTGAAGAAAATCCAAAGAATTAAATCAATTATTGTAAGGCCTAGAGGAAAATACCTCTAGGTTTTTCTATTCGGCTGAAAAAGAACGTTACCAAAGCATAAAGCAATTCTCAATTTAAAGTTATAAAAGTTACGAAACCCATACGCATTTCTCTTTAACACTTTGATATGGTTGTTCAAGCATTCCAATGGGCCATTGGAATAGGATAATTCTAGAGCATGCTTAATTTCATTTTGAACTTTCTTAAAGGTAGAAAAAACTGTTTGGTAATAGACGGGAAGTCCAGAACAATCTTGTTCTAATAGCGAGTGGAATCTTGTGTAGTCTCGTGTTTGTACCGCATAAAGAACGTTCTGATAACAGGTGTAACCAGATTTTAACTCCTCATCATATGCAAGGAGTCGATCAACGAGTTCTGTTTCTGTTAAATAGGTGCGGAAAGAAGGACGCCATTGGCGTTTTTCAAAATCGAGCTTCGATTGGTTCTTTTGAAGAAGTTTCCAGTACTTCTTCAAGTGTCGATATTTTTTTGCCTCTACAGTTCCTTTCTGGAGAAACAGATTCATTCGTTGAATGCGGTGTTTTAAAAAGGTTCGTCCAATGTGTTGGACAATGTGAAAGCGATCGAGAATAATCTGAGCCATAGGAAACAATTTTTTGACGAGAGAAAAATAAGGAGCGTACATATCACAAACGATATATTTTACACGTTCACGAACAGACAAAGAGAATCGTGAAAAATAACGTTGTAAAAAGGACAATTGACGGTTTTCAATGACATCAATTAACTGCTTTGTTTGACCATCCATCATGATAAAACTCATAGAAGCAGCGACCTGTTTAACCGATTTAAATTCATCAAAACAAAGGACTTCAGGCAAGGTCAGGCGATTGATTTTTTTCGGTTCATAAAATTGTTTCAAGACGCGATAGACAGAAGAAACAGAGACCTTCTTTTGACGCGCAATCTCACTCATAGACGTGACCTTTCTTAATCGATCGGCAATAGATAGCTTCACTTTCTTAGAAATCGAACACCCTTTTTGGATCAGACTTGTTTCAGCGACGAACGTTCTTTCACAGGAATAACAGAAGAAACGGCGTTTCTTCAAGCGTAAATACGTTTGATACTCAGACACATCGTTCATTAAAATAAGACAAGTCGTATAGCCCCAACGAATAATCTTTCCTTTTTCTTTCTCTCCACAATGAAGACAGGAGTGGGCTAAATAGTCTAATGTACCAGAAAATACCTGACAAATTCGTCCCTTAATGCGTTCTTTTTCTAAAGAATTTTCAGTAAAAGTAATGTTTAAGTCTAGAATATCTAAGGTATTTTTGATAAGATTGGTGTAAGACATCTTGATTTCCTCCTTTTAATTGGTTTTAGTCGACTTAATTCTAAAGGATATCGAGATGTCTTTTCTATTATTTTGCATTAAAAAAAGATGCCGGTGATTTCTCACCAACATCAGAAAGTATAGAGCCCAAAAACTAAAATAGTTTAGGCTACATCCTTATTTTTATACCCAATTTCTAGATAACCATCTTGAAAATTGAGAGATAGAGAAGTTGATTACAAAATACATCAAAGCCACAAGTCCATATATAGTGAAAACTTGTCCGGTTTGTGCATAGCGACCCATTAAGATATAAGATTTTCCAAACAATTCTTGTAATGCAATGACAGAATATAAGAAACTAGTATCTTTGATTACCGTGACAAACTGAGAAACGATTGCGGGTAATACATTGCGAATCGCTTGAGGTAATACGATATGCACAAGAATTTGAACATTACTAAATCCTTGTGATCGAGCGGCTTCTTTTTGACCTTTATCTACACCGTTTAGTCCACCTCGGATAATTTCAGCTAAAGCTGCTGTTGTAAAAACAGTAAAACTAACAATACCAGCGGGGGTAGATTTGATTTTGAAAATCAGAAAAATCACATAGATCCATAATAAATTAGGAATATTACGCACAATTTCGATATAAACACTAGACAAAAATTTTAAAGGCCCAGTTTTTTGATTTCTTAAAACAGCTAAAATTGTCCCAAAAATCGTACTTAAGACGATTGAAACAAAAGAAATATAAAGTGTAAGCTTCAAACCATCGAATAAAAAGCGCAAATTATTGCCGGTCAGAAGTTGACTCATTTGTTCTGAAAAAGACATGTTTGCATCCTCCTATCGGGTATAAGCTTTCTTATTATTTTCTTCCAATTTCCGTGCTAAGTTGGCTAATGGGAAGCACAGGATGAAGTAAAGAAATCCTGCGACTGTGAAAGCTGGAATATAATTTAAATTGATTGAAGACCAACTGTTAGCCGTAAACATTACATCAGCACCAGAGATGATGGCTACAGTTGATGTATTTTTGATTAAATTGACGATTTGATTCGTAAGTGGTGGCAACATGATACGCCAAGCTTGTGGTAGTACAACATAGCGCATGGTTTTCCCATAGGAGAAACCTTGTGAATAAGCTGCTTCAAATTGCCCTTTAGGAACAGCACCGATTCCAGAACGGACAACTTCTGAGATATAAGCGCCGTGATAAAGACCGACACAGAGAATAGCAATAGTGGTTGTAGAAAAAGTCAGCATTGGACTGATCAATGGAAAACCGTAGTAAACCACAATAAACTGAATCAATAATGGTGTGTTCTGAAAAAATTCAACATAAATTCGACTGATTACGTTCAATAATTTATGTTGCATGGCAGATAGGCTGCCAAAAAATATACCTAGCAACAATGCTACAATCAGTGAACCCACAGCTAATAAAATAGTATAGAGGAAAGCATCCCCAAAAAGTCTCCAGTCTTTAAACAATACTTCCCATCGATAGAGTGCAAAAGGTCCTGCATTCGCTATAATGAACATCTAATTTCCTCCCAAATCCTAACAAAATTGCACGAAACTGGGAACGTTTAATCCAGATTCCACGTTTTGTAAATTTTTTCTAAAGTACCATCTTTTTCCCATTTTTCTATTGATTTATTCAACTGATCATTTAGTTCAGTATTTGCTTTCTTCGTAGCAATGCCATATTCTTGGGGTGAGAAACCGTCCTTAAGGATTTCTGTACTATCATCTACATAACCTGTCAAAATTGATTTATCAACTGAGAAAGCATCAATTCTTTTTGACGTTAAAGCAGTTTTTAGTTCAGGATATGAACCAAGTTCTTGATACTTGAATGATACACCCAATTCTTTTGCTTGCTTTTCAATCGCTTCTTTTGTCGTTGCAGATTGAACGACACCAATCGTTTTTCCATCTAAACTAGCTGTATCTGTAAAGTTATCCGCTTTTCTTACTAAAAAACCAACTTCGTCTTTATAGTAAGGTGTTGTAAAATTGTAGGTTTCTTTTCTTTCATCCGTGATCGTGAAGGTAGCAATTACCATGTCTAATTCACCGTTATCCAATAAAGGGCCGCGCGTTTTAGCAGTTACACCGACAAATTCTACGTTATCTTCACTACCAGTCAATTCTTTTGCAATTAAACGTGCGATATCTGGCTCCATTCCTTCATTTCTATTTGTATCTGGATTCATATAGCCAAAATTTGGGACATCTTCTTTAACTCCGACTTTGATAACACCAGCATCTTTGATTTTTTGAAGATCAGTTGTTGCGTTGTTACCAGAATTAGAGGCGTTTTTGTCGTCTCCGCCACTCCCGCAGCCTACAACCAAACCAAGTAATAACGCAAGGGACAGTGCACCTAATAATTTCTTTGTTTTTTTCATCTAAAATTCCTCCTTGGTATATGTGTTATCAATTATGAATGATTTTACTTAAAAATTCTTTTGCGCGTTCATTTTGAGTATTAGTAAAGAAATGCTCTGGACTTCCCGTTTCAATAATTTGACCGTCATCCATAAAAATGACTTTATCTGCTACTTGACGTGCGAATCCCATTTCATGTGTCACGCAAATCATTGTAATATTTTGTTTCGATAAATCTACCATAACATCGAGTACCTCTTGAATCATTTCTGGATCAAGAGCTGAGGTAGGTTCGTCAAAAAGAATAATCTCTGGATGCATATTTAAAGCACGTGCAATGGCGACTCGTTGTTGTTGTCCACCGGATAGTTGAGCAGGATATGCATTCGCCTTATCTGCCAAACCAACTCTCTCCAAGTATTCCATCCCAGTCTTAGTTGCTTCTTCTTTGCTGACGCCTTTGACTTTGATGGGGGCCAAGGTAAGATTTTGAATAATTGTTTTGTGGGCGTATAAATTAAAACTTTGAAAAACCATCGCTACTTTTTGACGAACCTTTTGAACAGGTGCTTTTGGCTCTGTTATGTCGATCCCGTCAACAAATATATGGCCATCCGTAACTTTTTCTAAACGATTAATACAGCGGATCAAAGTACTTTTACCAGAACCAGAAGGCCCGATGATGACGATCTTTTCTCCTTCGTTAACGTTTAACGATACATCCTTCAAGACATGATGCTCCCCAAAAAACTTATTTACATGTTCCAACGAAATCATGGTCATTCTCCTTTATGTATAAAATTATCACATCACGGTTAATCTATATAGATCAGTGAGCGAGTGGATGAACAGGTGGGAAAATAAATAAAAAACGAATATTTATAGAAATCTGTGAATATGGAAAGTGCGATAGACAATCTTTTGATCTTGACAGATCAGTGCTGAAGAGTTGAAATGGCACTCTATCTATTTTCTTTTTATAAAAATAGTTTTCTTTTATATTTAATCTAATAGCCATAAATCTATCCATCCGTTAATGTTAGAAATTATAACATACAGAAAATGAGATTACCAGTTTTTTTTAAAGGCTAATAAAGAAAAACAATTAAAAAGCGCAAGCTAAATGAAAACTTGCTATATAAAAAGTGATATAATAGAAGCTAGTGATAATAAAACTTGAAAAAAAGCAGCAAAAAGTAGAGAATAAGAGTGTTGAAAAAATACTGTAAAGGTTTGATTGACTTGAATAATCATGAAGCAATAGGATTTATAGATTCCGGGGTTGGCGGACTTACGGTAGTAAAAGAAGCATTAAGGCAGCTACCCAATGAGCGCTTAATTTATCTTGGAGATACAGCACGTTGCCCATATGGTCCAAGGCCTGCTGAACAAGTAGTCCAATTTACTTGGGAAATGACAAATTTTCTTTTAGAAAAAAAAATTAAAATGTTAGTAATTGCATGCAATACCGCTACTGCTGTAGCATTAGAAGAAATAAAAGAGCAATTGGCTATTCCAGTCGTAGGCGTGATCCTACCAGGAACTAGAGCTGCGTTGAAAGCAACTAAAAATAATCGCATTGGTGTCATCGGCACAGCTGGAACAATCAAAAGTAAAGCCTATGAAGAAGCGTTATTAAGTAAAGCCCCTAATACGTTTGTCACAAGCTTAGCGTGCCCTAAATTTGTTCCCATTGTCGAAAGTAACGAATTTCATTCTTCTGTAGCAAAAAAAGTCGTATCAGAAACGTTAAATCCATTACAATTGAAAAAACTGGATACGTTGATTTTAGGCTGTACCCACTATCCATTATTGCGTCCTTTGATCCAAAATGTAATGGGAAACCAAGTGACCTTGATCGATTCGGGTGCTGAAACAGTGAGTAAAGTGAGTATGTTGTTAGATTATTTTGACATAGCAAATACTCCGCAGTATAAAAATAAGCCAAATGAATTTTATACCACAGGTTCTGCAAAAATGTTTAAAGCAATTGCCGATGATTGGCTAAATTTAGAAACGATCATCGTTGAACAGGCGCGATTGTCGAATTTCTTAGAGGGAGTAGTGAAACATGATCAGACATGATGGAAGACAAGCGAAAGAATTAAGAAAAATCATCATTGAGACGGATGTTTATAAGCATCCAGAAGGTTCCGTAGTGATTTCTTTTGGCGATACAAAAGTAATCTGTTCTGCAACCGTGGAAGAAAAGGTTCCACCATTTTTAAGAGGCGAAGGGACCGGTTGGGTGACGGCTGAATATAGTATGCTTCCAAGAGCCACGAATACAAGAAATATCCGAGAAAGCGCAAAAGGAAAATTGACTGGCAGAACGATGGAAATCCAACGTTTGATTGGTCGCTCGCTGAGAGCGGTTGTCGATTTGAAAAAATTAGGTGAACGAAGTATTATTGTGGACTGTGACGTGATCCAAGCAGATGGAGGAACCCGCACAGCCAGCATAACTGGTGCATTTGTTGCAATGAAAATTGCTGTTGATAAACTGCTTAAAAAAGGGGATTTACAGGAAAATCCGATCAAAGAATATCTTGCTGCGGTCAGCGCAGGTATATTAAGTGACGGAACCTGCGTTCTTGATCTAGATTATAAGGAAGACTCTGCAGCTGCTGTAGATATGAATTTGGTGATGACCGAATCAGGTAATTTTGTCGAACTTCAAGGTACAGGTGAAGAAGCAACTTTTTCAGGTGATGAATTGAATTCGTTACTATTTTACGGTAAAACGGGCATCGAGCACTTGATTGCTTATCAAAAAGAAGCCTTGATGAATCCATTAGCTGAGAAATCATTTCCTGACGAAGCTAAAACGATTGTGATCGCTACAAGAAATCCAGGAAAAGCTAAAGAGTTTACGAAAATCTTTTCCGAAAAAGGATACCATGTAAAAACATTATTGGATTATCCAGATTTGCCTGATGTTGAGGAGACAGGCAAAAGCTTTGAAGAAAATGCTCGTTTAAAAGCTGAAACAATTGCAGATATTTTAAAACAACCAGTTTTAGCAGATGATTCAGGACTGATTGTTGATGCTTTAAATGGCAGACCAGGAATCTATTCTGCGCGCTTTGCTGGTGAACCAACGAATAGTGCTGCTAATAATGCTAAATTACTTCATGAATTAACTGGAGTGCCACAAGAAAAACGAACAGCGACATTCCATTGCACACTTGTTTTTGCTGCTCCTGAGAAAGAAAGTTTGGTTGTAGAAGGAAATTGGCTTGGAGAAATCGGGACCATTCCACGTGGTGATCGCGGGTTTGGCTATGATCCATTATTTTTCGTTCCAGAAGAACAAAAAACAGCAGCCGAACTTTCAGACGAGCGCAAAAATGAGATCAGTCATAGAGGAAGAGCTGTTGCAACATTAAGAAATCAATGGGAAAATTGGCTAAAAAACTAGGAGGTTGTGCATGAAATATCTAGTAGTAAGTGATAATCACGGTGATCGTGATATATTAATTGATTTGGCAGAAACTTATCGAGGAAAAGTTGATAAAATGTTTCATTGCGGCGATTCAGAATTAGAACCCACGGATAAATTGTGGAATGATTTTATAGTAGTAAAAGGAAATTGCGATTATGATCCTGAATTTCCAGATATGATCGTAGAGAAAATTGGAATGGATACTATTTTTATGACACATGGTCATCTGGCGAATGTTCGTTCCGGATTGACTTCTCTTGCTTTACAAGCTGAAAAAGCCAAAGCCAATATCGTGTTATTTGGGCATACTCATGAAATTGGATGTGAAGTTCGGGCAAATGTTCTTTATTTGAATCCTGGAAGTATTAGCTTGCCTAGAGGGCCAATTCAATTGAAATCCTATGCGATCATCGAAAGTACTTCAGAACAATTCATTGTTCAATATTACGGTCGAAATCATCAAAAGTATAAAGAGTTGCATTTTGTTTTTAATAAAAAATAATTTTGACTAATTATTTCTAGGGGAATTGTGATAAAAGGCTACAGTGTATCTTATTTTTTATGTTTTTTAGATAATTTCCGAATGATTCTGACATTCTATTAACATTTATTCAGGTTTTTAGAAAGTGAAGGAAATAGGGTCAAATCTTAATTTTTTTTAAGAGTTATGAAAAAAGTTTGAATTTCAAGACATTTGCATCCGTTTTCTGTACAATGATAATTGTGGCAAAGAAAATGAAATGGAGGCACTCCAATGATTGGAACTGCTATAAAAGAATTATTATTAGAAAAACAAGAAACCTTTTTGATACCAGCGGAAAATGTTGCAAACGTAATGTGTTTGAATCCGCTAAGTCACGCTTTATTAGTTTTATCTCAAGTAAAATATTCAAAAATCCCTGTTTTAGATAAAGGGGATCGTTTTGTGGGATTGATTAGTTTATCAGATGTAGTGGATAAAATGTTTGATATCACATCAGTCGATTTTGATAAATTACAAGATTTCACTGTGGCAGATGTTATGGAAGTCAATGTTCCTTTGATTGGCGAACAATGGGAACTTGAAGATATACTTCATTTGTTAGTTGATGCAGCATTTCTGCCTGTAGTAGATGACAATCAATGTTTTAAAGGAATCATCACACGCAAAGAATTGTTGAAGGCAATCAATCATATGGCTCATGAACTGGAACGAAAGAATATCATTTTACCAAAATCTGATGGTGAATCTATAGAAATGAAAGTGATTTGATTTTTTTAAATCAATTATTCACTTTTTCCTATTTTTTTGATAAGCTAGATACTTAAACGTGGCGAGTTTTTTGAAATGCTTTATTAAGCTGTATTATGAAGGGAGTTATATTGATGGACGCATATGAAATTATTAATTATATTGGAAATGCTGAAAAAAAAACACCAGTAAAAGTTACTTTGAAAGGAAAACTCAAAGAAGTAACCTTTCCTGATGAAATTCAAGCATTTACTAATTGTAAAACAGGGACTTTGTTTGGTGAATGGAATGTAATCAAAGAATTTTTGGAAACAAATAAAGAAAATATCGTAGATTATGTGATTGAAAATGATACTCGTAATTCTGCGATTCCAATGCTAGACATTAAAGAGATCAATGCTCGTATCGAACCAGGGACAACTATCAGAGATCAGGTTGAAATCGGTGATAATGCTGTAATCATGATGGGCGCTGTTATAAATATCGGTGCTGTAATCGGTGAAGGAACTATGATCGATATGGGCGCGATTTTAGGTGGACGTGCAACAGTCGGGAAAAACTGTCATATTGGTGCGGGAACTGTTTTGGCAGGCGTGATCGAGCCGCCTAGTGCAGATCCTGTGGTCATCGAAGACAATGTTTTGATTGGTGCAAATGCAGTTGTTCTAGAAGGAATTAGAGTAGGTGAAGGAGCCGTTGTTGCAGCTGGAGCAATTGTTGTTGATGACGTTGCACCCTACACTGTAGTTGCAGGCGTACCAGCTAAAAAGATAAAAAATATTGATGAAAAAACTAAAAGCAAGACAAATATGATGGAAGAGCTACGAAAATTGTAATGTTTCTATCACACAATCATTAATAGCGCAAAAAAGATTAAAACTACACGTTAGTTTTAGTCTTTTTTGCGCTATTAAACTTTCAAATCTGTGACGCTGGATCCGAAAAAAAGGTGAAATATCATGAATAAAGAAGAGGGGTTTGCTTCTATTCCTACCGTTTATTCAGGCAGAGACAAAAGTAGTTAAATTATTTATTTTGAAGTTGATTATCCAACACTAAAATAGCTTCTGATAAAAAGTGCGTAATCAATTGCAATTCTTTTTCTGAATATGTTCGTCCTAATTTTTTCATCGCAATATCTAATGGCTGGTAGGCTTGTTTTATTTCCTCTTTATCTTCATAGGTTGGTACAATAATGACGCGCCTGCGATCATGGGGATCTTTTTCCCGACGAGCGTAACCGATTTTTTCTAGACGATCAATCAAGGCGGTGATCGTTCCCGTGGACAATCCTGTCTTATCTGCTAATTCTCCAGCTGTAAGTGGCCCTGATTCATTTAATAAATCGATTGAAATATAGTCATTCGAAGGAATGCCTAAAGAGTGAACGATAGTTTGTTGATGTAAGATAGAACGTGAGCCGAAGCCTCGTAATAAAGAGGTGAGCTTTTCTAGAGATGGGTTTGTATTTGAATCTTGATGTATTGACAAATGTTCTTCCTCGCTTTATTCTTAATATATCTCGTTTGACGAGATTCTTTTCCGCCGAAATATAAATTAATAAAACTATCATAACAAGCATACTCTTATCTGTAAAGTAAAGAAAGAATCGGGGCTAAAACGAATGAAATTATTGATCTTATATGGAACAAAATCTGGTGCGTCCAAAGAATGTGCTAAACTGTTAGGTGAAAAATGCAGTAATGCTACAATTATCGATATTGATCACGAGAAGCCTAATTTAAATGAGTTTACTCATATCATTGTGGGGGCAGGTGTTCGTAATGATAAAATGTATAAACCAATCAGAGATTTTTTAAAAAAGAATCAAACAGATCTATTAACTAAAATAATAGCTTGTTACTTGTGTAATTCAAAACCAAAGACTACGGATGATGTGATTGCAGCAAGTATTCCAGAAGCAATCAGGGAGCATGCTCTTGAAATTATGTCATTTGGAGGCTATAAACCTTCGTGGGTTCCAATAAGTGAAGAAAAAAAACTTAAAGGAATTGATTTGGATAAAATTGACATGTTTGCTCAAAACTATTTAAAGTCTGTATAAAAATCGTTGATTGTTTTTAATGAAGGATTGACAGAAAACTCTTTTTATTCAACAATAAGATATAGAGAAATAGAAAAGAGGCAGATCAACAATGATTCAAGAACAGTTAATTGAGATTCGCAGACAGTTGCACCAAATACCAGAAATCGGGTTAGAAGAAGAAAAAACACAAAAATACTTACTGGAAATAATCCAATCAATAAAAAAAGATTTTATAAAATATAAGATATGGCGAACAGGAATTTTGGTTTTCGTTCATGGAAAAAATCCCCAAAAAACGATCGGCTGGCGTGCTGATATCGATGGTTTACCAATAACCGAAGAAATTAATTCTGATTTTCAGTCTATCCATAAAGGGTATATGCATGCATGTGGACATGATTTTCATATGACGATTGGTTTAGGATTATTGGCACAAATGACATTAGAACAGCCTGAAAATAATTATTTATTTCTCTTTCAACCAGCAGAAGAAAATGAAGCTGGTGGTATGCTGATGTATGAAGATGGAGCATTTGGTGCTTGGCTTCCTGATGAATTTTATGGACTGCATGTGAATCCGGAGTTACCAGTAGGAAAAATCACAACAAAAGTCGGTACTCTTTTCGCTGCAACGTGTGAAGTTCAAATTAAATTGATAGGGAAAGGTGGGCATGCGGCGTTTCCTCATGCTTCAAATGATATGATCGTAGCTGGAATGAGTCTTGTCCAGCAAGCACAAACAATCGTTAGTCGAAATGTAAATCCAGTTGAAGGTGCTGTGGTCACATTTGGTACATTCAATGCTGGCACTGCAACAAATGTTATCGCAGGGGAAGCGACGATTTCAGGTACGATCCGAACTTTAACAGAAGAGATGAATCAATTGACTCAGATTAGAATCAAGGAAATTGGTGAGGGGATCGCAAAATCATTTAATTGCGAAGTAGATGTATTTTTGGATCAAAAAGGGTATCTTCCAGTGATCAATAATAAAAAAACAACTGAAAACTTTATGACGTTTATGGAACAAGAATCAGGCGTTTTATTTGAAAAAGCTGAAGTTGCGATGACTGGTGAAGATTTTGGTTTTTTGTTATCTAAAGTACCAGGGACAATGTTTTGGTTAGGTGTAGATAGTGCATATGGGCTGCATTCTGCTAAATTTGAACCCAAAGAAGAAGCGATTCCTTTTGCTGTGGAACATATCAGTAACTTTTTGAAATCATTAGATAAATAACAAAACGATGGCTGTGGAACGAAAGGGATAACCCATTTTCGTTTCACAGCCATCGTTTTGCTATGTTAATATAATCGGTGTATTTGGAATAGTAAAGTTTGCGTCAGATAATTTTTTTACGTATTGAGCTAAAAATTCTTCTTTGATTGGCGCTTGTTTTCCATTCAATACATACATTGTTGTGCGAATGGCGAAATTTGCATTTCCCAGATCCACCATCCCAAAAATCGTTGGACCTGTTTGAATACTTTCTGAATACTTTTCTTTTAATTCCATATTGACTTGTTCAATGATTGCGATAATCTTATCATAGCCTTCGTCAGGTACGATCCGAACATCGATTAAAACTTGCATGTTAGAACGAGAGAGGTTACTTATTGTAGTAATATTTCTATTAGGAATAAAGTGAACAGTACCATCTAGAGCTTTCATCTGTATAGTTCTAAGACCTACAGCTGTGACAGTTCCTTCAATGTTTAATGCAGATAACCGAATATAATCGCCAACGTCCATTTGTTGTTCTAAAATGATAAAAAACCCGGTAATAATATCATTCATGAACCCCTGTGCACCCAAACCAATTGCTACACCGGCAATCCCGGCACCAGCAAGGAGTGACCCGACAGGAACGCCAACAACTGTTAATAAGGAGTAGATGAAAAAGAAAAATAAGGTGTATTGAAAGGCATTATTGACTAATGTGTGAATTGTCTTTAGGCGACTTTCATTGAATGATTGTTTTTTACTATAGTTCCCATATGCTTTGTCAATAAGTATTTTACCTATACGATTTAGGAGTATAAAAAAAAGAATAAGAAATAGAAGATAAATTGCTTTCTCAATCAAAACAGCGATTATTTTGTCCCAATTAATTCCGTTCCAAAAACGTTCAAGAGCATTGACTTTCTTCTCAGCAGCAGTTTTTATATCAATTGTAGAATCCATTGTACTTTCAACTGTTTTACTGGATATTGATTGTCCAAAAATAAACAAGGATATCCCAACTTTCTTTTTTTATCTATTATTACTTTATCATTATACTTGAATTTGAAAAAAGATGTCATTATTTAACAAAAAGCTTAACAAATTAATTGAAAATGTGTTACAATATTCTGAAAATAAGGAGTGATCGTATGACAATTGATTGGGATAATTTAGGTTTTGATTATATAAAAACACCATTTAGATACATTTCAAATTGGAAAGATGGTCAATGGGACGATGGCAAATTAACAGAAGATAATACATTGCATATCCACGAAGGATCAGCCGCATTGCATTATGGACAACAATGTTTTGAAGGGTTAAAAGCCTATCGTTGTAAGGACGGTTCGATCAATCTATTTAGAGTGGATGAGAATTCTAAACGAATGAACCGTAGCGCAAAACGATTGTTGATGGCAGAGGTACCAGAGGATAAATTTATTCAAGCAGTAGAGGAAGTAGTAAAAGCTAATGAAGCATTTATTCCACCTTATGGCAGTGGTGGGACATTATATGTTCGTCCACTTCTGGTTGGTGTTGGAGAAGGAATTGGTGTACATTCAGCACCAGAGTTTATTTTTACTGTGTTTTGTATGCCTGTAGGCGCATATTTCAAGGGTGGACTAACGCCGACGAACTTTGTGTTTTCTGATTATGATCGTGCAGCTCCTCAAGGAACGGGCGCAATTAAGGTTGGCGGGAATTATGCGGCTAGCTTATTGCCAGGGGAAGAAGCAAAAGAAAGAAGCTTTTCAGATTGTATTTACTTAGATCCTGCAACTCATACAAAAATCGAAGAAGTCGGTTCTGCTAATTTCTTTGGCATCACGAACGATGATCGTTTTATCACCCCACTATCACCTTCAATATTACCAAGTATAACGAAGTATTCATTACTTTATTTAGCTGAACATAAACTTGGAATGGAAGCGGTAGAAGAGGATGTTTACATTGATTCTTTAGAGGAATTTAAAGAAGCTGGAGCTTGTGGAACAGCTGCTGTCATTTCGCCAATTGGCGGTATTCAAACATACGATGATTTCCATGTCTTCTATAGTGAAACAGAAGTTGGGCCCGTAACCCAAAAATTATATGACGAATTAACAGGCATTCAATTTGGAGACATTCCGGCTCCAGATGGTTGGATTAGAAATATAAAAATATAAAAATGCACAAAGGAGCCCGAAACAAAACTGATTTTTAGTTTTGTTTCGGGCTTTAAATCTGGATAAATGGTTAAAAATCAGCATGTTCGGAGCTAGATGTATCAGTTTCAGCAATTTTTGTGTAGTAAATATTTCTGACTATCAAAACTTAACTTAGTTACAGAAGATATAAACTTTGAAAGCAATAGGAGAAAATGGAAGATGACGGACGGCTCTTGTTGTTGTTTTTATTTTGGATTAAATAAAAAATAATTGATTTTGCTAAATTTTAATCAAAAACTTAAGGAAATGCGTATTACTACTTTAAGATGACAGATTAAGAATAGGAGATTCATATGAAGAAATTATTTTTTGTGGTATTAATCTTAAATACCTTGTTATTACCAAGCATAGCAAGTGCTGTATCTTTGAAAGATATAAGAAAAATACAAACACTAAGTTTCGTCGAAGTAGAACAAACTACAGATTCAAAAGAAGAACAAGATGGAAAAAAATCAGAAGAGGCGATAGTTTCAGAGCATAACGTGAATGTCATTATCAAAAATCAAAAGACGGAAGAGTTTGTTAAGAATATTGGAGAGCAAGCTAGAGAAATTGCCCACCAACATGATCTATATACCTCAGTAATGATTGCTCAGGCAATCCTAGAATCAAAATCAGGTGACAGCCTTCTAGCGAATGCACCTTATCATAATTTATTTGGAATCAAAGGCGATTTTGAAGGTGCTACAGTCAGAATGAACACACAAGAAGATGACGGAAAAGGAAATATGTTTGTAGTCAATTCAGAATTCTGTCAATATCCTTCCTATAGCGAGTCTCTTAAAGACTATGCCGAACTAATGAAAAATGGGATTGCTGGCAATTCTGATTTTTATAAAGGAACGTGGAAAAGCGAAACCAATAATTATATGGAAGTAACGTCATTTTTGACAGGGAAGTATGCGACAGATATTCAATATGCTGACAAGCTTAATCAGTTGATTGACTGTTATGATCTGACCATTTATGATGTTGATCCAGTAGAAAAAAATACTGTTGACACAATACAAGCTAAGAAAATTATTAGAATAGAGACGTTACAAATGTTGATAAATGAAAATTTGAAAGAAAGAACGCTACAGAAAAGAAAGAAAAAAATTGAGCAATTTACTAATGAACTTTACCCTTTTTTAGTTTTGATTTTGAAATGTTTGAGGAATTAAAAAAATTTTATTCGTTAAATAAGATACGACATTCTTTCCAGACAATCCAGTTATTTTCCATCTGATATTTTAAAGAGTATACTTAATCTGTATTTACTTTTTCAAAGAAAGGAATGAAAAAAATGTCTTTTGAAAAAACAAAAGTATTAGAGAATGGTTCAGTTATCCCGCGTTTAGGTTTAGGGGTATGGAAAGTAAAAGACGGAGCAGAGGCAGTTGATTCAGTGAAATGGGCATTACAAGCAGGTTACCGCTTGATTGATACTGCAGCAGCCTATAAAAATGAAGTCAGCGTGGGTGAAGGAATTCGTACGTCAGGTGTTCCGAGAGAAGAAATATTTGTTACAACCAAATTATGGAATGCTGACCAAGGCTATGATTCAACTCTGAAAGCATTTGACGAGAGTTTAATTAAACTTGGTTTGGATTATGTTGATTTATATTTGATTCATTGGCCGGTGGCTGGGAAATATAAAGATTCGTGGCGCGCTATGGAAGAAATTTATCAAAGTGGACGTGCTAAAGCGATCGGTGTCTCTAACTTCCATGAACACCATATTGAGGACTTACTAAAAGATGCTGAAGTTGTGCCGATGGTTGATCAAATTGAACTTCATCCTACCTTGACACAAGAACCTTTACGTAAATTTTTAGCTGAGAATAATATCGCAGTTGAAGCTTGGTCTCCATTAGGACAAGGTAAAATCTTAGAGAATCCGACTTTAGTGGAAATCGGAAAAAAATATAATAAAACAGCAGCACAAGTGATTATTCGATGGCATTTACAAAGTGATATTATCGTTATTCCAAAATCGGTTCATCAAGATCGAATCAAACAAAATTTTGATGTTTTTGATTTTGAGCTAACAAATGAAGATATTCATCGAATCAATGCGCTTAATACGAATGAACGCTTAGGTCCAGATCCAGATAATTTTGATTTTTAATCAGAAAAAAGGATGGTCTGAACGAGTTGTTACCATTTAAGGGCTGAGATAAAAGTAGAAATCACTTTTATCTCAGCCCTGTTTTTTTATAGTTGATTTACAAAGTAGTCGAATAACTTAAACTCATTTTTATCTACATCAAAGCGAAGTTCTGGATGCCACTGAACACCTAAAATTCTTTGATCAGTCTCTACTGACTCAATTGCTTCCACAATTCCATCAGATGATCTAGCCGTAATTTTTAAAGAAGGAGCTAGGGAATTAATAGCTTGATGATGATAAGAATTGACATGGTATTTTTCTCCAAAAAGTTGATGAAGAATGCTGTCTTTTTCCATTTGAATGCTGTGTGTAGCAAATTGTGGCTGGGTCGGCTCCTGACCATGTTTAACTGTCCAGTCAGAATACAACGAAAGATCTTGATATAATGTTCCATCTAAAGCAACATTCAACAGTTGCATACCACGGCATACTGCAAAGATAGGTTTCTTTTGCTTGATGGCTTCTTTGATTAATGCTAATTCAAAGACATCACGATTACGATTGGTTTCTTCAAGTTTCGGATGCGGTTCTTCTCCAAAAAAATCAGGAGAAATATCTTGTCCCCCTGCTAATAACAATTTGTCGATTTTAGAAATATATGCTGCAGCATTTTGTCCATCACTAATTGGTAAAACAATCGGTAATCCGCCTGATTTTTGAATAGCAGTTACAAATGCTTGTGGTGTATAACTTACATGGTTACCGTTGAAGACATCAACGGATTGGATAATTTGATTTCCAGCTATGCCGATAATCTTTGTCATTTGATCACGTCCTCGATTAATATGTAGAATAACAGTGTATCACTTTTTTATGAAATAAGGGGTAGAATTTGATTTTAGGTAGACATAAATCAAAAAGTAATAGGAAAAATAGTGAAAAAGAAACAGTTAGTCATCATTTGGGGCAAAGCCTAAATGATGATCAACTGTCTTTTTGGTACTAACGAGTACGAATCACTTCGATTTTATACCCATCAGGATCAGTAATGAAGTAATAAGATGGAGGTGTTCCTGGTAAGCCCTTCATGTCAGTAACATTGAAACCAGCATTTTTTTGTTCAGCATGTAATTTCTCGATTTCATCTGTACTAATAGCGATGTGACCATAACCATCTCCTAAGTTATAAGCATCATGATCGTAATTATACGTTAATTCTAGTTCATAATCATCACCAGGTAATGTTAGATACACTAAAGTAAATTTATGTTCTGGGAAATCGCGGCGGCGGCTTTCTTCAAAATTGAATGCTTTTTGATAAAATTTCAACGACGCTTCTAAATCTTTGACACGAACACAAGTGTGAGCCATTTTCATATGAGTCATCTTCCTTTCAAAAGTAAATAGTACCGCAGATTACTTTAAGTAAACTGCTAGTATTTTCATATTAGCATAAACTTTAGTGGAATTGTGAGTGAAATGATACGATATTACTTGTTCATGAGAAATTTCTCATGTAAAATCAAGTTAAAAGAAAAGGAGTTGCTTTTATGAAAATACCATCATTCGGTGAAAAAATGGAAACGTTGGTCTATAAAAAAAGGCTAGGCGCATATATTATTGTATCAAGAAATGTGGGAAGCGAAATAGTGTTGATACAGGCACCAAATGGCGCCTATTTTTTGCCGGGTGGAGAAATCGAAGCGGGGGAGACCAAAGAAACTGCGATCAATCGAGAAATGATCGAAGAACTTGGGATCGAAGTGGTTATTGATGAGTATCTTGGGCAAGCAGATGAGTATTTTCATTCAAGACACCGGGGTACAGATTATTATAATCCTGGGTACTTTTTTGTTGCTAAAAGTTGGACTCAAGTCTGCGAACCTTTGGAAAAAACCAATACAATTTGTTGGGTAAAAGTGGATGAAGGCGTGACTTTACTAAAACGTGGAAGTCATAAATGGGCGGTGCGTAAATGGACAGCCAATCAATGAGAATTCGGAATAAGCAAAGAGAGCAAGTCACGTATGATTTGTTTTCTTTTTTTATTGAAAAACTAGGAAAGGCAATACTACATAAAAACAGTCTGCGGAATCACCGCAAACTGTTTAAAAAGCTCTATGACTACATATACTTCAATAAAACTTCAGCAACGCCGTCTTCATCATTACTGGTTGTTTGAATATCAGCTGCTTGTTTGACACTATCGGTCGCATTGCCCATAGCAACGCCAATACCAGCATATTCAATCATCGACAAATCATTTTCGTTGTCTCCAATAGCCATTGTCTCTGATTGAGAAATCCCTAGATGTTCGGCAAGTTTGGCTAAAGCATTTCCTTTACTTGCTTCTTTATTCAAAATCTCATAATAAAAATCGGTGCTCTTAACAGTTGTGTATTTATTAGTGAATGCTTCTGGAAGTTGATCAATAGCTTTATCCAAAATTTCAGGTTCATCGATCATCATCATTTTGATAATAGACATGTCAGGAGTCATTTCTTCAACTGTACGGTATTTAAGGGGCATATCTACTAAAGATGCTTCATGCACCGTGTATTTACCAATATCTCTATTAGCTGTGTAGATGGCTTTATCATCGATAGTATGCAGATGAGTTCCCACTTTGCGGGCCATGGATTCAATTTCTAAAAAGTCATCATGGCTTAATGTATAACGAGAAATGATCTCATTAGATTTTGTTGCCTGAACTAAGGAACCGTTATAGGTGATCACATAATCATTATCCCCATACAAATCTAGTTCTGCTAATTGTTCTTTCACACCTGGCAAAGGTCGTCCAGTACATAAAACGATATACATTCCATTTTCATTGGCTTTTTGTAGTGTCTCTTTCACTTTCGAACTAATCTTTCTGTTAGAATCAAGTAAGGTTCCATCAATATCGATTGCAACTAATTTGACTGTCATAACATCCTCCTGTAAAAATATTCTTTAATTTTTTCCTTCAACTAATGCACCGTTATGAATATAAGCAGCAAATTCACGATAGGTGTCATCAAATAAATCATAATGCTGCTGTCTTTTTGGGTCAACCATTTCTTTTGGAAAATAAAAACGTTCATCGATTTGTGTCTGTCCTGCAAGAGCCGCAACGAGGTGACTGATTTTAGATAGTTCGATTAAAGTCCCATCTTTTTGCATGATCTCGATTTGAGTACGATGACTATTTTTTTCCGGACGATAAAAATCGTAAGGCAAGTCATAGCTTGAATTGATGGCAGTATAGTATTTCGGGTTATACCCTACTTTTTCAATCAACATTTGTAGATGACGAATAGTCACAGAATCCCGATTGCCAGAAAATGTTGCAGATTTAAGCGGTCTACGGATTAAAAAGCGATTAGCTAGATCATTCAGAATCGGATCAGGCAACGATGTCCATTGGGTAAAATACGTGTTCAATACTCCATCGTCCAACTTCAAGTATTCTTGTAATGAAAAATTTCCTTTAAAAAAAGGCACGAGAAGCTGAGAATGCAATAGGTAATCCTCAGGCTGTTGCTCATATAATTCTTTTGCACGATGAAGTAAATGGTCTAAAATAACTTCCATACCACGAGAAACAGGATGAAAATAAACTTGAACATACATTTGATAGCGACTTACAATGTAATCTTCTACTGCATGCATTCCATTCATGGCAAAAGCCAATCCATCTTTATATGGACGGATCACTCGTAAAATTCTCGTTAAATCAAAAGTCCCATACTCAGTTCCTGTAAAATAAGCGTCACGTAATAAATAGTCCATCCGATCAGCATCAATTTGACTGGAAATCATTTGAACAACTTGGGGATTAGGGTACTCTTTAGTAATGACACTTGCAACTTTATTTGGAAAATCGGCTGAAATTCGATTCAGTATTTGAAAGACTTCAGTTTCTGGAGAAGTTATGATTTCTACTGTGATCTCTTCATGATTTGTGTTGAAAATATGTTCAAATGTATGAGAATAAGGTCCATGACCAACATCATGCAGTAAAGCAGCACAAAGTGTAACTAGACGTTCACTATCGTCCCAACCATCTTCCCCTAAGCGTTCAGCGGAATAATTACGCTGAAAGATATCACAAATCCGTCGGGTTATTTCATAAACACCTAACGAATGGGCGAAACGACTATGCTCGGCACCATGGAAGGTGAAAGAAGAAGTTCCAAGTTGCTTGATTCTACGTAATCTCTGCACTTCTGCTGAATTGATCAGGTCTAAAATGACTTGATGTTGTACATGGATATAATTGTGAACGGGGTCTCTAAAGACCTTTTCAATCGGTAAAATTTGATACTTGTAAGGGATTGACATTGATTCACTCCTTTTCATTAATGGCGCGCTATTTCTTTTTTTTAAACGAATGAATTTGTAAGAACAACGGCACTTGTTTTATTGTCTCTTTTGGTTCTTTGCTGCTTTTTGAGATAGTATGATATTAAAACAACGTTAATTAAGTAATAGATTTCTTTGTTGCATTTTTTTAATTTGTTTCTCTATTTCAGTGGTGAACTTTTCGGAAGTCAATAGAGTAGGGACGATTTGATTATCAATCGTAATTTGACTGTTATCTAATAATACGCTAATTAATTGTTTTTTCACTTCCGCTATGGTTAATCTTTTTTGAAGGAGGTCTTCCAAATTCGCCATGACAGATGGATCGACAGGAGGATAACCATTTTTACCGAAATTTTCCTGCAAACTAGCCTCATAAAATCGACGAACCGTTTCACCACGTTTTTGTTGGTTTCCGTTGACGCTTAAATAAATCATGATGGCTGTTCCATTCTTCACACGCCGTTGAGCTATTCCTGCAAATTTTTTGCCATGGATACTCAAGTCAAATGTACCAGGACAATAAGATTCACTAATTTCAAAAGCTTTAATATCATGTATTGAATCTTCGAATGCACATTTGATCCAATTCCACATATGAGTATAAGCCTCATCGATGCTCATTTTTCTATTGTCTTGATTAGGTAGAATCAAAGATACATTTAAAACACCAGTGTCCGCGATCACACCAAGGCCTCCAGCATTACGAATCACACTATTGTAACCATCTTGTCGTAATGAGATAAGACCACTGTTTAGATCAGTTACCCGAGTATCCTTCATACCAAGAATCATAGCTTGGTCAAGTTGCCAAAAGTGAATAATAGGCTGCTCATTAAGCCCGGAGAAGGTTGTCAATGTATCTGTCAAGGCAAAAGGAAGAAAATAGTCTTTTTCGGTCAAACAAGCCTGATCATACAAAAAAATGGTATCAGTTGTAAATAGTTCGGTTAAATTAGTCATCTTTGTCTTCATCCTGTTTTACGCGAGAAACGTAATCCTTTACTTCTTTATTCATTTGATTATATTCATTCGTAAAACGCATCGGTTTACTAATGATCCTCATCGGCATGGTGGCTAAAAATTTACTAAAATCATGTCGAGCTTCTTCTGACAAACGACCTGGCTTAGAGATTAGGCGTTCGTAGAGATAATAGTGAAATTGATTCATTGCATCAATATCGATACTCATTTGGTTATGACATTTTGTACATTTAATACTGGAAATGATCTCGTTCATATACTGAATACCATGGAGTGTTTCTTGTTGGCAATGCATGCAAAATAACATCGCTTCTTCATCGTGAAATAACATATGTTTCCACCTCCACTTTCTATTATATACGATTTAAAAGAAAAATCATGCTTATGTATGTATAAATAACGTGGAAAGTGGATAAATGTTTAAATTAAAGAAAAAATGAAGAGAAAATCTTGCTATCGGTCAAAGAAAATTATAATATGTTTACATATGATCCCTTAAAGAACAAATGTAAATGAGGTGAGAGGATGAAGTCAAAGACAATCGAGATTCAACAAGACAAAGCAATTGAAGAGCTAGAAGCTTTGAAAAAAATGTGGGAAATTCGTATTTTTGAAGAATTAATTCAAGAGCTTTTCGAAGCTGGAGAACTACATGGCACGATGCATCTTTGTATTGGACAAGAAGCAACAGCGGTCGGTGGTGCAGGAATTTTAAGAGAAAGTGACTGGATTGTTTCTACACATAGAAATCATGGACATTGTATTGCAAAAGGAACTGATATCAGAAGTATGTTTGCCGAAATATTAGGGAAGAAAACTGGGACGAATGAAGGCAAAGGCGGTAGTATGCATATTGCTGATTTGGATGTTGGTAATTTAGGATCAAATGGTATTGTGGGTGCAGGTTTTCCAATCGCTGCTGGTGCTGCTTTAAGTGCGCAGATGCAAGGAACGGATCAAGTTGTTTTATGCTATGCTGGAGATGGTGCCACAAATGAAGGAAGTTTTCATGAAGCCCTAAATTTAGCTTCTATTTGGCAATTACCTGTTATTTACTTTATTGAAAATAATCAATATGGAATGAGTAGTTCCATTGAGCAGATGGTCAATATCGAGAAGCTTTCGGATCGTGGTAAAAGTTATGGAATTGAAGGGATAACGATTGACGGCAATAATTTAAGCCTAGTATCAGAAACGGTTTCAAAAGCAGTTTCCAAGGCAAGAAAAGGCGGAGGTCCGACGTTGATCGAAGCCTTGACGTATCGACATAAAGGACACTCAAAATCAGATAGGCTCATCTATCGTTCTAAAGATGAGTATCTTGACTGGAAAGAAAATAATGATCCTATTTTACGTCTTGAAAGTCAATTGATTCAAGATAAGAAGGCAGATGAAGATCAAATTCGACGTTTGGAAATAACAATCAGAAGGGAACTGACTGATTTGGTGGCATCTGTAAAACAAGACAGTGAGCCAACCGTTAAAGATCTATGGACGCATGTCTATGCGGAGGATGACATATGAGATCAATTACTTATTTAAAAGCAATCAATGAAGCGTTGGATGAAGCGTTAGCTAATGATGCATGTGTTTTTCTTTTAGGAGAAGATATCGGTGTTTACGGTGGTGGTTTTGGTGCGACACAAGGACTTCAGGAAAAATATGGGAAACTACGTGTTCGTGATACACCAATATCAGAAAGTGCAATTGCTGGTGTTGCAGTAGGTTCAGCCATGACAGGGATGCGTCCAGTAATAGAATTACAATTTTCAGATTTTATTACTGTTGCAATGGATCAATTAGTCAACCAAGCGGCTAAAATCCATTATATGTACAGTGGTAAAGCCAATGTTCCTTTAGTCATGAGAACAGCTGCTGGATCAGGTACGGGAGCTGGAGCTCAGCATTCACAAAGTTTGGAAAATTGGACGGCACATATACCAGGATTGAAAGTCATTCAGCCGAGCGATGCGTATGATGCAAAAGGATTACTACATGCAGCTATCAAAGATAACAATCCGGTCATGTTTTATGAGCATAAATTACTATATAAAACGATTGGAAGAGTTCCAGAAGAATCTTATAGCATACCGATTGGTGTAGCTGATATTAAACGAAGCGGTAAAGACATAACCATTATTGCCACTGGAATTATGGTCAGTAAAGCGTTGGAGGCGGCAGAAATCGTAGAGAAGTTTGGCGTTTCCATCGAAGTCATTGATCCAAGAACACTTGTCCCGCTTGATCACAAAACAATTCTGACGTCTGTTAAAAAGACGCAACGGGTGATTATTGCAACTGAAGCTGTTAAAAGTAGTGGATTCGGTGCAGAACTTGCATCAATTATTGCAGAATCTAAATTGGTGATGAATTTAAAAGCACCCATTGTTCGTCTGGGTGGAGAATTTGTCCCGATGCCAGCACAAAAATTATTAGAAACATATGCAATACCTCAAGTAGAGTCAATCGTCGAAGCGATAAAACAAATTATACCAGAGGTCGAGGTTTAGCTATGAGAATCAGTGAAGACCGTAGAAAAATGTTGAAAATTGTAACAATGTATTATGAAGAAGGATTAACGCAAGCTGTCATTGCAAAAAAAATGAGGATTTCTAGACCAGTAATCTCAAAAATTTTGCAACAAGCCAAAGAATCAGGGATTGTTTCAATTTCAATCAAAGATGAATCTGCTTATGCAGTGGAACTAGGATTGCGTTTAGAAAAAAAATATCAACTTGACGACGTGATCATCATACCGACTAATGAACAAAAGCACGCACAAACAATAAAATTAGACGTTAGTCGAGCCGCCGCATTTTACTTTAAGGAGCATTTAAAATCCGAAATGAGCATTGGATTATCTTGGGGAACGACGTTGGCTGATATGATCGATGAGGTACCGTATCAATCTTTTCCAACGATCAATGTTTGCCCTTTGGTCGGGGGTGTTTCAAGTGAGCATCTATATTTTGATACAAATCATTTGGTTTTTCGATTGGCCGAAAAACTAAATAGTCGTTGTCAATATTTTTATGCTCCTGCATTAGCAGAGAATAGTGAGTTAGCAAATGTTTTAAACCGATCGCAATTAGTCGGCCGAGCAATGACACAAGCTAAAAATGTTGATTTTGCGATTATTGGTGTAGGGAACCCAAACGAAAGTTCCACATGGAAACAGCTTGGCTATATAACCGAAAAAGAATTAACAATCATAAAACAATCTGGTGTCAAAGGTGATGCAGTAGCGTCCTTATTTGACAAAAATGGTCAAACAGTGAACAATGAAATATGTGAGCGGATGTTAGGGATTAAAGTGGAAGATTTGGTGAATATACCAGATGTGATGGTCATTGGCTGTGGTGAGGAAAAAGCTGAAAGCATCAAACCATTATTACTTGGCAAATGTTGTACTATTTTAGTAGTTGATCAACTGATTGCGGAAGCTTTGGTTTGAGGATTAGCAAAATAAAAATTTTGTGTTGCTTAGCTTATTAGAGAATAGCTCTTTAGAAAAAAATAAAAATAGAATGTGACAAAAAGCTTCCCAATCAATTTTTTCTATTTTTCAGCCGAGACTGGACGAGCCCGCTACGCTTTTAAATTAAGGAGAGTGCTTTTAATGGATTTATCACAAGGAACACCAGTATCAATTCAATTGAAAACAGTAGTAGATCAAGCTGGTGAGAAGAAAAACTTTTATTTTGATTTGGAAGGTCAAATCGTAAAAATTGGCGATACGTTGTATATCCGCTATAAAGAAGAGCAAGAAGAAGGGGATGCTGTTCCTGTAACGATCAAAGTTGAACCAGATGGTAAAATTCAATTGATTCGTGCAGGCGGACTTAGAATGCGTCTTAAGTTTGCATATCAAGAGCGTTTGGATACTAGTTACAAAACACCATATGGTTTATTCCAAATTACCACATTTACGCGTAATTTACGCTTCAGTCTTAAGGATCAGCCGGTTGCTGGAAGTATTTTAATTGATTATGATTTGTATTCTCAAACAGAAAAAATCGGAGAATATCATTTAGAACTAGAATTTACTGCTTAATTATGCAATAATCAATTGATTTTTTCTTCATGTTTTTGTATGATAAGGAGTAGACTGTGAAAGGACGTGTACCGTTTGGAAATTAATGTATTTGACGGGTTGAACAAAGATGAATTATCCATGATCGAAGTTGCGCACGCAATTTTAGAACAACGTGAAGATGTGATGGACTTCTCTGATTTAGTAAACCAAATTCAAAATTATCTTGGAAAATCTGACAGCGAAATTCGTGACTCTTTAGCACAATTTTATACTGACTTAAATATTGATGGCAGTTTTATCTCTCTAGGAGATAACCGTTGGGGCTTGCGCTCATGGTATCCAATCGATTCTATCGACGAAGAAGTAACACATGGTTTGGAAGAAGATGAAGAAGATAAACCACGCCGTAGAAAACGTAAGAAAGTTAATGCCTTCATTATTGATGCTAACGATGAAGATGTGATCGACTACAATGATGATGATCCGGAAGATGCTGAATTAACGGATGATGATGACGATATTCTTTACGATGATGATGACGATGAAGAAGATGAAGAGATTAAAGCTTATAACTCAGATCTTCAAGAAATCGGAGCAGATTCTGATGATGAAGAAGAAGTGTTACCAGGGATTGAAGAAGACCTTACAATCATCGATGAAGACGATGTAGATGATGACTTTGATGATGAAGATGAGTATGCTGATCCTGAAGAAAAAGAATAAAGCATAAGTATGAATGAGTGTTCTCGTTTTGAGAACGCTCATGTTTTAACGAAATTAAATTAAAATGATTGACAAATGGTCTATATGTTTGTAAACTATCACTGTTAACAAAAAACAAATAGCGTTTTCATGTGACTAGATAATACTAGGCATGGAAGAATTTCAAAAAAATATGATATACTCATATTTTGACGGGATTGTTCTATGCTTTTTTTGTTGTCTTACAACAGGAAAACGAACAATCTACTTCTGCAGAAGAGGAATGTTTATGAAAATCAAAAAAGTACTTAATCAAAATGCTGTGCTCGTCTTTGACGCTGGGCAGGAAAAAGTAGCAGTTGGTAAAGGCGTAGGTTTTAACAAAAAGAAAAATGATTTGTTATTTCCACAACAAGTGGAACGAATGTTTGTAATGGAACCAGAAGGCTTGAAGAAGCTCCAAGTTTTATTATCACAAATTGATGAAAAATATTTTTTTGTTACAGAGGAAATTATTGCGCATGCAGAGATTGTACTTGGTGAAAAATTGAATGAACATATCAATATTGGGTTAAGTGATCATATTGCCTTTGCCGCAGAGAATATTCAAAACAATATCATTGTGAGAAACAAACTTTTGCATGAAATTGAGATTCTTTACAGTGAAGAGTTTTCAATAGCGCAATGGGCAGTCGATTATTTGACACAAACATTGGAGATACCTTTTAGTTATGACGAAGCGGGTTATATTGCAATCCATATTCATAGTGCTCGTAGTGGACGAACGGATAATAGTAAAAGTATTCGTGAAGTTACCATTGTTTCAGAAATTATTCATTTGATAGAGCAAGAATTAGGAATCAATATTCATGACGAAAAAATGAGTTTGAGTTATTCACGATTGGTCAATCACCTACGCTTATTTATTCACCGTTTTCAACAAAGTCAGTATGCTGTTTTAGATGATGAGATTTTAGATGTTGTCCGTAAAAAATATGCGGAAAGTTACGAAATATCGAAAAAAGTTCAAGTTTTGTTAATGAGAAATTTTCACTACCAAGTACCAAATGAAGAATTAGGTTATCTGGCTATTCATATCGAACGGCTTAAGATGATCAAATAAAAGACAAAGGAAGAGATAAAAATGAAAGCATATATGCAAAGAATGGGACGCTCATTGATGCTTCCTGTAGCCGTATTACCAGCTGCAGCGATTTTAATGGGTATTGGGTATTGGATTGATCCTAACGTAATGACTGGTTTAGGAGATCCGAATTTTCTATCTGTCTTTTTAGTTAAAGCAGGTGGTGCGATTATTGATAATTTACCAGTTTTATTTGCGGTCGGTTTAGCATTAGGTATGTCTAAAGATAAAGACGGTGCAGCGGCTCTTAGTGGTTTAGTTGCCTTTTTAGTAGTAACCACATTACTTTCAACTGCAACTGTTGGTGCAATGCAAGGTATTCCGATTGAAGAAGTAGATCCTTCTTTTGCTAAAATCGGTAATGCATTTATCGGAATTTTGTCAGGATTAATTGCAGCTGCAATGTATAATCGATTTAGTCAGGTAAAATTACCGATGGCGTTATCTTTCTTTAGTGGTAAGCGACTGGTTCCAATCATGACTGCATTAGCGATGTTAGTCGCTTCTGGCGTATTATTTTTCATTTGGCCAGTTGTGTTCTCTGGATTAGTAAGTTTTGGTGAAGCTATTTCTAAATTAGGAGCTGTCGGTGCTGGACTTTATGGCTTCTTTAACCGTCTGCTGATTCCAACAGGGTTACATCATGCGTTAAACTCAGTATTCTGGTTTGACGTAGCTGGGATCAATGATATCGGAAACTTCTTATCTGGTACTGGGGAAAAAGGAGTTACTGGTATGTATCAAGCTGGTTTCTTCCCAATGATGATGTTTGGTTTACCAGCAGGAGCTTATGCAATTTATCGTAATGCTCGTCCTGAAAAGAAAAAAGCGACTGCATCATTAATGATCGCAGCAGCATTTGCATCTTTCTTCACTGGTATTACTGAACCATTAGAATTCTCATTTATGTTCGTTGCATGGCCATTATATGTTTTACATGCTGTTTTGACAGGAATTTCACTATTTATTTCTGCACTTTTCCACTGGACAGCAGGTTTTGCTTTCAGTGCAGGATTAGTCGATTTTGTTTTAAGTTTACGCAACCCAATCGCAAATCAACCGTATATGTTACTTGTTCAAGGGTTAGTGATGGCAGTTCTTTACTTCTTCGTATTTGATTTTGCAATCAAAAAATTCAACTTGATGACTCCAGGTCGCGAAGAAGGTGAAGACGAAGTAACACCAGATATCGACACAACTGGTGATAATAAATTTGCGGTTTTAGCAAACAAAATTTATCAAGGTCTTGGTGGCGATGCTAATGTTACGTCAATCGATAACTGTACAACTCGTTTACGTTTAACTGTTAGTGACACTGGAAAAGTTGATCAAGCAAAAATAAAAGCAACTGGGGTTCCAGGTGTTAAAGTTATCGATGATACAAATATTCAAGTGATCGTAGGGACCGAAGTTCAATTTGTAGCAGATGAAATGAATAAAATACGTAATGGTGCAGCACCTGTTACAAGTCAAACTGTAGTAGAGCCTGAAGTCGAAGTAGCACCAAAAGCATCTGTAAAAGAAACTGAGTTGTACGCTGTTGCAAACGGTAAGGTTATTCCAATTTCAGATGTTCAAGATGATGTTTTTTCAGCAAAAATGATGGGTGACGGATTTGCAGTTATACCGAGTGATGGTGAAGTTTATACGCCGGTAGCAGGTAAAGTCACAAGTATTTTCCCAACAAAACACGCTTTAGGGATCCAGACAGAATCTGGCATTGAAGTATTGTTACACATGGGCTTGGATACTGTTGAGCTGCAAGGTGCGCCATTTACTTTAAATGTTGAAGAAGGTCAAATTTTGAAAAAAGGTGACAAAATTGCGACGATCGACCTAGCGGCTTTAGATGCAGCGGGTAAAAAATCTGATTTGATCGTTGTCTTTACAAACCAAGATGTCGTTGAAAATTATGATTTAGTTAAATCAAATCAATCAACTTCAGCTAATGATTCTATTGGTAAAGTAATTGTAAAATAGTAGATTAAAAGCTATCTAAGAGAAATTCTTAGGTAGTTTTTTTCTATAGTTGCTTTATTTTTTTTCTATGATATGGTTAGAGTGTATTTGTATTAGGTTATCTAGCTGTAAAGGCTAACTCGTCAGAAAAAAGATAAAAATTGATTGCGAGCAAAACGCTAGCTTCTTTTTATCCTATTTTTCAGTTAAAGTGGTGTGAGTCTGTTCAGCTTTTAAATTTAGGAGGAGATTACCTTGCATGAATAAAGCTGGACACAAAGAAGTGCCAGTTGATGATCATACGGTTTCTTTGTGTCATATTGAGTTAATATGATGAATAGAAGGAGCAGAATCACATGATTATAATTAAAGGAAATAATCCAAGAAAAATTGATAAAATTTGGGAATTAGTAAAAAAAGAGCACACGGGGAAAAAAATCGCAATTATTGGATATTCTGGAGGAATTCCACATAATTTTATTCGAGCAAAGCAAATTCCTGCTTATGAAACAATGACCATGCAAAGCACCATTGAGGATTTAACACGCTTTTTAAAAGAGACAAAAGATCGCTTCGAAGCAATCATCCTTTATATTGATTGCGAATCTCACTTGATAGAATCAATAAAAGAGACAACAAAATCTTATAAAGAAAAATTCATTTTAACAGTTTATGATGAAACAATATATGAGCAAGTGATTGATTGAGAAAAAGAGGTGGTAGTGGCATGAACGAACATACAGAACGATTAGTAGGACTTATCCAAAAATTTCGAACTGAAGATATTTCTTTGGAAGATGCAATAGAGCTTCGACGACTGTCAGCAGAATTTGCGAATGTATGCGGTGAAACTGTTGAACATAAGATGGATCAGTTTTATGAAAAGTAAGTAATGTATGATTGTAATACTCGAGGATGAGACTGAAGTGTTTAACTCGAGGAATAAGAGGGCGTTGCTTCTGTTCCAAATGTTCATTTGAATTCCTTAAGACTAGTGTATAACTCGTAGAGTTATACACTAGTCTCTTTTGTGTTTATCATTTTTCGCATACTTACAATTAGTAAGCAAATAAGTTGCACAAGTATTTAAAAGAGATATAATGGCATTATAAAGGTCAGTAATGGTCAATTTTCAACTGATTGTCTACATGACTTTTAAACAAAATAGGAGGTTTGTAAATTATGGCAAAACAACATTATGACAGAAGTAAACCACATGTAAATATCGGCACAATTGGACATGTCGATCACGGGAAAACAACATTGACTGCTGCAATCACAACAGTATTAGGAAAAAAAGGCCTAGCAAACCCGCAAGACTATGCTAGTATTGATGCAGCGCCAGAAGAACGTGAACGAGGTATTACAATCAATACATCACATGTGGAATATGAAACTGAGTCAAGACATTATGCACATATCGATGCACCAGGACATGCGGATTATGTGAAAAATATGATCACTGGTGCAGCTCAAATGGACGGTGCAATCTTAGTTGTATCAGCAACAGATGGACCGATGCCACAAACAAGAGAGCACATCTTATTATCGCGTCAAGTAGGGGTAAAATACTTGGTAGTATTTCTTAATAAAATCGATTTAGTAGACGATGATGAATTAATCGACTTAGTAGAATTGGAAATTCGTGAGTTGTTAAACGAATATAATTTTCCAGGTGACGCTACACCCATTATCAAAGGTTCTGCATTGAAAGCTATAGAAGGGGACTCGGCTGCTGAAGAGGCCATTATGGAATTAATGGATACGGTGGATAAATATATTCCTACGCCAGAAAGAGATACGGACAAACCTTTATTGTTACCAATAGAAGATGTTTTTTCAATTACTGGTCGAGGGACCGTTGCATCTGGTCGTATTGATCGAGGGAAGGTAAGCGTTGGAGACGAAATCGAAATTGTCGGTATTAAACCTGACACACAAAAAGCGGTAGTTACGGGTATTGAAATGTTTCGTAAAACATTAGATAAAGGTGAAGCAGGGGATAATGTCGGAATTCTTTTACGAGGGATCACTCGTAATGAAATAGAACGCGGACAAGTCATTGCAAAAACTGGATCGATCACTCCGCACACAAAATTTGTTGCTGAAGTTTATGTATTAACAAAGGAAGAAGGGGGGAGACACACACCATTTTTTACAAATTATCGCCCACAATTTTATTTCCGGACAACGGATGTAACAGGGATTATTGAATTGCCGAATGACGTTGAAATGGTTATGCCAGGAGATAATGTAACAATCGATGTTGAATTGATTCATCCAATTGCAGTTGAACAAGGAACAACTTTCTCCATTCGAGAAGGTGGACGGACTGTTGGTTCAGGTATTGTTACTGAAATAGAAAAATAACAAAAAAAGAATCTCTGTTACGGTTGATCAGAGGTTCTTTTTTTTACATAAATTATTAGTGATTTATCTGTGCTATACTAATTGGAAAAAGAGTGGGGGAAAAATAGATGAGATGTAATGTTTTGAGGGTAGATGCATTTACACAAATCCCAGGTCAAGGAAATCCAGCAGGTGTTGTATTGGATGGAGATAAGTTTACTACAGAAGAAATGCAAAAAATTGCAAAAAAAGTTGGTTTTAATGAAACTGTTTTTGTTTGTAAAAGTGATGCTGCCGCTATCAAATTAAGGTATTTTACGCCTGGTCATGAAACACCACTTTGCGGACATGCAACGATTGGCGCAATATTTGCTTTGTTTAATGGAAAAGGTGATCGTCAGCTGCAGATTGAAACAGGTGCAGGTATTTTACCGATTATGTATGATGATGAAATACAAAGAATCATAATGAAGCAAGCAGAACCAACGTTTATTGAGTTTTCAGGTGACAAGGTAGCCCTTTGTAAAAGTATAGGAATTCAACTAGAAGATCTACACCCTAAGTTTCCAATCCAATATGGAAACACAGGATCGTGGACATTACTTATTCCAGTGAGCAATGAAGCAGTTTTAGATAAGATGAAGCCAAATTCGGAAAATTTTCCAGATATTTTAAAGAAAATGCCAAAGTCTTCTGTTCATCCTTTTGCGATTATTTCGAAACAAGATGGGATTTTTACAGCACGGCATTTTTCGTCTCCTTTTTCTGGAACAATGGAAGACTCAGTGACAGGAACCGCTTCAGGGGTAATGGGTGCTTATGCGTTAAATCATATTTATATAGAGAAAAAAAGTAAAGAAATCCGTGTTTCTCAAGGAAAACATGTAAAAAGAGAAGGAATTGTTTCAGTTCGTGCTATAAGGGATAGCCGAGGCTTACATCAGATTAGTATTTCAGGAACAGCCTGTCTTAATGATAAATTTGAACTAATAACAAAATAAAAGAGGATACTGCACACACTGATAAGTGCATGTAGTATCCTCTTTTTATACATGATGAAAGAAAGTCTGTTGATTTATCGATGATATCTATTTATAAGAATTCGACGAACACCATGAACTTTCTTTTGTTTTTCGATAGGGGCATTATCTATGATCAATAATGCGATCATTACATACGCAATAAAGCTGTCTCGCGAGTATAACGTGTATCTAGAGACCCACTCTGTAGCATATTTTTCTTTATAATCACGTAGTCCTCGAAACGAATAAAAGCGTGATCCAAATTCATAAACGAGATAAGCAATTCGTTCTTGAATAAAACTTTTTCTGGATGTTCCAACATTAGATAGTGGGGCCATTCCTAAATTAAAGTATGTGAATTCTTCATCATTCATATAGCTAAATAACGAGATAAACAAATAATCCATAACACCAGATGGCGCTTCTTTACTGTATCTCATTAAATCAATCGTGCCTTCTTCTTTGGTATAAGTTGGCATAATGTTAGCAAATGCTACAATTCGATTGTCTTGGTTTTTAGCAACCGCTATTTTTCCGCGTTGTAAATAGCTTTCAGAGAAGAACCCTAATGAGAAGCCCTTTTCCTTTCGGTTACCTAACCATTCGTCAGAGACTAATTTTAGTTCTTGTATCAACTCTGCTGAAAAAGGAGGCTGTAGCACTTCAAATTGATAATTTTCTTTTTTAAAACGATTCATAACCGCTCGTTCACTTTTCATCTTCTTCCCAGATAACGTAAAATTCGGTAAGTCCACATGGGCTTCTTCTCCCATTTTGATAAAATCATAACCAAATTCATGTAAAAACATCACGATTTCTTCAGATGCTTCATAGAAAACAGGAAGATAGCCAAAGCGATCAGCTTCGTTAATGAATTGTTCCATAGCTGCTGGAAAGTCTTCTTTTTTACCAGAAGGATCTCCCATGACGACACACTTATTATTCAGTGTTTTAAACTGTAATAACACAGTATCTTCATTATCTTGATTTGTATAAATGTACATATCTTTGTCCTTTAGAAAAATCAGCTGACTATCGGTATTTCCACCGTACGTATTCAAAAGAGTAAGCGCACGATCATCGTCTAGTGGAGTGCCGATTTTGTGACGGCTACCTTCTAGATATCGGATGAACAAATAACTAAACAACGTCACTAACAAAATTCCCATAAAGCCAGAGAACCAAATTTTTTCTGATGGAAAGAAAAAGAATGATATAAAGTGATTTTTATGATGCGGGAATGTCGGTAAATTGTAAACACCGATCACAATGTATAAAATAGTTAATGCAAGAAAAATAATACCGTCAATAGTGACCATTTCCCAAGAATAGACTAATTGTTCTCTGAATAGTTCTCCTTTAGAAAAGATGACGATTATCAGTAGAAGAGTGAGAAATAAAATGATCCCCCAACTGAAATCTTTAATAAAAGTATAAATCAACGTTATTAGAATTAAAGCGATAGTTGGTAGATAAGCCCGTTTGACTCTGGCAGCGATCCCTCTTCCCATAATCAGCAATAAAAAACCCAATAAAATAGCAGGGAGTTGCGTGATAATATGAAATGAAAGTGGGTTTAATCGTGTTAACCACTCAAACTGACTGAATGCTTCTGGAATTGTAGCCGAAAGTACGATCATAATACCCGAAAAATACATGAGAAAAACAACGATTTTATGTGCTAATGCTGTCGTTAATTCTCTTGGAATTCCAGCATAGCGTTTATTTAAAATATGACTTAGATTTTTTATAAAGAAAATGGTTCCAATAATAAATGGTACTATATAATAAAATAAACGATAAAGTAAAATCCAAGCGACTGCAACTTCTCGATTAATACCCAAAGCTGATAAGCCAAGGATCATCATAATATCGAAACTCCCAAGTTCACCTGGAATCATTGAGACAATCCCAATCACTGAAGCTGCTATAAACAGAGGAATGATTTGAATCGGGTTCATGTTTATTCCCATTAAGATACCAATCAGTAAAAAGCTTCCTACAACACCAGTCCATTCTAAAAATGAAGTTAAAATAAGTCCAAACCGTGTTTGATTATTAATATCACCGATATATTCGTCTTTTCTGATCAAACTTGTGATTAAAACAACTGGGAAGTATAAACCTCCTCCGATAAGCCAAATCCAATACTGTTGAAGGTAATCATTTGTATGGCCAAACGTCACTAAGAAAAAAGCAATCAAACTATATATAGATAGACCTGACATAAGAAAAATCAGAATTTTCGAGAGTGCTTTAACCACCATTTTGCCATCTTTTTCTTTGCCATAAAATTCTGAGCGTAATCCGATACTGACCAAACCGCCGAATCCAGCGATATTATTGATCGTGTTGATCATCCAGCTGGTTTCTATAAGAAAAGATTTTTTTGGTTTTTGGTCTAAAATCTTATTCAGAATCACATCATATCCAATCATCGGAATGACAGCAATCAGACCGATCAGCAACATCAACCCAATTTTCCAAATAGCAATATCTTGAAAAATATCCCCAAGCTGTTTGAATGAGATTGTTTTGCCGATAGAGAGTAATTCACGTAAAACAATAATAACAATTGAAAAAATAAAAATAGTTTTAAAATAGCTCATACGATCTTTAACCCATTGAAGCAATTTTTTCATTTAATAGCACCTACTTTTCTTGTAAAAATTTTAAAATTTCTCGATTGAATGTTTTTGGATCTTTTTTTGCAAAAGAATGTCCTTGTTTCGGAATTAAAACAAATGAAGCGTTCGGAATATTTTTTGCCAAATAAATTGAATGAGAGCGTTTGATGATATCGTATTTACCAACAATCACTAAGGTCTTGGCTGTTAGTTTCCGCAAATCAGACCTAGAAACACCAATGTCGTGCGTCATTAAGCGAGTGAGAAGTAATTGTCGCTGCGCTTTTTTACTGAATAATGCAAAAAGTTTAAAAAAAATAGATTGAATGGATGTAATCAATCTTATCGGTAAATGGACTCCTTCAACCTCGGTATTGCCAGCGTTCAAAACTAAACGATGAACCATTTCAGGATGTTTTTTTGCAAAAACCATTGCCAAGTTCGCACCATCACTAAAGCCAACGATATTTGCTTGTGTAATGTGTTCTTGTTGCATAATTAAATAAATATCTTCTGCCATTTGATCAAAGGAGAGGATGTTACTATTATTTGTTGAACGAGCATGCCCTCGGCTGTCAATTGTAAAAACAGTAAAGTGGCGACTGAATTCAGGAACTTGTTTCTCAAAATATTTTCCACTTCCACCATTTCCATGAAGGAGAAACAGGGGAAAACCTGTACCTGATATTTCATAATAAATGAAACTATTATCAACAGCTATTAGTAATTTTTTTTGTTTTTCCATATCCATACCACCTGACTTCCTTAGTATATCTGTTTTTAATTAGATTTCAAACTAAAATGGTTAAATAGAATTTCAAATTTTTATTAAAGAATACTAAAGAATGACTCTTTTTTTAGATTTTTTTTAAATAATAAAGTATGATGAAATCTACTTATAAAAAGGTTGGATGATAAGATGGGCACATGGATGAAAATCGTAAAAAGATTGTTACTTTTGTTTTTACTATTACTGCTTATTAGTTTAGGTTATTTTGGTTTTAAGATTCGCCAAAACGTTCAGCAGGTGATGACCTACGAAGATGAAGTGGAACAAGCAGTGAAAGAGAATAATATTCCAGAGTACAAAAATTTAGTTTTAGCTATTATTTATACTGAATCAAAAGGTCGTACAGAGGACTTGATGCAAAGTAGTGAGAGTGCATATGGCGAGCGGCATATGATCGGAACAACCAAAGAAAGCATTGATAATGGAGTGGCGTTTTTAGCCCAATCGATCGATCAAGCCAATGAAGCAGGTTGTGATATTTGGACAGCTGTTCAAGCGTATAATTTTGGGTTAGATTATATTCAATTTGTGAAAGAACGCGGCGGGAAAAATTCGATTCACCTAGCAGAAAAGTATTCAAAAGAAGTACTGTCACCATTGCTTGGAAATACGGAACAAAAAACATACCGTTATAATCGTCCGCAGGCATTGCTTTATAATGGAGGGTTTTTATATAGTAATGGAGGAAACATGTTTTATGCTGATTTGGTGAGAATGAACGAACAGTTTATTAAGTGGTTAAAATAAAGTTAATATAAAAACACCGATCCTTAAGAATTATCGTATACGAATTAGTACGAATTCTTAAGGATTTTCTTGAAGTTCTTTCTATTAACAAGTAAACTAAAGAAGATGTATTTTTAACAATGAGAAAGTAGGGAATCAAATCCATGACAAATAAGTTTGATCGAAAACAAGGATTGACTCAATTAGAGGTAGAAGAACGAAAAAAACAGGGATTACAGAACGACTACGAAGAGAATGTCGCTAAATCCACAAAGGCCATTATCTATGATAACGTAATGACATTGTTTAACTTTTTAAACTTTGGAATCGCACTTTGTCTTCTTTTTGTTGGAGCCTACTCCAATTTAGCCTTTTTAGCCATTATATTAGTGAATATGGGAATGGGGATCTATCAAGAAATCCATGCTAGAAACTTAGTACAGAAATTATCGATTGTCGCCAAAGAAAGCGTTCATGTTATTCGTGACGGTAAAGAGGTAGAAATCGATACAAAAGAATTAGTAATAGATGATATTGTTTTGATCTCTGCTGGGGAACAAGTTCCGTCTGATATGGAAGTATTAGATGGAAAAGCAGAAGCGAATGAAGCATTGCTAACTGGTGAATCAGATTTGATCGAAAAAACGGAAGGTGACGTTTTATTATCTGGTAGTTTTCTAGCAAGTGGTCAAGTGTATGGAAAAGTGATTCATGTCGGGGCAGATAATTACGCGGTTAAGATCACAGCTGAAGCAAAAGTTCATAAACCAATTCAGTCTGAATTAGTTAATTCAATTCGTAAAGTATCGAAATTTACGAGCGTTGTGATTATTCCTTTGGGGATCATTTTGTTTGTAGAAGGTTTTATGATACGTGACTCTGGTATAGAAGCATCGGTAGTGGCATCGGCAGCGGCTTTACTTGGAATGCTGCCAAAAGGCTTGGTTCTCTTGATCAGTATTACGCTGACAACAGGGGTTGTAAAGTTGGCCAAAAAACGTATTCTGGTTCAAGATATGTATTCAATTGAAACATTAGCCCATGTCGATACACTTTGTTTAGATAAGACTGGAACAATCACTGAAGGTAAAATGAAAGTTCAAAAAGTTGAAGTGTTGCATCCAAATTACCATGAAAATTTCCCGCAAATCATGGGTAGCTATTTAGCAGAAAGTACAGATAACAACATTACGATGCAAGCAATTCGTGATTATTTTGAACTTTCAAACCGTTTTGGTGCTATTAAGACGCTGTCATTTTCTTCCGAAAGAAAATGGGGAGCGATTGAATTTAAAGAGCTCGGGACAGTTTATCTTGGTGCGCCTGAAAAATTAGTTGCAGCTGAGCGTTTGCCAAAAGAAGTGATTGACGCACAAGAGAACGGATACCGTGTGTTAATGTTGGGAATTGCAGAAAATACGCCATTAGATGAAGAAAATATGCCCTATTTAGAACCATTAGCAGTGGTAGAAATCGATGACCCAATTCGTCAAAATGCTAATGAAACGTTAGCGTATTTACGTGAAGAAGGAATCGATTTAAAAGTTATTTCTGGTGATAACCCAGTCACGGTTTCTAATATTGCGCGTCGCGCCGGATTATTTGGCTATGAATCATATATTGATATGTCCACGATGGAAACAGAAGAAGACGTGCGTAGAGCAGTTCATGATTATACTGTTTTTGGTCGTGTAACTCCCCAACAAAAACGTACGATCGTTCGCGAATTAAAAGATAATGATCATGTTGTAGCGATGACAGGTGATGGCGTTAATGATGTTCTAGCTTTAAGAGAAGCAGATTGCAGCATTGCCATGGCAGAAGGTGATGGGGCAACGAGACAAATTTCTAATTTAGTGTTATTGGACTCTGATTTCACGACATTACCCGATGTCTTATTCGAAGGTCGACGTGTTGTGAATAATGTAACCAAAGTTGCGAGTGTTTTCTTTATAAAAACAATTTATTCGTTCATTTTATCGATGATCTGCGTGATTACGACAATTGCATTTCCTTTCATTCCGATTCAAATCACCTTGATCGATTTAGCAATTGAAGGATATCCGGCATTCTTCTTGTCATTTGAAAGCGATAAACGAAAAGTACAAGGAAAATTCTTACCAACAGCATTGAGAAATGCGTCTGTCAATGCAGTTTTAGTAGTGTTCAATATCGTGGCTGTTTACTTGATGGGACAAAATCAAGGGTTCGCTCAAATGGAAACAACGACATTGATGTATTATTTATTGATCGGTATTAGTTGTATGGCAGTCGTTCGTGCGTGTTTGCCGTTTAATCCATTAAGGATTTTCTTAGCTATTACAACTGTTGGTGGTATTTATGTTGCTGCAATGCTGTTCCATAGTATTTTAGAAGTAGGATTTTTAAATCACCAAACATTACCGATTTTTGCTGTGATGATGCTATTTAATATTGTGGTTCGAATCATGATCGGTCTTTTCCAAATGAAACGAGCTGGTAAAACGATCAAGGATCTTTAAAACGAGATGAAAAGTATAAAAATAAGGAGGGGGATCTATGAGTGGAGAATATCAAATGCGCAAAACGATTGGGAAATGTTTTCGCTCAGCTACAGATAATTTTAATGGTGTCATACGGATTTATGGCAGTCCATATATGTATCGTGTAATTAATGGCATCCCTGAAAAGGGGGCGATGTTGGAGGTCGTAGATTTTTCCAGCACAGAATTATTTGTATCTGTAAATAACTATTTATTCGAAAGTGATGTGAATTATATTGATAATCCTTAATAGTTTAATTTTTATTATTGTTCTTGTCTTGATTCTGATTCTTATCTCGAAAATGGTCATTATTGTCCAACAAGGTGAAGTAAAAATAGTTGAAAGTTTTGGTAAGTATGTTAAAACAATCGACCCTGGACTTCATTTCCTGATTCCAGTACTATACAAAGTAAGGGGACGCGTTTCTTTAAAACAAACACCTTTAGAAATTGAATCTCAAAGCGTCATTACACGTGATAATGTAATTGTTGAGGTGGATGAAGCAATCAAATATCATGTAACAGATGTTCGGGCTTTCGTTTATGATAATGAAGATTCAGTTACGTCTATGATTCAAGATTGCCAGTCAAATTTACGCGGCATCATAGGGAAGATGGACTTAAATGAAGTGCTTAATGGTACAGAAGAGATTAACGTAAGTTTATTTGAAAGTGTCAAAGACATCACGGCCGGCTACGGTTTATCTATCGATCGAATCAATATTGGTGAAATTTCTGTGTCAGATGAAATTGTAAATTCAATGAACAAACTGATCACGGCAAGTCGAGATAAAGAATCGACGATCACGATTTCAGAAGGTAGAAAACAATCGATCATCTTGGACTCAGAAGCAAATGCGTCCCAAATGCAAATCGACGCTGAAGCTAGAGCGAAGCAAACAAAAATCGATGCAAACGCGAGAGCAGAACGAACAAAAATTGATGCGGATGCGGAAGCAGAACGTATTCGTATTACAACAGAAGCTGAGAGACAACGTATTTTATCGTTGAATCAAGCAATCAAAGAGAGTGACTTAAATGATCAAGCGTTAGCTTATTTAGGAATTGAAGCATTTAAGCAAGTTGTCAGAAGTGACACAAATACAGTGATCTTACCAAGTAACATGACTGAATTAGGAAATATCCCTGTCGTTAAGGAGTTGTGGACGGCACAAGATACTAAAATTCAAGAGACTCACAATGAACTGAGAAAGTAATCTCAGTCTTTATAGCTAATAGATGAAAAAACAGATGATAGTGGTCTGTTTTTTCTATTTATTTATGATAAATCAAGTTACTATAATATTTTTATGTAAACTAATGCCGTTAAAATACATTCGCTATGAAAATAAAAATGCAATTTACTTGAAAATTATGATTAGTATGATACAATGAAACATGTGTAATTGTGTCTTTTAAAAGTCGCGCTGAAGCTTTCAGTGCTTTTTTACTGACTATCGCATGAATTAGCTTTTGGCTATTTTTTGGAGGTGAGAACAGTGGCACAAAGAATTCCTCAAGAAGTTATCGAGGAAGTACGACAACGTACGAACATCGTTGATGTGGTTGGACAATATGTTCAATTAAAAAAATCCGGCAAGAATTATATGGGTTTATGTCCGTTTCATGAAGAACGTTCCCCTTCATTTTCAGTAGCAGAAGACAAACAAATTTTTCACTGTTTTGGCTGCGGAAAAGGCGGAACTGTTTTTAATTTTCTGCAAGAAATAGAAGGAATCAATTTTCCAGAATCCGTGAGAAGAGTGGCTGAATTAGAACAGATACCTGTCAATATCGATTGGGTTAATACAATGGAGTCTGACTCGACGGGAAATTTCCAAAATCGAAAATTAATTGAACTGCATAAAAAGGCAGCGGATCTATACCATCATGTTTTGATGAACACACAAATAGGTGAGCCAGCGTTGAATTATTTATTAGAGCGCGGATTGACCAAAGAACTGATCGAAACATTCAAAATAGGGTTCGCACCTCAAAAGCGTGATTTCTTGACTCAAGTATTTCAAAATGATGAAATTGCTGAAGAGTTATCAAAAGAGTCGGGATTGTTTATCCAAAGAGACAACGGTGAATTTTTGGATCGTTTTTATCAGCGTGTCATGTTTCCAATTAATGACGATCGTGGAAATATAATTGCTTTTTCAGGAAGATTACTTAAAACAGAAGATTTTTCGGGTGATGATATGCCTAAATATCTAAATAGTCCGGAAACTGTTTTGTTTAATAAAAGAGATACCTTATTTAACTTTGATAAAGCTCGTAAGGAAATCCGTAAAGAAGATACCGTATTTCTTTTTGAAGGATTTATGGATGTTATCGCAGCTTGGCAAGCGGGTATCACGAGTGGTGTTGCGTCGATGGGAACTAGTTTGACCAATGAGCAGATCCGTAAACTCGAACGTGTAGCAAAAGAACTAGTGGTTTGTTACGATGGTGACACAGCTGGAGTAGAAGCGACCAATCGTGCGATTTCTTTGTTAAGCGAGCACAGTCGTTTTCAATTAAGTATCGTCAGTATTCCAGAAAAATTGGATCCAGACGAGTATTTGAGAAAATATGGTGACGAGTCATTTCGTGAGTTAGCATTGCATGGTCGAGAGACAGTTTTTAGTTTTAAAATGCACTATCATCGTTTGACTAGAAATATGAATAACGAAAAAGAGCAACTAGATTATGTGAACGATTTGTTACAAGAGTTGATATTAGTGCAGTCGCCGTTAGAGCGAGATCGTTATTTAAATCAATTAGCACAAGAATTCCAATTATCTTTTCATTCTTTAGAAGAGCAACTAAAACAATTAGAAACACAACAACGCTCAACCAAAAGACGTGAACGCCAGCAACAAACAACGCCTGCACCTCAACTATATGAATTTGATGATATGCTTGAACCACCCGAAATGCCTGAAGAGATGTCCACTCCTTTAGTGCAAAATAAGTTGCCTTTGACGCAAGTAGAAAAAGCAGAGCGTACATTACTTTATCGTTTGATGAATGAACAAAGCGTCAGAAATCAAATGATTCAGCTATCAGAATTTAGTTTTGCTCATGACCAATATCAGGAACTTTATTTATTATTGGACAGTTATATGAGCATTCATTCCGACTTTTTACTTGCTGATTTTATTGATTATCTCAAAGAAGAAGCGGTTAAGAAGTTAGCGATTGATGTGTCTTTGCAAGTAATTTCTGAAGAAAGTTCGGAGCGTGAAATTGCTGACGTCATAAGAGTGATTGAAAATTCTAGCTTAGAAGATCAAATTAAAGAAAAACAACTGCAGAAAAAAGAGGCAGAACGCCTTGGAAATAAGCAGTTAGTAGATGAACTAGCAATCGAAGTCGTAAACTTAGTAAAACAATTGCAAAAAAGTCGTACAGCGTCTTAATGATTCTTTTAGACAATGTAATTGACTATTATTTATATATTTAGCCGAATGGAAAAATGAAGGGGGCCTTCTTTCATGGAAAAAGAAACAGAAAAAAAATATGCAGCTGCATTGGCAGCCTTTATCAAAGAGAGCAAACCGAAAGGCAATGTTCTTTATGATGATCTAACAAACAAATTAGCAACGCCATTTACATTGAATGCCGACGAAATGGAGAAGTTGATCCAAAAAGTTGAAGATGCTGGAATCAGTGTTGTTGATGAAAATGGTGATCCAAGTGAACATAGTCTAAAAAAAGACGCTAAAGTTGCTGAAAAAGCCCAAATGGAAGATTTATCTGCCCCGACTGGTGTTAAAATCAATGATCCTGTCCGTATGTATTTAAAAGAGATCGGGCGTGTCCAATTATTAACGGCAGCAGAAGAAGTAGAATTAGCCTTAAAAATCGAAGAAGGGGATCAAGAAGCAAAACAACGTTTAGCAGAAGCTAACTTACGTTTAGTTGTTTCGATTGCAAAGCGTTATGTAGGACGTGGCATGCAATTTCTTGATCTGATCCAAGAAGGAAATATGGGTCTAATGAAAGCTGTTGAAAAATTTGATTATCGTAAAGGATTTAAATTTTCAACTTATGCGACATGGTGGATTCGTCAAGCGATCACTCGTGCGATTGCTGACCAAGCTAGAACGATTCGAATTCCTGTGCATATGGTGGAAACGATCAACAAATTGATTCGAATCCAACGTCAATTACTGCAAGATTTGGGTCGGGAACCAACACCTGAAGAAATCGGTGCAGAAATGGACTTACCAACTGAAAAAGTACGTGAAATCTTAAAAATTGCACAAGAGCCAGTTTCGTTGGAAACACCGATCGGTGAAGAAGATGATTCTCACCTTGGTGACTTCATTGAAGACCAAGATGCAACAAGTCCTGCTGAACATGCAGCATATGAGTTGTTGAAAGAACAATTAGAAGATGTACTTGACACATTGACTGACCGCGAAGAAAATGTGTTACGTTTACGCTTTGGTTTAGATGATGGTCGGACACGAACATTGGAAGAAGTGGGGAAAGTATTTGGTGTAACACGCGAACGGATTCGTCAAATCGAAGCGAAAGCACTACGTAAATTACGCCATCCTTCTCGTTCTAAACAATTGAAGGATTTTCTAGAATAAGAAGTTTTTTTCAAAAAATTTGAACAGCTCTTTTCGATTTCTTTCGGAAAGGGCTGTTTTTAACAATCGTAACAAAAAAGTTAGATAGTACATATTGGAAGAAACGCGATTTTATGGTAGATTAGATTTACGAATGTGTAGAATGTGAGGCGGAATGAATGACGAAAAAATGTCCGAATTGCGGAAATGAAATAGATAACCAAGAAGAAATCTGTTCAAAATGTGGTTATTCTTTTAAAGAAAATCAGTCAAAAGAAGAAAAGACAGACGATACTTCTAATTTTTTAAATAAAGAACAAAATGAAAATATCGAATGGTCAGAATTAAAAGATATGAGCATTGGTCATGTGATGACAATGTTTAATGAACAACAACCAGAAGAAAAAACACCAATTGAGCCGAAAGAAGAAAAAGCATCGCCAACAGAAGAAAAAGAAAACGCTGAAAAAGACACCATTTCACCAAATGACAAACCGTTGAACACCGCTGCTTTAAATCAATACATCAATGAACATAAAAATGATAAACCAATTGTTGATGCACCAATCGAATCAGAAAAGACAGATGAAGATGTTCAAAAGCTAGAAATTGACGAGCAACCATTAGCCTCTGGTGGAGAACTAGAATCAAATGATAAAGGACAAGATGAAGTGAATCTAAACGAATCCGATAAAAAAACAACTGAAACACCAGACAAAGAGTTAAATCAAGAAAATGAAACATTACCAAAAGAAGAAATCAAAAGATTCACTAAACCAGAAGAAGCAGTAACTGACACAAAACCGATCGGTCCAAAAGCATTGCCAAACAATACAGCAGAAATCCCATCAAAAAGTAAAAAACCTGAAGAAATAGAAATGGACGAAGCGCCGATTTTCTTTAAAGATGGAGAAGAAGCTAAGACAGTTAAAAAACAATTTGAAACATCAAAAGATGAAGAGTCCAAACCAAAAGAAATAAAAAAAGAGGATTCAGGTCCTTCAACACACAAGAACTATAAAAAAATGTCGATTATTTTAGCGGCAGTTGTTGTACTTGCTGGAGGTTCATGGTTGGCCTATAGTCAGACACAAAAGAAGCCATCAACTAATGGTCAAGTGACACAAAAACAAGAAAAATTAGCTACCCAAACTGAAAAAGAATTAAATAGTTATTTTACAGATGATAAACAACTGTTTCTTAAACCAGAAATGGTTAGTGTTAGTCCAAAATCTATCAAAGAAAATTTAGATACTCTTAAAGAAGAGCCCAACTATAAAGATCTAGAATCCCTTTATAATAAAGTAGTTGAGAAGCAGACTGCGATTACCAAAGTAAATGAACTATTTGTGCAACCGATCATCGACGGAAACAAATTAAAAGATGTTGCAATCAAAGCTGATAAAAAAGTAGACCTTGCAAAGCGTGAAGGAACTGACGACTTTGATAAATTACTGAATCAGGCAACAGATCAAGCTGTGAATCAATATGATCAATTGCAAACTGCAAAAGCAGCCGTAGATGTTTTTTATAAAAACAATGAATTGACAGATGCTTTGACCAGAGAAAATTATACAGCCGCTAAGACAGAAGTCGATAAAGTCAAAAGCGAAACATTACGCAAACCATTAAATGAAGCTTTAGTAAAAGCTGATGCGTCATTAAAAGATACAGAGGCAGCGATTGCAGAGCAACAAGCAATTGCAGATCAAACTCCTGCTCAATCGAATGGGAGCACAGGTAGTCAGGGAAATGATACACAAGCGACAAATGGCGCACAACCTGACTCTAACACGTTCTCAGGACCGAATGCTCAAGGCGTTTACACGGATCCTGTGTACTCAGTGAATCCTAATGATGTCAGTGATATGAGTAATCCTGCTTGGAGTTGGGCACCTGGTGTTAAAGAAAAAGTAATTGCCACAAGTATTGAACGTGGGTATATCAAAGAAGGAGGCTATTCTTTACAACCAGCAAGAATTATAGACGGCGAAGGTTATTATAATTTATATGGAGCAGATAACCAATATTTAGTAACGATCAATGCTAAAACTGGTTGGTTCAAAGGGAATGCTTCAAGAAATGCAGGAAGATAAGACATTATTTTTCAGAAAATGAAGGTGGGTGTGAAACGAAAGTAAAAGTCACTTTTGTTTCACACCCTAAATAACGAATAAAGGTAGAGCGAATTTACTTTGCCTTTATTTTTTAATAAATACCAATGACGATTGGTTTCAGTACGAGGAGAATGGTATGGAAAATAAAGAATATGTAACGTTTAAAGAAGGGATAAATGCCTGCATCCCAACGATTTTGGGTTATTTAGGAATTGGTATCGCAGCGGGAGTAGTAGGAAAAAATGTTGGACTATCCATTATGGAGATCGCACTGATGTCGATTTTAGTTTATGCCGGTGGAGCCCAGTTTATTATTTGTGGTATGCTAGCGATCCAGTCACCAATCTCAGCAATTATTTTTACGACTTTTTTAGTTAATTTACGCCATTTTTTAATGAGTATGTCTGTGGCTTCTTATTTCAAGAAAGAACCGCTGATAACTAGTATTGGAATCGGTACTCTTTTAACGGATGAATCTTATGGCGTACTCATGACAGCATTAACAAACGACCGTCAAGTGAGTTCTGCTTGGACTCATGGGTTAAATATCACGGCTTATTTAGCGTGGATCATTTCAACTATCATAGGTGGATTGTTGGGTGCCTTTATCCCAGATCCTTACCTTTTAGGCCTAGATTTTGCTTTAGTAGCAATGTTTGCGGGATTGTTTATTTTACAAGTAGATGGACCCATCAAAAAGCATACGAAAGAAACATTGATTGTTTTAGGAACAGTTTGTCTATCGTTGTACGTTTTTATGGGCTTTTTTTCGTCAGAGATTTCCGTTTTATTCGCTACACTTTTAGGCTGTACAGTTGGGATGGTGAATCATCATGAGTAATAATTATGTTTTGTTGACGATTCTAGGGTGTTCGATCGTTACTTGGATTCCACGGATTTTTCCCTTTTTGATTTCAAAACGAGTAGATTTTCCAGAATGGTTTCTGCGCTTTTTATCGTATATTCCCATTTGTATCTTGACGGCACTCTTATTTCAGAGTATTTTAGAAGTTCAGGCAACAGGCTTTCCTAAAGTAAAAACGTTAGAAGCGTTAAGCTGTATTCCTACTTTACTTGTTGCTATTCGTACAAAAGATTTGATGAAAACAGTTGTAGTAGGAATCGTTACGATTGCATTATTACGTATTTTTTTAGGCTAAGTGCCAGAAGGAGAATAATATGAACGAATTATTAGCACAAATTTTTACAGCATTAGTAATCGATGAAAATGAAAGTCACTACTTTTTGCAAAAAAATGGGATTACATTGCGTTTATCTAAAGAAGAAGGTACGCATGAAATCGGTGAAGCTGTAGAAGGCTTCGGTTATATGAACCAAAAACAAGAACCAGAGATGACGACGAACATACCTACGGCTCGGATAGGCCAATATGCATTCGGAACAGTGACAGGTACAAGACGTGATTTAGGCGCCTTTGTGGACATTGGTTTAAAAGATAAGGATGTTGTCGTTTCATTGGATGAACTGCCTGTAATGCGTGAATTATGGCCTAAAAAAGGGGATCAATTGATGATCGCTTTAAAAGTTGATAATAAAGAACGAATCTGGGGCGAATTAGCAGATGAGAAAATTTTTAAAGCGATGGCCAAACCTGGGATGGAAGAGTTGAAAAATGAAAATATCAGCGGCATCGTGTACCGCTTAAAAATGGTTGGTTCATTTGTTTTGACGGATGATTTTTATAGTGCCTTTATCCACCCTTCAGAACGCTATCAAGAACCTCGTTTAGGGGAAAGAGTGAATGGTCGTGTGATCGGTGTACGCCCGGATGGGACCCTTAATATTTCTTTGAAACCACGTGGTTATGAGGCTATCAGTGATGATGCAGCGATGATCTTAACGTTTTTGGAACGATCAGCAGATCATACTATTCCTTTTACAGATAAATCAAATCCTGAAGAAATCAAACAAACTTTCGGTATCAGCAAAGCACAATTCAAACGTGCAATCGGTAATTTGTTGAAGCAAGGAAAGATTACGCAAGAAGCAGGATTGACTCGTTTAAAAGAAGATCAATCAGAAAAATAGTAGTTTGTTTATTCTAATTGAGAATCACTTGCAAATACTCAAGAGATATTTTATACTTATTATAATGTAATACTAGAAATGACGATTCTAGATTATAATTATTATAATTAAGGGGCTGCATTAATGGATTCTACTGCTGCTTTAAAGAAGACAAAACAACAATTGCATGAATCTGGTTTCAAGCTGACGCCTCAACGAGAGGCAACAGTTTTGGTCCTACTTGAAAATGAGAAAGATCATTTATCTGCAGAAGATATTTACTTTTTAGTAAAGCAGAAGAGCCCGGAAATTGGTTTAGCAACGGTTTATCGAACATTAGAAATTTTAACTGACTTAAAAGTCGTAGATAAAGTAAGCTTCAATGACGGATTAGCGCGTTATGACTTACGTAAAGAAGGAGCAAAACATTTCCATCATCATCTTTTATGTTTAGAATGTGGAAACATCGAAGAAGTAGAAGATGATTTACTAGGTGAAGTAGAACAGGTGATCGAACAACGATATCATTTTATGGTGAAAGATCATCGCCTAACATTCCATGGTATCTGTCAAGCATGTCAACAAAAAAAGAAAAATCAACCAACTGAATAGCTTAGTTCTGAATAGTGAATGTCGAATAAAGCAAATTTTCATATTATCGTTTTTCGATTTTTACTTTTTAAATGATTGACAATTCTGACAGAATCTCTTACAATGACTTCAATAAACAATAAATGTTTTGATAAGAACTAGTAAGATAATACAGGTGTACAGAAAGTAGCCGGTTGTTGAGAGGCGCGCAAACCTAATGTATCTGAATTCCTCTTTGAACTTCACACCGAATCGAGTAGGCTGTGACGGTTATGTGCACCCGTTATTGTGCCAGGGTATAATTTTGTACCTGTCAAGTCAATGAGTGCAAGCTGATTGTAAACAAAGGTGGTAACACGGATCATTCGGTCTCGTCCTTTTCAGAAATGAAGAGGACGAGGCTTTTTTTATTTTAGTCGTATCAATTTTTATTGTTTGATTATAGGAAAAATGAAGGGAAGTTATTGTATGAGTTTTAAATCATTAAGCAAACCGATCAATTTTGAACAAGTCAAATCTTTATCAAAATTAACATCTGAACAAGAGAAAGTAAAAGCTGTTCGTGATCAAGAATTAAAAGAAATCATTGAAGGGAAAAATGAAAAAATTCTTTTAGTGATCGGCCCCTGTTCAGCACATAATGAAGATGCTGTAATGGAATATGTTGCTCGCTTAGCAAAGCTACAAGAAAAAGTCCAAGATAAAATTTTTATGGTTCCACGCGTTTATACCAATAAACCTAGGACAAATGGCGACGGCTATAAAGGATTATTACATCAACAAAATCCAGAAGGAAAAAGTAATTTAATCAAAGGAATTGCAGCCGTTCGCAGTTTACATAATCGTGTGATCAGTGAAACGGGATTAACAACAGCAGATGAAATGCTTTATCCTGAAAACTTAGAATTTGTTCAAGATCTAGTTAGTTATATTGCAGTTGGAGCGCGTTCTGTAGAGGATCAACAGCATCGATTCGTTGCTAGTGGAATCGATCAACCCACTGGCATGAAAAATCCAACTAGCGGCAATTTAAAGGTGTTATTTAACTCATTATATGCAGCACAACAAAAACAAGAATTTATTTTTAACGGACTTGAAGTTGAATCCAGCTCTAACCCTTTAGCTCATGTTGTATTAAGAGGTGGTCTAAACGAGTACGGAGAGAACAATCCTAACTATCATTACGAAGATTTATTAAAAGTGGTAAATCTTTATAAAGAGGGTGATTACAAAAATCCGTTTATCGTCATTGATACAAATCATGACAATTCTGGAAAACAACATAAAGAACAAATTAGAATCGTTAAAGAAACTTTATTCAATCGCTCGTGGAATCATGATATGAAAAAATGGGTCCGTGGTTTTATGATTGAAAGCTTCCTTGAAGGTGGACGTCAAGAAGCTAATGGAAAAACATTTGGACAATCTATTACTGATCCATGTTTAGGATGGGATGAGACAGAGTCATTAGTGAACTATATTGCTGAACACGCTTGATTTAATAAAAAAAGAAGACTTACGAGGCTAGGCCATAACTTTACGAGTTTAAGGAATTTGAATAAACGGTGGGAGCAGAAGCAACGCCTTCGGAAATAAGTCTGCGTTAAACGCTTCTGTCCCAACCTCATGGGCGTATTTTAAAACTTTTATCAAACATCTTGTTTTTTGATCAAGAAGGAGTTGGAAAAATGAGTAGAAGTCATGTTGTTGCGTTACTTCAAATAAATTACCAAGCATTTAAAGAAGGTAAAGGGAAATGGTTTGATAAACGAGTAGTTTATACAGTGGCGCAATCATTCGCAAACAATGAACGTCTTTTCTCAGATACGGATTACCGTTGGATGGAAAAACAGCTTCAAAGTGAGCTGGGAATTTTTAATGTGTTAGTGCAACCAGTTAGAGGGATTTTATTAGGAATGTTATTAGCAAATGGTAAATCGAAAGCATTAGATATTCATCTGTTGATCACTGATTATCAGCGATTGCGTGATGTGGGTTTCCAGGCATCTTCCTACTCTTATTTTTCGGCTTATTTGCTTCAATATACTGAAACAGCTGAGAAAGAATTTATCATACGTAGAGGACAAAGTATTTTTGAAAAACTAAAGACGCATCATTATTTTCTTACTGGTGCCGAGGATGGTATGGTTGCAATCGCTTTGGCTCAGAAAAAAAACTTAAAATCTTTGACGACTAAACAGGTTGGAGATTTGGTGGAAGAGTATTACCAAATCTTAAATGATCGTGGCTTTCATAAGTCAAATCAACTTCAATTTGCTGCGGCGACCGCTGCTATGCTAACTGGCAAGTTCTCTATTGAATTGATCGACCAAATTGAATTTGTAATAGATGAGTTGAAAGGATCAGGGCTTCGATTTAGACCTGAATTTTACAATAGTATCGTCACACTTGCTTTTTTGAATACGTTGAAAAAAATAAATTTTCAAGCCTTAAGTGAGTACTTAGAGCTTCTTGAAGAAAAAACAAATTTACGTTTTTATAAGGATTTTCGCCATTCTTTAGCTTTAGGTTTACTGATAAATGAAGAAATGAGCCTTTTGTCTAACAATAGTTTGAATATATCCGCATTAACGATCACAATGATGATGGCACAAGAAGCTAGTGCAGTGGCTGCGGCTATTGCTGTCTCTGTAGCAGCTTCTAATTCCAGTTCATAAAAACGAATTTGGCTAGACAAATTTAGGTTTAACCTTTACAATAAGAAAGGCTTTCAAACAGATATTGTTCTTGAAAAGCAAAACGACACAAACAATTAAAATTGTAAAAAAATGTAAAACCAGAAGAAATGGTGAAATAGGTTTCTTTTATTTTCGGATGCAAAATCCTTTATCCCAATTTCTTTAAGATAGGAGGACAAAATATGTCCATGTTTTTAGATCAGGTAACGATCGATGTCAAAGCTGGTAAGGGTGGAGACGGAATGGTTGCCTTTCGTAGAGAAAAATACGTACCTGATGGCGGACCTGCCGGAGGTGATGGTGGTCAAGGCGGAGATGTTATTCTTGTTGTGGAAGAAGGATTACGTACCTTGATGGATTTTCGCTTTAATCGTCATTTTAAAGCACAGCCAGGTGAAAATGGCATGAGTAAAGGCATGCATGGCCGTGGCTCAGAAAATACCTTTGTAAAAGTTCCGCCAGGTACAACGGTTCGTGATGCTGAAACAGGTACGTTGATTGGTGATTTGATTGAAAATGGTCAGACACTGACTGTAGCAAAAGGCGGACGAGGTGGACGAGGGAATATTCGTTTTGCTTCTGCTAAAAATCCAGCACCTGAAATTGCTGAAAATGGTGAACCTGGTCAAGAAAGAAAAATCGAATTAGAATTGAAAGTTTTAGCTGACGTTGGTTTAGTTGGTTTTCCTTCAGTTGGAAAATCTACCTTACTTTCAGTTATTTCATCAGCTCGCCCTAAAATTGGTGCCTATCACTTTACAACATTAGTTCCTAACCTTGGAATGGTGTCAACAAGTGATGGACGTAGTTTTGCTGCGGCAGATTTGCCAGGGTTGATCGAAGGCGCATCTCAAGGTGTTGGACTTGGAACACAATTTTTACGCCATATTGAACGGACTAGAGTTATTTTACATGTAATCGATATGAGTGGGATGGAAGGACGCGATCCTTATGAAGATTATCTAGCTATCAATAAAGAGCTAGCATCTCACAACATGCGTTTGATGGAACGTCCACAAATTATTGTAGCAAATAAAATGGATATGCCGGAAGCAGAAGAAAATTTAAAAAAATTCAAAGAAAAAATCGAAAAAGAACGGACAGATGAGTATGCAGATCATCTACCGATTTTCCCGATTTCTGGTGTTTCACGTAAAGGAATCGAGCCTTTACTTAACGCAACAGCTGATTTGATCGATGTAACGCCAGAATTTCCATTATATGAGGAAGAAATCGTTGAAGATGTTGTTCGTTATGGTTTCCAACCAGAAGGACCAGAATTTACAATTGACCGTGATTCTGATGCAACGTGGATTTTATCTGGAGATTCGTTGGAGAAATTATTCCAAATGACCAACTTTGAACATGACGAAAGTGTTATGCGATTTGCACGTCAATTACGTGGTATGGGCATTGATGAAGCGTTACGAGCTCGTGGAGCGAAAGATGGAGATATTGTCCGAATCGGTGAGTATGAGTTTGAATTTGTAGAATAATAATAACGAAAAAAGGAGCTGATGATTTTATCGGCTCTTTTTTTCGTTATATTGAAGTCTAAAGTTTATAAAAGTGATATCTTTAAAAAGTATACATATTCAGATTTAGAATTATTCTTTCTTCTTTAAGCTTCATTTATGTTTCCTTTTATATAATAAATTTAATCGAAGGAGGAACTAAAATGGTTAAATTAAAAAATAGTTTTCAAAGAAAAGAAAAAAAATATGCTCTTACTGATGCTATGTATGATCAGTTGAGGGAGAAATTACAATCATACATGCAAGAAGACGAATATGGATTACATACAATTATTTCTATCTATTTTGATACAAAAGATTACGAGATGATCCGTCATTCAATAGAAAAACCAGTGTACAAAGAAAAATTTCGGATCAGAAGTTATGGTGTGCCCAATAAAGAGTCCACTGTTTTTCTTGAAATAAAAAAGAAAGTTAGTGGTGTTGTTTATAAAAGAAGAGTGGCGTTGTCTTATGAATCTGTGGCAGGATATATTCAAAAACCTCATTTATTTAAATTGAAAACACCTAAGGACCAGCAAGTAAAACAGGAAATTGACTGGTTGTTCGCAAGAAAAAGCTTAGAACCTAAAGTGATGATTGCTTATGATAGACGAGCCTTGTTTGATTCAAAAAATGCAGATTTTCGTATTACTTTTGATTTCAATATCCGTTATCGAGAAGAACAACTAATGTGTGCATTCAAGGATCAAGGTGAAAAAATAGCACCAGAAATCGATGTTTTGATGGAAGTGAAAGCATTGGGGGCATATCCCATATGGTTTTCAGAAATTTTAGCAGAACTTGAAATTTATCCGACCTCATTTTCAAAATATGCCCAAACCTATCAACGTTATTTGTATTGTAAAGGAGATTTTCAATATGTTGTCTAGTCTATTAGTAGAAAGTTCAGTTGATTTGTCACTTAAACAACTGTTAGTTTGTATTATTACGTCGGTTTTTTTAGGACTTTTAGTGGCTTATATTCATATGTATAGGAATGTTTATAGCAAAAATTTTGTCATTACTTTAGCTGTTTTACCTGTTTTAGTTCAGCTAGTAATTATGTTAGTCAATGGAAATTTAGGAACAGGAGTCGCTGTTTTAGGCGCATTTAGTTTAATTAGATTTCGTTCAGTAGCAGGTGGGGCTAGAGAAATAACCAGTATCTTTTGGTCGATGGGAATAGGTCTTGCCACAGGAATGGGCTATGTCAGCTATATTGCATTATTTTCTTTAATAATTGCCTTGTTTTTATTGACTTTAAATACGATTCACTTTGGAGAGAAACAAAAAGTTACGGAACGGGAAATGAAAATTACGATTCCAGAAGATTTAGATTATCCTGGACTATTCGATGACTTATTTCAGCAGTATACATACTCAGCTAATTTAGATTCAGTGAAAACAACTAATATGGGGAGTTTGTACGAACTACGTTATCGAATTACTTTAAAAGATAGCAAAATGGAAAAAGAATTGATGGATGCTATGCGCGTCAGAAATGGCAATTTGACAATTGTTTCTGGTAAAGTTTCAACAAATAGAGAAGAATTGTAGGTGAATATAATGAAAAAAATTAAATTTGCAAGTGTCGGTTTCACAATTTTACTCATTCTTTTTACTGGATGTGCAAAAGAAACAGCGACAACAACTTCTAAAAGTAATGAAAAAGTTGTCACTGTTAAAGAAGCAAAAAAATCATCTGAAAATAAATATGGTGTGTATGAGGAAGAGGATTTTGATGAAGATTATGATGAAGAAGTAGCGACAAAGATTGAATTAACTGATACTGGAAGTAAAATAGAAGGTGCAGGTGTTTCCGAAAAAGATCATACAGTTTCTATTACTGCAGGTGGGACTTACATTTTATCAGGCAGTTACAAAGGTCAAATAAAAATCAATGCAAATGAAGAAACCGTACATTTAGTGTTAGATAATGTTTCAATAATCAATAGTAGCTCTTCTGCTATCTATGTGGAACAAGCAAAAAAAGTTATCACGACTTTAGCAGAAGGGACCAATAATACTCTTTCAGATGGAACAGATTATACCTTTGATTCAGCTGAACAAACTGAACCAGATGCTACTTTTTTTAGCAAAGATGATTTAACAATCAACGGCAAAGGATCATTGGAGGTTACAGGTAATTACAGCAATGGTGTTCGAAGCAAAGATGATTTAATTATTACGAACGGAGCTTTAACTATCACTGCTAAAAATAACGCAATTAAAGGAAAAGATTCTGTTTCAATTGCAGATGGAAGCTTCTCATTAAAAACAACAGAAGGAGATGGGATTCAGGCCAATAATAGTAATGAAGCAGATAAAGGCTGGATCGCAATTGATGGTGGCACATTTACGATTCAATCAGGTAATGATGGGATTCAGGCGGAAACCAATTTGTCCATTGCCAAATCTGATATCAAAATACAAACAGTAAATGGTTATGAAGATCAATCAGTTGATACCACCTCTAGTTATAAAGGATTAAAAGCTTCTGGAAATATTATCGTTGATGAGGGAACATTTGACTTAAACACAGCGGATGACACAATCCATTCAAATGGTACAGTTACGATTAATAATGGCTCATTTTCATTGGCGAGCGGGGATGACGGTATTCATGCAGATACAGATTTACTCATCAACAATGGAACAATAACGGTCAAGAATTCATATGAAGGATTAGAAGGTGCAACGGTCACAATCAATGATGGGGATATTTCTGTCAAGGCGTCAGATGATGGTATTAATGCTGCTGGTGGTAGTCAAGGAGAAGATGAGCAAGGAGGTCAATTCGGAACAGATTCTTTTAGTGAGCCAGATGACGGTGGAGACACTACTAAATTTATAGAAATAAATGGGGGAACGACTTATGTAAATGCAAATGGAGATGGAATTGATAGTAACGGTGATATCCGAATGACTGCCGGTACACTAATTGTAAATGGACCAACGGACGATGGAAATGGAGCACTAGATTATGATGGAACATTTACGATGGATGGAGGAGTATTTGCTGCAAGTGGTAGCTCAGGTATGGCGATGAGTACCAGCGATGCATCCTCTCAAGCCTCATTGAGTCTTTATTTTGATAATAATCAAGAAGCAGGAACCTTGGTCAATCTTAAAAACGTTTCAGGAGATACCATTATTTCATTTGCGCCAGAAAAAAACTTCTCTCATATCGCTATCAGTTCACCTGATCTAAAAATTGGCGATAGCGTAACTTTATATACTGGCGGGGAAGATTCTGGTACTGAAAAAAATGGATTATACCAAAATAGCGATTATTCGAATGGTACAGAATTAGCAAAAATTCTACTTAACGATGCGGTAACATCCGTTGATCAATCCGGTACAAAGGTCACAGACAATCAAATGGGAGGAGGACCTGGTGGCCAACCACCGAGATAATAGATTTTCATTGCTTTAGTGACTAGTTTATTGATAGAATAAGGGTATCAAAAAGAACGAGGTGGTCATGTGTCTAAACGAGTTATTATTATGCATTTTGAAGTAGAAAGTCAAGCTTACCAAGCATTTTCAGAAATAAAGAAATTATATGCTGAAAAAAAAATCAAAGGAGAACAAATGGCTGTAGTAACCCATGTAAACGATGGTGTTCATCAGTTTAAAATCGATGATTTTCTAGATTTTACAGGCAATAATCATACATCAACGAATAGTATGATCGGAATGCTGATTGGTATTTTAGGTGGTCCATTAGGTATCTTATTAGGTTGGTTTGCAGGGAGTTTATTTGGAGCTTCTCAAGATGCCAAAGAAATCCAAGGAGCCCAAACAGTTTTTGAACATGTGACAAAGCAGATTGGAGAAGGAGAAACTGGCTTGATCTTGATCGCTGAGGAAGATGACAATCGTCCTTTAAATCAATTGATCATGAATGAATTAGGTGGAGAAATTACTCGTCTAGATTTTGAAGACGTGGAAAAAGAAATTACAGATGCTAAAGCAGTAGAAAAAGAAACAAAAGATTCAGCTAAAAAATCATGGCACGATAAAAAACAGGATACAAACAAAATTGATGAAAATTAATCGTTAATCAGTGTTACAATAAAGAAGTGAGAAGACGTGACAAAGAAATTATGTCTACGCGTCTTCTTTTTTTATAAGGATGTGAAACAGATGCTGAAAATACTATTAGTTGAAGATGATGAAATCTTATCAGACAGTATTTTAGAAATTTTATCTGAAACAGGTGAAATAACTCAAGTTTATGATGGTGAAGAGGCTTTGTATGAGGGTGAACGAGGGATTTATGATCTGATCGTACTAGATTTAATGTTGCCGTCACTATCGGGTGAGCAGGTCTTAACTGCTTTGAGGAAGAAAAATATTTATACACCTGTTTTAATATTAACTGCTAAAGATGGGCTAGAAGATAAAGTGAACGGCTTTAAAAATGGTGGCGATGATTATCTGACTAAACCTTTTCACCGAGAAGAATTATTACTAAGAGTTCAGGCACTTGCTCGTCGAGCATTAGGCATGAAGGGTCAAAATAAGTTAGTTGTTAATGAACTAAGCTTGGATTTGGATAATCGTCAAGCATGTTTTAAAAACAACGAATTAACGCTTCAAGGGAAAGAATTTGATTTATTGCATTATCTAATGCAAAATCAGGGTCGCATTGTTACAAAAGATCAATTGTTCGATCGAATTTGGGGATTTCAATCAGACACGACATTAACAGTTGTTGAAGTTTATATGAGCAACCTCAGGAAAAATTTAAAACCATTAGGAATTGACCGCTGGATCAAAACGTTACGTAATGTAGGCTATCTTTTTGAAGTACCAGAGGGCCTGGATCATGAATAAACAACTAAGCAAAAAACAAAGAATCAATTATTTTTTGATAAACTTACTATCATTCGCAAGTATTTTCCTTATCTTAGGGCTGATCGTTTTTCAATTAGTGCAAACATCCATTTACCAAACAGTCGACCATGATTTAGAACGACTTGCTGATGATCAAAAGTTTTTACAACATCAACTGATCAAAAACGAACCATCGAAAGACAGTTCTTTTGAATTAGGTAAATTTGACACGCCGCCGCCTAACAATTTTCAACAACAGGTAATTCTTTGGTCAAAAAGCGGGGAAATACTCAATGAAGAAGAGTTAGGCTCTCGATTTTACGATTTCCAAAATTTAAACTTATCTACTGCAGATTTGCGTAAAATCAGCAGTGTCCAAACCAAAGATAGTAATGGTCGTTCTTTGCAATTTCGCTCGATCACATTACCAGTAGAAAATCAAAATCAGGTTGCTTATATTCAACTTTTGGTGAATACTGACCCTATAAAAGGAACTGTGGAACAATTTAAACAAATCCTGATCATCTGCATGATCATCTTTGGATTATTGTCCATTGCCCTAAGCTATTTTCTTTCCAAATGGTTTATGAAACCTATATTGATCTCTTGGAAGAAGCAGCAAGAATTCGTTGAAAATGCCTCCCATGAACTGAGAACACCTTTAACGATCATTCAAGCAAAATTAGAAAAATTATTCACAAAGCCAAATCATACGATTTTAGAAGAATCTGAAACGATTGCTTTATCACTAGATGAAGTACAACGCTTAAGCCAATTGACAAGTGACTTACTTCTATTAGCTCGTTCAGATTCCAATGCACTGACATTGGAAAAAGAGCCAGTAAAAATCAACCACTTTTTGAATACCATTTTATTGCCCTATCAAGAATTAGCTTTAGCTGAAGAAAAAGCTTTTGTCATTGATTTAGGTGAAGAGCAGCAATTATTTTTCGATAAAAAAAGAATTCATCAGTTACTGATCATTTTGTTAGACAATGCACTTAAATATACTGAATCTGGTGAGAAAATCACTGTTTATTCAAGCGTAAAAAATAACGAATGGTCGATCAAAATCAGTGATACAGGCATTGGTATCGCCGAGGAGAAAAAAGCAGCAGTCTTTGAAAGATTCTATCGTGGAGAAGAATCACGAAATCGCAAAACAGGTGGCTATGGCATTGGACTATCTATTGCGAAGTGGATCGTGGACGAGCATCAAGGGAAAATTGAACTAACAGATACTATGCCAAAAGGAACCACTGTTATTTTACGTTTTCCTGTAAAATAAATATTATTTGCTAAAGCGGCAACTTTCTTCTAAAATAAAAGAGAAGTTTAAGGAAAGTTAGGTAGCTCATGGAATTACAATTTTTAGGTACAGGCGCTGGGGTTCCAGCAAAACATCGTAACGTAAGTAGTATTGCTCTAAAACTATTAGATGAAAGAAATGCAGTATGGTTATTTGATTGTGGTGAAGGGACACAGCTACAAATTCTAAAAAGCAATATCCGCCCAAGAAAAATCGAAAAAATTTTTATTACTCATTTGCATGGGGATCATATTTTTGGCTTGCCTGGTTTATTAAGCAGTCGTTCGTTTCAAGGCGGAAATGAAAAATTAGAAATTTATGGTCCAGCTGGTATAGCAGAGTTCGTTCGAACCGCATTAAAAGTGTCACAAACACGTCTTTCATATGAATTAACGTTTATTGAAATAAAAGAAGGTGTCGTATTTTCTGACAAACAATTCACTGTGACATGCAAAAAATTAGATCATGGCATTGCTAGTTTTGGCTATCGCATCGTAGAAGCCGATCATGAAGGAGAATTGCAAGTCGACAAATTAGCCGCTTTAAACATCCCTTCGGGTCCAATCTATGGTCAAATCAAGCGTGGGGAATCCGTAACATTATCAGATGGACGAGTAATTAATGGGAAAGACTTTGTTGGTGAAAGAAAATCGGGTAGAATCGTAACGATTCTTGGTGATACCAGAAAAACACCAAATAGTGTTTCGCTGGCAGAAAATGCGGATGTCTTAGTGCACGAGAGCACCTTCAATAAAGACGAAGAAAAAATGGCGAAAGCCTATTATCACTCTACAAGCCAACAAGCAGCACAAGTCGCGTTAGAAGCCCATGTGGAAAAACTAATATTGACGCACATCAGCGCGCGTTATTTAACTGGTGATATTATCCATTTAGAAAATGAAGCAAAAGAGATTTTTCCTAAAACAAAAATCGTGAAAGATATGGAAATAGTAGAGATTCCATTTAAAGCTGAGTAAGGGGGAATTAGGATGTACAAAGGACAAGATTTAACAGATAAGGTAGTCGTGGTAACAGGCGGTTCAGCTGGTTTAGGCGAACAAATTTGTTATGAAGCAGCAAAAAAAGGAGCAATCGTCGTTGTATGCGCCAGACGAATCAATTTGATTGGTAAAGTAAAAGAAACCTGTGAAGAACTAAGTGGTAAAACAGCATTTTCTTTCCAGCTAGATATTTCAGATCCAGAAAATGTAGAGAATGTTTTTGAAAAAATCAAAGCAGAAGTAGGTCCAATTGATGTTTTAGTCAACAATGCAGGTTTTGGAATTTTTGAAAACTTTGTAGATATTGATTTAGCAGTCGCTAGAAATATGTTTGAAGTGAATGTTTTAGGTTTGATGGTATTTACGCAAAAAGCAGCGCTTCAAATGGCTGAAAGAGGATCTGGTCATATCATCAATGTGGCTTCTATGGCTGGAAAAATGGCCACAGCAAAATCGACAGTTTATTCAGCTACGAAATTTGCCGTTTTAGGATTTTCAAACGCATTACGCCTAGAATTAAAACCTTTAGGAATTTCTGTGACAACAGTTAATCCAGGTCCCATTCAAACAGAGTTTTTTGATAAAGCTGATCCATCAGGCGACTATTTAGCTTCTGTCGACTTGTTTGTATTAGAGCCAAATAAATTAGCCAAAGAAATCGTGAATGCTATGGGTACATGCAAACGAGAAATCAATCGTCCAAGAGTGATGGAAGGTGCCTATCGTTTATACACATTATTTCCGCATATGGGGGATTTATTAGCTAGTGGTGTATTAAATAAAAAGTAACATATCAAATCAGCGTTTACTTACATGAGGGGGAAATCAAATATGAAAAATCAATGGCGTGTCGTTATCGGCCTTATTTTAGTTTTGATCGTTGTTATTTTTGCAGTGTTAAATAGTCAAACAGTACCGGTCAATTTCGGGTTTACGAAAATTACCGGTCCGCTGATCCTTATTATTCTAGGATCTGCGATTCTCGGCGCACTAATCGGCTTACTAACGTCGACAACTACATTGTTGAAACAGAAAAAACAAGTGAAAGAGTTACAGAGCGAAATTGAAGTATATAAAACAGATGCAGATAAATTAGCACAAGACGAAATTGAAAAAGTAAAAAGAACATACGAAAATCAGCTGGCTGAACTACAAGCGAAATATGATGCTGTAGCAGCTGCTGCGCCTATCACGCCAAGTGCTGATACGGAGTCTGTGGGCAGTCGTGTCGATCATTTTACTAAACCAAGAAGCGGCGAAGAAAAAATATAACACTAAAAAAGCAAAGGTAAAGCATAAACCGTTTATCTTTGCTTTTTAATTTGTTGATTTTTAGGATACTTTCTTTAGTTTTCTTGCGCTATTTGATATAATTATCTGGTTAGGAGTGACGTCGTGAAAAAAGCAAAATATACATGGCAATTACGAGAAAAGAGTGATTTGCCTGAAGAATTTTCAAATATACTAACCAATGAACAAATCAATCCCTTATTGGGCCAGATTTTATGGCATCGTGGTATTCAGTCAAAAGAAGCGCTAGAAACGTTTTTGCGCCCTACAATAGACAATCTTTATGATCCTTTTTTAATGCATGATATGGAAAAAACAGTAACAAGAATCCAAGATGCTGTAGCCCAAGGTGAAAAAATAGTGGTTTACGGGGATTATGATGCAGATGGTATTACAAGTACCACGGTTATGAAAGAAGCAATCGAGCTGATTGGCGGGGAAGTGGAGTACTTCTTGCCGAATCGATTCATTCACGGTTATGGACCTAATCTAGCTGTCTTTAAAGAACAAATTGAAAATGGTGTCCAATTAATTATTACTGTTGACAATGGAGTTGCAGGGAATGAAGCTATCAACTATGCCATGGAGCAAGGGATCGATGTCATCGTAACAGATCATCATGAATTGCCTCCAGAATTACCAAAGGCGTTTTCGATCATTCATCCGAAACATCCACAAGGTCATTATCCCTTTGGAGAATTAGCTGGAGTGGGAGTGGCTTTTAAAGTTGCAACTGCTTTATTAGGAGAATTGCCTGCTGAATTTCTTGATTTAGTAGCGATCGGTACAATTGCTGATTTAGTTTCACTAACAGATGAAAATCGAGTACTTGTCAAAATGGGACTGGAAATGATTCAAAATGGTGAAAGAATCGGCTTAGATAGTTTGATCCACTCAGCTGAACTAAAAAAAGAAGCCATTAGTGAGGAAAATATTGGTTTTACGATCGCACCACGATTGAATGCATTAGGTAGATTAGGTGATGCGACTCCAGGTGTGGAACTGATGACAACATTTGATGAAGAAGAAGCAGAGCGAATCGCAACGTATATCAATAGCCAAAATGATGAACGAAAAGAAATCGTGGCTAAGATCACTAAAGAAGCTTTTGAACTTATTGACCCCACTGATTCTATCCATATTGTTGCAAAGCAGGGGTGGCACGAAGGGGTTCTTGGGATCGTTGCTGGCAGAATCATGCAAGATACAGGGAAACCGACGATCGTGCTTACGATCGATGAAAACAACGAATCAGCTAAAGGTTCTGGCCGAAGCGTCTCAGCTTTGAATTTGTTTGATGCATTAAGTGAAATTCGTGAAGAATTTACACATTTTGGTGGTCATCATATGGCTGCTGGTATGACGTTGCCTGTGGTCAATATCGCTAAAGTAAAACAACATCTGATCCATTATCTAGAAACAAATCAAATCGATTTGTCTCAAGGACAAGAACTCTTGATAGATGAGTCATTAAAAGTTGAAGAAGCAACGATTTCATTTATTCAGCAATTAAAAATTCTAGCTCCTTTGGGTACAGATAATCCCGTACCTAATTTCTTATTTGAAGATGTCTCAGTCGAACAAAGCCGTCAAATCGGAGCAGATAAAAGTCATCTTAAATTCCAAATAAGCCAAGGCAGTACTAAATTAGATGCCATTGCCTTTCAAATGGGCAACCAAGTCGATGAATTCGGGCAAGGAACGACCAATATAGCAGGGCAATTGTCGATCAATGAGTGGAATGGAAATAAAAAACCGCAACTAATGGTCAGCGATTTTTCAGTTGATGGCGTTCAGTTATTCGATCTACGAGGGAAAAATGCTCGCCAAAAAGAAATACCTTCAGCAAATACGCTATATATTTATTTTAATGCAGATAGCCAAAAATTGATCGATGATCAAACTAGTCAGCAACATTTGTTTACCAGTATTCCTGAAGCAGTAGCAACGATCGAAGCAACAAATAGCGAACAACTCGTTTTTGTTGACTGTCCAGACGATATCGATTTATTAAAACAAATCACACAAGTTGGAAAAATAGAGCGTGTCTATATGATGGGAATTTCTCAAGAAGAAGCCTATTTAAATGGAACTGGAACAAGAGAACAATATGCCCAACTATACAAATTTGTGAGACAACAGGAACAAGTAGATGTTCGCTATAAACTGAATGTTGTCGCTAAACATTTAAAAATACAAGAAAAGTTATTAATTTTTATGATTCAGGTGTTTTTTGATCTAGGATTTGTTACAATAGAAAACGGTGTTTTAAGAAAAGTTGAGAACCCTGAAAATCATCCTTTGACGGAAAGTAAGGTCTATCAAACTCGCTTAAAAAGAATTAAAACAGAAGAGTTTTTGTTATACAGCGATCGTGAGACATTACAACAATGGCTGTGGAATGAGGAGGAAGTATAAAAAATGGATTTAAAAGATTATATTGCTAGTATTCCAGATTATCCAGAAAAAGGCGTTATATTTAGAGATATCTCACCATTGATGGCAAATGGGGAGGCGTATCGTGAAGCAACAAAACAAATCGTTGATTATGCAAAAGAAAAAAGAATCGACATGGTCGTAGGACCTGAAGCACGTGGCTTTATCGTAGGATGTCCTGTGGCATACGAGCTAGGTGTTGGTTTTGCTCCTGTCCGTAAAAAAGGCAAGTTGCCTCGTGAAACAATCGAAGTAACCTATGATTTAGAATATGGTTCGGATACATTAACGCTTCACAAAGATGCGATAATCCCTGGGCAACGAGTATTGATCTGTGATGATTTATTAGCAACTGGTGGCACAATCAAGGCGACTATCGAGCTGATTGAGTCTTTAGGCGGAATTGTTGTAGGTTGTGCATTTTTGATCGAATTGATGGACTTACACGGACGTGACAAAATTAACGGCTATGAAATCGTTACATTGATGGAATATTAAAAAAATGATCTTTACCTTGGATAAAATCCAGAGTAGAGATCATTTTTATTTTGTCCTATGGATATTTACGATAGATATAATGTTGCTGTTCATTTTTTTTTCTTGTATGGGTGTATCTTTTCTCATCCCATAACATGAACCATATAATGAATAGAGGGCTAACAATAAGTAAAGCGGACTGTAACCCTAATGTTCCTAAGAAAATACCAATAATCAATACAACAAATAATAACCCGCCACGACGAACTGCTTTCATTCTTAATCACCTCATAATTTTTATCGAACAAACGTTTGTATAATCATTATACGAATGTTTGTTCGGTTTGTAAAGAGATAAATACAAAAAAGGTACTTCTTTTTGATAAGTCAAAAAAAGAAGTACCTTAAAACCTTTAAATAAAGGATTTTGTATTATTCTAAGTATAAAGCAATATTGAAAAGAACATGAAGCCTGCTCCCAACATAACAAACAAATGCCAAACCACATGCATAAAACGAACACTTTTTAAGCTATAAAATGCAGCTCCTAACGTGTAAGAAACACCTCCTGCAACTAATAACGCGATTCCTGTAGGTCCTAAAGAATGATATAATGGTTTTGCAGCAGTTATACAAAGCCAACCCATAATAATATAAATGATGGTCGATACATTTTTTACTGTTTCTTGTTTGTGAAGTGTTAAGGATTTATAGACGACACCACTGATTGCCATCACCCAGATAAGCACGAACAATAGCCAACCAAGCCAGCCTTTGATACTTAGTAAACAAAATGGCGTATAACTTCCAGCAATCAATAAAAAAATCGAACTATGATCAAAAACTTGGAAAACTTTCTTCGCTCTAGTAAAAATCAAACTGTGAAATAAAGTCGAAGCTAAAAATAAGAGCACTAGCGTTGAACCATAAATAGCATAGGAAACAACGTGGACCGCAGAACCAAGATGTGCACCTTTAACCAGTAAAATCACTAATCCTGCAATACTTAATCCAGCCCCGATCCCGTGAGTTACCGCATTAAGAACTTCATTTAAAATCATATATTTTTTTGAAAATTTTACTTTTTCCAAGAAATCAGCTTCCTTCATTTTAATTTGGTGAAAAATAATTCTTTGTCTGTTATAATATAAACAGACATTTAAGCCTCAAAAGTATTTTACCACGAATTGAGGTTGTTTTTAAAGAAAGAGTGATAAAATTATGACAAATGTTAAAATTGTGACGGATTCTTCTTGCACAATGCTGAAAAGTGTACGCGATGATTTAGCGATTCAAATGATGCCTTTATCTGTGATGATTGACGGTGTAGTGTACGCTGATGACGATCATTTAGAAGGCGAAAAGTTTATGGAATTGATGAGTACAGCAAAAGCATTGCCTAAGACCAGCCAGCCGCCAATCGGCGAATTTGTTGAACTATATGACCGCTTAGGTGCTGATGGTAGCGAAGTGATTTCAATCCATATGACAAAAGGTTTGAGCGGGACAGTAGAAGCAGCAAGACAAGCTGGAAACCTAAGCTCTGCTAATGTTACGGTAATCGATAGTGATTTCACTGACCAAGGCTTATCATTTCAGGTAATTCAAGCTGCAAAACTTGCTAAAAATGGAGCAAGTGTTCCAGAAATTTTAGCTGAAATCAATCACGTCAAAGAAAATACAAAATTATTCATTGGAATTTCTACATTAGATAATCTAGTTAAAGGCGGCCGAATCAGCCGGGCAACCGGATTATTGTCCAGTATTTTTAATATGAAAGTCGTCATGGATTTCGATCATACAGAACTGATACCAGTCGCTAAAGGTCGAGGCATGAAAACTTTCAATAAATGGTTTGATGAGCTAAAACATGAATTGAGTACGTTATCCAATGTTCGACAAATCGGTATTTCTCATGCAGATGGGTTAGAATTAGCGAATGGATTTAAAGAAGGACTACAAGCATTGTTTCCTGATATGGATATTCCTGTATTACATACAAATCCTGTGATCGCAACACATACAGGTAAAGGTGCTTTTGCTATCATGTACTATACAGACTGAGTTTTGAGCAGATCAAACTGATCTGCTCTTTTTAATAATAGTTTTTGTGAATTTTACTGTACAAATGGACATAAACTAGAGATAATTTAGTTTAGTAAAAATAAAAATTTAGATACTGTGTATCAGCGAATTAGACTGTTCTCATGCGTTGTAAAAGAGGATAATAGCGCTCAAATTTATAAGTCTTCAGACCAGAACATTTTTCGTGACTTACAGCAAAGGAAGGGATACAATGAAACTATTTTTAAAAAACAATTGGCCTAATTTTGCGCTCTTTTTTATTACCATTATTGGTGTATTTTTATTATTGATCGTGGCTGTTCCTAAAGCTAAACCAATTTTAGGCACTGGCGCACTGCAAAAAGCTAAAAGTGAAACAAAAGAAGTCATTCACTATACGGCAATCGGCGATTCATTAACTGAAGGGATCGGTGATTCAACTAGTTCAGGCGGCTTTGTCCCATTAGTTGCGAAGGATTTGCAGGAACAGTACAATTTAAATGGTGTTCAAATAGATAATTTTGGTAAAAACGGCGACCGAAGCGATCAAATTCTCAAACGGATCAAAAAAAATAAAGAAATTCAAGAAGGCTTAGCTTCAGCTGATGTCATTACTTTAACAGTGGGCGGGAACGATTTAATGAAAGTAATCAAAGGGGATATTTTCCGTTTGACGAAAAAATCATTTGAAAAACCTTTAAAAAATTATCAAAAAGAAGTAGAAAAATTATTTGCCGAAATCCGTGAATACAATGCTGATGCGCCGATCTACGTATTAGGGATTTATAATCCATTTTATCTTTATTTCCCTGATATCACAGAAATGCAGGAGATAGTGGATACTTGGAATAATGGTACACAAGAAATTGTCAACACAGAAAAAAATGCCTATTTTATTCCAATCAATGACTTACTTTACAAAGGAAAAGGGGACGAGGTAGGAATCGTTAGCAGTGAAGATATAGCTTCTGGGACTACTTCTAGTGAAGAAAAAGATATCAAAAATAATGCATTATACGAAGAAGATCACTTTCACCCCAATAATTTAGGCTATCAAATCATGGCAAGTGCAGTACGTAACGAAATGGTAAAAACACAAGATAAATGGCTTGAAAAAGGAAGTGAGTGAGATAAATGAAAAATGAATCAGAAAAAAAAGAAGAAGTTAAAAAAGTGACCAAACGAAAAAAAAATGTGCCAGAAGTGAAAAAATCGATTAATCATTGGAAAGTTGCTTTTATTGTTTTGATTGCGCTGATCATCGGAAGTCTAGCGTTTGTCTTTGTAAGAGTTACTCAAATCCGTGAACCAAACTATAAACCTGTTCCAGAACTAGTTGAAAAAGACGGAACGCCTGTGATTGCAATTCAATCTAAGAAAAAACAAATAAATGCACTAATTGATTTTTATCTCAGTGATTTCCAAAAAGGATCAGACATTACCTATGAATTCTATTTAGAAAATGAAGCGATGTTGAATGGTACCTTTAAAGTTCTGGGTCATCCAATTCAGTTCTATCTTTATTTTGATCCATACGTAATGGATGATGGGAATGTGCAACTAAAAGCCAAAAGTTTATCTATTGGTACCTTAGGATTACCGATGAAAGAGATTTTGAAATTTGTCAAAAGAGATTATAAATTACCAAATTGGGTAGAAGTAAATCCAGATGACAGCACTATTTTACTTCGTTTAGATCAATTTAGAATGCAAAACGGCTTGTTTATTCGTGCTGAAAAAATAAATTTAGTTGACGATGACATCCGCATGAATATTTACTTGCCAAAAGATAGCAATGACAAGAAGGAGGAGTCAAATTGAGCGAAAAAGCGATTTTTGCCGGCGGCTGTTTTTGGTGCATGATCCAACCATTTGACACACAGCCAGGTATCCACTCAGTAACGTCCGGTTACACAGGCGGACATGTTGTTGACCCAACGTACGAACAAGTGCTGAGTCATACGACAGGTCACACTGAAGCCGTTGAGATCGAATTTGATCCAGCAATCATGTCTTATGAGAAATTAGTTGAGATTTATTGGCATCAGACAGATCCAACTGATGCTTTAGGTCAGTTTGAAGATCGAGGGGATAACTATCGTCCAGTGATCTTTTATACAAGTGAGGAACAGAAAAAAATTGCAGAAAAAAGTCGACAAGCTTTACAAGAAAGTGGACGTTTCAGTGAGCCTATCGTTACAAAAATCGAACCTGCAGCTGTTTTTTATCCTGCAGAAGATTATCACCAAGATTTTTATCAAAAAGAACCTAAGCGCTATGAAGAGGCACATTCAACTCGGTCAAATTTTATAGAAAAGAATTGGTGAACGTATGAGAAGAAGTTTTTATCATTATTTAATGACATTGAGAGCACCTAAGAAAACTGAGGAAAGCCAATTTGCAAATGATGCTGCTAAAGATATCCAGTTTCCTAAACAGTCTGAAGATTACCATGAATTATCATCTTATCTAGAAATGAATGCTGATTACTTAACAAATATGCACATTTTTGATGACTTATGGGAAAAATACCTAGAAAACAATAAATAAAAGAAACAGGAAAGGCAAAGAAAGCTTTTCCTTCTTTTTTTTTCATGGTAAACTGAAAAATATGCAATGATAATTTTACAGAAAGAGATGACAAGTATGAAAAACAAAAAACAAGTACCTTTTCATCAATATATTATTTCGATTCTTTGTGTTGCTTTTCTAGCAGGAGGTAGCGGTTATATTTATTTCGACTATCAATACAAAAAACAACTAGCTAATAGCCCAGCTCAAACTAGTGAGCTAAAAGAGATCGATAATTTATATAATGAAATCGTTAATAATTACGTAGGTAAAGTAGATGAACAAAAATTAGTTGACGGGGCACTAAAAGGGATGACAGAAGCTTTAGACGATCCGTATTCAAGTTACCTCAATGAACCAGAAGCAGATGAATTAGATCAGAGTCTTACAGGTAGTTTCGAAGGAATCGGTGCAACAATGACCATGATAGACGACCTTCCAACTGTCGCTCAAGCGCCAATTGAAGGCTCTCCAGCAGCGAAAGCAGGGATCAAGGCCAATGATGTCTTTTTAAAAGTAGATGATGAAGAAACGAAAGGCAAGACCCTTTCTGAAGTTGTCAGCAAAATACGTGGAAAAAAAGGGACAGAAGTCCGTTTAACAATCAAACGAGGCGAAGAAACCTTTGAATTAAAACTTATCCGAGATACGATTCCAATTGAGACTGTAAAAGGTGAGTTAGACAAAAAAGACCCTTCAATCGGTTCTATCAAGATCACTTCTTTTAGCGGAAACACATACGAAGAATTGCAAGAAACAATCAAAAAATTAAGAAAAGAAGGGGCGAAATCTTTTGTGATCGATTTGCGCCAAAATCCTGGTGGATTACTTGATCAAGTTGAGAAGATGGCTAGTATGTTCCTAGAAGATGGAAAAACAATCGTCAAATTTGAGGACAAAAATGGTAATACAAGTGAAGATATCGCCTCTAGTGATTTAGATGGAGGTTTTAAAGTAACTGAGCCGACAGTTGTTCTAGTCGACGAGGGCAGTGCCAGCGCCTCTGAAATATTTGCGGCAGCTCTAAAAGAATCTGGCAATAAAAAAATCATTGGAACAAAAACATTTGGTAAAGGAACCGTTCAAACTGTCAAAAACTTGAATGATAAAAGTGAAATAAAATTAACCGTGCTTAAATGGCTAACACCCGATGGCAAATGGATCCATGAAAAAGGATTAGAACCAACAATCAAAGCTGACTATCCAGACTTTGCGTATTTATCACCAATTTCAAGGGACAAAACGCTAAAAATAGGAGATTCTTCGCCTGTTGTAAAAAATGTCAATGCCTTATTAAAAGCGCTAGGCTATGAAGTCAACGCTGACAGTAGTGATTTTACAGAACAAACGCAAGCAGCAGTCAGTACCATACAAACAGAAAATGATCTTCCAGCCACAGGAGAAGTAGACAATGAAACAGCTACTCAGATCGAAGTAGAGATCGGCAAAAAAATAAAAGATAATGATCATGCCTATGAAACAGGTATAAAAGAACTTCAGACAGAAAAAAATAAGAAATAAAAGTAATAGGCTAGAATAAACGTTGGGAGCAGAAGCAATTTCCTCTTATTTATCAGAGTCAAATGCTTCTGTCTCAACCTCTTTTATGTTTTGCTGACAAGATATTCATTTTTCCTTTAAATTAGTCGCTTTTTCTAGTGTCTTTCCTTTATAATAGAATCAGCATGAAAAAGGGAGCGAAAATAGTGGAAAAACGAAAATCTTATATTGGCTATTTTATTTTTTTCATAAAAATACTCGTTCCTTCCTTAGTGTTGTTATTTATACTAAGAGGTTTTATTTTAATTCCAGTTCCTGTCGATGGGAATTCAATGGAAAAAACACTTAGTCAAGGTGACATGATTGTGATGGAAAAATTTTCATCAGTCAAGCGCTTTGACGTAGTCGTTTTCAAATTACCAAATGGAGAAATTTATATTAAACGAGTGATCGGACTACCCGGAGAAGCTATTCGGTATGAAGATGATCAGCTGTATATAAATGAAAAACCAATAGAAGAACCTTTTTTAGAAAAAAATATAAAAAAAGATCACGAGACAGCTCCTTACACAACTAATTTTAATTTAAGTGATCTGACTACGAAAGATATCTTACCCAAAGACAGTTATTTTGTGTTGGGTGATAATCGACGAATGTCAAAAGATAGCCGTTCGTTTGGGGCTGTTGAAAGTAAGTATATTTTAGGAAAAGCACAATTTGTTTACTACCCAATAACGCACATGAAATTCATACCAAGATAGGTGATAAAATGACAATACAATGGTTTCCTGGACACATGGCCAAAGCTAGAAGAGAAGTATCTGAAAAAATCAAATATGTCGACATTGTTTTTGAATTGGTCGATGCAAGACTGCCCCTTTCATCTAGAAATCCAATGATGGATCAAATAGTTCAGCAAAAGCCTCGCTTGATCCTACTCAATAAAGGGGATTTAGCTGATAAAGAACAAAATCAGAAATGGCAGCATTATTTTCAGGAAAAAGGCTATCATACATTAATCATTAATGCACAGCAGAATAAAGGCATTAATAAAATCGTTCCTGAAGCGAAAAAAGCATTAAAAGAAAAACTTGATCGTGAACGCTCAAAAGGAGTGAAACCACGGGCTATCCGAGCGATGTGCATTGGTATTCCAAACGTTGGGAAATCTACATTGATGAATCGTTTAGTCGGAAAAAAAATCGCGCAAACAGGTAATAAACCTGGGGTGACAAAAGGCCAACAGTGGCTGCGTTCTGGATCTGATTTAGAGCTGTTGGATACACCTGGAATCTTATGGCCGAAATTTGAAGATCAAGAAATCGGGAAAAAATTAGCTTTGACTGGTGCAATAAAAGATCAACTTCTGCATTTAGATGACTTAGCGATTTATGGGTTAACATTTTTCTCTCGTTTTTATCCAGAACGTTTGGTTGAACGCTATAAATTAACGCAGGAAGAGACATTTTTGCCAGGTGCTGAACTATTAATGCTAATTAGTCAAAAACGTGGATTCCGTGATGATTATGATCGGGCAAGCGAAATGATCATCCAGGAAATCCGCAGCAGTAGATTGGGACCATATACTTTAGATCGTTGGGAAGAATTAGGAGTACCAAAAGATGAAAAGTGAATCAATTCAACAAATTAAAGCAGCTTTAAATACTATTGATAAAAGAGACGATAAAAGAATCCAGTTATGGAAAACAGACGAACGTAGCGGTGTTCAGCAAGCGTTGGCACAATGGGATAGAAGAATTCTGCGTCATGAAAAAGAGTTAGCGTTATTTGAAGAAATGCAGCAATTTGAAAATAATGCACGTCACAATGGGCATCGTTTCATCGTAGGCATCGATGAAGTCGGACGTGGTCCGCTGGCTGGTCCAGTTGTTGCTGCAGCAGTCATTCTCCCTGATGATTTTCAACTTCTCGGGGTGAATGATTCGAAAAAACTATCAGCAAAAAAAAGAAATGAACTTTACAACGAAATCCAAAATCAAGCCATCTCAATTGGGATTGGTATGGTAGATCACAACAAAATAGATGAAATTAATATTTATCAAGCATCAAAACTGGCGATGAGTATAGCGCTGGAAGATCTTTGCATTATGCCCGATTATTTATTAATTGATGCGATGAAGCTAGATGTTGAGATTCCTCAAGAGAGCATTATCAAAGGCGATGCACGTTCTATATCAATTGCGGCAGCAAGTATCATTGCCAAAGTTATTCGTGATCGTCTGATGGAAGACTACGCTAAAATGTATCCAGGATATGGATTTGAAAACAACGCCGGTTACGGTACAAAAGAACATTTACAAGGATTGAAACAACAAGGAATCTGTACAATTCATAGAAAAACGTTTGCTCCAATCAAAGATATGTGTTACTAAAAATAAAAAACACCTTTTTTTGCGAATACTTACTATAACAAGTATTAGTGAAAGAAGGTTTTTTTATGGCAAATAAACAACGAGATCTACTCTTTAAATTGACAGTTTGTAATGGGATCGGTAATTTAGGTATATTGAAAATCTTAGATTTTTCAATGAGATACAATGACAGTACCGACTTTTCAAAAGAAGAAATAATCCAAATTGCTGGAATTACAACATACCAAAAATTATTTTCTCAGTCATGGGATCACTGGACATGCGAATCAGAAAAATTAAAAGAATACCAAGAGCAACATACGTTTATCACAATTTTGGATCCTACTTATCCTTACTACTTAAAACAAATCTATAATTGTCCTACATTGTTGTTCTACAAAGGAAATATCAAACTTTTAGAAAAAAATTGCTTGTCTTTCATCGGAGCAAGAGCTGCTTCTGTTTATGGCATAAATATTGTTCGACAATTGATTCCAGAAATGATTCGTAATAATATTACTATTGTTAGTGGATTAGCTAAAGGGATCGATAGTGTTAGTCACCAAGTTACTATGCAAAATAACGGGAATACCATTGGTGTCATTGGAACCGGGCTTGATATTTGTTACCCTAAGGAGACTGCTCATATCCAACGAATGATGATGGAAGAACAACTCGTCATCAGTGAATATCCTAACGGTGTTGGCCCCAGAAAATACCATTTTCCAATGAGAAATCGAATTATTGCCGGAATAAGTTTAGGAACGTGCGTAATTGAAGCACGAAAAAGGAGTGGCTCATTGATCACAGCTCAAGCTGCATTAGAATATGGACGTGACGTTTTTGCAGTACCTGGCAATGTATTCGATGCCCAGTCTGATGGTTGTCATGGCCTTATTCAAGAGGGGGCAAAATGCACAATTTGCCCCCAAGATATCCTAGAAGAAATTCAACTTTTTTCGATTTAACTGTATCAATCCTTGACAAACTTGTGATGAATAGATATGATGAAGTACGATTTGTGCGTTCTCTACATTTTGATACATATAATAGAAGAAACACAAAAACCGAAAGGAGCCTCACGTTGAATGGCGTATAAATATCTAGTTATTGTAGAATCACCTGCTAAAGCCAAAACGATTGAAAAATATTTAGGAAAAAATTATAAGGTTGTTGCCAGCGTTGGGCATATTCGAGATTTACCCAAAAGTAAAATGGGTGTTGATACTGAAAATAATTATGAACCACACTATATCTCAATTCGAGGTAAAGGTGATGTAATCAAAAGTTTAAAAGCTGCAGCTAAAAAAGCTGAAAAAGTTTATCTAGCAGCCGATCCGGACCGAGAGGGAGAGGCCATTGCTTGGCATTTGTCTTTCCTTCTTGGCTTAGATTTGAAAGATAAGAATCGCGTTGTGTTTAATGAAATCACCAAAGAAGCCGTAAAATCAGCTTTTAAAGAACCGCGTACGATCAATTTAGACTTAGTTGATGCACAACAAGCACGTCGTATTTTAGACCGTTTAGTAGGCTATTCATTGAGCCCTATTCTATGGCGTAAAGTAAAAAAAGGATTGAGTGCTGGTCGCGTTCAATCTGTTGCGCTAAAAATCATCATCGATCGTGAAAATGATATTCGCAAATTTATTCCTGAAGAATATTGGAGTATAGATGGTAACTTCCAAAAAGCAAAGAAAAAATTTAAAGCCAACTTCTGGGGGCTAGACGGCAAAAAGAAAAAATTACCAAATGCTGAAGCCGTAAAAGAAGTCACGACACGGATCAAAGGGAAAGAATACGATGTAACAAAAGTTGAGAAGAAAGAACGCAAGAGAAATCCAGCATTGCCTTTTACAACAAGTAGCCTGCAACAAGAAGCCGCTAGAAAATTAAATTTTAGAACGAGAAAAACCATGATGGTTGCACAACAACTTTATGAAGGTATTGCATTGGGGAAACAAGGAACTGTGGGCTTGATTACCTACATGCGTACTGACTCTACCAGAATAGCTGATTCAGCAAAAGCTGAAGTAGCTGAATATATTGAAAAAACGTATGGTAGTGAGTTCTCAGCACATGGCGGACGTAAAGTTAAAAATGCTCAAGGAGCCCAAGATGCTCACGAAGCGATCCGTCCTTCTAGTGTGATGCGTGCTCCAAACGAAATCAAACAGTATTTAGATAAAGACCAATTAAAACTTTATACCCTGATTTGGTCCCGTCTAGTTGCAAGTCAAATGACACCTGCTGTCTTGGATACAATGAAAGTAACTTTGGAACAAAATGGCGTGATTTTCATTGCGAATGGCGCGAAAGTGAAATTCAAAGGCTTTATGCAAGTATATGTCGAAGGTCGAGATGATGGAAAAGAAGATAAAGAAAATATCTTACCAGATTTAGCTGAAGGTGATAAAGTTAATGCGTTGGATATCGAACCAAAACAGCACTTCACTCAGCCACCAGCAAGATTTAGTGAAGCAACCTTGATTCGGGCTCTAGAAGAAAATGGCGTAGGACGTCCATCAACCTATGCGCCAACGTTAGAAACTATCCAAAGACGATATTATGTTAAACTAACCAATAAACGATTTGAACCAACTGAGTTGGGTGAAATTGTCAACTCATTGATCGTTGAATTCTTCCCACAAATTGTGGATGTTCATTTCACTGCTTCAATGGAAGGCGATTTGGATAAGATCGGTCTCGGTCAGGAAAAATGGGTAGAAGTTGTCGACCGTTTCTATCAACCATTTGAAAAAGAGCTGACAAATGCTGAAGAAAAAATCGAAAAAATCCAAATCAAAGATGAACCTGCGGGATTCGATTGTGATTTATGTGGTCATCCAATGGTAATCAAGCTAGGCCGTTACGGTAAGTTTTATGCTTGTAGTAATTTCCCCGAATGTCGCAATACCAAGGCAATCGTAAAAGAGATCGGTGTTACTTGTCCAGTCTGTAATGAAGGTCAAGTCATAGAGCGTAAATCTAAAAAGAATCGATTATTCTATGGTTGTAGCCGCTATCCAGATTGTGACTTTACATCTTGGGACAAACCAATCGGACGCCCATGTCCAAAATGTGGTCAATATCTTGTTGAGAAAAAAGTTAAAGGTGGAAAACAAGTCGTTTGTATTAATGGCGACTATGAAGAAAACGTTCAAAAATAAGAAATTTAAAGACCAGCGGGAAATCTCGTTGGTTTTTTGAAGAAAAGAGGAAATATATGACTACTTCTGTAACAGTTATAGGGGCAGGTTTAGCAGGTAGCGAGGCAGCTTGGCAAGTTGCACAAGCTGGCGTTCCAGTGACACTCTATGAAATGCGCCCTGTAAAAAATACACCAGCACATCAAACAGAAAATTTTGCTGAGTTAGTTTGTTCAAATTCATTAAGAGGAAACAATTTAACAAATGCTGTTGGTGTGTTAAAAGAAGAAATGCGTCGTTTAGATTCAATGATTATCCACAGCGCAGATAAAACTGCTGTACCAGCGGGAGGTGCTTTAGCTGTTGATCGTGATACATTTTCACAAGAAATCACAGATAAAATAAAAAATCATCCACTTATCACTGTAAAAAATGAAGAAATTACAGCAATCCCTGAAGGAATCGTGATTATCGCAACAGGACCACTAACTTCAGAATCATTGGCTGAACAAATCAAAGAGTTTAATGGCTCAGATGGTTTTTATTTCTATGATGCAGCAGCTCCCATCGTTGACAAAGCTACGATAGATATGGATAAAGTTTACTTGAAATCTCGCTACAACAAAGGCGAGGCGGCCTACTTAAATTGTCCAATGACTGAAGAAGAGTTCAACGCATTTTACGAAGCATTGATTTCAGCTGAAGTTGTTCCTTTAAAGACGTTTGAAAAAGAGAAATTCTTTGAAGGATGTATGCCAATCGAGGTAATGGCTAAACGCGGTATCAAAACGATGTTATTTGGTCCTTTAAAACCGGTTGGATTGGAAGATCCTAAGACGGGTAAACGTCCTTATGCGGTAATCCAATTACGTCAAGATAACGCGGCAGCTTCGTTGTACAACTTGGTCGGTTTCCAAACACATCTAAAATGGGGAGAACAAAAGCGTGTCTTCCAGATGATCCCAGGATTAGAAAATGCTGAATTTGTCCGTTATGGTGTGATGCATCGCAATAGTTTTATGAACTCCCCAGAATTATTGAAACCAACATACCAATCACAAAAAAGAGAGAATCTTTTTTTTGCAGGTCAAATGACCGGCGTTGAAGGCTATGTAGAAAGCGCTGCTAGTGGTTTGCTCGCTGGAATGAATGCTGCACGTTTGGCAAAAGGGGAAGAAATTATTGTTTTCCCAAGGGAAACTGCTTTAGGAAGTATGGCTTACTACATTACGCATGCAGAAGGCAAACATTTTCAACCAATGAATGCTAATTTTGGTTTATTCCCTGAGCTACCAGAGAGAATTAGAGACAAAAAAGAACGCTATGAAGCAATCGCTGACAGAGCGCTTACGACATTAGCAGAAGTAACACAAGAGTTTGATCTTGTAGAACAAAATAATTAAAGTAGCTCGATTTAAAGGATGAGAAAAACTATTTTTTTAGTTTTTCTCATTCTCTTTTGTTTTTTTAGGTTGGAATAATAGATTAAATTACGCTTATAATTTATGCGTATTTAAAGCTAAATATGAATAAATTGTTACCTAATTTGAAAATATTGATTAAATTCTGACAATTCATTTGTCTTTTCAAAATGGGTATGCTAAAGTTACTTTGTAATTTATTGGAGGAAGATCTATGCATGAGAAAAATTGGTCAGAGCTATTTTTAAACTATTTGATTGTTGAACGTGGCTATTCTATAAAAACCAAAATTGCTTATGAAGAAGATATGCATAATTTTTTTGATTTTTTAAAGGATTCAGGTGAAGCTAATTATTTAAGTGTTGACCATTTAGATATTCGTACCTACCTAAGTTTTCTCTATGATAAAGAATACAGTCGAAATTCTATTAGTAGAAAAATTGCTAGTTTACGATCGTTCTATCAATTCTTACTTAAAAATGAAGTAATCAAAGAAAATCCTTTTTCTTATGTCCACATGAAGAAAAAGCAGTTGAGACTTCCTCGTTTCTTTTATGAAAAGGAAATGGACGCTTTATTTGAAAGTGCTACAGGAACAAAACCTTTAGATTTCAGAAATCAAGCATTACTAGAAATCCTTTATGGCACCGGTATTCGGGTAAGTGAATGTACAAACCTAACAGTAGAGTCAATTGATTTTTCTACAAATGTATTATTGATTCATGGAAAAGGAAATAAAGATCGATATGTGCCTTTTGGTTCTTTTGCTTCAGATGCACTCAAAGAATATTTGGATAAAGGACGAGCTGTTTTAATGGAAAAATATCATCAAGAGCATACATTTGTTTTTGTTAATCATCATGGTGAACAGCTTACTCCAACAGGTGTTGAGTATATTTTGAATCAGCTTATCAAAAAAAGCACATTGAGTAGTGACATCCATCCTCACATGTTACGGCATACATTTGCAACACATTTACTAAATAACGGTGCAGATATGCGTACGGTTCAGGAATTATTGGGGCACTCTGACTTGTCTACCACACAGATTTACGCTCATGTAACAAAAGAAAGCTTGCAAAAAAATTATCGAACATTTCATCCTCGTGCATAACGTAGGAAATATTATCTAGCTTCACGGGCTAACTCTTTAGAAAAAAGATAAAATAGGATTGTGACAAAAAGCGCCACCCTCATATTTTCCTATTTTTCTAGCAGAGCTGAACGAGCCCGCTGTACTTTTAACATTATCTAGCTTCACGGGCTAACTCTTTAGAAAAAAGATAAAATAGGATTGTGACAAAAAGCGCCACCCTCATATTTTCCTATTTTTCTAGCAGAGCTGAACGAGCCCGCTGTACTTTTAACATTATCTAGCTTCACGGGCTAACTCTTTAGAAAAAAGATAAAATAGGATTGTGGCAAAAAGCGCCACCCTCATATTTTCCTATTTTTCTGGCAGAGCTGAACGAGCCCGCTACGCTTTTAAATCAGGAGGAATAACAATGGTTGAATCACAATTTCATTCAACAACAATCTGTGCTGTTGAAAAAGATGGGAAATTTGCAATGGCTGGTGACGGTCAAGTAACAATGGGAGAATCTGTTGTTATGAAAGGAACGGCTAAAAAAGTCCGTAGAATTTATAATGACGAAGTTGTTGTTGGGTTTGCGGGAAGTGTCGCAGATGCTTTTACATTGGAAGAAAAATTTGAAGGTAAACTAAATGAATACAATGGCAATCTAACAAGAGCAGCAGTTGAATTAGCACAAGAATGGCGAACGCAGCAATCTATGCAAAAACTAGAAGCTATGCTGATCGTGATGAATGACAAAGAAATGTTGCTAGTTTCTGGAACGGGTGAAGTAATCACTCCAGATGATGGCATTTTAGCAATTGGTTCAGGTGGTAACTTTGCCCTGTCTGCAGCTCGTGCGATGAAGCATTACGGAGACAAAGAAATGTCTGCTAAAGAAATCGCTAAAAATGCGTTGAGTATTGCTGCCGATATTTGTGTCTTTACAAATCACAATATTATTGTAGAAGAATTATAGATGGGGGATATGACCATGAACGAACTAAACAAAACACCAAGAGAAATCGTTAAAGAACTAGATGAATATATTATTGGACAAGAAACCGCAAAAAAATCTGTCGCAGTTGCCTTGAGAAATAGATACCGTCGTTTACAGCTTGAAGAAAAAATGCAGCAAGATGTCACACCCAAAAATATGTTAATGATTGGTCCTACCGGAGTAGGGAAGACAGAAATTGCTAGACGTTTGGCAAAAATCGTCAATGCTCCTTTTATTAAAGTAGAAGCGACTAAATTTACAGAAGTAGGATATGTTGGTCGCGATGTAGAATCAATGGTTCGTGATTTAGTAGAACAATCGATTCAAATCGTTGAAAAAAAACAATATAGTCGCGTTTACTCTCAAGCCCTGAAAAAAGCCAATAACCGTTTAGTAAAAGTGCTTGTACCAGGCATCAAAAAAGAACAAAAACAAACATCGAATAATCAGTTTGAGCAAATGATGCAAATGTTCAATAATGCCCAGCAGCCGCAAGAAACACAAGAAGATGTCACCGAAGAAATCAAAATTAATCGTAAAACGATTCTGGAGCAGCTAGAGAAAGGTCTTCTGGACAATCGTGAAGTAACGATCGAAATAGAAGAACCTAAAAAAACAATGCCTGCTATGAATAATGGCATGGAACAAATGGGTATCGATTTAAATGAAACATTAGGTGCATTATCACCTAAGAAAAAGGTTGAACGCACCGTTACAGTTAAAGAAGCTCAGGAACTATTAGTAAAAGAAGAATCTGCCAAAATCGTTAAAGAGGCAGATATTCATAGCGAAGCTATTCGTTTAGCTGAAAGCAGTGGAATCATTTTTATCGATGAATTTGATAAAATTACCTCAAAGAGTCAGCAAAATTCAGGTGAAGTTTCACGTGAAGGTGTACAACGTGATATTTTACCTATCGTTGAAGGCTCACAAGTCAATACAAAATACGGTTCGATTCAAACGGATCACATTTTATTTATCGCATCAGGTGCCTTTCATTTGTCTAAACCAAGTGACTTGATTCCTGAATTACAAGGTCGTTTCCCAATTCGCGTTGAGCTAGATGATTTAACTGCAGATGACTTCATAAGAATCTTAACTGAGCCAAATAATGCTTTGATCAAACAATACATTGCTTTGATTGGTACGGAAAATGTTACGGTGATTTTTACAAAAGAAGCCATCGAAAGAATTGCGAATATCGCCTTTAACGTGAACAGAGATACGGATAATATCGGAGCCCGTCGCCTGCATACTATTTTAGAGCGTTTACTGGAAGATTTATTATTTGAAGCGCCTGATATGCAGATGGGTGAAATTACGATCACAGAAGCGTATGTGAATGAAAAACTAAATAGTATTGTACAAAATGAAGATTTAAGTCGCTATATTCTCTAGGATCATCTAGAGCAAGATCGATGTAAAGCGGACTGTTCTTACCACGTATATCCAGCTTTAAGAGCTAGCCTTTTGGGAAAAAGATAAAAAATAAATGAGATAAACGACATCTCAGTTATTTTTCCTATTTTCCTCTCAAGGCTGAATGCGCTCTTTCAGCTTTTAAATTAGGAGGAGTAAAAATGACTACTTTATTAGAAAAAACACGTCAAATCAATAAGCTTTTGCAACAAAAAAACACATTTGATCAAAAAGCCGAATTGCCTTACGACAAGATGGCAGTGATTTTAGGTGATGTCTTAGATAGTAATGCTTATATTATCAGTAACGAAGGGGTTTTGTTAGGGTATAATGAAAAACTTGACGTTAATAATGCACGTGTAAAACATATGTTTGAAGAAAAGCGCTTTCCTCAAAGTTATACTGATGCTGCAGACAACTTGAATAAAACAGAAGCGAACATTTCAATCACTAGTGATTTGACTGCATTTCCTGTCGAACTACGTGAAAAATATCCCTTTGGTCTAACAACGATCGTGCCAATGTTCGGTGCTGGTGAACGTTTAGGAACGATTATTTTAGCAAGAGTTGAGCAATCATTTGATGATGAAGATTTGGTATTAGCGGAATACAGCGCCACTGTTGTTGGGATGCAGATTCTTTATCAACAATCAAGAAATATCGAAGCTAATGTTCGTAGTGCAACTGCCGTACAAATGGCAATCAATACTTTGTCCTACAGCGAATTGAAAGCGGTCCAGGCAATTTTTAAAGCATTAGATGGTGAAGAAGGTAGATTAACGGCTTCAAGTATTGCCGATGAAATCGGGATTACCCGCTCAGTAATCGTAAATGCATTAAGAAAATTAGAATCTGCCGGTATCATTGAATCTAGATCATTGGGAATGAAAGGGACGTATTTGAAAGTTTTGAACAAACAGTTTATTAAAGAATTAGAAAAAGATAACAAGTAGGGGGGAATAACGATGACTGTACAAATCGAAAATGAATTTCTGATTGCGACAATTGCTGAAGATGGCGCTGAACTTGTGAGCTTGAAATCAAAGGAAAATAATATTGAGTACATTTGGCAAGGAGACCCAGCATTTTGGGGACGACATGCTCCAGTGTTATTTCCGATTGTTGGTCGTTTAAAAGACGATCAATACACCTATGAAAATCAGACCTATCCAATGAGTCAACACGGATTTGCTAGAGATAGCCTTTTTGAAGTGATCGAACATGCTTCTGAACTAGTTTCGTTGTCACTAAAAAGTAATAAAGAGACGAAAAAAGTATATCCATTTGATTTTGAATTGATTCTCTCTTATGCATTAGAAGAAAATAATTTAGTCGTTCACTATCAAATTGAAAATACAGGTACGAGTGATATGTACTTTTCAATCGGTGGTCATCCTGCCTTTAATGTTCCATTAGAACCAGAATTGACATTTGATGATTACTATTTAAGTTTTTCACCAAAAAAATCGCGCACTCAGATCCCGTTAGTAGGGCCTTTAGCAGATTTTGAGCATAAAACACTAGGTCAAACGAATACTAGTCTTGCTATTCGCAGAGAATTATTCAAAGACGACGCAATTATTTTTGAAACGAAAGGTGTAAACGCCTTTACGATTGAAACGGATGAAGGACCTCACAGTATTAGTTTAAGTTATACGGATATGCCCTACGTTGGTATATGGTCTCCTTATCCACAAGAAGCACCATTCGTTTGCATCGAACCGTGGTGCGGCATTGCTGACGAAGTACATGCAACAGGAAATCTCGTTGACAAAAAAGGGATCAACAAATTAACAGCAGCAGATATTTTTAAAACACACTATACACTTACTACTAAATAAAAAAACTAGGATCCAAAGCTTATGCTGCTTCGGATCCTAGTTTTTATTTTTTAGCACCTAAACCAAATGGTACACGACTTTCAGTGCCATCTTTGATTCTTTTTATATTATCTTTGTGACGAATAAAAATAAAAACAGTCAAAGCTAAAGCAATTGTTGTTAATAACCAATCAAATTTAGGAAGAATAGCAGGGATAGAAAACGGTAAAATAACCGTTGAAAGCGTAATAAGTACAGCACTGATCATACTGGTCAAACTAACCATACTGGTAATGTATAATATAATAATAAAAATCAAGGCAGAATAAACAAAAAATTCTGGATTGTATGCCAATATCATCCCTGCACTTGTGGCAACAGCTTTTCCTCCTTTAAATTTGGCAAAGATCGGAAATGTATGACCCAAAACTGCGGCAACACCAAAAACTAAAGGATTAACATTCAAAGAAAACAACAGAGGTAAACAAGTTGCTAATGTTCCTTTTAAAATATCCATTAATAAAACAACTATACCCGCTCTTTTTCCTAAAACTCTAAACGTATTCGTTGTTCCTGTATTACCGCTACCAAATTGCCGAAGGTCTTTTTTAAAAAATAATTTTCCAACCCAAACGCCAGAAGGGATGGAACCAAGTAGATAAGCTATAATTAATAGCACCAAGAATTTCATTAAGTAACCTCTTTCTGTTCAAACTAGCATTTATTCTATCATGAATAGAAACAGCTAACAATAATTATCTATTCGTTGTATAATGAAATTAAGAGAAATAAGGAAGGATGAATAAAATGCCGATAGAAAACCCATCACAAGAACAAATAATTGATTACTTAAAACAAGCAAAACGAATCGCGGTCGTTGGACTAAGTGCCAAAGAAGACCGGACAAGCTATAAAATAGCTGAATTACTGCAAGAATATGGTTATGAAATCATTCCTGTAAATCCAACTTTAGTCGGGCAAGAAATTCTTGGTGAAAAAGTCTACGAAAAATTACAAGACATACCAGGACAAATCGACATCGTTGATATTTTCCGTAGAAGTGAATTTTTACCAGAAGTGGCAGATGAATTCTTAAAAACAAATGCAAAAGTTTTCTGGGCTCAACTAGGGTTAGAAAATCAAGAAGCTTACGATAAGTTGAAAAAGGCAGGAAGAAATGCTATTATAATGAATCGTTGCATTAAAATTGAATTAGCTAAAATGCCTAAATAGACGTAAAGTATCATAAGAAAAGAGTGGCCGTTTTGGAAAGCTCTTTTTTTTTGAGAGCTTTTAGAGTATTATTGTAATGATGTGGCCTTTGGCCCTATAATTCAAGTATAAGGAGTTTTTTCTTTGGCGAAAAAAGTAAACAATGAATACAATGACGCCTCCATCCAGGTTTTAGAAGGATTGGAAGCTGTACGAAAAAGACCAGGAATGTATATCGGCTCCACAGATAGCCGTGGATTACATCATTTAGTCTATGAAATCGTTGATAACGCAGTAGATGAAGCATTATCCGGTTACGGAAATGAAATCAGCGTAACGATTCAAAAAGACAATAGTATCAAAATCACCGACTCCGGTCGTGGAATGCCAGTTGGTATGCACGCATCTGGAATCCCAACTGTAGAAGTGATCTTCACTGTTCTTCATGCCGGCGGTAAATTTGGACAAGGCGGTTATAAAACTTCGGGTGGACTTCATGGTGTGGGCGCCAGTGTAGTAAATGCTTTATCCAGTTGGTTAGAAGTACGTATTGTCCGTGATGGCGTTGAATATATGGAACGTTTTGAAAATGGTGGAAAACCTGTCGGAACCTTAAAAAAAGTTGGTAAAACGAATAAAAAAAATGGAACTTCAGTTATTTTCCTTCCAGATGATACTATCTTTTCAACAATACATTTTTCATACGATACACTAGCAGAACGTTTAAGAGAATCAGCATTTCTGTTAAAAGGCGTAAAAATCTCCCTAACTGATCTTAGAGGTGACGAACTAAAAGAAGAAGTTTTTCATTATGATGAAGGGATCAAAGAATTCGTAGCCTATCTTAATGAAGAAAAAGACACCTTGACGCCCGTCGTCTATTTTTCAGGCGAAAAAGATGGTATCGAAGTTGAGCTTTCGTACCAATATAATGATGGCTATTCAGAAAATGTCCTTTCTTTCGTAAACAACGTGCGGACAAAAGATGGTGGTACTCATGAAGTGGGTATGAAATCATCTATGACGAAAGCTTACAATGAATATGCAAGAAAAGTCGGTTTGCTAAAAGAAAAAGATAAAAACCTCGAAGGTAGTGACTTCCGTGAAGGGTTAGCGGCAGTATTATCAATCCGTGTTCCAGAAAACCTATTGCAATTTGAAGGTCAAACTAAAGAAAAATTAGGGACACCAATGGCACGTAATGCTGTGGACAATGTTGTCGGAGAGCAAATGGGCTTTTATTTACAAGAAAATAGTGAAATGAGCCAACAATTGATTCGTAAGGCAATCAAAGCGCGAGAAGCCAGAGAAGCTGCACGCAAAGCGCGAGAAGAAAGCCGAAATGGTAAAAAACGGAAAAAAGGCGAATCTCTCTTATCTGGTAAATTAACACCAGCGCAATCACGAAATCCTAAAAGAAATGAATTATACTTAGTCGAAGGAGATTCTGCTGGCGGTTCAGCTAAACAGGGTCGAGACAGAAAATTCCAAGCGATTTTACCTTTGCGGGGAAAAGTGTTAAATACGGAAAAAGCTAAAATGCAGGATATTTTGAAAAATGAAGAGATCAATACAATGATCTATACAATTGGCGCAGGCGTTGGGCCAGAATTTTCAATTGAAGACTGTAATTACGATAAAGTCATTATCATGACCGATGCGGATACCGATGGTGCCCATATTCAAGTCTTACTTTTAACATTCTTTTACCGCTATATGAAACCATTGATCGAAGCAGGCAAAATCTATATCGCGTTACCGCCTCTTTATAAAGTATCAAAAGGAATTGGCAAAAAAGCTGTAACAGAATATGCCTGGACAGATGAAGAATTATCCAGCGTGACTGAACAAGTCGGCAAAGGATATATGCTTCAACGATACAAAGGTTTAGGTGAAATGAATGCAGATCAGCTGTGGGAGACTACAATGGACCCTGAGACACGTACATTGATTAGGGTTAGAATAGATGATGCGGCTCAAGCAGAACGCCGTGTAACGACGCTTATGGGCGATAAAGTAGAGCCTAGAAGAAAATGGATCGAACGACATGTGCAATTTACCTTGGAAGAAGATGGCAGCATCTTAGATAGAAAAGATGGCGAAATAGAAATTTCCCCATCTATTTCAAATGAAGTATTAGATGAAGAAAAAAAAGAAGAAACTGAACGTAAAAATGCTGAAGCAGAAGCTGCCGAGATCAGTTTATTCGATTTAGAGTAGGGAGTGACAAATTTGGAAAAACGCCAGGATATTCAAGAATTAACGCTTGAAGAAGTAATGGGCGATCGTTTTGGAAGATATTCCAAATATATCATTCAAGAACGGGCCCTACCTGATATTCGTGATGGATTAAAACCTGTACAACGTAGAATTTTATTTTCCATGAATAAAGATGGAAATACCTTTGAAAAAAGTTTTAGAAAGTCTGCAAAATCTGTCGGAAATATCATGGGTAATTATCATCCTCATGGTGACAGTAGTATTTATGAAGCAATGGTTCGGTTGAGTCAAGACTGGAAACTTCGAGAAGTCTTGATTGAAATGCACGGGAATAACGGAAGTATGGACGGTGACCCGCCTGCTGCAATGCGTTATACAGAAGCTCGTTTATCTGAACTAAGTGGTGAATTATTAAAAGATATCGAAAAAGAAACAGTTGATTTTGTTTGGAACTTTGATGATACCGAAAAAGAACCTACTGTTTTACCAGCGAAATATCCTAATCTACTTGTGAACGGTTCTACAGGAATCTCAGCAGGTTATGCAACTGAAATTCCTACCCATAACTTAGCTGAAATCATTGATGGTACGATTTATTTGATTGATCATCCTAATGCGACATTAGACAAACTAATGGAATTTATTCCAGGACCAGATTTCCCGACAGGTGGTATTTTACAAGGAAAAGAAGAAATCAAGAAAGCCTACGAAACGGGTCGTGGAAAAGTGATTCTGCGCTCAAAAACCAGAATCGAACCTCTAAAAGGTGGAAAACAACAAATTGTAGTTACTGAAATTCCTTATGAAGTCAACAAAGCGACATTAGTGAAAAAAATGGATGAGGTCCGTTTGAATAAAAAAATCGACGGTATCGCTGAAGTTCGTGATGAAAGTGATCGTACTGGTTTACAGATTGCGATTGAATTGAAAAAAGATACAAATGCTGAAGGTATTTTGAACTATCTTTTCAAAAATACGGAATTACAAATCAATTACAACTTTAATATGGTAGCAATCGACAATATGACACCGCAGCAGGTTGGACTAAAACGGATTTTAGATAGCTATATTGCTCACCGTAAACAAGTCATCACCAACCGAAGTCAATTTGAATTGAATAAAGCCAAAAGACGTCAACATATCGTTGCTGGTTTGATCAAAGCTTTATCGATCTTAGATAAAGTGATCGAAACGATCCGCGGAAGTAAAGATAAAAAAGATGCTAAGATGAATTTAGTAAAAGCCTACGCATTTACTGAAGAACAAGCAGAAGCAATCGTTACATTACAATTATACCGATTAACAAATACGGATATCACACAACTTGAAAAAGAAGCAGAGGAGTTGAATCAACTTGTAACAGAGTTGACGAAAATTCTAAGTGACGAAAAAGAATTATTCAATGTGATGAAAAAAGAATTACGTGAAGTAAAAAAACAATATGGAAATCCACGCTTAACCCAGATCGAAGACGAAATCCAAGAAATCAAGATCGATACGAAGGTTTTAGTTGCCCAAGAAGACGTTATTGTAACGGTTACGCATGAAGGCTATATCAAACGAAGCAGCCTACGCTCATACAGCGCATCTAAACCAGAAGAGGTAGGAATGAAAGAAGGGGACTTCTTGCTTTATACAGGGGAAGTTAATACCTTAGATCATATTTTACTGATTACAAATAAAGCAAATGTGATCTATCGTCCAATTCATGAACTTCCCGATTTAAGATGGAAAGAAATAGGAGAACATATTTCGCAAGCTATTTTAAATCTGTCAGTCGATGAATCGATCATTGCCGTTTATACTTACAAAGAACTTTCTCCAACGAAAACATTTGTTTTCATGACAAAAGAAGGTATGATCAAACAAAGTAAAATGACCGATTTTGAACCATGGAGAACGTATAAGAGTCGTCCGACAAATTGTATGAAATTAAAATCAGAAACTGATGAAATCGTTAATGTTTATTTAACAAATGAACAAAAGATCTTAGATGTATTTTTAGTTAGTCATAGAGGATTTGGTTTGCGCTATCCGTTAGAAGAAGTACCAGTCGTTGGTGCTAAAGCTGCTGGTGTTAAAGCAATGAACTTGAAAGATCAAGACTATGTAGTAAATGGTTTATTGGTCCAAGAAGATGGTGACACACCAATTGTACTGTTGACACAACGAGGAAGCATCAAACGAATGTTGGCTCAAGAATTGCCACAACTCGGACGTGCAAAACGTGGATTGATGGTTCTAAGAGAATTGAAAAAGAATCCTCATCGCGTAACATTTATGTCAGAAAGTAGTCCATTAGAATTATTAGTTACAACACAAAATGGACAACAATATACAATCGATTCTGAAAAATACCCAATCAATGATCGAACATCAAATGGCTCATTTATGCTTGATGAAAAACAAGATGGTGAGATTTTGGAAGTGCACGAAATGCATTCGGCAGAATTAGAAGCAAAAACGAATGAAGAGTCTAAATAACAGACTAACTGTTCTATAGAATTAGAAAAAACGAGCAACTGTACTAGTACAGTTGCTCGTTTTTTTATAACAGATTTCTTACTTCATAATAATGTAGCAAATAACTTAGTTACATGAATCACAAATATAAAACGCTTATATAAAGGCATTTGCTTAAATTTTTATTTAAAATATGAAGAATTAGCTCAGAATATAGTAAGTAAAGGCTTGCATAAAATTGATGATGTGTTATACTAATCACATAAAGCTGTTACAATAGATTTCAGCATACTAAGGAGGCCCACAATGGAGCAATGGACAGGCTTTAAAGGCGACAAATGGAAAACATCAGTAGACACACGTGACTTTATTCAAAGAAACTACACTGAATACACAGGTGACGATTCTTTCCTAGAGCCAATCGCGCCAAGCACAGACAAATTATGGACAAAATTACAGGAATTATTTGAAGTACAGCATGAAAAAAATGGTGTTTACGATATGGATACAAACATTCCTGCAACCGTAACTTCTCACGAACCAGGCTATTTGATCAAAGAAGAAGAAACAATCGTTGGTTTACAAACAGACGTACCATTAAAGCAAGCATTCATGCCATTTGGTGGTATCAACATGGCCAACAATTCTTTAACTTCAAATGGATACGAAGTTGACGCTGAAATGTCTAAAATATTCACAGAGTGGAGAAAAACACATAACCAAGGTGTTTTTGATGCATACACGCCAGAGATGAGATCAGCACGTAAAAATAAAATTATCACAGGTCTTCCAGATGCATATGGTCGTGGTCGTATTATCGGTGATTACCGTCGTATTGCTTTATATGGCATGGACTTCTTAATTGCTGAAAAGAAAAAAGATTTAAGCAACACTGGTAACAAAGTAATGACAGATGATGTTATTCGTTTAAGAGAAGAAATTTCAGAACAAATCAGAGCGATGGCTGACTTAAAAGAAATGGCTTCAACTTACGGATTCGATATCTCTAAACCAGCTGAAAATGCCAAAGAAGCAATTCAATGGTTATACTTTGGTTACTTAGGTGCTATCAAATCTCAAAACGGTGCAGCAATGTCTATTGGACGTATCTCTGCGTTCTTAGATATCTATATCCAACGTGATTTAGAAGCTGGACTTATCACTGAATTTGAAGCACAAGAAATGATCGATCATTTGATCATGAAATTACGTATGGTTAAATTTGCTCGTACGCCAGAATACAATCAATTATTCTCTGGTTACCCAATTTGGGCTACTTTATCAATCGCTGGTATGGGATTAGATGGACGTTCATTAGTGACTAAGAGTGATTTCCGTATCTTACACACATTAACAAATATGGGCCCATCTCCTGAGCCAAACTTAACTGTGTTATATTCTTCACATTTACCTGTTGGATTTAGAACATTTGCTTCTAAAATTGCAAAACAAAGTTCATCTATCCAATTTGAAAATGATGATTTATTACGCGCTAACTGGGGATCAGATGACTGTGCGATCGCATGTTGTGTTTCTGCGACAGTTATGGGTAAAGATATGCAATTCTTCGGTGCTCGTGCTAACTTGGCAAAAGCTGTTCTTTATGCAATCAACGGCGGAGTAGACGAAAAAACAAAAATGCAAGTAGCACCTAAATTCCGTCCAATGACAGGCGATACTTTAGACTACAATGAATTTATCGATCGTTACAAAGACATCATGGACTGGTTAGCTGAATTGTATGTAAATACATTAAACGTTATCCACTACATGCATGATAAATATTCTTACGAAGCTGCACAATTAGCCTTCATGGAAAGCAACTTACAACGTACGTTTGCAACTGGTATTGCAGGGATTTCACATGCTGCTGACTCAGTAATGGCAATCAAGCATGGTAATGTACAAGTGATCCGTGACGAAGATGGTCTAGCAATTGACTATGTTCCTCAAAATGAATTCCCAACTTATGGTAACGACAATGAAGAAGCAGATGCAACAGCAAACTGGATTCTTGAGTACTTCATGACTCAAATCAGACGTCAACATACGTACCGTAATGCCAAACCAACAACTTCATTATTAACAATCACTTCAAATGTTGTTTACGGTAAAGCAACGGGGAATACACCAGATGGACGTCGTGCTGGTAAACCATTAGCACCAGGTGCTAACCCAAGTTATCAAGACGGCAAATTCTTAGGTGAGAAAAATGGTCTTTTAGCATCACTTAACTCAACAGCTAGATTAGAATATACAAGTGCGTTAGATGGGATCTCTAATACACAAACAATCAATCCTAACGGTTTAGGTAAAGATGATGATACAAGAATCGACAACCTACGTAACGTAATGGATGGCTACTTTGACAAAGGCGGGTACCACTTGAACGTTAACGTGTTCACAAATGAATTATTATTAGATGCACAAGCGCATCCAGAAAAATACCCTAACTTAACAATTCGTGTATCTGGATATGCTGTGAAATTCCGTGACTTAACGCCTGAACAACAAGCAGACGTTATCTCTAGAACTTCTCACGATAGACTATAATAAACAAACAATTGAAGGGTTGACCTCGTGTCAGCCCTTTTTTTAAGAAATGAGGAACAAGGAATGACAACTCCTGTTATGGGTAGAATTCACTCTACAGAAAATTTTGGGACCGTTGACGGACCCGGTGTTCGATTCATCGTTTTCACACAAGGCTGTCGTATGCGTTGTCAGTTTTGTCATAACCCAGATACTTGGAAAATCGGTTCTGGTGGACGTGAAGTGACTACAGACGAAGTTTTAGATGAGGCAATCAAATATCGCTCTTATTGGGGTGAAAAGGGTGGCATCACGGTAAGTGGTGGTGAACCATTACTTCAATTAGAATTCTTAACTGACTTATTTAAAAAAGCCAAAGAAAAAGGAATACATACGACCATTGATACTTGTGGCAAACCTTTCACAAGAGAAGAACCATTTTTTAGCCAGTTTCAAGAATTAATGAACTATACTGATTTATTGTTGTTTGATATCAAGCACATTGACAATGAACAACATAAATTACTTACTTCACTAGGAAATGAGAATATTTTAGAAATGGCTCAATATCTTTCTAAAATTGGGAAACCAGTTTGGATTCGTCACGTTTTAGTACCTGAACGCAGTGACTACGATGAATACTTAATTCGCTTAGATACATTTATTAAAACGCTGAAAAATGTCGATAAAGTGGAAGTATTACCGTATCATACAATGGGAAAATACAAATGGGATGAATTAGGATTAGAGTATCCGCTAAACGGGATTGAACCACCTGAAGAGGATCGTGTAACGAATGCTAAAAAGTTGCTTCATGTCAATGATTATCAAGGTTATGCCTCAAGATAGTTTATAAAAATAGAAAAGAGCAGCAATTATTGTTGTTTCTTTTCTATTTTTTGTTATTATTAATAATGAAGAAAAAAGAAGGAGTGAACTATTTTTATGTCAAAAATTCTTGTTTTTGGACACCAAAATCCTGATACGGATGCAATTGGAGCGGCAATCAGCTTCGCATACTTACAAAAAGAACTAGGGAAAGATACAGAACCAGTTGCCTTAGGAACACCCAGTGAAGAAACACAATACGCTTTAGATTATTTTAATGTAGATGCACCTAGAGTAGTAGAGAGTGCCGCAGGGGAAACAAATCAAGTCATGTTAGTCGATCACAATGAATTCCAACAAAGTATTTCTGATATTGCGGAGTTGACGATTCTTGCAGTCGTTGACCACCATCGTATCGCTAACTTTGAGACAGCTGATCCGTTATACTATCGTGCTGAACCAGTTGGTTGTACAAGTACGATAGTCTTCAAGATGTTTAAAGAGAATAACATCACTATTCCTAAGCAAATTGCTGGAATGATGGCCTCAGCAATCATTTCTGATACGTTGTTATTCAAATCACCAACATCCACACAAGAAGATATCGATGCTGCAAATGAATTAGCAACTATCGCAGAAATCGATTTGAATGGTTATGGTTTAGACATGTTAAAAGCGGGTACCAATTTAAGTGACAAATCTGCTGAAACGTTATTAGGTTTAGATGCCAAAAGTTTCCCAATGGGCGATAAAAATGTTCGAATCGCTCAGGTCAATACAGTCGATCTAAATGAGGTTCTTGACCGTCAAGCTGAACTTAAAACAGCAATGAATGACGCGAACGCTACAAACAATTATGATTTATTTGTGTTGATCATCACAAATATTCTAGATAGCGATTCTGAGTTATTAGTAATCGGAGATTCCTTGGATAAAGTAGAATCAGCCTTTAATGTGAAGCTAGATAATAACCGAGCTTTCTTAAATGGCGTAGTTTCTCGAAAAAAACAAGTAGTTCCTCAATTAACTGAAGTATTTAGTTAATCAATTTTACAGTTGATTTAACAACTTAATAAACTACAGGTGGCGGTTAGCTTACTCCAGCTGTAGTTTTTATTTTTATTAAAGGGAAAGAGTGATTCTAGCATGGAAATGGGAGAAGTAACCTATTATTTTGCATCAAATGAAAATGAAGAAGAATTAAATAAAATCATCATAGATCCTTTGTTCAATAAAATAGTAGCTTACCTTTCAAATCGTAACGGACAAGAAGTGATCCTACGCCAAATAAAGGCAGCTATTCCAACAGATAGTAACCTAGAGTTATACTTAGATAAATTAATCAAACACAAGCTTCTTAAGCGGGAAAATCGACGATATACTTTAATTTTTCCTATCTATACCAATGAAAACTTGTTGAAACTGCCGGATTCAATAGAAAAAAGCTTTCGAAAAATAATGGAAGAACAAACAATGGCCAATGATTATTTCTTATTTGGAGAGTGGCTTTGGTCCTTATTTTTTGAAAAAGAACAAGGAACCTATTTCTTTGGTGTTAGCAATTCTATAGAAAACTTGTCATTTTTCTTAAAAAAAGAAGCAGGCAACGATTCGTTGCGTTTCGTCTCAATTTATCCTGACAACTTAATTCCACTAGACCTAGCAAATTATTTCAATTTACTTTCAAGAGGACAGGAATTGCCTCCAAAATTTGACTCGCTGCAGAATTTAATCGGGGATGTAGACATTCATTATTTTATTTCCCAAATTCAAAAAGTGATGCGATCTGTCAAACGAAATAATTACAGGGAGAGAAGGCAAACTATTTTTCAAGAAGCGCTGCTAGTTACAGGTGATTTGAAAAAGAACGAAGAAAATCAATTATACTTAGCGACTCCAACTATAGCAGGTAATGATTATTCTGATGAAATTCAGAATCGCTTAGATGAACTTAAAAAGGATTTGATTTCTCTATGGGAAACGATCGAAAATGAGAATCAACGTATGTTCTATAAACAACAATTATACAGTTTTCTATTCCAAAATTATTTACCTAATAAATATCATTCTATCAGCTATTTCAAGTTACTATAATTATATTATGTAAACTTTAATCTTCAAATTTAACACCGCCTCATTATTAATGAAAATAACGAAGCGGTGTTGATCTTACTTATTTCTTTTCCGAACTTTTTTCGTCCAAAAGCCTCCTGAAATAAATTTAGGTTCATATGAAATGATAAAGGCTCGAGGTTCTTTTTCGTTGATCAGTTTGTACAGACTCCGTTCATTTTTGCGTGGAGAAAGAATTTCTAAAATCATTCGTTCACCTTCGCGGCCAACACCAAAACTTTGAGTCACACCATATCCATGCTCTCTTAATATTTCTGGTAAATTTAATTGTTCTGTAGAGGAGGGGAGAATGACCGTTACCATAATATAGCCAAGTGCTAAATAATCTTCAATTTTGATTCCTACGCTGATCCCAACTGCATAACCAAGAGCATAAACAACTAAGTTTATCGGGTTATCTAATCGATTCAGCACCATACTAAGACCTAGTACATAAATCGTTATCTCGGCCATGCTAACTAAAGGAGCAATCAAGCGATAGCCTTTCATTGTCAGCATAAATCGAATCGTATTCAATGTGATATAAGAAAAATTGACCACAAAGATCGTCGCAAGCATTTTAATATCCATTATTAATAACTCCTTTTTTTTAATTAGATGCATCTGCACATTATAGTACAACATTATGAGAATTAAAATAGTGAAAAACAAATTATCTGCTTATAAGAATAATCAATCAAATATAACTATTCTACGACGTTATTCGTTGGATGAATCAATAGTTTTTGCTATAATCAATATACTACGTATTTTTAAGGGGAAATGAAATCAGATGAGAATTTTTATCATCATACTTTTTGGGTTGGTGTTATTAAATACAACAGCAGCAGTCATTACAGTTTTTAGAAAGCCACGAGGCATTTCAAGTGTTCTAGCTTGGATCATGACTTTAGTATTTTTACCGGGAATTGGTTTTATTATTTATCTTTTTTGTGGAAGAGGTATTGATGGGCAAAAGGTGTTTAATCTCACAGCTTATGATCAAGTAAAAATTACTGAAATTAAAAAAAAGGTTGACGAGGACAATCTAAAATCAGAAGGGAAATTAGATATCAATTTGCTAACTGATGCACGAGTATTGAATAAATATTTTAGAAATATGGATTCTTCGCCTTTAAGTAAACGAAACAGTTTGGAAATATATACAGATGGAATAGAGAAGTTTGAGGCTTTATTTGAAGATATTCGTCAGGCCAAGGAAACTGTTCATGTTGAGTATTATTCTTTTTTCAATGATCGTATTGGAAATAAGTTTTTAGATTTACTAGGAGAGAAAGTTAAAGAAGGGGTAGCCGTTCACTTGATTTATGATCCGTGGGGCTCTCCAGGAGCAAACAAAAAGTTCTTTGCGCATTTTGTGGCGCTAGGAGGAAAAGTCGCTCCTTTTATTACGTCAAAAAACATGATCAGTAAGACACGTTTGAATTATCATTTACATCGCAAAATAGTTGTGATTGACGGAAAAATAGGGTGGACAGGTGGATTTAACGTTGGAGATCAATATTTAGGAGAAAGTAAAAAATTCGGCTATTGGCGAGATACACATATCCGTTTAGTTGGAACATCTGTTTTCTCGTTGCAAGAAATTTTCATTATGGATTGGAATGCTTCTGTAGCACATGATTCCTATAAAATGGATTATCTAGAAAATTATTTCCAAATAGCTGAAGACAATGAGCTAGGAGATTTGGCTTTGCAGGTTGTTTCTGACGGGCCTGATTCTGAAGAAGAAATCTTAAAAAGTGGCTTTATCAAAATGATTCTATCCGCTGAAAAATCGGTTTGGATTCAAACACCCTATTTAATTCCTGATGATAGCATGATCAATGCGTTATTGATTGCTGTACGATCTGGTATTGATGTGCGTATTATGATTCCATGTATGCCGGATCATCCATTTATTTATCGTGCAACGCAATACTATGCAAATTATCTGCATATCAGAGGTGTCAAAATTTACATGTATCAAAATGGTTTCATCCACGCTAAAACAATGATCATTGATAATGAGATTTGTATGGTTGGAACAACCAATCAGGATATTAGAAGTTACGCGTTAAATTTTGAAGTAAGCACGTTTATCTACGATACGGGAATCGCATGGAAACTAACACAAATATTTGAGAACGATATGAATAACAGTATTTTATTAACAGACGAAATTATTCAGGATCAATCACATTGGTTACGATTCAAGCAAAATTTTTCTCGATTATTATCACCAATATTATAACGAAAAAAATAGACTAATTTAAATGAAAATCGAGCGAGGCGAGAGATTGCTACGTTCGATTTTTTTATTTTCTATTCTAGTTTACATAATATACATTATACAAAGTAGATAAAGAAGCTACATTAAGTACTAAGCTGTTATCAATGTAGCTTCTTTATCTAACGTTGCTTGTTACGATTTCTTGTAGGCTTTAAAAAGTTTTACAATGTCATACCAACATACAGATACCATACCTAATAAGAGACAAATCACTAATTGATACGCTGACAATGGTGCTAAATCTAAAAATGCATTTATTGGAGAATAAATTAAAGCAAGTAAACTTATACTAGTCCCACCTAAAATTATCCAAGTTACTTTATCATGTCGTAATTTTAGAAATGTTTGGATACCTAATAGCTGATTTGAACTATTTACTTGAACAAGAAAAAGATTTGCTATGATGAGGACTGTCATCCCCATTGTTCTGGCAAGTTCATCGTTTGCTGGATTTTGCTGAAGTGTGAAATAATACGCTGAAAACGACGCAAAAAAGATAGCAACTCCTTGTAGAATGATTCGAATTAATAGTCTCCTTGATAATATAGTTGCAAATGGATCTCTCGGTGGACGTTTCATTATATCCGGTTCACTGGGCTGACGCTCTAAAACAACTGAACAAGTTGGATCGATCACGAGTTCAAGCAAAACGACATGTATAGGTAATAAGAATAATGCTTCTTGAGGAATTCCTAAAACAGGCCCTAAAAATGCTGTCAGTGCAATCGGAATGTGAATGACAAAAATATACCCAATCGCTTTTTTAATATTATCATATATTCTTCTTCCATCTCTTACTGTATTCACAATTGTTGAAAAATTATCATCTAATAAAATGATATCTGCAGCTTCTCTAGAAACTTCCGAACCACGTTTGCCCATGGCGATACCAATATCAGCATACTTAAGTGCTGGTGCATCATTTACACCGTCACCTGTCATAGCAACGACTTCCCCATTGTCTTTGAAAGCCTTGATGATTCGCATTTTATGCTCTGGTGTCACTCTTGAAAAAACATTTACAGACGCTACTTTTTTTGCTAGCATCTTATCGTCCATTTGGTCTAATTCAAAACCCGTTAAAAAGTTTTCGGCATTACGAATTCCAACTTTTTTTGCAATAGAAGTTGCTGTAATGCCGTTGTCTCCAGTAATCATAACCACGTTGATCCCCGCTTCTATACAGTCTTCTATATCTTGTTCAATCCCCCTTCTTGGTGGATCAGCTAGTCCAACCAGCCCAAGAAATTTTAGTGAACACTGTTCAATAGTTTCAGGAATTTCATTTGCTGTATTAACGATTTCTTCACCCACAGCAATGACTCTCAATCCTTCATTTGCAAAAATATCGATTTTAGTCTGAATAATTTTTTTCATTTCTGTCGATAAATCTGAGATACGCAAGACACTTTCTGGAGAACCTTTTACAGTAACTTCTATCTGATTATTTCGTTGCCAAACATGCCCCATCATCTTAAGTTCATCCGTAAATGGATACTCTGTAATAAGTGGGCTGTTGAATAGCGTATCTTTATTCCAACCTTGTTGTTCGTTGTATTCCAAAATAGCTATTTCCATAGGATCATATGGATCGATTTCACTTGCTAGGCCCATTACTTCATTTAAGCGATTTTCCTTATTAGAATCGTAAGCCCAAACGTTTGTTACCGTCATTTTATTTTCAGTAATCGTCCCAGTCTTATCAACGGCTAAAATAGATATCGCACCCATCGTTTCAACTGCTGGAAGTTTACGAACCAAAGATTGTTTCTTCGCCAATCGCCATGCACCCATAGATAAAAATACAGTCAAAACAACAGGGAATTCTTCTGGAATCATAGCCATAGCAATCGTTATACCTGATAGGATACTTTGTATAATGCGATTGCTCAATTCTAAGTTTGTACTACTGAAAAATGTACTCATAGCGACTATACAAAGTAAAAAAAAGGCAATAATCGCACATACTTTGACTAAAGTACCAATTTGCTTATCTAGTGGAGAATGTTCATTTTCCGCTGTAACAAGATGCTTTCCAATTTTACCATATTCAGTATTCGTTCCAGTAGTATTCACTAAAATAGTAGCACTCCCTGTAGTGACTAAAGTGCCTGTATAGACATAATCGTTGCGCCAATAATCTTCTGTTCGAGACTTTTTAGATTCAGCAATCGTTTTCCATACAGCTTCATTTTCACCAGTTAAAGAAGATTCATTCACTCTAAGATCATTTGCTTTGATCACAAATCCATCTGCAGGTACTTTGTTTCCTTCTTCTATTAACATAAGATCCCCAGGGACAACTTCCTCACTCAAAATCTCAATCGTTTCATTGTTTCTAATCACTTTGATTTTTGGTGCGGAAAGATCTTTTAACGCATTTAGTGTTTGATCAGTTTTCCATTCTTGAATGACTTCGATAGCAATGATAACAACGACAAAAGTAAGCATCACTGCACCATCTATAGGATCACCTAGAAAAAAATAAATAAGGGCAGCCACGATAAGTAGCAAAAACATAGGTTCCAAAATAATCTTAAAGACTTTTGAGTAAAATGGTTCTTGTTTTTTTTGCTCTAATTGATTTACTCCAAACTCATTTTGACGTTCCTCTACTTCCTGTTGTGTCAATCCTTGCCAATTAATAAAATCCATCGCAATAATCTCCTTTGCATTCTCATAAAAGAGAAGATTTACTCATAATACAGCGTAAAAACGGTTATTACGAGCAAAAAGAGAGATTATTAGCGAATTTTTAGTGTTTAGCGACCGCTCGAAAATAGTGTCATATTCTCCTAAAAAACTAAATAAGGGTATCCCTAAAATACAGATAAGTATCGTTTAAAAGTAATTTAGTTTACCCGTTTTTTTATATTTCAGAATGTCTGTAGCGCCCATGGCATCGTCAAATTCAGCTGGAGTAATCAAACTACCCCAAGCAACCGTTTCCTCGAAAAGACTCTTTTAAAAATCTGATGAATAGCCCGTGTTTTGAAAAGTCTTTTGAAAAACGTGATCGCCAACGAAAAGTCTCGAATGGATTTCTTTAAAACTTTTTTCATGCTCTTTTTTTGTACCATTAACTGCTGCTTTTTTGTACGTTTCAAAAAGAGTCTTTTTTTTAATCTTAAAAAAGATCGAATTTTTGTGTCTTTTCGGTAATTTTCTTTGTTCAGGAATAGCTTTAACAACTTGTGCACATTAGGTAAATATAGTTTGAATAGTTTTTTTATCTCTAGTGTCTAATGAAGTAGTCTTTGATCTCTTCCAACATGAAATTCTCAATCAATTCTACTGTATGAATAGAAGCGCCTTGTTTCAAAATATCTTTACATTTAATGAAAGACCAGTCAGGTAATGAGCCTCTATATCTAGAATCATTTGCATAGACTACCCCATCGAGACCGCTCCAGATAACAGCTGATGAACATAGTGAACAAGGTTCAAAAGTTGAATATAGCCAATAACCTGCTGGTAAAATATCTTTCTTTAAAAGTGTGCAAGCTACTTTGATTGCATTGATCTCAGCATGAGCTGTTGGATCATTTGTTTCTTTAACGGTCGTTTTACCTATAGCGATAATATCCATTTTTTCATTCACTACGGCAGCATAAATAGAGTGCTCGGTCCATTGTTTTTGAATTAGTTCCGTCATGATTTTTCTACTGGGATGATGATTCATTTTGATCCTCATTTCAGGTGTAGATTTTTAAAAGACGTTTCATTTTATCTGTTTTGACATACTAATATCTGTTGCTACAAAACCAGTTTGCTCATATAAATGAATCGCACCTTTATTATGAGCAAACACATGCAAGTCAATCTGTGATACATGCATTTCCTTCGCTTTTTCATCTAAACAAGTCAAAGTTTGTTTACCGTATCCTAGATTTCTAAATGCCTCAAATATGATAAAATCATAAATAAATAATTTTGAAGCATAAGGTGTTCTATTCAAATGAACCCATAAAAAGCCGATTTTCGTGTCCAGTGAATTTTCAATTGAATAAAGATAATCATTTTTAGTATCTTTACCTTCTGGAAGAAGCTCGTTAAAACTTTTCGTTGCTAAGCAGATTGCTTCTTCTTCATTCCAAGTTCCTGCCGTGACTTTATCTTTAGCATAATCTTCAATTGCAAAAGAGAGATATTTTTCATAATCAGAAACATCCATTTCTTTTAATACTATTTTCATCTATTTTCCCACCAATTCTTATTATTTACTCGAATCATATCATTTTTACTGCATAAAAAAAAGAGGCTAGGGTATAACTCGTAGAGTTATACCCTAGCCTTAATAAATCCGAATAAACGGTGGGAGCAGAAGCAACTCCTTCAGAAATAAGTTGAAATTCATAAAAATTTGAAGAGCAATTTTCGTGAGTTTCCTCTTATTTCTCGGAGCTAAACACTTCTGTCCCAACCTCCATAGGATTATTGTTCGTTTTTCATTGCTGCTAAAGCCGCAGTATTAATAATATTCCAAGGTTTGTCAAATGACGGTTGGAAGAAGAAGTCTGCATACGCTAAATCTTCGATTGTCATTTTAGCTTTGATTGCTAATGAAATCGCATTGATATTAGCTGTTAAATCAGCTTTTGACATTAATTGTGCACCCAAAATTTGAGTTGTTTCAGGATCATATACTAATTTAAACCAAGCTTTTTGCTTGTCAGGATTGAAATCCATTAAATAGTCTTCAACTACTAGGGCCGATTTTGTTTTCTTATTGAGTTTTTTAGCCATTTCTTCATTGATTCCTGTAGAAGCAAATTTATAGTCGAAAACAGCTAAACCTGAAGAACCTTGGATTCCTGGAAATGGTTTTACAGGTCCATTTAAGTTTTTTACAGCAAATCGTCCTTGTTTTCTAGCATTTGTTGCTAAGGCAATATTAACGTCTGTTTCACCTGGATTGTATTTGATTAATGTTGCATCACCTACCGCAAAAACATCAGGCGCACTTGTTTGCATGTATTCATCTGTTTTGATTAAACCATTAGGATGAAGAGCTAATGTCTCTTTCAACCAAGCAGTATTAGGACGAACACCCACTGCTACAACTACAAGGTCAGCATCATATTCAGCTTTGTCTGTGACAACTTTTTGAACATGGCCTTCTCCTTTATAACTTTGAACGGTTTCATTCGTTACGACATTTATATTGTTTGCTTCCATTTCTTCTGTCAAAACGTCCGTAAATTCTTTATCTAAATAGACACCTAAAGGTCGATCTAAAATATCGATAACAGTTACTTTTTTACCCGCTTTAGCAAAAGATTCAGCTGCTTCAATTCCAATATATCCGCTGCCAATCACAACAACATTATTTACATTGGGATCAACTGTTTTTGCTTTTAATTTGATAGCCCATTTTCTACCGCGCATCAAATAGACATTTTCTAATTCTTTACCAGGTACATTTAGCTCAAAGGGAACTGCTCCCGGGCTGATAATTAGTTTGTCATATGCTTCAACACGTTCTTCTCCTGATACTAAATCTTTCACTACAACTTGGTGATCTTCAGGTTTGATTTCAGTAATCTCTGTATTTGAAAAAACATTGACTCCTCTGCTTTCCATTTTTTCACCAGTCATATAGCGAACGGAATTAACGTCTTTTACTTTTCCTTCCAAATATAGTTGCATACCGCAAGATAGAAAAGAAATAAAATCACCTTTTTCGTACCATTGAATTTCTGCATCTGGATGTAAATTTAATAATTCCTCTACTGCTTCGTAGCCTCCATGCGATGAACCTAAAACAATAACTTTCATTCCTTATACCTCCAATATTCTTTATTATATAATAAAGAGTATCATATAAATGAATGGAATAACAAGCGTTTCGACTTTTAATTCTCAATTGCTTATTTTAATTGAGAATTAAAACATTTTATAGTTACTTTATTTCCAACATAATGTATTTCATCATTTATTAGTTTACATAATATATTTATGTTAAACTAATAAAGTATCCATTTAAAAAAAGCCAGTTATAGACTTTATACTGGTCCTTCACTGGCTTTTGTGGATTTATTTAAAAATAGTTACTTCTTTTTTTACTTCAACTGTAATCTTTCCATTTTTAATAACATAATTTCTCTCTGGAATATCAATTATTGCGTCTGCTTTTACTTTGGTATCAAGCAAGATCAAATCAGCTTTATTGCCAACCTGAATTCCATAATTTTCTATGTTCAACGCTTTAGCAGGATTATCTGTGATCATGGGTAAGACAGTTGGCAGATCATCCGCTCCACCTAAATGACCTACAGGGATTGCTAACATAGCGATTTGCATTAAGTCACCATTTCCATATGGTGTAAATGCATTACGAATGTTATTTGTTGCTAGACATACATTCACACCTGCATCACGAAGTTTTCTAATTGGCGTCACAGCTCTTCTTACATTATGATCGTCGTTTCTAGCTCCCAAATGTAGATCAGTTGCGGGTAATGCCATTACACTAATTTGAGCTTCAGACATTAATGTTAAAATTTCACCTAATCGATCTGGTTCTAGTGCATGAAGAGCTGTTAAATGTCCCACAGAAACTCTCCCATGATAGTTTTCTGCAATCGTTTTTTTACATAAATATTCGATTGAAATATCTGTCGCTTCATCGCTAAAATCTTGATGTAAATCAATGTCTTTGTCATATTTTTTTGCGATTTCAAAAACTAAGTCGATATGTTTATCTGCTGGAGCATCATTATAAGGAATACCGCCAACAACATCAGCGCCCATTTCCATGGCTTCGTACATCATTTTTTCTGTGCCGGGCGCTTTAAAAATCCCTTCTTGAGGAAATGCGACAATTTGCATATCAATCAAATCTTTATATTCTTCTTTTAATTTCATGATTGTTTTGAACCCTGAAAAACCTTGTGCTGGATCAAATTCTGCATGGGTCCTAACGGCCGTTACGCCATGAGAAATAATCATTTCCAACGCTCTTTTTGCTCGTTTATAAATATCCTCTTCTGTGAATGTTGGTTTCAATTCAGCAGTAACACTGATTGCTTCTTGTAAAGTTCCTGATTTATTTGGTTTTCTGTCAGCGATCAACGCCTTGTCTAGATGAATATGACTTTCGACTAAACCAGGGATTAACACACGACCATTTGCTTCAATTACAGTTACCGCATTATCAGTTAAATTTTCTGAAATAGCTACAATTTTTCCATCTTTAATTCCTACATCCTGCAACGCTTCTCCATCACTTACTCTTGCTTGCTTAATTAAAATATCCATTTTATACACCCTTTCTATCTAATTTAAATAAAGAATCCAATCCCGATCAACAGGACAGAAGCAATACTGATCCATTTAACATTTCCTTTTACAACTTCTAATATTGGAATTTGGAATCCTGAAGATAAAGCTTGCATCGTGATATTCACGAAACTCATTTGACTACCTAAGCCGACCCCGACCGCAACTAAACCAAGTTCTATAGAAGAAAAGCCTAAAGACACAGCCACAGGTAAAACAAGAGTCAAAACTGAACCGACATACGCGCCTGCTGGCACCCCAATTAGAATGCCTGTCAAAATCGCAACGGGAACCATGATCAGAGTCGGTGCAGCGCTTGCAATACCTGCAATAACCGCAAACGTTCCTGTTTGAGCAATGATATTAATAAATGCCAGAAAGATTCCCACTTGGAATAATCGAGTCAAAATGTATGTTGAGCCATCGACCATTGCTTCCACTGATTGATTTAACGTGAAATCTGAACAAATAAAAATCAACGCAAGTGTTAGAATCATATAAACTAACGGTGTTAATATTGGAAATCCAACAAGGTCATTCACCACAGGACCAAAAATTACAGCAAACAGCAAAAAGATTGCTGGTAAAGTCAACTTAAATAACGCTTTATTACTCATGTTCGCATATTCATCATCACTATTTTCTTTAAAACCGATATTTCGACGTTTAGTTCCCCAAAAAGCTAAAATTATTGCTAAAGCACAAAAAAATAACCAAATTGGACGCATATCCGAAACATATTCAGCAACACTAAAGTCCCCCAATTTAGAAACAATACTAGATTCTAACGATGCTGGCGATGTTGTAAATGAAACTGCTGCAGCAAGCGACATCGCTGCAATTAATTCAGGAACTACACCAACTGCTACAAATGCCAATGGTGCAATCACCATTGCGCTGCCGCCGCCGATGCCGGACATATAGGTAGCTGCCGCAAGCAAAATAACGATAAATGCTGAAACATACTCGACTTTGCCTTTTGTGCCACGTTTTGCAAGAGTCAATGCTGCTGAGTAGCCACCAGACTTAAAAACAGCCATTGCAATCGCTGAATTGATGATCGGTACAGTAATACCAAGCATCATTGGGATCGTTTCCAATAATTGTTGGTTTGCTTGTTCTAATACTATTCCTCCAATAATCATTGCTAGAACACCACCAACAAAACCTGCGATGATCATATCCACTTTCATAAATAATAAGACCAATACTACAATTAATGGAATGATCACAATCACTGCTTTTATTCCCGTAGGCGCAGTAATTGCATCAATCTCTTGTGCAAAAGCTGGTATAAACGAAAAAAGAAAGAGTATTGAAAGGAGCAACCCACTCAAAAATTTTTTAGGTATTTTCATCATTTTTCCTCCAAATATAGTTAATTAAAGCATTTTCATTTTATACATACGCGCTAGGTGATGCCAAATAACTGCTTACTTTTATCGTAACTACAAAAATGGCATCTAAAAAAGAATTAAATAACTTTATTGTTTGTGAATACTATAAATTTTTAGTCATTCCCCTTTTTATTCCATTATCGTTTCAATTCGAAGTATCCTCCTTCCTTCTTTTTATAATACGTTTAATTTTAAAAAAAAGGAATAAGAATGCTTGAGTGAGTTGGCTGAGCAAACAAAATGTTGGCGTTCTCATTTCAACGTACTCATAAAAAGTTAAAATAAAAAGAGATCTCTTTTTATTTTAACTAGACTATCATTACTATTTTTCTTCATCAAGTAATGTAGATAAATCATAAGGAGTATTCTGATAAACTGCATAATTTAACCAATTAGAAAATAACAAAGACGCTGCCATATGCCATCGTAATTGGGGCATACTATCAATGTTATCATTTGGGAAATAGTTTGTAGGTAGCTCCGTTAAAATCCCTTTTAGCTTGTCGCGTTCAAATTCTTGCTGCAAAGTTTCACGATCATACTCTAAATGCCCCATTGCATAAAATGCTCGATTATTTTTATTACCAACCAAAAAAATTCCTGCTTCTTTTGATTCTGCTAAAATCTCCAACTCATTTGTTTTGTCTATGTCACTTTTTTTGACTTCCGTATAGCGGGAATGAGGGGCTAAGAATACATCATCAAATCCTTTTAAGATACTCCAAGTCGGTTTCAATACGTTATGAGTATAAATTCCTGCTAATTTTTGATCTAAGAGATGTTTATTGATTTTATAGTGCTGATAGAGTCCTGCCTGTGCCCCCCAGCAAATATGAAACGTCGAAAAAACATGTGAGGTACTCCATTTAAAAATTTTCTGCAGTTCTTTCCAATAATCAACTTCTTCAAAAGGAATTTGCTCAATTGGTGCGCCTGTGATGATCAATCCATCATAAAATTTTTCTTTGACATCTTTAAATTGATAATAAAAACGTTTTAAGTGCTCGCTAGAAGTATTTTTTGCTTCGTGACTACTCATATGCAAGAATTCTACATTTATTTGTAAAGGGGTATTGCTTAGAAGTCTCAAAAGTTGAACTTCAGTCTCGTCTTTTTTTGGCATTAAATTTAAAATCAGAATTTCCAAAGGGCGAATGTCTTGATGCATGGCACGATCTTCGTCCATTACAAAAATTTTCTCTTTTTCAAGTACTTTGATAGCTGGTAACTCTTTTGGAACACGAATCGGCATGTGTATATCCTCCCTTTCATTTTGTCTAATTTCATTTTACGATAAAATGCTATAGAAAGCTATTTTCCATGGCAACATCAGGTTTCAGAAAAAATATTATCTTCTAATATTCATGAGACAGGACACTCATATCATGTTGATTTTATCCCCTATTCATCTTCTTTTCTATTTTGTGTTTTAAGGTGAAAAAAGACAAAGTTTCTATTGATAAACCTCCCACTGCTCCCTAATTAAGAACTATTTCATGAAACACTTAGATTTTTTAGACCAGTTGGGTCACATTGATTCACTTCAATTTAAAGATACATTTTTGGCTAATCCATTAGACAGAATTGAATAAAATAAATAAGTTAATATTCTTAATTTTTAAGAATATTAACTTATTTATTGGCGCAAGGCACACTCTCTATTTGTTCAAATTTAATTTTTTAATTACTCATTTTCCTCTTTACACTTTTCTCAATTATCGGTTCACTGACTTTTCTATTCCAGAAATCAATTAAAGGTCCAGTAAAAAATGCATTGATCACAGTACCAATACCAACTGGTCCTCCAAATATAACTGCCAAAATAACAAAAGAAATATCTTGTATAACTCTCACTACACGATATTTTGCTTTAGTGCGTTCAACAATGATTGGCGCAATTGCATCATATGGTGCATTCCCTAGTTTGGCTGACATATAAAATGACGCTCCGAAAGTAAAAATTACGACACCTGAAATAAGTAATACTGTTTGAGATAATAGATTAATTTTAATTGTGAAAAAAGTAGTATAGATCCACGTATAAAAATCAATGAAAAAACCTGTAAGAACCATATTTATTACAGTTCCAATACCGATATAATTTCTTCCAAAAATAAAAACTAACCCTAAAATCAAAATGTTGATGATCAACTGGTATACACCTAACGAAAGACCTAATACACCACCAATACCAATATTTGCTGCCGTATATGGATCTAATCCTACTTGGCCTACACGTAATGTTGCCGCACCAAAAGCTAAAATTGCTACACCTATCAAAGCATATAAAGAACGGATTGCAATTTCTTTTATATTCCTATTTCCTGCCATTGTCTAACCCCTCAATCTTATCTACCACTTAAGTATCTCAAATAAATAGTGAAAAGGGCAAATATTAAGCTTTAATTAGAAAAAAAACTAGAGTAGAGTTTTCACTCAGCTCTAGTTTTTTGATTATTAATGTTTAGCAATATCTTTTAGTGCGGCTTGTGCTAACAAATTCAAATAGTTCCAAGGACGATCAAAATGTGGTTGGAAGAAGAAATCTGATAACGCAAGGTCTTCCACTGTCATTTCATTTTGAACCGCTAAAGACAACGTATTCGCTGATTGAGTAATATCATATTTAGACATCAATTGTCCACCAACGATGCGGTTTGTTCCTTTTTCGTAAACTAACTCCATCATAACATTTTCAGTAGTTGGCATAAATTCTGGGCGGTAGTTATCCTCAAATTGTGTTGCTTCAACGTCCAATCCGTTCAATTTTGCACTTTCTAAAGTGACACCCGTTGAACCAATTTTCCAGCCAAATAAATACAAACCAGAAGTTCCTTGTGTTCCACGATAAGCTAGTTTTTCATCCGATAAATTGTAACCCACTAACATCCCTTGACGAACCGCATTCGTTGCTAATGGAATATAATTCGTCGTATTACTTGGGTTATAGTGTACAACTGCACTATCTCCAGCTGCAAAAATATCGGCGTTACTTGATCTCATATACTTATCGACCACAATAGCACCATTAGGTAACATATCTACCTTGTCTTTAAGAAGTGTGGTATTTGGCGTAAATCCAACACACATGATGACCATATCCGCTTCAAATTCTTGGCTAGGCGTAATTACTTTATTCACATGTCCACTTGCATCAGCTTTGAATTCTTGAACATTCTCACCTAGAGCCAATGTTACACCACGCTCAACAAGTTCTTTTTCTAAAACATCTGTAAATGGTTTATCCAAATATTTATTCAAAATGCGGTCTAAGCCATCGATTAAAGTCACTTCCTTACCAGACTCCACAAATGCTTCAACTAATTCAATACCAATATATCCGCCACCGACAACAACAACTTTTTTCGCATCTTTTGCACGGTCAATAATCACATTGGCTTGATTAAAGTTTTTACATAATAAAATATTTTCAGCCTCTATCCCTTTGATCGGCGGAATAATCGGCCATGAACCAGTTGTCATAACTAATTTATCATATGAAACTGTCTCTTCAACTCCAGTAATTAAATTTTTTGCAGTGACTGTTTTATGATCAACATCGATTGTTTCGACTTCATGTTCCATTTTAACGGTAGCACCTAGTGACGCTAGTTCTTCAGGACTTGAATAAAATAAGCTAGCCGCCTCTTTTACTACGCCCCCAACATATAATGCGATACCACAAGATAAAAATGATACATTATCATTTCTTTCATAGACAGTTACCTCCGCATTTGGGTGATTTGTTAAAATACTTTTGACTGCAGCTGTTCCTGCATGCGTACATCCTACGACTACGACTTTCATTTTGTAAATCCCTTCTTTCAAGTTAAATTTTTCACCAATAAACTCATTAAAAACCTATTGGTCTATTAAAAATATAACAAAGTAGAAAGTCATTTTCGAGTTCTTTGCTTGTGAATCATAAAGTTATTTTTTCACAAACTTCTGAGTTTTCAATTCAATTCCCATAAAACTAATAAATCTATTCGTTTTAAATGTTGTTTTTAAAGCAAAAAAAGCTGAGAAAATAAAATTTCTCAGCTTGTGAAATCTATAAACTATTCAATTACTGCCGCAATAATTTCTATCTCTACAAGAACATCTTTAGGCAAGCGAGCCACTTCTACGGCTGAGCGAGCAGGTAATTGATTTGTAAACGCTCTCGCATAAACGTCATTAAAAGCAATAAAATCGTCCATGTTCTTTAAAAAGCATGTCGTTTTGACAACATGATCAAAGTCACTTCCTACTTCTTCTAAAATAGCTGCAATATTTTTAAGAACTTGTTCTGTTTGTTCTTGAATCGTAGTACCAACGACTTCGCCTGTATCTGGACTTAATGGAACTTGTCCTGAAGCAAATAATAAGCCGTTCACAATATTCCCTTGCACGTATGGTCCAATTGCTTTAGGAGCTTTATCTGTGTGAATTGATTTCATTGTATACCTCTTTTCAGTCTTCTTTTGTATTTTGACAATCGGGACATAGACCATACAATTCCAATCTATGTTCATTGATTTCAAAACCAGTCAATTTACTTGCTGCCATCTCTACATCTTCCAAACCAGGATAATGAAAATCGACAATCTTACCGCAATTTTGACAAATGGCGTGATAGTGTTTTTTCGAACTAAAATCAAAACGACTAGATGCATCGCCGTAATTCATTTCCTGAACAAAACCAATATCAGTAAACAAACGTAAATTATTATAAACCGTCGCAACACTCATATTGGGAAAACGAGCTTCTAAAGAACGATAAATTTCGTCTGCTGTTGGATGGCTATGGTTCTCAATTAGATATTCTAAAATTGCATATCTTTGAGGAGTAATACGAATATTGGCTTCTTTTAATTCTTCAAGCGCATTCTTTACCAATATATTGTCCATTTGGTTCCCCTCCCAGTCTTCTTTCTTAAATGATACTATTTCTAATCTAACTTGACAAGAATAATCACATAAATCGTGCAGGAAATAGGACAATTATCATGATTTTCTATGAATCAAAAAATATTACATACTTTTTGCCTAGTTAAATGTAATAAAAAAGGAAAGTCGTAAATTTACGCTCTCCTTTTATGATCAGTTATACAGAAAAACTATACAATGCTGTTGAAAGATACCGTTCACCATTATCTGGAATAACAGTCAAGACTTTCTTCCCAACACCCAATTCTTTTGCTACTTGAATGGCAGCTTCAACTGCAGCTCCAGCAGATATTCCGACTAATAGCCCTTCTTTAATAGCTAATTGTCGAGCTGTTTCCATAGCATCTTCACTAGATACAGCGATGATTTTTTCATAGATTTCTGTGTTTAAAACCTTAGGAATAAAACCAGCTCCGATTCCTTGAATCTTATGAGGACTTGGTGATCCTCCTTCTAAAACTGGTGACTCTGTTGGTTCAACAGCAATAATTGAAATGTTTGGATAAACTCGTTTTAATTCTTTTCCGACACCAGTTATAGTCCCACCAGTACCGACTCCAGAAACAAAAGCATCTAATCCGCCAGCGCCAAAAACATCCTGGATTTCTTTTCCTGTTGTTTTTTCATGTGCTTCTGGATTTGCTGGATTATCAAACTGCATAGGCATGAAATACCCATCTTTTTCCGATAGTTCAGAGGCTTTAGCAATTGCCCCTTTCATTCCCTCAGCACCAGGTGTTAATAGAAGTTCAGCTCCGTATGCCTGCATTAATTTTCTACGTTCGATACTCATTGTATCTGGCATGACAATAACAACTTTGTACCCTTTAGCCGCACCAACCATCGCTAAACCAATCCCAGTATTTCCACTAGTAGGTTCAACAATTGTATCTCCAGCTTTGAGTAGCCCATTTTTTTCAGCTTTTTCAACCATACTTAAGGCAATTCGATCTTTAACGCTTCCACCTGGATTAAAAAATTCAAGTTTCACAAAAACATCAGCAGCTCCATCTGGTACAATATGTCCTAGCCTAACAATAGGTGTTTTACCTATTAATTCGGTAACTGAATTAAAAATTTGAGTCATGATCCATTCCTCCATTCAATATTCGTATAAGCAATAAAGGTTCTTGTGTTTATAATAGCTTATATCTGTTTATCTGGCTATCATTTTGCTATTGTTGATCCATAGATAAATACTCTTTAAACAAATTTAACAAAAATATAGTATAGTAAATAGGAGCATAAAAATTAGTCAATAGGAGTTACTTTGATGAAAATTAAAAATATTAGTCCGCGGGGTTATTGTTATGGTGTTGTTGACGCAATGGTCATCGCAAGAAATGCATCGCTTGATGAAAATTTGCCACGTCCAATCTATATTTTAGGAATGATCGTTCATAATAAACATGTAACAGATGCTTTTGAAAGTATTGGAATCCATACATTGGACGGTGATACTCGTGAAGACATATTATCCAAAATCGATCACGGAACTGTTATTTTCACAGCGCACGGAACTTCACCTAAAGTAAAAGAACTAGCGGTCGAAAAAGGATTGACTGTTATCGATGCTACTTGTCCTGATGTGATGATTACGCATGAATTGATTGATGAAAAAGTTGCTGAAGGTTACGAAATCATTTATATTGGAAAAAAAAATCATCCTGAACCTGAAAGCGCACTGGGTGTTTCTCCTGAGCACGTTCATTTAGTTGCTAATCTTACTGATATCGATAAGTTGCATCTGATCACTGAAAATATTTTCGTAACCAATCAAACAACGATGAGTCAATGGGATGTTCGTGATTTAATGGATTCAATCAAGGAAAAATATCCTCAAGTACTTATTCATAAAGACATTTGCAAAGCAACTCAAGTACGACAAGAGGCAGTTGTTGAACAAGCTCAAGGATGCGATTTGATGATTGTAGTTGGTGATCCTAAAAGCAATAATACTAATCGCTTAGCACAAGTGTCTATCGAACAAGCTGGAGTTTTAGCTCATAGAATTTCAGATGTTTCACAAATTGACGTAAAATGGCTAGCCGGTGTCGAACAAGTAGGCGTAACGGCTGGTGCTTCGACTCCAACCCCAATTGTGCGAGAAGTAATCGACTATTTAGAACAGTTTGATATTAAAGACCCTGCAACCTATAAAAAAAGGTCATCCACAACCTCCGAAGCGATTCTACCTAGACCGAGAATGAAGGATTTGAGTAAAAATCGTATGCGACGTTTAGAAGAGCTGCGAGCTGGAAAACGATAAAATTAAAGCTGCCAATGAACGGTCATTTTACGTGACAGTTGATTGGCAGCTTTTCTTTATGCAATTTGTAATACTTGACCTACAGTTATCAACTCAGCAGTTATACCATTTGAAGCCATTAGTTGATCAACAGTGAGTCCGAATTTTTCAGAAATACCCCAAAGCGTATCTCCAGAAGCTACCGTATATGTTTGCCCAGCAATTGTGGCGCTACTTTGTCCGATAGCAGATTGATCCGTTACTGAACTTTCAGTGACTACAGTTGGCGCAGTATTTCCACTATCATAAGCAGTCAAGCCGTATGCTGAAATCAACCAGTTCAACTTGCTAGCATAATTGGGATCTGTTGCATAGCGTCCAGCTAAAGCCGCTGTTGCATCCGCATAGCTAGTCGTGTTACTTTTCCAAACGCCTGAGTAGTGGTAATCTCCGCTAGCCATTGTTGTTTTAAGTACGTTAGCATGATCTTGAAACGATTCTGCATACGATGGATAGCTTCTAAATGGTTCATTCAATGTTACCCATTCGCCATTTAAATATTCTGATGTAGGCATATAAACTGTTTGTCCGCCATAGCTTCCCTTTACACCAAATAAATTATAATTAGGAGCTGCTGCTAAACCTGAAGTACCATAACTACTTTCTAACAATGCTTGAGCGATCATAACTGATGCATAGAGATCATTAGCGTCAGCGACTGATGATGCAGAATAACCAATCGAATCAATAAATGCTTGTTGTGAGACTTCCCCTTGTGCTTCAACTTCTGTAGCTTTTACACTTAGAGGTAATAAATTCCCTGCGATTGGAAGAAATACTAATGAAGTTCCTATCACAGACGCAACTTTTCTTCGGTTCATTTTATATTCTTTTTTCTGGTGTCTACTACTTCTTGTTTTGATTTCGTTCATTCATTTGTTCCTCCTCAATAGAACATCTTATTACCATTCTACTTGGTGATATTTTTATAAACAATTATTTACTCTTGAAATTTGAAGTTTTAAAGCGAGCGTAATCCGAGTGAAATTTTTGTTTTATTATTCACTTCTTTTTTTGTTTCATTCGGTTTACAAAGTGTCTATTATTCGAACACGTTTATTACTATAAATACCTTTGTTCTCTGTTTATTGTTTTTTTTGATAAATGAAAATTAAATTACATTTATTACACCTATATTACAAAAAAGTAGGTTTGAAAATTATGGAAAAACTTTCGTATAACTTAGCGCGAAGTAAAATTTAAGTAAAATAAAAAAATAGTAGGAAACTCACATGGTATGAGTTTCCTACTATTTTTTAACTAAATCATTTCTATGCTATAAACCATTATATTTTGAAACAACGTTATCCACCGTAAAACCAAATTCTTTTAAGACTAAATCGCCAGGTGCAGATGCACCAAAGTGATTGATGGTTACAGTCGTGCCAGCAGTTCCGACATAACGCTCCCAGCCAAATGGCGAAGCAGCTTCGATTGCTACTCTTTTTGTTACATCCCTAGGTAAAACAGACTCTTTATACGCTGCTGCTTGTTTTTCGAATAAGTCAAAACTAGGCATTGAAACAACAGAGACATCTTTACCTTGTTCGAATAGAGCTTTTTGAGTTTCAATCGCTAGATTCACTTCTGAACCAGTCGCAATTAATATTCCTTCGGGTTTTTCACCTTTTTGTTTCGAAATCACATACGCACCTTTTTGAACAAGTTCATCTGCGTTTTCTTTTGTTCCTTCAATTACTGGCAAGTTTTGACGGCTTAAGACTAAAACAGTCGGAGCATCTTTTGTTGTCATCGCAATTTTCCATGCGGCAACTGTTTCGTTACCATCAGCAGGACGGATCACTTGTACACCTGGCATACAACGGATGCTTGCTAATTGTTCAACAGGTTCATGTGTAGGTCCATCTTCGCCAACTGCTACAGAGTCATGTGTCAGCACATAGGTTACAGGAGTATTTTGGATTGCTGCCAGACGTAATGCAGGGCGCAAATAATCTGTAAATACAAAGAATGTTCCGCCATAAACACGGCTTCCTCCATGTAATTGAATCCCATTCATGGCTGCAGCCATAGCGAATTCACGAACGCCAAACCAAATATTACGACCTTCATATTGACCAGGTTCAAAATCTTTTTCTACTGCAACCATAGTGTTATTAGAAGCTGATAAATCAGCAGAACCGCCCCAGAAACCTGGTACAGTTTTAGAGATTGCTTGAATCGTTTCTTTACTTGTAACACGACTAGCTGCACTTGAGCCTACTTCGTATGTTGGTAGTTCACTATCCCAATTTTCAGATAGTTCATCCGCGAATGCTTGTTTAAACTGTTCAGCTAATTCAGGATGTTCTCTTGTATAATTTTTAAACATGTTATTCCATTTATCTTCGGCTTTTAGACCTTCATCTATCATTGTTTCTTTAAAGCGGGCAGCGACTTCTTCTGGTACTGTGAAATCTGGATATTCCCAACCATAGACAGCTTTAGCAGCAGTAATGCCATCTGCTCCGATTGGCGCACCATGTACAGAAGAAGTTCCTTCTTTGGGAGCGCCATAACCGATGACCGTTTTAACTTCGATCAATGTTGGTTTATCTGATTCAGCTTTAGCCGCTTCGATTGCCTTAGAAATGGCTTCTAAATCATTGCCATCTTTTACTAAGATATGCTGCCAACCATATGCTTCATAACGAGCACCAACATTTTCTGTGAACGCTTTTGAAGTTGGGCCATCCAAAGAGATGTCATTTGAATCATATAACACGATCAGTTTGCCTAATTTCATATGTCCAGCCATGGAACTTGCTTCTTGAGAAACGCCTTCCATCAAGTCACCATCACCGCATAATGCATAGGTATAATGATCAATCACTGGAAAACTATCTCGATTATAGGTTGCGGCAGTATGAGCCTCGGCCATCGCCATACCAACAGCCATCGCAATTCCTTGACCTAAAGGCCCTGTCGTTGCTTCAACACCATCTGTGTGATGCACTTCTGGATGCCCAGGCGTTTTACTATCCCATTGACGGAAACTTTTTAGATCATCCATTGTTACACCGTAACCTGCTAAGTGAAGCAAGCTATAAAGCATTGCTGAACCGTGACCAGCAGAAAGAATGAAACGATCTCTATCTACCCAATTTGTTGACGTTTTTGGGTTTACTTTCAAATGCTTTGTCCAAAGTGCGTATGCCATGGGCGCTGCACCCATTGGCAATCCAGGATGTCCTGAGTTTGCTTTTTGAACTGCTTCGATACTTAAGGTACGAATTGTATTGACGCCTAACTGATCAGTGTTATCGAACAAAAAAATCATCTCCTATTTAGGTTTTTTTTACCTTTATTAACTACATTTTATCGTATTTCGTTTATGAAAGCAATTACTTTTAGTAAAAAAAACTAAAATTATTTTCTATCGTGTAATCCTTTTTCTTTTTGAATCTCTTTCAGTTTCTCTGGTGTCACATCATTTCCTTCAGGATCAACCACTTTCATTCCTTCGATATGGTGACGCATTCCACCGCGAAAAGCAGCTAGATACTCTTGACGAAGTACTTTTTGCTCTTCTTTTTCTTTCTCAGTCAATTCATTTTCTTTCGCTTTCTTAGCAAGTTCATTAATCCGACTCATTTTTTCTGATGATAACATCTATCTTTACCTCCTTATTTTAAGTGATAACACCTATAATTAAACAAGTTTGCTTTACATATCTATCTTATAAGATGAATACCAAAAATACAACTATATTCGCACTTAAAATACGAAACGAAGTCAGTTAATGTTAGAAAAATCAATTTCTGATCATGCTTCTTTTTGATCAAATTTTTTTAGATACTTGATCCTCTCAAAAAACACGAACGCTTGTTTGATTCCTACCTAAAACTATGGTACACTAAAAATATAAATCGAAAGAAGGTGCGGGTTGTGGTGAAACGTACAGACACAAGACAAATCGAAGTATTAAAATATATATATGAACAAGTTGAGCTAAAAGGCTATCCCCCTACTGTTAGAGAAATCGGAAAAGCAGTTGACCTCTCTTCAACATCGACTGTTCATGGACATCTAGCTCGTTTAGAAAAAAAAGGACTGATTTTACGTGATCCGACTAAGCCAAGAGCGATTGAATTGACTGCTGATGGCTTAGAAAGAATTGGTGTGAGGCCTACAGTCATTCCCATGCTTGGTGTCGTTACAGCGGGTGAACCTATCTTAGCTGTAGAAGAAGCATCTGATTTTTTCCCTCTGCCACCAGATCTAGTAGCAGAAGAAAATGCTTTGTTCATGCTGACTATCAGAGGTGAAAGTATGATCAATGCTGGTATTCTAGACGGTGATCAAGTTATTGTCCGTAAACAAAGCGCTGCATCAAATGGCGATATCGTTATTGCGATGACAGACGAAGATGAAGCGACATGTAAACGATTCTTTAAAGAGGCAGAACATATTCGTTTACAACCTGAAAATGATGCATTAGACCCAATTATCTTGAAAAACGTTAGTATTTTAGGTAAAGTTGTCGGATTATACCGCAATCATATTTAGATAAATAAAAAAACATACTGATGAGAGTATGTTTTTTTGTTCGTTCTTCGTTTAAATCAAACACGTTTATTAATCATCCACAACAACTTTGCGTTGGTATGTCTCAAACTGATAGGCATAGCTATTTTTTTCGTCTTGTTCTCCTGTGCTTAAATTGATCAGTGTCCAATCATCCCAATTCACAGAAGTAAATTTCGTATCACCTTCAAATGAATGATGGATAACTGTCCGATACAATACATCGCAAAAAGGTAAAAAATCTTCGTATACCGCTGAGCCACCTGCAATAAAGGTAATGCCTGAAAAAGTTTTGGCATAATCAAGAACCTCATCTACCGTATGGAATATAAGGACTCCCTCTGCATGAAATGCTTTGTCTCTAGTTAAGACAATCGTTTGACGATTTGGTAACGGTCGCCCCCCCATCCCCTCAAAGGTTTTTCGTCCCATAACGATGGTGTTGTCTTCAGTCATTTGTTTAAAAAATTTCAAATCATTTGGCAAATGCCAAGGTAATCGATTTTCTTTCCCGATCGTCCCTTGCTCATCTTGTGCCCATATGGCTGCTAACATTAAAGAGCTCCTTTCAAATTAAACGGCTATTGGCGCCTTGATTGCAGGATGCGGATCGTATCCCTCGATTACAATATCATCCATTTCAAAATCAAAAACTGATTTTTTATCTTGGTTCAATTTTAATGTAGGAAATGATCGACTCTCTCTTTCAAGTTGTTGATTCATTTGATCGATGTGATTTGTATATAAGTGAGCATCACCTAAAGTATGGACAAAATCTCCTACTTCTAAACCTGTTTCATGAGCAATCAAGTGAGTCAATAATGCATAGCTGGCAATATTGAATGGAACACCAAGGAAAACATCTCCACTACGCTGATACAACTGGCAACTTAATTTCCCATCATTTACATAAAATTGAAACATTGTGTGACAGGGCGGTAAAGCCATTGATGGAACATCTTCTGGATTCCAAGCAGATACGATCAGACGTCTGGAGTCTGGTGTTTTTTTGATCATTTCAATAACATTTTTAAGTTGATCGATAAACCCACCATCTTTTGTCTCCCAATGACGCCACTGAGCGCCATAAATATTTCCTAATTCGCCATACTTAGCTGCAAAACCATCATCCGATAAAATAGCATCGCAGAATTTTTGGTGCTCTTTTTCATAACTTTCTTTAAATGATTCATCACTAAGAACGCGACGTCCAAAATCCGTCATATCAGGCCCGTTGTAATCTTCGCTTTTGATGTAACGCTCAAAAGCCCATTCATCCCAGATATGATTATTGTGTTGAAGCAGATAGCGAATATTCGTATCACCATTTAAAAACCATAAAAGTTCGCTTTTAATCAAACCGAACGGTACTCGCTTCGTCGTTAATAAAGGGAAACCTTGTGACAAATCAAAACGCATTTGATGACCAAAAATACTTTTGGTACCTGTACCAGTACGATCTTCTTTGAAGTGACCTTCCTCTAAAATTTTACGACCCAATGATAAATATGCTTCTTCCATAGTTTCTGCCTCCTAATTTTCTGCAAATTCACTCAAATATTCCCAGCGTTCCATTTTTTCTTCAAGCTTTTGTTCTATTGTTAAAAGCTCAGTTTGAAGTTCTTGTAGCTTTGTAAAATCATCTACTTGATGATTCATTTCTTCACTCAATTGTGCTGTCTGTTCTTCAAGTTGTGCTATATCCGTCTCGATCGTTTCCCACTCTTTTTGTTCCATGTAGGTCAATTTGGTTTTTTCTTTCTTTTCTATTTCTTTTAGTGATGTTATTTCAGCCTTGATTACTTTTTTGGACTGTACTTTATTCACTGCTAAATATTCACTCATTGAACCGAAATAAGTGGTGATTTGACCTGCACCTTGAAAAACAAGTAATTTATCCATTGTTTTATCAAGAAAATATCGGTCATGCGAAACAGCGATCACAGCCCCCTTAAATGTTTGGATATAATCTTCTAAAATCGTTAGCGTATCGATATCCAGATCATTTGTTGGCTCGTCCAATAATAACACATTTGGCTGACCAATCAATAATTTCAATAAATACAGGCGCCGTTTTTCGCCACCAGAAAGTTTGCCGATCACGGTCCCATGCATAAAGCGAGGAAATAAAAATCGTTCCAACAATTCAGCAACACCAATGCTTGTTCCATCTGTCCGCTTCACTTGTTCGGCTGCTTCTTGCAAATAAGAAATCATGCGTTGGTTTTGATCCATCGCTTCATTTTGTTGTGTGTAGTATGCTAAGTTGACTGTTTCACCAATTGAGTATATTCCGCTTTCCAAATCTAAACGGCCAGCAAGAATATTCAGCAATGTTGATTTTCCTGCACCATTTTTTCCGGTAATCCCAATACGGTCTTTTGCCTGAATAAGCAAATCAAAATCTTTTAGAATTGTTTTATGCTCGATTTGATAGTTTCCATCTTTGATTTCTAAAACTTTTTTCCCTAATCTTTGTGTGGCTACATCAATTTCCAATTGACCTTTTTGATTGACTTGATGAAGATTTTCTTTAAGATCATGGAAGCGATCCTGTCTAGCTTGTTGTTTTGTTCCCCGTGCTTTTACGCCAGCTCGCATCCACTCTAGTTCTTGCTTGTAGAGTTGTTTCCTTTTTTCTTCTTGCTCTACACCGACGCGTTCACGTTCCGCTTTAGCGATGATGTATGCTTCATAGTTCCCTTTATATTCATACAATTTTCCAAAAGATAGTTCAAAAATTCGATTCGTTACTCGATCTAAAAAATAACGATCGTGGGTCACCATTAAAATAGCGCCGCGATAGCCGTTTAAAAAGCTTTCCAGCCAGCTGATTGCTTCGTAATCTAAATGGTTTGTTGGTTCATCCAGCAACAATAAATCTGGTGATTCAATCAATACTTGAGCTAAGCTAACACGTTTCTTTTGCCCTCCAGATAATTCACCAATTTTTTTATGCAAGGTTTCAATACCTAATTTTTGTAAAATGATTTTAGCATCAGTATCTGCCGTCCAGGCATCTTCTTTATTCATCCGCTCTTCTGCCTTGGCATATTGTTTTTGAGCGACTTCACTAAGTCCATCCTCTGCTAATGCAAGTAAGGCTAACTCATAATTTTTCACGGCTTGAATGATAGGCGTTTCTCCTTGAAAAACAGCTTCTACAACCGTTAATTCAGGATCAAACTCTTGATCTTGTGACAAATAGCCTATCTGATAGTCATTTGGTTGTTGGATCGCTGTAACATCTCCATCACCACTATCTTTTCCAGCTAAAATATTCAATAAACTCGTTTTTCCTGTTCCGTTTGTACCAATTAGTCCGATTCTGTCTTTATCGTGAATATGGAAAGAAATGTTATCAAATAACGTTTTCTCGCCATATGTTTTGGTCAACTCGTTTACTTTTAACTCATTCATATGCTCACGCCCTTTTCATCCTGCTTATTGTAACAAAAAAAAGTAAAAAAAAGAAGCTAGTTTGACCTGTCCGCTTCTTTTTTTAATTCTCTTGTTAATTTCTTTAATGGAATCATATCAGAAACATCATTAATCGAATAGGATTCTAAAAGATTAACATTTTTTCGATATTCATTTGCTTCATAAGAAGTAATTATTTCAGACAGTTCATATTCATCAATGACTTTCCGCTCTTCTTGGTAGCCAATCAAAAGTTCCTTAACATAAACGGATTGAGAACGAATGATAAATGAATCAATGAATGTGCCATCTTCCAACCTATGGGCGAGTTGCAAACGTCCTTCGATAAAGAACTGAATGATCTCATCATCATAAACCCCTTTTAGGTTATCCAAACTTTTCAAAATAACTTCAGTATTTTGTAAAAAAACTTGTCGAACGTTTTCTAATTCTTCTTTTTTAAATTCTCGCCGATTTTCTTCCCCTTTTTTCCCAATCAACAGGTTCGGGTGAACAAAAAACGCAATAATTTGGCGAACGAAAAGCAACCAAAAACCAATAATAGATAATAATTGTCTAGCGATAGAGCGTTCCATTCTAGAAATTAGACGTTCATATAGTCGGTAACCTTCGATCCCAATTTCCTTTTGACGAAAACTTTCTTCTAAACCATCACGCTCAATTGAAACAATCAATGCTCTTAATTCTTGAACTTCTTGTCGTTGATCAGACGGTAATTGTTCAGTATATAATTCTTTAACACGATCTTGATAGTTTTCAATCACCACGTTCATTTCAACTTGAGGATCGTTCTGATTGATCACTTTAAGCCGCTCAATAACATCCTGTAGCAAGATAATTCCTTGCACATTATTACTTTCTACGTCGTCAGATTCTGTTAAAAATGGCAGTACAACGATTCCACCTACTAATGTGACCAAAATCACACAGGCTGTAATAAACAACAGTAACGACCGTTCTGGAAATTCTTGACCATTTAACGTTATAGGTAAGATAAAAATTGTCGCCAAACTGACGGTTCCTTTGACTCCCCCGAACGTCAGAATCAGCATTTCATTCATAGACTCCCAAACATGTTTGAAGCTATTTTTCACACTGTAAATCAACAAAATGGCGAAAAAACGAGCTACAAATAATGTCACACTTAAAATTAAAATAACAAGCATCAAGAAGCTATTAGAGTATGTCTCGCTATTCCAAATCGGAGAAAAAACTTGTGATAATTCTATTCCTAAGAACAGAAAGACTAACGCGTTCAATGTGAATGTAATGGTTCCCCAAGTACTTTCTGAAACACTTGATAACTCTGCTTCAAATAATGAAATCTTTTTAAAGCTTGCTGCTTGCATTACTCCTGCGATAACGGCCGCGATAATTCCTGAAACATTAAAAAGTTCAGCAACCATATATGCCAAGAAAGGCAGTAGTAATTCTAATAAGAGATAACCAGTTACATCTCTTGCTGAAGCTTTTTCCAAAATCATTACGACTTGACGTTTGATCATGACTAAAACAGCACCTACAATAGCGCCACCTATACTAGAGACGATTAAAGTGATTCCAGCATCCGTAGCTGAAAAACTACCTGTTAATAAGGCTGCAAGTGCAAATTGAAAAGCAGTAACACCAGAAGCATCATTGATCAAGCCTTCACCTTCTAAAATATGCATCGCTTTAGGAGGTATTTGGATTTTTCCAGATAAAGAACCTACAGCTACTGCATCTGTAGGCCCAAGAGCTGCACCTAACGCAAAGCAAGCGGCGATCGGCAAAGCAGGAATAACCATATGTAAAGCCCAGCCCACACTAACAAGTGTGATCAGCACGCCGATAAACGCTAAAAACAAAATAACACTAAAATTTTTCATAGTTGCTGAAATATCGTTTCGTTCTCCTTCACGAAACAATAAAGGAGCAATGATCATCACTAAAAACATTTCCGGCTCAAAGGTAATTTCACGACCCATTTCCGTTAATCCAATGATAATCCCTACGATTATTTGAACAATTGGTAAAGGAATGATCGGAACGATGCGATTGAAGACATTGGAAAAGGTTATAGCAATAGCAAATACAATAATTAAATAAGCAAACTCCATCTCGTATCCCCCTTAATAATTATTGATTGAGTTGTTTTCCTAAACATCGTAATAACTTTTCTTTTTTATAGCTAATTTTTTTCTCTATCAATCCAAGCTCTTTTTCTTTGTCACATAGCTCTAATTGTGCTCGACGTGCTTCCAAACGAAGTAACTCAGACTTGATCAATTCAATTTTTTTATAATTTAAAAAATTTCTCTTTTTTATATGATGCTCCCACTCCGCTTTTTTTTCTGGTGGTAACTCCTTATATTTTTCGCGCAATTCAGCAATTCGTTGCTCTATCTCTTTGTTCACAACAATACTTCCTTTCAGAATTTCTCTGCACATTATAGCAAACTGTTAACGAAATACCTACTAAAATTTACTATTTTTCTAAAAAAACTTTTTGAATAGAATTTATAACCTTTAAATTGTAATAAAAAGAGAAAATAATGGTCATTTTCCCTTTTCGATCGTATTCGCTATCTAGTTGTCCTCATCTACTAAAATACTGATTTCAGCTTCTTCATTCAATCGTTCAGAAAGAAATGCGAGTAACTCTTCTAATGGTATAGTGAATTTCATCATCGGGCCTCGTCGACCATTTTTAAAATAATTTAATCGAATTTCTTTTTTCTTAAGTAATAGAGCCATTTTTTCTATATCCTGATACATGACCCCGTTCTTGTCAAATGGGCTTAAAATAAGCCGATCCTCTGAAAGTCCTTTTGAATCTAGTAAAAAACTTAAGACTAAAAAGATTGAGAGTACGCCACGAATTCTTTGATCGATCGTTTGTTCACTCACAAGGGTAAGTAACAAGATAAGCAAACTAATGCCAATCACTAAAATATAAATAAATTTTCTTTTAACACTTTTAATCAGAACACTTTTTCTTACTAAACTCAAATAAATATACATGATCACAACAAAAAATGCGAGTAGCACTGTAAACAAATCTATACTCAAAATAAGCTCCTTTTATAACTGAAAGATAGTTACTCTTTTTTATTTAATTCTGTCAATTGCTGATTGATTTTTTTTATCTTATCTTTACAAGCTAATATATCACGAATCATCTGATCTCTCTTATCACCAAGTGGTAAACGATTCACTACTTGATAATATGCAGCGAGTAGTTGAACTTGTTTCATTTTTTCTTTTTGTAATCGTTCTTCAGTTAAATTCATCCACTCGCCCTCCTTTTTTCTTTAAGTATACCCTACTTTTAAAGGAAAATGACTATTGAATCGTTATTTTTTATTGATTATCAATTAAAAAAGTATGATTTGATTGTTATTGTAACATACTATTTTTTTAAATTGAACTATACGAGTGTCTAGCCGACAGTAGTTCTCTACTTGTTCAAGATAAACAACAGTACTTAAAAGAATAGCCTGCTAAAAAACAAAGATGAAACTAAACTGAAAACAGCTTCGCTTCATCTCTAAATTTATTGAGCTGAAATACAAATTCCAATGGCTTTTTCACCTAAATGTGTCCCAATAACAGGACCAAAATGACCTATTTCAATAATTGCATCTGGATATTGTTCTTGAAGTTTTGCTTTTTCTTCTTTTGCAACGATTAAATTGTTTGCATGGATCACATACAACTTAACGGGGCGGTTGATTTCTTTGTCACGTTTGCCTATTATTTTTTCTGCACGCGCAAATGCTTTTTTCGTCGAACGAATTTTTTCGAATAAAATTATTTTACCTTCTTCAAATGTTAAAATCGGCTTGATTTTTAATAATCCAGCAATCAAAGCGGCACCGTTGGTTAAGCGTCCGCCACGCACAAGATTGTTTAAATCCTCTACGATCAAATACGCATATGTATTGTCGCGAATGATATCTAGTTTGGTAAATATCTCTTCTAAACTGGCATTTTCTTTAATTAAATCTAATGCAGCTTCTACCATATGTCCCATTGGTACACTTGTAATTTTAGAGTCATAAGGGTAAAGCGTAATATTTTCAATTGAATCTGTTAATGAAAATAATGTATTAACAAAGCCAGAAATACCAGATGAGAGATGAATACTAATGATCGTATCATATCCTTTAGCCGCAATTTCTTTATATAGTTCGATAACTTCACCTAACGCAGGTTGGGAAGTAGTCGGAAATTCATTACTATTATTTAACAAGCTATAATATTCATCCGCTTCAATATCGATTCCTTCGTTATATATTTTACCATCTAAAATAACAGGGATGGAAATAACAAATAAATTAGGTGCGTTTTTGATGCGCTCAGGTAAATAAGCTGTACTATCTGTCACAATAGCAATTTTCATTTTGTAACCTCGTTTCACTAATTTTACAGTATTATAAATATAGCATAAATCAGTCCATAATTAAATAAAATACTTATTGATCAAGAAAACTTTGAACAGCTGATTTATTCGTATCCAAATCAATTTGAAGAACACTTCCGGCGTAATCAACATCTAAGTTACTCCAAGATCCTTCAACAGGAATCGTTAAGCGCTCGATACCACTACCACCTTTTAAAAGTAGCGACGGGCCATTTTTTAGCATAAACGATGTGGGAACATCTGTGGACATATAGCCAACCAAACGACCTAAAGATTCTGGTGTACGAAGTAAGGCTAAAGGATTTTTTAATTGTCCCATAACAGCTGTCATCACTTGTTGTTGACGTCGAACGCGACCAAAATCACCCTCATCGTCTTTTCTAAAACGAGAATACTGCAATAGCGTATGACCGTCCATTTTCTGCTTTCCTTTGGCAATGTCAACGCCATCTAAATTCAAATCTTTTTCAGCATCGATTTTAACTCCGTTAGGGAACATCGAGTCGATGATTTTTTCAAAAGATTGAAAATCTACTTTGGCATAGTATCTAGTCTGTATATTGAAATTTTCAGCTAATGTCTGGCGAACTAAATCCGCTCCGCCTAATGCATAGGCTGCATTGATCTTGTTCTCATCATAACCTGGAATATCAACAAATGTATCACGCATAAATGAGATCAGTTTAGGTTTTTTAGAAGGACCATCTAATTGCAAAACCATAATGGTATCCGCTCGACCAGAATCTTCTCCTCTAGTATCACTACCTAAAATTAAAATGTTATTAGCACCATTCGCACTTTTTACGCCATTAAATGTTTCTATTGCCTCTTTTGGCAAAGAATTATCATGTTCAGCGTATGATTTTCCTTTGAAAAAGAATCCCACTGCCAAAACAATCAGCACAACAAAAAACAAGGCGATTCTTTTAGGCCAACTAAACCGTCTTTTTCTTCTTGGCTTTTTCGGTTTCTTTTCTTTTTTTGAAAAACCTTTTGGCTTTTCTGACGAACCTGCTTGTTCAGAGTTTTGTTGTGGTTCATTTAGGGGTTCTTGTTCTTGATAATAGCTATTTCTAGGTTCTTCAGTATAATTTTTTTCTTTTCTTGGATTAAAACCATTTTTTTCTTCTACTGGTTTTGATTTATCATGTATATGTTTATAACGATCTACACGGCTCATCATTTCCACCTCACTTCAATTAACAACAGCTATAATCATACCCTATTTTACTATAAATTCCTATTAGATAGACAAAATTTAACAAAAAAGAAAAAGACCTTTTCAGATCTTTATACTCCGTTGATTGGATGAATCGCATAATTTCCAAATATTTTTACCGATCCACCCATTAACCGTATTTCTTCTATGGCGTTATCTAATAATTGTTGTGGCTTTTGAACATTGATATCGATTAAAAAGAAATATTCACCCAATGTTGTTTTTAATGGTCTTGATTCGATTTTACTCAAATCGATTTCTCGCCAACTGAATGCTGATAATGCTTTATGTAAAGCTCCAGGCATGTTATTTGGCATAGTCAATGCGATCGTTAATTTTGTTTCAGTAGCATCAATTGGTAACTCGACTTTTTCAGAACCGATCACCCAAAAACGAGTCTGATTGATTGCTACGTCTTGGATATCTTTACCAACAATTTCAAGCTCATACTTCTCAGCAGAAAGTCTAGGTGCAATGGCTGCAATTTTTTGATCAGGATGGAGAGCGACAAAGTTTGCGGCATATGCCGTAGAAGGTGTTGCTTCAAGATCTGCCATTGGGAAAAAGGTACGTATAAATTCTTGCGATTGTGCTAAAGCTTGAGGATGAGATAATATTTTTGTTGTATCTTGCCATGATGCTTTGTTCTCTTTTGCTACCATCAATTGTTGATAGATCGGTAAAACGATTTCCGCTCCTACAGGAATCGTTGTTTGGTGAAATAGATAGTCTACGGTCGTGTTGACAGACCCTTCGATCGTATTTTCGATTGGGACAATCCCTAATTCAACTTCACCAAACTCAACGCCTTTAATACAAGCTGGAATCGAATGATATGAAATCAACTCTTCCTTAGGAAAAGCCGTTTTCGCTGCATTATGAGTAAAAGAAGCTTCTGGACCTAAAAATCCGACTTTCATTGGCTCACCTACTTATATATTCTCTAAAATTTCATGAACGATTTCTTCTGGTGTTCGTTCATCCGTATCAACGACTAAGCTGGCACTTTCCTCATAAAAAGGAATTCTTGGTTCAAAAACTTGTCTGATTTCTTCTGGAGATTTCGATACAACTAAAGGTCTGATCGTTGTATAATCGTGTTTCAAACGTGGGATAAAAACTTCTGGTTTGGTTTGTAGATATACAACAGGTGCCATTTGTTTTAATAGTTCTCGATTCTCCGGTCTCATGACGATCCCACCGCCAGTTGATACTACTTGATTATGATCTAGATAGCGTTTTAAGACATTCGTTTCTCTTTCTCTGAAGGCTTCTTCACCGTATAAATCGAAATATTCTTGAATGGTCATACCAATTTCTTCAACGATTTTATCATCAAAATCGATGTGCTCCATATCCGTCTTTTCTGAAAGAAGTTTTCCAACAGTCGTTTTTCCAGCTCCCATAAAACCAATTAAAATAATCCCCTTCATCTTTGTTCCTCCGTTTATCAATATAATTTAGTTAAATCCTCAAAAAATTTTGGATAAGAAACAGAAATTGCTTCTGCTTTATCTAATTCTACTGTGCCTTTTTTTACTAATAAAGCAGCTATTTGCAGCATCATGCCAATGCGATGATCACCATAACTAGTCACTTGTGCAGCATGTAGCGGTGTTTTTCCATGAATGATCAGACCGTCGTCAGTAGGTTCAATATTGGCGCCCATTTTAGTTAATTCAGTTGCAACGGCATCGATTCGATTCGTTTCTTTCACTTTTAGCTCTTCAGCGTCACGAATGATCGTCATCCCCTCAGCTTGAGTTGCCAGCAATGCGATGATCGGTAGTTCATCAATCAATCTTGGAATGATTTCCCCACTGATTTCGATTCCTTTCAAGTCACTTGTTTCAACTGTTAAAGTTCCAGCTTTATTTGCGGTACTTCCAGTTTCTTGAATCGTTAAGTTTCCACCCATTTGTTGAATCACGTCGATGATCCCTGTGCGTGTCGGATTTAATCCAACGTTATTCAGTGTAATCTTGCTATCGGAAATGATCAATCCTGCTGTAAGGAAAAATGCAGCTGAAGAAATATCTCCTGGTACGATGACTTCTTGCCCTAGTAACTTTTGAGGACCGCTGATACTGATTTCTTTTCCTGAAACGGTAATCTCTCCACCAAATTGACGAATCATATCTTCTGTATGATCACGTGTTCTTTCTTTTTCCAAAATAACTGATGTTCCGTGTGCTTGCAAAGCAGCAAAAAGAATCGCTGATTTTACTTGAGCACTCGCAACGGGCATTTGATAATGAATGGGCTGTAGATTTTCTGTTCCTTTCACCGTTAGGGGTGGAAATTCTGTTCCATCATGACCTGTACATTCAGCCCCCATTTGATTGATCGGCAACATTACTCGGTTCATTGGCCGTTTAGCAATCGAATGATCCCCAAATAATTCAGTGGTAAACGATGTTCCAGCTAAAATTCCCATGATCAGTCGAATCGTTGTTCCTGAATTTCCAACATCAATTGCGTTTTTTGCTTTTTTTAACCCTGAAAAACCAGTTCCATGAACCGTTATGACTTCACCATCGTCTTCGATTTCAACGCCTAAATCCTGAAATGCTTTTAAAGTACTTAAGCAATCGTCACCTCTTAAAAAGTTTTTAATCGTTGTTTTTCCATCTGCGATTGCACCGAACATAATACTTCTATGAGAAATCGATTTATCACTGGGAATATCAATTATTCCGTTTAAACCAATTTTATTGATCATTAAATCCAAAATATCCCTCCTAAAATTTAAAAGCCGAACGAATCACATGATCCTGTAGAAAATTAGGCAATTAGCTTTGAAACGTTCTATGTTTCAAAGTAAAAACCAGGCATAGACCTGCTATCCCGATCATCCAAAACACAATATCGAACTCAACAAAAATCATTTTTCATAACACAAATAATCCGTTTCTTTTTCAATAATCTCTTTCGCTTTTTCTGAATCTTCCTGCCGTTTAAAGCTTAATTGTAAAATACCATAGATATCTTCTCGCGTTTCAAGAATTTTCAAATTAATTAAAGATAACTGAGCTTTCGAAAGTAACGCTGTGACCTCGGCAATCACACCTGGAACATCTGGCACGTCCACGAATAAATCATGAAATGCCGGAATTGCTCCTTCTTTATGAACGGGCATTTGATTTCTCGTTTCTTTTGCTTCATAGAAAAATTGAAAAATAGCTTCTTTATTTCCATTTTCGATCCAAGTTGATACTTGCGCCATTTCAGATTGCCATGAACTCATCAGCTCTAATAACGCCTCTTTATTACTTAATAAAATATCTGTCCACATTTGTGGATCTGACGAAGCAATTCGCGTGATATCTCGAAAGCCGCCAGCAGCCAATTGTCTAGAACGCGGATGTTTTCCATTAAAGATTTTACTTTGATTGACCAAGCCTGCGGCAATAATATGTGGCAAATGACTGAGCATGCCTGTAATTTGATCATGCTCTTGCGCTGTAAGCACTACAAATTTTGCTCGAGTCCCTTGTAACAGTTTTTGCAGTGCTTCGATTTGAGGTTGTTTTTCTATTTCTGAGGAAGCTAAAATATAATAAGCATTTTCGAATAAATTTTCATCAGCTGCCGTCACACCAGATTTGTGTGATCCTGCCATTGGGTGTCCGCCAACAAATGTGTTTAAGCCGGCTTTTTTAGCTGCTTCAATAATTTCTACTTTTGTGCTGCCAACATCAGAAATGATAACTTCTTTTTTTAGAGGTAACTTTCCTAATACATTTAATTGATTCAGCATACTTTTAACTGGCGTACATAGAAAAATGACATCCGCTAATACCGCCGCATCTTCCATGGAAGTACCTCTTTGATCGATGATGTTTCGTTTTAAAGCAAATTCTTCCGAAGTTTTCTGATTATCTATCCCAATAATTGTTACAAGTGGATGTTCTTTTTTTATACATAATGCTAATGAGCTGCCAATCAATCCTAGACCGACAATCAAAACCTTTTGATTCATTCCGTGTCACTCTCCATTTTTAGTTTTCGTTAAAACGTTTGAGTATAACGGCGATAAGATTCAACTTCTTCTTTCATCTGTTCAAAAGCATCACTGCCAAATTTTTCCAGCATCGCTTTAGCAACTTCTGTTGCAACAACCGCTTCACAAACTACACTCGCAGCTGGAACCGCTGTACTGTCAGAGCGTTCTACACTTGCTTTATACGGTTCTTTTGTATCGATATTGACACTTTGCAATGGTTTATACAATGTTGGAATTGGCTTCATAACACCTCTAACAACGATTGGCATTCCATTTGTCATACCGCCTTCAAAACCACCTAGATTGTTGGAGGTTCTGGTATAACCAGTTGCTTTATCCCAAACAATTTCGTCCATGACTTGACTGCCTGGTTTAAAGCCCATTTCAAAGCCAATCCCAAATTCAACCCCTTTAAATGCATTGATACTTGTAACGGCTTGGGCAATTTTTGCATCTAGTTTACGATCCCATTGAACATAACTTCCTAGACCAATTGGTACACCACCAACAACGACTTCTACAACGCCGCCGATCGTGTCCCCGTTTTTCTTAGTTTTATCAATTAAATCACGAATTTCTTGCTCGACTGAAGGATCAAGTACACGTACATCTGAATTTTCTGAGCGTTCTTGAATTTCTTTAACCGTTAAGTTATCTGGAATTTCAGCTTTGATACCGCCTAATATTGCCACGTGTCCTGCAACTTCAATAGCTAATTCCTTTAATAACTTTTTAGCAACGGCTCCAATTGCAACGCGCATTGTTGTTTCACGCGCTGATGAACGTTCTAATACATTTCTGAGATCATCATGCTGATATTTGATCCCTCCGACAAGGTCTGCATGACCCGGACGTGGTTTATTTACGCGTCTGATTTTTTTCTCTTTCTCAGAAACTTCTTCGATCGACATGACAGAAGTCCAATTTTTCCAATCTTTATTTTCAACGACAAGCGTCACTGGTGATCCTAATGTTTTGCCATGACGAATGCCAGACGTGATCCTTACTTGATCCTTTTCAATCAACATTCTGCCGCCGCGTCCATATCCGCCTTGTCTTCTAGCTAACTCTAAATTAATATCTTCTGGAGATAATGGCATCCCCGCTGGTAAACCTTCTATAATTGCTGTTAATTCTGGTCCATGTGATTCTCCCGCTGTAATAAAACGCATATGATTTCCTCCTAATTTAAAAGCGTAGCCAGCTAGCCCGTGCAGCTCGCTAATCTAAATAACTCTTCATTTCTTCAATCGGAATCCGAACGATTTTGGCTTCACCTATCGATTCCAATAAAATAATATTGATTGTTCCGCCCCGTGCTTTCTTATCATGTGTCAATGCCGCATATAGTTTCTCTTGATCCCAATAATTTGAGCAAGTAGGTAAGTGAAACTTTTGAATCATTTGATTCAATTGTTCTGTTGTACCAAGTGGAGTCAACTTTTTACTTTCGGCAACTCTTGTGATTTGGCTCATCCCGATTGCAACGCCCTCACCATGAGTTAAATTACCGTAGCCGGCTGTATTTTCTAATGCATGACCGATTGTATGCCCAAAGTTGAGCAGTAAACGAACTCCGTTATCCAGTTCGTCTTCTTCTACAACTTTCCGTTTGATTTTACAACAAGCTGCGATAATTTCTGTCGCATGTGCTTTTAAATCAAACTCATCAGTTAATGTATCTAATTTTAGCCATAAGTTTTCGTCTGCAATAGCAGCAGATTTGATGATTTCAGCGATCCCTTCTTGAATTCGTCTTACTTCTAAAGTATCCAACGTATCAGGATCGATCAAAACACCATCAGGTTGAGCAAATGTCCCCACTAAATTTTTAGCTTTTTTTGTATTAACGGCCGTTTTTCCACCAATACTACTATCTACTTGAGCCAATAATGTCGTTGGAACTTGTAAGAAATGAAGACCACGCATGTACGTCGAAGCGACAAATCCTGCTAAATCACCAACAACTCCGCCACCCAAAGCGATAATACCATCGCTTCTAGTCATTCCTTCATCCGCCAAAAAATCATAAATTTCAGCGGCTACAGTCAAACTTTTACTTTGTTCTCCTGCATTGATCACAAAAGTTGCGGGCTCAAAGCCTGCTGCTTTCAATCTTTTTTCGACTTGCTCACCGTACAAAGGTTGAACATTTGTATCTGTTATGATGACAATTTTTTGTGGCGACCATAATTCTTGAACCCAAGAACCGATATCTTTCAGCAAACCGTTTTCAATGGTCAAATCATATGAATGATTTGGTAAAGTTACAGTGAGTTTCACTTAATTCAACTCCTATTTTTTAGTAAAGAGAAAATAATAACCTTCTATTTGACACCCTTTTTAATCTAAATCATTAATTTCTTTCATCGCTTTTTCCATAATGTGGACTTCTTTCATCATGCGCATGTATGTTTTTTCATTTAAAGATTGAGGTCCATCAGACCAAGCGTTGATTGGATCCGGGTGAATCTCAACGATCAGACCATCCGCACCTGCTGCAACACCTGCACGTGCCATTGAAGGAACAAGATCCCAAATCCCCACGCCATGACTTGGGTCAACGATGATTGGAAAATGGCTTAATTTTTTAATTAATGGAACAGCACTTAAATCAAGTGTATTACGCGTTGCTGTTTCGTAGGTACGAATACCACGTTCAATGAACAACACATTGAAATTTCCTTGGGCAGCAATATACTCAGCTGCATTTAGCCACTCATCAATTGTACCAGAAATTCCTCGTTTTAAGCCAATTGGTTTACCTGTTTTTCCAACAGCTTGTAACAATTTAAAGTTCTGCATATTTCGAGCACCAATTTGTAAAATATCACTGTACTCTGCAATCATATCGATGTGCGCTTCATCCATGACTTCTGTGATAACTTTCATGTCAAATTCATCTGCTGCTTGGCGAATATATTTTAGACCTTCTTCTTCTAATCCTTGAAAAGCGTATGGTGATGTTCTTGGTTTAAAGGCTCCACCACGTAAAATAGTTGCGCCACCTGCTTTGGCAATTCTGGCACATTCTCGAATTTGGTCTAAACTTTCGATTGAACATGGTCCTGCCATCATCGTCATACTACCATCACCAATTTTTACACCATCAACATCAACAATCGTGTTTTCTGGATGAAACTCACGACTGGTTAGTTTGTAAGTCAAAGATATTCTGACTGCATTTTCAACCCCATCGTAACTATTGAATGCTACATCTTGCATTTTTCTTGTGTCACCGACCAAGCCAATGATTGTTTGTTCTTTGCCTTCACTTAGATGAACTTCTAGTCCCTCTTTCTTTACTCGTTCGATCACTGTTTTGATTTGTGCTTTCGTTGCTTCTGTTTTCATAATGACGATCATTGTTATTCTCTCCTTCAATCAATTCAAATTTAGTTGTTTTCAATAATTGGTTTTACGATTTCTATCGGCATTTCTTTTCCTGTCCATTTTTCAAACGCTGCAGCACCTTGATAAAGCAGCATTCCTAAACCATTATTGGTTTTAGCCCCACGTAAACGAGCTTGTTTTAGAAATTCTGTTTCTCTAGGTGTATAGATAACATCACAGACTGCAAGATCTGGGCGAATGATGGAAAAGTCTTGAATCGGTGTTTTCTCTTCCAGTGGCTTCATTCCAACACCTGTTGCGTTTAATAGCAGTGCACTTTCTGCTACATCTTTCGCTAAACTATTTTCATCAGATAAATCATGTAAGCTAATCGTACAATCTGTATTCTCTGAAATGTAAGCTAGCTTTTCTTTGATTTTGTCATAGAAATCATCTTTTCGATTGTAAACCGTGATTTCTTTAACGCCATCTAGTGCTGCTTGAACAATAATGGCTGTAGCTGCCCCACCAGCTCCAATAATAGTGATTTTTTTACCAATAATGTCGACGTCGATATCTCGCAAGCTTCTCATAAAACCCGTACCGTCAGTGTTGTGTCCTGTTAATTTACCATGATCATTGGTGATGGTATTCACCGCACCAATCAAGCGTGCTGCTTTGCTTAATTCATCCATATAGTTGAACGCCAAAATTTTATTTGGCATCGATAAGTTTGCCCCCATCATTTCCAAAGTCTTGATTGAATCAATCGCTTGCTCTAGCCCATCTGTCCCCACTTCAAAAGCAAGATATACTGCATCGATCCCTAATGCTTGAAAAGCTGTATTGTGAATCATTGGTGAAACACTATGACGAATCGGTGTAGCGAATAATGCAGCTAATCTCGTATGTCCTGTGATCTTATTTTCCATCTTATTTCCTCCTCAAAAACGATTTTTCTCAAATAAAAAAGGTATTCACGTAAATTTTTAGAAAAATCTACAGTGAACACCTCACAAAAAATGGGTAATATAAAAGCCACTATAGATTTTCTCATCTACGCGGCTGAAAGTCATTTCAAAATCCCCTAGCCATCATAGATACAAACTTGCTAGTCTGCATCCACAATGTTCATGAATACAAACTCATCTAAAATAGCTAAAGTAATAATTATTCAGTTGTAATTGGTTATGCTTCATGATTGTCATATGAATCACTCCGTAACTGATTTATTTAAGAATTGTTCTTAGTATATACCTAGGCAAACCAAGTGTCAACCTATTTTATTTTCTATTCATTCATTTTTTGGGTTAATTCAAATAAAAACTAGTGATTACATATGTTCATCACGTTTTTATTTTTTTACTTTTATGTTCTTTCAACAGATGCCTTACTGCCAAAATTGGATGATAAACTAACATTCTTGGTCCTGAATATCTCATTATTTGTTTCATTTGCTCTTTGTAATCCGGACGATAACAATGTACAGGACACTGCTTACAAGTAGGTTTTTCTTCCCCAAAACGGCAAACATCCAACCGAAGTTGTGAATAAGATAGCATTTTTTGTTTATCGATCTGAGGTTCGTCATGTGTTTTGTAATAGAGTTCGATCATTGCACGAACAGTTCGTTTTTCTTCTTGTATTTTTGGTCCATTATTTTTTTTCACCATTTTTATCGCTCACTATTCACTCATTGATTTTTAAAATGATTTTTCCTTTGTTTTGGTTGCTTCTCATATATTGATGGGCTTTTGCCACTTCTTCAAGCGGAAAAACTCTATCTACAACTGGCTTTAGCTCCTGTTTTTCAAATAGTATCTTCGTTTTATCTGAAAATTCCTTAGTCAGCTTTGCCTTATAAGCGTCACTTCTTGGTGTAAGCAACGTTCCTTTGATGGTTATTCTTTTTTCTAGTAGATCCATTAAATTAACTTCTCTTATCAATGCGCCCCCTAAAATACCGATAAGAATCAGTCGACCATCGTAGGCAATACTCGCAATATTTTTCTCCCAATAGGATGCGCCGATAAAATCCAAAATAACATCCACGCCCTGGCCATTGCTTTCTTGTTGAATCTTCTCACTAAAATCTTCATCATGATAGTTAATCAAAACATCTGCTCCTAACGAGCGACATAATTCCAATTTTTCAGGAGAGCCTGCTGTGACAAAGATTTTGGCCGATGTTAAGTGTTTCGCCAACTGAATTGCAGCAGTTCCCACACCACTAGCACCAGCATGAATCAAAACAGATTGATGAGAACGCAGTTCGCCTAGCCAAAATAGTGTTTGATAAGCTGTTAAAAAGACTTCTGGAATTGCCGCTCCTTCTTCAAATGTTAATTGATCAGATAAAAGCATTGCATTCCCAACATTCATCACGGTGTATTCAGCGTATCCACCGCCATTCACAAGCCCCATCACGCGACTGCCACAAGGGAATAAATTTGATTCACTTTCGATTACTATACCTGAAACTTCTACACCTAAAATAGTGTTTCCTCTTGGTAATTTTCCAGTCTCTATTGCCATTAAATCGGTACGGTTGATCGCTGCTGCTTCGACTTTGATCAATAACTGATCAGCATTTCTTTTTGGCCGTCGTGCTTCTTTTGTCAATTCTAAAATTGATTGATTGTTCTTGGATCGTAACTCGATAGCTTTCATTTTTACACCTCACAATTTTAACAAAAAACCGCAGAATCTCCAAAAAGATATCTACGGTCAAATCAATTAGTTATTAAAGTTCTTTACCATATACATCATCAACCGTTTGTTTTGGATCGATTACGATATATAAGCTTTTTGTTTTTTCACTGACTTTAGTAGATTGATAGACATTGTCTAAACCTTCGTCAGTTTTATCTTTGTATGGGAAATAAACTAAATCTGGTGTTCCAGTTTTGTATAAAATTTCCATACGTTCAATATCTTCATATTTTAAAGCACGAGCAAACATTCCAAGTTCAAGTCCGCCAAGGTTGATATCATGTGTTTGAACGTGATCACCTTCTTGGAAGATTTCGATTTTAAAGCCTTCACATGGGTGGATTTCCATAAATTCGCTTCCATGAATACGACCAAAGCTAGTTGTAATTTGTTTGATCCATAAATCTCCGATAAAACGACGACCGATCGTCCAAGTTTCATCGTTTCTAAAATAAAATTTTAATCCTGTCATTTCTCTACTCATAATATAAGTCTCCTTATCTAAATAATTTCTACAAAGTTAAGTTTAGCATAACTTTCAGGTTAGGTCACACCATTCGCTTTCTCACTTAGAAAGAGCTAATTTGTCTAAAAAAACATCTGTTAAGATAACAGCTCTCTGATGGATACCTGTGGCAATGATTTGGCCATTGTCAAAAGCTTCAAAAGAAAAATTGATTTTTGTTTTTTCCTGTGCTTCGACACTGACCTTCACAATAATTTCTGCTCCAACCATTGAAGGTTTTAAATGTCTCGCTTCAATCAATGTTCCTACACTCGTTTCTTCTGACGCTAGTGCTTTGTGCAAATATTCTTTTGCAGCGTTCTCAACCATTGCAAGGACTGCTGGTGTGGCTAATACATCTAAATCCCCCGACCCGATTTCTTTTGCAGTGTCTTTTGACCCAACAACAAACTTTTTTGAGAATTCTTTCACGGCTATCACTCCTCATCGATCTTATTTTTCGCATATCCAATCAATCGTTCTTTGTTATTTACTATTTGACCTTTTACAACAGCGACCTCAAGTATCTCGATCATATCACCTAACCATTTTCCAGGTTTCTTGTCGAAATAATCCAACAAATCATTCCCTGTAACAGCAAGCTGCTTTCTGTCATGGATCGGCAAAGATAAATATCGTTCTTTTACTTCTTCAAGTTTACTCTTTTGCCCATAATAAAACAACAGTTTTTCAACGGACAATGCTGTATCTAAGCCTAAATCAAACAAATCCTTGTCGTGTAGCTCTTCTGAGAGACGTTTATTCAAGCCATAAATAAGGTTTTGCACCTCTTGAATCATATGGTTCGACTGTTTCCACGATTTCAAAAAAACGCGAATCTCGGTTTCTTTTAATCCTAGTGTGTTAATTAGTAAAGCCCAAGCTTGACTTTCTGATTCGATTTGTCTATTTGGAAGATCTGAAAAATTAAATAGAGCTTCACCGAATTTGTTTAAACCAGGACAATACAGGTAACACTCAGTCTCGATGAACGGCAATAACGCAGCTCGCCTATTTTTTCCTAATAAAAGTTTCATAAATTCCACAGCAATTCGCTCGACGGATATTTTATCTAATAACCGATGAAACGCTTCAATGGCAGATAAGGTATTTGCTTCAATCTTAAAATCTAATTGACTAGCAAAACGTAATCCTCTCATCATCCTCAAAGCATCTTCATGAAACCGTTCTTTAGGATTTCCAACAGCACGAATGATTTTTTGCTTCAAATCAGCCATACCATCAAATAAATCTATGATTTCTCCATCAACATCCATTGCCAAAGCGTTGATCGTAAAATCGCGTCGCTTCAAATCTTCTTTTAAGGAACGAACAAAAGTCACCGTATCTGGACGTCTAAAATCTTGGTATGTTGATTCTGTTCTAAACGTCGTAATTTCATACTGCTCATCCCCAACTAAAACAAGAACTGTTCCATGATCAATTCCCACATCGATCGTTCGGTGGAAAATTTGTTTAATCTCCTCTGGGTATGCACTAGTTGCAATGTCAACGTCATGAATGGATTGATTCAATAACGCATCACGAACACTTCCGCCAACAAAATAAGCTTCAAATCCATGAGCTTGAATTTCTTTCAGTACGCTAGTAGCTCGCGTGAACTCATCAGGTATGATCTCTAATTTCATAATAGATTTTCCAACCCATAGACTAATTTGTTTAAGTGAACAACTTTTTCACAGCCTAAAGCAACACCCGTCATAAATGAACTACGATCGTAAGAATCATGTCTGATCGTTAGGCCCTCGCCAATACCACCGAATTGAACTTGCTGATGGGCAATCATCCCAGGTAAACGAACACTATGGATTTTCATCCCATCAAAATCTGCTCCGCGAGCTCCTTCGATCAATTCTTTTTCTTCAGGATGACCTTGTTTTTTCTTTGCGCGAACGTCACTCATCATTTCTGCCGTTTTGATTGCCGTTCCACTTGGGGCATCTAATTTATTATCGTGATGTAGCTCAATAATTTCAACGTCTGGGAAATATTCTGCCGCTTTTTGAGCAAACTGCATCATTAAAACAGCACCTACAGCAAAATTAGGTGCAATCAACCCGCCGACTTCCAATGTCTTTGAACGGTCAGTCAACTCAGCTAATTGTTCTTCTGTTAAACCAGTTGTCCCTACAACCGGTGATATTTTATGTTCAATGGCAAAATGAGTGTTTTCATAAGCTACAGCTGGAATCGTAAAATCAATCCAAACATCTGGCTGAACAGAAAGAACGTCTTCTTTTGTTTTAAAAATCGGTACATTGATTGCCGGATATTCTGCTAATTCATTAAGATTGTTTTTCTCTTCAAATGGATCCAGCACCCCTACAAGTTCAAAACCGACATGATCTAAGACCATTTTTGTTGCTGTTGCCCCCATTTTCCCTTTAAAACCTGCGACTAAAATTTTAATCATTTATTTGCCCATCCTTTCGTTGAAAACGATATTTATCCCGTTGATTGAATTTTTCCATATTTTTTTGAAATGCCTCCGTTAAATCTATATCTAATGAATTCGCCATGATCATCGTGACAAATAATACGTCCCCTAGTTCTTCAGAAACCGTTTTTGGTTTTTCATCTGACTTTTTAGGTTTTTCACCATAATAATGATTGATTTCTCTAGCGAGTTCTCCCACTTCTTCTGTTAATCGTGCCATTTGGCTTAATGGAGAAAAATAACCTGTTTTAAATTGCTGGATGTAAGTATCCACTTCTTCTTGCATAGAATGCAGAGATTGATTTTCATCTTTCATTTTTACCCCAACCTTTCTACTACACATCTTATCAAAAACTGCGCCATCTGAAAAGGTTCTACTTGTTGTTTTATAATGAGAATGATAAAGTGAGTACTGGATAAAAGTTCTTGGATATGAAGAAAAACAGTATCAGTCCAATACGTTTTAGGAGTGAAGAGGATGATTGAAGAAAAAAAATTTTATGTTAAAGACGTATTATTAATTTTAGCCGGCACCTGTCTTTATGCATTTGGATTAGTAACATTTAATATTGCAAATGACTTAGCAGAAGGTGGCGTAACTGGGATTACATTGATTTTACGTGCGCTTTTTGACATCAATCCAGCTTATTCAACCTTGATCATCAATATTCCACTGATTTTGATCGGTGGCAAAGTTTTAGGCAAGCATTCATTTTATTATACAATTTTAGGAACAGTTTCTTTATCAGTCTTCTTATGGTTATGGCAACGATTCCCCATAGAGGTCAATCTGGACCACGACTTATTGATTGCCTCCTTGTTGGCCGGACTTGCTGCTGGTATTGGCAGTGGCTTGGTTTATCGTGTAGGCGGTACGACAGGTGGTACAGATGTGGTAGCTCGAATCTTAGAAAAAAATTACGGCATTAGTATGGGACGTTCACTTTTACTCTTTGATATTTTTGTTTTGATTCTTTCATTAAGTTATATTGATGTCAAAAGAATGATGTATACCTTGATTGTTTCATTTGTGTTCAGTAAAGTCGTTGATTCTGTCTTAGACGGTGCATACGCTGCTAAAGGAATTTTAGTTATTTCTGATCACTCTGAGGACATCGGAGAAGTAATTATGGCGCTACTAGAGCGAGGCGTCACCTATTTAGACGGACAAGGTGGCTATTCTCAAGTAGAGAAAAAAGTCCTTTATGTTGTTGTCAGTCCTAGTGAAATCATGGAAATCAAGCGAATCGTTCATGAATTAGATGAAAAAGCATTCATTTCTGTTATTAATGTCCATGAAGCGATCGGCGAAGGATTTACCTACTTAAAACCAGCAAAAATGCGTTTTAAAAGAAAAAAACAACTTAATTAATACACGTGAAAAAGGTAAAATAGACCGTCTTCTACCTAATCTATTTTACCTTTTTTTATTTGTTTAAGCGATTCAATTCATCTGTTAATTCTAAAAATGCTCCATAATCATTATCTTCTAGTGCTAAATCAATTTGACTACGTAACAGAGCTGCTTTTGCTTGCTTTTCTTCATGAGCAAAGAATGCGTTGATACTGTCGATGACATCTTCACTTACCTGCTCATTCCAACGGGCATACGGATTATCTTCTAAAATTGATAAGTATTGGCTATTTTGCCAAGAACCCTCAAATACACATTCCACATAAAGAGCTTCTTTCCAGTTCATACGAATTTCATGAAAAATCTGATCTGTATCTGTAAATTCTTTCCCTGATAAAAACAAACGGATTGGTTCATCGTCCATTTCTCTTGCCGTAACTTTTATCCCGCGAACTGTTTTATCCGCCTGCTCGATAAAATGCACATTATTCAAAATAGCTTCATGATTGATTAAATAATTCAAAATCCATAACACCTCTCTTTGACTAAACGAGATATTATTAACCAGCCAAATTAAAAATTCCTTTTTTTCTGCGACATTGACAAACATCGAATCACCTATCTTTCTTCAATATCATCTAATAGGGATTGTGCTTCAGTATCCCCTGGCTCGTGTTGAAGATAATGCTGTAATAATTCTTTTGCTTTTTCCATTTGTCCTTCTTCACGAAGAAAAACAGCATATTCTTTTAAAAATTCTGGTTCATGAGAAAGTTCTTGATACGCTTGTTCGAAATGCACTTTCGCTAAATCAAACTCTTCCAATTCATTATACGCATGAGCTAAATTCCATTCACCATAAGGATGTCCTTGCTCTTCCATTTGCTGTACAACTTCAATCACTTCATCAAAGCGATTTTCATTTAAATACAAATTGCTTAATGTAAGTCTTGTTTCATCTGTTTTTTCACCAAGCTCTAAGGCTTGTTTTAACAGAGATTCCGCTTTTTCAGTATCGTGTAATCGATAAGCATTCTCAGAAGCTAACTGATAAAGATCAACTTGGAAAGGATTTTCTTTGATTCCCTCTGCTAAAACTGTTTGCGCCTCATCCAATTGTTCTTCCTCTTGTAACGCTTCCCCTAATGATAAATACAACGATTGATAATGAGGATTCAACACTCTTAATTGCTGTAAAAGGGCAATTGCTTTTTGATTTTCATGGAGCTGCAAGTACGTAAAGGCTAATTGGAATAAACGGTCATCTGTTTGCCCTTCTTCTAAGGCTTTTTCTAAAAATGGGATCGCATCTTCAAAGTCGCCTGACATGCTGTGACTGCTTCCTAATCGCTCGTTGAGTGAGATACTAGAGATTTCTGTCACTTGTGCTTCAAGAAGTTCTTGATACGCAGCTGCTGCTTCCTGAAATTGACCATTTGAGAAGTACAATTCCCCTAATGCAAACAAAATCAACGGTTCATCAGGCATCAATCGTTGGGCTTCTTTCAATTTTGACTCGCTCACTTCTGGAATACCGATGACTTGATATAAGTCCGCTGTTACAAGCAAACTTTGAACGTAGCTCTCACTATCTTTCCCTACTTTTTCTAAATAAATAAACGCATCATCAATCAAATTATTTTCAATAGCAATTTCTGCTAGTGGGATATTAAGTCCATCTGCATCTGGAAAAATTGTCAATAAATGTTCAAAAACTAATTTTGCTTCTTCTAAAAATCCAAGTGACAATAATTCTTCGCCCAAATCAGCAAGTGTATCATCGTCATCTTTTCTAATTGCTTCAGCTAACATCAATTGTGCTTGAGCTAAATCTTCATTGTGTAATGCTTGGAGCATTTTTTCACTATACGTTGTCATTTTTTATCCTCTAATTTCTTTTAAAATAATTTTATATTGTTCTATTGTTGCCAGTAGGTCTTCTGTTGTAGGTTTTTGCAATTGATCAAGCACTCCAACTTCTTTTAATAAAGCAGCCTGCTCACCTCGTTCAACACATTTCAAAATACCTTCCACATACTCACTCACTAAAATTTGTTCAGGAAATTCAACAGGAAAACCTAATCGAATCAACCATATTATAAAATTTTTATAATGAAATGAAAACTGATTGACTTCTTGAGACCAAAGCAATTGCAATATACAGCCCAAAAAGCGTTTCATATAACCTGAGAGCAAATGGCCATTCTGTGTTTCTAAAAAACCCTGTTCAAACAATCGTCCGAATTGATCGATAGTTTCACCGTTGTTCTCATAATAGCGGATCATCTCATCTAGCATGCCATTAAATGACTGTTGATTCAACCGATTTGCATCACTGTAGTTTCTAAAAAGCATTCGCAAAAAATCATGGCTACAAACCAATCCACATCGAATAAATACAAGAAAATCGATTAATTTTCGATCCCCATGGTCTGTTGTTAGTGTACGATCATAGATGACTCTTCCTGCAAGAACTGGTCTTTGTAACACAGGATAGTTCTTTAATTCTATTTGGACTTCTGGAATTAGACTTTTACTTAATGATTGAATGGATAATGGCAAAAGCCAACAATCAGAATTCAGTACAGATGTTTCGTGTAAAAAGTTAGTTAATTGCACAACGCCTTCATTTCCTACACCCAAAAAAAGAAAGTCCTGCTGCTGATCAAAATCCGCTAAAAAGGCTAATACACTTTCCAATTCACTCATATTATTACAATGAGCATCATTCTTACAAATATACCAATCTAATTCCTGTTTGTCATCAAAAAACTGAATCAGTTTCTCCGAAAACAAATCATAATAGCGCTGATTGGTAATTAAAAAAAGATGTTTCGATTCAAATGAAGCTGATTTGATCTGGGAGGCAAAGGTCTCACCGTAAATAATGGTTGTCTGTAGCTGATTTTTCTTATAAACTAATTCCATCGACAACACTCCTCTTCTACATTTTACCATTAGTTGTGGTAAAACAGAAAGAGGGAGGATTTTTATTTTTGAAAAGCAAAGAACTTCAATCAATAATGCTTGTTCTTTTAATTCTCTTAAAGAACAGGCATTATTAATTCACTATTTTGTTCTAGATAGTCTAATTTACCTATGTAAAAAATTCTTAATTAGAGTTTATACTTAACTTGTTTCAAAGAATGACTAAGGTTTAGTGAAAAATAGCGCAGTTCATTAAACTTCAGTATGTTTGAGAAACAGAGTGATTCAGTCTGATTTGAATAATTAGCATTTTCCATTGTTCATAGTTAAACGATTTTTTTCAAACATAGCTAATTATTCTCTATCCTTTAAGCCAATCTGATCAGATTGGTTTTTATTCTGTCTTTTATTAGAATAAAAAGAAAGAACCCTTGAATAATCAAGGGTTCTAAGAACTGTCTTATTTAACAGCATCTTTCAACGCTTTACCTGGTTTGAACGCAGGTACTTTACTTGCAGCGATTTGAATTTCTTTACCAGTTTGTGGGTTACGTCCTTTGCGAGCCGCACGTTCACGTACTTCAAAGTTACCAAAACCGATTAATTGAACTTTTTCACCTTTAGCAAGAGATTCTTGGATTGTTGAAAATACAGCATCCACTGCTGCAGTTGCGTCTTTTTTAGTTAAACCAGTTGAAGATGCAACGTTTTCGATTAATTCTGCTTTATTTGCCATGGATTATTTCACCTCCTCCACAAGGGATAGGATATCTAAAAGATATCTAATTTACGTTTATTTTTGAGTGGTCCAAAAATGACGTATAAATATTGAATTGGATCAATATTCTGTTATCACGATATCATAGGAAGCTTGTAATAGCAAGGTTTTTGATATGTTTTAACCAGTTTTTTTCAAAAATATCATTTTTTTTGATAACTCAACGAATTTATTTGTACATTTGAAAAAAGTGTGGTAAAATGCGCTACTTCCGCCTTCTTGGGATGATTTTGATCGGTGTTCCTTCAAAAGTAAAAGCTTTGCGAATTTGATTTTCTAAGAATCTTGCATAAGAAAAATGCATTAATTCCTCTTCATTTACAAAAATAACAAAGGTCGGTGGTTTAATAGCTACTTGCGTTCCATAGAATACCTTCAAACGTTTGCCTTTATCCGTCGGTGTTGGATTAATGGCGATGGCATCCATCACTACATCATTTAACAACGCAGAAGGAATACGAAGATTTTGATTCATGCTGACAAGTTCAATTAATTCCGGTAATTTATTTAAGCGTTGTTTTGTTAATGCCGAAACAAAGATAATCGGTGCATAATCAAGATAGCGAAACTCTTCTCTGATTTCTTCTTCAAAGTCACGCATCGTATTTGTTTCTTTTTCGACAGTATCCCATTTGTTGACAACAATGATGATACCGCGTCCTGCTTCATGGGCATATCCGGCAACCTTCTTATCTTGTTCACGAATACCCTCTTCAGCGTTTAAGACCATCAAAACAATGTCTGAGCGCTCAATCGCACGCATTGCACGCATAACACTGTATTTTTCTGTCGATTCATATACTTTTCCTCGTTTACGCATACCCGCTGTGTCAATCATCAAGAACTTTTGACCATTTTCTGATTCAAAATGTGTATCGATTGCATCACGAGTCGTGCCTTCAATTTCTGAGACGATCACACGATCTTCACCTAATATCGCATTGATCAATGATGATTTGCCCACATTAGGACGTCCAATCAAACTAAATTTGATCGTATCTTCATCTTCTTCTTCGATTTCAGTTGAGAAATGCTTAACAGCTTCATCGAGTACATCTCCAATACCTAAACCGTGACTTCCAGAAATAGGGAATGGATCGCCTAAACCTAGCGAATAAAATTCATAAATATCATTTCTCATTTCAGGATTATCAACTTTATTTACAGCTAAAATCACTGGTTTATTACTACAGTATAAAATTCTTGCTACTAATTCATCTGCATCTGTAACACCCTCTCTGCCGCTTGCGACAAAAATGATGACATCTGCTTCTTCAATAGCGATTTCAGCTTGATGCTTGATTTGATCCATAAACGGTTCATCACTTAAATCGATACCACCTGTATCAATAATGCTGAACTCACGTCCTAGCCACTCTCCTGTGGCATAAATACGGTCTCTTGTTACACCTGGTGTATCTTCTACAATAGAAATTCTCTCACCAGCTATACGGTTAAAAATCGTCGATTTCCCTACATTGGGGCGCCCGACAATTGCAATTGTTGGATTTGCCATTCAAATTACCTCCTTGACAAGTTTTCAATCTTTACTAGTTTACCTAAAGCTTGTCTAAGATGCAAGAAAAACTGATAAAATAAGCAAATTAAACCAATATCCTATCATTGATCTCTACATATTTAAGTAAATTATTCAAAAAAGCAGGTCAATCTCTTCATCAGTTCCGCAAATAATATCAAGCACAATACTCATCTGCAAATTTAAACATCGTTTATATCTACTGAAAATCAAATTAAATGATTTTTATCACTATTTTACTTACAAAAAAAGAACGAAGGTTTCCCTCCGTTCCGATTTTTTACTAAAACTATTCTGAATCAGAATCTTGTGCTTTTAAAGCATCACCTAAGATATCACCCATTGTGAAACCAGTGTTTTCTTCTGGCAACTCATATTCTTGGACATCTTTAGGTTCTTCTTGAGATTCGGGTTTGGCTTCTAAAGCTTTGATACTTAATGCAATACGGTGTTCTTCTGAATTAATTTCTAATACTTTCACTTTAATTGCTTCACCTTCTTGTAAAACTTCGTGAGGTGTTGCAATATGTTTGTGTGAAATTTGAGAAATGTGAACTAAGCCTTCAACACCTGGAAATACTTCAACAAATGCACCAAAGCTTGTTAAACGTTTGACCGTTCCATCAAGAACTGAACCAACTGCTGCTTTGTTTTCAATATCTTCCCAAGGTCCAGCTAATGTTTCTTTGATTGATAGAGAAACACGTTCTTCGTCTGGATTTATTGAAAGGATCTTCACTTTCACATCGTCACCGACTGTCAACACATCACTTGGTTTAGCAACATGTTGGTGGGCGATTTCAGAAACGTGAACTAATCCATCAATACCGCCTAAATCAATAAACGCACCAAAATCAGTTAAACGAGCAACTTTACCTTCAACGATATCGCCATCATGAAGAGTTGCTAAAATATCTTTTTTCTTAGAATTTTTCTCAGCAGCCACTACCGCTTTATGAGATAAAATCAAGCGATTTTCTGAAGGTTCGATCTCAATGATTTTGAAAGTCAATGTTTGCCCTTTATATGCCGAAAAATCATCAACAAAATGGTCTTCTACCATTGATGCTGGTACAAATCCACGAACGCCAACATCAACCACTAAACCACCTTTAACCACATTGGTAACAGGTGCTTCGATGATTTTTCCTGCTTGGAAATCTTGCTCGATTTCTTCCCAAACTTTTTTAGCATCCAAACGACGTTTAGAAAGTAAATAGCTACCGTTTTCTTTATCCTTGCCGATTGACGTGATAACGACTAAATCTAGAGTGTCACCAACGTTCACTAATTCATTGATATCTTCTACTTGAGTTGTTGATAATTCTTTTGCTGGTACCACACCTTCAACGCCAGCGCCTTCAATACCAACAATTACTTGTTTGTCTTCAATAGCAAGAACTTCACCTTTAACGATGTCGCCAACACTCACTTCTTGAAAACTATTCATTGCATCTTCCATTGTTTCGTTGCTTATTTCCACTTTTTTCTCTTCTGTCATGAATACTTATCCTCCTATGCCACCAAAAAATTCGTAAAAACTGACCTACTCCTTTAATAGTACGGGATTTTGCTAAAAAAATAAAGCGATTTCTCTCATTTTCTTGTTTTTCTTGGTTATTAGAAGAAATTTTCTTTCTTTAAGACAAAGAAAGTATAACTTTTCTCAGTCATACTTCTTTACAATTATTATGATAGGTTTCTTAACTTTTCGTTAGGATGATCTCTTCTATCGCTTTAACGACTGCTTCTATGTTCATGCCAGTCGTATCAATTTTCACTGCATCTTCTGCTTGTTTTAATGGAGACACTTCTCTCGTTGTATCAAGATAATCTCGGTGTTCGATTTCTTTTTTTAAGGTATCGAAGTCGGTTTCTATGCCTTTTTGTTGATTTTCTTTAAAACGTCTTTCAGCACGTTCTTCTACACTAGCAACTAAAAATATCTTGACTTGTGCATCAGGCAAGACCGCAGTCCCAATATCTCGTCCATCCATCACAACACCACCAGCACGACCGATTTTTTGCTGAAGCTCTACCATTTTTTCCCGAACAGCTCTATGTTTTGCAACAATCGAAACAGCATTTGTTACATCTGGCTGCCTGATTTCCTCTGTAACTTCTATTCCATCAACGAAAACAAGTTGTTCTTTCTCTGTTTGCTTGAATGAAATCGTATGGTCCAAAGATAATTTGACCAATTCTTTTTCGTTCTCAAAATCGATCTTCTTTTTGATTGCTAAATAAGTCAGTGCGCGATACATTGCACCTGTATCACAATAAATATAATTTAATTTTTTTGCTAAAATTTTAGCTACTGTGCTTTTTCCAGAAGATGCTGGTCCATCGATAGCAATACTTATCTTTTTCATAATGAACTCCTTTGTTTATCGCATAGTAAAAGAGTCTGGTACAAAACAAGATTGTTTTGTTTCAGACCCTCAAAAGTAAAGGTTGGTTTATCTCTTTTGTTTACTCATTCAATTATTTAACGCGTAAAGACTGACCTGGTTGTAAAACAGAATCCAAACTTAAGCCGTTTAACTGCAATAGTTCTTCTGTTGTTATTCCATTTCTTGAAGCAACTTGATTTGGTCCTTCTCCATTCAACACTTCTGTATAAACAGCTGCTCCTTCTGCTTCACTTGTCGGTGTCGTTTCTTGCGGCACACTGCTTTCACCCGTTACGGCTTCTGAGGATGATGACGACTCTTGTGAAACGCTTGACGAAGTTGAACTGTCTTTTGTCGATGACTGAACAACTACAGATGATGACGGTTGACTCGCTTCTTTATTGTTAGGCTTATCTCTCATCACATAAAGATAGGTTCCAACAGGTAACGTAATGATCAATAATAATAGAATAACTAAAATTGTTAGAAAGACCGTATTGCCCTTTTTTTGTTGACGTTTTTCTGAGCGGGAGCCCCCAGCATTTTTATCTGTATCATAGATTGACTGCTCCCAAGGTTCACGTGCACCTGATGGTTTTTTATTATCTTTTTTACTCACGTATCGTTCCTCCTAAAATTCTCTCGTTTGCTATTATACCACAGCTTTTAAACAACTGCAGTTTAAAAAAAGATTATTTTGATTCTTTAAATAATCTTATTAAAATGTCCTCCCATTGTTCAGAGGTTTCGTTTTCTTCTGGTGATTGTACTATTTGACCTTTGTAATTGTCAAAGGATAAGCCACATCGATCACAACAATTTTCTTGTGTTATATCAGTCTTTTTTTCTGAAAAATACTGCTGAATGAATAGGCGGCGACAATTTTCTTCATTGATATAGCTTAACATAGTGTTCAACTGTTGTTGACGTTCTTTCTCTTTTCTTAATAATCTTTCTTCTAATTCTTCGATTGTATATTCATTTTCTAAATATCCTTGGAACCATTTTTGTTGAATTTCGTTTAACATCGTTAAAATCTGTTCTTGATTTTTTGATTGATATGAAACCAATTCATTTAAAAGACCTCGATCGAGTCTACTTTCAGACTGAAAATAATAATGAATGGATTCATCTCCTTTTCTATAAAGTAAAATTGCTACGCTAGCCTCACCATCACGACCAGCTCGTCCAATTTCTTGAACATAATTTTCTAAACTATCGGGACAATCATAATGAATGACGAAACGTACATCTGATTTATCGATCCCCATTCCAAAAGCATTTGTCGCACATAAAACATCTAATTGATTTGATACAAATTGCTGTTGTAGTAAGCTGCGTTCATTGGCTGTCAAACCACCGTGATAAAATGCTGACTTCAAATGGGTCTGTTCCGTAATTAGTTGGTTGACTTTTTCAGCTGTTTTTCTGGTTGCACAATAAATGATTCCCCTATTTTTTAATTGTATCAGGTAAGAAATCAAGGTGTCATTTTTTTCAGTAGTTTGATTGACAATCAATCCTATATTTGGTCGATTCACAGAAAAAATTACTTCGGAGATCACTTTGCGCTGGGAAAATACTTGCTTAATGATCTCTTTTTTTACGGCTGGAGTAGCTGTGGCAGTCAATGCTAAGGTCAATGGATAGCCACATTCTGCTTGGATCTTAGCTAATTTGGTATATTCGGGTCTAAAATCAACGCCCCATTGGGAAACACAATGGGCTTCGTCTACTACAAATAATCCAATAGTTAAACTTGCTATTTTTTTTCGTACTTCTTTTTGGGTCAAGGTTTCAGGACTGATCAAAATGAATTTATAGTCAATCAGATGATTTAGGACATATTGCTTTTCTGAAAAAGACAAGCTGCTGTTTAATGCGATAACACTCGTCTCTCCTTTTTTTTGAAGCTGAATCACTTGATCTTCCATTAATGACAATAATGGCGAAACGATAATTACTGTCCCATTAACTAACTGTCCAAATAGTTGGTAACACAAGGATTTTCCAGTTCCTGTAGGTAAAACAGCCAATGTGTCCTGCTTATTTAGCAACTGTTCGATGACTTCTTTTTGTCCTGGTTTGAATGTGCTAAACCCAAATTTATTTTGTAATACATGTTCTAAATTGATTGTCATTCGCTGGTTTCTCTTTCTGCTCTAATTTTTTGAATTTGATACAAACGAAATTCAAAATAGTCAAGTTCTGGATTGCTTTGTTTTGCTACACGATATTCCCAATCCTGATAGGGTTTTTTATAGTCTTTTAAATACTCACTAGTTTCGTTTGATATAAACTGTTCAAAGGGGAACTCTTCTGTTAAAGCGAATTCCATGAGATGATCTTTAATCGTACTTATTTTGACTCTTCTTTTCAGAGCCAATTCTTCAATTGAGAGTTGCATTTTTAGATAAAGGACCGTTTCATTCATGCTTTTATTTTCATTTTGTTTAAATAAAGGAAGAATCAGTTGTCTCAAAAAACTACTCTCTGGCATTAGATAAATTGTAGCTAATAAATGATGGAGTTTTTCTTTTTTGAGAAGATATCCCTTCAATGTTTTTTTTTGATCTCCGATTAATTGAAAAGAAGTTTTCCCGATTTTTTGGTATCCAGAGAATTGTTGCGCAAAATGACAAGCCTCTTCATTCGTTAATTGAGAAAAAATTTGAGTCCATTCTTTTTTTACGGTTTCGATCAACTGAGCTTTTGGCATCGATTTTATATACATTTTTACTTGTTTTTGAAACAATGGCGATTGCTCAAGTGGAACATACTGTTTGTTCGCGTAGGATAAATTTGAGACGACCTGCACCGTAAATTGTAATAACCGCCAAATTATTTCATCCGTTTTTCCAAAACGATAATTATTGATCCAAAAAAAATGATCCATCTCATGTTCTATTGTTTGTTTGCCTGATTCTGTTATCTGTACCTCACCATCTAAAGTTTGAAGTAACAATTTTTCTTTAACTAAACTAGCAAGTAGATCATTAAATTGTTTTTCGGTTATTTCTGGAAATAAGTGAAAAAAAGGTAAATTGTCATACAAAAAACCATACAACAAAACTGAACTTGTACGTTTGCCTTTTAAAAGATGATACAAAGTTGAAGTCCGCACCTTGTATCCATGCTGAAATAAAGCTAAAATAAAGGAAGGTTCCATATTTCCACCTCTTTCAATGATAGAATAGGATGTGCTCATATGTTATGTAAAATAATTCCTGAAAAATGTATTGCTTGCGGTTTATGTCAAGTCTATGCACCAGAAATTTTCGATTATAATGATGACGGGATCGTCATTTTGAAAAATGATCACCAAGCCCTTCATGAATTTGTTCCTGAAGCTGAACGAAATAATGCTTTAACAGCGTACCGCAAATGTCCTGTTCGTGCAATAGAGATCACAGAAAAATAATACAAACTGAATTTTTTTCTCAATAATAAAAAGAGAAGAGGCTAGGACATAACTCTACGAGTTATACCCTAGCCTTAATAAATCCGAATAAACGGTGTGAGCAGAAGCAACTCCTTCGGAAATAAGTTGAAATTCACAAAAATTTGAAGAGCAATTTTCGTGAGTTTCCTCTTATTTCTCGGAGCTAAACACTTCTGTCCCAACCTCCTCTCCTTTTATTTTTATTTGATTGTTTTTAGCCAATCAATTAGTTGATCAGCAATCTCTTCTTGTTGTTTATCATTATTAATCTGAGCCGGCTTATCTCCTTTTTGTTCACCGTAGCTTCCGAACCCGGCATGATTTCCGCCTTTGATTTCATGAAAAACTGTTTGTTTAGGCAAGTATTTTTTTGATTGATCATAAGCTTGCCAATTTAAAACCCCATCTTCAGAACCCGTCAAAGATAGAACTGGACCTTTGAAATTCGCTAGACTGCCTTTTTCATCAGGATAACTTGCTAAAAAAAACACGCCTTTCAATCCATCATGGCTCTTATTTTCAACAGCAAATCGACTAGCCATAACGCCTCCTAATGAATGCCCACCAATGACATAATTAGTTAAATGATTCGATTGAATGATTTTCTCTGCTTTATTTTGCCCTAAAACGGCTAAATTCAAAGGTTGTTTTACCAAATACACTGAAAATCCAGCATCTGCTACTTTTTCAGCCCAAATACTATAACTAGTATTTTCAACCAATGCCCCTTGATAAAAAATAAGTGCTGGTTTTTCTTGATCTCCTTTAAAGAATAGTATGCCATTTTCGTCAGTTGCTTCTTGTGATGCCTCCAATGCAGCTGTCGTTGGCGTATAGGTTATTGTTTTTATGTAGAATAAACCTACTAAAATCAATGTTACAAGTACTCCGACAAACCAAAGCAGTCGTTTTTGCCACTTTTTCATTATTATCTCTCCATTCTTAACTTTCTTATTTTACCAGAAATTAAATAGTAATTAGACAATTTTGTCTTGATGATCAAAAAAATAAAAAGAGTGGGTCAGAAAAAACTCCTTCTGACCCAACTTCTTTGTGTTTTTCACTATATATTTATTTACTTGATTGTTGTTTTTTTGTTCCCTAATTGATATTGTTTTCTAGAAAGCCATGGCAAAAGTTTTGCGTGTAGGACTAAGAAAACAGCACTCACAATCGCGCCTTTGATCAAATTGAATGGAATAATACCGATGGTAACATACTTTGCTAAAGACATTCCTAAAAATTGTCCTGCTGATACGCCGAATAATTTTAAATAAAGCGGCGTGATCACGAAGTAGTTTGCTACGCCCATAAAAACAGTTAAGGCAATTATTCCTGTAGAAATACCTAAAATCTTATTGGAAAGCTTGTCGCTTCCTCGTTTGAAAAAATAATACATCGGCAAGGTGAAGACTGTTGTTGCAAAGAAACTAGCCGCATCTCCTACTAAATTTTGTGGGGATGCCCCCGTCGTAAACAGATGCAATACAGATCGTATAAACGCTGTACTAATACCAGCTAACGGTCCGAATAAAAACATACTGATCATGACTGGTATATCGCTAAAATCGATTTTCAAAAAACTGAAAGCAGGCATGATTGGAAATGCCACAAATTGTAAAACGACACCTATTGCTGCTAACATTGCTACACTTACCATTTTTTGTACCTTGTTGTTTCGCATATGAAATCCTCCTGTTAAGGACCCATCTTCAAACGAACTTTTCTAAATTGAATTTCCCAGCGATTACTCTTGTGTTACTGCAAGTTCTTTCTTAATCGAATGATAAAATTTTTTTTAGCTATATAATGCTGATTTAATAGCCATTTTACTATTAATCATTGTTCAGTCATTAGGTGAATTATATTGTTTCGTCGTGAAAGTGATTCACTTATCGTTAGTTTTAGTACGAAAGTAATTACTATCACTTTGTTCGCCAATAACTGTCTTATTCTTCGATCAACTAAACTATTTCACAGCAAAAACTCTATTTTCCTGCAGGGAAAATAGAGTAGAGTTATCTTATCTGAAAAATGCCAATTCAAATAAGCCCTATCTTCTTTATCCAGACTTTACTGTCGGTATTGGAATTTCACCAATTCAGCCACCTCAAATGAAGTAGGTCGTGGACTATAACCACCGGTCGGGAATTTCACCCTGCCCCTGAAGACGAACCTTTATTTAATTTTTGTACACTTTCAGTATACAACTTTTATAGAAAAAAGCAATATTTTTGTTCAGTAAGTCACATATTAGATCTTCGTACGCGACTTTAAAAAAATGAACCAAAACTAAATATAGTCTTGACTCATCTACTTAAAAATACTTATTTAGATTGGTTCATTAAAACACTGATCTCTTTTTTATTTAAATTACGATATTCCCCTGGGCGTAACCCTTTCAACGTTAAATCACCATATTTTTCTCTTTTAAGTTTTTGCACTGGATAACCTACGGCCTGAAGCATTTTTTTCACTTGGTGATTACGACCTTCGTGTATGGTTAATTCTACTATACTCGTATTTGTTTTTAAATCGACAGAGATAATCTCAAAAGCGGCTGGCGCTGTCTTGTAGCCTTCGATTTTCATTCCTTTAGTCAGTGGAAGCAAATCATGTTTTTTTGCTAATCCTTTGACTTTTGCTACATAAACTTTATCAATTTCATGACTTGGGTGAGTCAATTTTTGAGAAAATTCCCCATCATTCGTCAGTAGTAATAAGCCTGATGTATCATAATCTAATCTACCAACAGGATAAATACGTTCTTTGATGTGGGAGAAAAAATCCGTTACGACTTTTCTTCCTTTATCATCTGAAACAGCTGAAATTACACCTTTAGGTTTATAGAAAAGATAGTATCCATATTCTTCCTTATAAATTGGGACGTCATCTACTTCAACTTTGTCATTTTTTCCTACTTGTGTTCCTAATTCTCTAATGATTTTTCCATTTACTTTGGCACGTCCATTGACGATATATTCTTCTGCTTTTCTGCGTGATGCAATTCCAGCGTGTGCGATTACTTTTTGAAGTCTTTCCATCTAGTTTTCTTCCTCCGATTCGTTTATGTCCGTTGTTGCTTCTTTATTCAATTCTTTGTAACGGTCGAAAAAGAGGTCTAATGGTAACTCTTCTGCGATTTCTTCTTCCATTTGATGGATATCCGGTAATTCTTCTAGAGATCTTAAACCAAAATAATCCATAAAATAAGCGGTCGTACCGTATAAAATAGCTCGACCAGGTCCGTCTACCCGTCCTTTTTCTTCGATCAATTGACGCGCAACTAATTTTTGCATTGAGCCTGCCGACTGGACTCCTCTGATTTCATCTACTTCTACTCTTGAAATTGGTTGCTTGTACGCAACGATCGATAGAGTCTCAAGGGCAGCTTGAGACAGAGAATTTGAGATAGGTGATTGTGCATATTTTTTTAGTAACGGCGCAAAGGCTTTCTTAGTGGACAATATAAAATGATTGCCTACTTCTAAAATATTTAAAGCTGCTTGTTTATCTGCTTCATAGCGTTCTTTTAAAGCGGTCAACGCTTCGTATGTTTTGGCGGTGGATAACTCTAGTAAATAAGATAATTCTTCTAATCCAATTCCTTCTTCACCGACTACAAATAGAATCGCTTCAATCTGACTAACTGTGGTCACGCTGTTTCCTCCGTACTTGATTTCATCTCTTCAGACGTATTATACAATAAAATCGTACTATAATTGTCCTCTTGTTCTACATGAACGACTCCTTTTTTCATTAATTCTAACAAAGCCATAAAAGTAGTCACAACTTCTTGTTTAGAATATGACGTGAAAAAAGATTCGAAATTTATCGGTGTATTCCGATCGATTTGACACATTTTTTGAGTGATCATCGTAATTTTTTCTTCAATCGATACATCGTCGCCCGTAACAGTCGTTTCGACTGGCTGACGGCTTTTCTTTTTCTCTAACATTGCATGAAAAGCAAGGAACAAATCAATCGTGTTCAATTGATTTGGTTGTAGTAAGGGATTATCTTCTTTATACTCATCAATATCCATTGGTTCTTTGGTATAATAAAGACTTCTTTCCGATTCTTTTTCATGCAAAAGACCTGCTGCATATTTAAATTTTCGATATTCTACTAATTGAGCAACCAAAGCATCTCGTGGATCTTCACCATCGAGAGTCTCATCATCTTCAGTCATTTCTAATTCTTGTTTTGGTAAAAGCATCTTACTTTTGATTGCCATCAAGGTTGCCGCCATCACTAAATATTCCCCAGCAATTTCTAACTCTAATGTTTTCATTGTATGAATATAATTCATGTACTGCTCTGTTACTGCAGCGATTGGAATATCATAAATATCAATTTCCAATTTTTGAATCAAATGTAAGAGAAGATCGAGAGGTCCTTCGAATACATCCAATTTCACATTAATTTCCTGCAAAATCATCCAACTTTCTTTTTCAACTCTTTAGTTTACCATAAAACTCACGCATTGTGTTCTTTCCACTTAGATAAATATGTCGATGTTGCTAATGTCCCATAAATTTTTGTCTCAGGATACAATTGTGCCACTTCGTTTAACAAATCAAATCCTAATTTTTCGCCTCTGAAAGAAGGATTGATCGATATATCATGTAAAATCATTGCCTCAGATGTTTCGATCTCAATTCCCACTATTCCTTGAATATTTTGTTCACCTTCTGGCGTCCAAAAAAGCAAATGTAAATCAGCATCCGTTTCATACATGTCTATTTCTTTTAGCAGTGAGTGATACTTCGTTAATTTTTGATGGAAACTTAATAAACCCATCGCAATTTTTCGTTGCTCTTTTCGATAATAGTTTAACATGATCTCACCTTCTTTCTTTTATTACAATTAGGCTCTAGGAAAATGCTGTTTATAGACATCTGCCATTCTTTGTTTGGTAATATGGGTATAAATCTGTGTCGTAGAAATATCCGCATGCCCTAAAAGTTCTTGAACAATTCTCAAATCAGCACCATTTTCCAATAAATGGGTGGCAAAACTATGCCGTAACGTATGAGGGGTAATATTTTTGTTGATACCAGCCTCTTGAACGATTTTGTTTAAATTTTTCCAAACCCCTTGACGTGATAGAGGCTTACCATGATGGTTGACAAATAATCGTGTTTCATTTTGATTTTTTTTGATCAATGTAGGACGCGCTTCTTCTAGATACTTTTCGATCCATTGAATCGCATAATCACCTAAAGGAATAATCCGTTCTTTATCTCCTTTACCGATTGTTTGTAATAACCCCATCGACAAATGTAAATCACCTATCTTCAAATCAACTAGTTCACTTACCCGTAAGCCAGTCGCATACATGACCTCTAAAATTGTTCGATTTCTTATGCCTAAAGGTTTTGTCGTATCAGGTGTTTCGATTAATTTAGTCACTTCTTCTACTGAAAGTGTATTTGGAAGTTTTTGTGCTTTTTTGGGCGAATCTATATGTTGCATAGGATCATGATCTGTGAATCCTTCTTGCCTTAAAAATTGATGAAAACCTCTTAAACTTGAAATCATTCGAATGATCGTTGCAGACGAATTGTGCTCATTATGCAAGGTTTGTAAATATTCCATAATTATGTAACGATCGATCAATTGCCATTGGTCTATTTTTTGTTCTTTTAAAAATAATAAATATTTATGTAGGTCTCTTTCATAGCTTTTCCTCGTATTAAGAGAAAGTCCTCGTTCTATTTGTAAGTAATACAGATAGTCAATGATTTGTTCTTCCATCTATTTTACCTCATTTCTTTTTATTATCATATCAAAGAATTCTAGCCTATGTATAGTAAAATCAGCAAGAATAGATTTTAAATGGCGTTTTATTCTAAACTAATAGAATTTTTCTATTTTAAAAAATCGTCATCAGCCTATCAAAGCTGGATGACGATAGTCGTTAGTTTACATATTTTGTTAAAAAGCCTTCAACTTTTTCTTTATATGCTTTAGGATCGATTGAATAAGATTTGGCGTGTTCGGCACCTTTTACCACAAATTTTTCTTTTGGTGCATTCGTTGCATCGTAGACTTCATCTAACATTTCAAATGGTACAAATTTGTCTGCATCACCGTGAATAAACAACATTGGTACGTCGTTTTTCTTCAACTGGGCAATTGAACTTGCTTCCCCAAAGAAATAACCTGCACGAATTTTAGTGATCAAACTGGTTACTGGAATTAATGGAAATGCAGGTAAATTGAACATATCTTTTAATTGGTATGCAAGCTCATCATTCACCGTCGAATAGCCACAATCTTCGACGATCGCCTTGACATTTTCTGGCAGCTTTTCACCACTAGTCATCATAACTGTAGCGCCACCCATACTAATACCAAATAAAGTGATTTGAGCATTTTTACCATTTTCAGCAATCACTTTATCAATCCATTGCAAATAATCTTTTCGCTCTGGCCATCCAAAACCAATATAATCTCCTTCACTTTCCCCATGTCCTCTGGCATCAGGTACTAAAACATTATATCCCCAGTCATGATACATTTTAGCAAAATCAGCCATTGTTTCAGCACTGCCCATATATCCATGAGCCATAATAACATTTTTATCTGTTTTTTCCTTCGCAGGTAAATAGATTGCCTTTAGCTCCAATCCATCTTTTGAAGTCAAATCCCAATAAGTACGATTATTTTTGTCTTTAAACCATTTTTCTTCGGGTGTCTTTTCTTTTACATCTGTTCCTGGTGTATCGCCAGCTAGAAAATCTTTTTGTGAAGGAACAACTGCATAATTATAGAAGTACATTCCAGCTCCAGTTAATACAATAACGACCAACACTACTATAGCGATCAAAATTTTTACCACACGATTCATTCCATTACTCCCCATTTTAAAAGTATCACTCACGCTTAACTTCTGAAAAAAATGATACTAATTTTTTCAAATCCTTAGATAGTATAATGTTTTATTGGAATTTTCGCAATATTAATCACATATAATGTTAGTATTTTCGGTTTGATAATCAGAAAAAATCATTTGAAAATTGTCAATGATGTTACGTTCTTCCGAAAGTGAAAGTGCTTGTATTTCTTGCAGTGAAAAGTAACCTACATCATTTGTTTCAATACCTGTCTCTATCTTTTCACTTTGCGCCTCACATCGTATAAAGAACTTATAGACATATGTTAATGCTGGCGGAAAATCATGTTTTGACTTATCCAAGATAGCTATCACTCGCTGGGCTTTAACCACTAGACCCGCTTCTTCCAACGTTTCTTTTTCGGCCACTTCTTTTGGTGAGTACCCAATATCAGCCCACCCGCCAGGTAAAGCCCAGCGATTATCACTTTTTTCTTTTACCAACAATAATTTTCCTTCTTGATTAAAAACAACTGCTCGGATGTCTACTTTTGGTGTAGCGTATCCTTCATCTTTTTCAACAAGAATAGTCAATGTTTGGTCTACTAAATCGGGATAAAGAATGCTCATTAACTCTTTTGTTAGTTTAGAAAGCTCTTCATATCGCTCTTGATCAAAAATATCTTTCCCATATTTTTTCCCTGTTTGTGCAATCCCTTGAAGTTTGGTTAATAAAATGCTTAATTCTTTTTCCATTGCGTTTCACTCCTTACCTCTATATTTTATCAAAATGAGCAATCAGTTCACCTTATTTTGGAAGAATCATAACAAAAAAAGAGCTCATACGAAAGTTTTCTGTTCCTTTCATTTGAACTCAATTGTATTTTATTTACTATTTTCAATTAATTTAAAACTAGACCAAGGTTTCAAGAAATCTAATAAGAACAATTCGTCGTCAGCTATACGACCAACAACATTTACCCGTCCATCATTTTTCATTTCTTTTAATGCGATTTGCGTCTCACCTTTATATTGACCATAGCCAACATTGTCGATCACAACATCTCCTTTTGTCATGTCTTTAGTGTTATGTGCTTCAAAGGCTCTGTCTTTAAAGTGAATACGAGTCATCGTTGAGCGCAGCATATATTCTGATCGGTCTCCACGATAGCTGTGAAGACTTGTAAACAAGACTTCTCTTTCATCTTCTGTAATATCATCTGCAACATCCACTTTTACAGATGGATATTCCGCATTGAATGCTTCAGCCATTGCTTTTAATTCGGTTTCAGATGCATAAGCATTACCAACTAAGATATCATCAACCAAACCAGTTAAAAGGAGGTGTTTTACTTGAGTGGCGATTTCTAAATCACGATGGTCTTCTAATGAGCATAAGCCATCTTGAGTCGGCCATGGCCCAAATGTCGCATCATGGGAATTTACAAATGCCATTGTATTTAAATTATATTTTATGAATTTTTCAGAACAAAAAACAAAATGATCATAACCTAAACCAGAATAACGATGTGGATAAAAATTGTGCGAACCTAATAAGTTATCTGTATTTGGTGAATAACTCATGATATTATCTACATAACTTGTCCCGGTACTCATATTGATTTCGATTTTGATACCATATGGATTGCGAGTCATTTTTGCTTCTTCAGCACCTGTAAATCCAATATCTAAACGCACACCATATGCGCCCATCTCGTCAAAAAACGATAAGTCATCATAAGAAATTTCTAATTGTTCAAACAAGGCTGGATTAATGTCAACCATAACTTCCATTCCAAGACTATTGGCATAATCAACGACTTTTTTAAATGCGGCTAATACTTTTTCTTTCTCTTCTGTAATTTGAAGTAAACTTGTAAAAACACGTTTAAATCCGTATTTATGTGCTAAGTCTAGATAGGCTTTGTCCTTTTCAAAGGTTGAACGTTCTGGATAAATAGAAATACCTAATTTTCCCATTATTAATGCCTCCTATGATTTGTATTGATTATAATGTATCCATTTTCATTATAGCAGATTAAAAAAAAGTGGTCTACACCTTTTATAAATCTTAAAAATTTCTATTTTGACTAGCAGTTCTAGAAAGGATTTGTTATTATAAAGTATAACGATTTTTGAAAGGAAGACTTAACTTTATGAAAACAAAAAAATTCATTGCTGCAATAGCTCTTTTAACTTCAGTATCATTATTTGTAGCATGTGGGCCTAAAAATGAGAAAAAATCAGCAGATTCTTCTGCAACATCTTCAACTGAGACGAAAACATCTGAATCTGTTGATGTAAATTCGGTTGAGTTACCTCAATTATCAGATGAAGTCAGCGAAGACGAAGATCTTGTTGAAATGGTCACGACAGAAGGAAATATTGAAATTAAATTGTTTCCTAAACAAGCACCAAAAACGGTAGAAAACTTTATGAAACACGCAAAAGATGGTTATTATGATAATGTTACTTTCCATCGTGTTATCAAGGATTTCATGATTCAAGGTGGCGATCCTAAAGGTGACGGCACTGGTGGTGAAAGTATTTGGGACAAACCTTTCGATGATGAAATTTCTAACCAATTATACAATCTTCGAGGCGCATTATCGATGGCAAATGCCGGGACAGATGAAAAAGGAAATGGCACTAACGGTAGTCAATTCTTTATTGTTCAAAACGATCAAGATGTTTCTGACGGCCTTTTAAAAGATGATTATCCAGAAAAAATCATCGAAGCTTATAAAAAAGGTGGAACACCTTTCTTAGACGGTAAGCATACTGTTTTTGGTCAAGTGACTAAAGGAATGGACGTTGTCGATAAAATCGCAGCAGCTGAAGTTGATGCGCAAGACAAACCGAAAAAAGAGATTAAAATCGAAAAAATCAATATATTGCAAGAAGCAAAATAATAAATAAAAAAGAATGGTGATCTACTGCCATTCTTTTTTTAATCGAATTGGAGATTAAATATGAATAAAATATTGATTACAGGTCCCGTTGGCAGTGGGAAAACAACATTTGCCAAACAACTATCTGCTCAAAAAAAAATTCCTTATTATGAATTAGATGACCTTATTTGGGACCGTCATCCTACAGGAGATAAACAACATCCTGTAGAAGAATCTGCTAAACAGTTACAGGCAATCTTAGCTAAAGAAACGTGGATCATTGAAGGAACCACGACAAGAGATTGGATCAAACCATCTATAGAGAGTGCAGAGATTATTCTTTTATTATTACCTCCCTATTATATCCGAGTATATCGTATTTTTAGTCGTTACATCAAACAAGTCACCAATCGAGAAAGCGCTCATTATAAACCTAGCATTCAGTTACTAAAAAAGATGTTTATCTGGAATCATCATTATGAAAACAAGAATATTTTTGAACTACAAAAGTTACTTTCCTTATCAAACAAAAAACTAATTATCTTGAAAAAAAGTAACGCTTATTCTGATTATGAAAACATTTGCTGAAAAATAAAGTGCGAAAAATTCTTTCCATATCCTCATATATCGACGCTTTACTATTCAATTTAGCAATAAAGTGTTACTGTTAATAAAAGAGGTGAAGACGAATGACGTTCAATCCACAAATCGAAACGCTTATACTTGAGGCTTCCAATCGGAAATCTCCTCATTTTGTAGCAAATGTAATCAATTTTCAGGAATTTGACCAAGAAGACGTAAAAGACACTGCACAAAAATTGATTGAAGATGGACAAATTCAAGCAACTATCCATTTTCATCACAATGATTTATGTACAATTGACTTTATACCTCAGGCTATTTGAACAAATTGATCACAAAAAGACTGCTCGAAAAGAATCTAAACTATTATTGAACAAAGGAAGACGTTTTTTAATATCTTCTCTTTTGTCCAACTTGCTTGTTTAGATTTTTTTACGATTGCAGTCTTTTTATTTATTCAGTTCCTCTAGTGCTTTTTCAGGAACATCCTCTTTAGAAACTTCTTCATAGGTTTCTACGTGAGCACCTTTGTTATAGATTTTTAAATAGCGATCCGTTATTAATTCGTGATCTGCTGTAAACGTTAGATTTTTTTTCTTACCGTCTTTGTCAAACGTTGGTTGCTTATAAGTCGTAATCCCGTAGCCATTAACGCTATCGGCCTTTTTTGTTTTAACATAGACTTCCCCTTTATCAACTAAAGGGTTTAATTGATCAATTGTGCCAGAAAGCTCATCTGATTGGTTTTGCGTATAAAGTTTAGCCCCAAAAAGAGCAGCTCCTGAAAGCACAGCTAGTACAACGATTGTTTTGATTATTTTCACGATTATTCCTCCAAATTTCATTTGATAAACTTATTTTATCAAGAAAACTACGAAAGAAAATCAGTCAAATATACGAAATCTATTTAGGTCTTTTGACATAGGAAGTTATCGGTCTATTTATATAGAAACTAGCTAAATCAGGACTTTTAACCTATACAATTATTATAAAAGCTGTATCAAAAACATCTCAAATCAATTTTATGCAATTCTATCCTTATGTTATTTCACTATTTTTTTCAATAGTTGTAAATACTTTGATTAATTGCTCTTCTGTTTGGTTTACTATTCCAGAGATACTCAACGATGCCATTCCAGTCGCAACAATCCATGCTTTCATATGAAGATTTTCAAGTTGTTCTTTTGAGGCATCTAGATACATTTCATCCGCTTGGATGGATTTTTGAAAAAAATCAAATGATAGTTGCTTCAATTCTTGACCATATGAATGCTGATCTACATACAATGATATGTACATCTTGCTGTTGGATTTAGCTAAATTGATAAAATTTAAACCGAAATTTGAAAGACTATGTGAGATTTGCTTTTTAGAAAAGAATTCATTTTCTAACCGTTCATGTGTTGTTTTTAACAAGGTCAATTTCAACTCTTCCATGTTTTTAAATTCAAGGTAAATAGGCTGCGTTGAAATACCCATGTGCTCTGCAACATTTCGTGCTGTTATAAAAGAAAAGCCTTCTTCTGTTAATAAATCTCTCGCTGCTGCCAAAATATGTTGTTTTTTGTAAACCTTTTTTCTAACCAAAATAACCCCTCCTTAATTTAAAAGCGTAACGGGCTCTTTCAGTCTCGACAAGAAAATAGGAAAAATCGACTGAGGGGCCCTTTCCCTCTTTCTATTTTTATCTTTTTCTCGAGAGACTAGCCCGTGAAGCTTGATAATGTATCACGTAATGATAGCTCGTAAAAACTATTTCATAATTTCCAATTTATAATTATTTACATTTTTATTATTTATTCTTTCATTTTACACTTTTTTATCCAATTGTTTTCTCAATAATTATCAATATATCTAAAAAATATGATAATTTGCTAGACTTTACCAAAATGTTATTGACCAATGAATGTTCTACAGGCTATAGTTAAATTATTGATAGATAACGGGGGTATTTTTATGGCTAAAAATAACAGCCAAACACTTTTTTTACATACTGACAAAAAAAATCAAAAAATAATTGATAAAAATAAAAATTATTATCTTCTCATTTTTTATTGCTTTATTTTGATTCTTATTGGTTTGCTTAGTGAACCTCTTACAGCACTTTGGGCGGGAATGTTTCGCATTTTAACCTCACCTAGCAACTTATTAACTGATTATATTGAACTTGGAACATTCGGTAGTGCTTTTGTAAATAGTGGATTACTCACATTGATCAGTGTTTTACTTGCTAAAAAAGAAAAAATTCCGATCAATGGTCCTATTATCGCAGCATTATTTACCGTATCAGGTTGTTCTTTTTTTGGAAAAAATTTGTATAATTCGATTCCAATCATTATTGGTGGACTTTGTTATGCAAGAATTGTAAAAAAACCTTTTTCTCAATTTATCGTTGTCAGCTTATTCGGTAGTGCTTTATCTCCAATTATTAGTTACCTCACTTTTGGTCTTTCGCTACCTTTGATGTTTTCGATTCCGTTAGGATGTTTAGTGGGTATTTTTATCGGCCTGATTTTACCGCCGTTAGCGTCTCATGTTCTTACTTTTCATCAAGGTTTTTCCTTGTATAACGTCGGTTTTACTTCTGGTTTGATTGCGATGCTATTTACAGGTATTTTAAGAATGTTTGGTTGGAAAATCGAAGGAAAAAATTTAGTTTCAACAGCTTATCATAGTAAACTGCTATTTTTTCTATTATTTTTATTTTTGGTCATGTTTTTTGTTGGATTTATAATCAATCATTTTTCGCTAAAAGGGTTAAAAGATATCAGTAAAACTTCTGGTAAATTGATCACTGATTTTATTTCTATCGCTGGTGTTGGTGCTACGATGATGAATATGGCGCTCATGGGATTATTACTTGTCGGCTATACTCAAGTTAGTCACTCCACTCTTAATGGTCCGATCATTGGAGCGATTTTATCTGCTGTTGGTTTTAGTGCATTTGGTAATCATCTCTTTAATAGTTTACCTTTATTAGTCAGCGTCTTTTTGACTGCGCAGTTATCTTCGGTTTTTGAAGTGAATCAAACAACTGTCGTTCTTGCGGGAATTTTTGGTACAGGTTTAGCACCTATTGCAGGATATTATGGTATTACCTTTGGTTTAATTGCCGGATTTTTGCATATGTCGTTAGTCACAAATGTCAGCTATCTTCATGGCGGACTAAATCTTTATAATAATGGATTTTCTACTGGTTTTGTAGCGGCCGTCATGGTACCATTACTTGATAATATTTTACAGATCAGAAAGGTGAATCAACATGCTAGAAAGAGATAAGGCAAAGAGAATTGTAGATGAATTATTAACTTACTTTTTTTCAAATGATATTGTAGAAATCCAAATTGATGTTGACTTTACTCCGAAAGGTTTTTCTATCAAAATTCGAGGAAAAACAGCAAAAGAGCCAGAAAATGTCTTGCATTTATTAGAGTTGTTAAATACACCTAGAGATCTAAGCATTGAAAGTTACTATGATGAATTACTTGGGATCACCCACCATGAAGAGGAAGATTATCATCTTCTGGGTCTGATGATCGATGAAGCAGAAATTAGTTTTGATTCACCTATTTTTGAAATCAAAGTATTCAGAAAAAAATAATCATTCAATAAAAAGGATGAAGAGATACCTGTGAATTGACTGGCTACTCTTCATCTTTTTATTGTATTTCTTTTCAGCATTACTAAATGTGTACCATGTATAGGTTGTGCATAAAAAAAGCACCCCAAAATGGGATGCTTTACTTTGTGCTATTTACCATCTACGATATTCAAACGAACTTTTTTTGGTCCATCTACTCGTACACTGTAAACAATTGTACGAATTGCTTTCGCAACACGTCCTTGCTTACCAATGATACGACCAATATCTTCCGGTGATACGGTCAAATTATACTCTAGAAAAACATCTGATTCTTCTATTTCTAACTTAACCAGCTCAGGCTGACTGACTAATGGGCGAACGATAGTTAAGACTAACTCTTTCACATCTGTCATCATCGGTCACCTTATTTCTTTTCAAGTTTAGCTTCGTGGTGTTTTTTCATAACGCCTTCTTTTGAAAGGATGTTACGAACAGTATCTGAAGGCTGAGCACCTTTAGACAACCAGTCTAAAACTAAATCTTCTTTTAAAACTACTTCTGCAGGATCTTTTAAAGGATTGTAAGTTCCAACAGTTTCGATGAAACGTCCATCACGAGGAGAACGAGAATCTGCGACTACAATACGGTAAAAAGGACTCTTTTTAGAACCCATGCGTTTTAAACGAATTTTTACTGACATTTTATATATTACACCTCCATTAACTTAATCACAAATGTTAGTTTACCAGATTTAAAGCACGCTGTAAAGAGTTTTTTCTTGACACCTTAAAAAAACCTTTAAACCGCTGATCTCTGGCACTTTTAGTTCGAGATATGTTATAATTATTTCACCTTGGCAGGGGCAAATCAACAATTGCTTAACAAAGATAAGCTGTGAATAGAAAAGAATTTTTCTTTTTTTCATAGCTTATTTTTTTATTATTCAAGTATTGGTTCACAAATATAATAGTCAAATAGTGTTTTTTCCTCAAATCCTATTGCTCTATATAAATGACAAGCCACTTCGTTTGTTGATTCAACCTCTAAATAAATTTCTTTTGCTTGTTTTTCCAACAATTGTTGAATGAGTTGACTGAGTATTTTTCTACCTAAGCCTTGGTTTCTTAAATCTGCTCTTATGACAAATCCATAGATCCCATATGAATCTTGTTCATTTTCTACCCTAATGCTTGCAATTACTTGCTCATTTTTTCTTAAGACAAGTGTTTTTTTCAAATCGTCCGTGTCTAGCGGTATGATTTCTTCTTCTTCTTCTAATCCAGCAATTATGTTAGCTTCTTCTATATTTGCAGGTTCTAAAGTAATATCGTAAGACTTAGAAATAAATTTGTCTACTGCTAAAATCATTGCGTATTCTGAAAACTGTATTTATATTTATTCATCCCTTTAAGATATTCATTTACAAAAGTATCGTTATGATCTGTAATCAAAAGCTTCTCTTTTATGTTTCGCTGTTGAGAAAATTCTAGTACTGCTTCATTCATTTTGGTAAAGATTTCACTGTCGGGTTTTGCAATCATCGTTATTTCTAGCTGTTTCGGATCAAAATTACTTAACGCTGCATAGCCGACTAATTCATCTCCATGCCAACAAAGTAAGTGATTAACTTTATTAGTAGTCATGTTGAAAAAGCTTAGATCTAGTTTGTATTCAATAGAATACAGCATTCGATTTTTTTCTTTCAAGTGTTTAATAGCAATGATTTCTTCAGGTTCAAGATGCATTTTAACTGTCTTTTTCAAAGTCATTGGTTCTCCTTTTTGTCGTAAATTACGTTGATTATATAGAATATATATCGGAAATACAGTATGGAATTGACTGCTTTTTCTCCAAAACAATCGTTGGTTCTTATCTTGCTTTTAAAAAAAGTGGTTAATTAAATTCAAATAGCCTAAGCAACAATCGAAAATTATTTCGGTTTAGACTATTTTTAATTTAGTTCTTCATATCGAAAACATACCGTTATGTGATCATTGATCATCCCAATAGACTCTAAAAAGGCGTAGATGATCGTACTGCCCACAAACTTAAACCCTCTTTTCTTCAAATCTTTCGCTATATTGTCAGATAATTCATTTGTTGCAGGAATCTCTACTTGATTTTGATAAGCGTTTTTCAAAACACTTTGAGCATTAAATCCCCATAAATAATTGGAAAAAGAGACAAATTCATTCTGAATCTCAATAATTTTTTGAGCATTATGGATAGTTGCCTCGATTTTTCTACGATTACGGATGATCCCTGGATCATTCAAAAGTTCTTGAATCTTATTTTCATCGTAAAGAGCGACTTTTTTTATATCGAAATCGTCGAAAGCAGCATCAAAATCGTTTTCTTTGTTCAAAATAGTTTGCCAACTTAAGCCAGCTTGGTTGATATCCAATATCAATTTTCTAAACAGGCGCTGATCATCATAGACTGGAACTCCCCAAATCGTATCATGATAGTGTTTCATTTTTTCATTACCTTCTGCCCAAGAACATCGTTTTTTCATCGTTGCCCCTCCAAGGATTTCATTTTTTGAACCATTCATTCTTTTAATGTTTACCCCTAAATATATTGGAAGCATAAAAATTATCGACACGGTCAAAAATAAATCTGCCTTGAATTATCGTTCATCAAAAAAAGCAGCCCAAATCTAATGACTATGGCCTGCTTTTTTTTCAACTCTATTTTTTCTTCTTTTTCTTTTTCTTGTTTTTCTTCACCATACGATTCATGGCCATTTTTCCGAGTTTACCTTTGATACCTCCACCAAGCATTTGATCCATACCTGGAATATCCATGTTGCCTTTAGACATTTGTTGCATCATTTTTTTAGATTCTTTGAATTGTTTGATCATTCGATTGACTTCAACGACATTATTTCCTGAACCGGCTGCAATTCTACGGCGGCGGCTTGGATTCAGCAAATCTGGATTTTCTCTTTCAGCTGGTGTCATTGAAAGCACCATTGCTTTTTTACGTGCTACATCTTTTGGATCCACTTTGACATTTTCTAGACCAGGCATATTATTCATTCCTGGAATCATTTTTAACAAGTCTTCGATTGGTCCCATACCCATTACTTGGTCTAATTGCTCAATAAAATCATTAAAGTCAAAGCTGTTTTCCTTCATTTTTACTGCAAGTTCTTCAGCTTTTTTCTCATCATAATCTTGTTGTGCTTTTTCAATCAGTGTCAGCATATCTCCCATACCTAAAATACGGCTGGACATACGATCCGGATGGAAAATTTCTAAATCAGTTAATTTTTCACCAGAACCGATAAATTTGATTGGTGCGCCAGTGACAGAGCGAATAGAAAGTGCGGCACCACCACGAGTATCACCATCAAGTTTTGTAATGACAACCCCCGTTATTCCTAATTGCTGATTGAAGCTTTCAGCAACATTTACTGCATCTTGACCTGTCATTGCATCTACTACAAGTAAAATATCGTCTGGTTGTGCTACTTCTTTGATTTGTTTTAACTCGTCCATCAATGTCTCATCAATATGCAGACGACCTGCCGTATCAATTAAGACGTAATCATTTTTCTTCTCTTTAGCCAATGCCATCCCTTGACGCACGATTTCGACTGGACTAGTCTCTGTTCCCATATCAAAAACCGGTACATCTAATTGTTGGCCTAAAACTTTCAATTGATCAATCGCTGCTGGACGATACACATCGGCTGCAATCATCAAAGGACGTGCGTTTTCAGTCTTGATCAAATGATTGGCTAATTTACCACCAAAGGTTGTTTTACCTGCACCTTGTAACCCGACCATCATAATCACAGTCGGAATGCGTTCTGATTTGTTTAAGCCAACTGTCTCGGTACCTAATGTTGCTGTTAATTCTTCATCAACGATTTTAACGATTTGTTGCGCTGGCGATAAGCTTTCAAGAACTTCTACACCAACTGCACGGTCACGAACCCGTTTTGTAAAATCTTTGACAACTTGTAAATTTACGTCGGCTTCCAATAAAGCCAAACGAATCTCTCTCATCATTTCTTTTACGTCAGCTTCAGATACTTTTCCTTTACGACGTAATTTGCTCATTGCCTGTTGTAGGCGATCTGTTAAACTTTCAAAAGCCATAATCTCATTCCTCTACTTCTTGTATTTGTTCTATATACTTTAGAATTGTTGTATCTTTCGGATATGTTTCGCTCACGTAGCTTTTAAGTGTCTCTAGCAACTCTCCACGGACGACATAATCAGAAAATAGATGAAGTTTTTTTTCATATTCTTCTAGGATTTTCTCTGTCCGTTTGATATTATCATAAACTGCTTGGCGGCTGATTTCATATTCTTCCGCAATTTCACCTAATGAAAAATCATCGGCATAGTACATCTCCATATAATTCATTTGTTTTTCTGTCAACAAAGTGGAGTAAAATTCAAATAACGCATTCATTCGATTGGTTTTTTCAATTTCCATAGTTGTTACCCCTATCTTCAATCCCTTTTAGGTTACCGATTTCAGAGTGATTAGTCAATAGTTCTTAGTTGATTTTCAAGAATTTTTTCAAAAGATTTTATCAATTGATTAGAATAACTTTGTATATTAGCGTAAAATTCCTTTTTAGAAAAACACTCTTCCATCATTATTTGGTGATTATAGCTAGTAAAAAACTTTGCACTTAGATCATTTTGATTCGGAAAAACTTTTTTGCGGATGAGTACTTTAAAAAGAAACAAACAGTTTATTTCTTTTATTGTATAAAAGCTGCAATGGAACGTCTCATGCCAAGACCTTTGAGAATATATTTACTGACGAGTTAAGTTTTCTACTTTCTGACATCTTTTACTCCTTGGGATCAGTCACCGTTTGCCACTCATTTTCTGAAATCACATTAAGTCCTTTAGAGATAAAATATGCTGTCGCAACCCCTGGACCAGTGCGATGATTACCGGAAAATGTACCATCATAAATTCCTTTACTTCCGCAAGATGGACTATTTTCTTTTAGAATAATCGATGTGATATTTTGTTCAACTAATTTTTGATACGCTGTGATTGCGCCTTGTTTGAACATATCTGTCATATCTTCTCCTCTTTTAGTGAGGACTTTCGCATCATCGTTCCAAACATCAAATCCATCACCGCCCCTAATTTCAGCAGGTTCACGAGGGATCGGTAAGCCCCCTAAAACTTCTGGACAAACAAGCATTGCTTGCCCGTTTTCAACTAATTTTTTTAAAGCGGTGATTTCCTTTGCTTGACCATCATAGCGACAGCAAACACCACCCAGACATGCGCTGATTCCAATCATTTGCTTCCCTCATTTCAATCTTTATTATTATACCATTTCTTTTCCTTTGAAAGTAGTTTTAGAAACATTCCATAAAGTTTTTGATACCAAGAGATTTGTGATAAAATGACGTTGTGTTTATTTCGTATTTAAAGGAGCCGAATAGATGAAGAAAGTATTGGTTGTTGATGACGAACCGTCGATTGTTACGTTGTTGACATTTAACTTAGAAAAAGACGGCTATGAAGTAATATCTGCAGAGGATGGCGCTGTTGGGTATGAATTAGCCCTATCCAATCAATTTGATTTTATCATTTTAGATGTGATGCTACCAAATATGGATGGTCTAGAAATCACAAAGTCATTGCGCAGAGAAAAAATTGACACTCCTATTTTGATTTTAACTGCTAAAGACGATCAAGTTGATAAGATCATTGGGTTGGAAATTGGTGCAGATGATTACCTGACAAAGCCTTTCAGTCCTAGAGAAGTTCTAGCGAGAATGAAAGCTATATTCCGACGTCTAAAACCTGTTTCTTCTAAATCAGAAGAAATTAGGGAAGAGGCTAAAGCGCCTTTAGTATTAGGAGAAATCAGCGTAGATGAACAAAATTATGAAGTAAATGTTCGTGGCGGAAAAATCGAGCTTACGCCAAAAGAATTTGAATTACTCGTCTACTTTATCAAGCGTAAAGACCGAGTGATTGATCGCGATACTTTACTTGATCGAATTTGGAACTATGATTTTGCAGGTCAAAGTCGTATCGTCGATGTTCATGTCAGCCATTTAAGAGACAAAATTGAAATTGATCCAAAGCGACCTGCCTATTTGGTTACAGTCAGAGGATTTGGTTACCGATTTCAGGAGCCTAAAAAATGAAAAAACGCCAACGTATTGAATATTGGTTAGTTGGAATCGTGATGATTGCTTTATTTTTGGGTAGTATTCTTTTGACAAACTATTTTTTTAAAAAAGAAATAGTCGCACAGCAAGAAGACTATTTACAGAAAAAAGGAACCTTGATTCTTGACCAACTCTCTCCTAATTTATTTTTAACACAACATTTTTCAAATCAAGAAAAAAAACTTATCGAGCACTATTCAACAGATAAAAATGAACGATTGACATTAATGGATGCCGACGGAGCTATTTTTTATGACAGTGTGGATTCAGATTTGCAGGAGTCTAGGAAAAATCGGCCTGAGGTCAAGGCAATTCTTTCAGGTGCTGATTTTGGCGCTGCATTAAGAAAAAGTGCGACTTTAAAGGAAGAATTACTCTATTTAGCATTGCCCGTTGATAAAGATGGAGAACTGATTGGAATCATTCGCATCTCAGAACAAACCGAACTTTTTTCTAATAGTATACAATCGTTCAAACGCTATATTCTGCTTACTTTGGGCCTTTTATTTTTGATCATTACCGCATTCATCTTTTTATTGCTTCATCAAAAAAATGAGCCTTTAGTGACTGTTTTACCTGTGCTGAAAAAAATAGTGAAATATCCAGATGAAGCGCGTTCGATCATTCAAGATTCACCTGAATGGAACGAATTGTATCAAACGGTCAATCTTTTAAGCCAACAAATGAGTCAAACGTATTTAGCTTATACGTCCACTGATGAACAATTTCACGCCTTACTGGACGAGTTGATGATCGGTGTCTTTATTATTGATGTTGAGGGGAAATTACAATTGACCAATCCTAAAATGATTGAGATTTTGAGAATTGAAGAAAATGATACAGCAAAAGATTATTTTGAAGTCATTAAAGAGCCTGCTCTGATTCATTTGATTCATCAAGTGATCACAGAGAAAAGCTCGGTACACCAAGAAATAAAGCTGACTGACTCGTTGTATGAAACAATTTTGGATATGTCTTTACGTTTTATAGAAGAAGATGGCAATAACTACCAAGTTTTGGGGATTGCTTATGATTTAACACGGGTTAGACAATTAGAGAAGATTCAAAAAGATTTTGTGAGTAATGTATCTCACGAATTAAAAACACCCGTCACTTCTTTATTGGGTTTTACTGAAACCTTATTGGATGGGGCAAAAGATGATCCTGAAACCTTATCACAATTTTTAGAAATCATGCAAAAAGATGCTTTACGTCTGCAGCAATTGATTCAGGAAATTTTACAGCTATCCCGTGATGGAAAAAATATATCCTACGATGATCAAGACATTGCTATACTTCCTTTTACAAAAGAAATTTTGCGCTCATATCGTAAAACAATCAAAGAAAAGCATCTAACGATTGACATTCTTGGAGATGAGGCAGTTACTTATACTACCAAGTATGAACTATTTTATCCAATCGTTAAAAATTTGATTGAAAATGCGATTCAGTACTCCCAAACTGACGGAACGATCAGAATTGATTTTGGTTTCGCTGAGACGTTCTTTTTCGTTGTGAAAGATTCAGGTATTGGTATTAGTTTAAAAGATCAAGAACGAGTATTTGAACGCTTTTATCGAGTAGATAAAGCAAGAAGCCGACATTCAGGTGGAACAGGTTTAGGTTTATCAATTGTGCATAATTATACTGAATTATTAGGTGGAGTGGTTACAATTGACAGTCACTTAGGCCTGGGTTCTACTTTTACAGTCGAGCTTCCGAAAAATTGAGTACATCAAAAAGAGGTGAACGCATTTCACGTTCAACCTCTTTTTGGTATTTTAGGGGAGAAAAATTTATTTTTTAGTGATTGTTCCTGAAACATCTCGTTCAACTTTCATGCCAGTCATTGGTAAGTAGCCTAACTCTTTAACAACACCTTCTTGAACATCATCTGTCAACATGAAATCTAAAAATGCTTTTACATCTTTATCAGGTTCACCATTGGTATACATGTGTTCATAAGACCAAATTTTCCAAGAATTATCTGCTACATTTTCTTCTGTTGGTTTTACATCATCAATACTTAAGGCAGCTGTCGATTCATCCATGTAAGAAAAAGCAAGGTAACTGATTGCACCTGGTGTTTGCGAAACAATTTGACGAACGGTCCCTGAGGAGTCTTGTTCTTGAGATTGAACAGCTTTTTCTCCATCCAGCCCCCATTTTTCAAAAGTTGCTCGCGTTCCACTCCCGCTTGGACGATTGATTACTGCAATTTCTTGATCTTTTCCGCCTAACTCTTTCCAATTTTTAGTTTTTCCAGTAAAAATATCGATCAATTCTTGTTTGCTAATATTTTTAACGCCAACTTCTTTATTGACCACAGGACCCATTCCGACAACAGCGACACGGTGATCAACTAGTTTTGAGGCATCTACACCAGATTTTTCTTCAGCAAATACATCAGAATTCCCAATTGTCACAGCGCCATCAGCGACTTGAGAAAGTCCTGTTCCGCTACCTCCGCCCTGAACTGAAATCGTATAATTAGCATGTTCAGAAACGAATTGATCTTTTGCTGCATCTACTAATGGTTGTAAAGCGGTTGAACCAACTGCTACGATTTTAACAGGTTGATTACTATTGCTTCCGCTATCTTTGGATTTATTACTACTCTCACTAGTCGCAGCTCCTTGATTGCCGCACCCTGCGATTAAAAGTCCTACACTTAAAACAATTGCTGATACTAAACGTTTTTTCATTTTTACACGTCCTTTTCAATTAGTTACAAGCTTAGTTTAACAGCGATGTGTTAATTCTGTTTCAACGTTGTGTAAATAATCGGTAAAGGAATGTAAAGGTTGTGTTGAGCTAAGAAAACAGCTAAACGATTGCTCGCTTAACTGTTCGTTTTGATATAATTTCCTATTCGTTTCATGGCTTCTTTTAATGTAGCTAAATCGGCTGCATAACTGATCCGAACATAGCCTTCCGCCTCTTTACCAAAAGCCACTCCTGGAATGATCGCGATTGCTTGTTGTTTTGCTAGATCCACACAAAATTTCATTGAATCTTGTTCATATCCAGCAGGAATTTTAGCAAAGATATAGAAAGCTCCATTAGGTCTAGCTACTTCAAAACCCAAAGAAGTCATTTGTTCGTAAACAAAATCTCGGCGCTCACGATATTCCTCTTTCATCACTGCAGCATCGTTCATACCCTCAACTAAAGCTCTAACTGCGGCTTTTTGAGAAATTGTAGAAGCTGCTGTGACTAAATACTGATGTACTTTTATAATTTCAGCTATCAAGTTCTCAGGACCAAAGATAAATCCGATCCGCCATCCAGTCATTGCATGCGACTTTGATAAACCATTGATCAAAATGGTTTGGTCTGGAATAAATTCCGCAATTGATACATGCTGATCTTCATAGGTCAATTCGCTGTAGATTTCATCACTAATGACGAAAATCGAATAATTTTTCAGCACTTCTGCAATAGCTTTTACTTCCTCACGATTGTATGTTACACCAGTTGGATTACTTGGATAATTTAGAATAATCGCTTTGACTTGATCCCCATGTTCTAACATTGCTGCTTCGATCATTTCTGGAGTCAATACAAAATCATTCGATGTAGTGTCAATATAGATCGGTTCTGCTTGAGCCAACGTGATCACCGGTTCATATCCTGGATAAATGGGCGCTGGCATCAAAACTTTATCACCTGGTTCTAAAATGGATAACAAACTTGCTGAAATCGCTTCGGTCGCTCCTACTGTTACCAAAACTTCAGATGCAGGTTGATAACTAACACCATATTTTTCTTTCATAAAAAAAGTGGCTGCTTCACGAACATCTGTCAACCCAGCCATGCCGGAGTAATGTGAAAAATTATTGTCAATTGCATCATGCGCCGCAGTTTTTACATGCTCTGGGGTATTAAAGTCTGGCTCTCCCAATGTTAACTTTATGATTCCTTTAATGTTTGTTACTTGTTCGTCAAATTGGCGAATTGTTGAAACAGCAATTTTATATACTTGCTTGTTAAATTTTTTTGTTAAATCCATGAAACCATCCCCTCATACCTCAGTGATTCGACCATTAAATCAAAATTCTCTACCATTTAGAGTTTACATCAATCGAAACACTTGATTACTATTCATATTTTTATTAATGGAATTATCATAGCATAATTTAACGTAAAATGAAATTTGAATTTCAAAAATCTTTTTTTTCTTTTCAAATTCACAGATTAAACTTGCGAAACACTTGTTGTTTCTTTATAGTTAAAAGAAACGAAGGGAGAGAAACGATAATGAAAGGGATCAGAAACATTACACCATACATTCCAGGAGAACAGCCAAATTATCCTGCGATGATTAAATTGAATACCAATGAGAACCCTTATCCGCCGTCGCCAAATGTTGCTAAGGTACTGAAACAATTCGAGACGGAACAATTAAAACGATACAGTTCCATTGATAATCTCTCTTTAAAAAAAGCATTGGGTATTAAACATGGCTTATCTCCTGACCATTTTTTAATTGGAAACGGCTCTGATGAAGTATTAGCCTTTTGTTTTCTCGCTTTTTTTAATAGTCAGGACCCAATTTTATTTCCAGACATCACTTATGGTTTTTATAAAGTTTGGGCGAATCTATTTAAAGTGCCATTTAAGGAATTACCACTAAACAATGATTTTGAAATAGCTTTAGACGATTATAAACAGATAAACGGTGGCATAATCATTGCCAATCCGAATGCACCTACTGGTTTATTCAAACCTCTAGCAGAAATTGAAGCATTATTGGAGGAAAATAAGGACGTAATCGTAATCATCGACGAAGCTTACATAGATTTTGCAGATCAGTCTGCTGTCGTACTACTGGAAACGTATCCTAATTTAGTTGTTATTCGAACTTTGTCAAAATCAAGTTCTTTAGCTGGTTTACGAGTGGGTTATGCTATCGGCAATCCAAAGTATATTCAAGTTGTGGAAAGTATAAAATCATCTTTTAATCCTTATTCAGTTGATATAATAGCTGAAAATCTGGCTATTGCTGCAGTCGAGGATGAAAAATATTATGCACAAATAACTAGAAACATTTGCAAAACGAGAGATTGGTTTGCAAAAAATATTGAGACCTTTGGCTTTTCTTCTCTGATTTCACAAACAAATTTCGTGTTGCTCACCCATCCTAATTTGACCATTGAGACGCTTTATCATTATTTAGAAGCCAAAGATGTTTTTGTTCGTTATTTTCCTAAAATTGAACGATTAACCAATTATTTAAGGGTTTCAATAGGAACACAAGAAGAAATGGAAAAAGTTTTACGATTAATGAGTGATTTTGTTGAAATCAATGAACAATAATTAAAAACAACTCCAAGAAATCAGAGTTAGTTCATCTGGTTTCTTGGAGTTGTTGCGTTATCATTTAATACGTTTAAACGATTGTTCTTTGAGTTAGTTCAAAAAAGCAGTTTCAATTCTTTTATAAAAAATTGACCAATCGTGCTGATTGTTTTGTTTTTTTGATAGAGGACACAAATTTTATTATCTGTACTTTCAGCTAAGGGAACTAAACAAATTTCTTTTTTAGTAAAACCCGTTACCACACCAGATCCAGATGCATAAGCATCTGTCTCTACCAATAAATTCATCAAAGTCCCTCGATCATTTGTATAAACTACTGTTTCTTGTTCCTGATTTTCAATCAAATCTTCTGAAAAGTATGCAAAGTTACTTCCTTCTTGGGTAAAACGCACTTGAGGAAAGCAACTTAATTGTTCTAACTCAATTTCTTTTTGTTGTGCTAAGGGATGATCTTTTCCTAGAAAGATATGCGTTTTAAAGCTCCCGACAATCTCGTATGTTAAATTTGCTTGTTCTAAATAACGCTTGATTCCGGATTGATTTTGACTATTTAAATATATAATACCAAGTTCACTATGATAACTTTTTACATCTTCGATGACTTTAAACGTCGTTGTTTCGAACACACGAAAATTTTTATACTGATCTTTAAATTGCTGAATGACTTTTCCCATCACTTCACCTAGAAAATCATAATGTTGAGACGAAATCGAGAAGCGTTCACTTTTCGTCACTTCTTGATAGCGATTTTCAATCATGTCCATTTGGGTTAAAATTTTTTCTGCGTGTTCTAAAAAGGTCAATCCTTCTTCAGTCAATGATGCACCTTTATTAGTACGAATAAATAATGTTACGCCAATCTCTTCTTCTAAGTCACGAATGCCATTAGACAGGCTTGGTTGCGTGATAAAAAGCTTTTTCGCAGCTTCACGAAAACTACCATTATTTGCAACAGCTACGACATATTTCATCTGTTGAATATTCATAAATATCCTCCATTTTATTCAGAAAAATAAATTTTACGTCCATTCAACCCTTGAACTGGGCGATTGTTAAACGGCAACATGCCTTCGTCAATTCGCTCAAAAAAATCTTGATCCATTTTTTGAATAGAATCAAACACAAACCAATGTACGGGTCCTTTTGTTGGAGGTGTCGTTAATGATCCTAAATAATGAAAATGTGATTTTTTTTCTGGTAAAAAAATCGACGGATCAAACCATTGTTGATGTGTCTCTGAGTTCCATTCAAGCGTTGTTTGCTTTTTTGAAAATTTATTATTATCTTTGGTAATCGTAAATAGACAGCCAACAACCAAGTTATCACCAGAATTATTCATGTGGACCAAATGAAATTCTAGTGGTGCATGTTCTCCATCAAAAGTATGCTCACTTGGTGTGTGGAAGTGAATATCGGTTAAATAATACTTTTCATCCTCAAAAATCACGTAACTTTCAGTATTTGGTGGAACAAAATGAAACGTATTCTTAAATTCTTTTTCAGTAAATTCTTCTGTTTTATAACAAAAATCAATCGCTCTACTAGTAGATATACCATTGATTAAGTTTTTTGATAAATTAACCGGCGATTGATAGGGATACTTAGCTCCAGTTGAAAACCAATCACATAGCGTATGCCAATGTTCTGGTCCAAGTTCACCTTCATAACCCCATTCCACGTCCATATTTCGAATATTTTTCATCAAACCCCACCTTCTAATTTTATCGTCTGAATAACTGTATACCATTTAGTAACAACAGTCAATTTTCAAAAACTATTTTTCTCTTCTTTTTGTATTCATGTTTGTAGTAAACTAAAAAATCAAATAATCAAGAAAAAAGTATAACCTTTGAACGTACGATCAAAAATTATACTTTTTATGAAACAAATTATTTATTTAACCAATTTTCTGGATCTTTTTTCCAATTTTTTAATAAAGCAACATCATTTTCTTCAATATAATTTGATTCCAATGCCGCATCGATCAAGGTTGAATAATTGGTTAATGTAATTAAATCCATCTTGTGTTCTGCAAATTTTTCTGTACCTTTAGGTAATTCATAGGTAAAGATTGCAGCAACACCTAACACATTTGCACCTTCACGCTTTGCTGCCTCAGCTGCTTCTAATACACTTCCGCCAGTAGAAATCAAATCTTCAATGACGACCATTTTTTGTCCTTTGAAAATTCTACCTTCAATTTGATTGCCTTTTCCATGTTCTTTGGCTTTACTACGGATATAAACCATCGGTAAATCTAAAATATCTGCTACCCAAGCTGCATGAGGAATTCCTGCTGTTGCAGTTCCAGCAATCACTTGTACATCAGGATATGTTTCCTTAATTTTTTTTGCAAGTCCTTTTGCAATTTCTTTACGAACAACTGGATAACTCATCGTGATTCGGTTATCACAATAAATCGGGCTCTTAATTCCACTCGCCCACGTAAAAGGCTCATTTGGACTTAAAAAAACAGCTTCGATTTCTAATAAATCTTTGGCAATCGTTTTGGCTAATTCTGTCATTATCTTTCTCCATTCCACTCATTTTTTATTGATTTATAGGCTTCATAAGGTATTTTCGCCTGTGTTATCGGTCGGCCAACTACAATATAGGTCGAACCAATCTTTCTTGCATCAGCTGGTGTCACCACACGTTGTTGATCTCCAACGTCACTACCTCTTGGACGAATCCCAGGAGTCAAACAGATAAAGCTTTCATTAGTCGCTTGGTGAATATCATTTGCTTCCAATGCCGAACAAACAACACCATCTAATCCGGCTTGTTTTGCACATTTTGCATAATGAATCACACTTTCTTTTAAAGAGACTTCAATCAATTGATCTTGCTGCATTTCCTCTTCACTTGTTGATGTAAGTTGTGTTACAGCGATCAAAATCGGCTCTTTCGCTCCAGTTTTCGTTCCCTTTTTTAATCCAGCTTTAGCGGCTTTCATCATCTTAATACCACCAGCTGCATGAACATTCGTAATATCGACACCCAGTTTAGCTAAACCTGTCATTGATTGTTCTACTGTATTTGGAATATCATGTAATTTTAGGTCTAGAAAAACTGAATGTCCTAACATTTTTAACCAACGGATAATCTCAGGTCCTTCTTGGTAAAACAGTTCCATTCCAACTTTAACAAATAATGATTCTGCTTCAGGAAAATTGGCTAAAAAAGACGCAACTTCTTTTTTTGAAGGGAAATCTAATGCGATGATCGGTCGTTGACTCATAGATTTTTTTCCTCTCTCACTTCTTTGATTAATTGCTCTAATGATTCGATGCCAAGCTCTGCCATTCTTATCGGTAAAGCATCGATTAGTTTCGGACAAATATAAGGATCAGTAAAATTAGCAGTTCCAACACCGACAGCACTTGCTCCAGCCATAAACATTTCTAAAACATCGTCTACAGTTTGAACACCACCCATACCAATAATTGGAAGACTAGAAATTTGTGAGACTTGATTGATCAGGCGAATAGCAACGGGTTTGATTGCAGGACCTGATAATCCTCCTGTTTGATTAGCTAAAATTGGACGACGAGTTTTCAAATCAATTCGCATTCCTAAAAGTGTATTGATCATTGAAAATCCATCTGCTCCACCAGCTTCAATCGCTTGTGCAACTGGCACAATATCTGTCACATTCGGAGAAAGTTTTACATAAATTGGTACTTTAGCCACTTTTTTTACAGCCTGTGTTAATTGAAACGCAACATCTGGATCTGTTCCAAAAGCTATACCTCCATGTTTTACATTCGGACATGAGATATTTAGCTCGATTGCGCTAACATTTGGTGCATCACCGATTTTGCTACAAACTTCAACATAATCTTCTTCACAAGCGCCAGCCACATTTGCAATAATTGGTAAATCATAGGATTCCAAAGCTGGCAATTTGGTATTCATCACAACATCTAAACCAGGATTTTGCAAACCGATCGCATTTAGCATTCCACTAGGCGTTTCTGCCACCCTCGGGGTTGCATTTCCAAAACGTGCTTGCGGTGTTGTTGCTTTGACCATAATCGATCCTAATTTGCCAAGATCGTAGTATTTAGCATATTCTTCTCCGAATCCAAAACAACCGCTCGCTGGAATGATAGGATTTTTTAATGTTAAACCTGGAATAGTTATAGCTAACGAATTTTTCGTCATAAAACCACCTCACTGGCCCTAAAAATCGGCCCTTCATCGCAAACTTTAACACTTTTTGTCCCAGTTTCATCATCTGGCACATGACATACGCAGGCATAGCAAGCCCCCATACCGCAAGCCATTCGTTGTTCTAATGAAAGAAAGACATTTGAATTATCAGAAAAAACTTGTGCAACCATTTTTAGCATTCCATTTGCACCACAGGCATAAACAGCATCCGGTTGCTCTTTTGTCAATGCATCCAGCAAAAGATTCCCGACATTTCCTTCAACTCCAAAAGATCCGTCATCTGTTGCGAATCTTGTATCCCCTAGTGCGATAAATTCGTTTTCGAAATAAACGACTTCTTTAGAGGCATAGCCTAAGAAGTGAAAGACTTCTATCTGTCTTTCAATCAATTGTTTTGATAATTCGTACATAGGCGGAATACCAATTCCACCGCCTATCACGAAAGCTTTTTGCCCAGCACTCAAACAATCGACATCAAAGCCATTTCCTAAAGGACCCATAACGTCTAATGTGTCTCCTTCAGTAAGTTCAGCGAACACTTTGGTGCCATCACCTTCTGTTCGATAGATGATCGTACACGTTTTTGCTTGTTTATCGATTTGATTGATACTGATAGGTCTTCTTAAGAGCATATCTTCTCGCGGTACTTTTATATGGAGAAACTGTCCGGGCTTTTCCATTTCATTAACTAGTTCACCTGTTAATGTCATTTGGAAAATTCTGGGAGCTAGTTGTTGCTGAGAGGTGATGGTCATTATTTCCTGCTTCATTTATTCTACTCCTTTACAACGCTATTCGATTTTAGAAGACGACGCACGATACTTTTTTCACTTTGTCTCATCCTCTTCAAACTTAAATTGGTTCAGTTGAAAATGCTCGAGATTCTAAAACTTTCAGGATTGCTTCCGCCGTATCTAGCGAAGTAAATAGCGGAACACCATGCTCAACTGCTTCTCTTCGGATCAAAAATCCGTCTTGTTTTAAATCGGAACGATTTTTATCCATCGTATTGACAACGACTTGTGCTTCACCGCTTCGAATCATATCAAGAACAGTTTCACTTCCTTGGTTTATTTTAAGAACTGATTTAACTAACAAGCCGTTATCTGATAAGAATTTTGCGGTTCCTTGAGTGGCGATCAAACTATAACCGATGTCATTAAAACGTTTCGCTAACGCTAATGCTTCTTCTTTCGTTTCATCCGCTATAGTAAACAACACCGCTCCAAAACTCGGCAAGTGCAATCCCGATGCTTCAAAAGCTTTATATAATGCTTTTTCTAAACTATAATCAGAACCCATTACTTCACCAGTGGATTTCATTTCAGGACCGAGATACGTATCTACTTTTTGAAGTTTAGTAAATGAGAAAACGGGTGCCTTGACATGTACTTGTTTGCCTTCTGGATATAATCCATCTTGATAGCCTAAGTCTGTTAGTTTTTCACCTAGAATTACTCTTGTCGCTACCTGAGCCATTGAAATTCCTGTAATTTTACTTAAAAATGGAACTGTTCGACTCGCTCTTGGATTGACTTCGATCACATATACTTTCTCGTCATGGAGAACAAATTGGATGTTCATCATACCGACACAATTTAATCCGATTGCCAGCTTTCTTGTGTAATCAGTGATCGTTTCCTGAATTTCTTTTGATAAGGTTTGTGGTGGATAAACAGCCATCGAATCTCCCGAATGAACACCAGCACGTTCAATATGTTCCATAATACCTGGGATCAAAACCGTCTGTCCATCGCAAATTGCGTCAACTTCACATTCTTTACCTAAGAGATAGCTATCCACTAATACTGGGTGTTCTGGAGAAGCTTTTACAGCATTTTGCATGTAATCCTCAAGATCTTTTTTATTTTCAACAATCTCCATCGCGCGACCGCCAAGTACATAACTAGGACGAACTAAAACTGGATAACCGATTTTATTTGCTATGACTACAGCTTCTTCAGCACTTGTTGCAGTATCGCCTGGAGGTTGAGGGATATCTAGTTCTCGTAACGCTTGTTCAAATAAGTCACGGTTTTCAGCTCTGTCCAAATCTTCGATTGAAGTTCCCAGAATCTTAACACCTTGTTTTACTAATGGCTCCGCTAAATTGATTGCTGTTTGACCACCAAACTGAACGATAACGCCCATTGGCTGCTCTAATTCGATCACATTCATCACATCTTCTAGCGTTAGTGGTTCAAAATAAAGTTTATCTGAAATCGAAAAGTCTGTTGAGACTGTTTCTGGATTACTATTCATAATGATTGCTTCAAATCCTGCTTCTTGAATTGCTTTTACAGAGTGAACTGTTGCATAATCAAACTCTACCCCTTGCCCGATTCTGATTGGGCCTGAACCCAGCACTAATACAGAAGGTTTATCGGAGCGAAGACTTTCGTTTTCAATTTCATATGTGCTGTAAAAATAAGGTGTTTGAGATTCAAATTCTGCCGCACAAGTATCGACCATTTTGTACACTGGTAGAATTTGTTGTGCATGACGATAGTCAGTAACATCTTGTTCTTTTAGCTGCCACAATTCGGCAATTTTCCGATCTGTAAAACCATTTTGCTTTGCCTCTTTTAACGTTTCAACATCCTTAACATTTTTTTTCAATCTATCTTCTATCTCAACGATATGAAGTAGCTTGTCAAGAAAGAATAAATCTATTTTGGTAAGCATAGCCAAATCTTCGATCGTAAACCCTCGACGAATTGCTTCAGATAGATAAAACAAACGATCATCTTGTGCTTTTACAATTTTTTCAGTCAATCGTTCGTCACTGACTTCATGGATTTCTTTTAGTTCGTTATGATAAGCACCGATTTCAAGTGAACGAACAGCTTTTAACAATGACTCTTCAATGTTACGGCCAATCGCCATGACCTCACCTGTCGCTTTCATTTGCGTGCCTAAACGACGTTCCCCTTTTTCAAATTTATCAAATGGCCAACGAGGAATTTTTGCTACGACATAATCTAAAGCTGGCTCAAACTCTGCATAAGTTGTTTCTGTGACAGGATTTTTCATTTCATCTAACGTGAGACCTACAGCAATTTTTGCAGCTAACTTAGCGATTGGGTATCCAGTAGCTTTACTGGCTAATGCCGATGAACGGGAAACACGTGGATTCACTTCGATCACATAATAATTAAAACTATGCGGATCTAGAGCTAACTGAACGTTACAGCCACCTTCTATTTTTAATGCTCTGATAATTTTAAGAGATGCGTCACGAAGCATTTGATATTCATGATCTGACAATGTTTGGCTTGGTGCAAAAACGATTGAGTCACCAGTGTGAATCCCAACTGGATCGAAATTTTCCATGTTACAGACAACAATCGCATTATCAGCAGAATCACGCATTACTTCGTACTCGATTTCTTTAAATCCTGCAATACTTTTTTCAATCAAACACTGAGTTGCTGGGGACAATTTCAAACCATTTTCAGCGGTGATTCGTAATTCCTCTTCGTTATCACACATCCCTCCGCCTGTACCGCCTAAGGTAAATGCAGGGCGTACGATGATTGGATAACCGATTAGATTGGCAAATTCGACCGCCTGTTCAACCGTATTGACGATTTCACTTTCTGGAATTGGTTGATCTAACTCTTCCATTAATTGTTTAAATAAATCACGATCTTCGGCTTGGTCAATGGCATTTAGTTTGGTGCCTAATAGTTCTACGTTTAATTCATCCAAAATACCTGAAGCTGCCAGTTCCATCGCCATGTTCAATCCTGTTTGACCGCCCAGTGTTGGCAATAATGCATCTGGACGTTCTTTTCTCAAAATCCGTGAAACGAATTCTAACGTGATTGGTTCAATATATACGTGATCTGCAATCTCTTTATCGGTCATAATCGTTGCTGGATTTGAATTGACCAAAACGACTTCGTAGCCTTCTTCTCTCAAAGCAAGACAAGCCTGAGTACCGGCATAATCAAATTCTGCCGCCTGACCAATAATAATTGGTCCTGAACCGATAACCATGATTTTTTTGATATCTGATCTTTTGGGCATTAGTCTTGCTCCTTCCAAGCATCCATTAGTTCCATAAATTCGTCGAATAAGTGAAGCCCATCATGAGGTCCTGGCGCTGCATCTGGATGATATTGAACTGTAAATGCTGGATACCGACGATGTCTAACGCCTTCAACAGAACCATCATTTACCTCCACATGGGTGACCAGCAATCGCTCAGAATCAACCGTTGCCTCATCTACTGCATATCCATGATTTTGTGAAGTAAAATCGATTCTTCCAGTCGCGATTTCTCTGACAGGATGATTTAATCCCCGATGACCAAATTTCATTTTGTAGGTATCCGCTCCATTTGCCAAAGCAAATAACTGATGGCCTAGACAAATCCCAAAAATCGGTACTTTGCCTTGAATCGTTTGAATCATTTCAATCGCTTCCGGTACATCTTTGGGATCTCCTGGTCCATTTGTCAGCATCACACCATCAGGTGAAAGTTCTAAAATTGTTTCAGCCGTCGTGTTATAAGGCAAAACAGTCAAGTTACAATGACGTTTTGATAGTTCACGTAATATGCTATGCTTTAAACCAAAATCAACTACTATTACATTTCGACCGATACCTGGACTTGGGTATGGCTTAGTTGTTGATACTTGAGCTACTTGATTCTTAGGTAAAACCGTTGCTTTCAACTGATCGAATTCATGAGTCAAATCATCATCTGCATCAATAAAGGCAGCTTTCAATGTTCCAACTGAGCGAAGTTTTCTCGTCAGCGCACGTGTATCGATTCCTGAAATGCCTGGAATCCCTTTTCTTTTTAAAAATTCGTCTAACGTCATTTGTGCACGCCAATTCGAGGCAAGTCGAGCCTGTTCTTTAACTACTACTCCTTTACAAGTTGGAGTAATTGATTCATAATCATCGCGATTGACACCATAGTTGCCGACCATTGGGTAGGTAAATGTAATGATTTGACCATTGAAACTTTGATCAGTGATCGTTTCTTGATAGCCTGTCATACTTGTTGTAAATACGATTTCTCCAACAACATTGACATCTGCACCAAACGCTTTTCCTTCAAAAATGGTTCCGTCTTCTAGTATCAATAGTCGCTTCAAATTTATGCATCTCCCTTTAACCAAACTAATTGTCCATCAACAAAAGTCATTAAGGTTGTTCCTTTGACTTTCCAACCAACGAAAGGTGTATTGACTCCCAGTGATTCAAAATCTTTGTCATCAATCATTTCTTCCAACTCTAAATCGAAAACAGCTATATCTGCTGGTGCTCCAATGGTCAGTGTTCCAGCGGTCAGACCAAAAATTTCTGCCGGTTTCGTTGCCATCCAATCAATTACTTGTTCAAGTGTAAATTTGCCTGTTTCAACAAAATGTGTGTAGATCAATTGGAAGGCTGTCTCGCTGCCTACTATTCCAAATGGCGCTTTTAGGAAAGTTTGGTTTTTCTCTTCTAATCCATGAGGTGCATGATCAGTTGCAATACAGTCAATTGTGCCATCAAGCAGGCCTTCAATCAGCGCATCGCGATCAGTTGTTGCTCTAAGGGGCGGATTCATTTTCCAAAAACCGTTGTCTTCCGGAATATCTTCGTCAATTAAAATCAAATGATGGGGAGCCACTTCTGCCGTTACATGAATTCCAGCTTTTTTTGCATCACGAATCACACGGACACTTTCTTTTGTTGACACGTGACAGACATGATAATGGACTCCAGTCTCACCAGCCAAAACAACATCTCGAGCAATTTGTGATGCCTCTGTGGAGTTTAAAATCCCCGGTAATCCTAGTTTCTTAGAAATTTTCCCTTCATGCATGACTCCACCAAAAAGGAGTGATTCGTCTTCGGTATGGGCTACGATCGCCATGCCAATTGCTGCGGCTTCTTTCATTGCAAGATACATTGTTCCAGCAGTTTGTACTCCTACACCATCGTTTGTAAATGCGAAAGCACCAACTTCTTTTAGTGCTTTTTGATCCGTTAATGTTTCACTTCGCAGCTCTTCTGTGATTGGTGCGTATTGTAACACTTTTACCACAGCATTTTTTTCAATGATCTCATAAACTTCTTTTAATTTCTCTGCAGTATCAGGTACTGGATTTAAATTTGGCATCGCACAAACAGTTGTATATCCACCTCTAGCAGCTGATTTACTTCCGGTCTCGATTGTTTCTTTGTAGGTAAATCCAGGTTCTCTTAGATGAACATGGACGTCGACTAATCCAGGTATGATCAATTGTCCTTTTGCATCGTAAACTTTTTCAAATGTGCTTGCTTCAAAACATTCACCAATTGCTCTGATTTTTCCATTTTCGATCCAAATTTCTGCTGGAATCAATTGATTGTCTTTTTTTATGATTTTTCCATTTTTGATAAGTGTTTTCATTTAGTTCACCTATGCCTTTCCTTGTAATACTGCTTCTAAAATTGACATTCTCATATAAACCCCATTGCTCATTTGTTGAATTATACGTGATTGGATTCCTTCTACAAGTGAATCCGCTAATTCCACATCTCGGTTAATAGGTGCTGGATGCATGATGATTGCTTGATTTGACAGTCGTTTAGCGCGCTCAACTGTTAAACCATAATCTCTATGATAATCCTCTTTTGAAAAAATTTCTGAACCGTCGTGGCGCTCATGTTGTACTCTCAACATCATCATCACATCCACTGTTTCAACCACTTCATCAAGGGGCATATAATGACCATATGCCTCAAATTGCTTGTCATACCATTCTTCTGGTCCAGAGAAATAAATTGTTGCTCCAAGTCGTTTTAGCATTTGCATATTGGATTTTGCTACTCGAGAATGAGTAATATCTCCAACGATTGCAACTTTTAATCCGCCAAAGTGACCAAATTCTTCATAAATCGTCATCAAATCTAGTAAGCACTGGCTAGGATGTTGCCCACTACCATCTCCACCATTGATAATAGCACACTGGATCGTTTTACTTTGGATCAATTCATCATAATAATTTTCTTCTCCGTGGCGAATAACTGCTACATCGACTCCGATTGCTGACATCGTCAACACTGTATCATAAAGGGTCTCACCTTTTTTGACCGAACTCATACTTTCTTCAAATTCAATCACTTCAATTCCAAGTTTTTTCTCTGCAACATCAAAGCTTTTATGGGTACGAGTACTATTTTCAAAAAATAAGTTTGTCGCAAAGTATTGTTTTTTTTCAGGCTGCCAAACGGCCCCTTGTTTAAACTCTTGTGCACGACGGATCAACCCCATAACTTCTTGATCACTTAAGGCTTCAACAGTCAAAAGATGTTTTAAACTGATACGTTCAGATGTGATGATCATGCATTCATTCCTCCTAAATTTAAAAGCGTAATAGGCTTCATCTCTGGCAAAAAAATGTGGAATTATAACTGAGATGTTTTTTTCCTAGATAAACTATTCTTCACTACGAGCCGTTTCAGGTAAAATTAGATTTAGAATAATTCCTAAAACTGTTGCTAATGCCATTGACGATAATTCAAAAGTATCTAGTTTAAAGACCAAGCCACCGATTCCAATGACTAAAATCACTGAGGCAATCAGCAAATTCTTTTTCTTGTCAAAGTTGATTTGATTATCGATCAAGATTTTTAATCCGCTAGCGGCAATTACACCGAATAAAACAAAGCTGATTCCAGAAATAACTGGATTTGGAACACTTAAAATAATTGCACTTAATTTTCCTACAAACCCAAGACCGACTGCAAAGACTGCAGCACCTACGATGACAAACACACTGTGTACTCGAGTAATGGCTAAAACACCAATATTTTCTCCGTAACTTGTGACAGGAGGTCCTCCGACTAAACCAGCTACAATCTGTGCTGCACCGTCACCCATCAATGTTTTTGATAAGCCTGGCTCTTGGAAGAAGTTTCGCTTAGTTAATTTATTTAAAACCATTAGATGTCCGATATGCTCGGTCATTGTAACAAAGGCGATTGGTGCCATTGTTGTGATTGCATTTAAATATAGCTTTGGCTGATACTGAACAAAAGGAATTTCAAAGTTCGGCATAGCAAACCAAGCTGCTTGTCTAATTGGCTCTACGTCTACAATACCGAATACTAATGCAACAAGATAGCCACTTACGATTCCAAGTAAAATTGGAATCAAACCTAAAAATCCTTTGAAAAACATATTGTAGAAGATTGTTAATCCTAATGTAATCAGAGCAACTGCAATGAATTTAAAATCATAGTTTCCACCATTGAACATCGCGTTATTTGCAGCATTTGAAGCTAGACCTAGTCCGATAACCATTACCACTGGTCCGACCACGATCGGCGGCAAAATTTTATCTAGCCAAGCCGAACCGATTTTACTAATAATAATTGAAACGATTAAGTAAACCAGTCCTGTTGTGATTGCTCCTTGAGCGATTGCTGGGTAGCCATTGCTTTTCATCAACATTTGCATGGCAGCTATAAAGGCGAAACTGCTTCCCAGATATGCTGGAATTTTTCCCTTTGTCACAAATAAATAGACGATCGTTCCAAGACCTGAACTGACCAATGCAATTCCTGGATCAATTCCAACTAATATTGGGACTAAAACTGTCGCGCCAAACATTGTGAATAGATGCTGTAAACTCAATCCGATCCAATGTATTGTCTTGGGTCTGTCGTGAATATCTAAAACTGCTTCATCATTACGAAATTCTTTTTCTGTCATGTCAACCTATCCTATCTTTACTAGTATATTTGTCTATTCCTCTGTGCTTGCGATCAAAATCCGATCGACGCCGTCTTTTTCTTCTACTTCAACGATGATTTCTTCTGTCATTGAAGTCGGAATGTTTTTGCCAACATAATCTGCTCGAATTGGAAGTTCTCTATGTCCTCTATCGACTAAAACGGCTAATGAAATTTTTCGTGGTCGTCCCAAATCCATCACGGCATCCATTGCAGCTCTGATCGTCCGCCCTGTAAACAGAACGTCATCAATTAAAATGACTTCTTTTCCTTCTAATGAAACTGGAATATCAGAAGAATGAAGTTCTGGTTCTCCTAATGAACGTTCTTTCATTGATTGACCATCCATATCGTCACGATATAATGTGATATCCAACTCACCAACAGGAACTTCGATGGTTTCTAATTGTTTTAATCGTTCTGCGATTCTTTGAGCGATGTAAATTCCGCGGGTTTTGATTCCTACTAATACGATATCTTGAACTCCTTTATTTCTTTCAATAATTTCATACGTAATTCTTGTCAGTGCTCGTTTCATTGTTACAGTATCAACGACTTCTTTTTCTTGCATTTTTTGCTCCTCCTAAAAATACGGATTTTTCAGTAACTAAGATGCCTTTGGAGCTTCCTGTTTCAGCATATCAGGCAGATATGCTTGCTCTTTTTCATGATTCACAGCAATTAACATCAAAAAAATCCTCCCACCCGTATTCGGATAGGAGGATTGAATTTATCTATGCAAAGATACTATTCATCTCACGCAGAGTTTTTCTAAGCGCACCTAGATAGTATTCTGCATGTTTCCTTCTTAGCCTCACGGGACTACTCTTAAAGGATTGCTTATTTAATTTTCTTTCTAAAACAGTTTACCTTTTCTTTAAAAATAAATCAATCATTATTTCTTAATTGGTCTAAAGTTTTTTCAAAAAGTTCTGGTAAAGGCGCTTCGAATACCATCATCTGGCCTGTTGTCGGATGTTTAAAACCTAACACTTCGGCGTGTAAAAATTGACCATTGCCTTTTAACGTTTTTCTTGGTCCGTATAAAGGATCACCAGCTACTGGATACCCGATATATTTCATGTGAACTCTAATTTGATGAGTACGTCCTGTTTCTAATTGTAGTTGCACTAAAGTAAATCCTTCAAATCGTTCTAAAACTTCAAAATGTGTTACTGCGGGTTTTCCGCCTTCGATCACGGCTTGCATTTTGCGATCATTTTTTGAACGACCGATAGGTGCATTGATTTCACCTTTATCATGGGCTATTTCACCATGAACTAAAGCAATATACTTTCTAATTGACGTTTTATCTTTTAATTGTTCTGCTAATGCAATATGGGCTTTATCGTTTTTTGCGACCATCAACAAACCAGAAGTATCTTTGTCAATACGATGAACGATTCCTGGACGGATGATACCATTGATTGATGATAAGTCTTTTATATGATATAACAACGCATTTACAAGTGTTCCATCTTGATGTCCTGCTGATGGATGAACGACCATGCCTTGAGGCTTATTGATGACTAATACATCGTCATCCTCATAAACAATTTCGATCGGAATATCTTCTGCCAAGACATCAAGTTCTACTGGTTCAGGTATATTGATACTAATCTCGTCATTTTCTTTTACTTTATAATTTGAACGAGTAATTTCACCATTGACCGTAATATTTTGGTCCTTTAGCCATTGCTGAATTTGTGAACGGGAATGATCTTTCAATAAGTCGCTTAAAACTTTATCAATTCGTCCTTTTTCTTGTTTTATTTTTACATTAATTTGGTCCATTTTTTCCATCCTTTGCTGCTTTTTCGTCTAAAATCAAATAAATAAAAATACATATCACGCCAATAACAAGCGCTGAGTCAGCAACATTGAATATAGGAAAGCGAATAAATTCTGTTTGAAACATATCAACAACAAAACCAAGACGTAAGCGATCAATAAAATTTCCGATAGCACCAGCTAGCACTAAACTCAAACCGACTGCAAACCATTTGCTTCCATTAACGTTTTTAACTAAGATATATAATACTACGGCTACCACGATCACCGTAATAATATAAAAGAACCACATTTTCCCTTCCAAAAGGCTCCATGCGGCACCTGTATTACGAAGGTACGTAAAAGACAAGAAGCCAGGAATAAATTCTTTTGTTTCACCTAATTGAATATTGGCAACGGTTAAATATTTGACCCACTGATCTAAACCGATCAACACTGCACTGATAATTAAATATATTGCTAACAACGGCTTTCATTCCTTCTCTAAATTATTATATAAATCCCTTGGACGAATGATACCAAGTAAACTGCCATTGGGATTACCATCTTTTGTAATCAGGATCGCTTCTAATTTGACTTGCGTCACAAACATTTTTTCAACTTGAAAGACTGTTGTCTCCTTGTCGACGAATTGATAGTTATTGCCTTTAAAATTACTAACTAAAAGTTCAGAAGCATTTCTTCCTTCTAATTGAATGTCCCCTTTAGAACTTTCTACTGCTAACCAAATCCCCAGACCACGTACCGTGATCAAACCTTTAAACACTCCATCATCATAAATTGGAAATTGTGAATAGCGCTTTCGAGCAACGATCGATAAAATTTCTTTGATTGAAATGTTTACATCGAATCCAGTGACCTTTTTTGAAAAACGAGGTAAAACTTTTTCAGGACTAATCAACGCTTTTTCAATTTCCAACATACGACGAACAGCCCACTCATTGGGTTCAGCTATCACAAAATCAGATGAAATCTGTTCGTGGACAATCGCATTCCTTAATTGAGCCATTTGCAATAAATCATCTTGAAACAGTGCTATTTGACTATCTTTTTTCCTGGATAAACGACGAACCATTTCACTAAAACCCATATTGGTTGGACTATTTAATTGTTCACGAAACCATTTTTCAACACGATTAAAACTACTTAAAAAAGCCTCAGCTCTCTCACCCATTACACTTTCTCCTTGATTATATATGCTTTATTTAACATTGAAAATACAAAAATAAAATAAATGACAAGTAAGAGTGAAATTCCTACTATATTTAAATGCAATACAGGAATCATGAGCATTCCAACGAATAGTATAACATAAACCAAAATGAGTGTAGGATTCATCATTATCTCTAAATCAATCAATTGTCCTTGATCCCTCACAAAAAAAGGAACACTTTTCAAAAAGAAAAACTTAGCTTGTATTGTGCAGACTGAGTCCTCTATTTCCATGTTCTTCGTTTGATTTTGGGTTAAATAAATCCATTTTTCACCATTTTTTCTGACCTCGATCGGACTACCCATTCCATAAAATCCGGTATTTCTAGTACAACGAATATTCATGCTGATTCCTCCTCGAGCTTTCGTTTAAAGTATATAACAAAAACTTGCAGACTGGAAGAAAGAAGTTGATTTGAGTAAAAATAAATTTTTCTTTGAAAAAACATAACGAAAACTCTTGAAGAAAAGAATATTGTTTTTAGTTCGTTCTAAACTTGAATTTTCTTTCTATTTTCTAAAAAATCTGTGTTCTGCTAATTGAAACCAGTGAATTCTTTTACTTTTTTGGCAGACAATCAATTTACCGACCTGAAAACTTTCGATATATGATCAGATAAAACAATGTTTTCCCGAACGATAACAGACGTTGTATGCATTTTTGTTAGGTTATTATTGATTAAAATGGCTATCATAAGACTTTCTTATCCCATAAATATCTTTTTTGTAAAAGTTTGACGGGTTCATTTTTTCACCTTATAATGATGCTAGACTTTAGAAAATAAAGGAGCGTGATTTGAATGGAAAAAGGGTTCGTCAAGTGGTTCGATAATAGAAAAGGTTACGGTTTTATTGGGTACAATGAAGATGAAGAAATCTTTGTTCATTTCACAGCGATTGAAGAAGATGGTTTTAAGTCATTGGAAGAAAATCAAGCCGTTGAATTTGAAGTAATGGAAGGTACACGCGGATTACAAGCCGCTCATGTGAAGAAAATATAAAAAAAACAGCATCCTGCCTGGCAGAATGCTGTTTTTTAATGGTTCTACGTCAAATTGTGTTGGTAAGCCAAATAACTGAATAGAAATCTAGGTCTGGTAAGGATAGAACATTCTTATCAGGCTTTTTTTATTGTTGTGAAAAAATAAGACCTTGAATAATATAAATACGTGAACGAAAATGATAAAAGTTTCGATAGCCATAGGCTACCCGTTTGATTACCTTAAGTTTATTGTTTAACCCTTCAGTGACACCATTAGAATAAGGGAAGCGAAAAGAATTTTTAATGCCTTCTTTATATTTGTTAAAGAAGAGTAATTTCTTTTTGAACCAGTGTGGTAGCTGATTATCTAGCTGTTGAAGATACTCAAAAAAGAGTGTATGTTCCCGATGAGAAAAAGCATATTTTAAGTATTGAACCGTATCATAGCCTGTCCGTAGGACAGCATCATAGTGCAACAGTTCATCGACAATATCCTGTTGACTTAATGGTCGTTTAAATAAGGGCTGGTATGCTCGACAGTTTATATCTAATTTATCGGAATCTTTCAATAGTAACTTCCAATAGCGTTTTAAGCGACGGTATTGTTTTGGTTTAGAACTTTTTAAGCGGTTCATCGTTTGAATTCGCAATTGGTTCAACGTACGATTCATTTGTTGGACGATATGAAAGCGATCCGTCACTAATTGAGCATTAGGAAAGACCGTTCGAAGAAGTTGATGGTAACTAGCGTTCATATCTGTTACGAGATACGCTACATGTAGCCGAGCTTCACGTGTAAAGCGCATGAAATGAGCGGTCAATTTGTGTAGTCGTCTATCTTCCAACACTTCTAACAACTGATTCCGTTGTCCATCCACACAAATAAAGCTCATACTTCCTTGGCAAGATTTCATGGATTTAAATTCATCAATACATAAAATTTTAGGGAGGAAGTTCCAGTTTGTTCGATAATTTTGTGATAGTCTATCCATCATTCTAAGGACTGTTATGTCTGAAACAAAGTGCTTTTGAGCAATCATTTTTCTTGAAACATTCTTTTTCAAGTCAAGCATAATTTGGTATTGAAGCTGTTTAGATAAGTGATGATGTTCTTCAATCAGCTCTGTATGAGCGTGAAAAGTAGTACCACATTCATGACAAAGAAAGCGTGTCCGTTTTAGCTCTAATAGAGTGAAACGTTCATTAAAAACAGGCAATTGAGCTGTTGTTGTATGACTGCCATTTTTGATGATTTGTCCATGATCGAGGCTTCCACATTTCTCGCAATGGGTAGGTGAATAGGTCAGCTTGGCTTTAATCACTTGAGCTTGCACTCCTTTTACTGTTCTTTGTTCCAACCAATTTTTTTCAAACCAGAGGTTTTTGTCTGTAAGTCCGAGCAATAATCTGGTATTCTTATCCATAGGGAACAACCTTTCTGATGATTTGTGGTTTTTGTCGATTTCATTTTATCAGTTAGTTGTTCCTTTTTTGTGTTTAAATGCTTAAAAAAGTGCTGGTAGAAAATCTTTTTTGATTTCCACCAACACAATATATTATAGAACCTTTTTAATAATGTTTACTAATAGTCAACCCAGGATCATCCATAATTTTTGCTTTAAATAACGGATGTTGCTTTAGGGACACTATAAATGCGTTTTTATTTTTTTTGGTCATAATAAACATTTGTGTCCCTTCTTTGAATTCAGATGTTTTTATTTCAATACACTTAGGACCAACACGAATTACTTCTATTTTTGATAATATTATTTTTTTGCGTCTCACTGGTAATAGTGCATGAACAATCAAATACTTATCGTCAATCATAAAATAACGATTAAACCCTAATAATGCAAAGAAAAAGAAAATTCCTAACACAATATTACTAATCAAATATGGACGCGTATGTTCCAACGTCAAAATCAAACTTAAAAATAAAATGCCAAATGTACAGGACCAATAAATTATCGCTGTTGATAATTCTGGTTGCCAATGATAGACTTTTTTCTTCATGTAGCGACCCCTTAATAAAAATTCAGTATGTTATAATAATAACATACTTCAACTTTTAACAAAAAGAAAATAAGGAGATTTTTATGTTACGAATATATGTCGATGCTGCAACAAAAGGAAATCCTGGACCAAGTGCTGGCGGTATCGTTATTGTAGGGGATGCACTTCACGATCAAATTCATGTCCCGCTTGGGGAATGCTCCAATCACGAAGCTGAGTTTAAAGTTTTTATTTACGCTCTACAATTAATCATTGAAAAAAAACTAAACGATCAAACTGTCCTGATTCATTCTGACAGTAAAATAGTTATCCAAACAATCGAAAAAAAACATGCCAAAAACCCTTTATTTCAACCTTATTTACAAAGCTTTTTACAACTAGAAAATCGTTTTCCTTTACTATTAGTAAAATGGCTGCCCGAAAGTAAAAATAAAGGCGCAGATACGTTAGCCAGACAAGCGTTACAAAAATTCCAGTAAGTCTTCATTCTTTGTTTTGTTCCTTCATGGTTAGATCAGCTATTTTTCCTTTTGTCACTTGAAGAATAGATAATGGTGATACTTCTATTTGCATCCCTCTTTTTCCAGCTGAGACAATGATCGTGTCAAATTGATCAGCTTCTTCGGCAATGAAAGTTGGAAATAATTTTTTCATTCCTATCGGGGAACATCCTCCTCTAATATAACCTGTCGTTTCTTCCAAGTCCTTCAAATGAAGCATATCAACTTTTTTATTGTCACTTGCTATCGCTAATTTTTTTAAATCCAATACTTTATTTCCTGGAATAACTGCAACGACAGGTCCGGTTTTATTTCCTACTGTCACTAAAGTTTTAAAAATCTTTCCTTCTTCGATCCCTATTTTTTCAGCAACATTATCTGCACTTAAATGATCTTCACTCCATTCAAATTCGTATTCTACATAAGTAATCTTGTGTTGTTCAATAATTCGCATTGCATTTGTTTTTTGTATCTTTTTTTTCTTAACCAAGTCTATTCACCTCACAATTAAGTTTATCAGAGAAATCGATGGATGCAAGCAAAATAAGGCTAAGACATGACTCTACGAGTTATATCCTAACCTTAAGAAATCCGAATAAACGCTTCTGTTCCAATCTAATTTTTTAAAGTGTTAATGTTTTGAGAATTTCACGCAATTCACTTACTGGTACTTGACCTGGTGCAGATGCCTTTTTAGCGGCACCAAATGTCATTGCTGAACCAAAGACTTCGCCACACATCCGGCTCACCATGCCTAATTGTCCCATTGACATGGTGACGATTGGTCGATCGGCATAAGTTGTTTTCATGTCATTTGTTGCTTCCAAAAGTGTTAATACATCATTTGAAGATTGCGGCATTACAGCAATTTTACAAATATCTGCGTTTTTTTCTTGCATGCTACATAATCTTGAAACAATTTCTTCTTTATTAGGTGTTTTATCGAAATCGTGATTGCACATCACAATTTTAACCCCTTTTTCATGTGCTGTTTTGATCGTTTGTTGGACAAGATCATCATCCATAAACAACTCAATATCTAGTAAATCAATTGCACCATTCTCAATAACTGCTTTATATAAGCCAAAATATTGTTCATCTGAAAATGCAATCTCTCCGCCTTCTTTTTTGGTGCGGAAGGTGAATAATAGAGGTTTATCTGACAAGATTTCTGCTATTTTTTTTGACATTTCTGCAGTCACCTGAAAATTTGCAACTTGTTCAAAAAAATCAACACGCCATTCAACCAAGTCACAATCGATCGTTAATAAATAGTTCGCTTCTTCTATTAATTCTACTTCATTTTTTCCTACTAGAGGAACAATAATTTTAGGACTCCCACTTCCGAGAGTCACATCTTTTACTGTCACTGTATTCATTTTTTGCCTCCTACTTATTTAGCAGTATCAATTGTTTGACGATAGCGAATGAAAATAATAACGGCCAAGATAAAACCGATTCCTGCAATAATCGTATCGAATAACATGATACCACGTACATTAGTTTTTGCGATTTGTGCTGCTGCAACTGGAATAACAAACGAAGCTATACTCCCAAATGTATAATAAATTCCTGTAATTGTTCCCTTACCTGCTGGGAACATTTCGCCCATAACAGTTAGTCCTAATTGTAACACGCCTCCTGCTGCAAAGAAACCGACTAAAGCTGCGCCAATCATACAAACAAGTGGTGTCGGGAACAACCACATTACAGCGATTGTCAAAAATGAAACAAAGGTATAGATAACAACTAGATAAACTGAACGAACTTTAGATGCCATAATTGCTGTAAATGCTACACATAATAATGACCCAATTGAATAATAAGAAACTAACACGCCTGCATCTGTTTGAGCCATACCAGCAACTTGTTCACCATATGTTCCAATAAATTGACTGATCAGATAAAACGTTGCTTGTGCGATAAAACCGTAAATGACAAATGCAACACCTTCGATTGCCATTTTGGGTTTTGATTTAAATTTAACTGCCGGTGCCTGCTCCACGATGTCTTCTGTTTCCTCAGCAAGTTTGGCATCCGCATCTGGAAATGGTTGTTTCCACAAGTAAATTGCATTGATACCAAGTAAAATTGCTGCGATCATAAATGACCAACCAAACCATAAGTGATTAGAAACTAAAAATTTAATGATCAAAGGTAAAGCAAATTGACCTGCTTGGATAAATGCTTTCAATAAAACGGTTGCTGTTCCAGCTGTTTTCGGAAATGACTCCATTAAAGCAGGATACGTACCTGAATCAAGGAATGAATTTGAAATTCCTGCAACTACTGCAAAAAACATTGCCAACTCAACACTTGGGCTATATAAAATTCCGAAGAAGTAAGCTGCATAAGTCACCATTCCCAGATAAATAAATGGCTTACGTCCAAATTTATCAGATAAACGACCTGATATCATGATCGCAATCAAACGACCTATCCCTAACATCGAAATAACTTTAGCAATCCCCATCAAATCCGTATCCCATTGAGTCATCAAAGAATTTTGGTTTTGTGAAATAATGATAACGCCCATCCCATGGACAATATAGTTGATATATAGACCTATGGCGGTCGGTGTGTATTTGTTTTTCATCGTTTTCTCCTAACTGTTAGTCCTTAAATAGTAATTCTTTAATGTAATCTACAGGCATATCTTCCCCAGTGAAATGCTTGAATGCTTCAGCTCCTTGATAAAGCATCATGCCTAGACCATTAATGGTTTTCTTTGCACCGTGTTCACGAGCAAATTTTAATAATTTTGTTTCTTTTGGACTGTAGACAACATCAAAAACAACCAAATCTGGACGAATGACTTCTGGGTCATTGATCAAGCTTTCTTCCTGTAATGGTTTCATGCCGACACCAGTCGCGTCGATATAAATGCTGCTTTGGCTAATGGACTTTTTGAATGCCACTTGATTGGATAATTCAGTCAATGTCGCTGTACACTCTGTATTATCATTGATTTTTTTCACTGTTTCTTCAGCATTTTTATAGTGTTGATCGTTGATATTAAAAATACGTAATTCTCTGACACCATCTAAAGCAGCTTGAATTGCGATTGCTGTTCCCGCACCTCCTGCACCTGTCATTGTAACGATTTGATCTTTGACATTAACGCCTTCTTCCATAAGTGCACGCATCGCACCAGTGCCGTCTGTCACGTGACCAACTAAATGACCTTTTCCACCTTTATTGGTTACGGTGTTCACTGCACCAACTAATTTTGCAGCCGGTGAAAGCTCGTCTAAATAAGGAATGATTGCCTGTTTGTTTGGCATAGAGACATTCGACCCACGAATCCCTAAAGCACGAATTCCTTGAACCGCATCTTTCAATTCTTCATTTCCTACTTCAAAAGCCATATAGGCATAATCTAATCCTAATTTAGCAAATGCTTCGTTATGCATCGTTGGTGATAAACTGTGACGGATCGGTGTTGCAATCAAACTAATCAATAATGTGTGTCCATCAATTCTTTCTGTCATAATAAATTCCCTCACTTTATTTAATTTGTGCTGCATGAAGACTTTTAGTTTGTTCAAACAACATTTTTTGTGTTCGAGTATTTTCTAAGACTTCGATTGTTTTTAAAATATCTCTTGCTTCTCTTGTCCCTTCCATGATTCGTCTAGCTACTTTACTATCTCCCATATTTAAAAGAACAGCGCCGTTACTTCTAGCGTAATTATCCAATTCACGAATCATCGGTGCTTCTGCACGCATTCCTAAACACACAAAACCTAAATCAAATGGTAATTCCATCATTTCTCCATTTTTTTCAACCAAGAAACTACTTTCTCTAACTTCAATCAACTTGGTTTCTACATGAACTTCCACACCGAATTTTTCGACAATTTCCTTCATCGCCAGCTTTGTGACCAAGTCTAAATCTTTCCCGATCTCACCTTGCATTTCCACGATGCTGACTTTTTTCGCTCCACGTTCAGCGTAATATTCTACAACATCAAGTCCAACTGCACCGCCGCCAATCACAACGATCTCTTTCCCTTCAAATTCTTGGAATTTCGTCATATCATCTAAAATATCAAAAATGGAAAAGATTTTTCTATTTGGATTGTCTAATTGTTCTTTTAAACCATTGATTGGTGGTAATAAAGGTTTGGCTCCAGTTGCATTAACTATGATATCTGGTCCAATTGCTTCAATGTCTGTCAAAGTTGCTGCATGATTCAAATGAATTGCTAAATTATCCAACTCTTTACAGCGATTGATTTCGTAAGTAATAAAATCATCGATTCTTTTTTTGTCTGGAAAACGAGCGATTTCATGTCCCAAGCCGCCAAGATACTCCTTTTGTTCAAAAAGTTCTACACTGACGCCAACTTCAGCTGCTGTGGCTGCCGCTTCAAGTCCTGTTGTTCCACCACCGATTACAACCATTTTTGTCGGATGTAAAACAGGCTTCATTTTATATTCGTCTTCATAATGAAGATCTGGATTGACTGTACAGCGCATCGGGCGAGCTTTGGCGATTCGATGATCCGCGCAACCAATATTACAAGAAATACATTTTCTTAATAGCTCTTCTTGTCCATTGGCAACTTTATTGACCCAATTAGGTTCGGCAATCAAGCCTCGACCCATCGCTAACAAATCAGCATCCCCTGATTCTAGAATTTCTGTTGCACGCTTAGGACTGCGAATATTCCCTGAAGTAACCGTTATTTTATCTGGAAAACGATCTTTGACCGCTTTTGACATATACGCACGCCAACCATCTGCTAAGTTCATCTTATCGATCTGATATTGCAAACTATCATTCAGGGCAGCAGATACATTCAAAATATCTACTTCCTCTGCGAAATAACTTAAGATGTCAATTGTATCTTCTAACGTATTACCACCTTCTAATAATTCATCCGCACTAAATCTAAGAGAAATCGGGAAAAACGGTCCAACTGCTTTTCTAACTGCTTCAACTACTAATTTAGTAAAACGAGCACGATTTTCAGGACTTCCTCCAAATTTATCTGTTCGTTTATTGTATAACGGAGACAAAAATTGACTTAAAAGGTAAGAATGACCTGCGTGAATTTCTACACAATCAAATCCAGCTCTTTGCGCTCTTAATGCACCATCAGCATATCGATCAACAATGCCGTAAATTTCTTCTTCAGTCAGAGGACGAGGAATCGGGTTTCCTTTTTTTGATGGAATGGTAGAAGCTGAAACTGGTTGTTCACCATCTAAACGTAACCCGTATGCCGAAGCACCTGCATGATTGATTTGCACAGAAGTACAAGCACCGTATGCATGCATTTTTTCGTTAAAGTGCCATAATCCTGAAATATACTGATCATTATCCATTCTTAATTGACGAGCACCATTGGTTCCCATCGGATAATCGATACAAACATTTTCTAACGTGATCAAACCTGTTCCACCCTTAGCTCGTTGTTCATAATATGAAACATGTTGCATGCTGAATGTACCATCCATATTGGCGAAATTGGTTCCCATCGGTGGCATAACAACACGATTTTTTAGCGTCATACGTTTTACTGTTAATGGTTCAAATATTGCTTGATAATTATTCATAATTACCTCCTGTTTTTAAAAGTGAACTAAATCGGTCAATTTTGTGAAAAATTTAGGAAAATCGATTTGCATCGCTTTATACCGCATTTAATTTTTCTATGATTTTCTGAAAAACGGATCAATATACTTGAAAAACTATATTGTTACTTTTTTCACAATTTTTATGATTTTATTTTAATTCAGAAAACTGATAAATTCAAATGAATGTTTTTCATCGTTTTCATAAATATAATTTATATATCGAAACAGACTATTTCCACTTTTTTGATGCATGTTTCCTCATTTATTGATAAACTGTGCTTATGAATCAATGACTGATAAGGAGTTTTCACCTATGAATTTGCGACAACTAGAATTTTTTAGAATGCTTGCTGATACCCAACATATGACCCATGCTGCAAAATTATTAAATACAACGCAACCAAATTTAAGTCATTCTATGTCTGAATTAGAAAAAGAATTGGATGCGCAATTATTCGAAAAAAAAGGGCGAAATATTCAACTGACTAAATACGGAAAATTCTTCTATACTTATGTTTCCACCGCCTTAGAAGAATTAGCTAAAGGAGAACGTGCGTTAAAAGAGTTAGTTAGTCCAGAAAAAGGATTGATTGATTTTGGCTTTATTTATACTGCTGGTTCTTTTTTAGCACCAATGTTGATGAAAGAATTTTCAACTTATCCTGGCAACGAACAAATTCGTTTCAATTTATTTCAAGGGAATTCTTCTGATATGACCGATTTACTTTTGAAAGAGGAAGTTGATATTGCCATAACATCTAAGCTCAAGGAAGACGAACAGCTAAACTATGAAATTTTAACAGAACAAGAAATTGTTTTAGTGGTCCCCATTGACCATCCTTTAGCTGTGTATGATCGCGTTTCGCTGAAAGAAACGAGTAAATATCCTTTTGTTTACTTTAATGAACGAAGTGGCTTACGTCCTTATCTTGATAAGCTGATGGCTGCCGCTTCAATCACACCAACTATTGTTTGTGAGGTAGAAGAAGATCACACGATGTTGGGATTTGTTGCACATGATTACGGGATTGCTTTGATGCCAAAAATTCCATCAATTTCGGCTTATAAGGTTAAAACGATCGCCCTTGAAGATAACTTTTTACCTCGTTATATCTATTTAGCAACAAAAAAAGAGCATTTTCTTTCACCAGCTGCGTTGCGTTTTAAAGAATTTATTGTTCCATTTGCGCAAAACCTATTTTATCAATAGAAAAATACAGAGAAAATTCATCTATAGATGCGTTTCCTCTGTATTTCTCTATTTCATTATTATATATAGTTTTTTATCTTTTTCGTATATATCATAGTAGTAATCTGTTAATTTCAATTCACTAGGGTCCTTATCGAATTTAGAAACATCAAATTGCTGGATCATGATCTCCATTCCAGTGTAAGTTCTAAATAAAATTTGATTAGGAAAGAATATGGCAGAGTTCGGTGGTACCATTTCCTGCAGAATAGGATAATTTTTCTTTGTATTATTGAAAATAGACGAATCTTTAAAAAGCGTTGTTGCATAAACTTCTTTTGTGCCGGTGGTGACAAGATCTTTTAATGTCATTGCCAGCATTACACTTTGCCGTTCAAACGCTTCTTGCTGGTGGTAAAGAGATGAAGCATAAATAAACGGAAATGTGTATTATACTTGAAGGAACCAATTATTTTTGTATCTCAATAAAAAATACTTTTAAGTAGTTGCCTTCTTCAAAATGTTTATTTGTTTTAAAATCGCTAGGTAGTTGAAAGGTTTCTTTAATTTGATAACGTACTTTTTTTTCTTCCAACGCTTGAACGATCATTTTTTTATATTTTTCTATAGAAATATTAGCCGCATTTGTCGAAGCAATCAACAAACCTTCTTTTTTTAGAATGTCAACGGAATCCTTTACTAGATCTCCATAATTTTTAGCAACCGAAAAAACTTTTTTCTTATTTCGAGCAAAACTTGGCGGATCAAGAATGATCACATCATAATTCAATTGCTTTCGTACAGCATATTTGAAGTAATCAAAGACATCCATCACTACGATTTTTTGATCTTCCACAGCTAAATGATTCACTTCAAATTGCTCTGTTGTCTTCGGTAAACTGCGTTTCGCCAAATCAACACTGGTGGTCATGTCTGAACCGCCCATCGCACTTGCAACTGAAAATGCCCCAGTATAACTAAACATGTTCAATACTGTTTTCCCTGCAACAATTCCTTCGATCAAGCGGCCACGAACTTCTTTTTGATCCAAAAATATTCCAGTCATTAGCCCATCATTTAAATAGGTAGCATAAGTTACGCCATTTTCAGACACTAAAAGAGGTTCAGCTGCATCTTCTCCAAATAATTTTTGAGATTCAGGTAACGAATGGTTAGAAAAACGAATTTTTTCATATGCCCCTTTGATTTCTGGCATGCTCGTTCTAAACGCTTGTAGGATTTCTTTCTTTTTTTTATACAACGTTTCGTTATACCAAGAAAATACGGCAAAATCATCATAACGATCAATAATCAAGCCCCCGAGTCCATCACCTTCTCCGTTAAATAGACGATATGCTGTTGTGAATTCATCTTGCTCGTATCTTACTCTATGATTTTTAGCCTTCAAAAATAAATTTTCTAAAAATAGCGAATCTACTTTTCCTTGCCAATTTACCAGCCATCCGATTCCTTTATTTTGTTCACCAAGATAACCTGTTGCGATAAAAGAGCCCTTATTATCAACAAAATTGACCCATTCAGCTAAAAATGATTTAGGGATATCGAGTAAATCTTCCTTTTGAATAAGCGGATATCTAGCTTTAAATTTTTTTTCTGATTTTTTTGTTACTATTATATTCATGAACTGTTACATCCTTTACCTCAATTTAATTTTATGACAAACAACCATACAGCTGTCTACTCCCTCATCATTTGTTAGTATATCAAAAAATAACTCTTCTGTCGTTAGCTATTCCTAATAGCTAACACGCTCATATCTTAAGAAAAGTAAAATTTTATTAACTTTTATACCGTTCGTTCCTAATTTAAATTGACATAAAATTGTAGAGAGAGTAAAATTGACAGAGTACATGAAAGTATTTGATACTTTTTCATTTGTTTTCTTTTAGATCTGACTTTAGAAAGGATACGTTTATTTTGAATATTATAAAAAAAATGCATATGCCTAAATTTTTAAACACTCGCTTAGGACTTTTCGGAGTTGTTGCAGTGCTGATATGGCTTAAAAACATTTTTGCTTACACCACTGATTTTAATTTAAGAATTGAGAATGCTTTTGAATATTTCATTCTCTTTATCAATCCAATTGCTTCCACTTTTTTCTTATTGGCGATTGCATTGTATGTTAGAAGAACGAAAGCTTCTTACATTACAATGATGGTGATTTATTTCTTAATGTCTTTACTGTTATTCTCTAATGTTGTTTATTACAGAGAATTCACTGATTTCATCACGGTCAATACCATGCTGGCGACTGGAAAAGTTGCAAGCGGTCTGGGTGAAAGTGCCCTAAGATTATTTAGACCTTATGACGTTTTGTATTGGCTTGACTTTATTATTGTGGCTATTTTATTGCTTACTAAAAAAATCAAAATGGATGAACGCCCAGTTCGAGCACGGGTTGCAGTTTCCATCAGCATGTTATCGGCTTTATTTTTTGTAGCAAACTTGACTTTAGCTGAGACAGCTCGTCCCCAATTATTAGGACGTCAATTTTCTCGTGATTATATCATTAAATTTTTAGGTTTGAATGCCTTCACCGTTTACGATGGTATTACGACTTATCAAACAAATCAAGTCCGAGCAGAAGCTAGTGAAAATGACATGGATACTGTTTCTGATTATGTTAAAGATCATTATGCTGCACCAAATCCTGATACATTTGGCATGGCTAAAGGGAAAAATGTCATTTATATTCACTTGGAAAGTTTCCAGCAATTTTTAATTGATTACAAATTAAAAGACGAAAACGGCACTGAACATGTTGTTACGCCTTTTATCAATAGTTTATATCATAGCAACAGTACCTATAGTTTTGACAACTTTTTCCATCAAGTAGGACAAGGAAAAACAAGTGATGCTGAGACGATGTTTGAAAATTCATTGTTTGGTTTAGATCAAGGATCACTTTTCACCCACGTTGGTGGTAAAAATACCTTTGAAGCAGCGCCTGCTATTTTAGGCCAAGAAGAGGGCTATACAAGTGCTGTCTTCCACGGAAATGCTGGAAACTTCTGGAATCGTAATGAGACATACAAACATTTAGGTTATAACTACTTCTTCGATGCTAATTATTACGATGTCAATGAAGATAATTCATTCCAGTATGGCTTGCATGATAAACCATTTTTCCAACAATCTGCACAATACTTGGAACACTTACAACAACCATTTTATTCTAAATTTATTGCTGTTTCTAATCACTATCCATATTCTCAATTTACAAATGATGAAGCTGGATTTCCAATAGCTCAAACTTCTGACGAGACAATCAATGGTTATTTTGCAACTGCTAACTACCTTGATAAATCTGTTGAAGAGTTCTTTAATTATTTAAAAGCTACTGGATTGTATGATAACTCAGTGATCGTGCTTTATGGTGACCATTATGGTATTTCAACTTCTAGAAATCAAAACTTAGCTGAATTACTTGGAAAAACAAAATCGACATGGAATGACTTTGATAACTCAACAATGCAAAGAGTACCTTATATGATCCACATTCCAGGCCAAACAAATGGCGGAATCAATCATACTTATGGTGGTCAAATTGATGCTTTACCTACCCTTTTACACTTAATGGGCGTTGATACGAAGAACTACATTCAAATGGGACAAGATTTATTTTCTAAAGAAAATTCGCAGTTGGTTGCTTTTAGAAATGGAAATTATGTTTCACCAAAATACACTATGCTTGGCTCAAGTATCTATGAAACTGCAACAGGTCGTTTAATCGAAACACCAACTGAACAAGAGCTGCAAGAGGCTAAGGCATTAAAAGAAAAAGCCAACTTGCAATTGCAAATGTCGGATCAAACTACAAATGGTGACTTACTTCGTTTCTATACCAATAGTGGTTTAACTCCAGTAAACCCAGATGACTATAATTACAAAGATCAGTTAAAACAATTGGAGAAGATCGAAGAGGACAAAGGCAATAAATCTACAAGTGTTTATAGTAAAAATAATGATACGTCAACTGTTGATAAATACCACACTGAAACTTACCAAGATTATTTAAAATCTGGAAAATAACACATAATAATCATAAAAGCTTGAGCAAATTGCTCAAGCTTTTTTATATCTTATTCATAGTTTATTCATATTCTTCTTTTATACTAATACTAGTGAGGTGATCCTAATTGAATAATATTCGTTACGCTTTTGCTAGTGTTTCTTACCATAAAAAATTTTCCTTTGCCGTTGGTATCAGTTCTGCTTTTTTTCTATTTTTATTAACGAGCATTTTAAATCTTAGAGATATAGAAAATTCTTTCTATAATCAAGTGAATACTATTATCAATAATAATGAGTATCATATGAACTATCAAAAAATCATGCAACTATACTCCTCTTTATATATCGTTACCTTTTTTATTTGGATCGTTTTAATTAGCACATTAATCTATCTTTCATTAAAAATGAAAAAACAAGATATGATGAAATGGCGTATTATGGGATTTTCAAATCGTTATGTCATCCAACAATCTATATTGGAAAGTATTATTCCACTTTTAATAGGAGTACTTATCACGGCAGTGTTTCTATTAATCTGTCAGCATACATATGAATATATTTTAATACAAATGAGACCGTTGCTTACAAATGCAATGGGTATTAAACGAGTAGCATTCTTCTCTCCCAACGTATTTGTAGAGAACACTCCAAATCAACTGATCAGTACACCTAGTGACACACATTTTTTAACTACAAGCATAAACAATCTACCTTTTGATACCATTTTAAAAGCTTTTATAAAAAATTGTCTTTTATTAGTAACTATTACAACCAGTATAACAATATTTTCAACTTATTTTCTTTCAAAAAAATCAAAAAAAGAATTTAGGATGTGAGTAAATGAATTTTTCTTTAGCAAAAAATTGGACAGAACAAAGCTTTAATGAATTGTTCCAGCAACAACACATGACAGTCATTTTAGAAGATCAGAGTAGTGTTCAAGCAGATTTCTACTTTCTTATTGATAAAACATTTGATATGAAGCAATCAATGGCCGTGGGCTTTATTTTATCTGAGAATATTTTTTTACCTTACCTGTCTATCAGAGATAACTTATTTGTAGGTTCTTCTATTAAAGAAAGAGAGAAAAAGAAATTTTTGAATAATTTATTCGACTATGTTGGTCTTACTACGAGTGTTTTAAATAAATCTGAAGAACAATTAAATACTTTTGAACAAATCAAACTTCAATTAGTCCAATTACTTCTCGTAGAAAAAGATATCATTATTATTGATGACATCTTCCAAGCACTTTCTATTGGTCAAAGACAAGAACTATTACCCCTTCTTCAAAAAATAGCAAAAGAAAAACAAAAAGCCATTCTCGTTTTGACCAACGATATCCAAATAGCTGAGAGTCCTTATATGGATAAGATCATCAAAACAGCTTAAAAAACCAGTTAAACATTTTTTGTTTAACTGGTTTTTTTTATAATTCATCTTGTATTTCGATATCAGGAAATGAAATGGTAAAGCTTGTTCCCTTACCTTCTTCACTTGTAACACTAATTTTTCCTTTGTGAAGTCTGACTAGCTGTTCAACAATGGATAAACCTAAGCCTGATTCACCATATTTTGTATTTTTTCTGGATGGGTCAACTTTGTAATAACGATCCCAAATATTTTGAACCTGCTCATCTGACATGCCGATACCGGTATCAGAAATGGTTATGATTGTTTCTAAATATCCTTTTTGCAGATAGATACGAATCTCACCATCTTGAGTAAATTGAATCGCATTTTGAATAATGTTCACCATTATCTGAACAAAACGATCATAATCAGCATAGACTTCGATTGCTTCTTCTGTTTCCAATATAAGCTTATCATTCGCAGAATCAGCTTTTCCTTCCAATTGAGTCAGAATGTTTTTTAAGGTTTCAGTTGCGTTGAATTTTTTTACAACGATACTGATTTGGTTGGTTCGAATTTTTTCGTAGTCCAAATTTTCATTCACTAATCGAATGAGACGAGAGGTCTCATTTTGCATCAATTTAATGGCATTCTCTCTTTGATCATCTGGGATCGCATTATATTGCAGTCCTTCTAGTAAGCCATTGATTGTAGTCAAAGGTGTTCTCATCTCATGAGAAGCATCGGCCATAAATTGACGTCTTCGATCCTCTTGCCGATCGATTTCTTCTCTGGATTCTTTCAGTGATTCGGCCATTTTATTAAAATCTTCTGCCAAATCATCGAATTCATCTTTATCATGACTCACAAGTTTGATATCAAAATTACCACTAGTGATCTCCTTTGTTGCTTTTCGCATACGATTGATTCGCTTCACTTGGAAACTGGCAAAGAAATAACTTAAAATCAACCCTACAATACTTGAGATAATAAACCCTTTGATCAAATTAGCAGTTATCGCATCCACACTATCAGAAACATTTTTAGCTGGCTGGGTAATGATCAATGCACCTATGATGATATTTTCATTTTGGTCATTTGTTGTACTGACTGGCATCATCACATATGATGACATGCGTTTGTTTCCGTATATATCTTTGTTGATTGTTGTATATTCTTGCTGCCCTTGCATCAGAGCGCTCCAATTTTCTTTGATCACAGAATCATCTATCTTTTTTTCAGTCTTCAAAGGATATTGTACATGCATAGTTTCATCATAAAAAACAAATTGAACATCTTGATTGCTTAAAAAACCTTCAAATAAACTAAACGATGTATTCCATAAATCCTGATCAGTCATTCCAGGAAATCTACTGATTGAATCTTTTGCTTTCCACGCTGATATAGCATATCCTCTAAGTTGCTCATAATTGTTATCTTGCATCGTTTTTTTCGTCAATTGCGTAAAAGAAGTCCCGACAATCAAAATAATAAGAATGATCACACCCCAAAAAGCCAGCAGTTGTTGATATAAATATTTCATCTAAGCTACTCCAGAATCGTCAAATTTATATCCTACGCCCCAAACTGTTTGAATGACTTGTGGTCCCACTTTTTCAATTTTTTGACGTAATTTTTTAATATGCGCATCTACCGTCCGTTCATCACCAAAATATTGATAATCCCAAACCATTTCAAGTAACTGTTCCCGAGAAAACACTTGTCTTGGTTTTTTGGCTAATGTATAAAGTAAATCGAATTCTTTTGGTGTTAAGCCATCGATCAATTTATTATCCAGATACGCTTCTCTTGTCTTTGTATTCATCTTAAAGTGATCTGTTTCCACATCAAATGTATCACTTAAACGATCCGTAGAGTCAGGCGCATGTTCACCGATCTCTGACCGACGATGTAATGCTTTGATCCGCGCGATCAACGTTAGAGGACTAAAGGGTTTTGTCACATAATCATCTGCTCCCATCTCTAAACCGATCACTTGATCGCTTTCGGAATCTCTTGCCGTCAGCATTATTATCGGAACGGTATTTGAAATTTTGCGAATTTCGCGACAGACTGACATTCCGTCCATCGTCGGCAAATTCAAATCTAATGTGATCATATCCCACTTTTCTGGATTTGCTAAAAATGTATCTAATCCTTCTTTACCATCATATTCAAACGTCGCTTCCCAGCCCTCATTTAAAAAAAACATTTGCATCATTTCTGATACAGATACACTATCTTCAATCATCAATACATTCATTTTCATTCGCCTCTTTCTCTTTAAATTTAACGTCATTTATATTATACTCTAAAAATAACCAAGCTCCAATAACTTCTCTCTTTCTTCAAAAAAGCTTTGTCTTTTGTTCAATTTTTGATAAGATTAGGTATGAAAGGACGTTGAAAATTCATGGAAAATATACAAGCAGTTGCTTTTTTTGATTTAGATGGAACCTTATTGAATCACAAGTCACAAATCACACCTGAGATAACAGAGGCTATTAGCCGCTTGAAAGCAAACAATGTCTTACCCCTAATCGCAACTGGACGAACCGTTGTAGAAATCGATCATTTCATGAAGGACAGTGGCATCGATTCAGCTATTGTTATGAATGGTCAGTTTATCCAAGTTGATGGAAAAAAAGTTTATTCAGATGAATTCACTTATGAAGAGTGCTTAAATATGTTTGAACACGTGAAAAGTTTGGGTCATGAGCTTTCCTTTTACAATGATCGTCAAATTTGGTGTTCTGGGCATAATGAGATAGTAACTAAAGCATATGATTTTATTCATTCTGATGCTCCTGTGATCGATCGATCTACCTTGAAAGATAAAACAGTCAATATGATGTTGATTTTGTCAGAAGACGGTGACGAGCATTATTTGAAACATTTCCCAGAAATGACCTTTTATCGTAATGGGCCCTTTTCTATTGACACTGTCAGAAAAGGTGTTTCTAAAGGATCAGGTGTAAAAAAACTATTTCAAAAACTAGAGTTGCCATCTGTTCCCACATTTGCCTTTGGCGACGGAATGAATGACATTGCTTTATTTGAAGCATGCGACAACAAAATTGCTATGGGCAATGCACGAAATGAGTTAAAAGAACGATCCAGTTTTATTACTAAGAAAAATACTGAAGGCGGAATCGTCCATGCCTTAAAGCATTTTGATTTGATTTAAGAATACGATTAAAAAAAGGCTAGGATATACTCTATGAGTCATACCCTAGCCTTAAAGAATCTGAATAAACGGTTGGAGCAGAAGCAACTTATTTCTCGGAGTTAAACGCTTCTGTCCCAACCTCTTCTTTTTTATGTCTTTTTTGATGAACACAGATAACGGTTCCTGTCACTTGAATTAGTAAGAGAAAGAGTAAAAATACGCTTAGTCCTATATGTCCTTGATCGAAGGTTATTTTTAACAATACAAGTAAAATCAGACTGCTTACTGAATAAAGTGACCATTGTTTACCCATAATATCTAGACCCCTTTGGTTTGTTACCTATAAGGATAGGACTTTTGATTAGAAAATGCAAGGATCTTTTGGGTATCTGTGAAGTTTCCTATGTTTTTTTAGTGTTTCTTTATAATTTTAAGGATAATCTAAACAAATAGGTTTTAAATTTATCTATTTCGACTGTTAAAATGGTCTATCCATTTAAAATGGTTAAGAAAAGTGATACACTAATTTTAGTGTAACGTTTACAGTAAGGAGTTTTGGATCTATGAAAGAAAAGAAACCATCAACGATACAGCTTATTTTAGATACATGTTTAATGGCTGGTAAAATAATGACTGAAAGTGGGTCTGAGGTTTATCGCGTTGAAGATACAATGAACCGAATTGCTGAAAATGCTGGTCAAAAAGAAAGTGTTAGCTATGTCACAGCAACAGGTCTTTTCATGGGCTTTCGTTCCAGTAATTATACCCAATTAGAAAACGTAACAGAGCGAAGTATCAACTTAGAAAAAGTAGCGATCGTGAACAACCTCTCACGAAAATTTGCGAATAAAGAAATCACTTTAGAAGAATTGAATCTAAAACTTTCAAATATCGATCATGAAGCGCCAACTTATTCTGTTTCATTACAAATTTTTGCAGCAGGACTGGTCAGTTGTACACTTATGTATATATTTGGTGGAACTTGGCAAGATTTTTTAGCGACTTTTGTCATTGGCATGGTCGGCTTTGGCGTTTCTTTTTTTGCCAAGAATTTACTGAATATTAAGTTTTTGGATGATTTTCTAGCTGCTTTTACAATTGGTTTATTCGCTTATTTAGCTGTCAGATTTCACTTAGCTGTAAATATTGATAACATTATTATCGGTGCTGTTATGCCCCTTGTACCTGGGGTTGCGATCACAAATTCATTCAGAGATATTCTAGCAGGTCATTTATTAAGTGGAACGGCGCGTGCAACCGAAGCAATATTTGTTGCTGGTTCGATTGGCATTGGCATTGCGATCGTATTTAAATTATTTATGTAAGGGGAAATGATAGTGGAAGTGGTTATTCATTGTTTATTCAGCTATTTAAGCACAGTTACTTTTGGAATTGTTACAAATGTTCCTAGAAAAGTGTTAAACGCTTGCGGTATAACTGGAGCTGTTGGGTGGATGATTTATTGGTCTACTAAAAATATGGACTCAGGAGACATTTTTGCTAATTTTCTTGGTGCGATGGGTATTGGTTTGTTAAGTATCTATTTTTCGCGCAGAAAAAAAATGCCAATGACGATTTTTAATATTCCTAGTCTTGTACCTTTAGTCCCAGGTGGACCTGCCTATCAAGCAGTTAGAAATATTGTTTTAGGTGATTATATTGGAGGAGCACATTCAATTATTAAAGTAATCATGACCGCAGGAGCAATTGCAGCTGGTTTTATGGTAACTGGAATTGTTGAACGTCTGTTAAAAAAAATAGTAGACAAAAATAAATCAGTACTAAAAAAAGGTGTGAAACAAAAGTAACTTTCACTTTTGTTTCACACCTTTTTTAGTCAAGAGCGATTTCTTCTGCTTCTTCTTCAAAGAACAATAGTAAATCTTGCAAGGTCAATTTTTCTTTTTCTACTTGATTCAAATCTTTGATGATTTGACCTTTTTGTAACACGATCAGTCTATTCCCATAACGTAAAGCATCTTCCATGCGATGAGTGATCATCAAACATGTTAATTGCCCTTCTTTGATTCGTTGGTCTGTCAACTGCATCAATTGTTTAGACGTTTTAGGATCTAATGCTGCTGTATGTTCATCTAAAAGCAGTAACTCAGGTTTCGTCAAAGTTGCCATCAATAGACTTAATGCTTGTCTCTGTCCTCCGGAAAGATTGCCTGTCGGAGTATCTAGATGATTTTCTAGTCCATTACCAACTTCACTGCAGATTTTAGTAAATAAAGTACGTTCTTCATTTATTTTACGCAAACGAAATCCACGTCTTTTTCCTCGATACTTAGCTAAGAGTAAATTCTCAGCAACAGTCATTCTTGGCGCAGTTCCCATTTTTGGATCCTGGAAGACACGAGCTAAGTATTTGGCTCTTTTTTCTTCTGAGTAGGTTGTAATATTCTGATCATTGATGAACAACTCACCTTCACTTAAAGCTAAGGTTCCAGCAATGCTATTAAATAGCGTACTCTTACCTGCACCATTTCCGCCAAGTACCGTGACGAATTCACCTTGAGCAATTTTTAAATTCACGTGATTTAAAATCGTTTTTGTTTCGTTCAGTCCATTATCAATACGCTTTGTTGCATTTCTAAGTTCTAAAACTGTACTCATTTTTCACCCTCCTTTTGCGGTAAAAAGTGTAAATTCAATGCTTTTTTCAATTGTGGAATCATTAAACATAGGGCTAAAATCACAGCTGAAAAGATTTTTAAGTAGGTTGTGTCAAATCCTAATTTGATGACGAGTAAAATAAGTAGTTGGTATATAATACTTCCAACAACAATTGCGACCAAGCGCTCTGCAAAGGTCAATTCCCCGAACAACACTTCACCTATGATGATCGATGCCAAACCGATAACGATCACACCTGTTCCTTTGTTGACATCCGCATAACCATCGTTTTGGGCTATCAACGCACCAGATAATGCAATCACACCATTAGATAACGTCAATCCTAATATTTTCATAGAATCTGTTTTAATTCCGATCGAACGTGCCATATGTTCATTATCACCTGTTGCGATATAGGCTTGTCCTAAATTCGTATTAAAGAAAAATAGCAATAAACTAATAATGATTGTTAAAAAGATGACCCCTAAAAAAATAATATCGTAATAATTAGGTAAATTTAGTTGTAAAAAGAAATCTTGGATTTTTGGTTTGTTTAATAAAGATAAATTTGGTGTCTGCATCACATAAAGAATAACAGAATTTAAACCTGACATAACCAAAATTCCTGCCAATATTACTGGAATTTTTCCCTTAGTAAATAGTAAACCCGTCACAAGACCGGCACACATCCCTGCTAAAACACCAAGCAAGGTAGCAAAAATCGGATGAATCCCCGATGTAATAGCTGTTACACAAACTGCTCCACCAAGTGGAAATGATCCTTCCGTTGTCATATCCGGAAAATTTAAAATACGATATGTCATGAAGATCCCTAATCCTAATATTGCCCATAACATTCCTTGTCCAATTGCTGAAACTATCATTTGATCCTCTCCTTGTGGTTATTCTATAATGGTTGCGTTTGATTTGATATTTTCAGGAATTGAAATTCCTAATTTTTCTGCTTGCTTTTGATTAATGATGATATCCCCTGTTTTAAATGTATAAATCGGTGTCGTTTCAGGTTTTGCTTTTCCAGATAAAACATCTGCTGCCATCTTTCCTGTTTGAACCCCTAACTCGAATTGATTGATTCCGACTGTAGCCAGTCCGCCTTGTTCAACCATTGTATCTACTGAAGGAATAATCGGGGTTTTTGTTTTATTGGCTTCGCTTACGACTGTTTGCATTGCATTAGCTATTGTATTATCAGTGGGAATATAAATGAAATCCACTTCACTCGTCATCACTTGAACTGTTTGCGCTATTTCATTACTGGAAGGAACAGCAAATGTTTTTACTGCTAACCCTTTCTCTTCAGCAACTTTTTTTGCTTCTTCAACTTGATATTTAGAATTTTCCTCAGATGAGGCATAAAGAATTCCAACTTTTTTACTTTTCGGCAAAATTTCCATCGCTAAATCAAACTGAGCATCAACTGGTGACTTATCACTTACACCAGTAATATTGCCTCCTGGTTTTTGATCATCGGCTACCAGGCCTGCACTGACCGGATCAGTGATTGCCCCAAGAATGATTGGTATTTCAGAAGTTGTATTAGCAAGCGCTTGAGCTGCCGGCGTTGCGATCCCAATCAAAACATCTGACTTTTTTTCTTGTATCAATTGTTGGCTCATCGTGGCTAGTTTGCTTTGATCCGCCTGTCCGTTTTGAAAAACAATTTGCATATTTTCGCCATCTTTATAGCCGTTTTCTTTCAAACCAGTTTGAATTCCTTTATAAATTTGATCTAAGGCTGGATGACTGACAAACTGTAAGACCCCAACTGTGGGAAGTTTTTGTTTTGCTGTTTCTTTTTTTTCTATAAAAAATGATCCAATCAAAAAAACAACAATCATTACTACCACAGCGAATAAACGATTTTTTCTCATATTTTTTCCTCTCTCTCTTATAATTTAACGATTTCAAACAAAAAACAACGACAAATCCTAAAAAGGAGCGGTCGTTGTTTTATAAACAAAAACCACATAGAACGATCCTCTATGCGGTCAAAAAATCATCTTTAATAAGCCGACATAGATACAAAATTTAGAATTTGTCTTCTAAAGTTGTATCTACGAGAGTATCATACATACAACTATCTACGCCAGTTTTGCCATGAATTATTCAATTCTTTGATTGGTTTTGATAGTCCGTTCATGTACTCACTCCTATAGTTTTTCTGTTAAAATCAGTTTACACTAAAAAGAATTTGTTCGTCAAGTCTAAAATTGATCTAAATAAAGATTATTTTGAACTTTATTTAGTTCTCACGATTTTTTAAGCGTCTACGATAACTCCAGCTATCTTTATTTTCTCTAAATGGATAAAAATCTAAATTTGTGAACATTTTTTGTGAGGCTTTATTCCAATTAAATATTTCACTGACTGTAATAAAATCTCTGCCTAATTTTTTTGACTTATAGATGAAATATTTTGTAACGATTCTCCCAATATGACGATTACGAAATGCTTGATCGATCACAATAGCGTAATCATCTTCTGCTAACCAGACATCACCGATTATTTGAGGTCGATCCCCTCCATTATATTCAATATAATAAAGTAGCCCATGCTCATTTTGCCATTCGTACATTTGTTGAATTTGCTCTTTGGTATAGATAATTTTTATTCCAACTATATTACGCATACTTTCTGGATCTTGATACCATTTTAAGGACTCTTTGCGAATTTTGTCAAAAGGAATCAAACGAACTTTTTCAGTTATCCGGACTTTTTTTGACGTATTACGATTGAAAGAGGACTCAGTTTTAGGCCAAGTCCTCTTTCTTACTAAATCTGTCGCCAAAGTCCGCCACTTAATTCTTGCCACATCGTTCACTTCTCACGTATACACGCTTTACTCTAGGTCTTATCATAAAAAGTCCCAATAAACTGAATAGAATAAATTCTCTCATATCAAGCCCTTCTTTCTACTAAATTGATTTTATTGTGCAGCTGAATCCGCTTCTGCAGAATTTTCTATCGATTGTTCTTCACTGCTTGCATTTTCAGCTGATGGTTGAGTTGACTCTGTTGTATTAGTCGTTTGCGCTGGTGGCTGCTGAATACTCTCTCCTAAACTAGACAATGGCAACTGATTCAAAGATGGAATAAGCATCGTTTTTGCATCAAAACTTTCATCCACGATAACTCGATTTTTTTCTTTTCCATTTTCAAAGAAAATAATTGTTACGTCGTTCTGTTTGATTTCGTAATTTTTTTCAATTTCTCCCACATTATAAACCATTGGGTAGATATAAATACTATGATTGAAATCGTTCATTTGTTCAGAACTTTTTAATACATCAATGACATTTTCATATGTTTTTCCACTAGGTACTGAGAATAAAACCGTCATTGCTGTTTTTTCTTTGATTTCTTCATCAGCAGTTTTAGTATTTAAATAATTGGCTTTTTTTGCCAGTTTTTCTTGGCTTACTAAAGACTTAATTTCAGAAGCACGAATATTCGCTTGCACTTTCGGTACTACTATGAATAAGCTTATAAAAAATAGCACGATCACGGCCAGCATGATTGCCGTAAGTTTTTTTTGTCTATTTAAATAAGCGACAAAATCATCTTTAACATCTACAAAATTCTTCTTCATTTCTTCTCTCCTCTACTACTTGTAACTCTATTATACTAGTACTTGATTCCTTTGCCTAGTATAACAAATAATACCAGCGTTATTTTTAATAAAAAAGGAGGTTTTTCACTTAAAATTATATAATTATAAAAAAAACAATGATAATAGAATCTGTCTTCATTGGTTGACAAACAGATCTCTCTAGCCTATACTTTTCAATATGATGAATACATTAAAATACGATGAAAAGAAGAGTACTGTTTTTAGAAAATTAATGAGAGCGTCTCGGTAGCTGAAAAGAGATAATTTGAGAAAACAGGAAGATGGCCTTTAAGTTTTTATTGGGAACGCCCATTACAGCGTTAAGGTATTGATTGCATCTGTGCCTAATTGAGAAAAATCTTGTGAGAGATTTTTGAATTAAAGGTGGTAACGCGTTCAATCGAGCTTGGGACGTAAGTACTAACGAAAAATCCAGATACCAGTCAAATTGATTGGCATCTGGATTGTTTTTTTGTACAAAAATAAGAACACCTTTGCTAAAATAAAAGTGACTAAACAAATAAGTCAGCGAGGTGTTCTTATGTTTAAAAATTATACCACAAATCAAGTCGTTCTTCCTCTAGATTTTAGTTTTCAGTTAGAAAAAAACGATATTGCGTTTGTCATTGATCAATTAGTTGAAAGTATTCCGGAGGAACGCTTTCTTCCTTTTCATCATCAAATGGGGCCTTCTTCTTATCATCCGAAAATGATGATGAAGATGATTTTATGTGCCTACACACAATCTGTATTTTCTGGTCGCAAGATTGAAGCCTTGACGAAAGACAGTATTCGCATGATGTGGCTTACTCAAAGTTATCAACCTAGTTATCGAACCATCAATCGTTTTCGAGTGAATCCTTTAGTGAATGCACTCCTTCGGGAGTGCTTCGTCCAGTTCCGTAGCCAATTAGTCAAGGAACAATTAATCGATGAAGAAGCCATTTTTATCGATGGTACAAAGATTGAAGCCAACGCCAATAAATACACCTTTGTTTGGAGAAAATCCATTGATAACTTTAATAAAAAGCTTACTGAAAAATCAAATTTTCTCTACGATGAATTGTTAAAGAATCAAATTATTCCTGAAATTGAGCGAGAGTCCTCAAAAGAATTATCTGTCACTGAATTAGGTAAGATTGAAGAAAATCTCGCGCATGTTGTCGAAAAGTTTACAGAAAAAATCGAACAAGCAGAGGATGGAATTACGCGCAAATCAATCCGTTCTAAACGAAAAATTCCTAAAAAATTAAGGACACTTTTCAAGGACTTTAAAGAGCGAAAACTCGCTTATCAAAAACATAGACAGATTTTAGGGCAACGAAACAGTTACTCTAGAACTGATCTAGATGCCACTTTTATGCGCATGAAAGACGATCATATGAAAAATGGTCAGTTGAAAGCAGGTTATAATCTTCAAATCGCCACGAACAGTCAGTATATTTTAGGCTATGATCTTTTCTCAAATCCAACAGATACACGAACATTGCGCCCTTTTTTAACCACTTTAAAAGAGCGTTTCTTTGATCTGCCAAACTATATTGTCGCAGATGCCGGCTATGGAGGAGAAGAAAACTATCAAGCGGTTTTAGAGGATCACGAGCGAACACCACTCATCACTTATGCCATGTACCATAAAGAACAGAAGAAAAAGTTTAAACAAAATCCGTTCCTTCCAGCAAACTGGTCGTATCAGGAATTAGATGATACGTTTCTTTGTCCAAACGGACGAAAAATGAATTTTCGAAACTATTCTATTCGTACAGATAAATATGGCTTTAAACGTTATTTAAAACGGTATGAATGTGAAGACTGCTCGAATTGTCCTCTTCGAAGCCAGTGTACAAAAGCGAAGAGTGACAAGAATCGTGAGATTCAAAAGAACATGAATTGGGAATACTTTAAAGCAAGAATTCAACAGCTGCTTTCAGAAGAAGAAACAGGTAAACTCTATCGTCAACGAAAAATTGACGTCGAACCAGCTTTCGGACATTTGAAGGCTTGTTTAGGGTTCACTCGGTTCTCTGTTCGAGGGAAACAACAGGCACACAATGAAATTGGATTCGCGTTAATCGCAGTAAATTTAAGGAAATATAGGCTAAGTAAGCTAGAAAACATGAAGGATTCTCCCAATAATCTAAAAAATAAAAGACTGAAAATCATTTTTTACGATTTTCGGTCTTTTATTTTAAGGTTTTTGGGACTTACGTCCCAAGCTCTTTTTTTATTTTCCAACAAAGCCTGTCAATTTGTACCTCTAAGTCAGGTTTGCTTATCTCCTCAATATGGTTTTGCATCGACACATGAAAGAAATCACTTGACGGAAAAAGATCAATGGAAGAAAATTAATTTTGTAAAAACAATTATAGAAAAGATTTGGCAAGACGCATACAACTAAAAAGGAGGCAACAACATGACAATTATTAAAGAGATTCCATTTCGATACGATCAAGTAGGTAGCTTTTTACGACCTACGACATTAAAAACTGCAAGAGAAAATTTTTTAAATCAAACAATTTCTGCTCAAGAACTAAAAACAATTGAAGATCAAGCCATCATTGAATTAATCAACCTACAAGTTAAAAACGGCTTAAAAGCCGTTACAGATGGTGAGTTCCGCCGAAGTTGGTGGCATCTAGACTTTCTTTGGGGATTAAACGGGGTAACACAAACAACACCTGAACATGGCTATCAATTTAATGAAGTTGAAACAAGAGCAGCTTCTTATGAAATTTCAGATAAAGTCTCCTTCAATCCGAATCATCCTTTTTTTGAGGCATTTACTTTTTTAAAGCAGCATACACCTGAAGGAATTAGTGCGAAAGCTACCATTCCCTCTCCAACGTTACTTTTCAATCGTAAGAGTGATACATTTACTTATGAAAGTTACAAAGATGAAAATGCCTTTATCGATGATTTGGCAAAAGCGTATCATCAAACGATTCTGAAATTTTATGATTTAGGCTGTCGTTATCTTCAACTCGATGATACTTCTTGGGGGATGTATACTGGGTTTATTGAAAATGCTAAGACGGAAGACGAAATCAAGCATTGGCAACAGCAATGTGAGGCTGGTGTTTCCGTTGTGAACAAATTACTGAAGGATTTACCCGATGACTTGACAATTACAATGCATGTTTGCCGCGGCAATTATAAATCTGATTGGGCAATTGCAGGAGCTTATGACCATGTTGCGACGTACTTAGCACAATTGGCTATTGATGGCTACTTCTTAGAATATGATGATGACCGCTCAGGTGGATTTGAACCATTAGCACAAATTTACAAAAATGATCCCACAAAAAAAGTGGTCCTTGGTTTAGTCACTTCTAAGTTTCCAGAATTAGAATCAAAAGAAAATTTAACTAAGCGAATTAAGGAAGCGACAACGTATATTCCCTTAGAAAATCTTTGTCTTTCTCCTCAGTGCGGCTTTGCTTCTACAGAAGAAGGAAATTATTTAACTGAGGACGAACAATGGGCAAAAGTAAGATTAGTTGTCGATACAGCAAAACAAATTTGGCCAGACGCCTAACAAAAAACAAGAAGCTTTGGATAAAACCAGCTTCTTGTTTTTTGTTATCGATTTACTGAACGAGCCATTCGATTGATCGTATGACGCATTCCGCGAATGGCAACAGACATCTCATAAATATTTTCAACTGGGGCAAGTCCACCATATCCGGCATCACCAATATGCTGAATATCGACCCCACAAATTTTATTGGTCAATGCAATTTGCCGAATTGTTTCTTTATTCGCGCTTTCTTGACTGGTTCCAATCGCAGACATTGTTAATAAATTATATTTTTTTGCAATAGCTACTGCCTCTTTCATATTTTCCTCTGCAAAACCTTGTACAGTTCCAACAGCTGGTAATAATAAGATATCCGCGCCAGCTTCTGCATATGCTTTTACGGCTTCCATAGAAACAACTGGCTCATCTGAGCCTGCGCTATGCATTTTTCCAGCAATGATCAATCCAGAGAAATTTTCTTTTGCTATTTTAACTGCTTTGGCAATTTCCAAATTAGTCACACCAGTCCCGGGATTTCCTGTCAAACAAATAAAATCAATGCCCATTTCTTCTGCTTTTTGAATCGTTTCTTTTGAGCTTGTGCGGCCAGAACTGATGGTTAATTTATCACTAAACATAGCCGATGACTCATCAACTGGTTCTAAATTTACTCCGATTGGACGTCCAACTAACTCTTTTAAAATAGGAATTGGATTGATTTTGTTTGACTCTGGGTTCTGCCAATAGCTCATGACCTCATCAAAAGACATACCTGGAATTCCTTGTACGATTGGATTGAAGCAATCAAAAACATTTAATAAAATTAAATCTGCTCCAAATGCAGCAGCGACTTCTGCATTACTGATATCTCCAGCTTGAGGAGATGTTATGACGACATTTTCTGACAAGATCGTCCGACCTTCGCTCGCTTTGATTGACTGCTTAAGCTCCTCCGCCGTCATTTTTGCGACTTCACTGTAACTAGCACTGATTAATCTTTTTACCATGATCTTTCCTCCCTGTACTAAATCTAGTTATATTATACTAAATATTACAGGAAAGCGCAGTCATTTGTTAAATCGATTCATCAAATTCACATTCTTGAGCTTTTATTTCTCACTTCCTTTCTAAATAAAAAGAACTCCGTTATAATAGTATTATTATGTATATAGAATTGAGGGATGTTTATGTCATTTGATGGCGTATTTACTCATGCAATGGTCTCAGAATTATCCGAGACCCTCGCCACAGGCCGAATTTCAAAAATTCACCAGCCTTATGAAAATGAAATTATTTTAATTATTCGTACTAAGGGAAAAAATCATAAATTACTTCTATCAGCTCACCCAAGTTATGCAAGGATCCAACTGACCGAAATCGCTTATGCCAATCCTGGTACACCACCAAACTTTGTCATGATGCTGCGTAAGTTTCTTGAAGGAGCTATTTTGGAAAGAATCCATCAAATTGATAACGATCGAGTGATTCATTTTACTTTCTCAAAAAGAGATGAACTAGGTGATTTACAAAATATCGTTTTAATCGTTGAATTGATGGGTAGACATAGTACAATTGTTTTGATAAATAAGGAAAACGACAAGATATTAGATGCCATCAAACATATTGGAAGCTCTCAAAATAGTTATCGTTCACTACTTCCTGGTGTTGAATACATTGATCCTCCCAAACAAAATTTAGAAAATCCTTTCTTATCGACTAAAGAAAAAGTTTTTGACATTCTTTCAAAAACAAGTGAAATTAATGGAAAATACCTACAAAGTCAATTTCAAGGATTAGGGAAAGACACAGCAGATGAGCTAGCGTTTCGTTTAAATGGGCAACCAAACGAGAAAATGCCTGTTTGGCAAACCTTTTGGTCGATGATTGAACATGAAATTGCACCAACATTAACAATTAGGGAAAATAAAGAATTCTTTACGCCGCTTCCTTTTGCATCTTTGGAAGGAAAACAAGAAAATTTTGTAAATCTTAGTAAACTGCTAGATGCATTTTATGGCGGTAAAGCTGAAAAAGACCGTGTAAAACAACAAGGCGGCGAATTGATTCATAAAATTGAAAATGAACTAAAACGAAATCAAAGTAAAGTTATAAAGCTTCAACAGACTTTGGCCGATACAGAACATGCTGAAAATTATCGACGTGACGGTGAACTTTTGACGACATTTATGACTCAAGTTCCAAAGGGCGCTGAATTCGTTGAATTACCTAATTATTACGAAGAAGATCATTTATTAAAAATAAAATTAAATCCAGCACTTACGCCAAATCAAAATGCTCAAAAATATTTTCAAAAATATCAAAAACTAAAAAATGCAGTCAAAGTAGTGCATGGACAAATTGAACAAACTACTCAAGAAATCAGCTATTTGGAGTCTGTTTTATCTCAATTAGAAATCGCTGGTCCAATGGATATCGAGATGATTCGGGAAGAATTGATTGAACAAGGCTATGTAAAAAAACGTGGCACAAAGAAACAGAAACAACCGAAGAAAAGCAAACCAGAAGAATTTTATTCAAGTGATGGTACGCTAATTCTTGTTGGTCGTAATAATCTGCAAAATGATCAGCTTACTCTTAGAACAGCGAGAAAAACAGATATTTGGCTCCACGCAAAAGACATTCCTGGATCTCATGTAATTATCAAGGATACAGATCCATCTGATGAAACACTATCAGAAGCTGCAAATCTTGCCGCTTATTATTCTAAATATCGCTTGTCTGCTCAAGTACCCGTTGATTATGTCCAAGTAAAACATGTGCATAAACCAAATGGCGCCAAACCGGGATATGTTATTTATGAAAATCAAAAAACAATCTTTGTTACACCAGATGAACAAGTTGTAGAAACATTAAAAACGAACACACCTCTTTAAGAGACGTGTTCGTTTTTTTAATTACGCGAAACGATAGCTCGTTTTACCAATTTATTCGATACTTCAGAGATAATGTCATTTGCTGAGATACCTTGCAGTACTGGTTTTTTAAGGGTCATATAAAAAATATACTCAGGGTTTTCAGTGGGTGTGATCGTAACGACAGAATGTAGATACTCTTGTTTTTGATAACTACCATTTTCAAAAAATTCTGCTGTACCTGTTTTTGCAGAAACATTTAGTCCGTCGATTGCATATTCTTTTCCCATTCCGTATTTAGGATCTACTGTAACATCCTGCATGTACGCCAACACTTTTCCAGCCGTCTCACTAGAAATTGGCGTTCCAACGTTTTCTGGCTGGATAGTTGTTTCTTCTCCAGTTGGGGAAACAACTTTGCTGATAATATTCGGTTTCATCATTTTTCCGCCATTGGCAATAGCAGTATAGGCTTGAAGCATTTGTAAATGGGTAACAGAAATACCTTGTCCATAAGAGGTCATTGCGCGATCGACTGTTGTCTTATTTTGGATTTCTCCAGCTGCTTCACCAGATAATCCAAAATTTGTACTTTGACCAAAACCAAATTTTTTAAGGTATTCTTGCCATAAATCTGGCATACGTTCCTGAAGTGTCACCATACCAACATTACTTGACCACGCTAACCCTTGTCTAAACGTCATATTCCCTTCGCCGACTCCATTATTCCAATCATTGATCGTTGCATCATCAACCTTAATACTGCCTGAGGTGAATTGCTCACTTTCATTGAATTTATTTTCTTCGATTGCACTTGCGACCATCATACTTTTCATTGTTGAACCCGGTTCGTAAACATCTTCTAAAAGAATATTTCTCCAACTATTCTCAGCCTCCCCCAATCCGTTTTTGGTATCCAGTTCAAACGAAGGTCTTTGAGAAGTAGCTAATATGTTGCCGGTTTTTGCTTCCATCAATGTGGCTGTAATATGCTCTGGCTGATACTTTTGCATTGTATTGTCCAATAACTCTTCTAGGTAAGATTGCAGATTACTATCTAATGTCGTATAAATATCACTTCCATCAACCTGCTTTGTTTCTTTTACACTACCTGGTTTTACATCACCTAAAGGAGAGTTCTTTTCAAAACTTCTAGAGCCATTTTTACCTGATAATTTATTGTTATAGGCTTCTTCAATCCCCATTACACCTTTTTCATTTCCCTTATCATCTTCTTGGGTGTAGCCAATAAAGTAAGACGCAAAATTTCCAGATTGATAGCTACGTTTTTTTTCTTCTCTAAAATAGATACCCGATATATTTTGCTGTTTTAATGCTTCTTCAATATTTCTTTTTGTTTCAAAATTTAGATTTCTGCCATTTGTTCCAAACTCAACTGTTGTAATAGGTTCTCCGTCTTCATTTACGTTAGGTTTTAATTGCTTTAGTGTCGTTGCTTTATCGATTTTCACATATTTTTCAAAAATTTCTGCGATCGCTGGCCAATCTTTTTCTTGAACGTATAATTTTTTGCCTTCTAAATCAGTATAGTTTTCATCTAAAATCGCATATAACGAAAATGCACTAGAATCTTCCACTAAGACATTACCATCTTTGTCAAAAATTGAGCCGCGTTTTGCTTCAAGTGTCTCGTGAACTTGGTAAAGCTCTTTGGTTTTTTCATCTAAAGAAACACCTGCAACTTTACCTGTTACTACAATATATGAAAGTCGTATCACAAATAATAAAAATAGAGCAATCGTTAAAAATAATACGATCACGCCAACTCGCTTACGATTTTTTAAGGTTGAAAGATTACGATTTTTAATTAATTCTTTTATTTTTTTCATTTTTTTCTCCAAATCATTCATCAACTTTTTTCTATCCGTGAAATAAATAGGTACTTATTAACTATAATTTATAAGTAGAATAATTGTCATTTACGATGGCTTTCTTAATGAAAAATTAGGGTTTATTCTTTTTTAAAATTTAGGTAGCTATTTAGATAAATAGTCGAGATAGTGAATCTTTATAGACAATTTACTCACTAATTATATACATAAAAAATAGACATAACTCAGTAAAATGGCGTTATGTCTATTTTTTATTATTTTTTTCTTGCTACGTGTACTTTCAATTGCTTGCCTTTGATTGTTCGATCTTTCATTGCTTGAATGACCAGTTGCCCTTTTCCATTTAAAATATCAACATAGGTCACATTTTCTTGAATAGTAATGATTCCAATATCTTCTGCAGTAATTCCTTCAATATTTGAGAGAGTTCCTACAAAATCTAATGCTCGTAATTTCTTTTTTTTGCCGCCATTAAAATAAACTTTGGTAATTTCTTCATTTACGCGTTTCGCTTTTTGATGCTTTGGTTTTTGCTTTGTGGTTATTTTTTTTTCGAAAGCAGCTTTACTTCTTGCTACAAGTTTAGCATTGGGTAAAGTGATTTTGGTCATTGTAAATGCGCCAAATGATTCGATTTCTTTTTTCAAAGCCATTTCTTTTGGTGTGACAAACGTTAATGCAAAGCCCTCTTTACCAGCACGACCAGTACGGCCAACACGATGGATATAACTTTCTTTTTCAAAAGGTACATCTAAGTTGATGACATGAGTGATATTTTCAATATCGATGCCTCGAGCCGCTACATCTGTTGCTATGAGGTAACGAAACTTGCCTTTTCTAAACGCATCCATTACTTCAAAACGGTCTTCCTGCATCATACCACCATGTAATTTTCCGACTGGATATCCTGCTTTGACCAAGAAATCATACGTGTCATTGACTTTCTCTTGTGTATTTCCAAAAATGATACATGTATCTGGATTTTCGACGATGGTCACGGCTTCTAATGCAGCTAATTTATTCTCATCTGTTGTCTCTAAAAAAGCATGTTGAATTTTTGGAATCGTTTTTTCTGTAGCTTCGATTTTCACAACGATTGGTTCATTCAGATACGAACGACTCATTTGTTCGATCGTTTGTGGCATTGTTGCAGAAAATAGCATTGTATTTTTTGCTTCTGGCAAGGCTTGGATGATCTCTTTTACTTGATCTATAAACCCCATATTCAACATTTCATCTGCCTCATCAATCACTAAGCAATTGATTTTCTCAAGAGGTAAGGAGCCTTTTTTTATATGATCAAGCACACGACCAGGCGTTCCTACAACGATATGGCTCTTTTGCTTTAATTCCGATTTTTGTTTAACATAGGATGCTTTTCCATAAACTGCTGTAGCTTTTATTCGTTTATAGCGACCGATATTGATCAAATCTTCTTGCACTTGCTGAGCTAATTCTCTAGTTGGTTCCAAAACAAGAACTTGAGGTTTGTTTTCGGTCCATTCTACTTTTTCACAAAGCGGGATACCAAAACTAGCTGTTTTACCGCTACCGGTCTGTGATTGGACTAAAACATCTTTTCCATTCAAGACTGCCGGGATCACAGCTTGTTGAACTGGCGTTGGTGTTTCATACCCCAAATCTGAAATTGCTCTTAGGAGTACCTCACTTATTGCATAGGTACTGAAATTTGTTTTGTCCATTGTTTCCCCATTCTTCTATGTTATTGATCAAATCATCCTACACATCATCTAATTTATTTCAGTGCGAACGTATTTTTAGGATTAATTATCTAAATCGTTTTAGCTTTTTAGACTCAGTTCCTTATTATCCCTGAAAAGTCATTGAACTGCAAGAGGCTAGATTATGTTTATAAAAAATGATTGATAGTTCCTAATGGATTATTATGCCCTTTACGATTAAAATGTATTATAGGTTGGGGAAACGATCCAACATCAGTCATTAAATAAGAACGGGGGAATACACATGGTAGATGCAGAATTAGCGTTCATGATTCCATGGGTCATAGGTTCACTCTTAGCGATCTTAGCAATCATAATTTTTATTAAACACTTAAGAAAAAAATAATCCAAGCATTTGTAAACTTCAAAAAAGCGTTGAACAAAAAAGTATTACTTCTTCCTAAGCCACCTATTCATATGTAGTGTGAGTAACTTATAGTGATCTCACTTTTGTTGCTCACCACATACTTGTTTCCTTATTTTAATATAAGACGTAAGACAAATGATAAACCGAACCAGCCAATCAAACTAATCCCGATAGCAATCATCCAACCTAGAATATTATGTTCCAAAGGCAATGGCATATTCATCCCGAAAAAACCGGTCACAATGGTTGGTATTGTTAATAAAATAGACAATACAGTCAAAATTTTCATTGTATCATTTAAATTATTATTTAAAATATTATTGTAAGTTCCTGATAATTGCTGAAGCACTTGTGACGTCAATTGTGCCATCTCTACTAATTGTCTTGCTTCAATCAACGTATCTTCCCATTGTTCTTTTTCTACATCATTCAATGATTGAAAAATGACGTTGGTTTTTATTTGTTCTAACAGCACAGTATTTTGTTTTGTAGCAGAAATAAAATAAGCAACACCTGTTTCTACATCTGAGAGTGATAATAAATTCTTTTTAGTTGTTTTTTCTTTTAGCATATCATTGATTTGATTTCGTTCGCTATTCATCTCTTCGATGACAGGAAAAAATTTATCTGTAATCAAGAATAAACTCGAAAATAAAAATTTATAAACAGAACTATCCGCATTGTTTTGTAAATATTTTTCCATATAATCGATAATATAGTCATTTCCACTATTTGTTATTGTCAATAATTGCTTATTTTTAATCAAAAATGTCATTGGGATTGCTTCATAATGGTGGTTATCCTTTTTCTTTTGCGGAACATTATAAATTAGGATAAATGTTTTTAATTCATTGTTGTATTCGATACGGGCCCGTTCATTTTTATCCAAAGCATAAGATATAATCTCATTGTCGATACCATATTGTTTATATAATTCTGAGTCACTTGCAATTTGATCGGAATCAATATTGATCCAAACATTGTCTCCATTACCAAATTTCTTTTCTGTGATCATACAACCATCTCCTTTTTATTGTAAAAAATCGAACTATTTTTCCTTAAAATTTTTTTCAGCTTTGGCTAGGATCGTTTTTAGCTGTTTTTGTTCTTCATTCGTTAAACCCTTTCGAAATTTTTCATCTAGCTTTTCAAAAAGTAGATGTACTTGGTCAACTACTTGTTTTCCTTCATTCGTAAGAAAGATATTTTTTTGTCTTTCATTGTCTTTTGGGATTTCACGATAAACAAGTTGCCGCTCCTCTAACCCTTTTAAAATATTTGTAATCGTAGCTTGTTTTTTACCTAAATAATCTGCTACATCACGTTGTATCGTTCCTGGGTGAATAGAAATATAACTTAGGCTACGCGCTTGTATGCTATTTAGTTGTAATGTCTTTAATTTTGATACTACATAATTTTGTTGCAAAATACTTAGAATATAAACAGTTTCAGCTAAACTATCTCGATCAGAAATCATGATTATCACCTCTTGATAAATAGTTTAAATCAAAATAGTTCATTTTACAACTGTTTAATATATAGTTAAGAGGGTACACCGAAATCAAGCATCTATTTCGGTGTACCCTCTTAAACTATTCTATTTAGTTCTCTCTAACCAAATAATATCTTTATTCATTCCTCGCAGGAAATGAAGCTCCTTCTATAAAACTCGTGTAAATATGATCATCTTCAGTTTCTTCTCCAGCAATCAATTGGATGATTTTTTCAGCTGCTAGCATTCCCCAACGGTGTTTAGAATATGAAATTGTTGCTAATCGTGGTTGAACAAACGCACTTATATCAATATTATCAAAGCCGAGCAAGCGAATTTCGTGGCCAATTTCGTAAGGTGTTTCCTTGAAATATTTGTAAATACCAATGGCCATCTCATCATTTAACGCAAAAATATCAACAGGAAATGTTGGATTTTTCTCCATGATTTCCTTAGCTGCCCGATATCCAGAAGATTCTGTAAAATCACCTGAGATAATCTCATAATCAATACCAAACCGCTCTAATTCTTTGATACTAGCACTTAATCGTTCTTGACCATCATAGCTTTTTTTAGGTCCAGAGACTAAAAACATTTTTTCTGTTTGGCTGGCAACAGCTTTTTCAATTGCTAATGTTGCACCGCCTTTATTATCTAGTAACACTTTACGTACATTTTCATGCGTGATCATACGATCTAAAATGACTAAGTAATGCCCTCGTCCTGCGTATTGTTCGATTTCTTTATTCTTAAACGTCCAGTCAAGAATGATTGCACCATCAATCATTCGCTCGGGAATAAACAAATGTGATTTATTCCCACTGCAAACGATCATTTCAAAGTTCTGTGCTTCCAGTCCTATTTTAATACCATCCAATAATTCACCATAAAAGCTTCCTCCATAATCAGCTAGATAAACACCGATTATATTGGTTTGCTGCCTTTTTAGAGTTCGAGCAGCCATGTTAGGAACATAGTCCAATTCCTCTGCAATCGCTTGGATTTTTGCTCGAGTTGCTTCAGTGACTTTTGGACTACCATTTAACGCATAAGAAACAGTTGAGATCGATACACCTGCTTTTTTTGCAATTTCTTTGATTCCTACCATGTACGCTCATCTCCTAACAATAAATATCTAGTTGATTTTCACTCTTGTCCAAGCAAGCATTGAGTTTTTCTAAAGAGACAATCAGTCCGCCTTGACGATACGGATTTTTTTCTCGTTTTACAGGTAGTTCTGTTCCATTTGCTACAACGGTTGCCTTTTGACTTTGTAAATGAAACACAACATTTACTTCTTTATTCGCTATTTGATAAATCATTGCCAATCCGTTTAACTCTTTTGGCAATACTGGATCAAAAATCACATTTTCACTATCTTCTCGTATCCCTAAGACGTTGCTTAATAGTTGATTCAGATAAATACCAGGTCCGCTAGAATAAATCCGCCAGCCGCCTTTGACACCAACACTACCTTCTTTTAGTTTACCAAAGTTTTCTTGCGCATCGTATCTAGTTTTAAAGTCTCCATCAGAACTACTGAAGTACACATTCGCTTGTCGTATTTCGGCATTTTTGACATGTTCTTTTAGTTGAATTGGATTAATTACATTCAAAGCCCGCCACGTTTCATCTGCTTCACCGAGCTTTGCCATCGCTTCTGTGAAACGAATATGCGCATGAACATACTGTAATCCAATTTCACGGCCAAAATTAGCTGATTGTTCTGCACGCTTAAAGTTGGTGCTTACGCCACCTTTATAAGTAGCTGGCCGATTCATCAAGCGGACACCATCAGGAAATTGCAAATGCTCCTTGATAATCGCATAATGATGTTTGGCTTGTTCAGCGGTTAATAATTCAGCGATCATACTCCGGGTCATTGGTAACAAACGGTATTGAATGCCAGTTTTCTTATCGATTGGATGAATCATAAATTCAACATGATTTGTATCTTCCATATAAACAAAACCTGGAATTGTTTGATCAGATAAAATATACGTTTCAAAGTCTTTTTTTATATTGACAGACAATTTCTCTAAATGTTCACCGTATACAGCATCAACTTCTGATAATAAGCTAGCCAATTTTTTTATAACTTGATACGTCAAGGCAACGGTCCAGCTACTTGCCATATATTTTTTCAACTTGTTATCATACGGTTGTAAGGTATCGTCCCAATCACCATCGCTATAACAAGATAAATACGTTCCTTGTAAAAAGTTGTCTTCAATGAATTGAATTTCTTTTTTTACATGATCAAACAAGGTATAGGTCTCTTTGGTTTTCAAGAACGTTTTACGATCTGTGTAAGGAATCATTTCATCTAAAATTCCGAAATCTTTTGTTTTAGCTAAATAATCAGCGACTATTTTCATTGGCCAAACGATCACATCTCCGTGACTTTCATCCGCTTTTTGTTTTTCATATCGATCAAACATAAACCACTGGGGCCAATTTCCATCATCTTCAAATTGATTGGCATAAACGTTTTTTATGATTGAACGCACGACTTCTGGACGATTGACTGCAAAGAAAAATTCTGTTGGTCCTTGTGAAACGTCCCGTGTTCCCCATGCTGCTCCTCCATACTGTTCTAATCCATGAGGAGAAAGATAATGCACCAGCATGTTATGTGTATACCAACGCGACAAGACATTCATCGACTCAACATCTTCTGTTTCGTGTGTTAATTGGAAGTTATTTAATAAGCCATTAATAAAGTTCAGGAATTGATCATTTTCCTTCTTATATGTGGTCTCTATTTTTTTGAATGCTTCTCCAGTTAAGCTACCTTGAATATGCATCGAAAATTCTTGTTGTTCTTCAATCACAAAAGTCGTTAAAATTTCTGCGGATCCATCAGATAAAAACAACCCTTCATCGGTCAATTCAAACGATTTATCTAAGGAAAAATAATACGTTAAATCAGGATACTCTTCATGGATCACTGAATTAGTCGAAGCTTTTACAGTCACCAATTCATTTACTTTGGTCACGTTGTATGCAGGTTCATCTTCATCAGCGTTCATTATCAATTGATTGGTCACAGCAAACGTATAGCTCAACCCTTGTTGACTTGTAACTTTTGTACGAACTTCTTTGGTATCACATAGCGTATAGGTTCTCACTTTAATTATATCATTCTCTAATTTATAATACCATGTGGCCGAGTTTAATCCCATTACAAACGCAGATGGCATTGTCAATATTCGCCAATTTTCGCCTTCTTTGATATAAATTCTTTGTCCAGACTGTTTTAGGAGGTTTAATGAATTTCGACTATTGCTCATTAATTTATTCATTGAAGTGTTTCCTAAAACGACTTGAGAATTAAATAGACCATACATATAAACGGTTGTGCTGAGTATTGGTCGCTCTACACTTAGTTCAGTCCCACTTAATAGAATATGTCCGTGTGCTCTTTCCATAGCGACTTCTTTTTCTTTCAAAACCACATGATGGTAACTTTCTGTAAAGAAAGAAGCCACGTTTCCATCTATTATTTCAACTAAGTTTTGATGTGGAAATAATTCATTACGCTCTTTATCCGTTAGTGTTTTACCTGTAATTGGTTTACCTAGTTTCTTTGAACTGGTTGTTCCTTGTTCCTCGATTACGCCAAATTTTAGTGTTTCATAGCTTTTTTTGATATCTGCTAAAGAAATCAGTGGTTTTTCAATTACTTGTGCTTGATTCTTTATTGGAGCGCCATAAAATACCAGCTTTGTTTGTTGTTCGGTTAGTTCATAGATTTCGGTTTGTAATGCAATATAAGCAAATTCATACTGATATACTTCATTTGATAAATACTCTTGCTTGAATGCTTTTGCTTGATTGGTTTCTTTATACTCACGACCGAAAAATTGATAACCATCCGTCGAAAAGCTCACCAACGGATTTAAACTTCCTTGCTCGATCACTGGAAAATGACCATCTTGCGGTTGGTTTTGTCTTGAAGAAATAGTAATTGTTCCATTCTCTTTTGTGACATGATGGTCTAAATATTGGGACATATAAGCCTCATTCGAGCGGACAGCACCTTTTGTTGCATTTCCAAGATCTTGTCCGTAAATGACCTCAACTTTTTGACCAGAACCTGACAAAGTTACTTGCCAAAACCAAATACCAGTTTCCGCTAGACGAAAATCTACTTGATAAGACACACCTAAAAACTGACCGATCCAAGTTGCTTGTTCGTTTCCAAATTGAAATTTACTCGCTGAATTCGAACCAACCATTGATGCTGTTTGAATACCGCTTTTTTCGTGAACTCGTAAATAAAGCTGATTACAACTACCATCTAATGCATTTCCATGTAGTTGATTGATCATGATATTTTCATGTAGTATTTCGTAAAGGTCACCAGTTTCTAAAAACGAAACTATTGTCTCACCATTTTTAATTGTTCGTTTGTGATACGTCATCTCACTCTTCCTATCTATTTCAATAATTTAAACGTTTTTGTTAAAGTATCTCTGCTGTTTGACCCAATCATGACATCAAACATGCCAGCATCACTAGCATAAGTTTGATCACCATGAACATAACGTAACAGTTCTTCACTAATTGTAAATTGAACGTTCTTTTTTTCATAAGGTTGCAACGTTACTTTTTCGAAGCCCTTTAATTCTTTCACTGGACGAACAACCTCCCCAACTTGATCCCGAATGTACAATTGAACCGTTTCTTGGCCTGTGATAGACGATTGATTTTCAACAGTAATAGAAACCGTAATTGTTTCTGTCGGAGTCATTTCATCTGAGCTTAATGTAAAATCAGTGTAGGCAAATTCACTATAACTTAAACCAAAACCAAAGGGATATTTAGCGAAATTCGACACATCCAAATATTTTGTTACGTATTTTTCGTCACCCGATTTGTAGGGTCTGCCCGTATTATCATAATTATAGTACACAGGCACTTGTCCAACTGTTTCTGGAAATGACATACTTAAACGGGCAGTTGGATTGTATTCTCCATATAAAATATCTGCTAAAGCTGAACCTCCCTCTGTTCCAGGAAACCAAGCTTCAACGATTGCTTTTGCTGAATCAATTCCTTGTAGATCTAACGGACGACCATTGTACAGGGTCACAATGATATTAGGATTTACTTCTTGGACTGCTTTAAATAAATCTAGTTGTGCTTGCGGTAAACGAATATCACTACGACTCGAAGCTTCCCCACTCATCCAATCTTGTTCTCCAAGTGCTAAGACAACTTTATCCGCTTCTTTGGCTAAAGTAACCGCCTCATTGATTGCCGCTTGACTTGGCTCGAAATAATCAAACACTTCTTTTCCAATCACATACTCTGCATCAAGTTGAGAAACTCCTTGCGCTAACGAAATCGCTTCTTCCTTTTTACCTTGCCAAGACCAAACCCCGATGACATCATCCGAGCTAGCTGCAGGACCTACAATAGCCACTTTTTCTTGTTTTGATAGTGGTAAAATAGTCTCATTTTTCAATAAGACAATTGATTTTCTTGCCACCTCTCTTGCAATGGCACGATGTTCTTTTGATAAAATAACTTCTTTTTCTAAGGTCACATCAGCTCCTCTATGAGGATTTTCGAATAAACCTAAATCGTTTTTCAATGTGAGGATTCGTAAAACAGCTTCATCTATCACTGCTTCATCTACTATTTTTTCTTCGACCAATTCTTGTAGACTTTCGATATAACAAGTCGTCATCATTTCAATATCAACACCGGCTTTAATGGCAAGTTCCGCTGCTTGTTTTTTATCTTGTGCTACACCATGAGGAATCAACTCAATCACTGCGCCCCAATCAGAAATCACAACACCGTCAAAGCCAAACTCTTTTCTCAAGACTTCTCTAAATAACCATTTATTCCCTGTCGCTGGAACCCCATCTACCGTGTTAAAAGACGTCATTACTAGCTTTGCACCTGCATCAAGTGCCGCTTTATAACCAGGTAAATAACTATCTCTCAACTGTCTTTCAGACATGTTCACTGTGTTATAATCGCGTCCACCGATTGCTGCACCATAGGCTGCAAAATGTTTGACACAAGCAGCCACTGTGAAAAAGTCATTTTTTAAATCATCGCCTTGGTACCCTTTAACAAACGCTTCCGCAAAACGACTGTTTAAAAAAGGATCCTCTCCTGTTGACTCCATCACACGCCCCCAACGCGGATCACGAACTAAATCGACCATTGGTGAAAATGTCACATGTAAACCTGATACAGCAGCTTCTTTCGCGGAAACTTCTGCAACTTTTTTAGCTGCTTCAATATCCCATGAACTGCCTAAACCAAGAGGAATTGGGAATATCGTACGGAAGCCATGAATGATATCAGCCATTAGAATCGTTGGGATTCCTAAGCGATTGTTTTCCATATACGCTTTTTGCACACGAATTGCTTCTTTTGCACCTGAAATTCCAAGTGTTGTTCCTGCATTATTGATATCTTCATGCGTCAAACCAAGATCCGTCATCGGTCCTGTTTTTTCCTCCGCTTTTTCAGAATAAAATTCTGCTGCTAATTGAAGTAATTGTCCTATTTTTTCTTCTAATGTCATTTGTTTCAGTAAATCGATCAATTGTTTTTGCTCCAAATTAGTTCACCTTTTCTTATATTATTTTGGGGAAGATTTTTATTTTTATTGTTTATTTTATTCCAGAGACATTAAACCCTTGTAAAATGTATTTTTGAAAAATGGAAAATACAATCAAAATCGGAATGACCATAAACGTCGCACCTGCCATTTGTAAGGCATAATTTGTCCCATGTTGTCCTTGTAATAATTGTAAACCAACGGATAATGTATAGTATTTTTCATCATTGGCAATGATCAACGGCCATAAGAAAGAATTCCAGCCTCCGATGAAAGTCAATATTCCTTGAACAGCTAAGATGGGACGACTTAAAGGTAAGATGATTTTGAAAAAGATGAACCATTCACTGGCTCCATCTAATCTTGCCGCTTCTAGCATTTCATTTGAAATAGTGTTCATAAACTGCCTGAACAGAAAGATTCCAAATGCACCAGCAAGTCCAGGTAATACAATTCCAATCAAAGTATTTGTCAAACCAACTGAGTTCAACAACAAATAAACGGGAATCATCGTGACTTGACCTGGAATCATCATTGTCGCTAACACCATTAGAAAAAGGCCATTTTTTCCTTTAAAATCAAATTTGGCAAAACCATAGCCTGCCATAGCATTCAATAATAAACCAATAAATGAACAGGCCGTTATAATCAACGTATTTTTAAGATAAGTCCCAAAGTTAAGTTTGATAAAAAGTTCCTTAAAATTATCAAGTGTTGCATTTTTTGGAAATAAACTAGGAACAATTTGATTGATTTCCGCATTAGTTTTAAATGAAGAAAAAATCATCCAAAGAAATGGGAAAAAGGTCATAATACCCAGAACGCCTAAGAGGATACCGATAAAAAGCTTAAAACTCATTTGCGCATTTTTATGTGAATTCATATCGTTCTCTCCTTTTACCCTTCATTTTCTTTTTGTTTTGTTTGAATTTTCATTTGGATACTGGTCACAATGATGATCGCGATAAATAAAATTACAGATCCTGCCGCTGCATATCCAAATTTATTGTATTGGAAGCCTCTTTGGTAAATAAACAGAGCAACGGATAACGTACTGTCTAGTGGTCCACCCTTAGTCATAACAAAGGGTTCATCAAAGAATTGGAACCAACCAATTAAAGTTGTCACCGTTACAAAGAAAATCGAAAATTTCAGCAATGGAACTGTGATTTTTAAAATTTGCTGCCATTTATTGGCACCATCGATTTCTGCTGCTTCATAATATTCTTTAGGTATCCCTTGAATCGCAGCTAAAAAGATTAACATATTCAATCCAATTGCTTTCCAAACAGCTATGATAATCAGTGAGATTTTCGATGTACTTGGATCTGTCAGCCACATTATTGGGCCAACATGTAAATACGATAAGAGATGATTTAATAATCCGATCGTTGGATTATATAAATACATCCAAACAACAGAAACTGCAACTGTATTCGTGATCGAAGGGCTGTAAAAAACTAAACGCATAAAAGAGAAAAATTTATTCTCACCAAAATTGATCATAATAGCTAAAGCTAATGATGAAATAATCACCAGCGGCACGCCGATAATCACATAATAGGCGGTATTGAACATTGCTTGAGCAAACACTTTGTCGTTAAAGATCGTTAAATAATTATCAAAGCCAACAAAATTGATTCTTGAAAAATCCGCTAAACCAGCCAAACTCATATCTGTAAAACTGATTGTTACCGCAATAAAAATTGGAATGATCGAAAAAACAAGTAATAATGCAACAGCTGGAGCAATAAAAAAATAAGGCGATTTTGATTTTTTCATGGTGCTTTTCCTCCTTGCTAAATCAATAAAAGGAACAAAAGATCTGTTTACATATATGATTCACTCGCCAAATGAATAATCATCTATTCAATCTCTTGTTCCAATTACTCCTTGAGACTATTTAATCAAGTTTTCTGTTTGTTCGTTTAATTCGTCCATTGCCTCTTGAAGATTTTTACCACTCACAACTACTTGTTCCCATTGCTTCATAAAGTTTTGAGAGATTTCATCCCATTGTTTCAATAATGGCATTGGTTGTGATTCATTTAGTTGCTTTCCAAAAACAGAAATCAATGGGTCGTTTTTAAATACATCTGAATTCCATGATTCTTTATTTGTTGGAAGTGAATTAGTACTTTCAAAGAATTTAGTTTGATTTTCAGGTTTTGAAAGATATTCGATCAATTTCATCGCATCCTCTTTTTTCTTAGAACTATCAAACACTGCTAAATTGGCTCCCCCTGTCACGGATAAATTATTCACAGGACCTTTCGGCAATTCAGCGACGCCCCATTTTCCATCAATATCAGGAGCAGAATCTTTAATACTATTAATCATCCACGGACCACTAATAAACATTGGTACAACACCTTCACCACCAAAACTTTGGCCGATTTCTAACCCTAAATCTGTTTTAGGAGAAGAACCATCTTGGACTAACTTGTCTAAAAATTTTAAGGCATCGACCATTTCAGGTTGATTAAATAGAGGTTCATCCTCTTTTCCAAATAGTTTCGATCCATTTTGACGTGCAAACATAAAACCAAAAGTAGGTTCTTTTAGTTCAACTCCAAAACCATATTTATTATCACCACGAGCTGCTAATTTTTTCGCTGCATCTGCTAACTCATCCCATGTTTTAGGCGCATTTTTAAAGCCTACACTTTCTAATAAATCTTTTCTATAATACAATCCACGAGTTTCTGTATACCAAGGTACAGCATATGTTTGACCGCTAAACTGAGTTGTCGCTACAGAGCCATCGAAGAAATTATCTGACTGCATAACATCACTTTTTTTCACATCTTCTGTTATATCCATCAAGGCCCCAGCATCAACAAATTCACTCATATAAGTAGTTCCCATTTGAACAACATCCGGTCCTTCTTTAGAGGCGACTGCCGTTAGTAATTTATCTCTTGAAGTAGACCACGGAATACTTTGGATTTTGACTTTGATTCCTGATCCCTTCGTAAATTCATTTATAATTGGTTTGATTCCTTCATCACCATCACCCATGTACCAAAATGTCAGCTCATCTGAAGCGCTTTCTTTATTTCCTGAAGAACATGCTGCCATAACACCTACAGTTGCAAATAAAGTTGTTCCTAATAAGCAAAGCTTTTTCCATGATTTCATACTTCCACTCCTCAATAATATTTGGTGAAACGTTTCTACAAAATTGATTATATTCTTTATTTATAAGAAAAGCAAGCGTTTTCTTATAAATAAAACTAGCATTCCAACCATAAATAACAGCTCTATTCAAAAACAAAATAAAAACGTTTCACTAACTCCTCTAAGTCAATACATTTTAATAAGATGAGAGCCATACTTATTAAATAAAAAAACAGAAAAAACCTCATTTTCGTCTTTGTCACTTCGTCGATGAGGTCTTTGATTATTCCACCATTAAACAATTATTGAAGGATAAATTCTTTAATATCCTTTACTGCCATTCTTCTATTTTCTCCTAAAAACAACTGATGTCTTCCTTTTTCATACATTCTCAAAGAAACGTTCGCATTACTGACTTTCGCCAAGTAATACGCACTCTTATAGTAAGTCGTTTCATCCTGTCTATTTTGTACAATAAGCATTTTTTTATTAGTTGTTCCAGAAGCTTCTTTTTTCAATTTACGCTTTGTTTTTTTAAGTAAAGATAAAAATTGAAGACACGAACGAATCGGTGTTGCTTGCGTTGAGCTAAAGTAATAATCTAATGTTTCTTGATTTTTATCAATAATTGACAGCACAATATCTTGCATAATGATGTTCGCATTATAAAGATAGATCGGTGTACTGCATAAAATAAGTTGATCCACTGACTCTCTATCTGATACTTGAATTGTTAATAAGCCACCCATTGAAAACCCAATACAGGTAATCTGCGTGTAATTTTGTTCAAGTTCATTTAATTTATTTTCAACATCGTTTATCCATTGGCTAGCTGTGGCTTTTGAAAGGTTTTTTTTATTTCCATCGTGTCCAGTTAATCGAATCCAAAATGAATCAAGATTGTTTTGCTCCAAGTATTCGTGTAAATACATGATTTCTTCCTCATTACCACCAAATCCATGTATGATCAATATCGCTCGTTTTCCCATTATGACCTACTTTCTTATAAATAATTTTGCTTATTAAAGAAATAATCGTTTTATAAAAAACCAGACGATCAAAATTTTTCATTTATTACATTATTTTACCTTGATTGACGCTAAATAATCTTCACTTCTTTACTAATATTAATAAAAATTTAGCATCCATTCATCACAAATGAAACAAAAAAAAGTGAAATGCTGGAAATTACCCACATTTCACTTTTCGTAAATTGAATTCATTCTATTTCACGATCTATTTTGATTCACTCTATTGATAGATTTGTGTTCTTCTCTTAATTTTTCTATGCTTGCCGTGTCGGTAAAATGGTCATTTCAGTAATTCCAACAGTATCAGGTTGAGAAATTGCAAACAAAACAGTTTCGGCCACAGCATCTGGTGTGATTGCAATTTGATAAAACTGTTCCATTCCGCTCTTGACTTCTGGAGTAGAAATAGTATCTAGTAATTCTGTCGCAATTGCTCCTGGATAAAGCGTTGTTGTACGGATATTGGTTCCTTCCATTGCAGATTCCATCCTAAAACCGTCCATAATAGCGCGCACTGCATGTTTAGTTCCAGTATAGACACTATTACCAGGGAAAACTTTCAATCCAGCAATTGAGCTTGTTGTAATCACATGACCTGATTTTTGCGTTGTGAATTCCGGTAAAACAGCTGCTAGTGAATTAAGCACTCCTTTTATATTACTATCCACCATGTCATTCCACTCTTCTATTTTCAATTCACTCATATTGGAAGCTGGCATGATTCCAGCATTTGCAAATAGAACATCAACCTTACCAAATTTTTCTTTAGCAACTTGAACAAGTGCTTTTACTTCTTTGAGATTACGAACATCTGTCACAGCATACGTACTATCGTCACCAAATTTTTTCACAAGTTCTTTCAAGCGCTCTTCTCTTCTCGCACCTAGAACGACTTTTGCGCCGTTTTCAATCAATAGCTGAGCAGTTGCTTCCCCTATTCCTGATGAGGCACCTGTAATAACTACGACTTTATCTTTTATATTATTCATACGTTTGACTCCTTTTTATATCTTTATTAACCACGTTATATCTCAACCACAAGGTATCTTCTTCAAAAATATCTACTGATTTCAATTTAAACCCAACTGATACAATTTCAGGTAAATGATTTGCTTTTTCAAAGATCGTATTTGTATCAGTTCGTCCATCTGTCGCGGGTGTCATGATAATACTCACTTCATCGACCAACCCTTCTTGTAAAAATGACCAATTGATGTAGCCACCTCCTGAAACCATTAATGTTTCGATTCCAAATAAAGCCAATAATTTTTCTGAAGCAAGTGTACAATCGATCAATTCTTTTCCTGCAAAAATATAAGAGATTTGTCGCTCTCTAAGATAAGTAACATACTCGTCACTGGCTTTATCAGTTAAAATTTCAATAATATGGGCTTCTGGACGATTTTCGTATTTCACAGTGTTTTCAGTCCAACCAACTTTACCAGAAGGATCCGCTGAGACAATATACATTTCGGCTTTTGCTTGTGCAACGTAATCTGTTCTAGGATAAGGTGTTTCTATTTCTTTTAACTCAGGTTTATGAAAATCAGTAAAATTCTGTTCCATCGTGACTCTACCACATAACCATGCTTGACTATGGTAGCTGTCGTTGGTTGTTTCATAGACTTCACTACCCGTAATGGCGTATTTTGAACTCATATAATCACCACTGATTTTTCCGTTGATAGACGTCAGCATATGGCAAATGATTTTTGGTCTATTCATTACTTTAGTCCCCCTCTTAGCTTTTAGCTGTTGCTTTTTTTCTTACAATACTGAATAGAGTACCCAAAGATAGTAGAATCATAATGCTCCCTTCTGCAATAAAAATATCAGTATTTTCATTCAAAGAGAGGATATTTCCTAATATAGAAATTGAGATGGGCGCAAAAGCTGCGCCAATATTAAAACCGATCAACAATAAAGAGGTACTTTTTTCTGAATTTCCTTTCGTATCTTGATTCACCTCATTAAATAAATAAGGGATAAATGTGCGGAAGGAAAAACCACATATTAGCACAGCAAATGAGATTGACACTAAATTTTGAGAAAAGGCAATCATAAACATCGATATCCCTAGGGTCAAAAAAGAAATCGGTAACGTCCATTGCTTAGTTATTGTAACGATCGTTCCAAATAACATCCCTGCAGTCATGGCACCTAATCCTACTAAAGCCATTAAATTACTACCATCTGTTGCATTTCCGAACCCTTTTTCAAGCAATAAAGACGTGATTTTGACTGTAACTGACATATAAATGGTTACAACTAGAATCAATAAAGCGATATAGCCATATGTTGAAGAGTTGACTTTTTGATTCTCTGGCTCGTTTCTATTTTCCTGCTTTTCAATTGAAACATCTGGAACAAACCATGTAAACAAAAGAAAAATCGGTAACGCAAATAGATACGCTAAAAAAGAACTTCGCCAATTCATTACCAATAATTGACCTACTGTAAATGTAATGATCATACCGCCAATTCCTTCAAATGCACTTTGAAAACCAATTACGGATGACAGTTCTTTTCCCTGATACAGCTTTCCTGCTAAAGAAAAAAGTAACGGGTTAAATAATCCAATTCCTATACCAAATACTATTCTACTGAAAAAAAGAAGCCAAAATGAAGGAATAAATGCAGGCATAATTCCCGCAATCAAAACAATTCCTATGCCGATCTGAACAGAATGTTTGTAGCCAAATTTTTTAGTAACCTTATAGCTAAAAGGAACAGTTAAAATAATAAATAAAGAAGGAATTGTAGTAATCAATTCAATCAAAGTAGGATCGATCGTAGGATAAGCCATCATGATCGCTGGAATGTTCGCAGCAATTGCTCCACCTGAAACGACAAGTAATGAAACAGATAATAATGAAAGTTTGGTTACTTTATTCACTGGGCTATCTCCTTTTAAGATACACAAAAGATATTTTTTTATTCACCAAAGATTTCTTTCGCTAGAGCAAAAGCTGACCATGCTTTTGGCCATCCTGTATAAAAAGCTAAATGAGTGATCAATTCCACCATTTCTTCTTTTGTTACACCATTTTGTTTTGCTATTTTCATATGTGCTTCTAATTGTGGTGCACCTTGAGTTAGTAAGCTTGAACATGTGATCATGCTACGATCACGTGGTGAAAGTTGTTCTTCTCTTGACCATACTTCACCAAATAACACATCATCATTTAGTTGTGCAAACTTTGGTGCAAATGCACCTAATTGATCTCTGCCAGCTGTTTGTTTTTTCATTAGGTAAGACTCCCATCTTTTATTCATTTTTATAATTGATTGTATAAGTCATCTGAAACAGGCTCTAACCATTCTGGCGTGCCCGCTGTAATTGCTAAATGTTCAAACCAGCTATCTTTTGCTGCACCATGCCAATGTTTCACACCGTCATGGGTAACGATCACATCTCCAGCAGTTAAAAATTGCGCAGCTTTTCCTTCTTCTTGATACCAACCTTCACCGCCAGTTACTAATAACAGTTGAAACCCATCATGATGAATATGCCAATTATTGCGGCAACCAGGTTCAAAGGTGACATTGCCTACCCCTACATTGATCTTGGGATCTGCAATTAAGTTTTTTAAGTAGCTTTGACCGATAAAATATTGCGCATAGGCCTCATTTTTTTCACCCACAGGGAAAATCACACCATTTTTTACTTCTTCAAATTTTGCCATTCGTTATTCCTCCAATTTATTTAATTTTTGACTGTTCATGTTGTAACCAGTTTTTGATTGCGATAGTTGATTTCTCAACTCTGGATCCACGGATAGGTAAGCCGATACGGATCATCGAATCAGGACATAATTTCTTTAGATCGTTGATGCTACTGCCCATTCCACTACCTTCATGTGTGCAGAAGGGATAAATAGTTTTTCCTGATAAATCATTTTCCTCTAGAAAAGTTGCAACAATCATTGGAAAAGTTCCCCACCAATTGGGATACCCTAGATAAATTGTCTGATGGTTTGCTAAGTCAAGCGAGAATGGTCGATATTTTGGTCGCTTGTTTGTTCCTTTTTCCTGTTCTGCTTGAGTAACCACTTCTTCGTAAGCTTCTGGATAAGCTATTTGTGGAAGAATTTCAAACATTTCAGTATTGAGTATTTTAGCAATTTTTTGTGCAACGATTTTCGTATTTCCTACCTGTAAATACTTTTTCTTTCCATCAATCAAATTTTCAAAAGGACGAGAAAAATAGACGATTGCCGTCATTAGATCACCTTCTTTTATCTTTTACTTATACAAAAACAGGCTGCATCATCTACTTACAAGTAAATGATACAACCTGTTTCTCTATACGTCTAATGCCTAAATCATCCAACAACTATGCCTTAAAAGCATCGTTAAATCGTTGGATAAATTCTTTTACTGCAGGTGTTTGAATTCGATTTTTCTTCCAAACAAGAACACAATTTGTTTTAACTTCAGGAGCTAACGGGACAAATGTCAATCCGTCATGTTTACCATTGGTTGTTGCTCCTTCGATCGTTAAAGCCGAACCAACACGATTTTCTACTAACGAAAAAACATTGAAAATCAAATTAAAAGTGCCGACTACATTTAAATCATTCAACGGTTTCTCCAACCAACTTTCAAGCATTGACTGAACCTCTGAACGATTTGAGCTTAGTAGTGGAATCCCTTTTAAATCTTCCGGCTGAATAACTGTTTTTTGTGCAAGAAAAGAATCATTGGATACTAATAATCCCCATTTTTCTTCCCTAGGTAAAATAATTTTTTCAAAGTTCATTGTAGCAATAGGTTCTAATAAAATGGCTAGATCCAAAATCCCCTTTTCCAATTTATCGCTAATATCATCGCTAGTCCCAGAGACAATATTGAAAGTAACTTGAGGATAATCACTCACCAATTCTTCTAACATCATCGCCATCGTGTCTGAATTATCCGCTTCAACACAGCCGATTGAAAAATGTCCACTTAAAAAGCCTTTGCTTTGCTCTTTAAATTCTCGCTCTGTTTGTTCAGTTAAAGTCAGAATTTCAGCTGCTCGTTCTTTTAGAAAATAGCCCTCTTCGGTTAAGGTCAATTGCTTATTTTCTCGGATAAAAAGCGGTGTCCCTAATTTCTCTTCAAATTCTTTGATTTGTCGGCTTAAAGTCGGTTGGGTAATGTGTAAAACTTTTGCAGCTTTTGAAAAATTTCTTTCTTCTGCAACGGTCCAAAAATAACGTAATTCTCTTAATTCCATAAGGGTTCTCCTTTTTAAGTTCACATACTTATTTTACAATAAAATAGAACGAATTTCTAAAAGAACCGTTTTATACTCTACAAGGTTTCCATATCGATCACAAAGCGATATTTGACATCGCTATTTAACACTCGTTCATAAGCTTCGAACACTTGATCCACCGTGATCATTTCGATTTTAGGCAATACATTGTTTTCAGCTGCAAAGTTGATCATTTCTTGGGTCATTGGGATCCCACCAACATTAGAAGCTGTGATTGTTGCTTGATTTCCGAATAAACTTCCTACATGAAATGTTTGGGCTTCTGTAGCTAAACCAACATAGACCATCGCTCCATTGACCGTTAATAAACTTAAATACAAATCAACATCTAAACTTACTGCAACTGTATTTAGAATAAAATCAAACTGTCCTTTTAATTTTTTGAACGTTTCTGGATCACTAGTTAGATAATAATTGTCAGCCCCAAATTGTTGTGCTTCGTTCTTTTTACTTGCAGAATGGCCTAAAACAGTTACCTCAGCCCCTAATGCATGGGCAAATTGAACAGCAATATGTCCTAAACCACCCATTCCGATGATGGCAACTTTTTTACCAGGTCCAACATTCCAACGTTTCATTGGTGCATAAGTCGTGATTCCAGCGCACAAAAGCGGACTTGCTTCTGCTAAATCAAGATTTTCAGGTACATGAATCACAAAGCGGTCTTTCACAACAATACTCTGACTATACCCGCCATACGTTAGGTTTCCATCATAATCTTTTGAGTTAAAAACAATGACCACACCTTGGGTACAAAATTGTTCTTCTCCTCTTAAGCAATAAGCACATTCGCCACAAGAATCGACAAAACAACCTACACCTACACGATCACCCACTTTAAATCCTGTCACCTGATCACCAATTGCTGAAACGATCCCTGTAATCTCATGACCTGGAACCATTGGATAAATACCAGAACCAAAATCATTGTCTACTTGATGAATATCTGAATGGCAAATACCACAATATTTAATATCGATTGCCACATCATCGGGTTTTAATACTCTTCTTTCAATAACTGCTCGTTCGAAAGAGGCATAGTTGCTATCTGTTGCTTGTAAGACTTTCGTTTGACATTTTTCACACATAATAAAACTCCTTTTATTTTTATAGATTTAGCTTGTTATCCGTCTTTGAAGCTCGTCTTTTGCTGTTTCTAAAAGATTGATTTGTTGTTGTAAGTCATTTGTTTGTTCAGTTAGCAGTTCTGTTCTAGCTGCAACTGATTTTTCTGGCTGATCAGATAATGCTACGTACTCAATCAAACTTTCGATAGAAAGATTGACCGCTCTCATTTGCTTGATAAAACGAATCCAATCAGCATCTACATCAGAAAACTCTCGCAGTCCATAATGATTTCTCTTTACCTGAGGAATCAAACCGATTCGTTCAAAGTAACGAATGGTATTGGTCGGCGTATTCGTTTGCTTACTCATTTCTTTAATATTCATATGCTGAACCTCCCTTAGTAAAAAGAGGGCTTTGCCCAATCAGTATCAGGCTCACTTACACCTAGACTAGTTTTAGCGTATTTAGCTGGATCATGAATAATCGTCATGATCAGTCTAGCAACCGCTTCTCTTGTTACTTGAGCACCGATAAATGATTCTCCTTTTTGAGTCAATACATAATTTTCATTGCCTTTTTGATTATATAACCAAGTCAATCTTAAAATAACATAATCTAACGAAGATTGTTCTAGCAGTTTCGCTGCTTTCAAATGTTTCTGTATAGCTGTCGAACCAACCATACTCGTGTTCCATTCACCAAAGAGGCCTGTAACTTCATTATAAATACCTAAGACATTTGCACCAATTAGATAGTGAACATCAGATTCTTCCATTGCTTCAACGATTGATTGCGTCGCAACTGGAGAGCTCATATCATTTAAATACACAATATCCACCCCAATCAAAGCTTGTCTCAATTTAACTTTATCATTAAAGTCCCCTTCAATGATGACTTCCCTTGCTGGATCATTCACAAAAATCCGACTAGAAAGATTGCGACCATACAAAACAAGGTCATTTTCTGTTTCAGCTAAAATCAAATCCGTGACCATTCTTGAAATTTGACCGGCTGCACCTAAAATTAGTATTTTCATGTTAAATCCTTCTTTCTCGTTTCGAATGAGCTCTTATTGATGACCAACAATGACATGAGGAATATAAGGTTCTTCTAAAAATTGCACTTCTTCATCCGTCAAAATCAAATCCAAAGCAGGAATGGCATTCGTCAAATGACTTTCTTTTGTAGCGCCTATGATCGGTGCCACAACGGGTCCTTTTTGAAGCAACCACGCTAGGGCAATTTGTACACGTTCCACCCCACGTTTTTCAGCAATTTCAGCTACTCTTTCAACGATGATACGGTCTTGATCAGCTGTTTTATCATATTTCGACATCGCTGTTTTATCTGTTTCAAAGCGCTTGGTTTGTGCGCTCCAATCACGTGTCAAACGACCTGAAGCTAATGGACTATAAGGTGTCACCGCAATTTTTTGATCTTCACATAAAGGAAGCATTTCTCTTTCTTCTTCACGGTATAACAAATTCAAATGATCTTGCATCGAAACGAATTTTGTCCAACCGTTTTTCTCAGCTACTGCTTGCGCTTTAGCAAACTGCCAAGCAAACATCGCAGAAGCACCGATATAACGGACTTTTCCAGATTTCGCAACATCATGTAAAGCTTCCATCGTCTCTTCGATTGGCGTATTGTAATCCCAACGATGAATAATATATAAATCAACATAATCCATCCCTAAACGCTCTAAACTAGCATCAATTTGATGAAAAATTTCTTTTCTTGAAAGCCCACCACTATTTGGAACATCTTTTTTCATGGTAGTAAACAATTTAGTTGCAACCACGATTTCATCACGATTCGCATATTCATTCAGCGCTTTTCCAAGAATCCGTTCACTGGCTCCATAGGAATAGACATTGGCTGTATCAAAAAAATTAATCCCTAAATCTAACGCCTTCTTGATCACTTTTTTGCTTTCCTCTTCTTCTAAGACCCACTCGTGAAACCCACTGTTGGGATCACCAAAACCCATTGCGCCCAAACAAATTCTTGAAACTTCCATTCCTGTATTGCCAAATTTTACATAGTTCATTGTAATTCCTCCTCAATTTTATTTTTCGTTTTCTTCTGGTAATACTTCATTGATACAATTTAATGCGGTTAATGTTCTTGGATAGCCAATAAATGGCAGTAAAACAGTGATTGTCTCGATCAATTGTTGCTTATCATTGCCAACACGCTGATTATTGTGAATATGCCCTTTCAACTGAGCATCCGCACCGCCCATTGAAGCCAACATCGTGAAAATCAGTAATTCGCGTTCTTTCGATGTTAATCCGTTTCTCGTAAAATAATCACCGAAACAATTATCTGCTAAAAATGTAGCAAAATGTTTTTGATTTTCTGGCATCGTTTTAAGCATCTGATCTACAGCATCTCCAGCAACTTCTCGTACAATTTCCAAGCCTTTTTCATAACGATTTTCACTTGTAGTTGTTCCTTGTTTGGCCAAAGGAATTGAAATACCTCTTTCAGCTAAAATCTCATTAGTAGCGTGCAAGAAATCGAATACTTTCCCTAAACCGACATAAGGCACAGCTTGATAGACAACTTCTTTTATCTCAATTGGTGAAACACCCACATTTAACGCAGCATTCATCATCGCTTTGTATTCATTGACACATTGCATTGCAATTAAAGAAGCTAGCGTTACTTTCATGCGTAACTTTACATCTAGGTTTGAATATTGAAGGACTTCATCAAAAGTAAAGTTGTCAAAAATCTCAATAAATTCTGGATCTGTATTGGCTAGGACTGACTCATGGTTTGGAAATAATTCATCATGGTTCTTCTGTGCAGTTTGACTGATTGACATGTTATTCCTCCTTAATTTAAACGTAGTATCATTATGTTACTAAATAAATGACCATTTTTTCTTACTAACAATAATAGTCTAGCTCTTGAAGTCCACTCCAAGTCAAGCGTTTTTTCAAAAAAAATAAAAAAAACCTCCAAATCAGACTTCCTCTAAAAAAATATTTAGAAGAAAGACAAGATTTAGAAGCAATTCATTTTCTATTATCTATTCATATTAAAATCTCGTAAGGCCTTTTCAGCAGGTATCATATGCTCGTCGTAATTGGCTAGCTTAAACTCTAACCGTTCAATAGCTGTATTTAATTCCGCTGCTTTTTCTTTTAGTTCCGAAATTTGGTCAGCAATAATTTCTTTACGAGCGGGAACTGTCTCATTCCCCACTTGAAATAAGGTTAAATATTCCACTAGCGATTCAATCGATAGACCCGCATTTCTCATTTGTCTACTAAAGACAATCCAACGCAAATCTTCCTCGTCAAAATTACGAATCCCATTATCACTGCGTTTCACAGGTGGAATCAAACCAATCCGTTCATAATATCTAATAGTATCTGAAGAAACACCGCTTAATTCACTTACTTTTTTTATATTCATGCCTTACTCCTCCTTTACGCATTCCCTAACAAGTTACTTTCTTTTTCATTATAAAACAATTTTATCCTCTTTTACAAATTTTCTTATTGGCATTTTAACACCATTTGATAAAGTAACAGTTTCCATGATCTTATTCCTCCTAGTAAAATAATAGTGTAAATCTAATTCCATATCTCACGTTGCATATTTCTATATGATTTTAAGTTATCACTTAGAGTTCACTTAGAGGTCACTTCAAGTCAAGCATTTTAAGCCACTATATATTGAAAAATAACCCTCAAAGAAATAAAACTATTCATCTGTTACAATCTATAACAAAAAGAGGCTAGGATATAACTCTACGAGTTATATCCTAGCCATAAAAAATCCGAATAAACGCTTCTGTCTAAACCTCTTGATTTAACAAAAATATATTGCTTTATAAATAATCTTTAAATAACTTCAAATTATTCTTACAGACTAGTTTTCCTTATATGCTCTAACTGTATTTGAAATAGAAGCGATACTATACGGAAGTTCATCTTCGTAGTCACTATTTACATCTGTATCCAAAATATCGTTAAATAGCTCTTCATACTCAGCAATTGATAATACTGTTCGATTGTCTAGTTGCGCTCGATGAAGATTTGTGAGCAATTGATTTTGGTAACCGTCAACAAGTCTGCCACTAAAGAATTCTGCTACAGTACCGGATCCATAGCTAAATAACCCGATCTGCTCTCCTGCATTCAATTGACCATTTTCTAGCAATGAAATCAGCCCTAAATATAGAGATCCAGTATATAAATTACCAACTTGTCTACTATACATAATACTTGCTTCATATTTAGTTAAAATGCGTTCCTGTTCTTCTGGAGATTCCTCTTCCAAAGCAGCTAACAATGCCTTTTTCCCCATTTTTGTATAAGGAATATGGAAAGCTAAAGCCTGGAAATCACTGATTGATTTTTTGTATCTACTCCGGTATTCTTCCCATACTTTTTGAAATGCTTGGATGTAAGTTTCATTAGATAGTTGCCCGTCCACCATTGGATAGTCATGTCCCACTGGTCGCCAAAAATCATAGATATCTTGGGTTAATGCCACACTATCATCATTCAATTGTAAAATTCTTGGATCAGCCGAAACTAGCATCGCAACAGCCCCGGCACCTTGAGTTGGTTCACCACCAGAAGCGAGTCCATATTTAGCAATATCAGACGCTACGACTAATACTTTACTTTCAGGATGATTTTTAATATGAGCTACCGCGTACTGCAACGCAGCAGTACCAGCATAGCACGCTTCCTTCACTTCAAAAGCACGAGCAAATGATTGAATCCCCATTAATCGATGCAAAACTACCGCTGACGCTTTTGACTCATCGATTCCAGACTCAGTTCCCACGATCACCATATTGATTAGAGCTTTATCTTCATCTGTTAAAATATTTTTTGTAGCATTGGCAGCAAACGTCACTATATCCTGTGTTTTTTTATTCACAGCCATTTTATCTTGACCAATACCAATATGAAATTTATTTGGATCTACCCCTCTTGCTAGCGCTAAATCCGTCATATCCACATAGTAAGGCGGAACAAAAAAACTAATTTTATCTATCCCAACATTCATCTTATGTCTCCTTTATCATTATTCTTCTCTGTACATAGTATAATTTATCATAACTTAAGTCAAAGTAGGTAGAAAAAAGAATCAATTAAAAATTGTTAAAGAATTTCAGAAGTTTTTCTATTATAGATTATAGAGTATTCTTTTTTCACAAACCATGGTATATTTCATATTGGAGGTGACGTCGTGGAAATCGTAATTATCGACGCTTTAAGAACGCCTATCGGCAAGTATAAAGGACAATTAAAGTCATTATCTGCAGTTGAATTAGGAACAGCTGTCACAAAAGAGTTACTTACAAGGAACGAAAAAGCCGCTGAACACATACAACAAGTCATTTTTGGAAATGTATTACAAGCGGGAAATGGACAAAATCCAGCAAGACAAATTGCAATCAACAGTGGACTAAGCTTTGAAGTACCCGCTTTTACTGTAAATGAAGTTTGTGGATCCGGCATGAAAGCAATACGTTTAGCCAAACAATCTATTCAATTGGGTGAAGCGGATGTTATTTTGGCCGGTGGAACAGAAAGTATGACAAAGGCTCCAGCTATCACATACAAACAAGAAGAAACCTATTCAAAACCTGCGCCAACTATGATGGTAGACGGTTTGACAGATGCATTCAGTGGCAAAGCGATGGGCTTAACTGCTGAAAATGTCGCTGAACAATTTAACGTGACAAGAGAAATGCAAGATACCTTTGCAGTCCAATCACAAATGAAAGCAGCCAAAGCACAAGCTAAAGGAAAATTTGTGAAAGAAATAGTTCCCCTAACGATCAATAGTGCTATTTTTGCTCAAGATGAAGGCGTTCGTAAAGATACAACTTTAGAGAAACTAAGTACATTAAAAACGGTTTTCAAAGAAAATGGTACTGTCACAGCAGGCAATGCATCAACAATCAACGATGCTGCTTCAGCCATGATACTCACATCTAAATCGTTCGCTGAAAGACATGATATTCCTTATATTGCGATTGTGAAAGATATAACTGAAATTGGGATTGATCCAAGCATAATGGGAATTTCACCTATCAAGGCGATTCACTCCTTATTAAAACGCAACAATCTGAGTGTTGAAGACATTGATCTGTTTGAAATTAATGAAGCATTTGCGGCATCTTCCATCGTCGTTCAAAATGAATTGAAGATTCCTGATGAAAAACTCAATATTTGGGGTGGCGGCATTAGCTTAGGGCATCCAATTGGTGCTTCTGGGACTCGCATCGTAGCGACTTTAGCCCATCAATTAGAAGACACAAACAGTCGATACGGAGTCGCTTCCCTTTGCGTCGGTGGAGGTCTTGGACTTGCCTTACTTATTGAACGCCCACAAAAAAAAACAACAGATAAAAAGTTTTATCAACTATCAAAAGAGGAACGCTTGACATTTTTACAAGAAAAAGAGAACCTTTCTATAGAGAACAGACAAGCGTTAGAAAATATGTCTTTAGATGAAGATATAGCGAATCATTTAATTGAAAATCAAATTAGTGAAATGGCTTTACCTATGGGTATTGTTCCTGATATTTTTGTAAATAATAAACAGTACTATGTGCCGATGGCAACCGAGGAACCTTCTGTCATTGCAGCATGTAGTAATGGAGCTAAGATGATACGAAATTCTGGCAGCATTCAAAGTGTGTTATCAGAAGGACTTTTACGAGGTCAGATTGTTTTTATGAATGTTACAGATCCCGCGCTAATCGAAGAAAAAATCAATCGATTTTCAGAAAAGATTTTTGTTCAAGCAGAAAAAAGTTATCCCTCTATCGTAAAACGTGGCGGTGGATTGAGAAGAATCCAAGTTCGTCATTTTCCAGAGTACGATAGCTACTTATCTGTAGATTTACTTGTTGATACAAAAGATGCGATGGGGGCCAATATTCTCAATTCTATCTTAGAAGGGGTTGCTGATTTATTCCGTCAATGGTTTGATGATGAAATTCTATTTAGTATCTTAAGTAATTACGCAACAGAATCTTTAGTGACGGCAACCTGTGAGGTTTCATTTACTAGCTTAAGTAAAACAGGTGATTTAGAGTCTGGAAGATTAGTTGCAGAAAAAATTGCTGCCGCCTCACAATTTGCTCAAATAGATCCTTATCGTGCTACTACACATAATAAAGGGATCATGAACGGAATTGAAGCTGTAGTTTTAGCGACTGGAAATGATACCCGTGCAGTCGCAGCAGCGGCTCATGCGTTTGCTGTCAAAGGATCTTATCGTGGATTAAGTCAGTGGTCACTTGTTGAAAATGGTCTGAAAGGCTCACTTGAAATCCCTTTAGCTCTTGGAACTGTTGGAGGCGCCATCAGTGTCTTACCTAAAGCGCAAGCAGCATTGGCAATCTTAAACGTAGCCAATGCAAAAGAGTTGGCAGAAGTCATTGCTGCTGTTGGTTTAGCGCAAAATTTAGCTGCATTACGCGCTTTAGTTACAGAAGGAATTCAGCAAGGTCATATGTCCATGCAAGCTCGCTCTTTAGCCCTGTCAATAGGTGCAAAAGGATCAGAAATCGAAATCATCGCAGATAAACTAAAGAATGGTATTATGAATCAAGAACAGGCCGCAACATTTTTACTGGAGTTAAGACAATAATACATGTTAGTCAAATAATCTAATCGAATCACAGAGAGTATAGAAAAAACAAATAAGTTGCCTATTAAAATTAATCAGCTGCTTATAGGATTTATTTCTATGCTCTCTTTACAATTTTTAAAATAGTATTCCGATTTATTGTTCTTCAAGTTTCGCTTAGTACTTTAATTTTTTCCATTTTTATTTTAACCTGTTAAAATTATTTTAGAGGTGAGGATCATGATTTTATCTATAATCTTCTTTGTTTTGGGTATTTTTTCATTATTTAAATACAGAGCAACTAGAGAAAAAACGTATTTGTATATCACTTTTTCTTACTTTGTTTTTTCACTTTTCATAGGCTTTATCTTACGTTCCCTATTTGGTTATTCATTTTAAAGCTGTAAAATACGACTTCTCTTGATTCCCCCGCTATTCATTTTATGCATAGCACAAATATTTTTGAGTCAAGTATCCAAAAATACAATTTTACTTCCAAAATATTGCCTTGTATAATTTGAATTGCTTAGTAAATCAATCTTATTATACAATTGGAGGGAATCTATATGACTACAAAAATTACAGAAAAAATGTGCTTTAGTCCATCTTTTGACTATATTGATAACGGTATCGAACATGGCGTGCTTAGCCCATTTGAAACAAAAGAAATCATCTTAGAAAAAGGACAACAACTTGCTGAAGGTTTTAAACCATTGACGAATGATATTAAACTATTAAAAGATGTTCCAGTAAAATTACGCGACGGCGTCACGATTTACACGGATATCTATTTACCCGTGACGGAAGCCAAAGTTCCTGTTCTCATTGCTTGGAGTCCTTATGGAAAAAGCGCTGGAACAGCCCCTCGTTATAAAAATCTTTTCAATATGCTTGGTATGGGCAATCACTGGAACTCAGGCTTAACCAAATTTGAGGCTCCTGATCCCGATTATTGGTGTGCGCATGGCTATGCTGTTTGTAATCCTGATATGCGAGGTATCGCTCATAGTGAAGGCAACACAACGATGATTGGTTCTCAAGAAGCGCAGGATGGTTATGATTTAATCGAATGGTTAGCTTCTCAAGCTTGGTCCAATGGTAAAACAGCACTTACAGGAACCTCTTATTTAGCCTTTTCACAGTGGTATATTGCAGCTGAAACACCTCCTCACTTAACGTGTATCAATCCTACTGAAGGACTTGCCGATGCTTACCGTGATCTTGCCTTTATTGGTGGCATCCCTGATGAAAATTTTATTGAACGCTTGCAAGTAAATCATGTCAGTGCAAAAAGTGTCAAACGGGAAGACTTACTAAAAGAAATGAGCGCATATCCTTTGGCTGATACAGCAATTTGGCAAGACAAAGTTGCTGATCCAAGCAAAATTACAGTACCCGCCTTTGTTATCGCAAGCTACTCGAATACGCTACACACGATGGGGACCTTCCGTTCTTGGCGCACATTAGGTTCATCAGAAAAATGGCTTCGTATCCACGATCGCCAAGAATGGCCTTATTATTATGATGAAAAGAATACGGAAGAGTTACGCAGATTCTTTGATTACTATTTACTTGAAAAAGACAACGGTTGGACAAATACGCCAGTTGTTCGCTATTCTCTGATTGATTTTCAAGGAGGCAATCAAACAGACATAGCCTCTGAATCTTTCCCACCTTTAGCTAGTGAAAACAAACGTTATTACATGAATGGGCTATTCCGTACTTTACAAGAAAATCCTGAATCAAACGATTTCCCAGTAAAATATTCTTCAGAAAGTTTACCAGGGCGCACCTCCTTTCAAATGACCTTCGATAAGGACACAGATTTTGTTGGTTATCCAAAAGCGAAGCTCTTCATGGAAGTTGATGGTTATGAGGATATGGATGTTTTTGTTTGGATTCAAAAATTAGACAAATTCGGGAATGTTTTAAGTGAATTTGTCATTCCAAATCACGGCGCTGCACTCCAAGATTTTACCCAAGAAGGTGCCTCAGCTTTACGGTATAAAGGCACTTGGGGACGTCTTCGAGCATTAATGCGTCATCTTGATAATAAGCTTACAACAGACGAAATCCCTGCGTATAGCTTTGACCGTGTTGAAAAACTATCACAAGGTGAAATTGTGGACCTTGATATCGTATTAAGTCCGCTCGGTCTATCATATAAAGCTGGTGAAACATTAAGAATAGTTGTAAGTAGCAAAGATGAACTCGGATCAGTGATGCCTGGCACACCAAGATGTACACCTGTTAACAAAGGAACCCATATTCTCCATACTGGTGGCGAGTATGCTTCCTATCTGCAATTACCAAAGATCAATAAACTATAGAAAAACTTGTTAAATGAATGCGTGAACTTTATACTAAAGCTACTATTAACTATATTTAATTGAATGGAGCTACAATGAAATTAACGACCTTACATTATTTTGTTGCAGTTGCTACTGAGGGTAGTTTTACAAAAGCGTCTGAAAAATTGTATATTTCCCAACCAACTCTGAGTAGACGAATACAAGAATTAGAAACTGAATTAGGCGTAGAATTATTTATTCGCCATAATCATGGACTTACACTATCAAGCGCTGGTGAACAGTTCTTGACAGAAGTTAGTGACGTTTTAAAACGTGTTGATCATTTAGCTCATCTGTTCGACCCGCAAATAAATTCTGATAAAACAACACAAATTTTAAAAATTGGATATTTACAGAATATCAATATGAGCAGAATGTATGAGCTATTTGAGCGTTTTAAAAGCAATCATCCTAATGTTCAATTTTTAATGAAGCAAGATACACCCATGAATTTAGCTGATGGGCTTTCTACTGATCAATATGATTTAGTCTTTAATTTATCAACTTATTTTCAAGCGAATCAAACTATTGAAAAAGCTGTATTCATGAAAAATCATTTACAAATTGCGGTCCCTTTTGATCATGTATTAAGTCATAAGCATGAGTTGGATTTTGCTGATTTAAGTCAAGAAACGTTCATCTTGCTTGAAAGACAACACTCCCTGTTATTGTCGATTACGTGATTAGTCAAGGGATCAAAAATGGCTTTAATTTGAAAGTGGATTTTTATGTGAAAGATCTTGATGAAGGGCTTTCTATGGTTTCTCTTGGTAAAGGATTGGCCTTTTTATATTCGGGGATGGATGATGGAACATTAGAAGATCGATATCGTATTAAAATTATCGATTTAAAAGATGAGAGTAAAAAGCAAAATATTGTCGTTGCTTTTGATACAAAAAACGAAAATTATCTCCTTCAAAAGTTATTTATGTTTGTACAGAATGATTTAATGGATTTTTAACTTAAACGATAAGAAAAATACTTTTTGATAAACTTAAACAAAGGACGTGAGTTATTTTTTGTGTATTGTTCCTTGTTTAAGTTATTTTTTTCAAAAAAGTTTTGAATTCTGTTTTAAACTATGAATATTCAAACCTCATACATTTATCATTTGTAAATAGACAAAAATAAAACCCCTTGACAATCAAGGGGTTCATTGTTAATTAATAACAAGTTTTTAACGACGGATTTCTTTAATACGAGCTGCTTTACCGTGTAATGCACGTAGGTAATAAAGTTTCGCACGACGAACTTTACCATAACGAACTACTTCGATTTGCGCAACACGTGGTGTGTGTAATGGGAATGTACGTTCCACACCAACACCGTTAGAAATTTTACGTACTGTATAAGTTTCGCTGATACCAGCACCGCGGCGTCCGATAACAACTCCTTCAAATAATTGGATACGTTCGCGTGTTCCTTCGACTACTTTCGCATGAACGCGAACAGTGTCTCCTGGACGAAATGCAGGGATATCCGTACGTAATTGATCTTGTGTTAATTCTTGAATTAATGGATTCATTCTTTTTTCTCCTCATTCCAAACATTCTTATGGACACTGCCACAGCGGAATATCGTAATAGTTGAGCGCTTTGCACTCACTGAAATAGTTTAACATAGGTATTCAATGCTGTAAAGGAATTTTCTTTAAAGATCCCTTATTTTCTATTCATTGACAGACTTTTCCTCTTCAATGATTTCAGCAAGGAATTTTTTCATTTCATCATCAAGTTCAAGTGTCTCCAACATATCTGGACGTCTTAAATAGGTTCTACGTAAGGATTCTTTCAATTGCCATTCAGCAATCAATTTATGATTGCCATTCGTTAAGACTTCTGGGACATTCATTCCATTAAATTCGGCTGGACGTGTATATTGCGGATGTTCCAATAATCCTGTTGAATGAGAATCTGCTTGAGCAGACAATTTATTTCCTAAAACATCAGGAAGCAGACGGACCGTTGCATCAATCATGACCATTGCTCCTAATTCTCCGCCAGTCAAGACATAATCGCCTAGAGAAACTTCATCTGTCACAAAAGAACGAATACGCTCATCATAGCCCTCATAATGACCGCAAATAAAGACTAGATGCTCTTCTTCGGAAAATTCTTCCGCCATACTTTGGTCAAATCGCTTCCCTGCCGGATCCAACAAAATCACACGTTTTTTAGTTTTCGGCGATGCTTCTTCAATCCTTCTTAAGTTATCATAAATCGGCTGAACTTTTAAGAGCATTCCTGCTCCACCACCATAAGGATAATCATCAACCGACTGGTGCTTATTATTCGAATGATCACGGAAATTAGAAACATTGATTTCTAGCAAATTTTTCTCTACAGCTTTTCCAATGATCGATTCTCCCATCGGGCCTTCAAACATTCTTGGAAAAAGCGTCAATACATCAATTCTCATCGTCGATCAAACCTTCTGGAATCTCTACACGAACGATCCCTTTTTCTAAATCAATCGACTGAACAACCGATTCGATATAAGGAATCAAGACATCTTTTTTCTTTGGTCTTTGAACAACCCAGACATCATTTGCACCTGGTGAAAGAATTTCTTTGATTTTACCAAGTTCTTTGTCATTTTCGTCGATGACAGTCAACCCGATGATTTCGTGATAATAAAATTCATCACCTGGTAAATCCTTTAACTCGTCTTTTGACACTCTTAAAATCCCATCTCGATATTTTTCAACATCATTGATTGAAAAATGATCTTCAAATGTGACAATATCAAAATTTTTATGTTTTCGATGTGTTTTGATCGTTAATTCGATTGGCGCTTTTTTTTCTTGAAATAATGTCAAAACTGATCCTTTTTTATAGCGTAGTTCTGGAAAATCCGTTTGAGAAATTATTCGTACTTCCCCTTTTAAGCCTTGAGTATTGACGATTTTTCCAACATTTAAATATTCAGTCACTTAAAACCCTCATTTCAAAATTTTAGTCTTTATCATTCTACCATTTCTGTAGACCGAATTCTATTATATATACGTAAAAAGAAAGCCATTCAACGAAGAATCGCTTTCCTTTTCTGTTTTAACTATTTACTCCTGTCAACGTTCCATAAATCAAGAATAGATTCAATGCTGTCAATACGATCGCAATGATCCAAGCCAAAACTTTCACCCACATTGGATTAGCAAATCGACCCATAATTTTTTTATTGCTTGTGTACATGGTCAAAGGAATGATTGAAATTGGTAACGCAATACTTAGAAATACTTGTGTATATAACAATAGATCTTCTACCGCTGATTCTCTACCACCATAAAGGATCACACAAATAATTACTGGTACAATGGCAATCAAACGTGTCACAACCCTACGCATCCACAGCGGCATTTTCAGGTGAATAAACCCTTCCATAACAATTTGACCTGAAAGTGTTCCGGTTATTGTAGAATTCTGCCCCGATGCAAGCAATGCTATTGCAAATAGAATACTTAAAACTGGACTTGCAATATTCCCGACGATATCAGGGTTTTTCAAAGCGTCAAACAAATCGACAAATTTACCCAGATCACTGTTCGTTCCATAAAACAAAGCGCCACCTAAAATCAGCAACAGACAATTAACGATAAAAGCAACAGTCAATTGAATATTCGAATCCCAAATCGTAAAACGAATGGCTTTCGCTTTTTCTTCATCATCATTACGATCAAATTTTCTTGCTTGAGCAATTGATGAATGCAAGTATAAATTATGAGGCATGACCGTTGCTCCAACGATTCCTAATGCCAAAAACAACATTGATTTGTCAGTTGCAATTTTCGTATCTGGAATAAATCCGCGCAACACTTCACCGATCGCTGGATCTGCAAGGGCGACTTCATATGCAAAAACAAAAAAGATCACAGCGATCAAACAACCAACGATCGCTTCTATTTTTCTAAAACCAAGTTTCATTAATAGTAATAACAATAAAACATCGAATGTTGTAATCAATACACCAATCAGTAACGGGAAGCCAAATAATAATTGTAATGCTACTGCACCACCAATCACCTCTGCAATATCCGTGGCCATGATGGCAAGTTCAGTTATGATCCATAAAACAAATCCTGTCTTTTTACTGGTATGTTCTCGCGTCGCTTGAGCCAAATCTCTTCCAGTCACAATTCCTAACTTAGCCGCCATACTTTGAAGCAGCATAGCAATCAAGCTGGATAATAAAATGACACTCAACAATGCATATTTGTATTCTGCACCACCAGCAATCGATGTAATCCAATTCCCAGGGTCCATATAACCAACTGCTACTAATGCACCAGGGCCGCTATATGCCATCAATGTTCGCAAAAAACTTCCATTTTTCGGCACATCAACCGTATTATTTATTTCTTCTAAGCTAGGGCCATTGGCATAGTTTAATAATTTTTCTGCTTCATTCTTCTTTTCTTTCATGTTACTCCTTCTTCCAACTATAAATCATCAGGTTTATATTATTATATTTTTAGGTGCGCCATAATCTTTAAGACAATTATAATCCTCTCATTCTACCTTGTAAATAGAAAATGCTCAGTTATTTATTTATTTTAGGGCTAAAGTATGATGTTTTATACGATAAATCTTTGTATAATGATCTTAACAAGTTCCTTCTTACAACTTTGTTCGTGAACTTACGTAAATAATAATGGTAAAATAATGATAAGACTTTTATACTAGAGATAGTTACTAACAAGGAGATGATAGATATGAGCATCGCACTTTCAAGGAAAATTATTAACGTTATTTCAATCGTAGGCATTATCGCAACAATTGCTGTGACGATTTATTTTGTACGATTAGGTGTTTTTAAAGATATTAATGCTTTGAGAGGATTAGTCGGTGACTCAGTGATCTTAGGACCCATTCTGTTTATGTTGATCCAGATCATTCAAGTCGTAATTCCAATCATTCCAGGTGGTATCAGTTGTGCTGCAGGCGTGCTAATATTTGGTCCTTTCGCAGGATTTATTTATAATTATGTTGGGATTGCGCTTGGTTCTGTAATTATTTTCGTTTTGGGACGTCAATATGGAAAACCGTTTATCTTAAGTTTAGTCAGTGATAAGACCTACAACAAATATATCGGTTGGCTTGACAATGAGAAACGCTTTGAACGTCTCTTTGCATTAGCGATTTTTTTTCCAGTCGCACCAGATGACGCTCTTTGCTTAATGGCTGGCTTGACAAAAATGTCTCTAAAGAAATTTACATTGATCATTATTTTAGCTAAACCTGTTTCAATCTTCTTATATAGTTTAGCCTTGATCTATGGTGGTACATTTTTAAACGGTTTACTAGGCTTTTAGTGTCTAAAAATATATAATAGAACTTATAGTGGGATAGGATGCAACAGTATCCTGTCTTCTTTTATTTTAGTTTTATAGGAGTGGAGTAATAAATGCGCTATTTAAAGAGTAGTTTTAAAAATATGATTGATTTTTTTGCGGGTACATCGGCATATTTCCGCGATGTTTTATTGATGCATGGCTTTATGCTTTTTGTACTTCTCCCGCTTTTAGCAAATTCAACGCGTTTCATTTTAAGACAAGGGAAAATTGATTATTTATCTTATGATACCATTCCGATCATCTTCTCAAAACATCCTGGTGTTTTGATTGCGCTGATCCTTGTCCTCTTAGCGATCGTAGTTGCTGTCTTTTTTGAATTTACCTTTTTACTTTTGAGTATTTTTTTTATAAAGAAAAAGGAAGTAATTTCTTTAACAAATTTACTTAAAGGAACATTTCTTCAACTTAAAAAAATTCGGTTTAGTACGATTCTTTTTTTCCTGTTCTATTTTTTCTTTGTTTTGCCACTTAGTGGTTTAGGTTTTAATTCAGATCTATTGGCAAAAATAAAAGTTCCAGCTTTTATTATGGACTTTATTTTCGCTAATCGTGTGACAATCATTGCCTTAGTGATTTTAGTCTATTTAGTATTCTTCTATTTATCTATTCGTTTGATTTTTGCATTACCTGAAATGATTTTAAGAGATGTTCCTTTCCGCCAAGCTGTTAAAGAAAGCTGGCGTTCAACTAAAAATCATTTTTTTAGAATTCTAGGGCAGTTTATTGTCATTGGTGGGAGTATCCTCTTAGTTTTCGTTATCAGTTATACAGTGATCCTAAGTGCCCAAGCAATTATTGAAACAGCTATTCCTAGTTATGCTTTGGTCAGTGCTGTAATTGCCATGACACTTTTACAATTTATTTTACTTCTTAATATTGTTTTTTCTACAGTAGGCGTTTTTTATATCACGATCGATTATATGGATGATGAAGGCTTTTTACCCGGATTGCCACAATGGTTTTTTGATCAGCCCAAAAAACCAAGAAAAGAATGGACGGCCTTTAAAATTGGATTATTTGCTTTTATCGCAGTAATCTTCGGCATTGGTGTTGGTACTTATAATACAAATTATTTAAGTAATCCATCTGTCACAGAACCTCTAACGATTTCTCACCGAGGTGTTGATGCATCAAATGGCGTTCAAAATACGTTGCCCGCTTTAGAAAAAACTAGTTTAGAACATCCTACTTATGTAGAAATGGATATACAAGAGACCAAAGACAAGCAGTTTGTTGTGATGCATGATTTTAATTTAAAAAAATTGACTGGTGTAAATAAAAGACCCAATCAGCTTAAATTGGATGAATTGACCCAATTGACAGCAAAAGAAAATGGTATGGAAGCTAAAGTATGCTCTTTTGATGAATACCTTGCAAAAGCACGCGAATTAAATCAAAAATTATTGATTGAAATCAAAACAACACCGCAAGATAGTCCCGATTTAGTTAAGCGATTTACGGAAAAATATCGAAAGGTTATTTTAACTGAAAAACATATTCTTCATACTTTGACTTTTGATACAGCGACTCAGTTAAAAGAACAAGAACCGGAATTTTATGTTGGGTATATTCTCCCGTTTAATATTGTTGGACCGCCTGTTATGAATGTAGATTTTTTTACCATGGAATATACAACCTTGAATCGGAATTTTATCAATGCTGCACACAATGACGGAAAGAAAGTTTATGCTTGGACTGTGAATGATGAAGATACTATGACACGCATGATGTTTTATGGTGTAGATGGTATTGTTACAGATGAATTAAAATTACTCAATGAGACGATCCGAACAGATTTAGATGAGCTCACCTATTCAGATAAACTCTTTCATTTCGTTATTGGGATTGGTTAAAATAACAAAAAAGAGTGTCATAAACAGTAAAACGTTTATACACTCTTTTTTTAATTATTTTGTGTTCATTCTTGTTTTACCTTCTTGGCACATATACAAAAGCGGACAAATATCGCATTTGGGATTTCGTGCTAAACAGTGATAACGACCAAAGAAGATCATCGTATGATGGGTTTTCACCCATAATTCTTTCGGAATTTTTCTCATTAACGTTTGTTCAACTTCCATAACACTTGCATCAAGTTTACAGATTCTTAATCGTTTTGACACTCGTTCAACATGGGTATCAACAGCAATCGCCGGTTCACCAAATGCATCACCCATCACAACATTAGCTGTTTTACGTCCCACACCGGGTAAAGAAACTAGTTCTTCACGAGTTTCAGGAACTTCCCCAGCAAACTGCTCCAGCAATTGAGCTGCACAAGCTTTAATATTTTTTGCTTTATTTCGATACAACCCAATCGTTTTGATTTTTTGAATGATCTCTTCAATAGGAGCTACTGCAAGAGCCTCAGGCGTTGGATAAGCTGCAAATAGCGCTGGTGTTGCTTTATTCACAGAAACATCCGTTGCTTGCGCACTTAAAATAACAGCGATCAATAATTGAAATGGACTTTTATGTGTCAGCTCACATGCTGCTTCTGGAAACATATCATACATTGTTTCGATTGCTTCCATCGTTTTTTCTTTAGAAAGCATCTATCTACCTCCTACTCACTATCTTCTGGGTTAAGCCAATTGTGTAAGGTAACTTTGGGAATTGGCTCATTTTGGACACTTTGTTGTTCGATTTCTTTTTGGATCAATGCTTGTTTTCGACGTTTTTGATCTTCTGCAACTTGCTCTTTAGTGGTAATGTTTTTGCGCTCCCAAGCTAGTAAAATTCGATCAATATACTTCAAACTATACGCCTGATTTAACACAGCTTCTCTTAATGCTAGCCGAATAAGCTCAGGTTGATAATGATCCGTCTCTAACCATTGTCCAATCATTTCCAGTTCGATCGGAGACAGTTGACGTCCAAACTCTTTTTCAAATCCTTGATATAGCTGTTTGATTGTTTCTTCCGATGTCACTTCTTTTTGTTTTTCTGTCTGTACTTGTTGTAAACGGTCAATTTTTTCAAAGATTGCGAGTAAATCATACGTATCCATCATTTGACCTTGCTCATTTTGTTTTGTTTCAATAATTAAAAACCCTCGTGAAACGAGTTGATTTAATAATTTATAAATAACATCGATTGGTTTTCCCATGATTTGACTGATCTCAGCTAAATCTGGAAACAAATCACCTTTTGCTTGGGAACGGAACAACTGTAGCCAAAATAGAAATTCTTCGTCTGTTAAACCAATTTTCTGGTAATTCTCGATAACCAAATTGGACACAGTCGTTTCACCGGCTTTTAGGTATTCATTGATTGATAACATAACTGTTCCCTCATTTCCGCTAAATAAAAAAATTACGCATTGATTTTGTATACATCATAATAAATCGATTTCATATAATCGATTAAATATTGCGGATTCACAGCTTCTCCTGTGGCATCTAAAATCAATTGATTTGGTTTTCTTGATGCCCCGTATTGATGGATGTGATCAGTCAGCCAATTTTTGATTACAGAATAATCATCACTAGCTAAAACAGTATCCACATCTATCTCTTTGCCCATAGCATGACGTAATTGAGCGGCATACATGTATCCCAGCGCATATGATGGGAAATAACCAAAGCTACCACCAGACCAGTGAACATCCTGTACGATTCCTTCTAAATCATTTTCTGGGCGTATGCCTAAATATTCTTCGTATTTATCATTCCAGATTTGTGGTAGATCCTCCACCGAAATATCCTCATTAAAAATCATTTTTTCAATTTCATAACGAATAATGATATGAAGTGGATAAGTTAAACTATCAGCTTCAATTCGCACCAAACTCGCTTTTGTTTCTTTTAATGAATCATAAAAAGTATCAAACTCAATATCGTCAAAGGTCCCTTCTGTGCATTCTTTAAAAAAGGGGAATTGTTTTTTCCAAAACTGTTTATTACTACCAATAATAATTTCATTAAATAACGATTGAGACTCATGGATTCCCATAGAAGCACCTGTTGAAAGCGGCGTATAATCATATTTTGGATCGATACTTTGTTCATAGATCCCATGACCTGCTTCATGAATAACACCAAAAGTTGCCATCGAAAAATTCGTTTCATCCCAACGTGTTGTGATCCGCGCATCATTGCGATTTAAATCCAACATAAACGGATGAACCGTATCATCTAAACGACCACGAGAAAAGTCATAGCCTAGTTGCTCTGCAACGCCTTTTACAAAGGTTTGTTGTTGCTCTTTCGTTACGTGCCTAGATAAAAAATCAGTACGTGGAACTGTACCTTTTTCAGCAATTTCCGCTCTGATTTCCATGATTCCTTTCTTTACTTGATCGAAAATCTGATCTAGTCTTTCAACAGTCAAGCCAGGTTCATATTGGTTTAATAAAACATCGTAATTTGTTGCTTCCTCTTTTTTCCAATAAGGGATAAACTCTTTTAAAAAATTGATGATTATTTGGATTTCATCTTTCATTTCAGAAAAATCTTTTGCTTTTCTAGCTTGTAACCAAGCAGTGTGAGCATTAGTTAAAGCTGTATTGTATGCTTGCATCCGTTCAACAGGAATACTATGATTTAGGTCATATTCTTCTTTGACTTTCTTATAGACAGCCATCCCCACTTCAGATAATTCGTCAGAATGAGTGTCATAATAAGCTAACGCTTCTTGGACTTTAGGTCCTACACTACGTTCAAAAGCCATTCCCGATAAATAACCGACCGCTTCACCGCGAAAAGCACTACTGGCTTCAGGCATTCCAGTTTGACTGTCCCATTCTAATAGTCCCAAAGCTGCATTCAACAACTCGATTTCTTTGATTTCTTGTAAAAATTCTGGTTCTTTCATATTGCTCCCCCTACTTTTCTCTTGGTTTTCTTGGTGGTCTTTCTCCCCAATATTGGAACAAATCTGTGCGTAAGGCACCATTATATAATTTTCTCTTCTTCGTAGCTCTTGCCCCATAATATTGCTCAAAGGTTAAATCGCTCGTTAAAATATACTTGCTCCAGGTTTTAAGTGGACGGAACACTTCGCCCATTTCTTTGTATAATTTGCGGACTGACTCTTCTTCACCCAAACGTTCACCATAAGGCGGATTCGCAACCATTACACCGTATTCTTTTTCTGTCGTAAAATCTTGTAACGCTAATTGTTTGAAGGTAATTGAATCACCCAAACCAATTTCTTCCGCATTTGCTTTAGCGATTTCAATCATTTTTCCATTGATATCTGAACCCATAATATCCAGTTTGATATCATAATCTGCCTTCTCATCTGCTTCTTTACGAACTTTTTCAAAAATAGCTGAATCAACCCAATCCCATGTTTCACAAACAAATTCACGATTAAATCCTGGTGCAATATTATGCCCGATCAACGCTGCTTCAATACAAATCGTCCCAGAACCACAAACTGGATCATAAAATGGACGGTCCTTGCGCCAATTCGTTAATGTCACTAAAGCTGCCGCCATATTTTCTTTTAAAGGCGCACCACCTTTTTCAATACGATAACCTCGTTTAAATAAGCTTGGACCTGTCGTATCAATCGTTACAGTCACATGATCTTTTAAAAGAGCAACTTCTAATTGGAAAAACGCTCCTGTCTCAGCTAAAGGTACGGTCGCAGGACGATGATAAACTTCTCTTAAACGATTGACGATCGCTTTTTTGGTGATCGATTGACAATCTGGTGTGCTATATAATTTGGATTTAATTGATTTTCCAGCAACAGGAAATTCTGCATCCATCGGCAAATAATCTTCCCAAGGTAATGCTTTAACTTTTTCAAATAGTTCATCAAAGCTAAATGCATCGAATTCACCAACAATAATCTTGACACGATCGGCTGTTCTCAACCATAAGTTAGCGGTAGCAATCGTCTCCATTGTCCCTTCAAACAAAGCCTTGCCATTTTCTACTTCACAAGGAATACCCAAATCTCGTAATTCTTTTCCTACTAATGCTTCTAAACCACTCGCTGCTGTTGCAACAAGTTTAAATGTTTTTTCTTTTGTCATAATATCTCCTCTTGCTCGTGATAGTCTTAGATCTGATTTGTTTGACTATATTAAATACTCTAATGTATCTCTTACTTTAAAAAAAGCCTTCACAACAAAGTTGGAAGGTCATCCTGAATACTTGTAATTTTCTGTAAGCCATGTTCTGTATCGACTGCCTCTCAGGGAAAGACACTCGACGGTCATCATCTATCTGCAGAAATCAATCTGCCTCTTCTACTCGTTCATTTCCTTTAGAAGAGCGCCCCTACCATTGTTTGGGTTGCTCGCTCGAGGGGTTTACCGCGTTCCACCAATTCCGTTTCCAAAATTGCTTCGTCACTGTGGCACTTTCAAGGGTACTTTGACATAGCCGAAGCCTTAGTCATTTTTCCTGCCGTTACTCTACACAGTAAAATCAGCTCGTTTAAAAACTAACAGATTTTACTAGCACAAGTACCTTAGCTTATGATTTCGCTAAGCACGAACACTACAGACATCTCAGTCTGTGCGAGCATGGACTTTCCTCAGCTTGAATAAATTCAAACCGCGATCACCCGAAAATTACAAAATCTTTCTTTAAATGAATTAAAAAAATGAATTAAAATTGACGTGTTTCTGAGTTGTCTATTTCTCGGTCGTATGAATTGTGTAGATTGCTTTCGTATGGATTAGAGTGACTCATACCAGAAATAGGATTCGAAGCTGGTGTATCATCTAATTTTTTCCCGAATACTTCACGCTCTAGATTAGACAAACGTTTTAGAATATCAAAGTTTGTGACCGCCGCACTCTTAGGCATTTCTTGTGCACTACGAGTAGGCATAGCTTGTTGTACTTTAGAAGCTTGATCAAGTTTAGCTAATAGACGATTATTTTCTTCTTGTAAGGTTAAAAGTTCTTTGTTGTACGCTTCATAATCTTTGATCACGTTATCTAAAAATTCATCAACTTCAACTGGATCATAGCCACGCATTTTTGTTTTAAATTCTTTTTGTAAAATATCTTTTGGACTGTATACTAAATTTGCCATACTTACACCTCATTATTTTCTTTGATTAGGATAAAAGTTCATAGTTCAACAGCATTATTGTATAGGAAAATCGTCAGAAAATCAAACAGATTCTCACTATTCCATTGAGTTTTGTAAATCATCCATTGTGATTAAGCGTATTTCATACGGAAATTTCTCAGAAAAAAGTTCAGCATCCTTAAGGAAATACTCAGTTTTACCAGGGTATTCTTTATCATAAACCAACAAACTGGCACCGGAATGCTCTAATAAAAATCGCGTATGCATTTTTAATTGCGCTGGTGATTTATATGGCTGGTGACTCACTGAATCGACATAATCAGCTAATAGTTCAATTTTTTCTAAATTCCCTCGATTTTTTTCATTCCAATTACTACCAAATTCTTTAAACGGGTAAATCAGACCTAATTTTAATTCCGGGTAATCATTTTTTAATTCAGCCACGACTTCTGCTGCCCAAATCTCCGTTCCAAGATTGCCAGAAACCAAAATCCACTCTAATCCAGTGTCTAAATACCCTATAATTTCCTTTTTTAATACTTTTTTAATAACTGTAATTTTAGGATCATTGTCTTGAAAAGCCCCGATTTCAAAGCTTTTATAACCAGTCACATAAAGAGTTTTTACGTTTTCCATAGACATTCCTTTTCTTTCATAAAGATTTTTTGTTATAATGTTGGCTAGGAGTGTGATAGAAATGGCTTTTCATTATCCTAATGGTACTCCCTATAATAATCATGAAGCACCCAAATCAAAAAAACAAGTAAAAAACCAAAAATCAATTCAATTTGGTAAACGAGGAATGGATTTTGAAGAAGAAATCAATAAAACCAATGCTTTTTATTTAGCTCGTACTATCGCAGTTATTCATAAAAAGCCTACTCCCGTTCAAATTGTCAAAGTAGATTACCCCAGTCGTAGTGCTGCCGTGATCAAAGAAGCTTACTTTAGACAAGCCTCTACCACTGATTATAATGGTGTCTACGAAGGATACTATCTGGACTTTGAAGCAAAGGAAACAAAAAACAAAACTTCGTTTCCCTTAAAAAACTTTCATCAACACCAGATCGATCATATCCAACAATGTATGGCACAAAAAGGAATTTGCTTTGTTCTATTGTGGTTCTCTTCATTGAATAAATGTTTCTTTTTTAGCGGAGAAGAATTAGTAGCGTGCTGGTTAGAACAAGAAAGCAGCGGAAAAAAATCGTTGCCTTTAACGCTTATTGAAAAAAAGGGAATAGAAATTCACGTTGGCATTGCACCTAGAATACCGTACTTAGATGCGGTCAAACAACATATTCAATCAAACAAAGGAGTTGCGATTAATGACAACTGATGGAATAGGATCACGTGCTGCGAGACACGGACAATCTCCTTCTTCTAACAGCACCGCAAACACATCGTCCAGCGGCGGCAAAAAGCCAAAGAAAAAGCGAATCCTTCTAAAAATATTTTTAGGATTGGTTCTGCTTGGAATAATAGGTCTTCTAGCTGGTTTAGGTCTGTTCTGGTCCTATGCCAAAGATGCGCCTAAATTAGAAGACGAAAAACTTAGTGCCACTGTTTCTTCAAAATTATATGACGCGAATAATGAGGTCTTTGAAGAATTAGGAGCTGAAAAACGTGAAATGATCAAACCAACCGATGTACCGCAGTCACTAAAAGATGCGGTCGTATCCGTTGAAGATAAACGTTTTTACAAACATAGCGGTGTTGATCCAATTCGAATATTGGGTTCCGCTTTTTCAAACTTTAAGACTGGTGGCTTGCAAGGTGGTAGTACACTGACACAACAATTGATCAAGCTATCTTACTTTTCGACTAAAGAAAAAGATCAAAATCTCAAGCGAAAAGCCCAAGAAGCTTGGCTTGCAATGCAACTAGAAAAAGAAAAATCAAAAGAAGAGATTTTAACGTATTACATTAATAAAGTGTATATGGCAAATGGTCTATACGGCATGGAGACCGCTGCTCAATCTTATTTTGGAAAACCCTTAGCTGAGCTATCGCTTCCACAAACAGCTCTACTAGCTGGAATGCCTCAAGCACCAAATGACTACGATCCGTATGTAAAACCTGATGTTGCTAAAGAACGTCGCGATGTCGTTTTATATACCATGAAAGAAAATAAAAAAATCACAGAAAAAGAGTACGAAGAGGCTAAAGCGACTCCGATCGATGATGGTTTACAACCTTTAAAACAATCAAATGAAAATCGTAAAATTGTTGACAACTACATCAGAGAAGTTATCGCTGAAGTAGAAAAGATGGGGAAAAATCCTTATACAGATGGCTTGGACATCCATACCAATCTTGACATGGATGCGCAAAAACGTTTGTATGATATTATCAACAGCGATACTTATGTAGAATATCCTGATCCAGATTTTCAGGTTGCTTCAACTGTGATCGATGTCAAAACGGGACAGGTCAAAGCGCAAATCGGAGGACGAAACATTCCAGACGATGTCCAATTGGGTTCAAATTTAGCTATTGAAACAGATCGGGATGTCGGATCAACGATGAAACCGATCGCAGACTACGGTCCTGCCATCGAGAACTTGAATTATTCAACAGGCCGCATCATGATGGATCAACCCACGACCTATGAAGGAACCAATATTCCTGTTACAAATGCAGATATGCAATATTACGGGGCTCTAACTATGCGTAAAGCGATCATGTATTCTCGTAATACAACAGCTATAAGAACATTCGATGCTGTTGGAAGTGACAAATCTGCTGACTTCCTTAAAGATTTAGGGATTGAATTTAAAGATATTGTCGCTGCAAATGCAATATCTAGTAATACGAGTGAATTAGACGGCAATAAATATGGCGTGTCTTCTCTAAAATTAGCAGCTGCCTATGCCTCGTTTGCGAATATGGGTGTTTATAACAAGCCTTATTACGTAAACAAAGTCGTCTATCAAGATGGCTCTGAAGATGTGACCGAAACAGAAAGTAAACGCGCAATGAAAGATTCAACTGCTTATATGATGACAGATATGCTTAAAGATGTTATTTCTGGCGGTACAGCCTTCAACGCAGGCGTTCCTGGTCTGATCCAAGCTGGAAAAACTGGAACAGCCAACTATACTGATGAGGATCTTGCTAAAATAGGGGCCTCTGAGTCGTCTAGTATTGCTCCTGACAGCACGTTTGTTGGTTATACACCTCATTATGCTGTTTCTGTTTGGACGGGCTATAAACAGCGATTAACCCCTATTCCTTATGAATATTGGGGAACTGCTTCTGATGTCTACAGAGAAATGATGACATATCTGTCTGAAGGCGTCTCAAATGACGACTGGGTCATGCCGGATACTGTTATACGCTCAGGGAATGAATTGTATGTAAAAGGTGCTTATGAAGAACAATTATTACCGTCGAATTCAGGCAATGAAAGTTCTTCATCATGGGAAAACCCAGTGAGTTCTGAAACAGGAACAACAAGCAGCTCTACTACTACCGTTCCTTCACAAACAGAGTCTTCCTCTACTCAATCGGTTGAACCACCAGCTACCTCTACTCAACAGACGGAGCCGCCAGAACCGACTGCTCCGACCGAGAGTAGTGAAGTCCCTAGCCAACCTTCAACACCACCGGTTCCAAATAGTGCAGCCAGAAGAAGAACATCTTCTGGCTGATATATAAAGAAAAAATAAGCGTAGAGACAACTTTTGAAGTTGTTCCTACGCTTTTATTTTTTACTGATTATTTAAAGCAGCCTCAACAAATCCTTTGAATAAATGCTGCGGTCTATTTGGTCTAGAAATCAATTCTGGATGAAATTGAGCAGCCACAAAGAATTTATTCTCTGGTATCTCAACAATTTCAACTAAACGATTATCTGGGGAAACACCTGAAAAGACCAAGCCATTTTCTTCAAATAATTGACGGTATTTATTATTGAATTCATAACGATGACGATGGCGTTCTTGAACGACTTCTTGGCCTTCATAGGCAGCAGCTGTTACACTGCCTTTTTTAAGTTTACATGGATATAAGCCTAAACGTAGCGTTCCACCAAGGTTTTCTACATTTTCTTGATCTGCCATCAAATCAATAATATTGTTAAGAATACCTGGGTTGTTTTCAGCAGAGCCTGCATCTTCTAGTTTTACAACGTTGCGAGCAAATTCAACACAAGCCATTTGCATCCCTAAACAAATTCCTAAAAACGGTACGTCATTTTCACGAGCAAAACGGATTGCTTCGATCTTTCCTTCCACTCCGCGATCACCAAAGCCACCTGGTACCAAGATACCGTCAGCATCATTTAAGATAGCTGCAACATTATTCTCATTCAATGCCTGCGAGTCGACCCAATCAATTGTAATATCAGAATCAAACGCAAAACCAGCATGTTTCAAAGCTTCAACGACTGAAAGATATGCATCGGGAAGTTCTACATATTTCCCTACTAAAGCAATTTTAGTTGTTTTCTTCAAGCCTAATACTTTTTCTTCTAGCGCACGCCACTCAGTCATATCAGCAATTGGTGCATCTATTTTTAAATGATCACAGACAATTTGGTCCATGTTCTGCGCCTGCAAGGCTAATGGAATCGAATATAATGTTTCTACATCTCGTGATTCGATAACAGCTTCTGGAGCCACATCACAAAATTGAGCCAATTTATTTTTTGTTCCTTGAGAAACTGGTAATTCTGTACGGACAACTAAGATATTCGGTTGAATTCCTAAACTGCGTAGTTCTTTTACGCTATGTTGGGTTGGTTTAGTTTTCATTTCGCCAGCAGCTTTTAAGTAAGGAATCAAGGTTGTGTGGATATACATTACATTGTCGCTACCTACTTCAGCTTTCATTTGACGTAATGCTTCTAAAAATGGCAAAGATTCGATATCTCCAACGGTTCCGCCAACTTCAGTAATAATAATATCTGCATCTGTCATACTGGCTGCACGCATGATTTTATCTTTGATTTCATTCGTAATATGAGGAATAACTTGTACTGTAGCACCTAAATACTCGCCTTTGCGCTCTTTTCTCAACACTTCTGAATAAATTTTCCCTGTTGTGACGTTTGAATATTTATTTAAGTTGATATCAATAAAACGTTCATAGTGACCCAAATCCAAATCGGTTTCAGCACCATCATCTGTGACAAAAACTTCTCCATGTTGGTAAGGACTCATTGTGCCTGGATCCACATTGATGTATGGATCAAATTTTTGAATCGTTACTTTCAAGCCGCGATTTTTTAATAAACGTCCTAAAGATGCTGCAACAATTCCCTTCCCAATCGAAGAAACTACGCCGCCTGTAACAAAGATATATTTTGTCATAATATAAAAAACCCTTTCTCAAAATAGATTTTTAGAGATGAGTGAACAACAACTTGTTTTTTAATGATAAAAAACAAAAGCTCCCTATCCAAAAAGAATAGGGAGCTGGAATTCGTTGTAAACTTCTGACCTTCTCAAAGGTGCCCAAGTAGTATAATACAAGCAAATCTAATTGAGGTCAAGTTTTTCTGTTAGAAGATTTTTGATTTTTTAGTAACATTTTAGATCTTACTCATTTAATCTTTGATATACGCATTTTTATAAGTGCTCGTTGCACCAAAGTTGTGATATTCAATCCCTTCAACACCTGGACGGACTAATTGTCCTCTCGCTTGTTGATATAATGGAATTAACGCAACATCTTCTTCTATTAAAACTTTTTCAGCAGCGATCAACGTTTCCCAACGCTTTTCAGGATCATTGGCATACTTATTAGAAGCATCATCGATCAACTGATCATATTTTTCACTACGGTAACTTGTTTTGTTTTTTGTGCTAACTGAGCTTTCTAAAAATGTCATCGGGTCTTGGTAATCTGGTCCCCACATACTGACAGAAAGTTCATAGTCCCCTTTTTTCATTAGTTCGATCGAATTATTTAAAGGAACAGTTTTGACATTGACTTTTAAGCCTGGCAATGTTTTTTCTAATTGTCCTTGAATAAACTCAGCTACTTTTTTATCACCGTCACCATCTTTAGACAATAATTCAATCGTCACATCACCGTTTAATTCTTTTTTGGCTTTGTCTAAATATTCATTTGCTAATTTTTCATCTGTTTTTACCAAATCGCCAGCTTCTTTTCTAAAATCTTCTCCTGTTTCAGGATTCGCTACGAAATCCTTAGGAATATAGCCGTAAATGTCTTTGGAACCATCTGCTAAAATATTTTCCACTAAACTTTTCTTATCTAGTGCGTATGCAACTGCTTTACGAACATTTTCGTTTGCAAAAATCGACGGCTTATCATTTCTCTTTTGGTTCATTCGTAATGAGTAGACTTTTGAACGTTGTATGGCTTCATAATCTGGATTGTCCTTATTTTGTTTCGCAAAATCACCTGTAAGAATGGCTACATCCAGTTCACCCGATTCATAAAGATTAAAGACTGTATTTGTTTCTTTCAATACTTCAAAGTGGATTTTTTCAGATTTTACTTTCTCCGCATCATAATAATCTGGATTTTGGACTAGATCCCATGACATTGAGGATTGATCCCAATTTTCCATCAAAAATGGACCGTTAGAAACAATATTTTCGCTTGACGTTCCATAGTCTTTGCCTTTTTCTGTCACAAATTTTTCATTTTGTGGGAAAAATGGTGAAAATGCTAGTAACGACGTGAAATACGTTACTGGTTTTGCCATTTGGATTTCAAGTGTATAGTCATCTAAAGCTTTGACACCTAATTCATCAGCTGATTTTTCTTCATTCACGATTTCTGTCCCGTTTAGAATCGTGCCATCCATTAAGAAAAAGTAATTCGCTTGATTTTTAGGATCCGCCATTTTTTTCCAAGCAAAAACGAAATCATTTGCTGTTACTTTGTCTCCATTTGACCACTTTGCATCATCTCTTAATTTAATCGTATACGTTTTACCATCTTCTGAAATTTCTGGCATTTCTTTTGCAACAGCTGGAATAACATTGTCTTTTTCATCTAATTGATACAATCCTTCAAACACGTTAGATTGTGCATTTACACTCGGCTCATCTTGAGTGAAAATCGTGTCCATTGACCCCACTTCTGATGCTTCCATTAAATTCAGTACTTTTGATGATTTTTGATCTGCTGCATTCTTTTTTTCTGAGCTATCTGCTGACTTACCACTTGTACTTCCCCCGCAAGCTGCAAGTAACAGCATTGTCGTGATCAATGTAATACTTTGTTTTAACCCTTTTTTCATACGTTCCACCTTTTCCTTCTTTTTTTTATTTATTACACAAGTTCCTCCATTGAAACTAACGTTTGTTTCACATCTAAGTATGCATAAGGAAGACCTTGGTTTTCATATTCAAATTCCCCGCGTTGATTGTCTATCGGGTCTGCTCGTAAAAAATGTTTTGGCGGATTAAACTCTCTTTGGATTTCACTATTTGCAGGCATTCTGAAAATATCAAGATTACCAAAGTAGTAATTCCACCGATCCAAATCACCATTTCTACGTGCACCCCCACCAAATGATAGATCAGCGAAAACCCATCCGTAAGGTGCTACATAAAATTGTGCCCAGTCATGGCACCCCGTATAATATTGTGATACATAGAGGCCTGACTGCCATTTTGCGGGAATGTTAGCCATCCGGCATAAAGTAATGAACAAAATAGCTTGAACACCACAATCGCCTTTTAAATTGACGGCAGCATATTCTGAAATGTTCTCAATGGTAAAATATTCTCGCATAAACGAATAATTGACTTGAGTCGTGATAAAATCATAGATTTTTCGCGCTTTCTTGATCGGATTCGTCTCACCTGATAAAATTTCATCAAGTAGCTGTTCTAAATAAGGTGTGAACCGAATGTGTGGCAACTCTTCACTTAATTCAAATTGTGGTTGGATCTCAGAAACTTTTTCTGGATCTAATGTTACATAATCAACTTGATTCGTGTAGCAGTATTCTACTGAGAACACTTGATTTTCTTTCAAAATCGTTTCAAAGTATACGGTTCGCTGTGCTTCTTTTTCTGGTGCAATAAACGTTGCTTCAGGTGAGGTTTTTAAAATTTGAATATCTGATACTTGCTTACAATCTTTAGGTAAGGGTAAGTACACTCTAACGGTTTCTCCTGGACGTTCATATTCTTTTTTTACTTGTATGCTCGTTTTCAAATGAATCTTTACTTTGCGGCTCCCTTGCTCTTTCATCTTTTGAACATTCTGAGTCAACTCTTGTTTTCGTAAACGATCTACCTCGTTATCCTCTTTGACAATCAACCTTGCTTCATAATCTGCTTGTGTCTTGATCAAATTTAGTAAAAATCGACGTTGAAAATGAATCGTGCCGTCAATATAAAGCCAATCAACTTTTCCTGTGTCTTTTAAGTTAGTCAATTCTTGTTCTTCATAATCTTTAAATGTCTCTTTCATCATCTTGTTGGCCTCAATAAAGTCAAAAGGATACTCATTGATTCCGACAATCCGAATGATGTCTTGTTCGATTTCTAAACGTTTTCTCAATGCTTCTGGTATTTTTTTTGATAGTAGGTATTCAATTAACTTTTCGGCTCCTTTAAAATCACCATAATTCTTCAATTTGATGATATCTTCTGGTAATGGCACACTCATAAATTTTAAATCGTAATACATAGCACTCACCTTTCTTATTTATTCAAACCTAAGCCTGCTTTATCGGACAAAGAAATCAAACTAGTAGCTTCCAGTCCTACACCACCAGGAATCGCCACCTCATTAAGTCCAAAGGTTGCATCTAAATCTGCTCGAGTAATATTTTTAGTCGCTGCGGCCAAATGTGCTGCTGCGGTCACACCGATGTTGGTTTCTTCCACCATACAACCGATCATACATTCAACGCCAGCCGCTTCACAAATACTATTGATTTTTAGTGCTTCATGGATACCGCCACATTTCATTAACTTAATATTCACGAAGTCTACTGCCCGAGCTTTGATCAAACGTAAAGCATCTTTGGAATTAAAACAGCTTTCGTCTGACATAATTGGGATCGATACGTTATTTGTGACAAATGCTAATCCTTCAATATCGTGATATGAAACAGGCTGCTCAACTAGTTCAATATCATACTGTGATAAATGATTGATCGTATTGACGGCTTCTTTAGGTTTCCAGCCTTGGTTAGCATCTAAACGCAGATTGATTTTACTGCCGATTGCTTCTCTAATTGTTTGGATACGAGTAATATCCGAATTAAATCCTGTACCTACTTTGATTTTCAGAGTGTCAAATCCTTGTGAAACAGCCAGTTTTGCTTTTTCAGCCATTATTTCAGGACGATCGATACCAATCGTCATATCTGTTTTGACACACGAATCAAAACCACCCAAAAGCTTATAGACTGGTAACCCTGTCTTTTTTCCAAACAAATCATAACAAGCAATATCGATTGCAGTCTTAGCTGACGGTGCATGAGCCGCAACAGAATTCATAATACTATGAATTTTTTCTATATCTAAAGGATCAACACCCAATAATTGCTTTTCAAATAACTGAATACATTCTGTTGTACCTTTTAACGTTTCACCTGTGATCAAAATACCAGGAGATCCTTCTCCATAACCAATTATCCCTTCGTCCGTTTCAATTTCAACAATTGCACTCATGGAATGCTCAATCGTTCCTAATGAAATCGTGATTGGTTCTTTTAATTCAACCGCTTTTGGTGCTACATTGATTTTTGTTATCTTCACAGTATTTCCTCCCGAATAATATTCAATTTAAATCAATAAATATAATCAAAAAAGTAAATCTATCCAAAAGAAATAATAACTAATCTTTTTTTAATTTTGAATTAAATTTTACTAAAAATTTTGAATTATTTGTTACAATTTTAAGTTTACTCTATGTAAATGTCAATATAATAATGAGATTTATATTTGTTTTTTTTAATCAAAAACTAAGTACTTGTAATTTTGTAACGAATCCGAGATAATATGAATGAAAAAAGGACATTATACAAAGGACGGCTATGAATGGAATTTAGAAAAATCAAGATTTTAAGGAAAGAAAAAAGAATCACTTTAACCGAACTAGGTGAAAAAACAGGATACTCCGCTAGTTTCTTGTCGCAAATCGAACGTGGTACGAATCGTCCTTCGCTTGAAGCGTTGAGAAAAATTGCTGACGCATTAGACGTGACGGTTGCCTCACTCTTAGCCAATGAAGCACCCCAAGTGATACAAGATGATGAAACCTCAGAGAATGGGTATAAAGTCATTCGAAATTCTTCTGGTACAATTTATAATCCTTGGCAAACAAACTCTACTTATTATGATACATTGTTCAATTTACCAGTACATACAAACAATATGGTGATCTCAAAAATTTATATTGATGCCCAATCATCATCTAGTGGTAAAAAAATCGCTCATAATCTTTGCGAGATCAATTATGTGATAAAAGGTGAAGCAACAATCGAACTAAAAGATGAGGTCCTCATCCTGCAAGAAGGGGATGCCATATTTTTAGAAGCCTTTACCCAACATAATATTATTAACGCAACTGAACATGAGTTGATGCTTTTTACGCTACAATTTTAAATTGGCCTCACATGCTATTGAGTTGTTCCACTGATCAAACACTTTTCATTGAAAAAGATTCTCATTTACAAAGTATTTAAAAAAAGGTATCATATGGAAAAGAATAAAGTCTGTAAGAGTTCCATTATTGCCCTTACGAAGAGATTCGTAGAAGCTCAGTGGACGACTAAAAATAAGGAGTAGATACAATGACTGAAACAAATCAAGAATGGTCTGCTGAAGAGATTGACGATATTAAAGAACAGATTTTAACAGCGCTGGAAACAGTAATAGACCCTGAACTTGGTATAGATATCGTTAATTTAGGCTTAATTTATGAGGTTGAATTCGCCCAAACTGGGGATACTGTCGTCAAAATGACCTTAACAACCATGGGCTGTCCGTTAGCTGATGTTCTGACCGAACAAATTCACGAGGCCTTAAAAGAAATTCCCGAAGTGAAAAATCCAGAAGTAAAATTAGTTTGGTACCCAGCTTGGACAACTGATAAAATGTCACGATATGCTCGGATTGCTTTGGGTATTCGTTAAGTTCTTTTAAAGAGTGCTCGGTAAGAGTCAGGTTTTTTAATCTGACTCTTATTTATGTTTCAGCAATAATGTGTACGCCTAATAAGCAAATTTTTTTAAAATGCTTTTAGCATTAACATTACCTTCTTATATATATGTATTTCCTCTTCAATTACTATGGATAATAATATATCTTTTTACACATGTTATATAACACCTCATTTAAGATTTTATTATACAACACTCAAAAATACATGTAAATAACTTATTGTAAAGTTGTAAATACTTATGCTGTTTTAAAACGAACATTAAATAGATGTTATTTTTTTTAATTTAATGTAGTCCCTATCATCATTTCTGGCACTATACTGACTGTTGCATTCGATTTTTCAATCGAAAAATAAAAAAGGGATGAGACAAAAGTAAAAATCACTTTAATCTCATCCTTTAATTTTAAATAAACGGTTGAAGCAGAAACAAACCTTTCAGTTCTACACATTTTTGTGCCATTTTTTTACAAATAAGTTTTTTTATTTTTTATTTGCTTTTAATACAGCATTCAACATGAAGATTCCTGTAACAATCGTTGTTACTGCTTGCAATAATTTGATTTTGTCGATTCCTTTTGATTTGCCAGTCATAGTAACCCCTCCTGTTCTTTAGTCTATAATACAATGCGAACAATTACTTTGCCAATCACAAGCCTTACTGACTAATAATAAATACACCCATAATAATCAAAATTACAGCTAGCACTTTACGAATACTTAGCTTTTCTTTAAAAATAAAATAACTGATAATCACGGTCCAAACATACGTCAAAGATGTCATTGGAAACGCAATTGAATAATCTAAGAATTTCAATAATACGATATTGGTTACTGCACTTAAAATATATAGTAAAGAACCTAAATAAATCCATCCACTCTTCAATACTAACTTGAAGGTCAACTGAGGTAAATCATTCATTCCTTTTCTCAAAGCTAATGCACCTGCACTGCCAGAAAAAGTCGTAATGATCAAAATCGTTACAATCGTTGCGTAATTGATCATATCTTTTCCTCGTTTCCTTCAATCCCTAAAAGAATCGATCCTGCAATAATGAAAGCTGTTCCTAATAATTTATACCACGTAACACTTTCGTTTAAAAACAATGCACCTAAAACGATGGACAGTGCAAACCCCAAGCTCATCATCGGTTGTAAAATAGACACTTCACCATAACGGAAGGCTGCCATCATAACAAACATGCCAGCTCCTGCTGCAAAAAAACCAATTGCATAAAGAATAATTGCATAATATCCAGTTCCATCCGCACCAAATTTCCATGCCAATTGTCCTAAGCTACTTAACGCAGCCGCCATCAAAATCAAGATAATTCCTAAATTCAACTTCTGTTGCTTATTTTTGGCATCCATATGATTTCCCCTCTCTTTAACAATAACGATGAACAAATGCAAAAACCGTATCAAAATAGTGTTCTGGTTCATAAATGAACGAGGATAGGTGAGGTGCTTTTTCAATGATCAAACTTTCTTTCACACCATTTGAAGCTTCCATATTTTGATAGAGCATTTGATGTGGAACAAACTTATCGCCTGTACCGTGGATAAACAATGTAGGTAAATGATTTTTAGTCAATTGCGCTACCGAAGACGCATCTTTAAGCGAATAACCGACTTTCTTTTTCGCTAATAGATCAGCGATGGTCAATATAGGAAATGCAGGTAATTTGAATGCAGAACGCAACATTGCCCCAAACTCATCGTAAACAGATGAATACCCACAATCTACAACTAAGCCCTTAATGTTTTGGGGTAATCGTTCACCACTTGTCATCATCACCGTTGCCGCGCCCATCGATCCGCCAAATAAGATAATTTCAGCTGCTTGTTCAATGTCGATCACTTCTTGAATCCATTTTAATAAATCTAGACGATCTAGCCAGCCCATACCAATAATATTGCCTGTACTTTTTCCATGTGCTCTCAAATCCGGTATCAAGATATTATACTGCTGTTCAGAAAACTTAGATGCTACAAAAGCCATATCCCGTTTGCCATAAGAACGATAACCATGAACACAAATGACCCACTTTTTACTTTCGGGATGTGGGATGATCAAGCGACTATAAAGATTCTCTCCATCTGTTTTTAACCAATGATCTTTAGCAAATCCTTCCTGCCAAAATTCATCCCCTTGTTGATTTTGTTCCTCTTCAATAAGATCATATTTAGACTTTCCTTTATTGAAATTATCTGGATTCATCATCTTATGACCAGTTTTATCATACCAATTATTATCTCTAAAAAGTGCTACATTCAAGAAAAAATTCGCTGCATAAAAAGAAACTGCAATAATCAAAATCACTAAAATAATTAAAATCAACACAATCCACTTCAAGTACGTCACCTCAATCCTAAATAATTTGTTCCTTCTTTCATTATACTCTTATTTAAGAAATAAAGTATGAGTGGACCCAAAATAAAGGGTGTGAAACAAAAGTAAACGTACTTTTGTTTCACACCCTAAACGCAAATAAACGGTAGCTTATTCGGGATTAAATGCTTCTATCCCAGTTTTTTAATTCGTTTATCACTCACAGTCTAATGAAATCAAATCTGCATAAGTCTCTCGACGAATGACTAATTTATCTTGCCCATTTTCAACAAAAACGACAGCTGGTTTCAAATTACGATTATAATTATTCGCCATTGAATAGCCATACGCACCTGTACTTGTCATAGCAAATAAATCTTCTGGTTCCATTGGTGGTAACTCGATATTTTTAATCAAAATATCGCCAGATTCACAATATTTGCCGACGATCCTCATTTCTTCTGATGGTTCTGTACTGATTCTATTAGCTAAAAAGCCATCATACACTGCATCATACAGGGCTGGGCGAATATTATCCCCCATTCCACCATCCACTGAGATATAGTGACGTACATTGGGAATATTTTTTTGTGAACCAACACTATAAATCGTTGTTCCCGCTTCGGCGATAATACTGCGGCCAGGTTCGATCCATATTTCTGGAAATGTGTAATTTAACAACTCACATTGGCCTTTGACCCCACTTACGATCGCTTTGACAAAAGCTTCTGGTTCTAACGGATCGTCTGCTTCCGTATACTGCACACCAAAACCGCCGCCCATATTTAAAATATCGACAGTATAATCAAACGCTTTTTTCCATTCGTTTAAAATAAGCAACATCTTCTCAACCGCTGCTAAAAATCCTTCGGCAGAAAAAATCTGTGACCCGATATGACAATGCGCTCCTTTTAAAATCAAACGTTCATCTGCTAAGATTTTTTCTAATGCTTGTGTCGCTTGTCCACTATTTACATCGAATCCAAATTTAGAATCAACTTGTCCTGTTAAAATATACTCATGCGTTTCTGCATCTACGCCCGGTGTAATCCGAAACATAACGTTTTGCTTTTTGTCTTTTTCTTTTAAAACAGCACTTAATAGATCGATTTCATAAAAATTATCGATAATAATCGTCCCTACACCTTGTTCTACAGCATATTCCAATTCTTCTTTGGTCTTATTATTTCCGTGGAATTCTATATTTTCAGGAGACATACCAGCTTTGATTGCCGTATAGATTTCTCCAGCAGAAACCACATCACACCCTAATTCCTCTTCTTCTAAAAGTTTATACATCGCTAGACAACAGAATGCCTTACTTGCGTAAATCACCTTATTTTTTACTCCTAAAGAGTTGAATGTTTGTTTGAATCCTCTTGCACGCTCCCGAATATGTGTAACATCATAAACAAATAGTGGGGTTCCATATTTTTCAGCTAAACGAACCGTATCGCAACCACCGATCGTTAAATGATCTTGTTCGTTAAATTCTGCCGTTCCAAATAATAGTGGCATCTCTTCACCTTCTTCAATTGATTTATTAAAAATAATAGCATAAAAATGAAAAACTTCCTATCTCTTTTTCATTTTTTTCACAAATAACGATTACATGTCTAGTAACTGATTGTATAGTTCTTCGCTTAAAACTTGCATCCCATCGCTTGCAGGTTGATTTGCAAACAGAATAACCAGATTTTGATTCGTTTGATCCCCATAAATAACTGTTTCATACCCGCCTAAGCTACCTTGTGAATATTTCAAATCATCAAAATAGATCATCCCAGCCTGATACCCTTCTTCCTTAACAGACGCTAGTTTCTCATATTCCGCTTGTTCAAAAAGCTGTCCATTCGCTAAACTTTGAATAAATACCCAAAAATCCTCAGTGGACATATACATATTGCCTGCTCCTAATAAACTAGAAAATAATTTTTCACTCGCTGGAAATGGATCTGCTTGGTAATCATTTTTTGTATAAAAATATGGCGTTGGAATAGTTTCGTCTTTAGGTAGATTATCCCAAAAATAAGTATGACGTAATGATAGCTTATCGATCACTCTCTTTTGGACGACATCTTCATAAGGTTGACCTGTGAGTTTGGAGATAATGCCAGCTAATATTGTATAGTTACTATTCGTGTAATTAAATTCTTTATTTCCTACCAGAGACAAGCTATTCAAAACATTATCCATCTGGCTTTCCTGACTTGTCAAAAGTTTTTCTGGTTCCTCTTCTGCCATAACAATACCTGAATTGTGATCAAGCAGTTGTTTAATCGTGATGGTCTGACTTAAATCGATTTCTGGATAAAAAGTATCTAATGTAGTGTCTAATTTAAGTTTACCCTCTTTCACCAATTCTAGAATAATCGAACCTGTAATTATCTTTTGTAATGAAGCAATTGGAAATAATCCGTCTATTTTATTTAGGCGCTTATTTTGTACGTCTGCATACCCATAACTTTGTTGATAAAAAATCTGGTCTTGTCTAACGAGCAGAGCTGTACCTTGAAAATGGGCATCTTTGATTATCTGATCGATATTTTTTTTACCGTCAGACTTCGAAATTATGTCTTTAGGACTACTTTGTTGCTTTTGCGATAAATGTTCTTCAAAAAGCCCATTTTCTTTGTTAAAGTAACAGGTACTTAAAAAGATAAAAAACAAAAGGAGCACTCCTCCTGTAATAGACCATTTCCATCGCTTATTCATCTTGTTCACTTCTTTCTCGATCCACTTCCAATAAATTATAACATTTACTGAAAAAAAAGCAGACTACTAAGAAAAAAGAAATTGAAAATAGACAAAAACAAACTCTTTTAAGCACCGTTTTAGTCCATCTATTCTATTTTCATCACTTTTGTGCGATCGTCAATATAGCTGCAGAAATCCTATAAGATAAACACTAGATATGATCTACACCAATTTTAAAAAAAACGAATCGACTGAGATTCGCCGGCAACTTCACTACAAATTCTGCTATTTTTTTCAGCTGCTAAACACGCTCTAGATATTTCTAACACTATTCCTAGCTTGTAGGAAATGGTTTGCTTATTTTAAGAATTGTTTTCTCTAAATATTTCATTAGTCATGCTTTTTTTCTTTAGAACCAATAAGAGGATACTATCTCTACTCGTCAAATCGCCGATCGACAGATGAAACGTTTAAAAATTAAAAGGAACAAATACGTTAACAAAAAATCGGGAAAATCAACTTCGATTTTCTTCTAGCAAATAATAACCAAGACGAAGTTGCCAAAATCGTCTTGGTTATTATTTGCTATTTAATTAATTGAAATACTTGATCTTTCAATTCATATACTTCATCACAAGCTTTTGCTACTTCTTGTTCATGGGTCACAATGATAATACATTTTTTCTGTTCATGGGCCACTTTTTGGAACAATTCAACAATATCTTTCGACGTTTTTTCATCTAAATTCCCTGTAGGTTCATCAGCTACGATCAGTTCATGATCACAACAAAGTGCTCTAACGATTGCTATGCGTTGTTGTTGACCGCCTGACAGCTGGTTCACATTCTTTTTAGCTAATGTTTCATCGATCCCTACCTTCGCTAAGTTTTCTAACGCATACGCTTGTTTATCCGCTTGCTTTGAGTTTGCTATCGCCATTGCGGTCAAAATATTATCTAAGGCTGACATATAAGGTAATAGATTATATGCTTGAAAAATGATTGACACCTCATTTTTGCGGTAATTTCTAAGACCGATTTTAGAGAGTGTATCACCATTATAAAGAATGTCACCTGTTTTAGGAATATCTAATCCTGCAATCAACGAAAGAAATGTCGTCTTACCAGAACCGCTCGCTCCTAAAATTGCATACATTTTTCCACGCTGAAATTCTAAATTTACATGCTTATAAAGAAATTCCTGTTCATTATTGTACCAATATCCTACTTCTTGTGTTTGCAACATCGTAATTCCTCTTTTCTATGTGGTCAAGATTTTTTTAGGCTGTAGTCTTAAAATTCCAATGGAAGATAGTACAATTGAAAAAAAGCTGATCAAGAGTCCTACTCCAGCTAGTGTAGCAATTTCTTTTGGTTGAACGGAGATATTTAATTCCTCGATGGCTTTAGCTGCTTCTTTTGAACTTGCACCGAGTCTGCTCATTCCTCCTGGTCCACCTTGTCCTTGTTGTCCGCCTATTCCATCTTTTTCTGTCGGTTGACCTTGATTATTTCCAGTTTGCTGAACGGTTTCTGTTTGCTGGTTGATCAACTGCTCACCGACGACATTTCCTACAATATTTCCACTAAAGGTCGCAATCACCAATGCAACAAACATACAAATAATGATTTCACTGAAAAATTGCAGAATAACTTTAAAACGAGATTCTCCAAGGGATAATAATACGCCAATTTCGTAGCGTCTTTCTCTGATTGTCATCATAACAATCAACGTTAATATAATCACTCCAGCTATTGCCACTAAAATCACAATATTTTTAGCAAAACTTGCCACGTTATTTAGAGGCTGTAGCATTTGTTGATATGCTTGATCATTGGTTTGTAAACTGAACTTTTCTGTATCAATCAATTTTTCTGCCGCTTCAACGAATGTGTCCATTTGTTTCGGATCATTTAACGTGTAGGATGCTGAATCGATCGTATCTTTAGCGTCATCGCCTTTTAACGTATTTGCAAAGGTATAAGATGTATATAGCGTATTGGCAGGATTTAGGAAATTAAACATCATTCCCATGCTATCACCGTTTTCAGTCGTTTTATAAATTCCTTTGATGGTTAAATCATACGTTTTTGTATCATCTTCAGGATCAGTCACTTTAAATGTATCACCCACTGCTAATTCGTTTGCCTCAGCCAAGGTCTGCTCGATAACAACGTTATTTGTCTCTTTGTCAGATTCAGTGATTGCTTCTCCACTTATGATTTCAGCAGTCCCGTCAGAAAAATCACTCAACATAGACAAATTCATCACACCGCTTACTTGAAAATCACTTTGTTTCATATTAGACATCGGACCAGCACCCATTTGCCCGCCTTCTTGAGGCTGACCATCTGTTTGTGTACCTCCTTGATCGTCACTTGCGGTTGAAGCTGTTGTACTTTGACTTTCTGATTCATTTGAAATCGGGGTAATTCCGTCACCTGCTCCAGCAGATGATGATGATAGAAACGAATAAGCTTTCACATTATCTAAAGAAGCAATTTTTTGGGCATCCGCTAATGAAACGGGTGTCAAACTGAAACTAGCTGGATCTGGCTTTTCTGCTGTATCCCCTTCTTGATTTTTTTTCATCGCTGCTTCTCGATTCGCTGACAGTGTAACAGTTGCACCTACACTTTTTTTTGCATTCTCTGTTGCCGTAAGCGCGGCACTTTGAATTGTTAAACCTGCTAAAACAAAAATTAGAATCGCTGAAAAGACAGCACATAATAAAAATGTTCGTCCTTTTTTGTTCTTCATACTTAATAATGCGCGTTTGATAAAATTCATCTAATTCCTCCTTGTATAAAGTAAAAATAGTTGTTTCAGTCACCATATACTTTCAACATTCAGTCTCATCTTCATTGCATTTCAACGTAAAGTGCAGCCGGTTCCTCTAGTTTCGAATAAAAAAAATCAACTATGCCATTTTAGGTCCATTTCATTTTGATTTTTTCTAACCAAATTAGATCTTGCAACTTGATACTATAAAACAAATGCTTGATCCTTGCCGTGTAGTTGTATAATATTTCCTGTGAACAATTATTACTTTATTCTACTTACCTTAAACTAAGCTTAAATCATAGTTTTCACTGCTTGATACCCATTAACCAGCATAATGCACCTTGCAAATCTATAGAAAAAGTGATTAAATGGTTGTGGTCATAGATTTAAATTAATTCATTTACATGCTATAATTATGCTTTGATATGATCATGATATTTTTGATTTTTGAAAGGAACGAACGTTATTTGGAAAAAAAGAAAATGACTCTATATGGGATGATTTTCTCTATTTGTTTCTTTTTGATCGTTTCCTTCTTTTTTTCTACTCATACTGTAGATTACGCAAACGAAACTGAAACGAGTGAAGAAATGAATGTTCCAACAAAAAAATCCACAAATTCAGCTAAAGATCTTGAGCCAAAAAAACAAGAAAGTCCCGAACAGAAGGTCTTTTACGATAAAATCGAACAAACAATGACTGAGACAGCAAAGTCTTTTAAAGGTGACGTTGGGATGACCTATGTGGATTTAAACACTGGAAAACAAATTTCGGTGAATGGGACAAAAGAATTCTATAGCGCCAGCACAATCAAGGTTCCTTTAGCTATGATGATTGCAGACAAAGTTCAAGCTGGTAGTTTAAAATGGGATGATCAACTTACATTTAACGAAAAAGAAGATTATGAAGAAGGCACTGGAATCATCATCAATAATATTGAGCCAACATACTCAGTCAGAACCTTGCAGGAATATAGCATCACTTATTCAGATAATATCGCAAAAAATATGTTGTATGGTACGTTTGGCGGAGATGTTGCGGCAAAGAAAGCTCTTTATGCCCATTTCTTACAGAAAGAAACAGAATGGGACGATGCAAAATTTACTTCTGAGGATGCTGCAAAAATTCTCACTATTTTATACGAAGAAAAAGCATCAAACCAAGAATATCAAACGATTTATGATTATATGAAACGGACCGTTTTCCATGAACGAATGGATACACCAACAACATCTGGAAAAGTTGCACATAAAATTGGCTCCTATGCTGGTTTCTTGCATGACATTGGCATCTTAGAAACTGAGCATCCTTTTATTTTGACCGTTTTTACAAATGGACAAACGGATGCAGGAATTTCATTTATTTCAATGATTACAGATCAATTATGGGCTATACAAAGTAGTGAATATCCAAAAAAATAGAGAAGAGTTGCCGTATTAACGGTACCTCTTCTCTATTTTTATCTTTATCAGGTATGACTGCCTCTATTTTTAATCTTAATCAAACGAGTGATGTCACTGCGTTCATTTTCTTCTAATTTCATCTGGATATAATAAATCGTTTCTTCTAATTGCGGAATCGTCATATATTCTAACGCATTCACACGACGACGTGTCTTCTCAATTTCTGCAGCCATTAATTGACAGGTTTTTTCAACTTCTGCTAATTCCAATAATGTTGGCAAAATTGTTGAGATTTTATCAAAAGCACTGTCAAGTTCTGCATTTGAATTTAGATACCCATAATTTAGTGGTGCTTCGACTATTGTTTCATCATAATGGAAATTCATGATGGGCACAGTCACATTCATCCTATTTTTTTCAATCACATCAAGGGTGACCTCATCTGCTGGAATAGCCACTAATTCTTCAATAAAGACTTCATTTAGGGTTGCATTTGCCAATACAAAATCAGCTAAAGCTATTGTTAATTCTTGTTCTACCTCGATCCGAAGTTGATTATTCTTTTTGATCAGTCTGATAAATCGACGCATTAATTCATCCTGCTTGTCCTTTAATAATTTATGTCCCCGGGTTGCGGTTCCAAGCTGTTTTTTTAACCGAGAAAGTTCCATTCGAGTAGGATTGACGTTTAACCGTGCCATATTCGATCACGCTCCTTCGGTCAAATATTGATCCAGCAACTCATCTTTGATTCGTTTTAATTCAGTTCTTGGTAGCATCGATAACAGTTCCCAGCCTAAATCTACTGTTTCATTGATAGTACGATTCGTGTAAAACCCTTGATTGACATACTCTTTTTCAAAACGCTCCGCAAATTCCGCATAGATTTTATCTACTTCTGATAATGCGGATTCACCAAGTACCACAGCTAATTCTTTCGCTTGTTTTCCTTGGGCATATGCTGCGAATAATTGATTCATTGTTGGAGCATGGTCATTTCTTGTTTTTCCTTCACCGGTACCTTTATCTTTCAAACGAGACAATGAAGGTAATACATCGATTGGCGGCTGAATCCCGCTTTTATAAAGTTCTCTAGATAAAATGATTTGTCCTTCGGTAATATAACCTGTGAGATCAGGAATTGGATGGGTTTTGTCGTCTTCTGGCATTGTTAATATTGGAATCTGAGTTACAGAGCCTTTCAATCCACGAATCCGTCCAGCACGCTCATATAACGTCGCCAAATTAGTATACAAATAGCCGGGATAGCCGCGACGACCAGGTACTTCACGACGTGCTGCTGAGATTTCGCGTAAGGCTTCGCAGTAATTGGTCATATCTGTCATGATCACTAGGACATGCATGCCTTTTTCATAGGCTAAATATTCTGCTGCTGTCAGTGCCATTTTTGGTGTAGCAATTCGTTCGATCGCTGGATCATTGGCTAAATTCATAAACATCACAGAACGATCGATGGCTCCAGTTTGGCGGAAATCTTCCATGAAAAATTCAGCCTCTTCAAAAGTGATCCCAATTGCCGCAAACACGACCGCAAATTCGTCATCGCTATTTAAAACATTCGCCTGACGCGCGATTTGGGCGGCTAATTCTTTATGTGGCAAACCAGAGCCTGAAAATACTGGTAATTTTTGTCCACGAACCAACGTATTTAAATGATCGATTGTTGAAATACCAGTTTGAATAAACTCATCTGGATAATCTCTAGCAACAGGATTGATAACTTCTCCATTGATGTCGATCATTTTTTCTGACAAAATTTCAGGACCATTGTCTTTTGGTCGACCCAATCCATCAAAAATTCGTCCAACCATATCCTCTGACACACCTAATTCCAGCGGATGACCTAAAAAACGAACTTTTGAATCACGAAGATTGATACCGCTCGTTCCTTCAAAAATCTGAACCATCGCTTTGTCACCATCGATTTCAAGGACCTGACCACGACGAATTTCACCATTTTGCATACGAATTTCAATTAATTCTTCGTATTTCACACCTTCTACTTTTTCAACGATCATCAAAGGACCGACAACTTCATTAATCGTACGATACTCTTTAATCATAAGTCATCCCTCCATCTGCGATCACTTGCTTTAGCGTTTGTTTTATTTCATCAACTAATGCATCTAATTGTTCAATCTGATTTTCGGGTAAATATTTACTTCTAGCAATCAACTCTCTTACCTTTATGGTTCCAGCCATAATTTCAGATAAATAGGCCCCTAAATTTAGTGCAGCATGTCCTTCATTATAGAAAGTTAAAATCAATCGAAGCATCTTGTATTGTTTTTCTCTTGAAGTAAATGTATCAACATCATCAAACGCATTTTGCTGTAAATAATCTTCACGAATCGATTTAGCAACTTCTAAAGTCAAACGGTCTTTGTCAGATAACGAATCGATTCCAACTAAGCGAACAATTTCATCTAGTTGTGATTCTTCTTGTAAAATACGCATGCTTTCTTTTATCATTTCAGACCATTCAACTTGAAGGTATTGATCTAAATACTTTCCAACTTCTGAATCGTAAAGTGAATAACTGTGTAGCCAATTAATTGATGGAAAGTGACGTTTTTGCGCCAAAGTTGCTTCTAAGCCCCAGAATACTTTTACGACGCGTAATGTATTTTGAGTGACTGGTTCAGAAACATCCCCACCAGATGGTGAAACGGCACTAATCGCTGTAATACTTCCTTCACGCTGGTCTTTACCTAATGCCACAACTTGTCCAGCCCGTTCATAATATTCCGCTAAACGGCTTCCCAAGTAGGCTGGATATCCTTCATCTCCTGGCATTTCTTCCAAACGTCCGCTCATTTCACGCAATGCTTCAGCCCAACGAGAAGTCGAGTCTGCCATAATTGCAATAGAATAGCCCATATCTCGAAAATATTCAGCAATCGTAATTCCTGTATAAATAGAAGCCTCACGAGCTGCCACAGGCATATTAGATGTATTTGCGATCAAAACAGTACGCTCCATCACAGATTCTCCCGTACTTGGATCGATCAACTCCGGAAATTCATTTAATACATCGGTCATTTCGTTCCCACGCTCACCACATCCTACATAAACCACCAAATCTACATCTGCCCATTTTGCGATTTGATGTTGCACGACTGTTTTACCTGCACCAAATGGACCTGGAACAGCAGCTGCTCCTCCTTTTGTTACTGGAAAAAAAGTATCAATAACGCGTTGTCCGGTAAGCAAAGGAACACTTGGATTCAATTTTTCTATAATTGGACGACTACGTCGCACTGGCCATTTTTGCATCATTGTAAATTCTTTTTCCCCTGTCGTTGTTTCGATCATATAAATCGTTTCTTCAATCGTGAACTCACCAGATTTGACTTCTTTTACAACACCGCTGACTCCAAAAGGGACCATGATTTTATGCGCAATCATTTTTGTCTCTTGAACAAATCCAATGATATCTCCCGCTGAAACTTCTTCTCCTAAAGAGATGGATGGTTCAAATAACCATTTTTTTCTTCTATCTAAGGCAGGAATCTGAACACCTCTGCTTAAAAAGTTGCTTTTCGTTACTTCAGCAAATGTGTCTAAAGGGCGCTGGATCCCATCAAACATCTCTGAGATCAATCCTGGTGCCAATTCAACTGACAAAGCCTCTCCTGTTGTAACGACAGGCTCTAAAGGGCCGATCCCTGTTGTCTCTTCATATACTTGAATCGATGCGACATCTCCTCGCATCTCAATAATTTCTCCTATAACACCCAATTCCCCTACACGACAAATATCCTGAATACTTGCATCAGACATATTCTCCGCCATAACTAAAGGACCGGATACTTTAACAATTCTACCAGTTTGCAAAATCATTCCTCCTATTCAGAAAAGCTGAGCAGGCTTGTTCAGCTCCGACTGAAAAATAGGAAAATAGGACTGAGGCGCTTTTTGCCTTATTCATATTTTATCTTTTTTCAGTCGGAGCTAGCCTGCAAAGCTAGATCAATATAAAGCTGAGCAACCTCACCCAGTACTGTCAAACATAGAGCCGAACAAAACTATCCAACCTTCTACAATATATTCTGTCCAACCGCTCTTTCAACATTATCTTGAATTTCCTTCAAACCAATCCCTTTTGTTCCATTATGACTTGGTATCAGAATAATCGCTGGTGTAACGTCGCTTTTGTAACGATCAATCGTTTCTATAGACAATTCAGAGGCCTCTTCAGTAATAAAAATAACCCCAAAATTATGTTTTGCCATTGATTCAATCGTTTTTCTCACTTGATTCGACTCAACTGCATACACAACTTCAAAACCAAAAAGTTTAAATGGCATCACGGAATCTTTAGCGCCGATTACACCAATTTTATGCGCCATTTGTCATTCGCATCCTTTCTCTTACAACTTCAACTGGAAAATTGCTTCGTTTGCCAACTAAAATCAAACGTAAATTCTTCCATTCCACTTCTTTTGCATGTAAAAAAGCAAGCAATGGTAACGGTCCAAAAGCCATGATTTTTGCTTTATCATATAAGCTTGTCAAATAGTCATCTTTTACTTTTTCAAATGCGACTAAATCTAATTCTTTCGTTTCAGATGATACAATAGGCACTAAAAGTTTAGCGTACGCTGTACTAAGAATAAAATCCGTAAATTGCACAAGTGATTGTTCGGCATATGCTAAAAATCTTGCTTTAGAAATGCTCCCTGCGCTGGACAGTACAGTTGATAAAAAATTTTCCTGCTGCCCTTGTCTGATCCCTCTAGCCATTATAGAAATATTCGTTAGATCGATAAATGCCACGACTTCAGCCAAGATGTCTTTGTCACCTAGTGTCTCAGCTAATTGGCGTTGAAATCTCAAGAAATTCCGATCATAAATAATATCTATTGCTTGAAGTGTGGAGGCTTCTTGAAAATAATTCAATACTTCTAAAATCGCATTCATCAGTTCTTCTGGTAATTCTGTGGAAACACGGGTACGGATTGCACTTTTTACTGTTTCGATCGAATAACGTCCATCCTCGATAAATAAATAATCCAAATCTTTTCCTATCAATTCAGCTTTTGTTAGAACTTTTAAGTTATGAAAAGTCGCTCTAGAAGTATAGATTGTAATCACTTCTGGCTCTGGTGCCATTTCGTATAGCCATCCATATAACTTTCCGTTTTCTTTTGAATAAATAAAGTCAAATCTTTCAGCAAAATCTGATGTCAGGTATGTTCCATAAACCGTACTTTTTAAACTATCTTTTACTTCTTCCATGCTGTTTGCGTTTAATAATCGTTCATAATGCGCATTAGTCAAAAGCTCTGTTTCTTTAAGGCGAACCAAAGGATTGATTTGATTATAAACAGTCTCTTTCATTATGATCCTCCTACTCTAATAACTATGAATGAAATCAATACATAGCTAGATAATATATAGCCTTAAAAACTTCTTAGACATACGTGTTATTGAAACAGCAATTCTGCTATTTTGAAACTTTCCTTTTTTCTTATTTCTTGAACCAGACTTATAAATAAGAAATTATATTCGATACCATCTTTTGCAACAATAAATCCACCAGTATTTGGAATAACAGTCGTTTCAACGTTCAATGTCAATTTGCCATTAGATTGTTCTACTAACCATTGTTCAGATAATTTTCCCTTTGAAAACGCACCTAATTTTAAATACGCTTCTCCTTCAACTGGTAAGTGCGAAATAATTTGTTCAGCAAATGTTTGAAACTCTGCTTCTGTCCAGTGATTCATTCGCTCAACTGATTCTAAAAAGAGTTTTTCTAAATAGTCTTGTTTTTTATTCAAGGTCGCTTGTTTGATTTCTAATTGTTGGCGATTTTCTTTTTGCTTGTACGATTTATTTAATTGGTCTTCATTTTTTTCAATACACTTACTTTCTTGCAAATACAGCAACTCTTCTCTCTCTTGATACTCACGGTCAATTCGATCCGTTTCAATTTTTTTGAACGTTGAAATTTCTATTCGACCTTTTTCTAGAATCTGTTCGACAATTTTTTCGATCGCATCCATCGTTTTCCTCCTATTACTTCACATTTAGTACAAGTAAGAATGAGATAACAAATCCAAGAATGGCATATGTTTCAACCATGGCAGCGTAAATGATCCCTTTCGTTGCATGCTCAGGCTTTTTTGCTAAAATTTGGATCCCAGCTGCAGCCACACGCCCTTGAGCGATTCCAGAAAATAATCCAGCAAACGCAATCGGTAATGATGCAACAAAATAATCCAGTCCTTGAACCATCGTCATATCATTAGCCAAATTGATAAAAATCAAAAAGGCGATAACAAATCCATATAATCCTTGCGTTCCTGGCAACAATTGTAAAATCAGTGCTTGACCAAATTTTTCAGGTTGCTCCGTTGTTAAGGCTGCTGCCGCTTCCCCTGTAAATCCAACTCCTTTGGCCGAACCAATTCCAGCTAAAATCGTTGCTATCGCCATTCCTAAAACTGCGAATAAAATTCCACCATTGTTATGAATCAAGTAATCTATCATACTTTTATTCCTCCATTATTCTTTTGCTTTTGAATTTTTTTCAATATTCATATACTTCTCTTCTGTTTTTAACGGCTTGAAGGCACGACCACCACCTGTATAAAATTTTCCAAAAAACTCTACATACTGTAGACGCGCTCCATGAACATAAGCACTTAACAAGCTTAAAAAAAGATTCAACGCATGCAACGCGATGATTAATATTATTCCAACTGTGAAACGAGCCATTGGAGGCATAAATTCTACCAACATATTAAACGCAGCCGCAATACTTCCACCTGAAATCCCAAGCGCCATCAGTCGCGTATAACTGACTAAATCACCAATATAGCCTGTTAAACCGTATAAGCCATAAAGTCCTTTAGCCAATCCTTTGACTTTTGATTTTGACTGGATAATCGGTACAGTAATGATTGATAATGCTGAAATGCTAGCGACAACCAGTCCAAGTATCACTAACTCATTACTAACGAAAATCAACATCCCTAAAACCACAATCAAAATACCTACAAGTAATCCTTGCCAAGCAAAACTTTCGCCTATACTATCCAAATAACGTTTTTGTTTCGTTAATACAATCCCATTGACCATCAATCCAGTCAGCAATTGAATAAAACCGAAAAGAACAGATAGAATCAAAATCGTATTCACATCTTCACTCGTTGATAAAATGGGAAACGGTAATGTTAAACCAAATAATACTTTTGGCAAAGCAGCACCAAAAAATGACCCATAAATAAATCCCCAAACAATCGTTGGAAATGATACTACTAGGAAAAAATCTGCAAAACGTTTCATTCCTCGTGGTAAAACTATGAACTTCAGTGAAAAAAAAGCACCCAACAACATCAATAGACCATACCCGATATCTGCCACCATCATACCGAAAAATACCATATAAAATGGCGTCATGATTGGTGTTGGATCGATCTCATCATAATTTGGCAGACTATACATTTCAGTCAACATTTCAAACGGTGCGACCAAAGAATTATTTTTCAATTTAACTGGAATATCCGCTTGGATCTCATCATCGGTTGGTTCATCAAAAGATATATATACCTCATCCTGGGGTAGTACATCCAATAAAATTGATGATAACTCCTCTTTCTCATCAATGGGGATCCAGCCTTGTAAAATAAAAAAATACGAAGTATTCAATAAATGTTTTTTGGCTTCTTCTCTATGAAGATAAGCATAGGTCATCTCTTCTGCCAGATATAATTCTTCCAAACAATCACGATAAGAAGCTAATTTTTTTTTAACTTGTTTTTCTTCCTCAATAAGTGAAAGTCGTTCCTCTTTATTTTTTTGATAGGCCTCTTTCGGTAAATTATCGTATGGATAATCAAATAGATTAAAACTATATTTAGCCATAATACGATCCAACTCTTTTGATTGACTCTTCAAATAAATCAAGCTGTAATAGAGATGATTTTGACTTTGATAAATTTCTTCTACATAAATAGATAAAGCTTTATCTATTTCCGAAAGAAAGTCTGTTTGATTAACTGAACTGATTGATCCCAATAGTATATCGGTATATTCTAGATCATGCTTTTTTGGAATAATATCTAAATACTGCCAACGAGCCAACCATTTTTCTTTTAACAACAACTCTTTTCTTGTTGTCTCAATAATCCTTAATTTACTTTTCAGTGACATTATTTCCTTGAGATACTCACTTATCTTTTGCTCATCAAACGTCTTTTCCAAAGAATATAATGTACGAATTTGCCTTTTAATTGGTTTCTTTTTCGATGATTTTTCTGAAAAACGTTCAATAAATGTCAATCCGTCCTGTATCTCTGTCAGCATTGACTGATAATGTTTTTTCTTTAGTTCGTCTCCTACTAATAATGTTGCGGCAAAATGGTTTTCTATATAAGAACTGTCTACATTTGAAAGAGAAAAATCTTTGACTTCGATCGCTTGCATTCCTTGAATTGCCTGAAGGATATCTTCTTCTTTTTCGGCTGCAGCAATAATCGTCATCTTGTCCATTTTATTGACCGCCATAGATTTTTTTCACCCTTTCTATTACGTAATCAATCAGAGATTCGTGGTTTTTTTCATATTTTTCTTTGAACTCTTGATCTTGTTCTTTCGCTTCGCTTAGTAGAACATCTTTTTCTCTTTGAAGCTGTTCATTTTTTTGTGTTTCTAACTTTTGAAGTAAAACATTGACTTTGTCTTGACTGTCTTCTTGCTTCTTTTTGAATTCAATTGCTTTGTTTTTTTCATACGTGCTAATTTCTTTTTCTGCTATTTGTCTCATCTTTTTAATAGACGCTTCCGCTTCGCGAATTTTATCTAATGCTTCTAAAACCATTTTTTCACCCCTATCCTATAATGAACAACTCTTTATTCTTATTTATTGAACTTACTATTTCTTTACAATCTAAAAAGGAATAACTCGTGCTTTTAAATACTAAAAACACAACTTATTCCCTTAGTCTTTGTTTAGAACGTAAAAAAGGGCGTAAGTTCAAAAAATCGTTCTTCTCACCCCTTGAAGAACATGATCCTTGAAGCTTGCGCCCAACCATTTTTATTAATATACGCTTATCTTAGCAAAAAAAATTCGCAATTACAACTACTTTACAAGTACGCTTTATCTACACACTACAAAAAGAACGCTTCTAAGTCATAAGGAGAATGACTAATTCGTTCGACGATCGTCTCTTTCCAAACATCAGTAAACCAGTCATATTGGATTTGATTGATGATGCTTTTTTTCAATGCATCGTTCATTGTCTCACTATCGATCTCACCTTCATAAAAAGAGCCTAACATCGTGAACATTTTGGTATTATTATGTTGTTGAAAACGATAAATACGCCCTTTTTCTATGTAATAAAACCAGTGATTGATAATGACCGCAAATCGATTTTCTTTATCGTCAAGCAATGTCACAAACATTTTTTTAGTGATTTTTTCCATGTTATTTACTCCTTTGATTTCTCCAGTTAGTCTATCCCATCAACTTATTTGTAAAAAGACGATCGACTATTTCATTCCAAGTTGTTTCTATCGCTTTTCAATTGATTCACTATCGATCATATAAAATAATTTTTAACCAAACTTTGTGTTTGAAATTCAATACCATTTGGTATAATAGATACATAAGGATACTATATTGAACAACTGGAGGATAAAAATGACCCAAAAATTAATCAAAATAACCACAACATTCCACAATACATGGTTGATTGATCTGAAAAAAGATAGTTTTTCTAAAGAAAATAATATTTTATTCGGTGATACACTCAGACTTTCTATTTCTAAAAACGATTCCTATTATTTTTCAGAGTCAGTTCCTTTAACGTATGACAAAGAAATTTTGTCCAAAGAACAACCCACTGAAAGTGAAATTAATTTTTTTAATTATATGAAAAAGGTTGAAGAAAAGACGTTTTCAAAATCATTGGCAGCTAAGTATACGATAGATCAATATGTAATCTCTGAACAAATAGTGAGTATTTAAAAGAAAATCGTTTAAAATAAAAAAAATAACAGCCTCTGATTTACTTCATTCAACAGGAAAAGTAAATCAGAAGCCATTATTTTGCACTTTTTTTGTTACGCACTTTTTACTAATACATTTTAGTTTTTTTTTAGTTAAATTGTTTGTTTACAAAACGTTTTTGATAACTTGAATAAAATAAATTTAGATAAGTTTTAGACTCCTCCAGTAACTACATATACAGAAATAACACTTGTGATAACAGCTATTAATGAAATCATCAACACACCTCCACTCACTTTTTCTAGAAATCAACGTCTGAAAACAAATAATTTTCCTTAGGTAAAGAATAACAAACAGCTCTTGAAAAATAAAGTAGAAAATCAAAAAGTGCGAAATTAGCATAAAATCCCAATCTATTATTAATTTTTTTCTTAAAAACAGGAATTTCCAATCAATTATATGCTATAATCGCAAAAGAAGGGAGAGAAACTCTTGAATATCATAGAAACTTTACGTTTTTTTAGACTTAAATTGAAATTACCTCAAAGAGAAATGATGTCTGAATACACAGATCCTTCCACTTATTCGAAAATTGAAAGTGGTAAACGCTCTCTTAAGGTGAATGAACTAGAAGAAATATTAAATCAAACATCCATTAGTGTCGAAGAATTTTTTAGTTTTACAACATTTGATAAACACCAACAAGATTTCAGAGAAACTTTTTATTATTGTGGTGCTCATTTAGAAAATAAGAGTACAAAACAAAAGCTACTTAACTATTATTATTCATTAAAAGAAAAAGAGAAAAAAACATTGCGCGAGGTGTCAAATTACATTGGCATTAAAAATTTTTTCAATGCTCACTGGGAAGAAGTTGATCCTGTGACTTTTAAAGAAATAAATGATATTTTTGAAGACTTAATGAACAAGTCTTTCTATATTCAATATGACTATATTATCACGGCAAATTTAACTCGTTTTTTTAATGCCAAACAAGCTGATTTAATCCTTGCTAGGATGTTCCCTATTAAATACGAAGAACAACGTGATTTTACTACAAAAAAATTTGCGCATAATATTCTTATTAATTTAATTTCAATGAGATTATATGCAAAAGATTATGATAGTGCAGAAAAATATATAAAGCTTGCTAAAAAACAAGATAAGCAAAATGAAAACTACAGTTTTAAATTAAATCTTCAATATTTAACAAATATTTTAAACTATATTATTGAGGGCGAGCCTGTTTATATGGAGCGTGTTTATGATTTTATACATTTGTTAGAAAACACTGGTGACACTTTACAAGCAGAGCAAGTAAAAAAAGAAGTAAAAATGTTGACACACGAAAGAGATAGTGAAAAAATGCTAAACAGCTATGCGGTTGGTTTAATGAAAGAATCTTAATTTAGTTTTAAATCAAGCATATCCCACCTCTTTCAAGGTGGGATAAAGAGTATTAATCAAATCGAGTACAATGAAAATACTATTAGGGTATATCTATTGTACTACATGATGTATTGCATTTCAACCCTTTGGTTAATTACTGTTTTTTATTTGTTTATTCACTAATAAGCTTAATCGAGTACCATCATTCTATATAAACTCCCCTGTTCAGTGGATTTTTTTATTTCTCAGCCTATTTAATAGGTATCAATCTAAAAAAGCAAACTAGATTAAAAAAGCCCTCTAGAATCGTGAGGGCTTTTTTTGAATCATATTATTTTATTGCTCAACGGCCAGTGCTTCTTCGCTCAGCTTTTTTACGTTTTCCACGTGCGTTACTTTTTTTAACCATATCTGCTGCAATGACGGATGATAACAGTCCATCACCGACTACTTTATTTGTAACAGATTTTGCAGTTTTATATTTAACTGCTGATTTTAATAAACTCATAAGATTCACCTCATACTAGTTTTTTTGTACCTTTTGATGATACAAGAAAATTGTGAAGTTTTTTTGATTTTATTTATAAATAAATACCCAACTTTTAGACTAAGTATAAATTGAATGATGATTAGAATTCTTTAATATGTTAGAGAGGATGATTTTTAATGCGAACACTGTTTCAGGCTTGCTCTTGATTACTCTCATCCATGACTCCTCCGAACAAAAAGACCACTCGATACGTAATCTTCTATTACTTCTTAATTGTAATATAAACCTAAATTTACAATATCATCCATTCTAGTTTTAAGCGTTGTAAACTTAATTAATTTAACATTATCATTTCGAATCGCTTTTCTAACAATATCAATTTCATTTTGCAGTTCACTGTAATTTTCGGTATTTTCTATAGTAAAAATACCTTTTAGATTAATGGTTCGAATATTCGCTTCGTTCGTTCCAATCGATGCAGTCACACTTGCTTTAGAACTATGAGTGATGTTTTCTAGTATCAACGAATCATTCGAAACTAAAAAAAACAACGACTTATACCCTTCTCTATGAAAAATAATTGAAAATTTAACTGTAAAAGGAAACCCCTCCTTGTCATTCGTTACCACATTATAACTCAAAGCTTTTTCTAGGACTTTTTCATATTCCAAATAAAACGACTCCTTACTTTTACTAAGTTATATTTATTATACTTCAATTTTATGCGAACACACTATAAAAAGTCCCCGCCTAATCAATGATGTTGACCAGATTCATCTTCCTTGATTGCTAAACCTCTATCCATTCAGACTGAATAAGTACATTCACCAGACACATAAGAATCTTCGTCCGCTTCACTCAAAACTTGAGTAATTCAGTCATTTAAATCGTATTGACTGTGTGGATATCATGGCTTTTCCTCACCTTGTTTGATCTGTTTATCCGTTTTATAATAATTTCTTAGACTATCTTTGATGCGGTTAGACATTGGTGCACCCAATCCTCTATTTTCACTAAATTTGTATTACAATATTGTTATTCACTATTACAAATTTCGATGGATATATTTACTAAGTATTTGTTATTATCTATTTAAATAAAAAATTAAACGGAGGATATTAAAATGAAATTTCTTAAATTTATAATATTAATCTTATTTGTTGCTGGTGGTTTTTTTGCTTTCTATTATTCCCAAACATATGTTGGTTCCGTAGCCTACGCTAAAACGCCTTCTGAAGTTCCTGAAATGAAACCTACTATAGACATGGACGGTAAAATGATTAATGGGCTATACTCCTACAATTACAAATTAACTTTTGTATCACCAAACGGCCACAAAGATGTACGTGACGTAGAAATCTCTAGCGAAAAACCGACTCCTTTACAACCAAACTCTTATGTTAAAGCAAAATTAAGTAAAAAAAGAGTAACTGAAGGTCCTACAAGTATTGACGAATCCTCAATTCCTAAAAAAACTTTGGATAAATTACAATCACTAAACGACTAGCTAACTAATCGTTATATGTTACTCCGTAAAATAAAATTAATTCACTCACTACTTAAATATAAAAAATAGACAGTAAAAGCGCTGTGCAAACTTCTGTACGTTAACGTTTCTACTGTCTGGCGGGATTAAAAAAACTATAATGACAAGCTCAAAGTAGTCTAAAAATATCTTTAAATATAGATAATTCTAAATAACTAATGTATCGTATAGATTGGTAGAACTGTTACTAAAAGTTACTTAACATCGATAATTTCTACTCACTCTGCTAAAATTCATCCGTTCATTACAACTGCTTGGCACATATACGATAACTTTTGTTGTCTAATACCTTTAAATCACTTAAATAATAGTCTGTGACTTATAGTGAGCAACAGTGAAGGCTTCTCTAGTATCTTATTATCTGTTTGATCGGTAAATACTAATTGATCTTTAAATATCTTGCAAGTCAACCATATTTCACCACATCTGGAGAATAATAGCTTATTCCGCTTTTTCGGGAAAACCTATAAACTAAACATCTGTTCAATTCTGGATACATTCTTTCAACGCTTACCAAAGGAAAGTTGATGAATTAAACTGTTCAGTTGCAACAGTTAATATCTTATTCCACTTTTTATGAGTAACTAATCTAAATCTGCATCAATCTCTACATCAGCAAAAAAAAGACAGTAGAAACACTGTACAAACCTTTGTACATTAACGTTTCTACTGTCTGTCTCCATAAAAATTATGGAGACGGCGGGAGTCGAACCCGCGTCCAAACACATTGTCACTTAAACTTCTACGCTCATAGTCATACTATTTTGAGGCTTCGCTGAAATTCATGCCGCATAACAGGCCCGAACTCTCGCTAGTCTGATGATCTCTTCTAAATTTTACAGACGGAAAAATTTAGCGTATCCCACTTAATTTGAGACCCTTACTCGAGCACATGGGCGATGCCGAGAGGATCTTCACCCGCTGTTTTTACGCAGCTAAAGCGAAAGTATTGTTTTCGTTTTTAGCAGTTATATTTAACTGTAACGTTTTTACGTAGACGTAACCTACGAAACGCGATTCAAGCTCAACTATGCCTGTCGAATCCGTAACGTCCCCGTTAAGATTAAATAGCATAATATACGCTTTTAGTAGTATAACATATTTTTCTTGATTTTCAAAGGATCAGAAGCTGATTCTTCACCTTCTTATTGTCGTTGTATAACACTGCTTAGAATGGTCCATAATTTAAAAAAATTAATGCCCTGTCCCATATGTATTCACTAAAATCGTACCAATTACAATAAAACCAATACCGATAATCGTTGGTGTATTGATTTGCTCTTTCCAATAAACAACTGAAAAAATCGTGATCAAAATAATGCCAACTGCTCCCCAAAGTGCATAAGCAACGTTTAAGGGCATATATTTTATTGCTTTAGATAAACTATAAAAACAAACAACATACGCAGCCAGACATTCCACAGAAGGTATTAATCTGCTAAATCCATCTGTTGCTTTTAATAGATTTGTCGCAATCACTTCACTTATTATAGCGATAAAAAGATATAAATAACCAATCATACTCTATCCCTCCTCCTATCATTCCTCAATTATTATATCAAAACTTTCTCTAAATGGAACGGTTGATTTTTCTATATAAATAAAAAGATCAGCAACAGATTTAATCATGTAAAATCTATTGCTGATCTCATATTCACTTTATTTATTGACACACAAAATCAAGCTTCGACATAATAATTAAGCATCCAATGTATACCAAATTTATCAACGAGCATGCCATATTTTTTAGTCCAGAATGTTTCAGCTAATGGCATCGTGACTTTTCCACCTTCAGCCAAACGATTAAAGATTCGATCAATTTTAGCTTCATCATCTGTGCTAACTACCAAAGAAACATTATTGCCTTCAACAAAAGTTACCCCCATACCATCCGGCATATCTGAAAACATGACAGGTACGCCTTCAATCGTCATTGATGCATTAATGATCAAGTCTTTCCACGATTCTGGTGTTGGATGTTCAGGAACTTCAGGCGCATCTGCAAACGTCATGACACCTTCACTTTTCACATCAAATATTGTTTCATAAAAAGCAATTGCATCAGCCGCTTGATTCTTAAAATTCAAATAGACTTCTAACATACTCTTCTTCCTTTCTATCTATTTTCTATAATTATCTCATGCTAAAAGAAATTAGGCGAAAGGAAGGCTCATAGTTCATTAAAAATCAGTATTATTTATAAGTGCTTCGGCAAATTTTTCTAAGTACTCTTGATCTACTTCATCATAGCCATGTGTGATTGCGCTATCTAAGTCTAAAACTCCAAGGAACTTTCCATCTTTGATCATTGGCACAACAATTTCAGATAGTGCAGCTGAATCACAAGAGATATAATTTTTATGATTTTTGACATCTTTAACAATCAATGTTTCGCGTTTTTTTGCAGATTCCCCACACACGCCTTTTCCCATTTGGATTCGAGTACATGAAACTTTTCCTTGAAACGGACCTAATACTAATTCTTCTCCATCAAATAAATAATAACCAGCAAAAACGGTATTAGGTAAAGCATCAGCTAAAAGCGCAGAAGAATTGGCCAAGTTAGCAATTTTATCATGTTCTATTTCAGTGATTGCGGCTTGTTGTTGCACTAATAATTGATATGTAGCAATTTTTTCTTCTTTTGTTTTCCACATTTTCCGTTCACTCTCTTTTCCATAATTTAGATGATAGCACTATTCAATATTTTTATATTATATCATAGTCTTATATTTAATAAGTTCACTTCGTTTTAGTATGAATTCTTTATAGGATACTTTGTTTTCTACATGAAATTCATACTCTTCATAACTACTTCAAATAAATTCACACTTTTTTCAAGCTTTTTTATGTTTGATTTAATCTATTAAGGTTATAGTTTAATCACAGTAAACAACAAGTAACTTTGTGGATGAACGTGGTGTTAAAACTCTTTGAGGACTAACGGATGTTTATTCTCGACCCGATGAGGTGTAGGTTCGAATCCTACCGTCCACGTATGTGCAGTCTTTGCACTTAATATACATTTATCACTAAGATGAAAGGAAGGATGTTCTATGAAAAAAGTATTCGTTACAGGAGCAACATTATCGGCAATTACACTTGCGGCGTATTCATTTTTAAAACATACACCGAAACATCAGCATGACAATGGTAAACTATGATAAAAAAATTATCCTGAACGATCCCATTCGTTCAGGATAATTTTTTTATTTTACAGAGCCACTGGTCATTCCAGAGATAATATTTTTTTGGAAAATTAAATAGACAATTGAAATGGTGATGATTCCAATAACATATGAAGCAAATGAAGGGCCATAATCACTAAAATATTGTCCCTGATAATTATATTGGAACAACGGCAATGTCCACATGCTATCATCTTTGTTCAAAATTAGTAATGGCAATAAGAAATCATTCCAAATCCATAACGCATTAATGATCAACGCTGTAGCATGCATTGGTTTCATTAATGGAAAGGCTATTTTAAAGTACATCCTAAACTTGCTGCACCCATCCATCTGAGCTGCTTCATCCAATTCTACAGGAATACCTGTTTTAATATAGCCAACATATAAAAATAATGTTTGTGGAACGGCATAGGCTAAATATAAAATAATCAATCCGGGAATGTTTGATAACCCTAATTTTGTGACCATCGTGGTGATTGGAATCATGATCACTTGAAAAGGAACAAAGATTCCCAAAATCAGGAATGAGTACATCAAAACAAAGGCTTTTTTCTTTGAAATATTTCTTGCAATTGAAAAAGCTGCCATCGGTACAATCAATGTGATTAAAAGAATCGATAGAATCGATATGACGGCTGAATTGATAAAATAGCCACCAACCCCATCATCTAGCAAACGAGAAAAGTTTTCAGTTGTAAATGGATTAGGTATGCCAAAAAAATTTCCTGTAATTTGTGGTGTATCTTTAAAAGAGCTAACAATTGTTAAATATAGAGGAATCAAAATGACTAATACACCTATTGCTAAAAAAAGGTAATTTACATATGCTGTTTTCTTTTTCATGATTTTTCCTCCTATACTTCAAATCGTTTGGACAATCGAATTTGGATGATCGAAATACACGCGATGATAACGAACAGAATCACAGCTATTGCATTAGCATATCCATATTGATTATTTTTAAACGCATAATTATAGACTAATAGACCCAGTGTTGTTGTTTTGTCACTTGGTCCTCCTCCAGTTAATGCATATATCAAATCAAAAGCAGTTAGCCCACTTTTTAGCGCCATAATAAAAACCATACTCAATGATGGTAAAAGATAAGGTAATTCTATGTGGCGAAAAATTTGACTTTTGGATGCGCCATCCATTCCTGCCGCTTCTAAAATTTCTTCAGGAATACTTTGTAATCCTGAAAGAAAGATAATAATCGGCATAGCTGCTCCTTGCCAAAGTGCAACAAAAAGCACGCCATAAAAAACCGTTTTCTCATCAGCAATCAAATTCACTTGTAACCAACTGATATCAAGTACTTCACCGATTTGAGGCAAACCATAGTTAAAAATTTGTTTAAAAATCAATCCTAACGTCACTGTGCTTAATACAGCTGGAAAAAAATATACCGTTCTAAAAAGACCTACTCTTTTTATTTTGGTATTCAGTAACCGAGCAATAAAAATACCAATAATAATCTCACCAACAATCAATCCGATCGTAAAAATCACTGTAAAAGAAATACTTTTAAAAAACTTTTCATCAGAAAAAATCAATTGATAATTTTTCAAACCAACCATCTCATAATTTGAAGTCAATCCAGTCCAATTTGTTAAACTATAGAAAAAGCCCTGTAGCATTGGAAAGTAGAAAAAAATCAATTGTAGAATAATTGGAACTGCAACAAAAAGATACGCCCATTTTTTATTTAAAAATTCTCTTACTCTCATTAGTGATCCCCTCTTTTTCCAACTATTTCATTGTGTCAAAAAAACTATTTAAATTCTTAGCTAACTGAGTTTTATTCCCACTATTAATATAATCAACGGTAGCATGCCAGAAGTCTTCTTCTGAATTCCAATCCTTTTGCAACCAAACAATCTGTTTATCTGTAAATACATACTGCGTAACACCTTCTGTTTCTGGAAATTTCCCTTTTGTTTCAACAGACTTGATTGCTGTTGGCGCACCATCTACATCATAATATTTTTGCATGGCTTCTTTTGTTGTTAAGTATTCAACAAATGTATTTGCCGCTTCTTTATTTTTAGATTTGTTACTGATCGATACAGCTAAATCAGCTGCTCCTACTGTCAGTTCTTCGCCTACTTTTTCTCCAGGAAACGCAAACATTCCAATTTCAAAGTCCGGTTGTTGATTTTGAATCGCTGGCAATGCCCAAATACCTTGAGGAAAAATAAGTGCTTTTTGATTGGCAAAAGTAGCGACTGCATCGTCATAAGTAGCACCATTGGCATTTTTTTGGGCTGTTCCTCTCATTAAGTTTAATCGTTCAACCACTTCTTTGAAATCTTTATTCCCCGTTTTGATTCCGCCTTTTGGACTGTGAACTAACGCTTTATTTGCTCCTATGAATCCATTGTCAACAGTTGCCCAAGCTAATTGATGATAACCATTTAAGCTCCATGAATCGGTCGTTGTCAAAGAAGCCGCAAAGGGAATTTCATTTTTATCTTGGATCATTTTGACTAACGTTGCAAACTCTGCCCAAGTTTTCGGAGGCTCTATATTTAGTTTCTCAAAAGCAGTTTTATTATAGAAGAAACCCCAGGCATTACTCGTTAGAGGAACCGAATACTCTTTACCATCGATTGCGTAAGTTTCCGCTGCACCTTCTTTTAGATTGCTCATATAAGATGCCTTGGTTAAATCTTCAAAAACATCTGCCTTCGCCCATTCTTGAAAGTCAGCGTTTTGTGGATATGAATTCACGACATCTGGAACATCACCACTCGCAATTCTAGTTTTCAAAACTGTACCAGCATCTGGTACATTAGTGAATTTTATTTTAATTGTTGGATTTTCCTGTTCAAAGTCCTTAATGATTTCTTCCAACGTCGACTTCATTTCTTTTTTTTGAGAGAAAAATTCAATTTCTGTTTGACCTGTGTTACTTTCTTGTTTTTTTCCACATGCGGTTAAACTAACTGTTGCGATTGTCACAAAGACAATTTTCTTCCACTTTTTCATTTTATTCCCCTCAACTTTCGTTTTAATTAAATACGCATTTTGATATTAGAATTATTTATAGTTTTCTAAAATAATAGACAATACTTGAAAAATCTCCTTTACTATAAGGGATCGTTAGGCCAACATTCATCAGTTCATCTCCACAAAATCGACGTCCAGTTTCTAACTCAAGATAGGTTGCTTCACTATCCAGACCTTTTAATTTTATGAAAGTGATTGGTGCCTCTGCTACTGCAAGTTTTCTGATATATGTTACGACAGATTCACTTTGATCTTTGGCAACATAACTAAATGCAATGTCATTATTATCATTGGTAGAACAATCCAATCGATAGAGTTCTCCTTTTTGAATGATCGGCCTGATTTTTTTATAAAACGTGATTTGTTCCTTGATTGCTTTCAATTCCGCCTCAGAAAGTTTCGTCAAATCCAGCTCATATCCCAGATTACCAGCCATTGCAACCGCTCCTCTTGTTTCAAGCGACACACTTCGTTCAACTTGATGGTTAGGCACTGCCGACACATGAGCACCCATCGTAATAGCAGGAAAAATCAAACTCGTTCCGAATTGAATATCTAAACGGCAAATTGCATCGGTGTTGTCACTTGTCCATGTTTGCGGCATAAAACACAACATTCCCAGATCATAGCGACCTCCTCCACCTGCACAACTTTCAAATAAAATTTTTGGAAATTTTTGCGTTAATTCAGCTAAAACATGATAAAGTCCCAACATATATCGATGTGCTACTTCTTTTCCCCCTTTTGCGTTTGAAAGAGAAGAGATATTCGTTATATTACGATTCATATCCCATTTAACATACTGAATAGTACTAGATGTAAATACCTTAGACATCGAGTGAATAATATAGTCACAAACAGCCTGTTGCGATAAGTCTAAAACTAATTGGTTCCGACTAAATGTATGTTCACGACCTGTTGCCTGTATACACCAATCTGGATGATCACGATAAAGTTCGCTATCTACAGAAATCATCTCTGGCTCGACCCACAAACCAAATTGCATGCCACGGTCATTGATTTTTTTTGCCAAACCGCTCAGACCTATCTCTAATTTGTCGTAATTCACTGTCCAATCGCCTAGAGAAGAATTATCATCCATTCTTTTTCCAAACCAGCCATCATCTAAAACAAATAACTCAATGCCAACTTTTTCAGCATGATCCGCTAACTTAAGCAATTTTTCTTCATTAAAATCAAAGTAAGTAGCTTCCCAATTATTTAACAAAATCGGTCGTTCTTTTTGTTTATATCTACCTCTTAAAATATACCGCTCTACAAAATCATGAAGCTCACGGCTCATTTGGCCTAAACCATGGTCATGATAGGCTAGAAGTGCTTCCGGCGTTATAAAAGTCTCTCCTTTATTTAATTGCCAGCCAAATGTTTCGTGATTGATTCCGATAAATAATCGTGTATTTTGTAGTTGATCTACAAAAGCGCCCGCTTCAAAATCACCACTATAAATCAACTGTAAACTGATGATTTCTCCATAATTTTCATTTGCATTAGGCTCTGTCAACGCGATAAACGGCGTACTTCCATGACCAGATGCTCCTCTTCTAGAATTAACGATCGATAGTCCTTGCTGCAGTTTACTTCTTTGGACCATTTTTTCTCTTGCGTAACTACCTGTCAGCTTAATAAGGTCATAATTTGAACTTGGTAAATCGATCATGAAACTAAGTGCTTTATTTAAAAATAAATGTTGTTTCATTCCATTTACAAATTCTGCATGCGTCGCAATAACGTTAGAATCATCAAAAATCGTAAAGAATAAATGGATATTCATCTCTAGAAATGAATCGACTAATTCAATTTCTAACGTCATGCATTCATTTTCATTACTTCTACTTGAAGGTAAATTCGTCAGTTCTTTTTTCCCAGAATAAATTTTATGCCTATGATAACGTAAATCTGCTAATGCATCATGTTCATTCACTACTTCAAAAGCTGGAGTTCGAAAGTCTCCTAATCCTGTACAGCTATATACCAATCGTTGTGTATCCAGTGAAAAAGTACGATCATTTGAATAGGGACTCGGTGAAAAAGCTCGGTCCAAATATTCATATCGGTTTGATTCATGATATTCTTTGATTTTTTTTCCAAAATATTTTTGTACAAGACAACCTTCTTTTGTTATACCTAAAATCAAACTTATTTTATCTGAGTACACATGAAAAAAATTTTTTTGATTATCGAATTCTACATTCATTCTTTCACCTCTATCATTGATATCTCTTATTTTAATTTATGAAATCGTTTTCTAAAATAGCAAAATGTTGATATTTCATGGTAAAATGTTCTTAATTGATCAATTGAGGTGAATAAGCATGGATTTTGTTTTTTATGAATACGAAAAAAAACAGTTGGATATAAATATTGATTTTTGCGGTAGAGAAGCTTGCTTACCTAACTATTCCTTTGGTCCATCCATTAGAGAAAATTACGTGCTTCATTTTATTTTAGATGGTTCTGGCTGTCTACATATTGATGGAGATATAATTGATTTAGCAGCTGGAGATTGCTTTGTTTTGCCTAAAGATCACATTACGTTTTACCAAGCGAATAAACAAACGCCATGGGAATATGTATGGATTGGAATTGGTGGAACGAAGGTCGAAGAATTTCTCCAACGCTCCTCATTATTAGATTTTTTCTATTTAAAGAATATTGCTCATAGTGCGTTTATTAAAGAATTTATTCTATTAGTAGATTTATCAGAAAACGTAAGCGATTCTAACATTGACTTATTGATGGATAGTCAAATATATAAGCTGCTTTACATACTTGCAAACGAATTTCCATCTACTAAACAAATTAAAAAATCGCAAAAAGAACTTTATTTTTTAGAAGCTATTAAGTATATAGCCAATTATTTTAATCGTGCAATAACGGTTACCGATATTTGTTCGCAATTAAATTTAAGTAGAAGTTATCTATATGCAATTTTTAAAGCGCAAATCGGGTATTCCCCTCAACAATATTTACTACGATTCAGAATGAAAAAAGCGTCTGATTTATTAGTTAATACCTCTAATACAGTTACGATGATCGCATCTTCCGTTGGTTACAATGATCCTCTTAATTTTTCTAAGGCTTTCAAATCCTACTATGGTCAATCCGCAACAGAGTATAGAGTAAATCATACCGACCTCAAACAAGGTAGACGAGTCTTTTCTAAGAAAATAGACTAGACATTACTGGAAAAACAATCTATAAAGGAATAAATAATAGGCTAGGATATAACTCGTCGAGTTATATCCTAGCCTTAAGGAATCCGAATAAATGCTTTTGTCCCAATCTCTTATTTATTTAAAAACCAAATGATATTCTCCTTCTTCAGCGCTATCTAAATATTGATACAAAATCAATTCAAGAATCGCCAACATTGAAATGTGAGAAGTAATTTCCATTTTATTTAAAAAGAGTTCATCTGTAAACACGTAAAAATTAATATCACTCATATTTTGTACGACGTTATTATCTGCACCCGTGATCGATACTAATAACGGATGTGTTGCATTTTTTAAGTACTGCATCAATTGAATCCATTCTTCATCTTTCCCTTGATAAGTTAAAATAAATACCATATCTTCAGATTTTATCTGCTGTTGTACAATCGCTCTCATTGGCTGATCTTCAGGAAATACCACCAAAAATCCAGCTGCGACAAATAGATACTTTACATACTGCATCAGCTGTTTATTCATTCCTTTAGCAAATAAGTAGATAATTGGTTTTTTCTTTAAATACTCTCCTACTTTTATCAAACTATTTTTATCGATCACACGAACAGATTCGTTGATATTTTTTAGGTACTCTTCACGATAATCTTTTTGGGAAACGACAAAGGGACTGACTTTTTCTTCTTTTTTTTGATTTAAAAGAGTATATTTAACGACTGTTGTGAACTCACTATAACCAGAAAAACCAATTTTTCTAACAAATCGGAGAAATGTTGTAGTTGATACAAAACAATCATCGGCTACTTCACGTATGCTTTTATTTTTAATTTCATTTAAGTTTTTTACAACATAATCAAATAGTAGATGTTCATTTTTTGTTAGCTCCGAAACGTGAGGGTTTATCACTTCAAAAAAGTCCATTTTCTTCCCTCCTACTTATTTTTTGGAACACTTTGTGCAATACAATGAATATTTCCGCCACCTAATAAAATTTCACGTGCAGAAACACCAATAATCTTGCGGTCTGGGTATAATTTTTCCAGTAATATTCCTGCTGCTTGATCATTCTTATCATTAAATAATGGATAAACAATCCCGCCGTTAGCCGTAAAATAACTAACATACGTTGCAGTCAGTCGATCTCCAGGAAAGCGCGGCAGCATTCCATTGACTGGGTCTACTCCCTGACTTTCTTCGGTTGTGATATACATTGGTTCAGGCATCAGCATTTTATGAATAGTCAATTTTCTGCCTTTTGCATCGGTTTCATTTTTTAACTGTTCATAGGCTGCTTTTGAGATTTCATATTGAGGATCATCAGGGTCTTCTGTCCAAGTCAGGACGATTTCACCTGGGCGTACAATATTCAGCATATTATCGATATCTCCATTGGTTTCATCTAAAAAGAATCCTTGTTTTAGCCAAATAATTTTTTCTACATTACAGTATGCTTTCAGGACTTCTTCAATTTCCTCTTTAGAAAGTTTACCATTTCTACCTTCTGAAAGTAAAACTTCTTCTGTTGTGTATAATGTTCCGTCGCCATCTAAATGAATAGAACATCCTTCTAAAATAAATTCTTTTAAAGAGTAGTAATCGATATGATTAAATTCGCACAATTTTTCAGCAATCAAGTCATCTTGATCCCAAGGGAAATACAAGCCATCTAATAATCCGCCCCACGCATTAAAACGCCAATCTACTCCACGAATTTCCCCTTTTTTGTTTGTTACATAAATAGGCCCATAATCCTTGATCCAAGCATCATTATTACTCATCTCCATCACTCGAATAGACTCAGGCAATAAGTGGCGAGCATTTTGATATTGATTCTTCGAAACCAACATCGTAACTGGTTCAAACATCGCGATGGCTTGGGCTACTTGTGCATAGGCAGTTTGCGCAGGTTTTCCTCCATTACGCCAATTATCAGCTCGTTCCGGCCAGATCATGTATGTTTCTTTGTGTAGGTCAAATTCTCCCGGTGCAAAAAAACCATCCTCTTTAGGATTACTCATTTTTAACTTCATATAGTCTGTACTCCTTTTGCTTAATATTTCTGTTATGTAAGCGATATATTTTTAATATATCAGAAAGAAAGAGTAGAAACTAGTTTTTGTCTCCACTCTTTCTATAAAGCTAAGCAGTAATGATAGTACCTGTTTCTTCTTCTAATAGATTCTTGATGTTTTCTATGGAGGTGATTACTGCTTTGCCGTTGCTATTTTCTTTAATGAACATTATTGCCGCCTGCACTTTTGGGAGCATACTGCCTGGTGCAAACTGATTTTCTTCAATATATTTTTCCATCTCTGCAACCGTTACTTTGGTTAAATCCGCTTGGCTTGGTCGATTGAAATTGATACTGACATGATCGACACCTGTCAATATCACTAACCTATCCGCATGAATCAATTCAGCTATTTTTTCAGAGGCAAAATCTTTGTCTATCACGGCTTCCACACCCTGATAGGTACCATTTTTTCTCACTACTGGAATACCTCCGCCACCGCCTGCAATCGTAACGATTCCATTTGCTACTAATTGTTCAATCACAGGATATTCGACAATATCGATCGGACTTGGTGAAGGGACAACTTTCCGAAATCCTCGACCTGCATCTTCTACGTATGTTGCAGATGTTTCTCTTTTCTCTACTTCCATTTCTTCTTCACTTAAAAAGGGACCAATTGGTTTACTTGGTGCTTGAAAAGCTGGATCTGTTTCGCTGACAACCACTTGGGTTAAAAGTGTTGCTACGTTTTTAGAGATATTTCTTTTTTTCAATTCATCTACTAGCGCATTTTCAAGCCAATAGCCAATGCTGCCTTGTGTCATTGCAACGGCTGTATCGACAGGCATTGCTGGATTTTTCTTTGTAGCACCTAATTGCTGCTGTAATAATAGATTTCCAACTTGAGGGCCATTACCATGCGTGATGATCAGTTCATGACCTGCTTCAATGAAATCTGCTAAATAATATGCTGTGTACGCTAAAGCTTTTTGTTGTCCTTTAGCACTGGGATCCGTTGTTAAAATAGCATTTCCTCCCAATGCAACTACGATGCGTTTTTTCATTTATTCCACCTCACTTTGGTACTTGTTGGGTAATGCAGTGAATATTTCCACCACCTAAAAGAATTTCTCTGGCAGGTACACCAACAATTTTTCTATCAGGATATAATGCTTGTAATAAATCGATTGCTTTTTCATCATTTGGATCATCAAATAGTGGTAAAATGACACCACCATTTGCCGTATAATAATTTGCATAACTTGCAGCTAAACGATCCCCTTTTTCTCTTGGTAAGGTTCCAGCTACTGTATCCACTCCAAAACTTTCTTCTTCAGTGATCAATATCGGATTGGGTACGTGTAATTTATGCACAACAAGCTTACGACCTTTAGCATCTGTTTCATTTTCTAAAATAGCTAAACATTCTTTTGAAATTTCATATTGTGGATCGTCTTTGTCATCCGTCCATGCCAAGACAACTTCTCCAGGCTTCACAAAATTAACAATATTATCGACATGACCATTGGTTTCATCTAAATAAATCCCACGTTTCAGCCAAATGATTTTTTCCAATGATAAATATTCCTTTAAAACTTGCTCGATTTGTTCTTTTGAAAGCTGGCTATTTCGACCTTCCGATAGTAAACATTCTTCTGTAGTGATCAAGGTTCCCTCACCATCCACATGGATCGAACCACCTTCCAAAACAAAATCATTTAAACGATAACGATTCAGCCATTCTATTTCACAAATTTTCTGTGCGACCTGATCATCTTTATCCCACGGAAAATACAGTCCATCAACTAATCCGCCCCATGAATTAAAGGTCCAGTCTACACCACGAATTTCACCTTCATCATTTTTGACAAAGGTTGGACCGCAATCTCGAACCCAAGCATCATCGTTTGCGATTTCAACAACTCGAACACTTTCTGGCATCATATGGCGAGCATTATCATATTGTTTTGCAGATACACCTACTGTTACTGGTTCAAATTCGCTGATAGCAAGGGCTACATCTACAACTGTTTTTTGTGCTGGTTTGCCGCCATTGCGCCAATTATCTGGACGTTCTGGCCACAAAATATATACACCTTGATGTGCTTCAAATTCTCCTGGCATGTGGAATCCGTCTTTTTTAGGTGAACTATCAATTGTTTTCATGGTTTAAACTCCCTTTCTCTTGCTCATTTTTTATCTGTTGCTCTTTTGCATACTCTTTATCTCCTAAGCGAATACAGATTTCACCAATAATCACCGCTGCCATCGTTCCAATCAAAATAGGAATTTTTTCAGCATATTCTGTTTTGGATAAAGGGACAATCGAAAAAAATAGAGTGATAACTAACAACGCTAGAGGAATATATGCGATTATTTTCAAAAAAAATGGTCCTCCTGGCACTTTAAAAGGTCTTTCTTTATCTGGATCGATCTTGCGTAACTTCAAAAAGGCAGGAAACATCATAATATAAGAAACTAATAATGCCACCACATTTAATGCGAAAAATGCCCAGAAAATATTTTCATTTGGTATAAACGGTGCTGCAATAACTAACAGTGACGCTACAATACCATTTATGACTGAAGCACCTATTGGCATTTCGTTTTTAGGATTTTCTTTTGCGAATAGGTTTGGCATATCATGATTTTTGGCAGCATAAAAGGCAACGTAATTCACACCTAAAGCCCATGAAATCAGATTTGCAGCTAGGGTATACATAAACAGTAAGCCAATGATGATAACAAATGGATTGATCCCACCAACTAATAAAATAAAGCTATCAATCAACCCACCTGAAGTTGATAATTGATCTGCTGGCACTGCTGCTCCCATCCCAAATGCAGCAAATAAATAGAAGAATGCAATCAAAATACCGCCGTAAATGATCGCTTGTGGAATTTGTTTTTTCGGATTTTCCATATCACTGGCTAAGGTTGTTACCACTTCAAATCCTAAGAAGTTAAACAAAATCACAGAAATAAAGCTCAAACTATTTAAATCAAATGTCGGCAACAACGCTCTTCCAGAAAAATCATTCGCCATGCCCTTTGTCACAGCATGATAAATGCCTAACACGCCTAAGCAAACCATAATACCGACTTTAGCAAATGCAGCAATATTCAAAATCCATTTACTATCACTGACAGGATAACAACTGATCAATGTTACTCCCCAGATAAAAACTAATTGAACTATAACTAAAATGGGTGTCCCTAATGCTAATCCGAAAATTTGTGTCATGACTTCTGTGAAAAGCACCGCCAAGCTAGCCATCCAAATCGGAAAATTGATCCAATAAAACCAAGCAACACGCGCGCCCCATCGACGCCCAAAAGCCATCTTGACCCAATCATAGATACCCCCGTCACCAGTATAAGTAGTGCCTAATTCCGCTGAAATCAAGCCGTAAGGTAAGAAGAATAAAATTAATAAAATTCCCCACCAAAAAAATTGGGATGAACCAATAGCAGCAGCAGGAGCGGCAGATTCAACAACAAGTATGACAACAACTGCCATTAAAACTGCATCAAACAACCGAAATTTCTTTTTTTCTTTCATGTTTTTACGCACCTTTCATTAAAGAAACGGGAATAGAAGTAGAATCTTTACTATAGAACACTTCTATTCCATCCGTTCTAAAAAATCATTTAGCGACGACAGCATTTCTTAACATTAATTCAAATTGTGCATCATAAAATTCACCGACTGCTTCACTCGCATAATTTAAATATGGATTTAAGAAATAAACCAACAATGCACGCATTGCCGTCAAACGATTTTCTGCTTCATCTAAAACGATTGAATAAGGTGCATCTAACACTTCATCGGTCACTTCTTCTCCTCTAGTGGCAGGTAGACAATGTAAAAATTTAACATGTGGCGCAGCCATATCGATCAAAGCTTGGTTCACTTGATATTTTGGATAGAATGTTGCCATTCGCTCTTCTTCAGATAACTCGGCCTCATACAATCCATACCAAACATCCGTATAAATAAAATCAGCATCTTTCATTGCCTCTTCTGCATTTTCTGTAATTAGCACACTACCGCCAGATAGCTTCGCATTTTTTTGACCGACAGCAAGTGTTTCCTCTTTGATTTGAAATCCTTTTGGTCCAAACTGAACAAAATCCATACCCATTTTCGTTGCCATAAACATTGTTGATACACATACCTGGGTAGCATCGCCAACAAAGACAATTTTGCAATCACTCAGCTTTTTACCTTCTGGTAGATGTTCTGTCATTGTAATAATGTCGCCTAATTCTTGTGTCGGATGGTTGTAGTCACTCATACCATTGATAACTGGAATCGTTGCATCTTTGGCTAAATCGACAATTGTTTGATGACGTTCCACTCGTGCCATTAAAATATCTACTAAACGAGATAACACTCGAGCAGTATCACCTAAAGATTCATGTCCGCCTAATTGAATTTGACCTGGTGCTAAATATTGTGCATGACCGCCAAGTTGTGTCATCGCCGTTTCAAAAGATACTCTCGTGCGAGTTGATGATTGCTCAAAAATCATCCCTAACGTCTTATCTTTTAAAAGGGGTGGATAATAGCCATTTTTGATTGCTTCTTTTAATCTCAAAGCTAGCTGGATCATAAAATCGATTTCTGCTTTCGTAAAATCATTTGTATCGACAAAGTCTCTTTTTTTCATCATTGCTTCCACCATTCTCTTTTTGATTTGTGTTGTCGGATTCCTCGAGTTTTCCTATTGACGAGTTAAGCATACCGCTAAGTTTCTCATTTTTAAAGCGGTTTCTAAATACTTGATGAAGAGAACAGCAGCTTGTACTTTGTTCCATTTTGAGTAACAGGTTACTCTACCCAATTATTAGTTTTTTAATGAATGGAAAAAAAAGGCAAAAATGAGTAAATCAAACTCATTTTTACCTTTTAGTATTTTTCTTAAAAACAGCTCTAATTTGTTAAGTCTTCCCCATTTGTAGCAATAACTTTTTTATACCAGTCAAATGATTTTTTCTTCGAGCGTTTCAATGTACCCTTTCCATCATTATCTCGATCGACATAGATGAAGCCATAGCGTTTTTTCATCTCTCCTGTTCCAGCTGAAACAAGATCGATACAGCCCCACGTTGTATAACCTAATAAATCTACTCCATCCAGTTCAACCGCATCTTTCATGGCTTGGATGTGTGCGGCTAGATACTCGATCCGATAATCATCGATCACATTTCCATTTTCATCTGGCGTATCCACGGCACCTAAGCCGTTTTCAACAATAAATAGTGGTTTTTGATAACGATCATACAAGTCATTCATCGTGGTACGCAATCCAAGTGGATCGATCTGCCAGCCCCATTCACTTGCTTCTAAATACGGATTTTTCACTGAGGCAAAGATATTTCCAGCTGTTTGTTCATTGATTGCCGGATCTGTTGATTGGACCCGTGATGAATAATAAGAGAATGAAATAAAATCAACGGTATGCTCTTTTAATAAGTCTAAATCGCCCTCTTCGATTGGTAATTCAATCCCTGCACGTTCTAATTCTTTCAACGCATACGCTGGATATTCTCCACGAGATTGGACATCGATAAAGAAGAAATTCTCACGATCTGCTTGACGAGCTGCCCAAACATCTTCTGGTTTACAAGTGTACGCATAGTTTGTACCAGCCGCTAACATACAGCCTACTTGGTTTTCTGGATCGACTTCATGTGCGATTTTTGTCGCAATGGCACTCGCCAATAATTCATGATGAGCTGCTTGGTATTTCACTTGTTCTTTGTTTTCCCCTTCTTCAAAATAAAGCCCTGCGCCCATAAATGGTGCATGTAAAATCATGTTGATTTCGTTGAACGTCAACCAGTATTTTACTAAGCCTTTGTAGCGATTAAAGATGACGTTGCATAGATTTTCATAAAACCCGACTAATTCACGACTGCGCCACGCACCATATTTTTCGACGAGATGCATCGGACAATCAAAATGTGTGATCGTTACAAGAGGCTCTATCCCATGTTTATGGCATTCTTTGAACAACTCTTCATAGAACTTCAATCCTTCTTCATTCGGCTCTGTTTCGTCTCCTAGAGGGAAAATACGACTCCAGGCAATCGATAGACGATAGGTTTTAAAGCCCATTTCGCCAAATAACGCAATATCTTCTTTATAACGGTGATACATGTCGATTGCATTTTGCGCTGGGTAAAAATGTTCGTCATCAAATTCAAACATTTTCTTCTCTCCAGTGATTACTGGAAAACGATCTGGTCCCACTGGCGCTAGATCTACGTTAGCTAAGCCTCGGCCTCCTTCATTATAGCCTCCTTCACATTGATTGGCCGCTGTTGCGCCGCCCCATAAAAAGTCTTTTCTAAATCCCATATCAAAAACCTCCAACAATTTATTTGAATAAAAGCCTAATTAACGAATGACTTTCATTACTTGCTCACCTGGTTTAGCTAAAGTTTTGGTTAATGTAATAATGTCACCAAAATCAGCTGAATTTGTTACAACAACGGGTGTGATTATATTATAGCCTTTTTCAATAATTTTATCTAAGTCAAATTCAATTAATTTATCACCTATTTCAATATTTTGTCCTTTATCAACAAAGTATTCATAGCCTTCACCATTTAATTGAACCGTATCGATGCCAATGTGTATCAATAACTCCACACCAGAGTCGCTGGTTAAACCGATTGCATGTTTAGAATCAAAAATTGCTGTTACAATTCCAGAAACTGGCGCATAAACTGAACCTTCAACTGGTTTAATTGCAAAGCCTTTACCTAAAATTTCCTCTGAAAACATTCCATCTTCCACGGCTGTCAAGGCTACTACTTCACCTTTTATTGGTGTAACGACCTCTGTGAGCGTGTTTGCTTCAGAAATAGAGTTTTCTTCCTTATTATTGATTGTAGTCTTTGGTATTTCTACTACTGGATCTTTATATAAAATGTATGAGACTACAAAAGAAATCACAATACTGATTGCAGCTCCGATACAAGCCATATATAAATGTTTCAAGGTATCATCTCCAATATAACTTGGAAGTGTCAATAAACCGGGTGAACCACCAGTAAAGTTCTTCACTCGAGTGATTCCCATAAACAAACCACCGATTCCGCCACCAATCATCGCAGCATATAAAGGCGTTTTATATTTCAAGTTGACACCGTACAATGCAGGTTCAGTAATTCCAAACAAACCTGTTAGACCTGCTGAAGCAGCTACCTGTTTGATTGAAGAGTTTTTACTTTTCACACCAACGGCTAAAGAAGCAGCTCCTTGTCCAAGGTTTGATGCTAACATACCTGGATAGATCACACTATCATATCCTGTTGTCATACGATTGTTAATCCCAATAGGTACTAAGCCATAGTGAGTTCCTGTAGCTACAAACAACGGTGTCAACGCGCCAATAATCGTTGGAACTAACCACGGACTAAAGTTCTCCAATACTTTGATTCCATTTGAAATACCATCACTAATCAAATACCCGATTGGTCCCACCACTACTAACGAAACAGTACCGACAATTGCAATTGTAATCAATGGTTTACTAAAAAATTTAATTGCTTTAGGTGACACTTTATCTGCAATTGGCTCGACATAAGACATAAACCAAACGGCTAAAATAATCGGAATAACGGAGGAGCCATACGTTACCGCAGAAATTGGCAGTCCAAATAGATGAATACTTCCAACTCCAGCTTCTTTGATTGCATTGACCATCCCTACAAAGTTTGGATGGAGTAAAATTCCACCAACCATCATGGCTAAATACATATTAGTTTTAAATTTCTGTGCAGATGACGCTGCTAACAAAATAGGTAAAAAGTAAAAAGCAGAATCTGCCATAAAATCAATGATAATATAAGTCTGACCTGTTTTGTCGATCGCGTTAAAGACAACTAGAAGAGACAGAACAGCTTTTAACATACCGGCCGCCGTAATCGCTGGTAAGATTGGTGTAAAAATACCTGTAATAGTATCAATAACTTTTGAAGCCGCACCACGTTCATCCTTCCCATTAGATTCGACTTGTTCTCCATCTAATGCGGGCACTTCTTTTAAAATTTCTTTATAAACACTTCCTACATCACTACCAATAATGACCTGATATTGTCCACCTTTTGAAACAACCCCCATCACGCCTACTGTATTTTTCAATACCTCTGTTTCTGCTGTTCCTTCATTTTTCAAATTAAAGCGTAATCTTGTAGCACAATGAGTCAAACCCGTGATATTTTGTTTTCCACCGATTTTTTCAATAATTGTTTGTGCTAATTCTTGATAATTCATCGTTCATCCCCCTAATCTAATTACAACTCGAAGTAAAATACACAAAAAAATACCTAAGAAACCTCTTATTTCAAAGAGATTTTCCCTAGGTATAGCCTGCTCTTTCACAGTAACAATCCTTTAATTGTTGGTTATTCTTCTGATATGGATGGTGAGATAGATCATCTCGTCTTCTTGTAATTCACGACCAAATTCTTTTCCAATGTACTCGCGTATTTTCAGTGCACAAAGATATTCTTCTTGATATTTTTCTTTTAACATAAATAAGAAACCTTCATCTTTGTCTTTATCTAATTCTATTCCACTAAATAAACGTTGAACAAAAAATTTCAAATGCGTAATAAACCGTTCATAATTTAGCGTGTATTCATCCAAATCAGTTTTATAATGATATTTAACAATATTAATGATTTTTTGAATGACTTTTGTCATTTCTGAAACTTGGCTGACCTGAGATAAATCTAGTTCTGCATTAACGATATGTAATGCAATAAAACCAGCTTCATCTTCTGGTAGCACTATATCCAGACGATTGGAAATAATAGTCAATGCTTCTTTTCCAATCAAATATTCATGATTATAAAAACGCTTGATTTCCCAAAGCAGTGCGTTTCTAACAGGTAGACCGCTATTTTGTCGTTCGATTGCATAATCGATATGATCAGTTAGCGTAAGATAGATATTTTCATTCAGCTTTTTTCCTAAAGAAACTTTGGCAAATCCAATAATTTCATTAGCAACCTGTAAATGCTCTAAACGAACATTTGCTAACAGCTGTGTAAGCTTATTTGTATTTAAATCGGCATTGCTTGTATATATTTTTTCAATAAGAGAATCCTCAATAACATCGCCGATATTTTTTTTAAAGCCAATACCTTTACCCATCACAAGTACTTCGTGACCGTCAGCATCAAGTGACTTCACAATATTATTATTGATTACTTTTTTTACTTCCATAATATCTCCTCAATGAGATTAGATCAGCTAGCTAATTAAATGTTAATAAAAGAAATAAAGTATAGCCTGAAAAATCAGTAACAATCTTGATTTCTCTTGTTATTAAAACATGAAAATAAAGCGTTGTCAACCAAGGAAAAATACATTCATTCGCTTTATAAAAAAATTTCTACTTATAAAATATTATTATTACTTAACGTAAGTCGGTAATTAATAAGAGCGATTTAATTTTTCAGTATTACTAACTTCTATCAATACATATACTTATTTTTTAGTGTTTCTAATATTAATAGTTAAATTTTATTTCTAAGTAATTTGTTATCTTTCCATGATGCTCTTTTACGGCTGCATTGTCTGAATATTTTTTAAATAGCCATTTTTCATATTTTTAAGAGTATTCATTTTATCAATTACTAAATAATCTTGATAGATTTGAAACCCAGCAACACCTAAAACATCTAACGATAAGGTTGCTCCCCCAACTCTCCGAAAAGAAGTGTTTTACTAAAAAAAGAGTGAATCGATAGAAAAAATGAAGCCATATTACTCTCAATACCAAGTAATTTAACTTCAATCTCAGTTAAATATCAACGAATCAGATACAAAAATACAAAATTACTTCAAAATGTTTAAACAAAAAAAGAGCATTAACATAAGAATATGTTAATGCTTGGCATATACCGGCGGCCGGGGTCGAACCGGCACGATCGTGAGATCACAGGATTTTGAGTCCAGCGCGTCTGCCAATTCCGCCACGCCGGCATAAAATAATTTTTGCAAGGCGGTAACCGGATTTGAACCGGTGATGAAGGTTTTGCAGACCTCTGCCTTACCACTTGGCTATACCGCCATATTACAATTTAAACATTCTCAAAAAGAGAAAACTGGGGTAGCTGGATTCGAACCAACGCATGACAGGATCAAAACCTGTTGCCTTACCGCTTGGCTATACCCCAATAATTAAAATTAAAAGCTAAGGGCGACTGATGGGAATCGAACCCACGCGTGGCGGAACCACAATCCGCTGTGTTAACCACTTCACCACAATCGCCATAAAACATATGATAAAAATTAAAGCTAAGGGCGACTGATGGGGATCGAACCCACGCGTGGCGGAACCACAATCCGCTGTGTTAACCACTTCACCACAATCGCCATAAACTTGCTAACAGGGATAGTAGGAATCGAACCCACAATGACGGTTTTGGAGACCGTAGTTATACCGTTTAACTATATCCCTACTAAATAATGGAGGAAAGTGGATTCGAACCACTGAACCCTAAGGAACGGATTTACAGTCCGTCGCGTTTAGCCACTTCGCTATTCCTCCAAATGGCGCAAGACAGAATCGAACTGCCGACACACGGAGCTTCAATCCGTTGCTCTACCAACTGAGCTACTGCGCCAAAAACTATAAACGGTCTGGACGGGACTCGAACCCGCGACCTCCTGCGTGACAGGCAGGCATTCTAACCAGCTGAACTACCAAACCGTAATTTAATGGAGGTTGACGGGATCGAACCGCCGACCCCCTGCTTGTAAGGCAGGTGCTCTCCCAGCTGAGCTAAACCTCCAAAAAATATAAATGACCCGTACGGGAATCGAACCCGTGATACCGCCGTGAAAGGGCGGTGTCTTAACCGCTTGACCAACGGGCCAATAAAAACTTAATACGGAGAGTAAGGGATTCGAACCCTTGAGACAGCGTTAACCGTCTACATGATTTCCAATCATGCTCCTTCGGCCACTCGGACAACTCTCCAAAGTTAAAAGAAGCAAGCATACTCATGAATCTTATATTAAGAAACTCCGGCAGTAGGACTCGAACCTACGACATCATGATTAACAGTCATGCGCTACTACCAACTGAGCTATGCCGGAATAATCAGCGTGGCGACGTCCTACTCTCACAAAGGGAAACCCTTCACTACAATCGGCGCTAAGAAGCTTAACTTCTGTGTTCGGCATGGGAACAGGTGTATCCTTCTCGCTATCGCCACCACACTGGGTGTTGTTGCTATTCAATTGAGTGATTATTCACTCAAAACTGGATTGAAGTTGTAATCAAACTATCCGATATACTTTTTTATTTCGTTTCTTTGGTTAAGTCCTCGACCGATTAGTATTGGTCCGCTCCGTACATCACTGCACTTCCACTTCCAACCTATCTACCTGATCATCTCTCAGGGGTCTTACTTTCTTAAAGAAATGGGAAATCTCATCTTGAGGTGGGCTTCACACTTAGATGCTTTCAGCGTTTATCCCTTCCCTACATAGCTACCCAGCAATGCCCTTGGCAGAACAACTGGTACACCAGCGGTAAGTCCATCCCGGTCCTCTCGTACTAAGGACAGCTCCTCTCAAATTTCCAACGCCCGCGACGGATAGGGACCGAACTGTCTCACGACGTTCTGAACCCAGCTCGCGTGCCGCTTTAATGGGCGAACAGCCCAACCCTTGGGACCGACTACAGCCCCAGGATGCGACGAGCCGACATCGAGGTGCCAAACCTCCCCGTCGATGTGGACTCTTGGGGGAGATAAGCCTGTTATCCCCAGGGTAGCTTTTATCCGTTGAGCGATGGCCCTTCCATGCGGAACCACCGGATCACTAAGCCCGACTTTCGTCCCTGCTCGACTTGTAAGTCTCGCAGTCAAGCTCCCTTCTGCCTTTACACTCTGCGAATGATTTCCAACCATTCTGAGGGAACCTTTGGGCGCCTCCGTTACTCTTTAGGAGGCGACCGCCCCAGTCAAACTGCCCACCTGACACTGTCTCCCACCACGATAAGTGGTGCGGGTTAGAGGGTTCATAACACAAGGGTAGTATCCCACCAGCGCCTCCACCGAAACTAGCGTTCCGGATTCATCGGCTCCTACCTATCCTGTACATGTGGTACAAACACTCAATATCAAGCTACAGTAAAGCTCCATGGGGTCTTTCCGTCCTGTCGCGGGTAACCTGCATCTTCACAGGTACTAAAATTTCACCGAGTCTCTCGTTGAGACAGTGCCCAAATCGTTACGCCTTTCGTGCGGGTCGGAACTTACCCGACAAGGAATTTCGCTACCTTAGGACCGTTATAGTTACGGCCGCCGTTTACTGGGGCTTCAATTCTGAGCTTCGCCGAAGCTAACCCATCCTCTTAACCTTCCAGCACCGGGCAGGCGTCAGCCCCTATACTTCATCTTTCGATTTTGCAGAGACCTGTGTTTTTGATAAACAGTCGCTTGGGCCTATTCACTGCGGCTGACCGAAGTCAGCACCCCTTCTCCCGAAGTTACGGGGTCATTTTGCCGAGTTCCTTAACGAGAGTTCGCTCGCTCACCTTAGGATACTCTCCTCGACTACCTGTGTCGGTTTACGGTACGGGCAGTTGTTTTCTCACTAGAAGCTTTTCTTGACAGTGTGACATCAGGAACTTCGGTACTATTATTTCCCTCCCCATCACAGCTTGTCCGTACAGAGTAAAGCATTTGACTCTACTCAAGACTTACTGCTTGGACATGCACTTCCAGTCGCATGCATTCCTTAGCCTCCTGCGTCCCTCCATTGCTCAAACAAAAACAACTGGTACAGGAATATCAACCTGTTGTCCATCGCCTACGCCTATCGGCCTCGGCTTAGGTCCCGACTAACCCTGGGCGGACGAGCCTTCCCCAGGAAACCTTAGTCATACGGTGGACGGGATTCTCACCCGTCTTTCGCTACTCATACCGGCATTCTCACTTCTAAGCGCTCCAGCCGTCCTCACGATCGACCTTCAACGCCCTTAGAACGCTCTCCTACCATCACACCAGAGGTGTGATCCACAGCTTCGGTAATATGTTTAGCCCCGGTACATTTTCGGCGCAGGGTCACTCGACTAGTGAGCTATTACGCACTCTTTAAATGGTGGCTGCTTCTGAGCCAACATCCTAGTTGTCTGTGCAACCCCACATCCTTTTCCACTTAACATATATTTTGGGACCTTAGCTGGTGGTCTGGGCTGTTTCCCTTTCGACTACGGATCTTATCACTCGCAGTCTGACTGCCGAATATGAATGAATGGCATTCGGAGTTTATCTGAATTCGGTAACCCGAGATGGGCCCCTAGTCCAAACAGTGCTCTACCTCCATCATTCTTAACTTCGACGCTAGCCCTAAAGCTATTTCGGAGAGAACCAGCTATCTCCAAGTTCGTTTGGAATTTCTCCGCTACCCACAGCTCATCCCCGCACTTTTCAACGTACGTGGGTTCGGTCCTCCAGTGCGTTTTACCACACCTTCAACCTGGCCATGGGTAGATCACATGGTTTCGGGTCTACGACTACATACTCATTCGCCCTATTCAGACTCGCTTTCGCTGCGGCTCCGGCTCTTCACCTTAACCTCGCATGCAATCGTAACTCGCCGGTTCATTCTACAAAAGGCACGCCATCACCCATTAACGGGCTTTGACTTGTTGTAGGCACACGGTTTCAGGATCTATTTCACTCCCCTTCCGGGGTGCTTTTCACCTTTCCCTCACGGTACTGGTTCACTATCGGTCATTAGGGAGTATTTAGCCTTGCGGGATGGTCCCCGCGGATTCCGACGGAATTTCTCGTGTTCCGCCGTACTCAGGATCCTCCTAGGTGTTGCCAACATTTCGTCTACGGGGCTATTACCCACTTTGGCGAACCTTTCCAAGTTCTTCGACTATCTTGACAGACTACCACATCGGAGTCCTACAACCCCAACAAGCAAGCTTGTTGGTTTGGGCTTTTCCCGTTTCGCTCGCCGCTACTCAGGGAATCGAATTTTCTTTCTCTTCCTGCAGGTACTTAGATGTTTCAGTTCTCTGCGTCTACCTCTATCCAGCTATGTATTCACTGAATAGTAACATCCTATAAAAGATGCTGGGTTTCCCCATTCGGAAATCTCTGGATCATAGCTCACTTACAGCTCCCCAAAGCATATCGGTGTTAGTCCCGTCCTTCATCGGCTCCTAATGCCAAGGCATCCACCGTGCGCCCTTATTCACTTAACCTTACGATCTTACGATCGGTTTTGTTTGGTTCGTTTCTCTAGCGATAGAGGCGTGACCAATAAAATAAGCTTCGAACTATTTTAATTAAAAAACTCATTCAACGCGGTGTTCTCGGTTTGTTTTGATTACTTTTATACTTCAATATCCAGTTTTCAATGAACAATAACTTAGTAACCAATGGTTACTAATGGAGCCTAGCGGGATCGAACCGCTGACCTCCTGCGTGCAAAGCAGGCGCTCTCCCATCTGAGCTAAGGCCCCGTGGTACATATTAATTTAAGAGTAAACCTCTCAAAACTGAACAAAGTGTCGACGAATGTGTAAGTTTCCGTAATATTCCTTAGAAAGGAGGTGATCCAGCCGCACCTTCCGATACGGCTACCTTGTTACGACTTCACCCCAATCATCTATCCCACCTTAGGCGGCTGGCTCCACAAGGGTTACCTCACCGACTTCGGGTGTTACAAACTTTCGTGGTGTGACGGGCGGTGTGTACAAGGCCCGGGAACGTATTCACCGCGGCGTGCTGATCCGCGATTACTAGCGATTCCGGCTTCATGTAGGCGAGTTGCAGCCTACAATCCGAACTGAGAGAAGCTTTAAGAGATTTGCATGACCTCGCGGCCTAGCGACTCGTTGTACTTCCCATTGTAGCACGTGTGTAGCCCAGGTCATAAGGGGCATGATGATTTGACGTCATCCCCACCTTCCTCCGGTTTGTCACCGGCAGTCTCGCTAGAGTGCCCAACTGAATGATGGCAACTAACAATAAGGGTTGCGCTCGTTGCGGGACTTAACCCAACATCTCACGACACGAGCTGACGACAACCATGCACCACCTGTCACTTTGTCCCCGAAGGGAAAGCTCTATCTCTAGAGTGGTCAAAGGATGTCAAGACCTGGTAAGGTTCTTCGCGTTGCTTCGAATTAAACCACATGCTCCACCGCTTGTGCGGGCCCCCGTCAATTCCTTTGAGTTTCAACCTTGCGGTCGTACTCCCCAGGCGGAGTGCTTAATGCGTTAGCTGCAGCACTGAAGGGCGGAAACCCTCCAACACTTAGCACTCATCGTTTACGGCGTGGACTACCAGGGTATCTAATCCTGTTTGCTCCCCACGCTTTCGAGCCTCAGCGTCAGTTACAGACCAGAGAGTCGCCTTCGCCACTGGTGTTCCTCCATATATCTACGCATTTCACCGCTACACATGGAATTCCACTCTCCTCTTCTGCACTCAAGTCTCCCAGTTTCCAATGACCCTCCCCGGTTGAGCCGGGGGCTTTCACATCAGACTTAAGAAACCGCCTGCGCTCGCTTTACGCCCAATAAATCCGGACAACGCTTGCCACCTACGTATTACCGCGGCTGCTGGCACGTAGTTAGCCGTGGCTTTCTGGTTAGATACCGTCAAGGTAAGAGCAGTTACTCTCCTACTTGTTCTTCTCTAACAACAGAGTTTTACGATCCGAAAACCTTCTTCACTCACGCGGCGTTGCTCGGTCAGACTTTCGTCCATTGCCGAAGATTCCCTACTGCTGCCTCCCGTAGGAGTCTGGGCCGTGTCTCAGTCCCAGTGTGGCCGATCACCCTCTCAGGTCGGCTATGCATCATGGCCTTGGTGAGCCGTTACCTCACCAACTAGCTAATGCACCGCGGGTCCATCCATCAGTGACACCCGAAAGCGTCTTTCAAGTCAGCACCATGCGGTGTCGACTATTATGCGGTATTAGCACCTGTTTCCAAGTGTTATCCCCCTCTGATGGGTAGGTTACCCACGTGTTACTCACCCGTCCGCCACTCTTCTTTTCAACTGAGTGCAAGCACTCGGTAGAAAAGAAGCGTTCGACTTGCATGTATTAGGCACGCCGCCAGCGTTCGTCCTGAGCCAGGATCAAACTCTCATAATAAAAGTTGAACACAATCCGAAGATTGTTAAGCTCATTTGGTTGCTAGCATATTGCTTCGCTTTGTTAAAAATTGTTGTTTGTTTTTACCGTTGTAAAAACAACCTACACATTTGGTTCGTCTTACTTTGTTCAGTTTTCAAAGGTCTACTGTGTTACTTCGCAGCAACTTTTATATCATATCAAATCTCCGATTCGATGTCAACACTTTTTTTTAAAAGTTTCAAAGTTTTCTCTGCTTGATGTTATCGAATGTTTCGTGACAACTTCATTAGTTTATCAGGTCGTTTGTTATTTGTCAACAACTTTCTTCCTGATTTTTCAAGTTTTTTTTGTCGTTATTAATTAACAACTTTGTTATTCTATCATGATTGTATTCTTTTCGTCAAGAGGAAAAAAACATTTTTTTCTCTTTCACCCAATTAACAAACATTCATTAGAACATTTATAAATATAACAATACTTATCATAAAATGCAACTAGAAAATACCTGTTTTTTGATTCTTTTTTTCTTAGCGAACAAATTACTTGAACTTCATTTGAGCATTCGCTTTTTCTCTACTATTATGCGTTCTAATGCTTAGATTATTCGGTTAAAAGATTAAAAAGAGCAGGAATATTTTTTCCTACTCTTCTCCTTCACTTTTTTTAACTATTGGAATATAGATTCTGAATATTGTTCCTTGATGAACAACACTTTCTGCGTCTATCTTTCCTTTATAATTTTCTACTAGCTGCTTAGCGATTGATAATCCTAATCCATTTCCGCCCTTGTTACGAGCTCGTGCTTTATCTACTCTATAGAAACGATTGAATATTTTATCTAAATCATCTTCTGGAATTCCTTCACCAAAATCTTGAATAGCAATTTCAAATTCACTTAATGTTTTTGAAATTGAAATATGAACCTCTTTTCGAGTCGTCGAATATTTTACTGCATTATCCAAAATAATGATTAGAAGCTGTTCAAAGTGATTTCGATAAATACCCAATGTCACTTCATGCAATAAATCATCATCTAGAGTAATAACAAAATCCGGATATAGAATTTTAAAATTGTTAAACACTTGATAGACGACTTGCTTAGCATTTGAGGTATGATTTGAATACTGCACATCAACTTGTTCTGCTCGCGATAGATCTAGCATTTCTTGGACTAAGCTTTTCATCCGAACAATTTCTTGCAAACTTGCTTCTAGGGATTCATCCAAAATCTCGGGATCTTCTTTTCCCCAGCGATTTAATAAGCTTAAATGCCCTTCTATAATCGCAACTGGTGTACGTAATTCATGGGAAACATCTTCTACAAATTGCTCTTGTTGCTCAATGTATCGTCTCATGCGATCTAACATTTCATTAAATATTTCTGCGAGGTCTGCTAACTCATCATTAGAATGTATATCCGGCATATGGATATCCGATTGCGGATCTTTTCTAATTGTATCCATCGTATCTCGTAAAACTTTCACAGGTTTCAAGAAGTAAGAAGATAAAATAAACCCTAGTATGCTGCTCAAGATCAATGAGATGATTTCTAATACAATCAGTGTCAGTAATAAACGGTTTCTAATATCATAAAAAGAAGACAACTCGTAAAAAGCCTGAATGTAACCTATCTGTTCTCTGTTCTTTTTTGAATAAACTGGTTGAATAACTAAAAAACCCGTTTTGTTATCGATTGATTTAATTTCAGCATATTGTTTTTCTTTTTTTCCTAATTGACTTTGTAATTTCTGTGTTTCAAATACTAGAGTCCCTTTTTTATCGTATATTGATAGAAACAATGCTGGCTGTCCTAGCTCAGAAATCATCGTATCCATTTCCATCAGTGAGCCCTCTATAGAAATCCTCTTGTTATCCAAAGCATTTTCATCAACACTAGGTGTTTTCAATTTTTCATAGACATCTGATACACTCAAGCTTCCATCAGCATTCGCTAAACGATTCCCCACCTCAGCAACTGTTCTCTCTACATTTTCTCGTTCCTTCTCAACAATGAGGTTGACTGAGGATTTATAAGTGATCACGGCAAAAATAGTAAATACAACAAATATGAAGAAAGAACTTGCAGAAGCCCACTTGATTGTCAAAGAAGGCCCCTTCAGTTCTTTTTTTTCTGCTTTTTTCATTTTTAAAGATTTCACGAGCGCATCACATAACCTGTTCCACGAACAGTTTGAATGTAGCTCTCCTCGCCTGGAACATCAATTTTGTTACGTAGATAACGAATATAAACATCGACAACATTCGTTTCGACTTCTGTTTCATAACCCCAAACTTTATTTAATAGTACATCACGGGCTAATACAACATTTACATTTTCCATTAAAGTTAATAGTAGTTCATATTCACGTTTCGTTAATTCAATCATTTCAGAATTACGTCGAACAACGCGATTTTCTTTTTCAATTGTTAAATCACGATAGGTAATAGTAGTTTGTTTTGCTACATTTTTATCACCTTCAATATCGATTCGGCGAAGTAACGCACGTAAGCGAGCTAATAACTCTTCTATAGCAAACGGTTTTACAATGTAGTCATCCGCACCATGATCTAATCCTGACACTCGGTCAATTACAGAATCTCTTGCTGTCATCATGATGATCGGTGTGTTCTTCACTTGACGTACACGCCGACAAACTTCAAGCCCGTTCAATTCAGGCAACATCAAATCTAAAAGGATAGCATCCCAATCATTATTTAAAGCCGCTTCCAAACCAGTACGTCCGTTGTAGTGAACCTCTGTAGTATAGCCCTCGTGTTTCAGCTCCAGTTCTACAAAACGTGCTAAGTTTTTTTCATCTTCAATAATTAGAATATTACTCATTGGTTATTTGTCCTTTCTCTTTAAAAGCTATCTTAAAGCTTACCCATTATACCCACTTTTGCGTCAAAAAGCTAGCAACAACCTGTTCTCACTTCATAGCAGAGAGAAAACCATGAGAAATTTTTGAATCCCATGGCTTTCAAACGTACTATTCTTCATTATACCAACTATAGTGGTACGTACCTTCTTTATCAATTCGTTGATACGTATGAGCCCCAAAATAATCTCTTTGCGCTTGAATCAGATTTGCTGGCAAACGCTCTGAACGATAAGAGTCGTAATAAGCAATAGCTGAAGCGAAAGTTGGGACTGGAACACCCGCTTGAACTGCAATCGATACAACATCACGAACAGATTGTTGATATTTTTTTGTTATATCGATAAAGTAATCATCTAATAATAAGTTTTCAATTGTTGGATTTTTATCATATGCATCTGTGATCTTTTGTAAAAACTGAGCACGGATGATACATCCTGCACGCCAGATTTTGGCAATCTCACCGAAAGGCAAGTCCCACTCATAATCTTCTGATGCCACACGTAATTGAGCAAAGCCTTGAGCGTAACTCATAATTTTACTGAAATACAATGCTTCACGAATCTTTTCAATCAATTCTTTTTTATCCCCTTGATAACCAGGTGTTTCAGGCTTAGCTAAGACTTTACTTGCTTTTACACGTTCATCTTTATAAGCAGAAATAAAGCGAGCGAAAACTGATTCTGTGATCAACGGTAGTGGTACACCTAAATCTAAGGCGCTTTGGCTTGTCCATTTACCAGTGCCCTTGTTACCGGCAGCATCCATGATGACATCAACGATTGGTTTACCTGTCCCTTCGTCGTCAGTACGCGTTAAAATATCAGCTGTGATTTCTACAAGATAACTGTCTAGTTCACCTTGATTCCATTCTTTGAAAATCTCAGCCATCTCTTCAACAGAAACACCAAGAATATTTTTCATAAGATCATAGGATTCAGCAATTAATTGCATATCACCATACTCGATTCCATTGTGTACCATTTTAACATAGTGGCCTGCCCCATTAGGACCGATATATGTCACACATGCTTCGCCATCTTCAGCTTTAGCTGATATTTTTTCTAATATAGGAGCCACTAGTTCATAGGCTTCTTTTTGTCCACCTGGCATGATTGAAGGCCCCTTTAATGCACCTTCTTCACCACCTGAAACACCAGTCCCTATAAAGTTGATTCCTGAATTAGCTAGTTCTTCATTTCTACGAATCGTATCTTTAAAGAATGTATTTCCGCCGTCGATTAAAATATCCCCTTTATCTAAATGAGGTAATAATTCTTGTATCGTTGCATCGGTTGCAAATCCAGCTTGAACCATCAGCATAATGCGACGAGGTTTTTCAATAGAGTCTACGAATTCTTCAATTGTATAAGTCGCTTTGAAATTTTTATCTGGATGCTCTTCAACGACATCCGTTGTCTTTGAACCTGTCCGATTGAACAGGGCAACTGAATAGCCTCTACTTTCGATATTTAAGGCCAAATTTTTTCCCATTACGGCCATTCCGACTACGCCAAATTGTTGTTTTGTCATCATGTATCCTCCCACTATCTTTGAAAAGAAATTCATTAGAATTTTCTTATAATCTATATCATTATAACGTAGAATGCTTGATATGAAAACAAAATAGTTCGAATAATTTGATTTATTCTTGTTTATCCTTGAGAATTTCGACAATTGTGGAAAATTGTCCATCAAATCCATTAACTCCAAACAAAATAAATCCCCTAGGCTCCATGGTTAGCCTAGGGGATTTTAACATTTTCAAAAAAATGTTTTTTATGCTTCTTTAGAGATTACGTCTTTTCCATCGTAATGACCACATGCTGGACATACGTGATGGCTTTTTCTCATTTCACCACAGTTTGAACATGCATTCAAACCTTTAATAGTTAATTTGTAATGAGTACGGCGTTTGCCCTTTTTAGCTTTTGAAGTTCTTCTAGCTGGTACTGCCATTGGTGTTCCACCTCCTTGTAAAGATGTGTGCATGAAATGCACGGTATATTCCAATCTTACTACTTATCGTCTTCATCAGATGTTTCGCTGAATAATTCAGATAATTTAGCAAGACGAGGATCCATTGTTTGTTGTGCTTCTTCTTGTCTTTTCTGCACGTAGTCTTCTTCTGAAAGGACTTCCCAGTCATTGCCTTTTGGCATATCATGACTTGTTTGTTCTTCATCTGATAAAACTTGAATCGGAATTGACAAAAGAATGTTATCTTCGACTGACTCATCTAAATCGATTGTTGGTTTTTCCAACAAAATGATTTCTTCATCTGCCAAACGTTCATCTCTTTGTTGATATTGTTCCAGAGTCATAAATACCTCATCGACATTAATCAAAAGCTTGAGAGGAACGGGTGTTAAAGAACGTGAAGAGGGAACTGTTACAATAACATCGATTTGATAGTGAAGCAAGTATTCTTCTTTTCCTACTGTTAGTAGCCCGGTTGCTTTGACAGGACTAACATCTAAAATCAGATTATCTCTTTTCATCAGTGACTCTTTTAAATTTAGTGTCTCTGAAAATTCACAGGGTTTGTCTTTGTATTTGTTTAGTTCTAATAAAGACCATTTCATATTCTCACCTCATAACGCAACAAAAGCAATTATACAGGGGGATGAAAGCTTTGTCAATGAAATTTTCTTGACAGTGTTTTCTTCTTTCGCTTTTTTCTAATTCTTACTATTCTATTCTTGAATTTTAATGGTAAAATAAAGAAAAGGAGGAGTTAGTATGAATGCTTTTGAATTTAAAGACGTTTCATTTATTCGGGATAAAAAGACACTTTTAAATAACGTAAATTGGTCTGTTAAAAAGTCTGAAAACTGGGCTATTATTGGATTGAATGGTGCGGGTAAAACACTGCTCTTACAACTGATTTGCGGATATTTATGGCCGTCAAAAGGACGATTAGAAGTTTTAGATCAGGTATTTGGTCACGCATCTATTCCTGAACTTCAGCGACGAATCGGTTGGGTCAGTACAGCCTTACAGTATCGTATGAAGAATCGTGAAACAGCTGAAAAAATTGTTCTTTCAGGTAAATTTGCTAGTATAGGGATCTACCAACATTACACTGAGCATGAATTGGAACAGGCAAAAGCTATTTTAAAAGGTGCTGGTGGAGAATCTCTAATTGGAAAAAAATATGAAGTTTTGTCTCAAGGAGAACGTCAATTGGTTTTGATTTCAAGAGCTCTAATGGCCGATCCTGAATTATTGATTTTAGATGAACCTTGTAATGGCTTGGATTTATTCGCTAGAGAAAAACTTTTATACCAAATCCAGAACATCGCTGAGCAAAAAAACAGCCCTACGCTGCTTTACGTTACGCATCACACCGAAGAAATCCTACCGTGCTTCAAGCATCTAATGCTATTGAAAGACGGAGAAATTTTTGCCAAAGGAACGCAATCAGAACTATTCACTGAAGATAAATTAGAAGATTTTTATGCTGAACCCATTCAAATCATCCCCTTAAAAGAAGATCGTTTTGCAGTCTACCCTAAATAACAGAATCTAATGAGGCTAGGACATAAATCTAGATTTATGTCCTAGTCTCAATTTATATTATGCATCTTCAGTGCTGACCCCTTCATCTTCTGTTTGTTTAAACGTTTCGATTGCTGCTAAGAATTTTTCTCCGTACTTGTCCAATTTATTTTGTCCCACACCTTTTACTTGCAGTAACTGAATTGAATTTTTAGGTAGTTTTTCACACATTTCTTTCAATGTACTATCGGAAAAAATCAAATAGGGCGGTACACCTGCTTCTTGTGCTAAATCCATTCGTAACTCTCTCAAGTTTTCGAAAAAACCATCATTTACAACTACTTTGCGAACACGTTGATCTTCTTTTCTAAAAACCTTCTGTTGACCTAACAGAACTTGAACCCCAGTAGACGAAACAGATAGTAACGGATACTGCCCGTCTGATGGATTTAAGTATCTTTCGGCGGTTAGATAATCAATCAATTGATTGACTTCTTTTTGAGTTCGATCTTTCATCAATCCATAAGTAGGTAAACGATTAAAATGCCATTGATCTATTTTTTGATCTCTTGAGCCTGTCAATACTTTCCCTACTAAACCCTTACCAAATTTTTCACCCATTCTTTTTACACATGATAAAATCTTTTGAACATCAACGGTGATATCTACTAATTCTCGTTGATCCAAACAATTGGAACAACGGCCACAATCAGAACCTTTCTCTCCAAAATAGCGTAAAATAAATTTTTGTAAACACATTTGCGCATTTGCATATTGAGACATTTCTCTTAATTTCATATATTCTTTTTGTTTATAATCAATCGTCATTTCTGATTGATCGATAAAAAACTGTTGAATTTGAAGATCTTGCGGCGCATAAAGTAACACGGCATCACTTGGCAGTCCATCACGTCCCGCACGTCCTGCTTCTTGATAGTAAGACTCTATATTTCCTGGAATTTGGGCATGAATTACAAACCGAACATTGCTTTTATTGATTCCCATACCAAAAGCATTTGTCGCAACCATCACTTGCAATTTATCAAATAAAAACTCTTCTTGATTATGACTCCGTTCTTTCTCGTTCATTCCACCATGATACATTCCAGCAGTAATCTTTTTACTTTGAAGTAAGTGGTAGATCCGTTCAACTTCTTTTCGAGTACTTGCATATACAATGCCAGATTGTCCTTGATTCAATTTTAAATATTCCAAAAGGAAAACATCTCGATTTTGATCTTTCACAACTTGAAATGCTAAGTTCTCTCGAGCAAAACCAGTCTGTACCTGATTATCATTTGGAATATGTAATTGCTTAAGAATATCTTCGGCGACCTGAGGCGTTGCAGTAGCCGTCAGGGCAATAACAGCTGGCTGCTGCTGGAATTGTTCAATGATTTCAGCTAAACGCAAATAACTTGGGCGAAAATCATGCCCCCATTGCGAAATACAGTGTGCTTCATCGACTGCCAATAAATCAATGGGAACATGTAATAATAGTTGTTGAAAATCAAATGATTCTAATCGTTCAGGTGCGACATATAGAAGCTTCACTTCGCGATTGACCGCCATTTGAACTCGTTTGTTCATTTCTTGTTGAGAAATCGTACTATTGATGAATGTAGCAGGAATCCCCATCATATTTAGCGCATCGACTTGGTCTTTCATCAATGATATCAATGGTGAAATCACTAAAGTTAAATTTTCCAACATAAGCGCCGGTAGCTGATAACAAATTGATTTCCCACCACCTGTTGGCATGATACCTAAAACATTTTCTTTATGTAAAACATGATTGATGATTTCTTCTTGTCCATGACGAAATTCGTCGTATCCAAATTTTTCTTTTAATACACCTTTGATGTCAATCATGAAATTCTCTCCGTTCTTTGTGTCTGGTTGTTATTTTAGCATGCACTATAAGGCAATTCAAGGGAGGATTCGTCTACTTGTGAAACAATTCAACTAATGTGAAACAATGAGCCCTTTATCATAAAAATCAAAAATCCCTGTTTATCAGTGTTTATACTGTAATATACGTAGTTTTTAAGATTATTCATTAAAAGTTATCCACAAAAATAGGACAAAACTTAATAAGTTTTGTCCTATCTACTCTACCTTAATTCTAAACGTTTCGTTTATTCAGCTACTTTTTTCTTTTTACTTGCTTTTTCACGTTCGTTTTTATTAAGAATTTGTTTTCTTAAACGAATGCTTTCTGGTGTCACTTCACAATATTCATCCTCATTCAAGAATTCTAAAGATTCTTCCAATGTAAGAATTTTTGCTTTTTTGATAACGGATGTTTGGTCTTTGTTAGCAGAACGAACGTTAGTCATTTGTTTTGCTCTTGTGATGTTTACAGTTAAGTCATTATCACGATTATTTTCACCAATGATCATTCCTTCATAAACATCAGTTGTAGGCTCTACAAAAACTGTTCCACGTTCTTCAATACTCATAATACTATAAGTAGTGGCTTTACCAGTGTCGATCGAAACAAGCGCACCTTGATGACGTCCGCCAATTGTACCTTGGATCATTGGTAGATATTGGTCAAATGTGTGGTGCATGATACCGTATCCGCGAGTCATTGATAAAAATTCAGTTGTATAACCGATCAAACCACGAGCTGGCGCTAAGAAAATCAAACGAATTTGACCATTACCAGTGTGAATCATATCTTGCATTTCACCTTTACGTAGACTCAATGATTCAATAACACTACCCATGTATTCTTCAGGTGTATCGATTTGAACACGTTCAAACGGTTCACATTTCACGCCTTCAATTTCACGTTCGATAACTTCCGGACGAGAAACTTGTAATTCGTATCCTTCACGACGCATATTTTCAATCAAGATTGATAAATGCAATTCGCCACGACCAGATACAGTCCAAGAATCTGGTCCAATTGGTTCTACAAGTAATGATACATCTGTTTGTAATTCTGCCATTAAACGTTCTTCAATTTTACGAGAAGTTACGTATTTACCTTCACGACCGGCAAATGGAGAGTTATTTACTAAGAATGTCATTTGTAATGTTGGTTCATCAATGTGTAGAATCGGTAATGCTTCTTGGTGTGCTACGTCAGCAACAGTCTCACCAACAAAGATATCTTCCATACCTGAAACGGCAATTAAATCGCCTGCTTTTGCTTCATTGATTTCAACACGTTGTAATCCAAAGAAACCAAAGATTTTAGTAACTCGGAAGTTTTTCACGCTGCCATCTAATTTCATTAAGGCAACTTGATCGCCAACTTTCATTGTTCCACGGAACACACGACCGATACCAATACGTCCAACATAATCATTATAGTCTAATAATGATACTTGGAATTGTAATGGTTCATCCGAATTATCGACTGGTGCTGGTACGTGTTCAATGATTTGATCAAAAATAGGGGCCATCGTTGGTTCTTGGTCTTCTGGATTATCAGAATTGCTTGACGTTCCATTCAAAGCTGATGCATAAATAACTGGGAAGTCCAATTGATCATCATCTGCACCTAATTCGATAAATAATTCTAATACTTCATCTACAACGTGTTCAGGGCGCGCTGATGGTTTGTCAATTTTATTTACAACAACGATTGGTGTTACTTTTTGTTCCAATGCTTTTTTCAACACGAAACGAGTTTGAGGCATCGTACCTTCATAAGCATCAACGACTAAAACCACACCGTCTACCATTTTCATGATACGCTCTACTTCACCACCGAAGTCAGCATGTCCAGGGGTATCCAAAATGTTGATACGAGTTCCATTGTAATCAACTGCTGTATTTTTAGCTAAGATCGTGATTCCACGTTCGCTTTCAATAGCATTTGAGTCCATCGCACGTTCTTGTAATTGTGTATGTCCATCTAAAGTTTGTGATTGTTTCAATAATTCATCTACTAATGTTGTTTTACCGTGATCGACGTGGGCTATGATTGCCACGTTTCTAATATCTTCTCTGTATTTCAATGTAATTGCTCCTTATCCTTTTGCCTTACGTCACTTGTTCATATAAATCCGACTGTTTATTATACCAAATTTTTTTCATGAAATATAGTCTAAAGCTTTCAAAAGTTATGAAAACTTCATATTTTATTGCCTTTTTTTGAAAAATACCACATTTATTGGAAAAAAGCAACGTTTTCTGATCAACTATCGTTGACTTTCTGCTTGGATTTCTGGAATTAGATTCCTATTCGTGAATAAAATTCTCTTGAATTTCATTGTATGCTGCAGGTGTTGCCGCTAAAAAGTATTCTCGTTTGTCAAAGGCTAGTGGTTTTCCTTCTATATTAGAGTACTTAAATCCAAATTCATTTAGCAAAACCAACCCAGCTGCATAATCCCAAGGACTCAAATTAGAGATATATCCGATATGATTGCCTTTGAGCATGGCAATCAACTCCACTCCCGCACAGCCACTGACTCGAATTCCCATGCTTCTATTACCGATTTCTCCAGCTGAATAAATATTTTTTTTGTACATGTATGCATTCATTCCAATTAAACCCTGTGATAAAGGCAGATCTTTTGGTGGTGTCAATTTTCGATCATTCAGAAAAACACCACTATTTTTTCCACCCCAGTATAATTCGTCTTTCATCACATCATAAATAAAACCAAGTTGTCCAATACCTTCTTCATATACAGCAATCATAATACAAAAATTTTCTTGTTCCATCACAAAATTCATCGTGCCATCGATTGGATCAATGATCCAAACTCGACCAGCGAAAGAATCAATCGTATCAAAGCCCTTTTCCTCAGCCAAAATTCGATCTTGAGGATACCGTTCATTGATTTTTTTGATAAAAAACAATTGCGTTTCTTCATCGATATTTGTGACTAAGTCCTTTCTACCAGACTTTTGCGAGACAGAAAGCTCATTGGTTAAACTCACACGAATATAACCTGCTGCTTCTTTCAACCATTCTTTTATTTCAATGATCATTTTTTCTGAAGTCAATTTAATCAGCTCCTAGTTTCAATCTACCCGAATCTTGCTTTTTAGCTTGTTGGAGAGTTCGATAGAGCGAATAGCCAGATGCTTTTTGAAACTCATTTCCTAAACGCTTTTCTTCCCCGATACTTTTAACGACGGTTTTAAATTCTTTATACGTATTCAAAAAATCTTGGGTATCGATTCCTGTTTCATTTGCTTGTTCTACTGCTGACCATAGATTGGTAACGATCACCATTTCATCTGTTGTCCAGTCTAAATCTAAAGGGTACTGATAATCTTTCATGTTTTCACCTCATTTTCTAGTTTATCATAAGGTCATAATATTTTTCTATCTTCCTTCATTTTTTTGACTTATTTTGCCAGTTTGTCAAAATCGGCAAAAATAAAACACCTTTTTCTACTTCCACTTTTTGAGATGAATAAATTCCAGTATTCCCTGAGCACATATAACTAATTAAACAGATCATAAAGAAAAATAATGCTGCCTCACCACCAAATAGCTCAATTCCCATAATAAAACAAGCAATTGGCGTATTCGTTGCGCCAGAAAAAACACCTATAAAACCTAATCCAGCCAAAAACGGGACAGATAAGTGTAAAATTAACGCTAAAGTACTCCCAAATGTTGCACCGATTTCAAATAAAGGCGTCACTTCCCCACCTTGGTAACCTGCCCCTAATGACAATGCTGTAAAAAAAAGTTTCCCGAGAAAGTCAAACCAATGATTCGCTCCATCAAAAGCATCTTGCAGTAAGGGTAAACTTAGCCCGAGATAACGTTGCGTTTGCAAAATAAAAACTGCTGCTACTACGACTATCCCTCCAATGAAATTCCGTAAAACAACATTACTGAACCAACGTGCATATATTTTTTTGATCCATGTGATCGATCGACTAAATAACCATCCAACTAAACCGAAACAAATACCAGCAACTATCATTTTGATAAACAATAGTACTGACCAATCCGGTATCTGACCCATGCTGTAATGTGTATGCGTTATACCAAAAGATTCAGTAACAAAATTTGCAAAAAAAGCAGCAAAAAAACTTGGAAAAAGTCCGTCTGACCGTAAACGACCAATCATCAAAACTTCTAACCCGAAAATCGTCCCTGCTAAAGGTGTTCCAAAAACAGAGCTGAATCCCGCACTGATACCACTAATGATTACAATTTCTCTTTCAAGCTTATCTAATCGAAAAAGACGCCCAATCGCGTTTGCCACTGTTCCACCCATCTGAACCGCTGTTCCTTCACGACCTACTGAACCACCAAACAAATGAGTGGTTATCGTACCAAATAAAGTCAATGGAATGAGGCGCAACGGGATATCTTCTTGTTCCCCGTTTGCTTGATCAATCACAAGATTGTTGCCTCGAACGGCATTGCCTCCAAATTTCTTATAAAGAAATGCAAAAACTGCCCCACTGATCGGTAGTAGCAATAAAAGCCAAGGTTTATCAAGCCTAATTTGAGTCACAGTATCTAAACTTTTTAGAAAAAAAGCAGACAACATTCCCATCACCAGTCCAATTATTGAAGCGATTGTCAGCCATTTAATCATATAAATACTGATTTTTATTGGCATCTTCAATTCACTTTCCACTCGATCACTCCTTTTAAATGTATTATGTATTCTATTCATACTAGTTCAATTATAACAATTTTTGCTTAAAGAAACGAGGAAAAAAATCATTTGAGTTAAACGTACTAAAGCACTTGCAAAAGCTTAATATTGTGCTACTATAAATAGGAAATTTTCAATATCTTCCTATTATTTATTTCATTATACTCAGTTGATATTTTTGAAAAAATCTGTAGAAAAAATCTTGCAATAGATTGTTTTCTTAAAATGAAAGGATGTTTTCCTTGAAAGAATTAACAAATGGTAATCCCGCAAAACTGATTTTTTTCTTTACAATCCCATTGTTGATCGGCAACATCTTCCAACAGTTTTACAATATGGCTGATATGATCATTGTCGGAAAAACATTAGGAAAAGATGCTTTAGCAGCCGTTGGTTCAACTGGCAGTATCACTTTTTTAATTATTGGTTTTGCCCAAGGATTGACTGCTGGCTTATCTATATTGACATCCCAGCGTTTTGGCGGACATGATTATCGTGGTGTAAAGAAAAGCTTCGCAACTGGTATCGTAATAAGTGGTATCGTTACGATTTTTTTAACTATTTTAAGTTTAATTTTTGTTCGCCCGATGCTTCTAATCATGCAAACGCCTCCCGAAATTATTGACGATGCTCAGATCTTTATTTCAATCATTTTCATGGGAATCTTTGCTGCAATGTCGTTTAACCTATTATCTAATGTGATTCGTGCATTGGGGGATAGTCGAACACCGCTTTTATTTTTGATCATTGCAAGTATCATCAATGTGGTATTGGATTTGATTTTGATCCTTAATTTTCATATGGGAGTTGCTGGAGCTGGTATTGCAACGGTTACGGCTCAAGTCGTTTCTAGTCTCTTGTGCATAGTCTATATTCGTTTGAAGATCCCTAATCTTCAATTACGGAAAAAGGACTTTTCTATTGACAAAAGTGAGTATAGAGCTCATTTAAATATCGCTTTACCAATGGCCTTTCAATCATCGATCATTGCGATCGGTGCGATCATATTGCAAGCCGCTCTAAACAGTTTAGGAACGGACGTGGTAGCTGCTCAAGCTGCTTCGGGTAAAATCGAACAATTTGCAACACAACCAATGATGTCATTTGGTATTGCAATGGCAACCTTCACTGCCCAAAATTATGGAGCCAAAAAGTACAAACGAATTTTGCAAGGTGTTACTCAGTGTATTGCAATGAGTATTGGTTTTAGTCTTTTAGCTGGCGGAATCGTAATTTTCTTTGGGCAAAATTTGATGACCCTTTTTGTCAGCCCAAATGAAATAGATGTTCTTAATCTTTCTCAGATTTACTTTAATGTCAACGGTAGTATGTATTGGTTATTAGCAATTTTGTTCATTATACGTTATACACTTCAAGGACTTGGGCAAAGTGTGATTCCTACTTTAGCCGGAATCATGGAACTTGTCATGCGCTCATTTGCAGCAATTATTCTGACCGCTTCGATAGGTTTTGTCGGTGCGGCTTTGGCATCTCCACTTGCTTGGGCTGGTTCTGTGGTAGTGCTGCTTGCGTCTTATTTCAAAGCAATCAAGCGTTTAAAACGTTTAGAATTTGAACAACTAACTGAAACAGAGTGATTTTCACCATCTCTAAACTACAAAAAAACGATCGATTCTCAAAAAGAAAATCGATCGTTTTTAAGTTATATAGATTGTTTTCCAGGAAAATATTGACGCCATTTGGCTTTCACCGAATTTGTCATCGGTTCAGAAGCTTCTTTGACTGCACAATATTTATCTACCATCGTAACAATATAGCTTTCTTTATACTTCGGTGGTGCAATCGTTGCACCCCACATATGCTTAATGATAATATCACGTTCTAAATCCGAAAGTTCTGTTAATTTCTCTGCGTTTTTCACCGCAATTCTTGGGTGCACATAAGCATGAGAACCTTCATCGAATTTTGTTGTACGCCAATCGTAATAGAACAAGTCATGCAATAATCCAGCACGAGCCGTCGCTTTAGCATCACCATTCCATTTTTTAGCTAGTTTATAACTATAGTAGGAAACGCTGATTGAATGATCTAAACGGGTCGAGTGAACATGCTGCGTGTAATTTCCTAAACGTTGTACTTCTTCCGTTGCCAACAAATCTTCCACATAAGACATATATTCTTGATCTTCACGCCATTTTTCAGTCATTAATTCTGGTTCCACCTTTTTAGAGACTTAAAAGTTTCTGTTTTTTTAACTTAATGAAAGTATAGCACCTTGATTTTCTAAATACTAGGATTTTTGAATTACGTAACTAAACTTTAATATTTACTTTATAAATAGGCTGTTTTCCCTTTATCTGTCTGTTCTCTTAATTTTTCTTGTGCTTCTGTCGCCCAAGGATGAATAACTACTGGTTTAGAATTTAATAGATAATCCAGATAAATCAGTGCGGCTTCTTCTAAAGATGTATCTAAAGCCGTTAATAATTCACTTAGATATGGCGGTTCACCTGGTCGATCCCATTTGATTTTATCTGCCAAAAAGACAATCAGATCTAACCGAGAATATTCTTTTTTTAATGTAGTATGACACTCTATAGCAGACAGAATCGACTCATCATTGATTCCAAACAATTCTTTTGCCATGTATTTCGAGAGTTTTTGATGAATGATCATCGGCAGTTTTCGTTCCGAATGGAGCACGTCAATGTCTAAAGATTCAGCGAGATCAATTCTTTTTTCATTTGGAATAACTGCACTAATATCATGGAGTAATCCTGCAATTTCAGCCGCTCGTTGGTCTTCGTCAAAGCGCTCAGCTAATCGTTTAGCTTCTACAGCAACTGTATACGAGTGCCGCGCTACTGACTGATATTCTTCTCCAAGATATAGACGAACATCATTATATCTATCTTCTGTGAGTTGAGGCATAACAAATGGAACTTGATTCATGCTATTTTCCTCCTTCGTTTTGATGTTTCGCAAATTCGGCTTTAATTTCTATAAAGGATTGAAATAATTGTAAAAATTGAAATAACTGCGCACGATTTTCGAATTCTTCTCTTGTTTTTGGTAATTCTTTTTTTCGGTACTCTTCATAAACTAGAGAAATTCTATCTAAAATATCTTGTCCATCGTTATTTTCTGCAAATGTCTCAGCAGTATATTGTAATAACTCTCGAATATTTCCTACTTGTTCAGGTTCAACGGTGATATTTTCTAGAATCTGAAGCATATCTTTTAAGCGATTGCTTTGTAGTCTGCGCATTGTGAAGTATTCAATATAATAATGATTTGAGGACATCAACTGATTTTCTGCATGATTTTTCGCCCAGTTTTCGCCCGTTCGAATAAAGGCTTTTAAATCGTTGCATTTTTCAAATAAATTTCTTTCTTTACCATGCTGATTCAAATAGGCCGCCATGTTGTTCAATATCTTACGAAACATTGTTTCAATGACTTCTTGGTCTTCCTTCAAGCGTTTTTCTGTGTCTGGCATGTACAAATTCATGATCAAAGCAAATCCAACGCCAATTGTCATTAATAAGAACTCATTACTGATGATCGACCAAGATAAGTCTTGTTCAACTAAATATTGCGTCACTAAAACTGAGCTTACGACAATCCCATCTGAAAGGTTAAAGTAAACAGCCGCTGGAATAAATACCAGCAAATAAACACCAAATGCTACTGCATTGAATCCTAAAAGAGAAAAGCATCCATAAGCAACGACTGTCGCTAGCGCTAAAGAAAGTAGTCGATAAAATCCTGTCACTAAAGACGTTTTCTTCGTATTTGTGACACTCAAAACAGAAATGATCCCAGCCGATGCTGGGTATAACAAGCCTAAATTCCCTGCAACGATCATCGCTAATGTTGCACTCACTGCGGTTTTAACTGTTCGTAATCCAATTTTCATTTGACCGCTCCTCAAAAAAATAATTAATCTTTAGTATTAATACTAGTAATTTTACCTCTTTTTCGGTTATCATAAAATAGAAAAGTGATTAAATGTTGATTATAGGAGAGAAAGCTAATGGAAATCGGCCGTTTTCGCTTAGGCTTGCGTACTCTAAAAACAGCCTTAGCTGTTATGCTATGTATTATTTTATTTAAAGTGTCCGACCGAGGAGCGCCATTAATAGCCGCTTTATCCGCAGTATTTTCGTTAAGGCAAGATTTAACCACTAGTCTTACTTTTGGAAAATCACGGGTTCTCGGTAACACTTTAGGCGGTGGTCTAGCTATCGTTTATTTTCTTGTGAAAGATCTTTTTTCTAGTGATTTTTTGGTTGAATTATTTTTACTTCCATTTTTAGTAATTGTTGTGATCGTTGTTTCGGACGGTATAAATAATAATTCTGGTATTATTTCAGCAATTGCAACATTGTTATTGATTTCCTTGAGTATCCCACAAGGCGAATCCTTTCAATTTGCTTTTTCACGTGTAATTGATACATTTATAGGTACATTTATAGGAATTGGATTGAATTTCTTTTTCAAACCAAAACCGATTGAAGAAGAACATGAAATTAACGAAGATTTAGCTGAACTCGCGAAAAAAGAACAAGAATTGGAAGAACTTAGAAAAAGAATACAAGACAGAGCTACGTTAGAAAAACAAAATAATGAACCAAAATAAGTCAAAAAAAGCTGCCAAAATCTTGCTAGATTTTGGCAGTCCTTTTTTATTCTTTATCGCTTGAATCATCTTCCCCGTAGAAATTCACATTGCTGTTCGTTCCTTTTTTAGAGAAGTTTTCAATTAGTTCTTTAACGTCTAACCCTGTTGTTTCTTTCAGTGTTTCTTGTGTTCCAGCTAATAAATTCGTTGCGTAATTGGTAATACGATTAGCGCCTGCATTTTCTCCGCCACCGCCAGTATCAACAACCGAAATTTTATCGATATTGCTTAGTGGTTGAGCAGCTTCTTTCATTAATTGCGGCAACATTTCCATCACCATGCTTAAGACAGCAGCTTCGCCATATTCCTTGAATGCATCTGCAATTTTTTGTTTTGCTTCGGCTTCGGCAGCACCGCGAGCTAAAATAGATTCAGCTTCTGCTTGACCTGCTAATCGCGTCTGATTTGCTTCTGCTTCCGCTAAAGATTCTACGCGGAAACGTTCTGCTTCAGCTTCTGCAACTTCACGAGCTTTTTGCGCCAAAGCTTCTTGCTCTTTCGCGTAACGGTCGGCATCCGCTTTTTTCTTCACTTCTGAATCGTATTGTTTCTCACGACGAACGATTTCTTTTTCTTCTAACTCGATTTGTTTCTGACGCTCAATGACTTTTACTTCCATCTCTTGCGCAATTACTTCTTGTTGTGCTTTGGCTGTTTCCAAATTGTAGGCTTGGTCAGCTTTTGCTTTTGCAATATCTTGTGCTTCTTTATAGGTTGCTAATTTTAATTCTTTTTCTTTTGATGCTTCAGCGATTTCTGTTTGACGTTGTAATTCTGCTTGTTGTGATTCTTTTTCTGCTTCAGCTTTTTTGATACGTGTTTCTTTCCATGCTTCAGCTTCTGCAATATCTGCATCACGTTTGACTTGTGCAATTCTTGGTTTACCTAGAGAATCTAAGTAACCATTTTTGTCGCGAACTTCTTTGATAGTGAAAGACACGATGATCAAACCCATTTTTGCTAAATCCACACTGGCAACTTCTTGCACACTCTGACTGAATTTATCACGGTTTTGATAGATTTCTTCGACGGTCATCGAGCCAAGGATCGAACGTAAATGTCCTTCTAAGACTTCACGCGCTTCATTTTCAAGTTCTTCACGTGTTTTACCTAGAAATTGTTCTGCTGCTGTGGCGATTTCTTCAACAGAAGAACCGATTTTGATGATCGATGTGCCGTCACACATCACTGGAACCCCTTGTTCTGTGTAAACTTCTGGAGTCGATACGTCTAATTTACTTGATAGCAAGCTGATTCGGTTTGACCGTTGGAACACTGGCAACACAAATGCGCCTCCGCCACGTACGATTTTTATTTTATTACCGCTCTCATCTGCATGTACATTTTTATTGCCTAAATAACTCCCACTAATAATCAATGCTTCATCCGGCTTTGCTGTTTGATATTTTGAAATGAAAACAATCAACAACATCAGTAAAATAAAAACAACTAAAGCAATTGGTCCTAAAATCCCTAATTCCATTTTCTTCTACTCCTCCTATTTTATAGTTGTAAACTTCCTTCATATGGAACTACATAGCAAACGCGCTCCCTGATTTCAATAATGAGCACCTGCGCGCCTCGTTCGATCGGTTGTTCTTGTGGAGCATAGAAAGCAGCTGGTCGACTGATTGAGCCGGTGACACTTTTCAATTGGATCTCGCCCATTCCTCCAACTGGAATTGGAGTTACAACTATTGCCATATTTCCTTCCATATCTTTTTCAGAAATTGAAATAGTCGATTCGGCGTTCTTCATTGGCATCAATACATAAAAATTCAAGAAAAACACCAAAATTGATGAAATCGCTCCACTTATCAGAAACAACATTAGATGGTCCAAATCAAGTAACCGCTCTCCTAAATAACCAAACAATGAAGTAAACGCTAGCCACGGAATAACCAGCATCGGATCGATCGGTCCGTCAAAATCAAAAACATCTCCAAAAATCACCAATAAAACAGCAATTCCTGCACAAACAAGCAAGGTATAAAGATAGATTGTTTCAATTGGAATTCCTTGTATCACTTTCTCACTCCTTTCTCCTTTTGGTTCGACCTTCAACTCTTAGCGCTTTAGCACGTAGAATTGGTTGCAAGCAAATCGCTAATATAGAGTCCACTGTCATCACTAGAATAGAGACGCTTCATTCCCACTATGACGCCCACACTTTTTTCGTCGCTCTATTTGAGCCACTTCTCCCATTCTCCTCCGACGTTCTCATGAAGATACTTATATTTTACCAATACTTTATATAAAATGACAGTAAATCTTTTAAAATCATACGAGAGTTGTAATAGTTTTCACGAAAAGAAATGAAACGAATAACCCTTAATTAAAAGATTATCCGCTTCATTTTTTGATCTATTTTATTCGTTTGATTTCAAGGCTTCGATCATATCAACTTTTTTCAATTTCTTATGCATAAAGAACATGACCAGAAAAGTAAAGATCAGGGTAATCAATGCAGAATAAAGGTAGCTGATCCAATGAATCGTTGGTGAGAACATCAGCATATCGACTTCAACGGTTGTCAATACATAACTGTGAACAAATTTTCCAAAGAAACAGCCAAAGAAGATCCCGATCAGCGTTAAAATAATATTCTCACGATATACATACATCGTGACTTCTTTATCGTAAAAACCTAACACTTTAATCGTTGAAAGTTCTCTGATTCGTTCTGAAATATTGATATTCGTCAAATTATATAAAACGATAAATGCCAATAAACCAGAAACAGTTATCAAGACCCAAACCACAATATTCAAACTCTGGATCGTATCATCTAGTGCATCACTTGAAATAGACAAGAAAGACACATTTAAAACGTTCTGATTTTCCATCAGCTCTTTTCCAATATCTGCTTCAAGTTTCTCACTAGGTGCCTTATCAAAAAGTAAAAATTCAGTATTATAGTTAGGTGACTTTTTAACTATTTTTTCGTAATAGTTTGGAGACATATAGGCAAAATGACCTGTATAATTTTCAGCGATTGCACTAATTTTAAATTTGTATTCATGATTATCACTATCGCTTAAAACAAGTGTATCACCAGGTTTGTAGTGAAAAAGTTTCGCTAATTTTTCATTGATGATCACACCATCATCGGTCAATTGATACTTTTCACCCGATTGTCGATCATTGAATAATATGAATTCAGCGATTTCTTTTGGTTTTTCAGGTACATAGATTGAAACATCTTGTTTCGCATTTGATTCTTTTGTTGTTTTTAAAGATTCAACATATAACGGCATCGTCTCTTTTAATCCATCGACTTTGTCTAACATTTCTTGATACTTTTCAGATTCTTTTTCACTTTGATCTTCTTTGAATGTCACGACTGCCTGATAATGCCAGATTTTATTAAATTGGACTTCCACGATATCTGAAATAGAGTCTTTTAAGCCAAATCCTGTGATGATCAAAGCCATACAGCCCGCTATACCCAAAACGGTCATCAACATTCGCTGTTTGTAACGGAATAAATTTCGGGCAGTGACTTTTTGAATAAAGCTTAATCGATTCCAAATCGGCTTGATCCGTTCCAGCCAGATCCTTTGTCCTGCCTTAGGCGCTTTTGGACGTAATAGGCTTGCTGGTGTACTGAATAAATCGATTCGTAAAACAACCATCGCTGCTCCTGCTGTACACAAAACGGCAATAAGTATCCCAATTAAACTGTAACTTAAATACCACGGTGTCACAAAATCAGGAATATTGTACAGTTGTCCATATGCATTAAAAATGATTGTTGGGAATAAATAATATCCGACGAACAACCCTAATACAGCTCCACACAGGCTTGCGATTGCAGCATAGACTAAAAATTTAAATGCGATCTCGCCATTTCGGTAACCTAATGCTTTTAGGCTACCTACTTCCATTCGTTTTTCGTCAACCATCCTTGTCATTGTTGTCAGACTAACTAATGCTGCAATCAAGAAAAAGAAAAGCGGAAAGACGGTGGATAGTGAAGTAATGCGATCAGCATTGTCTTCATATTCAGAATAGCCCGGATTATCATCTCTTGTAAAATAATAATAATCAGCCGCTTTTAAATCTGCGAGTTCTTTTTGCTTATTTTCTAATTGTTTTTTTGCATCATTTAGTTTCGTTGTGGTCTCGGCTTTTTTCTTTTGAAACTCTGCCGATCCTTGATCGTAGGCTTGTTGTCCCTCATCAATTTTTGCTTGAGCTTCGTTTAATTTTGCTTGACCGTCAATTTTTGACTGTTCCAACTGGGATTGTCCAGCAGCAAGTTGTTCTCTTCCAGAAGCTAATTGTGTTTCAGCTTGAGTGAGTTGTGCTTGGGCTACTGCAAGTTGTTGTTGACCCTCTGTATATTGCATAATTGACTGATTGATCGTAGCGATTGTTTGATCAATTGTTTGCAGACCTTGCGCTACTTGGGCTTGTTGCGCTGATAGGTTTGCTAACGCCCCATTGATCGTCTCCATAACAACGGGGATAGTTGCTCTTTCAGGTTGCGCGATTAATTGATTGATAGCAGCGGTAATTTCTGCTGGCGCTCCTAATGCTTGGACTGCTGACTGTAACTGAGGTGCAGCATTTGCAATACTTTCTGCTAATAAATCATCTGACACACGATCTATAATAGCCACAGATGCAGCTAAACTCTGATACCCATCAGCTAACTGATTCAATGATTCATTTGAAGCAGTTAATTCATTACGCTGTTGCTGCAAACCAGGCAAAGCATTTTGACCTTGTGCAACCTGAGCTTGGGCATTTGCTAATTCGTTTTTCTTCGTTTCAAGCAAATTTTTCTGTGTTGCAAGTTCATTTTCACCATTGATGATTGTTGCCTGATTTGCTGCAAGTTCGTTTTCTGCAGCGGTGATTTGTTCTGTATAGGACTTTTGGGCCTGCGCTAGTTCTTGCTTACCTAAGGCTAATTCCTGCTCGCTAGTTTGCAATTTGCTTTCAGCATCTTTCAATGCATTTTCGCCATCAGTAATCTCTTTTTGCGCTTTTTCAAATGATGCCTTTGATTCTTCTCGTATTTCTGTCACACGTTGTTCCGGACGTTTTTCCATCGCTTTTTTGACTGTTATAACAGCTTTTTCTCGTTTGTCTTTATATTCTTTAGAGTAACTATTTAGATCTTTTAGACCTTTGAACGAGACAAGAATTTCTGTATAGGTTGATAGATCCATATCTTCTTTAGGCACGACAGCAAAAAAATCTAATGATCCTTTTCCAATCGTCGTATTTCCTCTAGATGTATTTTCTATATATTCAGGAGATTGGACAAATCCGACAATTTTAAACTTTTCTTTTTTTAATGATTTGTCTTTGTTATCTTCTTTTGAAAGCGTTAGGGTTTCACCTAATTTATACTGTCCTCGCATTTTGGCAAGATCATCTAATACAATTTCTCCAGTTTTTTCAGGCATACGTCCTTCGACCACACGATAATCGATCAGCGGCTGCTTTTCATTTAAATCATAGCTTACAAATTTAACCGCTACATTGCGTTCACTCACGGCAACATCTTTTGTATATCTAGGAAAAACAGTCTCAACTTCTTTGGCTTTTTTAGCTTCTTCAACATCTTTATCTGTTAAACCAAGTGTGGAAACGATTCGAGCATCTGGTAGTTTTTGATGTTGATAATAGTTTGATGCTGTTTGAGTCATGTCAGGTCCTGTAGCTTTTAATCCCACAAAAACCATGACACCAAGAAATATAATACCCATGATTGATAAAAATCGAGTTTTTGATTGTTTGATTTCTCGAAAACTTGTTTTAAGTAACGCTGTTTTTTTCAACACAGCCACCTACCATTCTATCTCAGATACAGGTTTTGGTTCATCGTTGATCATCACATTTCGAACCTTTGCATCATTGATGCGGATTACGCGGTCAGCCATTGGTGCGATTGCTGAATTATGGGTGATAATGATTACTGTTGTTCCAGTATTTCGAGCTGTTTCTTGTAAAATCGTTAATATTTGTTTACCCGTTTCATAATCTAGCGCTCCTGTCGGCTCATCACACAATAGTAATTTAGGGCGCTTAGCGATTGCTCTTGCAATTGTCACACGTTGTTGTTCTCCTCCTGATAATTGTGCAGGAAAATTATCCATCCTTGCACCTAAACCGACAGATTTCAGTACTTCCTCAGGATTCAATGCATCTGAAACAATTTGAGAGGCCAGTTCAACGTTTTCTTTTGTCGTTAAATTCGGAACTAAATTGTAAAATTGAAATACAAAACCAACATCATTTCTGCGGTATGTAGTCAATTGTTTTTCATTAAATTTTGCGATATCGGTTCCATCGATTACGATTTGTCCTTCATCACAAGAATCCATTCCACCTAAAATATTTAACACGGTGGATTTTCCAGCGCCACTGGGACCTAAAATAACCGCAACTTCCCCTTTTTCTACCGAAAAAGTGATCCCGTCATTGGCTGCAATTGTCGTATCTCCCATGTGGTATCTTTTATATTCATTTATTACATCGATATAAGCCATTCAATTCAATCCCCTCTAAATAGAATTTTATCATAAGAATACAAACAAGTCCTCCCACAAGTCAAATGCTTTTTGATTTTTCGATTTTTTTTCGTATAATAGAGGAATGAGATTAATTCGGAATTAACGGTGAGTCAGAAACTTTTTTAATACTAAGCTTTCTTTCTCAATCTCTGAGAGTAGTTAGGAGAAAAATAATGGCAAGAAAAAAACAAAAACCACCTTTTAATCCAGCAATCATGCTTGTGGCGGTTTTAATTATTTTGATTTTAGGTGTGTTTGGAGTTCAAGTCCCAGACAACATTCAGGAAATGTTCGGTATTCATACTCAGGAACAAACAAAACCCAGCACCTCCAAACCAGTAAGTTCTACAAATCCCGGACCTAAAGAGCTTGGTTCTGCAACTTTTTCAACCGCTGAACTAACCGATCGTAAAAAAGGCTGGATTGATTATCATGCATTAGATTCGCTAGGACGTGCGACTGGTGCCGATGCTTTGTTAAAACCTGCAATGGTCAATACAGGAACATCAGCCAATAAAGACATTCGTCCCCCAGGATTTGTTTCAGGTTTGGATCCAACGAATCATTCAAGAGGTCATTTGATTGGACGTCAGCTTGGTGGCTCTGGTGATGATGCAAGAAATCTTACGACTCTTTATCAAACACCTGTAAACACACCTTTCATGACTAAATATGAAAATCAGATTCGTCAAGCTTTAGACAATGGCGAGACTATCCGTTACCGTGTCACGCCTGTTTATGAAGGAACAGAGTTATTATGTAAGCAAATCGATTTAGAAGCAAAGGGCTTAGATAAAAATACAGCAGTTGATTTTCGTGTTACGATCTTTAATGAACGATAATTTGTTTAAATTTTAAAAAAGAGACTACACAATCTCACTGCTCTTTAATTCAAGATCAAACAAATCCACTCATTCTTTAAAATTAGGAGGTACCCAATGAACTTTAAAAAAATCAAAAGACAATTGACTGAAGCTGATCCACAACTTTTCTTGGCTAAAGTTTTACAAAATCAGCAAGATGAAACAAGTACGATTATTTTCAGTCAAACTATTGAAAAACAATTTGAGCAAAACGTCCAGTACTTGTCTTCTGATGAAACGGTTTCTTTGGATGATCTTATAACGTGGAAAGATCATCATTTTTTGGTCGTGGCTCAAACTATTGATGGCGATTATATTGCTGGTACTACAAAACAGACTTTTGTGATTCCTATGTCACTTTATAAATCAGATATTGAATCCTATGGTTTATTTTTATCAGATTTTTTTATTGCGTATGAAAATGGAAGCATCCATTCCTCTATTTTACCTAAAACTGAATAATCTAAAAAATCCATCCTATAACATAGACAGTTATAGGATGGATTTTTTTAAATAGTACGATTTATAAGTCTCACTTTTTTATTTTAATCCTTTAACCCCAATATCATTACGATAAAACGTTCCTTTTGTATCTACTTTTTTCAACACTCTATAAACGGCTTCTTGTGCTTCAGCTAATGATTTGCCACTTGCTTGGACAAGGTAGATACGCCCACCATCAGAGACTAATTGTTCCCCTTGTTGCTTTACTCCTGCATAATAGATTTGCTCAGTTAAAAAATCAGAAAAATCTGGAAGCTGACTTCCTTTCTCATAAACATTTGGATAACCCTCTGCTGCAACAACTACGCCTAAACTATAACCATCTTGCTTCCAGCGAATAATTGGTTGATTACCTTTTAATAGGTCATCAATAATTTGAGCGAAATCAGTTTCTAACCGTTGAAGTACGACTTGTGTTTCTGGATCACCAAAACGAGCGTTAAATTCGATTACTTTTGGTCCATCCGCTGTTGCAATCAATCCAGTGTACAAAATACCTGTAAAAGCCCTACCTTCTGTCATCATCCCTTGAACTGTAGGTTTTACAATTGTTTCAAGAGCTTCTTTGACCAATTCATCAGAAATTTGCGGAACAGGGCTATAGGCTCCCATACCACCTGTATTTGGTCCAAGGTCATTATCATAGGCGCATTTATGATCTTGCGCAATCACCATCGGATAAACTTCTTCATTACGAACGAATGCCAGTAAAGAAAATTCTTCACCGACAAGAAATTCTTCAACCACAACTTTGGTTCCACTTACCCCAAACTTATGGTCCTCAAGCAACTCTTTCAATGCATCAATTGCCTCTTTTACGGTCTTTGCTACGACTACTCCTTTACCAGCAGCTACACCATCAGCTTTAATAACGATCGGCGCTCCCTTTTCAATAACATAAGCTCGGGCTGTAGCAAAATCAGAGAAGGTTTTGTGATCTGCTGTGGGTATTTCATATTTCTTCATGATTTTTTTTGCAAAGTCTTTAGAACCTTCAATAACTGCAGCATTTCTGAGCGGTCCAAAAGCAAACAAGCCAGCATCAGCGAAATCATCTATAATTCCATTTAACAATGGGATTTCAGGACCAATAAAAGTCCAATCGATACCATTTTCCTTGGCAAATTTAATTAAGTTAGGATGATCATCCTCTGCAATATCTACCAAACGAATGCCATCTTTTTTCATCCCTGGATTCCCTTTGGCACAAAAAACAGTTTTTACTTTAGGGCTCTGAATCAGTTTTTGCGCAATCGCATGCTCTCTTCCGCCGCTTCCAATGACTAAAATCGTTAATCCCATTAAATTCTCCTTTTAATGTCTAAAATGTCTGATATCAGTAAATACCATAGCGATTCCATATTTGTCTGCCATTTCGATCGACTCTTGGTCTTTAATGCTGCCACCAGGTTGAATAATCGCCTTGATACCCTGTTTTCCAGCATATTCTACACTATCACCCATTGGAAAGAAGGCATCACTGGCTAAAACTGCTTCATTATCACGTTTTCCGGCTTGTTCAATTGCGATTTGAACTGAGCCGATACGATTCATTTGCCCTGCACCAATACCTAATGTTTGATGGCTATTCGCTACAACAATGGCATTACTTTTTACGTGCTTGACCGTCTTCCAAGCAAATTCTAGTGCATTCAATTCATCAAGCGTTGGTTGTCTTTTAGTGACAACTTGCCAATTTTCGGTTTTTTCTTTACTATTATCTTGATTTTGAATTAATAATCCGCCTAAAATCGACACTTTTTCGTCCTCTATCGCCTGGTCTTTCTTAGAAAAGTCGAGTGTCATTAGGCGAAGATTTTTTTTACTACTTAAAATAGTGAAGGCTTCTTCTGAAAAACTAGGTGCAATGATAATTTCAAGAAATAATTGGTGCATTTTTTCGGCAATTTGCCTGTCGACTTCACGGTTTAACACAATGATTCCACCGAAAATCGAGACTGGATCTGCTTCATAAGCATATTGATATGCTTCATTGATCGTCTCACCAACGCCAACTCCACAAGGATTCATATGTTTGACTGCAACAACAGCTGGTTGATCAAATTCTCTAGAAATTCGAATCGCCGCATCTGCATCTTTGATATTATTATATGATAGTTCTTTGCCGTGAAGTTGGTCAGCACTAGCGATTGAAAAAGAAATTGGTAAGGCATTTTGATAAAAAGCTGCTTTTTGATGGCTATTTTCTCCGTAGCGTAATTCTTGTTTTAACTCATATGTCAATGTTACTATTTCAGACTCTTTTTCTCCTACTGCATTTGTCAGATATTCTGCAATCAACGCATCATATGCGGCGGTGTGTCGAAAAACTTTAGCTGCTAATTTTTTTCTTGTTGCTAGCGTTGTTGCTCCTTTTTGTGAAACCTCTATCAACACTTGTTCATAATCTTTAGGATCAACCACAACCGTAACAAATTGATGATTTTTTGCAGCACTCCTTAACATACTTGGCCCACCGATATCAATATTTTCTATTGCTTCGTCTTCTGTTACATCCTCCTTCATGATCGTTTCTTTAAAAGGATAGAGATTGACACAAACAAAATCGATTGGTTGAATGTCGTACGCTTCCATGGCCTCCATATGACTCGCTAAATCACGTCGTCCAAGCAATCCACCATGAATCTTAGGATGTAATGTCTTCACCCGACCATCCATCATCTCTGGAAAATGGGTTACTTCTTCGATAGAAATCGTCGGGATTCCTTCTTTTTCAAGGGCTTTTTTCGTTCCACCTGTCGAAATAATTTCTACCCCTTGTTCTACTAATCCTTTCGCAAAAGCGACTACACCTGTTTTATCTGAAACACTTATTAAGGCTCTTTTTTTTGTCATGATCGACCCTCTCCTTGCTGATTTTTTATAAGTTTCGCTAAGACAGTTGGAAACAGTTTATGCTCTACATTATGGATTTTTTTCTCCAATGAATCAAGTGTATCAAGCATGTCTATCACTACTTTTTCTTGCGCAATGATTGGTCCAGTATCAACACCGTCATCCACATAATGAATCGTTACACCTGTTTCAGGTACATTTGCGTAAAAAGCATCTTTGATACCATGTAGACCAGGAAAATCAGGTAACAATGAGGGATGGATATTGATCATGCGCTTGGAAAAGACTTCTAATAAAGTCGGTCCGATGATCCTCATATATCCTGCTAAAACAATCAAATCGATTTGCTCTTCTTCAAGTAAATGAAGAATTTCTGCTTCATACATTGCTTTTGATTCAAAATCGTTTGGTGAAAAGGAAATAACTGGAATCGACATTGAACGTGCACGTTTGATCACATAGGCATCCTTTTTATCACAAAATAATAACGTAAGCTGCGCCTCTATTGCTCCGATTGCTACAGCTTCAGCTATGGCTTGGAAGTTACTGCCGTTTCCTGAGGCAAATATGGCTAATTTCATTCTCACACCTCGTTAAAAACAACAGCTTGCTCATCTTTTTCAGTGATATTTCCAATAATATAGCTCGTTTCGTTGAGCTCACTTAAAATGGTTCGAACATTCTCTATTTTTTTAGGTGAAACAGCCAAAACCATCCCAATGCCCATATTGAAAATCTCATACATTTCCATTTTTGGAATTTGTCCATATTTCTCAAGCGTTGTAAAAATCGGCAATATCGGCCAAGTCCCAAGCGTTATTTCTGCTGCTAAATGCTCTGGAAGCATTCTAGGAATATTTTCTACAAAACCGCCACCTGTTATATGTGCAATACCGTTCACTAATTCCTGTTTTATTAGTGGTAATATCGTCTTTACATAAATTTTTGTCGGGGTCAAAAGTTCATCACCTAATTGTTTTTCATTTAATTCTGACATAATCCTTTTTCCAGTAAAATGATGCGTCTCAAAAAAAATCTTTCGTACGAGAGAATAGCCGTTTGAATGAAGGCCACTTGATGGTAACCCAAGAAGAATATCTCCTTCTTGGATTTTTTGCCCTGTAACTAGCTGACTTTTTTCCGCAATCCCTACAGCAAAACCTGCTAAATCGTAATCATTATCGCTATACATTCCTGGCATTTCTGCTGTCTCACCGCCAATCAGAGCAGCTCCTGCTTGAAGACAACCTTCAGCCACACCAGCTACCACTTTTTCCAATCGTTCTGGCTTATTTTTCCCCGTCGCAATATAGTCAAGAAAATAAAGCGGTTCTGCACCTTGAGCAACGATATCATTCACACACATAGCGACACAATCAATCCCGATTGTCTCGTGTTTGTTTTCTTGAATTGCAATCATTAACTTTGTTCCGACTCCATCTGTCCCCGATATCAATACAGGTTCCTTCACTTCCACCTTACTTAAATCAAAACATCCACCGAAACCACCAAGTGTATCGATCACACCAATACGTTCCGTTCGTTTAACATGTTTTTTGATTCTTTCTACTACTTCATACCCGGCTTCAACGTCAACGCCCGCTTTGGTATAAGCATTTCCCATTATGATTTCCTCCTAAAGATTCATTAACGATAGTTTCTGTTTTTTTTAATTTGTTGATACGAAACTGATTTTATCCTTTAATGACGCTTGGTATTTCTCTTCATAATCATATAATGGCGTTGGATAATCCCCATTAAAATAGGCCATGCAAAGTCCAGAATAAGGGGCATCATAGTTTAATCCAATTGCATCAATCAATCCTCGCTCACTTAAAAATCCTAATGAATCTGCTTTGATCAGTTGCTCGATTTCAGAGATTGAATGATTAGCAGCAATCAATTCTTTCCTTGTTTGAATATCAATCCCATAAAAACAAGGGAATTTTAGCGGAGGCGATGCAATACGTACGTGGACTTCTTTAGCACCCGCATCTTTAAGTAGCTGGACGATTCGACGACTCGTTGTTCCTCTTACGATCGAGTCATCCACCATGATCACACGTTTCCCCTCTACTACACCTCTTACAGCAGAGAGCTTCATTCGAACGCCTTGTTCTCTCAATTCTTGAGTAGGTTGAATAAAGGTTCTTGCGATATACTGATTTTTTACTAATCCCATTTCATAAGGAATGCCGCTTGCTTCTGCATATCCACTAGCAGCTGAAAGAGAAGAATTGGGTACACCGACGACCATATCTGCTTCAATCGGCGCTTCTTTTGCCAATTGTTTCCCCATATTTTTTCGAGCGGTATGCACATTAACCCCAGCAATATTTGAATCTGGTCTGGCAAAATAAATGTATTCCATCGAACAAATCGCGTATTGTGTATCTTTCGTATACTGTTCTACTTTAAAGCCGGTCTCATCAATAATAATGACTTCACCCGGTCCTACATCACGTACAAATACAGCCCCAACAACTTCCAGTGCGCACGTTTCACTCGCAATCACATATGCCCCATTTTTCATCTGACCGATAGATAGTGGGCGAAAAGCGTTAGGGTCAAGAGCGGCGATCATCGCTGTTTCCGTAATCAAAAGATAGGCAAAACCACCTTTGACTGTCTGTAAACTTTCTTTTAATTGCTCGACAAATGTTGTTTTTTTACTACGACGTATCAGATGCATCAAAATTTCGGTATCTGAGTTAGAATGAAATATTGCGCCATCTTGCTCTAGTTCTTTTCGTAAGCTTTTGGCATTCGTCAGATTCCCATTATGGGCCAATCCACAAGCACCATCATAAAACTTAAATAGAAACGGCTGAATATTGTCCACACTACCATTTCCAGCAGTGGCATAACGCACATGACCAATCGCAGCATTTCCACGCAAAGAAGTTAAAGATTGGTCCTCTTTAAATACTTCAGAAAGTAACCCCAATCCCCGATATCCATTTAATTTTCCTTCGTTATTTGAGACGATTCCTGCACCTTCTTGGCCTCGGTGCTGCAGACTATGAAGTCCAAAATAAGTCACACGAGCAGCATCCGGATGTCCCCAAATACCAAAAACACCACATTCTTCATTTAAACTTTTCACTTCATAAGACATGGAATCGCTTCCTCCCACAGCTTTTTGGCTGTTTGCGTCATTACCTCGATTTTTTGATCGTACGTTTGAATGCTGATCAATCCGCTATCTGTTACTTTTCCAACAAACTCAGCGTTCCCATCCATCATGTCTTCAAACATTGTTTGATTTTCTGGTTTGATTGAAACAACAAATCTTGACTGGGTTTCAGAAAAAAGCCATGAAACTGGCATAGCTAATTCAACCTCTAGACCAAACTTGTTTTTAAATACAGACTCCGATAAAGCAATACCTAAACCCCCTTCAGAACAATCATGGGCGCTTTTCACTACTCCTGCTTGGATTGCTTTTAATAGTAATTGCTGGATGTTTTTTTCAACCGTTAAATCAAAATCCATTAATTTTCCTTCGATAATGCCCAAGGTCATTTTTTGTAATTCGCTGCCATTAAAATCGGCGTTTGTTTTTCCTACTACGTAAATCAAATCATCTACTGCTTTAAATTCTTGCGTAGTAATATCTTTTAAGTCCTCTACTAGACCAACCATTCCAATCACTGGTGTTGGATAAATCGCCTGACCATTCGTTTCATTGTACAAAGAAACGTTTCCTGAAATCACAGGCGTTTCTAAAACTTCACAAGCTTTGGCAATTCCATCTGCTGACGTCCAAAGCTCCCAAAATCCTTCAGGTTTATCTGGTGATCCATAATTTAAACAATCTGTGATTGCTAATGGTTGACCGCCACTTGCAATAATATTTCTTGCGGCTTCTGCTACTGCAATTTGACCGCCGATTTCTGGGTTTAAAAACAGATAACGTCCATTACAGTCGGTCGTCATCGCTAACGCTTTTTTAGTGCCACGAATACGTAAAACGGCTGCATCACTTCCTGGTAAAACAACTGTATTGGTTCGAACTTGAGCATCGTATCTTTCATAAATCATTTTTTTAGACGCAATTGTTGGCTGTTGTAGTAATTGTAATAATGTCTCTGTTCCATCCACAATTTTAGGATCAAAATTCCCTAATGATTCAAACTTTTTGATTCTTTTTGGCTCTTGGCGTTCCTTCGTATAAACAGGCGCATCCTCAGCTAAAGCGTCAACAGGTAAGTTTGCCACTTCCACCCCATGATGATTTAAGCGATACAACCCATCATCCGTTACTTTGCCAATCGTCACTGCCTCTAATTCGTATTTTTGAAAAAGTTCAATCACCTCATCTTCATGTCCTTTTTCGACACAAATCAACATCCGCTCCTGAGACTCCGACAACATCATTTCATAAGGTGTCATTCCAGTTTCACGTTGAGGTACATCATCTAAATCTAAAATCAAACCAGATCCCGCTTTAGAAGCCATTTCTGCACTTGACGACACTAAACCTGCCGCGCCCATATCTTGAATTCCTACTAAAATATCTGAATGCTTTAAAATCAGCTCTAAACACGCTTCAAGTAATAATTTCTCCATAAAAGGATCGCCCACTTGTACGGCTGAACGCTGTTGTTCTTGTCCTTCAACAAACTCTTCAGAAGCAAATGTTGCACCATGGATCCCATCGCGTCCTGTTTTCGCACCGACATACATGATTGCATTACCTCCCCCTTTTGCTTGACCTTTTTGAATATCTTTATGATCGATCAACCCTACACACATTGCATTTACTAGCGGATTTCCTTCATAACATGGATCAAACGCCACTTCTCCGCCTACAGTGGGGATGCCTATACAATTGCCATACCCACTAATACCAGCAACGACCTCTTCTAAAAGATATTTAGTTCGCTCATTCGTTAATTCACCAAAACGCAATGAATCCAAAATTGCAATTGGTCTGGCCCCCATACTAAAAATATCTCTGATGATTCCACCAACACCGGTCGCCGCCCCTTCATATGGCTCAACAGCTGATGGATGATTATGACTTTCTGCTTTAAACACAACAGCCTGGCCATCGCCGATATCTACGATCCCGGCACCTTCACCTGGTCCCTGTAAAACTTGAGGTCCTTTTGTCGGAAATTTTTTTAATACAGATTTTGAATTTTTATAAGAACAGTGTTCACTCCACATTACAGAAAAAAGTCCTGTTTCCGTATAATTTGGCATACGTTCTAAGATATCCTCTTCAATCATTCGATATTCTTCATCCGTTAAGCCCCATTCAGAATAGATACGTTGTTGTTTAATCTCTTGTGCTGAAGGTTCGTTCATTTTCATCATGCATTTGTCCTGACCTCTCCATAGTTTTTAACGATGGATTTGAAAAAACGTAATCCATCTTCTGAGCCTAGTAAACTTTCTACAGCACGTTCTGGATGCGGCATCATACCTAGAACATTTCCTTTTTCATTGATGATTCCTGCTATATTTTCTAAACTGCCATTTGGATTTTTATCCGCATAGGTAAAGACAATTTGATGATTTTCTTTTAGCTTCTTTAGCGTTGATTCATCACAGTAATAATTGCCTTCCCCATGCGCTACAGGCAATTGGATCACTTCATCTTTCTGATATTCTGAAGTAAATGCTGTCTGATTGTTTACAACTGTTAAATCAACCGTTTTACACACAAAATGCAGGGATTCATTTTTAAGCAAAACACCAGGTAAAAGACCTGCTTCTGTCAATATTTGGAACCCATTACATGTACCAAAAACAGGCTTACCTTCATCTGCCAAACGAATCACTTCACTTATAATTTTAGAAAAACGAGCAATTGCACCGCACCTTAGATAATCACCATACGAAAATCCTCCAGGAATCAAAACACCATCAAATCCAGCTAAACTTTCTGCATCATGGCGCACGTACTCAGCTTCCTCACCCAATATCTCTTTGACTGCCCATAATAGGTCCATATCGCAATTTGAGCCTGGAAAAACAATCACTGCAAATTTCATTTCAAGCTTCCTCCTCGATTTCATATCGATACGTTTCCATATTAACGTTAGCTAATAATTTGTCACAAATCTCTTCAATCACCATTTCGATTGGCCGCTCTGATCCTTTGACCTTGATTTCAAAATATTTTCCAATCCGGACATCATCGATTTCTCCATAGCCAAGACGATGAACGGCACCTTTGACTACTTCACCTTGCGGATCTAAAACGGAATCTTTGTACGTAACATATACTTTTACATCATACATATTAATCAATTCTCCTTCATTTTTAGTAGAATGTATTCTCCAAACGATCCAAAACTTCTTGGTAGACAGGTACAATCTCACCAATATTTTTACGGTAAACATCTTTATCTAAATGAGCATTTGTTTTTTCATCCCATAAGCGGCACGTATCTGGTGTGATTTCGTCAGCTAGTAAAATAGAGCCATCTTTTCTACGCCCAAATTCTACTTTGAAATCAATCAAACGAATACCAATTTCTTTAAACAATGTAATCAATGCTTGATTTATAATGTGTCCCTCTCGTTTTATAGTCGCGATCTCTTGTTCTGTTGCGATTTTTAAAATTTTGACATGATCATCATTAATAATTGGATCATTAAGAGAATCATCCTTGTAATAAAATTCCAAAACGGGAAATTCAAGAGGCTGTCCTTCTAAAACAGCCAATCGCTTCGCAAAACTGCCTGCTGAACTATTTCTAATGACAACTTCTAAAGGAATAATTTCGAGCTTTTCTACCAATTGTTCGTTCTTTGATATTTTTTTGATAAAATGAGTTTGAATATTTTTTTGTTTAAATTGTTCAAAAATAAAGGCTGTTATCTGATTATTTAAAATTGCTTTACCTGTTGTAATATCTTTCCGAGCGCCATTCAAGGCAGTTACTTGATCTAAATATTCTACTCTCAACACATTGGGATCATCTGTTTCAAACATTTTTTTAGCTTTTCCTTCGTATAGCAAACCACTATTTGTCATTATCTCGAACGCTCCTTTTTACGTACGTTTTTTAAATATAATTAATATTTGTTCGTCTATTTACTGTTTACAGTTTAACAACATGATAAATAAGAGTCAATTAATTATTAACAATAAATACAAAAATAGTATTGAATGTTCGTTTTTTATCCATTTTTCATGTAAATATTAAGAAAACATTGTAAGCATTTACAAAAATTAAGAAAAGTGGTATGCTAATCAAAACCACATCTTTAGAAAAATTACTTTTCTTTTTTTTGATCAGTGACGATTTTTAGGAGGGAACAACAGGATGATTAGCGATTATGACAGTTTAGCCCAGGATTTTTTGGCAGGATTAATCCCTGAGGAAAGAACAAAATTGTATAATGATTTACTCGCATTAGAAGAAGTCCACAAATTGAATCAACACAGTTCTTACTACACGTTTAAAAATTTAAAACGAGCGGTTCATCGGCACTCTGAAAGACGCAAACGAACATTTCGTTATAAAAATAGTTGTAACAATGAATTAGTTATAAATCAACTACATGAGCAACACTTTTTCAAAAACAAATACTGTATACATGTTTATTTTAATTCACAAGAATGTAGTTATCTTTTTATTGATCATTTACTTTCTATGTTGGGTGCTCCAGTAGCCTCACCCATACGTACTTTCCAAGAAATTACGATTTAAATACATTAATTTTCGACTAAAACTTACAAAGTTTTAGTCTTTTTATTATTAAAGAAAGGAATGGATCTATCCATGAAAAAATTGAAAGTAAAAGTGACTGTTGATCGACCACTAGGCTATCAAGATTCTTTCGGTAACATCTATCCAGTCAATTACGGATATATTGCTGGAGTGATCGGAGGCGACGAGGAGGAACAAGACGCATATATTTTAGCCGTTCCATCAGTAAAAATAAGTACATTTATTGGTATTGTAGTAGCCGTTATCCATAGAAAAGATGACAATGAGACAAAATGGATCGTGATTCCCGAAAAATCATCGATTTCCGAGAACGAAATCAGTCATCAAACACAGTTCATCGAACAATATTTTGATCATTATATAGAAATGCTTTAATAAAAAAATAAGGCTAGAACATAACTCGTAGAGTTATGTTCTAGCCTTAAGTTATCTGAATAAACGGTAGAATCAACCTCATTTTAATAGATCAAACTAAACCTACACGTTCAAAAATAATGTCAACATTTTTCAAATGATAATTATAATCAAACGCATCATCTAATTCTTCTTTAGATAAAATCGAAGTTATTTTTTCGTCTGCGTCAAGTAATGGTCTAAACGCAGTTTGATGATCCCAAGCGTATGCCGTTTTGGGTTGTACTAAATCATAAGCCGCTTCTCTTGCCATGCCGTGATCAATCAATTTCAGCAACACACGTTGACTGTAAATCAGACCGTATGTTGCATCCATATTTCGTTTCATATTTTCAGGAAATACTGTTAAATTTTTAACTATAGTAGAAAAACGATTCAACATATAATCCAGTAAAATTGTTGTATCTGGAATAATAATTCGTTCTGCTGAAGAATGAGAAATATCACGTTCATGCCATAAAGTCACATTTTCATAAGCCGTCACCATATGCCCACGAATGACACGAGCAAGTCCTGTCATATTTTCAGAACCGATCGGGTTTCGTTTATGCGGCATTGCGGAAGAGCCTTTTTGACCTTTTGCAAAAAACTCTTCAACTTCACGTGTCTCTGATTTTTGTAACCCACGAATTTCAGTCGCGAATTTTTCAATACTCGTTGCAATCAAAGCCATCGCTGATAGATATTCTGCATGCAAATCACGAGGTAAAACTTGAGTAGAAATTTCTTGCGCTCGAATCCCTAGATGTTTACAAACATATTCTTCAACAAAAGGAGAAATATTCGCAAATGTTCCAACCGCTCCACTGATTTTTCCTGCCTCTACGCCTTTTGCGGCATGTTCAAAACGCTCAACATTTCGTTTCATCTCGGAATACCACAAAGCCAGCTTCAATCCAAATGTCGTTGGTTCAGCATGAACACCGTGCGTTCGTCCCATCATGACTGTATGTTTATGTTCCTTCGCTTTTTCACCAATTATTGTCGTAAATTTCTTTAAATCCTCCCGCAAAATATCATTGGCTTGTTTTAGTAAATAACCGTAGGCTGTATCGACCACATCCGTACTTGTCAAGCCGTAGTGTACCCACTTGCGCTCTTCTCCTAATGTTTCGGATACTGCACGTGTAAACGCCACTACATCATGTCTTGTTTCAGCTTCGATTTCTAAAATACGCTCAACGTCAAAAGAGGCATTGTCACGGATTTTTTGTACATCTTCTTTTGGGATATCTCCTAATTCAGCCCAAGCTTCATCGGCTAAAATCTCTACTTCTAACCAAGCACTGTATCGATTCTCATCTGTCCAAATAGCACCCATTTCAGGTCGTGTATAACGATCAATCATTCGTTTATTAACTCCTTTTTAATCCCAAATATTGGTTTGATAAATATCTTCTAGTGTCTCAAACACATCTTCTGTTAAAATAGTGATATGCCCCATTTTTCGATCTTTTTTCGCTTCTGCTTTACCGTAATAATGAAAATGCCAATTAGGTTTTTCTGAAATAACATCCATTGTCTCATAGATCTCATTTCCTAATATATTGATCATTACAGCTTCTGATAAAAGATCAACTTCAGGCAATGGCCAACCGCAAATACCACGAATGTGGGCATCAAATTGACTCATTGAACACGCTTCGATCGAGTAGTGGCCCGAATTATGCGGTCTTGGCGCCAATTCATTCACATAAATACCACCATCATTTGTCAAGAACATCTCCACAGCTAAAGTTCCTGCAAGATCCACTGCTTCTGCTATAACACGAGCAATACGTTGCGCTTCTTCTACTACTTCTTCAGACACTCTAGCTGGTGCAATCGTTTCATGTAAAATATTATTTCGATGGATATTTTCGACCACAGGAAAAACTGTGAACTTTCCTTGACCATTTCCACTTACTAATACTGAGATTTCTTTTTCGTAGGGAATCCAAGCTTCTAGTACGCAAGTCCCTTCTCTAAGAATATTCATTGATGGTGCTAAATCTGATGTACTATACAACACAAATTGCCCTTTACCATCGTAGCCGCCACGCGTTGTTTTTAAAACACAAGGATAACCAATTCCATCGATGGCATCTTGGATATCTGTTGGACTTACGATTGTTGCAAATGGGGCAATAACTATATTATTTGCTTCTAAAAAAGATTTTTCCAATAAACGATCTTGCGTAATTGCTAAGAGATCTGTTCCTTGAGGAATACTTACTAAATCTTCAACTTGCATCAATGCTCCGACATCGACATTTTCAAATTCATATGTTAATACTTGAGAACGTTTTGCCAGTTCTTCTAACGCTTCTATGTCATCATAATCAGCTAATAAATGCCAATCAGCGACTTGAGCAGCTGGACAATCAACTGTTGGATCTAACACACCCACACGAAAACCCATTTCTCGTGCACTAAGTGCCATCATTCTGCCTAATTGTCCGCCACCAATAATACCGATCATTTGTCCCGGTAATAAAGGTCTATTCAAGTTCATCACTACTTTCCATCACAGTTTCTTCAAGAAATCGACGCTTTGCTTCTAATTTCCCTGCTAACTCTACATCATACATGGAAAGCATCTGAACTGCAAGTAGTCCGGCGTTCTTCGCACCAGATTCTCCAATTGCAGTTGTCGCAACGGGAACTCCACCGGGCATTTGAACAATGGATAATAATGAATCCAATCCATTCAATGCTTTTGATTGAACCGGAACACCAATTACTGGCAACGTTGTTTTTGCTGCAATCATGCCTGGTAAATGAGCTGCTCCGCCTGCACCTGCGATAATGACTTTGATGCCACGATCTCGTGCTTGTTCAGAAAATTTAAACATATAATCAGGTGTACGGTGAGCGGATATCACTTTTTTTTCATAAGAAATGTTGAATTCTTCTAAACTATCACAAGCATGTTTCATTGTAGCCCAATCAGATGTACTTCCCATAACCACAGAAACCACGACAGACATAACATTCCTCTTTTCTTCCTTATTCTCTTTTTATTTTATCAATGGAAATCTTGAGTGTCAAAATAAAATCGAATATTATAGTTATTTTTAATATTAATGTTCGCATTAAACGATGATAAAAAGAAAAACCGAAAAATCATCCGGTTTTTCTATCTCTTACACTCTAAGATTTCTCTTCACTTTTAAGACCATTAAACAATAAATTCAAAATAATCGCTGTCAAACTGCTCATAACAATACCATTTCCGGTAAACATTCTCAGTGTTTCCGGCATTTGCTGAAACAGCGTCGGAAGCATATTAAATCCTAATCCAAAACCAATTGAAATCGCAATAATCAATAAATTTTTATCATTATTGTAATCAACTTTTGACAACATACGCATGCCTTGTACCGCGACCATCCCAAACATCACTAACATTCCGCCCCCTAACACAGGTTCTGGAATGATTTGAGCAACCGCGCCAACTTTCGGTAACAAGCCTAGTGCAATCAAGAAAAAAGCAGAATAATAAATCGGTTTTCTTGTTTTGATACCTGAAAGCTGGACCAATCCAACATTTTGAGAAAAACCAGTATAAGGGAATGTATTGAAAATACCACCTAAAATAACGGCTAAACCTTCTGCACGATAGCCTTTCTTCAATTCCTCTTCACCGATACGCTTACCTGTAATATCACCCAGAGCAAAATAAACACCTGTCGATTCAACCATACTAACAATCGAAATAATGATCATCAATACAATTGAAGAAACATCAAAGGTTGGCGTACCAAAGTAAAAAGGCTGAGGAAAATGAAACCACGTCGCCTCACCAACTGGCGCTAAATTTACTTGTCCTAAAATAGCTGCAAGAATAGTGCCGCCGACTAAACCAACTAACACAGCAATCGATTTGATGAATCCTCTACCCCATACTTGAATAATAATGATAAGTCCAATCGTTACAAATGCCAGAAGTAAATTTGTGCCATCACCAAAGTTAGGATCACTTGCTAGTCCCCCACCCATCTTTTCAACCGCAACTGGTATCAGCGTTAAGCCAATCACAGTAATAACCGTTCCAGTGACTAGTGGAGGAAATAATTTTTTGATTTTGGAAAATATTCCCGAGATCAATACAACAAAAATCCCTGAAGCAATGATTGAGCCATAAATCGCACCGACACCTTTATCACTACCAATCATAATCAATGGTGCAACTGCTTGAATCGCACAACCAAGAACCACAGGTAAGCCTATTCCGAAAAATTTATTCACAGTCAACTGCAGTAAAGTTGCAATTCCACACATAAAAATATCGATCGAAATCAAATACGTCATTTGTTCTGAATTAAAATTCAACCCCGTTCCGATCAGCAATGGTACAGCAACTGCTCCAGCATACATCGCCAATAAATGTTGGAGACCTAAGACTGCTGCCTTACCATTTTCAGTCTCTGGTCGATCGATCTGTTTGGTTTGCTTTCTTTCACTTTCCAAGTTATGCATCCCCCTCAAGAAACTCGACTGCTCCATTTTTCAAAGAAGCAATACGGGCTAATGATACAACACGCATCCCCATTTCTTCTAATAATTCTCGTCCATCTTGGAAAGACTTTTCAATAACAATACCGATTCCGTCAACTTCAGCACCTGCTTGTTGGCATAATTCAACTAATCCTTTTGCTGCTTGGCCATTTGCTAAAAAGTCATCAATGATCAATACTTTATCTTCGTTAGATAAAAATTTTCTTGAAATGGAGATTTGACTTGTGACTTGTTTAGTAAACGAATAAACAGAAGTTGTCAGTAATTCTTCATCCATAGTCAAACTTTTTGCTTTACGTGCAAAAATCATCGGTACATCTAATTTTTTAGCTGCAAAAAGAGCCGGCGCAATCCCTGAAGCTTCGATTGTAACAACCTTTGTGATACCAGCTTTTGCAAATACTTCAGCAAAACGATTGCCGATAGCCTCCATTAAATCAGGAGCTACTTGATGGGTAACAAAACTATCTACTTTTAAAACCCCTTCACCCAAAACATGCCCATCCTCTTTGATTCGTTGCACTAATTCTTCCATTTCATCTGACTCCTTCACCATTTTTTCTATGTGACATTTTCTATAAAAACAAAAAAACCTTTTCTGCATAAGCAAAAAAGGGTCTAAGACGCTTCTTCACTTATAGACCAACATTTACGGTGTTGGGTAGAAACGATCATCCTTATTATGATCATATATAAGCTTTTAGTTATTAGTATACAATAGTATAGAATTCTGAAAATTTCAATAAAAAAAGATTTTTTTCATTGAAATTTTACAGAGTCTCTCATTAATTCTAAAAATCAGCTCGCTCTATCAGTATTGATCGCAACGAATTTATTTTTTGATAAAAGCAGGATTTCCGCCAGTGGGTAACGCAGTATTTTTAGGCACTAATTTTATTTCGATTGCTTCTAAACGTTTTGATAGACCTTGTGTCCCAGCCGATTGACCGTTTTTAGTCCACGCTTGCCAACCATAAGTTTGAGAATGAACACGATAATGGATATCATAATTAGTTGCTACCCCACCGTTTAGTTGAATTTGGATTGCTTCTAATCTTTTTTTCATGCCCGTTGTCCCACTTAATCCATCGTTTGATTTCCAATCTTGCCAACCAATACTTTGGATATGTGTCTTATACTGGATATTCCCATTAACAGAAGGATCAAGTTTAATTTGAATACCTTCTAAGCGTTTTGATTTTCCGACAGATCCACTTGTTTGACCAGACTCAACGTAATCCCCCCAGCCGAAAGATTCCAGATGAGTTCTATAACTTAGAGCTTTCAAATTAGTATCATTGTCATTTTTTTTAATGACTCTCACAGCAAAACTTGGGTTAAAGTAAGCAGTTGAATTGATTTTTACTACTTCTTTTTCATTTGGTGCATGGATATATTGCCCATTACCGATCGCAATCGCTACATGGTATGTATTTCCTTTAGCACCCCAAAAGTACAAATCACCAGGTTCCGCTTGTGCAACACTGATTTGTTCCCCAGCTTTTTCTTGAGGTATGGTATAATCACCAATATTTTTTCCTGTTACCTGTAAATAGACATAACGTGTTAATCCTGAGCAATCAAATACATTAGGTCCTTTGCCGCCCCACGCATAGGGTTTGCCTAAATGTCTCTTCGCTTCAGTGACCACTTGGTTTTTCTGAGTAGTTGAAGATGGCATCATACTTCTAGCTGCTGGTTCTTCTTGAATATTTTCTAAAGAAAAATCAGGCATTTCTTGAATTTGCTGAATTTGTTCCGCGGTAAATCCTGATTCAAGCGCTGCTTGGTAATCTTCCTCATTCATTGTTTCTGTCGCTTCAGTTGCTAAAGATGCTCCACTTGCAGCAAATAACAATAGCGCCGCACCCATCACATAACAATATTTTTTCATATTTTCCCCACTCCTAAAATCATTTTCCTTAATCATAACATAAAACAAATTAATTTTCGGTTAGTAAAACTATTTTTTTATTTATACTATTTTCGAAATGTCGTTTTCAAGACAAATTGTAACCAGTTATAACAAGATCAAAAGAATCAACGAGCCCTAGACACTAATAAAATAGTTTAGTCTTGGCTCATTGATTCTCAGTTGTTACATTACAAATTTAATTTATTCTATTTAAGCATCATTTTCTTTTTCTAGATTTCTATATTTATTCATTTTTTGACTAAAAAGCTCACCATTACTTGGCGGTGTATACGTGATTGCATTGGCTCCAGCGTCAATCGTTTCTGTGATTGATTCATCCGTCGGTCCACCAGTCGCAATAATTGGTAATTCCGGATACTTCTCTCTGAAAAATTTAACAGTCTTAGCTGTATCCTTTCCCGCACTGATATTGATCATCGTAACACCTGCCGCTATTTTTTCATCGATTGGCGTGTGAATTGAGGTGACCGTACTAACTACAGGAATATCAACAACTTCACAAACCATTTCAACTGTTTCGACAGGGGTCGGTCCATTTAGAACAACGCCGATCGAACCTTGTGCTTCAGCAAAAAGACTCATATAAGCAGAACGCTGTCCTTGTGTCAATCCACCTCCAACACCTGAAAAAACAGGGATATCGGCTGCTTCAATGATACTTTTAGTAATTGCCGGGTGCGGCGTGAATGGATAAACTGCAATCACTGCATTTGCATCTGTATTTCTAATAATTGCGATATCTGTCGTAAAAATAATTGATTTTATTTTTTTACCAAAAATTCGAATTCCGCTAGCCTGGGCAATCACTTTTGGAACTTGAACGATATCTTGTTTTAAAGGTGTCACAATCTCTGGTACAAACTTTTCATTCATTCCATCCACTCCTTTTTCCTCCATTTGATTAATGATCATATTGATCGAGATCATAACTCTCAATTACATGAATGACTTTGTCTGCATAAGTTGGATCTGTTGCATAACCTGCATCTTGTAAAGCACGTGCAGCTTCTTTGTAATCTTTTGCCAAAAGAACATTTTCATACAAACGTGGATCCCATGTTACACCATTAACAAATAAACGTGTGTGATCGTCCATGGATTCTTCCCACGTATCATATACCCTAAAGTCCCCTTGAATAACGATCCATTCTTCATTGATATATTCACGAGTCTCAAGGTTGATCTTATTTTGTTCTCCGTATGCTTTGATCCCAAACAAATTATTGTACTTTGACGCAAGCGTGCTTTGTCCCCAATTCGATTCTAAAATCCCTTGACCAATGATGATACTGGGTAAAACGCCATAAGAATCTTGTAGCTCTTTTGCATGCGGACTTATTCTGTCAATAAATTGCTCTTTTGAGACTTCTTCTTTTTGTTGAATAGACTTTTCTTCTTTTTTTGAACTGTCTGATAATACATTGATTGAAAAGATAAACGCTAGACCAACGATCAACAAACCGGCAAAAAGTGCTGGTAAATTCGATTTTCTATTTTTTTTCTTCTTATACCTTGGACTTTTCATACATTCCCTACTTTGTTTTGTATTCATCCCTACACTAATTTTTCAGTTTAGGACAATCGCTGACTGATTATATCAGTTTTTTTCCTGACAATCAATCAACAGCTGTTGTAGTCGTGGTTGTCGATGTTTTCGTTTGTATCTCAGATGAAGTTGATGGAACAATTGTACTTGTCGTTTTTGTCTCATCGCTGCTCGTTTTTGTTTTCTCTTTTGGTGTAGTATGACCGAAAAGAACAAAAATAACAGCACCTAATACTATGATAACGGATATAATTCCTAAAATTTGTTTCACAATAATACTCCTTACTTACTTATTCACCAACGTAAGTACCCATCAAGTTTTCATTTACCCAATCAAGTAATTCAACTTTTGACCCTTTCAACTGTGCTTGTAATGTTGCTGGTAATCGAAAAGTTACAATATCGTCAAATCCCCATTCACCATACGAAACTGTTACTTTCAACTCAATAAAAGCTTGTTCTTTTTCTTCACTATTTGCTTTTGACGGTATCAACTCGGCAAGTCCTACTCCAGACTGCAACCATTTTTTAGCAATCAACGTTTTTAAACGTTTGTATTCTGAAACGGCAATATTTCTTTTTTCAGGAAATAAAATCGTTTGGCGTAGTATTTTTTGTGTCAACATCCATTCATAATCAGAAAATAAGTTTTTTACTTTTTGCATTTCTTCTCTTGTTAAATTAATTCTACCTTTTTTCCAATTTTCCCAATTTTCTTTCGTCGTTTGAAGATACTCCGTGTAAAAGTGTTCTTCTGTTTCAAATTGCTCTATAATTGCATCGATAAGAATATCTATATACATTTGGTGCATGATATTCGCCTCCTTTATTTATTTTACTGAAAATAGCAAAAAAATGCATTACTTTGAATCATTTATTTCCATATTTTTAAGAAACATTTCATTCTCTCACCTAAATAATAAGACAATTCTGTAGTTCTGTCCAAAATAAGCCACGATTTTGAGCTTCTCATGTATAATAGTAATATAAAAAGTAAATTAGGGGGATCATTCATGAACAATTACAACTGGGGCATCATTGGACTTGGGGATATCGCAACTAGTTTCGCTGAAAGTTTTCAGCAAAAAAACAGCAAAATCACAGCGGTTGCCTCTAGAACATTAGCTAAAGCTGAACTATTTGCTAAAAAATATGATATCGCCAGAGCTTACGGCTCTTTTGAAGAGTTATTAGCAGACGAAGCGATTGATATCATCTACATTGCAGTCCCAAATCGTCAACATATCGATCATATTTTAAAAGCCTTAGTCGCAGGTAAACATGTCCTTTGCGAAAAAGCGATTACGATGAATAGCGAAGAATTGGCTGAAGCAATGAAAGTAGCAGAAGAAAAAGGCTTAGTGTTAGCTGAAGCGATGACTATTTTCAACATGCCTTTATATCAAGAACTAAGAAGCCAAATTGATTCTAAACGATTTGGAAAATTAAAAATGATCCAAGCACCTTTTGGTAGTTATAAAGAACCTGATCCGACAAACCGTTTTTTTAATCCTGATTTAGCTGGTGGAGCTCTCTTAGACATCGGTACTTATGCTGTCTCTTTTGCTCGTTGGTTTCTTACATCTCAACCTAAAGTTATTTCTTCTGTTATGCAGCCATTTTCAACTGGTGTAGACGAACAATCGGCCACTATTTTACAAAATGAAGCAGAAATGGCTACTGTGTCATTAAGTTTCCAAGCAAAAATGCCTAAACAAGGTATTGTCGCTTTTGAAGATGCTTATATTGTGATCAACGAGTATCCACGGGCAGATGAAGCAAAAATCTTTTTTAATGATGGTACTGTAGAGACGATCATTTCAGGTGATAGCAGTCAGGCTTTGAATTATGAAATCGAAAATATGGTCAAAATGATCGAAGGAAAAAAATCGAAGCGTTCGCTCTTTTTAACAAAGGACGTTATCGACCTTCTGGATCAAATGCAACAACACTGGACCAACTAAAAAATACCCGCTTTTGCGGGTATTTTTTTGACTGATTTACTTATTACATTTCATTCGGTGCATGTAGACCCAACAAACGTAGATCTTCTTTAATAATAGTCGCCATCCCATAAACTAACGCTAAACGTGATTCTTTTTGCTCATCTTCAGTCAAGATTTTGACATGTGCATAATATTTATTAAATGCTTGAGCAACTTGAATCGCATGTTTGGCAATAACTGAAGGTTCATATTTCTCAGCTGCTTGCATAACAACTTCAGGGAATTTTTGCAATAGTTTAACGACTTCCCAGCTCTCTTTATCATCTAGTGCATAGACTTTGGTCTCATCGATAGTGAAATCAGCTTTTCTTAAAATGCTCATTGCACGAGCATGCGTGTATTGGACATAAGGTCCCGTTTCTCCTTCAAAGCGGACAACTTCTTCTAAAACAAAGTCAAAATTATTCAAACGATCATTTTTTAGGTCGTGAAAAATAACAGAACCGATTCCAACCTGTCTAGCCACTTCTTCACGATTAGGTAAATCAGGATTTTTCTCCATAATTTGCTTATTCGCTAATTCAACTGCTTCATTCAATACTTCTTCTAGTAAAACAATTTTTCCTTTACGCGTCGATAATTTTTTACCACCTTGTGTGATCAAACCAAATGGTACATGTTGCATGTCTTTAGACCAATCAAAGCCAAGCTCTTTTAAAACAGCCTTTAATTGCTTGAAGTGATTACTTTGCTCATTTCCGACAACATAGATTGATTTTGCAAAGTCATAAGTACGTTTGCGGTAAACAGCTGCGGCTAAATCACGTGTAATGTACAGCGTTGCACCATCTGATTTTTTAATCAACGCAGGATTTAGATCATAGGCTGACAAATCGACAATTTCAGCCCCTTGGTTTTCTTGCAACAGATGCTCTTCTTCTAACATCGTGACAATTTCAGCCATTTTATCGTTGTAGAATGCTTCTCCATTATATGAATCAAAAGAAACTTCCAGCATAGAATAAATTTTATCAAATTCTTTTAATGACTCTGTACGGAACCATTGCCACAATTCAGTGGCTACAGGGTCCCCTTCTTCTAGTTTTTTAAACCAAGCACGCGCTTGTTCATCTAGTTCAGGTTGTGTTTCAGCCTCTTCATGAAACTGTACATATAGACGCAATAATTCGGTGATCGGTGCTGTTTTAACGGATTCTTCTGATCCCCATTTTTTGTATGCCACAATCAGTTTACCAAATTGTGTCCCCCAATCGCCTAAATGGTTGATACGAACAGGTGAATAACCAATTTTTTCAAGGATAAACGCAATCGAATTTCCGATTACTGTAGAGCGAAGATGTCCCATCGAAATTGGTTTGGCAATATTAGGTGAAGACATGTCGATCGGTACATTACCTTCACCAATCGAACTGTCTCCATAATGCCCTTTTTGTTTGGCAATCTGACCAATCACTGTCTGACTGACCATTTTTTTATTCATGAAAAAGTTTAAATAGGGGCCAATTACTTCGATTTTTTCAAAATCAGTGCCTGTGATTTTTTCTGCTAATTCAGCTGCGATTTGTTGAGGTGCTTTGCGGTAAACTTTTGCCAATGAAAATGCTGGAAAAGCGACATCTCCATGGTCGACAGATTTTGGATTTTCCAATAATTGTGTAACTGTTTCTAAGGAAAGGTCCTCTTTTACTACGTCATAAATGGCTTTCGCTACGATTTCTTTGTTATTCATGGATATCCTCCTATATGATTGATTTTCTATTGTTTGATAGAGATTGATCAACAATTAATTATCACTTTTGTTCAAAAATTCTTCTTTTTGAGCAATCGACAACATCATTTTGTCTGTGTGTGATTTAGATGATTGATGGTTTCTGGTATGGCAACGTGTCTTTCTGATACCTTGGATCGTGCATCATAAAATCACTTCGTCCTTTTAGTCGCCAAGTATTGTTCAAAATCTACTTTGACTAAGTCAGTCGTAGTGATTCACAACAAAAAGTCCCTAGTGTTAAAAACACCAGAGACGAGATTTTCCCGCGGTACCACTCTAATTGTCCGTTCGTTTGCCGGACCCACTTAATCTAATAACGGTAGACTGCCGTCTGCATAAGCAGATTCTCGAAAGTGCGTTTCCTTCATTTAACTATTTTCGGCTTCCACCTTCCCGAAATCGCTTGGACAATTTTTAATGAAGTACTCTCTTTTTCAACGAATCATTATTAAACTGGGTTCATTATAGCAAATATTTTTCTCTATGCCTAGTCTTGTCTGTTGATTTTTAAGTTTAAATGTTCATAAAGGACAAACTAGGATCTGCATTTAAATGATAATCTGCGTAATGTCCTTTTTCGGCTTCTATGAATGCTGCTGCACCTATCATTGCCGCATTATCCCCACATAATCTAAGCGGTGGAACAATGAAGGTCACGTCTTGAAGTTCACTAGCTACTTCTTTACTAAAACGATCACGTAATCCTTTATTCGCCGCAACGCCGCCTGCCATCACTAATTGTTTGACTGGGTATTCTTTACAGGCTCGAATTGTTTTAGCTGCCAATACATCGATGACGCTTGCTTGAAAACTCGCAGCTAAATCTTTAACTATCAATTTTTCACCACGTTGTTCAGCATTATGAACTGTATTGATAAATGAACTTTTCAACCCACTAAAACTAAAATCATAATTGTCCTCTTTGATCATTGCCCGAGGAAAATGATACGTATCTTGCCCAAGATGAGCCAACTCGTCGATCTCTTTACCACTTGGATAAGTTAAACCTAACACTCTACCTACTTTATCATATGCTTCACCAGCAGCATCATCTCTTGTTTCACCAATTATTTCAAATGAACCCGTTTCTTTCATATACACTAATTCTGTATGACCACCACTGACTAATAAAGCCATCAACGGAAACTGCAATGGTTCCACAAACTGAGCAGCATAAATATGTCCAGCCATATGATTGACCGGAATCAATGGCAAATCATGTGCCCACGCAAATGCCTTAGCCGCAGAGATGCCAATCAACAAAGCTCCAACTAAACCAGGCCCATATGTAACAGCTACTCCACTCAAATCCTTTGGTTTTACCTCTGCTGCTGCTAAAGCGTCATCAATACATAAAGTAATTTCTTCTACATGATGACGACTAGCAACTTCTGGCACAACACCACCAAAACGTTGATGACTTTTTACCTGAGAAGCCACGATATTCGACAAAATTTCAGCACCATCTTCAATAACTGCAACGCTTGTTTCATCACAACTACTTTCAATAGCTAATAGTAATTTTCTTTCTTTATTAAAAAAAGTCATTGATTCACTTCCTTAACTTTTAAACACATAACGATTCCGTCTTCTTTTGGGCGACTATAATAGCCTTTCCGATGATCGATCGTTTTGAATCCTTTTTTTTCATATAATTTTTTTGCGCTTGTATTAGAGACTCGAACCTCTAAAAAGACCTGACAAATTTCTTGCTCAACTAATTTTTGAATCAGTTGATCTATCAGTTTGTTCCCGTATCCTTTATGCTGAAATTCTTTATGAATCACAACATGGGTAATCTCGGCTTCATCTAAAACAAAATGATAGCTAACAAAACCGATCCAGCAACCTTCTTTAATCAATACAAGGTATTCGCTCGTTTTTTGAGCTAAGTCAACGCAAAATTGTTCCGTCGACCATGGGGAGCCGTTGCTATAGGAGCCTTCACTTATCGACCAAAGATTTTCGGCAAGTTTTTGTGTTGGTAATTGTTTTTTGGAATAATACATCGCTTCACTCTTCATTTAAATACAGAATCATTTCCAAGGCGTCTTCTTTATTCTCTGTATAATAGTTCGGTTTAATTGTATTTGAGACAAAATCAAGTTGGCGATAAACGCGCTGGGCATTTTTATTACTGATTCTGACTTCCAAAGAGACCTTTTCACACTCATTGACTCTTGCAAAATCAAGGACTTCTCTAATCAAAAAGCTTCCGATTCCGCAGCCTTGGTTTTGAGTCAAAACGGCAACGTTCGTAATATGAGCATCTTTTCCAAAAATACGACAGCCTATAAAACCTATCGTTTTTCCTTCCTTTTGAATGAGTAAGTACAGGTGCGGATCTGAAGATTGGAGCTCAACTAAAAAAGCTGTTTTAGTCCAAGGTAATTCTCCAGCGTACACTTCTCTTTCGATTGAAAGCAGATCTTTGATATCATCAAGATTGATGCCGCGAACAAAATACTCTTGATTGGCTATTTCTACAGTCTTCTCGTCATAAGGACGATTTTTAAAAAAGATTCCTAAAATATTATGAAAAAGATTAAATTTTTTCAACATAGTTTTCTACCTCAGATGTATGTTCTTTTAGCCAGTTTTCTTCAGCTTCTACTCGTTTTAAATAGTTGGGTAAAAAGTGATGGCTATCAATTTCAGGTTCAGCTAATCTACCAAGCTCTGCTAAGACTGCGCCATTTGGAATTTGCCATTCAGAAATTGTACAGATTTTTGCATGAGGTACTACTGATTCGATTTGCAAACGGAATTTTTCAACATCTTCCCCGACAAAGTATAGCTGGTCAACTGTTTTTAATTGTTCTAGCCATTCTTCCATCGCAATGTGTCGATCAGCGATCCTCATTGTCAAAATACCATCGACATATTCATAAGCTCCAGTGTATACATTATTTCTTCTAGCATCAAAAACCGGAACGATCGTCCCTTTTACCATAACACAATTTGCAGCTAATGTTTTTAAGCTAGAGATGCCTACTAATTCTTTTTTCAATGTATATGCTAATGTTTTTGCCGTTGTTACACCTATTCGCAACCCTGTATATGATCCTGGTCCTTGAGCCACAACAATGCGGTCAAAATCATTTGGTGTTAATCCAACCTCTTTCACCAGTTGGGTAATTGCTGGCATCAAGGTCAAGCTGTGGTTTCTTTTGACTGTGATTGTGTATTGTCCTATTATCTTCTTCTCTTCACAAACAGCAACTGTCAATGTCTGATTCGAGGTATCAATTGCTAAAATTCGCACAAAAAAGTTCCTTTCTTTCATCTAATTGGTTAATTGTAGCATATTTTTATTCGTTCGTAAAAAAACGAGTGGTTAAAAGTAAAGAAGGACAAAAACGCCCGTCACGCTTTGTCCTAGCTTTGTTATTACTTGATATTTGCCTCTAAATAATCGATCAATGGTTTACTGATATTTGTTGCCGTATCATTTTTTCTAGAATCTTCCACCATGATCATAGCTGAAAAATGATTATTACTTCGATCCATCGCTAATAGAAAACTATTTTCTTTCCCAACCGTATCTTGTTTGTCTTTGATTTCAGCTGTTCCTGTTTTTGCTGCTAAAGAGAACTCTGGATTATACATATTGTGGACATAACCGGTCTCATCTTCTACACTGCCTAGTAAATCAGTTACGATCGTATTTGCTGCGTTTGAACTGATGACATTTTCTTTTGTTTTTGTTTCTTTGTTCAACTCTATTTTTGGATAAACCAGTTTCCCTTCATTTTGAAACACCGTATACATTGTTGCTTGCTGTATTGGTGTAACCAACAACTGTCCTTGCCCGTAACCTGTATCAGCTAACAAAATCTCTGAATTGAATTTGTCTTCATTAGAAATTTGTGCAGGATTCATTGGAATTGATAAATCTAATTTCTCACCAAAGATAAATTTGTCTAATCCTTTTCTAAATGTGTCTTCTCCCATCCGCAATGTTTGCTGCGCAAAATAAATATTGTCAGAATTCACTAGAGCGGTTCTTAGATTTACAGGGCTAGCTTCTTTCACGCGAGTGACAAAATAATCACCCCATGAAGCATCTTTTTGCCATTTTAAGCCATTGATCGCAATTTCTTCATCAGGCTTCAAGGTGCCAGCATCTAAGCCAATCGCACCAGTAATTGTTTTAAATGTCGAACCCGGAGCATAACCTGTCGCAAATCTAGCTGTAAATGGTAAATTTTCATTATTTGCATAGCCATCATAATCGGCTTGGGAAATTCCATTTGCCATCTTATTTGGATCAAACGATGGAGAACTAGCAGCCGCTAATAGATCACCTTGTTGTGGATTCATAATAACTGCACTACCCGGGCGATTATTAAAAATATCATAGGCTTGTGATTGCACATTTTTATCAATCGTCAATTGGATTTTTTCGCCGTCTTTTTTGTCCGTTTTTTGCAAGATACTTTTCTCATTGCCGTTTTCATCCGTAATAGTTATGTTACCGCCATCTTGTCCGCGCAATTGCTTGTCATAAGCTTGCTCCAATCCGACTTTTCCAATTACACCAGTACTACTCAACGTTGGATCTTTTTCGATATCTTCTGCTGTGATCTTACCGACATATCCGACCAATTGAGCAGCTGATTCCTTTAATGGGTAATAACGAACAATTGTATCTTGAGAAGCGGCTCCTTTTGGCAAGGTTGTTATTGGATCAAAAGAAATTGACAAAGGAACAAACGCATCTGGCTTGACCCAATCTTGTTTGAGCATTTGCTCGATGTCCTCGACAGAAATTTTGAATTGATCACTGAACGCTTTGATATTCTCTGTTTTTTCCTGACCTTCCCCAAGTTTGCCCGGTACGATCCCAACCTGATCAAAAGCCTGATTAACGGCTAATCCTTCACCATTGCGATCGACAATTTCTCCTCTTGTTGCAGTATCAATACCAATTGAGATTTTATCTTGACCAGCCATTTCTGGAAAAATCAGATTAGGTGCCCAATTGATTTTATAACGTTCTCCTTCTTTTTTGATCGTCGTTTTATAGGATAGGTCTTTTAAATTTCCTAAAGGTGTCGTCATCTCTAATTTATAGGTAAACGTATACTGTCCCTCTTTATCTTGTGCTACGTTGATCTCTTTACTTTTAATTCCTTCCGCTTGGATACCTGAAAAAACTGTTTGGTATTTTTCTACGACTTTATCGTTGTCATAGCCGCTTTCTTTTACAGAAATTTCATTTAATAGCTCAGGAAATTTCTCAAATTCTTGTTTTGAAAGATGGTCTAAAAACGTCTTAGCAGATTTTTCTGCTTTACTTAGTTCTTGTGCCTTTTGCCATGAGCTATAGGCAAAATAGCCTCCCACTACGGCCGCAGCTAAAACGACTCCGCTAACAGCTAAAATCACTGTTTTGTTTGATTTTTTTTTGCTTCTTTTCTCCATTTTTTCAATCCCCCAAGTCCATGATTCTATTTCTTCTTGTTTATTATACCTCATCTTGCAAAGTCTACGGAAGAAAAATGAGACTTTTTCAAATATTTAGGTCATTTAACTTGGTTCATTTTCTATTTTGCCATTAGCTTCTAATGGTATTTATATTGCGCTTACTTGTGGTATACTATTTTTACTTAGTACTTTTTACATAGCTTTATGGGCTAGTCCTTTGCTTTTAGATCTCATCAATTCTTAATTCCTACAGCTTTAAGAGGTGAAGATATCAGGAAATGAGCAGGATGAGTCCATTACGCTTTTAAATTTAGGAGGACATTCGAATGGGAATTATTAAAGCAGCAACAAGTGCTATCGGCGGCGGATTGGCTGATCAATGGATCGAAGTTATTGAGCCTGATAATATGGGCGACACAACGGTTATGACGAAAGGCGTTTTTGTTCGAAAAAATGATAAACGAGGATCAAATCGCAAAGGAACCGAAGATGTTTTGACAGATGGCTCGGTTATTCACGTCTATCCAAATATGATGATGATTCTAGTCGATGGTGGAAAAATAATCGATTATACTGCAGAAGAAGGCTATTACACAGTTAAAAATGATTTAGCCCCTTCTGCGTTTAACGGATCATTAAAAGATGCCGTCTCGGAAACGTTTGATCGTTTTAAGTTTGGTGGTGTGACACCACAAAAACAACAAGTTTTTTATATCAACTTACAAGAAGTCAAAGGAATCAAGTTTGGTACATCGTCACCAATCAATTATTTCGATAATTTTTATAATGCTGAACTATTTTTACGAGCGCATGGGAACTATTCTATTAAAATCACTGATCCTTTATTATTTTTCTCAAATGCAATCCCAAGAAATAAATCACAAGTAGACATCAATGATATCAACGAACAATACTTAGCTGAATTTTTAGCGGCACTCCAATCTGCTATCAATAAAATGTCAGCAGACGGTGAACGGATTTCTTATGTTCCATCTAAAAGCCTAGAATTAAGTAAATATATGGGGCAAGCACTAGATGACGAATGGCGCGAACTTCGTGGGATGGAGATTGTTTCTGTTGCAGTTGCTAGTATTTCTTATACCGATGATTCAACTAAATTGATCAACATGCGTAACCAAGGTGCTATGCTTAGTGATGCTGGAGTTCGTGAAGGCTATGTGCAAGGCGCGATGGCTCGTGGCATGGAAGCGGCTGGAAATAATGAAGGTGGCGCAATGAACGGGTTTATGGGTGTTGGTATGGGAATGAATACAAGTGGTAATTATTTTGCTCAAGCCTCTCAAACCAATCAACAACAAATGCAAGAAAAACAAAATCAACAAAATGCACAAGGATCTACAGATACTTGGACGTGTCCACAATGTGGAACCGAAAACAATGGCAAATTCTGCTCAAATTGCGGTACGCCTAAACCAACCAATGAGCAACCAAAATTGGAAATGAAATGTAGCGAATGTAGTGAAATCGTTGATTTGGCTAATGGCATTCCAAAGTTCTGTCCACATTGTGGCAAACCATTTCAAGGGATTCCATTATAAACCAAGGAAATTGGGCTGGGCGACCGTGTCTTGCCCTTTTTCTTTCTAATTTAAAGGAATAAAACAATCTAAGCATCACCAATGACTCTTTTAATTTATTATCCAAAGAAAGGAATAATCATGACGGATACGTTTACACACAAATGCCCAAACTGCGGGGGCCCTTTATTATTTGATCCCAAAGATCAAAAGTTTCATTGCGAATACTGTTTAAGCGTTTACACGGAAGCTGAAGTCACCGCTTATGAAGCTTCACAACGAGACGCACATTTAGAAAAAAACACTGATCAGACTTATGAATCAGATTTAACTTTTACTGCTGATTCACAGGTAGATGAAATGACCGTTGAAGAAAAATCAGCTTTTAAAGAAGCTAGTGGAACAGATACTATGGATGAAGATACCCTGGAAGGTGCCATGGAATTATTCGATTGTCCAAGTTGCGGTGCTCAAATCGTCACGGAAGCAACGACTGCGGCCACCTATTGTTATTATTGTCATAATCCTGTTGTCTTATCTGGACGTTTAAGTGGAAAGTTCCTTCCAGAAAAAGTTTTACCTTTTGCTATCGAAAAAGAAGAAGCGGTTGAAAAGTTTTTAGCTTGGGCAAAAAAGAAATGGTTTATTCCTAAAGACTTTTTCAACAAAGAACAAATTGATAAAATGACAGGCGTTTATTTTCCATACTGGGTTGTAGATGCCCAAATCGACGGTCAGATGAGTGGTTTGGGAACAACTATCCGTATTTGGCGTATCGGTGACATTGAATATACTGAAACAAAGCAATTTGATGTGCAAAGGCAAGGCAAAATTTCTTTTAAAGAATTGATCAAGAATGCTCTTTCTAAAAATGTCCAACAAAAAATGGTTGAAGCAGTCCAGCCTTTTTTATTAGATAAAGCTGTTTCATTTAAAAGTCAATATTTAGCAGGATTTCAAGCAGAAAAACGAGATATTGAATACGAAGCAATCCAACAATCTATTCAAAATGAACTAAAAGAGTATTCTGAATCCATACTAAGAGATACAGCTTCTGGCTATACCACCTTGACAAAACTGCGCACAGATATTTCTTTAGACAACGAAAAAAATCACTATATGCTTTTACCGATTTGGGTCGTTACTTATCGTAGCAATGATCAGTCAAAAAAAGTTTATTACTATGCTATGAACGGACAAACAGGAAAAGTCAGTGGTATTTTACCGATCAGTTACAAACGATTAGGACTGTTTACATTTGGCATTTTTGCTACAATCTTAGCTATTTTTCTGATCGGAGGTTGGTTTATATGAGAAAGGTTTTTCCTGCACTATTTATTCTCATTTTTTTAGTATTCGGTTTTTCTTCCACTGTTCAAGCTGCAGAAGATCCAATTGATGATCAGGCTTCTCTTTTTACAGCAGAACAGATCGTTCAGCTAAAAGGAGCAATTGCACCAATCGAAGCTAAAACCAAAGCCCGCGTTTTTATCGTGACAAATACTGATAACGAAATGGATTCAAAAAGATTCGCGGATTATTATATGCTTGATCGTATTGGAAAAAATCAAAATGGCATCACGTTTTATATTGATATGAGCCAGAGTAAATTTATTATTTCTACTTCTGGTAATATGATTGATTATTTAACCGATAAGCGAATAGACCAAACCTTAGATGCTATTGAACCAAGTATGAAAAGCGGCAACTATTTTGAGGCAGCTCAAAGTTTTCTAGATAAGACCAGTTATTACTTCGATCAAGGCGTGCCTGGTGGTCATTACCGCGTCGATACTGAAACAGGTAAAGTCACTCGTTATAAAACTTTGACCAAAACAGAAATCATGATTGCTTTTGTAGCAGCAATCGTTTTAAGTAGTATTTTCTTTGCTATCAATATTTCAAAATACCAACTAAAATTTGGGACTTACAAATACCCATTTAAAGAAAAATCTAGTCTTGATTTAACATTACGCAATGATGTTCTGGTTAATTCATTTGTTACTACTCGCCGTATTCCTAGAAATAATTCTAGCGGTGGTGGTGGCGGTGGAAGCAGCACAAATTCAACTGGTGGCGGAACATTTGGCGGCGGCGGTCGTAGTTTTTAATAGATAGTTAAAGATCCTCATTCAAATGAGACGAGTTGCGACTCATTTGAATGAGGATTTTTTTGCAACAATGTACATATCCTATATTTGCTGACAATTTTTAGCATTTAATCCTTCAAAAATCATCATTATTTTCCTTTCGATTCAAAAAAATATTTTTATTCTAGTCAGCTATTTAGTAATAATATAACACTAATGATAATAGAAAAACTCTCATTTACTCCATTAAAACTATATAAATTTTTAATAAAAAATAGAAATAACTTTATTTTTTTTTATTTCTAAAAATAATTTAATTACTCGCTAAAGTAATCTTGTTATTTAGCAAAATACAAGGTAGTATAGAGTTAAATAGCCATATAAATAAAATAAATTAAATCGACCTATATTATATTGGGAATTTTTATAAACATTATTTTTGAAAAGTGAGGATTTATTAATGAAAAAATTATTAAGTTTCGGCCTATTAATAGTGTGTAGCATAACATTGGTTGCGTGTGGCGGCAACAATAAATCGAGCAAATCTGAACCTACTTCAAATTCTCAAAAAAAATCAGAAAGAGCGTACTTTAAAAACAATACGTTAAAAATCGATGTGGCTAAACTTACTATAATTTCGACTGAAGTTTTGCCTGCAAATGAAAATTTATTGAGAGAAAAACCACAGTTGGCCATTACTTACGAAGTGACAAATGATAGTAATGAGCCAATTTCTGCCGCCACTGTTTGGATCGCCTGTATGGGACTCTCTCAAGAAGATGCACGCACAACTAATAAATTAACGATTGGTATGACGCCCCAAGATGAAAAGTTTGCTGAGTTCAAAGAACATAAATTAGATGATATCAAACCTGGTGACACAATGAAAGCACTCATCTCTTATGATTTAGATGATACTAAGACACCCGTACTTTTAAAAGTAAATCAAGGGATGGCTGGAAAAGTCCTCGGAGAAAAAACGATCAACTTAAATTGATTTGACACAACATAACGAAAGGAGATGAAGTCCCATTTTGCTGGACTGCATCCCTTATTGTGATATTTACGGTTATTTTAGACCGATTCATGTTGATAGGCTATTTCTTTGCACAGTAAATACTATTTTCATTCTTCTAAAGCGATGTCCGCTTTAATTATCCAAAACACCGTTTTTTTATGAAAGAAGCTTACACCTCTTTCGTTAAAAATTACAATCTAAATCAACTTATTAACTACCTCAAATTCATAGTGCATTGTTTCAAAAACCACAATCACCGCTTCTTTGTATTTAAGTTTCTTTTTCGCATCTTCCACACTTTCTCGTATCTCATGCAATTTCCAGTCACCTTCTATAGTAAAGGTCCCTTTCAAATTTAATGTTTCTATTCGATCAGAATACTCCATGAAACAAGAGACACTGCCTCTTGGTGTTCTTTTCATATTTTTAACTGAATTTGAGTGCTTGTCAAAATAAAAGAATAGTGTTGCGTACCCCGTTCTCTCTAATATTTTAGTCAACGTTACATTTACAGGGAAGTTATTGTCATCCATTGTCGAAACGACGCAAGAAGATACCTCACGCAATATTTTTTCTGTCTTATCCAATTTTTCTACCTCTTTATTTGTATTTTTGTATAGTCATGATCACACCAAAATGATTTTTAAAAATAGAGGAAAATTAAAAAAATCACCACCTACGCGACGATTTAAAATCAATCTATTTTGACATCTGCATAGTTCATTTTTAACATGTAAGACAGAACGATGAAACTATATAAAACGATTGACACAAACCTGATAAAACGCTCGATTCAATAGAGTTATAAAGTATGATAATTGCTATTCTTACAGATTTAAGATAAAAAAAAAGACCTTACAGTCAATTAATGAATCATTTTATTTAGACACATGGCGGCACCTACTTAGTGCTGCTTCCTTCCAGATCTGACACGCTTCGTAAGCCCACCATTGTCCTAGCCTTTCGGCAAGATTTAGTATACCGCATTTTTTGACGCTTGGCTAGTCTTTCTTTTGATTTTTTAAAAGTTTCTTTTTTTCCCTTAAATTTCTAAAGAAATTTGTGAGTAAATCACCACATTTTTGTGTCAAAATTCCAGCTTCTACATACGCCACATGGTTAAAACGTTCATCTTCTAATAAATTCATTAAAGTTCCAGCCGTTCCGCCTTTTGGATCCTTGGCCCCGTAGTATACTTCATTGACTCTAGAAAGAATCATTGCTCCACTACACATTGGACAAGGTTCTAACGTAACAAATAACTGCGCACGCTCTAAGCGCCAATTTTCAATTGCTTCGCAGGCTTGTTTGATTGCGTACATTTCTGCGTGGGCCGTAGCATCTTGGCTTTCTTCTCTAAGATTATGTCCACGTCCTATGATTTGTCCATCTAATACGACCACTGCCCCAATCGGCACTTCTTTGATTGCTTCTGCTTTCTTGGCTTCTTTGATTGCTTCTAACATAAACATTTCTTTTTCTTCCAGTGTTAGAGAACTTATTTTTTCATTCAAACGATTTCCACCTCTCGCCCTTTATACTTTTGTCTTATTCATGGTACAATAAATTAGTGAGGTGTGTCTATGACTATTGAAGAATTAGTTAAATTGTATCCTGCTGGGAAAATCCAACAAACAAAAGCTACAAGTGAAGCTCTTTCACTACCAATTGATGGTAATTATTTTATCATTGACAAGGAAGCGTTACAAGAAACAGAAATCCGTTTATTGGAAACGATCTTTCCTGAAAGAGAATATTTTGTTGATCAAAAAAAGCATCACTGGTTTAGGTATCTTTTTACACAAACAACCATGGATATTGAAGGAACTTTTCGTATTCTACAATTTGAACTCAAAAAGCCAAAAGCCTTTTTGCAATCAGAATGGGAAAATAGTATAACAGAAATCTTTCCAAATTTAGATGATTTCTTTTTTATCAGTGAAAATGATGGCGCTTTAATTGAAAAATATGAAAAAAATCACTATGGCTTAGAAGAACTTCAAAGTATCTTTTTAACGTTGGATGCCGACTTCGATTCATCCACAACCGTCTTTGTCGGTAATTTTTTCCCTGTAAACGACCATTTTCCAGCATTATTTAAAGAAGAACAGCAGATTTTTAAAGCAGAAGCAGAAAATATTCGCGGGAAAGCCACCTTCTCCTTATCTGATGTTGCTTTGCATTATTTTACTAACAAGGCGATGAAAGAAAGTATAATCGTTCAGACATTTGTAAAAAACCTTGTTTTGACAAGCGAAATTCAGGAGATCATCCTTGCTCTTTGGTCTAATCAAGGAAATATCAGTTCAGCTGCGAAAGCTTTGTACATGCATCGTAATACACTCCATTATCGTTTAGAAAGATTTTACGAACAAACAGGTCTATCTTTAAAAAAAATGGATGACCTTGTCTTTTGCTATTTATTGATTACAAAATAAAACATACTAGGACTAGAGGGTATTTACCCTCTAATCTTAGTATGTTTTTTACATCATCTCTTCAACAAAACTAACTAAACGATCTTTTATGTTTTCAGTATTGTCTTTTAAAGATTCTCCGTATGCAGAGATTTTTTTTCTACCATCTTTGACTTTACCTAAAATATTCATCATAGAATCAAGCTCATCATCTGATAAATCATCTACAATCCCTAGTAATTTTTCGTTGCCGCCAAATTTATCATTCACAAATTTTTTCGCTTTAAAGCGATTCGATACATGGTAAACTTTTTTGACGATTTTCTCAGAAGCAATCACCGCAACTGACACACCTGCTACTGCAGCAAGACTTAAACCAATACTGATTTTTGTTGATGTTTTCATTCTTTTCAGCTCCTTCTTACTATCTATTCTTATGATAACATATTCTTAAAAATTGAGGTAATAAAACAGAATATCAACTATTTTTAGTTCCGACGGTTATTCCCGCCAAATAAGATGATGAGACGAAGTAATTGTAAAAATGTAGCTAAAGCTGCGGCGACATAGGTCAGTGCTGCGGCAAATAGAACTTTTCTTGCCATCGGTACTTCTTCTTCTGTTAAAATATTACCATCTGACAAGATTTTTAATGCTCTACGTGATGCATTAAATTCCACTGGTAAAGTAACCAATTGAAAAATTAAAGCCAATGAAAAAGCGAGTATACCAATATTGATCAAAGTTTGATTCCAACTAAACAGTATACCAACTAAAATGATTGGAAATGACAACGCAGAACCGAAATTAGCCACTGGAACGATCGCCGCACGAATTTTAAGCGGACTATATCCTGTATGGTCCTGCACTGCATGTCCGCATTCATGTGCCGCTACACCAATAGCCGCAACAGAAGTTGACTGGGCAGTTGCTTCAGACAAACTTAGCATCTTATTGCCAGAATTATAGTTATCCGTCAAGTCGCCAGCAATTTGTTGAACACCTACATCATTGATTTGTTCTTTCTGCAAAATAAATTGCGCTGCTTTTGTCCCTGTTACATTATTTCGACTTTGAATTTTATCATATTTTTTAAACGTACTATTTACATAAGCTGATGCAGCCATCGATATTAATAATCCTACAATGACTAAGATGTATGTCGGATCAAATATTGCATAAAAAGGCATCATTTTTTATTCCTCCTATTCTTTTCTTTATTGTAGCATGAGTTTCTCAAAAAAGTATAACTATACCTTGATGAATTTATGAACTCTTAAATTGAAATTCTAACAATACTGTCACATTATTTTAAGACCTTTCAATGGTACCATTCCTAAAAAAAAGGCATACTACATTTAAGAGGTGATCACATTGAAAAAAAATTTACTTTTAATCGTGCCATTCGTATTTTTAACCGCAGGAGTTTGGTTTGGTTATAACTATTACTTTGGCGGTCAGGATTATTATACTCGTGTAGGAGAACCAGTTGAAATAAAGTCTGGTAAGTTTTCAAACGGTGAAAAATACACGGAATATGATTATACGCATACTGCATTTAATAAAAAAGGTGAAAAGACAGTCCAAAAGACATTCGAAATTAGAGATAAACCATTACGAATCAATGCCTACTTAAAGTTAAAAGTTAATCCGAGAAAAGGTGTTCTCAGCTGGGAAGAAGTTCCAGAAACTACTGTTCCAAAAAAAGCTTTTGCAAAATTAACGAAATAATAGTAAACGAGGCTAGGACATAACTCTACGAGTTATATTCTAGCCTTAAGAAGTCCGAATAAACGGCGGGAGCAAAAACAGCTCCTTCAGAAATAAATGCTTCTGTTCCAACCTCATTTACAATTGATTGCTTATCTTTTCGATATTTTTCAAAACAATCGATACTGTTCCATCTGGATTATTAACAAATTCGATCAAATCACCATTTCGATAAACCTCAAGTGGAACAATCAATTCAATCCCATTGCTCATTTTTAATTTTTGTTTCCCAAATTTTTTCTCTGAAATTTCTCTAGCTTCACGAACTGGCGGTGTCTTATCAACAAATTTTGATTCATTGACTTCATCTTGATACGCCATTCGTGCCGAAATATTTTCTTTAAAAACCAATTCGGCAACTTGATCATTATCAATTGTTCCAGTTTCCTCAATACTTTCATATACTGCTTCTTTTACAGATGCAATCAATTCAAATTCATCTTCATTAAACTTTTTACCGATTCGTTTTACAGCTTTTTTGATTTCTTTCATATTTTCTTCTATAGAAGGTGCTGGCTGTGATTCAATTACTTTCTCAGAAAAATACCACACTTTATCTCCTGAAAACTCATACCGCTTTTCTAACAATTCATAAGCCAAAGTATCCAGATTAACCGTCATTCCTTCATCAGGCTTTTGTGATTTTGAAGGTAAAATAGCTCGGTTGATAATCAATTTATTGTAAACTGCTTCATCTTCATAATCCACATAATGCGTGTAGCTTTCTTTGTAATTTAATTTGATCATCGCTAAATGCATCACCGTATCCAATTCATATAAGATGAAAAGAACATCCGCACTTGGCGCATCTTCACTACCTGAATAAACATCATACCAATGTTGAGCCAAATCCTGACTTTTTTGGATAAAATCATTCGGAATCCCCCGCATTTTATCTACAAAAGAGCTTTCTTCTGCTAAAATACCCGTTTTTGTCTGAGCCGTCGAAAGTTTTGTTATTTTGCTCGTTAGATAAACACGAATGTATTCCGTAGTTAAATCCAACTCCTTCGCTGAAAATACTGGAGTTCCAGTTTCGCGATCAATAATGTGTAAAATTGCACTTTTTAAATAAATGTCCATCTGTCATTCTCCCCTTTATTTAGCCTTATTTAGTCTACCTGAAACAACAAAAAAAGCCAACTACTTTATGAGAAAAGCGAAATAAATCATTTAGTTTTGAAGAAACAAAAAAGTAAAGCAATAATTTCTTGCCTTACTTCTTTGTAAAAACTATTTTTTCTTTTAAAATCCTTATTGATTTTCTTCTACAAACAATTTTCCAGTCGCTTCGTCCACCGGATCAAGTTTATTGAAAATTCCCTTCGTTCTGAAAATATACGTTAATATAAAGGGTACGATCACTGCAATCACCATTGCTCCGAAAAATGCTAGATAATACTGAGGAACGATAGACAAGATACCAGGTAACCCACCTACACCAATACTGATTGCTTTAACATCGAATAACGTTGCGAATAGCCCAGCACAAGCTGAACCGATCATTCCAGCTACGAATGGATAAACATACTTCAAATTAATCCCAAACATTGCTGGTTCTGTAACGCCAAGATAACAAGAAATCATTGCTGGAATTGACACTTGTTCTTCATCTTTATTGCCTCTGTGCATGAAGACAACAGCTAAAACGGCAGATCCTTGCGCAATATTAGACAACGCGATCATCGGCCACAGGTTGGTTGAATGGAAATCAGCAATCAACTGTAAATCAATTGCATTTGTCATATGATGCAACCCAGTTATAACTAAAGGTGCATACATAAAACCAAATACAGCTCCAAATAACCAGTTAAATGACGATGTCAAGCCAGCATTTACGATATCTGAAATCCAGCTTCCGATTGCCCAACCAATTGGGCCTAAGATCACGTGAGCCGCTATCACAGTTGGTACTAAAGCAAATAACGGTACAAAAATCATCGAAACTGCTTGTGGTATGACTTTTCTGAAAAATATTTCTAAATAAGCAAGTAAAAAACCTGCTAACATGGCTGGAATAACTTGAGCTTGATACCCAATCATATTTACTTGAGCGAAACCAAAATCCCAAAAAGGAATATCAGCTGCGGCTGTACTCGCAACGGAATAAGCATTTAATAATTGCGGTGATACTAATGTAATCCCTAAAACAATCCCTAGAATTTGTGTTGTACCCATTTTCTTCGTAATACTCCATGTGATCCCTACTGGTAAGAATTGGAAAATTGCTTCACCAATTAGCCATAAAAATGAGTTCACACCACTCCAAAATTGCGATACTTCAACAATTTTCTGTCCATCTAAAAATCCAAACGGGATTCCTTCCAATACATTTCGAAATCCTAAAATCAATCCACCAATAACTAAAGCTGGAATCAGCGGTGTGAAAATTTCTGCTAAAACAGAAATAGCGCGTTGAACTGGATTAAGATTTTGTTTTGCTGCTGCTTTTCCTTGTTCTTTGGAAACGCCTTCAAGTCCTGAAATAGCGGAAAATTCATTATAAAATTGCGGTACCTCATTACCAATAATAACTTGAAATTGTCCAGCATTTGTAAAAGTCCCTTTAACAGCTGCTATTTTTTCAATTGCTTGTGTATCAGCTTTACTTGGATCATTTAAAACAAATCGCATTCGTGTCGCACAATGTGAAACAGCTGCTATGTTCTCTTTTCCCCCTACATCTTCTAACAGTTTTTTTGCATCCTCTTGAAACTTACCCATTTTCTTTGCTCCTCTCTTTAACTTGTATATACAATTTAGCTGTATTTGTATAATACTTTATTATTTAATTTTTTACAAGCGTTTTCTTTTCAAATAAGAAGTTTTTTGATTCCAATTCATATCGAATGAATGATCTATCTAAAGAACAAAAAATACTGGAAATTATTTTGTATAATAGTACACATGGGTTGCTCTAATAAAAACGAAACATATTGTACTATCTATTTTTTCAAACTGAGGAGGAGATAGAAAAATGAACTTGCTACTAAAATAAGAATATCTTGGTCAGCAGTTCAAACTTCAACTTTAAATTTTATTGTATTACTTTTTGTTGATGGTACTCTATTGCCTTTCACCATATTTTAACGCAGTGGCAATTAAACTTTTTTGATACTTTACTTAAAGCTGCTTCTCCGATTTGTATGACTGATTGAACCACTCTTAATTCGAGCTTAAATCGGAATGTTTACATATACATACTGAATGTCAAAGAAAAACCCCTTAAGTCATTAACCTATATTAGATGAGTTCATATTTATACAATTGACTTCTCACTATTATCAAGAAGCCAAAAACAACAAATTAAATTTAAATAGCCAGTGAGAACCCTATTATTAGATAAAAAAAAGAAACACAAAGCATCTAACTTTTTATGTTTCTTTTTTTTAACACATTTTTTTATTTATCATTTTTTATTTATCAAAAAATCCCACCTTCAAAAGAAGGTGGGAAAAGGAGTTTTACTCTAAAAGAGTAAAATGAAAAAATAAAAAGGGTTGTTGTTGGTATAACTGTATATTACTAGGCTTTAAATAATTTTGCAAACAATACACTCTTAAAAAAATATATTTATTAATTAGTTTTTATTATTATTATCAAATTGGAGTGATTTTAATTTTTTAAATAAAAAAACGATCCAGTAATGACTGAATCGTTTTGAAAATCTTTAATTAGTTTTTAACGATGTTAGTTGCTTGGGGTCCACGTTGACCTTCTTCAATATCAAAAGATACGCTTTGACCTTCGTCTAAAGATTTAAATCCGTCACCTTGGATTGCTGAAAAGTGAGCGAATAAATCTGTTCCGTTATCTTGAGTAATGAATCCAAAACCTTTATCTGCATTAAACCATTTCACTGTACCTGTATTCATAAATGTGTTCCTCCTAGTGCTTTTAGCACGATTAATTTTTGCAATACCTTTGTGATAAAAAAAGAGGAATTAAGACACCCTTACGAATGAAATGACCTATTAATTTAAATTACAATTATACTACATTTCCTATTATACGATTACATTATATGAAAGTAAACAATTTTATTCAATTATGAGAGAACCCTAATTTAATTTAGTCTAATATATTTCAATTAAACTAAAATCCCACCTCGTTTGAGATGGGATAAGGATAGTTATTTGTTAAGGTATTGATTTTTCAGACCTTTTCATTCTACTACATAATGCACGTACATGCAATCATCTATTCTCTCTTTGTCTGCGTAGCGAACATAAAACAGGTGTGAAAAAGGTAGGATTCACATTTATTTTACACTCTTAATACGAATAAACTGTCAAAGCATAAGCATCCTTTTCTTATTTCCAAAGATAAATGCTATTGATGTTTCTTAACAAAAAGAGTCAACCCTCAATTATTTCTTTGGTTCGTCCTCATCCATTTTCAAAACAGCCATGAAGGCTTCTTGAGGTACTTCAACAGAACCAACTTGTTTCATTCGCTTTTTACCATCTTTTTGTTTTTCTAACAACTTACGTTTACGTGAGATGTCCCCACCATAACATTTGGCCAAAACATTTTTGCGTAATGCTTTGATTGTTGAACGTGCCGTGATTTTTTGCCCAATTGCTGCTTGAATCGGCACCTCAAATTGTTGTCTAGGAATTAGTTTCTTCAATTTCTCAACAATTACTTTTCCACGTTCAAATGCAAAATCTTTATGGACGATAAAGCTTAGTGCATCGACCTTTTCAGAGTTCAACAAAATATCCATCTTAGATAGATTGCTCTTACGGTAACCAATCATTTCATAATCTAATGAAGCATATCCTTTTGTACCTGATTTTAAGCGATCAAAGAAATCGTATACGATCTCTGACAATGGCATATCGTAAATAACGTTTACTCGGTATTCATCCAAGTAATCCATCGTGACAAATTCACCACGTTTACGTTGAGAAATTTCCATAACAGCCCCAACATATTCATTTGGTACCATGATCGTCGCTTTAACGTATGGCTCTTCAACAAAGTCAACAGTACTTTGGTCTGGAAATTCTGCTGGATTATCGACTACGATTTTCGTGCCATCCGTCTTTGTTACATGATAAATTACAGACGGAGCCGTTGTAATCAAGTCAAGATTAAATTCTCGCTCCAACCGTTCTTGAATGACATCCATATGCAGCAAGCCTAAAAATCCGCAACGATATCCGAAGCCTAATGCTTGAGAAGATTCTGCTTCAAATTGCAGAGCTGCATCATTTAATTGTAATTTTTCCAATGCTTCACGTAATTCAACATAACGTGAATTATCAATTGGATATAGCCCACAGTAAACCATTGGATTCATTTTACGATATCCTGCTAATGCTTCTTTGGCAGGATTATTGGCTAAAGTAACAGTATCCCCTACTTGCGTATCACGAACTGTTTTGATTGCTGCAGTAATATAGCCCACATCACCGACCATTAGGAAATCACGACTGATTGGTTTTGGTGAGAAAATACCGACTTCAGTTACTTCAAATGTTTTATTATTATTCATCATCATGATCTTATCACCCGGTTTAACGACACCATCCATGATTCGGACATTTAATATGACCCCACGATAACTGTCGTAAACTGAATCAAAAATCAAGGCTTTTAACGGTGCATCAAGATTACCCGTTGGCGCTGGAACTAAATCAACAATTTGTTCTAAAATATCTTCGATGCCAATTCCTGCTTTTGCACTTGCCAAAACAGCATCACTGGCATCGATCCCGATCACATCTTCGATTTCTGTCCGAACACGTTCTGGATCTGCTGCTGGTAAATCAATTTTATTGATAACCGGAATAATTTCCAAATCATTATCTAACGCTAAATAAACATTTGCTAACGTCTGTGCCTCGATTCCTTGAGCCGCATCAACAACTAAAATAGCTCCTTCACAGGCTGCTAAACTTCTTGATACTTCATATGTGAAATCCACATGTCCTGGCGTGTCGATCAAATGAAAGATATAATCTTCGCCATTTTTTGCTGTATACGTTAATTCAACTGCATTCAGCTTGATCGTAATTCCTCGTTCACGCTCTAAATCCATAGCATCCAGTAATTGATCTTGCATTTCACGATCTGAAACTGTCTCAGTTTTTTGTAGAATTCGATCAGCAAGTGTTGATTTTCCATGGTCAATATGAGCAATAATGGAAAAGTTACGAATTTTTTCTTGTCTTTGCTTCATTTCATTTATATTCATTAATAGTCCTCATTTCTTTTATGAAAAGCTGAATAAGCTTGTGATTTCGTTAAATCAAATCGTACTGGCTCATCGCTCAGATCATTTTCAATCAGCACTTTCCATTATAGCAAGATTTCTACCAGAATTAAAGAACTTTCCCATGTTTCCTTACATTGGAGTGCTAATTATCAATCTCTCATAACACAACATCCTCATTTCTATTCAACTTGCTTTTGAACCCATACTCTTCTATTTATTTGTTTACGCTTACTGGAATCTTGACTACGCATTATTTTATAATAAAAAAACATTTTTATCATTTCTTAGTAAGTAATACTCTATTTATTACTATTTTTTTGATATACTGAAGATAGAAAAATAATTGGAGATGGAAAAATGGACCAAAAAGAGTTCAAAGATAGTTTAGAATTAAAAGCCGTGGAAGAGAAATATGTTGATCAGTTCAACGAATTATTAAGTTACGTTTTTCAGTTTACGGAAGCAGATTTAGAGGAAAGCGGTTATGAAAGTAAAAAAGAATTGATCAAATCAAAACAACCGATTTTAGAACAATCTAAAGTTTTTGGCTGGTTTCATGAAGACCAGTTGATTTCTCAAATTGCGATTTATCCTTGCGAAGTCAATATTCACGGAACGCTTTTTAAAATGGGGGGCATCACAGGAGTTGGAACTTATCCTGAATATGCCAATCATGGGTTGATGCAAGATTTGATTCATCTTGCTCTTAAAAACATGCGCAAAGATCAACAATGGATTTCATATCTTTATCCCTATAGTATCCCATACTATAGAAGAAAAGGCTGGGAAATCATGTCAGACAAGTTATCTTTTAAAATCCGCGATACTCAGTTGCCTAAGCAAGTTACAGTCCCTGGTATGGTGGAACGTGTGAGTGTAGATCATGAAGATGTTTTCACGGTTTATGCAAAATTTGCTCGTCAAAATCACGGTGCTTTGATTCGTAGTGAATTTAACTGGGAAGAATATTGGCGCTTTGAAAATGAAGATGAACGAACAGCTGCTATTTATTACGGAGCAAACCAAGAACCTCTTGGCGTATTATTTTATTGGGTGGCTGAAGATGTCTTCCATATTAAAGAAATGTTTTATATTAATCAAGAAGCACGAAATGCATTATGGAATTTTATTTCAGCACATTTTTCAATGATCGATTGGGCTGAAGGTGATATTTATAAAAATGAACCTCTCGCTTTTTTATTGGATGATAGCCAAATCAAAGAGACGATTGAACCTTATTACATGGCTAGAATCGTGGATGTAAAAGAAATGTTGCTGGCTTATCCTTATACCAGCACCGCTAAACCCTTTCATTTTGTGGTGAGTGATCCTGTTGCAGAATGGAACAATGGTGTATTTAGTTTGTTGTGGGATGAAGATGATCAGGTTTCTGTAACAGATGAGCCATTAGGACAACCCGTTCATATCGATATTCAGACCTTAACGTGTTTATTAATGAATTATCGCCGACCGACTTATCTACATCGAATCGAACGGATAGAAACAGATAAAGAAACGTTGAATTCATTAGAACGAATTTTACCTGATCAAGAAGCTTACTTTAGTGATTATTTTTAAAAGCTACAAAAGTAATTATAGCAAAGGATGATTTTATGGATGATTTTCTCGTTATTCCAACTCTATTAGGTAAATCAACAGGCACTCAATTATCTTTTGCCGAAATAGAGTCAAAAATGGCCTCAAATCATACACTGCCAGAATCGGCAAAAACGTATAGCGCTTGGTGGACGAAAAAAGAACATTCTTTTTCTTTTGCTTGGTCTGCTTATGGTTATCAAGTTGAAAAAGTAGATTTGGTAAATCAAATCGTCTTTTTTTCTAAAAAATTGAAATGATAAAACAAATCCTAGAGGTGAAAAAATGAATATTTATTTTGCAGGACCAATGTTTGCTAAAGCAGATTTACGTTACAATGAATACTTAGTGAAAAAAATTCGAGAATTGGATCGTTCAATTGACGTTTATTTACCACAAGAAAATGGTGCAATCAACGATAAAACTGCATATGCTGATAGTAAAATGATTGCACTGGCGGATACTGAAAAGGTACTTGAGAGTGACTTGTTGGTAGCTGTTTTAGATGGTATTACTATTGACGCTGGTGTAGCTTCTGAAATTGGTGTAGCATATGCTAAACAGATTCCCATGATTGCACTATATACAGATACTCGTCAACAAGGAGCCGATAATCAAAAAAAATTAGCTGCATTGGGTGAAACTGCTGAGAATCAATTTCATTATTTAAACTTATATACAGTTGGTTTAGTGAAATTGAATGGATCGATAGTCAGCGATGAGGACGATTTTTTAGCATTAATCAAAAAACATCTAAACAAGTAATTTAGTTGTTCATAAAATATGAATATTGGAGGTTTTTATATGAAGTTAGAATTTGAAGATAAACAAGAAAAAAATGCCTTTTATTTTTTACTTGTTTTTGGTGTCATTACATTGATCGTCAATATTGTGAAAACTTTTATGGTCCAACCAACAGAGCAATATGTATTATTGTCATTTGAAATGATTGCAGGGATTGCCGTCATTTTTGTACCATTTATTTTCACAAAATTCACTGGATTGATTTTCCCTAAAATGGTACGCCTTTATTATTGGTTTTTCATTTGGATCGCGGTTTTTCTTGGTACTGGTTTACGCTTGATCATTGTTGTATCGTTTTGGGATAAAATTCTTCATGCTGTTAGTCCAATTTTATTAGTGGCTGTTGGATATGCAATTATTGGCTATTGTTTACGAGAGTCAGACTTTTCTAAAATTAGCCCTTGGTTATTTATCATTATGGGGTTTGCATTCGCTGGATTATGTGGCGTTTTCTGGGAGTTTTGGGAATTTCTTTGTGACTCTCTTGGTAATATGAATCTGCAGCGTTATATGACCGAAGCAGGACAACCTTATGTTGGACGAGCTGCTTTAATGGATACGATGGGTGATTTATTAACGAATACGATCGGGGCATTGATATTAACGGTTTACAGCTTTACACAAAGACGTAACCCTGATTATTTTAAAGCCTATGCGTTTAGAAAAGTAACTAAATAAACAAAGAAGGCTAGGATATAACTCGTAGAGTTATATCCTAGCCTTAAAAAATCCAACTAAACGGTGAGAGTAGAAGCAAATCCCTCTTATTTCTCGGTATCAAACGCTTCTGTCCCATCCTATTTTTAACTTTATTTCCTGCTACTTTTTAACTCTCTTTGATCTATTCCACTTCTAACTCAACTGAGATATTTCCTCTTGTTGCTTTTGAATATGGACATACTTCATGTGCAGCTTTTACTAATTCTTCTGCTGTTTCACGATCAACATCATCAATTTTCACAGATAAGACAACACCCACTTGAAAACCAGATTGTTCATCACTGAATAGTGATACAGTCGCTTTTACAGTGCTTTTTGATGTGATTTTTTTATTTGCCATCACAAGTTCTAACGCACTATTGAAACAAGAGCTATAAGCTGCCGCAAATAGTTGTTCCGGATTCGTTTTATTTTCTTGATGTGGACCAGGAGATGTCACTTGATAACTAAATGATTTATCGGGTGAAAAAACTTCTCCCTCTCTTCCGCCTGTATTGATAATGGTCGTTGAATAGATTTTTTTCATAATTAATTCCTCCCTTTCAAATTGTCATAGCTATATCGTACAATTAAATTGTACACAATATTAATTCGAATGTACACTAGTTTGCTTTAAGAAATTTTATAAGAAAAAAGACCTCAAAATGGCGATTTTTGAAGTCTCGTTTCTACATCATCTAATAATCAATTTCATTAATTTTTTGACTCAAAGTATTGATCTGTTCCATCAAAGAGAAATAGTTTTTTTCATTAAAATCAAGTTGCGTCAAACACCCTTCTACTTGATCATAAATCTTCTTCTCTAGCTGAATCGCTTTTTCAGAAAGTGAAATAATCACGATTCGTTCATCTTCTGGCAATCTATTTCGATTGATATATCCATTTTTTTCCATTCTTTTCAGCATGGGTGTCAATGTTCCTGTATCAAGTGCCAGTTTTTCTCCAATGTCGGAAATTCGCTGATCTGAGTGTTCCCATAAAACAAGTAACACCAAATATTGAGGATAGGTTAAATGAAATGGCTTTAAAGCCTTCGCATACATTCTATTAAATTGTTTTGAGGCTGTCTGTAAAGAAAAACATAATTGTTCTTCTAATCGTCTAATTTTCTTATCCACTTAATCCCTCTTTTTAATTGCTAGTATAGTGTAGTTAGATTTTACACAATATAGTTTTTAAAATCAATATTTTTTTATTAAAAAGAGTATGATTAAACGACGACATAGAAGCAGCCCGTTTAAAGATAAGCAGAAATTCACAAAAATTTTAAACGTCATTTTTGTGAATTTCTGCTTATTTTTTCGGGGATAAACGCTTCTGTTCCAGCCCCTTATTCTTCTATCGGTTCATTTTCAAACACCAATTGTTCGTTCAATAAACTGATTGTTACTTTTGTTTTCGGCATTATGCGCCCTGAAACGATTTCTTTCGCTAATGGTGTCTCCACTTCTTTTGTAATAAACCTTTTCAATGGACGAGCACCATAAGCTGGGTCATAACCACTTTCAGCAATCCATGTTTTCGCCTCATCCGAAATCACTAATTCAATTTCTTGCTGTTCCAAACGTTTTGCTAATTGAGCTGTCATTTTTCCGATGATACCTTTCACATTAGCTAAGCTTAGCGGCGTAAATAGGATCGTATCGTCAATTCTATTTAAGAACTCTGGTTTGAAATTCCCTTGTAAAATTGTCATGACTTGTTCTTCTACATTTTCTGGAATCGTTCCTTCTGGTGTTACACCTTCAAGCAATAGTTGGGAACCAATATTACTGGTCATGATCATCACAGTGTTTTTAAAATCCACGACTCGCCCTTTAGAATCAGTTAATCGGCCATCATCCAAAACTTGCAATAAAATATTAAATACATCGGGATGTGCTTTTTCAATTTCATCTAGTAAAACAATCGTATATGGATTACGTCGAACGGCTTCGGTCAATTGACCACCCTCTTCGTAACCAACGTAGCCTGGAGGCGCACCAACTAACCGAGAGACACTATGTTTTTCCATATATTCACTCATATCGATTCGTACCATATGGTCTTCTGAATCGAATAAATCCTCAGCCAACGCTTTTGCTAATTCTGTCTTACCAACACCTGTTGGTCCTAAAAATAGGAAAGAACCTAAGGGACGGTTTGGATCTTGCAGACCTGCTCGAGAACGAATGACCGCATCACTAACTGCATCAACGGCTTCTTCTTGACCAATGACCCGTTTATGAAGAGTTTCATTCAATTTCATTAGTTTTTCCCGTTCCCCTTCAACCAGTTTGGTTACAGGAATTCCTGTCAAACGGCCGACAACTTGGGCAATTTCATTTTCAGTTACGGCTTCTTGTACCATTCGTACATTGTCTTTGTCATTTTTTGCTTCAAGTTCTTTTAATTCTTCCTCTAATTGTGGAATCGTACCATGACGAAGTACGGCAGCTCTTTCTAGATCGTAATTATTTTCTGCATCTTCTAATTCGTGTTTCGCCTTATCGATTTCTCCACGCTTATTGCTGACAGCATTGACTTCTTCTTTTTCTGTTTCCCATTGCATCTTCATTGCGTTGGCTTCTTCACGAAGGTCTGCTAATTCTTCTTGTAATGCATTCAAACGTTTCTTACTAGCATCATCTGACTCTTTTTTTAGTGCGGCTTCTTCAATTTCTAATTGCATCAAACGTCGTGTCACTTGATCAAGTTCAGTCGGCATGGAATTCATTTCCACTCGAATTGTTGCACTAGCTTCATCCACTAAATCAATTGCCTTATCTGGCAAGAAACGATCTGTGATATAACGATCAGATAAAGTTGCTGCAGCGACCAATGCATTATCATGTATATTAACACTATGGTGAATTTCAAAACGTTCTTTTAACCCACGTAAGATACTGATTGTATCTTCAACTGTCGGTTCTTTAACTAAAACTTTTTGGAAACGGCGCTCTAAGGCTTTGTCTTTTTCCATATATTGACGATATTCGTCTAATGTTGTTGCACCAATCAAATGCAGTTCACCACGAGCCAACATTGGTTTTAATAAGTTTCCAGCATCCATACTACCTTCTGTTTTTCCTGCACCAACGATATTGTGTATTTCATCGATGAATAAAATAATTCGTCCTTCACTTTTCTTTACTTCTTTTAAAACTGCTTTTAATCTTTCTTCAAATTCACCGCGGAATTTTGCTCCTGCAATCAATGCACCCATATCTAGTGAAAAAATTGTTTTATCTTTTAGATTTTCCGGCACATCTTTACGAACGATACGTTGTGCTAATCCTTCAATGATGGCCGTTTTACCAACACCTGGTTCACCAATCAAAACAGGATTATTTTTTGTTTTACGTGAAAGAATTCGAATCACATCACGGATTTCTTCATCACGACCGATAATAGGATCTTGATTGCCACTTTTTACTTGCTGTACTAAATCTACCCCATATTTTTCTAATGCTTTGTATTGTTCTTCTTGATTTTTAGAAGTCACACGATCTCCCCCTCTCATGTCTTCAATATTTTTACGTAGTTCTTTTTCTGTGATACCCTGACTCGTTAAATATTTCGTTAATCGATAATTTTTTAATTTCATCAACGCTAAAATCACGATTTCAGTTGCTAGAAACTCATCTTGAAATGATTCTCTAAGTTTGTCCGCTTCACCTAATAAGTTAAACAGATTTTGACTCATGCTTTGACCATATTGGATGTTGCTGCCTTGGATGCTTGGATATTCATCAATTGCTTGATCGATTTCACGTTCAAAAGCTTCTACGTCAACTCCAGCGTCTGTATAAAAGTTACGTCCAAAATGATTTGGCTGCAAAAAAATCTTCCATAGATGTGCAATATCGATTTCTTGATGATGACGAGTAACTGCGACCTGTTGCGCCTCTGCGATTGCTTCTTGTAATGTCGTTGTCATTTTTTCGATGTTCATAGAATTACCTCCTAAATTTAAAAGCTGTGTAGATCCAATCAGTTCCGACTGGAAAATAGAAAACTGTACCGTTTTTATTCACGTTGTATTTTTATCTTTTTTCTGAGGAACTAGCCTACAGAGCTAAATATTGTGAAAGAATTACGACTTCATTTGATTTTGATTTAAAAACAGCTCGTAAATCTCACTTATATAAATAGTATCGTTAATTTATCAAAAAAACAGTACGTCTTTTGTACTATTTTTTTAAGGTCTAAAGTTTGATCATTATTGACCTTATAAATTTATTATACTCCTTTGGTCAGTAAAGGTCAATAAATAAACGCATTTTTTTGACGAAATTTCTCATCTAATTTTATGATAACGCAATGAGCTATTTAAGCAAAAGATAAGCTGTTAGATAGACAAAAAAGATTGAGCGCCACTTTTAGTGAGACTCAATCTTTTAATTGATTTTATAGTAATTCTCCAAATCGTTTTACATAGAATTTTTTTACGATCATTACCAAGAATAAATATAAAAATACTGTCAATCCTAACCAAGCAAAATAGTTTAGAGGTAGTTCAGCCAAACCTAAGCTTTGACCAAAACTTGTAAATGGTAAAACTGTACCAACTGCGATCCCTAACGATGTGATGGTCGTCAAAATAAAGGATGCTCGACTTTGTAAAAATGGAATTTTAGGCGTCCGCAACGTATGAATCACCAAAGTTTGTGACCAAAGTGATTCTATAAACCAGCCTGCGTGAAAAATCGCAATGAAAGCAGCTTGTTGTTCCGGTCCCAGATCATGATAATTTCCGCCTACCAATTGAGGACAAATAACAAAGTACATTAATAAATAGGTGGTAATATCAAAGACTGAACTAGTCGGTCCTAACCACTTCATAAACGAACCTATTTTTGAAGCATCCCATTTCTTGGGCTGTTCCAAATACTCATCATCTACATGATCCCACGGTATCGACATACATGAAATATCATAAATCAAATTCAAAAAGAGTAATTGCAGTGGTAACATTGGCAAAAACGGTAAAAAGATACTCGCAACAACAACTGAAAACATATTACCAAAATTAGAACTTGCCGTCATTTTGACATACTTCATGACATTTCCAAAAGTCGTTCTACCAGCTAATAATCCACGCTCCAACACCATTAAGTCTTTTTCTAATAAAATAACATCGGCAGATTCTTTTGCGATATCGACTGCTGTATCAACAGAAATACCAACATCGGCTTCTTTCATTGCTGGTGCATCATTGATTCCGTCTCCCATAAACCCAACAGTATGCCCAGCCTCTCTTAAAACTTGAACGATGCGCGTTTTTTGTTGAGGAGTCAGCTTCACGAAAATATTGTATTTTTCTGCAATGATCTTCAGTTCAAAATCATTCATTCGCGCGATTTCATTTCCTGTGATCAATTCTTCATTCGCTAATCCTACTTGTTTGCAAACTGATTTTGTCACTAAAGCATTATCTCCTGTCAATACTTTGACATCCACACCATGATTTTTTAATGCTTCTAACGCCGCTTTGGTTGTCTCTTTTGGTGGATCAAGAAACGCAAGATACCCAATCAAAACCATTTCATTTTCATCTGAAACAGAAAACTCATCAATTGTAGCCGGATTTGTTTTTTGAGATACAGCTAATACACGTAAACCATCTTCGTTTAATTCTTCAACGGTTTTCAAAATTTCTTTTTTAAGGTTTTCCGTTAAGAGGGTAACTGTTCCTTGATAGTCGACATACTTGGAAATTTCCAACATCTCTTCTACCGCACCTTTTGTGATCATTTGCGTTTTACCAGATTCGTCTTCAATCACAACACTCATGCGACGTCGCTTAAAATCAAAAGGAATTTCATCTACTTTTGTGTACTTAGAAGGATCAATCGACAATTCCGATTTTGCTGCATCAATAATCGCTACATCCATTAAATTTTTCAGGCCCGTTTGATAATAACTATTGAAAAAGGCATGGCGCAATACTCGGCGATCTTCTTTGCCATCGCAGTCTAAATGATACTCTAGGATAATTTTGTCTTGCGTCAATGTTCCTGTCTTATCTGTACATAAAATATCGATTGCACCAAAATTTTGAATTGCATTTAAATTTTTGATGATCGTTCCTTTTTTGGCCATGCTTGAAGCACCTTTGACAAGATTTGTCGTTACGATCATCGGAAGCATTTCAGGCGTCAAGCCAACAGCGACAGATAAACCGAAAAGAAATGCTTCAAACCAGTCACCTTTCGTCAAACCATTGATCAAAAATACTGCTGGCGCCATTACCAACATAAATCGAATCAACAACCAAGACGTTTTGCTGATGCCGACATCAAAATTTGTTTGAGGATTTTTATCAGATACATCTTGGGCTACTTTTCCAAAAAGTGTATCATCCCCCACAGAAATAACGATTCCTTCTGCACTACCACTGATTACATTACTACCCATGAACACAATATTTTCGTATTCAGTTTCTGCACTATTCGTATTCAATTTATAGTCAGCTCTTTTTTCAACTGGGTAACTTTCACCTGTCATGGCAGATTGAGAAACAAACAAATCTTTTGTTTTAGTTAAACGAATATCAGCTGGAATCATATCACCTGCAGATAATTTTATAATATCTCCACAAACCACTTCTTCGATTGGAAGTTCAAGTTGTTTTTTTCTACGAACAACAGTAGCTGTTATTTGCACCATGTTATTTAATTTTTCTGCTGCTTGATTTGATTTGACTGATTGAAATAACGTCATGGTGCCACTGATCAAAACCATTGCTATAATGATCATTACACCGACAAGGTCACGATCAGCAGGTGGGGCAATGACATAATCTGTTACAAACGAGATAATAGCTAAAGCAATCAAAACAATTGTAAATGGTGTAAAATAAGCTTTTATTATTTCAACGAATAACGGTGTTTTTTTACCGTAAGTGATGGTATTTTCGCCAAATGTCTCTCTTGATAATACTGCTTGCTGATTCGTCAATCCTACTTTTGAGGATTTAAAAAATGTCAATATATTCTCTACCGAGTTTCGTGCAAAATACTCATATGATTGGTTATTTTTTCTATTTAATACTACTTTTTTATCCATATAATTCTCCTTCTTTCCAAAACGCTGATCGAAGAAATTTCAAGTGTTTTATACGAGAATCCGTCATCTGAAATTTCATGATTTTTATCTATTTTAGGAATCGGACTGATGGAAAAAGAGAATCTGTTACAGGAGAATCTTGCTTGTTTGCCTTAGAAACAAATAGACAATAATAAACATATTTTCTTCAACAGATTTCTTTTTGCATAAGTCCTTGAACATCTGACTACTGTCATCCATTTGTTTCCATCTCCTTTAGCATTATATTTTTGATGATTTCAACCCTTAGTCGGTCATTTTGGGTATAAATTATTTTCTCAAATTTTTTCAAGACCACTTGTCCCTCCGAGTATGCATAGCCAATGCTTTGATACCCTAAATGAGTATAAAATCCCCAAGCTTGTTTACGGCCGGTTAAAAATACTGATTGAAAATTCATAAGATCCGCGATTTTTTCTGCAAATTCAAGTAATTGTTTTCCGATACCAAATCCTTGATACTGATCATCTATCGCCACTTGTTTAATTTGCGCTATTGCCTTGCTGCTTTTAAAAAGAAGTAAGGTTCCTACAACTTTTCCATCAATCAATGCAGCCATATGGATATCCTGCTCTTCATTTACAGGTAATTCTTTGATCCATTCTTTCCCCGCGCTCGTTTTGAGGAACTTATTTCTTAATAAAATTCCTTTCCAATATTCTTCACTGTTCCAATCGATAATTTTGACAGTCACTGTTTTACCATGATAATTCCTCCGTTCTTTTAATTGCTCATTTGATTAATTTCTATGACTTCTGATAGTTGGGATAATTCGGAAATAATTGTATTCACTGCGAGCGTCCCATTTCTTGCAGCTTCGATTTCTAAAAATAGCCTTACTTTTTTACCAGCCAAATCAGTACAAGAAAATTTTGTAAAGGTTAGGCAATAATTATCCAATAACTGAATAATTTCTGTTCTAAGCATCACTTCACTTGTATTACTAGTAATCACTGATAGGTAATGAATCGAATCGGCTTGTTCTTCTTGTCTTTGAACAGTTAAGTCATCCATTTTGAATGATAGGTTTCTTAATAAAATATTGACTAACATTAAAACAATAGAACAGATCACCCCTTCGATCACAAATCCCGCGCCAATCAAACTTCCGACTGCTGCGGAACACCATAAAGTTGCTGCAGTATTGATCCCAGTCACACTAAATCCTTCTCGTAAAATCACACCCCCAGCAAGAAAACCTATACCACTTACGACTTGAGCCGCAATTCGCGTCGGACTGCTGTCATCTTGAATTAAACCGGATAATGAAACGAATTGACTTGAGCCAAACGTTACTAACGTCATTGTTCTCATTCCAGCTAGTTTTTTTCGCCACTGTCTTTCTACGCCAATGATCATTCCAGCAAATATACTAGCGATAATATTGATTAAAAATTCATTGGTTTGCTCCTTCCCTAGATTCGTTTATCGGTGATTGGTTTTTCGCGGACATATTGCTTTTTAGCAAGTACCGTTCATCCTCTACTCTGCTTTTCCAACAGTCGTAGTGATTTAAAGCAAAAAACCTTCCGCCAAAAACTCAGCGGAAGGTCATAAATAAGCGCACAAAAAAAAGCCTGTATGATCTAGTCGTTGAGTTTTGGCACTATACAACGTAAAAAGCAGAGCTTTTAGCTACCTTATGAAAAGCCTTGTAATCGACAATCCCTGTTCTACCCATTGGCATCTCTCGATGTTTTTGGGCAGTAGCCTGTGTTTGTATAGGAGCCTCACCTAACAAATCTATTTAATTAACTTACAGATGAAACTATACCACCGTTTTAAAACAAATGTCAATAGCATTTTATTCATTTTTCTAACAAAAATAAAATAACCAATGTTACAAACGTGCAGCTGCACTATTTATCAACATTGATTATTTTTTAAATTTATTATTTTTTTTCGACATTCACGACTGAATTTCCAGCGACTTGAGGTGGAATCGACATCGTCATCGCAGGTAAGCCAGCTAAAGTAAATTGAATAGTATCCCCAGCTTTAAACTCACTTTCTGTGAGGCCATCAGCCAATTGTTCCTTTGGTACATTTAAAATAACGCCATCATTTTTCATCATATTAATTATTTTTTCTGGGTCTTCAACCACTTCGACGTCTTTTAAAACGAATCGAATCGATTTGTCCACCGTTTCATTTTTCGTAGCATCTTCAACTAAAACTGCGGTAAATATTGATTGCGTTTCGTCTTTGTCTTTAGTATTCAGCGTTTCATCAATCACTTGATCTTTTTGGCTGCTCATTGCTGTTTCTTCACTTCCTTTTGACGAATCTTTTTTATTTTGTGCGCAAGCTCCTAAAGAAATCAGCGTAAATACAGTTAAAACTGCTATTGCGATTTTTTTCATGTTACGTCCTCCAAAAATTGATACTTTATTATAAGCGATAGAATCTACAATCGTCCATCCTCATCATGTATACTTAATAAAAATAAAAAAAATGAAAGGCTAGGACATAGCTCTACGAGTTAGGTCCTAGCCTTAAAAAATCTGAATAAACGGTGGGAACAGAAGTAAAAACTTCGGAAATAAGAGTTAAACACTTCTGTTCCAACCTCACTAAAAACCTGGAGAGAGGATAATCAGTAATATTCCTCTATCCATTTCTTCGATCGTTTCCAGACATTGTAATTTCTTGTGCTAAATATCGAATACGTTCCATGATTCGACGCGCTTTTAAAGGTTCTTGCTCACCTCGTTGAGTCACGGATAAATGTTTTTCTAGGTCTTTTAAATCAAGATTTGATGAAAAGAAGGTCACTAATTGCTCTTGCATTCGATATTGTAAAATAACACTTAACACATCATCGCGAATCCATGAAGTCATCGATTCTGCACCAAGATCATCGATCATCAAAACGGGTGATTTCTTGACAGCATCAAGTTTTGGACCAACCATATCTTTCCCAATTGCTTGTTTCATTTCAACTGTAAATGTTGGGAAATGAACGATTGTTGTAATAAAACCACGTTCAGCTAAGCTATTAGCAATCGCACCTAATAGGAATGATTTTCCAACTCCAAAGGTTCCTTGAAGATAAAGTCCTTTGTGAAATTCTTTTGGATTCGACGTGTATTCATTTAAAAATTTCATCGTCTCTGCCATCGCCTGTGCTCGACCTTGAGATGCTGTATCAAATCTATTTAAGCTGGCTTCTCGTACATCTTTTGGCATATCCATAGCACGAACTCGTTTACGAATTTCATCTTCTTTTTGTTTAGCGATAAGCGCTTCTGTCGGTACATAGGTGACATCAATGTAATGAAAATTCAAGGTTAGTTGAGGCTCATATCCAGGCGCAATCATTGTTGGATCATTCAGTTGGTATTTGCGTTTTTCTTGTACAAATTCGTAAAGCTTTGAGTAGCTCTTTTGAATATCTTCATCTGTTAATCGCTCACGATGTTCTTCAATAAACTGTTGAACATCCGTATCCTTCAAGACAACTTCTACCAATTCGTTGTAACGTTCACTCATATCTCTGCTTTGGATGATTTTTGACATTTCTTTTCCTACGTCTTCCATTAATTTCCGCCTCCTTTACTCAAGAAATCTTGAATTTCTTTGTCTAATCGCGCTTGCTCTTCTTTAGATAATTTCTGCTCTTCTACTGGATTATCCACCCAATCCGGTAACGTTTCTTGGCGGATTGGTCGATTATTTTGTCCGTATCGTTGTCTCGTTTGTTTTTGCTCTTTACCCTTTTTAGCTAGTTCCCGGACATGTTCGATGGCTTTCTCTGGCGAAAAAATACCACTTTGTGCCCATTCATTAGCAATTCGATTCACGTAATCGGCCTTTAGTGTAGGTTGTTTTTGTATATTATAAACGTAGTTGATCAAAACATTGATCACACTGTTTGGCAGACCAGATTTACTTACTAAATATTTGACCAACGAACGTTCTTGCGGCGTTGTATAGCCACCACGCTCATTTTTTAATGCTTCTAAGTAATTCAAAGGAAAATTTTTCTCACTATCCATGATCATCTGAATATCTTGGGTTGAAAAACCAATCATTTTTAACGAATTGTAGCGATACGTCTGCTGATCCTCTGCGGATAAATCCACTGAATCATTTTTTTGAAACTCACTTGGTTTTTGTTTTTTATCAGGATCAAATGTTCTATACACAGCCCGTTCAAAATCCTTTACATCGATCTTACTTGTATAATAATCAAATGATTTAGAACAGAAATCGATCATATCCAATTCTGTTATACCAAATAAATTATGGAAAATAAATACTTCTTCCTTAAAGCCTGCTTGATTATCTGGTAATTTGATTCCGAGTTTTTCTATTCCTTGGATAAAATAGGACCAATCGAAACTATCATTGATGGCACTTGGCTTTTGAGCAGGTCTAGGCTCTTTGAATGCTTGTTCCATTCGACTTAACTGCTTACTTTGTGAAATGATTTGTTCTTCTTTAAATAAATAAACATCTTTAAAACTGGCTGAGATCTCTTCAAAACCAGTCAAATTGACAAATTTGGGTTTAAATCGTTCAAACAATTTTTCTAACTTTCTTTGTCCTACACTGTTCATTAATGTCAATGACAATACTTCATCTTTAAAAAAACGTTCAGCTGTTTCAGGATGATTCAATCGGTATAAATACTGTGTTCCTAGTTCAGGATCGTCTTTGCTAAAGGTCCCTAATAACCCAATACCTTCTAATTTCTTTCTAGCGGCTTGAATTTGCTTGATACTCATATCCATCATCGTGATTAATTCAGCATGAAAAAGAGACTCACTTACCCCGATCTCTTCTACTTCTGATAAAAGGGTCAAGTATAAACTAAAAGCTTCTGCACCAATCATTGGCTGATATAAAAGCGTCAATATCTCTTGTTCTTGATTAGATAAAGGATAAGATAGTGCTACTTGAAAAATACTTTTAGGATGGACTTCTTTCCAATTGTCTTTCAAGGAAAGACCTCCTTATTCTTTCGTTGTATCTGAATTTGAAGATTTGGCTTTGTCTACGATTCCTTGTAGTTCTTTCAAGAACACACTCATATCTTTAAATTGACGGTAGACACTGGCAAATCGAATATAGGCGATTTCATCCAAATTAACTAAATCTTCCATTACATACTCTCCGACCAAAGTTGTCGAAATTTCATTTTCACCTAAACTACGCACACGGTTTTCGACATTATCGACTATTTGCTCCATTTGTTCCATAGCAACCGGACGTTTTTCGGCCGAACGGATCAGTCCGCGTAAAATTTTTTCTCTATTAAATTCTTCCCTATCACCATTTTTCTTGATGACTAATAATGGTGCTGCTTCAATGCGTTCGAATGTTGTAAAACGGTAATTGCAGTTCTCACATTCTCTACGACGACGAATGGCGCGACCATCATCCGCTTGACGACTATCGATTACACGGGAATTATTATGATGACATCTTGGACAACGCATAGTTTTCACCTCATTTTATCTTATACTATCTACAATTTAGTTTGATTTTTATTTAACTATCTGTATTATAACATGAAATGAGTGAGAAACCATCCATCTGCAATGACTTCATAAAGAATTTTATTATCATTTCATTTGGGAAAATAGCCTAATAAAAATAAAAGAAGACATGAGACACGCTTATATCTCAGTCCATCGTATCATCGCTTTTTAACGCGTCGTCCAACCTGTTTTTAAGAATTGTTACTAAGGAATAAAAGCGGATCCCTAATAACAAAATAGAATAAATAACCTACCAGGACAAAAGAGACTTCAACTTCTATCCCAAGTTTATGTTGCTAGAACAAACAATCGCATTCCCTGTTTGAGATTAAGATGCTCAAACAATTTGAGATGAATCAGAATAAATAATATCTTGAAATTTCGTCCAAAAATGTTCTGAAAGACTTTGAACTTGAATTTTTCAAATAACTGACCTGACTTTATTATCACTGATAGGACGGACAATTTATTCTAACGAATTTTCAGTTATTTTAATTTTTGTATATAGATTGATTTTGTCCACTTATTGATGTGTAAAAAAAGAAACCACGAAAAAACAATGTTTTATACGTAGTTTCACATTAATGACTTTATTAGCGTTAGATTATTGTAAAAAATATAAAGACTAAAATTCTGATATTTTACTTAAATTTATTTTCTAATACCCATTTTCCCACTAATTTCTCTGTTTCTTCGATACTGTTTTGATTATCGAATAAGATATCTGCCTTTTGTCTTTTCTTCTCGATAGGCAACTGGCTCGTTATTCGTTGTTGGGCTTCTCTTTCTGTTAAGTTATCTCGTTTCATCAAACGAGTCAATTGCATTGTTTTTGGAATGTAGACGACTGCTACCTTATCGACAAATTTCTCATAGCCTCCTTCATACAATAAAGGAATATCAACTATAACTAATGGTGCTTTACTTTTTTTATCAGCAATCTCAGCTAAAATCCTCTCTTTCAAAAAAGGAGAGAGTGTGCTATTCAATTTTTTTCTTTTTTCCTCATCAGAAAAAATGATTTCACCTAATTTTTTTCGGTCTAATGAACCATCTGAATTTAGTATTTCCGAACCAAAAAGAGAAACTACTTCCCCTAATGCCGGCATTCCTATTTCAACAATTTCTCTAGCAATTACATCAGCATCGACAACAGGGAATCCCAGACGTTTAAACACAGAAACAACTGTACTTTTTCCTGTAGCAATGCCACCGGTTAGACCTAATACCATTCCCATCAATCAATTCCTCACTTTCAAGGTTTGACACTTCGGACAAAAATGAGTGCCGCGCTGTGCAACTTTTATTTTTTTGATCGGCGTGCCACATCTTGGACATGGCGTACCTGTTTGACCATAAACATTAAGTGAAACCTGAAATGTCCCAGCTTCTCCCAACGCATTTAAATAACTTCTAATCGTAGTCCCACCAGCCTCAACTGCTCGAGCAAGAACATCAATGATCGCATAATATAATCGCTCAATTTCTTTTGGTTTTAGAGTATTCGCTGGCTGTTCAGGATGGATTTTTGCTTCCCACAAGGCTTCATCCACATAAATATTACCCAAGCCTGTGACTAAACGCTGATCCAATAATAACGGTTTGATGGCTTTATGGTGCTTTTTCAAGCCTTTACGAAATTCTAACAATTTAAATTCAGAGGGGAGCGGTTCAGGACCTAATGCTAAAATTCCTTTGTAATTTTCTCCTTGATTTTTAGGCACCAAAACCATGCGCCCAAATTTTCGAACATCAAGATAGCGTAATTCAGTTCCGTCAGTGAACCTAAAGATTACATGAGTGTGCTTGGTCCGCTCATCTTCTGGTCCATTTGTTTCATATTTTCCTTCCATACGTAAATGTGAAATCAGATCATAATTTGTTAATTTGAAAATCAAGAACTTGCCTCGTCGTGTCATTCTTTCAATTCTTTGACCAATTAACTGTTGAGCAAATAGTTCGGATTCTGGTGATTCGATAATTCTTGGCCATAAAATTACAACTTCTTTGATCGTCTTTCCAACAACTAATTTTTCTAACCCTTTTCTGACCGTTTCAACTTCTGGCAACTCTGGCAATTTTTCTCTCTCCTTAGAAGAAAAAGACCGAAACGAACACATCAAAGTTTTCAAAACTTTTTCGTTTGGTCAGTCTTTTTCATGTTATTTTAGTTCACTACTTCGCTTCGTACCAAGTTTTGCCCCAACTACTGTCAGTCAACAGTGGCACATGTAAAGCAACAGCATTTTCCATTACTTCTTTCACTAATTCATCTAGTTTTTCCAGCTCAGATTGAGGCGCTTCAAAAACAAGTTCATCATGCACTTGCAATAACATCGTTGCTTGCATGTTTTCTTCTTCCAAACGTTTCTGCATATTGATCATCGCAATTTTCAAAATATCAGCAGCACTTCCTTGGATCGGCGTATTGATCGCAGTTCGTTCTGCAAACGAGCGTAAATTAAAATTGCGCGAATTGATGTCTGGTAAATAACGTCTGCGGTTATATAAGGTTTCAACATATCCTTTATCTTTGGCATCCCGGACGATATCTTCCATATATTTCTTAACACCTGGGTATTTTTCAAAGTAGGTATCAATATATTCTTGTGCTTGTTTTCTCGTAATGCCTAAATTTTGTGACAATCCGTAATCACTGATTCCATAAACGATCCCAAAGTTTACCGCTTTGGCTTGACGACGCATATTTGGCGTCACGTCTTCTGGTTTTTCAATGCCAAATACACGCATCGCCGTACTTGAATGGATATCTTGACCTTCTATAAACGCTTCTTTTAAATGTTGATCATCTGAAATATGAGCTAGCACTCGTAATTCAATTTGAGAATAATCGGATGAAAAAATCAACCAATCTTTTTCTCTAGGAACAAACGCCTCACGAATTTTCCGTCCTTCTTCTAAACGGATCGGAATATTTTGTAAGTTTGGATCAACAGAGCTTAAACGGCCTGTCTGTGTTAAAGTCTGAACGTAGCGAGTGTGGATTTTATCGTCTGGTTGAATTACTTTTAATAGTCCTTCCACATAGGTTGATTGAATTTTAGCGATTTGACGATAAACGAGAATATCTTCCACAATCGGTGCTTGTTCTTTCAATTGTTCTAGTACATCAACAGCTGTTGAGTAGCCAGTCTTTGTTTTTTTTATAACAGGTAGCTCCATTTTTTCAAATAAAATCACACCTAGTTGCTTCGGTGAATTTAAGTTGAACTCTTCTCCGGCTTCTGCATAAATTTTTTGTTCGATTTCCTGTAGTCGATTCGAAAATTCGATACGCATTTCTTTCAATCGATTTGCATCTATACGAATTCCAGTAATTTCCATATCGCCTAAGATTTTTGAAAGTGGTAACTCCATTTTATAGAATAAATCAGCTTGATTTTTTTCAACTAATTCTGCATCTAATTTTTCTGAAAGAAAATGAATAGCATTGACTTTTCGTGCAAGATGGCTGAAGAATGCTTCATCATCTTCTGGCAAGCCTTTTTTTGCCCCTTTTCCATAAACGGATTCATCAGAGTGAATATCCGTATAGCCATAATGTTGTGCTACGCCTTCAATATCAGCATTATTATCATTTGTATCTAATAAATAAGCCGCTAGTAATACATCAAATGCAATACCTTGAGGTTTCCCTACATAACGGTTAAGTGAGACATAAGTCCGTTTGGCATCATAGACTGTTTTCTTGTACTTTTCGGAAAGTAACCAATCAATAAAAGGCTGGCTTTCAAATAGTTCTAGACTATTCGTTGCGTATACCTTATTTTTATTTCCCCATGCCACTCCTACAATCGGCGAAGTATGGTAATTGTCTTCCAGCATTTCAACATACAAAGCCATGTCTTCCGTAAACATTTCTTCGGTGAATGTATCCACAACATCAAAGTGAACATCTGTTAGTTCAACTGTCTCTTCTTCAACATTTAGTTTACTTAACATTTGTTTGAATTCCATTTCCTTGTAGAATGGAATTAATTTTTCTAAGTCTTTTCCTTCATATTTCAGTTCATCAATCGTTATCTCTACTGGAGAATCCACATTGATTGTCGCTAGACGTTTAGACATAAAGGCTTGTTCTTTGTCATTTATCAGGTTTTCTTTCATTTTACTTTGTTTTAAGCTATCGATGTTTTCATATACACCTTCTACTGAACCAAATTCTTTCAATAATTTAATAGCAGTCTTTTCACCGATTTTCGTTACACCAGGAATATTATCTGAAGTATCTCCTGCCAAACCTTTCATATCAATGATTTGATTAGGTGTTAATCCATCATATTTTTCAGCTACATGCTCTGGTGTGTAGGATTCTAAATCACTAACACCTTTGATCGTAATATCAACTTTTACTGATTCAGTTGCTAGTTGTGTCAAATCTCGATCTCCTGATAAGACAACGACATCAAATTCGTCTTTGGGAACCTTTGTCGCTAGTGTGCCAATAATATCATCTGCTTCATAATTGTCTAGCTCATAATATTTTACACCTAAACCAGTCAGCAATTCACGAATGTAAGGCATTTGTTCTTTAAATTCTCCTGGCGTTTTTGAGCGCCCGGCTTTATATTCTGGATAAAATTCAGTTCTAAAGGTTGTTTTTCCCGCATCAAACGCGACTAAAACATGCGTTGGTTTTTCTTTTGTCATAACGTTTTCAAACATATTGTTAAACGCATAAACGGCATTGGTATGTAACCCATTTTTATTTTTAAAACGTTCTAGGGAATTATGCAAAGCAAAAAACGCTCGAAATGCTACGCTGTTTCCATCAACTAATAGTAACTTATTTTTTGTCATCTTTTTTCTCCTCATCTTCAGCAAACTGGTTTCATTACCATTCTAACAAAAATCTGTCAACTTTGCAGTAGGAAGGAACTAAAGTTCGTAAAGCTTATTTGAAAACAAAGAAGACCCGCTCTGCACACTCAGAGCGGGTCCATTAGGAGTTCACACAAATGAAATTGTTTTCTTGTAACTATTGTCTTTTTTCTATGTGCTTATAGTACAAGTTATTTGTGAATAATTTATGAACGAATCGTTTATAAAGTGTAATTTTTTTAGAGAATACTACTTAATTTTTTTTTTAAAATTATAAACTCAAGATTTCACAGGTTCACAAAAATACACAAAACAAAATCGTCTAGAATGAAAGTAGTCTTTCATTTTTTTCACAGTCAGTAAAGACTACTCTAGACTCTTTCAAAACTTAGTTCTTTATCCTAAAAAACTTGGTGTGATCTGAGAGAAACAAATGAAATACTTTTTATCTACTTTTTAATCAGACAAACTAAGGTAGAATATTCCCAGCTACACGATAAATTTCGTACCATTCTTCTCTACTTAATACGATATCCGCGGCTTTAGCGATCTCTTCGATTCGGTTTTTATTCATTGTTCCTGCTATGACTTGCATTTTTGCAGGATGTCTTAAAATCCACGCAGTAGCAAGACCTGTTGATTTGCAGTTATGGCGTTCAGCAATTTGATCTAACGTTGTATTCAATTCTGAAAATTTTTCATTACCAATAAAAACACCCTCAAAAAAGCCATATTGATAAGGGGACCAAGCCTGTATCGTCATTTGATTCAAGCGCGAATAATCTAAAATACTACCATCTCTATCAACACTTGCTTCATCAGTCATATTCACGTGAATTCCTTGATCAATCATACCAGTATGCTTGATCCCAAATTGCAATTGATTTGCCAAAAGAGGTTGCTTCACTGTTTTTTTCAATAGTTCGATTTGCATTGGTTTTTGATTACTAACTCCGAAATATTTCACTTTACCTTGTGATTCTAGCTGATCAAAAGCCGCTGCTACTTCTTCTGGCTCAACAAGTGTGTCTGGTCTGTGTAGTAATAATGCATCCACATAATCTACACCTAGACGCTTCAAACTGCCTTCAACGGAAGCAATAATGTGTTCCTTTGAAAAATCGAACATCCCTTTACGAATCCCACATTTTGTCTGGATAATAATATCTTCTCTTTTAATTGATGTTTCTTTCAATGCTTTTCCAAAAATTGTTTCACATTCACCGCCACCATAAATGTCAGCATGATCAAAAAAATCTATGCCATGATCATAGGCTGTTTCAATAATTTCTGCGGGCTTTTCAGCGCCATTCATTCTCATACAGCCAAGAATAACTGATGCTGCTTGTAAATCACTTGTCCCAAATTGTATTTTTTTCACAAAAAAACCTCCTAAAATTGTATTCACAGATATAGTTTAACACATTTAGATGAAAGGGCTTCAATTTGAGACTTTTTTTAATAATTTTTCTATTTGAAAAAATACAGTTTCAGAAAAGTCAGGTTCAATAATCAGAACATGCTTATTATATTTGTGATTTAAAGCCTGATAAAACACTGTTGTCAAAACAATATCCGCATATGCGATAGAATGGCTTGTTCTAGCATAAATCACAACTAGATTAAATGTATTACTAAAGAAATCCGTAATTCTTTGCCCTAATTCTGTTTCTTTTTCGAGTGGCAAATCAGTCATCAAACAAACAAATAATCTTTTCTCATTATAAACCGGTGAAATAAGCGAACTTAAAATCATAAAATAGCGATACCACAATGCATCATTTGGTATTCTTTGATAGATTTCATGTTTTTTGATTAATTCAAACAAGCCCTCATCAAGTTTCCTCATAAAATTTGGATATTTTGTTTGCAGCGATTTTACTGATTGATTTTTTTCAAATAAAAATCCTGATATTAGTTCGTAGTATAAATGAAAACCCAAAAAAGCTACCACACTTGTCTTTGAATGGCTAAATTTTTTATCCCAAAATACTCGCCTAAATTTATTCGTGACAATTAAAGTATTTAGAAAACAAGTCGTCTTCTTTAAATAGTGTTCTTCAATTATGTATGCCTGCATACTTGATCCAAAATAAGGTAAAAAGCTAGCCTGGATAATTAAGTAAAGATAAGCTAATTCTTCAAAATCCCAATCTAAATCGATCACTTCTTTTCTTATTACTTTTACAAATTTGAAAAAAATAGAACTATTCTCGATATACTGCTTCCACTCTTCCTTGATCAAGATCTTTTTCCCTTTTTGGTAACGCCATATCGTAATTTGAACGATACGAAAAATGGTTTCCTTTTGTAGATCGTTGATTTGCATTTGAAAAAAAAGAACTAACTGATCGGTCAATTGTTGGTTTTTTTCTTTTTTAAATAGTAAAAATTTATTGTCTGTCCCTTGATAGGCAAACCAGTAAAAATGTAAGATCAAGGCTCTGATTTGCTCCTCTTCTCCCATAAGTTGATAAGTTCCTCTTTTTAAATCAATATTAAACTTTTTTAGCCACTCATTGATCTTTTTCACTCGTCTTCTCATACTTGACTCACTGATCAATAAGTGTTTTGCTAGTTGCTTAGCTTGAATATCCTCCTCTTCAATAATTGCTTTTAAAAAAGTAACTTCTGGTAAATCATTTAAAAACTGTACTAAAAATAACTCTAAATAGATATCTTTATCTCTTTTTATGTAGAAATATTTTTTTGCTCGACTACAAATGGTCAAATGATCCGCCAACTGATAACGTTTGAATAACTGATTGAGCTTTTTCATAGACCTTACGATAGTTTTAGCATTGATGTTTAATTCACGAGATAGTTTCTCTAATGAATTATTATTTTCAGTTGATTTTAATAAGTTAAAAAGTCCCAGTAATTTTCTTGATTCAAAATCAAGAATCTCTTTATAATCCATTTCAACCCCCTATGTATAAAGTAAATAGTCACTACATTGATCGAATTCAAAAAAAGTAATGAATATGCATATAAATATACGCAAGATTCATTACTTTTCATTTTTAATTAATTATGCACACGTAAAGTCATGGCATTTGCAGCCACAATTACAGTACTCAAAGACATCAAAATTGCGCCAATAGCCGGATTCAAGAGAATGCCCCACGGAGCTAGAACACCTGCTGCAAGTGGAATCGCGATAATATTATAACCAGCTCCCCACCATAGATTTTGAATCATTTTATGTCGTGTTTGCTTTGACAAATCTAAAAATCTAATAATATCTTTCGGATCACTGTCAGTCAGCACCACGTCAGCCGAATCAATAGCGACATCCGTTCCAGCACCTATCGCAACCCCGATCGTTGCTCTAACCAAGCTTGGAGCATCATTGATCCCATCACCGACCATCATGACTTTTTTTCCTTCACTAACATACGCTTGAATAATTTTTTCTTTATCTTCTGGTAGCAGTCCGCCATGAAATTCATTGATCCCTAAATAATCGGCAACTGATTCGGCCGCTACTTTATTATCACCTGTCAACATTATAGGAATGAGTCCTTGCGCTTTTATATCAGAAATGAATTGTTTTGCTTCAGGTTTTACTACATCTCCTAACGCAATCATAGCTATTAATTGATCATCGATAATTAAGTAACTTAACGTATTTCCTTGCTTTTGGTAACGCTGTTTCAATGAACGGTCAAAAGAGATAGTCAAACGATCTACTTCTTTTTCATTAACAATTTTACTTATTTGGCCATTCACCGTACCGATGAGTCCAATGCCGGAGATATTTTGGAGATTTTCTACTTTATAAGGAGAAATAGCTTCTTCTTTTAGATAATTCATGATGCCGATCGCTAAGGGATGATTAGCATCGTTTTCTAAAGCACCGATTACTTTTAAAGCTTCTTTTTGTGTGATTTTGTTCGTGATCATTTCAATTCCTGTTACTGTGAATTTGCCTTCTGTCAAGGTACCTGTCTTGTCTAACATGATATATTGCATATCATTTGCTTGTTCCAATGCATTTCGGTTTTTTAATAATAAGCCATGCTTTGCTGCAATTGAAGTAGAACGTGCCACAACTAAAGGTATCGCTAAACCTAAAGCATGAGGACAGGCAATAATAAAGACTGTTACCATTCGTTCAAATGCAATACTTAAATCGTGATCTATGATCAGCCAGACAATAAATGCTGATAGACCTGCTCCAAGTGCAATATAGAATAACCATTTAGCAACTCGGTCAGAAAGATATTCTAACTTTGATTTTTCAGTCTGTGCTTTTTTAACCATATCCATTACTTTTGAAAGATAACCTGTCTTACCAGTACCAGTTACACTTATTTCAATGGTTCCACTTCCGTTGACAGAACCCCCAATTACTTTATCTTTTTCATTTTTTGTGACTGCTTTTGATTCACCTGTGACCATCGATTCATCAACGGAAGTGTTCCCATTAATGATTATGCCGTCAGCAGGTATTTTATCCCCTGATCGAACAACCAAGTGATCATTTTGTTTAATTTCTTGTAGTGGCACTTCTTCTTCACTGCCATCATTATTCAATCGCTTAACTTTATCTGGTAAAAGTTCCGCCATTTTCTGCAAAGCATCACTAGCATTTGAAATAGCATTCATCTCAATCCAATGTCCTAATAACATGATAACAATCAGGGTAGCCAGTTCCCAGAAAAAATCCATTACGTGATTTTGTGGGTTCAATTGGTTCATGATAAAGGCATAAACACTATAAAAATAAGAGACTGAAATCCCCATTGCGATTAACGTCATCATTGCTGGACTTTTTTGTTTCAATTCTGATTTTGCCCCCTTTAAAAAAGGTTCTCCACCGTATAAAAATAAAATTGACGCTAAAATCAGGACTAGCCAATCAGAGCCTTTAAACGTAAACTGAAATGGCAAATCAACCCCCATCATCGGTGAAATAAATAGAATCGGGACCGCAAGAATCAGTGAAAACCAAAATTTTTGCTTAAAATTACTCATATGCATACTGTGGTCCATACTAGACATCTGACCATGATCATTTATAGAACTGTTCATTTCTTCCATTCTATGAGAATGTTGTTTAACATGATTTTTTTCATTGCTACTCAATTTAAAAACCTTCTTTTTCTAGTTAAGATTTGTTTATATTGTACTCTTATTTTTTCAAGCATAGCACAAGATATCTTTTACGAAAAATAAAGTCTCCTAATTGATAAAAATAAAATTTTTTTGCGTATTATAATTTTAGAAGGCCTTTTAATGCCAAGTATAACTCTTTAAAATCCAAAGCATATAATCTCTTTTCTCCTTTATTCTATTGTATTTTCTATAATAAGTATCCTTGACAAATCTATACACACTTTTCTTTGATTCCTGTTTTATTTCTACATACATTTGCTTGATTGCGTTACGGTTTGTTTTGTATTTTTTGCGATTTCCCCCAGTAAATCCATAAAATATATCGATACCTTCAGACTCTTTCGTCATCGGTGAATGGTGGACTAATTCATTTTGTGTTTTCTTTAATTTTTTTAGTAGTTCCTCTGTTACTTCTTTGTCAAAATTTTGCTTTACGATCACCTTACAAAGTCGCGTGTATTCGATCTTCGCAACATGATTATAAACATGGCTTGCGTAATTTAATCCTTTATACAAGACGTTTGCGCTAAAAGTCATATTCACTAGTAATTTGTACTGCTGCACACAGTTTTCCTCCATTTTTTGTTTGTGTTTTTGGTGCGGAATTTCTCTGTTCAGTCTTTCTAAAAATTGGTAAAGAAGACGATTTTTTTGCTCCTCAATTCTAGCTATTTTTTTCATTTATACTTATCCTCCTTTAAAATGAATATTTTCCGGCAAAAATTTTGATAAAGTTTAAAAAAGAACTATTCTATAGTTGTTTCATATTTTTTCAAATATTAAAGATGAGAATACCAATGAAATAATCTATATCGTTCCAACGCACAAAAAACTTTATACAATAAAAATAACAAATTGAATACTTTTCGGTATAAAAAGAATACCATTTAATAAAGAGAATTACAAGAACAAAATGAAAAAAAAACGATACACCTCTTCTTAAAATAATGATATAGTAGAAGAGAAAGCTTTTATCCAGAAAAAAGAATATAAGTTCGTTTTAGCTATAAGGAGGTATTATTTTGGAAATTGATTTAAAAGAAGCTGGAAATAGAATCAAAGAAATTAGAAAGAAGCATAAATATTCAATGGCTCTTTTTTCAAATTTAGTTGGAAATTCTAGTGCCAGTACCGTAAATAATTGGGAAAAAGGAAATAATCTACCCAAATCAGATAGACTAGAAAAAATAGCAATTCTTGGTAACACAACTGCTGATTGGATTCGCTACGGAGACTTTACGGAGTATGTAAAAAAATTATTAGCTGAGGCCAATTTACGCAAAGAATTGGACCTCGATCAGCTTGAACAATTGCTAGTTGCATTGAAAAAAAAAAAAATTACTTACGGTCAAGATTTGGAGATTCTAACCAAAGCAAATGAATTTTTTCCGTACTTATTTGATACTCGTTATCAATTAAATCTTTCAGAACAACATGCACCACTTATTGCTGAAGATTTTGTTACTTACAAGATTGAACAAAATGATCGTTATAGAAAAGATTTTCTACCTATGATCGAAGAATTATTGTATGATTCCAGTGAAAAAGAAATAAATGCCTCTGTATTATTTCTGGTACTCGATCTATTAAAACGTACTAAAACAAGTAATAATCGTCTTTCAATTCCTAAAATGTTTACTATTTTGTCTGAAGTTCTCACTAATGATATAGCGTACAAAAATAATTCGACATCAAAAGTAATAGATTATTCAGATATCACTAACACCCGCGATAAAAGTAACCCACTTTCAGAAAAAATAGTCACTAAAAAATACACACAAACCAAAAATGATCTCCTTCATCTACTTGATGAATTTTATTTTGAAAAGCGAAAAAAATAATCTGTTTTTATTTATTATTATGTCTATACTTTCTTATTAATGGTAGGTTTCATATATTACAATTAGATGATACGCTGATTGCCATATTTTAAATTTCACTCTTTTTATTTTTTCTTGCTGATTAGACCTGATTATTCTTCAAAGACTATGGTATACTTTAATTTGTCTTATTAAAGAATAATAAAGGCTTTTTTGAAAAGTCATACACATAAAAAATGATTAATACAAAGCGAGGAACGCCAATTGAAGAAAAAATTACTGGTTACACTTTCATTTATGTTATTAGTAAACATTGCGCCAATAAGTGTATTAGCTGATGATATCGATCAAAAAATCGAAAATCAAACAAAGAAAATCGAAGATATCGTAAAAAATGAAAAAGATGCCAAAGATTACTTAGCAACTTTAGAAACTGAGATCAAAACGATTGAAACAGAGTATCAAACTGTCCTCTCTGAAAAACAAAAACACGAAAAAGAAATGAATAAATTAAATACAGAAATTTCAAATTTACAAACAAAAATCAAAAAAAGAGATGAGCAATTACGAGCTCAAGCTAGAACAACTCAAACAAACCATGAACAAGAATCAATTTTGACTGTTTTATTGAGTGCTGAATCGGTTTCTGATGCCATCTCAAAAGCATTAGCTGTTAATACCTTAGTTACTGCGAATAATGATATCTTAACTGCTCAAAAAGAAGATAAAAAAGAACTTGATACATTAAAAGTCTCTCTAACCAAAACATTGAATACTTTAGAGAAAAAAACAGAAGAACTTGAAGAAAAAGAATCTGCTTTAGCTGAAGCAAAACTTGAACAGAACGTAAAGATAAATGAAATTTCAGCAAGTCTCGCTAATGAAACTGCTGAAAAAGATAAGTTCATCAAACAAAAAGAAGAAGCTCAAAAAATAAAAGAAGCTCAGTTAAAAGCAATCGCTGAAGAAAAGAAAAAGGAAGCTGCAGCCAAATCCGCAGCTGAAAAGCAAGCGCAAGAGCAAGCGAAGGCAAAACAAGCAGCTCCTTCTCAAACAGCTGAAGTAGAAGAACCAGCAAATGTAACTAATACTAATACTAGTAATAATGATCTTGCTGAAAACACCCAACAAGCTCCTACTCCTCCAGCCTCTTCTGGTGGTTGGTCTGCTCCGGTATCCAACTTGACTATTACTAGTGGGTTTGGCGGTCGTGAAGATCCTACTGGAATCTCAGGCAGCTTCCATGACGGAATTGATTTTGGTGGCGCAAGTGGTACACCGATCATGGCTGCTCGAGCAGGTGAAATCGTTAGTGCTAATTATAGCGGTATGGCTGGAAATCACGTTGTGATCAAGCATGATAACGGCTACTATTCATATTATCTTCACATGAGTAGTTTAAGTGTTGCTGCAGGTCAAAGTGTCAGCGCTGGACAAATGTTAGGTGGCATGGGAACTACTGGTAATTCTACTGGTGTTCATTTACATTTTAGTATTTCAACAGGATTATGGAGCGGATTTGTAAATCCAGCACCATTCCTTGGTTTATAACAATCGATCAACGATAAGAAATCATGGCTACTTTGATTTCTTATCGTTTTTTATTTATCACTACTTCTTATCTATTCATTTACCCTCTATTGATAAACATGATATAATGAAGTTAGATAAAAGAAAGGTGCTGATTAAAATGATCAATAACTATTCAAATATCTTAGCTGCCGTTGATGGATCAAAAAATGCTGAGTTGGCCCTAAAACATGGTGTTGCTATCGCAAAAGAAAAAGGTTCTACCTTGTATTTATTATCTGTTGTTGACGAGAATGCGATCAGCCATAGTTCTTATGCTTATTCAAAAGTGCTTGCTGAAGAAAAAGAAGCAATTGAAAAAGAACTATTAAAAAATATTTATTATGCTACTGAGCAAGGGTTAGATGATGTGATACCGATTGTTGAAATTGGTAATCCAAAAGAGATGATCTCTTCCATTATTCCTAATAATCAAGCAATCGATTTGATTGTTATAGGTGCTACTGGTAAAGGTATGATTCAATCTAATCAGCTTGGTACTACTACGACTTATGTTGTACAGAATGCACCTTGTAGTGTTTTCGTTGTAAAATCATAGAACTATTAAAATACTAAAAGCGCACAGTCAACTTTTATTGGTTCTACGTCAAATTGTGTTGGTAAGCCAAATAACTGAATAGAAATCTAGGTCTGGTAAGGATAGAACATTCTTATCAGGCTTTTTTTATTGTTGTGAAAAAATAAGACCTTGAATAATATAAATACGTGAACGAAAATGATAAAAGTTTCGATAGCCATAGGCTACCCGTTTGATTACCTTAAGTTTATTGTTTAACCCTTCAGTGACACCATTAGAATAAGGGAAGCGAAAAGAATTTTTAATGCCTTCTTTATATTTGTTAAAGAAGAGTAATTTCTTTTTGAACCAGTGTGGTAGCTGATTATCTAGCTGTTGAAGATACTCAAAAAAGAGTGTATGTTCCCGATGAGAAAAAGCATATTTTAAGTATTGAACCGTATCATAGCCTGTCCGTAGGACAGCATCATAGTGCAACAGTTCATCGACAATATCCTGTTGACTTAATGGTCGTTTAAATAAGGGCTGGTATGCTCGACAGTTTATATCTAATTTATCGGAATCTTTCAATAGTAACTTCCAATAGCGTTTTAAGCGACGGTATTGTTTTGGTTTAGAACTTTTTAAGCGGTTCATCGTTTGAATTCGCAATTGGTTCAACGTACGATTCATTTGTTGGACGATATGAAAGCGATCCGTCACTAATTGAGCATTAGGAAAGACCGTTCGAAGAAGTTGATGGTAACTAGCGTTCATATCTGTTACGAGATACGCTACATGTAGCCGAGCTTCACGTGTAAAGCGCATGAAATGAGCGGTCAATTTGTGTAGTCGTCTATCTTCCAACACTTCTAACAACTGATTCCGTTGTCCATCCACACAAATAAAGCTCATACTTCCTTGGCAAGATTTCATGGATTTAAATTCATCAATACATAAAATTTTAGGGAGGAAGTTCCAGTTTGTTCGATAATTTTGTGATAGTCTATCCATCATTCTAAGGACTGTTATGTCTGAAACAAAGTGCTTTTGAGCAATCATTTTTCTTGAAACATTCTTTTTCAAGTCAAGCATAATTTGGTATTGAAGCTGTTTAGATAAGTGATGATGTTCTTCAATCAGCTCTGTATGAGCGTGAAAAGTAGTACCACATTCATGACAAAGAAAGCGTGTCCGTTTTAGCTCTAATAGAGTGAAACGTTCATTAAAAACAGGCAATTGAGCTGTTGTTGTATGACTGCCATTTTTGATGATTTGTCCATGATCGAGGCTTCCACATTTCTCGCAATGGGTAGGTGAATAGGTCAGCTTGGCTTTAATCACTTGAGCTTGCACTCCTTTTACTGTTCTTTGTTCCAACCAATTTTTTTCAAACCAGAGGTTTTTGTCTGTAAGTCCGAGCAATAATCTGGTATTCTTATCCATAGGGAACAACCTTTCTGATGATTTGTGGTTTTTGTCGATTTCATTTTATCAGTTAGTTGTTCCTTTTTTGTGTTTAAATGCTTAAAAAAGTGCTGGTAGAAAATCTTTTTTGATTTCCACCAACACAATATATTATAGAACCCTTTTATTCAGCTGACTGTACGCTTTTTTCGATGTTAGTCCTTTAATTTTCCAATTAGAATAAATCGATGTTGATTGTTATAGAGGAAACCTTTGGTCAATAATTCTTCTTCTAACTCAAATAATTGATTAGAATGAGTTTCTACAGCAAATTCTGGATATTCCCATGGAATTCTTTTTACATAATAAATCAGCCCTTCCATATCATAAAAATGCTGATATGGAAAATGTTCTTTGGCAAACAGAGACTCAAAATTTTCTTTTAGCAATGCTTTTTGTGCTGATTCGAGTGTCCACTCTACGTTTTTTGCTTGGGCATTGACACACAATTTTTTTGAGAGGATATACCCGTTTTGATCACCAACTTGTTGTGTAATAAACAATCCACCTGGCTTCAACACCCTTCTCACTTCTTTGAGATCATATGATTCATGATTATTTAGAACAATATCAAAAGAATTGTTTTGAAAATTCAATTGATCTGTTTCGTCAACATAAACGATAGTTACACCTTTTGGTTGAAGTTTCTTTTTTAACAGTTGATAATTTGGTAGCCAGCCTTCCGTTACAGAAGTCTTTTGATATGGATGATTGAATGACTGCAGCAATTCTCCACCACCCGTGCCCATATCAAGTAAAACCATCTCTCTAGACAAATTTTCACGAACGAGATCAGAATAACTCCAAGGCAAAACTTCATGAGCCCAACGGCCGTTCATATATGAAAAATCCCAACCTTCAAATTTTAATTGCTCTATTGTTTTCCAATATTTTATTAATTCCAGTTCTTTCATAACGATCCTTCCTTACATGTTTTTTTATTGTAAGTTAGATACAGCTATGCTCTGTTCTGATAGAAATGATTCACTCAATACAGCCTCTATCAGCGCTATAACTGTATCAAGTAGTTACTTCGTCGCATCACTTTGCTATCCATTTCTCTTCAGCTCCTGATTTTATTTTAACCCGATGTAAATACATCATGTGATTCATCTTACGTCTAACACAACACATTTCTGTTTAAAAATCAGAATATACAGCTATTATCTATTATTCTTTTATCGTTAGCTCAATAAAATAATCTTCAATAATAGTTCCTTGATCAAAATGAAGAATTCGCTGGCAAGTTCGGCTGAGAAATTCTTTGTCATGAGTGATTACTACTACCAAAATATTTTCTTGACGTAGCCAATGTATAGTATTACTGACTTCTTCCATGTGGATCAAATCTAATCCACTTGTCGGTTCGTCAAAAATAATAATTTTTTTTCCTGATAATAAGGCACTTGCAATTGCCACACGCTGCTTTTCACCACCTGATAAGGTTTGCGGGTGGCGTAATAAAATTGGCTCCAAATTCAGCATAGCAACGATTTCATCAAACTGATTGGTGTTTTTTGCATTCAAGCTTATTTCTTTTTCGACTGTTTCAAAAAATAATTGCAAGTTCACATCCTGCATCACCACAAAACTTTCTTTGATCAACTCTTTTGGACGCATAATTTTTTGGTTGAGCTTAATGAATCCTTTTTTTGGTTTAATCAATCCTGATAAAAGTTTCGAAAACGTTGATTTTCCTGCTCCGTTATGCCCAATGATCCCGGTGATGTAAGAACTTGTTACCGTTAAGGATGGAATTTTCAGTCCTGTTGCTTGTTTGCGATAATGAAACTCCAGTCCATCAAATGTTAAACGAATATTTTCTTTTGCTTTAACAGGTTTGGAAGTCTTTTTAATAGCTGTTTGCTCGAGGGCCCGCAATCCCATAGACTGAATATCTGAAGATGATTTTTCTCTCATTTCTTGTTTCGTATAATCATTGACTATTTCGCCCTTATTCATGACCAAGTAGCGATCAGCGAGTTCTGTCAAATAATACAAACGATGTTCAGACACTATGATCGTCATCCCTTGATTTTTTAATACTTGTAAATAGGCTTTTAACTGTTCTATCGTTGCTTCATCCAAGTTACTTGAAGGCTCATCTAATAAAAACAAGCGATGATTCAACATACTGGCAGAAGCAAACGCGATCAATTGTTTTTGTCCACCAGATAAATGAAACATACTTCGGTCTAAAAAGGCTTCTAAAGAGAACATACTTGTTATTTCATTGATTCGTTCAATCATTTCTCCTCTTGTCACGCCATAGTTTTCCATCGCAAATGCCAATTCAGAATAGACATCACTAGTAAAAAATTGAGTCTTAGGATTTTGAAACACAACCCCAATAGCACGAACATACTCGTTAAATTCTTTTGTTAGCAGTTCTTGCCCCAAAATAGAACCCGTACCTGTCAACTCCCCCATGTATAATTCTGGGATCAAGCCATTTAAAATTCTTAACAATGTTGATTTTCCGCAACCACTTTTACCACATAAAACAATAAATTCACCTGCATTGACCTGTAAATCTACCTGTTGGATGATCTTTTCTTGGTCTTCATAGGCAAAAGTAACGTCATGTAAATCAATCATCACATCAACCTCCCAACGATTCCACAAAGAATCAGACTGCCGATCAATATATAATCTTGAACATTAAAACGAATCTCATAAACACTTGTATGAGCTTTTGGATTAGCTAATCCACGAACTAAAGCTGCTGAAGATAAATCAAGAGATGTGTTTTCTGCCGACATCAAAATCGGAACAATGATATACTCCATCGTTTGAAGCGGATGTATGAATAAATCAACGGTAGAAATAGCAATCCCACGATACTTCATCGCGTTACGAATACTTCTAAAATCTTGAAGCAGTATAGGAAAAAATCGAAATAACACAGTTAATGGTATGATCAAACCAAACGGTACGTGACATTTTTTTAAAGCCGCGATCCATTCACTGATTTTCGTCCTATTCATGGCAAAAGCCGCCGCCATGATCGTTGGTAACATTCGACGATTTCCGACAAATAAAAAATCGAAGAATGCTACGATCGAATGATCAATAAAAGGAAACATCAAATGATCACCTAAGACAAGCAACCAAAAGATGCCATAGAAAATCGTTCCTTTTTTTAAACTGCCGTTTAGAATAAATAGTATATACATTAGCGTTACAAATAAAATTTCTGCCTGAAATGGTATAGGAAACATCAACAACAAACTGGCAAATAAAATCGTACAAAGTTTACTTCTCGGATCAAACGTCACGTATACTTTTTCCATAATTTTTTCCTTTAGCTTTATCAAAATGTTTCTCATAAATTTTTTGTCCGATCATTATGCCTAAAATACTACAGATAATAACAGCTGCGACACAAAAATAAAAGGTTGTTGTTGTGATCGGAGCAAATACTTTATCGATATACACAGCATCTTTTCCACGTGCTATCAATGAATCAATATAAGCATTTTTCATGAACCACAATGGCAATACTGGACCCATCAAACCAAAACTAAAAACAGTATAACTAACTGTTGTTCTTACTTTTTCATTTAAATTTGTACGATACTGAATCAAATCAGCAGCTAGCGCACAAAGAATATTTGGCAAAAAAGATAACGGAAAATGACCGGAGATTAAAAAGAATAGTCCCATGACACTCCCCATGATCGTGATTGCACCAAAACGTGGAATTCGTTTTATCACCAATAGATAGATGATTCCTGCAAAAAGAGCTGTAGCACTAGGAATCAGAACCGAATTAAAGGCTGGAATCGTAAAACGTAAAATAACCATAGCAATCGTTACGACTAAAAAATATATGGCTGTATAAATGCCAATTGAAATAAAATCCTGAATTTTTAACTTTTTCATTCTTGTAACTACCCTTCTTACTATTATTGTAAATTTATACTTCATTAATACTATAGCTGTCAGTATCACTTAATGCAATTTATTTCTGATTGATATGAGTAAATATGCTGATAATTTGCTGCATTTTTTCTGATAGTAAAAAATCATTTACGTGGAAATCTATTTATTTATCCTTTATTCATTAACTCCCTTTTTTCCGTGTTCAGTTAGTATATCATAAGATAATGATCCTCATATTTTTTATCTTATTTTTCATTTAGCAAACGAACAGAAGAGATCAAGACAAAAAATTACTTTTGCCTTGATCTCTTCCTATTATACTCAATTATTATTCTAATGCGTTGTTCCTGTATTCTCTTCGATATCTACTTCAGTTGTCACCGCGGCTTCAATTGCATAGCTCAGCGAATCAGCAATCGTTTGAATGGGCATTGAAGCTGTTCCTACTGGACGATCGATTACCTGTGTTGGTTCAAACGGTACATGGATAAAACCGCCTTTCACATCAGAAAATTCTTTATCGATCATATACAATAAACGATACATAATATCGTTGCAGACAAATGTACCCGCTGTATAAGAGATGTAAGCCGGTAAACCATGTTTCTGTACATTTTTCATCATCGCTTTGATTGGCAACGTTGTAAAATAAGCTGTTTCCCCATCTTCTTCCAGTTTTGTTCCAATTGGTTGGTTTCCTTTATTATCAGGAATTCTTGCTTCCGCCAAATTGATTGCTACTCGCTCAAATGAAATCGCACTGCGTCCACCTGCTTGTCCTACACAAATCACGATATCCGGATTATGTTCTCTGATCGCAGCTTCTACTACTTCACCGCTTTCTTTAAAAACGGTTGGTATTTCTAATTTGATTATTTCGGCTCCTGCCACCTCATTTGGAATCATTTTAACTGCTTCATATGCTGGATTAATAGAATCTCCACCAAATGGATCAAAACCTGTGACTAAAACTTTCATTGTAAATCTCCTCTCTGATATAAACGAGCGACAACATGCCGCTCCATTTCATTTACTGTATGTCAAACCAAAAAAATCATTGTCTCATTCAGCTTAAAAAAAGATAGACTCGTAAACTAAATGAATAACTATTTAAATAAAATCATGTATACAACTTGGAATACGAACATAAAAATCGCTATAAACCATTGATTTTTAATGACACCGTATTTATCTTTCATCTCTAACATTGCGACTGGAACGATATTAAAATTCGCAGCCATTGGTGTTAACAATGTACCACAATAACCACAAGTTAAAGCCAACATACCAATCAACGCTGGATTTGCACCGTAAGCTAAGACAAAAGGCGCTCCGATCCCCACTGTCATTACAGTAATCGCTGCAAAAGCATTCCCCATAATAATCGTAAATAACATCATCCCAAATGCATAGATAATAATACCGACGGCGACATTTCCTTGTGGTACGATCGTTCCAACTGCAGAAGAAATTACTGTTCCAACACCTGCACTAGTAAACACCGCACCTAGTGATGCTAAAAGCATCGGCAACATACTTAATGGTCCAACCGTTCCAAGCATATCCGCTGCATCATCTAAAAATGTAGTTGGTTTGTTATTTTTAGAATAAAACATCAAGATCAAAATTGCCACCAAAACACCTGCACCCACACCGACTAGTGCGCCAAGTTTTGTAAATAAGGCAAATATAATAGCAAATACACCAATACTTAATGCTGGAATAAAAATTTTCATGCCCAGCTTATCTGACATTTGTTGCATATACTCTTTAGAAGGTAATTTACTTTTCCCTTTACTAACTTTTTTCAAAATCGCTGGTATAGTCATAGAAAAAATCAAGATTCCGCTAACCATCGATGGAATAAAACGGCCACCGGCAATCACGATTCCTAATGCACACCAAAAATAACCAGTTCCGTAACGATGTGGATTACTTTTGTCGAATAAATTCTTAATACCCGTATAAATTAAAATCAATCCCATTAAGATGTATAAAACTTCTAATAATTTCTCACCAAGTAATACTTCTGAATTCATAAAATAGTTCATCATTGGTCTCCTTTCTTCTCGATATCACCGTAATATTTTTTCATCAAGCGACGATCTTTCGTATAAAAATAAATACTAGCTGTCACTATTGCTACCAACGCGACAGGAATTTCAACAGCAGCTAATTCAACTAATGTTACTTCATAACCTAACTCTTTCAAAGTCGATTGAACTAACAAACCACCTGATCCGCCGATGAACAATACTTGTCCAAAGAACCAACAGATATTTTCCATTGCCGAAGCCATTCCTTTTAGCTCTTCTTCATATTCTTTATTTAATTCTAAGTTTTTGGATTCAACAGCACCTATCGACATCGGTAGGATAATAGGACGAACAAATCCAGCAACACCACCAAAACTAACATTAAATGCAGCAAAAATCATCCGGAAAACGCCGTAAATATCAATGATCATACCAGCTGAAACTTTTTTGAATCGTCGAATCAATGAAGCTGCCGATTCCTTTAGACCATTTCTTTCTAGAGTTCCTGTAGCCAACATAATAATAATAAAAATTGCCATACCTCGATTACTTACAAAACTTGTGCCCAGTATATCTAGCATTCCTTCTAACCCAATTCCTCCGACTAGTGCCGTCACGACTAAGGCGATCATTACAATCAAAATCGAGTCCAATTTCATTGCGAAACCAACAATAACAATCAGGACACCTAATAAACTCAGGATATTTTCCACGGTTCACACTTCTTTCTTTTATTTATTGATCATACTTTGAAGAACGTCATTTCATCAAGACAACCTATTCAATTCATGTGGGTTGCAAGTAGAGCAATCTATTATTGTCTATAAACGCGTTGCTGTTATAGATTTTCTTGACTTAAGTTTACACGACTTTCAAAACTATGACCCTTTTATTATACACAAATTTTGTTTTATTTATTATTTTTTTCACTAATATCTATGTTTAAAATAGAAAATTTTAGTCCTTGATGTCTTAATCGTCTAAATTTCTATGGTCCATAGTAATGATTGCTCTATGTTAATCCCTAAGTCACCTCTCGTTGTTGACAATTTTTCTCATTTTAACAAAAAAAAGGCAAAAAACAATTTCACTTTTTGATCTACTAATCAACGAAGACCGTCGGTTTAGAATTTCAGAAATTAGCAATCATCTAGATTTAGCCACTCGAAGTACCCAAAGATACGTGACTGATTTGTTTGATATTATCCATAATTATAATGAACTTTATGGTGACACGATCGAACTGCTCTTAACTAAAAATAATGGAGTAAAACTCAAAGTAACCAATGGTATGATACCTTTTTGGAGTTTTATCAGATATATTACGATAAATGATGAGATCTTTGAACTCTCTCGATCAATTATTTTTGGTAAATTCAAAAATCCTATACTATTTGCGAGCAAGAAAAATTTAAGTCATGCTCTCTGGTAAATAATTAAGTTCTTCGGCAAATACCACTAAAAAAAGATTACTTCCTTGGACGATCACCAACAATAGGTAGAGAAATCTTTTTATAATCGATGTTTTTCTCATAATATACTCCATTTCTCGCTATACTCCGCCTATATAGCATTCTTGAATATGGTTAGGTTGCGCGGAATTCTATCATTATTGAAAAAAAATCAAACACCTCCATTTGTACTTAGTCTGAACCTAAGTTATTTCCAAACATGTAGGTCAATTCCTCATTACGAAGTTTGGATTTTCAAAATAAAAATAGGTATATGAACATATTTCAATAAAATTACTTTCATCTATAGTTTAACTTCGCAGCTTTTTCTCGTGTTTATATTTTTTGGCGTTTTTTACGCCAGTAATGAATTTACCAGATTCTTATATAAACGGCTCTTCGTAGCTTTTCTGCATTGAAGTTTTTATTTTTACCTAGTGATTTTACATTTATGTATTTTAATTTAAATAAAAGTATTTTTGAGCTGAGTTGGATGAACCTTTGATTTTTATTAAGTGGTATCATATATTTTGATGGGTTTATACACGAAACTAGAACTTGTTTTCATTCATAAATTTTTTCAGATTTTTTGTAATCGTTTTAGACTGAAAAAGAATTCACAAAAAAACTGCCAAATACTCATTAAAAATGGAGGTATTTGACAGTTTAAACTTATTGATTTTTAACTAGAGTGATCACTTGAGTCGCGATTTTCTCCAAAAAAGCTTGATCATGTTCTACTATTAGCATCGATGGTTTTAAGGTCAAAATTAATTTTTCTAATTGTTCCTGATTAAAAACATCTAAATAGTTTAATGGCTCATCCCAAATATACAATTCTGCTGGCTGTGCTAAAGATTTCGCTAGCTCCACTTTTTTGCGCTGCCCCATACTCATTTGTTCAATACGATTTTGGAAGACTTCTCTTTCCATCCCTAATTTATGCAAATTGTTGAGAAATTCTTGGTAATCAAGCCCTTGTTTTTCTGAAAATTCTAATAATCTTCCTTGATTATCTTCGTAGTTTTGACGAACATAGCTAATTTTTAATTTGTCAGGTAAAATTGTTTCACCTTTACTTGTACCATTGAATCGACCTAATAGAAATTGGATGATTGATGACTTCCCAGAGCCATTTGCTCCAGTTAAGGCAATCCGTTGTCCTTGGTTCAAATCAAAAGAAATTTCTTGAAACAAATCGTGTTCCTGATAACTCAAAACTAAATTTTCAACTGTCAGTAATCGTTTATGATGACCTGGCTGATAACTCATCGTCAACGGATCAATATACTCAATATCTTTTAAGAGATTTGCTTTTTCTGATAATTGAGCGTCCATGCGATGTTCTATTGTTTTCGCACGTTTCATTGTGCGGGCAGCTCTTGCTCCTATGGCACCTGTGTCATAAATCGCACCACTGCCTTTTTCGGATGCTTTGCCATATTTATCTTGTTCTTTAGAACGAGACCACTCAGCTTTTTCAGCGGCTGTTTTTTTCAAACGACTAACTTCTTTTTTTAGTTTTTCATTTTGAGCAATTTCAAACTCATCTTTGATTTTCTTTTGTTCTTCATAGACAGAAAAGTTTCCTTGATAAAGTTCCAACTGACTTTTTTCAATAGACAATACATGATCGACTACTTCGTCTACAAATTGACGATCATGACTGACAACGATAAATCCTTGCCGTTTCTTTTTTAAATAATCTGCTACTTGTTTTCGTCCGACAATATCCAAGTGATTGGTTGGTTCGTCAATCAACGGAAAATGATACTCGTCAATAAACAACAATGCCAGTAAAACTTTCGTCTGTTCACCGCCAGAAAGTGTTTTAAATTCACGCCATAAAATCTCTGGATCAACTTGAAGCAAATTTAGCTCCCGCTCTATCTCCCATTGGTCAAAATCGCTGATTTCTTGTAGGACATAATACGTTAATTGTTGCTTGTTTTTAATCGGCTGTGGGAAATATAGAAATTCCATTTGATGAATAATTTGACCACTATAGACCAGCTGATCTTGCAAAATTTTAAGCAGTGTCGTTTTGCCGCGACCGTTTCTACCAATCAAACCTAATTTCCATTGTGTATCAATAGTTAAATTAGCTTGATCAAATAATAAAGTTCCTTGGGTATCGTACCCAAACGTTATATTTTTTAGTTCAATTTTTGACATAGTCTCACCCCATTATGAAAAGTTGAAGGAAATTTTACTGTTCCTCCAGCGGTTTTCAGAATCGGCAATTCATTGATGAGTACACAAAAAGACCCGTACATTGAATTATTAAGACCAATTCTGAAAATCTGCACACTGTTCCCTTGATGATTCAAGTTACAGTCTGAATGCAGCTTCAACAAATTGACTTAATTTTTCAACGCACGGATCCCTCACTTCGATTTTAATTGCATTTAATATATCATGCTCTTTTTAGTTTTGTCAACAAACATTTCTTGTAAGTGCTATGAAGACTAGTAAATTAACTGAAGTAACGTATAATATACTTAATACTAGAAAGCTGATTTATTCACTTATCGTTTGGAGGAACCTACTTGAAAAAAATAATCTGTATCCATGCTCATTTTTCTAATATTCATTATTTGACAGAATTATTTCAAAAGGAAAAAACACTTGCGCTAGAGCATTATGTTATGACCGATTTTCTGGATCAAATCACAACTGACAATTTAACTAATTTCATTGAAAAAAAGATTGAAGAAAACGTTGTCGGCGTAATCATCACTTGTACAATGTATTCAAATTTAATCAAACAAAAATTGATCCTCAATAAACCGATTCTACGTGTTGAAGATCCCTTAATTGCGCATATTTTAGCTAATCCTCACAAAAAAAGCTTGATTTTTTCCAACCCAAAAACGGTGAAGGAGACAATCAAAAAAATCGACATTGCTTATCTCGAAAAAAACTTAGCCCTTGATTATGAGGTTCACATTGTGCCAGATGCTTTTGACTTGATTTTAACAAATCAAAAGATGGCTTATCAAAAAGCACTTCTCAATTATTTATACTTGAATAACGACGGGTTTTCAGGTGATATTTATCTTATGCAACTTTCAATGGCGATTATTTCTAAAGAACAACTTACTGAATTTGGCTTTCCAATATTTACAATTCTTGATTCTTTAGATGCTATTGTAAAACAAGAGTTGTTGACACGTTGATTTTAGTTGAACAAAAATTTTCATCTTTATCCGTTGATTGTTGCTATTTTTGAGAAAAAACTTTCAATTTTTCTGATCTCCCACTTTCCAGCTTGTTTTTCCTTTATACTATAGTCAATCAACTCATTAACACTATTTGTAATTTACAGCAAAGGAGAGTATACAATGAAAATTGAACACATTGGTTTATGGGTCAAAGATTTGGAAAATATGCGCAGCTTTTATGAAACTTATTTCGATGCACAAGCTTCTGAACTTTACCACAATACAAAAACAAGTTTCTATTCTTATTTTTTAACTTTTTCTGATGGTGCCAGACTTGAGATCATGCAGCGAAACGATGTTATTAAGCAAAATATTGGAAATGAAATGCTAGGTTTTGCTCATTTAGCAATCTCTTTGGGAAGTAAAGAAAATGTCGATAACCTCACGAATATTTTAGTTATGGAAGGTTTTGAACTACTAAGCCCGACCCGTACAACAGGTGATGGTTATTATGAATCTGTGATTGCTGATCCAGAGGGAAATCGTTTAGAATTAACTATTTAAAATAAGAAGCGATGGAGGAAATAAAATGGACGTAAAAGCGATTGTCTTGGATATTGACGGAACACTTTTAAATGATGAAAAAAAACTGACTGCTCAAACAAAAGAAGCCTTGATCACAGCTCAAAAAAATGGGGTTAAAGTCATTCTAGCATCTGGCAGACCGACTCCTGGGATGCTGAAATATGTTGAGGAACTTTAAATGGATCAGCACAATGGATTGATCGTTTCTTATAACGGTGCACATGTTCTTGATGTGCGCACACAAAAAGAATTATTCAGTCAACCTCTTACAATTGAAAACAGTAAGAATATTTTAGAACATCTCAAACAATTCGACGTCATACCCATGATAGCAAAAGATGATTATATGTACGTCAATAATGTATTTGACGGTATGCTGGATTTAGATTTCTCTGATGGATTATTCAATATTATCGAATACGAATCACGTGGAGGAAATTTCCTATTATGTGAAAAAGAAGATTTAGCTGCTTTCGTTGATTTTCCGCTTCATAAAATTCTTGTCGCAGCTCAACCTGAATATTTACAAGCTAACTGGCAGAAAATTTATGCGCCTTTTGAGCAATCCGTTAGTGGTGTGTTCTCAGCACCAATGTACTTTGAATTTACTGATCAAGGAATCGATAAAGCGAATGCTTTGGAGCAAACCCTAAAACCTTTAGGGATCCATCAAGAGCATATTATTTCATTTGGCGATGGCCATAATGATTTATCTTTGATCAATTATGCTGGAATGGGCATTGCGATGGGAAATGCTGTAGATGAGTTAAAAAATGCGGCAGATAAGGTCACTTTATCTAACAACGAAGATGGGATTGCCAAAGCATTAGTTGAATTATTATAATAGAAATAGAGTCAGGATATTAAAAATCCGACTCTATTTTTTTTTTATTCCACACATAATACGTGATAATCAGGTATAATTTATTTATATGAAACTGATCGAAAGGTGTTTTCTGTAATGAATTTTATGCTCAAATTAAAAAACTTAGATAAACTTACAACTAGTGAAGAAGCACTCGTTACTTATATTCTTGATTTTCCGGAAAAGGTTATTCGTTTTTCTCCAAAAGAACTAGCAGACCATTCTTATGTATCGATGTCAACGATTTACCGTTTGATCAATAAATTGGATCTTGAGGGGTTAAATGATCTTAAATTCGCCTTGGTCAGCTATTTAAATGAACAGACAACCGAACAAATCATCGACATTGATTATCCTATTTCAGCTGAAGATAATCATTATGCCATGACAAAAAAGTTAAAAATGGTTTATGATCAAACGGTTCAATCAACCATCGATGCAAATAATTTTGATGCAATGGCGTTTAATGGTGACTTGCTTAAAGAGGCTGAATTTATAGATATTTACGCCGCATCTGCCAATATTTATTTTGCCCAAAACTTCCAGTTTCAAATGCAGGAAATCGGTAAACAAGTTCAGGTGCCGATCGATGATTATATGCAAAATCTCTCAGCAGCAAATAGCACGCCAAATCATTTATCAATAGTTGTTTCTTATGGCGGCCGCAGTACTAGTGTCAAAAAAATTCTAGAAATTTTAAGAAAAAATAGGGGTAAAATCTTGTTGATCACTTCAAAAAACAGCCCTTTGCTAAATGAAAAAGTTGATGGTGTTTTTCTTTTCTCTTCGATGGAAAATCATTATAATAAAATCTCGTCCTTCTCAACTAGGATGTCGTTGATGTATATTTTTGACAGTTTATATTTAAGCTTTTTTAACCAAGATTATGAGAGAAATTTAGCGTATAAATTGGATAATTATCAAAAAATGAATCCAAAATTGATTTGACTCTTTCGATCATAAAAAGACTGTTCAGCAGTGAATAACACTGAACAGTCTTCTTGATGTATTATTCTTTTAATAATCCTAGATCACTTTTCATCTTTAACACACGATAAACCGATTGATTCAACGCTTCTTCTGAATAGCTTCCTTGTTCGATCCCTTGTAAAATATAGGGAATCTGGTCTTGATATGAAGAAGACAAAATCAGATCATTCCCTGCTTTTAAAGCAGCAAGTCCTGCTTCTTCTTGAGATATAAAATCAGCTAATCCTGCCATATCCATATCATCCGTCATGATCACGCCTTTAAAGCCTAACTCGTTTCGTAGCAAATCATGAACTGGTTGAGAAATAGAAGCTGGCATCGTCTCATCGATACTGGTCACAATATTATGAGAAACCATGATACTATCTGCACCAGCTGCAATTCCAGCTTTAAACGGTAAAAAATCATTGCTTCGTAATGTCTCGAGATCTCTTGTATCATACACAATTTCGACATGTGAATCACGATTATCGCCATAACCTGGAAAATGTTTCAATGTTGAAGCGATCCTTTGTTTCTTTAATTCCTCTACACTTGCCTTGACATATTCACTCGTTTTTTCAGCATCTACGCCCAATGTTCGATCATAGATAAACGCTTCTGGGTCAGTCGCAACGTCCGCATCTGGAAATAAGCCGCCTTGAATGCCATATGAGCGAAGTACTTCTGATTTTTTTTGAATATCAGAACGTATGCCCGATAATCCGGCTTCCTGATAAACAACCATTGGTGAATTAAACATCTCTGGTACTAATCCGTTGCCACTATTCAAACGCGAAACCGTTCCCCCTTCTTCATCTGATGCTATAAAAAGCGGAATCTCGCTAACCTCTTGATAGGAAACGATTTTTTCTCTCAAATTAGCAGGGGTCATTCCTTCAACATCTCTTCCAAATAAAAGATAACCACCTAAATGATAATTCTGAATACTTTCTTGTTGCGCTTCGATGGGTACTCGAGCTAGGAACAGTTGACCCACTTTTTCCTCTAAGCTCATTGTAGCCATTAAATCTTGAATTTTCCTTTCTTGGTTCTCTAAAGAGACCTCTTGACTATTTTGTGTCGTCTCAGTTTTTTTCGCTTTATTTGAACTTGAACTTTTCGTTCCTTCTGTTGTTTTCGTTTGCGTAACATTATTATTTTTATTCACAAACCACATAATGCTGAAACTAATTCCAAAAATAAATAGTAAAATAGTCACAGCCTTTAGTATCATCGTCTTATTATTGATTGTACTTCCTCCTTGCTTTACTTAGCCAATCTTATTCAGTGTAATTATATTATAATTAGGTTTTATCACATCAGTCAATTTTTTCACCTGATTACATCCTATATTTTTGACAAAAGATCATGCACATGGGATGCTCTAAACATAATAAATACAAAAAGAGAGAAGGTTTGATTTTTATGTCAACAATGGTTTTTGTGAATTTCCCAGTGACTGATGTAGTACGCTCTACAGAATTTTATGAAAAGTTGGGTTTTAAGAAGAACGTAGATTTTTCTACTGAAGAAACAAGTTCGATGGTTTGGGATGATAATTTTTGGATCATGTTATTAAATCATGAGTTTTATAGTAAATTTATTAAAGATAAAAAAATTGCAGATGTGAAAACGACGAGTGGTGCTTTGATTGCATTTAGTATGGAAAGTGCTGATGCTGTAAAAAAATTCGCTGAGACAGCAAAAGCAAATGGTGGCGATTTTTATAAAATTGATATGGGTATTCCTGAAGATGTAATGTTTGGACTTGAAGTGCAAGATCCGGATGGAAATACTTTGGAACCAAATTGGATGCAGATGTAGAAAATAAAGAAACTTGAGATTCGGTTGTTAGGATTGAGTATAGATACTCATATCTTTCTACATTCTCGCTTTACATTTTGATTTATAGTAATGCAAAACACATGATTTTTGACTATCATGTGTTTTTGTTTATTTTGTTTAATGAAATCGACAAGAGGCAACTTCAATGTATTTTTCTGTGTATCTATAAATCAATCTATGTTCATTATTTATACTTCTAGACTAGTACCCACTCCAGTGAACTTTTAATGGTTCAGGTTTTCCTAAACCTTTGTTTTGAGTCTCCATAATATTTTCAACTAATCCTTTTAGCTTTAGTTGCGTCATTTTTCTTCCAATAAATTTAAATCCTCTATTGCTTTATCAGACCATCTTATATCTATATTCAAATATCCTCAAAAAAAAGAGTTGTATAATGACCTTCATCAAGGTGTTGTCTATTTGCTTCACTAGACATTAAGTACAGATTTTCCATAATATTATTGTAATCTGACTTAGCCATAGCGACCACATTTTTTTCGTCTTTTGAATTAACGATCAAAGAATCAGAGTTATCATTGACTTGCTCCATGTGGTCTTTTAAGTGTTTTCTAAAGTTACTATATGTAGTTGCTTCCATATTTATCATCTCCTTTCATTAATTGTACAACATAACAAGAAGCTTGATTCTTATTACGGATAGTTATACGAATTTTCGTTTGCTTTTTTCTGTGTTCGTATTGATTATTGATGTGAAGTTCTTTATACTTATTGGTACAGGATAGAAATAAAAAAGCTTGATGAACTAGGAAAAGTTCACGAAGCTATATCACATATAAATAATAATTGGCACCTCAAGTAGATGGCGGGAACCAAATACTTGAAGCCTTGTAAAGACAGCGATCACTGCCCAAACAAGTTGCCAATAGTCGCTAGCATTACTACTAGCTTCTTTCATTGTACAAAAAGATGGTGTATATTACCACGTCTATTTTGTGAGGCTTTATTTGATGAGAAGTTAATTACTAAGGTTAGTTTATACTATTGATGAACAGATATTGGGTATTTCCCCGATATCTTTTTTTGTTTCTATCCTGTTAAATTACTTTAGAAAAAGAAAGATTAAGGACGTGATAAAACTTACGACTACCTTAGAGTAACAAAGTAAGGATAGAAAATAAAAAACGGCACCTCACAGTTTGGCGGGAACCAAATCTATGAGGCCCTGTAAAGACAGCGATCACTGCCAGTACAAGTTGCCGATAGCCAGTACCTAAATACTAGCATGTTTTATTGTACCCAATTTCAGGGAGAATTTCTACCTTATGTGAGATATTCTTTTGAATTGTTTAGACAAATTTGCTGTGGTCATGTCTATTGAAAGCGATGAGGCGCGGATCTGATCGTTTTTTATTCCTGTCTAGATTTAGTTTAACAAAAATTGAGATTAGGAGAATGTAGATATGGGAAAAGCACAGGATTTAAAATCTGTTTCTTGTCAGGATATTTTGGCTACACGAGCTTGTTTGAAAGATATGAAGGATTTGTACGAAGCTTTGCATTTTATGAATCATTTTCTTGATTCTAAAGTTATGAGAGAACTACAGGAGATGAAAGCTTGTGGGGAGATATTTGAGGTTGTTTATCAGAATTTTGGTGAGTTGTTGCTTGAAATTGAGGAATCTTTAAGTAAGAAATTCTAGAAGAAAATAGCTACATACTTAAAAGAACTCACAAATTTTTTTCAGTTTGTGAGTTTATCTTTGATTAATTTTAATTCCAAAAGCTTTTTCAACCTTTTTTCTTCTGTTTCGTATCTGTTGCATCATTAAATTATTTGTTTGTGGAGATAAAGTATCAAATTCTTTCTGGCATTTTTCAGCATAAGTTATAAAATTTCCGAAGCCTTTATCCCTATTTTTTGACTTGTCACTAAATACTCGATACATCATTTTTCTATAAGGTGGTTTTTTTAACTCCTTTTTCTCTTGTATTTTTCCAGCTTTTTCAGCTAACTTATAGGCTTTTCTGTAAAATTTATGAGGACTTCTTCCTCTCATTCTTACATTTATTCCATCAAAAACAAACCCTAAATAATCAAGATTACTTTTTTCTTCGTTATTCTTTAAATCTTTTATACTATTATTTTCATATTTTAACAACTTTGTCTTGCCTTCATTCATACTTAAGCTTAAATCTTGTGCCATAAGATGAATTTCACTAGAAAGCTTAAAAAAATCAGCAATATTGATTTTTGATAAAGGAATTATAATGATGAAATCATCAGAATATCTACGATAAATACCACTTAGAATAGACACTTTTTCAGAAATCTGTTTGTCAAAATGGGTTGAATAAACATTTGCAAACACAGCACTAATTGCACTACCTTGCGGAATACCAATACCACTTTTGTTTATATTAGGTGGATACTTTTGCTTGAATTCTTGAAATTCTTTAACTGAACCAAAATATCTTGTTCTATTTTGTTTTTTCACTTCTTTATCCGTTAAGTGTATTTTTTTTCTTAGAAAGGTTTTATTATAGTAGGAATATCTGGTAATAGATTTAAATACACGATACCAATCTTTACTCAAAGTATCTGTTCCCATAATTTCTTTAACTCTATTTTTTAAAATAGTATGATTTAGTGTATCAAAAAATTTTTCAAAGTCTCCTACAAAAATATAACAGCTCTCAAATTCACTAACATAATTAATTACCTCAGCAGCAAAATGAATGTTTGAGTAGCCTTTCTTATTATCTCTGTAAGCAATAGAAACCTCATCAATTTTGTTATCACTCATCCATTTATCATATTGAATGTTCAAATGATCACCATAATATCTATAAATATAGTTATCTAAGTGACTCGCATACATAATATTTCTTTTCTTTTTCTTTATAGGACGACCATCAAAAATGGATTCATCTTCATAGTACCTACTAAAACTAGTACTAAAACGAATGAACGGTAAAAAACCATGGGAAGATATCTTAAAAGGATCTTTCACATAGTTTTTAACAGATTTTATACCAACTCGTTTTCCAAAATGCAGATATCGTTTAGTTTTATATTTTTTTTCATCAAAAATAATTTTCATAATTTACACACATCCTAATTGGAGTAGAAGAAGTTTTAAGCTAACCCCTTAAATTGCAACTTCTTCTACCTCGCTAATACACAAAATAATTTTGTCCATCAGCATGACCATAAATCTAGTCTATGACCGTGAAAAAGCAACTAGATTGGTTAGAGGATTACTAACATTTAATGTATAATGTAGTTGAAACCTTATTGAATAACTTAGGAGGTATCACCGTGGAAATCACTTTCTCAACAGTTTTCTCAAATTATTGCTGGTTAATAGGATTATTAAGAATAGTCTTAAGAATTCTAGTAACCTTACACAAGACTAGCCACGTTAATTATTATGGCAAAGCGCTTGACAGTTTCAAACATTATCCCCTTCACACCGTTTATTTGAAGGCAATTTAATTATAACAATATATATTAATTACTGCAAGAAAATTATCTATTCGGCTGAAGAATCGTAATAATCTCTTCTTTATATTCTTCCTTATCATCCGATTTTGTAAGTGAGTTAGATACCTGCCATAAAATAATAGTATCACCATCCCAATACATATCATGACTTATTGTATACCCACCATAATTCACTACCAAATGATTTCCCTTTATTTCATAGGTCCAAGTTATCCAGCTTTCTTCCCCATCAATACGTTCTTTCATAAGAAATCCATCAAACATTAGCGTACTATTTTGACGATTCCCCTTGATCGTTGATGTCCATGAAGAATATTTCGTTAAGTCTGGATCGATAGCTGGTTTAAGTTTTTTGATTGTTTCTTCTTTATATGGAAAAATTTCTTCATTGTGTGGTTCTAAAATAAGACGTTTGTCCTCGGCACGTTCCGGTTCTAATACTAAGTTACTACCACTTTTCTCTACTTGATAAGAATGAATTTCTTCTATCGGATCATCATTTTCATTAAACGTGTCATATACAATATCTAATTGGTTGTCTTTAAAACTGTATTTGTGTGTAAAGGGGGAAAAATAGTGTTCTATTATTCGCACCTGATCATGACTAAAACTGTAATAGTTCTCTTCATTTTGAACTTTCCAATATTTCGTTGATTGTAAAGTATTCGCTGGCACTTCTTTTGTTCTCTCAGTTGAAGCTGAAGTACTTAGTTTGTTGTTTTCTTTAGCTTTTGACCACATGTTAGTGCCAAAAAGAATAAAACAGGCGATCACCACAATAGATAAAATGATTTCTCCCCATTTGTGTCGAAAGTTGCGTGCTCTATTTTTTCTTTGGCCAGCTCCTATTTCTAATGCAGTAAGTGCTTCTTCTGGCACTTCGATTTGTTTCATTGCTTTTTGTAAAATCTTTTTCTCGTTATCAGACATAATAATCCTCCCCTAAAGATTTTTTCAGTGCGTCACGTCCTCGTTTTAAATTAGTTTTAACGGTTCCTTCAGGCATTGTTAAGAGCTCACTGATTTCCTTGACTGAGAAATCTTGGTAATAAAATAACTGTAAAATCAAACGATATTTATCTTCTAAGGTTGTGACAGCTTTTAACACATCAATAGCTTGATTTTTGTTTTTTGATAAATCTGCTGATTCTTCAAATTCTGGATTGTTTTGCAACCTGCGTATTTGGATTTTTTGATTGATTAGTTTACTGGCTAGCCTTGCCATAATCGTACAAAACCAAGTTAAAAAATAGCTAGGTTCTTTCAATGTATGGATCCATTTCATCGATTGGATCGATGCTTCTTGCATAATATCCAATGCATCTTCTTTGTTGCCTATATAGATGTAGGCCATTTTGTAAATGTACTCATGATTTTTACGTAAAACTTTCCCTAATGCGTTTATGTCTCCGTTGATTGCTTTTTTGATCAATGAAAGCTCTGAATAGCTAAACTTCCCCATTTCCTCACCTCTTCACCCTAATAGTGTAAAAAAATCCCCGATAGGTTTCATCAAAATAAAAAAAGCTAAAACATTGTATGTTCTAGCTTAGATCACTTAACTATCTCCCCATTTAAATCATACTAGTCAACACTATTGTCATGCTGACTCATTCGTGACATATTTGTAGGAATAAATAAAGTAGGATTGATTTTAAGTAGTAACAATAAGACAACTGCAGTTACGATTGCTGTAGCTAAGCCACTTGCCCCATTCATCACAAGTGAGAATAACCAAGGATTCATGCCCCAAAGCGCAAAGCTTCCCCAAAATATAATGCCCGCAATAAAATGCCAAAAATAACGCATAAGCGTACCAAAAAAAGAAGCATAAATAATAATCCGACTACTCTTCCTGTAGTCTTTAGCTCTGATCGTTTGTTGCAACTTTCCACTATAAATTCCTGCAAATCCTGCAAAACCAAAAGCCAAAATATACTCAATGATCACTTGAACAGGCATCAAATAATAGACTTGCGCCGTTGGAAAATGCAACAAACCCCAGATAAACGCAGAAAAGAATCCTGCTTTGGCTCCTCTTCGTAACGCATAAAGAGTGATTGGAATCATGCCCAGTGATATTGAAAAACTACTCCCGATATTCGTTGGAACAAATGACAAAACCATTGCGATTGCAGCAACGATCGTGCCTTCGATCCAAACACGTAATTCTGATGTTCTTTGCATAAAAAAACTCCTCCTTGTAGAACGACCAATTCACAAAGGAGGAGTAAAAGTATCTATTTACTCCATCACAATTCCTACGCTCGTACTAACGAACAGGTTCAAGGGTTTAGAGTTATTACTCATTCTCAGCCATGGCTCCCCTTTGTGATGGGTTCTATTTAATTTTTTGAGGTTATCCTCTTTAGAGATAACGAAATTAGAGTACCATGAAAAGTTTAAAAAGTAAAGCAACCTCTGTTTATCAATATCTGCATTTTACGTTGACTATTTTTATGAAAAAAATTTGAGAATAAGGGTCCTAATTACCTTTTTTCTTAAATAAATGGTACATTAGTAGTAACTAAACTCTTAGTTCTAGATAGGGTAGGAGGATCACAATATGGAAGATGACATTTTTGACTTACTAGAAGAACCTAATAAGGTGATGTTAAATTTACTTGAGATTATTTCAGAAAGCCATAACTGGTACAGCGTCAGTGAGTTGAGCATACGATTAAGTATGGTAGAACGAACGGTTCAACGATATATCCATCAATTGGAAGATGCTGTTGCTCAATATAATGAAGTAAAAGATAATTATATTCAAATAAACTACGAAAAATATAATGGCATACAACTTGAAACGCAATCAGGAAGTAACTATATGGAGTTCAAGACCTATCTTTTAAGTAACGATGAAACAATGCAAGTGCTGAAAAAGATCCTGTTTGAAGAATTTTATTCCGTAAAGAAATATGCTATGACGTATTTTGTTAGCGAAAACTCAGTTCGTAAAAGTTTAAAGAAAATCAAACAATTTCTAAGTTTATATGACCTGTCATTATCCCGCAGCACTTTTAAACTAGAAGGTGAAGAAAAGAAAATCAGAATTATTACGTATATAATTGGCTGGGTAACATTTAAAGGGGTCACTTGGCCATTTGATGCGATTGATCAACTAAAAGTTTATAATACAGTTGATCGTTTTTCAAACATATACAAAATAAATTTTTCTAATGTCCATCGAAAACAAATGGCTTATATGCTTGCAGTGAATTTAATCCGTTTTAGAAAAAATCACATTATTAAATTAGAACCCGATTGGAAAAATTATGTCAATATTCAAGGCTTATTACAAACATTACCTTTATTGGCAGATGTAGCAGATGAATACCATATTCATGTAGAATCTGAGATTTATTTTTATGTATTACTGTTGCAAATGAAGATTAAAGTTTTTGAGTCTGATGATTTAAGACATCGAATATTTTCTTATCATGAGAAATGCCAGTCCGATATTTTCAATGCTACAAAATTATTTGTCGATCGTTTTCATGAACGACTTATAGCGATTCCTGAGGAGTTAAAGGATCGTTTTTTTCTAACAAGTTTTTGTGCTCATCTTTATTGCAAAGTATTTAATCAGCTTCATGTTGATATTGATGGCCATCAAATTTCAAAAGAGACGGATTATGATTACCCAACTTTAAAAGAAAATTTAAGTTATTTTATTCAACAATTATACAAAGAAAGTGGCCATGTTTTGTTTTTGGAAAAAGAATTCCTCATACAAAAATATTTGTTACTGTTCTCCTCAATTTCGCCACTTAATTATTATGAACCAGCGATTAGAATATTTTTAGATAGTGACTTACCATTTTTTGTTAAGCAAAATATTATGACAAAAATAAATGATCGATTTAAATATGATTTCAATATTCAATTTCAAAAAGATCAAGTACTTCACCAATCGGATATTATCCTTACAAATATTCCGAATACAACTATGGAAGAACAACGTTTTACGTATAAAGTACACTTGTTTGATTTCCCAATTAAATTAAGAGACTTTATCGAAATTGAACGGAAGCTCAGATTAGTTGCACTGGCGAAAACCCAACCTTCTTCTTAGTTTATAACAAATTGAGATTGAGACAGCAGTGTTTAACTCCAAGAAAAAATAGCGCTTCTAAAGAAAAAAATGAGTCAAAACAGTCATTCATTTAGTAGAATGAATAGCTGTTTTGACTCATTTTATTTTCTATTACTCGTTGATTGCTAGAATTTGTGCCAAGTATCCTTTTACAATTTGCTCAGATTCTTCTTCGTTGTATTCTTTATAATAATTGATTTCATGTAAAATTCGTTTCACTTCATATATTGCTTTTTTCTCTTCGAACCAAAGTTTCATACTTCGTCTTTTACTCGTTTCTTCGTTTTCTTTTATATATTCTACTTCCACATCCAGTATTTCTATAATTTTTGCAATGCGAGCAATCACTTCAAATTCTTTATTTTCATTATATAGCATGGTTTTGATACTCCTTTCAATTTGGCGCATTTTAATTTTTGTTCATTGCATATTTCAATCTGGTTATTCCAAATAATAAAAAACTAATCCCAATCCAAAAGATAAGTGTCAAGGCTGAGATTGTAGGATTAAATAAAAAAAGAAAGCCGATGATTATCCCTAAGCTATTTACTACGAATAAGGAGTTTCGATAAACAGTGTTTAACTCTTTTGCCTCAACTATTCTAAAGCAACGTATGCTAAAAAAAAGAATCAACCAAGTAGCAAAGGCAAATGGTAGTACAAACATTCCCAGTGTCAAATGAGAAAAAAAGAAGGTACCAATTAAAAGATCAATGATTCCGATCAACGCAATCAAATTAGAATAATAACCACTCCATTGTTTCATATTTTTATCTGAATAAAGTTCAAATATTCCTTTTAGAATGAGGACGATTGAAAAGAATATAACGAGTAGTCTTAAAACGGTTACTGGGTTTTCAAAAGTAAATATGGCTAGTCCAATAAAGCTCATTCCAAGAATAAAAGAACCAATCTTACCGTATTTGATCCAAGCCATATGTCTGTCCTTTCTTTTTTATACATTGATAACGGCTATACTAACTTCATATTCTTAGTATAGAGGATAATGAGCTTGTTATTCTTTCACATCCTGTCGCATGATACGAAATAAAAAAAAAGAATAGTAAAACAAAACTTATTAGGTTTTGCTTTGCCATTCTTTTTTATCTTTTAGACTTATAATAGTTCTCTTCTTAATTCCTCATCTGTCTGATTAGAGAGGTACTTAGGCGCAATATCAAAAACTGTATAAGCACCAAATTGTTTTTCCTTAGACAAACGAACACACGCTCTAGCATAAGCTACCAGTACACTTGCGGTAAATTCAGGATTACTTTCAAGTTGTAAATTATATTCGATCACTTGTTTCGTCTTTTCATTCGTTCGCCCAGTATGCAAAACTGTTCCCCCATGCGGCATGGTCTTGTGATCACGATCTAGCTCATCTTTTGAAATAAAATGAACCTCAGTATCATAATCAGCAAAATAGTTAGGCATCGAAACAATTTCCTCATAGATCTTTTCTTCAACTGCGCCTGTTTCAAGTACAACAAAACATTCTCTACTATGTTTATCTCGAGTTGTCAAATTTAGTTGTTCACCCGATTTCAATTTTTCGATGACTTCACTATTTGGAATCGTATATTGAACAGCATCTGCTACGCCTTTTATTCGTCTTAATGCATCAGAATGTCCTTGGCTAACGCCTTTTCCCCAAAAAGTACTCGTCTGTCCAACCGGCAAAATACTTTGTGCGTATAAGCGATTCAAACTGAATAACCCTGGGTCCCAACCAGTTGAGATAATTGAGGTTGTTTGATTTTCTTTAGCCACTTGATCTATTTTTGCAAAATGTTCAGGTATTTTAGCATGTGTATCAAAACTATCAACAGTATTAAATAACTGCGTCCATTCAGGGGTTTGGATCGGTAAATCAGTTGCTGATCCCCCACACAATATACAGACATCGATCTCAGCTTTTTTATCTTTGAGTTGGTCCATAGTAAACGCTTGACCTCCTTGTGTTTGGACTGTTTCAGGAGCTCTTCTTGTAAAGATGCCGACTAATTCCATATCTTTATTTTGTTTTATAGATAGTTCAACGCCACGTCCCAGGTTCCCGTACCCGATAATCGCTATTTTTATCATACTTACATTCCTCCACTTCTATATGTCAAATTATATCAAAAGTGAAAGTCATTTGACAATCCGAAGTTGAATACGTTCCATTCCTATAGGGAATTACTCTAAATTCAATTGTGTTTTTAATTGTTTGATAACTTTTTCTTTTTCTTCTTCTGGAATGCTTTGATAAGAAATACCTTCTTCACCAGTATACCCATCTCCTGTAAAACCTTCCCCTTGCATTTGGTAACTTTCGATGTTGTCTAGGGCTTTTTGATAATTTTTCATCAATAACATCATTTGATCCAATGTCATATCTGTTTGTCCATTGTCACCAATGACATCCAATAACTCTTGGTAACGAAAAACACTCTTCATTGACATCAATTCTTTCGTCAACTGAATCGTTACTTCCCGCTGTCTCTTTTGTCTGCCATAATCACCTAAGGGATCTTCATAGCGCATTCTTGCATACTGTAATGTTTCCCAGCCACCTAAATGTTGTTCTCCTTGTGGATAATGAATTCCTTCTGCGTCAAACTCAAAATCATTATTCACTGTGACACCACCCACAGCATCACTCAATGCAGCTAAACCATCCATGTTGATAACGAAATAATGATTGATCGGGATATCTAAATAATGCTCGACCGTATCGATCATCATTTCATCACCGCCAAATGAATGCGCATGATTGATTTTATCATACACACCCTCTTTTCCAACAATCTCTACATATGCGTCTCTGGGGATACTTGTAATTGTCGTCTTTTTTAATTGATCATTGACGGTCACAACCATAATCGTATTGGCCCGAAAATCCGTTTTACGCTTTGAATCATTTGCGATACCTAGTAGTAAAAAACTAACAGGTTCACTATTTCCGAGTTTTACAGGTTTGGTTTCTCGGTTCAGTGGTTGGTATATTTTATCGGCTGTTTTTTGAACATTTTTAAATACGGAAGCTCCATAGGCAGAAGCTCCAGCAACGATAAGTAACACGAATGTCAGAACACCTAAAATCGTTCTTTGTATAAATCTTTTTTTAGCATCTGATGTCGAAAATTCTCTGTTGATATAAAACTTATAAAGACAAATATAGGAAAGATTCACCCATGCAAAGCTTAATGAAAAACCTGCAATCACATCGCTTGGATAATGAACTCTTAAATAAATTCGACTTAATCCAATTAAAAGCACATAAATGATCAAGGCAATCTTTATCTTTTTGTATTGCTTTGGATAAATCGTTTGTGCAATCAAAATAATTGAACACGCCAAACACATAGCTAAAAGCGAATGACCGCTAGGAAAACTATAAGAGGTTCTTTCTGCTAATTGATTCACATTAGGTCTTGGTCGAGCCACCAGATGTTTAAATATAAATCCAAATGCACTCACCACGAAAACATTGCTGATCATCCAAAATGCCAGTAATGTTTTCTTTTTTCGCCAAAGAGTAAATGCTACTATCAAGCTTATAATAAAAATCGGCCCGATTGTCGCAGTTTTAGCGAATAAATTTACAATAGTTGTCATTGTCTCATTTGGTTTCCAATTAAATTGATAGATCGCTGCATCTAATTGATTAAACCATGGAACATTCTGAACAACTAAAAAGGTCAATGCTGAAAATAGTAAGATACTCAAAATAGCAGGGGTAATTTTTTTTTCTTTCAACGTATACATGTCATAAATCCCTTCATTCTTATATTAAATAACATTGTTAGCTCAAAGTCAGTATTTACAACACTAATAAAAAACGCTGTAACTCACTTGCCTTGCAAATAAAAGCATGAGTCCAGCGTTTTTTCGTCAAACTACACTCTTGAAAACACAAGCAGATAATAAGACGTTACACAATTAGTAAATCAAGTCCATATTTACCAAAAGAAAAAAGCCAAACATTTTTTTCCTAAGACGTTTGACTTTCAATCAATCTCATCGTCTGAGTTTTAGCACTATACAACGTAAAGAAAATTCTTAGCTATTTTATGAAAAGCCTTAATTCGACAATTCCTGTTTTACACATTGGCGTCTTTCGACGTTTCTGCGCAATAGCTTATGTTTGTATAGGAGCCTCACCTAACAAGGTTATTTATCTATTTAATTTACTAAATAATACCGTTAGAAAGCATTTTTTTCAAGTTATTTTTAGCGTCTTTATTTTTTCTTAATTTAAATCCAAGGGAATTTAGAAAATGTCATTCTATTGCATAAAAAGAAACGACATCAAAATAGTTTTGATCGTCGCTTCTTTTTAACTATATTTTACTCATCTACCTCTTCAAACTGTGAGTTATAAAGTGATGCGTAGTAGCCATCTTGAGCAAGTAATTCTTCATGTGTTCCTTGTTCTTTAATATCACCGTCTTGCATGTAAAGAATTTTATCTGCATCTTTGATCGTTGATAAACGATGCGCGATAACGAATGATGTACGACCAGCCATTAAGTTATTCATCGCACCTTGAATCAGTCCTTCTGTTCTTGTATCAACAGAGGATGTTGCTTCGTCAAGTATCAAGATCGGTTTGTCAGCTAAAATTGCACGAGCAATGGTCAAAAGTTGTTTTTGACCTTGAGAGATATTTGAAGATTCTTCATTCAACTCCATGTCATAGCCGCCAGGTAATGTTTGGATGAAGTGATGAACGTGTGCAGCTTTGGCCGCTTCATAAACTTCTTCATCTGTTGCATCTAAACGACCATAACGCAGGTTTTCCATGATAGTTCCTTTAAATAACCAAGTATCTTGTAATACCATCCCAATATTTTTACGCAAATCTGCACGGTTAAAGTCTTTGATATTGTGTCCATCGATTTTGATCGCACCAGAAGTCACGTCGTAAAAACGCATCAATAATTTAACCATTGTTGTTTTACCAGCTCCAGTTGGTCCAACGATGGCAACTGTTTGGCCTGGATCGACATGTGAACTAAAATCATTGATGATGATTTTATCAGGTGTGTAACCAAAACGAACATGTTCAAAGTCAACCATTCCTTTTGCTTTATCGATTTTGACTGGATTTGGAACAGTTTGATCTTCTTCATCTTCTTCAAGAAATTCAAAAACACGTTCTGCTGCTGCAGCCATTGATTGAAGCAAGTTAGATACTTGAGCTAATTGAGCAATAGGTTGTGTTAGGTTTCGAACATATTGAATAAACGCTTGGATGTCCCCAACTGTGATCGTGCCGTTATACGCTAAGATCCCACCAAGAATCGCTACCGCAACATAACCAAGGTTACCTACAAAGTTCATGATCGGTTGCATCAAACCAGATAGAAATTGAGATTTCCACGCTGATTTGAATAAGACATCATTTTGTTTTTTAAACTCATTAAGAGAGTTTTCTTCATCATTGAATAGACGCACGATGTTATAGCCACCGATTGTTTCTTCGACCTTACCATTGATTACACCAAGATATTCTTGTTGTGTTTTAAAGTATTTCTGTGAATTTTTTACAACGATCATAATCAAGAGCATTGAAATCGGTACAATCAAAATCGCAATACCTGTCATTTTCACAGAAATGGAGAGCATCATTATAATGACTCCAATAATAGTGAAGACGGAGGTGATCAGTTGTGTGATCGATTGGTTTAATGATTGACCCAATGTATCCACATCATTTGTGATACGGGATAAGACTTCACCTGTTGTACGGCTCTCAAAGTAATTCATTGGCATGCGATTGATCTTCTCAGAGATTTCTTTACGCATTCGATAGGTGATTTTTTGTGAAATCGTCGACATGATCCAGCCTTGCAGAATTCCAAAAGCTGATGCGACTAGGTAAAGCCCCAGCATAAATAGTAAGATCCCACCTATTTTACTAAAGTCGATGCCGCCAGTTCCTTGATACTTTTTGATTAATCCATTGAATAATTCTGTGATCGCTTGTGATAAGATTTTTGGACCCCAAATATTAAAGACGGTTGAAGCAATTGCAAAAATCATTACAAAGAAAACAGGAATTTTATATGCACCAATATAAGAGACTAATTTTTTTAATGTTCCTTTAAAATCTTTGGCTTTTTCCACTGGAGCAATTTGTCCAGGACCGCCGCCGCGACCGCCACGTGGGCGATTTTGTTGTTGTTCTGCCATTATATTTGCTCCCCCCTACTCAGCTTCTTCTATGCCTAATTCAGCATTGCTCAATTGTGATTGGGCAATTTCTTGATAGACAGTTGATGACTTCATTAATTCTTCGTGTGTTCCGTGATCGACGATACGACCTTCGTCCAATACGATAATGTTATCCGCATGAAGAATCGTAGAAATTTTTTGCGCGACAATGATTTGTGTAGCCCCTTTGATATTTTCAGATAATGCTTTTCGTAAGGCTACATCCGTTTTATTATCAAGTGCTGAAAATGAATCATCAAAGATCAATATATTAGGATCTTTCGCCAAGGCACGAGCAATCGATAAACGTTGTTTTTGTCCACCAGAAACGTTCGTTCCACCTTGAGAAATTTCTCGGCCATAGCCTTTTTCATTTGAGTCAATAAATTCTTCTGCTTGTGCAATTTTAGCAGCTTTTTCCATTTGTTCATCTGTTATATCAGCATCACCAAATTTAATATTTGATGCAATATCACCTGAGAATAAGATTCCTTTTTGCGGTACAAACCCGATAATATCGTGCAATTTGTGCAAGCTGATATCACGAATGTCTATTCCATCAATCGTGATTCGTCCACCTGTTACGTCAAACAGGCGAGGAATCAAATTAACGATTGTTGATTTACCTGAACCCGTCGAACCGATCAAGGCTGTTGTTTGACCTGGTTTTGCTGTGAAGTTGATGTGATGTAACACGTCCTTATCAGCATCACCATAACGGAATTCTACTGCTTCAAATTTCACTTCACCTTTAAATTCATGATCATCTTTAGGATTTTTCGGATCTTTGATTGTTGGTTCTGTTTCAAGAACTTCTTCCACACGGCCAGCTGCTACATTGGCACGAGGTAGAATAATTGATACCATTGACAACATCATAAATGCCATAACGATTTGCATTGTATAGGTAATAAAGGCCATCATATCCCCAACTTGAAGTTGACCGTTGTTTATATTGTGTCCACCGACCCAAACGATCAAAACAGAAATACCATTCATCAATAGCATCATGATCGGCATCATGATCGACATCGCCCGGTTAACAAATAATTGAGTTTTCATCAAATTAGTATTGGCCACATCAAAACGTTTTTCTTCAAATTTTTCGCGTGAAAAAGCACGAATAACAGGTAAACCAGTAATAATTTCACGAGAAACTAAATTCACTCTATCGACTAAATTTTGTAAGGCTTTAAACTTCGGCATTGTTGTTAAAAGTAAGCTTATTACTAAAATTAAAACAGCACCCACAGCTACACCGACGATCCAGCCCATTCCCGTTCCAGTTCGGTAGACATTGTAGATCCCACCAATACCTAAGATCGGCGCATATAATACGATACGCATGATCATGACGATTCCCATTTGCATTTGTTGAATGTCATTGGTATTTCGCGTAATCAATGAAGCTGGAGAGAATTTATCCATTTCCGTATTTGAAAATTGCAGCGTACGTTCATATTGACCCACACGCAAGTTTCGTCCAACAGATGCAGCAACTAATGCAGCGATCAAGCCCACAATGACTGCTGCTACAGCGGAAAGGAAAGTTAAAAGAACCATTTCTGTTCCTGTTTTAATCATATAGTCCGTTTGAATTTTTTGTGTATTCATGTCCAGTGCTTTATATTCGGCTAGTGTTAATTGAATTCCTACCGTTTTCATAGAATCCGCGCCTAAATCACCTAAGCTTTTTTTCGTCTCTTTACGAGCTTCTTCGACTTTGGCAGGTAAAGCATCTGTCTTTGCCTTGATTGAATCAGCTAAGTTTTTGGCTTCAGTTCCTTTGGCTTGGGCTTGAGCCGCTAAGTCTTGTGCTTCAGTCCCTTTTTCAGTTGCAGTCGCGATATCTGTAGCAGAAGCGGCAGCGGCACCTGCAGCTTTGGCTTGTTCCCCTAAGCTTGTTGCCTCTTCACCAAGTTGCTTGGCCTTAGTAGCGTCTTCTCCAATTGTTTTATAATCTTCTATAATCGCTTTTGCTTCACTAGCGTTCGATGAATCTTTTGATTGGGATGATGCAAGCATCATCATTGGTAAGTTAAAAATGTCTGCTAATTTTGCTTCTGTCATCCCATCTTGAAGATTTAATTTATAGACTTCAACTTCTTTACCATCAATTTTTTCAGTTGTTAGTTTATAATTTTCTTCAATTGTTTTTTTCTCATCATCTGTCATGAACATTTCGATTCCCTGAAGAGATGTTTTCCTGATTTTTTCAGGTGTGGAGTACTCAAGCCCTCCTTGTTGAATACCGACATCGACGATCCCCGATGTTAATCTTGGTAAGCTTAAATCACTACTTGCCTGCACAACTAAAAGCACAAGAACCGCGATGACCGCATACCAGTATTTGCCAAGATATTTAAAGATCTTCACTATTGGTCACCTTCCTCTTTCTGGGAAATTTGTTGGGAGTAATCTACGAATTTCGCAGTCAGCTCGATGAACTGTGCCGTATCTTTTTCTCCCATGAGTTTAAAAATTTGAACAATCTTATCGCGCATTTCTTTTTTTTGAATTTTAGCGGCTTTTTTCCCGCAATCCGTTAGCGTAACATTAATACGACGACGATCATCTGGGTCCATCTTACGTTCGATTTGACCCTTTTTTTCTAAACTACCTAGAACAACTGCAATACGAGCACTGGATAGGTTCAATGATTCAGCTAGATGCTTTGGACTAGTTGGTTCACCGTAACGTTCAAGAAATTTGATAACGATACTTTCACCTTGGTTACTCTTTTCAAGTCTGCTAAATGCACTATGTCGATTTTGAACCATTAGACGCATAAGTTCTTGTTCGGCCTTTTCTGCGTATGACATATGACTCCTCCTTTTTTTAAAATAATTACTTTCTACCACTAATAGCTAATAGTATTAGTAACTAATGCTGTTTGATATTAACGCAAATAGCTTTTATTGTCAATAGGATTTGAGTAAAAAGAATAATGAATACGGTTTTATTTAAAAAAATTAAAATTGTGTTCTATCGTTCATTTTTAATTGGCATATATTTTTGATAAAAAAAAATCTAGCAACGTCATTATTCAACGTGACCAGATTTTTTAGTTTCCTTAATTACTGAAACGAATTAAAGTAAGTGGTAGTAAAGTAATAGCTAATCTATTCCTTTTACTTTCAACACAGCTATTGCGAATTCTTTGTAGCATAATTAAGAGCCTCAAACCAAGTTCAACTTATTGAGAAAAGCCTAGTTATTCTCAATCGCTGAATGATTCATTAAACGATTAATATGGACACCTAAATAGACGAGTTCATTTTCTGGTATCTGTGTTGAATAGGTTTGATCAATATAATTCTTCACCTTCGTAGCACTATCCATGGCACCTGGATAGAGGGACCACATTTGGCGATACAATTCATCTTCTTTTTCCTGAAGCAGTCCTTCACTGAAAAAACGATCGACAAAGAAACGGACATGGGTGATGAAACGTGTATAATGTATTGAATTCGTATCGATTTCTTGACGCAAGGAATAACGAACCATATTAACGATCGTACCCACCAGTTTGGCTTTTTTTAAGCCATCTTGATCCTCATGTTTATTCGATTGTGCATTGATCAAATGAAAGGCAATATTCGACGCCTCTTCATTTGGCAATTCAATCTTGTACTTTTGCTTGATTTGTTTTAAAGCCATTTCACCAATATAAAATTCTTTTGGGTAATAATTTTTAATTTCCCAATATAATCGATTGGAAATAACCAGACCTTTTTCACTACGTTCTACAGCAAAGTGTAAGTGATCTGAAAGAGTTAAATAGATGCTGGTATTCAATTGGTAGGGTAATTCTTCTTCAGCGATTGCAACAATTTCTTTCGTGATTTCAAAAAATTGTATTGGTATTTCATCAACTAATTCAGCAAATTGAGAAGATTTTTGTTCTTCAATCGGTAGGAAAATTTTGTCTACTAAAGAATCAGAGATAATATCATCGATTTTTTTGTTGTAGCCAATCCCTTTGCCCAAAGCAATCATCTCTTGTCCATCCTTTTCAACAAGTACGACGCTTGAGTTCAATACTTTTTTTACTAAGATCATTAAGAGCCACTCCCTGTCTACGACTACGCTAAACTTGCACCATTTGTTGCAATCACTTCTTGATACCAATTGAAGGAATCTTTTTTAGAGCGATCATATGTGCCATTTCCTTCATCATCAGCATCCACATATATAAAACCATAGCGTTTGGACATTTGTGATGTTCCTGCGCTGACTAGATCAATTGGTGCCCAACTTGTATAACCAATCAAATCGACCCCTTCATCGATAGCTTCTTTCATTTGTTTGAAATGTGCTTTAAAATAGTCAACACGATAAGGATCATGGATCGCACCGTTTTCCACAATATCTACCGATCCCATGCCATTTTCTACAATCATCAATGGAATATTATAACGGTCATATAATTCAATCAAAGCAATTTTTAAGCCTTTTGGATCGATTTGCCAACCCCAATCCGTTGAAGGTAAATAAGGATTTTTAACACCTAAAACGGTATTGCCAGGTGTTCTTTCAGCTTCAGGATCGCCAGATTCTGCCATCGACATATAGTAGCTAAACGAAAGGAAATCGACCGTATTTTCTTTTAAAATCTGACGTTCTTCTGACGTTATTGTAATAGTGATCCCTCTATTTTTCAAAGCAGCCTCTATCATTTTAGGATACTCACCTTTGACTTGAACATCCGTATAAAAATTATTTTCAAGATTTTTCTTTAACGTTAATTCGACATCGATCGGTGCACAAGTTAATGGATAAGTCATTAATTTAGTTAGCATACAGCCTACTTTGTTGTTAGTATTTTTCTCATGGGCTATTTTTGTAACAAGAGCACTAGCGACAAATTGATGGTGCAACGCTTGGTAAATTTCTTGTTCTTCTTTTCCTGGTGTACACTTGTCTGGCACGATACCGGCTGTTGTAAAAGGATGACGGTGAATGCTATCGATCTCGTTAAATGTTAGCCAATACTCTACATACTCGCCAAATGCTTCAAAGCAAACTGTTGCAAAACGAACAAAATCATCGATCACGCGACGATTGACCCAGCCATTGTATTTTATGCTAAGTGCGAGTGGCATTTCGTAATGTGATAACGTAACAATCGGCTTGATACCTAAGCGTTTCATTTCTTTAAAAACCGCGAGATAAAATGCAATGCCTTTTTCATTTGGGTGCTCTTCTTCACCTGTCGGGAAAAGTCTTGTCCAAGAAATCGATAAACGTAAAGTCTTGAAACCCAGTTCGCTAAATAAAGCCAGATCTTCTTTATAACGATGATAAAAATCTATCCCACGTCGTTTGGGATACCATTTATCTGTTTTATCAGCGATCGCATCTTCAATTATTGCAGTAGAAATCCCCATATGCGCAGCGTAATCTTTGTTATCGACATGAGGTTTGTAACTGGCAATATCTGCTACTGATAAGCCTTTACCATCAACGTTCCAACCACCTTCAACTTGATTTGCGGCAATTGCGCCACCCCATAAAAAATCCTTTGGAAATGTTTTATTGTTTTGCATAATATCCTCCTAATTTAAAAGCATAACGAGCTCGTTTAGCTTCGACTGGAAAATAGGAAACTAGGTCTGAGACGCTTTTTGTCTCATTCATAGTTTATCTTTTTCCTGAGAAGCTAGCTCGTGAAGCTAGATAACGTAAAAGCATAACGAGCTCGTTTAGCCTCGTCTGGAAAATAGGAAACTAGGTCTGAGACGCTTTTTGTCTCATTCATAGTTTAGCCTTTTCCTGAGCAGCTCGATCCTATAACTAAATCGCTTAAAGCTGTTCTATCTATATAATTGGTACAATTGACAATACATTGGTCTGATTCGTCACTGTTTCTGAATGATGAGAAGATTTCACCTGATAAGATTCTTTATTTGTTACAACACAAACAATCGTGGGATCAAATCCAGCCGCTTTGATCTTGTCCAAATCAAACGCTATCAATTTTTGTCCTTTAGCCACTTGATCACCAACTTTTACAAAAGCTTGAAATCCCTCACCGCCTAGTTGTACAGTATTGAGCCCAATATGAAACAGGATTTCTGCGCCATTACTTGTTTTTAATCCTAAGGCATGCTTCGTTTCAAACACCATAGTGATCTCACCTGATTCTGGCGCAATGAGGATATTATCTTCAGGTATTATCGCAAGTCCATCACCGATCAAACCACTTGAAAAAACATCATCATTTACCTCTGTCAACGCAATAACTTTTCCTACAACTGGACTGACCAATTGCTCTGCATCTGTTTCAGATACTCCTTCAACACCATCTGCCTTCTCCAATGCTACTTCATCTTTGTAGACAACCAACACTGATAAAAAACCGACTACAAAAGATAGTCCCACGGTAACAAACGCCCAAATTAAATTCATTGGATTCGCTTTGTCTACAAACATTGTGATACTAGCCAAACCTGGTCCAACTAAAGCAAACGCTTTGATTGCCATAATTCCTGCAAATCCACCGCCAACTAAGCTTGCAAACATCACACTATATAATACTCGTTTATTTAAAATCGTCACCCCATATAACGCAGGCTCGGTGATACCGAATAACGCCGAAATCCCGGCAGATACTGCAGTAGAACGTAGTTTTTGATCCTTTGTTTTAATACTGACAGCAAAACAAGCGCCTGATTCAGCAATATTATGTGCTAAAGATGCTGGTAGATATAAAAATTCTGCTCCGATTTCACTCATAGAAGAGACAGCATAAGGAATCATTGCCTTGTGCATCCCAGTCACAACCATAAATGGTAGAATCGCTGCCAAAACGGCCGTCGCAATCCAACCAAAATGTGTATATAACCAAATAATGATCGCTGAAAAAATCGTACCGACATTGTAGCCTAATGGACCTAAAATAAGTAATGCAATCGGTACAGTAATCAGTAAACTCATCATTGGTACAAAGAAAATTCGAATTGGTTTTGGTGAGTATTTAGTGAATAGCTTTTCCATTTGTGCGTAAAACAACACCGTTAAAATTGCTGGAAACACTTGTGACGCGTACGCAATATTGGTTATGCTAAAGCCAAGAAAATTTGCCCCGTCTGCCAACAGAGTAGTTAATTCCGGCAAAATCAACGCTCCCACCGCTGACACTGCAACCAGCTGATTTACTTTTAATTTATTCGCTGTTGTCATCGCGACCAATATTGGAAGGAAATATAATGGTGCCCCTCCAATTAAATTAAGAATTTGATACGTTTGGCTTTGATCGTTCATCAGACCGGTTACTGAAGCCAATAGCAACAATGATTTCAATACGCCTCCGCCAGCTATAGCTGGAATGAGTGGTTGAAAAATTGAAATGACAAAATCTAGCAACACGGATCCCCATTTTTGTTTTTCTTTTGGCCCGTCATTTTCAGATAGTTCGCCTAATAGAGACTTCATTTCATCGTAAACTTCAACAACATCGTTTCCAATAATGACTTGGCATTGAACTGTTTGACGTACACCGATCACACCATCTACTTTTTCAAGTTTTTCAGTTTCTACTAATGTATTGTCTTTTAAGGTAAAACGTAAGCGAGTTGAGCAGTGTTCAAGATGTGAAATATTTTCTTTTCCGCCAATCAATTTTAGAATCGACAAAGCAGTTTCTTTGTAGTTCATCACAATTTCCCCTTTATAAGTAGTTACGCAAAATTGGCCAAACTCTACGCAAAAAACAGACAGAAACTAAATAAAACATTCATCAGAGTGAGACTCCTTCTGTTGAAAAATGCTTTATTTAGGTCCTGCCTGCATTACCAGTCACATGCCTGTTATTAATTGATTTCATATTATCATAGTTTTTTTGTAAACGCAACCATTTATTTTAACTTTGATTTTCCCAATTTTTCTGTCCAAACTCAATTGACGTTCATGCTCATAAGTTGTATATAAAAAACAAACAATAAATCGGAATAAAAGCCAATTTACTGTTCGTTTTTTTGTTACTAAATCACTTTATTTTCCTTTTTTAACTTAAGCCGATAGTATAAATTGAATGATTTTTTATTAATCAGGCATTTTGGATTAAATCAACCTGCGCTTGATAAAGATAATAGTATTTTCCCTTAAGTTTCATTAATTCTTCATGGGTTCCTTTTTCAACGATTTTTCCATCACTAACATAAAAAATTTGGTCGCTGTTTTTAATGGTTGACAAGCGATGGGCGATGACAAAAGATGTCCGACCTTTTAGTAATTCTTGTAGACCTTCTTGCAACAGTTCTTCCGTTTTCGTATCAATGCTGGAGGTTGCTTCATCTAATATCAAGATTTGAGGATTAGCTAATAATGTTCTAGCAAAGCTAATCAATTGCCTTTGGCCAACTGATAAGGTGCTTCCTCTCTCTTCTACTTCTGTCTGATACCCCTCGTTTAGCTCTTGAATGAAATTGTGAGCACGAACGATTTTCGCTGCTTCTTGTACCTCTTCATCCGTAGCATCTAAGCGGCCATAACGAATATTTTCCATAATTGTCCCTGAAAAGATAAAGGTATCTTGAAGCATAACGCCCATTTGAGAGCGCAGCGAAGCTAACGTCACAGTCCGAATATCAATACCATCTATTGTTATTTGACCTTCACTTACATCATAAAACCGACTTAATAAATTAATGATCGTTGTTTTTCCTGCACCCGTTTCTCCGATAAGAGCGATACTTTGCCCTTTTTCAATCTTAAAACTGACATCATTCAAAATTTTTCTTTCCTTTTCCTCATACCTAAATGATACATGCTCAAACACAACATTTCCCTGAATAGGCGGCATAACTTGAGCATTCGGTAGATCTTGAATCTCAGGCACGATATCCATTGTTTCAAAAATACGCTCCATATAAGCGGTCCCAGTCACCAGCGAATTATAAAAATTGCCAATATTAATGACCGGATTCCAAAAATTATTCACCAGCGCTAGAAAAGCAATCAATGTTCCTGTACTGACTTGTACACCTATTTTGCGAATACTTACATAATAGATTAACGCAATTGTCAACATAGAAATATTTTGGACAAGGGGCCATAATTTAAACATAATTTTTACAGCCTTGATCCATGATTGTTTTGTTTCTTTGCTGATTTTTGTAAAAGTCTGCAGATTTTTTTCTTCTCTGGCAAATGATTGTGTCACTTTTATTCCGGAAATACTTTCGTGTATATAGGCATTCATATTCGATTGTTTATTACTTAGCTCTTGGTATGCGAGACGCTGTTTTTTTGTTATCAAAAAAGAAAAGAAAATAAGGACAGGAAACAATAGTAAACTATACAATGTCAAACGAATATCCATAATAAACATAAAACCCAAGGTAATGAATAAACTAAAAACATCCGACACTACGTTCAATACACCATTAGATAATAAATCACTTAATGTATTGATATAATTTACTACTCGAATCAAGATTTTTCCGTGAGGCCGATTGTCAAAATATGAAAATGGTAACCTTTGCAAATGAGTGAAAATAGCATATCTCATGTCTTTTAGTACATCCTGACCAACTTCAGTCATCGACTGGATTTTATAACGCATACACCAACCAGCAACAAACAACGATAGGAAAAAAATGCCACTTAATTCCAATAATAACAGGGTATTTTTTTGAGGAATAACAGTGTCGATCATGATTTTAGTAAACCATGGACCAAGTAAGCCTAATAAATTTGTCAGTATGATTACGAATAAAATCTTCAACATTTTTCCGTTATATGGTACAAGAAATTCGTTCATTCGTTTGTAGTGCATCCAAGTAAACGCCTGTGTAAGCTCTTCATCTTCTTCAAATGTATTACGGGCCAAAAAAGTCGTCTCCTTTCTAGCTAACTCCGAGTTGTTTTATATAATTTTCTTGATATTTACCGGCTTTTAGAATCAATTCTTCATGTGTTCCCTGTTCAACGATCCGTCCTTTTTCAAGAACCAGTATTAAATCCGCATTTCTAACAGACGAGATACGATGGGCAATGATAAACATTGTTTTTTTCCCCACAAAGTCTTTTAACTGCTGCTGAATTTTAGCTTCCGTTTCCAAATCTACTGCAGACGTTGTGTCATCTAAAATCAAGATAGGTGCTTCTTTTGCCAACGCACGAGCTAACGATATTCGCTGTTTTTGTCCTCCAGAGAGTCCTACTCCTCGCTCCCCAACCACTGTATCATACCCTTTTGGCATTCTCTGGATAAATTGATGCGCACCTGCAATATCCGCTACAAATTGAATATCCTGTGGATTTGCTGAGTTGCTTCCAAACCCGATATTTTCTTCTATTGTATTAGAAAAAAGAAAGACATCCTGCATTACCATTGATACACTTTCTCTAATACGATAAAGCGAATAATCCTTCACATTTTTTCCATCAATCAGCACATTCCCTGATGTTGGATCATAAAAACGGGCAATCAAATTCACCAACGTACTTTTCCCAGAACCTGTTTCACCTAAAATCCCTATCGTTTGCCCAGCTTTTACCTTGAAGGATATATCGGTAAGAATCTCTTTATCAGGACTATCAGAAAAATGGAAAGACACATTTTCAAATTCAATGTCTCCGATGATTTCTTCGATTCTATCATTCGTTACGGCAATCTTTGAAGTACTATTCAATAACTCTCTAATTTTGATACTGGATGCATTAAATCGTTGAATATCATTCACCAACCAACCGCTCATACGCATCGGTTGATTCAACATCCATAAAAATCCATTGAAAACAACCAAATCACCAATCGTCATTTTCCCTTGAATCACGAATAAACCACCTAACAATAGACTGATGCCCGTCAAACTATTCGCCAGACCTTCCAGCCAACTTAAATATTTTTTTGATACTTGGGCAGCGGCCATATTTTTTTGCTTGTAATCTTCATTGTGTGAATTGAATTTGTCAATTTCATAGGCTTCCTTTGAAAAGGCTTTGACGACTCGATTCCCACTTATGTTTTCTTCGACCATAGAATTCATTTGGGAGAAACTTTCACGTATCTCAAAAAATACTCCGTGTGCCTCCTTAGACATTTTCTGAGTCAGAATAAAAATTGCTGGAGTAATTGCGAGCAAAGCCAATGTTATTTGCCAGCTGATCGAGGTCATCACAATAACTGCTGCGCAAAACCAAAGGATACATTCCATAGAATTATATGTCACCCAAGACAAAAAATGACGAATCGCATCAGTATCTCCTGTCATCCTTGCCATGATATCTCCTACTCTTGTATGGTTAAAAAAGTCAAAATCTAACTCCTGAAGTTTTTTGTATAAGTCCTCTCTTAAATCAAATAAAACGTTTTGCCCCATTTGCTCAAATAAAAGTTGGTACGTATAACCTGTCACTGTGCGAAACAAGGTTACAGCAATCATTACTGCCAGAAAAGGAACGAGTAGCTGTGTTTGATTTTTCCCTATAACAGTGTCGATGATTTTTCCCGAAACGATCGGCAAGACAACAATCGTTGCAGCATTTACTAAAACTAAAAAGCAAGAAAGAACTATTTTTGTTTTATATCGCTTTCCATACTGCCAAATCCAAGTATAGTTGTTCACGTTGTTCACCTCTGAGAAGTCTTTATTTTTCTCAAGCTATCAAGCTAAGATAATACGCTAAATACAAATAAACGGTAGAAGCAAAAGTTTTTACTCTTGAATTTCTTGATTTTTACCATCTACAAACATATCTCATTCTCATATATTTTTATGCCAATGACTTGTCCACTACTAAGTAGCGAAAGTCGATCATCTGTGATTTCCAATAGCACTCCTGTTTTTAGATCTTCAATTTTAGCAATAGAACAGACTGCTTTTAATGCAGATATATTTAGTATTGCGGGCTTTTCTTGACTTGCTAAACTAAATCCATAAATAACTTGTTCTTTTTTTGTAAAGTACCAATTGTCTATTGATAATTCTGGAATAGCTCGACTTTCATAGATTCCCTCTCCATAAGTGGTTAAAAAATCCCCCAGTTGAGCCATGATAGCTTCTGCTTCTTTTGGCAACGTACCATCTGGTTTTGGTCCGATTCCTAAAATGACATTACCACCCATACTGACTATTTTCAGGATACTTTCTAAAATAGTGGAGAACGGTTTATACACATCATTTGGTACGTACCCCCAATTATTGGCCAACGGTATATTACTTTCCCAAACTTTTTCAGGCGCAATTTCTGGTATTTTTCGCTCTGGCGTGACATAGTTTTCAAATTCACCGCCAATCGTTCGATCCACCACCAACATAGTTGGTTGATGCTGACGTAATTTTCCAATAATTTTTGGCATATTCAATTGCTCGTTTCTTGCATTGACCCACCCGGCATCCAACCATAAAATATCAACTGGACCATAATTAGAACAGATTTCCAGTAATTGATTTTCTACAAAATCCTCAAATTTTTGCCACATTTGTGGGTTTTCCAATGGATCATAGCTAGCGTAACGTCCACGGGCATGCTCACCTGGTACCCAGTAGTAAGGGCAATGCCAATCTGCTTTAGAATAGTAGGCACCTGTTGCAATCCCTGCTTTTTGAAAGCTTTTCATAATAGCCTGAAATACATCAGCTTTTTCATTTAAATGAAACGGACACCGGTCAGATGTCATTTTAAACGTACTTTCTTTCGTATCATACATAGAAAATCCATCATGATGCTTGGTTGTAAAAAGCATGTAGCGAAATCCGGCTTTTTTACATTTTTCCGCCCATTCATCTGGACAAAAGAGTGTAGGGTTAAATTGCTCATTCAGCGCCCAATACTCTTTTCTTAGCGTAGCTAAATCTTCTCTCCATGGTTTTTTTCTGGCCCACTCATCCTCTTCTGACAACTGCCAACTTTCAACAATACCAGCTTGACTATATAGACCCCAATGAAAAATCACGCCGATTTTTTGATCTTCAAACCATGAGAGTTTTTCTTTAATCGTTTCTGATAGCCCTTCATAAGGCTCTTGTTCCGTCTGTTTATTTTCTTCAATATCTTGTCTCATCGTCATCCTCAACACCCATTATTTTCTATTAATTGCTTGTACCAAGCCCCACTTTTTTTCAACGTCCGTTTGCAGTCATTCTCAATATCTACTCGGTAAAAACCATAGCGATTGCGATAGCCATTGAGCCAACTCCAACAATCAACGAACGTCCACATATGATAGCCAAAGCATTGACTTCCTGCTTCGATTCCTTTGTGTAACTGCTCTAAGTGTTCTTTGACAAAGTCAATACGATAGTCATCTTTTATTTGTCCTTTTGCATCCGTAAAACGTTCTTCTTCCGCTACACCCATGCCATTTTCAGAAACATACCAAGGAATATTATGGTATTTTTCTTTCATCAGCATTGCCACATCATATAATGCTTCTGGATAAATTTCCCAGCCGCGATAGTCATTCATTCTGCGTTCTGGCCAAATATAGCCATTATAAAAATCACTACGATCTTTTGCTGGAAAACGGGGATCAACCGCTGCTTTAACGCGAAGGGGCTGGTAATAATTCATTCCAACAAAATCAACTGTATTCTCTGCGATCAATTCTCTATCATAACTTTCAACCATTGGCAGTAACTCATTTCTTTCAAATAAATCAATCAGTTTATCAGGAATAACCCCTAAAACTGCTGGATCTAAAAAACTATAAATATTAACATGATCTGCTCGTTCTTTTGCTTCTAGATCCTCAGGTGAATCACTTTTTGGATATGCTGGGGATATGTTTAAAATAATCCCAATTTTGCCATCTGGAATTCCCGCTTTTCGAAATTCTTTTACTGCATAAACATGGGCCATCAACGTATGGTAGCCTACCTGAACAGCCAATTTAAAATCATGTTTACAGGGATAATGGAAATTCGACAGATAGCCGCACTCGATATGGACAATTGGTTCATTGAACGTTGTCCATTTTTTTACTAAATCCCCAAATTGCTCAAAGGCTGTTTTGGCATAGAAGGCAAAATGATCCACCGATTCTCTGACTTCCCACCCACCTTTTTCCATCAACCACCAAGGCATATCAAAATGAAACAAGTTAATAATTGGTTCTACGCCGTTTTCAATCATTGCCGTAAAATACTTCCGGTAAAAAGTGACAGCCTCTTGATTAAGCGTTTTTCCATCTGGCAGTAGACGCGTCCACGCAATAGATGTGCGATAGGAATTCATTCCTATGTCTTTCATCAACAAAATATCTTCTTTATAACGGTGATAAACATCACTCGTTATGCTTGGGCCTTGTTCTGCATTAAATCGCTCTGGCTCTAATTCAAACCATTTGTCCCAAGTAGAGGCACTTTTTCCTCCCTCAAAAGCTCCCCCTTCTGTCTGAGGTGCGCTAGCTGCTGCGCCCCATAAAAAATTTTCAGGAAATGTCTTCACTACTCATCCTTCTTTCTAGTCTGTTTTCTCAACCTATCGTTTTAATTTCTCTTGTAGGACTTGCATAACTGGCTGTAATTTTGCTAATAGTTCATCACAGCTTAATTCTTGTGGCCGATCCGCCCAGACGGATAGATACGTACCGATCATTTGTTCTTTTAAAGCAGGGTTTACGATTTGGTCAGAAGCAAACAAGTTGGTTTCCCATTTGGCGACTTTCTCAGCTGTCGGATAGGTGTACCCAGCTGCCTCACCTAAAACAAAATAAAAATAGTTATCATTGAAATTCAAAACGTTATAGCCTTTTTCCAGCCATGTTTCAATCGACGCCATTTGTTTGTCCCAACGGGTCCAATAAGAAACCTCAACTTCAGTCGTTAAATCAACCAATGACGTTCGATCCAAGCGGTAAAAGCCATCGTTCCAAATCCGCGAGATTTTTCCTTTTTGCTTCATAAATGCCACCAAACGATTCACATAATCCACATAAACTTCTAAACCGCTTGCCTCTTCACCAAAGCGTTGTTTGGCGTTTTCCAATAATTGAGGATAATCTTCCACTCGACTAAAATCAATGAATTCATCCGCCCCAATATGAAAATAACGACTTTCTGAAAACAGTGCCGCATATTCATCATAGAGATCAAAGAGAAAGTTTATAGCCTGTTCATTCGTAATGTCCAATGCCCAAATATCTGGTTTCAGCTCTTGTTGTTCTGTCCGTTTCTTTAGGGCAAACTCTGGATAATGTTTCAGCACTTGATTCAAATGTCCCGGTGTATCTAAATCAGGGATTACGCTGATCTGCTTTTTTTTCGCAAGCTCGATTATTTCTCGTACCTCATCTTGCGTCAGATGTTTTTGCGAAACAATTTCTGGATATTTTCGGCTTTCAATTCTAAAGCCCATATCTTCGGAAAAATGCAATTGCAGCGTGTTGAATCCATACATGTCCATCAATTGAATAAGCGTAGCTATTTTTTCTTTCGGCCAGAACTTACGACCAATATCCAATAAGATACCTCGTTCATTTTGTTTATATTCGATCATTTTTCCACTTCTTTCTAAAAAAATCCACGAGTTTAAGGCTGGAACTCAATCGTTCACCTGAAAGTCTCGTGGATTTTTTTTAAGATCAATTCTGTTATCGATATTAATACGCGTTACTTACTGTTTACTCCAACGATCATACGCTTTTTGATGCACGTCAACATATTTTTTCACCCCAATTGAATCTAGTGTATCCAAATAGGTTTTCCAACTGGCATCTGTTAATTTTTCCTGACCCGTAATAAATTTTGCTTCCATTTGTTGCACATAAGAAAGTAAATCTGCTTGTAATGAAGAACCTAGTTCATCTTGCTCTTCTTTAGAAACATACAGTGTCGGCCAACCAATTTTTTCGTATGGCGCAATTTTCTCAGCTGTTTCTTTATTGACAAACTGCTGGAATGCGTCTGCTTCAACAGAATCATTTTTATCGCTTAAAATAATGACTGGCTCAGAAGATACTTTCGGTGTGACTGTTCCATAATCCGGCGTTATCTTAGAACGTTCTTCTTCAGCATTATCAGCTGTGATTCCTTCGTTACGTACACGAACCTCTTCACCTTTATTGTTTTTTGCCCAATGCCAATAGCCACCTTTTTCTTCATCTGGACCTGCATTAAAGTATCGACTTCCTTCATTACTGTAGAAATAATCTACCCAACGAATTGCTGCTTCAGGATGAGCAGTTTTTTTAGTAATAGCAAATGCACCTGTCGCAACACCATCTGTTGCTGAAACCACTGTTTCTGGTGATTCTGGTGAGCTTAATGGATAAAACATTGGATCATTGATTGCTTCTTCTTGTGTACGATTTGTTGTAAAGAAGCTGAACCAGTCTGTAAAGGCACCTAAACGGTCGTTGTTTCCTTTTGATTTCTTCTGATCATCTGATTGAGAGAATACTTCTTGATCCAATAATTTTTCAGAATACAATTTATTCATATACGCTAAGTAGGCACGATAATTCTCTGTGGCAGCGCCATAGCTGACCTTACCGTCCATCACTTGCTGTTCTTGTTGCAGCACGCCAAATGACCACATCATCCAAGGACGCAATGAATCAATTTTTGCTGAAGATAATGGAATTTCATCTTTCTTTCCATTACCGTTTGGATCTTCATCACGGAAACGAATGAGTAAATCATAAAATTCATCTGTTGTTTTAGGTAATTCTTTTACACCTAATTTGTCTAACCATTTTCCGTTATACCAAATTGGTCCGCTTGGAAAGACGGTTTGTTTCGCAAATTTTTCATCTTCCAGATTATATTTTCCAGATAACATAGGCAACGAGTAAATATGACCATCTGGCGTGGTAAGTGAATTTCTTAATTCTGGAAATTCATCTAAAATTTTCTTGATATTTGGTGCATATCCTTCATCGATATAGTTATCCAGTGGTAATAAGGTATTGTCGCCATACTGAATTTCCTGAACCTTGGATAAGCGAGAAGCAAATAGCACTTCCTGAATATCTCCAGAAGCAAATGCCAAGTTCAATTTTGTGGCTAAATCAGAATCTGGCGGCGTTGTATATTTCCAGAAAACGTTGGTCTTGTCTGAGTAATCATTCATCATCGCCATTTTTTCATAGGAAGTCGACCCGACATTCGGAGCAAACATACTTAGTTCTACTTTTTCTTCTACAATTGGAAATCCTTCCTTAGCAACTTTCACTTGAGCTCCTTTGGCCTCTTCACCTTTGTTGCCACAGGCTGCAATCGTCACTACAGATAAAATCAATCCACACACTAAAGCTACTTTTTTCATTAGACACATTCCCTCTTTTCTTATTTTTTAACCCTTCAATGAGCCAACCATAACACCCTTAACAAAATAGCGCTGTAAAAATGGATAGACAATAATAACCGGTAATGTTGAAACAATCATCACACCATATTTAATGATCGCTACTAATTGCTGTTTACGATAGAGAGCTTCCAGCGTACTCTGCTGTGCTTCTCCACTCGCCGCCTGATTGGACGACAAATCTTGTAAAATCAGCAGCTCTCTTAAGATCATTTGCAATGGATACTTACTTCGATCTGACAAATAAATCAATGCATCATAAAAACCATTCCAACGAGCTACCCCAACAAATAAAGCCATTACAGCAATAATTGGTGCAGACAGTGGTAATACGATCTGGAAAAAGATTCGGAAATCATTACAGCCGTCAACAATCGCCGCTTCCTCTAATTCGCGCGGGATATTCGATTGAAAAAATGAACGTGTCACAACGATATTATAAACCGAAGCCGCTGACGGAATAATCAACGCCCACATTGTATTGATCATTCCCAATGATTTTACCAATAAATAGGTAGGAATCATCCCTCCTGAAACAAACATTGTAATCATAATAAATTTAACAAAGAAATTTTTACCAAATAACTCCGGCCGACTCAATGCATAGGCACATGGCAACGTCACAATCAGATTAACTGCTACGCTAAGTAGCGTATAGATAATTGTATTTTTATACCCCATCCAAATATCCTGATTATTAAAAATCTTTTGGTAGCCTTCCAGAGTAAATCCTTTCGGCAACAGCCACATCTCTCCAGCATTTACCGCCGCAGGATCACTGATAGATACGCTTATGATGTAGATGAGTGGATACAAAACAATCAATGTCGCAATAATAACAAATGTATAGTTAAAAATAACAAAAATTCGATCTCCCATCCCCATTTTAATCGTTTTTGTATTCATTTATGCCCTCTCCTTTCTCACTTCATGAAAATGATCACTTACCACAATGAATGCTCAGTCAATCGTTTCGTGATACTATTGACCGTAACTAAAATCGTGGCATTGATCACTGAATTAAACACCCCGACGGCTGTCGCAAAACTGTATTGTCCGTTTAATAAACCTGCTCGATAAACGAACGTTGAAATCACGTCACTTGATGTCATATTCAAAGGATTTTGCATCAAAATAATTTTCTCAAATCCAACACTCAATAGATTTCCCATACTCATGATCAATAAAATGATAATTGTTGGTAGGATCGTTGGCAGATTGATATGCCACGCACGTTGGATGCGTGAAGCACCATCAATCGTTGCTGCCTCATGCAACTGTGTGTCCACTCCAGCTAATGCCGCCATATAAATAACTGAACTCCACCCTGTCGTTTGCCAAACATTACTTAATACATACATCGTTTTAAACCACTTGGGATCTTCCATAAAATGAACTCCTTTAATCCCAAAAAACTCCAGAAAATGAGTCAATATCCCTGTTGAAGGTGATAAAAAAGCAAACATCATCCCGACAATCACCACGACAGAAATAAAATTTGGTGCGTATGTTACTGTTTGGGCAAACTTTTTACCAAAACCATCTTTCATCTCATTTAACGATAAAGCTAGGAGAATCGGTAAAGGGAATCCCACAATTAAACTATAAATACTAATTCCCAACGTATTTTTAATTAAATCCCAAAAGAAATACGATTGAAAAAACTGTTCAAAATACTTCCAGCCAACCCAAGGACTTCCTAAAATCCCCAGCGACGGTTGAAAATCTTTCCAGGCAATAATAATACCGTACATAGGTCCGTAACAAAAAATAAGAAAAAATAAAAATGCTGGTAGTAAAAAAACATATAACTGCCAACTATTTTTTATATGCATCCATGATATTTTTTTCTTATTATTCTTCCCACCAGAACGTTTAACAGCCTCCATAAAACCTCCCCCTTATAAAATAATTTTCAACAAACATGACTGGAATAGAGCGAAATAACTTTTCACAAACCACTTAAATTAGTAGTCAAAGCTTTCAAACTTAAAAATTGATTTACAACAATTTTATAGCGCTTACAATTTGTTTTATTTTGAATTTCCCTCTAAAAAATAAAACAGTCCTAATTTGAAATGCTAGCTTTTTTACCAATCAATATTTATCTGTGACCACAGTGTAAAACATTTTTTGATTCTCGAAAATATGTAACTTTTTTCCTTTCTACTATCGAAAGAAGCTGTAATGATAGCGTTTTCCATTAGTTTAAAAATGAGTATGTACTTTTCTCTATCTCTCTTCAAAAAAAATTCTAGTCACAATCCAAGAAATATTCTCGTTCATCTGGATTGCACTAGAACAATTTTCTATTTTAATGAATAAAATCTGTTTTGATCATTACCGTTTGTTCAATCAACCATTGGCCATCTTGATAAACAAATGTTTGATTTGCAGTGGCCACATGATCTCGATATTGTTTCTTATCAGATCCTTTATTTATTGTTTTAATTTTCGTTTCTACCAGCATATGGTCTTCCTTCAATTTAAGCATTTCAAAGGATTGCAGTGTATTTTCTACATCAAATTCTTCAAAAAAAACGTTCATTTCCTTTGCTGTATCTTCTCTCGCTTGTGGTATCAACGTCTGAACATATCCCGTAACATCTTTTTCGTTGGCAAAACGCAAGTTTTCCTCCAGCACCTGTTGAGCTTCTTTGGCTTCGTCACTAGTTTGAACAGGTACTTGATCTTCACTTTTTGCTTTTACAATGTCGTCCGACTGATTGCTAAAGATAATGATCATCGACAATAGTGCTATAAACGACGTTAAAAATAAGACATATTTTCTTTTCAATTGGATACCTCCCAACGATTATTTTTTTTTTCAAAAATCTTTCTAAATTGACCTGGTGGAACCCCTACTTCTTCTCTAAATTTTCGAGTAAAATTCGCAATATCATGATAACCGACATCTACAATAATATCCTTAACAGGTTTTGAGGTTTCCAGCAACTCTTGTTTTACCCGCTCAATCCTTAAAGCTTGCACATACTTACTAAAGGATACATTTGCTTCATTTTTTACCATAATACTCATTTTTGATAAGGACACGCCAAACTTGATGGCCATCTCTTCTAAAGAAAAACTTGGTCGGGTAAAGTTATCATGAATCATTTGAACAATTTCCTGATCTATTTCTTTCTCATGCGCTTTTAACTCTTCAGCGAAGGTACGGCTTAATTCTAAAGCTAAATACTTCATTTCTACTTCAATTTTTGATAAATCAATCGCTGCATTTCGATAAGAAAACGAATTGAGGATCGTTGGTTCCTCCCGCATCAACAATAATTGCTGCAGTACATAATGATAATAGGATTGTCTCAAAAAAATAGAAATAGGCATCCCCTGCTCATTGGCGACAATATCTCGAATAATTTGCTCAATGGCATGAGAATTGCCAACTTTAATTGCTTGCTTCAGGGTCATGATCATTTGTTCAGGATAGGCAAACACTGCTGTTTTCAAATCACTCGTCTTTTGTGCCTGATTGCTTCTTTCTTTTTGAGCCATAACAGATATATAAGAAAAATGAAGCTTATCAATCGTAGAGACTGTCTCACTAAACGTTAGCATCAGTTCGCTATTCAGCTCTTTCGTTAAATAATGCGAAAATTCATTTTTCATCTTAGCTAGCGTTTCATTCGAAATAGCTTGGTCTTCCAGTTGGAAAATAAATAAAAACTGATTCAAATAGGTCATCTCAATACATTCGACCTGATAGTTTTTTTTCACAAGAGGAAATAAATTGATCAACAATGACTTCATTTGAATATCCGTTTCTGCTTCTTTAGAAAAATCTGCGCAAACAAGCCCCAATAAATAAGATTCATCAAAAGTAAATTGTTTCCCAATCATCTTAACTTCTCTTTCAATAGAATATAAATCTGTAAAATCACCTTTTAAAATATGTTTCCAAAATGTTTCATCTCGTATATGCTGGATTTCTTTTTTTGTCGAGTCAACCATCATTGACTGCTGAAAGAGAAAATCTCCCACCTCATCAAAATGAACATCATGAATATCTGCGTTACTATATTCTGCAACGTATTGATACAATCTATTCAAACGATACACAGGCTCATACTGACGATAGCCATAGTATACAATGATACCAAAACCTATCAGTAATAAAATAAGTAAACTTCCAAAAACAATCAGAAGTACCTTTTCGATTTCATGACTCAGCACAGATTCAGATACCAATGAATAAATGGTTAAATCGACACCTGATAAGACTTTCGACTGAATAAAATAATTATCCATATCTCCTTTTTTCACACCTGGACTAGCCAATGTCGAAGAGACTTCTTCTTGATTTAAATACAATAAATAATTTTGATACTCTTTTTGAAAAGGGGTAACAATGCGATCCATTAATTTAGCTGTTGGAATCGCATAAACGATTTTACCGATTTTTGCTCCATTGAAAATAAACGGCACAAAATAGTAGAGCGTTTTCGGCTCTTCCTTCGCAAAAGAAATTAGTTTTGGCGCTTCTGATACTAGCTGTTGCTTGAATAATTGTTCATCGATTTGCTCTTCTTTATGACGCTGGCTAATCAGTGTGTCTATGTCCAAAGTCCCCACATTTGTATACATTTTCTCATTATCATTATAAGAAACATAAATATCCTCTACAATGTCCGAAAAAAAGACATACCTTTGCAACTCACGCTCGAAAGCCATCGCTTCAATCGGATTCATCGTAACCCGTTTCCCAACACTCGAATTGATCGACATATCCAGCGTGATATTATTCAACTTTTTAAAATGCTCTTCCAAACCTAAAAAAATCTGCGTTAATCCTTCACTATTTGTTGCTTCAATTTTCTCCTTTGTCTTTGAAACGATTAACCACGTTAAAATGACTGATAATATTAGGAAAGGTATTGAAAAAACAATAATATAAGAAATCAGAAATCGCCAATTTAATTTTTTATAAAACAATTGCATCCATGCTCTCATATCCATCCCCCTAATTACTGCTTTCATTTTCTGCATCAGTTACACAACAGCTCAATGTATAACTAGATTTCAGTTTGAAACCGCTTGCTTTTCTAAACGCAGCATTGATTGATAACTAAACCAAACAGTCGGTAAAAGAAATAAAGGTACTGGAACAAGGGTAAACACAGGGAACATGGTTGAAATAAAGCCAACAACGATCAAGCCAAGAAAAATCGCAATCGAGCTAGGAATACTACATAACATTAGAAAAAATGCTTGTTTAAAATAAGACGTCAATGGCATTTCATAACGAACGTAGCACGGTAAAACATAAATCAGCGTTGTGATGACAACCATCGTAAACAAGAATAAGACCACATGAAAAAAGCGATTCTGTATAAAAATAAGGCTGATACGCCAATCAATATATAAAATCAATGAAATAAAGAATGAAATGAAACCTAATACATTTGCCGCTTTAAAATGTTTTTGTCCTGCCTTTAAAAAGTCTTGCCACTTGATAGATGAAACATCGTCCAACTCTTTAAATCCCCTAAATAAAAGATTAATGACTGTAGCAGTACTGGGAAAAATCCCTGTAATGATTCCAAATCGGAAAACACTAACAAACCAAAATAACTGCAATTTAACAATGAATAAAACAATTTCACCTAACCGAATACTTCCTTTTGTCAAATTTCCCATAAAATTCCCCCATTTTTTTAGTTGTACTGGATTTCTTAAGAAAAAGGAATAGCTCTTTTCGTTATTTAGTAGAAAATCTCCAATGCAGCTTAAGTAACCGCTATCAATTTTATTTTCCCAAAGATTTTCAGTATTAGAAAATAACAAAAAAACAAATAATACATAGTATATTTTGAATAATAACATATAACTTAACTGATTGAAACTATGTATATTATTCAATAATGTGTATTTTTTTATGTTGATTGTCTTGTACTTTTGTTTTTTAATGATACGCTTAATGAGGCAATAAAGATGACCTTTTTAGTGAATAATTGATTCGCCGCTTATTTCTTTTTGCACAGAAAAAATTTTTTTCATCAGAAAGAGTTATACCCAATGATCTGATTTTTTTAGAATAACAGAAAAAGGATTGAGACACACAGAAAATCACATCCTTTAAATTCCTAAATGATCGTTTTATCAACATTAATGACTTTAATATTTCTATTCGCTTTTCTCTTTTCGCCTTGATTTTCACTGTCGTTTTTTTATACTTAGTGTATAGAATGCACATAAAAAAGCTGAGTAAGTCCTGATTCAGAACATCACTCAACTTTATGACAATTTAATCCTTGATCCCTTTTTGTTTGGCTGGAATCGAACGGAAATGATCTTGAAATCAGCACCTTACAACCTGACTGGCATCCTGTTGCAAGTAAAGGTCTTACATATTTGTACAATGAACATTACTTCTCTAAAAAATGTGTAATTGTTTCTACTATTTTTTTAGATTGAGTGTGGTGTAGGTAGTGTCCACCCTCTAAAATCTTTATCTCAGACTTATGACTATCTTTTATCATGACTTCATGAATCAAAACCCATTGATCATCCGGCTCAATACTTTCAGAGGCTAAAAAGTATAAAACTGGTAGCTGAACCGGATAGGTTATATTAGCTACTTTATCAAAGTTTGCTTGCATTACTTCTCCTTCATTCAATGTCGCTTTATTCCCAATATTCTTTAAGGAAATATATTTAAACTGGTCTAAGTCTTCTTTCGATAACTTAGGGGCATTTAAAATGGTCGGGTCGACGTCAGCGATTAGACGATAGATACCTGATTGACTCAATAACTTAATTGCTCCACCTTGATTATCATCCGCTCCACCTTGGTCAGGCAAGCTACTATCAATCCCAATAAAGCTTTTCACTTCATTCGGATACTCATTAATATAAGCAAGTGAATAGATTCCAGAAATCGAATGTCCTACTAAATGATACGAGCGAATATTCAACTGCTCCAACGCTTGATGAATCTCACTCGTTAAATTCTCAATTGATCGTACCTTATCTGTATCATCACTTAACCCATAACCGAAGGGTTCCACCACGACGACCCTATATTCTTTTGATAACTCATTCACTAGTGGTTGAAAATCAAGGACAGGAGAACTTGTTAGATAACCAGGTAACAATACCATTGTCTCTTCACCTTTCCCCGTTACTTGAACACGCAGAGATTTGTTATCTACTTTCACTTCTTGACCATAAGGAATAATTTTTTTAGCTTCTTTTTTTAGTTGGAATTTATTGTTTGCATAAATTCCGATAAAAACCATAAGCACAACTACTAACAAACTTCCCACTAAAATACCTAAAATTTTAACTACTTTTTTCATATCCATTCCTCAAATCTGTCAATTTTTCAAAAAATTGCTTGTTTCTTTTACGATTGTTTCCATTTGCGTATGGTGTAAATAATGGGCACCTGGCAATTGAATCAAGGCTCCTTTATCTAAACCTCTCACTTGATCTTGATGCATCTCAAGCCAATTTTTTTGATTTTTATCATTATCTGCAACAAATAATAAGACCGGCATCGCTTTTGGATATGTTAGGCCACGAGAATCAGCGAAGCTATTATTTAATTCTTGAAGCTCATCTTTCATCGCCGGACTACTCATGTTCTTCATCGTCAATAACTTAATCTGTTCAAAATCAGGGTTATCTGGACTCACTCCTAAACCCGTTTCTGGACTCACTTTGATCAACGCTCGGAAAACGCCTGCTGTTTTTAAGAAGTCAAAAACTGTCATATCAATACCAGGCCAAGGCTGTTCTGGTGTGCTGGAATCAATTCCCACAAAGCCTTCCATTTCATTTGGATAAACTTGGGCATAATTCACCGCATAAAGCCCTGCAATCGAGTGTCCCATCAATGTGTATTTAGAAATGTTCAGTTCTTTGGCTACTTGATGGATTTCTTCCACAATATTTTCAACGCTACGACGACGATTGGTTTGGCTACTTAATCCATAGCCAAATGGCTCAATCGTGACTACACGATACTCTTTTTTCAACTCATCGATCATCGGTTTAAAATCTAAATAAGGACTAGCTGTTCCTTGCCCCGGTAAAAGTAAAATAGTTTTCTTTCCTTGACCTTCATCTACAATGTTCATCTCACCATCAAAAATTTTTAACTTCTCACCATATGACTCAATTCGTTTTGCTTCACTTTTCAAACTTATCTGGTGAATCGTAAAGGTGATCAATAAGAACACAATTAGGATGGTGATAATACCTAAGATTACTTTGCCTAATCCTTGTAATAGTCTGACGCCTAGCGATTTAGTTTTTAGTTGTTTCGTCATTTAGTTCTGCCACCTTTATCATAATTTGTTGGTCAAGTTTCTCTAAAAACGCATCACTTATAATTGGCATTCCAGTATTCTCAAGCATTATTTTGGCAGCCATTAATTTTTCAAAAAAAGTCTCTACTGTATTTGGAAACAACGCTTGAATAAACCACGTACTTAAAATCAAGATCGCTAATTCAGCCATTTGCTTCGGTTGATCAACTGTAACTGATCCATCACTATTTCCTTCAATCAGACAGGTTTCCACTAATGGTGCCATGATTTCATTCGTCGTCCGAATATACATTGAAAAGAATTTAGGATTATCTAACAAGGTAAAACTAAGGATACGAGACTGACTGGCCTCACTATTGAACATGCCTTCAAATAACAGAGCCTGAATTTTCTCTAATCCATTTAAATTATCTTTTTCCATAATTGTTGTTAAGGTAGTTTCATTGGGAATAAATCGTCTAACAACGGCGTCTATAATCTCATCTTTAGATGCATAGTGGTGATAAATGGCTCCTTTGGTTAAACCATCTAAACCTTTGACGATATCCGAAATAGATGTTTTTTCATAGCCTTTTTCGATAAATAGTTGTGTTGAAACATCTAGAATTAATGATTTAGCTTCCTCTGCTGTATATTTTTTTGGCATTGTAATCTCTCCTCCCTCGAAAACATTCAATTGGTATGTTTTTATCATACGCTATTTTTGAGGAATGTCAAATCATATTGATTTTACGCTCTGATTCCGCTAAGTTTTATATTATATATAAATTCTGAAAACACATTAAATTGCCGTCATTATGCCCCTATTCGGCATTTAACTAATATAATAACTTAGAACAAAAAATAGAAGACTAAAAATCCTAAAGAGGATTTTCAGTCTTCTATTTTTGATTACAGGGAGAGATAATCTTATTTATTTGTTTATTTAGTCACTCAATTTTTACCATGTAATAAGAGATTCAAAAATATTATATTTGTACCACGCCTCCAGTTTTCTCGTCAATTACAAATAAATTTTAATTCTTCAACGATACAATTAACATCCTCGAAATCCAAGGAATACCATAAGCGTTATGCTTCAACTCTCTATTTTTGGACAGACTTGCTAGTATATTTAAAGAGTTCAATCTCTTTTTAGTTTTACCAGGTCCAGATTGCATTTGAATTGAAAAATGAAAAACTTAAATTTCTTTTTCATTTTTTTTAAATAAATAATCTATTGTCACATCTTCTAACTCTTTAACGGCTCCTGAAAGATAATCTTAAAAAAAAAATTTAAAGTGACTTATTTATTTGTTAGCTTATTCATTACCAATTAAATTACATAACATGTATGCAGAAATTATTATAGATTAAATAAAAAATGCTAATTTATAATTGTTTTGGTGGATAAGAAAAAATTAGTAATTTCTGCTTTAGAAAGTTATTCAACTTCTCTTGATGTAATACTCTGATTAAATTACTACGGAGGAATGATAGTTCATAAGATTTTTATTTCAATACTCAAAATCAAAAATCTTTTCGAAAAATTTAAATAGAATTGTTCGATAATTCAAAGGCTTGTATCCTCTTTAAACCATTTTTTATTTCTCAAAACTATATTTTCGATAAACTAAGAACATTAAAAAAGCATAGGTCAAAGACAACCCCATAATAAAAAGCCAAACCACTGAAAATGAATAATTGACAATTAATCCACCTATAATACTTGTTCCCAAAATATTTCCAAAAGCACCAATCAATAGTAGAAAAGAATTCATTCGTCCTTCATACTCTTTGCCTGCAAGCATAGATACAACAACACTAATATTTGTTTGAACAACAATTTCACCTATCGTCAAAAAGAATATAAACAAAATCATTCCAACTAGATTTGAAAAAAGTAATAGACACAAAAAGCTAGTCAAATAGAAGAAACTACCAATTATGATCAGCATAATTGGATTAATACTTTTAGTAATCCGTAAAATCATTGGGGTGATTAACAACACCATCGAAGCGTTTATTAACATCATAGTTCCATAGACTTTTGGCCCATTGGTAAACCATGTATTGAATTGCAACGGTACACTAAATGAAACTTGTATATAAATCATAAAGTTTAAAATTGAAAAGACAATCGCTTTTATCGCTAAATGATTTTGACTCCATAGCTCAGCCAATGAAAACTTAACTTTTTTATCTTGCTGTTTAGGATAAGTAAGCCGCTCTTCTCTATATTTTAGTTGAATACAAACCGTGGCTATTAGATTAAGCACTGCGACCAATAAAAAATACAAGGCAAGATATTGATCAAACCAAAGTCCATTTAAAAAAGGACCAATCGCAACTCCTAAATTTAAAAATAGATAGAGCAAAGAAAAACCACTTTTCTTCGTGTTTAAGTTACCATTGGAATTTTCTAAAATAAACACATTGTAGATTGGATTTGTGAACCCAAAAATACCACTGATTATAATCAACAAATAAACAACTACAAATGATCCTAAAAACAAGGCACACAAAAAAGAACAAATAACTAATAAATATTGACTAAATAAAAATAACGTTCTCTTTGAAAACTTATCACTCAAATATCCACCTAAAAAGATACAAACTAGGTTTACCAATAAAGCAATTGATACAAAAGAGGCAGCTTCTATGTCTGTTTTATTGAGCTTTAACGTTATATAATTAGTTAGTAACGGATAAACAAATATTATCAAACTCGAAACAAATCTTGCTAAACATATAATATAAACATTTGGAGGCAATCCTTTATATACAGATAAATATTTTTTTATAATCATTCTTCTACCACCATTAAATCAAAAAAACGATGGTATACAGTCAATAGTTTTTCTCGTAACAAATCATAGTTTACATCTTCAATAATGGCAAATCCTGATCTAGTCATCGTATCCTTAACATCTAATAAACGGTCTCCAATTGACCTTTGAACTTCAAAGGTAATAATCCCTTCAATGTCTTTAAAATCCTTTAACGTCGCAAGAGCAACTATTTCTCCTGCTTTTTGTGGTAGGCAAATCATGCCGGTAAAGATATCTTTTGACTGTTTTGGAGAAACAAATTTTTGTAATTCAACATCAATCATTGCTTCAAACATATCTACATTAAATGTATTCTTGATAATCGGGGGCATAACATCTGCACCGCCAATCCGGGCACCTATTTCACCAAAATACACTTCCCCATCTTTTGTAACAAAATATTCTCCATGGGTAACTGTATTATTTATTCCTAACGCGGAAATTACTTTTTCATTTAGTTCACTTATTTTTCTAGTGGCAGTATTTTTTTCACTCTCTGCTTTTGAAAATACAATGCTAGCAGGAGGTCTACCTTTCGTTGCAATATCCATGCAGTTATATAAATATTTACTTACAGAAGAAAATACGACTTGTCCATTTTGAACAACACAATCACAATGATATTCTTCTCCATCTATAAAACTCTCTAATAGAATTCTATTATCCGAGATTGCTAATAATAATTCATTTTCTATTGCTAAATTAGAAAAATACTCTGAAATGTCCTTATTTGACAAAAGTTTTTGAGTATTCAATGTAGCAAATCCATTTAGTGGTTTCGCTACGATTGGAAAACCGACTTTCTTAGCAAACAATATTGCTTCATTTTCAGATACAGCAATTGCATTCTTACTTGTGTTTAGTTCTCTTTGGTGAAGCATTTCATTCATTATCCATTTATCTCTTACCGCTAATGCTTGATTTTTTTGAATACCTGGTATTCCAAACTTACTTCTCAAATCACCGCCAATTTCAATCAAATTTTCCTTTGGAGCATACAATGCAACAATCTCGTACTTACTTTTAAAATCAGCGATAATATCAGACAAATTTTCAAAATCAAGTATATCCTTTACTTTTACACAACTATCAAAATAGTTTGCTACTTGATCATTAAATTCTTCTACGCTGGAAATTAGTAATTTGTTATAGTTATAATCATTTAGCTTTTGGACCCATCTCGTTCCGTTTTTATCACTGATTGGAATATCACTCAGATAAACAATCGCTTGCTCCATTTATTCTCACCTCAATAAACTAAATTTTTTGGTTAACATTCTGATCTGTTCATCCTCACCATACAATGCAACAACGACCGGCTCTAAGTCCTTCAATTCATTGGTAGAGATTTCTGTTTTATACTCAGAAAATTGATTGTTTAAACGTTGTCCTTTACTTGTAAACACGACAGATTCAATATCGTCTAGCTCATTGACTGTTTCAGTAAGTGTCAACAGTGCTGTTGGATTAGATTTTAGAACAACTAAGCTATTCCTTATACCTGCATGCTTGTTACAATTTAAATCAATTATTTTTTCTGAATCGATCATATCTTCAGTAATATTTGCTAATGCGGCTGATACAATAGCAATCACATTAGCTTGTTCTCCAAAAGGAAGATTTTTATTAATTATTATTGCTGTTCGCTTCATTGATTATTCTCCTTTGCTTTAAAAATTATCCAAGGCATAGAAATTCCTTCTCTAAGAGTTGCATGAATTTTCAAATTAAAATGCTCGGCACATAAAGAGTTTGTGATACATGCTATAAAACTTTGCTCTTGATTATTCTTAATAAGTTTTTCACATGCTTCCTCATTTGAATCCACATACGTTAACTTTGCGACCGATGAACTACTTGGAATATCAGCTACTAAGTTTTTAGTCGCTCTATGTAAAAATAACTCGCTACATTCTTTTATTTTCTTAGAATTACTTGCAAAGACTAAGCTTGGTATTTTTTCTACAAAACTTTTATATACTTCTAAATCATTATCCATAATAAATTTATTAATGTCTGGATATGCTCCCGGAATCAAAACCTTTTGAATCGAGTTTTTCTTTAACGATTCAATTGCTCGTTCAAAGCTTGAAAATCCTTTTAATTCATCATCTGTACTTAATTCTTTAGCGATATGCATGCTGCATGTTAATTGACTCAATTCATTTCCCAACGTCCCTAAAATCATTGTTCATCACTTCTCCTTTTTTTCACAGAAAATTCTGTCTATTCACATTAAATTATTATTTTTAACTCAATATACCAATTTAAATTTAATAAGTCAACAAATTTCTGCTTTTATCAAGATAAGTATAGCTTTACTTGACTAAGCGATTTTAATCAAAGGTGAAGCTTGTTTAAAACTTTATGAATAAATCGTTCACTTTTTTTATCTGTTCGCCTTGATTCTCGCTGTCGATTTATTTATACTTAGTGTATAGAATGGAAATAAAAAAGCTGAGTAAGTCCTGATTCAGAACATCACTCAACTTTATGACAATTTAATCCTTGGCACCTTTTTGTTTGGCTGGAACCGAACGGAAATGGTCTTGAAAACAGCAACGACTGTCCGCACAAGTATGCCAATAGTAAATGAATCACTAGCTTTTTTGTCGTGTCTCTTTTTTAGCTACAACTAGAAAGGATTGCTAGGTCTCTTTAAGGTACTATTGACTTATTCAGGTATTGGACATTGCGCCAATGCCTTTTTTATTTCTATTCTAGGTCTGATTTTTATTGACGGTGGTGATAATAAAACGTAACGATGTACAAGTTAAAAAATAGAAAAATAAAAAACGGCACCTTACAACCTGACTGGAATCATGTTGCAAGGCCCCGAATAAACAGCAACGACTGCTTATCCGAGTTGCCGATAGCGCGTACCGAAGTACTCGCATGTTTTATTGTACTTAATTTTGATTGATTTTACTAGTCTCTTTGCTGGATTCTTTCATCTTTTTGGCGATTTCATGTGTTCTTTGACGAACTATTGCACACGATGAGGCACAGATAGGTCTGATCGTTTTTTATTTTCCTGTTGGTTTTTCAAAAAAATAGGAATGGATGTGTAGTGATGAGTAAAGAACAGAATTTGAAGGCGGTACCTTATCAGGATATTTTGGATGTGCGGAGTGAGTTGATCAAGCTTCGATCTTGGCAAAAGTCGTTGGTTTATTTGGATGAATTTTTTGATGGGAAGGTTACGAGGAATAAGAAGGATATGCAGATGCGGTATTATTCTTGTCAGCAGTTGTATCAGATTTTTTCTGGAGATTTTGAGGAGGTTTTGAAGGAGAGTGAGGAAATTGTGGCGAGGATGGTTCAGCGAGGGAAGATTAAGTAAGTATACAGAAAGTTTGTTGCAGTAAAAAAGCTAAAATCTGGATTTTTTTGTGATTTTAGCTTTTATTATTCTTTACTAATCCATACATGTCAAAAAAATATCAAAATATTTATATAAAATATTCTACAAAACTAACTATCTTAAAAAATTCATCTCAGAATTCATGTATTTTTTTATATCATCACTTTCACTAATTAGAGAAATCATCACTATTTGAGCTTTTTTTATTTTTTCAAGATGAGCAATCATACTATTAATTCTATAGGGTTGATTGAGTATTTCTGTATTAAAGTAACAATAATAATAAGCATTATAACTATCTAATACATCCAAGTATGTTTCTAATATCTTTTTTAGTTGTTGATTATATACTTGATCAGAAAATAAAAATGAAACTTGATTGCTTTTGCTTTTTAATTCTGATTTGTATTTTAAGTATTCCACTCGAACCAACTCATATTCTTTTTTATCATCCGCTTCTGAAAATCTTATCTTATCTACAAATAAAGAATGATTGACTACTTGTACAAATTGATTATTAATTAATTCGTTTAATGCTTTATATCCTTTTAGTGAATTTCCTGCTCCAGACCTATAGTAATCCTTAAAATCAGTATCTAAATTTAAAGAATCTATATAAGAAAAATTTAACTCTATAATTGCATTAAATAAGTCATTAATGATCAATCTTCTATCAAATAAACTTTGCTTATTACTTAGCTCTATCGACTTATTTGTTTGTTTAATCGCCTTATAAGAAAAAAATAAAGCGATACTTGATATAATAATGCTAATAATATCGGATAGAGAAATGTGAAGATCAAGATAATTTTGAATCATTTTTATTATCCTTTCAGTTATTTTTATAAATTTACCAAAATAATACTAATTATCATATGCGATATTACTTGAAAAAAGTTCTTTTAAATCTGCAACTAAGACATGAGTATTCTTCAAATAATCTTGAAAGAGTGTTTTTTCTTCACAAGGAGTATAAAATATCTCTCCATATTCTGAAATACGTACATCATAACATTCTGTTTTATCATTGAAAATGTCATATCTCTTACTAATATATTTTAGCCCAATATCATTCATTATATCCATTTCTTGCTTATATAATTCTCCAGAATTTAGTACACTAAACAACATCATGGGGTTATTATAAAAATGTTTTATCAAAATGTCTTTTAAAGATGTTTCTTTAAAATTATATTCTATGTTTCCACGATAAATTTGCACTACTTCATAATCTTTATGATTTATGATAATTTCATACGTAGGTTCTATTCCATACACTAGACATTCCAAGATACTTTCAGGGTTTGTTATGGAGACAACAATCGTGTAGTTGTCGTATTTCTCTTCTAATTCATTAAAAATACAAGTAAAATGTTGTTTCCAAATTTTGTTACCATAAAAAACATTCTTTGCATTGTACAACACTTCTTTTAGTTTTGCTAAATGCTTAGAGTTGGCATAATCATAAAAGAAAACATAGTTTGTATCGTTTAATCCTATTATGTCTTGTATTAATTTATTTACTGTATATAATTGGTCTTTAGCAAAAGCTCCTCCACAAACATGGTTCTCCATCTTCCAATCAGAATGCAACATATTCAAAAGTTTCTCTGGATAACCGATCTCAGATGTATCACAATATGATCGGTTGATCACTTCACCTAATATTGCTTGTTCTATTTCTCCTTGTAATTCTTCTCCATCATAATTTTTTTCAATTTCTAATAATTCTTCATATAAATTTCCATAATCTATTAAGTCATGTTTACTCTGCTTTTTACAAAATTCTATATAATTACTAATTGGTACTTTTTGGAAAGCTAGATATATCCCTTTTGGATGGATAACCTGATTATTTGTACCTTGATAATTTAGATTTAATAAAATATATTCCTTAATACCCACTTGTTCTAAAAGATAACTTATTATTGATAGTTCATCATATATACAACGTTTAGCCCCATAGAGGAAAATATGTTGAATTCTAGATATTTTTCTTTGAATAGGATTAGGAACTGATTTTATCTTTCTTTTAGCTATTGGTATAAAATGATTATTGACTTCGATCTCATAACCTTCAACTAGTAAATCAGTCTCTAATACAAATTGAGAAAAAGGAACCAATAATTCATCCCAAGTTGTAGAAATTAAAATAACTCTAATTTCGCTTTGCTTAATATATAGATTTCTTTTTAATAAAGCTGAATATTTAAAAATTTCGTGTAACGCTTGTCGTGCAGCCTGATTACTTCTTTTTATTTCAATAATCACGTAGTTCCCTTGCTTATCTTTAGCTAGTAAATCTACATATCCTTTTGTCCCATCATTATTGGGTAATAAGTATTCTTTACCAATTAAACTTAGTTCATCCGATAAAAAGTTTAAATTTTCTGCTAAATAATCCCGAATTTTGGACTCCATTTCCAAACCTCCTCCATAGGTTGAATAAAACTTTCTATACAAAAATAGTATTGAAATTTGATCATTCATTTCAATACTATTTTTATTTTATAAGTTTCCAACATATCCTCTACCTGACACAGCTCTATTCAAGATAAATTGGAAAATCGTTTCCGTTTTATTTTGAAAGAGCTGTTTATCATATGAATCGGGTAACTCTTTATCAAGCACTGTCTCAATTTTATTTTTTACTCGTTGTTTTGGCTGTTCATCTTTAAACCAGTCAACACTCAAAATTTTTCCGTTTTCTTTCATCAATGAATAATACAATTGGGTTGCTGCTGATTTTACTTGTTTTTCTTCTTCTTTTGTTAGTTTTTCTTTCAAAAGTAAATCATATAAAACCAATTCTTCTTCGGAAAGATGTTCTGTTGATGCACGTGCGTCTTCTTTTTTCAAATCTTTTACAAATTTCTTTAACTCTTCAAAATAATTCTCATTTGCTGTAGCACCAGCGTTATATCCTTGAACTAATTTTTCGTACCTTTGAGCAAAAGAAACTCTTGTTTCATTTTTATTTAGCATTGCTTCTAATTTTTGTTCGATAAAATTTCTCAATTCTACCAATTCAATATTTACATATTCTGACTTTTGAATTTTTGCAATCATTGTTTCTACGTCTAACTCTGAAAGTGAGATTGTTTTATTATCATAATCAACATCTGAATCTTCTTTGATATAAAATAAATTCTCCGAATCGACACTCACATCCAGTAACTCTTCTACTTTCACTTGAGCATCTTCAATTCGTTCATTTTGAATCAAATTCCCCATCAGTTTTGACATGTATTGAACTAGCTTAAAGATACGATTATCCCAATCATATTGGAAAATTTCAGGACAAGAAGCATCATAAATATTCTTTAATAAATTCGTATAAATAATAAATTGTGCTTTTTGCTCATCTGTTGCTAGAACAACATTAACTGCAGATTTTATCTTACAAGTTTTTGAAAATACATCTTCAGTACTTACTATTTCCATTAAATCAATATTTAAGGATGTACAAAAATGAATAATTTCTTCCTGAGTTAAGACAAGCATCTCAACCAGCTCATCTACTTGTTTTACTGGCAAGTCTAATTCAGCCTCATGATGAGAACCGCCGTAGTCTTTCAGGGCTTTTTTCATATAATGGAAAATATTCACATGATCTACAATCAAGCCATTGATCTTAATCCCACGTTTATCATCTGAATAAACACGATTCGCACGGGCAATGGCTTGCATTAATGTGTGGCTCTTCATTGGTTTATCTAAATAAAGCGTTGAAACCGAAGGCGCATCAAAGCCAGTTAGCCACATAGCGGTTACAAAAACTAGCTGTAAAGGATGATCCGGATCTTTGAATTGCTCTTCAATATCACGACCTTCGTCATCAACTTGATGATATCTTTTTCTATGTTGCGTAATATCTAAGCCAAACCGCTCGAATTTTTCTTCTTCTCCGCTTTCCTCGCTTACCACAACAGCCATTTCGACACTCTTCATAAATGTTTTCTCTTTTAATAAAGCTTCTTTCTCTTCCTGAGAATGTGTTTGTTGCAACACAGAATTAATGGCTCGTATTCTTTTTTTCCAATGCTCTTGCACTTTGTTATACATCATAACTGTCGCATATTTATCGACTGAAATAACCATCCCTTTTCCTAAAAAACCTCTTTTTGGAAAGTGTTTAACGATGTATTGAGCAACTTCGTCTAACCGGTCGTCTCGTTTCATTACGTTTAAAGAACTACGGTATTTATTCTCTAATTTCTTTCGTTCTTCGTCTGTCAATTCTTCCTTATCAATGATATCCAAAAATTCATCATTTAATAGATCATTATTTAAATTAACTGTAGGGACTTTTTTTGTATAGAATAAAGGAACTGTTGCACCGTCATTAATGGAATCATTAAATGTATACTCACTCACTGGATTTCCAAAATAATCATAGGTTAATTGTTTACTACCTAACAGTGGTGTTCCTGTAAAAGCAATATATTGCGCATTAGGTATGCCCTTACGCATGTTTTCAGCTAAATTTTTATATTGAGTTCGATGGGCTTCATCTACAATCACAATAATATCTTTTCGTTCAGAAAGCAGAGGAAAATCTTTGTATTTATCGTATCTAAATTTTTGTATTGTAGTGAAAATCATCGAGATATTACTTTTAAGTAATTCTCTAAGTTGCAACCCACTTTTTGGTTTAACCATATTTGTATCTTCAACTACACCTGTTCGCACAAAATTTTTGATTAACTGCGAATCTAAATCATTGCGATCTGTCACAAGTAAAAAGGTATAGTTTCCTGCAAATTTCCGTCTTATTTTCCGAACATACATCACCATGGAAAAGCTTTTGCCACTACCTTGTGTATGCCAAAATACCCCTAATTTTCCATTTCTAGCTTCTCTATTCTCAAAAGCTTCAATCGCATGATTGACACCTAAAAACTGATGATTTTTCGCAACGATTTTCGTATCTTTATTTAGATACAAAATAAAGTTTTCAATATAATCTAAAAGTTTCGCTTTTGGCATAAGTCCTTTAAGTAAATATTGAATGGATAGCTCTTCATCATGAATTTTCGTTCGATCAATCACCTCTTTTTCATCCTCAATTTTAAGCCATTCAAAATAATGAGAGAAGGTCGAATTATAGCTGCCAGCCTTCGTAATATGTCCATTTGAAATAATACATAATTGATTGAAGAAAAATAATTGTGGAATATCCTTTTTCTGATCCATCAGATTTTTTGAATACCCTAATTGGACATTTTCACTTGGTTTCTTTAACTCAATCCAAACTAAAGGAAGTCCATTGATATACACGATAATATCCGGTCGACGGTACCCAATCTCACCAGCAATCCAAACTTGTCGAGCGGCAATAAAAGAATTATTTTCAGGATGCTCAAAATCAATTAGCTTTAATGTTTCAATCTGTTCTTCATCATTGAGAGAAAATCTTATATTGAACCCATTAATTAAAGATTGATAATATTCATAATTTTTATCTTTTAATAACCTAGAATTTAAAGAATCATCCTTGATAATGGCTTGTACTTCCCCAACAATGAGTGCATCTGGAATTGAAGGATTTAGTTTACGAGCGTACTCTAAAAGAACATCAGGTAAAACGACTTGTTTTTTTGCCTGTCGATGTGTTCCATCCTTAAGAGAAGAATTTGTTTTTGTGTAAGCATTCAAAAGTGAATAACCTAAATCTTCAAATTCTTCCATAATACGCAATTCCAGATCATCTTCCGTGATAAAATCAACCATTTTTTAGACCTCCTTTAGTTCAAATTTCGTTTTTCTTACTCTAATTCAATTTCTCCAGAAAGAAGTTTTGGTAGTAGAGTGTCTCTAAGTTCTTTTAAAGTTTCGTTTTCAGATTTTCTTTGATTAATCATATTAAACAATGGAATAGTTTTTTCACTATAACAAAGCATCATATCCATATTTGGCAAAGCTAGTTTTAAAGTTGCAATTGCTTGCTTATCTCCTCTTGGCATTTTCGTTCCTTTAGATGTAAGAGTCATGAATTCAAAAAAATCATCTCTTTGAAGAAATGAGTATAAAAACTCTGGTAAGCAAATAGCCCTCTTCGCACGAAAATTCAACACATCATTTGAATAACCACCTTTACCAACAGCTTTCCAAATCTTTTTAAAGTAAGGTCGAATATTGGAAATCAATACATCATCATTTCTATAACACTTAACAGATTTCACAGTCGGAAGTTTTGTTGCTTGCATTTTACCCAATTTACCTGCCAATAAATTTTCAGTACTTGCATAATTATCTAAGGATAAATCTTCAACTAATATTTTATCTTTTATATTTTCTATAATATTTCCCAATTCAACAAGTTGAAACTCTTCTGGAATTTCACCTAATTCACTTTCAACCATTTTTCCACCGCTTGATTTGTATGGATTTCCATTTTTATCTGGAAATTCAAAATCAATGAACCAATGGTTGAAAAGAGTTGTTACGGTTTCTTCTAAAGTGTTTATAATTTGATTGTTGAGGTCGATTTTTGAATCAAATGAAGTAAGCAACTTTGTAACTTTTTTTTGAATATTTATACTCGGAATTTCAATTTGTAAAGAACTAAATGTATCTCTAGTTATAGTATCAAAAACAGACCCATGAGTATTTGATTTCACGTACATAACATTCTGTTTTAACCAATAATATAAGTAATCATTAGTAATATATTTAGAAATTCCCTTTAATCCGTAACAAGATTGATTAAACGCCATTTTTTTATTTATTTGTGCAACTAGACCAACTGTTCCACGAGCTGAAATAACTAAATCTCCTTTATTCATTACATTGGTAGAACTTTTCTTCAAACCCATATCAGTAATAGTTTCACAAGTCTTATTTATCCATCTTGACGTAGTAAAATCCTTGACAGATATCCATGGAATATCTCCATTCCAGTATTCTTTAACTGTTCTCTTAGGCGTACCACCACCGATTATTTCGATAACCTCATTTAATTTATATCTCATACCCTATGCCTCCTAGGGCATTGCAAATTTCCTTTTCCAATTCATTTGATTTTCGGAACTGTTCTGATAATTGCTTTGTTAACCTTTCCATCTTCTCTTCAAAGGGTTCTTCATCTACTTCTATCTCTTCCACACCAACATATAATCCTGGGGATAAGCTCCAATCTTTTGATTCAATACTATTTTCTCCATGAACTGGAACAACACTACATAATCCTGCTGTATCTTGATACATTCCCTCTGGAAAGCGTTCGTTAACCCAATCTAGTTGTTTTTGCCAATATTCCTTTTGGTCATCATTTAAGTCAATATTTGCTTGATACCAGTTATTTATTTCTTCATATTCTTGGGCATTGCCTTCATACAACCTTGTAATCAAAGCAAGGTTTTTAATATGTGCTTCATCAAATCTACGGTGTGCACGATCTACCTGTGTATATAATTCTTTTTTATCTGCATTAATAAACAAAATTTCTTTATGTTTTTTTGATTTATCAAAGAACCATAGAGTTGCTGGTAAAGTGACAGTATTAAACATATTTGAAGGTAACACAACAATTTGTGAGAGGTGACCACTTTCTAATAAACGTTTGCGAATTTCTTTTTGTCCACCATCTCCTGCTGTGGAAGCTCCATTTGGCATAACTAATGCCGCTTTACCATTTTTTTCAATGCAGTGGCAAATTGATTAATCCATAAGTAATTGGCATTGGGGACTTTCTCAATTTCATCATTTTTACTAGAATTTCTTGGAATACCATATTCATTAAATCTTTTTTGATTACATACGCGCTCGTATTCAACACCTCTTACATTAAACGGAGGATTGGCAAAAACATAATCAAACTTCTCATAGCTAATGTGGGGGTCTTCGTAAAATGAATTGGCTTGAGTAATATCTCCATTCATGTTATGAAGCAATAAGTTTAATTGTGCTAATTTTACAGTTGCCGGTTCTTTTTCAACGCCATGGGCTCTTAAAGCATTTGGGCCATAGCCATGTTTTTTCGCATAAAGAGCCGATTGAACAAACATTCCTCCTGAGCCACATGCAGGATCTAATATTCTACCTTTTTTTGGTTGAACAACTTCTACCATATACTGAACTACTGATGCTGGAGTATAAAAGACACCTCCACCTTGTCCTTCTGCCATGGCAAATTTTCCCAGAAAGAACTCATAGATTTCTCCAAAAATATCAACTGAGCCCTCTGTTGGAATATCTTTGAAATTCTTCAGCAAATTTTTTAAATTTGTTGCTGGTATTTCTTTGTATTTTTCTTTGGGTAATGCTCCTTCTACAGAAGATGCGTATCTTTCCATTTCATTCATTGCATTTACAATTGCTGGCGCAATAACATCTTCTTTTTCTGGAAGATTTAATAAATAATCATACCTTGCGTCATCTGGTACATAAATTCCTGCTAATTCAAGGGCAATCTCACTTTTATTTGCTGAAATACGTGTACTTTTTTGTCTTTTTTCAAATTCTTCTTCAATAGCTTTTTCAAATTTTTTATATTTAGCGTCAGCAAAACGCAAAAAAATTAGCCCTAAAATGGGTTCAGCATAATCATGGGCACTTAAATTAGAGTTGGCACGCATATCAATCGCCGTCGTCCAAAGATCGTCTTTCAGTTTTTTTAATTCTTTATCATTCAATTTTAGTTGCCCCTTTATCTATAAAAATATGTTTAATTATTTATATACGTAGTCAAGTAAATTATATATTAAACCGATGTAAAAGTATACTTTTCAGTGTATTTCATGCCACCTTTTACCTGTTTCAGCGTAATTTATTCTGTATATCTGAATGAATAAAAAAGCCATTCTCAACATTTTAAAGAATGACTTATTCCTATATCAAATTAATTCAATATCATCAAGCAGATTCACATTAAATATTTACAGAAGTGAGCTTATTTCTTTATCAATAACTCATAAGGTTTTACTTCCAGTGCAAGAGCAATTTTTTCAATATTATCAATCGAAACATTACGTTTTCCTCGTTCAATGTCAGAAATATAGGTACGATGTAGTTTACAAGCGTAGGCAAGTCCCTCTTGGGATAATTTTTTATCTTGCCGAATTTCTTTAACATTATTTGCAAAAATAATTTTTAATGAAGTCATAATACTCGTTCCCTTTCTTTTATTGACTATGTTATATCTACATGATATAATTTTTGTATACTTTAAGTCTACAGATTATAAGTTACATTTCTTTTAACATTTAAATAAAAAATGCTTTAATATTTAGCGCCAACTAAATATTAAAGTAAGGATGGATAGCGTACACTATCAACCAAAAAAACTTTTTCCTAATTAACGAATAGGTTTATTTACAATGTTTTTCTGTTGTAGCAAACCTTAAACATACATAGGTAAAAAGCGGTGTTGGAGTGTATCCAATGCCGCTTTTTATTTGCTTATTGAAAGATATTAGATAAATTTAGAATTAAAGTAATTAAAAAGTGGCCCTTCAAAGTTTAGCGCCAACCAAACGATGAAGACTTGTATGAACAGCGTACACTAGACATACAAGTTGCCACAAATACTGATGCACAGCATCAGCAACTCTTATTTTACCTAAATATAATTGAATTATCTACTACTTTCTTTATTTATAGGTAAAAAAGTAAAATCGAAAAGGGAGGAATTATTATGAACGAAGAAAATGTAAAGATTATGATGACACCAAACAAGCAACCCATCAAACAAGTCTCCTACCAAGACATGCATGCTATGAAAGATACCCTCGAACAACTTGAATCATGGACAGATATTTTAATGGTAGTAGATAAACACTTTGCCAACAGAAAACTACCACTAGACAAGAAAAAAATTGCCAGAGATTACTACTCTTTATCTCAAATTTTTGGTTCATTTATGGATGATTTTTCAACCTGTATTGATCAATTAGAAACGCAACTTGACAAATTAATGAAAAAAGAAAAGGTCAAAATCACTCAATGATTTCAATTGTTTTATGAGTTCTTCGAATATTGACAGACATACCTAATAAACGAAGCCAACAACTATGCTAAAAGTACATAGTAACTGTTGTCTTCGTTTATTTTATTTGTTTCACACAATTAAGTAAGATAATCCTTCGTTCTATCCATATCGCTCCTTATTGAGCCTTCCAACACTGTTTTAACCCAACGCCTTAATAGTCAGCTTACAAATTCCAACTTTAATCAATAGCTCTTTTCAACTCATCAATCTCTAATGGTGAAAGAACCGTTGAAAGATTTGCGTGACCTGCAAGCCTTTTCTTTGATTCCAAAGGTAATTGTTGCATGATACTTAATAAATTACGACTGCCAAAATAACTTTTTTCAATTTTTGCATTTTCTATCAATAAAAAGAACAGCTTAATCAATAAATCTTTTTTCTCACTATTTTTTTGTTCTTTAAGACTATCAGGAAGTGAATGAACGTTTACCTTCCCTTTATAATCAGAAATGTTTTCTTCAAATACCCGTAAAACCTTTTCTCCTTTAGATAATACAGTGCTGTCTTCCTCTAAATAATAAAGAATGTCTCTTCCAAAATCACCTTCCTTATCATGCAGCATTATTTCTCGAAGCCACTTCTCTTCATACTCAAACTCAAATTCACTTTGAAAAATAAGAGAGAGCATCCAAGAAAAATTGATTTTATTCCAATTTATCTCCATTTCTTCATCACTAGGGTTTATCTTAGATAGAGCAAGCAAGAACAGATTATTTTGATTCACATTATTCACATAGCCTTTTTTCAGTAATTCTTGACCTATAAATTTAAATTTGTCTAAATCCCCTTGCTTGAATCCGCTTATTGAAAAAGAATATCCTTGGAAAGTATTGATCGTAACCTTTTCTAAATCTATTGAATTATCAACTGTTGTCAAAGCTCCCAGCGTAAATTCTCTAAATTGATTGAAATTAACTTTAGCTACAATCTCTTTAATTACACCACGTTTAGACTTGTCCTTTTTGTTTATTAATATCAGTATATCCAAATACCTTCCTAACTCAGTATTAATAAAATCATCACGTTCAATTAATTCAGGTCTCTCTTTATTTGTATACACATAGTTATAACTAAGCTTATTAACCTCGACTTGAAATAGCTTTTCAAAAGCTTTATGTTCAAATTCCTTTTTAGAAATCAACTCTTGGAAGAACAATTTTTCTTCCCAACTAAAACTATCTGAATTGAATTTTTCTAAAAATATATTTAAAGCCTTCTCTTTTAAATCAGAGTTATAATCATCCGTTAAAATTTTGAGAAAAAGTCTATCAAACTTTGGATATAGAAGTGACCCCTTATCAATGATTATCTTCTCTATTTTTTGCGAAACTACATCATTTTTTTTCAATACATTTAACAAATAATTAGAAGTTTCTTTATTGTTTTTTTCAGAATAAAAGTCTTCTCTCTGTGAAAATGACTCATCTTGACTACCTAATAAAATCTCCAAGATGGATTCTTCATTTTCTTTAAGAATCTGGCTACTGTCTATAAATGAACGAGGATGAACAATACTAACAGGTCCTGATTCAATCGCATTTTCATAAACTTCAAGAGCATCCTCTCCTATTTCTGTTTTATGATTTCTTGCAAATTCATTTAGCTCAGTTCCAAAAATAGTATCAGTAAAATCAATTTTAGCTATTAACTTGTTAACAATAGGATTAGGCAATTTCTTTTCATTATCAATATTAACTAGCATTCGTTGAAATAGACGCGTTTCTAATAAGGGTTCGGGGAAATTCTCTAAAATAAACATATCTTCGTACAATAATTTCTCGTCTAGAAGGGAATTATAGATAATTTTTATTAACCCATCCATTGAAACAATTTCATTAAATGACCAATAGAGATATATTCCTTCTTCTTTTAGTGACTCGATAATTGGCATAATCAATTCACTTCTAAGATTAATTTTAAGACTTTGTTCACCGTAAAAAATATTTCTATGATGTGAGTTTTCTTGTTGAAATTGCTCACTTAACCAATATCCCATCAAATCTGAATCTTCAGAAAAAGATGTATTAACTAACGATTGGTTTTGTGCCAGATGTCTTCTTACTTCATTCATATCTTCTTTTGAGATATTATCTGAGGTCGGAAGTTGTTTATATACTTCAAAAAGATCTTGGCAGTAAATATTTAGTTTTTCATCCTTAAAAATTCCAATAATTATTTTGAGTTGTTCATTGTTTATATCATTACAATTTTTACTAACCATATTCCAAAAACTACTGATATTACTAATTTTCTTCAATATAATCTGACTACGTAATGTAATTTTTAAAATCTTTTTTTGTAAATCAATATCATCAGTTTTAAAAATATCGGATAAATATCGTTCATCTTCTGAATATTTTTCAAGTGTTTTCTGATAAATTTCATTATCGGTTGATATACTATGAAGTATCGCCCAGTCCTCACTAGACTTAGACACTTCTAATTTTTTCTGAACGGTACTTACCATTTTCTCTACTTCTTTTGGCAAATCATCATAATCATCACCATACCAAAAAATGGTTGTACGATTATTTTTTTGATAGGTTTGATTATAAAGATTTCTAAACTCTTGAGATTCATTCGGCTCTGCTTTCATCATAGCAAAATTTTTAGATGTTGCTGGTAGTAAGGATAAAATCTCTTCTTCTTCCATACTACTTCCAAGAAATAAGACAATAGGTTGTTTTGTTTCAAACCATGTTCTTAAATTCTGAAATTCCTGTGTCTCTTTTAAATATTGCCGAGAATAATCCAAGGATGAATTAACAAAATAATGCCCTTCTCCTTCTGTTGTTCCATGCAAATGCAAAACATCGCCTGATGTTAGTCTGCTGCTCCAAGTGGTGAATTCATGTAGATTATTTATAGATTTAAATGCATCTTTTTGCCTGATACGTTTCAAATGTTTCTCAATTTCGAAATCATAATTTGATGTTATAAAGATTGGATCTAATTTTATCAATTCAACCAACACACTATTTTCTAAATAATCTGGTACGATCTCTTTAAAAAAATATTTTTCAAAATTAAGTTTTACATCGTCAAACTCTTCTCCTAAAATACCATGCAACAAAGTATGTAATAAATCAATCTTTCTTTTGGGGCCATTATTCGATTTCAAGATTTCATCAAATTGCAAGAGCAATTTATTTGATACTTCTATCTTTTCTTTCGCAACATGATGTATATTGAATTGCCAAAAATGAATTAATTTTTCAATGTAACCATTCCAATTTGGATAGCCTTGCGAAAGTGAAATACCTGCTCCTATAAAAACAACTAGATTAAAGTTTTTTACTGCTCCTGCTAATGAATCAACTAACTCATTAAATTCGTTTTCTGTATAATAGTTGCTCATAATAATCTCCCGTCTTACTGCAAAAATTTAGTTATTGGCACCTTCTTACCTGATTACTAAATATTATTTACCTATTTTCTTCAATAACTCTGACACTTTTTTTGCAGTACACATAATTATCTTTATTATATCAAACTTTCTATTTATCAGCATATATTCACCAAAAGAAAATTTACAAAATCATCGAGATAGAAAAATATTTATTCTAAAAATGCCTATTGATGCTAGTATTGGTTCTACTTTTATTTCAGATATCAAAAAAGGCTAGGGATGCTTATATGATAGCGTTCCTATCTTCTATTTTGTTATTAGCCAACAGACCCTTACATATTAAATTTGAGATAACAACCTAAATCAAACAAGGAGAATACTACTATTACTACAAAATATTTAATGCAAATGACTACTTTAGACTACAAAATAGGCTGGTCAAAATCTGGTCAGAAAAAGAGTGGTGCTCCGTATTTCAGAGTTCTTACTCTCTCTATTGTCTGACAATGATAATTTACTTCTTCTAAACTATCTCAAACATGATATACTTAACTAAATGATTTCAGTAATAATAAGGTTGGTGATTAACTCTTGTTTTTCTTTTTCGATTTTAAAAATAATGATGTTCCTAGTTTTGATAAAATGATGATACCGACTCTAATTGCTCTACAAGAGCTTGGTGGAACAGCAAAACTAAAGGCTTTAGACACAAAAGCAGTTGAAATTATGAATCTTCCTAAAGAGATAGCAGAAATTCCACATAATAATGATTCAAATAGGACTGAAGTTTCCTATAGACTTGCATGGGCAAGAACATATTTAAAGAAATATGGTCTTATTGAAAATACCACTCGAGGCACATGGTCTTTTACGGACTCCTTCAATGGGGATATAAAAAGTATAGACTCTGAATCAATAATTAAAGCTGTCCGAGAAAAAACAACTGATCGTTATCTTCTATCTAATATTGAGTCTGCCCGAGCATTTGAAAATCTCGTTTATGGAGTAATAGAAGAACGTGCAAAATCACAAAAAAAGAGATACAGTTTTTCCAATCCTGATAATTTTGATTCTGAGTTTGACATAAATTTACCGGATGGAATAGATAACATAAAAGGTCTTACATATGGAATTATAAAATATGCAAGTCCTAAAAATCAAAACATGCAACAACTTATAGTAAAAAATATAAACAGAGCCGATACATTAGGAACTGGCTATACAATACTCCTAATTATCAATTTCCAATTATCAGAAAAACAAAAAAAATTTATTTCTGAAGATGTAAAACCTTTGCTAAAAAATAACTTGATTATATGGGATAATACTGATTTATTTGAAAAAGCAAATCCTGAATCTAACTATACAAAATATATACTCTCACCAAAACGAGCTCTTATAGAAGATACACTGACTTCTACTCAATCTCAAAAAGAAAAAGACAAGAACAAGTCTAATCATATTGAACACGTGCGACAAGCTTATAAAAATAATGACCTCGTTCTTTTTTTAGGTGCCGGTGTTTCTATTGATTCTGGTATCCCTCTTTGGTCTGAGTTGATTAAGAAATTACTTATCCAGATGATAATTAAACGTTCTGATAATAAAGAGTTAACTTCAGAAGAAATTGATATGCTAAGTGACCTTGCTTATAATAATAAAGAGGATTCTCCACTTACTCAAATGAGGTATATACGTTCTGCATTTGAAGATGATGAGTATTATGAACTGGTGCATGATGTTTTATATTCAAAGCCACTTTCAAAAAATAATAAAATCCTAGATGCAATAATTAAAATAGCTGCACCACAATACTCAAATGCTGGACTAAAAAGTATAATAACCTATAATTTTGATGACTTAATTGAACAAAAATTCGAAGAAAAGGAATTTGAACACAATTCAATTTACCAAGAAGAAAACATGATTGCTATAGATAAATTAAATATATACCATGTCCATGGCTTTTTGCCATCTAATTGGTCAAAAGAGGAAAACGATGCTAATTTAATATTCTCTGAAGAAGATTATCATCGTGTTTATAGAGATTCTTTTTCGTGGTCTAACTTAACACAAATAAATGCCTTTAGAGATAACACCTGCCTCTTTATTGGCTGTTCACTAACCGACCCTAATTTAAGAAGATTGTTAGACGTTTCTACGAGAAATAAGGAAAGTGCCAGACATTATGCAATATTACGAAAAAATAGAGTCGAAACTACTGATACCAAACACGAAAAATTGTTAAAAATATACCAAAATATTGATGACAATATAAGAGAAGCTTATTTTCGTGAGCTAGGTATAAATATTATTTGGGTAGACTCATTTGAAGAAATACCAGATATAATTTTAAAACTGAAAAAATAGACTACTACAAAAATGAACCCTAGTTATCTCACTAAGGTTCATTTTTATTCTTACTATCTCTTTACTCAGTTTATATCTTTTTATTTAGTTATTTTCCCTCGTCTCCCTTTATGTTTCTTTATATCTGCTATGAAACTAATACCAATTAAAGCTTATATAAAGACTTGTAGAAAACCTATTCCTCTTTTGTCTTTTTTATAAGTTATTCATTGTAATAACACTAGAAGAACTGTTCCCTTCATCTCGTGATACTAAGGCAGAATACTCCCTTTTTTTCTCTAGATTTTTTACTTTTATTTTTTGTAAGAGTAAACTATGTTCCAGTTTTTTCTGTCTCCTCACCCACATACTCACCGTCATCTGTTAGGTTTGCTAAAAATCAAATACTACCTGAGTTTGGTAAGTTGAAGTTAATTGATATCTCTGTCCCATATTGCCAGAAAGTCTTAAGCAAATGGCACGCAAAGTATAAGATGTGGGACTCTATTCGAAAACAGACTGGACAGATTTTAGCCTATGGCGTTTCTATGGAATACATCGATAGCAACTCTATGAGAAAAACAATCCGTCCTAAACATAAAGAGTATGAGGAAAAACGAAAGTTCTATACTAAAGATGAACTGAATACCCTATTAGATGCATTCAAGAACTTTGGAAACACTAAGCAGTATGCTTTTTTCAGATTACTAGCATATACTGGGATGAGAAAAAGCGAAGTTCTTGCATTACAGTGGAAAGATATTGATATGTTTAATAAGGAACTACATGTTAACAAAACAGTTGCGATTGATGAACATAAGAATATCATAATCCAAACACCTAAAACCAAAGCCTCAAGAAGAACGATTTCTCTTGATAAAGGCACTTTAGCAATCTTAAACGATTGGAAGATGCAACAGAGAATGGACTGTCTCAAACTAGGTTATAATACAAGTTCAGAAGAACAACATGTTTTTACAACTCTAAAAAACACTCTTTACATTCCAAATACTGTGAATGATTGGTTAAGGTATATTTTGAAAAAGTATACCTTAACTCGCATCACGCCACATGGGTTCAGACATACACATGCTAGTTTGCTATTAGAAGCTGGAGAATCTGTCAAGGTGGTTCAACAACGATTAGGGCATGAAAATAGTAAAGTGACATTAGACATCTATGCACATATTACGAACAATGCACCTAAGAAAACTGGTCAAGAATTTGCTGATATGATGAATAGTAAGTAAAAAAGCTGGTCAAAAGCTGGTCGTTTCTAATTTCAAGGTAAAAGAAAAAAGCTAGAATCCTTATATATCAAGGGTTCTAGCTCATATAACAGGTTTATCCAACACTGCCTTCCATCTCATAAGAAATCAATCTATTAAGTTCAACCGCATACTCCATCGGTAATTCCTTCGTAAACGGCTCCACAAATCCCATAACGATCATCTCAGTCGCCTCAACTTCAGTCAATCCACGACTCATCAGGTAATAAAGCTGCTCTTCCGAAATTTTCGAAACCTTCGCTTCATGCTCCAACGCCACTTGACTGTTATGAATCTCATTAAACGGAATCGTATCTGATTTCGATTTATCATCCATAATAATCGTATCACACTCAATATGTGAAATCGAGCCAGCACTATCTTTCCCAAACGTTACTTGACCACGGTAGTTCACTTCGCCACCGTCTTTGGCAATTGATTTAGAAACGATCGAACTTGACGTGTTTGGCGCATTATGAATCATTTTCGCACCTGTATCTTGGATTTGGTTTTCCCCAGCAAATGCAATTGAAAGCATTGTGCCACGAGCACCTTTTCCATCAAGATAAACACTTGGGTATTTCATCGTTGTTTTGGCACCTAAGTTACCATCGATCCACTCAACTGTGGCACCTTCGTAAGCTTTGGCACGTTTTGTTACCAAATTATAAACGTTGTCCGACCAGTTTTGGATCGTTGTATAACGTGTATACGCATCTTTATGAGTAAAGATCTCAACGATCGCTGCGTGTAAGCTATTGCTTGTATACGTAGGTGCTGTACAGCCTTCTACGTAGTGAACACTTGCGCCTTCATCCACGATAATTAGCGTACGTTCAAATTGTCCTGTATTTTCCGCATTGATTCGGAAGTAGGTTTGTAATGGTACATCTACACGAACCCCTTTTGGTACATAGATAAACGTTCCACCAGACCAAACCGCTGAGTTTAGTGCTGCTAATTTGTTATCTGTTGGTGGGACTAATTTTGCGAAGTATTTTTTGAATATATCTGGGTATTCTTTCAACGCTGAATCGGTATCTGTAAAGATGATTCCTAATTTTTGGAATTCTTCTTTCATATTGTGGTAAACCACTTCTGATTCATATTGCGCTGAAGCTCCAGCTAGATACGCACGTTCGGCTTCTGGAATCCCGATTCTTTCAAAGGTTTCTTTGATTTTATCTGGTACATCATCCCAGTCACGAGCAGGTTTGTCGCTGGCTCTTTGGAAATATTTGATTTTTTCAAAATCGATATCAGATAAATCTGGTCCCCATTCTTGCATAGCCATTTTGTTGAATTGTTCCAATGATTTCAAGCGGAACTCTAACATCCATTCTGGTTCTTCTTTTTTACGTGAAATTTCTCTAACAACTTCCTCTGTTAGTCCATTTCCCGTACTGAAAATTGGTTTCACATCATCATGAAAACCAAATTGATATTCTTCTAACTCAGGTACAGTACTCAAATTATCTCACGTCCCTTTCTTAGGTTGAGAATCAGGCGTTTAGGTTCGAGCTGTTGGACTAAAATAAGCACAATCCGCTTTTTGGATTTTGATTATTTTGGGAAACAGCCGAGAACCTGCTTGACTTCTCACTGATTAATTTAGGTTGAGAATCAGGTGTTTTGATTTGAGCAACTGGACCTAACAGCTTTAAATCCGCTTTTTGGATTAAAAGATGATAGGGAAGTTGCCGAAAATCAGCCTGACTTCTCACCGTTTCAATTTATTCTTATTCTTCGCAGTGTAATTGTCCTGCTGTTCCTTGTCCGTCATTTTCAACTGCTTGTTCTAACGCTTTCCAAGCTAATGTTGCGCATTTGATCCGTGCTGGGAATTTTGCTACACCGCTAAGCATCGCTGCATCACCTAATTTTTCTTCTTCTGGTACATCATTTCCTTGTACCAACTGAGAAAAATCTTCAGCTAACTGTTCTGCTTCAGTCAACGTCTTCCCAATCACCGCATCTGTCATCATACTCGCACTTGCCGTACTGATCGAACAACCACTTCCGCTAAACGCAATATCTTTAATGACATCGTCTTGAATAGCGACTTGCAATTCGATCACATCGCCACAAGTCGGGTTGTTCATTTCGATTTTCTTGCTTGATTCTGCTAACGTCCCATGATGATGAGGATGACTTGAATGATCTAAAATCACTTGACGGTATAAATTATCTAATTTAGATAGAGCCATGTTGGAAAAACTCCTTTGTCGCTAAAATTGCTTCGATCAATCGATCCGCATCTGCTTTGGTATTATAAAGATAGAAGCTTGCACGAGCTGTCGCCGAAACGTCTAAATATTTCAGTAATGGCTGCGCACAATGATGTCCTGCACGAACCGCCACGCCTTCCATATCCAACGCCGTCGCTGTATCATGTGGGTGTAAGCCATCTAAATTAAACGCCAAAACACCTGTATGATGAGCTGGATCTTGTGGTCCGTAAACCGTCAAACCTTCAATTGCCAATAGTTTTGGTAACACATAAGCCACTAATTCCGCTTCATGTTGATGAATGTCTTCTAACCCAATCTCTGTTAGAAAATCGATTGCCGCACCTAGAGCGATCGCTCCAGCAATATTTGGTGTTCCTGCCTCAAATTTCCATGGCAGTTCTTTCCACGTACTATCATATAAATTCACGAAATCGATCATTTCACCACCATATTCCATGGGTTCCATTTGATCTAGCAATTCACGTTTTCCATATAATACACCAATTCCAGTCGGACCACACATTTTATGCCCACTGAATGCGTAAAAATCAGCATCGATTGCTTGAACATCCACTGGCATATGCGGGACCGCTTGGGCACCGTCGACAACTAAGACAGCACCGTGACTATGAGCTAACTTGGCCAACTCTGCCACTGGATTGATCACGCCTAAAACATTTGATACATGAGCGATAGAAACGATCTTGGTTTTATCCGTGATTTGTTGTTTTGCACTTTCCATATCTAAAAAGCCGTCTGCTGTGATTTCGATATATTTTAACGTTGCGCCTTTGCGTTCAGCTAATTGTTGCCAAGGAATGATATTAGAATGATGTTCCATGTAGGAAATCACAATTTCATCCCCTGCTTCAACCGCTAAATCACCATAGCTTTTTGCGACCCAGTTTAAACTCGTCGTTGTGCCTCGGGTAAAGAGCGTTTCTGCTGTTTCTTTGGCATTGATAAAGGCTCTGACTTTTTCACGAGCAGCCTCATAATCTTTGGTTGCGCGTTCTGCTAAGGTATGCACACCGCGGTGGACATTAGCGTTGTCATGTTCGTAATAATAAGTCAGTTTATCTAAAACTGCTGTAGGCTTTTGAGTTGTTGCTGCATTATCCAGATAAACAAGCGGCTCGTCATTGACTTCTTGAAACAAGATGGGAAATTGCTGACGAATCTTATCTGCGTTTATCATGCATTCAACTTCCCTTCAATTACGTCTACAAATTCTTTTTGCACTTCTTTAACAGGAATCGCTGTGATTACTGAGCCTAAGAAGCCACGGATAACTAAACGTTCCGCATCATCTTTACGCAGACCTCGGCTCATCAAATAGTACATTTCTTCTGGATCAACACGACCAACACTGGCTGCATGTCCTGCGGTTACTTCATTTTCATCGATCAATAGAATTGGGTTTGCATCGCCACGGGCTTTATCAGAAAGCATTAAGACACGGCTTTCTTGTTGGGCATCTGCCCCTTTTGCCCCTTTTAGGATGTGACCAATTCCGTTGAATGTTAGAGTACCACGTTCACGGATAACTCCATGTTGTAAAATATGGCCTACAGAGTGAGAGGCTTTATTGGTTACACGAGTATCGATACCTTGTGTTTGTTTGCCCGCACTGATTGCCACGACTTTGACTTCTGAGTGTGAGCCTTCGCCTACTAAATCTGAATCAAAATCAGCAACCACATCACCGTCATTCATCACGCCAAGAGCCCAATCAATAGAAGCATCACGCATGATATGTCCACGACGATTCATATACGTTGAAACATTTTCGCCTAATTGATCGACAGCTGAATATTTCACTTTAGAACCAGCTTTCGCAATGACTTCAACGACGATATTCGCTGAAATTTTGACTTTTTGATCGCCAATTGTTTGGAATCGTTCTAGATAGCTGAATTCACTATGTTCATCCGCTACGATCAATACATGTTTGAAGAACGATTCTTCACTCGCTGAATCTTGAATGAAGATTGCTTCGATCGGTTCTTCGACGACAACATTTTTTGGTACATACAAGAATACTCCGCTATTCATAAAAGCTGTATGGAACGCTGTTAATTTATCTTCATCCATTTCAACCGCTTTGTTCATATAATATTCTTTGACTAAATCGCCATGTTCTTGCAAGGCTGTAAACATGTCAGTGAAAATCACCCCTTGATCAGCTAATTTCGCTGAAAGCTGTTCAAATGCTGTGATCGATCCTTGTTGCACGATCACCGGATTGTCTTTCATTGCGTCAAAGCTTGGGATATTCATCGTTTCAGGTGCATACTCTTCAGTATTCACGTTAAACAAAGGCCAACGATGAAATTTCACTCGTTCGATCTTTGGTAATTCTAGGTTTTCAGCTTTTTCTAAAGCCGCTACACGTAAGTCCGTCATCCAAGTAGGTTCTTCGTTACGGGCTGAAAAAGCGTTGATGTCGTCAAGATAATTCGCTGTTGTTATTTCCTTCATTTATCTTGTCCTCCTTATGCTTCTTCTTTGTATTCGATACCTAATTCTTGGCTGATGCCAGCATAGCCTTCTGCTTCCAAACGTTTTGCAAGTTCAGCACCGCCAGTTTTCACCACACGGCCTTCCATCATGATATGCACCACATCTGGTGTGATGTAGTTCAATAGACGTTGGTAGTGCGTGATGATCAATGCACCAAAGTTTTCACCGCGCATTTCGTTTACGCCTTTTGACACAACTTTTAAGGCATCGATATCTAGACCAGAATCGATTTCATCTAAAATCGCAAATGTTGGTTCTAACATCAATAATTGTAGGATTTCGTTACGTTTCTTTTCTCCACCAGAGAAGCCTTCGTTTAAGTAGCGTTCAGCCATTTCTTCCGGCATATTTAAAAGATCCATTTTTTTATCTAATTTTTTGATAAATTCCATCACCGAAATTTTGTCATCTTCGTCACGTTTAGCGTTGATCGCCGCACGCATGAATTCAGCATTTGTGATTCCTGGAATTTCACTTGGATATTGCATGGCAAGGAATAAACCTAAACGAGCACGTTCGTCCACTTCAAGTTCTAACACATTTTCTCCGTCAAACAAGATTTCGCCTTCTGTGACTTCGTAATTAGGATTTCCCATGATCGCAGCAGATAAGGTTGATTTCCCTGTTCCATTTGGCCCCATGATTGCATGGATTTCACCTGTTTTCATGGTCAGGTCAACCCCTTTTAAAATCTTTTTATCTTCGATTGATACGTGTAAATTTTTAATTTCTAAAACGGACATGTACAATTCCCTCCAACTTAAAATAGTTATTATCGTTCTCATTCATTTTATCCTAATTGAGAATGATAAGCAATCTCTTTGCTAGAATAATTCTTGTTTGATCTAGGTTTTATTTGTGAAAAACTGGACTTAATTAGAATCTTTCTAACCTTGTTATTGTTATTGATCTATCAAAAGCTACAATTTTCTATTAAGATGTTCAATTACCAACCACCAGAAAAGCCACCACTAGAAGAATCACTACTTGAACTATCATGATTAGAATCTGAGTTACTACTCAATGATATACTGCCTAAATCAATATACGAAATGATCCTTAACCGCTTAATATATTTATAGTTTGATAAATCGATACCTGGAAGTGTCGTGATAAAAAGCATATCATGGATATCTTTACTTGCTTCTTCATAAGACAAAGTAGCAATATTTTTGATTTTCTTCTTTGCTTTTTTATAGGATTTGGGAATCCGTTCTGATATTTTTCGTGTCACTTTATCTGAGAAATCTAATGCTAGTGTATTTTCATTTAATAGCAAAAAATAAGTCGTAAACATAATTAACAACGGTTCTTGTTTAGGCTTTTTAAGCGTTTGTGTCTTAAGAAATGCTTGAACAAGACTTTTGGCTTTAAAAAAATTCTTACGTGCCAACACGAAACTATCTAGTACTTGGTGCATCTGCTTATCATTTTCCATCATGTGACTTTTTAGTTGCTCGTTTACTTGTTCTAAATGCGTTTGATCAACTAAAATATCCTTAGTTTTCAAATAATAATATGACCAAAAAGGGCGGCAAGTTCGATACACATTTCATAATAGATTTGTCTATTTTTTTGTGGTATTTGTTCTAGTTTTCCTTTACCAATCTTTCTTACAAGTTCGATTATAACGTCTTCAAACAAGCATTGAGCTCTTTTCTTTTGCACTCGTTCATACCTATTAAAATGGGCAAAAAATATTGGAATTAAATAACTCCCGTCTATTTTCTCAAAAATTGATACTTTTTTTGTTTCACTCACGATAAAAATTTTTTTATTCCGAACTGGAGTCATAAGTGCACTTTTTTTAGCATCTCTTCTTATCAAATAAACTGATCCTGCATACAGCACAACGAATAGTAGGTTCAAAATAATCATGTAAAATTTCCATTTTAAAAACAACGCAACATAATCAAATAGCTCTCTCTTTGGCTCTTAATAAGAATTGATCCGTTCATTTAATTCTGATCAGATTTTTGCTGATATTTTGGAGAGTCTGATGGACTAAAATGATTATTACTTAACACTAAGTGTTCAAATAATAACCTTAACATCATAAAAAAATAAACTTTTTAAAAAAAATACATTGCAATCAAAAACACATTGTATTATAATTATATTCACATCAAACTATAAGGAGTGTTGGAAATGAAAAAATTTACAAAATTATTGGGGCTATGTTTCTTGGTTCAGTTGGGATTCTTTTGCAATGAGACACTTGTTGATGCGGCCTATGACCCAAATTATACGGACTTTGTACCTGATCCCAAAGCTAACCAAGAAGCTATTGAGATTTTAAAAGAAAATGGAGCATTGGATTCGTGTCCTGTCCCGATAGAATATCTAACTACAGAGGAACCACCTCAATCTCAATTTGACTCTAAAATGAAGATAAGAGCAGCTACAAGTCAATATTATATTGCTCAGACAGGATCAATCAAAGACAATCAAGGAAGAAAAAGAACTGCTTTTCGCAGTCATGCTTTAGCACCTTCTGGATTCACTTGGCATGAGAACGGTATTGGTTCTTTGTATGTAACTGGTAACATGAATGCCTTTAGTTTCAGACCGAATTACGTTTCAGATTATGGCACAAGTTTTTGGTATAATGGCTACTACTATCGACTATTCAGATTATACAGTACAGATTGGGGAAGCAGCAGTAATGTGTGGCTTTCTGCGTGGAATACCAATAGCCTTGTTTATAATGGCGGAAACTAGATTATAACAAACCAGGAACATAAAAATGAAAAAAGAGGTTAGGATATAACTCGTAGAGTTATATCCTAACCTTAAAGAATTCGAATAAACGGTGGAAGCAAAAGTAACTCCTTCGGAAATAAACGCTTCTGGTCCAACCTCTTTTTCATTTTTGAATTTATTTAACTGGTGTAATAGAACCGTTCCATTTTTCTAAAATCCAATCTTGTATTTCTTTACTTTGTAATGCAGCTACTAATTTTTTTATACTTTCCTTATTTTTATCATCTTCACGTACAGCGACAATATTTACAAAAGGAGAATTTTCTTTTTCTAATAACACTGCATCTTTTTTAGGTTCTAAGCCCGCTTGATAAGCAAAGTTTGCATTGATAGCTACTAAATCTCCTTCGTTATTTTGATACGTTGTCGCAAGTAATTCTGGGTTAATATCATGAACAAATTTTAAATTTTTAGGATTTTCTTCAATATCATCAAAAGTTGCTGTTGCTAAATTCACACCACTTTTAACTTTAACTAATCCTGCATCTTGTAAAATCGTAATGATTCTCCCCCAATCAGATTTCGAATTAGAAGTAATAATTGTTGCTCCTTCTTTTAACTCTTTAACATCTTTAACTTTTTTAGAGTATAAACCCATTAGCTCAATGTGAATATTTCCAGCATTTGCAAAGTTATAACCATTATCTTTTACTTGCTCATCAAAATATTGGATATGTTGAAAGTAGTTCGCGTCTAATTCACCTTCAGCTAAAGACTTATTTGGTAAAATATAATCACTAAATTTAACAATCTCTAAGTCAATGCCTTCTTTTTTCAATATTGGTTTAACTTGCTCTAAAATTTCTGCATGGGGCGTTGGGGAAGCACCAACTTTTAATACTGTATCATCTTTTTTTGTATCTGCATCTTTTTTAGTCGAACCACCACATGCTGCTAAGCCAAGTGTCAAAGTAATAACTGCTAAAAATCCAATTAGTTTCTTTTTCATAAAAACGTCCTCCATCTCTTTTTATCTTTTATCTGTTCTTTTGGCAAAGAAATCTCCTAACCCCTGAAAAATAAATACAATGATTAAAATAATAAGTGTTGCAACTAAAGTAACTGTGAGATTGCCTAACTGATAGCCTTCTTGCCATGCCAAACCACCTAAACCACCAGCACCAATTGCGCCTGCCATCGCCGTATAACCAATCATCGAAACACTAGTTACAGTCAATCCAGAAATTAATGCAGGAATGCTTTCAGGAATTAAAACTTTAAAAATCACTTGCCCATAATTTGCCCCCATAGCTTCAGCCGCCTCTAAAACACCAGCATCTACTTCACGAAATGCAATTTCTACCAAACGTGCATAAAAAGGTGCCGCTGATAGAACTAATGCAGGGATGGCAGCAGTCGCGCCAAGCATTGTGCCAACTATCATTTTTGTAAACGGAATAATTAATACCATCAAAATCATAAATGGTGTAGAACGAAATATATTACTGACTAGCGAAATCACTGTATATAAAACTTTAGCATAGGTTGCTTCTTTCCTACGAGTAGTATATAGCAATAATCCTAACAATAATCCAATGACTAAAACAAATAACATCGAGATCAAAGTCATATACAATGTATCAAAAAATGCTTTTTGCATCGTTTCGACATTGATTTTTTCAAAATTGAAATATGTTTCTGAAAAACTTTTATCCATGAGTGACGACCTCCACTCCTAACTGTCTTTTTTTAAAGAATTCTAATGCTTTTTCAATTTCAATAGGATCCCCAAGTAAAATCACAGTAAGTGTTCCAAACGAGCCTTCTTTTGTTTGTTTGACATCTCCATGTAAAATTGAAATATCAATATCAAATTCACGAATAGCTTGAGAAATGACTGGTTCATTTGTACTTTCATTATCAAAATGTAATCCGACGATTTGACCGTTTGGATTTTCTTTGATCAATTCTTGTAATAATTCTTCTGTATCTTCTTTTGGTTCTAATTCTTGTTGAACAAAACGTTTTGTAACAGCTTGTTTTGGGTGTTTAAAGACTTCTAACACATCGCCTTCTTCCACGATTTGACCAAGTTCCATTACAGCTACTTTATTACAAATTTTGCGGATCACGTGCATCTCATGAGTGATCAATACGATTGTCAAGTTCAACGTTTTATTGATTTCTAATAGAAGATCTAATACTTCATCTGTCGTTTGTGGATCTAGTGCACTTGTGGCTTCATCACACAGAAGAATCTCAGGATTGTTTGCCAAAGCTCTGGCAATTCCCACTCGTTGCTTTTGACCACCAGATAACTGACTTGGATAAGCATCGCCACGTCCTTCTAGACCAACTAACTTTAAAAGCTCTTGCGCACGTTCTTTTCTAACATTTTTTGGAACGTTTGCTAATTCTAATGGTAGCATGATATTTTCTAGAATGGTTCTTGACCATAAAAGATTGAAATGTTGAAAAATCATGCCGATTTTTTTACGAAATTGACGTAGCTCTCGGTTTGCCATCTGTGCAACATTTTGGCCTTGGATGATGACTTCACCTTGTGTTGGTAATTCCAAACCGTTTAATAAACGAACTAACGTACTTTTACCAGCACCAGAATAGCCAACGATTCCATAAATATCTCCTTGATCGACCGTTAGTGATACATCATCAACTGCTGTTACTTGTCCGCTTTTACCAGAAAATTGCTTTTGTACATGTTGTAATTCGATTAGAGGCATTTTTTCCCCTCCGCTTTCTTTGGTTTTGCTTCTTTTTTATTATACTACAGGATAGGTGTTATAGTGAGTAACATCTCGTAGTTCAATGCTTTTTGTCTGTTCAATACATGGTTTGAAATTTGTGTTGAACATGCAAAAAGCTTCCGTCCCCGTCATTAATTGACAAAAGGACGAAAGCTTGTCTTTCGTGTTACCACCTTGTTTTACCATTATTTCACAATAATAGCCTTATACAGTACTTGAATTCGCATACTGTCGTGCTATAACGGGCACTCCCGTAATAAGTTCACATCTGCTTACTTATTCCGCTCAAAGACCATCTTCCATCTCAATCATGTTGCCCATTTTCAGCGAACAGGGCTCTCTTCAAACATTTTCAACATGTACTCTTCTTTTCAAAGCTTTTACTTTTATTGATGAAATTATAGCAATATCCAAATAGCTTGTCAATTATTTTTATGCTTGATCCAATTCTTTCTCATCAACACCTGTCAAAATAGCGATCCAAGCATTTGTTTGATCTGCATCATCTAATACGCTAGTATCTTGTTCAACTGCTTCATTGATTGCTGCAATCGTTCCGCTGATTGGTGTACTGAATTCACTTACAGCTTTTTCAGCTTCCAATTCGATCAGCGAATCCCCTTTTTTTAACGTTTGACCAACTTTAGGCATTGTCGCAAACGTAATATTTCCTAGATCTTCTTGTGCTTCATTTGTCAAACCAATTTTATAACCTTCACCTGTTTTTAAAAGCCATAAACTATCGATTATTTTCAATTCTTCAGCCATTATTTAATAGCTCCTTCATAATCAGATTCTTTAAATCCGTTTGCTAAAAATTGATCTCCTTTAACAAAAATCGGACGTTTGATCAACATACCGTCAGTCGCTAATAATTCACTTGCTTCTTTGATCGAAAAGTCATTGACTTTATCTTTCAAACCTTGTTCTCTATAACGAATACCGCTTGTATTGAAGAAACGGCGAACGGGTAAATCACTTTGCTCCATCCAGCTTGCTAATTGTTTTGCAGTTGGAGGATTTTCGATCATATCGATTGTTTCGTATTTTACCTGTTTAGCATCTAACCAAGCTTTTGCTTTCTTACACGTTGAACATTTTGGATACCAGAAAAATGTGTACATTTTAACGCCTTCTTTCATTTAATAGTCTTCGATTGTCGCCTCTTTTTGATATTTCATAGACATGATCAATCCTACACCTAGCATATTTCCTAAAATCGAGGAACCACCTTGACTGATAAACGGTAATGGTATACCTGTTAGCGGTAATAGTCCAATATTCGCTCCAATGTTTTCAAATACATGGAACAAAATCATCATGATGATTCCAGTTGCAATATAGGCATAGAATTCATTATTTGTATCAAAACAAACGCGAATCATACGGTAAATCAAAATAAAGTATAGCAAAATAATAAAGCATCCGCCAATGAAACCAAAGTTCTCACCAACAACGGTGAAAATCATATCTGATTCTCTAACCGGCACATACACATCACTGACATTAAATCCTTTTCCAAGCAAACCACCAGAACCAATTGCTGTGATTGCCAAAGCTGGTTGGAAAGAACGATCCGGATCATGATGAAATGGATTCATCCATAAATCGATACGGTCAAACTGATAGGGTTTAAATCCAACTGAATAGAGAAATTCACGTCCGGTAGTTGTTGTCACTAGATAAATTGTTCCAGCTCCAACTAAAATTGCCACCAAAAACGCTGGCAGAATTATCTTCCAAGAAATCCCTGACATTAGAAACACGCCGCCAAATATTGCCAAAAAGACTAACATCGTTCCAAAATCGTCCTGTAGTAAAATCAGTATGATAACTGGCATTGTAACTAGCAACATTTTCCCGATCAGCCAAAAATCAGATTTTATCGTTCGATGAACATTCTTCACATTATGCATAGTCACCACATATGCTAACATCAAGATAAACGCTACTTTCATCAATTCTGAAGGCTGAAAAGTCGTTCCGCCAATACTGATCCAGTTTTTAGAACCTGTTTGTGATTCTAGAAAAGGATCATAAAATTTTAAAAGCAATCCCATCATGATCAAACCAATCACATAAAATACAGGTGTTAGCCGCCAAAGGAGCTTAGAACTAAAATGCATGACGATCACTATACTGACCCCACCGACTAAGTACCACAATCCTTGTTTCATCAACATATTGCCGATTTGTGGTCGGTTTGGATCATTACTCAACGCTACATATAATGACAATATCCCAATGATCGAAAGAAGGAATACAGGCAATATCACACCATAATCAATTCTATTGTCTAAATTACGCATTAATTTATTTTTATTCATTTTTCATCCCTTTTCCTTAAATCATACGCTTTTTATTATAACTTTCTATAGGGAGAAAAGAAAGTATAGTATTGATGATTTTTGAAATATTTTAGGGAATGGTTAATCTGTATTTTTCAAGTAACCATTATCAAAACTATTTATCAACTAAAAATTAAAAAAGATTTTTAGTTGATAAGATCATCTTTTTTTAGTTGTAAATAGATTATGGATCATACATTCTGTATAACTAGTAAATTGCATGTTGTGTAAATATTTCTTTTAAAAGTTTATTTCTAAAGATAACTTATTGGTTATTACTTAACAATGACCTTGTTTAAATTTATATGACTTACTTCTTTATTGTTAAGTATCTCCTCTTTACAGGTGATGTTATCCTTTGTATTCAGCTTCTTAATTTTTGTAAGACTTGCTTTTTTTTACTAATAAATCACAATTCCCCATCTACCACATAACAAAGACAAACGTAACTTTTTTCCTATCTCTGAAACATTATCTTATCCAGCTAAATCCATAAAAAATTTTTCTTGAAATCGATTCTAAACTTATTCATTTTTAATACGCATTTTATTGCCAAGTGGGTCTTAAACCTTGATTGTGTCTAATATTTTTATATCAAAATCAGTTACCGATTCAGCCTCAACGATATTTTATTATCCCCTTACATTATTAGTGATTTCTGTCATATCATACTAATTCAACTTTTGAGAAAGGGTTATATCATCTTAATCATAGCTCACTGCAAAGCATATATTTCTCTACTATCATTCAACAAAAGAAGTTGCATCTATTACAAAAATATAGTCGTTTTTAGAAACTATGGTAGCACCATCATTTCTGTAAAACCCATGTTGTAGGAAGATTTTAAGCTTACGATAATTATTCCATAACTGAATATCATAATTTGGTTCGTAATCACCAACATCGTCTGCTGTTACATGAACTAACTCTTCAGTTGTTACTCTATTGTCATCATTTATCTGCATTTTTACTAAAGATAATTTCCCAAAAAACTCATCATCTCTAATTAATAGAAAAATCTTAGCTTCATTTCCGGTACCAGATACAAGTATTTGAGGTCTGGCCATTTCTAATTTTTTAGTCCCTACACCTCCTAATTCAAAATCAGTTGTCCGAATATTAGTATCATAAATATCCCAATCGTTCCCGTTATTCCTTAAAATATTATATTGAACAGAACCATTTATCCTCCAATAAGAAATAATATAAGGTAGATTATTATCATCTACTGTCATAGAAGTTTGATTAATTAATGAACTATTTTGTGGTATTTTAATAATAACTTCTGCATTTTGCTTTTTAATTGGCATTTCGTACTCAACACCTTTAGATGTCATGAATTTTTCTCCTGTATTATCTATTGAAACAGCATAAGACATATCATGATTTGTTTTGACGTCAGTTGTTTCACGCCAAACCCAAGAAATATGTAAACAGCCTAACTGATCCACTACAGCCTGCCAATATGCAGAATCTGCTCCTTCACCTGAAATTAAATTATTATGAAGCCGACTCCATGTACCAGTTTGACTATTATATTTATTCAATACAGTATTTCCACTTCCAGATCCGCCATTTCTATATAAAAAGAACATATTCCCATCAGGCTGAACTAAAAATTCAGGATAAGTAACTCTGTTTTCTAGAGAACCTAACATTTCTTGCTGTATCATTTTTGTACTATTAGCCTCTTGCGACTTTGCATAAAATAAACTTCCAGCATGATTACTCCAAGCCATATGAATATAGCCCTTACCATCAACTGCTATAGAAATTATATTATGAGCATCATTAATAGTTCCTTTAAGCGTAGTCCACCGATAATACCAATCTCCATCATCCACACAACTAGCTAGAACGATTGTACCAGTATAATCATAAAAAGCAGCATATTGATATTTTTTTCCCGTATTGTCAACATGTGTGAATAAAGAGCTTTTTCTAAAAGACGTAGCATTTACCGAATTACCAGAAAAACCAGCAGTCAATTGTGAGTACTTAAAATTCTGGCTATGATTAAATTTTACATTTAAAGGATCTGAAAAATCAATTATTTCTGTGTCCGTCGAAATAATCTGCGGATCTGCCCAGCTCCCTACATACGTTTTATCTGTATCTTTTCCGTATCGTACTACTCTATCAGCTTCTCCTATATCTAATGTATTTTTGATGTAATAAGTATTTCCTCGTCTCACCATCAGAGTACTTTTTCCATCACCATTCCAGTCTCCTACATAAACTTCATCTGTCGCTTTTCCATAAATGACTACTTTGTCTGCTTCTCCTGGACTTAATGTATTTTTAATGTAATAGGTATTTCCTCTTCGTACCATTAAAGTGCTTTTTCCATCACCATTCCAATCTCCTACATAAACTTCATCTGTATCCTTTCCATAAATGACTACTTTGTCCGCTTCTCCTGGACTCAACGAATTTTTAATGTAATAAGTATTTCCTCGTCTCACCATCAGAGTACTTTTTCCATCACCATTCCAATCTCCTACATAAACTTCATCTGTATCCTTTCCATAAATGACTACTTTGTCCGCTTCTCCTGGACTTAATGTGTTTTTAATGTAGTATGTATTTCCTCTTCGTACCATTAAAGTATTTTTCTGTTCACCAGTCCAGTCTCCTACATAGACTTCATCTTCAGTTTTTCCATAAGTAACTACTTTATCTGCTTCTCCTGGGCTTAATGTATTTTTGATGTGATATGTATTTTTTCGCCTTACCATCAATGAACTAGGAGAAGTTTGTAATATATCATTATTTTTCGCTGTAAGTACTCCGTTTTCAAATTTTTGTATAAAAAATCCATCTTCAATCATTTGTTCTTCAATTGGTTTCCCTAACACTTCTAAACCACCACTAGCATTAAATGTATTTAGAATTGGAATTTTCACACTAAAAGTCCCTTCTTCTGAAGTAAAAACTGTCCCTTTTTCAAATTGCTGGTAACCTACATCCCTATCTGTGCCAATCGCTGGGCTCAAAGTTGCTCCCAAATTAGATTTCGCTACATAATTATTTATATTATTTATCATAAACTCAGTTGCTTCTTTAATTTCAATCGGTTTATTGATACTTGAAAAGTCATTTTCATTTGCTACTCGTAAATGATCTAACAGATTTTTATTACTTCCTGAGGTCAATATTTCAGCACGAACAACGCTGCTATTGATTAGTAAAAAACAACACGTAACTCCTAAAAATAAAAGATAATTTAATAAATTTCCACACTTTTCTTTTTTCATAATTAATTCTCCTTTAGGCATAGTAATAAACATATTAATTGTGTTATAACAAGTATAACATTTAATGTTGCATATTTTTTTAGTATTGTCTACAGTTTCAAACGATCAAAATATCATTATCAAAACAGTTTGTCATCAAGACAACAGAACAACATCAAACATATACTCTCACGCCTTAGAAGAATCGAAAAAAGCAGCAAGTGATAAGTTCAGTTCTTTACTAAATAAAAAGGACTAACCGTTATTTTATATTTTTTTACTTATTTCGTGTCCACGAACGTGCCCACAAACAATTTGATCATCCTTACAAAAAAATAAAAACCCTTATAAATAAAGGGTTAGACTTATGCCAGCTGTAGGAATCGAACCTACGACCTACGCGTTACGAGTGCGTTGCTCTACCGACTGAGCTAAGCTGGCAATACAACAAAAATTATAAAACTAAACCTACCTTTTGTAAAGTCAAAAACAGTTGTTTTTTTTAATAAAAATTAGTTTTCTGAAATTTTTCTTCATTTATGGTATAATAGAGAAAGAAGTTAAGAAAGGAAGTTTTTTAATGTCTAATTTCGGTAACTTTAATCGTCCTGTTGAACCTTCTGCTGAAGGAGATTTATTCACTGTTGATACTCAGGTCACTTTCTTGATGCATGGTCAAACACAAACTGGGATTATCACGAAACAATTAAATAATTCCGCAGTTGTGGAAATTGATGAAAACTCTACTAACACTGATTTAATGGTCAAAAGTAATGGTGTCATTGTCATCAATTACAAAAAACTAGAAAAAGTATAGATTCTTCCATCCATTATTATTGGATGGATTTTTTATTTATAAAAATAGGTTACAAACAAAAAAACTCACTTTTTCTCATGAATAGATATTAATAAATGGAGATAGCAGCGTTTACTCATTTTCTCTGGAGTAAGTGCTGCTATCTAATTCTCTATTTTAAATTATTACTTATTTTGTTCCAAACAAACGATCACCAGCGTCGCCTAGACCTGGAACGATATAGCCATTTTTATCTAGATATTCATCTAATGCTGCAGTATAAATATCGATATCTGGATGCGCTTCTTGTAAAGCCTTCACACCTTCTGGGGCTGCAACTAAACAAACAAATTTAATATTGCTTCCACCACGAGCTTTTAATGCATCGATCGCCATAATCGCTGATCCACCTGTTGCTAACATCGGATCAACAACAAATAATTGACGAGCATCGATGTCTTCTGGCATTTTTACAAAGTATTCAACTGGTTCTAATGTATCATGATCACGGTATAAACCGATATGTCCAACTTTAGCTGCTGGAATCAATTCCAAAATACCATCTACCATTCCAATACCTGCACGTAAAATCGGCACAATTGCGACCTTTTTACCAGATAATGTTTTTTGTGTTGTTTTGCAGATCGGTGTCTCGATAACAACATCTTCTAAAGGCATGTCTCTTGAAACTTCATATGCCATAAGCATTGCAATCTCATTAACGACTTCACGAAAAACCTTTGTTCCACAATCCTTATCTCTTATGATTGTTAATTTGTGTTGGATCAGTGGATGATCAATAACTTGGAATTTTCCCATGCTCATTCTCCTTCAATAATTTATTCCTTCCTATTGTAAAACAAAATCGAGCGATTGACTAGTCAATCACTCGAAACTTTTATTTATAAAGCGGATATTTTTTTGTCAGCTCACTAACAGAGGCGCGAACTTCAGAAAGAGTTGTCTCATTTTCATGATCATTTAGGACTTTGACGATCAATTTAGCCACTTCCACACAATCATTCTCTTTGAATCCTCTAGTTGTGATTGCAGGTGTTCCGATACGAATACCACTTGTCTTAAACGGACTAAGTTGTTCAAACGGAATTGAATTTTTATTAGCAGTGATATTTACACTGTCTAAAATCGCTTCAGCTTCTTTTCCGTTCAATCCAAAGCCACTGACATCGATCAACAGTAAATGGTTATCCGTTGATCCACTTACTAAACGAGCTTCTGGTGTTTGATTGAACACTTTCGTCATTGCTTTAGCATTTTCGATCACTTGTTCACTGTATTCTTTAAAACTAATATCTAATGCTTCTTTAAAGGCAACGGCTTTCCCTGCGATCACGTGTTCTAATGGTCCACCCTGAATACCAGGGAATATATTGCTATTGATTTTTTTCGCTAGCGCTTCATCATTTGTTAAAATAAGTCCGCCACGAGGGCCACGTAATGTTTTGTGGGTTGTTGAGGTCGTGATATCTGCATATGGCACTGGATTTGGATGCAAACCAGCTGCTACAAGACCTGCAATATGCGCCATGTCTACCATTAGTTTTGCGCCAACTTCATCTGCAATTTCACGGAATTTTTCAAAGTCGATCGTTCGAGAATACGCACTGGCACCTGCTACGATCAATTTTGGTTGATGTTCACGCGCTAAAATACGAACGACATTATAGTCAATCACTTCTGTCGTTGGATCAACGCCGTAACTTACAAAATGATAGGTTTTCCCACTAAAGTTCACTGGTGACCCATGAGTTAAATGTCCTCCCGCAGACAAATCCATCCCTAAAACAGTATCACCTGGTTCGATCAACGAAAGATAAGCTGCTGTATTCGCTTGTGAGCCTGAATGCGGCTGAACATTTGCAAATTTAGCTCCAAATAATTCTTTGGCACGATCGATTGCAAGATCTTCAACGATATCGATAAACTCGCAACCACCATAATAACGTTTGCCAGGATATCCTTCCGCATACTTATTTGTAAGAATACTACCTTGCGCTGCCATCACACCTTTAGAAACAACGTTCTCTGATGCAATCAGCTCCAAGTTATTTTCTTGACGGTCATTTTCTTTTGCAATTGCATCCCATAAATCAGGATCAAATGTTTTATAATCCATTAAACAAGCCTCCATTTCATTTGTTTGTACCGATTGTATCATACTTAAATGCTCTCTACTCAAAAATCGAATCAATTTTCAAACTTTTTTGATTTGCTGCTTTTTTCAGTCGATTCATGTAAGCGATCCCTAAATCAGATTCTGGGAAAGCTTGCGCAAAAATCACATCAATAGGTTGTTCATCTAAACTTCGAAGGCCCGCAAATAACAATTTAGTTGCTTGCTCAACTGAATGTTCACCAAAAGAAAAAACTGCCTCTACTTCATTTGAAAACATGTCGATCACTTGCTCGTCTGCAAACAAACCGATCCGTTGATTTTTATTTTTAGCCCATTCAATAGCCTGTCTAAATACCTGTTGATCTCCCTCTATGATCCAAACAGGAACTTCTGGGGAATAATGTTTATATTTCATTCCAGGTGCTTTAGGGGCTTCTTTTTCGCTAATTAAGTGCTGATCGACCCTTACCTTCCCGACAACTTGTTCCAGTTGTTCTTGAGTAACGGCACCTGGTCTTAAAATCACTGGAATTCCATCTGCCGCCGTTAAATCTAAAACTGTTGATTCTACGCCGATTTGAGTTGGACCATCATCTAGAATACCCGCGATTTTTCCATGCAGATCATGATATACATGTTTCGCTGTTGTTGGACTGGGCTTTCCAGAAGTATTTGCGCTGGGTCCTACTAAGGGCAGCTTAGCTGTTTTGATCAATTCCAACGTCTTCTCATTATTAGGCATCCGAAAAGCGACCGTTCTCAAACCGCCAGTCACGGTATTGGAAAATGCATTTGCATTCACATTAAAAATCAGTGTCAAAGGACCTGGCCAAAAGGTATCCACTAACTTTTCGGTCTTTTCAGGAATATCCGTCACATAATCTTTGACCATCTCAAAATCACTTACATGGACAATCAGCGGATTATCACTAGGTCGCCCTTTCACTGCATAAACTTTTTTTACGGCATGTTCATCCAATGCATTTGCGCCAAGTCCGTAAACCGTTTCCGTTGGAAAAGCGATCAGTTCTCCCTTACGGATCAGCTCTGCCGCTTGGGTGATTTTATCCGCTGTATATTGTTTTGTCTCCAATTTCCTATGCCTCCTTCTTTTTAGAAGAAACGATCACCATTCGATCATTTCCCGCTAAGTCTTTGGCAACTTGTACTTGTTTTTGTGGAAATGTTTGCTGAAAAAGTTTTTTGACAGCTTCACCTTGTTGAAAACCGATCTCTAAATAAATTTTCCCATTTGGATTTAGCAGTTCTTTCGCTTCTTCAGCTAATCGCTGATAAATCGCTAATCCTTCATTTTCTGCAAATAATGCTGTTTTCGGCTCAAAAGTCCGCACACTTTCATCCATCAAATTCCATTCAGTATTACTGATATAAGGAGGATTAGAAATCAAGATATCGATTTTTTGCCCCTTCATTGGCTTCAGAACATCTCCATAAATAAAACGAACATCTGCCTTTAAATGATCCGCGTTTTTTTCGGCAACTTGTAATGCTTCCTCCGAAATATCAATTGCTGTTACTTGCCAGTTTGGTCGGTCTAATTTTAGGCTAATCGCAATTGCACCCGTTCCAGTTCCCACATCAACAACAGTCAACGATTCCGTTGAATTTTCTTTCAAGCAAAGATCGACTAATTCTTCCGTTTCAGGTCTAGGAATCAGCGTGTGTTCATTGACCTGAAAACGATGACCATAAAAATCGCTATAACCTAATAAATAGTGGGGTGGATAATTTTGAACAAGTCTTCTTAGATCATCATTGATTTGTTGCTCGTCTTCTGATGATATTTCTTCTTTCAGATGAAGTAGCCAATCCGTTTTGCTCCAGCCTTTTCTCTCTAAAAAAACAAAGAGGATACTATAGCCTTCTTTCCCTTGTTTATCTAAAAAAGAAGAAGCCCGTTCAAGGACTTCAAAATAACGGTTACCCATTTTGCATCTCTTCTAATTTTGATGTTTGATCGTATAAGACTAATGCATCCACGATTTCATCTAATTTTCCAGCTAAAATTTGATCTAGCTTTTGAATCGTTAAACCAATACGGTGGTCCGTCACACGGTTTTGCGGGAAGTTATAGGTACGGATTCGCTCAGAACGATCTCCTGTACCAACAGCTGATTTGCGATTCGCATCATATTCGCTCTGCGCTTCTTGCTGCATTTGATCGTATACTCTGGCGCGTAAAATTTTCATCGCCTTTTCACGGTTTTTGATTTGAGAACGTTCATCTTGCATTGCCACTGCAATCCCCGTTGGAATATGCGTCAAACGAACAGCAGACGCTGTCTTATTGACGTGTTGACCACCAGCACCACTTGCATGGTAAATATCCGTACGAATGTCTTTATCTGCAAGGTCTAATTCTACTTCTTCCGCTTCTGGCAAAACCACAACAGTTGCTGTTGATGTATGGATACGTCCTTGAGATTCCGTTGAAGGAACACGTTGAACTCGGTGCGCACCGCTCTCATATTTTAATTTAGAGAAGACATTGTCTCCTGAGATCATCATGATCACTTCTTTGTAGCCGCCTATCCCAGTGATGTTTGCTTCCATCACATCTGTTTTCCAACCTTGGGATTCTGCATATTTTTGGTACATTCCAAACAGATCACCAGCGAATAAAGCCGCTTCGTCACCGCCAGCTGCACCACGGATTTCCATAATAATATTTTTATCGTCATTGGGATCTGTAGGCAACAGTAAAATTTTGATCCGTTCTTCTAAAACTTCTTTTTCTTTCTTTAATTCTGAAAGTTCTTCTTTAGCCATTTCAGCCATTTCTGCATCTAACTTTTCACCTAATAATTCTTCCGTGTCGCTGATGCCTTCAACCACTTGTTTGTAACGACGATAAACATCCACTGTTTCACGGGTATTTGCTTCTTCTTTAGATAATTGCATAAAGCGTTTCGTATCACTGATGACTTCTGGGTCGCTTAATAATTCGCCCAACTCTTCATAGCGATCTTCGATTGATTGTAACTGATCGTACATAGTTAGTTGCTCCTTTTTAATTAAGTATCTGTCTTTTATTTTTCATTTTTTTACTGAGTTAATTATTTTTTACTTGTTCACCATCGATTGGCGGATGAAAATAGTGATTCCGACACACTGGATAATATGCTTCATTCCCGCCAATTTGAACTTGTGTTCCTTCATAAACAGGTTGACCATCGATATAATGTAGGTTCATCGTAGCTTTCTTATGACAGAACCAGCAGATTGTTTTTAGTTCTTCTAATTTGTCTGCATATAACATCAAGTATTTTGAGCCTTCAAATAATTCATTACGAAAATCATTCTTCAAGCCAAACGCCATAACGGGAATAGCCAGTTCATCTACGATTCGTGCAAAATCAATTACATGTTTTTTTTCTAGAAACTGTGACTCATCAACTAAGATACAATAAGGCTTATAATCCAGCTTTTGGATCAACTCATAAACATTCGTTTCTTTAAAAATAGGAATAGCTTCTCTTCTAAGGCCGATCCGGCTTGAAACAACACCTACGCCATCTCTAGTATCAAGTCCACTTGTCATAATGACAACTGGTTTATCTTGTTCTTCATAATTATGCGCCACTTTTAATATTTCAATGGTTTTTCCACTATTCATTGCGCCGTATTTAAAAAATAATTGTGCCATTACTCCGTCGTCACCTCTCGTTTAGTTCCTCTCGTATTTTACTATAAAACCAAAGTTTTTTACAGTGGTAAATTTATTGCTTATGTATTACAGAGTTTCTCTTAGCGGAAATTTTCTATATCTGCAGTCATACTTGCTCCTTTTTTTAAGAAAATAAAAAAAGGTAATCACTCCACTTTAATCAGTGAAACAATTATCTCATCTGCTTTATTAGCTATTTCTATTATATAATTTGGTCTCGTATGGGTGTAATTATCTGTCAGTGTTCTATCTTTACTTGCTTAGTAACGCTTTCCGAAAAAAATTTTTATCGCTATCACTAAAACATTTTTTTCGTTATTTAATTTGGGGGATTGTTATATCTGCAATTTAGTGATAAATAAGATATTTTTTTTCAAAGATTTGATGTCTAAATTACTGCTAAAAGTCATCAGATTAGTTTTAAGAGGTTTTCAGTCTGAATGATATAGAAGCTAACAACTCGTACCATAAAGACTTCTGTAGCCGTTAATAATAGGAATTCAAAAAAGAGAGAATAATCAATGTATTTGTCCCTCACACCCGATAAATTAAGTTTTTATAAGTCATCAAATTGCTCAGTTGTTTGTTTAAATGTTTGTTCCGCTTGTTTTACCCATTGCCCTTTTGCCGATGTTTTAAAACTAGATAAATAACTGGAACTTGTGCTTTTTAACCCGTTCATCTTTTCTTTTTCCATTTGATTAATCATTTGTTTACGGTTTTCAGCTGTTGCATGGCTTTGACTAGCCACAAATGTTTGAATTAACTTTTTTTCCAATTCTTTTCGGATATCTGCTAAATTTTCTTTTAATGCATCTAACATTTATGAATTCCTTTCTTTTCTTACTATTAAAATATCCTCTTCAAAGGACATTCTTTGTTTTCGATACGAAAGTCTTTGTTCTTCTTGCTCATCATCTAGTTTATTTAATGTTTTCTTAACGACCATTTGACCTTCTTCTTGTGCTTCCTGAAGGAATCTATAGGCTTGTTGCAATACTTCTGGTTCAGTAATTTCTTCTCTTTTTGCCATGTATCTCACATAATCAGCTAAACTTTCGATTTCTCTGCGAAACACCCGATTTTCCTGATGGACATCCTCTATTGTTTCTTCTATTTGTTGTTTTTCTTTTCTATAGTCTGTTTCTAACGCATCTAATTTTTTGGATAGCTCGCCTTCTTTTGCCATTACATGCTCCTTATCTGATTCGCTAACTCTTGGTCTGTTTCTAATTGTTTCGTAATTGACTCGCCTATTTTTTGCAACAACTCATCATAATTTCGGCTTATTTTTGTTACTTTTGCTAATTTTTCTTCATATTCATGAACTGGTTCTCTTACAGTGTTGCTTTCCGTTACGTTTCCCCTATCTAACGCATCCAGGCACTCTCCATATGATAAATGTTGACCTATCCCTTCTGCATTGGATTTAGTAGTTTTCCATAAATCCCCAGCATTCTTGATACCTTCTTTATACATCTGCTTGAGTTCTGTAATTTCACCACTAATTGTTTGTTTCATCCCTTTAGTGATAGCCATTGCTTCTGATGCATCCAGAAAAATCTCCTCTGATGAAGAAAGACCGCCACCACTTTTTATAAATTTTTTTCTCATCATTTCTATTGCGGATAACTGTTGAGTAACCATATACTTGGCTAATTGGAGACTTCCTTCTTTTGTAGCCTTAATGCTACCATCTTTATTAAATTCATATCCACCCCACATATGTTGGTCAATGAGTCCTACTTTTTGGGAATTTACTCTAATAACATTTCCTACTGACATTTTACCCGAACCATAACCGATTGCTATAATGTCTTTTGAATCAACATAATTAAATAATTTGTTTAGTTTTGTTAATACATCTGCTATTGCTTGTTGTTTAGGGGATAAAACACCATAAATATTGGGCCCTTCATAAAAAAAGCCACCTGCAATACGCAAACTATCTTTATCTGATAAATCTGAAACTGCATACTGTGCATTCATAGACCCAGTGAATGACCATAAACAAATACTTGTGCATTTGGATATAATTCCATGGCATTTTTTAAGGTTTCAGAGGATGATTGCAATTGTGGCATTGCTACAGCTCCACCACCATTAACCACTTGTATTCCTGTTGGAATATCATTTAGTAACCAGTCTTTTGCAGCATCTGATGATAACTCAAAAGAAGAACCACGATAAATTACCGTAACCTCTTTTACATGGTTTCTTTCAGATAAAGGCGAAGTTGGTGATACATAATTATCTGTAATAACAAATGATTGTTCCCCAGTGGATTTATCATTTACTTGAGATACATAACCTATCTTATTTTTCTCTTTTCCTATTTTTACTGGGTCTGATTCTTTATATGAATTATACTCTTGTTCAGCTATTTCCATTCTTTGTTTATCAGTGTAGTTATTACTCATCTAATTCCCCTCCAATAATCTTTCTAAATCTGAAGAATTTCCACCACCTTCATCAGTTAAATTCCCATTTTCATCTTTGTTGAGTGTGAAGAAAACATATAGATTAGATTTTTTATTAGCAAAAAGTGTTACATTTATCCCACCCATAGGATTATGTTTAATACTATCTTCATCAATTTCATACGATTTGATAATTCCTTCTTCTGTTAGTGCTTTCGGATCAAGTACTTTTAAACCATTTTCAAATACTTCTTTTGCTTCTTGACCATTCACAATCTTAATCATTTTATCCTCTTGTTTCTTATTGTCTAACATAACTTTCCCTCCAATCCCAATTATAATTATTACAATAATACCTATAACTACTAATAGCTTCTTTTTCATTTTCCACCTACTTTTTTCATTTACTAAACGAGTACTTATTATAATTAAACTTTAATTCTAATCATAATTTATTTTACCAAATGTACAATAAAATAGATAGTGTTGAAATTATGATTTTATTATACTAAGTTATTAATTACTTGCTGTAATTCAGTAACAGTATTGTTAATATCTAAGGGTTTTTCATTTTTTCATTACTCATTTTCTTTTCTCTCCTTTTCTTTGAAAAGAGTGAGTTCATCCTCTATAGATTGAGTTTGTTTTTTATAATGAATGGTATTTTCTTCTTGTTTATTTTCCAATTCTTTCATTGTACTATTCACAACCTTGTCCCCATCATCCTTACATTGTTCTAACAGATGGTATACGCTACTCATATTTATTGATTCACTATATTGGGCTTTTTGATAATGATAGCGGTAGTTTTCTGAAAGATTTTCTAGCTCACGACCAAACTTTTGCTTTTCATAAAACGCTTCTTCCAGCTCTTCTTCAATGTTTCTTTGGTTCTTTTCATACTCTGATTCCAACTCTGCTAATTGATTTAAATATGTTCTCTCCATCAGAGTTTATCCCCCTATTTGTCTGGCTAACTCTTGGTCTGTTTCGACTTGTTTATTTATTGACGATTGGATTTGCCCGATCAATTCATAGTATTCTTGTTGGATCGAAGATAATTCAGCTATTTTTTGCGCAAATTCTTCTTTTGGTTCTATTCGGACAAATGGCTCTGTTGCCCCACCGGCATTTAAAGAATCTACCACTTCTTCTTGAACTAATGTAGAACCTATAGAATCCCCCATTTTTACTGTATTCATCCATAACGTATCAAAGTCTTTTTTTGCTTCACGATACATTTTTTTGATATCATCTAGTTCGATTTGAAGGGTTTTACTCATTCCTTGTGTCAAAATCAATGCTTCAGCTGCATCTAAATAAATTTCTTCTGACGCTGATAATCCTCCACCACTTTTCAAAAACTTTGCTCGTAGCAATTCCAGACCAATTAATTTTTTTGTCGTATCTGTTTGAACTTTTTGTTGCGCTACATAAACTTTATTCAAGTCAGGCGTATGCCGGCGAATAAAATCCTGTTCTTTCTTTGTTAAAAAACCAGTGATATCATGCTCTTTGCCATTTTCTAGGATAATAATTTTTCCTGGATAGATACTTCTAGGAACTTCACCTGCAGCTTTATTTAATGGATCATTTTCAGACACAAAATAAATGATATTTCCGCTATATCTTCCAAATAAATCAGATAATTCTTGTTGATTCGACTTCTTTAGATTTCCTAATAAATTCATTAGAGGGGCTGAATTATAAAGTATAATATTGGGTATATTGTGTTGCATCCCCATAATAGTCCCATTTCTTCCACCTAAAGAATGGCCTGCGACTGTATCAATGGTATAGCCATTTGATTTTAAATCATTCATAAATTTGTTACTAGCATTAAAATATACAGAGGAAGGACCATCTCCTTTAAAAGCTATATTGCCCCATTGGCCAACATCTTTTGCACTCTCTAATTTGCCATTATCAAAGTTAGTACCTGCGAAACCAACCACAACTTTTCCTGTGTTGTTATCTAAAAATGCTACTCCACTTGAACTTGTTTTAGGGTCATAGAATGCATCTACTAGCTGGAGGTTAGAAGGGAACTGTCCATTATTTTTTAAATCGTTTATTTGAATATTTATATCCGAATTTGTTAATCCATTAACTTTTGCATTTTCAACTTCATAAGAAATAGTGGCTACTGTACTTGTTGCTTCGGAATCCTTCTTTAGTCCCTTATCTCTAATGTCATAATTACTCATTCGTAATATCCTCCTCTGATAGAGGTTGGAAATTTACATAGTCTCTAAAAACGATTGGCGGATTCTTAGAATAACGAATTTCTATATTTTTATTCCCTACTGAGCTACCTTCTAAATCACCCGTTCCTTTTAGTAATAACGTAGGTACTTTATCCATTGGGATATCATATCTTTCTCTCAACTCCTTAATATTTTGATTATCATTTGTTAATTGATATTCTAATTCATACATTGGAACTTCTGGGTTGTACATTTTTTTTATATTTTTATAATTATCTAATTTTTCAAAATTACCATATTGAACAAAAAATTGAAATTTTTGTATTTTCTTAGTGAGTTCATCCTCATTTAGCTCATTGACAGAATGTATCCCTTTCTCATCAAGGGTAATTGGATATTTATTTTCTTCAACTCCTTTTTTCACATCATCATAATACTTTCTTATGAAATAAAATCCTTTTGCTTTTCTAGTATTTCTATTTAACCTAAGTACCGCGCCTTCCGAATATACATCACCATCTACTTCATGGGCAATAGACATATTAGTTTGTAAAACCCAAACGCCCTTATCATCTTTATCAAATTCATCATCTCGATAACCTTCCAAATCGTAAAAACTCTCCAAATCTGGTGTTGGATACATAGCTAATACTTTCTCAAAACTTTGTTCAATTTCTGCTTTATTTTTTGTTTCACAACCAGTTAATCCACTCATTATCATCAGCCCTCCTAAAAACAAATATAATTTTCTCAAGATATTGTCTCCTTCATGACAGGATGAAATTTATTTACACTATAGTCAATATTTATTTTACCAAAAGTATCCTGAAATAGATAGCTATATATTACATTTTCGTTATTTAATTTTAAATACTGCTAATGTGAAAAAACATTTAGGTTCTATTTTCTTAGCAAAAAGTATTACATTTATCGTACTCAAAGTATTGCAAAACAACTCGAACTTGATTTAGAGTCGTAGAATGCATCTAATAGCTGAAGATTAGAAGGAAATTTCCCCTTTTCTTGTAGTGTATCAATTTGTTCTTGGACCTCTTTTAAAGGCACACTATTAACTAATGCATTTTCTACTTCACAAAAAATTGTTGATACTGCACTAGTTGCTTCACTATCTTTTTTTATACCTTTATCTTTGACTTCATATTTACTCACTTGTTAAATCCTCCTCAGAAAGAGGTTGAAAATCAATAGAATCTGTGAAAAATATACTTAATTTTTTATCAAATCTAAATTCTAACTGTTTATAACCAACCGAGTTACCTTCTAAGTCCCCAGTCCCTTTCAACAATAAAGTAGGTGATTTATCTGTAACAATATCATACTTGCTTCTCAATGCTTGAACATTGGAATCTTCATTTGTTAATTGATATTCTAATTCATACATTGGAACTTCTGGATTATACATTTTTTTTATATTTTTATATTTATCTAATTTATCAAAATTTCCATACTGAACAAAGAACTTAAATTTTTCAACCTTCCTTTTAATTTCTTCTCTTTGTACATTTTCTAATAAATGAAAACTATTTTCATCGTATATAACTGGATACTTTTCTTTCTCAATAGGCTTACTTAAATCATTAGAAGTTTTTCTAGTATAATAGAATCCTTTTGCTTTTCTTGTATTTATATTGATTCTTAGTAACATGCCTTCTGTAAATAAATCTCCTTCTTCTGTTTTACTCATTGAGAAATCAGAATTTAACACCCAAACTCCCTTATCATCTTTATCAAATTCATCATCTCGATAGCCTTCTATATCGTAAAAACTCTCCAAATCTGGTGTTGGATACATGGCTAATACTTTATCAAAACTTTGCTCAATTTCTGCTTTGTTTTTGGTTCCACATCCTGTTAATCCACTCATTATCAATAGTCCACCTAAAACTAAATATAAACTCTTTGCACTCTTCATGGTTTGTTTGCCTCCTAAAAAGGATAAAATACTATGTATAGCTAACAGTTTACCATTACTCTTACTAGTTGTCGTCATCTTTTTTATTAAAGTTTTAATTTAAATACTAATTGATCATATAAACTTACATCATTTATTTCTTAGTTATCATCTAACTCTGCTTAATTTCTATTTTTTATCTAGAATAAGACCTCGTACTTATCTAGTTTAGATAATACTTAAAAAAATCAATCTCAAATGGTTCATTTTTTTGCATATTTAAATGGTACTCTTAATAACTCTCTCAGCTAACTAGATACATGGTATTTTTTCGTCTAAATAAAGAAAGCGACAAGATCAAGACACATTTGCCTTGATCTTGTCGCTCAGTTATTTATTTTTGTGCGGAAGCAAAATTTGCTGCTTCTGTTCCAGATTGACGACCAAAGACGATAATATCCGCTACAGCGTTTCCGCCGATACGGTTTGCACCATGTAGTCCACCGGTTACTTCACCAGCTGCGTACAAGCCTTTGATTGGTGTTCCGTCTTCTTTTAATACTTCTGTTTTTGTATTAATTTTCACACCACCCATTGTATGATGGATTCCTGGTGCGATTTTGATTGCATAGTAAGGGGCTGTTGACAAATCATGATCCATCCCTGTCGTACGATTGAACTGTGTATCATCTTTTGATTGAACATCTTGATTCCATTGATCTAAGGTTTCTTTTAATTTTGCTTCTGGCATGTCGATTTTTTTGGCTAATTCTTCGATTGTATCACCTTTGACAACAAAACCTTGTTCATCATAAAAATCAATTGCTTTCGCACGATCACGAACGCCTTGATCAAAGACTAAATAGGCTGATTTTTCTGGTAATGCTGTAATTGCATCAGAAACTTTATCACGTGTATCCATTTCATTAACAAAACGTGTACCGTCTTGTGATACTAAAATTGCGCCTTCTCCACGAACCACTTCACCAATCAAATATGATTTTTCTTGTTGAACCGTTGGATGGATTTGGATTTCTTTCATATCAACGGTGGCACCACCAAGTTTTTCGATCATCTTGATTCCGTCACCCGTCGTACCTTCTTGATTGGTTGTTACATAATCTTTTAATTTTGGATCATATTCTTCAAGCATTTCTTTATTCGCACCGAAACCACCTGTTGTAACAATTACAGCTTTTGATTTGATTTCTTTGGTTTCTTTATCATCAAGTTTTACTTTAACTCCATCTACTTGTCCGTCATTCTCAATGATTTCAGTGACATCTGCATTCACGAAAAGTGGGATTTCTTCTTCTTTCACATTACGAACAAGTCCATCTACCAGATAGCCTCCGATTGCAGAACCATCAGCTGGACGGTGTGTACGTTTTTCACTCATACCACCAGTGATTGTTAAGTTACTTAATTCAATTCCTTTTGTATCTAACCAGTCAATTGCTCCTGCTGAATGATCCACGAAAAAGCGTAGTAATTCTTTATCGTTCGTTCCTTTTCCACCTTTTAACGTTTCTTCATAGAACTTATCATTACTATCTACGATACCTTCTTCTTTTTGATATTTTGTTTCAGAGGCATTCATACCCGAAGAAGATTTGATTGTATTTCCACCAGCAACTGGCATCTTTTCTAAAATAACTGGATTCATACCAGCCTCTTTTGCCTGCAATGCCGCCGTCATTCCAGCACCGCCTGCACCAACGATTATAATATCGTATTGATCTTTTAATTCACTCAAGTCTGTATAACCATTAGCTGAAGCGCCAGAAGTAACTTCTGTACTTTCTTTAGACGAATTACTTTTCTTCGCTGTTTTCTCTTGATCACTGGTACAGCCTACAGCTAATCCTGCAACTAGGCCAAGTGATAATATACTCATGATGATTTTTTTCAATTTTTCCTCACCTCAATAATTTTTGACCACACAATCCCCAATTCTTCACTTTAAAGATAACAATCAACCATCGAATGTGATTGTATTCACATCTTTTGAAGTAATTCCTCCTTTTTTTTAATCCATTACTTTGTCTATTAAAGAAAAATAAACAAAAAAATGTTACACCTTTCACAATAAAATAGCATATTCTGATCGACTTGTATTATATTCTCGTTTTTTTTAATCAATTTCTTATTTCTTCTAACCTATTCATTCTTTGTTTGCCCATCATTTATTTTCTGCTATACTTGACTTAATGATAATCAGGAGGTCTATTATGAATCGATTTCGACATTTATGGTTGGCTCAGCGTAAAGGAAGACGCTTTATTTCTAATAACTTTTCATCTATTCAAATAATTGTTTCATATTATATTATAATGACATTCGTTTCGTACTTACTATTTTGTTTACCATTTTTTAGAGAACCAGGTTCTCATGTTGTATTCATTGACATGTTTTTTATGGCGATCAGCACTGTAAGTGTTACGGGTTTATCCACATTTGATATTAATTCTGTTTTCAATGATCGTGGTGTGATTTTGCTGGAAGTGCTCTTTCAAGTCGGTGGTTTGGGTATTATGATGATTTCTACAGCATTTATTATTCTGTCCAAACGGAGAATTTCTCTAAAACAGCGTCAATTGATCATGACAGATATGAATCAGCCAAAATTAAGTGGTATCGTCCGTTTGATTCGAATTACATTTACAATTATTTTATGGTTTCAAGTAATTTTTGGTACATTCTTTTCGATTTATTTTTATTTTTCTGGCTATTATACTACTTGGTCAAAAGCAATTTTCTTTGGTTTTTATCAATCGATTTCGGCTGTTACAAACTCTGGATTTGACGTGACTGGAGATTCGATCATCCCATTTGCCAATGATTATATTTTTTTGTTGGTGATCATGTTTTTAATTTTTGTCGGTGGTATTGGTTTTCCAGTATTGATGGAGATTCGCGAGTGGCTGTTTTTTAAAAAGAAAAAACGTGGCTTGCCCTTCCGCTTTTCACTATTTAGTAAGATTGCGATATTAGCTTTTGTTATTTTGTTTGTTGGTGGGACGATTTTGATTTATTTGTTGGAAAAAGATCATTTATTTGTTGGAATGGGTGAGCTGCAACGTTGGATTACTTCGATGTTTTATTCTATGACTACTCGAAATGCTGGTCTGCAAATTAATGATTTAGGTGATTTTCAAGTTACAACATTGATTGTTTTTTCTTTATTGATGTTCATTGGATGTAGTCCAAGTTCTGTTGGTGGTGGAATTCGGACAACCACAGTTGCAATCATCGGTTTGTACTTATTTGCCTTTTTGAAAAGCGAGGATAAGATTAATGTGTTTGGACGTAGAATTGATGAAGATGATGTAAAAAAATCAATTGTCGTCTTTATGCTTTCGATGATCATGTGCTTTTTTGCCGTTTTATTTTTAACTGCAACAGAAGATCATCCGCTTATTGCGATAATTGTTGAAGTCGCTTCTGCTTTTGGTACAACTGGTTTATCCTTGGGTATTACTTCTGATTTAACAACAGTTGGTAAGTTAATGATCGCGCTTTTGATGTTTATTGGACGTATCGGCATGCTGTATACATTGCTGTTATTTGTACCAAAAGAAACGCGAGATATTGGTTATGAATATCCTTCTGAAAAAATTATTATTGGTTAAAAAAAGTGGTTGAGGCAAAACTGATTTTTAGTTTTGCCTCAGCCTCTTTTTCGATTAAATCATCACATTTACAATCAAATAAATCAAGAATAACCCTGAAATCAACCACATTGCTAATGGCAATTCCGATTTTTTCCCTGCAACCCACTTCGTCAATGGATATGCGACAAATCCAAACGCCATTCCATCAGAGATGTTCATCGTAAATGGAATCAACACAATCATCAGTATTGCAGGAAAGTAATCACTGAAATCATCAAAATCTAATGTTCTGATCTGTTGGATCATCAAGAAGCCCGTTATGATGATCGCTGGTGCCAATGCTGAATCTGGAATATAAGAAAGAAAAGGTAGAGCTAACAAAGCAAGGAAGAAACAGATACCACTCGTTATCGAGGTCAAGCCAGTTTTTCCACCTTCTTCAATACCTGTCGCACTTTCCGCTGCAGCAACAGTTGGACTTGTTCCAAAAACACTAGACAACAATGTTACAAATCCAGTTACCCGGTATGCCCGTAAATATTGTTTTTCGTCTGCTTCTGGCATCAAACCCTTAAGCAAACCCATTGACTCAAAAATCAAAATCATTGATAACGCAAATACTCCGAGTAAAAAGTTTTTAGAAAAGAACGAACTAAAATCTAATTGTAAAAAAATTTGAGAATAATGGCTTAATCCATTCAAAGAAAAATGTTCTGTCGGCGCTACCATATTAAAAATATTTGCAATAAGGGTTACGACCACAATCCCTATAAAAAAACTACCTTGAATCCCTTTTACAAATAAAATGACTGTTAAAACTAGTGAGAACAACGTCAACATCGTTAAACTGTTGTCTAAAGGTGCAAGCTGTAAAAAAGTGTGTTCGCCCCGTAAAATCAAATGCCCTTTTTCTAAACCAATCAAAACAAGAAAAAAACCGATCCCTACCGTGATACCTGTTTTTAACGTTTCAGGCACAACTTCTGCAAATAATTTACTAAGCTTCGTAAACGCAACCAATAAATACACGATACCTGCGCAAAAACTAACAGCCAAGGCCTGCTGCCAGGTCAAACCTAATGAAAAAACGAGTGTATAGGTAAAAAATGAATTGACGCCCATTCCAGTCGTTAAGACAATTGGTGCATCTGCAACGAATCCAATCAAGATCGATCCAATAATTGAAATAAAAATTGTTCCAAAAATCGTTAATTCTTTCGGCATTCCTGCTTCAGCTAAAATGACTGTATTCACCATAATGATATATGAAATGGCAAAGAATGACGTTGTTCCCGCTAAAATTTCTCGTTTTATATCTTCTTTTTTAAGTTTTTTCCAATTAAACATAAAAGTCCTCCTTATAATAAAAACAGAAATAGGCTTGCTCAGCTCTTAGAAATTGATGAAATCAGTTCTGTAGGTAGTGCTAGCCCATTCAATTCGATGTAGATTCACTGAATAAAATTATTTTTTACTCAAATTCCAACACAGTAAGAATAACATATTGAAAGCGCTTTTTGAAATTTCTAAAGTTTTTTTTATTTTTCCATATAATACTTACTACAGATCACAGCTACAATCCATTGATTTCATTTGCTGATTTTTCATAGATTTTATTTTTCATCGTCTTTTTTATTTCTCGCTCCTTGATATGATCCTAATATAGTAAGAAAGAGTAAAAGGAATTAATTTTTCTTTTTAATTGTGTTATTATAGATTGAGTTTATTCTTGCGTTTACTAATGATAGTTTATATAAATTGGAGGGCACTTTATGGGAATCAGAAGTCATGTAGCAATAGCTGCTGGAAAAACTTCTCAATGGGTATTGCAAACTTTCTTTAAAGGCGGTAGCAGTTATCCTGGAAAATTAGCATTAAAAATCGATCCACAAATTTTAGATACTTTAGCGAAAGATTATGAAATCATAGTAGTCACTGGTACGAATGGAAAAACCTTGACAACTGCGCTGACCGTTAATATTTTAAGACAGGAATTTGATCATGTATTGACCAATCCGACAGGGGCAAATATGGAACAAGGAATTGTTTCAACCTTTTTATCTGCTAAAAAGAAAGGTGCTAAAAAGAAATTTGCAGTTTTAGAAATCGATGAAGCAAGTTTAAGCCGTGTCACAAAATATATCGAACCAAAACTATTTTTATTTACCAATATTTTCCGAGATCAAATGGATCGCTACGGTGAAATTTATACCACATACAAACTCATCGTTGACGGTGCCGCTGCAGCTCCAAATGCGCCGATTCTTTGTAATGGTGACTCACCTATCTTCAATTCAATTGAAACAGTCAATCATAGAAAATATTATGGCTTTAATCATAAAGCTGACGAAGAACAAATGGCTCACTATAATACAGACGGATTACTTTGTCCAAAATGTCACCATATTTTACATTATAAGATGATCACTTATGCTAATCTTGGGAAATATTACTGCCCTAACTGTGGCTTCCATCGTCCTGAATTGGATGTTCAATTAACTGAGATGGTGGCCATGGATAATACTTCTGCTGATTTCGTGATCGATGGATCCCAATACAGTATTGGTGTCGGCGGCATGTATAATGTCTATAACGCTTTGGCTGCGACGTCTGTTGCCGAACATTATGGCGTTTCTCCTGAGAAAATAAGAGCTGGACTCAGCTATGACGAAAAAGTCTTTGGTCGTCAAGAAACCATCAATATCAATGGTAAATTATGTACCTTGGTGCTAGTCAAAAATCCTGTTGGCTTAAATCAAGTCATTGATATGATGGCACTTGCCCCTCACTCTTTCTCACTTGTTTCTTTACTAAACGCAAATTATGCGGATGGAATCGATGTTAGCTGGATCTGGGATGGTGATCACGAGTCATTTGCACAAATGAAGATTCCAGAAGTCATCGCAGGTGGTGACCGTCATAAAGACATGGCTTTACGTTTAAAAGTTGCAGGGATCTCTGAAGATAAATTAAAAGAAATTCCTAATTTAGACGATGTGATCACAGCAATCAAAGAACTACCAACAGAACATGTGTATATTTTAGCTACATATACTGCTGTTTTGCAATTACGTAAATTACTAACTACGCAAGGCTATATTACTAACTAGCCTATTGAAAAAAGAGAAATCAGAAATGAGGTAAAAAACAATGCCTAAAGAATTAGTTGTATGTCATTTATATGGAAATTTATTGAATACTTATGGTGATAACGGCAACTTATTGATGTTAAAATACCTTGCCGAAAAAATGAATGTAACGTTCCGTTCTGAAATCATCAGCATTCATGAGCCGTTTGATCCAAATAAATATGATTTAGTATTTGTTGGGGGTGGCCAAGATTTTGAACAGCTGATCATTTCAGATGATATCCAAACAAAAAAAGATACCTTGACTGAATACATTGAAAACGACGGTGTTATGCTAGCAATTTGTGGTGGGTTTCAATTACTAGGTCACTATTACATGGGTGCTAAAGGTGAAAAAATCCATGGGATCGGCGCTTTGGATCACTATACACTTAGTCAAGACAATAACCGTTATATTGGTGATATCGTGATTCATAATGAAGAATTTAATGAAACCTATTATGGTTTTGAAAATCATAATGGCCGAACCTTTTTAGGTAAAGGAGAACGTCCTTTAGGCAATGTCGTTAAAGGAAAAGGCAATAACAGTGAAGATGGTTCTGAAGGTGTCATCTACAAGAATGTCTTTGGTTCTTATTTTCACGGACCGATTCTTGCCCGCAATGAAAATCTATCCATTCGGTTGATCAAAACTGCGTTAGAGAAAAAATATAACGAGCCTTTCAATTTACCTCAAGAAATGGTGACAGCAGAATAAGAAAAAAAAGTGGCTAGGATATAACTCTACGAGTTATATCCTAGCCTTAAGTAATCCGAACAGATGCTTCTATCCCGACCTTTTTTTATGTTTTATGCATCCACTCCAGGCTCAGAAGCTATGATCGTCAAATCACCTTCAACACGCCATTTTGCGATATCATTTGGCAAAATAAAGCTGGTACCTTTTGTTAGTTCATAGCTTTCAGTCTTCGTAGTTTCAACCTCTTCAATAACCAATTGACCTACACCTTCAATAACTGTAGCTAATGTATACGGTGCATTTTTCTTTAAGTTCAATACACCATTGACTTGCCATTCGTAGACATTGAAAAACGGGGTATTTAAATACGTAATAATGCTGGATTGCCCTTGATTTTGTTGCTGAATTGATAATTGTGCCTCTTTTGCCGGAACTGTTGTTACATCCACAGATTGTTGAATGTGCAGCTCTCTAGCATTTCCTTGGTCGTCTTTTCTATCATAATCATACACACGATACGTGGTATCACTGCTTTGTTGTGTTTCTAAAATCATGATTCCTTTGCCAATCGCATGAATCGTTCCGCTTGGCACATAGAAAAAGTCACCCTTTTTTACAGGAACTTTCTTAAGCAAATCATCCCAGCGCTCTTCTTTGATCATTGCTTCAAGCTCTTCTCGGCTTTTCGCATTATGTCCATAAATAATCGTAGAACCCGGTTCAGCATCGATAATATACCAACACTCCGTTTTGCCAAGTTCACCTTCATGTGCTAGTCCATACGCATCATCTGGATGAACTTGTACAGATAGATCATCTTCAGCATCTAGAATTTTGGTCAATAAAGGAAAAACCTCCCCTTTAGCATTGCCGAATAATTCACGATGATTTGTCCAAAGTTCATCTAACTTTTTCCCTGAAAATTCACCATTTTCTACTGTACTAACTCCATGAGGATGTGCGCTAATCGCCCAGTCTTCCCCAATCTTATTATTTGGTAAATCAAAACCGAATACTGTGTGTAAACGATCGCCACCCCAAATTTTTTCTTGAAATACTGGTTTTAAAAATAAAGGTTGCTGCATAGTTTAGAGACTCCCTTCAAAATTTATACTCCTCAATTATACCACTAAAAAGAAAGCGATTCATCTTTGTTTGTTATTTTTTTCTATTAAATAAGTTTCGATGAGTTCATCTCTTTTTTTGATATATTCTGCTCTTTTATCCACTGGATGAACTCGATTAGAAAGAAATACAAATCCTTCCTTACCAATAGGATCGATCAATAAAAACGTTCCTGTATAACCAGTATGAAATAAAATCGACTGTCCCGTCAAATCAGTTTTCAAATCCCATCCTAAAGAGCGATGGCCTTTTTGATTAGGTGTTTGATCAATTAATAATGAGTGAATTGTATTTTTCTTTAATATTCGGTTCTCTTTATATAGCCCTTCATTCAAGTACATAGCTGTAAATTTTTTAAGATCAGTCAAATTAGTAAATAAACCAGCATTGGCTGCATGCTCTGCTAAAATAAATGCTTTTGGATCATGCGTTTGTCCACGAATCAAGCCACGAACCAGGTGATTTTCAGTCGGGATAATGGTAGAAGGATCCTTAGGTAAAAAAAGACTTTCTGACATATCCATCGGCTGTAAAACACGCTCTTTAAAAACCGTAATGACGTCTTTATCAAATAGTTTTTCTAGCATAAATCCAAGCAAAATAGTTCCAGTATCCGTATAAGCCACTTTTTGGCCTAAATCTGTCCCTGCCTGAACCTTATTGTATGCTGCTTTTAACTCCTCTTTTGATAATGCATCACGATTTTCAATATAACTTTGAATATCAGATGTATGTGTCAAAAGATGGCGAATCGTTATTTTTTCATCTTCAAAAGCCGCATAATAATTTTTAAACGGTGCATCAATGTTGATTGTTCCGGCTTCCATCAACTGTAAGACGACTGTTGTGGTACAAACAACCTTTGTCAACGAGGCAACATCAAAAAGCAGCGAAGGCTTTAAGGGTTCAACTGTAGGATAGAGTTGAGCATTTCCCCATGTGTGGTCTTCCGTCCCTTCATCCAGTACGAAAGAAAAGCTGGCACCAGGAAAAATCCCCTCATCAATGAAATCGTTTATTTTTTCTTTTGTTTTTTTATACATGATTTATTTTCCTCATTGTTTTTTCCCTTTTTTTATTTCTCTAATCTCTAACGAACCACCACTCAATTTCACTAGGATCATATATCGTTAAAATCGTTAGCTTTTTATCAACAAAAAATTCTTGTTTCTGCTTCTCCAAATGTTGTTTCAGCTTTTTCATTTCTTCTTCATGATTTATTGTCACAACAAAAAAATCTAAGCCTAGTATTTCTTCAGAAGTATCTACTTGTCTATCCTGTTTTTTTGAATCCTCTAAACGAATCCAAAATTTTTTATCATTTAAAGATAATGTATCAGCCGTTTTACCTTCAGAAATCATTCCTAAAATATCTTCATAAAATGAATGATGCTCTGCTTTATCTTGTACACATAATTTGAGGCAATCAAATCTCACATCTGCTGAAAGGCTAGAATATAAAATATCGCTTTGATCTACCAAGGATTGAATATCGAGTATTTCTTCTTTAAACTGGTCTGATGCTCCTTGATAGCTGATCTCTAATTTATTTCCTTCTGGATCTTCTAAAAATACACTCCTTCTATATTCTTTTTGTGTCGATTTAAGGATAGGATAGTTGTGAGCTGTTATTCTTCTTAAAAGACTGCCAAATTCTTCCTTTGTTGGAATCAGCAAAGAAAGACAAGCGGATTTCTCAACAAACTTTGTTTTTACTCTTTCAGAATCAGTTTCCTCTAATATCAATAATCGACTATTTTTCGCTTGCGATCCAAAGATAGAAAGATTATTCTCTTCTAATTTTAAAATAAATCCCAATACATTTTTGTAAAAACAAACCATTTTTTCCACATCTTCTATGTGAATAGCAACCGTTTTCACTTGCACATCTTTTGATAATTCAAAATTCTCCATTCGTCTTCCCCCTCGAATGTCTTCTTTATTTATTCTAAACATCTCAACTGAATTCAGCAAGCAAATGCTCTTTTAAACACCTAGCAAGTAGAGAACGTTTTTGAGAAAAAGATCGTTTTTTCTACTACATCACTCAAAAGAAGGGTATGAGCCAAAAGTAAAAATCACTTTTAGCTCATACCCTAGATACGAATAAATAATAAACACAGATACAAGCTCCTGTTTATTTCTCTAAATCAAAGACTCTCCACTCCATCCTTTTTACTATTTTATCTATCACTTAATTGTAGATAGCTTTGATCGGGTCCATTCTTGATGCACTGATAGCAGGAATGATCCCAAATATAACTCCTGTAAGAATGGAGACTACAGTTGATATGGTAAAAATTGATGGTGTCATAACTGGAACGATATTTACCAAACCACCGACTAATATTGAAAGAAGATATCCTAATCCAACACCGATCAATCCCCCCAGCAACGTTATAAAGGCTGCCTCCAATAAAAATTGCATCAGAATCATTCGAGGTTTTGCCCCAATTGCTCTGCGAATACCAATTTCTCGTTTTCTTTCTGTGACAGAAACGTACATGATATTCATCACACCAATACCGCCTACTAAAAGAGAAATTGCTGTGACCGCCATCAAGAACATCGTCACCCCACCAATTGCATCTTCCATTTGCTTTTGATTCTTTTGTTCTTGATCATTTTCCTTAAAAGTACCTTTAAGATCTGGGTGACTTTCATTTAAAATACTAACTGCTTGTGCAATAACTGTTTGTTTGTCAGTCCCTTCTTTTAATTTGAAATTAATACCGCTAATTGATTTTGACGTTGCCAGTTTATTATATGAGCTTCTTGATACAAAGCTACTAGACACAGCATCCCAATCTACAGAAATGTCTTGGGAATTCCCTAAAGATTCATAATCAAATGGTTCTAATATGCCAATCACTTTATACATATACCCGTTGATTGCAACAGCTTTTCCAATCAGTTCGCCAGGATCATCCATTTTCAAGCTTTGCTCAAAAATATCATGATTCAAAATGATTACATCTTTATTGATATCCCGATCATCAAAATCTCGTCCATATTTAATTTTGTTGTTTCCTTTATTAGAAGTGACCATTAGACTTGCTTTAGCCCCAAAATAATCCAACTCCATGCCCAAATTATCTCCCATCATTCCATCACCATACTGAGGATAAACGGATTCTACTCCATCGACATTTCTGACTTTTTTCATATCAACTCTAGAAAAACTATAATCTGGTTTTTCGTAAGTCATCATGCCAGAAAGACTTTCATCTTCCATAGTATAATGTAGCTTGACTACATTCGTATTCATAGCACTTGTTGCAGACAACACTTCTTTTTTCATGCCTTCTCCCAATGTTGAAATGGTTACAACCGAGGCAATTCCGATAATAATTCCGATCATCGTCAGAAAAACACGGAGTTTATGGGCTCTTAAACTCAATAATGTACTGATCAGTAGATTTGAGATCATCGAATCACCTCTTCTTCAAGAAAACGGCCATCTTTCATATGGATCACGCGCGTCGCATATTTTTTCATATCATTATCATGAGTCACCATCACGATTGTCTTGCCTTGACGGTTCAACTCTGTCAATAACTCCATGATTTCCGTTCCTGTTTCACTATCCAATGCGCCAGTCGGTTCATCTGCCATGATTAAAAGAGGATCATTAACTAAAGAACGTGCGATTGCTACACGCTGCTGTTGCCCACCAGACAATTCATTTACTTTTGCTTTTGTTTTTTCGCCTAACCCGACTAACTCTAAATATTTTTCAGCAATTTTGCGTTTTTCTTCATTACTTTTCTTCCCTTCATAGACGCATGGCAATTGTACATTTTGGCTAACGTTCAAGGAATTGATCAAAAAGAATTGTTGAAAAATAAATCCAAGATATTCATTTCGAAACTCTGATTTTTTATTTTCTGACAGCTTGGAAACATCCTCTTCTTTAAAAAGATAGTTACCATCAGAAACACGATCTAAAAAACCGATGATGTTCATCAAGGTTGTTTTTCCACTTCCAGATTTTCCCATGATCATAATGAATTCGCCCTCATTGATCGTAAGATCCAATGATTTTAAGACGTGCAATTTCTCTTTTCCAACAGGAAAATATTTATTGATTGCTTGCATCTGAATAAGAGGGCGTAGACTTTTTTCTTCTTGTATCATGTATACTCCTCCTATTCTTTAACTTCAGCCACTACTTCATCAGATTCTGTATTGTCATCTCCTACCAAATCGCCTTCTTTTACTGGTTTTTTAGAAGAAACTATAATTCGATCTGCTGACTCTAAACCGGAATTGATGATCGTATTTCCATCTTTTTCTTCACCTATTTGAACATCACGGCGAATCACTGAACCAAAATCGTTCACTAATACATATTTTTTCCCGTCTTGATCATGAATCGCTTTTTTCGGCACTTCGATTGGTTTATTATCGCCTAAATTGATCGTTGCCTGCATATGGTAGCCATTTTTGATTCCCTCTAATCTATCTAGAGATAATTTAACATTGTAGGTCGACATCGATCCATCAGTATTATTACTGTCACTTTGATTTTCTTTGGCCTCTGGAGGATTATCATCAATGTATGAAATTTTCCCTGTGACAGTTGTTCCACTTGAAACGACTGAAAGATTCGCTTTTTGATCCAAACCTATTTTCAATAAATCTTTTTCATTCACTTTTCCAGCAACATATAAACCATCTGATGTTAAACGAAGAATTGGTGCGTTTTCGTCTTTTACTTCGGGGATTGATACTCGCCCTTTGAATTTTGCTTTTGTTGAGATAAACTGATTCGTTGATAAATCAGCAATCGTTTGATTTGAGAATAAAATTTCTTCATCTACACTATCGATTTCTGCTTGGTGTTGTTCATTAATAGCAACACCTGTCGTTGTTCGATCTTCTTCTTTTGTTTTATTAAAATTATCAATCGCTCGATTCCATTTATTATAGATATTTTGTTTTTTTGTTGCTAATTTACTTAATGTATTATTTTGAGCTTCGATTTCTTTTGTTATTTCTTTATCTTCATACGTGAATAGTTCTGTTCCAGATTCCACAACATCTCCATTTTTTACTTTTATTTCAGGAGTGCTAGTCATTTTTGTATCTTTAGAAAATGCTTCAGCTTGTTCCGGTTGTACAACACCGTTAATATATACCTGTTCAATATCCGGTACTTCAAAATACTCGATCCCTAAATCTTCCCCAACTGGCTTTGCATTCGATTTAGCTTCTTTTTTCCCTCCTAATAAACTTGGAAGAAAAAAAATACCGATTAGTAGCAATACAACAATTCCTATAATGATCATTGTTTTTTTCTTCATCACTCTTCTCCTATCTCAATTTTTTAGTTATGATTTTTACTAACTTTGTTATCTTACTCTTTCATTTAACCATTATCCGGTTTGTCATACAAGTTACATTTTTGTAATTATCAGAATATTCAGTTTTTTAAAACTTGTTTTATTCTTTCATTATTGATTTCTCCACAGCAAAAATTGGGCGGGACAGAAGCGTTTATGTCCGAAGGATTTGCTTTTGCTCCAACCATTTATTCGGATCGCTCGTAGAGTGATGTGTACGCATTTTATTCTCTCGTCACAATTTTTATTTCCAAGCGCTCAGAATATTCTTGATTACTTTTATATAAACTTATCCTGATCAATATGACTGGATGTTTTATAAAATATACTAGCTAAATAAGTAACAGGATTTTAAAAAAATTTAGACAGTTTTATTGGACTGGACTAGTCACATGAATGTTCAAGTTACGTAAAAACTTTTCCCTGTGAAACGTCTATAGATAGAGTTAGTACTCTAAGAAGCTCTTTATGTTTTGAATTGTTCTTTTTCAGCCAAAAAGAAAAGCCTAGAGGGAGTTTTCTCTAGACTTTGCAATAATCGATTTAATTCTTTGGCTTTTCTTCACAAATAGTAGGTGAAAAAAGCTGTTTATATTGGCTATTGATACACTCCATTTTTCAACCAATTTAATTTTATTTTAAAGTTTTTAATGATTTGTTCAATATCATATTGAGAATTTTTTTCAAGTTGTCGATATCCTTCTACAATCGAAGAATAAACGCTATTCATGAGCATTTGCATCAATAGTTTAAATTCCACTTCGTTATGAATGGTTAAGTTAGAAAAGTTGATTGCTTTATAAATCTTATAGCCATGATATTTTTTTTGCCACTGTTCATCCTTTTTACCATTTGTGCTGAATTTAGGAGAAACTCGGCTATAGGCTTGATCATCCATATTCATAAAAAGATTTTGATAAAATGGGGCATGTTCCCCAGTCAATACTTCAAAAATCATTTTCGAAAAATACGTGGTCATCCCATCAAACAAATCACCATTTGCCTCTTTGATACATTTTTCAATATTTTTTTTACTATCTTGTCTTAATGATTCAAAATAGTAATAATACAAATCTTCCTTATCTTCAAAATATTGATAAAAACTACCTCTTGGTATCTCAGCTAATTTTACGATATTGGCAATTGATGCTTCTTTCAAAGGGGTTCTAGAAAATTCTATTGATGCTGCTTCCAAAAGTCTATGTTGTTTCTCCTCTGATAAATGAAAAAAAGTCTTTTTTGGCATTTATTACATCCCTTTCTTATATCACAGCTCAGCATATGACAAGGTGTCATATGGCACTTTGTCATTATAGCACCATGGAATAAAAAAGCAAGAGAACTTAGATTGAATGTGCTGAAATGTATCTTTTTACAAATAATTCATTAGATGAAAATCGTTAGAAAAACGAATGATTTCATCTTAGCTTACATTTAATACGTTCATTACTACATTTTTTACCTCGGCGACAACGTTTTCAAATGATTGATTTGCATTGATTATATAGCTGTTCGGATACGTGATCACTTTATTTTTATTCTGAATTTCTTGATCGTATAATGCACCGCGCTGTGTGATGATCACTTCGTCGTCTTCTCTTGTCTGTAATCTTACTAATACATTATTTTTAGATACCTCTAAAAAAATTGGAATAACCATGTTGCCAAATTGTTTTTCGATTTCTTGAAAGCCTTTGATCGTTAAAACATCATATGCATAATGATCCGTCGTTTTTTGAATCAACTCTGCGATTCCAACACCATATTGATTGCCATGATACGTATCATGTTCTGCTAATGCTCCTTTATCTACAAGCTGTTCAAATTGTTCTTTTGTTTCAAAATAATAATCTAAACCGTCTTTTTCTTCCTTGCGAATTGAACGTGTTGTATGTGAAATTACTTTATATTTTGAATTAAAAACGGCTTCTGCTACTTTCGTTTTTCCTGAACCACTCGGACCTATAATGACAAAAAATGGATGCTCTAATTTTTTTCTTTCCATTGGTCATTCCTCCTCACACCCCCACTATACAACAAGTAAGTGATGGCTTCAAAAATCATGATTAGACTGCAAAGAGAGAATTGTAAATTCAACATCTGTCTATTCTGAAAAAACCATCACTATTTTTGACTTTGACTAACTCTTTTATCGTGTAAAATAACCAGAGCAGTAGATCAGAATCTTCTTTGATCTACTGCTCTGGTTTATTTTTTATTTCAAGTCTTGGCCATTTGTTTCAATTACTTGTTTGTACCAATTAAATGATTTTTTCTCATAACGATTCATTGTGCCTTCACCGTTATCATCTAAATCTACATAGATAAAACCATAACGTTTACTCATTTCCCCTGTTGAAGCACTTACTAAATCAATACAACCCCAAGGTGTGTAACCCATTAAATCCACACCATCTTTAATCGCATCTGACATGGCTTCAATATGACGGCGTAAATAGTCGATTCGGTAGTCATCTGCCACATAAAAGTTTTCATCAACTTTATCGATTGCACCTAAGCCATTTTCAACGATGAATAATGGTTTTTGATAGCGATCATATAATTCATTCAACGCAATTCTCAATCCTTCAGGATCGATCTGCCAGCCCCATTCACTTGCTTCTAAAAATGGATTGCGTACACCGCCTAATAAGTTTCCAGTCACAGTATCTTCTTCTTCAGCAGTTTCATTGACGGCCGAAGACATATAATAACTAAAACCAATATAATCGACTGCATATTTTTTCATTAATTCTAAATCATCAGCTCCGATTTCTAACTCAGAAACGCCATACTTATCAAACATGCGTTGTTGATATGCTGGATACTCACCACGCACTTGAGCGTCTGTGCAATAGAAATTGAATTCTTGATTGTGTTCTAATGTTGCCATTTGGTTGACTGGATTTGCATCAATACTGTATGTTGTTGCGTAAATGATCATACAACCGATTTGCATATCTGGATTGATTTCATGACCGATTTTAACAGCTTTAGCGCTAGCTACAAATTGGTTATGCCATGCTTGGAAGATATTTTGATAATCATCAGCGCCAGTTGATTTGACCATTCCTTGACTTAACGCTGGGAAATGGAAGGCAGAATTGATTTCGTTGAATGTCATCCAATATTTCACTTTTTTACCATAACGAGTTAAGACAACTGTTGCATAGTTTTCAAAGAAGTCGATCATTTTACGATTTTTCCAACCGCCGTATTCTTTAGCTAAATGTAACGGCATTTCATAATGTGAGATTGTAATCACAGGTTCGATCCCCTGTTTCAAACACTCGTCGATCACTTGGTCATAAAACTTCAACCCAGCTTCATTTGGTGTCGTTTCATCACCTTTAGGGAAAATTCTAGCCCAAGCGATTGAGAAACGATAACATTTGAATCCCATTTTGGCAAATAACGCAATATCTTCTTTAAAACGACTGTAATGATCGATACCGCGATGATTTGGATAAATGAATTTGTCCTCATCGATTTCCCAATTAAACGTATCACTCCCTAAGATTTGAAAACGTTGTTTACCTCCTGGCATTGCATCTGCTACTGACAAACCTTTACCGTCCGTACGATAAGCACCTTCTAATTGATTGGCTGCAGTTGCACCGCCCCATAAAAATCCCTTTGGAAATACTGTTGTTTTGTTTGACATTTGCAATTCCTCCTAATTTTAGATACATAGCTTGATATCATAGAAATGTTATCGATTCTTTTGATCAACGAACAATTGCCAAGAAATCCTCTCCGTGTAAAACATCGACTTGATCCATGTCCAATACATCTAAATAATCACCACTATTTGTAACAACAACTGGTGTCACAATCGGATGCCCTGCTGCTTTGATTTTTTCAATATCAAATTGAATCAATAAGTCACCTTGTTTTACTTTATCACCTTGTTTCACTTTTATCTCAAATCCGTCACCATCCATTTCAACAGTGTCCATACCAATGTGCATCAAGATTTCTGCACCATCTTTTGTGGTGATACCTACCGCATGGCCAGTTGGAAATAGTGTTGTGATTTCTCCATCTGCTGGCGCATAAAGCTCCCCTAATGTTGGCTCAATAGCGATTCCTTTACCTAATGCACCAGATGAGAATACTTGATCTTCTACCTTGTCTAAAGGAATGATTTTTCCCGTAATTGGACTTGTTAAAATAATTTTATCATTTTTTTGACTATTTTGTACGTCTGAGCTCGTGCCGTTCGTTTTTACTGAAGTTTCGCTTCCGGCTTCTGGCTTATCATCGAATTTTAAAATAAAGGTTAAAACAAAGGCAATCACAAAAGCGATCACTGTGCCTATAACTGCTGCAACAAGACCCGATGTATCTTTTGTATCTTGTGGAATGAACCCTGGTAAACTCAATAAGCTAATCAAACCAAATACATAATTTTGAACATGGCTGAAACCAATAAAGGCACCTCCGACTGCACCACCAATACAAGCAGCGATAAATGGTCTTTTAAGTGGTAGTGTTACACCATAAACCGTTGGTTCTGTAATACCAAAGATGGATGTGATCGTTGAAGATAATGCTAAACCTTTCAGTTTTACATTTTTTGTCATAAAGAAGACTGCTAACGCCGCTCCACCTTGTGACAATACAGCTGGTAAAAGCATTGGTGCCATTGTATCTACACCACCACCTGCTGCTGAAAGATTTAATAACATGATCGGAACAAAGCCCCAATGCATTCCAAACATTACAAATACTTGCCATAATCCTCCCATAACTGCACCAGCAATCAACGGACTAACACCATAAATGCTATCGTATCCTTTTCCTAATAGATCACCTAAAATCGTTCCGATCGGGCCAATTGCAATAAACGTAACTGGAGCCATTACAAGAAAAACAGCTAAAGGAACACAAATGATTTGTAAGAAAGAAGGAATCACTTTCTTAAAGAAACGTTCAACATGACTTTGAACATATACAGCTAAAATGATCGGAATAACCGATGACGTGTATGCGCTTGCTCCGATAATCACTGGAATTCCAGCAAAACTTAACGTTTGTCCAGCTAGCGCCGTTATACTTGGATGAACGAGTGCCATTGCTAGACAGACAGCTAAAAACTCATTTGTTTTGAATTTTTTCGCTGCAGTAAAAGCTAAAAGAATCGGTAGGAACGTGAAAATCCCGTCTGCTATTGCAAAAAGAACAACATAAACACCAGATTCAGCAGTTAGCCAATCTAATGTAACAGCCAGCGTTAAAAAACCTTTTAAAACCCCAGCTCCTGCCATTGCACCTAAGAAAGGTGTGAATATAGAAGAAATAATATCGATTAACTGATTAAAAATATTGCCTTTAGGTCCTTCATCTTTTGCAGAATCATCATCGCCTAAACCACTATGTGCCATCAATTCTTTATAAACATCACTAACATGGCTGCCAATCACGACTTGATATTGACCACCGCTTTGAACTACTTGAATGACATCTGGATCTTGATTCAGTTTTTCAGTATCTGCCTTGCCCTCATTTTTTAATTTGAAACGTAGTCGAGTCGCACAATGGACGACGCTATTCACATTCTCTTCTCCACCGACAAGCGATAAGACACGCTCAGCAATTTCTTGATTTTTACTCATTTTATATACCCCTTTTCCTTAATTTTATATATAAAAAAACCTAAACTGAAAAAACAATGATTTTCTATACTTAAAAAATAAATATAGATCAATCGTTTGTTTTTTCAATCTAGGTTTTGCCTGCTAAACAGTAACAATCCGCTTCGATTGAAAATTAAATTTTTGATAGATAATTTAAATACTACATTTTTTTCTCTCCAGCTACTCGCTGAATATGAATAGTCAAATAAATCTGTTCTGCTTTATCGATCGGTTTTTGGTATTTTTTAACTAGATAATCATCGATCCTTTGAACTGATTGAAATGCTTTAGGATACTTACTTTGAATCAACTCGTAAAGAAAATCATCTTCTTCATCGTGTGCTTCATTTTGTAGATAACGTTGGGCAAAATATTGCAAATGTGTCACGATCCTTTGATAATTCAATGAATCTTCATCAAATAGCTTACCGAAATAACGGCTGATGATCGTTAAGATATCTCGCACCATCTCAGTAGCAGACATCGTCACTTCCATATTGCCATTGGCCTGTTCACTGTTGACAATGTGAAATGCGATAAAACCTGCTTCACTTTCCGAAAAATCAATGTTCAGTTTTTCCTTGATCAACGCTACGCCTTTTCGAGCTATAGCATATTCTTTAGGATAAAACTTTTTCGTTTCAAACATCAATGGATTGGGCATTTCAAGCCCTTCTTTGGCTCTCATAATGGCGTAATGCACGTGATCAGTCAACGTTAAGTAGATGTTAGATGAAAGTTCGATTCCTAAATCCTCTTCGGCCATGTCCACGATTTTTTTAACAATATCTACCTCTTCTAACGGAATATCCGCAAACAACTGCTGAAACTGTCCTGAAGTGATAGAGTCTTTTAGAACAAATTCTTTTTCAATGAACGTTGGATCGATCAAATCACCAATTTTTTTCTGAAATGCAAGTCCTCGACCCATACAGACAATCTCTTCACCTGATTCATTTTTTGTCATGACGACATTGTTGTTTAAAATTTTTTCAATATACATGATGAACCTCACTTTTACAAATACAAATGAAAAAAACCTAGAATCCGTCCAAAATAAAATGGTATGGAAGATTCAGGTTTTGCCTGCCGAACAGTAACAATCCTTATTACATGCACAGCATACCATTATTTTTATTCATTTGCAACCCTTTTCAAAAAAACAAATAAAATTATCCTCTGGGCAATGATTAAGAATTAGCAAAGTCAGATTGCAAACTTTCTGTAAAAGAGGTACAATCTTCCCAATAGTTTATAAATAATAAATTTTCAAAGGATGAATTCCATGTTTGAATCAATTTCTACACCCGATTTTGAAACACTTTACACTAAAAATAATCTTAATGTCATTGATATTCGTGAAACTGAAAGTTTTCTGCTAGGACATCTAGCGCACTCTATTTCATTACCCGCAACTATCTTGCCAAATATGTTAAAACAGTTAAATAAAGAAAAAACCTATCATATCATTAGTTATAGCGGACGCCGTTCTGAAATCATTGCGTCATTTATGGCCTCTAAAGGTTTTCATGCTGTCCACGTGATTGGTGGAATGAAGCAACTATCAACTGCTTCTTAGTTGGAAAAAACAGGTATTCAATAGTTGAATAGTTGTTTTTTTTATAGAATTTAAGTAAAAACATTGCTTTTCTTACTTTTTATTAGTAAAATAGTTTTTGTTTATAAATAATGATACTTAGGTATTCAAAGGAGATTTTATATGTCAAAATTACTTGTTGTTAAAGCACACCCACTTACTAAAGAGGAATCTCGCTCTGTCCGCGCATTAGAAACCTTTTTAGAAAGTTATCAAGCTCAAAATCCAGCAGATGAGGTCGATGTTCTTGATGTCTATGCCGATTTCGTTCCTGAGATCGATGAAGAGTTACTTTCTGGATGGGGTGCACTACGCACTGGTACTGATTTTACTGCTTTAAATGAAAGCCAACAAACAAAAATTGCACGTTTCAATGAATTGACAGATCAATTCTTAGGTGCTGACAAAGTAGTTATCGCGAATGCTTTATGGAATTTAAATGTTCCGACGCGCTTAAAGGCATGGGTTGATACTATCAACGTTGCTGGAAAAACGTTTAAATATACTGAAGAAGGTCCTAAACCTTTGACTAACGGTAAAAAAGCCTTACACATTCAATCAAATGGTGGTTTTTATGAAGGACAAGATTTTGCTTCTCAATATGTTAAAGGAATTTTAAACTTCATTGGTGTTGCTGAAGTTGATCAATTATTTATCGAAGGAATCGATCATCAGCCTGACAAAGCCGAAGAATTATTAGGTGCAGCAATGGATCAAGCGACAAATTTAGGAAAAACATTTTAAGAATACGAAAAAGTCTAGGACATAACTTTACGAGTTATGTCCTAGACTTAAGTAATCTGAATAAACGGTTGGAACAGAAGTAATCCTTTCGGAGATAATCTGTTCCAACCTCTTTTTTTATTCAGGTTTTTGTAGTTCTTCTTCTTCGTGGTATAAACTCGAAACATCCTTATACCATTCAAATATATGTGTAATTAGCACCTTAACTGCGGCGTAAACAGGAATACCAAGAATGACACCCACAACACCGAATAACTTTCCAGACGTCAACAGCACAACTAAAATCGTCACAGGATGAATATCTAATTGGCTCCCTAACACTAACGGTGAAATCACACGACCTTCTATTGTCTGTTCGATAACAAACACCACTAATACTTTAACTAATAAGACTGGACCACCCACAATTCCCAAAAAGACAGCTGGTACCATTGCTAGAAATGAGCCTAAATACGGAATCAAATTCAGAAAACCTGCTGTAATCCCCAAGGTAATAGCATAATCTAAACCGATAAAGGAAAAGCCTAAAATAAACATTACTGCTACGGCAAAAGCAACAGTTAATTGGCCACGAATATAAGAAGAAACTTGGGAATTGACTTCTCCTAATACTTTTAACGTAGGCTTGCGCATTTTATTCGGCAAAAACTTCATCAAATAAGGAGCTAATTGTTTACCGTCTTTTAAAAGATAGAACAATATAAATGGCATTGTGATGATTGCTACTACAACTGTTGCAACCGCTCCAACAAAACTTCCCAAACCTTGTACTGTAAATGTAGAAATATTACGAATAATATCTCCTAATGAACTACTCAACTTGTCCCCCATATCTTCTAACTGCGTTCGAAACTGGGCAAAAAAAGGATCGCTTAAAATCTCTTGCATTTTTTGATCGATCGTATCAATATATTGAGGAAAATGATTCCCAAAACTGATGGTCTGTTCTTGGATTTTCGGAACGATCACTACAAGTCCCCAGATGATCAACGCAATCACAATGATAAATAGGCCGATAATACTCCAAACGCGAGGTACTTGTTTTTTTTCCAGATAATCGACGACTGGATTCATTAAGTAATATAAAATGCCGGCCATGATCATCGGTAGACCAACAACACCGATGAACTGCCAAAGTGGCTTAAATAAATACGAAACCTTCGTAAAAACGAATAGGATCAACAAATTCAATAAAACAATCAATAATGTGGTCACGACTTGATTATTTAAAAACCAACGCCAAAACCAAGAAAGTCGCTTCTCTTTATTTTTCTCTTGTTCCATTCACTCACACTCCACGTGATATATATTCTATTGTTGATCCAACCTTGATTATTGGAAAATCATCTGGAGTAAGGTACAAGCCATTCACAATTGCATCATCTGCAGGCCTATCACCAAAAACCAAAGTCACATGTGCGATGCTATTTAAGTTATCGTTTGCAAAAGCCCCCACGTGATTAATCGTATATTCTTGTTCATCGATCTTTAATAGATCTCCTTGTTTCATTTCTATAGATTGGTTTTCTTGAAATTTTTGAATCACAGAATACTCTTTTAACCCCTCTGTGGCGCTCTCACCAAAAAGTATGATCATTGGTTCTTTTTCGTCTAATGCTCGAGCACCAATTTCAGTAACTATTGCTTTCATATACTTATCGCTCCTTCTGCAATTATTCACTCTTTATTATAACATATAACTTTTTTTCTTAGTTGATAATGTGGACTTTGTAAGCTACAAAAAAGACGAACAAGAAATTCAAGCATCTTGTTCATCTTGTCGCTTATAAAAAATATATCGTCTTCATTCACTAATTATCCTAATATCGTTACAGAAACTTGTCTCCTCCCCCAATTAATACACTGAGAGACGTCTGAGAAATGAAGATCGATAATGTTTCCTTTTATTGCACCACCTGTATCGCTGGCAATTGCTTCTCCATATCCTTCAACATATAATTTCGTACCTAACGGAATTACACTAGGATCAACAGCGATAGCCATCGGATCTACATATAGATCTTGTCCCATTGCGGTCAAATTCCCTCCACCAATAAATCCCTCATTACAGGAATAAGCTGTTGCTTCCATCATCATTGTTTGCTCTTTTTCTTTGGCTTTTTCAATTTTTTCTTTTTCTTCTTTTTCTATTTCTTTATTTAAAATATCAGTTTTTACTTGTTTAAAGGCTTCATTTTCCGTTACTGAATAAATCAGCGAGCTTGATAAATTTTGTGCAGTTTTTTCAGATACAACCTTATAGTTACTTAATCCCTTACTATCACTGTTTTTATGTTCTGCTGCATATACTGGTATTATTGATCCTGTAATAAAACAAGTAACAATAACTAAAATGGCCGTCCATTTTCTCTTCATTAAATGGTTTCCCCCTAAAATTCGTACGAAAGTTATCATATCACGCCACGAATGTTCAATGGTTACCATTTAATTAAAACTACGTTACAGACTGTTAGAAACCATTCTAAGGATTGTTACATTGGAAATAAAAAGAAAATTTCATTTTTATTTTACATTCTTTCAATTTTTTTATTACAAGAAACATTAGATTACAGAATAGTAACAACTACAAATATAAAAATGAATAAAAAAAATAATCCAAACAGAAATACAGTTTGGATTATTTTTACACTAAACACTTATTTAAAAAAGTCTAGAATATGAGTCCAAATTTCTTCTTTGAACACATCTTTTGGATTTCCTCCACCAATTACTCCATAACCGATCATTGTTCCGGCAACAAATAAAATAATCACTAAGGCAATCACTACTAAAACTTTCAACAAAGTCACTATAATATAGCGTGTCGAACTCATATCTACTTCCCCTTTTAGCTAACTGTTGACATTTTCTTTTCTGTCGCTTTTTCGTCGTTTACTCGTTCCACTTTAGCTCCTAATTTTTGAAGTTTTTTATGGAATTTATAGTAGCCGCGATCTAAATATTCTAAGTGTGATACACGAGTTATACCTTGGGCACGTAATCCAACTAAGATCAATGCAGCAGCAGCGCGTAAATCTGTTGCTTCTACAGCAGCACCTTGCAATGCTTGACTACCATTGATAATAGCAATATTACCATCCATTTTTACATCGGCATTCATTCGTTGCATCTCTTCTAAATGTTGGAAACGATTTTCAAAGACAGTCTCAGTTACAACACTTGAACCATCTGCCACCATTTGGATCGCAGTCATTTGAGCTTGCATATCCGTTGGAAAACCAGGATGCGGCATTGTTTTGACATCAGTTGGTTTGATCACTTTAGGTCCAACAACACGTAAACCGCCTCTTTCTTCACGAATCACAGCACCCATTTCAGTCAATTTAGAAATAAGCGGACGATTATGTTCTGGAATTGCTTCTTCGATCAGAACATCTCCTTCAGTCATTGCAGCTGCAACCATGAATGTTCCTGCTTCAATACGGTCTTGAACAATCGAATGTTCAACTGCATGAAGTTTTTCCACTCCTTCGATACGCATCATTTCAGTACCAGCTCCGACGATTTTAGCACCCATCTTGTTAAGGACATTAGCTAAATCAACGATTTCAGGTTCTCTAGCAACGTTTTCAATTACTGTCATACCTTTAGCTTTAACTGCCGCCATCATGATATTTTGAGTAGCACCTACGCTTGGAAAGTCTAAATAAATCGTATTTCCGATCAATTCATCGGCGATGGCTTCAATATAGCCATTTTTTTGAATGATTTTAGCACCTAATGCTTGGAAGCCTTTTAAGTGTAAGTCAATTGGACGTTTGCCAATTGCACAGCCACCAGGCATCGCAACTTTTGCATGACCATTACGCGCTAATAGAGGACCCATAACAACGATTGATGCTCTCATTTGGCTGACATACTCGTAATTTGCTTCGATGCCTAAAGGTTGTGTTGCATCTATTGTGACTTGGTTTTCTTCTTCATTAAATTCAATATCTACATTTAAGTGTTTGATTACTTGGTTCATTGTAAAAACGTCTGAAAGAATTGGTACATTATTTAATGTTGTTGTTCCTTCTTCTGCTAAAAGGGTTGCTGCTAAAATTGGCAATACTGCATTTTTAGCCCCTTCGATTTTCACAGTTCCTTTTAATTGGTTACCACCATGAACAATGATCTGTTCCATTTTGTTCCCCCCAAAAAAGTTAGAATTGGATGCTTCGCTCCAAAATCTTTTCTATTATACCACTAATTACCAACAAATAGTATCTTTTCTTTTTATTCATCATCCTTATGGGAAAAATACAATAAATAAGTTACGGCACAATGCAAGAAACTCTAAGAAAAATGAACTTGCAGTGAAACCAATAACAATTGAAAAAAGAACAATCAATAAGCGAACTTGAGAGGTTTGATGTATCTTAAAAAATTGCTCTACTCGAATAGATTGCATCGCCCAAAAACTAACGTATATAAACATTATATGACTGATGATTCGAACTAATGCATCAATACCAAAAAATTGCATAAATTGATCTCCTTAATTTAAAAGCGTAATGGGCTAATTTAGTCACAACTGACTTATTTCTAAAGCCACATACATAATTGCATAAAGATAGTTTATCATAGATTGTCTCAAACAAAAAATAAAGATTCTCGATTCTCATAAAATTAATATATGTATACTGATTTGACTTACAATAAAAGATAGAGTTTAAGACAAAAGTATTTTTTACTTTTGTCTCACCCTCCACTATTTTACGTATGTTTTGACACGTTGATTCGATTGATTGCTCGATGAAGTGCGACTGTTGCACGACGTAATTCATCAGAGTTTTCATTTTCTTTCGCTTTTTCAATCATGCGTTCAGCTCGTTTCTTAGCACGTTCTGCGCGGCTTACATCGATATCTCGTTCACGTTCTGCACTATCAGCAATGATTGACACAACATTATCACGGACCTCCATAATACCACCGTTCACAGCAATCCAATCGGTATGTTCATTCGTGTCGATTCTTTTTACACGAACTTCATCTATTGCTAAAGGAACAATGATCGGTGCATGTTTAGGTAAGATACCTATTTCGCCATCTGTTGTTTTTGCAACAACGATAGTTGCATGATGATCATAGACTAACCCATTAGGAGTAACCACATTGACAGTTAAATAATCCATTTTTGTGTCTCCTCCTTATTTAGTAGTTCAACGTTTTTGCTTTTTCGACAGCGTCTTCGATTCTCCCGACACTACGGAATGCTTCTTCTGGCAGATCATCGTATTTTCCATCAAGGATTTCTCTAAACCCTTTAACTGTATCAGCAACAGGAACGTAAGAACCTGGTTGTCCTGTAAATTGTTCTGCTACATTAAAGTTTTGTGATAAGAAAAATTGAATACGGCGAGCACGACCAACCAAGATTTTTTCTTGGTCAGATAACTCATCCATCCCTAAAATTGCAATGATATCTTGCAACTCACGGTAACGTTGCAATACATGTTGGACTTCTGTTGCAACGGCATAATGTTCGTCGCCTACGACTTCTGGCGCTAAAGCACTAGAAGATGAAGCCAGCGGATCCACGGCTGGATAGATACCCATTTCCGTTAAACGACGTTCTAAGTTAGTTGTTGCATCTAGATGGGCAAACGCTGTTGCTGGCGCTGGATCAGTATAGTCATCGGCTGGTACATAGATTGCTTGAATCGATGTGATCGAGCCTTTTTTGGTAGAAGTGATACGTTCTTGCAATTGTCCCATTTCAGTAGCAAGTGTCGGCTGATAACCAACGGCTGAAGGCATCCGACCTAGTAAAGCTGAAACTTCAGAACCTGCTTGTGTGAAACGGAAAATATTATCGATAAATAATAGCACATCTTGACCTTCAACATCACGGAAATATTCCGCAATCGTCAAACCAGTCAACGCCACACGCATACGCGCACCAGGCGGTTCATTCATTTGACCGAAAACCATAGCTGTTTTTTCAATAACACCAGAGTCTTTCATTTCAAAATAAAGGTCATTTCCTTCACGTGTTCGTTCACCAACACCAGTAAACACAGAAATACCACCATGTTCTTGAGCAATATTATGAATCAATTCTTGAATTAAAACGGTTTTACCAACACCGGCACCACCGAATAGTCCAACTTTACCACCTTTTAAATAAGGGGCTAGTAAATCTATAACTTTGATACCCGTTTCTAAAATTTCGTTGCTTGTGCTTAAATCTGCAAAATCAGGGGCTTTTTTATGAATGCCGCTACGTATTGCATCTTCTGGGAATGGTTCTTCCAAGTCGATTGTATCGCCTAAAACGTTGAATACACGGCCTAAAGTTTCTTTTCCAACAGGAACCGAAATTGGTTTTCCGGTATCGATAACTTCCATTCCACGCTGAAGACCATCTGTAGACTCCATTGCGATCGAACGAATAACGCCGTCGCCTAATTCTAATGCTACTTCCAGCACGACTTTTTGTTTTTCTTCGCCATTTTTGTATACGACTAATGCATTATTTATATCTGGTAAGGATTGATCTAGTGAAAATTCCACGTCAACAACGGGACCGATTACTTCAACAATCTTTCCTGAACTCATGTCTGTTTCCTCCGTTTCGTTTGAAGAGGCTATAAAACTATCGAGCGCTCGACAGTTTTATACCTAACGAGGTCGTAATAAAAACCTGTCTTCTCTATTACTTAGTAAAGACTTCAAGCCAAGCTGACTTGAATCTTGATTATTACTCTAATGCCGCTGCACCAGCTACGATTTCTGTGATTTCTTGTGTGATCGCACCTTGACGAGCGCGGTTGTATGAAATCGTCAAATCACTAATAATATTTTGTGCATTATCAGTGGCTGTCTTCATCGCTGTCATCCCAGCAGCATGTTCTGCTGTTTTTGCATCGATAATAGCACCATAAATCAAACTTTCGGCATATTGAGGCAACAAATTATCTAAGATAGCTTCCTCAGAAGGTTCTAGAATATATTCTTGCTCATATGTTGTTGCTTCTTCAGGATCTAAATCTGAAATTGGAAGCATCTGCTCTACTCGAAATTGACTCGTCAATGAATTGATATGGTGATTGTAACAAACGAACAATTCGTCAAACACTTCATTTTCGTACATTGAAGTCGCTGTCGAAACGATTTTTCTAACTTCATCAAAACTAGGCTGATCACTTAGGCCACGAAGTTCATATGCTACATTTATTCCACGGGCTTTAAAAAAATCTGCGCCCGTTCCGCCGATAGCAATCAAAACATACTCATCTTGAGATTTATGATCATCTGCCATCATTTTCATCGTTTGTTTCAAGATTGAACTGTTATAGCCACCGACCAATCCTTTATCAGAGGTGATGACGATATAACCCGTTTTTTTCACTGGACGTGATGTCAGCATCATATGATAGTTATCCGTTTCGGATACTCCTTCATGATCATATGAATCCAACACTTCTAGATCACTTAGCTGAGCTGCAACAAGATGCGTAACGATAGAACGGATTTTTGACGCATATTCTTGAAAACTTCTAGAAGCCGCTTCTGATTTCGTCAGTTTAGCGCCAGAAACCATCTGCATAGCATTGGTAATTTGGCTGGTTTTTTTCGTTGAAGCAATGCGTTGTTTGATCTCATTTAATGAAGCACCCAATTCTTGTCACCTCTCTTACGCATTTTGAATTGATTCAAGTGTATCTTTAGTTGTTAATCCTTCTGAATTAGCAGCACAAAAAATTTCTTTGAATTCATTGATTGCTGCATCTAAATCTTCTGATTTAGGTAAATCTTTTGTTGTACGGATCGTTTCAAAAAGTTCAGGATGCTTTCCATCTAAATAGTCAAATAGTTCTGATTCAAAATCTAGAATTTTTGCAACACTGATACTATCCAAAAATCCGTGTGTCAAAGCATATAAAATAACAACTTGTTTTTCTACTGCTAGTGGTGCATGTAATTTTTGTTTTAAAATTTCAACGGTACGACGACCACGATTTAATTTTGCTTGCGTTGCCGCATCTAAATCAGAACCAAATTGAGTGAAGGCTTCTAATTCACGGTAGCTTGCCAGATCTAAACGAAGGGTACCGGCTACTTTTTTCATTGCTTTGATTTGTGCTGAACCCCCAACACGTGATACAGAAAGACCGGCATCAACGGCTGGACGCGTGCCTGCATAGAACAAATCGCTTTCTAAGAAAATTTGTCCGTCAGTGATTGAAATAACGTTTGTTGGGATATAAGCAGAAATGTCTCCGGCTTGTGTCTCAACAAATGGTAAGGCAGTCATTGAACCGCCGCCTAATTCGTCACTTAATTTTGCCGCACGTTCTAATAGACGTGAATGTAGATAAAATACGTCACCCGGATAAGCTTCGCGACCTGGAGGACGACGTAAAAGTAATGAAAGTTCACGATAAGCTACAGCTTGTTTTGATAAATCATCAAAAATAATCAAAACATGTTTGCCGTTATACATGAATTCTTCACCCATAGCAGCTCCAGCATAAGGCGCAATATATAATAATGGCGCTGGTTGAGACGCACCTGCGTTTACGATAATCGTATAATCTAATGCACCATAAGCTCTTAACGTTTCAACTTGGTTACGAACTGTTGATTCTTTTTGGCCGATAGCAACATAAATACAAATGACATCTTGCCCTTTTTGATTGATAATCGTATCAATCGCAATCGACGTTTTACCTGTTTTACGGTCACCGATTACTAATTCACGTTGACCACGACCGATTGGTACCAATGCGTCGATTGCTTTAAGCCCCGTCTGCATTGGTTGATCAACTGATTTTCTTTGCATAACACCTGGAGCTGCTGCTTCAACCGGACGCGTTTTATCGGTTTTAATTTCGCCTAATCCATCAATTGGTTGACCTAATGGATTAACGACACGGCCGATCATTGCTTCACCTACAGGAACTTCCATGATTTTACCAGTTCGTTTAACTTTATCGCCTTCTCGAATGGTTTCAAAATCACCTAAAATAATAATACCGACATCATTGATTTCTAAGTTTTGCGCCATTCCATATGAACCATTAGAAAATTCAAGTAATTCTCCACTCATTGCATTCTCTAACCCATGGGCACGAGCAATTCCATCTCCAACATATGTGACAGTCCCAATTTCTTCAACTTCTAATTCTTGTTGATAATTCTTGATTTGTTCTTTAATCAAGGCACTGATTTCTTCTGCTTTGATAGCCATTCAATTCACCTCTTTATTGTGCTGAACGTTATTTTAATAACAATTCTTGGATTTGTTCTAACTGTTTGTGGATACTACCATCGATCACTTTATAATTGGCTTCTATAATTACACCACCAACAATATCTGGGTCGATTAAATTGATTAAATTAGCTCGTTCATAGCCTAAAAGTTTTGCTGCTTTTTCTTCCATTAATTGGTGTTGTTCCTTGGTCAACGGAATAGCTGTTGAAGCAGTACCTAAAAGCAAACTATTGTGCTCATCGTAACGTCTTTCATATTCATCAATCATCAATAATAAATCATTCATACGTGAGTAATTATAAACAACATATAAAAAGTTTTCCATCGTACCTTCATAATCACTAACTAAGTGCTTCATGATTTCATCTTTTTCATAAGGTTCCAAACGTGCATCACTTAGTATCTCACCTAAGTCGGGAACATCATGAAAAATTTCTCTTAGTGCGATCAAATCTTGATAAATGCTATCAGCTTCTTGGTTTTCAATTGCCAATTCAAACAAAGCTTTGCCGTAGCGTTTACCTACCGTATACTTATCTAACTTCATTTGACTTACCTAAGCCTTCGATATAAGAATTGATCAATGAATCATGTGCATCTGGAGTCAATTCTTTGTTTAATATTTTCTCTGCAATTTGAAGAGACAAATTTGCTACTTCATCTTTAACAGATGCTAATGCTTCTTCATGTTCTTGAGAAATATCAAGACGTGCTTTTTCTCGTAAACGTGAAACTTCATCATTTGTTTCTGCTAAGATTTTTTGGCGATTTTGGTCTCCATTCTCTTTCGCATGTTTAATAATATCTGCTGCTTCAGATTTAGAAGAAAGCAATTTTTGTTGACGTTCTTCTTGTAATTTAGCAGCTGCTATTCGAGATTGCTCTGCAGAATCTAAATCATTGGCAATTTTATCTTCACGTTTTTTTAACATATCAGTGATTGCTTCCCAAGCGAATTTCTTGATTAGAAGCATCAAAATTAGAAAAGCACCACTTACTACAATCATCGTACCTATTGTTGTACTTGGTCCTGCTTCACCAATTACTAAATAATTTAGCATGAAGTTTCAACTTCCTTTCTCTGCAATTCTCTGTGGTGATGTTGTTTAATTGGTTCTTTGTATGGTTTGGTCACCTTAATTGGGTGAAGTTTGATGTTTCTATTAATAGGTTACTTCTCTCTTCGTTCGCCAAGTACTGCTCAACATCTGCTTTTTTGTTTTGTTAAAGCTTTACAGTAAGCTTGTGTTCTTGACGGTCTGCTTTGCTTTGGAGAAGCTTGATGTTTCTTTTAATAGGTTACTTCTCTCTCTTCGTTCGCCAAGTACTGCTCAACATCTGCTCTTTTCTTTTGTTAAAGCTTTACAGTAAGCTTATGTTCTTGACGGTCTGCTTTGCTTTGGAGAAGCTTGATGTTTCTTTTAATAGGTTACTTCTCTCTCTTCGTTCGCCAAGTACTGCTCAACATCTGCTCTGCCAGAGGCAGTCGCAGTGTTTCGCAGCAAAGAAAGCAGCAACGCGTGGCGTTTTAAAAACTCAGCGTCCTGCCTTCTAAAGAGATTATTTAAGCACTAATAACAATGCAATAACTACACCTAGAATTGGAACCGCTTCGATCAAGGCTACCCCGATAAACATTGTTGTTCTTAATTGTCCAGCCATTTCTGGTTGGCGTGTCATTGATTCAATTGTTTTAGAGATAACTTTTCCGTTACCATACGCTGCTCCGACTGCTGCTCCAAAAACTGCGATTGCTGCTGCGATATAATTTAATCCGTCCATTTTTGTTTCCTCCTAAGAAATAGTTGTTTTTATTTATTGTTTATTCTTCGACTTCAACTTTGTGAGCCATGTAAACCATTGATAACGTTACAAATATAAATGCTTGAATTGCTCCTATAAATAATGAAAAGGCTAGCCAAATCATTTCAAGCGGTATCGCAAGTGGAATCGTCCAAAGTCCTACACTTGATACAAGTCCTGCAATCAGTCCAAGTAATACTTCACCCGCATAAATATTTCCATATAAACGCAGTGCCAAGGTAAGCAGGTTCGTAAATTCTTCCATCAACTTGATTGGCATTAGAAAAGCTACTGGACTTAAAAAACTATTTTTGAAATACCCTTTTAGACCAAAACGACTAACACTAAAGAAATGTGTTAAAGCAATCATGATCAAAGCTAAAGTTAATGTAACCATTGGATCAGCTGTCGGGCTCTTCCAATAAGTATAATCACCAATAGCGACTTTAGTCACTAAACCAATAATGTTCGCAACTAAAACAAACATGAACATCGTGAATGCTAGCAGGTGAAAATTTGTTACTTCTTTACTTGGCATATTGTCGGTAATAATACTCCGAACAAAATCAATGAGATACTCAATGACATTTTGTTTGCCTTTAGGTTTCAGTTTGAGATTCCTTGTGCAGAAATATACTATCCCGAAGACAACGACACAGGATAACAGAACCATCAAGCAAATCGTTCCATCAAACCAAATTGGCCCAATCTTGAAGAGTAATGTCTTCTCTTCCAAATTATTTCACCTCTTTTCCAACAAACTTGCCAGAAGCTTAAAAGGCTTCTATTTCTTAACCACACGTATCATACCACCAACACTAAATAATTTCAAAAGAATTTCATGAAAATTGGACACTTCTTTTAATATGACAAACTATTAAAGAAAATGTGTCTTATTGGTATTTGGTAGCACATAGGTCAGTTACTGAAAAAACGATGAAAACTCATCAGTTTCCTTACACTCTACCAAACTTTTCATATAAGTTAAAGCAAAGAAAACAAATATGCGAAAAAGAATAAATTTAGCATTGAAATTGTTTCATCTCATACATGAAATTCATACATTTTGATTTATTTAACGTAAATTATTTTTGAGTGTTCGGTTAATTTCACGATTGATCTCTTTACGTTTCAAATCTTCTCGCTTATCGTATTGTTTCTTTCCTTTTGCGAGACCGATCAGTACTTTGGCATAACCATTTCGTAGATATACTTTTAGTGGAATGATCGTGATTCCGGTATTTTTAGTCTCGGTAATTAGCTTAGCTATTTGCTTTTTGTGCAATAATAATTTTCTTGTCCGTAAAGGATCATGATTAAAAATATTCCCCTGCTCATAGGGACTGATATGCACATTGAGCAGGTAGACTTCTCCATTTCGAACTCTAGCAAACCCATCTTTTAAATTGATTCGTCCGTTTCTAATTGACTTGATTTCAGTACCTTGTAACACGATTCCAGCTTCCATTGTATCAACAACGGTATAGTCATGCCTAGCTTTACGATTTTGGGCAATCAGTTTCCCTTCCCCTTTTGGCATACCCATTCCTCCGCTTTCTATTTTTTCTTCTGTTTTTTTACTTTTTTCTTTTTAGCTACTTCTTTATAAAATGGCTTTTTGCCCTTTTTCTTGTTCTTCTGTGTAAATGATTTTTTATCCGTTTGCTTGCGATCAGAAGTTCTTCTGCGGCGACCATCTTGACGTTTTTTTTGTTTTGGCGTCTCGATTCTTTCTACTTCTTCTGCTTCAAGAAATTCAAAATCAATTTCTCTTGTTTCGGGATCAGCTTTATCGACTTTAACTTTAACTTTCTGGCCGATCTTCAGTGTCATTCCGGTTCTTTCGCCAACTAATGCCATATGATTTTCAATAAAATGGAAGTAATCTTGTTTCAAATTGTTGACGTGAATCAACCCTTCGATTGTATTTGGCAATTCTACAAAAAGACCAAAACGAGTGACAGAACTGATAATACCATCGTATTCTTCACCAATTTTATCAGCCATAAATTCTGCTTTCTTCATAGAATCGACTTCACGTTCAGTCTCAACAGCTCGACGTTCCATTCTTGAACTATGATCTGCAATGTCAGGTAAATCTTGTTCCCATTTTTCTTTTAACTTTTCTGAAACATTTCCTTCGTAACTACGAATCAATCGATGTACGATCAAATCAGGATAACGACGAATCGGTGAGGTAAAGTGAGTATAGTATTCTGCTGCCAAACCATAGTGTCCATAATTATCTTCTGAGTATCGCGCTTGTTGCATACTGCGTAGCAACATGGTATTGATCACTGCTTCTTCTGGTTTATCTGCTACTTGTTCTAAAACTTTTTGTAAGTCTTTAGGAGTGATATCTGCTTTCGTCCCTTTAACTAAGATCCCTAATACAGCTGCAAAATCAAAGAATCGCTGCATTTTTTCTTCTTTTGGCTGTTCGTGGATTCGATAAATAAAAGGGACTTTTAAATCGTTGAAATGTTTAGCTACTGTCTCATTGGCTGCCAACATAAATGATTCAATTAGCCGTTCGCCTACACCTCGTGTGCGTAATAAAATATCATGTGGATGTCCTTGTGAATCAACCAGTACTTTTGCTTCACGATCTTCAAATGAAATCGCACCTCGTTTTTCACGCATTTGTTCAAGAATATGATGCAGCTCACCCATTTCGTTAAACATCGCTACTAATTTTTTGTAGCGTTTCATCGTCTCTGGTTTTTGTTCTTCTAAAATTTCATTAACGGCTGTATAGGTCATACGTTCTGTTGTTTGGATCACGCTTTGGAAAATCTCATGGTTGACTACATACCCTTCTGGCGTTATCTCCATCTCACAACTCATAGTAAGCCTTGGCACATTAGGGTTCAGCGAGCAAATACCGTTAGACAATCTCTGAGGTATCATTGGGACAACTCGATCAGTTAGATAAACACTAGTACCACGTTCATATGCTTCTTGGTCTAACTCATTACCTTCTGTCACATAATAAGAAACATCTGCAATATGAACACCTAAAAAATAATTACCGTTTTCTAATTTGCGTACCGTCACTGCATCATCTAGATCTTTAGCATCTTCCCCATCGATCGTTACGATCATTTGATCACGTAAGTCTCTGCGGCCTTCGATATCTGCTTCTGAAATTGCATCAGGTACGTTGTCAGCTGCTTCGATCACTTCATCAGGAAAGCTTGTTGGAATCCCATGAGCCACCACAATCGATAAAATATCCATTCCAGGATCATTTTTGTGACCAACCACTTTTTTGACTATTCCCTCTAAACTCTTTGGGTACTCTTTTTCAGGGTAATGAGTCACTTCAACGATCACAATACTACCATCAACAGGTCTGATTCCTTGTGCAGCAATATTAAAGGTCAAACCAGTCATTTTTTTATCTTTTGGAACAGCATAACCATATAAGTCAGTCTCATTCACTTCTTTTTCGTCATAGGCGATAAACTCACCGACTACCTGCGTGATTGCACGAGTTTTGATTGCGATGACTTTTCCTTCCGCTCCACGGTCTGAAAAAGCATCGGCCGGTTGAACGATATCGATGACAACAATATCACCATCCATCGCAAAATTGACGGCTTCTTTTGGAATATAGACATCTGCTTCTTCTGGATCAATCGTTACAAAGCCAAAGCCACGTTCATTCGCACGAAAAGTCCCTTCGATATCTCCATTTTTTTGTGGTAGACGAATCTTACCTTTTTTATTGAATTCTACTAATTTTTCGCGTTCCATCAAGGCTACAGTCTGAACAAGTAATTTAAAATCTGAGCTCTTTTGCAGCTGCAAGCCTTCCGCTATTTCTTCCATAGAAAAACTTTTTTTCGTGTGCGTTTCCATAAAAGATAGGATTTTCTCCTTGATTGTTTGTTTTGTCATTCTTTCTCCTCATTCCAAGACAATGTATTCAAAAATGCGGATACATCTTGTTCTAATTGTTTATGATCTGGTCCAATCGTCAGCACATGTCCGCTATTTGGATACCAGTTTAATGTAAATCGTGTTTGCTGCAGTGCTTGGGCTGTCTTATAGACACCCATCGGATCAATCATTTGATCAACTCCTGCCTGCCCCATAAAAACGGGAACCGTAATTTGACCAAGCTTAGTTGCGGTCTTTTCCGAAAAAGTTTCAATATCTTTTAATTGAACACGAGAGGCTTCTTTGATTTTCACCATTCGTTTCACCCGTTCTTGATCTGAAATACCCGCTGTTTTTAAAACTTTATCGGCATATAAAACGAAATTTTCTGGAACACTATTTTTTACTGGAAAAATTGGTGAACAGAAGAAACCACCTCCGATGATTCCTTCTACTTGATCCGTTAGTGTGTTCATTGTAAAAATACCACCCATTGAAAGGCCAAAAACGGCTATTTCTTGGTAACCTTTTTCTTTTAAGAATTGAACGGCATCTAGTGTATCTTGCCACCAATCATTGGTTGATTTTCCCAATATATCTTCTGGTGCAACTGTTGCATGTCCAGAAAAATTAGGAGAATATACGGTGTAATTTTCTTTTTCTAAATAACGGCTCAACATCCGAACATCGTTGCTGCTTCCTGAGTAGGCATGCAAAAGTAATACAGCACGGGAACCATTTTGCGTAAACAATGGTTTAGGTAGACTTATTTTTTTCACTATCTAATTCACCTCATCCTCATTTTAGCACATTATCCAGTGAAAACCTTATGAAAAGAAAGATGTTGCACGAACTTTTCACTAATGCTTATCCAATTTTTTTTTAAGAAAAAAGCCCCTCAGTAAATGAGGGACTCCAAAGGTCTTACTTCGATGATAATAAAGCTAAAATAAATAATAGTAACATCCAAACAGCACCAATGATTGCTGTTGCGCGTTGCATAACAGCTTCAAATCCGCGTGCTTTTTGTTTACCGAAAAGTTTATCTGCGCCACCTGTAAATGCACTTGCTGCACTGTTTTGTTTACTTGGCTGCATCATAACGGCAATAACCATCACAACTGAAAGGATGATTACAAGTGCTAAAATAAAATTATACATAGTCTAATTCTCCCTTATTCACAAAATACATCTATTATACTTTAGCATATTTTCAATACAAATACCAGCTGTATTTATATAATCTTGATTTTTTTCTTCTATATTGAAAGAAAAAATGAGGAAGGACCAAAAATATTTACTTTCAAGAAATAGGAAGGAATTTCTGAAAATTGTTCTTTAAATTTTTGATGACTTTCGGGTTATTTCCGAACGGACTGTTTTTATATCACTATTTATTAGGTTCTTAAAACATCACTGTATTCAGGTTTTGTATCGAATTCTTTTTTAGCAAATGGACACAACGGAATAATTTTTTTCCCCTCACGCCGTGCTTTTTCTACACCGTTAAATACCAGTTTCTCAGCTAATTTTTGTCCTCTGTACGTCGGATCAACAAAAGTATGATCAATGATCATGATTTTATCTCCAGCATTTGACCAAGTCATTTCACCAATTTCATGATTATGATCGTTTAATAATACGAAGCGATCTTTTTCTTCTTTGATTTCCATTGTCATTTCCCGTCCTTTCGAATATATTTTAAAGCACCACTTGGACACGTATTAATTACACGAATATTCTCTTCCACACTACCATTATCCGTAATGATCCATGGTCGTCGGCCTACTTCAAAAACATCTGGATTACCGAAAACACAATTACCGATATGAGCGCAAATATCCTTACTGTAATAAATATCCAGTCCTTCTCCTGTATATTTACGGTACCCTTGCGATAAAAGTCGTTCTTCTGTTACATTTTTATCATTAATTTTACTTCCATCCATCATGTTTACCTCCTAATTTAAAAGCATAGCGGGCTCGTTCTGCTCTGTCAGAAAAATAGGGAAAGCTGAGCGTGGTGCTTTTTGCCACAAACAGATTTCATCTTTTTTCCGAAGAGCTAGCCCGTGAAGCTAGATAATAAAAGCATAGTGGGCTCGTTTTGCTCTGTCAGAAAAATAGAAAAAGCGGACTGTGATATTCTTTCTTTCGTCCAGTATTTATCTATCCACGGAGTCCTTACTATTGCAACATTCTTACTTACAAAACAATATTAAGTTTGATGAATTAATTCTAACAATTCAAATAGGTAGTTGCAACTATCTGTTCTCTTGATCTTATTATTTTAAATTAAAACTACTACTCAATCATTTTTTGCTCGTAAAGAAGAGAGAATAGACACTGTATCCACCACTTCTTGTAAAACCGCACCAAATAATGCTGGAATAATTCCTGTACTTGCTATAAGCATTAAAACTGTACAAATCAAAATACCGATCAAAACCGATTGTTTTGCGATTTTCATAGTATCTTTAGAAATTTTCACTGCTGCACTGACTTTTTCTAGATCGTCTTTCAATATTACGACGTCTGCTGTTTCACTCGCTGCAGTTGCCCCATGAGCACCCATGGCAATTCCAACGTCGGCAACAGCTAATGAAGGTGCATCATTTACACCATCTCCCACCATGATCATTGGACGTTTAGAATCAGGGATTTTTTTTAAGGCATCAATTTTATCTTGGGGCAAGCATTCTGCGTGAACTTCAGTAATTCCAACTTCTCTTGCAATGTCATCTGCTACTTTTTGATGATCACCTGTCAACATCAGCAAGTGGTCAATATGCAAGTCGCGCAATTGCTCCATTGTTTCTTTTGCTTCTGGTCGAATACTATCCGTAAAGGTAATATAGCCTAAATAATGTTCTTCTTGAGAAATGTAAATAGCAGTCTGATCCTTGACCTCTTCAATTTTTCGTTGTGAAACAAATGCGGGTTTGCCGACACGAATCATTTTCCCATCTATTATCGCTTTAACACCTGAACCTGTCATTTCTTCTAGACCGGAAACCTTTTTTAATTTTTCTTGTGCAGAAACAGAGTCTATAAGCGAACGTGCTAATATATGGCTCGATTCTTGTTCTGCGCTTGCCGCCAATATTAGTAAATCATCCGCAGAAAGCGTACCTTCTGGAACAACCTTATCTACAGATAATGACCCCTTTGTGATCGTTCCCGTCTTATCAAAAGCAACTGACTTTGTTTGCGCCATTTTTTCTATTGTGGTTCCAGTTTTTACGACAATCCCGTTTCTACTTGAACGGCTCATTCCAGCAACCAACGCGATTGGTGCTGCTAATATTAGTGGACAAGGGGAAGCTACAACTAATACTTCAGCGAACCTCGTTGGATCTTTTGAACTATACCAAGCTACCCCTGCGATTATATACGCTATAATCGTAAAAGGCACTGCATAACGATCAGCCATACGCACAAAATTAGCAGGTCTAGCTTCTGACTCTTTCACTAGTTTCACAATCGTTTGATATTGACTATCTGCTGCACTTTTTTCAGCTACCATTGTAAGAGAGTGATCACCATTAATTGAACCGGACATCAAAAAATCGCCCGTTTTTTTGTTCACTGGATGTGATTCACCGGTCAAAGAAGATTCATCAACAGTTGATGCCCCATTTGTGACATGACCGTCTACAGGAACAATTTCGCCTGGTTTCATAACAAGCTGATCCCCTACAACGACTTTTTCTGCCTCAATATCTGTCAATGCACCACTGATTAGCTGATGTGCTTTTTGCGGCGAATTATCCAACAATGATTTTAATTCTTTATTGGCTTTTTTTGCTGCATAATCTTCAAGAGAATCTCCGCCTGTCAACATGATCAAAATCATCAAACTAGCCCAGTATTCTCCAACTGCTAATGTTGCAATGATCGCTGTGATTGCTAAAATGTCTATACCATATTTGCCAGATTTCAACGTCTTTACCATCTCGATCAGCATTGACAACGCCATTACAGAACCTGTAATAACGATTACTCCATAAGCCCAAGCTTCTTGATGAAAAATAAATTCAAATAATAACGCTAAAACCCATGTTGTGATCGTGATCATCAATTTTGTCAAATGTTTCATTTAAGCCACTCCTTTAAAAAACGAACTTATCATACTAAGATTACACTTGGTTAGATAAATAACAAAGGTAAAAGACTTAAATGAAAATGATTGTCATTCTTTATTAGGATGTTTTCTACTAAAAAGGATGTGAGACAAAAGTAAAATCTACTTTTGTTTCACATCCTAAATGCGAATAAACGCTGGGATCACAAGCAATTTATTCTTATGAAATACTCCTACCCCAGTCACTTTCTATATAGTTAAATCACTCTTTTTTTCTTCTTCGTTTTTCTATTTTCTTTCCTTTTCTCAACCTCATATATCGCTCTTGTCATAAGTAAAGAAATGTAGTTAAAAATAGAACGACTACCAAGAACCAACGGTAGGTAGAACATAACATTTCTTGTAAACAGTGACGTCAACATAAAGAAATCACCAAAGAATAAGAAACATGCAATAAAGGCAATCAATAAAAGACTGATCATTATTTGTTTTTTTAAATCTAACGGTCGAGCTGCTCTTAATAATACTTGAAATCCTACACAACCTGTAAGCAAGACACACATTGTAGAAACATCTTGTTGTGATAAATCAAACCAGATACCCGCAAGTTGCAAGACTAAAATATTAAATACAACAGTCAACGCTCCGGGAACTGAAATTCGCAATATATTCGTCAAAAAATGCCCTTTGATCCGTTGATAATTCGGCTCTAGTGCCAAAATAAATGAAGGAATTCCAACAGTTAATGTATTGATAGGTGTAAGCTGTAATGGTGCAAATGGATAAGGTAAAAATAAAAAGATAAATGTTACTGCAAGAATCGCAGAATAAATTGTTTTTACCATATACATCGATGCAACACGTTCGATGTTATTGATGACTCTACGACCTTCATTCAGTACTTGGATCATTGAACTAAAATCTGAATTTAGTAAAACTACATCTGATACCGCACGAGCAGCATCACTTCCACTGGCCATTGCTACACTGACATCAGCTTCTCTCAATGAAAGAATATCATTGACTCCATCCCCGGTCATACAAGTCGTATGCCCATTTTGCTTCAAGGCTTGTATCAACTCTCTTTTTTGATAAGGGGTTACTCGACCAAAAACCGTTTTGTTTTCCACTAGTTCATTAAAGTTCTCTGAATCAGAAATAGTACTCATATCTACAAAATTTTCTGCTCCAGCAATTCCTGCTTGTTTCGCTATTTGCGAGACCGTGATCGGATTATCTCCAGAAATAACTTTTAATGTAACGTCTTGTTTCGCAAAATAAGAGAATGTATCGACTGCATTTTCACGAATCGTATCTGAAATAATGAAAATTCCAACTGTTTCTTTTACTTGAGGCAATTCAGGTTTTGTTAATTCGTCTGAGAAATGGACTAAAATCAGGACACGATCACCTTGCTCATTATATGGTGCAAGTTTTTCTTTTAAATCCTCAGGAACTTCAGAATAAATAAATTCTGGTGCTCCCATAACAAATGATCCCTTTTCTTCAAATGTTACACCACTCCATTTTCGATCAGATGAAAATGGGATCACTTCTTTGACATTCCATACAGATTTGGACAATGGGAATCTGCTTCTAAGAACTTTTGCTGTTGCATTTTGATCCGATAAGCCTGCCATCATTTCACTCATAGCAAGTTCTATTTCAGTTGTTGGAAATCCCGCTTGAGGAATCAACTCTTTAAAAGTCAATGTACCATCTGTAATGGTTCCTGTTTTATCCAAACAAATGGTATCTACTCGAGCAAGAGTTTCAATACAAGATAGGCGTTGGATTAAGGTCTGTTTTCTAGCTAAATTAGCTGCTCCTACCGCAAATGCCACACTAGTCAATAGCATCAAACCTTCTGGGATCATACTAATTAACGCACCAGAAACACCTAAAACCGTTTTGGGAAATGACTGCGTAGATTGATATTGAGACCAAAATAACAACAATCCGATTGGAATGATAGCAAACGTTAATCCCTTAATCAAAAGATTCAATGAATTCATTAATTCAGAAGTTGAACGTTTCTCCGTTTTCGCTTCTTTAGATAATTTGGAAACAAAATTATCTTCACCGACTGCAGTGATTTTGACAAATCCTAAACCTGAAGTGATAAAACTTCCGCTCATGATTTTGTCGCCATTTTGCTTCATGATCTTATCTGATTCCCCTGTTAGTAGTGACTCATCAACTTCCATCCCTTCTCCATGAAGCACAATGCCATCTGAAGGAACTTGATTCCCCAAGGTCAAAACTAATACATCTCCCAAGACAATTTCATCTTGAAAGATTTTAATTAATTTATTGTCTCTTAAAGCAGTCACCTCTGCTTTATTTACGATAGATAACTTGTCGATAGTCCTCTTTGCATGTATTTCTTGAATCACACCAATTGCTGTGTTGATAATGATGATCCAAAAAAATAAAGCATTTTTAGGATAGCCGACAGCAAACACCGCTACTGCTAAAAACAAGTTAATGAAATTAAATAGCGTTAGTGAATTATCTAAAACAATTTGCTTTGTTGTTCTAGATAAATCCTCAACCTCTTTGTTGATCTTTCCTTGTGTAGAAAGTTCCTGTACTTCTTGATCAGATAAACCTTTGATATCTGATGGAATCCGAATATCATTATCATTGATTGGTTGTGCCTTTTCTTCAGACGAAACAAACGCCTCATTATCTATATCTCTTTTTTTCCTAAACAATTTTTTCATATTTTCATTCACCTTCTTATTACTGTAATTAAGCCAATTGTAGAGTATATTCTTGATTATTTCAGATAACTAGTTTAATTTTACACTTTTTTTAACCATTTGAAAAAAATGAAGGAGATTAGATTTAAAACCAAGAGTAAAAAAAGAGATTGGACAGAAGCGTTTATTCGGACTTCTTAAGGGGAGGTTATGACTCGTAGAGTTATGTTTTAGCCTCTTTTTAATTGATTTTGATAAGTTCTCTCCTTGGCTATTTGAGTAGGGCAATTCTCTAGTGTGTCAAATTCCAGTTTATATATTTTTAATGCACTCACTCTATATTAGAGTGAGACCTTGTACTGTACGAGAACCAAATCAAAGAAAGTGAGATTTCAATCCACTCACTCTATATTAGAGTGAGACAAATGAATCTGGAACTAACTTTTGGGATTTTATATTTCAATCCACTCACTCTATATTAGAGTGAGACAACACATAAGTGACACTAAGCTAAGCAGCTGGGAAATTTCAATCCACTCACTCTATATTAGAGTGAGACCTTGCCATTATTTTTACCTCCTATTGGTTGTTTTATTTCAATCCACTCACTCTATATTAGAGTGAGACATAGATAAAGCTAAAAAAACAAACGTGATCAATATTTCAATCCACTCACTCTATATTAGAGTGAGACAGTTTTTTTGATCAGATAATTCTTGTATTCTTTTCATTTCAATCCACTCACTCTATATTAGAGTGAGACAGGTACTTACTTTACATTTGTTTCTAAAGCAGAAGATTTCAATCCACTCACTCTATATTAGAGTGAGACGTCGGCACTCTTTCATTAGGAGATTACTCCTGGAAAATTTCAATCCACTCACTCTATATTAGAGTGAGACGGCTATGCGACAGGAAACTTAGTCTATGGTGATTGATTTCAATCCACTCACTCTATATTAGAGTGAGACTCGTGTAGATGCTGGAAAATTAAAGTCCATCATTATTTCAATCCACTCACTCTATATTAGAGTGAGACTGTGAAAAAGAAGGTTTATTTGCCAAAATCTCCACATAAATTCCTAATTCCTCAAATAAATCCAAGTAAACATTAAATAAAAATGAGAAAAACAATTAAATCCAGCTTTTTTCTCTTGAATTTTGGTGCGAATCTGTCAGTGATTTCATGTTTACTTGAGGTTCGCACCAAAAACATCTATTTTTTTTTCTCTTACTTCCAAAAGTTATCAAAAATTGAAATGGGCATATGGCGTTTATGCTGCGTTTTTTTGTACCAGCTTTCGATCGTTTCTTTCGCGTTCCCTGATATTGTTTTTCCTTCAAGATAATCATCAATATCATCATAAGTTACCCCAAGCGCTACTTCATCTGCTACCAATGGTTTATCATCTTCTAAATCAGCAGTTGGAATTTTTGTATACAGCTCACTAGGTGAACCCAATTCTTTCAGCAACTCCTTACCTTGACGCTTATTCAAACGGAATAATGGTAAAATGTCTGCTCCGCCGTCACCATATTTTGTATAAAACCCCGTAATATTTTCAGCAGCATGATCTGTTCCAATCACAGCGCCTGCTTTCTCTCCTGCAATCGCATATTGAATGATCATGCGTTGACGAGCCTTCATATTCCCTTTATTGAAATCATTGATAGAAACCCCTGATTCTTCAAGAGAAAGTATACACGCATCAATTGCTGGCTTGATATTTACACGTAAAGAAACATCTGGTTGAATAAAATCTAATGCTTTTTTGGCATCCGCTTCATCAGCTTGTTCGCCATAAGGCAGGCGAACAGCAACAAACTGATACTGCGCATCTTTTGTTTCATCACGCATCTCTTCCATCGTTAATTGAGCAAGTCGTCCAGCTAGTGTAGAATCTTGCCCTCCGCTGATACCTAAAACAAATGTTTTTAAAAAAGGATACTTATATAAATAATTTTTCATAAAATCAATACTTTTTCGGATTTCTTCTTGTGAATCGATCTGTGGTTTTACACCTAGTTCTTCGATAATTGCTTTTTGTAATGGTTCCATAGAAAATCCCTCCTAATTTAAAAACGGAACAAATCGGCTGATCGTGTAGAAAATTAGCACTTTTGAATTGATAAAATCGAATTCGGGCAGAGCGCTAGCCCGCGCAGATCAGATGCTATTTACCTACCTTCACTCAGTGCTTTTACATCTACTCGTACTTTTTCAAGTAAACGCATTTTATGATTCCAGCACTCAGTCGATAAATCAACTGGATATTTTTGTGGATTAAGATCACGTTTGTATTCTTCCCATAGTGAATCAAGATTTTCTTTTGCGTAGCTTTTGATTTCTTCTAAAGTAGGCATTTCGTAAACTCGTTTTCCATCAACAAAAATATCTTGTAAAACAGCTCTCGCTTCAAAATCTCTGACTGTCTTATTAATAAAGGTATGGACTGGATGGAACATATAGATTTCTTCTTGCTTGCGTGGATCTTCATCCCACAAGGTGACATAATCACCTTCGGATTTTTTATCTGACTTCCGCGTAATACGCCAAACTTGTTTTTTCCCAGGTGTTGTCACTTTTTCTGCATTACTTGAAAGTTTGATAGTATCTTCCATCTTGCCATTTTCATCTTCAATTGATACCAATTTAAAGACCGCACCTAAAGCGGGTTGATCATAGGCCGTGATCAATTTCGTTCCAACGCCCCAGACATCGATTTTAGCTTTTTGCATTTTTAAACTTAAAATCGTATTTTCATCTAAGTCATTTGACGCATAGATTTTAGCTTCTGTGTAGCCTGCTTCATCTAATTGTTCACGCACGCGTTTTGAAATATAAGCCATATCCCCACTATCAAGACGGACGCCTAGAAAATTGATTTTATCGCCCATTTCCCTTGCTACACGAATCGCACTTGGAACTCCTGATTTTAAGGTATCGTAAGTATCCACTAAAAAGACACATTCTTTATGTGTTTGCGCATAAGCTGTGAAGGCATCATAATCATTTCCGTAAGACTGCACCAAAGAATGTGCATGCGTTCCACTGACAGGAATACCGAAGATTTTACCTGCTCGAACATTACTTGTCGCATCAGCTCCGCCAATATAAGCTGCACGCGTTCCCCAGATCGCTGCATCTAATTCTTGTGCCCGACGAGTACCAAATTCCATCAAAGGATCGTCCTCAATAACCGATTTAATTCGTGCCGCTTTTGTTGCAATCAGGGTTTGAAAATTTACCATGTTCAAAAGAGCTGTTTCGATTAGCTGACATTGCGCTAAAGGTCCTTCAACTTGAATCAACGGTTCATTATTGAAAACTAAATCTCCTTCTAAAGCAGAACGAACGGTACATTTAAATTCAAACTCTTTTAAGTACGTCAAAAAATCTTCCGGATAATCCTCTACTTCTCGAAGATAAGCAATATCTGTCTCTGTAAAAGTTAAATGCTCTAAATAATCGACCAGACGTTCCAAACCTGCAAAAATAGCATAACCATGATTAAAAGGCATTTCTCTAAAATAACATTCAAATACAGAATGTAAGTCTGCTCTACCTAATTTCCAATACGTTTGCATCATGTTGATTTGATACAGATCAGTATGTAACGTTAAGCTATCATCATCATAAACTTTCTTCATTTCAGTCTGCCACCCTTTATTTTTTCTAGAATTTTAATTTCTATTATAACAAAAAACTGTCTTTTTAACTAAAAACTTCTTTTAAGAAGCTTTTTTCTTGAAGATAAAAAACTTGCTGAAGAAGTAATTCAATACAACCACAGCAACTTGAGTCACCATTTTTGCCCAAAAATCAGAGATGTGCATCCATTCAATCATTAAAATCATCAAAGCCATATCAACAACGAATGATAAAATACGATACCAATAGAATAGTAGCATTTCTCTAACAAAAGAGCTAATATCCTCATGACTACTCGCAAAAACAAAGTACTTGTTTGTGAAAAAGGCAAACAACACTGATAAAAACCAACCAATTGCATTACTTATTTTATAGTCGATTTCTAATACATCCTTACAGATGAAAAAAATAACTATATTAACGATCGTCGTCGCCACACCAAAAACTAAATATGAAATCACTTCTTTATATTTATGAAATAATTCTTTCAACTTTCACGCTTCCTTTCGTTCCTCTTCTTATTTTATCAAAGTTAGAATAGAAATCCTACTGATTTTCCAGTTTCTCATATTTAATTATTGGTTTAGGAAAAAGTAATAGTATGAAATCACTTTGTTGCGATGCAAACCGATACGTTTAAAAAAGTAATTAAAAATGTTGCTTCCAATTACAACAAAATAATTCTACATAATTTAAACTCCCCAAAAAAAGTTAAATTACAACTTTTTCTGAGGAGTTTCTAGTTTATGAGGGAGTAATATTTTTTTGAATCACAATAATATCTTTTCGAGGTGCGCTAAATGAATAGCCTTTTTGTTGCATTTCATTTTTAACACCTATTTGAACTGTTACTTCGTCTCTTGTCGTGTTCAAAAGTTTTTTGATTACATATTCGACCTCTTTTTTAGCAATTTTCTTTTTAGTGTTGATCATAATGATATCGATCTTATCGAATGCATCAGCGTAAATAATTTGTGTACGATCGAGTGCATATAATTTAAAAAATTTAATTGCTTTAGTGCCAAATACAAACTTAGTGATATTGGGATAAAAATATTCTAAGTCCAGGTTTCGATTAATGGGGGTTTCAATTAATTTCATTTGTCTAGCTCCTTAATTATATATAACTTCTCTTGATAATCTCACATAAAAATTTTACTCTTTCATCTTCGCTTTGTAAATCAAAATATTCGTTTTTGTAAATAAATATGGTATGCTAAAAAACTGTTGACCTTTACGTTAGGTTAAGGTTTATACTAATTTCATACAGGAGGGGAAAAGATGGAATACACAATTAAAAAAATTGCTGAATTATCCGGAATCAGCACTCGAACATTGCGGTATTATGATGAAATCGATCTTTTAAAACCTGCACGTATCAATTCTTCTGGATACCGCATTTACGGAACGAAAGAAGTAGACAAACTGCAACAGATTCTTTTTTATCGTTCAATGGAGTTAAAATTAGAGGAAATCCAAAAATTGCTAAACACACCCAACTATGATCCCAAATACGCGTTACAGGATCATTATCGACAATTATTGGAAAAACGTCAGCAGATCGATCATCTTATCCTCACTGTAGAAAAAACATTGCGTTATCAAAAAGGAGAATTATACATGACTGACAAAGAAAAATTTGTAGGCTTTAAACAAAAAAAACTACAAGAAAACGAACAAACATATGGCAATGAAATCCGTAAAAAATATGGAGAAGAAACAGTAGAAGCATCTAATCAAAAATGGTTGAATCTAAGTGAAGAGGATTTTTCCAGCATGGAAACAGCTGAAGAAGAGATGCTTGAAGCCTTAAAAATCGTGATAGCGACCAAAGAATATCATTCAGATAAAGCTAAAACTGTATTTTTAAAACACAAAGAATGGCTACAGTATACTTCACCAGCCTATTCACCTGAAATGCATAGAGATTTAGGCCAAATGTATGTTGGTGATGAACGATTTGCGGCTTATTACGATGAACGAGCAGGAGCCTTAGCCGCTCAAACTCTAAATCAAATTATTCAAAATTTTGCAAAATAAACAAAAGATTCTTTAAACAATTAAAGGATTAAAGTATTTTAAGGGTCAAAAGTGTTCTTCTTTAAGCTACACCTTTGACCCTTAAATTCTTATGTGTACTAGCGAAAATCATTTCATTTGTTTTGAATGACTAAAATAGACCAAAGAAAGCAAATCCAAATAAAATCAGTAAAAAAATAGTTATTGCTGCTGATTTAAGTCTTCGTTTTCTCCGTTTCGCAATAAAATTGGCATTTTTCAAAAGCTCTTGTTTATAACTAGCAGCATACTTGATTTGCGTGATATCATAGTAAAAAAATTGCAATGGTTGTTCTAAGGTTTTCTCATCTAATTCATTCGTAAACCCCACTAATAATGTATACTGTCTGATTTTTGATGGGAAGTTTCGGGAATTTTTCTTTTTCAACTTTACAAATAGCTCTTGATCATCTAAAAAGTAATACGCTTGATCATCTTCTTGAACTTCGATCGATTCCATTTTTTGAAATTCTGCAGGTAATTCTCCTTTAATCTGCTGGAAATACCTTTCAAAGACTTCTGCACGTAAATAACGAAGAATATAGACAATTAAAACTATCTCAATAAGAAATAATAACACCAACACAGCTCTAACTATTGATTCAGATAAACCGATAGCAATAGCTGTTACCAACATGATTGCTAAAAGACTCATTAAATATTTTTGATACTGTTTCATGTACAATTGTCTGATGCCTGATTGATAATATTCTAGATCATGTTCGATATTCTCTTTGATTTCTTCCATTGTTACTCCTCCCACTTTACAATGTACTTTTTAACTTCCAATGATTTCGTCAAAAATAAAGGTGCCAACACCGCCATCTAAGCAATCGCCAATAATCAACTGACACTGCTCCTTTACAATTTCCTTAGCATTCCCTACTGCAACTGGAATATCGACAACTTCCAACATGGCTAAATCATTTTCACCATCGCCGATACCAAAACTACGTGCATCTGGATAATTTTTCATGAACTCATTAATAGCATTGCCTTTGCTACTCTTTGGATTAACAATTTCCAAACATTGTGTAAATGAAGAAAAAACATCTGCCGACTCACTACTCAATAACTCGCGCAACGTCTCATGCTCTTCATCGCTTGCTTCCATCAATTCTATTTTCATCACTTTTAATTCTGGATGTTTTTTCAAATAAGTAAATGGATCTTTCACATGCTGACATTGTTCTTTGAAGAATGCTTCTTTGAAGTCCATGATTTGCTTGCCAGTTTCTCCCATTGATTCAAGCTTTTGTCTCAATGCAAGTATATTCATTTCGTAATTTTCAACTGGTTTCAAAATGATTCCTTCATTCGTATGGATATGATAAAAAATAGCTCGTTCTTCTAAAATTGCGATGACTCTTTCACATTCAGCCATTGATACACAGTGATTGTACTGAATTGGTTCACCCACCAACTTATGTCCACCACCGTTACTAAAAATAACATCACACTCACTGTCTAATTCATTCATCAATTCAGTCAACTGCGCATAACCGCGCCCACTGATAAAAACAAAATGATCACCCTGATTTTGTAAAGCATAGATTGCATCATAGTTGACTTTTGGCACTTCACCGCCTAAATCTTGGAATGTTCCATCTATATCACAAAAAACAATATTCATTGGTCAAACTCCTTTTTCCTATCGATACATGGCTCTCTTTTTATACTCTATCCTTCATAAAAAAGCATGTATTTTATATTTTTAACTCTTTGAGTATAGCATAAAATCATTAGGATCTTTTTAAATTTATTCATAATGATCAATGAATCAATCCAGCTATTTTCTACTTGGTAATTTTTTTCATTTCAACTAAGCAAAAATAAATTCTTTGATACGGTTGGATTTCATACTGTGGTAAAATGATATATCTCAAATCTAATAAAAAGGAGCACACTTATTGGACTCAAAATCTTTTTTCTCTGGTAGCCAATTGAAATGGATTGCTATTATCGCTATGCTGCTCGATCATACTGCAAAAATCATTTCTTTTCAGCCCTCTGTAACACTGTCGGTTCCGTATGCATTTGAACCAACTACAAATAATTTGATTGATTTAAGCCAAGCTCTTTTCCCCGTATTTATTATGATCGGAAGGCTGGCTTTCCCTATATTCTGTTTTTTACTGGTAGAAGGATTTATTCATACTTCAAATACTAAAAAATATCTACTCCGTTTATCCCTATTTGCTTTCATTTCTGAAATACCTTATGATCTGGCTTTTTCACATCGAATAGTTGATTTGAAAAGCCAAAATGTCTTTTTCACCTTATTGATTGGTTTGTTAGCCATTATCGGTTTACAACGATTAAAGAATCACTCAGTAAAGAATATTTTTTTCTCTATCATTATAGTAGGATTAGGAATTTTTGCAGCGCAAGGGCTGCATACCGATTATGGCGGTTGGATTGGGGTTTTGTTGATTGTCGTTTTGTACCTATTTAGAGATTTTCATCTGTTTAAATGTGTTCTTGGAGCACTTATTCTTTTACAAAATAGTTGGTTTGGGTTGATTGCTTTTATTCCCATCTATTTTTATAATGGTCAGCGTGGAAAGCAATGGAAATATTTTTTTTATTGGTTTTATCCAGCTCATTTGTTGGTGTTAATAGGAATTCAACAGTTTTTGATTCTGCCTTATTTTGATTAGTTCAGAATTAGATTGAAAAATTAACTATTTTAATATAATTCGAAAACTGTATTTTATACTAAAAAAGGGTGTGAAACAAAAGTGAAATCCACTTTTGTTTCACACCCTAAATGCAGATACGAGTTGGTTACAGCAGCAATTCCTTCTGAAATAAGCTGACATTCGCAAAATTTGAAGGTCAATTTCCGTAAATTCCTACTTCTTTCTCAGGTTTAGCGCTTATGTCCCAGCTTCCCTTATTTTTACATCATGCCGCCCATCAGTCCGCCGTAAGCTAAGCTAGTTCAGATGGGTGTGAAATCTTATTAAAAAAGGGTTTGTAGTTCTTTTTTCTTTAGGAATAAAATAGGCTAGTTTGCACTTGTGTGAAAGTTTTGCCCCTTTTTTGCCCCTTTTAATAGCTTAATCCCTACTAAAAAAGTGGGGATTTTTATTATTTAATTAGGTAAAAGCCTTGACAATATATAACGTATGCGTTATAATGAATATATAGTTAAGGAGGTGGAAAAATGATAGACGACATAATAAAATGGCTAACAGCTCTCACGCTATTAGCCACAGCAATTCTAAACTTCTTAACAGCCACCAAGCAAGCTAAGAAGAAAAAGAAACGCAAAAAGTAAATTGATAGAGAGGGGTAACCCCCTCTTATATCTCCATTATATCAAAATATAAGGAGGAAAACAAAAATGCTAATATTTTATATTATTGCAGCTGTAATAGCAGTTGCGGGGCTCGTCTTAGCTATTAAAAATTATAAGGAGAACTAGATATGAAAAAGGAAAACAGCACGCCAGAATCACAAATTAGAGCAAGTAAAAACTACAGAAAAAGAATCAACTCCGATGAAGAGAAAAAAGCACATAGAAATTACATGACAAGTAAGAGGTCTGCTAAGTCGTTCATTAACACGAAAGCTACGCTTGAAGACTTAACGGAACTTGAGCTACTGATCGCAGAACGTAAAAACGAGTTACTAGTTTAATCTTAACGTTTTGTTTGGTATACTTATATAGAAAATTATATTAGGAGGATTATTATGAAAAAAGTGATTTACGGAGTTTTATTAATATCTGTATTTGGGCTTACAGCTTGTGGGAATAATGAAAAAGAAACGTCTTCTAGTAGTAAAGTTGAACAGTTAGAATCGAGAGTTAAAGATTTAGAGAGTAGTTCTAGTTCCGATGATAAGCACATTGATAGGACAAAGGATGAAATACTATCAGAAATTAAGTCAGATGCAAATAAAAAAATAGTGTCTGCTTTTATCGATAATGGGTTAAATGTTTACAATAATGGGACAGTTGCAGTCTTAGAAACGGAGAATACATCTAATGATATCCCAGAGTACTCTCCCGTTTATACGATGAATTTTGCGGAACAGAACAACGACCCTAATTTGTATTTTACGATCTCTATATTCGGTTCCCTAGAAGATTTAAACTCAGCCTACGACCTTAAAAGTAGTGAAGAATATGATTACTATTTATCAAAAAATGATCATATAAATGCACTAATGATTGGAGAAGCTGTTAAAAAATCAGATGAAACTGAAAATATTTTCAACAAATACAAAAAAGTCTTTGAACAAATCCAATAAAAAACAAGCCTACCTCAAATGAATGAGATAGGCTTTTTATAATTTCTTTTAATTAAAACTAATCAATCATATTTTTTCCTTACTCATCTACATTTTTCCAAAATGTTTTTGTGTTAGAGTGGACTTTGACTGTATATACTTCAAACGAAAGAATCACTGGATTCTCATGTTTTAATTGCTTTTGATATGTATTCAAGCGATCTTCAATCAATCTAAATTCTTCTATTTCCTCGACGCTGAAAGTTCCTTTTAGTAGCAAGCTCTCATGCCTCGATTCATTGTAACAGCAAACATTTCCTTTTTTGTCCTGCTGAATATTTTTTATAGTTTGTCCATCGCCATCTAAATAAAATTTTAAATTATAAAATCCTGCTCTTATAATTGGTTTTGACACAATAATTGTATTTGGGAAGCCATTACGATCATTTGTAGTTATCAAAAAAGACTCACAAGTTGAGAGCAATTCTTTTGCTTTCACAATAATATCATTTTTCATCTGCCATTCCCCCTATTTATATTTTAATATAACACAATATATAAAGGGCATGTTAGTATAAATAAAAAGGCTCTTTGTCAACTAATGTTGGTGAAGAAAATCCAAAGAATTAAATCAATTATTGTAAGGCCTAGAGGAAAATACCTCTAGGTTTTTCTATTCGGCTGAAAAAGAACGTTACCAAAGCATAAAGCAATTCTCAATTTAAAGTTATAAAAGTTACGAAACCCATACGCATTTCTCTTTAACACTTTGATATGGTTGTTCAAGCATTCCAATGGGCCATTGGAATAGGATAATTCTAGAGCATGCTTAATTTCATTTTGAACTTTCTTAAAGGTAGAAAAAACTGTTTGGTAATAGACGGGAAGTCCAGAACAATCTTGTTCTAATAGCGAGTGGAATCTTGTGTAGTCTCGTGTTTGTACCGCATAAAGAACGTTCTGATAACAGGTGTAACCAGATTTTAACTCCTCATCATATGCAAGGAGTCGATCAACGAGTTCTGTTTCTGTTAAATAGGTGCGGAAAGAAGGACGCCATTGGCGTTTTTCAAAATCGAGCTTCGATTGGTTCTTTTGAAGAAGTTTCCAGCACTTCTTCAAGTGTCGATATTTTTTTGCCTCTACAGTTCCTTTCTGGAGAAACAGATTCATTCGTTGAATGCGGTGTTTTAAAAAGGTTCGTCCAATGTGTTGGACAATGTGAAAGCGATCGAGAATAATCTGAGCCATAGGAAACAATTTTTTGACGAGAGAAAAATAAGGAGCGTACATATCACAAACGATATATTTTACACGTTCACGAACAGACAAAGAGAATCGTGAAAAATAACGTTGTAAAAAGGACAATTGACGGTTTTCAATGACATCAATTAACTGCTTTGTTTGACCATCCATCATGATAAAACTCATAGAAGCAGCGACCTGTTTAACCGATTTAAATTCATCAAAACAAAGGACTTCAGGCAAGGTCAGGCGATTGATTTTTTTCGGTTCATAAAATTGTTTCAAGACGCGATAGACAGAAGAAACAGAGACCTTCTTTTGACGCGCAATCTCACTCATAGACGTGACCTTTCTTAATCGATCGGCAATGGATAGCTTCACTTTCTTAGAAATCGAACACCCTTTTTGGATCAGACTTGTTTCAGCGACGAACGTTCTTTCACAGGAATAACAGAAGAAACGGCGTTTCTTCAAGCGTAAATACGTTTGATACTCAGACACATCGTTCATTAAAATAAGACAAGTCGTATAGCCCCAACGAATAATCTTTCCTTTTTCTTTCTCTCCACAATGAAGACAGGAGTGGGCTAAATAGTCTAATGTACCAGAAAATACCTGACAAATTCGTCCCTTAATGCGTTCTTTTTCTAAAGAATTTTCAGTAAAAGTAATGTTTAAGTCTAGAATATCTAAGGTATTTTTGATAAGATTGGTGTAAGACATCTTGATTTCCTCCTTTTAATTGGTTTTAGTCGACTTAATTCTAAAGGATATCGGGATGTCTTTTCTATTATTTTGCATTAAAAAAAGATGCCGGTGATTTCTCACCAACATCAGAAAGTATAGAGCCAATAAAAAACAACCCTATCTCTCAGTTTGAGGTAGGGTTGTTTTACAAAAAATCAAATTATTTACCAAGTTCTGCTTTTACTTTATTTGGAACGTCACTATCTGGAACTTGAGTGGGATTATTCACTCTATCTGTACTTATTTCTGCTTTAATAAAAGCTCCGGGGTCAAATGGCTTTGGATTTTCTCCAGACAGTTCAAAATCCATTTGCTTCTTATCTCCATTTTCTTTTACGAATATAACTTTGTATTTGTAAGAATAACTACCGCTCACTTTTTTACCATCTAAATCTAAAGTTTCGGCTTTCGTAGGTATTTCATTTGGAACTTGCGCATATGCTGTTGTAGTTTTATACGTTTGGTTGTAATAATTGAATCCAAAATATCCAGCAACACAGAGCACAACGATTCCAATCAGTCCAAGTATTTTCTTCATACTTTATCACCTCATATAATTTATTATAATTTAGTTTAGCATTTGGCGACCGATTTTCACCACATTTATAACTAACAAATTTGTAACTTTTATATCAGTCATATGAATCCTTTGCGTTGTATACTACAGACTATCAAAGATATTTTTACCAAGCAAAAAATACCGCTCTTGATGAGAGAGCGGCACGATTGTGATGAACGTATAGATAGGTACGTTCTTTTTTAATTTATAATGGTTGGGTGGGATTGTCAAAAAATTCTGGCCGTTTTGAATTAACTAGTTTGAAGTTTAAGAGTTCAGAGGATGCTACAGAGTTGTATCGATTACTTGTATTGAGTGCGGATATTGAGGACAGGATAGCAGAATTGTGCGAAAAAAGTGTGTAAAAATAAACCTACCTCGATTAAGAGATAGGTTTTTATATTTAGTCTAATACCCAATCACGTTTTTAATTACAGTTTTAATATCTGGAAAAAATGAAAATCTGTTGATCATATATAATAATGAAAAAGCAATAATCAACACTACTAAACCAATTAGCATCATAATTCTATATTTATCATAAATTGATAAAGATTCATCTACATATTTTTCCTTCAATCCGTCATAAGACAAATTGTTATCCTTTGCATCACCTATAACTCCTAACTCTTCAGTATAATTCTTCAAACTAACTAATAACGCCTCTTTTTGTTTTTTCTGATAAAAAATTAAAATGAAATTTACTATAAAATAGATGATATAACTTAAAAAAACTAGGTTAAGAATAGCAGACGTTTTTGAAGAATTAATGTTATTTAGCAAGCTTAGAAATATAGTCCCCAACAAACTCAAAATAACAGTTCTGAATTGTGTTATTAAAGTATTGGTTAAATCCTCAACCTTTCTAGCGGTACTAATGAACTCCTGTAATAGTTTATTTTTTTGACCTAGAAACAATTCAATTTCATCTTGAATGTATAAGTTAAAACTGAAATTCACAGACTTTAATATCTCTTCAATTTTTTCAACAAAGATTTTAGTATCCGAGTTTGTATCTAAATAAATCGTCATTGTGTTCCTTAATATTTGCAGTTTATCCTGATGTTTATCAGCATCCAATATAAAATCGAAAAGTTCACCTATTAATTTTTGCTTATCCTTTGAGATAGAAAAAGGCGTTATTTCCATGATTATAGTCTTGTGACCTCGTATAATATACTTTCGACTCTTTAAGTTTTTGTTACATACAATCCTAACAAAAGTACTTAACAACTCTTCGCTCACTCTGTCATAACCTTCATTATAAAGGTCGTTTTTCCATGTAATAGGATATTCCCAAAAATCTTTCAGTTTTACGTCGTCATAAATTGCGCTATAAATTTTGTTAAATTTCTTATATTGATCTATAATAAATTCATCTATTTTCTCATAAGTAATTCCATCTTTATCTTTATAGGGACATATATTTAGAAAAGGTGATTCAAATCGAGGACCCGTGCCCAATAACAAAAAAATATTCATCTTATGCTTTTTGCATACCCAATCTAATCGTTTCATAACATAGAAGAAGTTTTCTAAATTTAAAAATAGATAGCAATTACTTTGCTCTGTATTTGAAAAATATAATTTTTTGTTTATTTTCGTGATAATTTCCAATGAATCTTTTTTCATTCTATAAGTATCACTTGTTTGCTCTTTTAAATCACTAACAGAATGAACATCATTATACTTTTCTCCATTAATAAAAAAATCTGTAGAAACCATTCCCTCAATGGCTGGAATAGAATTTATTATACTTGTATCTATATCACACAAAAATAACTCTTCTTTAAAAATTATAGTGCTAGGAGATTCACTTGACACAAAATCAGAATACTTTTGGATAAATAAAGTCATTTCTCTAATCTTATTTTCCTCAACCATATTCTGTTCAACTCCTTCTCACTCAAATGAAATTATTTTTTCTCTTCCAAGCCTGCTTCCGGATAAATAGTAAGTACAAAGGTACCGTCATCCTGATAATTCTTATCGTATAAACCGTCATCAGCATCAGGTAAAATCTTAATTTCAATACTTTTATCAATTGATTGAAAAATTGTAGGGTTAATCTTTTCTACTGCAGGAGAAAATCCTGTTACCTCTCCAGGATATTTCCTCACCAAAGTCCTCTGAACCATACGCTTATACTCGCTTAAATCAGCATCTCTGCTTTCTTCGGGTAATAAATCTCTCACCAATGAATCAAAATCATTTTCCAAAGTAAAATACTCCCCAGTTAATAACCTTTGCTTAAATCTCTGATTAAACTCCATGAATATTTCTTTTGGTAATACATCCTTAAAAACAGAAACCATTTCTTTCTGATATTCAACAGTCAAATTTCGATCATCTGGTAGTATTTTAACATTTAAAAATTCTTCCATAAAATACTTTGCTGGTTCATTCGAGCTTTTTTGTCTATCTAGAGCAAAAAGATGCAAATCATTTTCAATATATTCGTTTTTACATAAAATAAGAGCGGCCTTATGCAGTTTTTCTCTTTTCGAAGGAAGCATTTCATTTCTCACTTTTATCGTTAAATCATCTCGTACTTCAACACCAGTATCGGGATCCATTTTTAATATACCTATATGATTATTTCCGTCTATAGAGTAAAGCAAAACAAACAAAGAACCATCACTCCTAGAAGATGTCCCCATCATAATTTTTCTCAACTTAAGTGCCATTTTTTTTGATTCATCAACAATAACTTGATCGATATTATCAACATCTTCCAAATGAGCGTATATTCTTTCGACATTACTTTTTATAGTATTTCCTTCTAAATCCCAAAATTGACATTTCTTTACAAACCCCTGCTCTCGTGACTGTTCGATATGTGTAGTAAAAAAATCAAAAGCTTCTAGCCCCTCTTGTTCATTTTCAAATTGAATCAGTGAATCAGCTAAGATAGCTCTATCCCCGCCATTTTTTTCCAAATTTAACTTATGTGCAATTATTTTAGAAATACTAACTGTCATATTAATTCCTCCATTTATTCATTACTATATGCTATCTACATTAAACCAGAAGAAAGTCAACAAAACAATAGTTTTATCAACTTTCATAGCATATATAACAAACTAGAGGTTATATTATTATTATAACACAAACGAAACAGGAACACCAGTTCTTTTTTCGGGTTTCCTCGATTTTTTTTTAGGATAGCTATATTCATTTCACTTGTTGATATGTACCGCCCTCCAATAAAGGAGGGCTATTTTAAAGCACTTATTGTAAAAAAAGTATTGACTCACTTTCGAGCTTATTGTAAGATAAATTCAACTCAATCGCGATGAGTAAAAAAAGGAAAGAAGGTTGATTGTATGAATTTAAAGAAAATGATGTTGGTATTTAGTTCTATACTATTAGTTGGTACTTATTTTTTGCCTGTTTCCCAAGCGTTCGCGAACGAAATTGTTTCCTCGCAATCTCAAAGAAATTATGACGACGAAATTTATTCTGGACTTTCCGAAGAAGGTAAAGCGCTATTTAAAGATAATCAAAGTAATTTAAATGAACTACGCCCTCAAGCGAGAGGTGTAAAGAAAAAAGCTATGGTTTTGGCTTTAAAATATGGCGGTAATTTACTTAGTAAAGTTGTCGGAATTTTAAGTAAGAAAAATGCAAATTTACTAAAAAAACATGCATTTTCGTTAGGTACATTTCTTGACTCGATCTCTACTTCGATCGAAGCGCGCTTAGTTTCTTTCATGATTCATGAATTAAAAATTCCCAGTTCTGCCGCTCGCACCATTGCATGGGCAATAAGCCAGTTCATATTTTAAAGTGAGGTGTAAAATTGAACAGTAATATCCAAAATGAATTGTTGAAAATTAAATACCATCAAAAATTATTGCTTATGATTACTCTGGAAGAAAACAAGGAAGAAACGCTATTTTTTCAAGGAGTCATAGATTTCGATTTGAGCGAAATACAAGTCAAAAATATTATTGAGATTGTGCAAGATGGTGAAATTGATGATTTGAAAAATTATCTTTTAAAAGAAAATATAAATTTTGATATCCATGCTTTGTTAAAATCCATGATTAATCAATCTATATTAATAGACAACTCAAAAAAACTTTTACTTGATCTAAATTAACTATGTACAAGCCCTCCTAAATAATCAGGAGGGCTATTTTATTACTTCCTTACCAACTTAATTTCAACTGCTTCAATGCCTTTACGTTGCCCAATAATACCGGCTTGTCGACCATCGCTTACCCACTCAGACCAACCAATTGACGATTGGTGGACACGATACACAATCTTGTACTGTTTAGCTAACTCACCGTTTAACGTCAACTTGATTGCTTCCATTTGTAAAGCTTTTCCTGTAGTTCCGTTAGTTCCTTTTTTATATCCAGTCCAACCTTTTTGCGCTATATGCGCATCAATGTTGACCCAATCTAATGAGTTATTGATCCGCACTTCGATTGCCTCTGCCGTGTTACTCTGTCCAGTTGATCCAGCAAGTTGGCTGTCTGCTACATATAAACCCCAACCGTGTTTTGTAAGGTGTAGACGATAAGATAGACCAACGGTTGGTGCTACATAACCGAGTTGTACAGGTTTGTCCTGGTTGTATTGGCTATATGTCCGTTTAACAATTTTAGACTGCGGTTGAACTGGTGCGCCGCCGACGTATCTGTAAATAGTTATTGGCGGTTGTCCGTTAATAGACCAGATAAAGTCATGCGGATTTACAGTAATGCCGTTATAACCGTAATTACAATGGATAATATTATCGTTATCATCTACAAAAATACCTGTATGGCCTGCAGCACCTAGCGTAAATCCTCGTTTGCCCCAGATAAAGACATCCCCTCGTTTGGCTGGATAGTTGCCATTTGTGTCAGGTTGGACTTGTTGCCATCCGTTACGCTCTAAATCATTAAACAACGTCTCTGTGTTGCCGATATTTGAGTTTGGTGGTAAAAAGCCCCCAGCAATTAATGCATAATAAACAGCACTGGAACAGTCATAACTTAATGGGCCATAACGGTAAATCATGCTATAGGTTACACTACCTTGTCTGTCAGACATCCATTTTAATGATGTATTGATATCACTCATCTTCATCACCCTTTCGTTGGTCGATTAAACGACTAAATAGTTGATGTAGCCCTGTTGAAGCAAGACCACTTAAAGCGCCATAAACAATGTTTTCTAAGCTTACGCCCTGATTTGCTACACAACCTAAAAAAGCCCCCAAAAGAGCTAATACAGTCGGGATATATTGATTACTTACTTCATCTAGCCATTTGATATGTTTGATGCAATACCCCACAATTAAACATGCAAGGACTACGATTGCAATATAGTATTGTTCTAAATCCATTATTTTTCTCCTCCTTCTATTTTGTCTATTCTTCGGTGGGCTTGTTTGGTTGATTGCTCAACAATAATCAGTCTTTCTCGGCTTTCCTTGTTTTCTTCTCGTATTGTCTTTAAATCATTTTCAATTCTCGTAACACCATTATTAATATTGCGAAGATCAACTAACATGCCAGTAGCTTCGGCAGCTTCTTTTTTGTCTTCTGATTTTTGATTTCTGCGGTAATTAACCAAGCCAAAATAGATACTTGCACAAATGGATGCAACTGTTAAAAGCACCATAATTTCAATTTTCATATGTCACCTACTCTCTAAATATTTTTTAATTAAGCTGTTCGTACCCACATATACACTGCATAATATGGTGGTAGATTGCTTTGCGAGTCGGATTTCCCTACAACATTTACACCTCCGCTTTGCATTCCTGATCCTGATTTAAAAGCCATTTGAGAGCTGTTAGTTGTATTTACTGACCATTCCGCAGCGTATGGAACATTTTTGCTATCTAAAGAACTAGAAGTGAGTCTCAATTGTGCATATACAGATCCATCACCTAATTCATGAATATGATTTTCTGCTCCTCCTATTTTTTTGGCCGTACTGAATTTTGTATTATTTTCGTCTACGCCTACAAGCATCCTCCCTTTAATTCGCTCCCATGTGCCAGTGTAAACAGTATTCGGATCGAAGTCTTTTAATACATTACTGATCACTGCCCCAACCTCATGTATCTCCTTTTTCACCACTTCAAAATTTTCTTGTATCGTTTCAGCGCTATTATCCATACCGCGATAAATTTTCTTTAGATCCATTTGTATATCCTCCTTTAAATAAACAGCTCAAACATCAACGATCGTTTCGTTTCCTCGTCGATGATCAAGTAATGTGTGTTATCAATTTTGACAAGATCGCCATCCGTTCTGTAAGCAAACGGTACAGACACGACACATGTTGTCGCATCTTTATGTGTAACTTGCGAAGCTACAGATTGGCTAGCAGATCCGCCGAATAAACCGACCGGTTCTGTTCCTAGCGGCATTACCCCTAAACCGTACGTCCATGTTCTGACATTTACTGTTGGCGGTGCATTCAAAGAATGGTTAATCGTTACATCAAATCCAACCGGAACATAAGTGATGAGTAATTTTTCTATATTTTCTAAACGGCCATCTAAAACAGGAAAAGTACCATAAGTTTCACTATCCCTCGCGTTGATCACTTCGCCGTCCACAGTTGCATTAGCTATAACATCCACCATCTGACGTTCAATACTAGTCTGGCGTTGTTCGACCTGCTCTTGACGCTTCAATGTGTCTTCAGATAAATCTTTTATTTTATTAAACAAAACGCTTGTATATTCCATCATTCTGGCTAAAGCTTCACGAACATGCCGTCTCCACATCTTAGTTCTAATCCAGAGTGCGAATTTTTGTGATAGTTCATCAATTTCACCGTGTTTGATTGCTTCTTCTACTTCATCTACATCTGTAGGATCCCTATATTCCACCTCAGTGTTCTCACCCGTCGGCTGTGTATCATAAAATTTTTGTTCTGGCATTTTTTACACCTACTTTTTCTGCAATTCTTCGATAATTTTTTTCAAATCATCAATTTCTTTTTGCTGTTTCTGTAAATTACTATTTTGTGCAGCAAGTTCTACTTGTTGCGCTTGGATAGTAGTGCCTTGATTGCTAAGAGTTTCTCCTTGCGCTGTCACATTTGTTTGTAACTCTGGTATCACTGCGGTAGCTTGATCCAATTCGATTGTTTTTTCATTAAATGCAATGGCTTGTGCTTGCAAATCAGCGACGTTTTTACCACTTTCGGTGATTCTTCCTTTAACTGTTTCAAGAGTTTCTTGAAGACCTTGATATCCAAGCTGATATTGAGAGAGTGTTTTCTTTCCGGTCCCGATAGTCAGAGTGATTCGTTGAGGATTCAAAATATCAATTTTTTTCTCAATCACTTGTAATGATTCTCTACCATAAAGAAGTTCATTTTCTATGGGATAAGAATTACCGATTTGGATCATTTCGTATCTACTATCCAACAATCCTAGTTCTATTGCTTCTACGGTCCACGTCACCAACATTAACCGCTGAGCTCTCAAGTAGCTTTCACCTCTACGTTTCAGAGTATATTTATCCGTTATATTAGGGAATTCAACTTCTCCCTGAATAACTCCAAATTTATCAACTAGTTTTTGATCAACTAAATAATCCTTTCCATTGTTTAGACTTCCAATTGTTACCTTAGGCCGGGAAAAATCCGTTCCTATGTCAATTTCGCTTGACGTCTCAATATCTTGACCAAGCGGCACGATCCTAGTTACTAACTCTGCTACGTCAATATCTCGTTCAGCACTTTTTAAATTTTTTGTTATTTGTAATGGTGTAGTAGATTCTGAGCCATAATCTGCTAAATAATCCAGATATAATCTACCTGCACTGGTTCTTAAAATAAAATAACCGCCTAAGCGGTCTAGCAACTTATCTTTAATTACTTCTGCTGTCTTACCATAAGCAAAACCACGATAAACAGGTTCGTCATCATTTACAGTCACTTTTCCTAAGTAAATTTTCTTGTATGCATCTACTTGGCTGTTATGAGTGTTTAATGCCCGTTCTAGAAAATTACTCACCGTCATCAATTGTGGTTTTAAATAATTCTGTGTGCTGTCATACAAATACGCTTTCTGATCCTCGCAAAGAATCTTTTCCACAAAATTTCCGTCTCCATCCATTGCATTCGTTATCTTGGCGACTCTTCCGCGAAACAAAACACTTTTATCAGGACTTTGTACAACGACCATGTTTATAATTGGCTCTATTTTCCGATAGGCTGGATTATTGATATTGATAGCAAAATCAAACGTACTGATCCCAATACCTTCAAGCGATAAATCCAATTCACCAGATACAATTTTATTGCCATAATTAGCGGGCTCATGGACAACCAAGCCCTCTTTATCTGTAGCATGACTATAAAGCGTAATCCTGTACATCAGACCATCACATCCTGTTCCATCGTAAAGCTTATATGCCCAGTACCAAAGACAGTTAAATAGTTTTCACCCCGATTTAACTTGAAAAAGATATCTGTGTTCTCTCCTTGCTTCACTTCAATTCGTAAGCCATCCTCTAATAAAATGAACATCGATGCGGTAGCTATTAAAGTCGGGCTTGTCGCATTTACTCCCTCATTTACTAATAATATTTTACGTTGCCCACGCACCCAGAAGCCTGTCCATTGATCAATTCCATCTACAAAGTAATCGATATCGAATTCATCGGAATAGCCGTTCGCATTTTTTAAAGCAAAAGGATAACAATCAAATACTAAAGACAGGGTTAATGAATTGTATTCATGACTGTCTTCTGCTGTCACGCTCTCGCATTTCCCGAGCCAATGGCATCCGTCTAACCAGGTATCATAAATGGGCATGATTTCATTCAACATTAACTGTTGTTTCGCTTCTTGCTCCAACAGCTTACGCTGATCATAAATTACCTGAGGCCGGTAAAGTTTGATTTCTACTTTTCTATTTTCAAAAACACGTTCTCCTAATAAACGAGAAAAATCATACACACCTTGCATATAAGGTATCGATTCAATAATTTCTTGTTCATCTGGACTAGGAGCACTATGTTCTATGACGTAAAAGCCAGATTCTTTGCTATTAAATCGTCCCATCTCCACGTACTCAATAATTTCCGTCATGATCGATACCTCCTAGCATAACTTGCTTGACCCCCTAAAAAACCGTCCATTTGATTGCCTATACCTCCAACCAATGCACCATTATCCAATACAACTTTCATATTTTTGATTGTATCAACCATTTCATCCAGCGTATTTTTAAGTTGGTTATTAGCCTGATACTCAACATTAAACTCAGTAGATACTTTGTTCGTTTTGTCTGTTACGGCTCCCTGTATATCATCAATCATATTTCTAGCACTAGCTACAGCAAGCTTTGTGTCTTCTTCGATACCAACCGCAACTCCTTGAGCAATAAATTTGCCGACAGTATCTCTGAATAAACGCGAAGGAGATTTTATTTCAGCTTTCTTCTTAGCTTCTTCGTTTACTGCCGTAACCAAATCTTTCATAGCACTAACTGCACCATCTTTTCCAGCCGTTATCCCTGTCGCCACACCAGCTGCCATGTTACTTCCTGTAGGTACAAAGTCGACTGATCTAGCCCCTAATTCTGCAGAATTGGCAAGGTTCGTTCCTGACGCTTTTGCGTTTGGATTCTGTTTGTTGATCCCGCTAACAAAACCACTACCGTTTGCATTTCCCGCAGCCTCATATTGACTTTTCTCTTTTTTAGCCGCATCCGAACCGGACCTAGCGTTATCCTTCGATACTTTTATTGTGTTAGGCTTTTGAGATTCTTGTCCTTTATTTAAAGATTGCATTAAGGTTTTCCCTACAGCATCCATATCTGTAGTTCCCGACTTCAAACCGTCTAATAGTTGATTTTTACTAGTTTGTCCGTTCGTAAACATTTCAGGCGGTAGAGCATTTAAAGTGTTCACAATATCTTCTTTGCTCATATTTGCCCATAACGAAGGGTCATTTGTCATTAACCCCTGCACTAATCCATTACTCGAATCGACACCGCGTTGGCGTAACAAACCTGATAACAACATCATTTGAGCATCAGTATCTGCACCCATCTTGACGTAAGATTGATAAATGCCTGCCAATTGCGTATCAGTTACGCCTTTCATTTGAGCCAATCCATTAGCGACAGTCAAAGCCTGCTCTTGCCCACCTCGTGACAAAAGATCAATAAGTTGAGCACCTTGAGTCATTTCAGTTTCAAGTATTTGAGCGTTGTTTTCTTGTAAACTAGTTATTTGGCTTTGGAACGCCGCTTTTTCTGATTCTGTTTTAGCTTTGCTTCGTTGCTCTTCCAATACTTTTATCTGGTCATTGTTTACCTTAGTCTGTTCAGCTTGTATCTCGCCTAGTGTTCTAAGACTATCAACAGCCTGCTTCCGTTCTTCATCGCTCAACCTTTGCCCATTAGCCATCCGACTAACCGCAGCATCCACAAAGTCTTGATTCTGTTTGGTTAATTCTGTTCTAATACTTTCAGTTCCTTCTTGCAAAGCTTGTCGTTGTTGGTCGTTCAATGCTTGACCTTCAACATTTTTATTTTCTTTTAGTTGTTTAGAGTAATCTTTGTATACAGTCAGCATGTCGTCATTACTTTTTTTAACTGTCTCGGTATACAAAGCTGCTGCATCCGCATAGATTTTTTGTTTGGCTTCCTCTGATTTTCCTTCTGCCGCCTCGATTTGTTTATTGTAATTATCGGTTGCAGACAATTGTTTCTCTTTGATCGAGTCAAGCAAATCAAGTGTAGTCTTAAAATATTTTTCTGTTGCAGTATTCGCACTTTCCACATTGAATGCATCTGTTAATTTTTGTTTCGCTTCATCTAATTTCGCCGAATAAGTACCTAAACCATCATTTGTCTCACCTATATTTGCTCTTAATGCCTTTATAGTTTCACCAGCTGTATTCGTTTCTTTGCCTAATTCTTTTGTTGATTCAGCTACGCCTTTCATAGCTGAATTATCAATAAGGTTTTTGAAATCGTCTTTGATTCCTGATAAATCATTTTTCATGTCTTTGAATGCCTTATCAGCACCTTTATTATCGCCTTTCATTTTTGCCCAAAGACCTTTGATAGCATTTCCGACTGCCGAGGCTGTTTTCACTACAGCTACGCCAGCAAAGACTAAAGACCTAAAACCATCTACAATTGAGGCTAATGCCACTAATAAAGCGCCACCCAAGATAATACCCAACCATTTAAATGAGTTACCTAATACTTTAAGAACAGGTTCAAAACCTTTGAACATGGATCCTAAACTTTTAATCGAATTACCTATTGCACCAAATGCAGATTTTGTGAAGCCTTGAATGTTCTGGAAATTCGACCTCCATGCTGCAACTAGGCCAGCAATTGCAACTCCTAGTAATAGGATTAATGCAGTGATGGGATTAGATAACATTGCGGTTGTTAAAACTCTTATTGCTGATACCCCTGCAGATGCCATTCCTTTAAAACCTAGCCCTATAACTTTGGTCGCATTTACCACACCATTGCTAAAAAACGGAAGAATTCCACCTGCGCTTATTATTGATGTGTTAAGATTTTTTAAATTTCTAACTGGACTCGCCACCGAACTTCCAAACGCTATCATTCTCCTCTGCCCCATATTAATAGCTGAAAGAAAATTTCTAGATTCTGGAACAAACGCCATAATTGATTTCGTAAAGGATTCAAAAATATTGGTTTTTCCAGTGGAGTGCAGTAGTTTTGTAGCGTTAAAAATCTCTCTATTTTTTAACACGAATGTCCCCACTCCATTAGTGAAAGTTGATAGTCCACTTTGGAAAGAATTGAACAAACCGCTGAATGCGCCTTTGGCAATAGTAGCCCCATTCATTAACTTAGTACCAAGTTCAGTGTTTAATTTAGAAATATCTCCAACTAAAGCTAAAGCTGACGAACCAAATGAAGCAAAATATCCTCCAATGCCATTAACGATTTGCAGCCCTTTAAAAGCAAAAACAAGCTTAGGTATTTGAGTTATCAATAACCCAATCTTATCCGCATTAGCAGAAATATAACCTGAAAACTGGATAATTTTAGCAGAGACTATTTGAACAGCATCTCTAAAACTCTCAATAGTTCCTTTGCTAGTTATAAATGCTTTACTAAATCCAGCCGCAGATGACAACACGTCCGTGAAAGCATTAGAAACAGCTGGCGCTATTTGTTTAAACGCTTGTTTCAAAATATCGATATATGGAGTGAGTAAAGTAAGATAAGCCTTAACCTTTTCAGCCATTCCTCCTACGGCAGTAGCAATTTTGGTCAAGTTTTCTTCTGCAAATTTGCCAGTAGCTGCAATCCATTCTTTGATCGTCAATCCGGTTAGTTTCTTAGCTAGTTCATCAAACTGAGTGATCATGGCCAATACACCACGAGTAACCGCCGCACCCATGTTGTCAATTACCCCACGCCATGTCGTACCAGCATTTTTAGCAGCACCAACTACTTTTACAACACCGTTAGTCCCTTCTGTCATGGCTGTTTCAACAGTATCCAGGAAGTCTGCAGCGCTTATCTCACCTTTTGATAAAGATTCCTGAACATCGTTAGAACTACGACCCATTGCTTTAGCATACATACCTACCGCATCAATACCGACATCAAACAATCGGTTGAGCTGATCCATTTCGACTTTCCCTTTAGTTCGCATTTTAGCTAATGCATCGGTAACGCCTGACAACTCATCGTTCGTACCTTTTCCGTATGCGCTGACTGCATCCGCCCATATGCCAACGGATTTAGTAGCTGCACCGATTTCCATTCCGCGGGAAACAAAGTTTTGTGTGGCTTTTGCTGCGACATCCAAACCATATGCTGTACCTTTCGTGATGCCTTTTAGGCTATCTAGACCAGCAGCCGTTTCTTGTGCAGAATATCCCATTAATTTCAATGTTTTATTAAATGAGTCCATCGTATCCGCACGACCCATCGCGGCCGATATTTTACCTGTCACTGTAGATACTGCCATACCAGCAACCTTTACAAGACCCATAGCACCCGCAATAGATTTCATGCTAGAAACAACTCCACCTGCGCTACCTGTAACTCCTTTTGCGCCAGAGCTAAACTTTCCGAGCAAACCACTAGCTTTTTGAAAGGTAGAAGTAAACCCATTATCTTTTGCTCGTAGTACGGCTGTGACGCTTTTGGATTCTGCCATCTAGTTTCCTCCTTTCCTCTGTGCTACAAGCTCCTTGGCTTGCTGTAATCGTGCCTGCATTTCATACAAGTCTTCTTTGGCTTCCTTTTTACCTTCTTGGCCAAACGCTCCTAAAATATTTTTTTCATTTTTTGAATGTGGATAAACATCTTCAACTTCTTTGTATAAAAATTTATCACCTTTTTTATTCATGGTTTTGAACATGCGATTTGCCAATCCCGCAAGAAATATATCTCGTGCCTTATCATTTTCGTTAAGTTGGTGCGCTTTCATTCTTAAACCGAACTCCCAAGGAGTCATACACTCAATTTCTTTTAAAGTGATTCCTTGGAAAGAACGAAAACAAGCTAAAACTAGTTCGTCATAGCTTGCTCCATTGCTGTCTCCACTTGATCTTCTGCCATTTGCATCATTTTCTCGATTGATTCTTTGATTTTCGTCACTCGTTTCTTCAACAATGGCGCTGATATTAAGAACCCGATAAAATTTTCAAATAAATTCTCCACCTCATCAGATGTTTCGAGGTAGTTTATAATATCTTGTTCTGACAATTCATCATAAGTAACTAGACTAGCTGATAAAACTTGCTTTAAAGATTCAGGATCCCCGTCGATTAAACCACCAATCAATAAGGTCAATCGATCAACTTCTTTCGTGTCGTTCGGTAGCGCATTAATTTCATTCAAAAATTTAAATCCAAATACTAAAGGGTATTTCTTGCCATCAATTGTAACTACTGCTTTTGTTGCTTTCTTAGACATATGTTTTCCTCCTAATATAAAAAGGAGAGGGATAATTTCCCACTCCTTTACTCAGTTACGGTTATCGTACTTGTTGCTGTTTTCCCATTAATTGTTGTTGCTGTAATTGTGGTAACACCTTCTGCAATACCAGTCACTTTCCCTTGTACTGGAGTAACTGTAGCCACCTGAAGATTAGACGATATAAACTGCACCGTTTTACTATGTGCCTCTTCAGGTAGTATGGTAGCTATTAACGTTTCTGTTGCCCCTATTGCGATAGTTACATCTGTTTTATCCAATGTGATACTATCGGGGCTTACTACTTTGGCGCTGTTTGTGGCTCATAGATTGCTTTTGGTTCTTGTGGTTTCGCATCAACGATAGTATCGTAGAAGAAAGCTTTTGCTAGTTCATCATTCTCTGCATCGACTGTCGCTTCACCATTTACTAGTAAGCCATTTAAATTAAGCGTGGTCGATACCGTGGAGTTACTTTCTGCCTCCGCAGCATCAGGAAAATTGCCTAAAATACCAGTACCATATTGCGCTTTGTACTTACGTTCTTCACCTTCTACAGGATTATCAAAAAAGATTCGCCACACTTCAATCTCTTCACCTTTTTCGTATGCGTATTCAAGCATATTAAAGACATCTGTGTTCGTTTTCAGGAATTCCATTTCGATATTTGACTCAATGCTACCACCAGAAGCCACGCTTCCATCTTTTGTAGCTTGAGTATCCACATTAGTTTCTCGGTTATAGGTATGACTCATTTCTAAAGCCAATATTCCTGCTTTTTTAAATGCCCGCTCTTTTTGTAAGCGGAACATTAATTTGACATTTTTACCATGAATTGCTTTTTCCATATTATTATCTCTCCTTATTATTGGAATTGTAATGTTATATCTAAAACACAATGGACAAGGTTAGTTCCACCTCCACTAGTATTTTCATAAAATGTTTGTGTGTCGCTAGCAATCGCTTGCCAACTGAAATGTTCAGTGCTCCTAGTTTCGTATATCGCTTTTTTGAGTTCTCCAAGCATCCGATCTGCTTCACGGCGTTTGTGATCGTAGCCGAAAACATGAATAATCAAGTTTGTTTTCCCAAGTGTCCTTGTTTTCGTTTGTTGGTCATTACTAAATTGCTCGCCTATAAACACATATGGGTAGGAGGCCTCATCATCCGGTAAATAATCATACGTTTCAAAACCTAATTTTTCAGAGGCTTTGAAAATACCATCGTAAATCTCGATATAAGGATTATTCATTTCATCAACCTCTCTATATTTTTTAAGAACTGTGGCCCAGCTACATTCTGAGCTTTCTTCATATAAAATTTCCCATAAATATATCGTGTACCGTATTCTTGATATGCGGCATAATCGGCGGAAGCTGTAACTTCGCCGGTCATTCCACCATCTTTAATTGATGGTGTTTCTGACCTCTTTAAATAACCAGTTTCTACAGGAGTATTTTTAGCTGCTTCTTTTGCCATAAACGCTGTATCTTGTTTGACTATCGTTTTGACATCTTCCAGCTTCCCTGCTTCTACAACTCCATTCAAGAGGGCTTCTATGCCTTCAAATCTTATGTTATAGTTCCCCACGATGCTCAGCTCCGTAAAAAGTTGATGCGTTTCTCAAACGTTGGCTTTTTACAATTTTGTAATATTTTTCATCAATTTTGAACCACCCACTACGATACTCTAAAGGTCTGCCAATTCTAAAAATAACTATCTGCTCTTTTATATCAGGAAACATGTTGGAAATTTTTTCTGCACTTACCTCAGTAACATTGGCAAAATAGCTGTCTTGTTCTGCTTTTTTACTGTCAAAGTAAACAATCCGTTTGTCGTACCTCATAGAAAATTAGCAACCCCTCTCCTAGGAGTAACATTCTTTTCTGCTTCTTCTTTGGTTTTCCAAGCTTCGATATCATCTTGAAACTCATCTAAAAGCTTTCCATAGTTGATTGTTTCCCCTTCTTGACCATAGGAGTTCATTCCTTCGTTCCCTTTTCGGTTAAATCGTTTAATGGTACATTCCACCACTATATAGTTTAAAACCTCAGGAACAGCATCTAAGAAACCTAGGCGAACGTTCAATTGCTGAGTAATACGCTTGATAAAATCTGTCAATTGTTTGTCTAAATCATCTTCTTCTATTTCCAGCGTCCGCTTAACTTCAGATAAAATAGTTGATTCGTCCATAAAAGCCTCCTTCTGAATAATAAAAAGGCTAGTCAATGACTAACCTCTCCTTTATTTCAATGACGGCAATACTGTAGCTTGAAATACGTTGTCTGCTTCTGGGAAACTTGGTAATGCAGTTCCAGCAGCTTTAGTCCATGTTCCGACTGGGTCAAGTTTTTCTTCGTAAACCATAGCAATAATATTGCCGACTTTATAATCATTTGAACCACCAGACAATAAACGAGATTCTTCTGGCGTCACTCCGAAAATAGATTCACCGGGGTTTTCTGATCCAAACATAACTAATTTATCCTCTGGGAAATACCTTTCCTTAACCAAAATTCCTGATGCATTTTCTTTATTGTATTTTGCATCGTATGTCGCAATAGTTGGCAACCCAAACTGTTGTAACATTTGATTTAACGATCCAGGAGTAGGTAATAGTCCAGCATCTTTGAAGTATGCCTTTACGCCTGTATTTTGTAAAATAGCATTACGAACTTTAGTTGATGTCAGCATTCTTGTAGGCATAGCATCTAAAGTTGATGCCCATTCTGTTAATAATCCGATAATATCTGTATTTGCTTTAGTAAAGTCAGCATTCGCTTGATGTTCTTCTGGAACGTTGTAGTCAACAACCAAGTCTAATCCATTCTCATCAAGTGTTACAATACCGTTTGCTAAAACCTCCATACGCATTTTTTCTACACGAGCGTTTACAGAACCAACCATTGAATATACATCGTTGTATACTTCTTGCTCTAAATAACGTTGTTCTTCCGCAGTGCGTGGGTTTCGTAATGCAATTAGATCCTTTTCTTTCAATTGGATTTTACGTTTGATAAATGCTAGTTCTTGAGCGCTTTTCGAAGCAACACGAGAAGCGATCTCTGCCTCTGTATCAAATGCGTGAACGCTAGCAATTGTAGGAATCTTAGAACCCGCTTTTAACACATCAAATTCTAATCCTTGTACTTTTCGAGACGGAAACAGTGACTCTCCTAATAGAATTGGTGCTTGACGATCATTTACATAATCTAATACATTTTTTTGTGAAAATAATTCTGCAATATTTGCCATTTGTTTATTCCTCCTATAATTTTACATATTTAATTGTTTTATAATTCTTTCTGCGATTAATTTGTGTCCTTTATCTCCTGGGTGAGTAATCCAACTATCATTGGCTATGATCGTAGTATCATCATCATAAGTGATTGTCATTCCTTTTGATCCCTGATTTACGGTTACGTTTAAGTCAACTAAAGGTACTAATTCAGCGCCGTACTCATTTGATAGCTCGTTTAAAATGGGTTGCATTACGCTCCCGAAGAATGCTCCCACTGTGACGATCCGCGCGTTTGGACATTTAAAGATTAAATCTCGCAATAGTTTAGGGTATATTGTTTTAAAGTAATTGCGACGCTCCTCCGTGTTTATGTTGTCGCCAATCTGCAAAATAATCAAATCCAAATCAGCCGAAAATTGATTTGCATTTGCAGTCATGTACGCGTCGTAATCACTTTGTTTAGTTCCCGTTTCTAACGTACCTACATGCAGTTTATTAAATGCTACAGCGCTATTTTTTTCTTTAATCGCTTCGGTCACATGGTGATAATAATCGGCCTTACTACTGCTAGCACACATACCAAAATTGCTAACACCGTGATCACCTTGACTGATTCCTAAAAGCAAAGAATTTCCCATAAATAAAACGTTATTAGGAATTGTTGGAACCGCACTTAGTTCTCCGATATCATTAACGTTCATCTTAAATTTTTTCCCTACATGCGAGATAAAAGGAAAGCTTATTTGTTGATCATCAGACTTTTTAGGCAAACGAGCATCAATATTCCCTAAAATATTCGTGAGACTTGGATCATAAATAGATAGTTGCTCAACGTCTTGTTCGACGATAGTTAAAACTGTTATTTTGATGGTTCCTGCGTTTGCTGTGCCAGTTCCATTATTAACCAATATTCTAAATGCTTTTGCATCGTTATAGACTGCATACCAAGGAGCGTCAAATTCAAAGCTATAATTGATTTTTCCACCAGATTCAGCAGCTACAGTCCCTTTCCTATCGTATTTCCAAGAATTTGCCGAGTTTTGATAACCAAGTTGCACCGTTGCTGAATCTATACCCGTCACTTCTGCTTCTATCGATACTTTTAAGAAATTACTATTTGATTTGAAAATGGGTGCTAACATACCGCTATTTGCATTTGTACTACTGAGCGTTGCGATAACACTGCCCTTTGAATATGCTATTGTTGCTCCAGCGAACAACGCCCAACCGCTAGTCATTCCTGTTAAACTTTCTTTTTCTGTGTTGACTACTTTTTGTAATCCAAGTTCACTTTCAGTAGTTAAAGAGTTTTCAACTCCATTTTCAATATTGTTAAGGAGAGCTGAAGCAATTTCTTCTTTTGGTCCCCACACATGTTTTTCGTACATTCTTACACCTCTATCCTGTTAAGTCTCTGTCTGTTATCCCCTCATCTGTCCTTGCGATTCGGGGAGTCTTAGGGCGTATGTGTTGGTAAAGCTAACATTTTCCCTGCAGCATCATAAAACTTAATTTCTCTCATTGCTATTTGCGCTTCGTCCGTCGGTTTAACTGGTAAACGCTCGATTAAGATATGTCCTTCTACAATCACGCCTACCGGTTGCGATCCGTTTGAAACATCCACATCATTGATCGTGATTCCTTCTGCAGTAGCGTCATTTTTTGGATATACAGACCCAGCCGGCAATACACCATCAACTACTCCTGCCGTTTTATCGTCCGCTTGTTTAGTAAATGAAATAAACTTTTCACTTTTGAAAAAATTAATATCTTTAACTGTTTGAGCTTTTTTTACATAAACCATTTATATTCCTCCTATTTAGTTGCCCAAGGATTAAGCTCAGGCTGTTTAGTTTTATTGTTGGCTTCTTTTGCCATTTGCGCACCACGAGAAAGAGTAGCTGACGTTGTGCCGTCGAGAGGTAGCTTAGACCCTAAACGTTTTTCAAAGTCTGCTTTGATGACTTCTCGTTCTGCTTCAATGGAAGTCAAGTAGGTTTTAACATTGTTTGAGGTCGTTTCTGCATCTTCAGATACAATCAATCTCAACATTTCTTTAGTAGGCTTAGAACCCTTATCGGAAACCATTCCACTAGCTGTTTCTGTCATTTCAGCTAACGCCTTCTCTCTTCTTAGATTATCGATTTCCGCTTGTAGTTTTTCTTTCTCGTAACCTGCTTTTTGTTTCTCGTCCATTTCAGCTAGTTTCTTTGCCTCGTCCTGTTCTTTTTGCTGTTCTGCCTTCCACTTAGCAAATTTAGCATCAATGATTTTGTTGACGTCTTCATCCGAATATTTTTTATCGGGTTCATTCGTCTCTTGCTCTTTTTCTGTTGCTTCTACAGTTTCTTCGGTAGTAGTGTTATCCGGATTATCACCACCGCCATTTGATCCTGTATCTTCCGCAAAAAACTGCAAGTTCATTTTCAATTTTGTTCTTTTCATGATAATCTTTCCTTTCCCATACCTTTTAACGTGGATAAATGCTTGCACTTCCATAGCTTTTAAAGTCATCAATGCTTGGACATAATAAAAAGCCTAGTGATCTGCCAGACTTACTCTTCCATATAATTCATTTCATCAATCAATTTTGATTTTAACGCTTCAAGAATCCCGATCATTTCTAAACGATTGCTCAAGGAGTAAGCCGTCACAAGCTCTTCGTTTTCATCGATTCCCACAACTGCTATTTGTTCCATATTCGTATGATTAAGTTCATCAATAATTGTTTGAACAGACACTCCACGTTCCTTTTCCTGTCTTTTTGCTAAAATATTATCCATAAAATCTATCAGTCTTTGTCACGACTAGACTTGAGCCTCCCATTTCTTAGCGAAATTTTCTTTCGATTTTTTGATCTTTTCAATTAGATAATCAATTCTGTCTCTCCAAGCCTCGTTGATAAATGAACACTCTTTACCTTGTAGATATGTCTTTGTTCCGTCTTCATCAGAAACAGATGCGAAATCGATGTGCATTACAGTTTGTAATTTTTCTAATTCCTCTTCTAATCCGGTGATAACTTTTAACTCTGCATTAAAGTCTTCTACTATTTTCTCGATATTCATCATTACACCTCGCTTTCTACAAAGGGAATTATGCTACAACGACAATTTGGATGAATAGGTGGCGCATTGTACCCTCTCTGAAGTTCTTGCAACAAGTATGATTTACCACGTTTAGATAAACAAACAGGACAAGCACTACTTTCAGGCACGAACTCAAATCGATCATAGCCAGCTTTTTTTATACAGTCAGCTTGTACAAACGTCTGCAAGTTTGTCGTCTCTGTCACCAACAGTCGCTTAGCTTGCGAATAAGTGGCATCAAAAGCTCCGCGAACATCTCTTATAAATACTTTGGGATTTTTACCCGATATTAGAGCCTGCCGTAGAATCCTATTAAGCTCCGTATTAAGTATTTCTCGGTGATTATCCCAAACGTCCATGAAATCAGCATATTCGTGAGAACGATAAATAAGCGCCTCAATTTGCGAGTTAGTCAAATTGATAGACTCTCCAAGTATGCCGCTTTGTCGTCTGTATTCTGTTTGTATGTTTGTCCTGAACCATTTGTACATTTCTTCTGCTGCGAGATCACCCATCTTAGCTATTTCTAATTCGATTTCATTTTGCAGTAACTGCAGACGATTGATCCGCATTTTTAAGTTGTACATTTTTAAATCTTTATTTGCCTTACTAGTAAAGTCGCGCTTTTTCACATACTCTTTAGCCTTGCTGGAAAAAGCTTCTACATCCATTTTACTAGCTCGTTTCCTTGCTTCAGCATAGGTGATTCGTTCTTCTTCAGCATACTGATTCCAAAACGATTCGATATCTTTTGATATTTCAAACCGAGCTAACTCAAGTTGATTTTTTATCACTTGGTTTCGTTTCTTCATCCGTCTTTCGACTTCTTGAGCGTTCAACCTCTCTCGATTCATCCAGTGATTCTTCGCCATCGTTATCACCTACTCCGCTAATTAAATTTTCAACAGTTTCTTTGCGTTCAGAATCTTCTGTTCTTTCGCTAACGACCCTTAACTGCTCCTCTTTTACCGGAACACCAGTTAATTTTTCAGCCATCTCAAATAACGTTTCATCGGATACAATCCCAACCATACCAGCAATAACTTTCATGATTTCCTCATCAGATTGCGGAACGTTCGGAGTAAAGAGGATCTCAATTTTATTTACTTTGTCATACAGTGAGTCTGGTTGCTTATCTGCAGACGCAAAAATAGACTTCACCTTATCGACGAAGCCTTGCGGTTTATTCAAATTATCTTTTAATGACCAGGAGTGAGTGAGTAATCTCAATCGGCGCATGATAGCTTTCTTCACCATACGTTCTTTGTTTTTCCTATCATTATCACTACCCCAGCCTTTAAAGCGGAATCCGATTCCAGATTGATTACTTCCTATATTTTCATCGGTGAAATCAATTAATGATGTGAAACGTAACATATCCGAAACTAATCGGTCGTTGTAAGCTTCAGTCCCTTGGGTATCATATTCTTTTTTTAGATAGCGTGCATCTGGTTCACTTCCCGTTTGCCCTTCACCATAATATTTTTTATCACCTAATACTAATAGTCTGGCTTGTAACATCTCTTTCAAAACTTCGCTTTTAGAGTTTTCTCCTTCTTCGTCCGCTGCCGTTTCCGGATTTCCTTTAATGAGCAAATATGCCTCTGAAGAATCCTGTTGAAAGTTTGCCATAGAAGATTGAGACAGGTCGTAAGCGTCAATATTATCTAAAACTGTTTCGAAATCACCTAGACGTTCATCGTTGTTAATCCATTCGTTAATTTGAACTGTATTAAAATACGTTTGTTCTCTATCGATTAAAGTCGAGTTATCATAGTCTTGTTCTTTTGACTCATACTGATAAAAATAACCATCATTCGCATAAATATCTATATAACTAGTTACTTCATCATTAAATTTAACGTTATAATAATGTACACCACACACCGAATTCTTATTTGTAGATGTATCATAAATGATAAACGTTTCTTCTGCGTTGAACTTAACCATCATTTCTTTTCCGAATTCGTCACGCCCTATATATTCAAATGCTCTTCCCAATGCAAGCACATCATCTATCACCAATTGATTGTGGTAATCTTCATTTGATTGGCTAGAAAATTCATTAATCTTATCAGCTATAGTTTTATCGCCACTATACTTTAAAGGATTACCTAAAAGTACACCTTTCTTAAAATTAACAATAAACCTACCCCAATCATTGGCAATTTTATTGTCGGCGCGATCGCTGCTTTTGTCTTCAGTGAATTTAATATTGTTTTGAGCGATTGAGTATCTCTTTAACTCTTGCAATCGAGGAACTTGTTTTTCTTGATGATGTTTAACAAATGTGACAATCATCTTGAAGATATCCTCATGTTCAAAATCAATCACTTCCTCTACAGAACCGTCTGCATACTCCATTGTCCTTTTGGGAAGTTTTTTAACTGGAACTCGATATACTTTGTTTGCCTCTGCGTCAAATCGCGATCCGTTTAATAATTTGATTGTCATTTAATCACCTACCTAATCCTAATTTCTTGAATGTATTTATCGTTTTCTTGACGTTTATTGGTTCTGGTTGTTTTTTCATATCCTCACTAAACGCGTAACGCGTAGCATCAATCGTGTGATTGTCCTTGTCCTCAAGCCTAGGTTTGGGATTACCATCTTTATCGGTCTGATAATCAATATTCTCAAACTCTCGTGCAATATTCGGTGTTCGCAATGGATCGATGCAGATAAAATCTAAATCGTCCAACCATTCCTCACCATATTCCACCGAGTCGGGGCCTTTCTTAACACCAGTTATTTTTTTAATGCCATGTTCATTTGCTAACTCAGCAATAGATTTAGGTTCAGCCGAATCAGCAAACATCCTGTCTGACTGGTAGCCCCTATCATTTAATTTCTTAGCAAACTCACGGTTGCTGATCTTAACGCCGTATATTTCATCAATTGCATAGATGCCATTCTTCTTCTTGTCGTAATGCCAGCGAACGAATGCCAACGGGTCAGTAGCATAACCAAAATCGACAGCGTTGCGGATGTTATCAAAATTAGCTACCATCTCATCTGTGATAGATCCTGCTTTAACTTGTAAATTGTCAAACGGCACAACACCAGAGCCGATTGCTTTGCCGTCATATTCCCATTCGGCGCGCCTAGGATTACGTTCTCTAGTTGCTTCTACCTCACTAAGAAATTCTTTAGATATAAAGGGATTATCTCTATACGTAGAATGATGCACAAAAGTATTTTTAGGCTGAAAACTTGTCTCATATTTCTTATTAACCCACGACTGTTTTCTTTTCGGCGGATTGTAACTGTAAAAGAATTTATAAAAAAGACCATCCTCTAATTCTCCACGTAGTAGAGAGTTAGTGATAGTCGTTACTTCGTCTTCATTTTTAAATTCAGCCAATTCCTCTATCCATCCTATAGCAAATGGAAATCTTGCATCTTTTAATGATTTAATTCGTTCGGGATTCTGGGCACCTCTGAAAATCATATAGTTGCCACGAGGAAGATACGTTATTTTTAATGGTGATTTGTTGCATTTAAACAGATGTGTCACTCCTTGTTGCTCAATCGCCCATTTCATCTGCTCATACAGCGATTGCTCAAGCGTATTGTCTACATAACGAATACCAACAGCATTTACAGCAAAGCGCATTAATAACTGCGTGATAATGTGTGCAATGTCGGATGATTTACCAGAACCACGACCGCCTTTACAAATAATGTTGAGAATATCTGAGTTGAGAGTGACTCGCCAAACCGAATGGAATTTCTTTGGTAGTAATTCCGATAGTTTTTTTCTAGCCATCGTCATCACCTATATCATCCTCAAAAATAGGGGTTTGAATATTAGTCACTTCTTGTTTACTCACTGGTGCAAACCCTCCACGATCAAGTATATCTTTTGCTGCATTGAACCTTACCATTTCAGATCGAGCAGTCATTAAAGCTAACATTGTGTTTAACGCTTTGCCAGATGATTTACCCATTATCTGTTGTATATATTCATCATATGCTTTTGTAAAATCTTCATCTTTTAGCCAGTTATACAAAGTCTGTTCGCTTACCTTTAGTTCTTCGGCGATTTCTCTCCGCTTCAAAGAACCTTCAAACAGCATATATATAGCCTTTTGATGCTTTTTATTCAGTTTCAAAAAATCACCTCCAATCTAAAATAAACTAAACTAAAACAACCGCCACGAATGACGGTTAGTTACGCTGTACACACTCCATTATTTTCTTTGTATAAATTTTTTAATTTGCCGAATATTCTTTTGATTTTCTTCATCCTATTCCCCTCCAAGCAAAACATATCACAGGTCATTATTTTTAAATTCAATAATTCTTTTAGAAGGGCTGCTGTATATAGTTCCTGGTGCCGAAAGTATCTTTTTTATTCTCTCTATGAAAATTCTTAACTTAAAACTTTTTTGGGAATGTAACTTATACTTTTTAATCACATAAGCTGTCTCAATCTTGCTAAGTCTTACCATTGAACACATCCCCTTTTTAATTTTATGTAAGATAAAAAGCCACCGCATAAGCGAGTGGCTCTGTTTAGTTCAATTTATAATGCAATTTCTTTTGCTGATTTTTCAAGAACCTCAAACTCTTCATCCCATAAATCTATTTCAGTTAAAAAGCCCTTTAGTATATGGTACTCAGAGGAATTCATCATAATTGATGCCAAAGTCCCACTGTACTCTTTATCTCTTTGAACTTGTTCCAATAATGATTGTACGCTGTTCCTAATGTCAGAGAACGAAGAAGTATTTTCTTTGCGCTCTTTCGGAATACTATTTTCGATTTTCTCCAATTGTTCAATTAAAGTATTGCCTAGTTCGAATCGCCTCAGCACATTCCTATCCAAATTATTCAAATTAAGAATTTTTATAGTAGCTTTTCCTACAGAATCCTTACCGATTAATCTAAAATTTTTCATTTCCAAATGTTCGTTTGGTATATCTATGGTAGGATCGATTATTTTTTCTGTCTTAGGATCATGATTTCCTTTTTTTATATTACATGTTTTACAAGATGGTAATAGATTATCCCACTCTACTACTTTGTCTTCATAGATACTTTTCGGAAAGAAATGGTCCACTTCCATGTATACTCCTGGAACCTCAAGCGGGGCTTCACAATATACACATTTTTTATTAGACATTTTCAATAATTCTTGCTTTATAAAATCCTTATTCCAAACAGGTTTTTTAGTATTTTTATATTCACTTGTGAGTTTTTCAACTTTTTCTTTGGTAAGTTGATCTGGTTTCGGAGTCCTAATTAAATTAATCATCTATTAATCCTGCCATTTGTATATCAATAATTTGTTTCAAAGGACTAATTGGATGCAACATTTCTTTTAATTCTATTGCAGTCTGTTTTATAACTATATCGTCACCATCGTCCAAAGCCTTTTCAAACTTTTCAAACGTCTCGGTATATACATTATTTTTTGTTTTCCCAACTCCCATGACATCTGATAATATTTCTTCCAAGGTCCAGCCTTTAAGCCCGTATTTACTTAGGTTAAGTTCTTTAATACGTACTTCATTATCTTCACTCTGTTCTAAAGGGATTATTTCGTCATTTTCAAGAGCTTGCAAAACACTTGGACTATGTGTCGTCAGAATAAACTGAGCTTTTTTAAATGTCTCCTTTAAGATTCTAATAATTTCATTCTGCCATGTCGGATGTAGATGTAAATCAATTTCATCAATTATGATAACACCTTCAAATTCACTAGCAACTATTTTATCATTAGGAAATCTGAACTCTATTTGCGAAATTATACCGATCAAAATAAATAGAACTGCCTTGAAACCTGCAGACTCATATTCAAAATAAACCTCGTTTCCTCTATCATTCATTATAATTTCATACGTTTTATAATCTGCTTTTACAAACGATTTATTAGAATCAATAATATTAAATACTTGTTTTATTAACTCATAATTCTTTACTTCGTAATCTTCCATATCTTCTTCTCGACCAGATGTTAAATATTTAGTGATCAGCCACGTTTTCAAATAAATAGACTGTATGTTTTTTTCATCTTGATAAGCAAGTTGTTCCATATCCGGATTTCTTGATAATGATTGTATGGATTGATATTTGATATCCCTGTTTATTGAGAAATATAGAATATTAGCTGTGTTATTAATTCTCGGGTTATACAAATCCTGATTCTCTGTTTGTGTTACTTCATTTGGGGCGATAGCACTAATGGTTACTTTCGTTTCTTTTGACTTAGCAGAATTGTCGTTTTCAAAATAAATAACTTTTAACAATCCTTCAGTTGTCCCAAATTTCTTTTTTAATTGATTGTTTCTAATATAGAATGGAGCTATCAATGTATTAATAATTGTAGTTTTCCCGACTCCATTAGATCCACAAATCACATTCATTCTAGGATTAAATTGGAGTTTCAAATCTGAAATATTACCTATATTTTTAATTTCAATTTCTTCAAATTTCATGCTCTCTCCTATATATATCTTTTTATCTATGATTATACCTCCCTTCATTAATTATTACTACATTTATAGTTTTACCTAAAATAAAAAGACCAGCTAAATGACTGATCTAGTGATTATGTACGCTCTCCGAAGAGAGGTTAGCTGCTACTGCAGCTCTTCTTTAATTTAAAGCACGACGGAGATCGAACAATCCGAGATCATTGCCTCTGTCATACCAACTGAGATAACAGGGCTCGAACCTGTGCCAACCTGATTAACAGTCAGGCGCTCTACCAACTGAGCTATACCTCAATTTATCCTTTAATCTATAGCCAGATGTTACCTCGACTATAGACGACCTTTCAGAAGGGTCTTACGTTAACTTAATAGTTGATTTTAAACTTTCTTAATCTTTAAGTTTCGTTTTAGTTTTTATCGTTATTATGATTTTACGAAATAAAACAAGGAGATGTTCACTATGCTAAAAACAATACTTTCAAAATTAAAACCAATTTCAAAAGATCTAGTATACGAGGTTGCTCTTTTAGGTGGTGCGCATCTAATATATGAATTCGTTAGTCATTTAGTATAATAATAACCCACCCACAGACTGTAAACTAGGTATTTACCTGTGAGTGAGTGTTAAACCACCTACAACACTCATTAATTCCAGTTGAATTTAGCTTTAATAGTTGTGTAATTGTTTGCTGTAGGTGATTTATCTTTGTATTTCATAATATCAATATATCATTATATTAAGGGTGTTGTGTGCCGTCTTTTTACCTAGTTGTGTGCCTAATTTACACCCCCATTCGTGCCGTCACTTCAGATTGAACCGTTTAGCTAAAGAATTAACGAGTAAGGAATCTTGTTTTTTGCATGCATCTTCTGATAAATGGATCAACTTTGATACTTTGACCCAGTTAGGCAACTCTTTAGGCCTACGCTCTTTGCTTCCGTTGTCACTTAAATATCTGTTCCTAACTAGATTAACTGCTTCATCTGAAATATCTTCAAGAAAATTATCTACAACACTCACATGCTTAACAGTAGCTAGAAACTCTTCATTGGTCCATACTCGTTCAGCTTCCGCCTCTTGCGGTGCAATATTTGAACTAACTCTTGAACCGCCGATATTTTCATCCGTTTCTTGATAAGGATAACGCAAGCTTTCTTCAATCTTTTTAATTTGTTTCTTTTCGTAATTGTGAAGACGCAGAACTTTTCTAGCATAGTTTCTAGCTTCTTCGCTTACTTTGTAATGTTTGCTCAATCCGCTACCCCTCCTGTATTATTTAAATAGTCCACCAAACGCCTGCTGCCTGTTCATGGACCCGTTGCGTTTAACACAATACTCACACATCAGCTATCGCCACCATAAACCACAATCGCCGACGGAAACGGCGCACGATCTCTTTTTTGTCCGTTGTCCTCAAAATATAAACGACCTCTTAAAAACTCGATCTCTGCTTTACCAAAAATGTAATCATGCCAATAACTTGTATCTGTCCTTGCTGGTATCAGGAAAACAATTGTACGATCTGGTTCTCTTTGATGCTCTTGCCATGCTTTAGCAAGCCACTTGCCTAATTGTCTACCGTATGGTGGGTTACAAAATACATTACCTTGCCACTCTTGGCTTAGTGCATCATCCTCAGCTATAAAATACTTTGGTAGTTTGGCATTGCCGTGACTTGCTGCTGCATCTAAATCAAAGTGATATTTATTGTTTAACTCGTTAAATAGATCCTGTGGTGTTTCCCAGTCTTGTTTGTTGCTTGTAAATAAGGCTTTATTTTCCATATCATCACAAAGGAGTAAAAAGCTTTTTAGTGTCGGCCGACAAACCTCCACTCCTTTCTTGGGTTAATATTCAGTTGATGCTAATAAAAATGGTACTTCCACCAAGGTTTTTCCTTTAAATCTATTTCTGAGTTCTTGCTGCAATGTGTATCTGTAGTAAAATTCAAAAGTCCTAGTAATCATTACTTCTTTCTCGCCAACTTTTAAAGGTTCGTGATTTTCGTGTGTACGACCAAAATTCAATCTTAAATAATCTAATTTTTCTTGATCGCTTACGTCACTATCTTGTTCAGCGACGTATTTTTTTGTTCCGTCGATTTCGAAAGCAGTCACTCCACACTCTTCGTCGCCGTATTCTTTTTTTGACCATTGCATAGCTTGTTCTTTACTGACTGCAACTACTAAATCACAATCATCTACCATATAAATATTTACTCTTGATAAATTATCTTCCATCCCTACTCATTCCTTTCACTTGCCTTTGTCTTTGTCTTTAACAATATAAGCGTCACCAGTATAGGTGATACTATAAAATGTCCCGCATATTTCGTAATTACTAAACACCCACATTTTACTCATTGTGATTCCTCTACCTCCTGCAGTTCTTCGGCTGTTTGGATGAGTTTTAAAGCTTGGTTGTCTTTTTTTATTACTGTACCATCCGCAAAAGTCACGTGACTATCATCTATATCAATAACTGTTTTAGTAACTCCGCATATTTCAGCTTCATCTCCATATTCAAACTCATCCACCTTACGCCCTTTAGCAGCAAACTGCTTGGCACGCTTAAACGTTGCTATCTGCTCGACGGTGGCTGGGTGTAGAGATGCATTTAGCAGTATATCTAGACTGCGATCCCTCTTAAATGATGCATCATGTAACTTAAAAAAAACTGTAACTTTATTTATTGCAGTAATTTTATAAATTGCGTGATGATCCGCGTAATACTCCCCGACCGCAAATGCTGGTTGGTGGTCATTCATGATTTGTGACCAAAGTGTAGGACTATTGTTATTATTTTCAATATCTAAATCTGGTTGGTGGTTCGATTGATACATAAACTTTTTAAGGTTGCATAAAACGGCTAACTCATCCGAGTTTAGTTCATCCCGTTTTTCTAACAATTTGATACTGGCTATTATATATGCTGTTTTCTCTGTCATTGCGAGTCCTCCCATTCCTTACGAATCCGATTTAACTCTTGATCAGCTTCTTCCTTTGTTTCAAACTCTAGCATTTTGCTATCTTTTATAAATGGACTCCAACCGCCTATGGTATTTTTCTCGATTGTATATTTTCCGATTGGTGTTTCAATCACCCTAAATTTTCCGTTACAATAAATCATTCTGCTTCCTCCTCAACTTCGACAAGTACATCTGACCAAGCATCTAATGTTCGCTCGAATAACTCGTTGGTAAAATTCATCTCACCATTTTCAAAAATTAATTTGGTGTAATCTCCCACATATACCCTAGCTTCGTATATTCTTCCTTCTTCACAGTAACGATCTTCTGCGCTAAAATTTTTAATACATCTAAACGTTCTTACTGTATAGGGTCTTTCGTATATTTTGCTCATTCCGTTTCCTCCTCTATAAATACCTCACCGATAGTACTATCTAAAAGCGCCTTAATTTCTTTAGATTTCTTTTCATCAAACGCTCTAGCTTCTTCACGGCTGCCAAAGCCACAATATGATCCGTTAAAGGTTTTAACATAATTTTTGTTTGTGCCATTATTTGACAGGATATAAATTAGTTTCATTCTGCTTCCTCCTCTAGCCAACCCTCTAAGTCTTTGATTAGCTCTTTAACTAGTTTCCTGTTTAATGGTGCTACATAAAAATCATCTTTGACTTGGAAACAGATTTGTTTATGCTCTTCATCCTCGAGAATTGACAAATTATTACTGCCTCTTATACGGTAATTTTTCAATCTTTTCAATTTTCTTCCCCCTCTACTGGTACAGCAAACGCCCAGTAACGTTCGCCGATGGCTTTGATTTCTTGTTCTGTGAATTGCCCCATCTTATAATTTGATTTGCAATGGCTGTTAAAAGCATCTAGCCAGCCTTGCTCTTTATTGTCTGTTGTGATGATAAATTTCATTTCTCCACCTCGTTTTTTGCTCTATCCTGTGCATACTTCATAAACTCTTCGATTGTTACGCCTTCTTCTTTGCATATTTTCTTAATTTCCTCGAAGTGATAGCCTTCTTTTAACTCAAAAGTTTCAGCATCACGATATGGGCGGTTCGCTTCTTCTCTGCGATTCCAAACGTTTTCCAATTTTTTCTCCATTATTTCTCCACCTCGAGTAATTCTGGATTTGCATGAATGTTTCCGATTATTATTAAATCCGCCGTGCAATTATTGGTGTCTGCAACATCATCAAAACTGTAAGAATCAAAAGGATTAATCCCATCAATGTAAAATTGATAGCAATCTTTTTCTACAGCCCCGACGTAACTATATTCGCCAGTCGTTTGTTTAACCACGTCCCCCTCAAATATCTCCACACCATTCTTGTCTTTTAGCCCTGTGGATTGCATGAGGATGACTTCGTCTGTCCGATACCACATCTCGCATCCATCAACTCCAATAGGCAAATCATCATTATCTCGAAAACTCAATTCACACACTGGTAAAACCTTGTTTATACTTTTTAAATACGCTCTAAACTTCGGTTCATTCATTCGGTTCAGTCCTTTCAGCATTTTCAAATCTCAATCCGCTTGGATGTGCTGTCTCTTTCTGTATATATGTTCCAATGCTGTTTCTGTTAATGTCATACTTGATAGACACTTCTTTTCTCGACGGAAACCATTCTTTCGTTCCGTCTGGATGGATTACATTGATTGGCTTGGATCTTCTTCCCATTGCTATACGTTCCTCGGCATCATTCATTGTTTTAACAATCTTATCTACCATGACCTCCGCTTTCGGATCGCCTAAATCCATCTTGATTAGGTATTTTCTTAAAAGTTGCTGCCTTGCTCTACGCTCATTCATTTTTATTCACCTCTCAGAAAGGAAGGTCATCATCAGAAATATCAATTGTCGAGCTTGCCCCACCAAATGGATCATCATTTAGCGGTGGCTTGCTCGGGTTAAAAAACTGTTCTTGTGATCCTTGGCTATTATCTTGCGTTTTAAACGTGTTATTTTGATTTGATGAACAATTACCCTCAAACTTGTTTGAAACGTCTGCATTTTGATTCTGCGACCCCTGAGCGTTATTTCTATCTTCATTCGCTTGTCTGGATTCTAATAATTGGAAATTCTCACAGACTACTTCAGTTACATAAACACGCTGACCTTGTTGATTCTCATAGCTTCTCGTTTGAATACGACCTGTTACGCCTAACAATGTACCCTTACGCGCATAGTTCGCCATTGTTTCAGCAGGTTTACGCCAGATAACACAGTTGATGAAGTCTGCTTCTCGGTTTCCATTTGCATTTGTAAAGTTACGGTTGACAGCAAGGGTAAAGGTTGCGACAGCTGAACCGCTGCTTGTATATCGTAAATTCGGATCAGCAGTTAACCTACCAACTAGTACAACATTGTTAATCATTATTTTCCTCCGCTCTATTCATCCTGACGGGTGTTACGAGATACAAATATTGTCCTTCTTTTATTTCCATCGTCATCGGTCTGACAGATGAATATAAAGTCATCTCAACATCATCTGCAACGTAACGATCTTTTGCATCTAATAAAAATTCGCAAGCGTCTATAATGTATTGCGCTTGAAAAGCAATTCTGAATGGTGACCCTTCGACTCTCGCATTAACTTTGATTTGTACTGGTTCTCCGTAATTCATTTTGTCGTGATAATTTATAAACTTAATGACATTATCAGAAATATCCATCTCAATAATTTCATTGGCTTGAGTATTTAATGCTTTAGCAACACGCAATAAGACTTCCAGACTTACAGTCACCGTGGTTTTTTTATTCTTTTTATCAGGCAACAATCTTTTTAAGTCAGGGTAAGGTTCCTCTTTAATCTCCATCGTCTTTACATCTTGATTAAATGTTTTATTGTGTTCATGGAAATTTTTAATGTATAGCACTCGGTGTGAGTCAGTCGCTGCTAGGCTTCCATCTTTATCGTAGTGCGCGCACTTTAGAATCGGTCTAGATTCAAATTGTGATACTGCTCGTTTTAGGTGTTTTAATAATTTATTAGATTTCATTGTTTATTTCCTCCACTTCTATTTCGTCTAAAATAGTTCTCTTGCCTTGTATAATCTCAATTGCTTCAGTCACGTTTCTGGCTACTCCGTTTAAAATCCCATTTTCATGAGCTGCCAGTAAAAATGCTTTTTGATCATCACTCAAAACTCCATCTGATTTTTTCACCTCAACGAAAAACAGTTTGTTATCGCCTTTACGTGAGCCAAATAAATCAGGGAATCCCTTTTCTAATCCAAAGCCACGAGTTTTATAGGTGAGCTTCTTTCCACTGTCAACTTGCCAACAGCGGTGACCAATGGCAATTAATGAGTTCTTGATTGATTTCTGGATATCTAGTTCTTTCATTTTTTACTCGCTTCCCACGCTGCAATTTGAGCGTCCAACGCTGCTTGTTCCTCTTTTGACAACTTAGCTTCTGGCGTTGGATTGGTTACCGACTCTGGCATAGTCTCTTCTCTGATTGATTGGCGTTGGTAGCTTCCTTGCTGTCTTGGTTTGCTATTGAGTTGATTAAGGTAACTCTCAAACTTGGTACCAAACAAAGTTTCAGGTCTAAGAAATTTCTGCATGTCCGCATCATCGAGCCATTCTTGAGTCTTTTTATCCACTACGGTATAAAAGTCTTGCTCAGAGAACCCCTCCGCTAGGCGTGCTTTAATTTTTTGCTGTGTTGCTTTAGTTTGGTATCGATAGCTTGTTTTGGCTTTTAGGTTTAGATAATCGATAACTTTTTTATAAATTGGTGGTTCGGTTGGCACATCGTCGGAGCTATCCGACAATATATCTATACTCTTATCTCTTATCTCTAACTCTTTCTCTAACTCTATACTCTGGGCGACATTTTCAAGACATCCGCTAGACAACGTCTGGACATTGTCCGTTTTCGCTCTTTGCAGTCTTTTTTGTTTTGCATATTCTGTTTCCGATCCAACAAGCTCATTTAATTGATTTATATATATTTCGCCACCATCTAATATCTGGATTAGACCGATTTTTTTGAAGATATCCATAGCTACTTTGATAGTGTCAACAGTAGAATTTGTTATCTTGGATAGTGTTTCTGCATCATAAGGAATTAGCATATTGCCCACATTTCTTGCTAAGATGCCGTCAGTTTTTAAAGACTTTAGACACAGCTTTAGATATATTAGGCAATACTCTTTCCCGTTCGTTTGTTCTTCTAACCATTCGATAGTGTCTTCTTCGAAAAAGTTTTCTTTTAGTTTGAGCCAGTAATAACGTTTTTTTTGTTTATCTGACAACGTACATTCCCCCGTTATTAATCTTCGATAAAATCAAACAATGTTTCCTCTTGCGTTTGTCCAGCTCCGTAACTGTAAAACTCGTCACTTTCGCCATTTTCTTCAATAGTTTCTAATTGCTCTTGTAGATCGCTTAGTTCATTTTCCATTTGTTCCAAATATTTAAGTTCAGTTTTTAAATCTTCCTCTGCTGATTCAAGCTCGGATTCTAATTCATCGACATCATCTTCGGCACAGCCAACGGTTAAATGTTGCTCTATTATTTGAGCTTCAAGTTTATATATTTTGTCTTTTATTTCTTCGATCATTGAAAGGTAACACTCCTAACTATTCATCTTTCACTGTCATTTTATAAATTAAACTTTCTTTTAATTCGTTTCCTACAATGACACTTTTCGTTATTTTTTCTACATTAATATCGCTTTTGGAAGAATGAGCTGCTATAAAAGCAAATGTTAGTATTTCAAGTAATATTTTCTTTTTATCTGACAGAGATTTTCTAATCCGTAGCCATTCTCGTTCAAAATCCGATGCCTTGTTACTGACCATATGTCACCCTCCTATCCTTAATTTCTTAATTGTTTCGTTTTTTAATTTGATACCTTTAACATGATATTTAGCTTTAAACGCTGTTAAACCAATTGTGTGTTTTTCCATATGGTGACCATGACACAGACCAGCAAAAGTATATTCGCTATGATCTACTTTCTTTCGGCTCCTACGGCCTAATGCCTTATCAAAGTGGTCAATCTCGGCTCCTGTTTTACCGCAAATACAGCACACTCTTTTAGTTATACATTTGTAAAAATAATACTCTTGGTTAGCTGGTAGAATCTCATAGCCTTTTTTAAACGGGATGTTATTTTCAAAGATGAAATCTAAAATGATATCAGCTAATAAATTAGCATCGCTTACTGTAGATTTGGAATCATCAGCGAGGCTTATATTTCGTCCGCTAATGCCCTCGAATAGAAAGTAGAAGTATTCCTTCAAATCTTCTGTTGACTGTCCATAATAGAGGAAAATATCCCCTATCAGCGCATAAATGAAATTACGCTGTTGAACTGTGAACCGCCGAGGGTCAATAAAGCGTACCTCGATGATCCTATCGCCTTCGTAACCCTCGTACATGGTCCTCAATCGATCGATATTCACTTGCTCGTTAATCTCTGCTTTTATTTCGTTGCCTTTAAATAATTGAAGCACTGCTGAGTATGTGTCTAACAAAGGTTTAAGCATTTAATTCACTTCTCTTTAGCTTCTTTTTTCTGTATTTTTTCAAAGTGAGTACGTAATTCATTTGCATATCGGATAAGAGTTTCAAATTCCTCTAAAGTAATATCATCTATAAAAGTTTGGACACCTTTTTTTCGTAATAAGCTTGCTGTCACTTCTTCATCGGTTTTCTCTTGTAATTTAGCTAATACTCCAATAAGAATTTTAAGTGATTGCACTTGCTCTTCTGTCGCTTTCTTAGGCGGCTGCAGCTTAACTCCTTCTAGTTCTGGATCTGATCCAGTCGGAATTTGGAATAGATTTGTCAAAGCATATTTCAATGCTCCTGTTTGAGCTTTATAAACTCCCTTGTCACCTGCATCTTGTCCAGTTCCAACACCTTTAAACATTCTAGTTTCGCCTGTCTCAGCATCTTCTATGGTATAAATCACTTCAATTGTCGTTCTGTATTCAGTCTTGCCTTTAGCTGTTAGTACTTCAGCAACATTATGGGAAACAATGTCCGAAAATAACGCTAACTCTCTTTTGGCTAATTCTTCACGTATAACTTGTTTAATATCACTCTCAGTAGCGTATGCATATTTATGAAAATCATTCCATCCTGTTTTTGGAATACGTTTTACTTCTTTTGTGATTTCTGCTATTTTGTGGATTAACTTTTTTTCCTCACTCATTGTTTATTCAACCACTCTTTCCCGCTGATAATTTCTAATTTCTCAGCAATCAAATTTGATGGGTCATATTCATCTAATGCAGTCATAAAGCCTTCTTGACTGCCAACAAATTTTTTCTCAACATCCTGACACTTGAAATACATGACGAAAACCCAATCACTCTCATATACAACATTTCCAAAATCATCTATATTCCAATTCGCTGTATCGTCTATTTCATCTCCATACTCCTGGTAAAACTCATCTGGCGGAGTAGTCAAATAATGATCCAATGCATCTGCTTCTTTTGGTGTCATTGTCAAAATCCACCTTTCCGTGGTATACTTTTGTTAATATCTTTTGTTAAGCGACTAACTAGGATTGCAGTCCTGTTGGTCTTTTTTTGTACTTCCGTGTAGTTTCCGACCGCAAAACGGACAATATTCAATTCTTACGGAAGAAACGAACACACCGTGTTCAAACAGCATTAATCTATGATTCTGATATTTGTTGCCTTTCCATGATTTGCCGATTCTGATTTTGTAGTTACGATTTGTTCGATCATTCCATATTCTCCGATTATTCAATCGTTTAAATTTCCTGCCTTGTGATGGCTCACAGTGATCACACATTTAAAAGCCTCCCTTATGCCGAGTCACGCATATCTTTAATGATGGTTATAGTTGCTGTTGACGGTTGCCAATTGTTGATATACTCATTTACTTTGTCAAAATCTTTTTGACGTAACTGGCTACGCGTAGAAACACCAGTAATTTGTTTAACTCCTGTGTTGATATCCTTATAAAGCGTTGCTAGCTGATCCTTGTTGGTTGCGTTATACCCTCTAGCGATTTCTTTTACTCTTTGATTTACTCTACGTCCGATATATCCGTAATCACTGGCATCAATCTTGGTATTTTCTTCAATTTCTGTTACTCGATCAGCAACTTCATCAACTCTTTTTGCTGTGTCTTCTTGAAATTCGTACATAAGTTTTAATTTGTCTCTTGGTGATTGTGGTAGCTGCTCTCTCTGTTTAATATGGGTCTCCATATCGTTAAAACGTTCAATATATTCCATAGCAAACTCATCGCCCTTAGAACCTGTCATTCTAGTACTAAAAAGTTCACAGCCTTTTTTTGTTAGCAAGAAGCAAGGTCTATCTTCTCCTTTGTTATCTGTATAGCTAGATTCGATAAAAAAACTGACCAGCGCATTTTTGCTCTTGTTGGCACGAGAAATAATTTTCCTAATATCTCTCAATACTTCTTTGTGATTTCTTTTAACCATTTTTGCTACTTCACGGCTATCTAATGTTTGTTCTAATACTTCCATGATTATTCCCCTTTCTTAAAAGTAAATACTTGTTCGATCGGAACTTCAAAAACTTCCGCAATATCATGTGCCAGTAGCAATGATGGATTGTACCTGTTTCTTTCTAGCTGAATGATCGTTTGTCTAGATTTACCCACCTTGTCAGCTAACTGCTGTTGCGTCATGCGATGCATTGCTCTGTAAACGTGAACGGAACTCTCAAATCTTGTTTCTTTCTTTGTTTCGTTAATTTCTTCTGACATTTTAAAATTCCTCCTTAATCAATAATTTTTCTTTTACGTCCATTAACTTTGATAATCTTAGGTAACTCAAACACTTTATTAAATACGTATACGGCTATCATGAAGAATCCAAATAACAGTGATTGACGGAACGAAAAGCCAATAAGTATAGCTAACGGTGTATCTAGTAGTGCATTAATTAGTTTGTGTTTCATTTCTGTCGCTCCTTTCTTAAAGCTTCTTGTTAAACTTCAGCAAATATATTAATATGCCTATTCCACCAAATAACTTAACTATGTTGAAGATCGCAGTTAGAACAATTATTATTTTTTCTGAAGTTGAGTAATGATTCATTTCGGCTACTCCTTTCCTAAATTCATGTTGTTAGAAATCATTCACCTTGGTATACTTTATCTATCAGCAAGTGGTCTGCTGAAATAAATTAAGGTGGTGAATTTATATATGGCTAAAGAAATCATTAAACCAGGTACAGATAACAAACCTGGAGGAAATTACAAAGAAGTAGGTCCTCGCGGTGGAAATGTACCTAAAGGTAGAGAAGTTCATATTGATCCAGGCGATCGACTACCTCCTACACAAAAACCAGGTAATGGTTGGGTTAAAAAGTAACCCTTTAAGTCGCTGTGACTGCAGCGGCTTTTTACAGTACAATTCTTTTTTTAGAAAAGCAGTAAGCTTTACCGAAAAAGTTTAATTGAATCCATGATTCAGCATATTTAGTTTCATTTTCAATATACTTAGTAATATGATGTTTAATCATTAATATTCCCTCCTCCTGATTTCTGTATTCTATCTACTACACTCCCCACCCACATCACCGCTAAAAACGCACACCCTTGCACCGTCTCGCCTGTGGCAAAACAGATGATTGATATGGTTAGTAGGATTAGGTTAGCTGCTACTAGTAGTATTGTTTCCACATTTCTAGCCTCCTTGGTTGGTTTTATTCAACCTTTGATAAATCCTTACTTTCACCCTTGCCAGCTTCTGAAACTTCATCTTTAAAGACTCCTTCTAACTCAACTCCGTGTCGTCGTCCAAAAGCCTTAATCAAAATATTCATCGCTTTGCGTTGAGCTGCGATGCTCGGTTCCCCATTTGTTTGAATTGTAGTTTTTACCAATTTCAGTTCCTCCTTCTAGGCTGAATTTTTCGTCTTGTACGGTTTAACCGTAATTCCAACTAAAAAAATAATATCATCGTACTTAACTTCGAATTCCTTCTCGATCTTATCAATCTTGGGAACATCAGGAAACGTTTGCCCAATTTCCCATTTTCGCCAAGTATCGGCCGATACACCGATTGACTTTGCAGCTTGTTGCTGAGTATATCCTTTATTAGCTCTGAGTGCTTTTAAAGTTACTTTCATGAGCCTCACCTCCTTTTCTTAATGTTATGATAATACGGTTAAACCGTAATGTCAACAGTTTTACGTATTTTATTATGGTTAATTCGTATTAATTGATATATTTTCTTGATTATATTACGGTTTTGACGTATAATTTTTTTTGAAAGAGGTGTTTATTATTAGTAATTTAGGTAATAAAGAAATCATGGCGAAAAATATTGTTAAATATATGGAGTTAAACGGCGTTGACAGAAATAAATTATCTGCCGATTTAGGAATTAGTTATACAACTATCACAGATTGGGTTAAAGGGAAGACTTATCCTAGAATTGATAAAATTGAGATGATGGCAAATTATTTCGGAATTAACAAATCAGACTTAGTTGAAGAAAAGAAGTATACGGATGAAAACACTCACTCTACCGTTTATAATACAGTTCTCAAATTAATGGAAAATGATAATCAGGCTTTTACGGATATAATAACAAATCTCGAAAAATTGAATGATGATGAAATTGAAATAGTTAGGAATATGGTTATTTCATTAAGTGCACTTAAGAAGAAAAAAGACTGAATAAGCTCAGCCTTTTTTAAAGTTTCAAAATTAATTCATAAAGAAATTTAATTTTTTCTATATCGTCGATTTCATTAATCATTTCTTTAATTAAGTCCCAATAATCCATACCAATACCTCCATTATTTTTAAAACTCCCGATAAAAATAAAAAGACAGTACATAAATTGCATGTACTGTCTCAAATTTATAGATATCTTACACAACCGTATAACAAATAGGCTTTATATTGACACAAAGTAAAAATATATGATGTTATTATGTCAATAGTTTGTTATACTAAGATTGTTGTAGCGATAGCTACATTATTAGAGTAGTACACTAAAGCTATATCTTTAGTGTCTGTTCCTGACGCTCGACACAGGTTGGTAGCCTGTGGATGTTGGGAACAGCTCTTTATTTTTTTTTGCTTTATTATGTTACCAACTTTTTATTTAATACTAAATTATAACTGATTTTTTTATACTCCAGAAGTAATAACGTATACTGATATTAATCCGCTTACCGCAGCAATTAAAGTAATCATCCTATTCCCTCCTCTATTCACATTTAAGAAAGTAATGTTTGCAAACTAATACGTCTCTATAGGTAAAGAATAACAAACTGATACCATAAAATAAAGAGCAATTTATTGATTTGTGAAATTGACATGTAAAACAGCTTTTTTTATTAATTTTATCTTATTTTATATTTTTAGCACGATTCTCATGTTAAAATCACATTTAGAGAGGGTGGAATACATGAATATAGGCGATACTTTACGTTTTTTTAGAACTAAACTTAAACTATCTCAAAAAGAAATGGCGCCAGAGTACATGGACTCATCAGCGTATTCAAGAATTGAAGGAAATGTAAGAAGTATTAAAATAGATGAGCTTCAAAATATTTTCGATAAAACGGGTATAAGCTCAGGGGAATTTTTCCGTTTTTTTGATTTAGATGATAACCAAACAAAGTTTAAAGATTTATACATTTATTGCGCTACCCACTTAGACAATAAAAGTAAAAAAAATAAACTACTTGATTATTACAAAAATTTAAAAACTATAGAACATAAAAATCCCACACAACTATCGAATTACATTGCTGTAAAAAACTACTTTGGATCACACTGGGATGAAGTAGATGAAATTAATCAACAAGAGGTTGATGATATTTTTAACGATTTGATGAAAAAGAAATTTTATTTGCAGCACGATTACATACTTGTATCTAATATAGCAAGATTGTTTTCTGCTAAGCAAATTGACTTAATCATTCCTAGAATTATTCCTGTACCGTTTGAAAAAAATAGAAATACTGAGACAAAAAAATTCGCTCACAACACTCTTATTAATATCATATCGCTTAAACTTTATGCTATGGATCATACTGGAGCTGAAAAGTATATAAAATTAGCACAAAAACAAAACAAGATGGAGACAGACTATAATTTTAAACTCAACTTACAATACCTGAATAACTTACTACAATACTTAGTTACAGGCGAAATGATTTATATTGAACGTGTCCATGATTTTATCCATATTCTAGAGGATATTGGAGAAAATCTTCATGCCAATCTAGTAAAGAAGGAAGTAAAAATTCTTACTCATGATAAAGATAGCGAGAAGATGTTGAATAGTTATGAGGTTGGCTTATTTAAACAAGATTAATATGACTAATGTAAATTGCGTAGTTTTTTAATCTCTTTCATGATACAATCATATTGTAAAAAATATTATATTTGAAAGAGGTAATCAACATGTCTTTTTGGGGTAATAATAAAAAAGCACTGAACCAAGATTCAAAATCATTCGATCCTGATAAAAAAATTGGAAATTATATGTGGATTGACAATAAAAATAATTTATTAATGATTTCTACAAAATATATGATGAAACCTAAATACCTTTTGAGATTCGATAACATACTTCGATACTCAGTATATCAAGATGACAAAGAAGTGACAAAGAAATCTGGATTAGGTAGAGCCGCAGTCGGAGGAGTATTGTTTGGTGGTGCAGGAGCAATTGTAGGAGCGCTCACAGGTTCTGAAACAAAAAAAGTTACGTGAAAAATCTTTGGATAGTTTTAGAATTAGATGGTAAAGATACAGAGAGCAAAAAAGCAATGATTCCGTTTATTAATATGTCAAAAACAGATACTAATTCTCAGCTATTTAAAAAGTTCGCTAGAGACTTAGAAAGTTGTTTATCTGTTTTAGATGGCATTTTGGCTCTAAAAAATTCTTTGAACAGCTTGGACACTCTAAGAGAGATGAAACAACTTTTAGATGATGGCATAATAACTCGAGGCGAATTCGAAATGAAGAAAAAAGAATTATTGAATTTATAACAGACTAGCCTTCCGGCTTTTCTTTTTTACAGAAAGGAAAAACCCTTATGAAACGAGCAGCACTTTATATACGAGTATCTAGTGACCAACAAGCGAAGTTTGGTGACAGCTTGCGAGAACAACAAGATACATTAAATGAATATGTAAACAGTCAAAAGGATATCATCGTTCATTCCGTCTATGTTGATGATGGAATAAGTGGTCAAAAGTTGGATCGCGACGAATTTACCAGACTATTGAATGATGTTAGGCACGATCAAATCGATCTAATTTTATTCACTAAGCTTGATCGTTGGTTTAGATCACTAAAACATTACCTTAATACACAGGATATACTTGAGAAACACGAGGTAAACTGGCTTGCCGTGTCTCAGCCTTATTACGATACGACAACCGCATATGGCAAAACATTTATAAATCAAGTGATGTCGTTTGCTGAGCTAGAAGCCCAAATGACTTCTGAACGCATGCTTTCCGTATTTAGTAATAAAGTAAAAATGGGCGAAGTTATTTCTGGGACAACTCCTTTTGGTTATTCAATTGAAAATAAAAAACTAGTGTCAAATGACCAAGCACCGATCGCCAAAAAAGTATTTGAATTTTATGACGAACACGCAAATCTAAACAAAACATCACGGTATTTGCTTGAAGAGTTTGGAATCCAAAGAAACACGCAGTCAATTCGAGAAATGCTGAAAAATACAAAGTACATTGGAATTTTTAGAGACAATGAAAACTACAACGAGCCAATAGTGAGTAAAACACTTTTTGAATCAGTAAATAGGCAATTAAAAATGAATAAAAAATCGAATACAAAACACGAGTACATTTTTAGTGGTCTATTAATCTGCGAAGATTGCGGAAGAAAAATGAATGCTGGAAAAAAAGCTTACTACTCAGCCAAAAGGAAAGACGGCACACGAACTCGATACCCTCATGTATCTATTTATAACTGTCGTTACGCGTATCAAGTGCCTAAATGCCCGAACACGAAAGTTTTGAAAGAACACATTTTAGAACAATACTTGCTTAGCGAGATTCCAGTCTTGCTGAAGCAAAAAGTTAATAGCATTAATCAAAAAAAGAACAATGATAACGACAAACAAAAAAGGCGGCAAGCCATAGAGAATAAGCTTGAACGTTTGAAAGCAGCTTACCTCAACGAGATTATTGGGCTTGATGAATACAAAGAAGATCGAGCAACTTTAATATCACAACTTGAGAAAATTGAAAAAATTGAAATACCAACCATAGATACAAGCATCTATACAAAATTTGCTGATATAAACTTGGAAGAACATTACGAAACTTTATCTTTAGCCGAAAGAAAACAGTTTTGGCGATCACTCGTCAAAGAGATAACCTTTAACAAGAACCGCCAGATAAAAATTGATTTGATTTAATTATATGCGGACGACGGGATTTGAACCCGCACGAGCTAAAGCCCACAAGACCCTCAATCTTGCATGTCTGCCGTTCCATCACGTCCGCTTCTGCTAGTCTACGAACAGGTGGTCACCTGTCTGCCATTCCGCCATGACCGCATTTTATAACTAAGTATCTACTTTCTAAATCTATGATAAAATACGCTCAAGTTTTTGTCAATCTTTCAAGAAAAATTCAATATTTTACTTTTACCATAAACGAATATCATCTTTTTTGCCTATAATCATATACCTGACACAACGCATCATACGATCGATCCACTTTTTCAGGTATTTCAATTGCGCCAATATAATTGCTTCCCTCAGGTCCATAACCGTTCTCATCATTTCTAAGCCGTGGAATTTCACCTAAAACTAACGAAAGAAAATAATCTCTGCTCCACAATCCATTAAGTCTATCTTCTTCAAAAATGATTTCTTCATTAACAGCTTTGACATATGGAACAATCGGAACATAATTTGTAAAAACAGCAGTTGTTTGTTGCCATTCTTTTTCAAAAGTTGCTTTGATTCTTCTTTGTAAAATAGGATCTTCCAATAATAAAACTTTTTTTGGATTTAAGCCTATAGATTTCACTTTATTTAATGAAAACAGTGCATTTTCACCAGAATTAGTGGAGGTACTCTCGGTTAAAAACAAAGTCTCATCTAAGTTATACTTTTGCTTGAAATACTCTAAATACATTTCCGTTTCACTTACATCATTAACCTTGATACCCATATTTTTAAAATTTTTCTGTAAAAATGGTGTTGCATGCCCAATACCGCCAACTAGCATAAATAAAGGTGCTGTTTTATTTTCAAATAATTGAACTAGTTCATCAGCTAGATATGGAAGACTATTGCCAGCTAGGATCGCAAGATCATATTCTCCAGCTATTGGTTCTTTTGCAGATAAATAGTTAATGACGGTGTTCCAATGTTGAATCATCTCTACTCTCCGTTCTGCTAATCTTATTATAATACCGTCTTTTCTATTTTTTGAAAAGACGGCATAATGTTACTTTATAGCTATAATTCTATTAGTTTTCCATGGCACTTTCCGCAAACATAGCGTTGCGTATTGACTCTTCGTTTTCGTAAAATCAATGTTTGGCATTTTTCGCACTGGTATTGATGGTAGGACTGTGGCTTTTGCTCCACTAATGGACGAACATAGCGACTTCCGCCGGTTTGTTTCAGTAACGATTTAAATTCAGGATCTTTGTGTTGATAGCCTTTGCCTTCTAAATGAAGATGATAATGGCATAATTCATGTTTGATTACATTGATTAATTCTGATTCCCCATAAAATTCAAATACTTTTGGATTAAAATCAATCTCATGTGAGCTTAAATGATAACGGCCTCCAGTTGTTCTCAAACGACGATTAAAAAAGGCCTTATGCTGAAACTTTTTACCAAATGAAGCCAAAGAAATCTCTTCGACCATTGTTTGCAATTGATCATCTGTCAATTCTTGCTTTGTTGATTGCCTTTCTTTAGAAAAACGACTCAAGGCTATTCTTTCCTTTCAGCTTGTGGCAACATCGTTAAGCTGATGCGCCCTTTCTTCGTGTCTACATCTTCCACCCATACAGTCACTACGTCTCCAACTGCAACAATATCGGTAGGGTGTTTAACAAATTTTGTGCTCAGTTTTGAAATATGCACTAAGCCATCTTGCTTCACACCAATATCAACAAAAGCGCCAAAATCAATTACATTACGAACCGTCCCTTGTAGCTCCATTCCAGATTTAAGATCTTCCATAGATAAGACATCTTTTCTTAAAAGAGGAGCCGGCATTTCATCACGCATGTCTCTTCCCGGTTGAACTAAAGCTGCTACTATATCTTTTAAGGTCTCACTACCGACAGCTAATTCAGTCTCTAATGCCGTTAAAGATAACCCCTTAATGCGTTGTGCAGCATCTGGTGTTCCAAGGTCTGCTAATTTCACGTCAGCTTTTTCTAAAATGGCTTTAGCAACATCATAACTTTCTGGATGAATTCCTGTATTGTCCAAAATATTTTTTCCATTTGGAATACGCAAAAATCCAATCGCTTGTTCATACGCTTTTGGTCCCAGACGCGGAACTTTTTTAACTTGATTACGAGCAGTGAATGCCCCATTCTCATCACGATAGACCATTAAATTTTGAGCAGTTGTTTTATTTAAACCTGAAATATGTTGTAATAGCTGTGGGCTAGCAGTATTAACGTTTACACCCACTTGGTTTACAGCGGTCTCTACAACAAAATCCAATTGTTCTGCTAACCGTTTTTGTGATACATCATGTTGATATTGACCCACACCGACTGCTTTTGGATCAATTTTTACAAGTTCAGCTAATGGATCTTGCAGGCGTCTAGCGATACTGACCGCACTTCTTTCTTCAACCTGCAAATCTGGAAATTCAGTTCTTGCCACATCACTTGCTGAATAAACTGAAGCTCCGGCCTCATTAACAATCACATAAAAAACATCTCGTTTGATTTGTTTTAATTGTTCTGCAACAAAAAGTTCTGATTCACGACTAGCTGTTCCATTACCGATCGCGACCATTTCAACCTGATATTTTTCGATCAATTTATTAAAAGCAGGACCAGCTGCTGCACGTTTTTCTCCTGAAGCTGGTTTGTGAGGATAGATTACTTGGATGGCTAACACTTTACCAGTTGCATCAACGATCGCCATTTTACATCCAGTCCGATAAGCAGGATCGAACCCTAAAACAACTTTCCCTTTAAGCGGCGGTTGGAGTAATAGATTCCGTAAGTTTTCGCCAAATATACTGATCGCTTGTTCGTCTGCTTTTTCAGTTAATTCATTACGAAGCTCTCGTTCGATTGCTGGACCAATAAATCGTTTGTAGCTATCTAAATAAGCAGTTTCAACGTAGGCTGCAGTTGGTGACTGCTTGTTGCTGCCAATTAATTGTCGTTCTAGGTAAGAACTGATTTTTTCTTCTTCTACCAAAATGGTTACTTTCAATATCTCTTCTTTTTCACCGCGATTTGTAGCTAAAACTCTATGAGAAACCATTTTGCTAACAGGTTCTGAAAAATCATAATACATTTCATAAACCGATTTTTCATCTTTTTCTTCATCTTTGACTAAACTAATATATTGACCATGCTTAAAGGTAAAGTCTCGAATCCAAGAACGAAATTTAGGTTCATCAGATACACGTTCAGCGATGATTTCATGCGCACCTTGTAGTGCCGTATCTGCTGAATCAACTTCTTTTTCAGCATCAATGTATTTTTCTGCTTCAGTGATGACATTTCCTTGCTCCGGAAAACTCATTAGCCAGTCTGCTAAAGGCTCTAATCCTTTTTCTTTAGCAATTGTCGCTTTGGTACGACGTTTTTGCTTATAAGGACGATACAAATCTTCTACTTGCTGCATTTTTGTCGCTTTTTGAATGGATTTCGCTAATTCATCTGTCAATTTGTCTTGTTCATCGATCAGACGTAACACTTCTTCTTTGCGTTTTTCTAAATTGCCTAGATAAGTATAACGCTCTTCGATTTCACGAATTTGAACTTCATCCAAACTACCTGTCATTTCTTTACGATAACGTGCAATAAAAGGAACAGTATTGCCTTCGTTCAATAAGGTCAGTACTGTAGTTAGTTGTTTCGGACGATACTCTGTCAATTCTTTTTGAAGTAAATCAACTACTTCTTGGTTATACGCTTCTGCCATATTTAACTACCTCTTTTCATTCAACATACTATTTCATTTTAGCATATTTCTCGGATGAAATATAGGACAAGCATAAAGCGTAAAAGAGGCTATGACGTAACTCTAAGAGATATAGTCTGGCCTTAAAATGGAGGGAGCAGAAGCAACACCTTCTTAGATAAGTTGGCATTCAAAAAAATTTGAAGAGCCATTTTCGTGAACTCCCACTTTTTTTTTGATGATTAAAAATCAGGCTGCCAGGGTCCCTTGACATTTTGATATTCAATATCTTGTACGATTCCATTTTTGTCAAAAATCACTCCATGAACGGAACCACCAAAAACAGCTCCACCATCTATCCCAATTTTATTATCGGATAACCATAAATCGGTTGTCTCCATATCACCATGAAGCATTGGTGTGATCGTATGACCAAAAACAATGGTTTTTCCTGTATTATTTTTACTTTGATGAAACGCTTCTCTGATCCATATAAAATCATGTGGGCTCGTTTCACGCCAATCTTTTTTAGCCAAGTCTACACCTGCATGGACAAATAGATAGTTCTCCCATTCAAAATACAATGGACGTTCAATCAAAAATGCAATCAATTCTTTATATCGGCTACGAATCATCATACTGATTTCTGTTGGAGAATATTCTTCCGTCGCTCCTTTATGGAGTAAACTTTCCATCGTTTCTTTACCGCCATTTCGAATATAACTAGTAAACCAATCTTCTGGACTTTTTAAAAACTGTAGAAAGTATTCTTCATGATTCCCTCTAAGATAAACTGCCCCATAATTTTCGACCAATTCTTTTCCAAGTAAAAAACTCTCTTTAGTCTTGGAACCTCGATCATTTAAATCGCCGATCAATACTAACTGATGCATCTTCGGATCAAAGTATTGGATTAATTGATTAAATAACTCATATTCTCCGTGGATATCACTGATTGCATAAACAAGTTTTTTCATAAATCCAGCCCCTTTACATCATTCTTTTCTTTTATTATATCGCAATAAGAAGTTTATGATTCAGATTAACAATCGAAAAAATGCAAGAATAGTCATTTATTTAGTAATATCGTAAAAATTGAAACTAATCTTAGACTTTTCATGAAAAAGAGAGTAAAATTATTCAAATGACAATATGTCATAAAATTTAGTAGGAAAGAGCTGAAATTTATGAAGAAGAAAACTATTTTCGGTATTCTTGCAGTTTTAGTTGTTGCGGTTGTTATTTTCTTGGTCGTTCAAGGAAATTCAGGAAAATCCAATGCTGTCACTGTTCGAAAAGGAGAAATAAAAAAAGAAACAATTGTTGAAAAACTTTCTACAACGGGCACCTTGATCCCAAATCAAACTCAAGCACTTATGGGGACAGGTAAAGTCGTCGATGTATTCGTTAAAACGGGTGATAAAGTAGAAAAAGACAAAGTTTTAGCAACGTACGACAACGGGTTACAGTTGATTGCTGGATTTGATGGTACAGTCACTCAAGTCAATATCAAAGCAAAACAAGCTGATACAAATGCGCAACAAGGAAGACCTTCGATTCAACTAGATGATCTTTCTACATTAAAAGTCCAACTACAACTAACAAATTCAGAAGCTTCAGCTGTAGCAATTGACCAAAAAGCTGAAATAATAAGTGGTAACCAAACATTTTCAGGAAAAGTCGCTGAAAAAGACCCCGCTGCTCAAAGTACTCAATCAGCTACAGGTACAACAGCAAGTTTAGCTGCTATCGTAAGCTTTGATCAAGCACCAGAAAACCTATTTTCTGGCTTTGATGTCGATGTTGATATCACAACTAATACAGTTGAGAACGTTCTTGCTTTGCCTATCGAAGCTTTGACATATAATGACAATAATGAACCGATCGTTTACGTGATCAAAGATGGTAAAGCGAAAGAAACAAAAGTTGAAATCGGCATTCAATCAGACAAATTGATCGAAGTGAAAAGTGGACTAAAAGAAGGCGAAACAGTCATTCTTTCTCCAAATTCTGATGTCAAAAACAATACTGAAGTAACCAAAGAATAGAAGGTGAAATGATTGATCGATTTAAAAGATGTAGTAAAAATCTACCGTACTGGTGGCGAAGAATTGGAAGCTTTAAAGCATGTCTCCTTGCATATTGCAGAAGGCGAATTCACTTCTATTATGGGTCCTAGCGGTTCTGGTAAATCAACCATGATGAATATTCTTGGTCTGTTAGATCGTTTTGATGAAGGTACTTATCACTTAAACGGCCAAGATGTAACGAATTTAACAAGCAACGAAAGTGCTCGCGTCAGAAACAAAGAAATCGGTTTTGTTTTTCAATCGTTTAATTTAATGCCACGAATGTCTTTACTAGACAATGTTGCACTCCCTATGGTTTATTCAGGAATTTCAGCAAAAGAGCGAAAAGACCGAGCATTGGAAGCATTGAGAAAAGTTGGTTTAGCGGATCGTGTCGCACATAGACCAAATGCTATTTCCGGTGGTCAAAAACAACGTGTCGCTATAGCCCGTGCTATCGTAAATGATCCAGCTGTTTTGATGGCCGATGAGCCTACAGGAAATTTAGATTCAAAAACAACCTTAGAAATCATGAAAATTTTCCAAGATTTAAATAATGCTGGTACAACCGTGGTCATGGTTACACATGAGCCCGATGTAGCGCAATATACCAAACGGATCGTGTCTTTTAGAGATGGAGAAATCATTGATGATCAGCCCGTATCCGAGCGTAAAACACTATAGAAAGGAGCCGTTCTCATGGGAATTATTGAAAGTTTTAAAATGGCGATCGATAGTATTTTAGCGAATAAAATGCGGTCGTTTTTGACTATGCTTGGAATCATTATCGGAATTGCAGCCGTTATCGCGATATTAGCTGTCGGTAATGGGGCAACCAGTCAGATCACCGGTACATTTAGTGATTTAGGTGCTTCTACGATATCCGTTTCCACTAGCCGAGATGCAACCGATAGTCAAAAAATCACGAGTAAGGATATCAGGGCATTAAAGGACGGTATTCCACAAATCGATTATCTCTCTCCGGTTGTCTCGATTCAAACAGTCGGAGCCACAAATGACAAATCCAAAGCAACCTTAGTCATGGCTGGAACCCCTGATTTGCAATACACGAATCAAGCAATGGATAAAGATATTATCTATGGTCGTTATTTCAATACAACGGAATACTCAGAAGCAAGTAAAGTAGCTGTAATAAGTGCTGATACGGCTCGTTACTTTTTCAACGGACGAGAAAATGTCATCGGTGAGAAAATCAACTTACGCGGGCAAAAAGGACAAATCAGTGCTCGAATTATCGGTGTGACTAAAAGTACCGTAGAAAAAATGGTGGGTTCCTTTGATGAAAAAGAAATGATGGGCTATATTTCAATTCCACTGACAACTGCAAATACTCTGAATCCAGATGCAACAAAAATCACGAGTTTAACTGTAATTGCCAAGTCTAAAGACGATATCGATGCCGTTTCTAAACAAATCGTAAATATCCTCTCTGTACGTCACAATACAGTTGGTGAAAAAGTCTATACTGCAACGAACTTTTTACAAGCACTCGATCAAGTAAATAATGTTTTAGGTTTGTTTATCAACTTTATTGCAGCTGTTGCTGCGATTGCTTTACTTGTCGGCGGTATCGGTGTGATGAATATCATGCTGGTTTCAGTCACTGAACGAACCAGAGAAATTGGAACAAGAAAAGCATTAGGTGCAACAGATAGTAACATCTTATTCCAGTTTTTAACAGAATCGGTTATTTTATGCTTGATTGGTGGACTGATTGGATTAACTTTAGGCGCAATTTTGGCGGTGACTGTCGCTAGTGCTTTAGATATTACTGCTCAGTTTACTTTAGGCTCGATTGTTGCTGTACTCCTATTTTCAAGTGCTATTGGCATTTTCTTTGGTGTTTATCCAGCTAGAAAAGCAGCAAAACTTGATCCGATCGAAGCATTACGATACGAATAATTGTTCAATAGTGAAAAAATCAGGACGAGATTCAATTCTCTGTCCTGATTATTTTAGCTACACTTCTTTTTTCATTCCTGCTGTGATGAAGTTAAACAACTCCTCAGGAATTTGAAAATGGCCAAATCTCAAACGTGATCGATATTCCTGCCACAACGGAAAATCTGCAACTGCCTGTAGTGGCACGGATTGAATATTTTTCAAAAAATCAATATCTTTTCTATCTGGAATAAAGCCTGGAGCCATTTCAAACGGATAGGCTTCTCCTGGTAAAATCTGTCCCAATGCAATGAACTCTTGGCAAGGTTCTTTGGTTTTCAAACTTTGTTTGGGTGCATAATAAATCAGCCAATCCCCCTCCTTCATCCGATTTAGAGGAGCTGATTTTCCGTGACATAATTGGCAAAAGCCACCAGCCACACCAAGTTCTACATGATCTTTAGAGGCAACGCCGATCCAATAATTCATACTATTCACCCCTTTTCATTTTTATAGATTAATGGTTTTTCTACTGCCCATACCTAAGATCATAATTGCCTGAGTGAAATGAATTTCATATAATTCCAGCATAGTTCCGGCTTGTTTGATATTTTCTTCATAACTTGGAATCTTTTGAATCCATTGGTCTGCAACATCAAAAACGGTTAAATGACTTTTTTTCACTTGAGCGTAATGCACTCGAATATGATTGGTATTTAAAGTTGGGATCGTTGTAAAGGCAACATTCGAATTTTTTTGAAACTCAGTAATTTTTTCATTTCCTTTGAAAGTCGAAAAGAAGAGACATTTCCTATCCTCATCATAAAAAAAGCTGACGATTCTTACATTAGGTATTTCCTCAACACTTGTTGCTAGGGCGATCTCTGTTTGCTCACTCATTATTTTTTTAAAAGTTTCTGTTATTTTCATAATCTTTTTACTCCTCATTTTTCATTTGTCTGACTGACAAGTTTAGTCTAACAAACAAACCCTGACAACTGATTGTCAGGGTTTGATAAATTTTTTATTTATAATTTATTTAACGTCCAAGTAACGGTATCACCATCTTTTAGAAAGTATTCAACAGCTCCTACATCAGGTTGTTTACCGTTCACATCATACATCCAATATTTACTCGCTTTTGCATCTTGCAGGTGCCCATCGATCCCACTGATAAAATCTTTTGCCATTTCAATTTTATAGTTTGTCTCCATAACAGTTTGTAATGATTCATCTTTTTTGACTTTCACTTCTTTTTTATCAAACTCTTTATCGTCTTCCTTCAAGATAATTGTGACTTTAAGCTGATCTTCGTTTGTTTTGGTTTGATCCTTTTCGTCTGTTGTTTTGCCACATGCTCCCAATAAGAAGAGTACCATAACGATCATGGCTGTTTTTATAATTTTTTTCATTTTTAGTTCCACCTTTAGTTAAATTATTTTATATTATATTTGATTAAAATTCGTTGAAGTTTTGTTTGAATTGATTTAAAAAGTAAACACAAGAAAAAAGCATTTGCAAAACAATATGAAATTGTATAGGGTACAGCAGTCAATAATAATGCCAGATATCGCTGCCAAGAAAAATAGCGATCTATCGAGAAAACGGTCCACACGTCCATAAAGAAGGAAAAGAACAGGCCTGCTAAGATTCCATAAAGGACTAAAAACCAGTAGCTTTTCCTAAGAATTTTCTGTATCCAAGGCAAACCAGCAACACAACCAATTAATCCCCAAGAAAACATTTGAAATGGTGTCCATGGTCCTTGACCAAATAATATATTCGACGTAATTGCAGACAATGAACCAACTAAAAATCCTACCTCAGAGCCTAAACAAATTCCTGAAATAATAATAATTGCCGTCATCGGTGTAATCGCTGGTATCATATAAAACAAAAACCTGCCCAAAACTGCAATAGCCGTCAATAAGGCAATCAGGACTAATTCTTTACTATTGATCTGCTTTTTTTCATAGCGGTAATAGATTGGGACGCAAGCACTGATTGCTAAAAACATAGAGATAATCTGATATTGACTAGTTTGAAATAGTAAAACACTCATAATGCCTAAAATAAGGAGAAATAATAATTTTATTACGATCCTTTTCGTCTCTTCTTTATTCATCAGAAACCTCTTTTGCTACTTTATAAGCGTCAATAACTTGTTCCGTTGTAACTAAATCGTCAAAGAAGTCACGAGAGATTCGACTAGCTGCAGTCGTATAAAATGTATGCTGGCTAAAAAATTCTTTTGGTGTCGCTGTTGTCAGTAAATTATTTTGAAAAAAGAGACCACAACGATCAGACAATTCTGCAGCAAAATCTAAATCATGCGTTACAACTAAGATTGTTTTTCCTTGTTTTGCTAATCCCTTGAGTAATAAAATCAACTGTTTTTTTCCATAGCTATCAATTCCCTTTGTCGGTTCATCCAATAATAAAATTTTCGCATCAACTAATAGTAATTTACCGAGTGCTGCACGTTGACATTCTCCATTACTTAAATCTAGAGGATGTTGTCCTAGGATTTCGTTTAAATCAAGTCTATCAGCAACATTTTTTATTCGTTTTAATTGTTCTTGTTCGTTTATTTTTTGATTGTGCAAATAATATTTATAATCCTCAAATACAGAATCTTTGATAAAAAGCATTTGCGGTTCTTGCGGTAAATAGCCGATCATTTGCCGCATTTTTTTTATTGGTTGATTTAAAACAGAGATTTTCCCGCGATAACAATCATAGATTCCAGCAATCACTTTCAATAATGTGGTTTTTCCAGTTCCATTTCCTCCGACTAAAGAAAAAATTTCTCCCTCGTATACGTCAAAATCTACACCGGCTAAAATATCGCGACTATTTTTTTCATAACGGAACCAAGTGTTTTTCAATTGAATACTTTTATTTTTTGATTGTTGATCAACGAAGGAGTGCTTTTCTTCTTTTGTCACCCCTTTAGAAGGAACATGCCTGGCCAAGAACTGCTTGCCTTGAACGACAGTGATTGGACATTGCTCAGATAATCCACTTGCGAGATAAATTTGCGTCGCACTAGGCAGACTGACAACAAAGCGACTATGATCGGTCTCATTTTTTTTGATTTTATTTGAAATATTTCTTGGGTTATCAGCAAAGATTATCTGGCCTTCATTAAGAAGAACGACTTTATCTGAATGAGAAAAAACAGATTCTAATCCATGCTCTGCTAATAAAATTGTTAAACCCATCTCTTTATTTAATCGTACAAGTATATCTAGAAATGTTTGTGAAGCAATCGGATCAAGCTGAGTTGTCGGCTCATCTAATATCAAAATATCTGGTCTCATAATCAAGACAGAAGCAAGATTGATCAGCTGCTTTTGCCCACCTGATAACTCACTTGTTTTATATTCAAGTAATTCTTGAATACCTAAAAAATTGGCCATTTCAGCAATTCGACTCTTAATTTCAGAAGCAGAAATGCCAATATTTTCCAGTCCAAAAGCCAATTCATGCCAAACTCTGTCTGTCACAATTTGATTTTCTGGATTTTGCATGACATAACCAATTTTACTTGTTGAAAAAAAATCTGGAAGGTCAGTTATTAGTTCATTTTTCAAATAGATTTTTCCTGTCTGACCACCGGCTGGTGTCAATTGCGGCTTCAACATTTTTAACAATGTTGATTTGCCGCTGCCAGAAGCACCACAGATCAAAATAAACTCACCTTGATCAATTGATAATGTCACTTCCTTCAAAACTATTCGATTACTTCCAGCATATTGAAAACTCAAATTCTCGATTTTAAGATAGTCCATGCGATCACCTCTCCAACTCGATTGAATAACGGTAAAAATGCTAGAATGAAAACAACTAAATAATTTAGCCAGTATTGCTGTACTAATAAATAGGAATGATCATAATACGGATAATAATTAAACTGATAACGACCATTCACCATGCCAACTATAAAAAAAATACCGGAGAGAAGAAATAGAATCAAAAGCAACATATCTGTTTTACTCAAACGATAACTTAGTCGACTGCTTCTAGTCATCATTCCATAACCTCGTGCTTTCATTGAATCAGCAGTATCCATTGCATTTTCTAATGACCAAGAAAATAATTGCCCAAACAAATCCAATCCATAAAATGCTCGATCACTAAAGCGTTGTTTTGGCATCTGCTGAACGGTTGTCTGTACTTGATTTAACTCTCGATAATAGTTTTGAAGCAATGGTATAAAGCGAAAAACTAGTGCTAAAATCAACGTAGCTTTAGGGAATCGTTTACCAAAAAGATAAAAAAAATGCTCGGAATCAATTGCTGCTTGTAAATTTTGGAAACAATAAATCACCGTTGCAATCATCATTCCCATAAAAAAACCATAGATAAATGCTTCCTTCGTAATCGGTTTGTTAAATAAAAAGAACAAAATCGTTGCTCCTCGGTGAACAAATAAAGGATTAGTTATCGTTATAATTGCTAAAAAAAATAAAGGATAAAACACCGATTTCTTTTTCTTCTCTTTCAAATGAACTAACTGGAGGAACAAACTCCCAAAGAAGCAAATACTTAGAATCACTGGATTTGTCGTACTCATTACTATCAAAAGCATTACGAAATAATAGCTAAAAAGGACTAATGGATGATATTCTTTAAAAAGAGCTTTGTTCATATCAGACTTCCTCTCTCTACTAGTTATTCGTTATTGAACAATAAAAAAATGTGACCGTTATCCTTTAATAAAATACCATGAGTATCCTTAAACAACATTCACATTATATAAATCTAAATAACGAATGTCAACATTTCTTGACTATCTACTGATCCATACCGATTTATTCATTTATTCTCACCACAAGAGATACTTTTTCGCTATAATAAGATGAATGATTTGCTGACACTATACAAAGAAAGGAAGCACTCCAATGAAAACAGAACGCTTACTCGCAATCACGATGATTCTATTAGATAAAAAACAAATCAGTGCTTCTCAATTAGCTAAAACACTTGAAGTTTCCGTTCGGACGATCTACAGAGATATTCACTCTCTTAGTGAAGCAGGAATACCAGTTACCACTTTACCTGGCATAAATGGTGGGATACAAATTATGGATAATTACAAAATAGATAAAAATTTTTTCACCTCTTCTGATATTACATCTTTACTGATTGCTTTAGAAAGTTTGTCTCAAAATGTCTCTCCGATTCAAATCAACCAAACGTTCGAGAAGATAAAAACACTTATTCCAGCAAATTTTTTAGAAGAAATTGAATTCAAATCCAACCAAATTGCAATCGACTTGACACCATGGACAAGCAATCATACACTACAGCCGTTTTTAGAAATTATCAAAACTGCTATGGATCAAAGCCGCTCATTATGCTTTGACTATGAAGATAACCATGGAAGAAAAACAAAACGAATCGTCGAACCTTATCGTCTAGTTTTAAAAGAAATCAGTTGGTATTTACAGGCTTATTGCCTAGAAAAAGAAGATTTTAGAACCTTTAAAATCTCAAGAATACAGAATTTAGCCTTTTCTTCTACTTTTGTTCCCCGAGAATTTAAAGCACAGCCATTAGGACATGAACCGTTCTATGGTAAAAAGTTTACGCTCATTACACTCAAAGTAACCAATAAAATCAGAGAACAACTGGTTGATAAATTTGGGCCGTTACACTATTCTCCTTATAAGGATACTGAAAAATTGATAGTTTCATTTCCTTTTATGGAAGATGACTTTGGCTATAATTTACTTTTAAGTTTCGGCAATCAATGTGAATGTCTCGAACCACCTCACGTTAGAGCTGAATTAAAAAGTCGTATCGAAAATTTACTCGAACTCTATCAAAACAATTGAAAATGAAAGAGCCTTTCCGTTGGCGCTTAGAAAGCATCAATGGATAGGCTCTTTACTTTTATTTCTTTTTCTTACCGCCAAAAGCATCTTTCATTTTATCAAAGAAGCCTTCTTCTTGTTGTTCACTTACCGTTTGACCGCCGGCTTTCGCAAATGCGCGTAAAGCTTCTTTTTGTTCGTCGTTCAAGTTTTTCGGTGTAATGATTTTAACTTTCACATGCTGATCTCCATTAGCTCCACCACGTAAGCGCGGTGCGCCTTTACCACGTAAGCGGAAGTTTGTTTCTGTTTGAGTACCTGCAGGAATTTTTAATTTTACATCTCCATGAACAGTCGGTACTTTGACCTCATCTCCAAGTGCTGCTTGTACAAAGCTCAATGGTAAATCATAGTAGATTTCTGAACCTTCACGGTCAAAAATAGTACTATCTTCTACGCTGAATACAACATATAGATCACCGTATGGTCCACCATTCATACCAGCTTCTCCTTGATTTGCCAAACGCATTTGTTGTCCATCTTCTACGCCAGCTGGAACATTGACTTTTACTGTATGTGCTTTTTTCTCATGTCCAGTTCCGTGACAAGTTGGACAAAGGTCTTTGATTTCTTTACCTGTACCATGACAAACATCACAGGTTTGGCGGCTCATTACACGACCAAGTGGTGTTTGACGTTCAACATTGATCGAACCAGAGCCATGACACTTGTGACACGTTTCAGGATGAGTACCAGGTTTAGCCCCGTTCCCACCACAGGTTTCACAGTTATCTTCTCGGTTATATTTAATTTCTTTTTCTACACCAAAGATAGCTTCTTCAAACTTAAGGTTGACTGTATATTGCAAATCTGACCCTTGTCTTGGAGCTGTTGGATCTACACTACGCGACCCACCACCAAAGAATGAATCAAAAATGTCTTCAAATCCACCAAAGCCGCTACTTGAAAAGCCGCCTCCGCCAAAGCCGCCGAAACCACCAGCACCTCCACCGTAATTTGGATCAGTACCTGCATGACCATATTGATCATAAGCAGCTTTTTTCTGTGAATCACTTAAAACTTCGTATGCTTCAGAAACTTCTTTGAATTTTTCTTCTGCACCCGCTTCTTTATTGATATCTGGATGATATTGCTTAGAAAGCTTTCGGTAAGCTTTTTTTATTTCGTCATCTGAAGCACCCTTTGATAAGCCTAGGACTTCATAATAATCTCTTTTCGTAGCCATTAGTTCCCCTCCAACTATTATTCCATTTATTAAAAAAGGATCGACGCCAATTTATTTATATAAAAACATCGTTGTAATCATACCACAAATTATCCTACAAATAAAGATAGGCAAAGACCAAAGCGATGACTTTGGTCTTTGCCAGCTTATTAGCGATTATTTGTCGTCGCCGTCTACTTCTTCAAAGTCAGCATCTACAACATCATCTGCTCCACCTTGTGCAGCTTCTGGATTTTCTTGTGCTTGTTGTTGCGCTGCTTGTTCATAAAGTTTTACTGTTAAGTTTTGAACGATTTCGTTTAATGAATCACGTTTTTCTTTCATTTGTTCGATATCGTTTGCTTCAACAGCAGCTTTTAACTCATCACGAGCATCTTCGGCTTTTTTCACTTCGTCAGCGTCTACTTTGCCTTCTAGTTCTTTCAATGTTTTATCAACAGTGAATAACAATGCGTCAACGTCGTTACGTAAGTCAACTTCTTCTTTACGTGCTTTATCTGCTTCCGCATTTGATTCAGCATCTTTAACCATACGTTCGATTTCATCATCTGACAAACCTGATGAAGATTTGATTGTGATTGTTTGCTCTTTTTGTGTTCCTAAATCTTTCGCACGTACGTTTACAATACCATTTTTATCGATATCAAAACTTACTTCGATTTGAGGCACACCACGAGGAGCAGCTGGAATATCTGTTAATTGGAAACGACCTAATGTTTTGTTATCCGCTGCCATTGGACGTTCACCTTGTAATACGTGAATATCTACAGCTGGTTGATTATCAGCAGCTGTTGAGAATGTTTGAGATTTACTTGTTGGAATCGTAGTATTACGATCGATCAACTTAGTAAATACGCCACCCATTGTTTCAATCCCTAATGATAATGGTGTTACGTCTAATAATACAACGTCTTTCACATCACCTGTGATAACTCCACCTTGGATTGCAGCACCCATTGCGACTACTTCATCAGGGTTAACTGATTTGTTTGGTTCTTTGTTTGTTTCTTTACGAACAGCTTCTACAACCGCTGGAATACGAGTAGATCCACCCACTAAAATAACTTCGTCAATTTCAGAAGGGTTCAAACCAGCATCTTTCAATGCTTGACGTACAGGAGTTTTCGTACGTTCTACTAAATCACTTGTTAATTCATCAAATTTAGCACGAGTTAAGTTCATTTCTAAATGCAATGGACCTGCGTCTCCTGCTGTGATAAACGGTAAGCTGATTTGAGTTGAAGTAACACCTGATAAATCTTTTTTCGCTTTTTCAGCAGCGTCTTTCAAACGTTGAACGGCCATTTTATCTTTAGATAAATCAACACCATTTTCTTTTTTGAATTCTGCTACCATGTAATCGATGATTTTATTATCAAAGTCATCTCCACCAAGTTCATTGTCACCGGCTGTTGATAATACGTCGAATACGCCATCACCTAATTCAAGGATCGATACGTCAAATGTACCACCACCAAGGTCAAATACTAAAACTTTTTCGTCTTTATCTGTTTTATCTAAACCATAAGCTAATGCTGCAGCAGTTGGTTCGTTCACGATACGTTCCACTTCTAAACCAGCGATTTTACCTGCGTCTTTTGTTGCTTGACGTTGTGCATCGTTGAAGTAAGCTGGTACTGTAATAACTGCTTTATCAACTTTTTCACCTAGATAATCTTCTGCGAAGCCTTTTAAATATTGTAAGATCATTGCAGAAACTTCTTGTGGTGTATAAGATTTGCCATCTGCTTCTACTTTATAGCCCGCTTCACCCATGTGACGTTTGATTGAGGCAATTGTATGTGGATTCGTTACAGCTTGACGTTTTGCAACTTCACCAACTTGAATTTCTCCATTTTTGAATGATACGACTGAAGGTGTTGTACGGTTACCTTCTGGGTTTGCAATGATTTTTGCTTCTCCACCTTCTAATACTGCAACTGCTGAGTTTGTTGTTCCTAAGTCAATACCAATAATTTTACTCATAATTAATGATCTCCTATCTTCTATTTTAATTTTTTTCAATTTATATTATACAAACATTTTTTTGCTGTTACTGTGCAACAACAACCATGCTTGCTCGTAAAACGCGGTCATGTAATTTATAGCCTTTTTGTAACACTTCAACGATTGTATCCGCAGGTACTTCGTCACTTGCTGGAATCGTTTGAACTGCCTGATGTAAATTAGGATCGAACACTTCACCCATTGTCGGGATTTCTTCGATGCCTTCTTCTTTCAAAGCAGCTTGTAAACTTTCAAGAACCATTGAGATTCCTTTTTTCAAGCTCGTACCTTGCTCATCGTCAACTTCTATCGCCATCGCACGTTCTAAATTATCGATAGACGGCAATAATTTTTTACCTAAATCTTGCGAACGATAACGAACAAGTAATTCACGTTCATTTTTAAACCGATTGCTCATATTGGCAATCTCAGCGCGTGCTCTTAGAAACTTATCTTCCATTTCTGACAATTCAGCGTTCGCACTTTCTAGCTCTGTCATTTCTATTTCTGTTTCAGAAACACCTGAATCATCGATAGCTTCCATGTGTTCTTCTTTTAATTCTTCATTTGTTTCTTCTTTATTACTCACTCTAGCAACTTCCCTTCTCATTTCCGTAGAATTAATAGAATTCTATATTTTCAACTTTATACTTATTGATCCAAAAACCGATAATAAGCACCAAGTTTTGAAGCTAATTCATGGCGGAAAACATCCACCAAACCAAACATTTTTGAATAAGGCATACTTGTGGGGCCTAACAAGGCGATAGTCCCTTTGCCGTGACCCGAGACTTCATAGGTTGCTGTAATCATGCTCATATGATCAAGTAAATCATTTCCTATTTCTGAACCGATTCGAATCGCTATTTGTGTATCGGCTTCTTCATCAGCTGTCAATAAATGAGTAATTTCATTTGTATTTTTCATAAAAGAATAAACAGATTTTAGTTGTTCGATGTTCTTTTCTACACCGAAATCTAGTAGATTCATACGACCACTGACGAAAACTTTTTCTTCAAACGCGTGTCCTAACATTGCATCAAATAGATTCATCATGCCATCTGGTGTTTGAAAATAACGATGTAAAATCATTGGGATTTCCGTACGTAGACGATGATAAACTGTCAGTAACGGTTGTCCTACCAATTTGTCATTGATTATTTGGGTCATCTTTTCCAAATCCTGACTTGATACAGATGACGGAATCGCAAATACTTGGTTTTCTACGTTGCCTTTATCTGTTACGATAATCGCGATGATTTGACGCTCATTTAATGGAACGATTCGAAAACCAGTCAATCTTCGTTCTTTCACTTCAGGTCCTAACGAAAAAGCAGTATAGCTTGTTAGGTCAGAAAGGATCTCAGCAGATTGTTCAATGATATCATTGATTTCATGAAACTCTTTACCAAAGGAATGGCGAATCGCTTCTAATTCATCATGTTCAACTTCCGCTGGACTTAACAAATGGTCCACATAATAGCGATAACCATCCATTGAAGGAATTCTACCAGAAGACGAATGTGTCTTCGCTAGCAATCCGTGTTCTTCTAAAGCTTTCATATCGTTACGAATTGTCGCAGAACTCGATTGAATGCCTTCTTCCATTAATTTTTTGGAACCTACAGGATTTCCTGTATTTGTGTATTCTTGGATGATAAGTCGCAAAATATTCTTTTGTCTTTCCGTTATCATAGTTACCACCCTTCATTAGCACTCATGTTGTTCAAGTGCTAATACAATTATTAATATAGCAAGTTCTCACAAAATTGTCAAGAGAAAAACAAACTTTTTTAGCACTCTTTATCATCGAGTGCTAAAAAAATAAAAAAGAAAGAAATCAGAGCCATTTAAACTCTAGTTTCATTCCTTTTTATTTTCCTATTCTTTATCTATGAGAAATGCTTCAAACACATCATTTCCTACGAAAAGTCCTTGTTCAGTGAGTTGGATATGATCTTCATTCTCCAACAGCAACCCTTTTTGGACCAACTCTGGAATCGTTTCTTTGTATACATGATCCAACGGTAAACCAAATTTCTCTTGGAAACGCGATTTTGATACGCCTCTCATTTTTCTCAAACCTAGAAAAAGTTCTTCTTCCATTTGATTATTTAATGTCAATAATTCTGTTTCAACAGTAGGCAATTGATTTTCCTTTAATGGTTTTAAATAGTGTTGTATGGGACCATGATTACGATAACGAGTATGGCCTAGATAGCCACTGGCTCCAGCTCCAAAACCATAGTAATGGTCATTATTCCAATAGACCAAATTGTGCTGGCTTTCTTGACCTTTTAAAGCAAAGTTACTTACTTCATATTGATGACGTCCTGCTTTTTCCATCGCAAGGATCGTTTCTTCAAACATTTGCGCTTCAACTTCCTGATCAGGTAATTGTAAGCGACCTTGACGTACCCAATTCATAAACATTGTTTTATTTTCTAAAATCAGTGAATACAATGAATAATGAGGTAAATCAAGCTCGATTGCTCGTCTTAAAGTGTCTCTAAATCCTTCTAATGTTTGGCCAGGTAATGCATAAATCAAATCAATACTTACATTCAAGAAGTCTTCTTTTTCTAAAAATTTCATTGTATCATAGACATCTTCAGCCGTATGTTTGCGACCAATTTTTTTCAAAAGCTGATCATCAAATGTTTGAACACCCATTGATAAACGGTTGACTCCATACTCTTTCATCACCTGTAATTTATCTTGTGTTAAATCACCCGGGTTTGCTTCCACTGTGAATTCATTTCCAGCTTCTATCGGCAAAAGTTCACGTACGCCTTTTAACAACACAGCCAATTGATTAGCCGATAAAGACGTTGGGGTTCCACCACCTATATAGATTGTTTTGGTATCTTTGCTTGGATATTGCTCTTTTGTCAAACGAATTTCGGTCAAAAGACTTTGGATATACTCATCTACTGGCTGACCTTCTAAAAAAACTTTATTGAAATCACAATAATAACAAATGTGTTCACAAAAAGGGATATGTATATATGCTGAAATGCTCGTTGTATCATTTTTCACTGTTTTTATTCCTCCAATTTGAAAGTCCTCTACTCTATTATATCTGTATATAAAAGACCCACTTCATCTTACCATATTCAATCATATAATGTTCTAATTTGATTCAATAAATTCACTATTTAATGTACAAAAAAAAGACACCTTGGTTCATTCCTAGAATCCAAAGTGTCCTAAAATTTCCGATTAAAGTAACTCTTGATATTTTTTCATATATATTTTTTTGATTACCGTTACTAAAAGTAAATACGCAATGATCGTTGGTATTAAATAGAAAAAGTAATTTCCTGGTAAAGGTGCAAATCCAATCGTTGCGCCTAAATTGGTAAATGGTAAAATTGTACCGCCTAAAATTCCAATTGAAGTGACCAGTGTCAATATACCTGATGCTCTACTTTGAAGGAACGGGATCTTTGGTGTTCTTAAAACGTGAAGCACCAACATTTGTGACCATAAAGATTCAATGAACCAACCTGCATGGAAAATCGCAATAAACAATAATTGCTTATCTGCTGTTAATGAGAAAAAGCTGCCACCCAAAATTGTTGGACAAATTATGAAATACATAAATAGATAAGTGACAATATCAAAAATAGAACTGGTCGGTCCAAACCATCTCATGAAAGAACCAATTGATTTTGCTTCCCATTTTTTTGGTTTTTCCACATATTCTGCATCGACATTATCCCAAGGTACAGACATACATGATGTATCATAAATTAAGTTTAAGAAAAGAGATTGAATCGGCGCAACTGGTAAAAAAGGTAAGAAGATGCTTGCTGGAATAACAGAAAATACATTACCAAAATTGGAGCTTGCAGTCATTTTGATATATTTCATGGTATTGCTAAATACTCTACGACCTGATATAATTCCTTGCTCTAAAACCATCAAATCCTTTTGTAATAAAATAACATCTGCCGATTCTTTTGCAATATCAACGGCCGTATCTACAGAAATGCCTACATCTGATACTTTCATGGCTCCAGCATCATTAATACCATCTCCCATAAATCCAACTGTTTGATCATTTTTTTTCAATGCTTTTACGATTTTTGTTTTTTGGTCTGGCGTTACTTTCGTAAAGATATTGTATTCAGTAACGATTTTTTCTAATTCAACTTCAGATAACTTACCTATTGCTGAACCATTGATCATTCTTTCAGTTCCCAGACCAACCTCTTTACAGACTGAACGTGTGACTAATTCATTATCTCCAGTTAAAATTTTTACAGAAACACCATTGTTTTTCAATGCTTTGATTGCCGCTGCCGCTGTTTCTTTTGGAGGGTCTAAGAATGCTAAATATCCTTGTAAAACCAACTCTTTCTCGTCTTCTACAGAATAATCATCTAGTTGATTATTGACTTTTTTATCAGCAATGGCCAATACTCGTAAGCCATCTTCATTTAATTCTTTGACTGTTTTTAGTACTTGTTTTTTTATCTCTTGCGTGAGTGGAATAATATTTCCCTGCTGGTTAATGTAAGAGCATGCTTGCAGCATCTCTTCTACTGCTCCTTTGGTGATTAATAGGCTTCGATTGGATCTTCTATCTTTAACAACCACACTCATTCTTCTACGATTAAAATCAAAAGGAATTTCATCTATTTTAAAATAATCTTCTTCGTCAATGGATAATTCTTTCGATGCTGCTTCAATAATCGCTTTATCAATCAAATTTCGTAAACCTGTCTGAAAGAAACTATTCAAAAACGCAGAATGCAATATTTCATGATCCTCTTGACATGAAGTGTTGTAATGGTACTCAAGAATAACCTTATCTTGCGTTAGTGTGCCCGTCTTATCCGTACACAGAATATCCATAGCGCCAAAATTTTGAATCGCATTGACGTTTTTCATGATCGTTCCTTCTTTGGCCATATCTCTAGAGCCTTTGACTAAATTTGTGGTAACGATCATCGGCAGCATTTCTGGAGTAAGCCCTACAGCAGTTGCGATTGCAAACATCAGCGCTTCACTCCAATTGCCTTTGGTTATTCCGTTTATCAAAAATACTGCTGGCGTGATGACCATCATAAAGCGGATCAATAACCAGGTGGTTTTATTTACGCCTATTTCAAAACTCGTTTTTTTATCATCATCTGCTACATCTTGTGCTATTTTTCCAAATAATGTATCATCGCCCACACGAACAACTACACCAATCCCGCTACCACTCACAACATTGCTCCCTAAAAATAGTAGGTTTTCAAAATCCGTTTGACTGTTCCTTGTGGTCACGACATTTTTAACTTTCTTTTCAACTGGAAAACTTTCTCCTGTCATTGCAGATTGAGAAACAAACAAATCCTTGGCATGGATCAAGCGGAGGTCTGCTGGAATCATGTCGCCAGCTGAGAGCTTCACTAAATCACCACAAACAACTTCGTCCATCGGGATTTCCATTTCTTTATTTTCTCTAGTAACAGTTGCAGTAATCTGAATCATATTTTGCAGTTTGCTGACCGCATTACTCGATTTTACTGATTGGACTAATGTCATCGTGCCACTTAATAAAACCATGATCAACATGATCAAGACACCCACAAGATCTTTTTCACTTGGTTCCGCGTACACATATTCAGTAAAAAACGAGATAGTTGCAAGTATCATCAATACTACAGTGAACGGAGTGACATAAGATTTTATCACCGTATAAACCAATGATTTCTTTTTATCATCAGTGATTTTGTTTACACCAAATTGCTCTTTTGAGCGTTTTATTTCTCTAGCTTTTAAACCTTCCCACGAGGATGAAAAATTTTCCAGTACTTTATCAATCGATAGATTAGCTAATTTCTGATACGCTTTTTCATGGATCATGTTCTTCATTTCTTTTTGCATCTAGATTATCCTCTTTTCTTTTAGTTGAGTTTCGCTTTATCGAACTATCTTCCGATATGATAACCACATCCTTTCCACACAAAAAGAGCGCACTGAAAACTCAGCGCACTTCGCCATGAGTCTTCACATTCGTTGAGTTTTGGCACTATACAACGTAAAAAGCCTAAGCTTTTAGCTACCTTAAGAAAAGCCTTAATTCGACAGTTCCTGTTCTACCCATTGGCGTCTCTCGACATTTTTGGGCAGTAGCCTATGTTTGTATAGGAGCCTCACCTAACAAGAAGAATTACATCATCAGTTTAATGAATTATTATTTTTTTTGATAGACAAAAAAAGGAATAACGGTATAAGAATAAACAGATAGCCTATTGACTCATCTTTTTTTGTGATGACTTTACGAACGAAGATTTAAACTTCGTTTGTAGAAAATCCATCCTTCTTTTTACAAAAAAACTTAGCCTTAAAGAATCCGAATAAACGATAGATGCAGAAGTAACTCCTTCGAAAATAAGTTGAAATTCACAAAAAGGAATAGCACTATAAGTAAATCGTAATGGCTTAGATTTATCTTCAAGACTATAATAAATATGAATAAACGCTTATGTGCCAACCTCAACATATAAGCGATCGTTCGTCATTTTTATCAGAAGGTAATATCCTGATAGAAGCCTCTTCAATTGGTCTGCTACCAATTAAAGAGGCTCTTTTCCTGATTAATCCATAATAATTTATACTTGTTTTGAAAGTTCAATAATATACTATTAATTTTTTATATATTTTTTCTAAAAAAGAACTATTTTAACTAAAATTATTTTATCTTGTATATGATTAGAGTTTTTTTCACTCAAGTGAAGGAGATGAACGAATGAAATTAAAACATCTAGATTATTTTTTAGAACTATGTAAATACAAAAATTTTACAAAAACCTCAGAGGAATTAGGTATTTCTCAACCTTATTTGAGTACTCATATTCGTGAATTAGAATTAGAACTAAATGCTCGATTGATAACAAGAGGCCACAATACCAATGAATTAACGCCAGAAGGATTTGTTTTAAAAACAAGAGGAGAAACGATTTTTCAGGAATTTGAAATGGCTATTAAAGAAATAAACTTACTGGTTCATACTGGAGAGACTGCAAAGATTAAAATTGGGACTAATTTAGCTGACACTGATTATTTGATTGCTAAATTACTAACAGAATTCCGTAACTATTACCCGACTGTTTCACTTGAGTATAGTTATTACGAAAATTTAGAAGATGTGCTTGAAAAAAACGAAATAGATATCGCAATTGGTATTCTATCTGAAACAAACACGAAAATAATAAGTGATTTGATATTCTCTGAATCCTATGTCGTCTTTACGAGTAATAACAATCAACTGGCCCATTTGAATGAAATATCAGCCGATCATTTGAAACAAATTCCTTTGATAAACTATTCGAAACAGATTTACGAAAAAAAAATAATCAGTTCATGGATTGAAACGAACTATCCACAGCTTAAAGATAATCGATATTATGAACTCCCTTCGACAATTTCAATATTAAACTTAGTTGATCAGGATTTTGGGGTAGCATTCCTCCCATACTCGCTAACAGAATCGCTTCCTCGTTATTTGAATGTTGCTTCTGTTGAAATGCTTGAAGCACCTTTTAGAAATATTTCTATCGGCTATTCTAGAAATACTTCACTGTCAAAAACACACAAACATCTAATTGAACAGCTTCAATATATCTTTTAATTTGCCTTTTGAAAGGAGTCAATGGTCATGGAATTAACGCATCTGAACTATTTTTTATCTCTCTGCGAAGAAAAACAATTCACGAGAGCTAGTAATAAGTTGAATATTTCGCAAGCTGCTCTAAGCAAGCAAATAAAAAATCTTGAAGACGAAATTGGAACAGCTTTATTTTTTAGAAACAGTGGAGAATGTCAACTTACACCTGCTGGAAAAATATTAGAAGCGCATTGTTGGCGTATCAAACAAGAAATGTCCTATATTTGCGAAGAAATTAATGATCTTTCTACCACAAAAAAAACTGCCAAGCCAACCTTAAATGTTGCTCTTTTTTTAAATGATCTAGAATTTAAATTAATGGATATTCTTTCTTCTTTATTTCGTGAGTATGAAGAGTTAAAAGTAAATACCATAATTTCAGATAACATCTTCAAGTCACTGGAAACAATGGAATGCGATATTGGAATTGGTCCTTCTGTAAAAAAAGTCCCCGCTGAAATAAATGAACTAATTATTTATTCAAATGAATACAATATTATTGTACGAAAAGGACATCCAGTCTTAAACAATAAAACACTCACTTTGGACTTATTCGACAACTATCCTTTTGTTTTTTTCAAAGAAAATTTTCTTGAAACAAAAACTATTTATAATTGGATGGCAATAAATCTTCCGAAAAGATCTCAAGAATATGATATTCAAGTTGATACGACTGAATTGATTCTTTACATTGTAAACAATACGGACACATTTTCTATCGTTCCACAATATTTAGAATGTCATTTAGATGATTTCAATATTGCATCCATCAATCATGAAACCCTCCCAATTAGAGCGATGTCTATTTATTATCTTAAAAATAAATACATGAACCCTCAGCTAAAACAAGTGTTGTCTTCATTTACCAATACTTCATTTTAATGACTACTACAAACAAATCAAAAAAACTCTAAATATAGACGGAAATTCATAAAAATCTAGATAATAGTTTTTATAAATTTCCGCATACTCCTCAAAGCTAAACACTGTTTTCAACTAATTGATCAGAAATTTAAGGGATTATCATTTTAAAAAACAAATTTGTGTTGCTTAATTATAATCTGTAGTTAGATTGTTTATTCCTAAAGCCTCCATCTTCTTAAACTCGCTTTGTGGAACCCCCCATAAATTAACAGACAATCCTTTACTTTGCGCTTTAGCTATCAGATCTGCTCGATCAACAACACAATCATATTTGATATCTAAACCAGCATTTTCACCTAGAGTGCTTACTTGATCAATCATTTGCTCATCTAAAGTAGTCGCTAAAAACTGAACTTGAGTATCTGGAAGACGTTTTTTCATTTCAATCAAATTGGGATAATCAAATGAGATTATTACTGCCGTATCCGCCATACCGTATGCACTAATTAAATTTGCTAGACTATCGTAATCACTTGATTCAAGGTTTTTGGCTTTGATCTCAATAAAAGGGATACTTTTTTTATTATTTATAATCGTTAGAAAGTCTTCTAACGTAGGAATCACTAATTGATCTTCTGAATAATTTTGCTTATTAGCTCCTTGATCGATGTGAAATAAGTTTATTTGAGCTAATGTCAGATCCTTTATTTTTCCTTTACCATTGGTCATTCGATCAATCGTTTTATCATGCATAATGACCCATTGCTTATCTTTCGTCAGCCAAATATCGGTTTCAATTCCCCAGCTATCGGATTGTTGAAAGGCAGGGATAGAGTTTTCAGGTGCAACTTTGTGATTGCCACGATGTGCGACATAGCGTATATCATCCATCATTTCATTAATTTCACTATTATCCGCAGAAATGTATCCTTCAGTTGTACGGTATATTTTGTTTTCTGAATTAAAAGCGATACCCTTTACGTAAGCTATACTATTCGTTGGTAATTGCTTAGCAACTTTTGACAAGGTTCTATCCTGAAAAAGGGTTGTTTCTTGCATGATACGGATCCGAACAGGACGATTAAGATCAATTGCTACTGTGCTCTCTTCTCCTTTGGCTGTTAATCCGTTCGTTGCAGTTAATTCTGAATTCACATGATAAACACCATTATTAAAATCAAAATCTTCGTAATCAATATGAACGTTATAGGTATTATCCATTTGTCGAATTCCTTCATATATTTTTTTATCGCTTTGATCCTCTTTGTGCCAAACAGAGACTTTGACTTTTTCAATCGTTGCCACACTTTTCGTTTTGATGTTTACATCAAATTGACCTTTCCCCACTTTAGAACGATCAATTTCAGCTTCTATAGTTGGCTGTTCCACGATGAATTCACCAAACTCAACAAGTTCCGTTTTTCCATTTTCTTTTGTAATCAAAAGTTTAATTTGATACCGTCCAACTTCTTGATGATTTTTTACGATAATATCCGATTCCCAGGTATCACTTTCAGGCTGATAAACACCTTGATAAAGCTTTAGATCGTTTTGCCCATTTAATTCGCCAAAGGTTGCAAATTCAACTTTTTTTATATGTTTCACGCTAGATAGATTTGCCTTTACTCGATAAACAGTCTGTTTATTGTCTTTATTTATTAAATGAAAAACTGGACGAGGTACAGGATATTTGATCCCCATATTTTGCACTACAGAATCAATCATATGTTCTGAAAATTCCCCTTTCACTTGACTTCCATCCATTAACGTTTTATGTTTTTTTTGAAAATCGATTGTATCTAAGTCTAATTTTACCGATAAAAAATGATAACCATCATAGGAAGGGTTCGTATTATCCTGATAATCAATGTTGATAGAAAACCAAATAAAGGAAGAAATTCCACCTAAGATAACTACTATAAACAAAATCAAAAAAAGAAATAGCCTTGTTTTTCTTTTCTGGTTTTCCTTTTTCTCCATACATTTCCCCTTAAGGTAAATTATTTTTTCTTAACTATCCTATTTATAGTATACAATTTATTTTTATTAAATGTGGAAAAGTCTACCTTTTATCTTTATTTTAAGATTGAAAGTAAAAATCGTATAAACAGTAGACGAAAATCCATCTGTTTATACGATTCATTAACGATTACTCAGTTTCACTGGAATCTGAAAACCAGTTTAACGAGTCTTTTTCAAAAAATAATCGGCTGTATCTTGTTCGTCTTGTTTTAGCTGAACGATCAAATTTTCTGCTCCATCAAACTTGATTTGGTCGCGCAAATAATGATTCCAAGATACGGTTACTTGTTCGCCGTAAATATCTTGATGGAAATCTAAGATGTAGACTTCCACTGTCAACTCGCGACCCTCACCAAAAGTATCATTGTGACCGATCGAGCCCATACCAACATGCCATTTTTCTCCAACTTGGATTTTGACAGCGTAAACTCCTACTCTAGGCAGACGAACAGTACTCTTCACTTTAATATTAGCAGTAGGAAATCCTAATAAACGTCCTCTGGCATCACCATGTACAACAGTTCCATCAGTTTCATAGACATAACCGAGTAATTCAGTGACCTCTTCCATTCTTCCTTGTTCCATCAAATCACGAATCCTTGTAGAACTGATTTTTACACCAGCTAATTCTTCTTTACTTACCGTTACGACTTCAAATCGATCGTTGGCATATCCAGGTAAATGGGCAACATCTGCAATTTCTTTAGGACCATAGGTATAATCAAAACCAGAAACTGCAACCGCTGCATGAAGTCCGACAATATATTGATCTACAAATTCCTGTGGCGCTAAGTGAGCAAAAGCAGAAGTAAATTCGATCACATACAAAATATCTACACCTAAGTTAGCCATCAACCGTTCTTTTTGTTCCAAACTGTTCAAATATTTCATATTTTCAGGTAAAACTTTTTGAAAAACAATGGACGGATGCTGATTAAATGTCATTACTGCCAGTTTCAAGCCTTTTTCTATTGCAATTTTTTTACCTGTTTCAATCACTTTTTGATGTCCACGATGAACACCATCAAAAAAACCTAATACCATCACAACATCATCTTCTGGGATCTGCTCCGAATTATAAGGATGTCGAATTGGAATAATTTGCATGATAAAACTTCTTTCTATTAATTATTTCGTAATACTTTACTGGGTTTTAATACATTGGGTTTAGTTGGATGAGCCATATATAAACTCACAACTTGATCTTGATAGAATAATGCGACTAAGTCTTGCGGCATCTCCTTCAAAGTCAATTCAGTTGGACTTAAGCGAACACCATTTTTGACTTTTTGATAAAGCTCATCCGCTAAATCAATGCGCTGAAATTGTTCGATAGCTGTTTCGATTGGTAATAGCGTTTCGTTGATTTCATTTTGCGCCATTTTTTCTGCAACTTGTTCTAACGTCAAGCATTGTTCAGCTGTTAAGCCACCGCTTGCCGTACGTGTTAAGTCGGACATATGAGCTGGCACTCCTAAAGCAAGGCCTGTGTCTACAGATAACGTTCTAACGTAGGTTCCTTTACCGCAAATGACTTTAAAACGCCACCGTTGCGTTCCTTTTGTTTCATCAAAAACAGGCTCACTCGTGCGTTCAAAAGAATAAATCGTCGCCTGTCTCTCTGGGCGGTCAACTTCTTCACCGTTTCTGGCATATTCATAAAGACGTTTGCCATTAACTTTAACCGCTGAAAACATTGGTGGAATTTGTGTGATAACACCTGTCATCGTCTGCATAGCATCATCGATTTCTTTATTTGAAAAAGCTTTAGACAGAGCTACTTTCTCTACTATTTCTCCACTAACATCTTCTGTTGTCGTAGAAAAGCCAAGTGTGATTTCTCCTTCGTATGTCTTGCCAGAGTCAACCATATATTCAATGACTTTCGTCCCTTTACCGATACAAATAGGTAAAACCCCAGATACATCAGGATCTAAAGTACCGCCGTGACCAACTTTTTTCGTATGTAAAATTTTCCTTAGTTTGAAAACACAGTCATGGCTGGTCATGCCCGCTTCTTTCCATAAAGGTAAAATACCGTCCATTTATTCGTTCCTCCAAAATTTAAGTATCAACTGGTTTATTATAGCATAGAAGCAGATAGGAATTCATTTTTTTAAAACTCATTTTGATCGATAATAAATTAAACAAAAAAATAGCTACTAGAAATGAACGATTACAACCACAGATAAAAAGTGTGAAACAAAACGAGTAAAAAAGTTTTGTTTCACACTAGTATCGTTAATGTAAATTGAATACCATTAAGTATTATTTTTATGCAGAGTGACCCACAATTACACCGCCAGCATATCCAAATCCAACACGTGTCATGCCAGGATTCAACTCCCAATCTCGGTGACCTGTACCAGATGGTGAGTCCATGTTCGTCTCATTATACCAAGCCATGATGACAGAATTACCTGGAGCAAACAAGAAGGCAATCACTTCATCTCCCCTATTCCAATGATCTGCTGGTACTTTGTAATCTTGCATGATCGACGAACGACCGCTTGCTGCAGCTGCAAGTCCTGCATCCCAGCTCACTGGATTCAAGCCATGAGCTGCTCGTAAAGAATTTAGCGCTTGAAACGTTGCATCCCCAGAAGTAACCGGCGGAGTTACTGGATCATCAGGTTTTTCTGACGGACCAGTGCTTCCTTGATCATTTCCATTGTTTCCTTTGTCAGGTTCATTCGTCGATTGATTCGTTTCATTAGTATTAGAAGGTGCCGCAGTATCCTCCGTAGTATTTTCGCTTTGAACAGTTGTTTTTTGCTCATTTGCAGTATCTGTCTTAGCCGTCTCAGCTTTTTTTACTTCTTTTTTCTTTGCTTCATTTGCAAGCTGAACTTTTAATGCTTCTTGCTGTTCTTTTAATAGTTTATTTTTTGAACTTTCAGCACCTGATGTTTCAGAATCGACTTCTGCTTTTAAAATATTCAAATCTGCTTGTTTGGCAACAAGATTTTCTTTTTCTTTTTCAAGCTGAATCTCGGCCTTTTCTACATTAGCTAAATTCGTTTGGATATCCGTCTTTTTACTTTCAACAAGAGCTTTGTCTTCTTTTTGTTGTTTAACTAAATCATTATTTGCTGTCATGATTGAGGAAATTGCTTGTACTCTTCCGACTGCATCCGTAATAGATTCTGAATTTAAAATCATATCCAGAATTTGAGTTCCTTGTCCATTGACTTGAACATTTCTTCCTTGTTTTTGAATTGCTTCAGTTCTTTTATTAATTCGCACATCTAATGCTGCGATGTCTTTTTTTAATTGTTCAGATTTCTGTACTAAGTCTGTCTTTTGTTTGTTTAGAGCAATCCCATCATCAAAAATAGACGAAATTTCTTCCTCCAACGAAGTAATTTGCGCTGCTACTCCTTTTTGTTTTTCTTTTAATGCTGTAATTTCTTTGTCTTGTTGTTCTATTTTTTTATCAGTTGTTTCAGCTAATGAACTCATTGGTACTATTGTTCCTGCAACTGTGATCATACTAACTATTAATAATGACAAATTCTTTTTCTTCACTATTAACCCTCCACTTTCTTCAACAGTATCTTTAATAAATCTTATACTCTAAATAATACCATACATTTCATTTATTAGATCGATAAAAGTGTTACAGTTCATTTCAATATAGTTACAAAAATAATTTTATTACAAAAAATAAGTAAAAAAGAGGCCAAGACACAAACACTTCTGTCCCAACCTCGAAGCCTCAACGTATCTTACTATAAACCTTAAAATAGGAAAATAGAGGGTAAACTCGTCTGTCGATGAGCTTACCCTCTAATCTTAGTATGTTTTAGTTAATCAAGTTTTCTATTCACCTTGATTCAATTTGCGGATCAAGTCATCAATATGGTTTCCATATTGAACAGATTCATCTTTTTCAAAAATTAGTTCAGGCGTTTTGTAAAGCGTCAAACGTTGTCCTAACTCTTTACGAATCAACCCTTTTGCTTTATCCAATCCTTGTTGCGCTTTTTGTTGATCAGAAGCTAGATCAGATAACAAACTATAGTAAATAGTCGCTTGCTGCAAATCTCCAGTTACTCGAACATCTGTAATTGTAATATCTTGCACACGTGGGTCCCTTACACGTTTTCTCAATATATCATTGATTTCACGCATAACTTCTTGACCTACTCGGCGGTCACGATAATTTGCCATACTGTTTCTCCTTCTTTCTTACTTTATTTAAAATTATTGTTTGATTTCTTCCATAACAAAACCTTCAATTACGTCGTCAACTTTAAGGTCATTGAAGTTTTCAACCATCGCACCACATTCAAAGCCAAGTTTAACTTCTTTAGCATCGTCTTTGAAGCGTTTCAAGCTAGATAGTTTGCCTTCAAAGATAACGATTCCGTCACGAATCACACGAACGCCACTATCACGACGAATAGAACCTTCTGTTACGTAACACCCTGCGATTGTTCCAACTTTAGATACTTTATAAAGTTCACGAACCGTCATTTGACCCGTAATTTTTTCCTCAAATTCAGGATCAAGCATCCCTTTCATCGCTGTTTCGATTTCTTCGATTGCTTTGTAGATGATACGGTGTAGACGAATATCAACTTCTTCTTGATCTGCTTGTTGTTTCGCTTGCGGTGTAGGACGAACATTAAACCCAATGATGATCGCATTACTTGCTGCGGCAAGTGTCACATCACTTTCATTGATTGCCCCAACAGCCGAATGAACGATTTTCACACGAACGCCAGCAACTTCGATTTTTTGCAAGCTTGCAGCAAGAGCTTCCGCCGTACCTTGTACATCTGCTTTGATGATTACATTAACGTCTTTCAATTCGCCTTCTTTTAGGCTTTCGAATAAGTTGTCTAATGTTACGCGATTATTTGATGAACGTTGTTCAAGCTGAGCACGTTTGCCACGTTCTTCACCCGCTTGACGAGCTGTTTTTTCATCTTCAAAGACAACGAAACGATCTCCTGCTTGCGGTACATCATTTAATCCGGTAATTTCAACTGGTGTTGCTGGACCAACCGCTTTATCACGGCGCCCGATATCATTTGTCATAACACGAACACGTCCAAATGTGTTCCCAACAACGATCGGATCTCCAACTTTTAGAGAACCTTGTTGTACAAGTAAAGTTGCAACAGGACCTTTCCCTTTGTCTAAACGGGCTTCGATCACTGTACCAATTGCGCGTTGAGTTGGATCAGCTTTCAAATCTTCTACTTCTGCAATTAAAAGAATATTTTCTAATAGTTCTTCAATATTTTGGTTAAACTTAGCTGAAATATTTACAAAGATTGTATCTCCGCCCCATTCTTCTGGGATCAAGCCATGTTCACTTAATTCTTGTTTTACGTGATCAGGATTCGCTCCTGGTTTATCTACTTTATTGACCGCTACGATGATCGGTACTTCAGCAGCTTTGGCATGATTGATTGCTTCAACAGTTTGCGGCATAACACCATCATCTGCTGCAACGACTAAAATAGTGATATCTGTGATACCAGCTCCACGAGCACGCATACTTGTAAAAGCAGCATGTCCTGGTGTATCTAAGAATGTAATTGGCTTACCATCGATATCGATTTGATATGCACCGATATGCTGAGTAATACCACCAGCTTCACCAGACGTTACGCGTGAATTACGTAAAGTATCAAGTAATGTTGTTTTACCGTGGTCAACGTGTCCCATGATCGTTACAACGGGTGGACGTGTTACAAGGTTTTCTTCAACTAATGCTTCTGGTTCGAAGAATTTATCGATATCAGCAACATCGATTTGAACTTTCTCTTGCGGTTCCATACCATAATCTACTGCCAGTAATTCAATCGTTTCTTTATCTAATGATTGGTTTTGGTTGACCATAACACCCATCATAAATAATTTTTTGATGATTTCAGCTGGCTCACGGTGAATTTTCTTCGCGATATCTGCTACGTTCATTCCTTCTGTATATTCTAATACATCTGGCAATTCACGGAATTTACGTGCTGGAACTGCTGGTTTTGTTGATTCTTGGTATTTGCCTTTTTTACCTTTTTTGTTGAATCTGTTGCGGTTTTGGTTATTATAACCACTGCGGTTACGATTTTGACCGCCTCCACCGAAACTATTGTTGCGATTCCCAGTATTCGTATTGTTACGATTTTGATTTCCTTGGGTATTATTACTATTTTGTCCTTGTTGCGGACGGTTTTGCTGTCCAGATTGCGCAGCTGGACGATTTTGGTTGGTATTTTGTGTGTTGCGGTTTTGGTTGGTACTTTGAGTACCACCTTGTGTATTGCGATTTTGATTGTTTTGTTGTCCTGCTTGTGCTGGACGGTTTTGATTTTGATTGTTTTGTTGCGGACGATTTTGCTGTCCTTGATTTGAACGGTTTTGAGTCATATTTTGGCTGCTTCCTTGCATGTTTCGATTTTGGTTGTTACGATTTTGGTTATTTTGTTGTCCTTGTGCTGGACGATTTTGATTGTTTTGTTGCTGTGGTCGATTTTGGTTTGGTCTATTTCCATTTTGGTTAGCTGGTTTTGGATTTGCTGGTTTTGTTTGCCCGTGACCACTCGGTGCTTGTGGTTTTGCGGCAGGTTTTTGTTGTGCATTTACAGGTTTATTGCCTCCAAATGAGTTACGAAGTTTGGATTCGTCCTCAGAGGAAATTGCGCCCATGTGATTTTTCACATCCATACCTAAAGCATGTGCTTTTTCGACAACATCTTTACTCGATTGATTGATTTCTTTTGCTAGTTCGTAAATTCTTTTTTTCCCCATGCAATCACCTTCCTAACCTTTGATTAGTTCCTTGAACTTCGTCGCAAAGCCCTGATCATTGATTCCGATCACCATACGTGTTCTGCCGATCGCTTGACTTAACTCTGAATGTAAAAACGACTCATTGCAAGAAACGTTGTAATAGGAACATTTGTCCCTAATTTTTTTTCTTGTATTCTCACTAGCATCGGAAGCGACAAAAACGAATTTTGCTTTATTGCTCCGGATATCACCGATGGTCAATTCTTCACCGGTCACTAGTTTTCCAGCTCTCATAGCCAAACCTAGTAAATTTAATATTTTTTCTTTATTCATTGCCAAACAACTCTTTACGTGCTTTTTGATGTTCAACATAGTCTAATAATTCTTGGTAAAAAACATCTGTCAATTTCGTTTCCAACACACGGTCTAAAATATGTTTATCCCAAGCTTCCTTTACTTCTTTTGGCTCAAGTGAAACATACGCTCCGCGTCCCGGCATTTTCCCTGTTGGGTCGATCGCCACTTCGCCTTCTTTAGAACGCGTGATCCGAACTAGTTCTTTTTTAGGTTTCATTTCACCAGAAACAACAGATTTGCGCATCGGGATTTTTCTTTTTTTCATTTTATTCCCTCCAAATCGTTAGACTTGTTCTTCGTCTTCTACTGTCTCTTCTTCAAACTCAACATTTTCGTAATCATCAGCTGTCATGTCAGATAAAACGATTGCTTCATCGTGCGCCTCTTCAAGTGTCTCTTGATTTTCTGCAGCTTCTGCGTAGTAGGCTTCCATTTCAGATTCTGGTTTGATGTCGATTTTAAAACCAGTCAATTTAGCAGCTAAACGTGCGTTTTGACCTCGTTTACCAATCGCTAAAGATAACTGATAATCTGGAACGACTACAGTACAAGCTTTGTTGTTGTTTGGATCAAAAATAACGTCTACGACTTGGGCAGGATTCAATGCGTTGCTGATGAATACTGCTGGGTCTTCACTCCACTCAACGATATCCATGTTTTCACCTTTTAATTCGTTCACGATTGCTTGTACACGTTGACCTTTTGGCCCTACACATGTTCCGACAGGATCGATATTCGGATCTGATGAACGAACAGAGACTTTCGAACGATCACCAGCTTCACGGGCAATGCTCACAATCTCCACAATTCCATCATACACTTCCGGGATTTCTTGTTCAAATAATCGCTTCAATAAGTCTGGATGGCTACGGCTAACAAAAACTTGCGGCCCTTTTGAAGTGTTCTCAACTTTTGAAACGTAGACTTTAATACGGTCATGGGGTTGATAAAATTCATTTGGCATTTGATCTTGCTTAGATAAAACAGCTTCGATCTTTCCTAAGTTTACATAGATGTAGCGGCGGTCTTGTCTTTCAACAATTCCTTGCATGATATCATTCTCATAAGCACTGAACTCGTTATAGATAATGTTTCTTTCAGCTTCACGAACACGTTGCAAAATAACTTGCTTTGCCGTTTGCGCTGCGATTCGACCGAAATCTTTTGGTGTGACCTCAAAACGAATTTTATCGCCCATCTCATAAGCTTTGTTGACTTCCATCGCTTCTTTTAAGGACACTTCAAGTTGTGAATCAAAGACTTCTTCCGTTACTTCTTTTACAGCATAAACATGGATGTTGCCTTTTTTACCATCAAATTCTACTTCAACGTTTTGGGCTTGCCCATAATGTCTTTTATATGCGGAAACTAAAGCTGCTTCCAATGCGTCAATCACAATCTCTTTAGAAATACCTTTTTCAGCTTCTAATGCATCTAGTGCATTTAACATTTCTTTGCTCATTTTTTTATCATTTCCTCCTACTGTCTAAATGAAAGGTGAACGGAGCTGGTCAACCTTTTGTCGGTCGATTCTTACAACTCGCGATAAGCTTTTGCTTGATCGTTTTACTTCGTTTAAAACTGAATTGCTAAACGAGCTTTTGCAATGTTATTTCGTTCGAATGTATAATCTTTTACTCTTGTTTTGATTTTGACTGTCAAGGTCAACTGATCTTTATCGATTGTTTTTAAGATACCTTCAAATTGTTTTTCACCATCGAACATTTGATAAAGTGAAACATGAATGTATTCTCCAACTGCTTTTTCATAGTCGCTTTCTTTCTTCAACGGACGTTCAGCTCCCGGAGAGGATACTTCCAAAAAGTACGCTTGAGGAATCGGATCAGGATCCATAGAATCAAGTTTTTCGTCTAGCTGTTCACTAACAAGTGCACAGTCTAAGATATCGATACCGCCTTCTTTATCAATAAAAACGCGGAGAAACCAGTCTCTTCCTTCCTTGACAAACTCTACTTCTACAAGTTCAAAATTTTGTTTTTCTAAGATTGGTGTGACTAACTCGGTAACAGTTTCCACAACACTACTCAAAATTTTCGCCTCCTTCGAGATTTATGTAACGTACTAGATCATAGAAAAGCGAAACGCTGGCTTAACCAGCTAGACCATAGAAAAACGAGAAAAATCAACGTTTTTTTCTATTTTCTTCCTATGTTACTCCATTAAAAAGAGTGAGCAGAAATCCGCTCACTCAAACTAGTATCATTACTTATAATGTATTCTAACACATATTTTCTGAAAACTCAACTTTACGTCATTAGAAAGCCATTTATCAGCAATTATCTTTATCCAAAGAAACATGCTTCACTTTTTTGCCCATTTGTTTTACTATTGATAAGAAAAGTTGAAAGGAGCGTCGTTATGTCTCAAATACAAGTAATCAAAGTAACAAAAGAAACGATGAAAAAAATGCAGACCTTTTATGAAAAACATCGTTTAAACAAAACAGTTCCTTACTCTGAATTTGTTGCCAGAATTGGAAATACGACAATTACAGCTTACACCTCTGGAAAAGTGGTTTTTCAAGGTTCGGATGCTGAAAAAATAGCAGCAAAATGGGGCAGTTCACTTAAAACGAATAAAAAAACTAGTTCATCCTCAAAAAAAACAACAACTTTACCTGCTAATTTCAGTAAACTTTCGGTCTTAGGCAGTGATGAAGTGGGCAATGGTAGTTATTTTGGCCCCGTTACTGTTTGTGCAGCTTATGTCGATAAAACCATGGTCGAAAAGTTGAAAGCTCTTGGCGTAAGAGATTCTAAGGAGTTGACCGATCCTCAAATCATCCAGCTTTCTAAAGTGGTCAAAGAATTGATTCCTTATAAACTACTAATTGTCGAACCAGAAAAATACAATCAGATCCAACCTAAATACAACGCTGTCCATATGAAAGTCGCCTTACATAATCAAGCGATCCACTTATTATTACGTGACATCGAACCAATCAAACCTGAAGCAATCCTGATCGACCAATTTACACCAGAAACAAATTATAAAAAATATGTACGAAGTGAAAAAAATCAGGTCAGCGAAACGTTATCCTTTATTACGAAAGGCGAACAATACCATGTTGCGGTCGCAGCAGCTTCAATCATCAGCCGAGCAGCCTTTTTAGAAGAACTAGATAAAGAATCTGCAGAATTGGGCATGAAAGTACCGTCTGGTGCAGGAGCGACTTCTGATAAGGTGGCCGCTAAAGTAATCGCTAAAGGTGGATTGGACTTACTAAGTAAATATGTAAAACTTCATTTTGCCAATACAGAAAAAGCGAAAAAAATTGCTGCAAAATAATAAAAAAGAAGATGTGACGAGACGCTTTGACTTTTTACAGCTTCGAATTTCCAATTAAAAGACGATACAAAAGTGCTTAGTTCTTTCTTATTTTTGAGAGCTAAGCACTTTTTTGTCCACCTGTTTTTTATTATTCAGCTTCTTGAATTTCTTTAGCTAAATCAGTATAATCGATTGCTGCATGAATAAACGTGTCATCATTTTCAGGAAAATGTTGCATCAATGTGTCCATCGGCTCGATTTCGATCGTTCCTTTTTCTAATTCAAATGCTATCAAATGACCCCCGAATGTTTGCTCATCGTCTATAAAGTGCAGATGAAAATCTGCTGCTGCAACGCCTTGAAACAACTCTGGCGTGAAAAAACCAACGATAGTTCCTGTAGTATTTTTTTTACTAAATTCGGGTTGCTCCTTAGATGCTTCAACTAGTCTTTTATATGGTTTTTCTTGTTTAGCCATTGCTCGAATACAGACGTCTTTAAACGTCCCATGTATTTTGATTGCGTGAAAAAGATTTTCACTTCTCAAGTGTTTACGAATCAGCTTAATGATTTGTGCGCTGTTTGCTTCACTAGTCACAGGTATAGAAAAAGATGGTCTAAACATTGTCACTGCGGCATATGGAGTCTTTTGTTCCTCATCTAGATCGATCAAAGCACCATCTTCTCTTCCTTGATAGGCTCTTCCATTTAAAATGATCAATTCTCCATCTAAACCTGATAAAGTACCAATCCCAAAATCCCCTTTTTTTAAAATGTTTGCGATTGTCTCAGTCCCATCCATCAAACCTGCCATTAATGCACCCAACGTTCCATGCTGATATAAGACTGCTTCTTCTGTCATTGTTATCCCCTTTCTGTAAAACTGATCTTGTAAAATTGTTTTATAAGCATTTCACTCTTTTTTTAATCGATTGAGATTACAATCATAGTTAAAACTTCTGCATATCTCACAAAATCGACTGGTAAAAGTTCATATCAGAAACACGATGCTTTAATACTTAGTAAATTTATCTCTATTCGCTTCAAAAATGTAACTAGATTGATCATTTATCAACTTTTTTCACCATAATTCCAGCACCTTTTCTGCTTCATTCCACGTTGTGTCACATTCATTTTGAAAACAGATTACATTACGTTTCATCACTCATAAAAATAGAATATTCGTAAAAAATTTAAATAAAAACATTATCTTTTTGATACAGTTTTCAACTCTGTATTATTTTTTATTATAGCACGCCTACTATTTTTTTGTTTACTCATTTGTCTGACACCCATAAGTGAAGATTTAGCTGAAACAATCGTTCCTCTATTCTTTATTTCTATTAACTTTTTTCTTTATATTTAAGAAAGAGTAAAGAATATAGATAGATGTATTTTTTTGGCATATTCACTTTTGTAGCGTGAAACCTCTAGACGATGGGATTTCTAGTTTAAAATAAAAAAAGTCATTATAAAAAAAGCATATTATAAAAAAATTAATATTTATCTCATTGACTTCATTAGAGATATTTACTATATTTAAGACGATCTGAATAACTTGTTAGGTGAGGCTCCTATGGAAACACAGGCTACTGCTCAAAAATGTCGAAAGACAGGAATGGGTAGGACAGGAATTGTCGAATTAAGGCTTTTCACAAAGTAGCTAAAAGCTCTGCTTTTTACGTTTCATAGTGCTAAAACTCAACGATGAGAATGATAAAAGGCTCTTTTTTGTGCTGAAATCAATCCCCTTCGCTGAGTTATTCTAAGCGGAGGTTTTTTGTTTTTGTAAATAATGTTGACAGGATTCTTACTCTTTAAAGGCGGAGAGACAAATCAAAGAAGGACTGTTTTCTTCATTTTATATTATCGATCGTGAAGATTCTTCTTTTATTTTGTGCCTGTTGTTATCCATTATTTTTTAGTCAAAATACCCTTTTTATCCCCCATCTAAATCAATTCCTAATGCCAAGCTTTATTTGATGATCAATTAAAATGATTAGCGAGGAATAAAAATGAAAACAGGAATGAAATTTTTAGTTTGTATACTTCTTTTGGTTCTCTTGATTATTATAGGAGTCGGCAGTTATACAGCAATCAGCTTTCATAATGGGAAAAAAATGGCTCAATCACAGGTAAACAAGAACAAGAATAATGATTTTTCTGGTGATCAGCAGACGAATATGAAAGAAATCACGATTATGATCATAGGTGATGACGGTCGAGAAGATGATGAAGATGGGGGACGCGCTGATACCTTAATGGTCGCCCACTATAACAGTGAAACAAAGCAACCCATATTAATATCAATTATGAGAGATTCTTATGTTTCAATACCGGGACATGGTTTGGAAAAAATCAATGCAGCCTATGCATATGGTGGAGCAGAATTAACGAGAAAAGTGCTTAATGACTCGTTTGGATTACCAATCAATTATTATATTTCAGCTGATTTTAATAATTTCATCCAACTGATCAATGAACTGTATCCAAAAGGCGTTGAAATCGATGCAGAAAAAGAGATCAATTTAGACAATGTCGATATAAAAAAAGGCAAGCAAATCATGGATGGCAACACATTGTTACAATATGCTCGTTTTCGAATGGACGAAGAGGGCGATTTTGGTCGCGTAAGAAGACAGCAACAAGTCATGGATGCTTTGGCTAAACAGTCCAAAGATGCTTTACCTCTAGCACAACTTCCAAAAATTGCTGGTGAAGCTGTTGGCTATTTGGATACAAACATACCTACTAACGTACTTATAGACTTAGCAAAAGATTTTCTTAAAGGGAATGTAAAAAATCTTGAAACATTATCTGTACCAGTTAAAGGGAGCTGGGCATTTAATGACTACACTGATGCCGGAAGTGTATTGGAAGTCGATGAGAAACTAAATGAAGAAGCGATTCATAAATTCTTGAATGATGGAGAAAGTCAATGAAACAAGTAAAGAGATTATCCAAACTTCATTACTTAGATTTTTATATTTTGATCCCTTATTTTATCTTATGTGTCGTAGGCATATTAATGGTCTATAGTTCCAGCTCTTACCAATTATTAGACAGTGATCTTGGAACTTCTAGTAAAGCAATCAAACAAATGATCTCTTTTATTTTTAGTTTAGTTTGCATGAGTATTGTGTATCGAATTAATTTGTCTGTTCTTCGTAAACCTAAAATCATGTATTTCATATTGGCACTTACTTTCCTTTCCATCATTGCCTTGCCGTTCATTGGAACGACAGTTGGTGGCGCAAAACGTTGGATCAACCTAGGCGTACTTTTGTTTCAACCTTCTGAGTTAGTTCCTTTAGTCATGATTTTATACTTGGCTGCAAACTTATCAAAAAATGATACCTTGGTTCCCTTTACGTTTAAAGACCATAAGCGATCGCTATTAGTCTCACTTTGCTTTATCCTTTTTGTCGCATTACAACCAAATATCGCAGGCGCTTCAATGATTTTCATACTTGTACTAGCCTTATTTTTATTTAGCGGTCTGTCTCCATTATTTACGTCACTGGCTTTAGTTGGCTTCATTGCGGCGAAACGGTTAGGAACTGTTCTTTTATTGTCGATTCCCACTAATTGGATGCCTCAAAAATTCAGCTATTTGGTGACAAGATTCGAAGTAATGCAAAATCCTTTCATCGACCCAACAGGGAAAGGATTCCAAACATCAAATGCTTACTATGCAATGCATAATGGCGGTTTTTGGGGATTAGGATTAGGAAATAGTATTCAGAAAAAAGGATTTCTTCCTGCCGCTGATACAGATTTCATCTTTGCAATTTGTATAGAAGAATTAGGATTGATTCTTTCTATCGGTATCTTATTTGCCGTTTTCTTTATTGTTGCTCGTTTATTCTTACTTGCAATAAAATCAAAAAATCTTTACTACTCTTATCTCTACCTTGGTTGTGGTATGTTGCTTTTACTTCAAGTGTCTGTAAATGTGGGCAGCCTGTTGGGTTACATTCCGATGACTGGACTTACCTTCCCTTTCATCAGCTACGGAGGCTCTAGTTTGTTAATACTAAGTATTACTTTAGGCATCGCTCTTAATGCACGCGCAACTGAGATCAGAGAAACTTATGAGCCGCAAGGAGGGATTTCATGAGAAAAGCATTACCTGCAAAAAGTGAACCAGTAAACTATGCCCTCCTCTTACCTGTTTTTCTTTTGATAATTATAGGATTTGTTGCACAGTATGGTGCTTTTCATGCTGATCCTGCTGTAGAATCTGTTATGCCTTTATTGAAAAAACAATTTTTATGGACTCTTTTAGGATTAGCGACAATGTTCACCACGATGTTTATTCCTATAAAATATTTATGGAAATTTACGCCAACGCTATATGGTTTATCCCTTTTTTTGATGGGATTACTGGTAAAATTTCACGATCCCGTTATGGCGGCGGCTACAGGAACAAAACGTTGGATTCGGCTGGGACCATTTTCATTTCAACCCTCTGAATTTATGAAACTTGGTTATATTTTGATGTTGGCCTATATTGTCACAAGAAGAAGACAACGCTCTGAAAGTCCATCAACTTTAAAAGAAGATTTTCGTTTATTGGGTGAATTATCCCTTGTCAGCCTCCCTGTCTTCGGATTGATGTTTTATCAAAAAGATTTTGGAACAAGTTTAGTTTTTATTTCGATTTTCCTTGGGGTAATCCTTGTATCTGGCTGTTCTTGGAAAATTTTGACGGTTGGTTTTGGGACTTTAGGTGTGCTTGGCGTCAGTGGTATTTTATTGGTTTTAACGGAGCGAGGACAAAAAATGCTTACCTATCTTCATTTCCAACCCTACCAATTCAATCGCATCCATGCTTGGCTTAATCCTTTTGAATATGCAGATTCGATTTCGTTTCAACAAGCAAGAGGTTTGACCGCAATCGGTTCTGGTGAAATGGTTGGACAAGGTCTGACAAATCTACAAGTCTATGTGCCTGTTCGAGAGTCAGATATGATTTTTACTGTAATTGGTGAAGCTTTCGGTTTTGTCGGGACCTGCGCATTGATTCTTTTGTTTTTTTACTTAATTTATCAAATGTTGATTTGTACATTAAATGCAAAACGTGAATTTTATGCCTATATTACGACTGGTGTGATCATGTATTTCTTGTTTCATATCCTTGAAAATATAGGGTCTAATATTGGATTGCTTCCATTGACGGGCATTCCTTTGCCTTTTATCAGTCAAGGCGGTACAGCTTATTTAGCTAATTTTATTGGCGTTGGGCTGATTCTTTCGATGTATTACCAGAAAGAAAAAGACTAGAGTATTCTTTTATTCATATTATGATCGGATTTGGACAGAAGTATTTAACCGTTAAAGTTATTAGGACTTCGCTTCTGTTCCCACCGTTTATCTGAAATCCATGTGAGTGAGATGTAACTGAAACAGTTATGTCCCACTCACATTATTTATTTTTAACTAAAATTCGAATAATGGAAATTCTTTTATCAGTATTCATAGAATATGCTCGTTATTAAAAAATTTTATAGAATAAATATATGATTAAAATGCACGTCCCATATTGTAAAGCTGTCAAAACTACAGCAAAAAGAACTCTTTTCTTATTTGGTCTTGTTTGCTCGATAGATGTGTAAATTAGTCGAATTAATTGAAGACTATAAATAGCCAGCGCAATAAATAAAATAGCAGGAGTTTTTACTGAAAAGAAGTAATTCAAGACACAGTAACTAGCTTGTGTTATTAATCCAACATAGAGCCAGCTGATTTCTTTCGACTTTGACACTGCTAACACCCCATTTTTTAAAGTAAATTTAGCATAAAAAAAGACGATTGATTTTATAAAACACTAAACTTGATGCCTACACTAGACCGAGACAAGCATATATAGACTATCTAACAAGGAACAGACTTTTTCTACCACATATCCTAATATAGAGCCCGAAATAAAACTGATCTGTGGTTTTGTTTCGGGCTCTTCAAATCCAGAATCTTTCATTATTTATCTCCCCAATCTTTTCAATAAAGAAAAAATAAATACTAAGAAATTCGAAACAAATGCTGGATCAGGAAAAATGATCAATGATCTGATTCTTTAGATTTAAGCTTTTTCTTGCGGACCTCTTTCGCCAATTTCTCAATGATAAATATCGCTGGGATTTGAGTGGTAACATCAGATTGGTCTATTTTTTCAATAGAAATATAATAAGGAATATTTATATCTGCTAAGCGAGCAATTGTTGATTTACTGTTATTTGTAACGGAAATTATTGAACTATCTGATAAATTTAAATGATTCAGGTACGTAATTATTTCATTTGTTTCGCCAGATACAGATAAAGCAATAATACACATTTTTTTTGCAAGTGTACTACTCAAATAATTAATAGGATAATTATTGGGATCTTCTATGCGAATAGCCATATTGAATAAAGAAGAAAAATACAACGCACCATACTCGGCTACTATATTAGATGTACCAATACCAATAAAAATAACCAATTCTTTTTCAAGTAATAATTATACTGATTCATCTATTTTATTTTTAAAAAAATTATCACTGGAACGAGTGATAAAGGTTATCAACTCTTCTTCTAACTCCGTATTATTCGTAGGTACACTCCCTTCTTTTGATGAACGAACGTATGCTTGTAAACGTATTTTAAATTCTGAGTAGCCTGAGGTTTTAAATTTTTTGCAAAACCTTAAAATACTTGCTGTACTTGTATGCGTATTATCTGCCAGTTCCCGTATAGACATTTTGTTCAACTCATCGAGATGTGAAATTACATATTTGTAAATAATTATATCTGTATCATTCAATACAGGGGTTTCCTCTAAAAATAACATATTATCTCCTTTGAATTTTAACAACGTTTTAGTATATATAAGCTTATATAAACACATGTCACATTTTGTGTCAACACTGTTACAAATGACAAAAGAATTACAATGTAACCGTTTCCTTTCCTTGTATATATTTTAGTAAAAAAAGAAACTATAATAAATAAAAAATAAGAAAAGAGGAATTATAGTGAAAAATGGTATTAAGATAGCCACTATTGGTGGCGGATCAAGCTATACACCAGAATTGATCGAAGGATTTATAAAACGTTATCATGAGTTACCTATTTCAGAACTTTGGCTAGTTGATATTGAAGCTGGTCGGGAAAAATTAGAGATTGTTGGCGCTTTAGCAAAACGTATGGTAGAAAAAGCTGGTTTACCAATCAAAATTGAATTGACTTTAGATAGAGAAGAAGCATTAAAAAATGCTGATTTTGTAACGACACAATTTCGCGTAGGTTTACTTAATGCACGCGAAAAAGATGAAATGATTCCATTTTAAAGTTCATTCTATTTTTAGTGACAGAACTTTTAGTAAAGGTTAATTAATAGCAATAATTTCTACTCGCTCAGCTAAAACCCAACCTGTCATACTATACATAAGAGGCCAACCACTATTCTTTTTTCTTCTAGTAAATCTTTATTACTTGAAAAAAAGTGTTTCATATCCAGCTTATCTAAATCTAAAATAATGCTATATAGTACTTCATCACTAAATTGATGCGCAATAGCACCTACAAATTCAATTCTTCTATTTGATTCTTCATTAGTTACATCAATCGTAAGTAGGCTATTTTTGAGATTAATATTGTAGTTTAAAATTTCGTAATCGTGTAGTGAGTTCATATTTTATTATTTTCCTTTTTAGCTTAGTTACCTTTTATTATTTATTCAAAATTATATTTTCAGGCTCACAGCCATTAATAATTTCAATGACAAAATAATGAAAGTATTCATTGCAAAATCAGTTTTCTTTAAGATACTTACTTTTCAAATCCATATATTCTTCATAAGCTTCATCTATTTTTTCTTTACATATTTTCTCCCATGAGCTGGCTAAGAATTCCTTCTTCTCACTGGCGTTCTCAACATTTGAATCGATATCCATCTCGCCTCCAAATCCTATACAATCTTCCACACCATGAACAAAGCCATTTCTTCCTGCATATGCTATTTCATGTTCTACAATAGTGCATCCTTCACTTGAATCAATAAGGTCTTTAAGTTTTGTTCCTTGTTCTAAATCTTGTTTCAAGTCCACATCATCGTCCAAAAAGAGTTCTATTAATATATGTTTCATCTTCATTTTATAATCCATCCTTATTTTTTATAATCATTTTTCGTAGATGACCTATTTGTGTGCTCTCATTATCGCATCTTATACAAATATGAATACTTAACACTATATATGTAAAAACCAGAAACCTTGTTAATTTAAGATTTCTGGTTTTTACTATTTAAGTCCCTGTTCTATCTCTAATGCCAGAACTATTAATAAAAATTACTTAACATCAATAATTTCCACTCGCTTAGCTAAAACCCATCCATTCATTCCATATGAAGAATATAAAACTTGGTAAGCTACATTTGCATTTCTGATTTCATTTTCCAGTTCCTCGAAGGAATCATACATGTATGAACCACGCTCTTTTTTCTACTTGCTGTAACAACCCTTCATTTTCTGAGAAAAAATCATCGAGTGGTCTTTACTCTAAATCTAAAATCACACTATAAGGTATTTCATCATAAAACTTATAAGTAAAAATATTATGAAATACTACTTGTTTTTCCTTTATGTCATTACTTATTTCTAAAGTTATCTTTTTTTCTTCGAAGTTTACAGTATAACTTTTTATTATATAATCATGCACATTCTTCATATCTACCATTCTCCTTTTCCATCTAGACTTTTTTCCCGATTTATTAAAAATAGATATTGGGAGACTTAACCATTCTAAACTAGTATAAACATACCAGTAAAGATACATAATAAGGTATAACTAATGTAAAATAAGGACATCATACGGATACAAAATAGCTTTCAGTTTAGCATTCAAAAAATCAAATGTTCTGACGGTGGCTTTTATTGTCTTGTTATTCAATAAAATTCTCATTTGTCCTAGCCTCTTTTTTAATGCCAAAATTCATAATAATACGCTTCATCATTTATTCAAAATTGTAATATCAGGATCAATAACACTTATAACTTCAATGACAAAATTAAGTGTGATTATTATATAGTGTTTCATATTTAAGTGCTCATATAAGCCTCCACTGGTTTTTTTTATAAGATTTCCGAAGTCTCCATCTTGCATCTCATAAATAACACTTTCAAATCCTTGTCCTTTAAATTTTTCAATTTCCTCATCACAGAAAATTCCTCTGAGATACATACCTTCATCAGCAACTCGCATAGCTTTAGTAGCGAAAAAATCAATTACAACCTTTTCCTTTTCATCTTTTCCGTATTCTAATTCTAGAACCAAACCATCCATATCACCACTTTTAATACTTACCAAATAGTCATGTCCACAGTGCGGTATCACTCCAGAAAATCTATCTATCCATTTTTCCATAATGTTTGAGTCTCCTTATTTGTATCTAATTTTGATTGCTGGTTTTCCATTTGGCCTTTGTATCTCAATTGTTGCCCCACCAGATTTACTTGTGGGTCTAACAATTACGGTTCGACCATCTTTTAAAGTTCCACTCATTCCATCTCCATTACTCAGATTTGACACATCATCTAGGTCTAACGAATTGAAATCATCCACGGCATCTGCGTAATCTCCAGGTTTTTCAAAATTTTTAGGATCATTTCTTTTATTTGTAGTTGTATCCTTTGCATCTTTCAAAACATTATCAATTGCCTTTTCTGCAGCTAAATTGATAGTAGGCACATTATTTATTTGATCCACAATAGATTGTCCGACTTTTACTGCTCCAGTCCCTTTTTTAATAGCATCCGCTATTTTTCCAGCTTTTCCGAGATTTCCTAATATACCGCCAAATCCAGGAGCAAGGGGCATTTCATTTTTCACAACTTTTATTTTTTCAAATTTATACTGATTTTTACTTAAGGAGTCCTTACATATTTCTAATTGAGCATATAGTTCTGGATACTTATCTGGAGAAACAATTTTTCCATCGTTCATCAGATACCAATGACCTAATTCATTTTTTACGATTTCGTACCCATCTAATTGACCAATCGCTTGTTTTACTTGTGCATCTTTCACTTTTTGTTTCATCTTTTCACGTTGCTTCCAACGTGTGTGAATAGGCTTGGCCCACGTCATATCTAAACGCTTCAAGTCAAATGTTCCTATTGCTGGATTCCATGCTTTAGAATTGGCTACTTGTGCTAAACCTGTGTTAAATTCTTGCTGACTCGCTTCATAATCTGAAAAGAAACCTGCTGATTGACCATCGTATGCATGAAATTTTTCTAATTTCTCTCGTCGTTTATCAATACTCTCACAGGCATTGATATATCTCCGTTCTAAATCTGGTCGCGGTGTTTTAGCGGTACTCATTTGGTGGTCTAAACGCTGCTTTAACTGCTCAAACTGATTGATTTCTTCTAGGATCAAATCTTCATCCGTATCAATCCCACTGACAGTTCCTTGATATTCACTAAGAAACTTTTTATGTGCACTTTCCAGCGCTTCACCTGTCATTATAGCAGATTGACATAACGGTGTATAAGCGACCATAAAATAATTTTTAGCTAAATCATATGCCTTACTGGAAAGCGGCGCAGATAGAAATAGTTGAATACTAGCTTGTAATGAATTGATGGCGTGATTGGCTTGTGTAGTCAATTGAGACGCTTGCGCTGATCGTGCCTGCGCTTCACTCACGTAAAATTTAAGCCCCATTTTCTTTTTCCTCTGATTTCTTCCAAAAAGCTTGTTGTTCTGCCTTTAGACTTTCTTCTTGATCAAACAATATTCGTTCATCTTTTTTTAGCTGAAGGAGTTGTTCATCAAATTCTCTTTGGGCTTTTTTAGCGAGATGAAGGCTATCGTCTCCTCTTTCTTCAAAAAAAGCTCGTTCCTCTGCTTCACAGTTTCCTAAAATAAAATTATAAGCAGCCTGTTCTTGTTACTGCAACTGGAAAAATTCTTCTTGTTGCTCTTCTATGTAGCGTTGCTCTTTTCTAATCGCTAACTGATCCTCTTGCAATTGTTCCAATCGAATTTTGAACTGATAATTTTTCCGATCAAATTCTTGTTGTTTCTGGATTTCACTCATAAAAGACCTCCTGGAAGATTAAATTTTTGTCAATTGTGCAATATTCTGATCGATTCGTTCAAATTCTTGCGCAACAGAATGAATGTTACCACCAGCGGAAACAACGCTGGTAGATAATGTCGCTAATCCTTGTTGATAGTTATTAATTGATTGTACAGCTGGTGCATTGCCTGAAACGTTGGTGCTAGAAGCCGATACAGAAACACTTATACTATTTAATGCACTGGCAGACTGACTAAAGGAAGCCGAAATACCACCGGCAATACTTGAATTACTATTAATAGCCATTTTGTTATTCCTATATAATCTTATTGTCTAATTTAGTTTATCATATACTAGATAAATTATAAATATGGAAACTAGATTAAAAAGAAACTATAGTGGCGTGTTTAAACAATCATATCAAAGTATTAAAAAGAAATACCTATGGCTTTCGTAACTTCTATAATTTCAAATTAAGAATTTTTTTACGTTTTTGGCACAATTTTTTTCAAGAAAACAAAAAACCTAGAGGGAAGTTCCTCTAGGAATCATACAAATCAATTTAATTATTTGGATTTTCTTCGCCAACATCAATTGACAAAGAGCTATTAAATTTCTATTCTTCTTCTTCCGCCATGAATGTATTGAATACTTCTTCAATCATATCCCATTCAGCATCTGTTTCGATTTGTTGTAATTCGCCTTCTGTTCCTTCATTGTTTTCGATGTAAGCATATGCTTGCAACTCAACATCTTCTTCTTCTGGAACACCAGCGGGATATAGAAGTACGTAATTTTTACCGAATTCTTCTTGTCCGTCAACGGTTAAAAGGATTTCGTATAATGTTTCATTTCCTTGTTCATCAACTAATGTGATATGCTCATGTCCTTCATGATCGTGATCATGGTTGTGCTCTTCTGTCATTGTCTTGCTCTCCTTTTATCTTACACTTGTATTTACAAGTCGATTAAATTTTATTGCTAGCACCGTCTAAATAATTTTGTAAAATCATGACAGCAGCTACTTTATCGATTACTTTCTTTCGTTTCGCTCTGGATGTATTAGCTTGTTCTACTAACATGCGTTCTGCCTGAACGGTGGTCAAACGCTCGTCTTGATACGTAACAGGAATTTGAAACAGCTCTTCGATTTTCTTACCATATGCCATTGATGCTTCAGCTCTAGGTCCGATCGAGTTATTCATATTCTTCGGTAAACCCACAACAAAACGAGTCACTTCGTATTCTTTAACTAATTCTGTCAAACGTTCAAAACCAAATTCTTCCTGCTCTTCATTGATCCGAATGATTTCCACACCTTGTGCTGTCCAGCCAAATGGATCACTGACAGCGATCCCTACAGTCTTTGAGCCAACATCAAGTCCCATTACTCTCATCGAATAGTGATTCCATGATCAGATAAGTAATACTTAACCAGCTCTTCCATGATCTCATCTCGTTCGTGACGACGAATCAAATTTCGAGCGTCTTGATAACGAGGAATGTAGGCGGGGTCTCCAGAAAGCAAATAGCCCACAATCTGATTGATCGGATTATATCCTTTTTCTTCTAAAGCCTTGTATACAGTAGCTAGAGTCTCACTTACTTCCTTCTTACGGCTGTCATCAAAATCAAAACGTACAGTTTCATCTGTAAAACCCATTTATCTACACCTCACTTTTATTCTATTCATACAGTCTCATTCTACTAAAAACAAAGCGAAACTACAAACAAAACTTAATATTTTCTTCTATATATTAAAGATTTTCTTTAAATTTAACAAAATAAGCTGATTATTCGATGGCTAAACTGCTTTTGGTCTTTGTTTTGATTGAAAGAAACTGAGAATTTTTTATATAACATGTTTTTTTATTGTATACTATACTAAAATCTTGAATACAAAATAAAGGAGTATTTTATGTTTATTTGGATCATCTTTGTGTTTAGTGTGTTATTCATTATCTTATTTCGTTTTTTTCTAAGTCAGTCAAAAAAACCGTCTGGAATCATTGGAGTACTAATGATGAATTTGTGGAACCCTGTTTATCTTCCCTTAGTTAAATGGTCCATGAGTAAGATTAAAATAAATGATGGCACTACTATTTTAGATATTGGTGTCGGCAATGGCGCTTCAAGTGATTTTCTTTTGCAGCAAGCTCATTCATTATCTTTAATAGGTATCGACTTTTCGGAAGCTGCGATCACACAAGCCAAAAAGAAATACGCTAACAAACAGATTCAGTTTGAACTAATGGATGTTCATTTTCTTACATTTGATTCTGAACGCTTCGATTTCGTTACGGCTTTTCAAACACATTTTCATTGGACGGATCTACATCAAGCTATACATGAAATTCATCGCGTTCTTAAACCTAACGGTATTGCTGTTTTTGCTTGCGAGACAGCAAAAATCAATTATTTTTTACCAGAATTAAAAAGAACAGCTGATTTTCAAGCTAAAATGTCCGGCTTTGGCTTTGTATTGGTAGATCACTATGGGACAGCTAAATGGAGCCTGTTTATTTTTAAAAAAATAAAATGATACCAAACGAAAAAGTCGTTTAATATCATCCTTTTATCTATATGTTTGACATAAGTTTGACCATCAACGCCTTTTGAGCATGAAGACGGTTGGCTGCCTCTTGGTAAATTACAGAGTGAGCTCCATCTATAATGTCAGCGGTCACTTCTTCTCCTCTGTGCGCAGGTAAACAATGCAAGAATAAGTAATCTTTTTTGGCTTGAACAGCTAATCGATTATTGATTTGAAATGTCTTGAATACTTCTTCCCGCTCTTTTTGTTCTGACTCGTCTCCCATACTTGCCCAAACATCTGTTATTAAGACATCTGCATTTTTAGCCGCTTGATCCGGGTCATTTACTATTTCGATTTTACTACCGCTTGCTTTTGCATTTTTTTTGGCAAGCTCAATAAATTGAGGCTTTGGTTCATAGCCTTTAGGTGTTGCGATCGTGACATCCATCCCAACTAAGCTACCGCCAATCAGAAATGAATGAGCCATATTATTGCCATCACCAATATAGGTTAATTTGATTCCTTCTAGTTTTCCTTTTTCCTCATAAATCGTTTGGAAATCTGCTAGTATCTGGCAAGGATGGTGATCATCCGTTAGTCCGTTGATTACTGGGATCGATGCTTCTTCTGCTAATTCTGCGACCATTTTATCTGAATAGGTCCGGATCATAATTGCATCAACATAACTAGACATAACGTTCGCTGTATCTTTGACAGGTTCACCTCGTCCCATTTGAGTATTTTTTGAATCTAGAACGATTGCTTGACCCCCAAGCTGAATAATTCCTGCTTCAAATGAAACGCGGGTTCGTGTGCTGTTCTTTTCAAAAATCATAGCTAGTATTTTTCCAGCTAAAACACCACGATAGGCTTCTGGATCGGCTTTAATTGCTACAGCAAGTTCAATGATCGATAAAAAATCCTCTTTTGTTAATTCGGTTAAATTTAAAATACTTTTGCCATACATTGAATTCATCTATATTACTCCTTTTACTAGAAAATTTAAGTCAACTCATCCTGACTCACCTATGAAACGAGATTATTTAAAACTTTATCTAGTATCGCTAATCCTTTCGTAATTTCTTCCTCAGTGATCGTCAATGGCGGTAGCAGTCGTAAAACGTTTTGACCAGCTTTTAATGTGAGTAACCCTTCTGCTTCTAATTGTTCCAATGTAGCATTTAGTGTCTCTTGGTCAGATACTTCAACACCGATCATCAGCCCTTTCCCTCGAACCTCTTTGATTATCGGATTATTTTCTGCAATTTGGGTTAAACCATGAAATAACTGCTGCCCTTTTTTTTGGACATCCTGCAAAAAAATTGGTTGATTGATACGCTCAACAACTTTATAAGCAACACGCATCGCCAATTTATTCCCGCCAAAAGTCGAACCGTGGCTGCCTGGCCCAAATGCTGTTGCTAAACTAGCCTTACCAACCATTGCCCCAACTGGGATCCCGTTTCCCAAACCTTTTGCCAGTGTGAAAATGTCTGGATCGATTTTATAGTGTTCATAAGCATATAAAGTACCTGTTCGTCCCATTCCCGTTTGGATTTCGTCAACGATCAGTAAAGCCCCAAATTTATGACAAAGTGATTGAACCGCTTGAATCCATTGTTCATCTGCTGGAGATACACCACCTTCCCCTTGGATCACTTCCAGCATAACAGCCGCTGTATGGTGATCGATAGTGGCTTTTAATGGTTCGATCTCATTAAAAGGCAAATAGACAAAATCAGGAACTAAAGGTGCGAACCCCTCATGGATACTATCTTGACCTGTCGCACTCATTGCGCCATATGTTCTACCGTGAAAAGAATTCACAAACGTGATGATTTTACTTTTCCCCGTTGCTTTGCGTGCTAATTTTATCGCCGCCTCATTTGCTTCTGCACCACTATTACAAAAATAGCTGATATAGTCTTTTCCATTCGCCAATTTCTCAGCTGTTTGTTCCTGTAAATGATTTTCATATAAATTAGGCGTATGCCATAAAAGATTTGATTGCTTCAGCAATTCTTGATTTAATTCCGGATCATTATAACCTAAGTTCATTACTCCGATACCACTAGTAAAATCCAGATAGTCTTGCCCCTTTTGATCGGTCAGAGTCTGTTTAGCTCCTTTGATCAATTCTAGTTCTTTTCTTTTATAATTCGGAAATAAATAACTCATGCAAAGACCTCCTTTGATTTGATGATCGTACCAGCATGCTGGATTTTATTTGTGATGTGAACTTCTTTTACGCCACCTTTAATCGCCGTTACAGCACTTTCTAATTTTGGTAGCATACCGCCTTTGATTATTTTAGCTGTTTTCAATTTGGGTACTTCGCTTGTAGAAAGTTCTTTCAACCATTGATCGTCCCTTTTCACTCCTGGGACATCTGTCAATAAATATAATTTTTCAGCTTGTAATTCTTCTGCCACCTTACAAGCTACATGATCAGCATTGATATTAAGCCATTCGCCATTTTTTGTTAAACCTAATGGTGCAATGATCGGAATATGTTTGGTTTCAAGCAAATGCTCCAACAATTCTGTGTCTACTTGTTTGACTTGTCCAACTGCACCTAATGTATTCTTATCAAGATATGCGCCAGTAATGATTTGACCGCAAGAAGCATTTAAACCAACAACTGAAAATCCTTCTTGTTGAAAATGAGTTGTGATCATCAGTTGGACTTGACCAATCAAAACCATTTGCGTTATTTTCAAGGTCTCTTCTGTCGTTACACGGAGTCCATCTTGAATCGCTACAGGTATATTCAAACGTTGCATCATTTCAGATATATAATGCCCTCCGCCGTGAACGATCACGACTTTTTTCCCTTCTTTTTGCCATTGATCGACTTGCTTGAAAAATGATTTTGTTAAGTTATCACTAGCTACTCCGCCCATTTTTATAACGATGACCTTCTTCATACTTGCCACTCCTTCTAAGTTTGACTTCCTCATTTTATTTACTGTTTAATTTTTATGGATAAATTGGTAACTGATCCAAGCCGCATCTTTCATCAAATCCTGCAAAAATATTCAAATTTTGGATTGCTTGTCCAGCCGCTCCTTTACCTAGATTATCGATGACTGTTACAATTGTGATCATATTCGTTTTTGGATTGTAGGCAAGTCCAATATCGCAATAGTTTGAGCCGATTACTTGTTTAAGTACTGGATATTGTCCGACTTCTTGAATCCGAATAAACGGACTTTTTTCAAAATGCGCTTGGTATAGCTGAACTAATTCCTCGTCAGAAATTGGTTGTTTTAATTTTGCATAGGCGGTTAAAAAAATTCCTCTGGTCACAGGAATCAACGAAGTTGAAAATTGAATCGCTGAAAGCTCCGGAGCCCATTTTTTTAACTGCTGGACGATTTCTGGAATATGCTGGTGACTATTCATTTTGTATAGTGTCATATTATCGTGAGTTTCAGAAAAATGAGTCATTTGGGATAGTCCTTTTCCCGCACCCGAAATGCCTGATTTGGCATCGATAACTATAGAATCTAAATCAATTTTGTTGTCTATTAGTAAGGGTGCTAAGGATAATTCTGTAGCGGTCGCATAGCAGCCTGGATTGGCGATCCATTTTGATTGTCTATTTTCTCGATATTCTGCTAAGCCGTAATCAAAATTTTGAATTACATTCAAAGGTGCTGGACTCGATCCGTACCATGTTTCATATTCACCCACTTCTTTTAAGCGAAAGTCTCCTGATAAATCGATTACAGGGAAATTGGCTGCAATAAACGGGAGAGCTAATTCTTTTGAAATACCGGATGGTGTTGCTAATAGGACTAAGTCACTTGTTTCCATGATTTTTTCTGGATTAATTGTTTCTAGAGGCAAAGAAACTAGTTGTTTCAAATGTGGATTAACATCTTCTAATGATTTTTTATTCATTGAATGACTGTGAATCGAAGCCACTTCAACAAATGGATGTTGCTTTAGGTAGCGTAAAAGTTCCAACCCACTATATCCTGTCACACCAACAATTGAGACCTTCATCTTTTTCACTTCTTTTCATTTTATTTTTTTAAAACACGTGTTGTTTTTCATATTATAAGTTTTTTGATTAGACAAGTCAACGGTTATTTATTTATTTTTTATGAATTAATTAAATAAATATGCAAAAATAACGAAAGCATTCATTTTAATTTGAATAAAAATAAATAGACTAGGATAGAACTCTACGAGTTCTATCCTAGTCTTAAGGAATCCAAATAAACGGTGCAGCAAAAGCAGATTCTTCAGAAATAAATGCTTCTGTCCTAACCTCTTCTACTTATTTTTTTAGTTCTAGTTTCCTTTATATCTTTTATACAGAAAGATAAATCGTGATTGTTCCATCTGCATTATATTGTTCAACATCACTTAAATAACTACGTCTTTTTTCTAGCGCTTCGTCTCCCCATATTTTTTGCCACGTTTCTCCTACGCCTTTAGGAGTCGCCTCTGTTACTACAATTTCTACATACTCACCGGCATGAATGATTGAACTATCAGAAAAATCAGCTTGCTCATTTCCTATCAATAAATCATAGTCTCCTTTAAAATTGCTTTCATAATTTGAATAGACCGCGAAAAATCCTCCCTCTAGTCGCATCTCAGGAACTTTATTCCATAAAGCAATAATTTCGTCTAAACGATGATTATTCGTTCGGATTTTTTTTCCTTTAATCCTTTTTTCTGTTAATTGAATGGCCATTTTATTCACTCCTTTTACATTTATGAGTTGAGCATAACACAAAAATACTGACAACTATCTGTCAGTATTTCAGTCAATTTTTAAATTTTTATAGATAAAATTGCACCATCACAATTCCGACTAAAATAAAAATACCTGGTAGATAATTTGACACTCTGATTTTAGTAATTCCCATAATATTCAAACCAATTCCTAAAATCATCAATCCACCGATTGCACTTATTTCACCCATCAGTAAATCCAATAGTTCTTTAGGAATATAACGCATCAAAACACTAGCAAAAACAGCGATAATACCTTGATAAAGAAAAACAGGAACTGCAGAAAAAAGTACCCCCACACCTAAAGTCGCGGTCAACATAATCGACATAAAGCCATCCATCACAGCTTTGGTCAATAGCGTTTGATGATTGTGTGCAACACCACTTTCAATTGCGCCAATGATTCCCATAGATCCAATCAGAAAAATCAGTGACGCTGTCACAAACCCTTCAGCAAAATTGCTACCCGGTTTTGCATATCGTTTTTCTAGCTTCAATCCAAGTGCATTCATCTTATCTTCGATTCCCAGTACTTCACCAAGCATTGCACCTAAACACAAACTAATCAGGATCACAATAAAAGATGATGTTTTAAACGCCATCTGAATACCTAATACTAAAACCCCAAGCCCAATAGCTTTCGTCACAGTGTCTTTCATTTGTTCTGAAATATTTCGTAAAACCGCTCCAAGTAGACTTCCAAGAGCAATTGCCACTCCATTAACCAAAGAACCCAATAAAATCATTTTTTCATCCCACTCTTTCTATATTTTCACACTTTTTCTTATTATACGACAAGAAGTGTTGAAGGGATATTCCAATGTTTAACTATTTTTAAAATAAGGAAATCGTTTTGCTATTTGTGCACAATGATTGAGAGATATTTTTATTTTTATTGTTCCGTGCTATTTTTTCTCTCAATAATCAACTATACTAATCTTAGATAAAATGATACAACGTAAAAGTGAGGAAAATAAATGACTACCATTGATATAGAAAAAGTCTTGGAGACCTGTTTACTGGCAGGTAAGATCATGTTAGAAAGTGATGCAGAAATGTATCGAGTCGAAGATACTATGAGTCGAATTGCTTTAGCATCTGGAAATTATCGCCTTGTAAGCTACGTCACACAAACAGGTCTTTTCGTGGGGCTGGATGGAACATCAACAATTCGGATGGTTCAAATTTTAAATCGTTCGATCAATTTGGAAAAAGTTTCCACAATCAATCAGCTTTCTAGAGAATATGTTGTTGGATGTCTTACATTAGATGAGCTTCTAGAACAGCTCAAAACGCTAGAACAAGAACGTAAGTTTTTCCCCTTATGGTTGAGATTTACCAGTGCCGCTATCGTCAGCGGAACAATCATGATTTTGTTTGGTGGCGTCTGGGCTGATTTGCTCTTAACTTGTTTAATTGGCGGTTTGGGTTATATTCTTTATTACTCCAGTTTAAGAGTGTTACGTATTAAATTCCTATCAGAATTTTTAGCTGCCTTCTTTATTGGTTGCGCGGCTCTTTTAAGCAGCAAAATCGGGTTAGGAGTTAATCAAGATATGATTATTATCGGCTGTGTAATGCCCCTTGTCCCAGGTGTTCAGATCACAAATGCATTGCGCGATTTACTAGCTGGACATTATCTATCCGGTGTGTCTAGAGGAACAGAGGCCATGATGACATCTTGCATGATCGGTTTTGCCATTGCATTTGTTTTCCAATTATTTTATTAGAAAAAACCTTTGTTGTTTTAGCAAACTCATTTATAAGATATAAGAATTTGGAGGTTTTCAAATGCTCAATTTACTGATTCAATTTTCCTTTAGCTTTTTCGCTTCAGCAGCATATGCCATCCTTACAAATGTGCCTAGGCGCTCTCTAGTTGCTTGTGGCTTATCTGGTGCAATTGGCTGGATGCTGTATTGGCTTTCAACTCAATTAGGTGCTAATGCTGCACTAGGCTCTCTCTTGGGTGCCTTGAGTGTTGCAGCTGTCAGTTTTGTCTGTTCACGAAAACTGAAATTACCTGTAACGATTTTCAACATCCCGGGAATGGTCCCTTTAGTCCCTGGTGGTCTTGCTTATCAGGCGGTAAGAAATGTCGTTATCGGAAACTATGAAACAGCGATTTATTCAGCCGTACAAGCAGTCATGATTGCAGGCGCAATAGCTTTAGGTTTAGTTTTATCTGAAGTGTTGAATCATAATATTCGCAACTTTAGAGAAAAACGAGATATCGTGAGTTTAATTAGAAAAAAAGAAGATAAAAAACACTAGCATTAATTACTAAAATGGGGTGAATCGATGAGTGTTATATAACTACTTTCATGAAAAATAATTAGAAAGGATAAAAATCTATGATCAAAAAAATCAATAACTTATCCCCTAATGAATTAGAAGAAATAATACAGATTTGGCTGACAGCTAATGGTGAAGCACACCCTTTTATTCCAGCATCTTATTGGCGAGATAATCTTGATTTTGTAAGAGAACAATTACCTCAAGCTACTCTTTATGTTTATCATGAAAAGAACAAAATCATTGCATTTTTAGGAATGAATGAACAATATATTTCGGGAATTTTCGTAAAGCGTCCTTACCGAAGTCAAGGCATCGGTCAAAAGTTGCTCAATACAGTGAAGAACAATCATGAAAGGTTGACACTTTCAGTTTATGCGAAAAATCAAAAAGCAGTTAAATTCTATATGAATCAAGGTTTTAAACAACTTAATGAACAACTAGATAACACCGGTGAACTAGAATACCATCTTGTTTGGGAAAAATAGACAAAAGGTTGTGAAACAAAAGTAACTGCTACTTTTGTTTCACAACCTAAATTAAAATAAACAGCCACAGCAGTTTTTAAAACGAACGGTAGACATACTGATTTTTCGGCTCTTCTACTTTCTTCACTTTTGTGACATCCACCATCGGAATGTCTCGTTTAAATGGGGCATAATAACCAGAATGGATCGTCCCGGTCAACTCTACCCAATCGTTATTTTTAAACGTCTGTCCTTCTGGCATATGCGTTAATAGGCCAAATACCCCAGAATCCGCTACACAATGAATAATTCCAAAACGGAAAACAAACAAATTCGCTTCCTCATTTTGAGAAGAATTAAATATGAATCCTTTGTACGTGATCGTCTTTCCAATAAACTCACTTGGATAATTATAGATCAATTCCATGACCTCTAAATAATTTTCTTCGGTGACTATTACGCTATTATCTTTAATATACCGTGTCAATGCTTGCTCCATTTGCTTATCATAATCTGTTTTGTCAAAATAAATGCTGGTATCCGGCTTTAAATATTGCGTCTCTACATCTGGATCACCAACAGATTCTTTACTTAAAGGGAAATTAAATCCCTTTGCTTCCACAATCGATGTATCTAAACTAACTGTAGGAAACATAAACCCAACAACTAAAGGTAATGCCAGTAAAATATAAGCAATTCCTCTTTGGTAAGGCTTATTTAAGCCATGATCGTGCTCATCGTCATGATGATGGTGATCTTCAGGTTTCTCTTCTTTATTCCAAAGGATCAGCTGTACCATCGCTAAGACAAACGAAAGAACCATCGATAAAGTAGCTAAGTAGCGATAATGTACATTTATATACTGATTCAATCTACCCGATACTTGTAAAAACATCATCAATGTCGTATAGCCAATTAAAATCAAAAATCGAATCATCTACTATTCCCTCCTTAAATTGCCAATGCGTACAAACTGACGACCAATGTTACAATGCCGACGAATTTTAACATAAAAGATGTTTTAAAATAACGCTTCATCATCAGTAAATTTTTGATATCCACCATTGGGCCAAAGACTAGAAATCCCACAACCGGTCCATTACCGAATAAACTCAATAACGATGAGCCGATAAACGCATCTGCTTCAGAACATAAAGATAAAGTAGCTGCTAAAACAAGCATCACAAGTATCGCTAACAATTTAGTATGCCCTAACTGTAACATTGCACCTGTCGGTAAATATGTCTGCATAGCAGCAGCTAATAATGAACCAAAAATTAAGTAACGTCCTGTATCAAAAAATTCATCAATCCCATGTGTCAGTACTGACCAGCTCTTACGCCAGAATGTTTCTTTTTCATGATGATGTTCTTTTGTCTCTATAACACAAGTATTCTCAATCGCAGATTCCTGTAAAATAGGCTCTTTGTTGACATAGGCCAACCAAACACCCACAACTAGGGCAACCAACATGCTGCCTAGAACACGCCAGATAACAAATTTAGCAGAATTTCCAAAGGCAATATAGGTTGAAAAAAGCACAATGGGATTAATGATCGGTGCCGTTATCATAAAAGCGAAAGCCGTATATGTCGGCACATCTTTTTTAACAAACTGATGCACGATCGGTACGATCCCGCATTCACATGAAGGGAAAAAGAACCCTAAGAAACTTCCCACGACGATCGACAAAAATTTATTTTTAGGCAATATTTTTTTGACCCGTTCTGGCGTTAAAAAGACATGTAAAGCACCTGAAATCACACAACCAAGCATGACGAACGGTAAGGCCTCGATTACGATCGATAGAAAAATAGTACCCATTTGCAAAACTGAATGAGGTAAAAATTGAAACATAAAATTCCTCCCACTGCTAAAAACAACACCAGTAATCAATCATTTTACGGATGCTTTTTTTAACACTCCAAAATATAACTAACTATACTGCACCTATCTAAAAAAAACAAGACACACTAGAACTTATTAAAAAATCTATAATCTATTCATTGGATAACAAAAAAATATAGGGCAAGAGACAAAACCTATCTGTTTTGTCTCTTACCCTAATCAACTTTTTCAAACGCTCAACTTTATCTATCAGATGGCAAATAACTCTGATGCTGATTCAGGATCTGTGTCATAAACATTAAAATCAAAATTAACACCTAAACCTTTTTCAGCTAAAATTGACTCCATCGCCATTCTAGCATGCTCTTTAGTATTATTCTCTTTACTCAAATGACCTAGATAAATTCGTTTCGTGTGATTCCCGATCACATCAGCCATCGTCAAGGCACCATCATCATTCGACAAATGTCCTTTATCGCCCAAAATTCGTTGTTTTAAACTCCAAGGATAGGGTCCCATACGTAAAATCTCAAGCTCATGATTACTTTCGATCAAGTATGCATCTGCATCTTTGATCGTTCCTCGTAAATGATCATTGCAATATCCTGTATCTGTCAGCATCACAAACGAACGATTGTTTTTAAAGAAACGGTAAAATTGTGGAGCCGCTGCATCATGAGAAACACCAAAACTCTCAATATCCATATCACCAAATGTTAAAACTTTTCCCATATCAAAAATATGTTTTTGCTCCACAGCAACATTTCCAATCAAAGGATCCATCGCTGCCCAAGTCTTTTCATTCGCATAGACATCTAATTTATATTTTCTAGCAAGAACACCCACGCCATGAATGTGATCCCGATGCTCGTGTGTGACTAAAATAGCATCCAAATCTTCTGGTTTGCGGTCGACTTCCGCTAGCAATGATGTGATTTTCTTTCCACTTAGTCCTGCATCAATAAGCAGCTTTTTGTTCTCTGTTTCGATAAAAAGGGAATTACCTGTACTGCCACTAGCAAGAATGCTGATGTTGAAAGCTTTCTCTTGACTCATTTTGTTTTTCGCTTCCCTTCTTTGTTCTACAGCTACTTATTATACAACTATCACTACTGATTTTCCACCTTTGGTACACTATTATTTGTAATGATTGTATTGCTCATAGCGTTGACCTGTTCTATCTGTAGATTACTCCCGCTGGATTTGACGCCAACAAACCATACAGGGACATATACATTCTTCTCGCGAATTTTATAAATTCTTGTATATGCTAGCTTCCTGAAAGAGATTTTAGCATTACTTGGAATTTTATTATTGATGTATAACGTTTCAATCGCATCTCGTTCAGATGATAAATCCGTCTTATCACGCAGCTCTTCAATCCCTTGAATATGCATTTGAGTATATTTATAGATTTTATATAAACCATCCGACTCATCAGAATTTTCCAATTTTAATGAGATTTGTGCTGTATCATCTTTAAATGGGATACTTTTATAGTTTTGAGAAACAATAAGTTCTGGAAACTCTCCGTCCAAATTAGAAAAATCAGCTAGGTAATGGTATTGACCTCCAAAGAGAACGCTATTTTTATCATTTAAAAAAGCTTCAAGTGATTTTTCAACATTTTTTTCATCAATAAAGTAGCTCGTTTGAGCATAATTCATTTGGGGATAGACTGTCAACAAATTATCGACAATTTCAATCCCGTTTTTAAAGAAGTTTCGGTCTCGTGTGTCCTGTTCAGATTGAATAGCATCATAAAAATTCGTCTGCTCACCACTTAAATAGTATCCTTCTTTTTTTTCTCCAGAAAGGGTTCCTTTATACGAGATGCCATCTTTGTTTAAACGTTTTTCAATGCTGTCTGTCTGATCAGAAAAAGAAACATTATTTTCTTCTTTTACTCCTGCTTGGTAAATACCAAATAAAAACATATTCAAGCCCAAAAAAGCGACGAAAAAAATCCATTCGATTCGTTTGAAGTCCATTATTCCACCTCCAAATTCGCCAGTTGTTCCAGCAATTCACGTTCTGGATACCATTTGTTTTCATAGCGAATGTACCATTCTGGAGTGAGATCGACAACTTGCGTAATTTCTTCGATTTTGTGCCAAGTATAACCAATCATGACCGAATTGATTTTTTCTGAATCCGCACCAGCAGCAATCAGTTGGTCTAATAAGTTTTCAGTACTTTTCAAAACAACTTCATCCTCTGAAGGAATTGGGACTTGAATCGTATCAACACTCGTTTCAATTACCACACTCGACTTTTCAGCCTTATCATTACCGATCGTGATTCTAACTTGTCCTTTATCATTTTCACTAAAGACTGGAAATCCTTCCACAAACGTACGATAATTAATCTCATTTTCAGTACGATCAAAGTAACGAATATTCCCCATATTTGTTCCTAATTTTTTTATATAGTTAAAACTGTCAGAATAGATATTATCCTCAGCTTTTCTGGAATCTAATTCACCATCAAAATGAATCGTTCCGAGTTTTTCATCTGCCGTCAAGCGTTCACTTCCACTCGTATAGGATAAATCCTTACTATCCTCATTGGTTTGAATGTTTTCTGTGTTAGAGAAAAAAGCATTGCGAAACTTCGTTACAGGTTGAGAAGCTAAAATATAACTATATTTTTTCATTTTTTGATTCTCTGACAAATAATAATGTTTGCTAGTAACTGTTTGTTGTTCTGAAATTGGGTTATATTGTACTCCGACTTTGTTCATTAAATTCAAGACTTTTTCGTTATCCATAGCAATGGATGCTTCATAGATATCTTTACGATCAAAATCCAAGAAGCGAATCTTATTTTGAGTTAAGTCAACTTGAATACAGGTAAAGTAAATTGGATCTACATCAATATCCGTCAACTTGAGATCTAATTGATAGACAGAAACATATTCTTTTAGCAAGAATGGCCCTTCATAGAGCAGTTCAAAGCCTTGGCCCATCGATAAATATTTTTCAAACTGTTCTGAATCACCTGCGACAGTTTGAGTCAATTTTCCAAATGAGCTACGTTTGATTTCATTTTGAATATTTGTGATTAAATTCTCACTCGTATTCATTTCTGCTTTTCCATCTTGCATACGAATCAATTGTAATGGTAAAAAGACATCTGTATCAATTCTTTCGTTCACAACAGTTGTCGCAAGTTGGGGATCATTTTTGAGTGGCTGTTCTTTTTTTGAGGAACTGAGCCAAATGCTGACTGAAAAATACAAGCTGAGCATCACTAAAAAGATCAAACCGATCCGTACGATTTTTTCAGTTGTTTTCATTCCCACCAATCCTCCTCATACGGTTCATAAGGCAAGGATATATAAAAGGTAGAACCTTGACCTTCCTGACTTTCTACCCATATTGCACCATTGTGGGCCTTTACTACTTCTCTTGAAATAGCAAGACCTAGACCCGTTCCGCCTTGTTCTCTGGCGCGGGCTTTATCTACACGGTAGAAGCGCTCAAAAACCTTGTTGACATCTTTTTTAGGAATGCCTAATCCTTGATCTGTCACACTAAAAACAACATTGTTATGTGTTTCAAGTAGACGACATGTGATTTCTCCGCCATCTGGAGAATATTTAATTGCATTATTTAAAATATTGTCCAAGACTTGAATTACTTTGTCTGTATCTAATTCCACCCATAAATCACGTTTAGTGAATTCTCTGTGGATCGTATAATTTTTATCATTTGTTTCGATCATCATATCGAAACGGTCTAAAACAAAATTGATCAATTCATTAAAATTAACATATTCTAGTTGTAATTCACCGTTGCCAGAATCCATTCTTGAAAGGTTCAATAAATCATTGATCATGCGAATCATACGATCTGTTTCTTCTAGTGTAACTTTCAGGAAATTAGGGGCAACCTCAGGATTTTCCCAAGCTCCTTCACTCAATGCTTCGATATAACTTCGCATACTGGTTAAAGGTGTTCGCAACTCATGAGAAACATTAGAAACAAACTCTCGACGTTCCCGTTCATTCTTCTCTTGTTCTGTTACATCATGAAGTACACATACGAGACCCGTAATAAAGCCAGACTCCCGACGGATCATTGCAAAATCAACACGAATGATCATTTGATCTTCTTCCATTGAAGATAGCGAACGATCAATCAAAATTTCTTCTGGCTCTTCTAATAATTTTCGCAATGTATAATCTGTTTCTATATCTAAAAGCTCCAATAAGGAAGATCCGATTACATCTTCGTCTTTGACATTCAATAAAGAGAGCGCCATTTCATTGATTGTAATGACCTTACCTCGCCTGTCTGTGGCAATAACGCCATCTGTCATATGAGCCAGTACACTGTCTAAACGATTTCGTTCGGCTTCCATGGTTTCTTGTGCTTCTTCGATTCGTTCAGAAAGTTGATTGAACGTTTCTGCTAACTGACCTAATTCATCTTTCCCATAGACTTTGACTTTTCCAGTGTAATCACCTTTGGCAATTCTTAGCGCTTGTTCTCGCATTTCCCCAATCGGCTGAGTGATTGATCGTGCAATCAAAATAGTCACAATGATCGAAATCGCCCCAGAAATGAGTGACGCTGTGAAAAAGATTCGAGCGGTATCTGTGATTTCCTGGTATTTGCCTTCCGTATTACTCTTAACATAAAGAACCCCGATGACTGTATCGCCAGTCGGGGATTGGATAGGCTGAACATTGATGTATACACGTTTATCATTATCAATCGCTGAATATTTCTTAGCACTGAAATCATTCAAATCACGATAATCATTCTTTTTACCAACGATCCCTTGCTGATTTAAGTCACTCGTCGCTCTTACGATGCCTTTATCATCAACCACACGGGCTTCGATCGTTTCAGCTCCTGAAAAATCGTTTAATGCCTTTTTTAAATTAGCATCGATCTCTGTTCGATCACGCTCTTTTTCGCCCAGCTTTGCGCTAAGAGTACTTGATAATTGGTTGACTTGTCGATCAACATTTTGTTTGTAGTCATTGATTGTTGTCGATTCCAACTCACGGATGAAGTATCCGCCAATAATTTGAATGGCAATCAATAATAACAAAATAAATGATAAGGCAATCTTAAAATTTACCGATTGAAAAAAGTGAACTTTTTTCTTCATAAATCACTACTCCTGTTCAGGGTTTCGAAGATAATAACCAACACCACGTCGAGTAACTAAATAGGTTGGATGACTTGGACTATCTTCGATTTTCTCTCTTAAACGACGCACAGTCACGTCAACCGTCCGAACATCACCAAAATAATCGTATCCCCAAACAGTTTGCAATAAATGTTCCCGCGTCATCACTTGTCCGATATGTTTTGCTAAATAATAAAGCAATTCAAATTCACGATGTGTCAGTTCGATTTTGCCTCCTCTTTTTGAGACCATGTAAGCTTCTGGATGGATTGTCAAATCTCCAATAGTCAGTTCTGATGGTGTTGCTGATTCTGTTTCTTTGGCACTACTTGCGCCACGGCGCAAGTTCGCTTTGACACGGGCTACGAGTTCGCGATTAGAAAATGGTTTCGTTACATAATCATCGGCTCCTAATTCTAACCCTAAAACTTTGTCAATTTCAGAATCTTTGGCCGTAACCATAATGATTGGCATATCATATGTTTTGCGGACTTCTCTGGCTACTTCAAGCCCATCCATTTTTGGTAACATTAAATCAAGAATAATTAAATCTGGTTCTACTTCTTTGACTTTTTCAACAGCTTCTTCGCCATCATAAGCTGTGAAAACCTCGTATCCTTCTTTAGTAAGGTTGTATTTCACAATTTCCGAAATCGGCTTTTCATCATCTACAACTAATATTTTCTTCATAAGAGGCACCTCTTTTTTATTTTGTCTTTTCATGGTTTATCCATATTCTCTCTTATTATACCTTATTTTGTCCACTGTTTCATCTTTGAGAAAAAATCCTTACCCTTTCTTATCTATATCTTGCAAAAACAAAGTCTTTCTGGCTATAATTAGGGATAAGTTTTATTAGAAGGAAGCGATTAAATGAAAGCACCACGACTGCAAGCAGGTGATGAAATTCGAGTCATTGCACCATCTAGCAATTTTTCACGTTTAACAGATTTAGGTATTGAAACCGCTCAGAAAAAAATAACTGATTTAGGATTTAAGGTTACATTTTCTGAACATATAAATGAAGAAGATGTAATTGGATCTTCTTCCATCATGAGCCGAGTCAAAGATTTGCACGCAGCATTTTCAGATGACAATGTTAAAGGGATTTTAACGGCTATTGGTGGTTTCAATAGTAATGAACTGCTGCCTTATCTTGATTTTGAGTTGATCAAGCGTCATCCAAAAGTTTTTTGTGGGTACAGTGATATCACAGCTTTATGCAATGCCATTACCGCTAAAACAAAATTACTTACGTACGTAGGTCCTCATTTTTCTAGTTTTCAAATGGATGAACTGCAAAACTATCAAACCGAAACCTTTTTACAGGCCACGACAGATGAGAAAGCTTTTGATGTGTCTGCCTCTGAATCATGGAGCCAAGATGAATGGTATTTACCTAACCCCAAACGGACCTTATTTGCCAATGACTGGAAAGTTTACAGCCGCTGTGACACTGTTACTGGAACTTGCTACGGCGGAAATCTAGGGACATTTCAATTGCTTTTCGGTACTCGTTTTTTACCAAATCTTGACAGAGCTATTTTGTTCGTTGAAAATGCCGAAGAGGATGATTACCATGATTTTGCTCGTGGTTTGGCCGCTTTACTTCAAGTCGTCAAACATCCTCAAGCCTTATTGATCGGACGATTTCCAAAGGAGACATTGATGACGGAAGAACGGCTTTTAGCTATTTTATCAAAATATCCTTTATTAAGAGAAATTCCTGTGATTTACGATATGAATTTTGGTCACACCCAACCAATTTTTACGATCCCGATCGGCGATCAGGCAACGGTCGATACTTTTCAGAAAAAAATTACCTTTTTTTAAAAATAAACACATGAATCGTTTCTCTTCAGAAAAGCAACGATTCATGTGTTTATTTTTTATATTCATTTTCTATTTCTTCTTATAGTTACAGATAGCATTTTTTGTAAATCCACTGGTTTTATCTATTTTTTGTATTAGAATCCACTCTAAAGATCGTTTACTAAAGGCTTCTTAGGTGATCACTTAAAATTAGTCTAAAAGCTGGATTCCAATTCCTAAAAGACCTGGTCCAGTGTGAACAACTAATGCCGGACTGATTGTTCCAAAATAAATCTTTTCTGCTTGAGGAAACTCTTCATTCAGCCTTTTGTAAAAACTTTCTGCTTCTTCTACCGCTTGTCCTTGGGCAACGGCTAGTACAAATTTCTTATGATCCCCAATAAACGCTTTTACTAATTCAAATGTTTTGTCCAAACTTTTCTTTCTACCACGCGCCTTAGCTACAGTATGATAGACACCTTCAGCATTACAAGAGATAATCGGGTTTAATTTTAGTGCATTTCCTAAAATCGAAGCAACCAAACCAATTCGTCCACCCTTTTGTAAATACTCCAATGTTGCAACATTAAAAAATACTTTTGCTTTCGTGACATCGTTCGTTAATCGTGTTTTGATTTCATTCCATTGAAGATCAGATTCAATCAACTTAGCAGCCTCAATCGCTTGTAAACCACTCCCGATTCCGATATTTTTTGTATCCAAAACAAATGTGTCCAATCCTTCAAATTCTTCTGCAATCAAACGAACCACATTAAATGTGCCACTCAATCCGCTCGAAATTGTAACAGCTAGTACTTTTTCATAGCCATCTGCCTTCATTTTTTCGAATATGTTTGTAATTGTTTGACCATCAGGTAAGGATGTACTTGGGATTTCTATAGGTAAACGCTCATAAACTTCTTCAGGTGAGATATCTACTTTGTCTGTATATGTACGATCTTTATAAATAATTTGTAATGGAATCATGTACATTCCATATTGTTCAACTAATTCTTGTGGCACATCTGTTCCAGAATCTACTAATAAAGCAATTTTTTCTTTATTCATTCACTTGTTCTCCATCTTCTTTTAAGTTTTTTTGTGCTAACTCAATAACCTTTTCAGTAAATAATTTGGTAGCAAACGATAAAGTCGCGCCTTTTACGATTAAATATTCTACTGGTATTGGTCGATCAAACGCTGCAACTGGTTCATTGTCTAATGCCTGAGCAACCACTACTGCTATAGCTGCCTCTTGCTCGTCGCAAAATAAATTATACGCTTCACGAATACCAACGGCCGAACCTTGATACAGAATCCCTTGCTTAATTTCTGGTATAGTCAAAACTTGTTTTAATAGCGTAATGGCTATTAAAAAAGCTAAATGTTTTTGATTGTATCGTTTTTTATTAGGAGCTGGAATCAAACCCAGCTTAACATAATTATTGACCATCGATGACGTTAATAATGTGTGTTTTTCCTTTAAAATAACTGGTGATAAATATCGTTCAACAAGCGTGATCACTTGATCCATGTATAACTCTATTTCGGGTAGTTCATGCCATCTTGGCAAGTGGACATCTACTAATTCTTTTCCCCAAACTTCTAAAGAGGATTTTATCTCACTCATATGCTCCCTCCTTCTGCTTACTAAAACAGTTTAACATTCTTTTCAAAAACATTCAATCTAGTATTTAAAACTAGATGAAAAATTATAATAAAAAGAGGCTAGGCATAACTCTACGAGTTATACCCTAGCCTTAATAAATCCGAATAAACGGTGGGAGCAGAAGCAACTCCTTCGGAAATAAGTTGAAATTCAAAAAAATTTGAAGAGCAATTTTCGTGAGTTTCCTCTTATTTCTCGGAGCTAAACACTTCTGTCCCAACCTCCTCTATCGTATCTGCTTCATATTTCTTAAAAATCACTAAAGCCATCATCATCTTCAGTGTTAGGTTTGTATGAATCAAACCAAAATTTGCTTCTTTTTGGCATATCATGTGAATCAAACAGATCACGAGGATCAAACCCTGAATTCATTTTACCAGCAGTTCTGCCAAAACCGTGACCATGACCTCCACGTCTACAATGCCTATTATGTCCTCTAAAATCACGTTCCTCTTCTGGAATTTCTGACTCTAGTGCTTCGAGTAATTTACTCATGATGATCTTGAAAGATTTTTGTTCCGATTCTGATAAAACATCAAAAATCGTTTCTTCTTCTTGCTTACTATCATCAGCTGCTGCCATTCCTGATTCGGTTAAACGAATCACCATCACACGACGATCACTTTCCAATGGTTCACGGCTGATATAACCATTTTTTTCTAGTTTTCCTAATAACTCACCTAGAGATTGCGGACGCATATCCAACAAATAAGATAGTTCTTTTTGGGTTGTTTCAGGTTTAAGCTTTAATAAATTCAACACTCTTCCTTGTCCTCTATGTGGATTACCAAAAGGTCCATTTTCTCTGCGGCGCTTCATAAAATATCTTTGCATCATTACTTGTAGACTTAGAAACTGTTCCATCAATGTTTGTTCTTCCATAATCGATTCCTCCATAAAATATTACTATAAATCAGGTACCTGTCTTTTATTATAAAGGTACCTGTTTAAAATGTCAACATACAATTTTATACTTTATTTTCAATCGCTTGATAAAGTTGATCCCATAAAAAAAAGCACCAGAAGCAACTCCTCGAGTATGCTTCCAGTAACTTAAAATACTTTTTTCAATTGTCTTTTTCCGAATAAAATCCCAATAAAGAAGAATAGTTCCAATAGAACAAAAAATAAAATAAAACTATGCATAAAATATTCTTCTGGCAAGACATTGATGATCGGATCAGTCATTGGATCAAACAACCAATCATCATTATTAAAAAACACGCCATGAAAAGCCACAAAAAATTGATCAAATCCAATAGCCATCAATACACCCAAAAATACTGGAATGAACATTCCCCACTGAAACGGACGAATCAATCGCCAGACTCGCTTTGTCTTGATCAAGTGGAAAACAAAGAACGCACTTGGAATCACTGTCACGAGTAATACGCCATAGCAGAGTAAAAACAGTCGTTTTACTTCGTAAAAATGAAAGGCACCACTTTTGGATACAGGAAAATCAGATAATTTCAAGGTATGATTAAACGGATTGTTTAAATAGGCCATCAATTCATCAAAATTTTTCAACACTGTTGGTTTATCCATATCTACATAATTTAAAATTTTCAACGAATCAATATCAAAAACATATAACAAACGGAAATTAATAGTGATCGTAATACTTAAAGAAATAATGGTCAAAATCAAACACACGATCCCAGCTCGCTCACGCCAAACCCAGTTTCTGTCTTTCATATCAAAACGTCCACTCATCTAGACTATCAACAACATATGTGGGCTGTTCAGGTAAGCTAGAAATAGCAGATTTTGGTGTAAAGCCTGATAAAACCAGTAAACTATCAATATTATTTTGAAGACCTGACTGAATATCGGTTTCATAATTGTCGCCAACCATTATGACATCTTCTTTCGTCATTTTCATGACTTTTAGTGCTTCATTCATGATGATTGCATTTGGTTTTCCGATCATAACTGGTTTTGTCTGCGTTGCCGTTTGCACTAGAGAAATGAATGAACCTGCTCCTGGTAACAATCCACGTTCGGTTGGAATACTTTTGTCTGGATTCGTGCCAATAAACGTCGCACCATTTCTGATACAAAGAGCAGCTGTCGCCAATTTTTCATAGTTAATATTGGTATCCAGACCGACAACAACATAATCTGGTTGTTCTTCATCCCACTTAAAGCCAGATGACAAAATCAAATCAACCAGTCCAGTTTCTCCAATCACGTAGACACGATTGCCTTTTCCTTGTTCTTTCATGTAATCAATCGTAGCTAGGCTTGCTGTATAAACAGTTTCAGCAGAAACATGGATATCAAATTCTTGTGCCAGTCGCAGGGCTACAGCTTCTGGTGTTTTTGTTGTATTATTAGTCACAAAAAGAAAGGGTAGCTTCGATTCTTGCAAGCGTTCAATAAATCGTTTTCCTGCTGGAATGACTTCGTTGCCTAAATAAATCGTGCCATCTAAATCAATTAAATATCCTCGATATTGTTTTTTCACAAATAATTACTCCTCACGTTGACGAATAGTAAATGAGCGGCCTTTGGCATCATTCTCTTTCTTCCCAATGACTGCTTTTTCAGGTTCACTTTCTTTGCGATTTTTGATCACTGGTTTTGCTTTATTAGTCACAGGTACACGCTTTTCTTGTGTGTGCGCTTGATTTTGATTTACTGGTTTTTTGTTTGGCTTTTTGCGACGTGTTTGTTGTTTTTCACGTTTCCCACCAACTTGTTCAATCACAAAATAAGCACAACCAAAGTTGCAGTACTCATATAAATAATCTTCCAGTGTATCGATTCTCTGTTCAGGAGCCGCTTTACGATTAGAATCGTTGAAAAAGCCTTTCAAACGAAGTTGGTCATAGCCCCAGTCACCCACAATATAATCATACCTTGAAAGAACATCACTAAAACGTTCTCCTAATCTTTCTGCATCGAAGGCTTCTCGGTGATTTTTCACTAAAAGGTATTCCCGTGAACCGATTGAAACGTGGATATCATCCACGAGTGTTACGATTTCACCTTTTTTCTTTTCTTTGACCGGTTCTTCTTTTATCTCTTCAAGGACAGCCGTCATCTCTTCTGTTAGGGTCGCTGTCGGTTCTACTTTGTGTTTCGTTTGTTTAGCTGGTTTAGTTGATTTATATGGTTTTTTTACTTTATCTGTCATTTTTTCACCGCCTAGATTTTATTATACCTTGTTTTTATAGGATTGGGTAGTGCTCGCTCAAGTAGTTGCCTAAGACTGTTCGGATAAATTCAGGAAAGATAAATTCAACCTTTCCTGCAAGTTCAATTGTCGGAAAAAAAGGAATAAACATAAAATGATCGACTGTTGTAAATGTATAGTTACGTGTTAGATTGATCGGCTGATCTTGCCATAAAACTTGTTTTTTCTTTTTATCATACGCTATACCATCATAATAAAGTTCTCCAAATACTTTACCACGAAAGCCCATTCCAGTTATCGGAAACTTGCGCAAATAGTGACGATTCTTTTCCATCTCTTTAAGCATGCGAATCAGCTCAGAACCAGGCAAAGTAACACGAATCAAATGCATTGGATGAGGTAAAGTTTGATGCAGTTGATCAGCATCAACAAGGCCATTTGGTATATCTGACAAAAATAAGCCATTGTTTAAAATTGCAGCTTCAGTCTGACCTTTTTCCCTTAAAGCTTTTAAAGTAGTCACGATCAACGGTTCTCTATCGTTTAAATCAACAAATAAAGGCTGAGGAATTTTAGCAATTTTTTTTGCTTGCAACAACTGGTGCCCTAAAGAAATATAGTTATTGATTTCGTTTTGATCCGCGGGTAATGCTGGTAACTCAGCTGTTGAGATTGCTTTAGCTTCACTATGGATGATTTCACCTTTGTCGATCGTTAAATGAACTTCTCCAATATAATAACCAAATTTGCCAGCAGCAGAGAGTTGTGTCGCATTGATTTTTTCACCATATTTGAACAAATGATGCGTATGAGAACCCAACAAGACATTAATTTCGGGAAATTCATTGGCAATTTTGATATCTTCATCGATTCCTAAATGGCTCATTAAAACTAAAATATCACATTTTGGCTGAACTTCTCTAATCAATTGCGGAAGTATCTCATTTGTTGACCGACTATCCCAGCCATTTGGGTTATAAGTCAAAGGGAACGGTGCAGTTAATGCCACCAAACCGATTTTCGTTTTTTCTTTTGTTTCTATAATTTTATAAGAACTCGCCCAATCAGGTGCTTGTCCAGTCTCTATATCAAATAAATTTCCTAATATAACATCAAAATTCCGATGATCATACAAATGATTCAACTGCTCTTTAGAATTTCCTACACCTTCATTATTACCAATCGTTACTGCGTCATAGTTGATTTGGTTCAACAATTCGATATTAGCATGTCCATCAGTGGCTTCTGTCAAAGGATGCCAACGATCGATAAAATCGCCTAAATCAACTGTTAGAACCGTTTTACCCAACTGCTTATATTTTTCCTTTTGACCTAGCAAGTATCTTCTGATCTTGGGCCAATTTTCTAAGTGTGAATGTATATCATTCGTATGAAAGATGACGATCTCTTCCATTACATCGCCCCCGATTTCAGTATATAAAAATATAGTACCATACTTCTTTAGAATGTTTAGTATAAATTAGCGTCTTGTCTGCTTTTTATCAGTAAAGAGAGCAACTTATCGTTGAATATCATACGTTTTTTGTTTCTAATCAATACTATCATCTAGCCGATCCTTAGTAGTCTTAGTCTATCTATTATTTATCTCCTAATAATGATACAATTATTAAAAAGTATTTGATATGGGTTTATAAAGAAAAGATGTTTTAAAAACTTTTTTTGCAATGAACGATGTATTTCTATCAAATAAATTCTTGTTCCATCAACGTTCGCTGGGTTTTATACACCGTTATTATAAATGACGAGTGACAACTAATTTTACGAATAAAGGAGAAAAATATGAAAATCAATGCACCTTTCGGCTCCATTTGGTTGGACGCAGATAACAAAGGTCTGACCGCCGTTTCTTTTTTTGAGATCACTAATCATAAAACCAATCATTTTACTGAACTTGCGGCTAAGGAACTCACAGAATATTTTTCTGGTGAACGGACACATTTTACAGTCCCTTTATCTATCAATAGTGGAACTGACTTTCAAAGAAGAGTCTGGAGCGCTTTATCTCAAATTCCTTACGGTGAAACCTGTAGTTATTTAGACATTGCCAAAGCAGTGGATTCGCCAAAAGCCGTTCGGGCAATTGGTCAGGCCAATAGCAAAAATCCAATTCCAATTATTGTTCCATGTCATCGAGTGATCGGTAAAAATGGGAAATTAACAGGTTACTTAGGTAGCTCAGAACTTGATGGGCTTACGATCAAAGAACACTTGTTAAACATAGAAAATGTGTCAATTGATAAAAATTGATTTCGCCTAACTGTCAAAAATAATAATAAATAACGGAAAACAAAACAGCATTCGTCTTGTTTCCCGTTATTTATTGTTGTCATATAAAAGAAAGAAAAATAAAACGACTAACTACTCGTTATTGTTTTTATCATCACTATCTTTACCCCGGTATTTTTCTAAATATTGTTCTTTTGTCATCACATCACCGACGCTCATATTAAATTCAACAAGCTCTAACCCGGTCATATAAGCAATCGATTCTTTCACTTTTTCAACAGTTTGATCAAAAACAGCTGAAATATCAACATCGTATTTGCAGATCACTGATACATCAACAGCCACTTGCTTGGTACCGACTTCAACGCCAACACCTTTTGTGACATCTTCATTGTCTCTAAAACGGTCTGCAAAATCTGTAAAAAGATTACCGCTCAAGCCTAAGATTCCCTCAACATCTGAAATAACCACACCTACGATTTTTTTGATCACGACATCATCAAATGTTAATTTTGTTTTTAATCCACCTGTATTATTTTCTACTTCTGCCATTTGCCTTCACTCCTTTAATATAATTTTAAATTCCTATCATAGATCTTATTGAATCTATTAAGGAATAAATATCCAAATCTTCATCTCGCATTTTTCCTATCACATATCCTATCGTTGCAAAAATCAATAAAACCAATGTTTTTCCAAAACCGATCAGTAATAACAGGAGCGCTAGTAGGAAAAACAACGTTGTCCAAATAATTCGAAAACGATAAGGTGCAAGCTGTTTGATAAAGCGTTCTTTCTTTTCTTGTTCCATGACGTCCCCCTCCTAAATCACCCGCGATTGTTTTTTACCTAAAACTGTAGATTCTGTTGGTTCTTTTTCTCTTAATTGAACCGTTACATGACTATCAATCGATTCTAAGGCTGTATCTAACGCACTTTGTATTGTTTGTTTGATCTCTTCTGCTAAAGGTTGAAAACGTTCTTTGCTTCGAACATCCACTTTTAACTTAACTGCTACTTTCTCTTTGCCTTTGATTTTGACGATCATTTTGGTTTTATCTGGATGAATAATCGTGCTGTAAGCATCTTCAACAAGTTGTTCTACAGTACTTTTAGGTATTTCGATCCGATTCTTACCATTTTTAACGATTAGACGTTTTCTTCGCCCTGAAACAGAAAGAACGACAATTAAACTAAGGAATAAAAGTCCTCCTAAAATGAGTAAAATCCATTCAAAAAAGGTAAATAACCATGGATAATTGTATAGAAGTTCGTCTACTTCATAAGACAACCAAGGTATGTCGATCAACTGACTAAGTATGCCTGCTGTTCCGACAAACAATAGGAGTATGAGTAATGCAAAAATAATTTTCAACAATCGTTTCATATACTTCCCTCCTTTTGAATTAGTTGTTTTGTTATTAATTAAATTGTACCCTCTATAAAAAACTATTACAAAAGATACGAATTCTCTTTTTTACAAGATAAAAAATTTAAGTTTATTTATAGTATAAAAAACGAGTAAATAGTTCTGTCTGAGTTTATCATTCAATGGGGTTATTGTGTCCATCGTTCTGTGATTTTATTCATCCAAATACTCTTCCTTAGAAAATTCTGTATCCTCATACTTACCACTGTCTCCATAGAAATAATTGTAGCGTTGTTTAAATTTGCGGAAAATGTAGGTAACTAGGACTTTGGTGATTGCATAGATAGGGATTCCAAAAATCAACCCAAACATGCCAAGCAAATCGCCCATTACCAACAATACAATGACGATCGTCAATGGATGGACAACGAGTCGTTTTCCCATCACTTGAGGTGCAATCAAATGACCATTTAACATTTGAACCAACATCCAAACTATACTCATCTTGAGAAACATACCGAATGAAACCATCAATGCTACAATCAAAGCGGGTATAAAGGCAATTACAGGACCGATATATGGAATAACGGCTGTGATTCCTACAATGATCGATAACGTACCTGAATAAGGTAGTTTAATCAGCCAAAAACCAATAAATGTCAATATACCAATCGCAATCGATACTAAAATTTGACCTTTTAGATAGGCACCAACTTGACTACTCATTGTTGCACCGATTTCTTTGGCATCATTTCTAAAACGTGGTGGTATGATCTTTAAAACAAAAGAGAAAAATTTCTGATCATCTTTTAATAGGAAAAAAGTAATGATTGGAGCTGTTACCATCACTAACGCGAAACCAGTCAACGTAGAGAAGACCGTAGAAGCGCCTTCAACAGCTTTACTAAAATAACTACCGATTCTATCGGATACACCATCAAACCATCGCTGAATGCCATCTAACGCATCTGCTAAGGGTTTCTCCAAAGCGGAATTATGGAAAAAATCAGTGACCATTTTGTTCAAATCATCCATATATTGTGGGAAACTCTTGATCAATCCATCTACTTGCTTTTGTAGTATTGGAACAACCAAAACAATCCCTAAAATAATCAACGAAATCAAAACGATAAAAATCGCTGAGACTCCATATACTCGTTTCACTTTGTGCTTCTCCAACCAATTGACTAAGGGGTTAAACAAATAATATAAGATTAATGCTAAAATTGTTGGACCAATAATCGTTTTGAAAACAACACCGATTGGTCCAAAAATAAAACCAACTTGGTTAAAAATAAAAATCACTGCTCCAATTAACAATAAGGCAACTAGAGTGAATAGTAAATTTTTTCCACCAAGAAATTTGATCCAACGTGTTTCTTGTTTCTTCTCCATTTTCTTCCCTCCTTAATTTTAGAATGTAACAGGCTCGTTTAGCTTCGAATAAAAATAGGAAAATCAGAAAATGGTGCTTTTTTACCCTATTCTGATTTTATCTTTTTTCGAGAAGCTAGCCCAAGGAACTAGATAGCCTAAATGTGTATTGGGCTCGTTAGCTTCGAATAAAAATAGGAAAATCAGAAATGGTGCTTTTTACCCTATTCTGATTTTATCTTTTTTCGAGAAGCTAGCCCAAGGAACTAGATAGCCTAAATGTGTATTGGGCTCGTTAGCTTCGAATAAAAATAGGAAAATCAGAAAATGGTGCTTTTTTACCCTATTCTGATTTTATCTTTTTTCGAGAAGCTAGCCCAAGGAACTAGATAACATCACTTCTTTATTGTAGCTAAAAAATCGTTTTCTGTAAAAAAAATTATCCTTCTTCAATCAAATAGAAAATCACCCAGCCGTTAGATAACAGACTGAGTGATTTTATTTGTTAATTCGCGGCTTTACGTCCTTTTCTTTGTGTTGCTTCCATAATAACAGGAAGGATCACTGGACGTCGTTTTGTCTGTTCAAACAAGTAACGACTCAATTGCTCACGAATATCTTGCTTTAATTTACTCCACTCAAAATCGCTGCTTTCAAGATGTTTTTCAACAATCTCTGTCACAATATTGCTGCTTTCTTTCATTAAGTCTTTGCTAGTTTTGACATAAACAAATCCTCTTGATGTAATTTTAGCAGGTGAAACAATACGTTTTTCACGACGATTGATTGTCACCACTGCGACAAAAATGCCATCTTCTGAAAGAATGCGACGATCACGAAGTACGATATTGCCAATATCGCCTACACCAATTCCATCAATCATGATATTGTCAGCTGTCGTACTGCCGGCAACGTTCATTTTTTGTTTGCTATACTCGAGAATATCTCCTCGACCAGTAATAAAAATATTTTTGTAAGGAATACCTAATTCATGCGCTAAGTCAGCATGTGCTGCTAATTGACGATATTCACCTTGAATTGGAATAAAATGTTTTGGTTTCATCAAGTTCAACATCAACTGCAAATCGTTAGGCGTTGCATGTCCAGAAACACGCATATTATCAGAGATTTGTTTTACCACACCACCTGCGCGGTACACGATATCCTCTGTTTTTGCCACAGCCGTCTCCATCGCAGTTGTCGGCGTTGTTGTAATATAGACCAAATCGCCTTCTTTGATTTTGATGACACGATGTGTGCCGTTAGCCATTTTTTGTAATGACTTGATTGGTTCACCCATTGTTCCTGTTTCTAAAATAACTAGTTGATCGGCTTGATATTTTTTCATGTCTTTTACACTAACGATCAACTCTTCACTTGGTAATTTTAATTTATCCAGTTTGATAGCTGTATTAATGATTCTTTGGAAATCTTGACCTGTTAAAACAATTTTGCGGTCAGAACGATGTGCGGCGTCCAATACTTGCTGCACGCGTTGCAAGTTACTCGCAACACAAGCGACGATGATTCGCCCTTCCCAATAACGGATCGTATCAAAGACTTCATCCGCGATCTGAAGCTCGGAAACCACCTGAGTTGGATTTTCAGCATTAGAAGAATCGCTCAATAATGCTAATACTCCTTCGTTACCGATTTCAGCTAAACGGCCAAAATCGGTTTGATACATTGGAATCGCACTTTGATCAAACTTGAAATCTCCAGTGTAAACAATATTGCCTTCTTTAGTTTTTAAATTGATTCCGATAGAATCAGGAATCGTGTGTGTTGTGCGGAAAAAACTGATTGTAGCATGTGCAAAATCGATTTCTGTATGCGCATCGACTACATGGAAATCATTAAAATCTTTTGAATCTGCATGATCTCCGACGTTTAATTTTGCTAATTCGATCGTTAATTCCGTACCGAATACTGGTACATGAACTTTAGATAAAAGATAAGGTAACGCTCCAATTGCATCGGCATGACCATGTGTCAAGAAAATTCCTGCAACACGGTCAATATTTTCCACCAAATACGTAAAATCGGGAATGACCACATCAATTCCTAATAGCTCATTTTCTGGATATTTTAATCCACAATCCAGTACAAAAATCTCATCTTCCACTTCTGCGATGTACATATTTTTACCATTTTCACGAACGCCACCTAAGGGAACGATTTTTATTGTACTCACTCATTTCACCTCTCTATGTTCTCATACCAAATCAAAGATCCAGTATGCTTAAAATTTTCGCTTTTTCTTCTGAAGTACATGATACAAGAGGCAAACGTAACTCACCAACGGAAATGCCGAGTTGATTCAACACCGCTTTTACTGGAGCCGGTGAAGGAACTGAGAATAATGCATTCATCTTCGGCAATAATTGACGCTGAATGCTTGCAGCTTTTTTTATTTCTCCGTTGTTTAGTGCTTGGAACATATCGTACATTTCAGAGCCAAACACATGGCTAGCAACTGAAATCACCCCTTGTCCACCTATAGCTTTTATTGAAAAAGCTAAGGAGTCTTCTCCAGTATACACTAAAAAGTCTTTTGGCGCCTTTTCTACCAACTCTGTCATTGCATCTAAACCAAAACACTCTTTGATTGCAATGATATTTTCCAATTCAGCAAGGCGTAAAGTTGTTGCTACATCAAGGCTTGCTACCGTTCTTCCTGGAACATTATATAAAATGATCGGTAAATCGCTCGCTTCAGCAATTGCTTTAAAATGTTGATACAATCCCTCTTGATTTGGTTTATTATAATAAGGTACGACCGCCAAACCTGCATCGATTCCTCTAATTGCAGAAAGTTCTTTTACAAATTCAACAGAATCACGAGTATCATTGGTTCCCACACCACAAATAATCGGTACTCTTCCATCAACTAACCGAATCACTTCATTGAATAACTCAATTTCTTCATCATGAGTCAATGTGGGTGATTCTCCTGTCGTTCCGGCTAAAATAAGTGCTTCTGTATGATGATTCAGCAAATGCTCAACTAATTGTGGTAGTTGTGCAAAATCGATTGCGCCACTTTCATCAAAAGGTGTGACCATTGCTGTAATTATCGTTGCATTTTCTAAATTCATACTTACTACCTCCTAATTTAAAAGCGTAGCAGGCTCGTTCAGCTCTGACTGGTAAATAGGAAAATAAGATTGAGGAGCTTTTTGCCTCATTCCTATTTTATCTTTTTCCCGAAGAGCTAGCCTGCGAAGCTGGATAACATTAAAGCGTAGCAGGCTCGTTCAGCTCTGAATGGTAAATAGGAAAATAGGATTGAGGGGCTTTTTGCCTCATTCCTATTTTATCTTTTTCCCGAAGAGCTAGCCTGCGAAGCTGGATAACATTAAAGCACAACAGCTCATCCAGAATTGATAGGGAAATGGAACTAAGGATTTCTCCTGCATTCACATTTTATCTTTCAAAAAAAGCTAGAGACTATTTAGACTCTCACTAAATCCATCTTATGCAGTGTTTCTGCAATTTGAACTGAATTCCAAGCAGCTCCTTTTAGTAAGTTATCAGAAACCACCCACATATGATAGCCATTATCAATATCGATATCTTGACGAATCCTTCCTACAAAGGTTTCTTTGCGATCAATACTGGTTAAGGCTTGGGGATAAATTTGCTGGCTTGGATCATCTTGCAAGACCGCACCAGGAGCCTCAGCAATTAATTGTTTGATTTTATTCACGTCAGAACCTTCTTCTTTGACCTCAATATAAATTGATTCAGAATGACCTGACAATACAGGAATACGGACACAGGTCGCAACGACTTTGATGGTGTCATCTTCCATGATTTTCTTTGTCTCATTGATCATTTTCCATTCCTCATACGTATAATCAGCATCTGAAAAGACATCAATTTGCGGTAACGCGTTGAATGCTATTGGGTAGTGTTTTTTATCACCACCAGCTGGTAGAATAGCTGCTTCCAATTTTTCAGCAGGCGTCCCGTCGATATACGCCAGCGCTTGCGATTTCAGCTCATTCATCGCATTGATCCCAGCTCCGCTGACTGCTTGATAGGTCGAAACGATCAAACGGTCCAAACCATATGCTTGGCGAATTGGTTCAAGTGCCACCATCATTTGAATAGTCGAACAGTTTGGATTGGCAATGATTCCTTTGTGACGTTTCAACGCTTGTGGATTAACTTCCGGCACGACTAAAGGTACGTCTGGGTCCATTCTGTAATGACTTGTATTATCTACAACTACAGCGCCTCGCTTGACCGCCTCCGGTGCATATTGTTTTGAGATACCTCCACCAGCACTGAATAAAGCAATATCGATATCTGTGAATGATTCGGGTACTAACTCTTCAACGACAAGCGTTTGTCCCTTAAACGCTATTTTTTTTCCCGCAGAACGTTTTGAAGCTAAAAGTTTTACCTGATTTATTGGTAAAGATGTTTCTTCCAACATCTCAATCATTTTTGTACCAACAGCACCAGTTGCGCCTACCACGGCAACATTATACATTTTTTTCATACTTATTGATCTCCTCTCAAATTACTGAAGAAAGTTGCTTTTCCTATTTTACCATAATATTGTCTTTTACTACATAGGAAGTAAAGTGATTTTGCTTTAATTTTGTCAAAAAAGAATAGGAAAATTTTGAATCCTAACCTTTCAAATCATTTTTTAATGGCATTCTTAGGATCTGTGCAACTTAGTCGACTAATTTTTTTTGCAGATTTATACTGATTTAGCCACACATTTTGGGAGGATGATTAGATGTACACAGTAGCAGATTATTTGCTTGATCGCTTAAAAGAGTTAGGGATCGATGAAATTTTCGGGGTTCCTGGAGATTATAATTTAAAATTTTTAGACCACATTACAGCAAGAAAAGATCTTACGTGGATTGGCAATGCAAACGAGTTGAACGCTGCTTATATGGCCGATGGTTATGCACGTGCGAAGGGAATTTCAGCATTTGTGACAACATTTGGCGTAGGTGAACTAAGTGCAGTCAATGGTTTAGCTGGAAGCTATGCGGAAAATGTACCAGTTATCGAAATTATTGGTTCACCTACCACAACTGTTCAAAATAATAAAAAACTTGTTCATCATACAATGGGCGATGGTGATTTCCTTCGTTTTGAAAGAATGCATAAAGAAGTGACCGCAGCGATTGCCCATTTGGACGCCCAAAATGCTACATCTGAGATTGACCGTGTACTGGCTATTGCTTTGAGCGAAAAACGCCCAGTTTATATTAATTTACCGATCGACATTTCTGAAATGAAAGTAAATAAACCAAAAGATTCTTTAAAACAATCACAAGAAAAGCTCGCTACTATTGAGCTTGAGCTATTAAAGAAAGTGGAAAAAGCATTACAGCACGCCCAAAATCCAGTCATTATCGCTGGACATGAAATTTTAAGCTATCATATTGAACAGCAATTAAATGAGTTCATTCAAAAATTTAATCTACCAGTAACAACTTTACCTTTTGGAAAAGGCGCATTTAATGAAGAGGATTCCCATTATCTAGGAACTTACACCGGATCAACAACGGTTGAACCTCTAAAAAGTCGTGTTGATACTGCTGATCTAGTTTTACTTTTAGGAGCAAAATTGACAGATTCAGCCACATCTGGTTTTAGTTTTGGTTTTACGGACAAGCAAATGATTTCAATTGGAATGACTGAAGTTCTGTTTTATGGAGAAAAATATGCAGGTATTCAGCTAGATCGTTTTGTTTCTGAATTAAGCACTGTATCTGTTTCTAAATATACAGATGAAATAGTTCCTGTCAAACGATCATCAAACCTACAAATTACAGATAAGAAATTAACTCAGAAACAGTTTTGGAAAATGGTGGAAGCTTTTATTATGCAAGGGGATACTGTGATCGGGGAGCAAGGCACTTCTTTCTTTGGCTTGACAAGTGTTCCGTTGAAAAAAGATATGCGCTTTATCGGCCAACCTTTATGGGGTTCGATCGGGTATACATTTCCTTCAGCATTAGGTAGCCAAATTGCAATGAAAAATAGTCGTCATTTGTTGTTTATAGGCGATGGTTCATTGCAGCTGACCGTTCAAGAATTAGGTACTGCCATAAGAGAACAGCTGACACCAATTGTTTTTGTGATCAATAATAATGGCTATACTGTTGAGCGGGAAATTCATGGTGCAACAGAACCCTACAATGATATTCCAATGTGGGATTATCAACAGCTACCGCTCGTATTTGGAGGCACTGATCAGACTGTAGCCACACATAAGGTCACCACAGAAATGGAATTAGATCAAGTCATGAAGGTAGCTAGAAAAGATACGAGACGATTGCAATGGATTGAAGTTGTGATGGATCAAGAGGATGCTCCTGAGTTATTAAAAAAATTAGCGAAGGTATTTGCAAAACAAAATTCTTAAACCGATCATTGTTACGATTGAATCTATTGACTTTCTAAAGTAATTTGTTATAGTTAAAAGCGATATTTACCTAATTTGAAGGAGTGAATAATATGGCTCGTGTTGAAAGTTTTGAGTTAGACCACAATACAGTGAAAGCCCCTTATGTTCGTTTAGCGGGTACTGAAAAAAATGGGGATGTATTGATTGAAAAATATGATCTGCGTTTCCTACAACCAAATGAAGATGAATTGCCAACAGCTGCTGTTCATACATTAGAACATTTATTAGCCGTTAATTTACGTGATCATCTAGAAGGAATCATTGATATTTCTCCTATGGGTTGCCGAACTGGTTTTTACATGATCATGTGGAATGAACATTCTGCAAAAGAAATTCGTGATGCGTTAGTGAACGTCTTGAATTTCATTGCCGAAACAGATTTCGTTCCTGCAGTTTCTGCTAAGGAATGTGGAAATTATAAAGACCATTCTTTATTTTCTGCACAAGAATATGCGAAGATTGTTTTAGAAAAAGGAATCAGTTTAGATCCTTTTGAACGAGTTTTATAAGAGATTTCAGTGAAAGTAGTCGGAATTGAAGTGTTTAGCCCTGATAAATAAAATCAGATTGCCTTTGCTTCGACTGTTTAGTCGTATTTAGGGTGTGAAACAAAAGTGAACATTGCTTTTGTTTCACACCCTTTTAATTATCCTAATGCAACATCTAAAATCATCATAATAATGAACCCCAGCATCACACCGAAAACTGCAAAATGTCGTTTACTCGTCACGGTCTGCTGCGCTTCTGGAATCAATTCCTCCACTACCACATAAATCATCGCACCAGCTGCAAATGCCAAAGCATATGGCAATAACAAACTAACTTTTGTCACTAAGACCGCTCCAATGATCCCAGCTATCGGTTCGACGATGCCCGAAGCTTGTCCGTATAGAAACGCTTTTTTTCGACTTAAATTTTCTTGTCTTAATGGAATCGAAACTGCTGCACCTTCCGGAAAATTTTGGATCCCAATTCCCAAAGCTACAGAAATAGCTGCTAATACTGCTTTTTTCGGATCATCTGCTGAGCTTGCTGCACCAAACGCTACCCCAACTGCTAAACCTTCGGGGATATTATGTAAGGTAATCGAAAAAACTAACAAAATCGTTCGCTTTAAATGACTAGGCAGTCCTTCTTTCTCGTGGTTTGGCCCAAAATGCATGTGTGGCAATGTCTTATCGGCCACATACAAAAATAAGCCGCCTAAACCAAAGCCAAAACTGACTACCAACCATGCAATGCTGCCATTTTCTTCTGCTTGTTTAATTGCAGGGTCTAGCAAAGACCAAAAGCTTGCTGCAATCATCACACCTGATGCAAAACCTAGCATCATATTAAGAATATCTTTTTTTATTTCCTTGAAGAAGAAAACCAAGCCAGCCCCCAAAGCTGTCATAAAATATGTGAACCCTGTCCCTACTAGTGCTTGTTGCCAAGCTTCCAAAGATAACAACCAATCAATTATTCTAAACACCCCATCTCTCAAAAGTACTTTCCATAACTTCACTTTACCATACCAACAATTTTATAACCACGTTTAAAGTAAAACAAGGAGGGAGTAAACAAAAAATTTGATATTAATTTATAGGATACGAATTTCAGTATACTCGATGAATTACTTACTGCTACAAACTTTACTATTCCAAAATAAGCTAATTTGAAAAAGTGAACTAAGAAGTGTATGTTCTACTATTATTGAAGCTAAAATTTAAAATTGCTCGCTGGTTTTCTATTGAGGAAATGGTGTATAATTCAAAAAAATGAAGATCTAGTCGTTAAAAAAAATAATCTGGTTAATGAATTTATTTTAAAAGGCTCTATACTTTCTGATGTTGGTGAGAAATCACCGGCATCTTTTTTTAATGCAAAATAATAGAAAAGACATCTCGATATCCTTTAGAATTAAGTCGACTAAAACCAATTAAAAGGAGGAAATCAAGATGTCTTACACCAATCTTATCAAAAATACCTTAGATATTCTAGACTTAAACATTACTTTTACTGAAAATTCTTTAGAAAAAGAACGCATTAAGGGACGAATTTGTCAGGTATTTTCTGGTACATTAGACTATTTAGCCCACTCCTGTCTTCATTGTGGAGAGAAAGAAAAAGGAAAGATTATTCGTTGGGGCTATACGACTTGTCTTATTTTAATGAACGATGTGTCTGAGTATCAAACGTATTTACGCTTGAAGAAACGCCGTTTCTTCTGTTATTCCTGTGAAAGAACGTTCGTCGCTGAAACAAGTCTGATCCAAAAAGGGTGTTCGATTTCTAAGAAAGTGAAGCTATCTATTGCCGATCGATTAAGAAAGGTCACGTCTATGAGTGAGATTGCGCGTCAAAAGAAGGTCTCTGTTTCTTCTGTCTATCGCGTCTTGAAACAATTTTATGAACCGAAAAAAATCAATCGCCTGACCTTACCTGAAGTCCTTTGTTTTGATGAATTTAAATCGGTTAAACAGGTCGCTGCTTCTATGAGTTTTATCATGATGGATGGTCAAACAAAGCAGTTAATTGATGTCATTGAAAACCGTCAATTGTCCTTTTTACAACGTTATTTTTCACGATTCTCTTTGTCTGTTCGTGAACGTGTAAAATATATCGTTTGTGATATGTACGCTCCTTATTTTTCTCTCGTCAAAAAATTGTTTCCTATGGCTCAGATTATTCTCGATCGCTTTCACATTGTCCAACACATTGGACGAACCTTTTTAAAACACCGCATTCAACGAATGAATCTGTTTCTCCAGAAAGGAACTGTAGAGGCAAAAAAATATCGACACTTGAAGAAGTACTGGAAACTTCTTCAAAAGAACCAATCGAAGCTCGATTTTGAAAAACGCCAATGGCGTCCTTCTTTCCGCACCTATTTAACAGAAACAGAACTCGTTGATCGACTCCTTGCATATGATGAGGAGTTAAAATCTGGTTACACCTGTTATCAGAACGTTCTTTATGCGGTACAAACACGAGACTACACAAGATTCCACTCGCTATTAGAACAAGATTGTTCTGGACTTCCCGTCTATTACCAAACAGTTTTTTCTACCTTTAAGAAAGTTCAAAATGAAATTAAGCATGCTCTAGAATTATCCTATTCCAATGGCCCATTGGAATGCTTGAACAACCATATCAAAGTGTTAAAGAGAAATGCGTATGGGTTTCGTAACTTTTATAACTTTAAATTGAGAATTGCTTTATGCTTTGGTAACGTTCTTTTTCAGCCGAATAGAAAAACCTAGAGGTATTTTCCTCTAGGCCTTACAATAATTGATTTAATTCTTTGGATTTTCTTCACCAACATTAGTTGACAAAGAGCCTTTTAAAAAAACTAAAAAAAAGCAGATGCAATTATAACGCATCTGCTGTTTTTCTATTTTATTTATTGTCATTTTTATGAAATTTTTCTTTGATATCCTCAAAACCGTCTTTGATTTTATCGCCTAATTTTTCAGCGCCATCTTTGATATCTTCACCAGCATCACGAGCTTTTTCTTTTGCATCACCAAATGCTGATTGTGCTTTTCCTTCAACTTCTTTGCCTTTATCATCTGTTACTTTACCTTGCACTTCTTTTGCTTTTCCTTCAACTTTGTCTTTTGCATCATTTACGCGTCCATCTAAATCTGCCATGTGAAAATACCTCCTAGTTAATTTATATTACATAACTAGCATAGCATCATTTTACAAAGGCTTCAAACGATTTGCTTTGTTTTTTAACGTTGAGCTGTTTAGTGTTCGTTCAACCATTGTTTCGCTTGATTGATTTCGTCCATAGTTATTTGATGACCTGAATTGGTGGTTGTGACCGTAACTTCTGCCTGCCTACTTTTTAATTGCTGAACCAATTGGTCTGATGCTTCTTCAGAAACGATAGGATCATATTTACCCACGGATAACCACAGTGCCTTATTAGAGAGTGAAAACCGTTGCGTATCCACCCCTAGCGACATTGGATGAAATAAAAGCGCATGTTTAATGGTAATTTTACGTTCCAACAAAATATGGGCAGCTATGTTAGCACCGTTTGAATACCCTACAATGATCCAATCTTCCAAAGGTATTGCTTCTTCTTCGCTGATAGAAGTAATAGCTTTTATTAGTCGATCACTTTCTTCTTCTAAGCTCACTAAATCAAATTGATTCAACCCATTTCGTTTAAAAAAACGATTCATACCAGATTCTTGAACTGTTCCTCGAAATGATAGGAGTGTAGCTTCTTCATTCAAAAAACGAGCAATTTCGAGCAATGAGGTTTCATCCCCACCAGTGCCGTGAAGCAGCAGTAACTTTTTTCCGTTTGGACTACCTTTTTCGATTATATACTTCATTTTTGATCCTCTTTTTTCTTATTTGGCATAATGACTAAATCTTTATAAACTTACTTTTAGTAAGCGTAAATTTATTTTAGCATCTTTCTTTCCAATTGTCATCTTCTGACACTTCGATTGAAAAGTAAATGATTCAGATAACTTTTTTTATTATTGTTACTATAATAAAAAGTGCAGATTTTTTCGCAAAGAATTCCTTGAACGATTTCATTTAAAGGTGTGGAACAAAAGTGACAGTCACTTTTGTTCCACACCTTTATTTTTTAACGTTTTTCCAATTCTTTTTTAGCTAATGCCAAACAACCGATCGTCCCTGGATCATCTTCTAATTCAGGTGTAACAATGTAGTTTTCTAAAGGTGGTGTTTTTACATAACCATTGAGGAGTTTTTTAAATTCATGATGAACTTTTGCTAACATTTGACGCTGTTTCATCACGCCCCCGCCAAAAATAATTACATCGGGTGCAAGTATCAATGTTGTATTGTAGGCCGCTTGTGCAATATAGTACGCTTCAATAGCCCAAATCGGGTCTTCTTCCGCTAGCTCTTGCCCTTTTTTCCCAGCTCGTTTTTCAATCGCTGGTCCTGCAGCCATCCCTTCCAAACAATCACTATGAAAGGGACAACTTCCCTTAAATCGATCTTCAGGGTGGCGCTTCACGATCATATGTCCCATCTCTGGATGACTGAACCCTTCGATAAAGCGTCCATCTTGAATAGCTCCCGCACCTACACCTGTACCAATCGTATAGTAGACACAACTAGATAACCCTTTTCCACTTCCAGAAACATATTCTCCATAAGCCGCCGCATTAACATCCGTTGTAAACGCAATTGGCACATCAAATCTACTTTTCATCGCCCCAACAAAATCATAATCTTGCCAAGCTAATTTTGGTGTAGAAGTAATATGGCCATAAGTCGGAGAATCTTTATGAATGTCAATCGGTCCAAACGAGCCGATTCCGATAGCTTTCAGCTTGTATTGCTTAAAAAACTCAATTACTAAAGCCATTGTTTCTTCTGGTGTTGTCGTAGGGAAACTGACTCTTTCAATAATCTCAAGATTTTCATTTCCGACACCACATACAAATTTTGTTCCTCCAGCTTCGATACTGCCTAATAATTGTTCTGTCATCTTTGCCACTCCTAGCTATTTTTTCTGTTACTATAATTCAATTCAAATCGTTTAAAATTAATTGATTTTATACATTGTTCTACTTTGGTACGTCGTCTCTGGATATAAAACAATATCACCAAATCCATCAAATTCAACTGCTCCTGGACTGACTTGCGTCTCTAAAGTGATCCCACCTTGATGAACAAGTTTCTTTCCTCGAATCTCAGGACCCTCTTCAAACTGCGCTGTAAAAATAACAACCGCAGGACGATCCGTATACATTTCAATAGAAAGTTCTTTATCTGGTGCAGTGATGATCGCTTGGGGCTTAACAAAACCTGTATGATTCAAAATAAAAGGATGATCCAATCCATTCACTAAACTATTTTGTTCATAATTCGTTTCGAATACTTGTTTCATTGTCTTAGATTGTCTAAAATCAAAAGGTGTCTCACTAACTGAACGTAATTCACCTGTAACGGTTGTATCCTCATTGACTACCGCAAATCGGTCAGCTTCTACAACTAATTCATGCGCATCAATTGATTGTGTTACGTCCCCTGTTAAATTAAAATAAACGTGATTGGTTGGATTATAAAGCGTTGCTTTATCTGTCTCTGCTTGATAATCAATGATCCATTCATTTTTGTTCGTTAGTGAATAGCTTACACGAGCGTTTAATTCTCCTGGAAAACCGTTTTCTTTATCAGGACTCACATATGAAAATATCACCGAAACTTGGTCGCTGCTTTGTTCTATTTTGGCATCCCAGATTTTCGCCTCAAAACTAGCTTCTCCACCATGCAACGTGTGCCCATTTTCAGGAGAAACTGGCAATTGATAGTTCTCATCATCGATTGAAAATGAGCCATTCCTGATTCTGCCAGCAACCCGTCCAATCGTTGCACCGAAGTACATATCCTTAGTATGATATTCCTGTTCAGTATCAAATCCTAAAACGATATTTCGTTCTTTTCCATTCACAGGCACGATCAGATCTACGATTCTTGCGCCTAAATCAGTCACATTCATTGTTATACCTGAATCATTCGTAAGCGAATACAAAATAGCTGTCTGTCCAAACTTTTTTTTACTGACCTTCAAATATCCCATCCCTTTCCAATTATTCAAACTAATAACTATTTTATCATTTTTTGATTCATTTTAATCTTTATTTTATCATTTTATAGTACTTTTGTTTGATTTTACAATAATTCTGTCAAGTTGCACTTTTTATTTTATAAAAAATAAGACCCAACTCATTACTGAGAAAGGTCTTATAACCATTGCTGTTTGAATTAAGCGTCTGGATTGGCGTTGGCATCTTTGATACCATACTTTTTGTTGAAACGGTCCACACGTCCGTCTGCTTGTGTAAATTTTTGACGTCCAGTGTAAAATGGATGAGAGTCAGATGTAACTTCGACACGGATTACTGGATAAGTATTTCCGTCTTCCCATTCAACTGTTTCATCAGAGTGCTTAGTTGAACCTGATAAAAATTTAAAACCAGTTGTTGAGTCCATAAATACGACTGGGTGATATTCTGGATGGATATCTTGTTTCATAGTCTTTTCGCTCCTTTGCCCTGATCCATTTGCTGCACCAGAGTTTATTTGTCGATATACAACACTAATATAATAGCATGATTCGTTTATCGATGCAATTATCTTTTAATATTTTTTTTCGCTTGTCTACCAAAAGAAACATCATGAAAATCTTCAAAGAATTTTTGATTATTTTTTGTTTTACGTAAAAATTTGACAAACTGTTCGGTATATTCTAAAGAATCACCTGTCATGTGATTACGCAACTTCCATGTTTCTTCTAACTGTTCTGATGACATTAGCAAATCTTCTTTACGAGTACCAGATTTTTTGATGTCGATTGCCGGGAAAATACGACGATCTGCCAAATCACGTGACAAGTGAAGTTCCATATTCCCGGTTCCTTTAAATTCTTCAAAAATAACATCGTCCATTCGACTTCCTGTATCCACCAAAGCGGTAGCCAGAATCGTCAGACTGCCACCTTCTTCAATATTTCTAGCAGCCCCAAAGAAACGCTTTGGTTTATAAAAGGCAGCTGGATCGATCCCCCCACTCAGCGTTCGACCGCTTGCAGGGATCACTAAGTTATAAGCTCGAGCTAGACGCGTGATACTATCCATCAAAATCACGACATCACGCTTATCTTCAACCAAACGCATTGCGCGTTCTAACACTAATTCAGACACACGAGTGTGATTTTGTGGTTGTTGATCAAATGTTGAAGAGACGACATCCCCTTTAACACTACGCTCAAGATCAGTCACCTCTTCTGGTCGTTCATCGATCAATAGTAATATCAATTCTACATCTGGATAATTTTCTGAAATGCCATTAGCAATTTCTTTTAACACACTGGTCTTACCTGCTTTTGGCGGTGCAACTATCAAGCCTCGCTGTCCAAAACCAACAGGAGAAAAGATATCAATCATGCGCGTTGATAGTCTACCAGGAGTTGTCTCTAATTTGATTTGATTTTCGGGGTAAAGTGGCGTTAATGCTGGGAAATGTGGACGTTCTTTTGCTTCTTCAGGATTTTTTCCATTGACACTTTCAACATGCATCAACCCATAATAACGTTCTGATTCTTTAGGAGGACGTGCTTTTCCAGCAACTTTATCACCGTTTCGTAACCCAAATCGACGAATTTGGGAAGAAGAGATATAAATATCTTCAGCACTAGGTCCATAATTAATGGGACGTAAAAAACCGTAACCATCTTGAGAAACAATATCCAAAATCCCTTCCATCAAGAAGAATCCTTGTTTCTCAGCTTGTGCTCTAATAACAGCTAAAGATAACTCTTTTTTGTTCATTTGACTATAATATGGAATCTTGAACTCTTTAGCATAAGAATAAATATCTTTTAATGTACTATTTTCAAGTTCTGCCATTGTTAAATAGTCGCTCATTTAGCCACCTCAATCTCTTCCGTTTCAATCATTTGGATATCAGCACCAAGGGCTGTCAGTTTTTCGATAATGTGGTCATAGCCGCGTAAGATGTACTCTACATTATAAATTGTTGTTGTACCTGATGCCATCAATCCTGCGATCACTAAACAAGCACCCGCTCGAAGATCTGAAGCCACGACTTCTGCACCATGTAATTGTGCTGGACCATTGATGATGATCATATTTCCTTCAATCGAGGCATCCGCTCCCATCCTCACGAGTTCTGGAATATGTTTTGTTCGTTGTGCGTAGATACTGTCAATAACCTCACCAGTTCCCTTAGCTTTTAACATCAAAGGTGTGATGGGCTGTTGTAAATCTGTCGCAAAACCTGGATAAGGATAGGTTTTAACAGTTGTCATCTTTAAATCATGAGATGGGTGTACTTCGATCATATCTTCTTCAATCGTCATTTTAACGCCCATTTCTTGTAATTTAGCAATAAAACTTTCTAGGTGTTCATAAATTACGTTACGAACTTTTACCCCTTCACCCATTGCAGCAGCTAGTGCTAAGTATGTGCCAGCTTCGATTCGGTCAGGAATAATTGAATGGCGGCAGCCATGTAATTTTTCAACACCTTCGATTCTGATAATATCCGTTCCTGCACCTCGGATGTTTGCCCCCATATTATTCAATAAAGTTGCAACATCGATAATCTCGGGTTCACGAGCGGCATTTTCGATGATCGTTTTGCCTTGTGCTTTAACGGCTGCTAACATTACATTGATTGTAGCACCAATCGAAACCATATCCATAAAAATTCGCGTTCCACGGAGTCCCTCTTCCGTCCTTAAATACATCGCACCATGTTCATTGGTCACTTTGGCGCCTAAAGCTTCAAATCCTTTTATGTGAAGATCGATTGGACGCGGGCCTAAATAACAGCCACCTGGAAGCCCTACAACTCCTTCACCAAATTTGCCTAGTAAAGAACCCATAAAGTAATAGGAAGCACGAAGACTATTGATTTTACCTTTAGGCATTGGAACAGAAACGATTTCAGTTGGATCGATGACTAACGTATTATTGCTAAAAGTTGTTTTAGCACCCATAATTTCTAAGATTTCAATTAATGAATGTACATCTTGAATATCAGGCACACCATCTAATGTTACTGGTGAATCAGCTAGAATAGCCGCTGGGATCAGTGCCACTGCACTGTTTTTTGCCCCACTGATAGATACTTCTCCTGTTAATGGACGATTGCCATTGATTACGATTTTTTTCATTTATTATTCTCACCTATCTATGTAAAACAAATAGTTTTATTTTTTTGTAATATACCCAAACCATTTTAACACATTAAGAGATAATAAAAAAGCCAACAACCATTCGCTTTGAGTTATTTTTAATGATTTTTTGTTTTCTAAACAGTTTTTGTTCATTTTTGAACAAAATAGTTTTATAAATGTTTTTTGACTATAAAAATAGCCCGAGACAAACTATAAATCAGTTTTGTCTCGGGCTGTTTATCATTATGCTTTATTAGCAGAACCGAACCATTCGATGCGTTGTTCAACTAATTCAGTAACAGCTTTTGTTCCTGGTGCTAATAATTTACGAGGGTCAAATCCTTTACCTTCAAGATCTTTGCCTTCTTCAATGTATTTGCGTGTTGCTGCTGCAAACACTTCTTGACACTCAGTGTTTACATTTATTTTAGAAACGCCCATTGAAATTGCTTTTTGAACTTGTTCTAAAGGAATACCTGATCCACCGTGTAATACTAATGGAATATCACCAACAGCGTCAGCAATTTCTTGTAAGTGGTCAAATGCTAATCCAGTCCAATTGTCTGGGTATGAACCGTGGATATTGCCGATTCCGCATGCTAGGTAATCAATACCAGTTGCAACCATTTGTACACATTCTTGAACGTCAGCTAATTCGCCAGAACCGATGATTCCGTCTTCTTCGCCGCCAATCGAACCAACTTCACATTCTACTGAAACGCCTTTAGCGTGAGCTTTAGCAACAACATCTTTTGCTTTTTCGATGTTTTCTTCAAATGGTAAGTGAGATCCGTCAAACATTACTGAAGTGTAGCCGATTTCGATACATTCTAATGCATCTTCGTATTCACCATGATCTAAGTGAAGTGCTACAGGTACAGTAATACCCATTGAATCGATTAAGTCTTTTACCAAATCGTAACATACTTGATATCCGCCCATGTATTTAGCCGCACCCATAGAAGTTTGGATCAAAACTGGCGCTTTTTTAGCTTCTGCAGCTTCAAGAATCGCTTTTGTCCATTCTAGGTTGTTTGTGTTGAATCCTCCGACACCGTAGCCGCCTTTGCGAGCTGCTTTAAGAAATTCAGTTCCTGATACTAATGGCATAATAAAATTCCTCCTAAGTTTTAAAAAAACTGTATTTGTTAAGGCTTATCCTTAACCAACAGTTATATTTTAGCAGACTTTTTAGTACTTTTCTACTAAAATTAACTTTTTCAGAAAACTTTTGTCCAGAGTTTCACAAAACTGTAGACACTTACTGCTTTTTGTCCAAAAAAAGAAGGAACTGGCTAATTAACCTCGTTCCATTCTTCATAATATTATAATGATAATCTCACCCATGTAACTAAAATAGTGATCAAACTGATAAAACCGATTAACCCATAAATCAACCATTTTTCTTGCTTTGAAACATCTGTCTGCTCTTTAGCATCTATCAAACTTAGATAAAAGAATAAACATAAAAGAAATCCAGGGACATTGACTGTAAATAATTGCTGAATCAAATTGAATTTCAAATAAAAGCCTAATAAGGAATGACGACAGTCACTTGATCGACCCAAAATGTACAAACCAAAAAGTTGAAAAATCAGTAACAAAACAACAATACTTGTTAAAGCCAAACTAGGAATGTTCATAAAAATGGTAAGTATCGGAACATTTTTAACTGCTGCTAGAATCAAACTATATAAACCAAATAACAGCGGAATCGTCAGCCAATAGCCAAATAATATTTTCTTCATTTTAACTGGGTGAAAAAATGCTGCCATCACGTTTCCTCCTCAAATTCATTATTCAAATACGTAACATATTTTCTATAAATCAAATCGACCAATACACTTAATCCAACTAGGGACTGTGCGATATGTTCTTTCCCTGACACTATGAACGCCGTGGAATAATAAAAGTACGCATATTGGGCATGTTCTGCAAAAAAATTATGAGAAAATGCAGTAATTGAGACGACTGGAATTTTCCGTGCATTAAGAGATAAAATATTTTCTTTGATGGCATCTGTTTCTCCACTTAACGAGACTATTAAAACGATGTCTTCTTTCGTGATCATGGACATACTAATATCCAATTCTGTTTTGACCGGGATAATGATCGAACGTTTGTCACAAACCATCAGCATCTTGGAAAACTCTTCAATCACTTTTCTTTGAGAATACCCAGTCGCATAACAATAAACAGTATTCGCTTTTTGGATTGCTTTACTTAATGACGTAAAATCGGTTTGTTGTGCTAATTTGACTGTGTTTTCAATATCTTTTGTTTGCAGATCTACTAAATCTGTTTCTGTCGTACCACTATTATTTTGTTTAGACTGGCGCATAAAATACTTAAATTCAGAATAACCAGAAAAACCTAATTTTTTAGTCAATCGTAAAATAGATGATTTAGAACTATGAACTTTTTCACCCAATTCAATAATACTCAGCTGCATAACATCGCGTTCATTTTCTAAAATATACCCTAAAATTGCCCAATCCATTTCACTTAAATGCTTTTGGTGTTTTTGCATCAATGTTTCTAAATTCATATTTGACCCCTCATCTCCTTAGTGTTCTTCCCTTAGTATAAAGGATGAAAATTCAAAACGATACTAAGGGAATTTGCTAAGGAAAACAATACCTAAACCTTTTAAGACAGTTTTGGCCAAAATTCTTTGTTTACTTCTATCAAATCATCTAAAATCTCTTGCGCAATGCGGGCATTTGGTACGATTCTTGACAGCATCAATGCTTGCCATAATTTTTGATAAGAACCTTCTGTCCAAGCTTCAACAACTAACTTTTCAACAGCAACTTGTTGTTCCATCAATCCTTTTTGGAAACGCGGAATCTTTCCTTGAACGATTGGTTCTGGTCCTCTACTTCCCACAATACATGGGACTTCTACCATTGCCGTTTCATCAAAATTGACGACAGCTCCTTGATTTTCAATGATCAATAGCATTCTTTCATGGGTGTTATAAGCAATCGCTCTTGCTAGATCAACGATATAAGAAGCGTGTTCATCAACTTCCAGTGTGGTTCCTTTGGCTGTGCCAGCTTTTGTGATTCGGTTACATTCACCAAAAACATGTTTTTCACGTCCAGCCATGACTTCATTCGCTCGTGTATATTCTGGATTTGCATGCGCGACTTCATCTTGAGGATAAAAATAATATTTTAAATACGTATTCGGCAATGTTGTGGGATCAACTGCATAAACTTCTTTGGCTTTAGAAAAAGTATGCATCCAACTGGCATCTGTATGTTGGGATTCTTCAATTTCTTCTTGCAATGAATAACCAAAATCTTTCACATGTTCTTTGATTTTTGGCATTAGATCATTGCCTTTTTTATCTCTGATATCTGTCCACCATCCGAAATGATTCAAGCCATAATAACGTACCACCATATCTTTTCTTGAATTTAGGCCAACTGATTTCGCCATACGTTCTTCAATACCGACTGGCATATCACAAATATTGATGATTTTGGTGTTAGGACGTAACTTTCTTGTCGCCTCAGCGACAATAGCAGCTGGATTGGAATAATTCAGCATCCACGCATCTGGTGAGTATTTCTCCATATAATCAATTAATTCTAAAACACCACCGATAGAACGCATCCCATAAGCAATTCCTCCTGGTCCGCAAGTTTCTTGTCCAATCACACCATATTTCAAAGGAATTTTCTCATCTTTTTCCCGCATGGCATAAAGTCCAACACGGATATGCGCCATTACAAAGTCAATATCTGTAAAGGCCGTTTTGGGATCAGTTGTTGCTAAAAATTGAATCTCTGGAGCTTGTTCTTTGATAATAATTTCGCAAGCATCTGCAATTTGTTTTTGTCTTTCTGGATTATTGTCATAAAATTTGATTTGTCTGATTGGAAATTTTTCCAAATTATCCAATAACATTAAAACAATTCCTGGGGTAAATGTACTTCCTCCGCCTGCAATTACAATTGAAAATTTCTTCATTTTTTTCCAGCTCCTTCATTTTTATTCATTTACTTGATTTTCAGTTCCTAATGTTAATAAGTTTTCAAATTGCTCTCTCACTTGAGGTACATCTAAACCAACGATTACTTGAAAGGCAGTACCACTTCTCACTACGCCATGTGCACCGCCTTCTTTAAATGCACTGTCAGGTGAAACGATCCCTTCATCTTTTACGGTAATTCTCAAACGAGTCGCACAATTGTTGACTTTTTCAATATTGTCACTGCCACCGAAAGCTTCCAAATAGACTGCTGCTTGTTCTGTATACTGGTTCGCGTTTGCAATAGCAATATCCCCTAAAGTTCCAGCTTTTTTCGCTTCTTTGTATTCTTTTTTGCTATATAATTTAACTTCTTGATCCTCCTCTTCTCTTCCTGGTGTGGCAAAATTAAATTTCAAGATCAATGCCCGAAAAACAACGAAATAGATCAACGTGAAGGATAAACCAATAATCAATTGTGTGAAAATCATTCCTTTATGATTGGCAAATAATGGAATCCAATTTTTCGCCAATAAATCGATAAATCCACCGCCCATATCCCCTACAACACCAAAGAAATACATCGTTGCTGCCATTGTTGCAGCAAGAATAGCATGGAGAACAAATAGCGGAGGCGCCACAAACAAGAATGTAAATTCCAACGGTTCTGTGATGCCAGCCAATACAGCAGTCAATGTAACTGGAATCAAAATGGCTAATACTTTTTTGCGCTTATCAGGTTTAGCAGTAAAATAAAAGGCTGCTGCGATTCCTGGTGAGGCAAATATTTTAGAATTTCCATGCAATGCAAAACCGCCTTGTGGAAATAACTGTTTGAGTGGCGTTGTTGTGCGCGCATATTCATTTAAATGCGCCATCCAATATTTGGTGATCCCATTTTCAACAACTGCTGGTCCAAAGACAAATGGTGTATAGATGAAATGATGCAATCCTGTAGGAATCAAGATTCTTTCTAAAAACGTATACAGCCAAACGCCAAAAGTTCCTGCATTTGCTAAGAAAGTTTGCATCGATCCAATACCCATTTGAATTTTGGGCCAAATAAGACAAATTAGAAACGCAATCGGCAACATCGCGAAAAATCCTAAAATGACAACCAACGAAGAGCCTTGGAAAATGCCTAAAAAGTCTGGCAATTTCGTATCAAAATAGCGGTTGTGTAACCAAACGACGATTGCTGAAACAAAAATGGCTCCTATAATGCCTGTGTCTAAGGTTTTGATTCCTGCAATCAGTTTCATTCCACTTTCTCCGCCGACTTCTTGGCTAAAATCAACACCAAAGAATGGACCAAAATACTCCAACATGCTGCTGATAAAATAATTACACGTTAGATAAATAACAAAAGCTTCCATCGCAGCACGAGCGTTGGCTTTTTTAGCTAGTCCAATCGGTAAACCAATAACAAACAATAATTCCATTTGATTGAATACCGTCCATGCACCATTTTCTAACACAGACCAAACGCCATACCAAACCGTTCCTTCATTTGCGATACTTCCCACGATCATCGGATTTTTAAATATAATCGCAAGCGCTACCATAATTCCAGAAAATGAAAATAGTAATACCGGGGTGAACATTGCTCCTCCAAACCGCTGCACTTTCTCCATCACTAGTGAAACACCCTCCTTCTATTAAATTGTTTTACACGTTAGTTATACCATTGTATGAATGCGCTATCAATCATTCTTCGGGTTTTTGGGAAGTCAGTCGTATGATTGAGAAAAAGTGTCAATCTTTGGGAAATTTACCAAATAAATATTTCCCGACTGCAAGACAAATCAGAACATCAAAAAAGGCTGAGACCTAACTCTACGAGTCATATCCTAGCCTTAATAAATCTGAATAAACGCTTCTGTCACAGCCTTATGGTAATCTCTTTAAAAACTATCTCTAGTTTTGCTTTTTTTTACGTTTCTTCATCTCTGGAAAGCTTCCTGTACTTTTAAATATCCTTTGCTCATCTTCATTCGCAAATCGTCCTAAGACTGAATGAGTAGGAATAATGTTCATAAAGGCATTTTCATCAACTTCATAAACGATTTGCTCCAAATCATATAATTCATAACGTGTGATCACCATCATGATCATTCGGCCTTCAACACCAGAATAACCACCCATAGATGGCAATAAGGTCATTCCTCTTATCATTTGTTTTGAAATCGCTTGTGTCACAATTTCTGGCTGGACGGTCACGATCATTGCTGTGATTTTTTGATGACTTGTGTGGATCGTGTCAACGACTTGAGTCATACAATAAATCGAAATGATCGTATACAACGCACTTTCCCAATCAAAAACAAAACCCGCAATCGCCACAATGATACCATTTAGCATAAACATATAATTACCGACAGTTTTCCCAGTAGTTTTCGATAGAACCAGTGAAATAACATCCATTCCGCCAGTTGTAAACCCCATTTTAAGTGACAAACCAGCACCGATGCCAATCAACACGCCACCCATGATCGCATTCATCAAAGGATTGGTCGTAATCACTTCGATCGGGATCAAAATAGTTGTCAAGGAAATCCAAGCTACATTTAAAAAGCTATAAATAGTTGATTCTTTTCCTAGCTTCATAAATCCCAAAACAAATATTGGAATATTTAATAACAAAATAAAAAGACCTGTATCAATCGTAATTCCAAGATGCGTATGCAATAATGTTGCAATGATCTGCGCCACCCCATTCATTCCAGCAGAAAAAACTTTTGCTGGAATCAAAAAAAAGTTCAAACTGATAGCGACTAAGATTCCGGTAACAAAAATCACTGCAAACTTCTTTAATGTCTCACTTTGTTTATATGACATAACCATTTTATTCATCCAAAAACCTCCCATTCATCTAAAAACCGCCAACATTTTTTACCGTTTTGTATAGTACTATTTAGATAAAAATCCCTCGAATTAGGATAACAGCTGATTCAAAAAAAGAAAAGAAAAAAAGTAGAAAATGAGGATTATTTTATTCTTATGTGGTAGCCGATCAAAAAAAATTCGTTTCTTGACTCAATTATTGCTGGAAAAACGTGTTTTTACTTGTTTCTTCCCTATTTAATGGTACTATAAAAGTAAGAAATAACGAGGGGAGAGGATCAAATGGCGGCAAAAGAAGCCAGCTTTGATGTAACATCTGAAATGAACATGGAAGAAGTCAAAAACTCGATTCAAATTGCATTAAAAGAAATCAAAAATCGCTTTGACTTTAAAGGGTCAATTGCAGATATAAAGCTAGAAAATAACAAATTAGTCGTAGTTGCAGAAGACGACTACAAAATCGAACAGGTCAAGGATGTCCTATTTAGTAAGTTAGTAAAACGAGCAGTGCCTATTAAAAATATCCACTTCTCAACGAGTGAAAAAGCCCTCGGCGGTTCTGCTCGACAATACGGTGATTTAATTAGCGGTATTGACAAAGAGAATGCAAAAAAAATCAATGTTGCCATTAAAAACTCTGGTATTAAAGTCAAATCACAAATTCAAGAGGATCAGATCAGAGTTACTGGAAAAAGCCGTGACGATTTACAAAAAGTCATCACATTGCTTAGAAATTTAGATTTACCAGTAGAATTACAATTTACGAATTTCCGTTAATAAAAAAGCCATAACTAGTTGTAAACGTTCATTTATCAGCTAGTTATGCTTTTTTATTTCGTTCATTCACTCAAAAAATCAGATAGTTCATGGGAATCTTTTCCACTATTTAAACCAACGATCAAGCGAATTCGGGCTTTTGGTCCATTTAGTCCCCTAGAAAAAATAATCCCCATTTTCTTTAAATTAACGCCGCCGCCTTCATAGTCATAAATATCTTCAGCGATTCCGTTAGAACAGCGAGAAACTAACACAATAGGAATATTTCTTGCTAAGAGTCGTCGAAGCGCAGGCAGCGTTTCTGGCGGAAGATTGCCAGCACCTAATGCTTCTATTACAATACCATCTGTTTTGTCATTATCCACTAAATCAAACAAACTTCCGTCCATTCCTGCATAAGCTTTGATTACATAGACTTCACCTGCGACATCTTGAACATCACAAATTTCTTGCGGACGTACTTCACTGGCAAAAAATGTTCGTTCTTTGGCAATCATCCCGATTGGGCCAAATGTAGGCGTTCGAAATGTGGCTACGTTTGTCGTATGGGTTTTTGTCACATAGCGCGCCGTATGAATTTCATCATTCATCACAACAAGGACACCTTTACCATAAGATTCATCTGAACATGCCGTAAAAACTGCACTAATAAAATTATATAATCCATCTGTCCCGATTTCATTACTTGAACGCATGGCACCTGTTAAGACGACAGGAATTTTATTTTCTAACGTAATATCTAAAAAATAAGCGGTCTCCTCAAGCGTATCCGTTCCATGAGTAATCACTACACCATCGATGTTTTCAGTATACGCTTTCTGGATGCGCTGCTTCAATTCCAGCATTCGTTCTAAGGTCATATGAGGAGAAGGGATATTAAAGATCGGTTCTACGATCAACTCAGCTTTTCCTGCTAACAATTCTTCTTGGTCAAGCAAGGGATTCATGCTATTTGTTGTCACATTTCCATCTGCTTCTTTTGACATTGAAATCGTACCGCCCGTATGTAGCACTAAAATTGTTTTCATCTTTTGTCCTCCAGTGATCTTTTTTATAGATAAACTATGAATGTTCTGCTCAAAAAAGAGCCGAGGATCAAAAACTTCGGCCTTTTATCGTCATTTGTCTTAAAATACTTTTTTTAGTATACCAGTAGAAAGCATTTTTTCCTATCACTATCTGTTTAATTCGATTGCCAAAATTGTTGTATCAGTTGTTTTGTCCGTTCATGTGAATAAGAGGTTTGAACCTGATCCCAATGAGGTGGGAAAAAACGTTGAACACCTGTTGTTGAAAAACGTTGATCCAAAAGCAAAACAATTCCTCTATCATTTGCATCCCTGATAACTCTGCCTGCGGCCTGTAAGACTTTATTCATACCAGGAATTTGGTATGCAAATTGGAATCCTTGATTTTTTTCTTGATCATAGTATTTTTTGATCAACTCTTGTTCATGGTTGATTTGTGGTAAACCAACACCAACAATCGCTGTACCGATTAAGCGACTGCCTTTTAAATCAATTCCTTCTGAAAAAATTCCTCCTAACACACAAAAGCCTACCAATGTTTCTGTCGGTTCAAACATAAATTCAGCCAAAAAAGCTTCTCGTTCTATTTCATTCATTTTGCTTGCTTGAATTTTAGTTTTGATTTGAGGATTTTTTTGTCGAAAGCGTTCATAAATAATAGCCATATATGAATAGGAAGGAAAGAAAACTATATAATTTCCTTTCTTTTGCTGGATCATATTCGTCAGGCTTTCAATGATTTTTTCATAACTATTCACTCGTTCTTTATATGTCGTCTGAATATACTTTTCGATAACTAATAGTTGGTTTTCTTTTGGAAAAGGACTTGGGATTCGATAACGCAAACTTTCCTTGCCGCCACCCAAAATTTCCTGATAGTAATCGAGCGGCGTTAAACTCGCTGAAAATAAAATACTTGCTTTGCCTTTTTCTAGTTTTTGTTGTAAAAGATAGCTCGGATCAATACAAAATTGCTTGACGATAATGTCATGATTCTGACAGTCTACATAGGTACAATAATGATCATCATACCCTTCACTGATTTTAGTATAATTCAACAATTCAAAGTAAACAGGTAAAATCTGATTAAGCTCAGTATGATCTTGATTTTCTGGAAGCCATTCTTTTATTTTTTCAGCGAGTGAATACGCTACTTTGACAAGCGAATCAATCGGTGCATTTTGGTGTAAAAAATCTGTTTTTTTCTCATCACAAACTTGTTTGATCTTGTCGAATTCTTTTTCGATTTTATTGAGCGCTCGGATTAGCTTTGTTTGTTTTTTATCAAGCAATTGTTTTAGCTCGGATAGTTTATTTTTGGATAAAACAGCTGAATACATTTCTCTTGAACGATTGACTAGATTATGCACTTCGTCTACTAAAAAAACATTTTCTTTTGGTTCTGTCTGCTCTTCAAAAAAACGCCTTAAGTAAACAACTGGATCAAATAAGTAATTATAGTCGCAAATCACTAAATCACACCACAAACTAACATCTAAAGACAATTCAAAAGGACATAAGCTGTGTTTACGAGCATAAATCTCAATAATCTCACGGGTAAACTGATTTTCATTATTTAGTAAATCCCATAATCCTTCATTCAAACGATCATAATAACCATTGGCAAAAGGACAAGCTTCTGGCGTACAATTGCGTTCTGTTAAGAAACAAATTTTATCTTTCGCAGTTAAAGTGACACTCTTTAGCTGTAGCTCCTTATTTTTCATCGCTTCCACAGCATCTTCAGCTACTTGACGCGTGATCGTTTTAGCCGTCAGGTAAAAAGCACGTTCTGCTTTTTCTTCCCCAATAGCTTTTAGTGTGGGAAATAGGGTCGAAATCGTCTTCCCCGTTCCCGTTGGTGCTTCTACAAACAGTTTTTGATTACTTAAAATCGTTTTGTACACGGCAACCGATAGTTCTCTTTGACCAGCTCGATAATCGCCATACGGGAACGGTAATTTTTGTAATGATCGATTTCGAGTTTTACGCCAATTCGCTTTAAAAATCAGCCATTGTTCATATTTTTGTGTCAGATCATCAAAGAATATTTTTAGTTCATCTTTGGTATACTCTTTTTCCTGTCTCGTGATTTGTTCGGTCGTCGTCTGATAATAAGTCAATTGTAAAGTGATTTCATCTAAATCTTCTTGTTGGCAATAAATATGTCCATAACACATTACTTGATACCAATACATCTCTACTTGTTCTTCCAGCAAATCTGAAAATAAAGGTTCCGAAGTTTTGATTTCATCAATCACAGTTCTTTTTTTATCATCAATGAAAATACCGTCTGCGCGGCCTTCGATTATGTATGTTTGCTGATTTAATTCTATGTTGATAGCTAGTTTGATTTCTTTTTGATAATTTTCTCCAGCACTTTTCTGAAGCTTCCGATGGATTTTGGCTCCTTCTAACGCTGTATGTTCACTCGTGTGCCTAGCATCGATGCTCCCTCTTCTTAAAATAAATTCCACTAACCTGCGGACTGCGATTCTTTGCGTACTCTGCATGTTCGATCCCACCTATCCTCTCCTTATTATAGAACATACATTCGCAAAATAAAAGAGGGACTTGATAAACAATGATATCAGAAGGAACTACTTTACAAATGAAGGAGAATTCACAAAAATCGGCAAAACAATTTTCATGAATGTCACCCTCATTTCTCATAACCAAACGCCTCTATCTTGAATTATATATAAAACGTAATGATTTATTCAATCACTATTACTTCAATTTCAAAAGACAAATCAAGTAGAATAATCACTATTTATTTTGACATATTCATAACTTAAATCGCAACCGATCACCTCAAAATTTTCTGACCCTTGATTTAAATCAACGGTTAAATAAATGTCTTCATTTTCTTCAATGTATTTAGCAATTTTATTGATGTTTTGTTTTTCTTCATGGCTATTTGAAAAAATTGGATACTTACCATAAAAAATCTCTACTTTATTCTGATCAAAAATCAACCCTTTTGTTTTGCCAAGAGCCATCGCAATACGTCCCCAGTTAGGATCATGTCCAAACAACGCTGTCTTTACCAAAGGTGAATTGATGATCGATTTGCCCGCGTTTTTTGCTTGTTCTTTACTTTCAGCATTTTTAACGGTGACGAACATTGTCTTAGTCGCACCTTCCGCATCTTTTACAACATCCAATGCTAAATCTTTACAGATTTGATTCAACGCAGTTTCGAATGCTTTTTTTTCAACTGTATAATGACCACTAGCTAAAAACGCTACAGTATCACTAGTACTGGTATCCGTATCGATGCTGATCGTATTGAAAGATTGGTCAACTGAATTTTTCAACAGAGGATAAATTTCTTTTTTCTCTATTTTGGCATCTGTCAATATGTAAGCCAACATCGTCGCCATGTTTGGCTCAATCATTCCCGACCCTTTCACGATCCCTAAAATCGTCGCCTCACCAACTTTTAGACTTCGAACTTTAATTCGTTGATCTGTCGTCAAAATAGCATGAGCAAAATCTTCATAGTTTTCTTTCAACTCGATCGTTTCTACATCTAAAAATTCTTCAATCATTGCGATGGGTAATTGTGGTCCGATCACACCTGTAGAAGACGGGAGAATATTTTCTTTTTCAATCATCAGTTTTGTTGAAAGTTTTTCTAAGATTTTGTATTCATTTTCTCTACCCGTTTTGCCTGTTGCAACGTTAGCAATCCCACTTGTCACTACCACTGCTTGTAATTCAGCATTTTTCACGTGCTCTTTACCGATCGGGATACATTCACCGCAAAATGTATTCTTTGTAAAAACAGCTGCAGCATGACAAACTTCATCTGCTACGATCAATCCAAAATCTTTTCTCTTTTTCTTTATCCCAATATGCATTCCGTAAAATTTAAACCCCATTGGCCCTTTTTCATACACTTCCATCACTTACACCATCCCGTATATTCATAATCATCTGTATTTCACTAATTTTATAAAAGTATAAATCAAAGCGGAAGGTTAGTCAATGTATTTTATATCATTTATTAGCTAAATTAAGAATTTTAATTCAAAATTATGTATTTAATGAATATTAATTGCATAAAAAAACAGTATCTAGAATTCTCCAGATACTGTTTTTTTATTTTTGTCGACTTAGTTATTTTTACCAAAAATACGTAAAAATGCTAAGAATAAGTTGATAAAGTCAAGATATAATTGTAAGGCGAAGAACACTGCGATACCTGTTCCTGCTTGCCCGCCTGTTTCATTGTAGGCTAGGCGAATTCTCTGATTGTCATATGCTGTAATACCAGCAAAGATCAAAACCATCAAGATTGAAATGAAAAATGATACCGCATCGCTACGTAAGAAAAAGAAATTAACGACCATCGCAATGATGATCCCGATCAACGCGCTATATGCGGCGTGACCCATTGCAGATAAATCTTTCTTTGTAAACATCCCAACTAATGACATTGCACCAAATGTTGCCGCAGCACTTACAAAAGCACTCACCACTGTTGCTTGAGCGTATAGAAGTAGAGTAGCTGAAATTGTCACGCCATTTAAAATGGAATACAATAAGAACCCACTGACCGCTAAGCTAGGATTTTTTTGTGCTTTAAATCCTAAGAAAAAAACCAAGCCAATTTGTAAAATCCATAAACCAAAAAATAAAGCTGTAGAATGTAATAATGTCATCAAAACATTAGGATAAACTGTTAAAATCAAATAGGATACTAAGGCACTGACTCCAATTCCCATCGCTAAAAATGCGTAAATTTTTGAATAAAACTTATTCAAGCCAACATTGGCTACTGTTCCATTATTCATCTATTTTTCCTTCTTTCTCTTCTAAATCTACTAATGTAACTTGAGGGGGCTGAACCATTACGACCGCATCAAGGACACGATCCTCTTCCTCATTCACGGCTTCGATCGAAATCGTCACAACATCTTTCATTTTATCTACTTTGATCACTTCAAATTGAAATGTCAGTGTTTCATAATGAAAAACTGGCTCCACAAAATTCACAGAAAAATTGACCACATGAGATCCAGGCCCTGGTAAATGCTTTGAAATAGCACTAGTAATGATTCCCATCAGCATGATCGATGGTACGATTGGTTTGCCATATTCTGTTTTTTGGGCATAATCATGTTGGATATATAAGGGGTTGGCATCGTTTGTCAAGCCCAAATAAAGAAGTAACTCTTTATCTTCGATCGATTCGGTTAAAGACAGCGAATCGCCTTCCTCAATATCTTCGATGGTTTTGCCTAATTTTCTCGGTTTTCCGATATTCAAATTAGTACACCTCCACTAATGATAAGATAATTGTACCAAAATGACGCTAAAAGGCAAGTTAAAAAGAAGAAGCTTCAACAAAACACAAGAATATGCTATTGAGACTCCTTCTTCAAGATTATTTTTTCTCTTTTTTATAAAACACTTCTAGTTGTATTACTTAATAACGTTTCATAAGCTTGTTCAAATTTCTGAACATCGCCTGCTCCCATAAAGACCATTACAGCATTTTCATGATCTAAAAGCGGAGATACATTCTCTTCTTTAATAACTTGTCCGCCTTTTTGAATTTTGTTCCCTAGATCTTCGATTTTCACATCACCTTTTTGTTCTCTAGCAGAGCCAAAGATATCACAAAGGTAAACAGCATCCGCCAAATTCAAGGCTTCAGCAAATTCATCCATCAACGCAATTGTACGTGTAAAGGTGTGCGGTTGAAAGACAGCAATAATCTCTTTATCCGGATATTTTTGACGAGCGCCATCGATTGTCGCTATGATTTCTGTTGGGTGGTGAGCATAATCATCAACAATGATCATGTCAGAAACTTTTTTCTCTGTAAAGCGGCGTTTTACGCCTTCAAAGGTCAGCATCTCTTCTGCCACTTTTTTCATGTCTAAGTTTTCAAAATAAGCTACCGCAATCACGCCTAATGCATTCATGATATTGTGTTGACCAAACGCCGGTAAAACAAAGTGGCCAACAAATTTTTCATCATGATAAACATCAAAAGAAGAACCTTGTGTAGTTCGTTCGATATTTTTAGCTTGTATATCATCGTCATCTGCTAGTCCATAATAGTAAACTGGAACATCTGTGTTTAACTGGCGTAAATATTTATCATCACCATAAGCAAAAATTCCTTTTTTCACTTGTTTCGCCATTGTTTGAAAAGCAGAAAATACATCTTCAATACTCTTAAAATAATCTGGATGATCAAAATCAATATTGGTCATGATCGCATAATCTGGTGAATAAGCTAAGAAATGACGACGATACTCACAAGCTTCAAAAGCAAAAAATTCAGCATTTGGATCACCATGTCCTGTTCCGTCACCAATCAAGTAACTTGTTGGCGCGATCCCAGTCAATACGTGAGAAAGTAAGCCAGTTGTACTTGTTTTCCCATGCGAGCCTGTCACAGCTACACTTGTGTAAGGCTCGATGAAACGACCAATAAAATCATGATAGCGAATAATTTCTGCCCCTAATTCTTTTGCACGAACCAATTCCTCATGCGTATCAGGAAATGCATTCCCAGCTATCACGATCATTTCTTTTGTGATATTTTCTTTATCGAAAGGTAAAATAGTAATACCAGCTTTTTCTAAATCACGTTGTGTAAAGAAATACTCTTCCACATCAGAACCTTGCACAGTTAATCCTTTTTCAAACAATACAAGTGCTAATGAGCTCATTCCTGAGCCTTTGATTCCAACAAAATGGTACAATACGTTTTCTTGCTTTTTCATGATAATCCTCTTCTCTTACTGGCTATATGTAAAAATCAATTTCATTATTATATAAAAATCGTACGATTCCCATTATCGTACAAATTCAAAAAATAATCAACCCAAAACAGTTAGATAATTTTCTAAGAAATAAAGAGACTTCATTAAATATCAGTCACTGAAAATTTCAATACAGACTCTACTTATAGTAGGTTTCTTTAGCTCATATTAATATGTAGGAACTGTGACTGTATTTCACGATAATTTCAGAGCTGCTGAACCAATGTTTAGTCATTTTTACTCACCATCTTTTAGCATAACACCACAGATATAATGCATTATTATTCGACAAAAAAAGGGCTAGTATGACTTTCGGCTCAATACCAAAATCATACTAACCGATCAGTTAGTTATTCTATTTGCCATTTTCAAGCTCCTATCAATCGAGACAAAAACAATCGATAGACTTTTTGAAATACACTGATACAACTCTGTAAGGTTTTAACGTACATTTTCCTATTTAAAATACTGGCTGTTCTCTAGTTCCATGCTTGAATCTTCAATAATACCACTTAAGGACTTATCTAAGATACCTCGTTTTTTCTCATGTTCTGCTTCAGCTACTTTTTGACCATAGGCAGTTTGGCTTTTGGCATTTTCTTTCGCAGTTTTCAGTTCTTTTCGAGAGCGTGGTAATGTATGGCTGATATCTTCTTCTTTACCAAAGCGTTCCATATCGGGTTTGATTTGTTGGTATTGACGTCTTGTTACTGGTATTTCAGGTGAATCTTTAGGAATGTTGAATTTTTGAACTGTTGGGTCTTCATTTCCTTTCACTTGAAATGCTACTGGTTCATCGTCAAAAAGTAAATAAGAACTTTTGTCTTTTCTCATCGCTTCCGTTAATTCTTGTTCTGTCAAAGTGGGTGTTTTTTCTTCTGGGATGACAGAAGCTGGAATATATTTCGGTACAAAATAAGAGCGAGTATCATAGGTAAAATCCTTTGAGAATGCTGTTCTATTTTTGTTAGAAGTGTGCTGAGAACCAAAACCGTACGAACTTCTTTTAGGCATATTACCAAATAAATTATTCTTTTGCTTTGGTGATGCTGTTTTATTATGCGTCATCATATAATTTGGCAAATTAGATTTATGACGGGCTAATTCATCCACTTGTTCCTGACTATGAGAAACATGTTGATTGTTGGTTTTCGTCGGTTGTTTTTGAGGCACCGGCTGAGTGCTTATTGGCTCTATGATTGGTGTACTTTGCTGCGTTTGGGCTTGAGTGCTCATCTTATTGAGCATTGGCTCTTCTTGAAATAATGTGCGTTTATTTTCAGAAACTAATTTTACGCCTACCTCGTCATCATACGCCGGAAAACGAAAATGTTTTCTTTTTATTTGTGTTGGGTTTCCCATTCAAGTCATTCCTTTATTCTACTTTATTGTCAATTCTACCATAAAATAGTGGAATTCTAAACAAATTACCCTACTTTTTCTTTTTTCTCGTTGTAATTTTATCAAAATTTCTCAATGCATATAAAAAAGAGTCGTTGAAATGAAGTATAAAAACTTCCTTCAACGACTATTTTACTATTTAGTTTCTATGGGTAGATACGATTTAATAAACGTGGGAATGGGCTTGCTTCACGAACATGCTCAATTCCAGCTAACCAAGTAACCGTGCGTTCCAAACCTAGACCAAAGCCTGAATGCGGAACAGAACCGTAACGGCGTAAATCTAAATACCAAGAATATTCTTTTTCATCTAGATCATGGTTACGAATTTGTTCTAGTAGGTAATCATGATCGATTGCTCTTTCAGAACCACCGATGATTTCACCATACCCTTCTGGTGCAATCATATCCGCACAAATCACAACGTCATCACGTGTAGGATGTGGTTTCATGTAGAATGCTTTGATTGCTTTTGGATAGTTTAAAATGAAGACAGGACGGTCAAATGAATTGGCAATAAACGTTTCATGCGGTGAGCCAAAATCATCTCCCCACTCAATATCGTCAAAACCATTTTTCTTCAACAACTCAACCGCTTCATCATATGAAATACGAGGAAATGGTAGTTGTGTGTATTTTTTAAGGACTTCTCTGTCACGTTCTAAAATATCTAGGGCATGATCACAATTGTCTAATACGCTTTGAACTAAGAATGCGACATACTGCTCTTGCACTTCTAAACTTTCTTCTTGGTGCATAAACGCCATTTCAGGTTCGATCATCCAAAATTCGATCAAATGACGACGTGTTTTTGATTTTTCTGCTCTAAACGTTGGACCAAATGAGAATACCTTACCAAATGCTAATGCGGCTGCTTCCATGTATAATTGTCCACTTTGAGAAAGATAGGCTTTTTGATCAAAATAGTTTGTTTCAAATAAATCGGTCGTACCTTCTGCTGTACTGGCAGTTAGAATAGGCGGATCGATTTTTACAAAGTTGTTGTTATTGAAAAATTCATACGTCGCACGGATAATTTCGTTACGGATCTGCATGATTGCATGCTGACGAGACGAACGTAGCCATAAGTGACGATGATCCATCAAAAAGTCAGTCCCGTGCTCTTTTGGTGTAATTGGATAATCATGACTTTCACCAATGACTTCAATCCCTGTTACACCGATCTCATAACCGAATTTTGAACGGCTATCTTCTCTGATTTCACCAGTGATCCAAACAGATGTTTCTTGTGTTAAGCTTTTAGCTAATTGAAAGACTTCTTCCGGCACTTCACTTTTCACTACAATACCTTGGAAATAAGCTGTTCCATCACGTAATTGTAGAAAAGCGATTTTTCCGCTTGAACGTTTATTCGCGATCCAAGCACCTATTTTTACTGTTTCACCTATATGATTTTTTGAATCAATAATTTGAATTTGTTCCACGATCGTCTCTCCATTCATTCTATTCTTTTACCTATCCCGAATTAAAATATTGCTCTTGTTGATTTTTTCTCAATAAATAGTGCCATTCGTTTAGCTGCTTCTTTTAAAGTCTCTAAATCAGTAGCATAACTAATTCGAATATTTTCTGGTGCTCCAAATCCAGCCCCCGTCACAAGTGCAACTTGCGCTTCAGCTAGTAAATCATCCACCCACTTAGTAACATCTGTATATCCGCACATCGTTAATGTTTCTTTGATATTTGGAAATAGGTAAAACGCACCATGAGGTTTTTCCAATTTGAAACCTGGCAATGCTGCAAATAGCGGATAAATTTCATTTAAACGTGCTTCAAAAGCTTGTCTCATGAATTCAACAGTGTCTTGTTCACCGACCAATGCTTCTATTGCAGCATATTGACTGACTGCCGTAGGATTACTGGTTGATTGTGACGCAATATCATTCATTGCTGAAATAATCGCCTCTGCCCCGACTGCATATCCAATACGCCAACCTGTCATGGCATAACTTTTAGAAACCCCATTGATTATGATCGTTTGTTTTTGAATCGCTTCAGATAAAGTTGCGATTGGCGTAAAGTCAGCTCCATTATAAACCAGTCTACCGTATATATCATCTGATACGATCAGGACATTGTTTAAGACTGCCCATTCGCCAATTTTACGTAATTCTGCTTCAGAATAAATCATTCCTGTTGGATTAGATGGTGAATTTAAAATCAATAATTTCGTTTTTTCAGTTTTTGCCTCTTCTAATTGCTCAACAGTCACTTTAAATTCTTTTTCCTGAGCACATGAGATGAACACAGGGACACCTTCAGCTAATTTAACTTGTTCACCGTAACTTACCCAATATGGAACTGGGATGATCACTTCATCATTCGGATTCAATACAGCTTGAAAAAGAAGATATAAGGCAAATTTAGCACCATCGGTTATGATCACATTTTTTGTCTGATAACGCAACTGATAGTAGGTTTCAATATGTTTTACAACTGCTTCTCGCAATTCTTTGATGCCCGCAGAAGGCGTGTAATAACTTGCTTTTCCACTTTTGATGGCGTTAATTGCAGCTTGCTGGATATTTTTAGGCGTGGTAAAATCCGGTTCACCAACTGTTAAGCTTAAAATATCTTTCCCTTCAGCTTTTAAGGCATTGGCTTTCGCTGCCGCTGCCAGCGTAACAGAGGGTTCTAATTTTTGTGCACGTCTCGATATGTCCATAGTATCGCTCCATTCATTTTTTATCAGAAATAGTACTGTTCAGCACCAATAAATTCGATGATTTTTAACAATCATTAGCTTGCTTCATCAAATACTTCTTTGAGTGTGCTTATTTTTAGTCACCTATCATTTTAACCCTATCTCGTCAGACATTTTTAATGACCATGATTTCTTCGGCATTTTCAAATGATAGTAGATAATAATTTAATGATCCGTCATCCCCTTTTGTCACGACCTCCCAAGTGGGTTTGTCCTTATAAAGACCTAAGCTGATTTTTTGGATATTTTTTTCTTTATAGTCGGTTTCAATGATCTGGCGGATATTGTCTTCTGCCACACCATCTTTTTGATTTAAGACTGTCACGTTTTCACCGGATTTTGGAATAATCACAGCTAATGATTCTCCTTTATCGTCTTTACCTGTCACGCTGAAGTATGTTTTTTTTCTGGTAAACCAATAAAAATGATCGACTGTTTCTAAATGTGCCTGTTCCTTTGCGATTTCCGTTGCTTCTTTTTCCGCTTGTCTTCTTGGTTGCGTTGAGCGAATATAGAAAATACTAATCATCACAATGATCACTAATAAACTCGCAATTATGCCGACTAAGATTTTGATTTTTCTTGATTCATTTTGATCTTCTTGTTCTTGCAATCGACTCGCCCTTTCCAAACTTACTGGCTACTATTATAGCAGAAAATCAATCAAATTTAATAGATAGCAGATAAATTTATTTATTTAAAAATTCTTTTAGTTCCATAGTTATTTCCCTTAGTGATTCTTCTTTGACTGGTAAATTTTTTGGTAAGGCTTTTAACATACGTTTACCATACTTAGCAGTCACTAAACGCCTATCTAAAACAACTAGCGCTCCTTTATCACCGTCGGAACGAATCAAACGACCTAAAGCTTGGCGTAAACGTAAAGCTGCTTTGGGTAAAGCTTCATGAGTGAATGGGTTGACTCCCTTTTCTTCAAGATAGTCATAACGTGCTTTGACAAAAGGCCTTTTGGGATTTTCAAAGGGTAGTCGTGTTACGATCAAAAGCGATAATGCTTCTCCCGGCAGATCCACTCCTTCCCAAAAACTGTCAGCGCCTAATAAAACACTGTTTTTAGAATGGGCAAACCGTTTCAATATTTTTTCTCGACTACCGCTGATACCTTGCGCTAAAAGCTCTCTACTTTCATTTAAAAACTGCGGATGCAAACGATAGTAAACACTAGTTAAAATCTCATGTGACGTGAACAGAACCAACATTGAACGATCTTGTTGTGACAATTCTTGAATCACTGATGCGATATAAGCTGAAAATTCTGCAGTATTTGCCTGACTAATTGCAATCGCTTTTTTTGGAATATATAAACGAGCATTTTGTTCATAGTCATAAGGATCGGGTAGCGTTTTAAATAAAACATCTGTCAAGCCTAGTTTATTTGGCAAATACTTCTTATCGTTACCAAATTTCAAGGTACCACCTGTATACAAAATCCTCTGGTATCGATCATACCAGGTTGTCTCTGGTAAAATGCTCGCTTCTAAGTCATTAATTGCAAGCAAACCATAGCCTTGAGGTATGTGAGTGTACTCTTTGATCCAATGTGGATGCCATTCATTAACATAAATATCAAAACAGCTGTAGATTGTTTTGATTCGTTCAAAAAACTGCAGTAGACTAACAAATGTAATCCGCTCAGTTGTCGTATATTTTTCCAACTGATTCAAAATCGACTGCTGCAATCTATTTTGAATTTCTTGCATTTCAGTCAAGAGAATCTCGATCTTTTGGATTGAATTCTCTCCATTTAATGATAACTGATCAAACAATGGCTTGGTCAATAAAACCGCATCTGTAATTTGTTGCTTATCATTTGTAAACAGTTGGTTTATTTCATAAAAGAAATCGCTAAACTCTTCGACTAAATCATTTAATGCCTTAGAATAAATACGGACTAAGCGCTGTTCTTGTGAATCTGATTCGAAAATTTGGTTGATTTGATCAAATAATTGATCGTCTTCCAAATAAAGAGTTGCCTGTTTTTTGAAAGAAACATAATTAAATTGTCGATTAGCAATCTTCCCAGCGATATCAGGTAGGTGATGTGCTTCATCAATGATTAAATAGGAACTTTTAGGTAAAAGTGGGACTTCTCTTAGCGTCTCTTGAGATAAAAAAGCATGATTAACAATCAAAACATTACTTTGTCTAACTTTTTTATAAAGAAAACGCACAAAATCCTCTTGATACAATGAATCTTGATCAGATAAAAAATCAATGCCTCTATGAGCAACATCCCGCCAAAAAACATGATTAAAATTCGTTAATTGTAGCTCATCAAGATCACCTGTATCTGTTTCTACTAGCCAAACTAAAACGCCCATTTGATACAGTGCATATTGTTTTTGCGGTACCGGATTTTTCAAAGTGGCTTTAAATCGCTGTAGATCTATATAATGGCGGTGGCTTTTAATAATTGTCGCATGTAACGGTTTAGGACAAATTCGATTGGCTAAAGGAATATCTTTTTCTATTAATTGATTTTGCAAAACAATAGAAACAGTACTGATAATAACAGGATTTTCAGGTGTTGCCAAATAACTTAAAGGGAATAAATAACCAAGCGTTTTTCCAGTTCCAGTAGCAGCTTCAATAAACAAATTTTTATTTTCATCATTCGTAAAATGCTCATAAACTAAGTTCATCATTCGACTCTGTTCTGAACGATAGCCGATTTTATCTGCAAAGACTTTTTCTTTTGTCTTTTTCTTTTGTGGAAAAATTGGTTTTCCGTATAGCTTTTCTTCATACAGCGGCACCACTTTTTTTCTCAAGGCAATCCCAGAAACGACATGTTGTTCATTTGCTAAAGGTTGAATATCTGTTTTCATTTCTTTATATATGTGATGGATATAGGTACTCGTATCCATTCCGGTTTGTTGGCTCAACTGATCGATCATTTCCATCGTGATCAGTGGTAAACGACGCATTTTTGCTTCGATCAACAATAGAAGTTCTGCTGTGACTTGCGCATCACTATCTGCTTGGTGAGGATTATCATGAATCAGACCTAAGCTTTCAGACAAGTCACCTAGACGGAAACTTTTTTCTGTCGGTAAAAATATCTGAGCCAACTCGACTGTGTCAATTCCTGGAATCTTTAATTTAGGTGTGCCACAACGGAACAGTTCTTGCGTTAAAAAGGAATAATCAAAGTAAATATTATGTGCAACAAATACAGTATCCGCTAATAGATTATAAATCGTCAGCGCTACATCTTCAAAATAAGGTGCTTTTTGTACGCGAGAATTACTGATCCCTGTTAGTTGCTGGATCTGTTTGGAAATGGCTTGATTCGGATTGATATCAGTTGCAAAACGGGAAATAATCACTCCTTCTTGGATCAATACACAGCCGAATTGAATAATCCGGTCCACCATTGGATCGGTTCCGGTTGTTTCTAGATCAACTACTGCATATATCTGCTTATCTTTCATGGACATTCCCGCCTTTCCTCTATCCTTGAAAAGTATACTACAAAATCAACTATTTTTTTAGTATTAGTTTGAATCGATATTTGATAAAGAAATTTCAATGACTGCTTTTATGTACGTTCATTCTACTTATTTTCTTATACGATCCCTTTTTCTATTCAACAAAAAAGTAATCACTCTTTATTTATTATCAGAATGACTACTCTGTTTTAAAAGATTTATCTATTTAATTCTTTATTCATTTATTTTATTCATTTTTCGAATAAATTAAATACTTCGACTCTTTAATGAGGTCATCGTAGACAAAATCAACAGGAAATCGTATGTCGTTTTTTAAATAGAGCTCACTTATTCTAGGACCGATTTTTTTTACAATTGCTTTATTTTCTGCACTATCAACAAAAACAACGTAACTAAATTCATTTTGATTCTTCATCAATGCTAGAAAAACTTGGTCTATTGATGGCTCTTTTTTAGCATATTCAACGAGAAAATCAATTATTACTTTAGGTGGTATCTCTGGTTGACCTATTTGGATCGCGGTGTTCTCTTTTATAGTATATTGTGTTGTAAATACTGTACGGTTAAGTGTAACGCTATCGGAATGAGGATTTATCCAGATATAATCGATTACATTATTTGTTTCAAATAACTCGACCAAGCCATTGTAATCAATTGTTATAAAGTTGTCACTTTTTTTATAAGATGGAACTCTCTGAAAAACATCTGTATATGCTATAAGAAACTGTTCTCCTTGTGTTGTTACTGACACACTTAATTTATTATTTGAATTCACATCAATAATTAGACCAGAAGAATTTTTAAGCCACTCGATAATTTTGTGAATACTTTCTTCATTTCGTGGAAAATAAAAATAATTTTTGGTTTTTTTTTTTTTAAACATATTAAAAAACAACTTCTTTTTACCTAGCTTTCTCTTATTTATTTACATTAAGCAACTATTAGCCTGTCGTTTCTTTGTTAGAATAATACTTTATATTTTTATTGTTCCGTTTAGCGTAAGCAATTTCTTTTTTTGTACTTTCTCCAATATAGCCATCAACATCGATCACAAAGATTTCATCGGATATATCTATTTTTTTGAAATGAATCCTTCCGAATAACGTAGCTTCTTCTTTCGAAATTTCACGGCTTTTATCTTGTTCAAAAAGCAATGGGCTTATTACTGCAAATCCTTTTCTAGTAAGCATTGCTTCACTTTCTCTGAACTCTTTTATAAACTTTGTTGAGCCACATAATATAATGACTTTTATATCATTCATAAGTCTATCCTTTTTCTAGTCTTTTTTTGACGCCATCTGCTTCATACGTGATTTTGCAAATCGTTTTAGGTTCTTCTTCAATGTTAGAAATTAGATATGAACAAATGAAACACTAAAATTCCTAACTTCAAAAAGATGTCGCTTCACTGGTCAAAATTATTCATTAACATTGATTTTTATTATAATATACTTGTATTTCAAAATATACTATAGAAGGTGAGTTTTTTATGAATATTAAGTATAAACAAAAAAAACTATCAATTGAACAGCTTAAAACAATCATTTGTAGATCGGGCATTCATCGACAAACGGACAATGATCAAAAATTAGAAAACATGATCAATCATTCAACATTATTGATTTCTGCATGGGACCAAGACAAAATAGTTGGTTATATTAGGGTTTTAACAGATTACGGCGATGTAGCATACGTAGCAGATTTGGCTGTTGACAAAGACTATTGGGATAACGGGATTGGCAGAGAACTAATGAACCAAGTAATTGAATTAGTAGGCACAGAGATACATATCGTTTTACTTGCTTCTGAATTGGCTAAAGATTATTATAGTAAATTGGGCTTTTGCCATGATCCCAGGGGTTATGTAAAATTACCGAAAAATCCTTCCCTTTCAGATTGGACTGTTTAACTAAGAGCAGCCCATACTGAATAAGAAATAAACTAAAACTTACTATGCTCACATTTTAGTATAGACAATTTAAATTTCACCGGTACCATCATACTACGAAAAGCAGTCAGAAAAAAATGAGCTTGGAACAGAAGCCTTTAACTCCGAGAAACAAGTTTGCCAACCCGTTTCAATAGTAAATACACCCGTCAACAGTTATAGGATTCTCACTACTTTTTTGAATGTTTACTAGACTGTTGTACCATATTGAATAGTGTTTGAAATTGACCTTTAAAAGACATTGTCTGCTCGAAAATATCTTCTCCATCGTTCAACATTTTTACAGTTACCCAGCCAAGAGTCTCTGTAATGGTACTGGCAACACTAGCATTGATTGCAGCACCGGCAACTGTTCCTATACCAGGAAGAAATTTGATGATATTACCAACGGCACTTTTCCCTAAGCCAACAACCACAATTTCTTTTCCAACACTTTTCCCCATACTTTCAGACCATGATTGCCCAAATAATTTATGTAAACGAGCCATCATTGTCAATTGAATTGGAACAAGTAAAAGAGCATCTGAAAAAGGGATTGGTGAACACCCTACAATTGCGGCAGTTAAGGATGCCGCATGAACTGTTTGGTGACACTTTTTTCGTGTATCTTCATCAACACCTTCTAAAAATTCATCAAATATACCATCAAATTGGCGTTTACTTTTAGCTAAGACTTTTTCCGCTTGCTCTTTTGATTTCCCATAACTACTAAGAATAATTGAAGATGTTTTTTTCGGGAATTTTTTTATGACTTCAGAAAAAAAAGAGTCAAATTCTTTTTCTTCTGCTTTATTTGCTGTAATTGACCGTTTAGTTTCTTTTTGTTGCTCGCTTTTGATTGCTTTTTTTAGATCTGATTTATTTTTGTCCGCAGTTTTCTTTCTGAAAATTTTTTTCATGTGTATTCCCTCCATAAGCTATGTATATCTTGCAATTGTTTTAATTATTATTCTTTCGTTTTATCATACATGAAAAATCTTATTTAACCAAAGGACATCACTTTTCAAACGAGAATACAGGATATATAACCAGTAGATAATGAACTAATACCATCCTATTTTATTAAAGTTTTTCTTACTCTTAATTGTATTGACTATTGTGTAGCATCATTTCTCAAATTGTTTTTAATTAGACTATAAAAAATAGACTGAGACAAAACGATTTACGTTTCGTACCAGTCTGGTAAAATATATCATTTTTTTGTTACTTCTAATTAGTTCTCAACTGGCATTAAGCTTAGATTTTGCATATATTGATCCATTAAAATATACCCTTCTAAACGGCGCAGTAAATCAACCGAGCAACGGACTTTTTTGCCGAATAATGAACGGCTGTATGCAATTTCCCGCATTTCCTGCAGGAACTCATCTAAGGAAGAGACTAATCCACCACAACTTAAACGACCGCAAATCAAGACATCTTCTTTTCGTTGTCTTAATACTTGCCCCCATGAATAATTCAAATATTCTGCTTGACTGATTTGTGCAAGTAGATCAGACCGTAAAACGCTTTTCTTTTGAACTGCGGCCTTTTTACTCCCTAATCGCATACGTTTATTCATAAAACACAAATAGATCTCATCTTCTAAGTTCTCCATCTCACTTTTAGTAAAATTCGGTACTTTTGCAGGAGCTTCAAAGATTTTACAAGCTTTTAATTGTTTTGAAAATCGTGGCCAGTTGCTTGGCGTCGCTTTTTTTGTTTTTCTTTTCTTAAAGACTAGAAACGTAAGATCTACAGGTTCAGATTTCGTATTTTCCTGTGTTATTTCTTTCTTCGTATCAGGTTCAACGATCTCAGTCGCTTTTTCTATCTCGATTTGCTTACGTTTTAACTCGATTGACGAACGTTCTTTTTTTGATTCTACATTATTTTCTACCTTTTTGATTGCTGAAATTGTAGGTTCTTCTTCTGCTTGGAAATCGTCTTGAATTGGTTTTTTCGCCAATTCGTGCTCCGACTTTTTTTCTGTTTCTTCTCCTACTTTTTCTTCGACTACTTCTGCTTCGACTACTTCCTCTGGCATTTCTGATTCTACAGATTCTTCTGTCATAGCTTCATCGATCAGCTCATCTTCTATTGTTTCAGTTTCATCAAAATCAGAAGTATCAACTGATGCTTTTTCTGATTTTTCTTCTTCGACCATTAAAGGTTGTGCTCTCTTAAGATGGATCGTCTGGATGCTTCTAGAAATAATTGGATTACTTTTTGGTGTATACATTTCGATTTTCCCGTGATTGATCGTCTCTGTTAAATCACTGATCATTTTGCGTAAGCGGAAAATCTCGTTGGATGTTTCAAGCATTTGCTTCATCATCCCTTGTATTTCATCAGATTCCAATGTTGATTCTCCTCGAGAAACAAGCGACCGCTCCTCTTTTTCAAGAGTAATATCCTCAAACCATTGCTTTAAGTTTATGCGAAGATCTCTTCTAGTCGGCTCAAAACTTCCCATCAGTAATGTATAGTACATAACTTCCGTTTCAACATACATATAAATCTTTTTAACGACTAATGCTTCAAATTCCTCTGATTCATCCCAGCTATCGCAAATTGCGTCAAAAAACGCTTCTCCTTCAGCTAAGTTTTGATAATCTTTTGCTAAGTTTAACTTTCGCACTAGATAAAATGAATACGGCGTGTCTACATTATCGGCATAAATTTCACGGCCAAGATAATCGGGATCAACTTCTTTACAAAGGTAGGTTGATCGTTCTTCTTTTTCTGATTGACGTTTTCGCTTACTAATCATTCTCACTTCCTCAATTTTTTTCCTGTGTAAATCGTATCATCTTTTTAGAAAAAAAAACAGACTTCATACTCTATTATACCTATAAAAATGAAAAAATGTTCTCATTTTTTTACAAATATACGAAATTAAAAGAAAAACAACAGGCAAATTTCACTTTTGAACTTTATAAACTAAAGAATCATCGGATAAAATAGCGTATATTTATCACTTAATATAAAAATAAAAATCAAAAATAATTGCAAAAAAACAAAGGCTAAGACATAACTCTACAAGTTATACCCTAGCCTTAAGGAATCCGAATAGTAACGGTTCATTAACGTTTTTTTACTTATCCACTACTTCTTTTTTCTCTTCTCTAACAGCATGAAGTCCTAATTTTATCTCTCGTCTTTTTTGAATCAAGACATATATAAATCCAATCAAAAATGGTAAAACAAAGCTGCCAAAGCGATACAACAACAAAGATGACACTGCATCAATAGTTCCAACTAACGGTTTAAATAGTAATAAATAAACAAATTCAAATGGACCAATTCCAGCAGGCGTCGGAAATACACCCGACAAAATAACTGCAAAACTAGTAAAAGAAAGAACCAAAAGAAAATCAATATTCGGATGATTCTCTACTAATACCACATATGGAATCACATACCAAAAAAGTAACTTCGCTACATTCCAGCAAAAAATTCGAATCATGGCTGAACGGTCTTTAGTAATTGTTTGAACTGTTTCTCTTAAAGAATAAATTTGTAGATTGCATTTATCTACCCAATCTCGTAATTTTTTCCGCTTAAAGTGTTTATTCGTCCATTTTATTAAAATCAGTTGAAGTCTGATACTACTTGAAAGAATCAATAGTGAAAAAATAATCACAAATGTCAAGATAACACCGACTAAAATAAATGGAATCATTTTTGGCGCATGAGAATAAAATAAAGAAAACTGAAAAATCAATCCAAGTATCGACAGAAAAATAACAGCAAGTTTATACATGATCATGTGCAACGCTGTCACGCCAACACCTTGAGAAACCGCAAGACCTTTTTTTCTATAAAAATAAATTTCAGAAAGCAGTGTCCCTGTTCCAAATGAAATCACACGATAAAAGGCAACATAACATGATGTGAAAAAGCCATCTTTTGTTTTGAAGTCTTCTTCAAAATGAGAAACAATCTCTTTGATCGAACGACCTTCGACGATTTGATAAATGATACCTAACAAGACGACTAATGTCACAACAATCCAGCTAGTATTCATTAATTGGGCAAAAATATCGCTAAGTGAATTATCCATCACGTAGATGATTATGCCGATAATAATTGCCAGCAAACCTATATTAAGAAAAACTTTTGTTTTAGAATTGCTTATCATAGTTTCTCCCCACTAAATTTGTATTCAAGATTATCTCTTATAACTAAAGTAAATAAAAGCAACAGCCACAAGTGTACCAAAGATAAAGAAAAAATAAAAGCTTAATTTTTTTGTTTTGTGATGAAAAAGTTGCTGAGCTACTAAACCACCGATTCCCCCTCCAATTAATCCTATAAATAAAAGATCAAATTCAGGAACCCGCCATTTTTTTCTTTTAGCTCGCTGTTTATCTAGGTACATCACAAAAAACTCAAAAAAATTTACAATCAACAAATATACCAACGGTAAATATTTCAACAACCCTGTCATTCATTTTCCTCCAAAAATTTATACCTTCAATAGATTACCTTGAAAGGCTAACTTGTGTAACGTTCGTTCGGCAATCTAATAAAAATTGCTACTAAGATTCGGGTACAAAAACACTCAAACCATGTTTAATGACTTTCATTTGAACAGGTAGATCCTCACTAGGATCACCGTCTACACGAGTCCCCACTTTCTTTTCATTTAAGCTTTTGATCGTTATTTCAGCAGCAGTTATATATTTGATATCAGGAAGTTCATAGATTTTACCTACAATAATTTTAGGAAGATAAAACGCTAATTTGAAAAAGTTTAGCTTAGGTAAAATAGTTAAATGAAACAGTCCATCATCTGGCGATGCCGAATCATCAAAATTCGTATAACCACCGACAGAATTGGTCATTGTCACCGTGACCAATTGTGTTTTTCCTTGCCATTGTTCATCTTCCGTTTTTATTTCCAAACGATAGCGTTTTTTCTTAGCGAGTAATTTGAAGAAATTTTTCACAAAAATGAGTTTCCCATATTTTTGTTTGTCTTCTTGACTGATCCGAGCGGCTGTATCTGCTAAAATACCAATTGTCATTGTGCTTATGATCACTTTTTGATTGATCATACCATAATCTATTTTTTTGGTTACTCCACCTAAAATAATAGCAGCCGCATCTTCAAATTTCACTGGAATACCCAAAACTTTTGCCATATTATTGACCGTTCCACCAGGTAATAAGCCAACATTTAAATGAGGCAACTCTTCTTTGAAATCTTCTACATTGTGATTGATCGTGCCATCTCCACCAATAAAAATCAGTGTATCGATCTTTTCACTCTTTGCTTTTTCAACTGTTTTTTTACTATCACAATCAGGTCCCACTTGTTCTAATAAAAATTGTGTGTCGCTCTGACCATGATCTTTTGCATACTCTACAAACTGCTCTGCTAATTCTTTTCCTTTATCCTGACCAGATGTTTGATTAAAAAGAATCATTACTTTTTCCATTTCGATCACGTTTCCTTCCAATTTAAGAGTGACACAAGCTCGTCCAGTCTTGACAGAAAAACAGGAAGTAAGTCACTAGTTGTAACATTACTTCCCCTTTTCAACATTTATAATTATAAATAATCACAAACGTTACTTAGCATTTGATTCTGCAATTTTTACAATGACATCTGTTGCTTTTTCCATTGATTGTAATGAAACAAATTCAAAACGCCCATGCATATTTTCGCCACCAGCAAAAATATTAGGTGTTGGAATACCTAGATAAGAAATCTTAGAACCATCTGTCCCGCCACGTACAGGTTCAATCACTGGTTCAATTTCAAGCTCAATCATTGCATTCTTTGCTAATTCAATAATGCTCATATCTTTTTCAATGACTTCACCCATATTGTAGTATTGATCAAATAAATCGATTTGCACACGTTCTTGGTCAAATGGTTGATTGATGATTTCTTGAATTTTGAGAATCAGTGCTTTTCTAGCTTCAAATCGTTCATGATCGTGATCACGAATAATATAAGTCATATGAGCCTCTTCTGGTGTTCCGCTCATTTGAGCTAAATGGAAAAATCCTTCATACCCATCTGTCTTCTCTGGTACTTCATCTTGTGGCAGTTGATTATGAAAATCGTTTGCCAATTGTACAGCATTGATCATTGTGTTTTTCGCTGTTCCAGGATGTACATTTTTCCCTTGGATCGTCACTTCTGCCTGTGCTGCGTTAAACGTCTCATATTGTAATTCACCTACTGGACCGCCATCCATCGTGTAAGCAAAATCAACGTTGAATTGTTCTACGTCAAATTTATCCGCACCAACACCGATTTCTTCGTCAGGACCAAAAGCGACACGAATCGTACCATGTTTGATAGATGGCGTTTTGATCAAAATTTCCATAGCTGTCATGATTTCAGCAATTCCGGATTTATCATCTGCACCTAAAAGCGTTGTACCATCTGTCGTGATCAACGTTTGATCGGCATAGTTTTTCAGATTAGGAAAATCTGTTGTATTTAGGGTGAATTTGCCTTCTTTATCTAATTTGATTGTTGATTCACCATCATAGTTTTCGATAATTTGCGGATTGACATTCACTGCATTGAAATCAGCTGTATCCATATGAGCGATAAATCCGATCGAGCGAACCTCTTTATCTACGTTACTTGGCAAAGTAGCGATAACAAAACCATTTGTTTCATTATAGATTACATCACTCATGCCAATTTCTTCCAACTCTTTTTTCAATGTTTGTGCAAACGCAACCTGTGTTTGCGTTGAAGGTGTCGTTTCACTTTTAGGATTTGAGCGTGTTTCTGTTTTTACGTAACGTAAAAAACGTGGCAATAAATTTTCATACATCATTAAATTCCTTCTTTCTGCTTTATCTGAATTTAAATGGATTCGTATTTACCTCTGATTCGATAAATTCTATAGTCCAATTATAATCTTTTTTCCATTGATTGAATAGCTCGACCAACTTGGGTTTACATAATTGTTCGATATAATGCCCTGGATCGATCACTGGTAAGCCTTCTGTCAGCATATCATGTCCGGTATGATAATAGACATCCCCTGTGATATAAACATCTGCTTGTGCTTTGATGGCATCACGGAAAAATTTTTCGCCACTACCGCCACAGATTGCAACGCGTTGAATCGGTTTTGTCTCGTCTGCGGCTACGATTCGCAAACCATCCAAATCAAATGTTTCTTTGATTTGAGACACAAAATCGTTTAAAGGAAGTGCTTTATTTAAGTGACCAACCCTTCCCAAACCATATTCTTTCGTGATATTTTCTATTCGATAGACATCATAGGCTGGTTCTTCATAAGGATGTGCTGAAAGCATTGCTTGAATGACTTTTTCTTGGATTGTTTCTGGAAAAATCACTTCGATTTTTGCTTCTTGGACAACTTCTTCTTTACCAATGGTCCCTATTGTAGGATCAGCATTCGCTCCTGGAGTAAATCTGCCTGTCCCAATCAATGAATAACTTGTATTCGTATAATCTCCTTGGTGGCCTGCGCCTGCTTGTCCAAGTACTTTGCGCATAGTTGCTGCATCATCTACAGGGACAAAAACAGCTAGTTTCTTATAAGTAATCGTATGCGTTTTTGTCAGATAAGTTGTATCTTGAATCCCTAACAGTTCACAAAACCAATCGTTTAGACCATTCTCAATAATATCCATGTTGGTATGGGCTGCAAAAACGGCGATATCATGCTTTAATAAATCAGCGTACATTTTTGTTTGTAAATCATCCGTGTCTAAGCGTCTCAATGGTCGAAAAATTGGTGGATGTTTGGCAATAATCAAGTCAACTTGCTTTTCGATTGCTTCTGCCACAACTTCTGGACGGACATCTAATGTTACTAACACTCTATTTAACTTTTTATTCAATGTACCGACATGTAACCCTACAGGGTCCCCTTCTTCAGCTAACCACTGAGGACAATAAGCTTCAAAGCGTTCAATAAATACGTTGCCGTCAAGACTCATTTGACAAGACCTCCTTGATTTCAGTGATTTCTTTTTCGATTTGTTGGATTCTACCTTGTTGATCACCAGTAGCTTTGGCTAATTGAGCTAAAATAGTTTCACGTTGTTTCAATTCGCCTTGCCATTTTTCACGAAAAATCGGTGATTGTTGTTTCATTAGAATTGGACCGAAAAGCCTTTCTTTTTCTGAATAAGCAATTCGACTTTCAATCCTTGAAGCTACAATGATTTCATAAATTTTATTATTTTCTTCTAAAATATCTTCTTCAACAATAGTATAACCATGAACGGTCAACCAATCACGCAATGGTTTTTCACCAATATTTGGTTGTAAAACTAAGCGTTCATTACCTTGAAGACGCTGATTGTTCCATCCAGCATCTAAAATATCACGTATCAAGACACCACCCATCCCACAAATCGTGATGGCCGTGATCTTATCTGTTTCTTCTACGGCATCTAAGCCATCCGCCAAACGGACAATGATTTGATCCGTCAAACCATTTTTTTTCACTTGTTTTTTTGCTGCTTCATAAGGACCCTTTACGACTTCTCCTGCTATCGCAAAATCAAGTTTCTTTTGTAAAACTAATGCTACAGGTAAATAGGCATGGTCAGAACCGATATCCGCTAAACGGCTTTGTTCAGGGACTAATTCTCCCACGCGTGCTAGACGTTTTGATAATTGAGTTTCATTCATTCGACATATTCCTCCATCATTATTATACCATTGAAAAATCGGGATGAACACTTTGAAAGAATGAATTTTTTTCTATTTATAAAATGATAATAGCGAACTAAAAACAAATAGTCTGTCTTTTACAGGAAAAATGATTGCCTGTTAGTAATCCACTATACAAAATTTCCCTTTAAAAGTTAGCTTTTCATTCTGACTCTAATAGAATGAGGCTGGTACAGAAGCGTTTAAGCTTGAAAATAAGCAGAAAAATTGCTTTTGTTTCGCACCCATATACATGACTATTCGATAAAAAAAGGGTATGCTCATCAAAACTACTCAACTCTTATTCTATGACTTTTCTTTAGCTTGTCTTTCTTGACTTTCTTTTTTCAATTTCTTATGCGCTTTTTTGATCCTCGTTCAAGATCACGATTTCTTTTACGGTCATGATAGTCTTCAAATAAAGAATTCAGATCATAATTTGGCGGATATAGCTCAGTTGCACTACGTTCTAGTTTTATTTGACGTTTATGAACGGTTATTTTTTCTTTTTCGACATAGATCACTACATCGTCGGTCATTTCCATCGTTTCATAGATTAAGCCAGTTTTCTTTTTCTCCGTCCAAAAGACTCGATCCCCTTTTTCATAATTTGGAAAAATGATTTGCTCTTTTTGTTTTTTGACTTTGTGAAGAGAAGTTTCTTTTTTAGTTGAATAGTTGCGCTCGTGTAAATAGTTTTGGGCCTGTTTAACGACATGCTGGTCTAAGTTCATTTTGTTTGCAATCCAAAAGGCATTACTTTCGCCAGTTTCACCTAATATTAGTTGATATTTTGGTGATAAATTTACGGTATCAAATGCCATTGCTGCGGTCAGAAAGTCTTCATGTTCCTCAGAAAAACGTTTGATTTCTCCATAATGAGTCGTTGTCATAATGATGCTGCCCTTTTTATAGAAAGCTTCCATAATCGCGATTGCTAATGCTGCTCCTTCATTTGGTTCTGTTCCACTGCCGATTTCATCGAGTAAAATCAAACTGTTTTGTTTCGTTTTAGCAAGAATCTCAGAAATATTATGCATGTGGCCTGAAAAGGTACTTAGCGCATTCTCAATACTTTGCTGATCCCCAATATCAACAAAAATCTGGTCAAAAATGGCAATGTTTGTGCCTTGATCAGCAATGATTTGGACTCCGATCATCGTTTGCAACGAAATCAGGGCAACGGTTTTTAGCACAACCGTTTTTCCTCCCGCATTTGGTCCAGTGATGGTCAAACCACGGTAATCTTTTCCTAATGATAGATTCAATGGAATAGCCGACTCACCTAACAAAGTATGTTTCACATTGACAAATTCAACGATTCCTTCTTGATTGATTCCTGGTTCGATCCCATTGATTTCTCGACTAAATTTCGCTTTAGCAACTATCATATCGTATTGTGCAATGACTTCCACATTTGAGTGGATCGAAGTCATTTGTTCTGAAATCAAACCAGTCAATGTCGCTAAAATCTGATAAACTTCTGTCGCTTCTTCCATTCTCAGCTGATATAATTTATCATTCAATTTCGTAACTGTTGTGGGTTCAACAAAAACAGTCGTTCCTTTTGATGAAGTATCTATGATCATTCCTGCAATTTGATTTTTATACGCTGCTTTGATCGGTATTGTATAACGATCATTTTTCTTAACAACCATTGCTTCTTGAATTTTTGGTTTATTTTGTCCATTTCTAAGAAATGCGTTCAATTTCAATTCAATTTCTTTTTCGCACTCTTGAATAGCCCGACGAATTTTGCGAAGTTCACGGCTGGCATCATTTTCTACTTGATTATTGCGAATGACATGATAGATTTCGTCTTCAATAGTGGAAAATATTTGTAATGAATCACTGTATCTAGCTAAAAGTGGGGCAATAAATTGATTTTTTTGCATAAATGACTGAATCAGACGGCTACTTCTTAGGAAATCAGCATAGCTGACTAACTCATTTGGCTCTAAAATAAATCCTTTTTCTACTTGTTTTGTCAGATGCTCGATAGCATTCAAGCCCATAAAGGGGACATGTAAGTTCGCTTGGAGCAGCGCTTTTGCTTCTGAGGTTTCTTGTAAACGTTTCTTGACCACTTCTAGTTGGCTACTTGGCTGTAATGCTTTGATTCGCTCTTTTCCATAGTAACTGATCGCGTAAGTCATCAGTTTTTCTTTGATAGTATTAAATTGCGTTTTATTATATGTTTCTTGATTCATTAGTATCTCCTTCTCTTTTAAGAGATACCTATCTTTTTTGAATAGGCCAAAGAATTTCCTTTTAACTGAATATAGTTTTATCGATTAAATGAACACAAAAAAGGGATGAAGCATCCCTTCATCCCTCAATAATCAATCAATAAAGATAGATATACTACAGTCTATCAGGTGATTTTATATGAGTTAAGATAGGTATCAACATAGGTACGCTAAAGAAGCCATCGAAAAATGGTTGTTTATTCTTCAGCTATTCATTTCCTTTAGTTAGATACTTACACTCACAAAAACACCTCTATGGCTTTCTTTGGCTATTCATTTCTCGTTAAGAGTATACTTCATTTTTTTTAATCGGTCAATAAATGCAGTTACAATCGTACCAACTCTTGATATAGATGCAAGTATAACTGACTTGATTTTTCCCAGCTAAAATCCTGTGTCATGGCGGTTTTCATCAAATGCTCCCAGGTTTTAGGTTCCTTAAAATATAGATCGATCGCCATATTAGTACTATAGAGTAAATAATATGAACTAAACTCAGAAAAACCAAAGCCCGTTCCTTCTTTTGTGACTGGGTTGAATGGCGTTACAGTATCTTTGAGTCCACCAATTTCATGGACGATCGGCAACGTCCCATAACGCATCGCAATCATTTGTGACAATCCACATGGTTCGGTTGCAGACGGCATCAGGAACAAATCTGAGCCGGCATAAATCAATTGCGCCAAATCAACGTCAAACGTAATATTCGCTTTAAATTTAGTCTCGTACTGTTGAGAAAAATGGTTGAAGGAATTCTCGATTCCAGGATCACCAGTTCCAAGTAATACTAATTGAACATCTTTTTCCAGTAATTTAGCTAATTCTTCTAGCATCAGAGGAAATCCTTTTTGAACCGTCAAACGACTAACGACTCCTATCAACGGTACATCTTCACGAATTGGCAAGCCCATTTTTTCTTGCAAGACCTGTTTGTTTTTCTTTTTTCCTGATAGCTCATTTATCGAAAAATTGACTGGAATCGATTGATCTGTCTCCGGATTATTCATATCGTAATCAATTCCATTTATAATCCCACTTAATTTATCTTGCTCAGTTCGTAAAATAGCATCTAGACCAAAACCAAAATCGGGTGTTTTTATTTCTTCAGAGTAGGATGGACTAACTGTATTTACCCGATCAGCATACAAGATACCCATCTTTAAATAATTGAGATCCTCTCTAAAATAAGCAGCACTATAATTATCCAAAGCTATTCCAAAATAATCTGGCAACAATTCTCGACTATATATCCCTTGAAATTCAATATTATGAATGGTCAAAACCGTATTGATCGTTTGGTATGCTTCAATCCACTGGTATTTTTCCTTCAATAAAAACGGAATCATCGCTGTATGAAAATCATTGATATGGATAAGATCAGGTATATAGTTTATCTTCTCTAACATTTCAACGATCGCACTTGAAAAAAAGGCAAAACGTTCTCCGTCGTCATCATATCCATATAGATTTTCACGATCAAAATAATACGAATTCTCAATAAAATAATACGTTAGATCATTCATAACGAAACGTTTGATACCACAATATTGCTGTCTCCACCCAACTGCTACATAAAAGTCAGTCAGGTCTTCACACTGTATTTTAAACGCTTCAGGCATTTTAGTGAAATATGGAAGAACAACAGACATTTTTGTTCCTTTTTTAGCTAACTCTTTGGGTAATGCACCCGCTACATCACCTAAACCACCTGTTTTAAAAAAAGGCGCACATTCTGCGGCTGCATATAATACATTCATCATTCATGTCCTCCAATAACATCTACTTCCACTACATGATTTTTACTTATTACGATAGGATTTAGAGCTGTACCAGAAATTTTCACACCCGCTTTAACTGTGACATTTTTGTCCAATATAGCGTATTCAATCACGGCATCTTCTTCAATATGTGCATTTGACATGATAATCGCTTGTTTAACTTTAGCACCACGTTTGATTGTCGTTCTCCTTGAGACTAAACTGTTGTCCAAACTGCCTTCTATGATACACCCCGTTGCACATTGACTATTTTTCACACTGGAACTTTCTGAATAATAGGTTGGCACTTCGTTTTTACGTTTTGTGTAAATCTTTTGTTTTGTATGCATCAACGCATTGAAGTTTTTTTCATCTAGCATATCCATATTCGCCTGATAATAAGAAACAACATCATTAATGCTACTTGAATATCCTTTATATTCATACGCCGTCGTTTGAGTATGCGTTATTTTTTCTCCCATAAATTCAATTAGACTTGTTGGACTGTTATTTATCTGACCAATCGTTAATTGCTCGATCAGCCATTCCGTTTGAACAATAAAGATATCCATAGAAAGATTTAATCGGTCCTCTTTTTCTATAACCTCATCAAAGGTTTGAACTTTTTCGACATTGCCTGCTTGGTTGACTTGAATGATCCGATTTTTTCCTAATAATTTTTCGGATTCCATCTGTTTGTACACCACAGTCATATTGTTTTGTTGTTTTTGATGCGTTTTTAAAACAGCTCGAAGGTCAATAGAACAGAGCATATTACTGCCCATAAAAACCGTATACTCAGATTCTGATTTCTCAAGATAATCGATGATCGCAGCGTAATAAGGCAATCCTTGTGCTTTTTTCTTTAAAAAATCTTGATAGAAATAGACAAAATAACTATTTTGCAGAGAATCTAAATTCCACTCTTTCCCTCCAGCGATATGATCAAAGACAGATCGCGTTTCTCCTTCGTTAAACACCATAAAAATTGAATTGATATTGGCATTAGCAATACTTGAAAGAGGAAAATCGATCAACCGATATTTACAATCAAAAGGTAAAGTGTCTAATGGTCGCTCTTCTGTCAACGGTATCAATCCTTTAAACTTTGAGACGTTGCCTAAAATAGCACACATTTTTTTAGTCATCATCGCTTTTTCCTCCTATCACTTCAGAATAACCGATTACTTCAATATCATTTTCTTTATAGACTACTGTATTATCCCCAATGATCGCATTCTCACCGATAATCGCATTTTTGATTTTGACATTTTTTCCAATCGTAGCTCCCGGCATGATCACACTACTTTCAATCGTTGAGCCTTTCTTTACTTGAACACCAGTTGAAAGAATACTGTTTTTAACTGTTCCTGCTACATAACAGCCATCAACCACCAATGAATGACTAACAGATGCTGTTTCAGTAATAAAATGTGGCGGTGAAATAGTGTTTTTTGAAAATATACGCCATCTTTTATCCCGCATATGCAACTCATTTTCCAGACTAATAAATTCCATGCTCGCTTCCCATAACGAATCAATCGTACCAACATCTTTCCAATAACCATTAAAGCGATAGGTATACACATTTTCGCCTGCTTCCAAATAAGATGGAATCACATGTTTTCCAAAATCAAGCATTTGACCATCCTTTGAATAATTGTTTAGCAATACGCTTCGTAACCGCCCCCAATTAAATATATAAATCCCCATTGATGCTAAGTTGCTCTTGGGTTCTGCGGGTTTTTCATCAAACTCAATAATACGATCATGTTCGTCAGTGTTCATAATACCAAAACGTGAGGCTTCTTTAAGCGGGACTTCAAGAACGGCTACGGTCAATGAAGCATTATTGGCAATATGTTCTTCAAGCATTGCTTCATAATTCATTTTATAAACATGATCACCAGATAAAATCAGTACATATTGTGGATCCATCTGATCGATATAAGAAATATTTTGATAAATCGCATGAGCAGTTCCTTCAAACCATTTTTCCCCATCCGAACTGGAATATGGTTGTAAAATCGTCACACCAGAATCAATACCATCTAATCCCCAGCTTGATCCATTTCCAATGTGATTATTCAACGAAAGTGGTTGATATTGTGTGACGACACCGACTTTTTTGATACCAGAGTTAATACAATTACTCAGTGTAAAATCAATAATTCGATATCTACCACCAAAAGGTACCGCAGGTTTAGCGATATTCTTCGTTAGCTTTCCTAGACGTGTTCCTTGTCCTCCAGCTAAAATCATTGCAAGCATTTCTGTTCCCATCTATTACGGGTGAAAATCCACCCTGCCCCCTTTCAAGAAGCCTATTTTTTTCCTTTAAAATCAAGGATTTTATCTATTTATCTCGTTACTTTTTTACTCGTGTATTGACTTGTTTTGGTTTCAAAATGATCGCTCCAAGAGACGGTACGATCGTCTGTATTTGATACCCAAATTGTTTAAACGATTTATTACTTGTTTTACTTACTTGATTTGGTTCGATCCAAGTTCCGCCAAATTCTTTCATCTCCGTGTTCAACACTTCTTCATACGTTCCTGGAAAAGGCACACCTATCGTAAAATTCTTTCTTTCCACTGGTGAAAAATTCAAAATAATGATCAGAAAATCTTTTTTAACTTTCCCTTTACGAATAAAACTTAAAACTGTTTCCTCCTTATTATCAGCGTCAATGATTTCAATTGTTTCTGCAAGGTGATCAAATTCCCACAATGCTTTTTCATTTTTATAGAACCTATTGAGCGTTTTTGTAAAATGTTGCATCGCACAATTCATTTCATCTTCAAGATCAATCCATTCTAAACTGTCCCCAGACTTCCACTCCAAAAATTGCCCCCATTCACTCCCCATAAATAAGAGTTTTTTTCCAGGATGTGTCATCAAGTAAATGTACAGATTGCGAAGTTGGGCAAATTGTTTATACCGATCTCCCCACATTTTATGCATTAAACTTCTCTTTCCATGGACGACCTCATCATGAGAGAGTGGCAAAATGTAATTTTCATTCATCATATACATAAATGAAAATGTAAGGAGGTGAAAGTTGTATTTTCGAAAGGCCGCATCCATTTCATAAAAACGAAGGGTATCATTCATCCAACCTAAATTCCATTTGTAGTCGAACCCTAGACTACTACTTTCAATACTTCCAGTTATTTTAATCTCTGAGGAACTTTCTTCTGCGATCATGATTACATAAGGATGTACATTTTTAATAACAGCATTTAATTTTTGTAGAAAGTAAAACCCTTCCCAATCACGATTTTCTCCTTCTTGGTTAAGTAGCGAAGGTCCTTCATCATAATCAAGATAAAGGATATTCGAAACAGCATCAACTCGAATACCATCGATATGAAATACATCGATCCAATAGAATGCACTGGAAATCAAGAAACTTTGAACTTGTGGTTTACTTAAATCAAAATTAAGCGCTCCCCAACGAACATTTTTTGCTCGAATCGGGTCATCATATTCAAATTGCGGTGTTCCATCATAATAAGCTAAGGCGTCATCATTGATACAAAAATGACCTGGCACCCAATCAATCAAAACACCGATATCATTTAAATGACACGCTTCCACAAAATCTTGAAATTCAACTGGCGTTCCATAATACGAGCATAGTGCAAAATAACCGATCAATTGATAGCCCCAAGATTCGCCTAAAGGATGTTCCATCAAAGGCATAAATTCAATATGGGAAAACCCCATTTCTTTAACATATGGAATCAGTACATCTTTCAATTTTTTAAAGGTGAAAGGTGTTCCATTCTCTTCAAATTTCCAAGAACTTGCATGGACCTCGTATATATTGAGTGGTTTTTTAAAATGATCCTGTCGTTTCCTCTGACCTAGCCATTGCCCATCACGCCATTTTTTCTCAGGTACAGTGTAGAGTATAGATGCATTATTAGGTCGTTTTTCGAAAAAAACTGCGAACGGATCGATTTTAAAAATTTCTCTACCATCTGACTGTTTCACCAAATATCTATACAGATCACCTTCTTTTGGTACTGTTGTAACTACTTCCCAGACACCAAATTCATCATCCTTTTTCATAGGTATCGAACGATCCCAGTGATTAAAATCACCCACTAGCCAAATTTTTTCGGCGTTTGGCGCCCATACTCGAAAAATAATGCCTTCTTGATTCTCCCAAACTGTCTGGTGAGAGCCAAAATAATGGTGGCTATAGAAATTTTCACCTGTTTGAAACAGTTTCACCGGGCTTTTTTCAGTAGACATTCATCTAGCCTCACTCTCTTAACCTCAACGACTTTTTTATTAATGATGATTAATAATAATAATAAATTTATTTTATAATAAGCAAAAAAGTTACAGAAAATAGTTTTCCTTTCTGAGTATTGCAAAAGAAAATACAGTAAAATTCCTGAAACTATAACTAATTTTAAGCTTTTAATAAAATAAATATCCTCTATTACTTCCGTGTACTAAAATTTTTCTCCATTATTCCGTTCTAAAAAAACTATATTATTAAATAAGGATGAGTGTTTCTTTCTTAAATCTAACAACAAAATAAAAAAAAAGAAAGAAATAGACCTTTAAAACGAAAAAAAATAGGTAGGAAGCAAAAGTAAAACCTACTTTTGCTTCCTACCTTAAATCCGAAATTGCCGTAACCTCAGAAGATGTAAAGACTGGTGTTACAAAATCTCTACCTGATTTTCAGGATTAAACGTATCAGTCTAACTTCATTTTTACTTATTGTGCCAACCAGTTAGCGACTTCATTCAAAGCATCGCTGATACCAGCTGGATTTTTACCGCCAGCTTGTGCCATATCTGGACGGCCACCACCGCCTCCGCCTACTTTTGGTGCAATTGTTTTGATCAAGTCGCCTGCTTTCAGACCTTTCTCATTTGCTGCTTTAGACATTGCTGCTAATAAGCTGACTTTTTCGTCTTGAGCTGTTGCTAACACTAAAACATCTGATAATTCTTTTTGTTTCCATTGATCTGCTAACTGACGTAATTGATTCATATCTTTTACATTTACCTGTGCAGCAATGTATGTTGTGCCATTGATTTCTTTAATGTCTTTGAAAATGTCTCCAGCTTGTTGATTAGCTAATTTTCCTGCAAGTTGTTCATTTTCCTTTTGTAAATCGCGTAATTGTTGTTGCAATTGTTCTGTTTTTGACACAACTTCTTTTAGTTGAGGTGATTTAACAATACTTGCAATCATTTTTAATTGTTTTTCTTCTTCGTTCATTAGCTCATACGCTTCTTTACTCGTAACAGCTTCAATCCGACGTACACCTGCACCGATCCCGGATTCGGACACGATTTTGAAAATACCAATATCTTCTGTATTTGTTACGTGCGTTCCACCACATAGTTCGATCGAGTAGCCGCCGATATTCACGACGCGAACTTCTTTGCCGTATTTTTCACCAAATAAAGCCATAGCGCCCATATTTTTTGCTGTATCGATATCTGTTTCGACTGTTTCAACTGGAATAGCTTCCCAAATTTTTTCATTGACGATTGCTTCCATTTGAACTAATTCTTCTGGTGTGACTTGACCAAAATGAGTGAAGTCAAAACGTAAGTGACCTGGAGCGACTAATGAACCAGCTTGATTGGCATGATCACCTAAAATATCTTTCAGCGCACGATGTAATAAATGAGTCGCAGTATGATTTTTCAAGATACGATTACGCATTTTTTCATCGACATGAAGTTCATACGTTGCACCTTCTACTAATTTTCCAGTCACTTGAGCCGTGTGTAAAAATTGACCGTTTGGTGCTTTTAACACATTTTCTACATGAGCTACGATCGTACCATTTTCATCTTTGATTGTTCCATGGTCCGCTACTTGTCCGCCCATTTCAGCATAGAAAGGTGTTTCAGCGAAAATCAATTGTGCTGTACCTTCTGAAAGTTCATTAAGGATTTCTTCGTCTTTTAAAATGATCAAAAGTTTACTTGTAGCGTCTAACTTGCTATAACCGACAAATTTACTGTCAACTTTAATATCCGTCAAAACAGCTGATTGAACGCCCATTGAGGTAGCTTTACTTCTAGCTGAACGAGCACGTTCCCTTTGCGCGTCCATTTCTTTTTCAAATCCAGCATGATCAACTTTTAAGCCAGAATCTTCTGCCACTTCTTCAGTTAATTCAACTGGGAAGCCATACGTATCATATAATTTGAAAATATCTTTACCATTTAAAGTAGCTTCATTAGCTGCTTTTACTTTCGTGATCAACTCATTTAAAATATCTAATCCTTCATTGATCGTTTCGTGGAAACGCTCTTCTTCTGTCCGAACCACTTTTTCTATAAATTCTTTTTGTTGCAATACTTCTGGGTAATAGCTGACCATCACATCACCAACTACTGGAACTAATTTGTATAAGAAGGCTTCGTTGATTCCTAATTTTTTCCCATGCATAACCGCACGACGTAATAAACGGCGCAATACGTAGCCACGGCCTTCATTTGAAGGCAATGCTCCATCTCCGATTGCAAATGATAATGCGCGAATATGGTCTGCAATGACTTTAAATGAAATATCGGTTTGTGGTGATTGACCATATGTTACTTGTCCGCTTAATTTTTCTACTGCATGAATGATCGGCATAAATAAATCTGTTTCAAAGTTCGTTGGAGCATTTTGAACGATAGAAACCATACGCTCCAAGCCCATGCCCGTATCAATATTTTTATGAGGCAGTGGCTCATACGTATTATCCGCTTGGTGGTTAAACTCAGAAAATACTAAATTCCAAATTTCCAAATAACGTTCATTTTCTCCACCAGGATAGTTTTCTGGATCATCTTCTGCAACGTCGTTGAATGACTCACCACGGTCATAAAAAATTTCTGAGTCTGGACCACATGGACCCGCACCAATATCCCAGAAGTTGTCTTCAATATCAATGATATGATCCATTGATAGACCAACCTCTTCATGCCAAATACGTTTTGCTTCTGTATCTTTTGGGTAAACTGTTACATATAATTTTTCAGGATCAAATGCCATCCATTCAGGAGAAGTTAGAAACTCCCACGCCCAGTGGATTGCTTCATTTTTAAAATAATCACCGATCGAAAAGTTCCCTAACATTTCAAACATTGTATGGTGACGTGCCGTTTTTCCAACATTTTCGATATCATTTGTACGAATCGATTTTTGTGCATTTGTGATTCTTGGATTTTCAGGAACAACTGACCCATCAAAATATTTTTTCAATGTGGCAACACCTGAATTGATCCACAGTAAGGTTGGGTCATTGACAGGCACTAGAGAAGCACTTGGCTCTACAGAATGCCCTTTTGATTTGAAAAAGTCTAAATACATTTGACGAACTTGACTACTTGATAATTGTTTCATTGTTTCATTCCTACTTTCTAAAAATAAGTGATGAGTTTTCGATTTTGTGCAACAAAAAAGCGGCATTCATTGCAACACAAGGACGACAAATCGCGGTACCACCTTGTTTGCAATGAAGTCGCTTGACATACATTCATTACCTCTTAACCTCCATAACGCAGAGTCGCGTTGATATTTCTACCAAAATTTATTTAAAGGGAGCAATTACGTTGTTGTGTTATTCTTCTTTCAACAATGAAGAACTTTCTGTAAACACTCTAAACCGAATCATATCCTTTAGTTTCCCTACAAATTATAAGGAAAGATTGAAAAAAAGTCAATGCTTTCAATTAACTTTCAATTTTAATGACTTTTCGATAGAGATACTCTTTTGGACTTAGTTTTTGATCTGCTGAAATCATATGCCTTGGATGGAAATAGGTGGATAGCGGCAGCATCTTCTCGATTATCGTTTCTTTTTCTACTAGTTGATTGATCAATTTACTTTTTGCCAAATCATCCGTCAGCTCAAAATGTTTTTGTTCGGTGTCGATCACTAGACCAAACATGTTCGCACCATCCATTTTGCTTTTAATTTGACGGCCAGATTCATTATCTTGAATCAGCAATTCATTTCCCCAGCGAAATAAACGACGGGTTCCCCCACCTACAGCAAACTCCCACTGATTTTGTGACAGCAAATCAAACCCTTGCCTTTTGACCGCAAGCTTTAATTCTTCGTGCGTGAAATCATTATGGCTATAGACAAAATAATAATCTGATTCAGGTAAGAACTCTAAATAACATTCATTTTTTACCAATAAAGATTTGGGGAATGACCAGGTGAAACTTTCTTCAGCAGATAGTTTAGGAAAAAGTTGCGCACAAATGATCTCTTCATATGGAAAAAATTGTTCTACTTCCCCTTCAAAGCTTCCTGTTACCGTGTCAAATATTCCTAAAAATTCAGTTCCAGCTGGTAATGCATATTTTTGAACAAACATGGCCGGAATCGCAACTTTTCTTAAATTCGTCGTATACTCATTTATGTAATCAGAAATTCCCTCTAACGATGTTAAATCATATTGAGGCTCTTCTTCTAACCATTCAGATACAGGTGAAATTTCTTCATTTGTTAAGGTCGTTTTGAATGTGTTTTTTTCCAAATCCTCTACATCAAATCCTAATAGCTCATGTGAACGTAGTCCCTCTGCGCCTAAATCCCAACCAAGAATCGCCTCGCTATTTCCAGGAATGAACACAAATAATTCACCATCAAACTCTAATTCAAACGTGCGACATTTAATGCCATACAGTTCAAAATTTACTAATTGAATCGTATTAATTTCAACAGTTGGTGGCACAAAATACATCAACAATTGCTGTAAAAGCCCTTCTTTTTCTGGATCTTTCAAATTTTTCCAATTTGCCCATTCAACTTGTTCAAATAAATCCACACTATTCCCTCCTCGTGCATTTCAAAAATATCTGTTATGCTTAAGTATACCATTGAATGATTCTTTCATTAAGAAAATTATCTGGAGGTTCAAAATGCACATACATTTTGGGAATGAACGATGGAATCAGGCAGCAGCTTTTGCCTTACGTTATGAGGTTTTTGTATTGGAACAAGAGATCTCATTGCACGATGAATTTGATAAATTAGATACTATAGATCGTTATTGCTTTGTGGCCTATGAAGGGACACTAGCAATTGCAACGATTCGTTATCAAAATAAAGACAACCGAACGATCCAACCTGATCGCTTCTGTGTTCGAAAAGACTATCGCAATAGAGGGATCGGAAAGAAATTACTTTTGTTATTAGAAGATCAAGCACGAAACGACGGGTATAAATGTAGTATGCTCTCTGCAGAAAAAACAGCTTTACCTTTTTACAAATCATTACATTACTCCGTAAACTCTGAAGAGTACTTGGAAGATGGCATCGTTTGTGTCGAGATGATCAAAAAATTAAGCAGCTAAGACGAGTTGATCCATCTTGCTGCTTCATTTTATTTATAACTATTCTTTTTAGATTTCTTAGCTGTCCGAGTTTGTTGACGACGTTCGACTTTACGTTTTTGCTTGTTACTAGCTGAAATCGCCCATTCGATTTTCTTTTTGTAGCCTGGTTTGATTTTTTTCTTTTTCTTTTTAACTAACCCAATCAGCGTTGGATCTTCTAACGCATCTTTTGATTTTTCACGCTTGGTTCGGCGATTACGGTCATACGTATCAATCAACTCACCATTTTTGATTTCTTTGGGATGAAACTCGATTCCTAATTGTTCCACTTCAGAGATTGCTTCTTCGTCTGCTGGTGAATACAAAGTGATTGCTGTTCCATCTAGCCCATTTCTTCCTGTTCTACCTACTCGGTGAATAAAGAAGTCAAGATCACTTGGCACTTCTGCATTGATCACATGTGAAACTCCTTCAATATCAATACCGCGAGCAGCTAAATCGGTGGCAACAACATACTGAAATTCAAGATCTTGCACTTGGCGCATGACACGTTTACGTTCTCTAGGAGAAATATCCCCATGAATTTTCGCAACTTTCAAGCCTTGGTCTTTTAAATAATCAGTAATTTCATCGACACGTTGTTTCGTATTAGCGAATACAATGACAAGGTAAGGATGTCCTATCGTCAATAATTGATAAATTAGACGATTCTTATCTTTTCCTTTAGTAGAAATCAACCAATTATCGATTGTTTCTGAGATGATATTCTTCGGTTGGATATGCTCTATTACAGGATTTTCCATATATTTTTTTAAGAACGGTTTTAGCTTTTCAGGAATCGTCGCTGAGAAAACAAGCATCTGTAATTTATCAGGCAGACGTCCGGCGATTTGATCAACTTCTTCTAAAAAGCCCATGTCTAAGGTCATATCTGCTTCATCCACCACAAAAGCAAATGCAGTATGAGCTTTTAATGCTTGTTCATTCATCAAATCTAAAATACGTCCCGGTGTTCCAATAACCACGTGCGGTTGCTGATGTTTTAATTTCGCAATTTGACGTTGTTTATCTGTCCCACCGACAAAATTTGTCACACGAATTTCCGGCTGACTGAATTTTGCGATTTGAACTGCTTCTTGGTAAATTTGATTTGCTAACTCTCGACTGGGTGCCGTGATCAAAATTTGCACTTCATCCAATTGAGGATTTACTTTATTCATCAATGGTAATAAAAATGTGTGGGTCTTTCCACTTCCTGTTTGAGATTGACCGATCACACTTTTGCCTTTTTTAATGACAGGAATCAATTTTTCTTGTACTTCTGTTGGTTGTTCAAAACCTTTATCTGCTAGTGCTTCCATGATAAAATCGTTGAACTGAAATTGTTTAAATGAACTCATTTACCTCACCTCTTTCAAACTTGTTGTGTAAGTCCTCATGCATTATACCACAAAAACCACAAATCCTTATTGATTTTCTGTATTTTTCTCTCTTTTTATCGTGCTGATCGTATAGGTATGACTTGCTTTTTCATAAAATAGCCGACGTTTTTTTCTGATAAGTACATAAAACACATTGATGAAAAACAGGAGTAGTAAGAATGAACAAAATAGAAACAACATAAAACTCACAAGCTGCAACATACGATTATTCGAATTCAGTAAATCGGCTGAACTTGTCATGTAGGAACTGATCAGACCATAAACAAAATACAAATACCCATATCGAATAAATAGCGCTCTAAAACGAATTTTTTCATGCCCTTCTTCCACTACTTGAATACGCACGATTTTCTTGCCTATCGTTTCTCCATTCGTAAGTTTTGGCAATAGCATAAACACTAAAAAGACCATAACGAAAAACCAAACTCGTCCTTCTAATGCAGGATATCCTGCAAACCATTCTCTATACTGAGGAATTAAGTTTAGAAGCAACATCACAATTGTTTGAACGATCGAAATCACAAACCAATCGATCAGAAAAGCCACAAATCGTCTAAACAAACTGACCGACTGTCCCTTTTCATACGCCGCCTCATCCAACTCATCTCTTGTTGGAAACAAAAAGGTCAACATCGGTGTGATCCCATAACCAACAATTCCACCAAACGTATTATTGATCAAATCATTCACATCCGCTAAACGGTAAGGTCTAGGATAGATAAAGTACAAACCGCTCAACTGCGTCAATTCAAAAAAGAGCGACAAGAGAAAACTAGCTAAAACAACTTTTTTAAATGAGCACTTAAAATAATAACGCAAGTAAACACCAAACGGGACTAAAAGCAAAACATTGAATACAGGTTCTAACACAACTCCTTGTCTAAGAGCTGGAACAAAGGTACTTGGATCATGGATATTCAATACCGTATCGTGTAAAAAACGACTAACAAAATAAAATGGTCGTAATTCAAAATACTGACTAGTATATTGCGCTACTTCCGCACGAGGTGGCAATGGTAAAATAATTAAAAAATACGCACATAATAAATAAAATACAAACGAATATAGTATCAGTGCCCGCCTAAATAAAAAGGTGCCATATTTTCGATATTCTCGAATAACAAGTACAAACGAAATCGCAAACGCTAAAAAAGGAAACACGATTATCGCCGTTTTGATTGGCACAGTGTATGCTGACATCTAGAAATCACTCCTTTTCTCCAGTGTAGTAGAAAATAACTATTTTGTCATTTCTAAAAACGAAAGTTTTAACAAAAAAATATATTATGCAAATTGAAAAAATTGCAGTATGATTGTTTTATAAGGATTTAGATTACAATATGGGAACAAATTTTAGTATTCAATTCTTACATACGGAGGTCTTTTTATGTTAAATCCATACTTTGCTTTTGGCGTACCTATCTTTCTACTTTTTTTATATATTGTATTTGCTATTATTAGAAAAAAAAGCAAACTGCATTACATTGGCTTTGTCCTTCTACTGATTGCCACCTTTATGATGGCGTTTAGTTTTCAGGTATTACAAGGATTATGGACTTTGGAAGATAGTCATTCCATCGAGCAACTAAATAATTTAAATTACTCGCCAGAACTATTGTGGATCCCACTTATTTTAGGGGGCGTTTTAGCTCTTATTAATCTTTGGCGTGGTGTGAAGCGAGTGCAATCATTTCGGGAAGATTCGGACTAGATACAAAAATAGAATATAAAATGCATCCTATATATTTCACAGAGAAGTTTCAAATTGTACCAAGCTTTTGTATGAATTTCTAGATATGATTGCTATTTTCGGTCGATTTACGAAACTTCTTTCCCATTGGAAACAATATTGACAGCTTTAAACTGCTTATGTCGTTTTTTTGGATGGTTTCACAAATTATTTTGTTTGAATGAAAGAAAAATATTTTATGGAAATACCGTTATTATTATTGAATACTTTTTTCAATGACCAAATTATATCTGGTAACAAAAAGAAAATCATTCGTAAATATCATACTTGTGGGAATATTTATCACAGCTATTAAGGAAATAGAAGACATGCTGGAAATTTTAGATAAACAGATTTGTTCCTTACTGAGAAACAGTTGATTTCCATACGGAAAAATTATGACAAAAAGACGGAATAAACATACTTTTTTTAATGCTTATTATGGTACAATAAGAAAACAGAGAAGTTATGACGGTGGCTACTTCTGAAAGGTGGTGGTGCTTATGAATGTAAGTGCTGAAATCTTTAGAAAGGAGAATGCCTTTGTCCGCATTGGAAACAATTCAGCTGATTTTAAGCTTTGGTCTGTTCACCATCGCTTTGATCAAACTGATTGTGGAATTGCTTAAAGACAAAAAATAACCGTCAGCTTTAGCCTGGCTACGGTTATTCTTAAAAAATAATCTAATCTAGTTACCGTCTTAAACGGCTCTGTCGAAGAGGATATGTTAGCGCATATCCTCTTTACGGGTTCATTATAGCATAGAAATCAATAAGTTTATAGTTAGATTATCTCTATTTTTTATTCTCTTACAATATCAAGAACAGATAGTGAATGACTTATTATTTGCAATTTGATACTATTCATTTTTTGCGTTAAACATTTTTACCGTTAATCCATTATTCATAAATTTGTATGCAATATAATTCTTCTTATCTTCTTCATGTGTTGACAAAAAGATTTGCTTTTCAGTAATTTTTTTCTAAGTACATTTATCAAGGAAGAATCTCCCAATAATCTAAAAAATAGAAGACTTGAAATCATTTTTATGATTTTCGGTCTTCTATTCTATGGTTCTTGGGACATGTCCCAAGCTCGTTAAGATTAATAATATAAAACAACTATTTTAGCTTTAATTCTTCTTCACAAACTCTGATTTAAGCTTCATTGGACCAAATCCATCCACTTTACAATCAATATTATGACCATCAGCTGCATCAACCACTAAACGAATACCTTTAACTTTCGTTCCTTGTTTGATTGCACCACTTGCTCCTTTGACCTTCAAATCTTTGATAACTGTCACGTTATCTCCATCCGCCAAAATATTTCCATTGGAATCTTTAATAACAGCTGCTGTATCTTCAGCTGTATCGGTTGGTGACCATTCATGTCCACACTCTGGACAAATAATCATGCCGCGATCCTCATAAGTATATGTTGAACCACATTCAGGGCAACTTGGTAAATTTTCCATCTAAATTCTCCTCTTCTCTTTATAGATTCAGCGCCCCTTACTGCTTAAAGTAACGGGTCTTCTCTTTTTAATAGCTCCTGATAGTTATTATTTTAATGAAAAAATCTCATAAAAATAACAGCTATCCATCAAAATGTTGTCAATTCATTCTATCGTATTTCCAGATGAAAGGGAAGACCCATTTACAAGAGAAATTTACAAGAAAACATTTATTTGCCTTTTCGATATAAGGAAGATTAGTCATACTCTCAATCATTTATTTTCCATCATCATAACTTATTTTTGACACACTAGCATTCTTCAATCTACCATCGGGTAAGTCTTCATCTATGCCAAAATTATATTCTCTTAGGCGTTTGTCTTTCGTCATTTCTTTTATTCGTTTTTCTTGACCATGATTTTTATTCACTGAAAAAGCAAAACCCAACTACACCAAATGATATTATTTGGCACAATTAGGTTTAGCTTGTCTTAAAAAATCACTATCCACTATTTAACTGACTTTAGAATAGCAGAAGTCTTGCTAATTATTTTTTATATTCTTTACATAATTTTTGAATCGCTTCATAAATAGCCTTTATTTCTTTTTGATCCTTAGCATTCGCTCCACTGGCTAGAGGATGTCCGCCACCATGATGTTTTTTGGCCAATTCATTGATCACAGGACCTTTTGAGCGTAGACGTACTCGGTAATACCCTTGTGGTTGTTCCACAAAGATTCCCCATGCCAAAACTTCATCGATCACACCAGGTAAAGATACGATTGCGGCTGTGTCTGAATCTACAATACCATATTCATCAAGTAACGATTGGGGCAGAATAACTTTAGCTGCCCCTTGTTCATCCACTTCAATATTTTGGTACACATATCCAGCTAATTTAGCCACATTCATTGGAATTTGTTCTAATTCACGATTTAGCTCTGCAGGATTAAAATCAAACGACATCAATTCGGCGGCTACTTCTAATGTATGAGGCGTCGTTGATGGATATAAAAACCTGCCAGTATCTCCGATAATTCCAGCATATAACAAGCGAGCTGCATTGCTATTTAGGACCAATTCATCTTGATTAAGATGATAGAAATCCGCAATAATCTCACTACAACTACTCGCCTTCGTATTGACCCAAACCAAATCACCATATGGATCATCGTTCGGATGGTGATCTATTTTAATCAATTCCGCCCCTAAATCATAACGTTCATCACTGATTCTAGGAGAATTAGCCGTATCAGTCACGATAACTAATGCATTTTTATATGTTTCATCAGACACTTCATTCATTTGCGCTAAAAACTCTAAGCCCTCAACAGGACCGCCTACTTGATAAATATTTTTCTCTGGAAAGCTTTCTCGTAAAATTTCTGCTAAACCAGCTTGTGAACCGATCGCATCTGGATCAGGTCGTTGATGGCGATGAATAATAATTGTTTGATACATTTTTATTTTTGTTAAAATTTCTTTGACAACATCCATATTATACTTCCTCCTAGGTACGCTCCATTACTTGGCAAACAACGATTGCTTTCGCGACAAGTGCATTCTCCAAATAAACTTCAATGTCCAATTTCGCTGACCGTCGCCCAATTTCTAAAACTCTTGGACGAATAGTAAGTTCACTTTCTAATTGAATCAAACGCAGATAATGCAAACTCATTTGTTCAATCAAAACATTTCTTCTTTGATTAGTGATCATCGTGCGCTGTGTCACATTTGAGATGATTTCACTTAAGACACCAAATGAAATCGTCCCAACACTGTTGACCATTTGGGGTGTGACGGAAAATTTGAACTGAGGCTCATCTGCTTTTCCGTTCTCGTCAATAGGCATGACTTCACCAGAGATTTGATCTGAAATCGTATCAGCAATTTGGGGTTGTCTTTGAACGAGCTGCATTGCTTTCATTACATCTTGTCTAGAAACGAAACCAACTAATGATAGATCGTCTTCAACAACCGGCATGACTTCTAATCCATCCCAAATCATTTGATGGCTGACACTAGCAACACTCATCATTTTTTTCACTACGATCGGATCTTTGGTCATGACTTTATCCATTGCCAATGTTTCTGTTTTGCCTAAAACATCTTTAGCTGTAACGATTCCAACCAATCGCAGGCTTTTATTTACTACAGGAAAACGTGAATGATGGGTTTTTTCAGAAAGCTTTTGATAATCTGCAATGGTATTCGTGGAATATAAGTAATTCGTTTTTTCTAATGTCGTATAAATGTCACTGACCAACATAATATCTTTTTTGATCAATTGATCGCTCAATGCACGGTTGATCATGGTAGCCACAGTAAACGTATCATACGTTGTTCTTAGGACCGGCATTTCTAATTCATCCGCCAACTCAGCAATTTCGACTTCTGTGTCAAATCCACCAGTGATCAAAACAGCCGCCCCATTTTCCAGAGCTAATTTTTGAACCCCTTGACGATTCCCAACAATCATCAGTGATCCAGGCGTAATGTATCGCGTCATCGCCTTTTCAGTCATCGCACCGATCACAAACTTATTTAAGACCTTATCTAAACCAGCTGTTCCCCCTAGAACGTCACCCTCAATAATACGAACCACTTCACCAAATGTTAATTTTTCGATATGTTTTTTTAATTTACGTTCAATTCGAATTGTTCCCACACGCTGGATCGTCGAGACTAATCCAATGTTTTCAGCATCTTTAATAGCCCGATACGCAGTGCCCTCACTCACACCAAGATTTTTAGCAATGCTTCTAACAGAAATACGATCACCAATCGGCAATCCTTCAATATACTTTAATATTTGATCATGTTTCGTCGCCATAATGTCCTCCTTATCTTAAAAGTGTAGTGGGTTCGTTCAGCTTTGGCTGGAAAGTCATTCATTTTTGCAAAATTTTCTTCGGACTGAACAATCAAAAACTTATTCTCTTAAGACTTTATATTTTTGTTTTTTCTTTCACTTTTCATACATCATCAGCATTTTTTATGTTAAGTGGTTCGTCTGTTTTAATTCGTTATAAGACGTTTTGAAACAGATATACCTTCCACAATGATTGACTTCACTTAAAAAGTATAACAAAAAAAACGATATTTTAGTACAGTTATTCTCTTTTTATTGTAACAGAAGTCAAAAATAAACAAATACAAATTTTTTATTTTATATGATTACTCTCGTAAAATCCCCGAAATTTATTTATTGATGTAATTGTTGAAAAAAATAATTTTTTCCGACAGTTTCCATCATTTTTTCACTAACATTTTCTTAAAAAAAGGAGTATCATAAGAACGGAATGTGACACTTTTTTAAGGAGATGAGTCTATGGAGTCAGTTAATAGTTTTCAAGAAAATAAAGAAGTACAAAAAAATCGCTGGTGGATCTTAGTCTCGGTGGCCATGTTTACTTTCATGTCCACTTTAGATGCTAGTATCGTCAATATAGCGTTACCGACCATTTCAAAAGATATGAAGGTACCAATGAATCAATCAGAATGGATTGTTTCAATTTATTTGATGATTGTCTGTTCGTGTCTCTTACTTTTTGGAAAAATCGGAGATAGTTTTGGTAAGATCAAAGTTTACCGTATCGGAACCGTGATTTTTACAATAGGCTCGTTATTATGCGGATTTAATCATTCGTTAGAATTTCTTTTATTTGCACGGATCGTTCAAGGAATTGGTTCAAGTATGACGATGGCCGCAAATTCGGGGATTGTCACAGAAGTATTTCCTTTTAAAGAACGTGGTCGAGCATTAGGTTCGATTGGTGCTTTTGTTTCTCTGGGGTCAATTGCTGGACCTGGAATCGGCGGATTGATTCTTTCTCATTTTTCATGGTCTTATATTTTCTGGATTAATGTGCCTGTTGGAATCATCACAATCTTGATTGGCGAGAAATTTTTACCAAAAGATATCACTAAAAGTGGCAAAAAAGTTGATATACTTGGATTTAGTTTGTTTGCTGCCTTTATTATGACATTCTTTGGAGGTATCTTTATTGGTCAGGAAATCGGCTTTGACGCTACTTTGTCTGTTGTATTATTTGCTTTTGCAGTACTTTCATTTATCATTTTTATAAGAGTAGAAAAACGTGTCCGTCAACCTTTGATCACTTTTTCGATTTTTAAAAACAAGGTCTTTACAATGAGCTTGATCACGGCTGTTTTGATTTTTTCATCTAACTTCTTTGTCAACGTTGTGATCCCGTTTTACTTACAAAATGCCCGTGGTTTACCAGCCAGTAAAGCAGGACTATTGATGATGGTTTTTCCTTTATTAATGGTCGTTGGTTCTCCTATTAGCGGTTTTTTAACGGATAAAATCGGCACAAAGATATTAACTTTATCTGGATTGATTTTGTTATCGATCACGTCTTTAATGTATATGTTTTTAAATCAAGGCACACCGCTTTGGTATTATATTGTGGCGACTGGTATTATGGGTTTAGGAAATGCACTTTTCCAATCACCGAACAATACGACTGTCATGAGTAGTGTTTCCAAAGAGGATTTAGGCGTTGCTGGGAGTATGAACTCATTCGCTCGTAATTTAGGCATGGTCTTGGGAATTGCATTGGCTACGACAATTTTGTATAACGCAATGAGCGTTGCTTATGGTCAACGTGTGACGACATACATCAGCGCAAGACCTGATATCTTTATTTTTGGAATGAGGATCACGTTCTTAGGTTCTTTTATTTTATGTTTAACGGCTTTAGGTCTAACTTTATTCCGTTCATTAAACACTAAAAAAAGATAAGTATACTAAAAAATGAAACTGCGACAGAAAATCTCTGCGTTCAGTTTCATTTTTTTAATAGATAATAAAATGACTTGTACTAGTCATCTTCATTGCCATTTTTAATGCTCTTGATGAACTCTTCAAATAATTCAGTTCCAATGCCCATTTTTTTATAATTTTCAAAGATTGACTTTAACTCCATCAGCAGATAGCCAACATATAAAACATAGATCAGCCCTACCCCAGCTCCACCTGGAATCAATGGCGCTAAGGGAATAAAAAACATGAGCAATACCATGCTAGCTACCTTTCTCAATATTCCATTGATCCCTACTTTACTTAAAAAATCAATTTTGGGGTTGATTTTTGCAGCTAAACTACCGCTTAAAAAATCGATGATCATCGCGATACAAATCAATGCTAACACGTAAATTGCTTTATGATCTGCATCGACTAAAAAACGATCTAAATACTCAAACATTTTCATAATTACCACCTTTTTTCATTATTTACTTAATTAGCTTATTATTTTTGAATCATTACGATAGTTTGCTTTAAATGCTTTTCTTTTTTTTGAACACTTTTTAACTATCGTATAGGAATACTTTACTTGATTATTGTCTAGTTAAACTACCAAATTTCTCCCATAATAGTGTCATTTTTCTATTAACAGTTTTCCACTTTCATATGACTCAGCAAAATGTATCATCGCATTGTCTAATTCCCGATAAAACTTACTTTCACTCATATGATGTTTCATATATATCGCGATATTTGTTGTAAAATTTCGGTCCATAAATTTGTCATATAATAATTGCCTATCGTACGCATCCAACTGATTCATAGCATCTGTGATCTTTTCTAATTCAACTTCTGCAAGATATTTTCGATCAACCACTTTATCCGGTTTGCGAGAAAATTCTTTATCAATATTTTTCATTTCAAATGTATATGCCGTTGTTACTTTCGGCGAACATTTCTCTCCAGCGATTCTTACTAAAGAACGATACGTTTTTAGTAAATTATCAACTTTTTTTTTCGTTTTCTTTCGATCGATTTCAGGGAATAAAAGCATTTTTATCCTCTCCTTTATTTAGTGAATTAGCTAATTTATATTAAAATCATTGACTAACATTAGCATTTACGCTATTATGTAAGTATAGTTAAATAAGCTTTATTCTGCTTCCGCTGCCTTCGCTATAGATGCTGACTGCTAGAATAGCTTTGTCTAACTACTTACTGACAAATTAGTTTATAAGAGTATTATAATAGCTTAAAAGCTAATTGTCAATTAAAAATAGCTTAAAAGCTAATATTTTTCATTTAAGCTTATGAAAGGTTGAAAAACATGCGTTTAACTTTCAGGATCAAAGAACTCGCAGACAAGAAAAAAGTTACTTTTGCTGAAATCGAACGAAATACAGGTATTTCTAATGGACAAATTCGTCGTTGGGATACTTCTTCTCCAAAAATAGAGAATATCCAAAAAGTAGCTGATTATTTTAATGTTTCTACTGACTATTTATTGGGACGTTCTGAAGTATCTTCCATTAAAGAAGCTGACCAAGAGGACAAACTCTCTTCTCAGATCATGTTTCGGATGAATACAGAAGGCTTATCTGAAAATGAAGTAGATGAACTGAAAGATGAAGTGGATCGTTTTCTTCGTTTTAGACGAGCTGAAATCGAACGTGAAAGAGAACTAAAACAAGACGACAAGGCGTGATTGGATGACAGAGCAAATTGATGAATATCTTAGTTTTTCGGATAAAATAAACGATTATATCTCAGCGTTGATGGTCGCAAATAATATCGGTTATGAAAATTACGACTGTTCCTATCTTTGGGACTACGTAAAATCTAAGGGAGTTTCAATGCGCAGTTTTCCATTCGATGGCGTAGCAAGAGATCGTATTTCCGGTATGATCGTTAAAGACTCTTTAGAGACAACGATTGGCTATAATCAAAACATGAGTGAAAAAAGAAAGAATTTTACGATCAGTCATGAGATTACGCATTATTTATTTCATATGACTGAAAATGATCTGATTTTTACCGATACAGAAAGTAGCTTGCACTATTCTTATAACGAAGTACTTCATGAGTTTCAAGCAAATATCGGCGCTTCCGCAATACTTGTACCTGATGTTGTATTCTTCCGCTTTTTAAAAGAAGGCTGGAATTTGTCTCAGCTATCGAATCATTTTGGAATATCGGAAAGCGCCCTTTATATCCGTTTGATCCATACGATGCAGGCTAATTTTGGCGTTTCTTATATCGCAGCTAAAACAAATGCAGATGCTATTCGATATAAATTTAGCGGTAAAGGGCAAAGTGCAGCTGTTGAATTGGGGACGAATTTGGAAACACGTTTGTTTCGAACGAATCGGTTTATTGAAGCGTTGTGAAAAATAATGTCACACTCAATACAAACCTAGCTATTTAGTTTTTATTGTAATTGAACTCTTTTAAATATAAGTTTGTTCTAAATACTATAAAACTACCGCGTAAAATAATTTCTACTCCCCCTTTTATTTTTAGAGGGGTGAATATTGAATGTAAGATTGCATGATTGTGTCGTAAAAAGGAGCATATTATGCAAATCAAAAATATGATTGGAGTAGTCAAGATGAGCGAACAACAGAAGAAACCGCAATTATACTAAAAGAACTTGAAAATGAAAATGCAGTTAATTGTAATAACAATTATATAGGTGAGATACACAATGACGATAAAATTGCTGAAGTAAAAGCAACTAACAAAGCTGGATTATTCCACAATGGAGTTCATTGTCCTCGCTGCAGAAGTTTAGATGTGCAGTTCATGCAAAACAACCGGAAAGGCTTTTCAATGGGAAAAGCAGTCGGAGGTGCGCTACTAACTGGTGGCATAGGTACTTTGGCTGGTTTTGCAGGTAAAAAAGGCAAAAAGAACCAGTGGAGATGTAACGATTGCGGCTACACTTTTAGTAGTAAAAAATAAAATCGTTTATGCTTGTTTTGAGTATGGATATTAAAAGAAAGATTTCGACATTGGATAAGAGTAAATAAAAAAATAAGCCTACCTCATGATTGAGATAAGCTTTCAGCCAATAACAGCTATTTTATTATGACTTTATTCATATCAAGCTTATTTCCATGCCCTTCAATACGTGCTTGAATTTCGGGGCCGCTTAACATAGTATCTCCTATTTTATCAAATGTCTCTTTCTCATTTGCTGCTTGTTTTTCAATTTCCTCTACTTTGGTCGAAGAATCAACGATATCCTCTACAACACTCCTAGTTTGCTTATCTAAGTTCATCGGGGCATTTTCTAATGGAAAATTACTAGGCGTTTCCCCTCCAGGTAGAATAGCTAATTCTCCATCTAGAACAAAAGTTAGAAAAACGTAGGTTTTTCCCTCCTCGGGGATAATATCATCCTCTATTAGTGTTAAGAATTTCCCTTTTTCTTGCCCATCGCCGTTTCCGAAATAGTCTCTTGAGGCTTGAATTGTTTCACCTGTTGGAAGGTCCCCCCTTAAGTTATCTATCACATGCAATTTAAAATTAGTTTTTGGTGTATTGCTAATTAATTTTCCGTTCTCGTCATATACTGGATTGGGATATGTTGTTTCCATTTCTTCTACAGTCGCGACAAAAATATTATCCGCTTCCAGTGTTTTTCCTTCAAGTGTGGACGCTCCCATATAAGAACTTTCTAAAACAAAGATGGAGAGTGGTGTTTTCCATGTGTCTACATCATTTTGGTTTTTTAATCCTAGTGATGCTAAAACATCCTTTGTTTGTGAAATCGATGTGCTTACACTTTCTTTTTTATCACTTTTTTTATCTTCATTTTTACACGCAATAAGTGAAACAAGAGTTACACTTAACAGTAAAATTAATCTAAATTTTTTTATTTTCATTCTTTTCTCCTTTTACCATCTTCTTTTAGATGCAAGTAACCCAGCTCTGTCGTCCGCTGTAGGAAGATTATTTACAATACCTGGACCAAAACTAGCATACATTACATTCTTAGAACCTGGAGCATGCCATAATCCTAAAGCATGACCAAATTCATGCGTTGCAATCATGAAACTAAATTCTTCTTTATAGGGATGGTTATTCCTAACCATATAGTAATCATTAAATTCAATCGTTCCGTTTCCTGATGATGTGACTCCACCCACTTTATTTGCACCTTTATTGACATCATATAACCGCACATTAGCTGCCCTATCCATCCGTTGGATTGTTCCTGGTGATTGTTTGTTCCAGTGAATATCTGCATGTGCTACTTGTAAACTATGTTTAGTTCCTGGCTGATTGTATCTCAGAATCTTATTAGATCCACCTAACCAATGATTCCACAGTACGTAAGCATCTGCTTTGACTGGTACCAGAAAAACTCCTAATAAAATAACAATCCCCAACAATATCTTTCCCGTCTTCATTTGAAACCCCCTTTTATATAAAAAGCAATTATATCACTCTTTCTGTTAAAATTAAATGTTTTTTTAACTTATATTTTTGTTTTTTAGACACGAAAACTGTAATTCTTTTTATTTAGCGTACTTTTTCAATATGTACATACCCTCCGAGGAGGGTATTTTACTACTTCGAAACTAACTTAATCTCAACAGCCTCAATGCCTTTACCTTGTCCAATGATACCAGCTTGTCGACCATCACTCACCCACTCGCTCCATCCGATACTTGATTGGTGGACACGATAGACTAAATTGTACTGATCTTTTAATACGCCATTTAGAGTCATTTTTAGAGCTTCTATCCGAATTCCTTTTCCAGTTGATCCGCCTTCTCCTCTTTTGGCTTTATCCCATCCAGACCCAGCTTTGTGAGCCTCAATGTTTACCCAATCTTTTGAGCCATTGATTAATACGTTAATTGCTTCTATCGTGTTTCCTTTTCCGATCGATCCGGCCAGTTGCCCCGATTCCATAAGCGGTCCCCACCCATATCTTGTTAAATGGACCATATAGGATAATCCGTTTGTTGGTTTAACATGACCACTTTGTTCTGGTCGCACTGTGTTGTACTGGTTATGCTTACGTTTAACTATTTTGGATGCCGGTTTTTCTGGCGTTTGATAAACAGGCTGATTCAACTTAGCTTTAAAAGCTACCCAACGACTCCAATTGCCGTCTAGATTAAATTGAGCAGGACAGTTTTTCCGTGATGCGTCATAATACCGTACTACTCGATCACTAGATAAACCATACTTGGCCATTAAGTACTGTACAAGCTCCAGTGTATTTTGTTCTGTCTTAGATACCTATACTCATTTATTAAAGAATAAAGAAGAAGAAACGGCTGATATGTTTGAGAATATTCTTAATAGCCTTTAATTTTTTTTACTAATTCTGTGGTAAAACTGTGGTAAATTATTTTTATTAATGTTTCAATCATTTTTTAAAATAACTACAAACTGTACATAAACCCCTTTAAAAAAGGGATAAGAACAATTAAAAAAACCACCACGACCGTCGTCTATGGTGGAAATGAAGGTTGTTATTTACTCTTGGTAGGAGTAAGTATGAAAAACCAATTCGGGATAATTGGCATGAAGACATATTAGCATCTGAATTTAAAATAAAAATGAACACCTATTTTGTATTTCATAAAAAAACCATGAGGAATTACTCATAGAAGAGGTTTTTATATTTTTCTTTTGTTTCTATCCTAATGAACCATATTAGTTCCAACATTTTTCTGCCTGTGCTACACTTTTATTAGTACCAAAGAAATGTTACCGATGTATTCTTTAGCTATACAAATCACTCCTTATGAAATTTCGTAAATTGTCAATGAAACAAAATACTGTTTGCATACTAATTTCTTTAGGATCAAATGATTTGTCAAGCTTTTAAATTTAGGAGGAATGTATTATGTTAGATCAAGAAAAAGACAACTTATCTGTTCTATTCTCTGACGAAGTTCAAGGTCCCTTTGTAACATTTATCTTAAATACTCATGTCGCTCACCAAGATGTTGAAAAAGATTCTTTGGCTCTCAAAAATTTCGCGAAAGCTGCAAAAGTCCGCTTCGAGAAGAAGTATGTCGAACACTCTTTTGCCCCTTTTCAAGAAAAAATCGATGCCTTACTTGCTGATTCATCCTTTTGGCGTAATGCTACAAAAAGTGTATCCATCATTATTAGTGAAAATGATATCTTTATCCATCGACTCCATGTTCCTGTCGATAATCAATATTATGTTGATGACCGACCTTATCTTTTAGGAATCATTAAAAATAATCAATTCAATTATCGTTACTATTTAATGGCTTTAAATCGTGATTCCATGGCACTTTATTTAGTTGAAAACAATCAAGTAAAATCGGTCGATCTACCTGCAGATGCACCAACCGATTTAGTTGGCACTTTAGGTGATGAGCTGACTGGCGGCAGTATGAATTACTCCATTCAAGGCGGAGCTGGATACAATGGTTCTTCTAAAGAAGGTGTTGCCTATCATGGTGTGAATACTAAAGATGAAGAAGTAAAAATCGACTGGACTAACTACTATCAAGCAATCGATAATTACTTGAAAGATACCTTTGTAAATTCTGATAACTTACCAATTCGTCTGTATGCCTTACCGGAAAACCAAACACTCTTTAAAAAAATCGCAAAAAATCCTTATCTGGTAAGCGATGCCTGTGTTTCTTCTTCTCCTGCCCAGGTTTCTTTTAAAGATATTGAAAAAGGTGCACAAAAAATCAATCAAGAATTAGAAACAATAGAGACAAAAGCGTACAATCAGTTATTAGACAAAAAATTTGTCGATCAATTGGACGATATCGTTCCTGCATCAGATGAAGGAAAAATATCTCATTTCTTCATTTCTACTGCTAATTTCGTTAATGAAACAACTGAAATGTCGACAGAAGAATTTGATCGTCGAAAGGTTTTGAATAAGGTAACAGATACTGTTCTTAGAACAGGTGGAAAAGTCTTTGTCTTAGATCAAACAGCGTCACCTGATGAAAAAACATTATTGGCTGTTTTACGCTATTAACATTTTTTTCTACTAAATGGACAAGAGCCACTCAACAGAATCGTTGAGTGGCTCTTTAATTAAGTTGATTAAATATTTTGTTAGCTATAAAACCATGTAAAAACTATCTATTAGTAAGGATAACCTTATTCTCATCTAAACAATCTGAACCCTTCCTACTTTCAAATCTATGCAGCTCCAAGGCTGCGCCTTCGGAATAGATTTCTACGATATAACTCTATCATTACTTTCATATTTAACGCTCAATACTTCTATACTATAACAGAAATAAGTTTTTTTTGACAATTAATCTTTATTTCTTAACAAATTTTTATTTAATTGAGAGATATTACTGGTCAAACGCCTCTAAATATGCTATATTAAGAGTGTAGTTTTTGTTCGGTAATATATGTGTAGCTGTTTCAAATAAACATCTTCCACATTTTCACCTTTCAAGTAATTGCAAAATATGTATATATCATTAGGAGGATTTTTATTATGGAAACAGGTACAGTAAAATGGTTTAACTCAGACAAAGGTTTTGGATTTATCACTGCAGAAAACGGTAACGATGTATTCGTACATTTCTCAGCTATCCAAGGCGACGGATTCAAAACTTTAGAAGAAGGTCAAGCAGTGACTTTCGACGTTGAAGATGGCCAACGTGGTCCTCAAGCTACTAACGTTAACAAAGCATAATTAACTTAACTTTAGTAAATTCAAAACCTGACGAATATTCGTCAGGTTTTTTTATGTATTAAAAACGGGTAGAACAGAAGCGTTTATTGCCCAAAGGCTTGCTTCTGCTCTCACCGTTTATTCGGATTCCTTAAAGCTAGGATATAACTCGTAGAGTTAACTCCTAACCTCATCTTATTCCTTGGTCTAAATACTTTTACCATTATGTTTCACTGTGTTTAATCAGCCTTACTAATTCTTCTCCAAAACCAGAACAACTTAGCAAAGTTGCCCCTTCCATCTGCTCTGCAAAGTCTTTTGTGACAGTTTTATTCACTAAAGCTTCTTCAATACTTTTCGTGATCAATTGACTCGCTTCATTCCAACCTAAATAATCAAACATCAATACACCAGATAAAAGTAATGAGGATGGATTTAATTGATTTAAACCAGCAAATTCTGGAGCGGTTCCATGTGTTGCTTCAAAGATACCATGCCCTGTTTCCAAATTTAGATTTGCTCCTGGTGCAATTCCGATTCCACCAACTTGCGCCGCCAATGCATCTGAAATGTAGTCTCCATTTAAATTCAGTGTTGCTATAACATCATAATTTTCAGGATGTAACAAGATTTCTTGTAAAAAAATATCAGCAATACGATCTTTTATAATTAATTTTCCTGTTTTTTCTGCTTCTTCAAGCTTTTGATCCGCTGCTGACTTTCCTTCTTTATTTTTGATTGCTAAATAGTTTTCCCAAGTAAAAATCTTATCACCAAATTCTTTTTCAGCTAACGCATACCCCCATTTTTTAAAACCACCCTCAGTAAATTTCATGATATTCCCTTTATGAACCAACGTTACAGATCGTCGATCATTTTTTAAAGCATGTTCAATGGCTCCACGAACCAAGCGCTCCGTTCCTTCCTTAGAAACTGGCTTGATCCCAATGGCTGACGATTCTGGGAAACGAATCTTATTGACACCAAATGCTGTTTTTAAATAAGCAATCAGTTTTTTTGCTTCTTGACTTTCAGCTGCAAATTCAATTCCAGCATAAATATCTTCGGTGTTCTCTCTGAAAATCATCATGTCGGTCTTTTCTGGCTGTTTTAATGGTGACGGAACTCCTTCAAAATATCGAACTGGCCGATAACAGATATATAAATCTAATTCTTGTCTTAACGCCACATTCAATGAACGAAACCCACCGCCAATAGGTGTAGTCAGCGGTCCTTTGATAGCTACAAGATGGTTTTTGATCGTTTCCAATGTTTCATCTGGTAACCAACTTCCTGTTTTGTTGAAAGCTTTTTCCCCTGCCAGCACTTCTTGCCAAATAACTTTCCGTGTCCCTTTATATGCCTTATCAATTGCTGTGTCAAATACATCCTTAGCGGCTTGCCAAATTTCTGGTCCGATTCCGTCTCCTTCAATAAAAGGAATGATTGGATAGTCTGGAACAATTAATTTTCCATTTTTAAAACCAACTTTTTGCCCATTTATCATGCTTCCATTCCTCCTGATTGCATTCTGTTATTCAACTCACTATATTTTAACTGTTTAGGGCCAATATAATGAGACCGTGGCCGAATCAAACAATCTTCTTTTTTCTGTTCATTAATATGACCTAACCAGCCAGAAACACGACTCATTGCAAAAATCAACGTGAACAAATCACTATCGATATCCATGCAATGATATACCGTAGCCGAGTAAAAATCGACGTTTGGAATCAAGCCTTTCGTCTCTTTTAAATAACGCTCAACCTGGCAAGATAGAAAATACCACTGTTCTTTTTGCGTAATGGTCGTTAGTTCTTTTGCTAGTTTTTTCAGATGCTTTTTCCTTGGGTCTTCTGTCTTATATACGCGATGGCCAAAGCCCATGACTTTTTCTTTACGATCCAATTTCTGATTTAAATAGTCTTCTACATTGAGATTTTCTGAATCAATTTCTTTTAACATGTCAAAAACTTTTTCATTGGCTCCCCCATGCAGTGGCCCTTTCAAAGAACCAACTGCACCTGTAATACATGAATAAACATCAGATAATGTGGATGCGCACACCCTTGCAGTGAAAGTACTCGCATTTAAATCATGATCTGCATGTAAAACTAAAGCCTGATTCATCGCCTCTACACGTATATCTTCAGCAAGTTCTCCCGTCAACATATACAGAAAATTTGCTGCAATCGATAAATCATTTCTTGGAGGAATTGGGTCCAAGCCTTTTCTTAATCTTGCATACGCCGCAATAATCGTCGGCATTTTAGCTTGTAGTGCAATACTTTGCAGATAGGTTGAACGTTCATCTGTCGCTTCTGCATTTGGATCAAACACTCCTAAAAGTGAAATCGTTGACCGCAACACACTCATAGGATGAAGGTTCTGGCGTGTTTGGATTTTTAAACACGTAATGATCGTATCGGATATTGCCATTTGTGAAGATAGCTCTTGTCTAAATTTTTTCAACTCTTGATTTGTAGGTATTCTTAAATACCACAATAAAAAAATCACTTCTTCAAACTGAACTCTTTCAGCTACTAGATCATCGATATTAAATCCTGCGAATAATAGTTGATTCTCTACAATCGAACTGATTTTTGTTTCAGAAACAACAACACCTTCTAAGCCTTTGTGAATCTTCATCCAAGTCCCTCTCTTCCATATATGAATAACAACCTTCAAAGCTATTTATTCGCATACATTTTAAATTACTCTTAAAGCTTTTTACGAATCACCATCGGTAAAATTCCCCCATGCTGATAATACGTAATATCAACAGCTGAATCAAATCGAAGAATCGTTTCAAATTGAATTATTTCTCCATTTGATTTATTTGCAGTAACAGCTACAGTGTCTAAAATACCTTTTGTTTCATCGATATCAATGTCAAATAACTCAGTTCCTGTTAAACCTAAGCTATCAGCATCTTCACCTGGTTTGAACTGTAGTGGTAAAACACCCATCATCACTAGATTTGAACGATGAATTCGTTCGTAACTTTTGGCAATTACAGCTTCCACTCCAAGTAATTGTACTCCTTTAGCCGCCCAGTCTCTTGATGAGCCCATACCATAATCGTCCCCTGCTAAAATCACTAGTTTCGTCCCTTGTTTCTGATAGTTCATTGCGGCATCATAGATGGCCATTTTTTCTTGTGTAGGTGCAAAAATCGTATAGCCGCCTTCGACATCCGGCACTAATTGATTACGAATACGAATATTGGCTAAAGTTCCTCTCATCATCACTTCATGGTGACCACGTCTGGCCCCATAAGAGTTAAATTCACGGACCCCAACACCTCTATCAATCAAATACTGGCCTGCAGGACTATTTTTTTGAATACTTCCAGCTGGTGAAATATGGTCAGTCGTAACTGAATCACCAAATTTAGCTAAGACAGCTAGTTGTTTTAATGGCTTTCTTGATTCTCTTTCTTTTGTCATTTCTGTAAAATATGGCGGATTCGCAATGTAAGTTGATTCTTCCCAAGAGTATAATGGTTCAGCGTTTGTTTCAATACTATTCCATTCTTCGTTATCACTAAACACTCGAGCATATTCTTCTTGGTAAAGTTCTGGTGTAACACATTCATCGATCAATGCCTGAATTTCATCTCTAGACGGCCATAAATCATTAAAATAAATTGGTATATTGTTTTCACCAATGCCAATTGGTTCGTTAAATACGTCGATATCGACCGTCCCAGCCAGTGCGTATAAAACAACAAGTGGCGGTGAAGCAAGATAATTTGCTTTAACTAAGGGATGGATACGCCCTTCAAAATTACGATTTCCACTCAACACACCTGCAGTCAATAAATCATTTTCTTTAATCACTTCTTCGACTTCAGGTTTTAATGCCCCAGAGTTACCAATACAAGTTGTACAGCCATATCCAACGAGATGAAAACCTAATTGTTCTAAATAAGGCAATAAACCTGCTTTTTTCAGATAAGCTGTCACCACTTTTGAGCCTGGTGCTAATGAGGTTTTGACGTAATTCGGTACGTTTAAACCAAGTAATGCAGCTTTTTTAGCTACTAATCCCGCACTTAACATGACAAATGGATTTGATGTATTCGTACATGAAGTGATTGCTGCAATCGCTACAGCTCCAGGTTTTAATTGATGTTGCACACCTTCTAAATTTAATGTAACGCTTTCTGTTTGTTGTTTCTCAGAAAGTCCAAACCCTTGTAAGCCAGCTGGCGCTTTAATAGCGTTCTCAAATGCTGTTTTCATTTCCGATAAAGGGACTAAATCTTGTGGTCGTTTTGGTCCTGCAAGGTTGGCTTGTATTTGACTTAGATCGATTTCTACGACTGTTGTATAATGAGGTTCATGATCGTTTATCGGATCGTAGAATAATTGATTTTCTTTCAAATAATGTTCCGTGATGACGACTGCTTCTTCTTCCCTTCCTGTTAGTCGCAGATACCGAATCGTTTCGTTATCTACAGGAAAAAATCCGCATGTCGCGCCATATTCAGGTGCCATATTTGCCACCGTTGCTCGATCAGCTAAACTTAATTTAACTAAACCTGGACCAAAGAATTCAACAAATTTACCGACAACTTTGTGTTCTCTTAACACTTGAGTTACTTTTAATGCTAAATCCGTTGCTGTTGCCCCTTGGGATAATTCATTAACAAAGCGAACACCAACAACCTCTGGAATTGGAAAATAAGATGGCTCACCAAGCATACTAGCTTCAGCTTCGATTCCGCCAACACCCCAGCCCAAAACACCTAATGCATTGACCATTGTCGTATGAGAATCGGTCCCAACTAACGTGTCAGGATATAGTAAAATAGTACCATCCTTTTGTTTCTTTTGTGTCACAACTGAAGCTAAATATTCAATGTTGACTTGATGAACAATTCCCGTTGCCGGGGGTACCACTCGATAATTATCAAACACTTTTTGCGCCCAACTTAAGAAGCGATAGCGTTCTTGGTTTCGTTGAAATTCCATTTTCATATTTAGCTGCAAGGCTTGTTTTACTCCGGCAACATCCACTTGGACAGAATGATCGACGACTAAGTCGACAGGAACTTCCGGATTGATAGTCGTTGGATCGCCGCCAAAATCAGCAATTGTTTTTCTTAAAGAAGCGAGGTCAACAACAGCTGGAACACCAGTAAAATCTTGGAGAATCACGCGAGCTGGTTTGAATGGGACCTCCCCCTTGTTGGCATGTTCTGAAGACCAATTAGCCAGATGCTTGATATGCTCTTGTGTAATCCCCGTTCCATTTTCTTGCCGCAGCAAAGATTCCAATAAAACACGAATACTAAAGGGCAATGTTGCAACAAATTGATTTGACTCCGTTTCTAGTGAAGCTAATGAATAATATTGATACTTCTGATTCTTCATTTCAAAAAAAGTTTCCGACGATTGTTTATACGTAATCAAAAACACCCCTCCTAAATTTAAAAGCTGAGCTGGCTCATTTAGACTAGACTGAAAAATAGGAGTGTAGTATTACTACTGCAACTTTACTTCTATTTATCTCCAGTCATTCACTCCATATGACCAAATATCCCAAACTCTACCTTCATACCTATGTACAACGTTATAAATAACTTGATTTTAGCTATTATAACGGCATTATAAACAAATGTAAACCTTTAGAACAATGAGAAAAGTTACATTAATTAACCTATCCATGTCACATTTGTGTCATATATTCAAATCTCTAAATATAATGACTAAATCCGTCATAAACCGATTTTTTACTAACCAAAATTAGCTCATACTCATTCATTACACATATTATTCTAATTTTAATGACATAATAAAAAAACTAAAATGCAGCCTACTACAACTAACATTTACAGAGTCATATTTTGTCTATTTCGAACTAGTTTTACCGCTTTCATGTTAGACGATTTTTTTTTATAAACAAGTAAAAAAAGGAGGCTAGAAGATAACTCTACGAGTTATATCCTAACCTCTCTTTTAGTTAAATATCTAATGTAACGTTTACTTCTTGCAACGGAATATCGTAAAATCGGTCTTCTCTTCTACCTAAGAAGTCTTTTCCTTGTTGCAGGAACATTGCATACATTAATACATCTTCCGTTGATTTTGCATATTCTCCAATTTCTTTTTTATATTGTGGAAGTTCTGGTGTTAATAAATCTGCAGGTCTAACTGTGATCACGTCATCTTCACCAATAATCAATTTTGTCATTTCTTCTGAAATTGAAACAGGTGGTTTTCCATACAATCCTTTAACATAATCCTTGATTTCTTTTGGAATCATTTTGTATCGCTCACCACTGATAACGTTCATTACAGCTTGCGTTCCTACCATTTGTGATAAAGGGGTCACAAGCGGTGGATAGCCTAAATCAGCACGAACTTTTGGTACTTCACGTAAAACGTCTTCGTATTTATCCGCTAACCCTTGTTCTGTCAATTGACTCAACAAATTTGACAACATCCCACCAGGTACTTTATAAATCAAGGTTTTTGGTTCGGTGTCTTTTACTTTAGGATTCAATAAGCCATCTTCTCTAAACTTATCACGTATAGGATTAAAATAGTCCGCTGCTTCTGCTACTTTCTTCATATTTAAATGAGTATCGTACCCTAAATTCTCTAAGGCTAACGCCATTGATTCTGTGGCTGGTTGACTTGTTCCACCAGAAAAAGAAGAAATCGCTGTATCGATAATATCAACACCTGCTTCAACAGCTTTTAAATACGTCATTTCAGAAATTCCGCTAGTTGCATGCGTATGAACCTCTAGAGGTACTTGGATTTTATTTTTGATCTCTGTAACTAAGCGATACGCATCATCTGGTGTCAAAATTCCTGCCATATCTTTAATGCAAATTGAATCAGCACCCATTTTTTCTAATTCCGTAGTTAAACCGACAAAATAATCAATCGTATGAAACTCACTAGTCGTGTATGAAATTGCTGGTTGACAATGACCGCCAAACTTCTTCGTTGCTTCAATCGATGTTTGCAAATTTCTTGTATCGTTTAGCGCATCGAAAACACGAATAATATCGATCCCATTTTCGATGGATTTTTGAACAAATGCTTCTACGACATCGTCCGCATAATTTTTATACCCAAGTAGATTTTGTCCTCTTAAAAGCATTTGTAATTTCGTATTTTTGACTGCTTTTCGAATCGTTCTTAGACGTTCCCATGGATCTTCATTCAAAAAACGAATACAGGCATCAAATGTTGCACCGCCCCACATCTCCAAAGCATGATAGCCTGCTTCGTCCAATGTTTGAATGATCGGCAACATATCGCTTGTCGGCATTCGTGTAGCGATTTGACTCTGTTGACCATCACGCAGAACAGTTTCTGTAAAAAGGATTTTTTTTGTCATTTCATCCTTCCTTTCTTAATAAATTACTGATTGTTTTTTGCATTTCTTCTACACTATGGTGTCTTTGTCTACCACAGATTTTTGCTTCTTTCTCGCAGATAAAACAGATTCTTGGTTTGTAATTTAATTCGGTACGACTAATTGAAGATAGACTGTGATCTTTTAAATAAAGTACATCTAAGTCCATTAAACGACCGTACTGGTGTGTTTCTTCAACTTTAATCAGTTTTCTTTTCAGTTCTTTAGGTGTTTCATCAAGGACTAGATAATATTCAGAACCTGTTTTCAATTCTCGGTGTTTACAAGCAATTAGTTGTTCAGGAGGAAAAAGAGCATTGATTTCTTTGATGACAGTCAAAAAGGCTTGTCTTAACTGCTTATTTGTTTTTATAGGTCCTGGAATATTCATCGTAGCGCTTAATAAGGCACCTGTTGGATACTTTTGTAAAAGTTCTTGCTGGATCGTTACTCGTCTTTCTCTGGTATCTAGCATTTCTACTAAAGTAATCATTTCACCCGTTAGATAGGCTTTAGACATTTCTGACCACATCAATAATTGAACCATCACGGTATTCGATCAATGCAACTACTTTATCTCCGTACTCAATCGCATCTGGTCTATCAACGATACTGTAGGCCTTTTTTTGTAGTTCTTTCATTGTTAATTGCGGAACATCTAGTTCTTTAAAATACTCGATTAGATCTTGGCGTTCCGGATTGATAGCTATGCCGATTTCTGTCACCACGACATCAATACTGCTTCCTGGCGTTACAATGGTATTGACTTCTTCAACAATCGTTGGAATTCGACCTCTGATCAACGGTGCGATCACTAAACTCATCTTGCACGCGGCACTCGTATCTGAATGTCCACCAGATGCCCCACGAATGACACCATCTGATCCTGTAATAACATTCACATTGAAATTTGTGTCAATTTCGAGTGCAGAAAGTATCGCTGTATCTAATTGGTTGATCACAGAACCCTTACTAAATGGGGATGCGTACATATTTGCATCGATTTCATAGTGATTATTATTTTTATCTAAAGATACGGCCGATGGATGATCAAAATCTTGGACGTCTATGATTTTTTCCACTAGTCCTTCTTCTAATAATTCAACCATTGCATTCGTGATTCCTCCTAGAGCAAAGCTAGCTGTGATACCGTCTTTGAGCATTGCTTCTTTCAAAAATCTGGAAACAGCCAATGCCGCTCCACCTGTTCCTGTTTGGAATGAAAAACCATTTTTATAATACGGTGAGTGCGTGATTACCTTTGCTGCATATTCTGCAATCAATAACTCTTTCGGATTTTTAGTAAAACGGGTGGCACCTTTGGCTATCCCTTCAGGATCACCAATCGCATCGACTTCTACGACAAAGTCCACATCCGTTTGTGGAATGCTGATTGGCGTATTGGGATAAGGCATCAAGCTATCCGTAATAATCACGACTTGATCTGCATATTTTGCATCGATCATAGCATAGCCTAACGAGCCGCAGGTTGCTTTGCCTTTTGTTCCATTTACATTTCCATAAGCATCTGAGCTGGGTGCCCCGAGAAACGCTACATCAATATGGATATCACCCGTTGCAATCGCTCTTGCACGACCACCATGAGATCTTATCACAACAGGATTTTCCATGATTCCTTCAGAAATTGCAGCGCCGACTTTATCACGTAAACCGCTTGAGGTAATATTTGTCACAATACCATTTTTGATATGATCGATCAAAGATTCGTGAACATTGGCAATTGAGCTGGGAGCAATCGATAAGTTTTTGATTCCCATCGCTTCGATTTCCTTTAAAACCATGTTCATCACAAAGTCACCTTCACGAAAATGATGATGAAAAGAAATCGTCATACCATCTTTTAAACCTGTTTTTTCAATCGCTTCTCTTAAACTTCCTAATAGTTTTGTGTCTCTTGGTCTAACAGGATTGATTGTGCGACTTGCTTCTTTGTATTCATGAATCGTTGCTAACTCACCTTTAAATAAACCAAATTGCTCAGCATAATTATCTGGAATTTCTTTGCCTACAATATTTTTCATTTTAGACTTCCTCCTCAGAAATTAATTTTGCTGCAATAGCTAGCGCAATCACTCGCTCCGCTCGTTCAACGATCGGCTTATCTACCATTTTCCCATTGACTGAGATCACACCAGAGCCTTTAGCTTCTGCTTCACGAATGCCCCAGATTACTTCTTTGGCATTTTGGATTTCTTTTTCTGTTGGCACATACACGCTATTGACCAAAGGAATTTGGCGTGGATTGATAACGGATTTACCATCGAATCCTAGTTGCTTTATCAATTCAACTTCTGCTAAAAAGCCTGCTGTATTATCGACATCTGAATACACGGTATCAATAGCCGCAATTCCTGCAGCTCTAGCTGAATGTAGGATAAAACTGCGCGCAAAAAACAGTTCTTGTCCATCAGGATAGCGATGCGTTTTCATGTTGGTCACATAATCTTCTGCACCAAGGGCGATTCCGATCAAACGATCACTAGCTTTCGCAATTTCTCGAGCATTCAAGACACCTTCAGCTGATTCGATTGCTGCCATCATTTTCGTTGTCCCAACTCTAATTCCATATTTCGTTTCCATTTCGGACATCACAGCGGCTACATCAATAATATCTTGAGCCGTTTCTGTTTTTGGTAAACGAATCACATCAATACCTGCTAAAACCATCGCTTCAATATCTTGATGTCCAACCGTGTCTAATCCGTTGATTCGAACAACGGTTTCAACAGTAGAGTAGTCAAACGTCCGTAAGGCCTTATAAACAAGTAAACGGGCACTATCTTTTTCTTTTAAAGAAACAGCATCCTCTAAATCAAACATCAATGAATCCGCACCATATAAAGTCGCATCTCTAAGCATTGAAGCATTGGCCCCTGGTACAAACATCATGGTTCTTCTTAGTCGTTCCATGATTGAATCACCTGCCAATCAATCGTTTCTTTACCAGCTGCACGATAAACGGCTGCAACAGTTCGAGCTTCGATCGTGCAATCCAATGCCCCTTTATCCACTGCCTGTACCTTAACATTTGTTACCGCTAATTTTTCTAATGTTTCTTGAATTTTTGCTCGGATCTGACGGCCAAATTGTTTTTCAACACTACTGTCTAACTCAATTTGAATCTCATTTACCTCATTTTGAGTAAGTGTGATTAAAATATCACTTGATTCAGTTGTACCTGCGGATGCGTTTTGCTTCATTTCCAAAATGTACACCTCTTATTCTTTAGTTTGATTCATAATTTCTTTGAAGGTATTCATTGGGACAAGCTTTTTGACTTCTTCATAGGCTTGTTCTTCCATCAATGCTCGTACTCTTGAAGCACTGATGATTTCTCCATCCTTCATTTTTCTAGGTAAAATGATCAGACGCAAGGAAGAAGAAAATACATTCTTCATTGCTTCATTATAAATATTGGTCACAGGTGACAATGGTTCTTCTCCAACAAATCTTGTTGTGATCTCTAAAATAGGCGCAATTTTTTCTTTAAACAGAGTGGCGTCCAGTTTAGCTTGAACTTTCGCAACACTAGCTTTTGCTTGGTCTTTTAAAAAATAAGAAGGAAATGTTGCACTTGAAACCATGTATTGTCTAGTCGGCAAAACGACAACATTTTTTAAATGCTTGACTCCTTCTTGAACTAAACGAAAACGTGTAGCTGTATCAAAGAGTGAACCTTCTTGTGACAAAACGAAAACATAAACCGTTTCAGTTTGTTTGGCAGCTTCTGTAATCAAATATAAATGTCCATTTGTAAACGGATTTGCATTCATCACGATGCCAGTATTTTTTTTAGTTGGCCGTTTAAATTTACTTATTTCTTTTAGATAATCTGTAAAATTTGGTCCTCCTTGTTCCATAAAAACCAATTCTTCTGTTGCGATGATTTCTACAAATCCTAAAGAGTGGAATAATTGGCTGACTGCAGGTTTCGTATATAAAAAATAATGTGTAAAACCTGAATCAGTCAACTTTCCCCTTAGATTTTCAACAATTTTGGTCAATAAATTTTCATTTTGATAATTTGGATCGATTGCGACACATTTTAAAATACTTTGATAAATCGAACCCGTTGCAATCAATGTTTCTCCTTCATAAATCCCAACTGTATAATCTACTTGAGTATCTGGTCCCAATTCAGAATCTTGCAACAACTGAGCCCACTGATCATAAGCTTGACGATCTCGATCCAACCACAATCTTTTTATTATCATTGCCTGTCACTTCCTATTTATTTTGCAGGGAATAGTTTAAGTAGTAATTTAGAAATCAAAAAGAGTAAAAACAAGACTAAAAATACGCCACCCATTCCAAAAATCATCAATTCTCCAGCAATTTTCAACGCTTCCATATCCATATTGATTACGGCTCCTTTCCTTTTTGTTCAGTCGATTTTCCATCTTACTTATTAAGAGAAGAACGCCAATAACAAGCCACCGGCAATAACTGAAGCGATTTGTCCAGAAACATTGGCGCCAACTGCGTACATCAAGACAAAATTTTGTGGATCTTCGTCTGTCGCCATTTTTTGAATCACACGGCTAGACATTGGAAAAGCAGAAATACCGGCTGCACCGATCATCGGATTGATTTTTTCTTTTCTAAATAGATTCAACAATTTTGCAAATAACACGCCACCCACTGAATCCATGATGAATGCCACTAAACCAAAGGCAATGATCATCAATGTTTGGACATTTAAGAATAAATCTGCTTGCATTTTAATTGAGATCGTTAAACCTAGTAAAATCGAAACGATATTCACTAATTCATTTTGCGCAGTATTTGATAGACGATCTAAAACACCACATTCTCTTAGTAGATTACCAAACATCAAGAAACCAACTAATGGTAAAGAAATCGGTGCAATAAATCCTGCTACGATTGTGATCGCGATTGGGAAAATAATTTTTGTCATTTTTGAAACACTATCTGCTTTATAGGTCATGCGGATTCTTCGTTCTTTTTTCGTTGTAACAGCTTTGATCGCAATTGGTTGAATGATCGGCACAAGCGCCATGTAAGAGTATGCTGCAACAGTGATCGGGCCAAGTAAATTAGGCGCTAATTGATTCGACACAAAAATCGATGTCGGGCCATCTGCGGCGCCAATGATTCCAATGGATGCAGCTTCTTCAATATTGAAGCCAAACATCACGGCTACAATGACGGTGAAGAAAATCCCAAATTGAGCAGCCGCACCAAATAATAGCATGAAAGGATTTTGCAATAACGGACCGAAATCAATCATTGCGCCAATTCCAATAAAAATCAGTAATGGAAATAACTCTGTCGCAATCCCCGCATTAAATAATACATCTAAAACCCCTTCTGCCTCAGAACCATTGACCATTTGAGTTAATACACCTGTCCCTGGAAAATTGACCAAGACAGTCCCTAATCCCATCGGTACTAATAACGTTGGTTCATATTCTTTTTTGATTCCCAAATACATTAACAGACAGCCAATCGCCATCATAAAAATTTGTCCAAATGTTATTGACGTGATTCCTTGAATTAATGTTTCCACGATTTCACTTCCTCCAAAAAATTTCTAGTTTAATCTATTGTAATCAATGCATCTCCAGCGTTGACAACTTGTCCTAATGTGACATGAAGGCCCGTTACTTTGCCGTCAGTTGTCGCAACAACTTCATTTTCCATTTTCATTGCTTCTAAAATCAATAATGGCTGATTTTCTTTTACTTCATCTCCAACATTTACTAAAATTTTTAAGATCGTGCCTGGCATTGGTGATGTCATCGCATCATTACCAGCAGGTACAATAGATTTGGGAGCCGCTGGTTGTTCTACTGACGTAGGCGTTAGTGCAGCGTCCGCTACAGTTTTTTCTGGTGCAACTGTAGGCGCGATCGGTGCTTGTGGCACACCGCCAATTTCTTCCATTTCAACTAAATACTCTTTTCCATCAATTGAGATTTTGAACTTACGTAACATTTTTCTTCCTCCTAAATTTTAACGTGTAATGCGCTCGTTTGACTAAATAAGGTAAAAACTAAATAAGCTTCTTTTCCTTGATCGACTGAATAACAAACTGACTCTCTGGCCGATTAGCAGATGCAATGCTTGTGGTAATTACAGAGATTAACTGTACTTCAGGATTCCTTTTTGAAATACGTCTAACAACGAACTTACTTTCCGGTTGATCACCAGCAGCAATGGCTGTTGCAATCAATGATATTGTTTGATATTCCGACTTTTCTGCTGGAACGTACCCAACCATTTCTTGCCATTCATGTTCTCCTGTAGCGGGAGAACACTTTGGTTTATCCATTTTGACTTCTATTTTTTCTTTACTAAACAGCCGTTCAAATAGACCCATGAACTCACATCCTTTCTGTTTATGAATTCATTATAGATAAAAACGATTGCAATAAAATGAAATCATCAAGCTTAAATTGTTCTTTCACTGTTCCTCTTTCTCCCACTTCTTTTAAAACACTTAAAAACGTTGCTATATCAACATTTACAAGCATTTAACAATTTATTAACATCTCTTTAATATCTCTTTAAGAAAACGCTATCATCTTTGTTTTTTTAGTGTTCTTTTTCCTCATTTTATCTATTTATCTAAACTTTCTTGGATTAAACTTAGCCTTGTTAAACGAAATAAGAAAGGGTTTTCTTTTTGGCTTATTGTTATTTTTCTATTGCTCCAATCCCTTAAAAGAGACACCTGATTGTTTTGGAAAACGAATTTAATGTTGAAGGAGAGAAGAAAATGTTATTAACTGTTTTATCTTATGTAATGATTATTGTTTTTATGTTTGTCATTATGAAAAAGAAAATGTCACCATTTACAGCTTTGGTTTTGATTCCACTGATTTTTGCCTTGATTGCAATGTTTGCGGGGGTTTCTAAAAAAGGGTCTATTGGAGACTTTGTAATGGAAGGAATCAAAACAACCTCTACCACGGGTATTATGTTGTTGTTTGCCATTCTTTATTTTTCAATTATGTTGGATGCTGGGTTATTTGACCCCATCACGAAAAAAATGATTCATATTGCAAAAGGCGATCCAATGAAAGTCTTGATTGCTACAGCAGTCGTTGCAGCGGCCGTTTCTCTTAATGGAGATGGTACAACAACCACATTGATCTGTTGTTCTGCTTTTATTCCTATTTATAAAAAACTAGATATGAAATTGATGAACTTAGCTGTTATCGTTATTTTACAAAATACAATCATGAATCTCCTTCCTTGGGGTGGGCCAACAGCCCGGGCGATGAGCGTATTAAATGTGGGCGCTGAAATTTTAGCTTATCTGATGCCTGGTATGATCATTGCTTTACTTTATGTGATTTTCATCGTTGCACCTTCTATGGGTAGAAAAGAACGCGCTCGTCTAGGGATCAAGCAACTGACAGATGAAGAAATTGATGCAATGACAACTGTTACAGATGAAGAAACATTAGCAATCCGTCGCCCTAAAATTTGGTTATTCAATGCTATTCTAACGATTATTTTGATTGCGTTATTAGTAACAGATTCATTTGTTGGCCTTGGTTTACCTCCATTATTTCTATTTTTAACTGGTACGGTGATTGCTTTAATGGTCAACTACCCTGTTTTAAAAGATCAATCTTCTCGTATCGGTGCGAATGGCGGTGATGCTGTGCAGGTGGTTATCTTGGTTTTTGCAGCTGGCGTCTTTATGGGCCTTTTCCAAGGGACTGGTATGGCTGAAGCGTTGGCTCAAAGCTTTACAAAAATCATTCCAAATCAATTAGCTGGTTTTTGGGGCCTAGTTATCGCGGTAATTTCTGCTCCAGGTACTTTCTTTATCTCAAATGATGGTTTTTACTTTGGCGTCTTGCCGGTACTAGCTGAAGCTGGACGTGCTTACGGATTCACTGATATGCAAATGGCTTTGGCTTCCTTGATGGGACAAGCATTCCATTTGTTAAGTCCATTAGTTGCCTTTATTTATCTATTACTTCGTTTAACCGGTTTAGACATGGGACAATGGCAAAAAGAATCGGCGAAATGGGCACTCGGTATTTTCATTATCTTTGTTGTCACAATCGTCTTGACTGGTCATATGCCACTTTATATTCCACAATAATTAGTTAAATTGACTGAGATAAGATGAGACAAAATAATTAGATCACTTTCTAAAGCAGAACGATTTTAGGGAACGCAAGTCATACATTCGACAATAAACTAAAATTATCGGAAGACACAATACACGTAATAGATTCAGCTTACGCAATACCTACTTGTTTTTCGGAGCTAACTGTTTTCGTCTCACTCTTTTTCTTATCTTTTTTAGCAGTATACAATAAAAACATTCATTTATTTTTCCTATTATTAATAAGCAGAGGAGTAATCAGATGAGTACGATATCAGAAGCCGTAGGGAAAAATTTAGATTTAAGCCTAAATGAACCGCTTAAAGAACTTGTCTATAAAGCATTTAGAAAAACAATTATTCTTGGTGAAATTCCAGCAGGTCAACGAATCAATGAAAAAGAATTTTCCGAGAAAATGAATATCAGCCGTACACCGATCCGCTATGCCTTACAAAAGTTGCTTGAAGAAGGGTTGGTTGATCATGTTCGAGGCGTGGGAAATATTGTTCGTGGAATATCGCTGAGTGATGCCAATGAAATTTATGCCATTAGAAAATCTTTGGATGTTTTAGCAACGACCACAGCAATGAAAGAAATGTCTTCTGAAGATTTTGATGAACTGAAAATGTTGCTGGCAGAAACTGAGCGTTTAAATGAGGAAAATGAAATTGATGAGGTATTACAAAATTTTTCTAATTTTAATGAATTCATTTATGAAAAAAGTAAAATGCTGCGTTTAAAATCGATCGTTATGAAATTACGTGAATACCTCGTCTACTTTCGAGATATTTCGATTCGTTCTAAAGATCGTCGAGATAAGGCCTTAAATGAACATTGGCTAATTTATAAATGTATGCTGAATCAGGAAGAAGAACAGCTAAAGCTATTGATCACAGAGCATTTGGATTATTCTCAAACATTTATTCTTAAAGAAATGGAAAAACATTTAAATGAAACAGCTAAATAAAAAAAACACCTCTCAATTGATTGGCGAATTTGCACTACAAGCTTTATTATATGAAGCAGCTCTTTACCCTAAACCAGGTCTAGTCGATCCTAAAAGCTGCGGCGCACATACAGATATGAATTATTTTACTTTTATTGATAGTAGTGTCGCTCTTGCTCCTTTTCTTACGGAATATGCACAGTTAGGTTTCACTCATGATGGAACACCATTAGACTTATTTGAAAAGGTACGGACACTTGGTAAGAAAGCAGAAACCGCGATGCTGAAACAAACAAATGGCGTCAATACCCATAAAGGAGCCAATTTTTCGTTCGCCTTACTTTTAAGCGCTACAGGGAAAGTAATGAATGCGCAAAAATTCGAACTCCCTTTATCCCAACAAAACACATCCGCTATTTTCAATTATATACGTCTTATGACAAAAGGATTACTTTCAAATGATTTTGCTGATTTAACTCAAAAACAACAATTGAGCTATGGAGAAAAACTTTATTTAGAATATGGTATCGTTGGGATTCGAGGTGAAGCAGAATTAGGTTATCCTACGCTTAAAAATAGTGCGCTCCCCTTTTTAAGGCAGCATTGTAAGAGTGAGCTACGAACACTATTTCTACTATTACTACTCCATTTAATGGCTACAACTGAAGATTCTAATTTGATTAATCGCGGTGGGATTTCGGCTTGGCAAAAAGTCAAAGAACAAGCCTGTGAACTATCACAAACTTTTTCCATAGATCATTCAAAAAAAGAACTAGAAGATGCTTTATTTCTTTTTGATCAGCAATTGATCAAAAAAAATCTCAGCCCTGGTGGGTCAGCTGATTTAGTCGCTTTGAGTTTCTTTTCAGGAAAATTGGAAGGTTTATTTTAAGGTTTACATAAATAAAAAACAGGTGATGACTCGATTGATCACCACCTGTTTTATAATTATAGCTATTAAACACCCGCTTTGGCCTCTCCTTCCGGATTGAACAGATAGCCAATTCCCCAAACCGTCTGTAAATATTTTGGTTTTTTGGGGTCATCTTCGATTTTATTTCTTAGATAATTAATATACACAGTGATTAGATTCTTATCCATATCTCCATTACTCCAGACATTCGCATAAATCTGTTCTTTACTAAATACTTGATACGGATTCTCCATAAAAAACAAAATCATCATGATCTCCTTTGACGTCATGCTCACAATTTCACCATTTTTGCTAAACTGATATTGGTTTTTATCAAATGAAAAAATCCCTTCTCTCAACATCGTTTCTTCACGTTGTTGACTCAAGGTCAATAGCTGCTCTGTTCGATTCAATGTACTAATAACTTGCGCTCGTAAAACATTTGGCGCAAACGGTTTAGGCAGATAAACATCCCCACCAGATTCTAAACCACTAATAATATCATACTCACTCTTTTTTCCACTAACAAATATGATCGGTGTCAACGGTTGACGTTCTCGAATCAATTGAGCCAAATGATATCCGTCATTTTCATGTTCTAAACTAACATCCAATAAAAATAATTGAAATGTCACTCGATCCATAATATCTAAGGTTTGTTCAATTGTATCACTTTGATACACCAATAATCCCGTTGATTGAAGCGATTTCCAAATTAATCGGCGAATTGCAGGATCATCATCTACTACTAAAATTTTTTCATTCCGCAACGTATACACCTCAACATTCTTTTTACGTTACCTATACAATAGCGGAATTATCTTTAAATTTCAACATGAACTTGTTATGATATGAACAGACTTTTAAAAGGAGCTAGACCAATGAAACGAACAAATAGAATTGTGAACATCATGATCGCAGCAATGATCGTTTTTATTGTTGCATCCGTTTTCTTTGCAGTTCGTGGTTTTTCCGTTATTCGCAAAACAACTACTGCCAGTGGACAAGACTTTTTATTACAGTCGACAGAATATGTTGGAAAAGTGATTCAGCTTTCCATGAAAAATCGACACCAAGCACTTAATTATCTAGCTATCGATGGCAATTTAAAAAATAGTGATGATCCAGAAACTTACTTAAAAAACAGTTCTTCTTCTCTCAATACATTTTTTGAATCACTAAATAATGAAGCAGACGCACTTTTTTATATGAAATCTGACGGTACCCCCTTATACGCTTTTCATTGGAATTCTAAGAAAAAACAAGTAGTCATTGCAGATATCAAGACCATTCATCCATTCATTAGCCATGATTTGTCTTTAAAACAGCTTTTAGCCGAACCGACCGTTCAAAATGGTGATTCGTATTTTATCGACAAAAAAGCCTATGTCAATTTTTACCAAGAAATTAAAACTGCTTCTGGTACTATCGATGGTTATCTGATTTTACCGCTAAATTTGGACGTTTTCTATAGGAATTTTCTGCAAGATTTTGAAGTCGACTATAAAGGCTATCCCATGATTAAAGACCAGTCAATGACTGTCATTATGCATCCTGTAAAAAAGCAAGTTGGTTTAGACATTATCAACGGCCGAGAAAAACTTTATCCGAACTTTGATTATTCTGATTTAAAACGATTGGAAAAATATCAGCTAAACCATTCATCTGGAAAATTGACCTACAACTCTTATTGGTGGGATGAAGATACGCCGACAGAAGTCTTAAAAATCAGTGCCTTTGAATGGATCGATGTCGGACTTGCCCATTGGGTTGTTGCAATAAATGCCGATTATAATGAACGGAATGATGCCATTATTAATTTTGTGATCGTCTTGTCTTTTCTACTCGTTTTATTACTACTATTGATCATTATCTGCTCGCTCTTTATTCATAATTTCAGAAAAAAAGAAACGATCGAAGCAGAAAATCGTCAATTGATCGAAAAGCAAAAACAACAAAAAATGCAGCATCAACTTGAATTAGAACTTTACCAGCGCAATAAAATGGAAACAGTCGGTTTATTAACCACTTCGATCGTTCATGACATGAACAATTTTTTAACCCCCATTATAGGCAACACACAATTATTATTGGAGGAACACGGAGACGATCCTTTATTGAAAGCAGATTTAGAAGAGATTTTACATTCTGCCCAAAAAGGAAAACAGCTCTCTTCAAATGTATTGCACTTTTCTAAACCTCAAAAAAGTGTTCAAGAATGGATGGACATTTCAGCTACGATTGGTGTAGCCGCTCATTTGATTGGGGAAATCATTCCTAAGAAAGTTCAACTAAAGCTATCCATTCAAGATAATTTGGGAACGACTAAATTAGAAGAAACTGATTTACAAAATTTGATCTATAACTTAATCACCAATGCCTATCAAGCAACAAAAAACAATAAAGACAATATACAAAAAATTCAAGTAACTGTCGGACCTGCCTCAAAAGAGACAACTGATTTTCTGAGAACAAACACCCATCGGATAAATCATATTGACAGTTTTGTTACATTGGAAATCTCTGACAATGGTCCCGGCATCCCCATAGCATTACAAGAAAAAATATTTGAACCCTTCTTCACGACGAAATCAGCTGATGAAGGGACTGGTCTTGGTTTGTTTGCAGTAAACTCAATAGTTGCGAAGTATGAATGGTTCCTTTCATTAGAGTCAATAGAAGGTTTTGGAACAAGTTTTTTCATCACATTTCCCGTTCGTTCATGTGAATAATTAAAAAATAAGCATTCTTTTGTTCTATTGGTTTGAAGAATGCTTATTTTCATACAAGTATTTTTAAGTCGTCTAAAAACAAACGTTAGAGTATTTTTTTTCTTTCTTTTTCGTTATACTAAGATTGAAATCATTTATTGAAGGAGTTCTATTATGGGGAATTATTTTAGTATTATTATTGGCATTGTTTATCTTATTGGTGTATTTTGGATCCCAAAGTGGCGCAAAAAAAAGGTGAATCAAGATTGGAAATTTTATGAAGTACTTTGGTTCTCAATTTGTTTTATCGTGTATGTCATTTACCTAGAAATTCAGCTTCACACCTACTATTTCTTATTACCATCAAGCTTTCTACTGCTTTTTCTTTTTAGTTATTTTAAAGAAAAACGTAGATTAACAAATGGGTTATTATTTAACTTATTTCTAATTGTTGGTATGACTTATTTGGGGTCTTTGCTTTATAGAACACTCAATCCATTATTGATTGTTTTAGCAGGAATTACGCTCGTTGTTTTGTTCCTACTTATATTGATCGGACTTTATGCCTTGGTTGTATTTTTGTATTGGAATGCAATCGTCGTTATGCGCAAAGAAGGACATTCATTAGCGAACTTATTAACACTACTTTTAGCAGTTGGTCTAACGGTCTTTCTTATTTTTAATCATTATTCAAGTCGAATTTTGCCTGAGTGGGCCTCTCTATTATTTGGTATCTTACCACTCTTAATGCTCTACTTTTCTTTTGTTTTCTATAATTTTTTGACGATTTCAGTCATTTATCAATTTAATCAGCCTAAATATGCTCAAGATTTTATCATCGTTTTAGGCTCTGGATTGATCGATGGAAAAACAGTCCCGCCACTTTTAGGCAAACGAATCGAAAAGGCCATTCAATTTTATAAAGCCCAAGCCAATGCTACATTAAGTCCGCCCAAAATTCTTATGTCTGGTGGTAAAGGGGATGACGAGCATGTTGCTGAAAGTATTGCAATGAAAGATTACGCCATCGAAAAAGGAATTCCAGAAGAAGATATTTTAGTTGAATCAAATTCAAAAAACACCTTAGAAAACATGAGATTTTCAAAAGAAATCATGGAAACAGTTTTTGGTGGAACAGATTTTCATGCACTATTTACAACCAACAATTTCCATCTGTTTCGTGCAGGTCTTTTTGCGAAAATGGCGAATCTAAACGCAGATGGACTTGGAGCAAAAACAGCCTTTTACTTTCTACCAAATGCCTTTTTAAGAGAGTTTATTGCCATTGTAATGATGCACAAACGCCGTCATTTGATTATATGCGGACTGATTGCATTCGTGATGATTTTCTTAGCATTCGTTCAATTCTTTTTTATCTCTCGTCATTAAACTTAAAACAAAATTGGAACAGAAGCGTTTATTCTGATTCCTTAAGGCTTGGATATGACTCGTAGAGTTATGTCTAAGCCTTATTTTTTTTATGAAATTGGATATGGCGGATCTCATCATAGCCAATCTTATGCCCATCTACATAAATCCCTAATGCATCATGTCCTTGAATCCTTCCTATAACGTCTGCACCGTAGTTTCCATCACAATCCAATTCTTCTTTTTGAATCCTCACTTCAGCTTGACTTTGAAAAGCCTGAGCTAAAACTTCATCGATTTCCGTCCAACTCATTTGAATTTTTTTTTCAGCTGGCTGTCTTTTTTTCTCTTGTTCAATGATTGCTGTATGTTCAGATAAATAAAAACCTGCCCACTTTTTCATTTTTCGATCTTGATACTGTTCAAAATAATAATCCCGCTCTTTGCTCATTGTAAGCCCTCCATTCCTCCAGCATGCCCACCGACTAATGATGCTCTTGAAATTGCTGTGCCACCTGATGATACTGAACTCGCATGAACTAAAGAAACATAGCCAAACCGCTGCCGGATATCATCAATCAGCTGATCTAACTCTAATTCTTTGATCTGTTCATCAGGTTCATGAAATAAATCTAGTTGTACATAAGTATTATAATTCAATTTGGTATAAGTAATCCCAATATGTCGTACTTCTTCTCCATGCCAATGTTGTCTGAATATTGTTAAACAATACTCAATCAACAGCTTACTACTATTTGTTAAAGGAACTTTCATTTGTCTTGAAAATCCTGATCCTAAAGACTTATCAGTCCTTGAAAAACCAATGGATAAATGCACACATTCTGTCTGACAATGTGCCTTTCTAAGTCTGGCCGCCACTTGTTCCGCCATTTCACGGATCACAACTTCGATTTCTTCTTGTCGTAAGTAATCTCGCATCAAAATTTGAGAATTATTATACGAGCGTTCTTCTGGTATATATTTTTCCGATAGACGGCTGCGGTCGATACCATGTGCGTGAGCATAAAGCTGTTCACCGATGATTCCTAAAGTTCTTTTCAGACCATTCAAATCAGCATGTGCCAAATCATAAACGGATCGAATCCCTAAATTATTTAAGCGTTTCTCCAACCGATGCCCAATTCCCCACATATCGGTCATCGTTTTGATTGTCCAAACTTTTTCAGATACATCCTCATAATGCCATTGGGCTAAACGTTCCTGATTATGCTTAGCTTCAATATCCATCGCTAATTTTGCTAATAAGGGATTATCCCCTATTCCAACTGTGATCGCTAATCCTGTTTCATTTTTGATTCTTTGTTGGATGATCTGTGCGAGTTCTACCGGTGTTCGTCCAAATAATTTCCAGCTAGCGGTCACATCTAAAAACGATTCATCAATCGAATAAATATGTAGATCTTCATCTGCTACATAGCTCTTATATATCTCATTGATTTTCATATTTTCCTTGATATACTCATTCATTCGCGGTGGGACGATTACCAATTCTGGATGGTTTGGAACATCATATTTTCGTGTCACATTGGTGATTCCCAGTACTTCTTTCGCTTTTGGAGAAGAAGCTAAAACCAAACCACCCGTATTTTCTGCATGACTCATGACTACCAACATTTTTTCAATTGGATCGAAACCTCTAGCGACACATTCTACTGACGCGTAAAATGATTTTACATCAATGCAAAAAATCACTCTTCTTGGTTCTTTTTCATAATCAAAAAACATAGCATTCCTCTCCTTGTTTTATTTCAAAACCAATTATACGAACATACGTTCATTTTGTAAAGGGGAACACCTTTTTAAATTTGAGCCTGAGTAAAAATAATTCTTTTTTTAGAATTATAGATAGAACTACTATCTAAAAATGTAAAAAAGCATTATAGTTATATAAGATATTACAAACAACGAATCATAGTTTAAAGGAGTGAAGTCTGTGTCGGTTTATGAAAAATTTATTCAAAACGAACGATTAAGACGTTTTTTTGTTTTGGGTGTTGTTATTTTTATTTTATTTTTAGCTAGAAGTATGATCACAATGATTTTATTAACATTTATTTTTACGTTTTTAGCTCTTCATTTCGTGAAATTTGTTCAGCGCTTTTTAAAAATCCCATCGCTCATACTAGTTTTAGCAACCTATTCTTTAATTGTTTTTTTAGTCTATCTGGCTATTACAAAGTATGTACCAGTTGTTATCCATCAAACAGTTCAGATGTATAACTCGGTGATCCATTTTTATAAAAATCCAGGAGATAATCATAACCAACTATTGATGATCATAGATGACTATCTAGAGAAATCAAATTTAATGTCACAAATCCAAAATGGAGCGAGTACCATTTTACGTTATGTTCAAGACATTGGTTCGATCGGTATTTCCTTTGTCCTTTCATTTGTTTTGAGTTTCTTTTTTATGATCGAGAAAAAACAAATGACTGAGTTTTCTAAGTTGTTTTTAAAAAGTGATTTTGACTGGTTTTTTCAAGACATCTATTACTTTGCTGATAAGTTTGTAAATACATTTGGTGTCGTAATGGAGGCTCAATTCTTTATTGCTGTTGTTAATACTAGTATTACAACGATTTGTTTGGCTTTGATTGGATTTCATCAATTGCCAAGTTTAGCAATCATGATTTTTCTTTTGAGTCTAATACCCGTTGCAGGAGTGATTATCTCCTGTATTCCGCTAAGTTTCATCGCCTATTCACAAGGTGGTATCAACGATGTAATTTATATTTTAGTGGTGATCATCGTAGTGCATTTATTTGAGTCTTACGTATTGAATCCCAAATTTATGTCCAGCAAAACAGAATTACCGATTTTTTATACATTTGTTATTTTATTGATCAGTGAACGATTGTTTGGTGTTTGGGGATTGATTGTCGGTATCCCGATTTTTACTTTCTTTTTAGATATCTTAAAGGTCAAACCCATCCATTCTTTCACTGGAAAAATAACATATGATCCAGAAAATAATAAAGAAAAATAATTCCTTTGCTCTGCTTTCGTTTAAAAAATAGCTAAATCAACGCTTATAAAATTGTTTAGGCCGATGAATTAATGCCTAAACCAAAACTTGTAAACGTGACTCCCAAGGAAGTATTTGACAAGTTGGCTTATTTGTCGTAAAATTGCTACAAAATAACATATCAAACTTTAATAAAGCGAAGTAGCAATAATGTCCCTTTTTCAGAGAGTCAGCATTTAGTGAGAGTTGGCATATACATTTTTGTGAATTACACTTTTAGTTTCCTACCGTAAGTAGGCGTCTATCTACGATACAGATTTGAGAGGTATATGATCTTTTCATGTACAATTTGGGTGGTAACACGGCAAAGTTCGTCCCATAGGCTAAAACCTATGGGGCGTTTTTTATTTTATTTAGGAGAGGAATAGGCGAAATGAAAAACATTATTGATGAATTAGAATGGCGTGACGCCATCAACCAACAAACAGATAGCGAAGGTTTACGAAAATACGTTGAGACCGAGAGCATTTCACTATATTGCGGTGTGGATCCTACAGGAGACAGTATGCATATCGGGCATTTGATTCCATTTATGATGCTAAAAAGATTCCAAGCATTCGGACACCATCCTGTTATTTTAATCGGTGGCGCAACCGGAACAATCGGTGATCCAAGTGGACGAACAACAGAACGTCAATTACAGACAATGGACACCATCCAACATAACGTTGACTCTTTAACAAGACAGATGGAAAAATTATTTGCTGTAGATACTGACAATACATTAACATTAGTAAACAACTATGACTGGACACACAATCTTACTCTTTTAGACTTCTTAAGAGATTATGGTAAATTTTTCAACATCAACACAATGCTTGCCAAAGATATCGTAGCAAGCCGTTTAGAAACAGGAATTTCCTTTACAGAATTCACGTACCAAATCCTACAATCAATGGACTTTTTGCACTTATTTCAAAATAATAATGTCCGCATGCAAATTGGTGGCGCCGATCAATGGGGCAATATTACAGCAGGTTTAGACTTGATTCGTAAAAAAGAAGGTGCAGATGCAAAAGCCTTTGGTTTAACAATTCCATTGATGTTAAAAGCAGATGGAACAAAATTTGGTAAATCAGCTGGCGGTGCAGTTTGGCTTGATCCAAAAAAAACAACGCCTTACGAATTCTACCAATTCTGGGTAAACCAAGACGACCGCGACGTAATCAAATACTTGAAATTCTTTACCTTCTTAACGAAAGAGGAAATTGATGCCCTAGAAGTAAAAGTCCAAACGGAACCACACTTACGTGAAGCACAACGCGTACTAGCAGCAGAAATGACAAAGTTTGTTCACAGTGAAGCTGATTTAAATGATGCTCTAGCAATCTCAGAAGCATTATTTTCAGGTAACGTAAAAAATCTAACCTCCAAGCAAATTGAAGAAGGTTTTAAAAACATGCCTACTATTGAAACAGAATCGCTTGATCAAAATCTTGTAGATTGGTTGATTGAACTTGGAATCGAACCTTCTAAACGCCAAGCTAGAGAAGATATCACAAATGGTGCAATTTCAATCAATGGTGATCGTATTAAAGAATTGGACTTTACCGTTACAGCAGATCATAGCTTTGATGGAAAATTTATTATTGTTCGAAAAGGGAAAAAACAATACACTTTAGTGAAAATACTTGCTAAATAATAGGAATATTTTTGTCGTTTCAAATCAAAGAAGATGCGATCAATAGTATAAGGCAAATAGTCATTATGATTCACCAACCATTAAATAAAAAATAGTTCCAGATACGTTCTATTTAACAAAAAACAAAAGACCGAGCTTGGCTAGCTCGGTCTTTCTTTGTGTGACAAATATGCTATTTAAATATGAATTGGCAAACCTAAAGCCAACTCAGAAGCATCCATAGTAATTTCCCCTAAAGATGGGTGTGGATGGATCGTTAATGCAATATCTTCAGCATTCATGCCAGATTCAACTGCTAATGATAATTCAGAAATCATATCACTTGCGCCAACTCCGCCGATTTGTGCTCCGATAATGACATTGTCTTCGTTTGTTGTTACCAAACGTACAAATCCTTCAGTTTTACCTAAAGAAATAGCACGGCCGTTACCAGCGAATGGGAACTTGTACGCAGTTGCTTCTAATCCCGCTTCTTTGGCTTCAGCAATTGTCATACCAACACTTGCTAATTCTGGATCAGTGAAGGCTACAGCAGGCATTGCTTTGTAGTCAACTTCTACTTTTTTACCAGAAATTGCTTCTGCCGCAATTTTCGCTTCGTAGCTTGCTTTATGAGCAAGAGCAGCGCCAGGTACGATATCGCCAATAGCGAAGATATTTGATACGTTTGTTCTACCTTGTTTGTCCACTTTAACTAAACCACGTTCGCCAACTTCAACACCTGCTTGTTCTAAACCAAGATCATCTGTGTTTGGACGACGTCCAACTGTTACCATTACATAGTCAGCAGTGACAGATTCTTCTTTACCATCTACTTCATATTTCACAGTTACGCTGTCGCCATTGTCGATTGCTTCTTTAGCCATTGCTTTCGTTACAACTGTTACATTTTTCTTCTTGAAGTCATCTGTAACTAGTTTAACCATGTCTTTTTCATACGTTGGTAAGATTGAAGGGCTACCTTCTAAAATCGTTACTTCAGAACCAAGATTCGCATATGCTCCACCTAATTCCGCACCGATAACACCGCCACCGATAATAACAAATTTCTTAGGTACTTCTTTCAAGCTCAAACCGCCAGTAGAATCTAAGACACGTCCGGCAAATTTAAATCCTGGGATTTCGATTGGACGAGAACCTGTTGCTACGATTGCATTATTGAATGAGTATGTTTGAGCTGAATCCGGATGAATCACGCGTAATGTGTTTTCATCAACGAAGAAAGCTTCTCCTTCAATAATTTCGATTTTATGTTTTTTTAGAAGGAAACCAACACCGCTTGTCAAAGTATTAACAACTTTGTTGTCTTTCCATTCTTGTGTTTTTGTAAAGTCTAGCTCAACACCTTTAGCTGTTACACCAAACATAGTTGAATCTAGTGATTCTTGATAGTGATGTCCAGCTGCGATCAATGCTTTAGAAGGAATACATCCAACGTTCAAACATACACCGCCGATAAACTCACGTTCAATGATCGCAACTTTTTGACCCATTTCAGCAGCACGAATCGCTGCAACGTATCCTCCAGGACCTGAACCAATTACGACTGTATCTAATTCAATGGCGAAATCTCCTACTACCATGTGATAATCATCCTTCCATTAATAATAATTCTGGATCAGCTAATAAACGCTTGATGTTGTTCATTGCTTTTTGAGCAGTTGCCCCATCAACGATACGGTGGTCAAAACTCATTGAAAGTTTCATAACACGTCCAACAACGATTTCACCGTCTGCATTTACAACTGGTTGAGTAGCAATTGTACCTACGCCTAAAATTGCAACTTCCGGGTAGTTGATAACTGGTGTGAACCAGCCTCCGCCAACTGAACCGATATTACTGATTGTGATCGAGCCATCGCGCATATCCGCACCTGTTAATTTACCTTCGATTGCAAGAGCTGCTTTTTCGTTGATTTCATCAGCGATAGCAAACATGCTCTTCGTGTTCGCATTTTTAACGTTTGGTACATATAATCCATGATCAGTATCTGTTGCGATACCAATGTTATAGTAGTTTTTATAAACGATTTCTTGTGCTGCATCGTCAATTGATGCATTCAAGATTGGGAATTTTTGAACTGTTGCTGTCAATGCTTTTACAACGTATGGTAAGAATGTTAATTTAGTACCGTTTGCTGCTGCAACATCTTTAAATTTCTTACGGTGATCCCATAATTTAGATACTTCCACTTCGTCATGCAATGTAACGTGCGGTGCAGTATGTTTACTGTTCACCATCGCTTTAGCAATTGCTTTACGAGTTGGCGTCATTTTTTCGCGAGTTTCAGCTTCACCTAGATCAGAAACAAATGGTTTAGCCGGAGCTTTTGGTGCAGCTGTTTCAGCTGTAGCAGTTGCTTGTGGTGTTGCTGCAGTTTGTTCAGCTTGTGCTGGCGCTACTTGTCCGCCACCTGAGATAAAGCTTTCGATGTCTGCTTTTGTGACACGTCCACCTTTTCCAGTTGGTACAACTTGCGTGATATCAACGTCTTTTTCACGAGCAAATTGACGTACTGATGGCATAGCCAAGACACGTTTGTTTGGATCAGCTGCTGCTACGACACCTGTTGACGCAGCTTGTGCTGGTGCTGCTTGTTCAGTTTGAGCAGGCGCACTTGCTGCTGGTGCTGAACTTGATGCAGAGTTATGTCCAGGTGCATCGATTTCGATCAATACATCCCCAACGTTTGCTACTGTGCCTTCTGGAACCACAATATTTTTAACTGTTCCTGTTACTGGTGAAGGGATTTCTTCGACAGATTTGTCATTTTGTACTTCCAATAAAGTATCATCTTCATTGATGGTATCTCCTGCTTTAACGAACCATTTTACGATTTCGCCTTCTGCAATACCTTCACCAATATCTGGTAATTTAAATTGGAACACGCCGCCACTGCTGTCTGCTGCAGGTGCTTCTGGAACCGCTGCTGGTTGTGCAGGCGTTTGTTCTTGAGCTGGAGCAGCTGTCGGTGCTGCATCATTTTCTGGATGTCCAGGTGCGTCGATTTCGATCAACACATCTCCAACATTTGCTACTGTGCCTTCTGGTACTACGATAGATTTAACTGTTCCTGTAACTGGAGATGGAATCTCTTCTACAGATTTATCGTTTTGAACTTCTAATAATGTATCATCTTCATTGATGGTATCTCCTGCTTTAACGAACCATTTTACGATTTCGCCTTCTGCAATACCTTCACCAATATCTGGTAATTTAAATTGATAAGCCATTTTTTAAGCCTTCCCTTCCTTTATCGTATCTGTCTAACTGGAAAAATGCGGAAACAACAGCGCTAAATTTCCACGTGAAAACATGTCACGTGAAAATTCAGGCATGCTATTTAAAGCAATTTTATTCAGTTTTAATTAAAATTCTGCGATTTCTCTTGCTTTCGCTTCGATATCTTTAGCATTTGGCAACCAAATGTTTTCTGCTTGTCCAAATGGGAAGATTGTATCTGGAGCAGATACACGGCCAATTGGCGCTTCTAATGATAATACTGCACGTTCAGAAATTTCAGAAACAACCATAGCACCAACGCCAGCTTGTTTTTGAGCTTCTTGAACTACGACTACGCGACCCGTTTTTTCAACTGATTGAATGATTGTTTCAACATCTAAAGGAGCGACAGTACGTAAGTCAATGATTTCAACAGAAATATTGTCTTTTGCTAAATTGTCAGCAGCTTTGATTGCTTCACGAACCATTGCACCGTAAGTAATGATAGAAACATCAGTACCTTCACGAGTAACAGCAGCTTTATCTAAAGGCACTTCATATGCTTCATCCGGCACTTCCTCACGGAATGAGCGGTATAATTTCATGTGTTCTAAATAAACAACTGGGTCATTGCTTCTGATTGCAGAAATCAATAGTCCTTTTGCATCATATGGATTTGATGGGATAACCACACGGATACCAGGAGATTGAGCAATCAATCCTTCTAAGTTATCTGAGTGAAGTTCTGGTGTATGCACACCACCACCAAAAGGCGCACGAACAGTAATAGGCATATTACGTGTTCCGCCCATACGGTAACGAGTACGAGCCATTTGACCGACGATTTCGTCAAAGACTTCAAATACAAATCCAAAGAATTGGATTTCAGGAACTGGACGGTATCCTTCTAATGCTAAACCAAAAGCCAAACCACCGATTCCAGATTCTGCTAAAGGAGTATCAAAGACACGGTCTTCGCCAAATTTTTCTTGTAAGCCTTCAGTTGCACGGAAAACTCCGCCATTTTTACCAACGTCTTCACCGAAGACCAAGACGTTTTCGTCTTTCTCTATTTCAAGAGCTAAGGCATCTGTAATTGCTTGGATCATTGTTTTTTGTGCCATGATTATTTCGACTCCTTCGCTTCGTAGAATGCAATTTGTTCTTTAATGTTTTGAGGTTGAACTTCAAACATATTTTTCAAGAAATCAGATACTTTTTGTTTTGGAACTTTATCTGCTTCTGCAATTGCTACTTTGATTTCTTCTTTAGTTTTTTCGATTACTTCGTTTTCTTTTTCTTCAGACCATAAACCTTTGTCTTCTAGATATTTACGGAAACGAATTAGTGGATCTTTTTGTACCCATTCGTCATCCATATCTTTTGAACGGTAACGAGTTGGATCATCACCTGATAATGTATGTGGACCGTAACGGTAAGTTAATGTTTCGATCAATACAGGGCCATTGCCATTTGCAGACCATTCGCGCGCTTCTTTTGCAATTGCATAAACTGCTAATGGATCCATACCGTCAACGACGATTCCTGGAATTCCTGCTGCTACAGCTTTTTGTGCTAATGTTTTAGCAGCTGTTTGTTTTTCACGAGGTGTTGAAATCGCAAAACCATTGTTTTGGATGATGAACACGCCGTTTGCATGATAGGCTCCTGCAAAGTTGATTGCTTCATAGAAATCACCTTGGGAAGAACCGCCATCACCTGTATAAGTGAAGACAACGTTTTTCTTGCCGCGTTTTTTCATTCCTAAAGCAACACCAGCTGCTTGGATGTATTGCGCACCAATGATGATTTGCGGTGGTAGAGCATTTAATTCTGGTGCATAGTGGTTACCTGCTACATGGCCACGAGACCATAAAAATGCTTCTGTCAATGGTAAACCATGTTGAACTAATTGAGGTACATCACGGTAACCTGGTAATAGGTAATCTTCTTTTTCCATAGCAAATTGACTTGCTAATTGGCTTGCTTCTTGTCCAGCTGTTGGTGCGAAGAATCCTAGACGACCTTGACGGTTCAAAGCAGTTGAGCGTTGATCTAATACACGTGACCAAACCATACGAGTCATTAATTCTACTAATTCGTCATCTGATAAATCTGGTACAGCGTCTTTGTTTACGATTTTCCCATCTTTATCTAAAATTTGAAATGTTGGGAAATCAGCGTCGACTTTTTCCATAAGTGCTTTAAAGTCAATAGGTTTTTGTTTCTTTGCCTTTGCCATTTTGTCACACAATCCTCTCTGTTACGTTTCTTTTTTTCGTAAAAAATAAAACAGCATCAAAAACTGTATTACTTTTTATCGACTACACTTACAAATTATCACTAATTAGGTAAAAGAGCAAGTAAAAAGTGAGCATTTCTTCAAATTTGATTAAAATACCTGAAACCTATCGTACCAAAGGTTAGTGATTAAAATCACAAACAAGAAACCGTTTTATAAAAAGCTCTCCCAATCATATCTTTTGACATTACTCTGTTATAGTCGATGTAATCCTTGTTATGCTACAGTAGATTTTTAAATTAGAAATTATTTGCTGAAAACAGAGTAGTTTTTTTCAAGCATACTAAAAAGAACAAAGACAAAATTCTTCTAATTTTGTCTTTGTTCCCCAAAAAACGAATATTAATATCTAAAAACCTATTTTTCTCTTCTCTTTACGAATAACAACTTTAAACACAATGAAATTTTTCGTTATTTCTTTCGAGTTTTCTATTCCTGAAAAATAATTATTTCACTCGATTTATTTTTTACTAAAATGAGGTATGAACATTTTCTACATTAAATCCACTCTTTAGTAATATGGATATAAAGTCGTTTGGCAACCTCTACTGTGATCAAATATAGTACAATGATCAAAATGAACCAGCCCCAATAATTAGCTGGAAGTTTCACAAAGTCGAAAACCTCCCGAATTGGTGTCAAGACAATCAATAATCCTAAGGCAACTGCACCTAAGCTGGAAAGAATCACAGCAGGTGAGGCAATACTTTGAATAAATGGTAATTTTCGAGTACGAACCATTTGAACAACTAATGTTTGACTGACCAAGCCCACGACAAACCAACCTGTTTGGAATAAATGTTGACTGCCAACAGTATTTGCACTAAATACAAACCACATCACAGCATATGTCATAATATCAAAAATACTACTTACTGGCCCAATACATAGGGTAAATTTCATTAATCCATTGGTTTCCCAACGTACAGGTTTTAATAAATCTTCTTCATCAACATTATCCCAAGGAATCGCTAATTGTGCGATATCATAGATTAGATTTTGAATCAATAGTTGAATGGAAAGCATTGGTAAAAACGGTAAAAATGCACTTGCAAGTAATATTGAGAAAACATTCCCAAAGTTAGAACTGATCGTGATTTTAATATATTTCATCATATTACTAAACACTTTTCGACCTTCGATCACACCATCTTCTAAAACATTGAGACTTTTTTCTAGTAAGATGATCGAACTTGCATCTTTGGTAATATCAGCTGCTGTGTCAACAGATATTCCAACATCCGCTTTACGAAGTGCTGGCGCATCATTGATCCCATCTCCCATAAATCCAACTGTATGACCATTATCTTGTAAGGTTTCAATAATTCGCGATTTTTGCATCGGATTCAACTTAGCAAATAAATTAGTCTTTTCCACTTCTTCTTTCATTTGTTCATCCGACATATTATCAATGTCCGATCCAAGTACAACATGTGACACTTCTATTCCTACATCACTACAGACTTTTTTAGCGACAATATCATTGTCTCCTGTTAAAACTTTTACGTTTACGCCATGCTGATGCAAAGACTTAATAGCAGTGATCGCTGATTTTTTAGCTGGATCTAAAAAGCCCATAAAACCGATCAAGGTCATTCCTTGTTCATCTTCCACACTATAGATAGCTTCACTATGAACATCTTTTTTTACAGCTACAGCTAATGCACGCATCCCTTGTTCATTCATGCGAATATTGACTTCACGCATTCTTTTTTGTAATGCTGGTGTTAGAGGGACGATTTCGCCATTGATTTCTGCGTGTGTGCAGACAGCCTCCATCTCTTCAACAGCACCTTTTGTGATCATAAATTGATGACCATCAGCATTAACGACTACCGTTAAACGACGGCGAGAAAAGTCAAACGGAATTTCATCCAATTTTGTGACTGAGCTATATGGGCTTTGATTATTATTTTCTTCATAAAAGTTGATTACAGCGATATCCATTAAGTTCTTCCAGCCTGTTTGGTAATGAGAATTCAAAAAAGCCATATCTAATACTTGGTCATTGATTTCGCCTAAGGGATCTAGGTGTTGCACCAAGACGACTCTGTCTTCTGTGATCGTTCCCGTTTTATCCGTACAAAGAACATCCATACTACCTAAATTTTGAATAGAGGGTAATTCTTTCACAATCACTTTATGCTTAGATAGACTCAATGCACCTTTTGCTAAATTGCTTGTTACGATCATCGGCAACATCTCAGGCGTCAAACCAACTGCCACAGCAATTGCAAAGAAAAATGCCTCGCCCCATTCCCCTTTAGTAAGACCATTAATCAAAAATACGATAGGAAACAAGATCATAACCATTCTTAATAAAAATTTGCTAACTTTAGTCAAACCAATATCAAAGGAAGTTTTTCCACGTTGCGTTGTCGCATTTTTGGCAATATCACCGAAGAACGTATTTTGCCCGGTCTTTAAAATAATCGCTTTACCTTGTCCACTTAATACGTCAGTTCCCATAAAAATCAAGTCTTGCATATCTAAAGCAGAGATAGAATCTGAATTTTTATCAATGCCTGCATCCACAAATTTTTCTACTGGCATTGATTCTCCAGTCAACGATGATTGATTGATAAATAAATCCTTTGTCCAGATCAACACAGCATCTGCTGGGATCATATCCCCTGTTGCAAGTGTTACGATGTCTCCTGGCACCACTTCATCCATCGGAATCTCTTTGGTTTGCCCGGCACGTGTCACAGCTGTTGTATTTTCGATTAGTTCTTTTAGATTCAAACTTGCTTTTTGAGAACGATATTCTTGAATAAATGCAATAATAACACTAGCTAAAATCATAGTTCCCATAACAATTGCTGCTTCAAAATCTTTTGTTGCAGCTGATACGACCATTAATAATGCTAATACATAAACAAACGGATCTTTAAAGGCTTCTAAAAACATAATAATTGCGGGCGTCGGTTTTTGTGCGGATACCTCATTTGGTCCATATTCTTCTAAACGATTCTTGGCATCTTCTTCAGATAAGCCCTTTTCTGAGGTACGAAGCTCCATCATCAATTCTCGTTCAGAGAGTAGTGCTAATTTTCTTAATTCTTGGTCTTTTGTTAATTTCTTGGCATCTGCTATTTTTTTGTTCATCATTTTCTTTTCCTCCTTTTGCTTCATCTTATTTAGAAGGGGCAGGAAAAAATCATTTCGATTCCATCGTTTCTAAGATGAAGGCTACATTTCTTTTATTTCTCGACTGACTGGGGTCTTCCATGAGTCTCTTCCTCTCTTTTGTTTATTTTGGAACGATGAAATTTTTTGTTAGGTGGGTATTTTGTTATATTGAATACTGCTCCATATACTTTTTAACATCAGCTCTGGCGGAGCCAGTTGATCCTTCTGGTCTTAAAGCTTTGGCTAGCTGATTCTGATTTTTCTTTTGGCTGTTTATTTCTTTTTGCGGAACTTCGCTCCCTTTGGTCGCCAAGTACTGTTCATCATCAGCTCTGGCGGAGCCAGTTAGTCCTTCTGGTCTTAGGGCTTTGACTAGCTAATTCTGATTTTTCTTTTGGCTGTTTGGTTCTTTTTGCGGAACTTCGCTCCCTTTGGTCGCCAAGTACTGTTCATCATCAGCTCTGGCGGAGCCAGTCGCTGTGATTCACAGCAAAACAAAAACGCACACTCAACAATAGAGTGTGCGTGAAATAGCAACTTAAATAAAGCTTCTCTATCGTTGAGCTTTAGCACTATAGAGCGTAGATAATTTCTTATCAGCTACATTATGAATGACCTTCACGATCATTCCTGTTCAACCAACTAAGAGTCTCTCGATTCTTTCGCGGCAGTAGCATATGTCAAAATAGGAGCCTCACCTAACAATTATTCAGTTCTTAATCCGTATTCATAATAGTTCATATATCAAAAATTGTCAAAAGAAAACATACTTCTCCATTTAAACTTCTGGAATTGGTTCACTTAACAAAATTTCTCCACTTTGACCAAAGTAATCCACTTTCATTGCAAGTAAATCTGTCCGCCAATACGCTACGCCTGCAACTCCAGCAAGTTCTGTAAATTTTTCAAATGTAATGTCACCTGCTTGTGCTTTTAAAACGGCTCTTTTTATTTCTGTAGAAGACTCAGTTGCCGCCACTTTTTTAGGTTTACCATTCAGTTGGATTTCAATGTATGATGCCTCATCATAGTAGCGATACATACCTGCTTCTACTAAATAATCATATTTTTCAACACCGATCTTTTTAAAATCACGGATCAACTCAGAAAATCCACCTGCATTTTTTTCTTTATTGACGACTTCTTCGATTGCTTTTAAATCAAGGCTCATCAGATTCACTCCTATTAGATAGTATAAAAAAAGAGCTAAGTCAAAACGTATCAAGCTTTGACCTAACTCTTGGTCAATCAAAATTATAATGATGCTTCAATAAAATGATTGATTATTTCACTTCTTCAACTTCTGTCATATCTTCAATATATTTATAGACTTGCTGCCCTGCAATTCCGCCTTCTCCAACAGCTGTTGTGATTTGACGTAATGTTTTTTCACGAACATCTCCAATGGCAAAAACACCTGGCATACTTGTTTTCATCTCTTGATCTGTTTCGATCCAGCCTTCTGCATTTGTTAATCCAGATTCTATGAACGGCTCTGTTAATGGATCAAGTCCAACATAGATAAAAACACCATCTGCTGAAATTTCTTTCACTTCATCCGTCAAGACGTTTCTTAGTTGTCCACCTGTTACGACCATATCATTTCCAACGATTTCTTCTAAAACAGTATTCCATTCAAACGAAATTTTTTCATTAGCAAACGCACGGTCTTGAATAATTTTTTGGGCACGTAGTTCATCACGACGATGTACGATTACAACTTCTGAAGCAAATTGTGTTAGATAGATCGCTTCTTCAACAGCTGAATCCCCTCCGCCAATCACTAAAAGTTTCTTATTGCGGAAGAATGCACCATCACAAACTGCACAATAAGAGACACCGCGACCTGCAAATTCTTCTTCACCTTTAACACCTAATTTACGGTGTTCACAACCTGTTGCAATGATCACCGTTTTTGTTTGGTACGTTTTATCATCACAAATGACTTCTTTATAAGCACCTTGATCTTTGATATCTTTCACAATGCCATATGCATTTTCAGTGCCAAACTTCTCAACGTTTTCGTACATTTTATACGCCAAATCAGGTCCCATGATCGAATCAAAACCTGGATAGTTTTCTACTTCGGCTGTATTATTCATTTGTCCGCCTGGCGCACCGCGTTCGATCATCAATACTGAAAGATTAGAGCGTGACGCATATAGCGCTGCAGTCATCCCAGCAGGCCCTGCTCCAATTATAATTACATCATACATAAGTTTTTCACCCTCCAAAATTTTCAAGTACATTCACTTTACAACTTAACGTGTTGATTGTCTATATTTCTGCCCAATGATAGTATCTGCTTAAAACAAATTTATTTTGAGACGTTTATTTTCGTTTTTCATTATATCATGCTTTTTTCTGGAGAGCATCTCTTTTGTACTTACTATTAATAAGAAAATAGTGTAGAACAAAACGAAACATCCGTTTTGTTCTACACTCCAAATTCGACGAAACAGCGAGAAAAAATCAGCTACTCTTCGCTTAGAGCACATCGAATTTTAGTATCTTTTATCCTTCACTGTTTTGCAATTTATACATATCTGCATACAACCCATTTTGGGCTAATAAATGTACATGATCCCCACGTTCGACGATCCGACCTTTATCCAACACTAAAATTAAATCAGCATCTCGAATGGTGGATAGACGATGAGCAATCGCAATCGTTGTTCTACCTTGACGCATATTCGCTAAGCCTTCTTGGATCAATCCTTCTGTTTCAGTATCGATATTCGCTGTTGCTTCGTCTAATACTAGGATTTTCGGATCAGTTACAATCGTTCTAGCGAATGAAATCAGCTGACGCTGACCACTTGAATAACTTGCGCCTCTTTCGATGACTTTTGCATGATATTTTTTTGGTAAGGTTTCAATAAATTTATCTGCTTGCACAAATTCCGCTGCGACTTTGATTTGTTCATCCGTGATTTCTGGATTCAACATTCGAATATTCCCAGCGATATCGCCATAGAACATAAATGCATCTTGTAAAACCAATCCCAATTTTTTCCTCAACTCAGCTAAAGGATACTCACGAATATCACGATCGTCGATCAGAATTTCACCTTCATAAAATTCATAAAAACGCATCAAAACGTTAATAATCGAGCTCTTACCACTTCCTGTATGTCCGATCAACGCCACAGTTTCACCAGGGTTGGCAATAAAACTAATATTATTCAAAACATTATTCTTACCATCATAAGAAAAGCTAACATTACGAAACTCGATTTTCCCACGCATAATTTCTGCGTTAGCTCCTACATTTTGTTGCGGAGTCAATTCTTCATTATCAAAAATTTTCAAAATTCGACTCCCTGCAACCATCCCATCCGTAAAAACACTTAAAAAATCCATCATTTGTGTCATTGGATTAAAGAAAGCCTGCACATAGGTAACAAAAGCATAAATCATTCCAGCTTCTACAGGAGAATGCAATGCATCAAATCCAAATAATGTTAGTGTTAAGGCAATCGCCAACGTATAAAGGAAATTAATGATTGGACCTAACAACAATGAGTTGGTTTTGATCATTGAAAAACGTGTACGCAAATAATCATTATTCGTCTCTTCAAATTCTTTTTCCAAACGGTGTTCCTGTCTAAATTGCTGAATAATCTGCATGCCGGAAATATATTCGTTTAACTTCGTATTTAGCTGACTTAATTTTTCACGCATACTTCTATAGATTCTAGAACTAAATTTTTGATAGTACCAAATCACGATCAATAAAATAGGTAAGAAAACCAGATTATACAACGCAATTTTCCCGCTGATTTGAAACATCGCAATAAAGGAAGAAACTACGGCAAAAATCCCGGTTAAAACCATTAAAAATACATACCAGAATTCAAATAATGTCTCCGTATCATTCGTTACACGAGAAACAATCGAGCCTGCTGGTGTTTGATCAAAATAACGCATTCCTAAGGTTTGCAACTTTTCAAACAACTTCACACGAATATACTGATACGTTTTGAGTGAAGCGGTAGAATATAAAAACCATTGGAAAAACCAGACGATACTTTTCACGATCACACCAAATAGATACAAACCAGCAAAAAAGAAAATCACTTGATTGGTTGCTGTTTTTGGTGTCAAATAATTATCCATAAACGTTTGAATAATTCTCGGTAAAAGAATATTGATGATGGATAAGACCAATGCAAACAAAATAGCCGTTATAAACGTACGACGAAATGGCTGTGCAAATTTAAGCAATCGCTTAACGATCGAGACTTGTTCTTTTAAAGGAACTGATTTTGTCCATTCTGATTCATATTTTTCTTCCATTATGCTTCACTCCCTTCAATCTTCGCTTCTAATTGTTGTTTATCCCACATCCGCTTGTACCATCCAGCTAAGCTTAACAACTCTTGATGCGTACCGCGTTCAACGATTTTCCCTTCATCTAAAACGATGATTTCTTTTGCATGCATCACACTACTTAATCGATGGGCTGAAATAATCGTTGTTTTTTCTTTTCTAGCTTCTTTTAAATTTGAAAGAATCGCTTCTTCTGTTTTTGCATCCACAGCAGATAAGGCATCATCTAGAATCAATAACTCTGGATCTACGATCAAGGCTCTAGCAATTGAAATCCGTTGTTTTTGCCCACCTGATAAAGAAACCCCACGTTCTCCAACTAACGTATCATATCCTTTAGGGAAAGCCTTGATTTCATTATTGATAAACGCCATTTCAGCAGCCTGTTCAACTTTTGCTTCAGTAAAATCAGGATTAGCAAAACGAATATTATCTCGTACTGTCATAGAAAACAGAAAATGATCTTGAGGAACATACCCCATTGAGTTCATCAAAGCATCCAATGAATATTCTTTGATATCATGTTCGCCAAACATCACACGGCCTTGATAATGATCGTATTCACGCATCAATAATTTTAAAATTGTCGTTTTACCAGCGCCAGTTTTCCCAACGATTCCTAATGTTTCTCCCACACCCACAGTGAATTTGATTTGTTCTAGTGTAGCTTGATCATCTTTAGGATACGTGAACTGAGCAATTTCCATTGATAAACGACCTTTAGCTGGTATTTGGATCGCATCTTTTTTCTCTGTAATATGTGTTTTCTCATGTAGTAATTCATTCACACGGTCATAACTCGCATTTCCACGCTCAAGTACATTAAACAAGCGACCAATCGCGAACATTGGCCAAACGAGCATCCCAATATAACTTATAAATGAAATCAACTGCCCAATCGTAATCGTGCCGTTCATAATAAAACGTCCGCCCACAATGATTGTTAAAACATAAGAAATCCCAATGATCAATGTGATAAACGGATCAAATAAAGCATCTAGAAAGTTGACTCGTTTATTTTTAACGATAGCATCCTCAATTTTCTCTGTAAAATCTTGGATATCTTCCTGTTCTTGCCCAAACGTTTTGATGACCTTAATGCCTGTGATGCTCTCTTGTGTCTTATCATTGATCGTAGAGAACGCTGCTTGAGAATCACGAAAAGCATCATGCAATTTTGATCCCAAGACTCTTGAGGTCACAGCTAATAATGGTAAGGGAATCAGCGCAATCAACGTTAAGCGTAAATCCACAAATAAAATCATGGCAACAATCGTGGCACCACCTGTGATGAATGAATCTGCAAAGGTTAAAATACCTGCTCCAGCAACATTCTGGATGGCATTTAAATCGTTCGTTGCATGAGCCATCAAATCTCCCGTTCGATATTTCTGATAAAAAACATTGTCCATTTTTGTGAAATGATGGAATAATTGCTTTCTTAAATCTTTTTCCAATTTTGCAGCACTTCCCCAAATATGTGTCCGCCAAATATAACGAAAAATATATTGCGCTATAGCTGCCGCTAGTAGAATAGTAACCCAAAATAAAATAGGTTTGATCGTCAGATTCTTTGAAGTGATCTTATCAACGACGATGCCAATGACCTTTGGCGGAACTAATTGCACAAGCGCTACCATAATTAATGAAAATACCCCAATGATGTAACTTTTTTTCTCTTGCTTGAAAAACCACCCTAACTTTTTAAATATAGACATGTACATTCTCCTCTTCTAAATTGACTACTGTGCGCTCACATCTTTTATTTGTTGTTTTCCCATTTTCATACAACTCCTTTCATTTGCTAAAAATAAGTGCAAAAAAACGGACCAAAAAAAACGGCCCGTTGTGCGCTTGAAATCCGATTAGCTTCTGAAAAACCTTATTTGTCTCCTTGGTTTTTCATTTGCTGCATCATTTGACGAATCTTCTTCTCAGAAGGTTTTTGTCCCATAGACATCATCATCATTCGTAACATTTCCTCATTAACGGGAGGATTCTTTTTGAAATAATCTTGCATATATTTGCGCGCAAGGAAAAATCCACCTGCTGCACCTGCTAATAAAGCGATAATCGCGATTAGTACTACTAAACCTGTTGACATATAAATTTCTCCTTTCTATTAGAAAAGTTGAATAAGAACTTCTGCTTGTCGTATGATGCAGTCACTATTCTTATCAAACTTACTGTTTCTCATTCTAAATAGGGTTATACATTCCCATTTTAATAAATTGCTCTCAAGAAATCATTTTACTAGAAACAGACCAAAAAGAAAAGCTCTTTTGTCATATTCCTCACAAGAAATTTACGAAAGACCATTTCTTCCTATTTTTATCTAACTTCACGAATGATTCTTTGTAAAAAAAGCGAATTTTCATAGAGATTGATACCATATCATATTACTGTGCTTCAATTTTTTCCAATAAATTCGGATCGAATTTTTGTGACTTCAACATTGCAATTTCGAAGCCATAAGGTGGTTTGCTTGTTTTTTTGTCTGCGCCAACGTAAGGTGTTTCTAAAATTTTAGGTAACTCTTTCAATTTTTCATGATGAACGACTTTATTTAGTGCCTCAAAACCAATTGTTCCAAAACCGATGTTTGCATGGCGGTCTTTGTGTGAGCCCATTGGATTTTTAGAGTCATTCACATGGACCACTTTCAAACGATCCAAGCCAATGATCTTATCAAATTCTTCTAAAACACCATCAAAATCATCTTTTACGTTATAACCAGCATCGTTTATATGACAAGTATCCATTGTGACAGATAATTTTTCATTTAGTTTCACTCCGTCAATGATCGTTGCCAACTCTTCAAATGTCCGACCTAATTCAGTTCCTTTACCTGCCATTGTTTCCAGCGCAATTTGTGGCACTTGTTCTTTCCATAATACTTCATCAAGCCCCTTGATGATTTGCTTCAATCCAGCATCAACACCAGCTCCTACATGAGCTCCTGGATGAAGTGTGATTTGTTTTGCACCTAATGCATGCGCACGCTCAATTTCTTGACGTAAAAAAGAGGTAGCAAATCCAAAATTCTCTAATTTGATCGTATTCCCTAAATTAATAATATAAGGCGCATGAACAACAATATTGCTTAAGTCATGTTCAGCCATATACTTTTGACCGGTTTCAATATTCATTTCTTCAATTGGTTTACGGCGTGTATTTTGCGGCGCACCAGTATAGATCATAAAGGTTGTTGCACCATAACTTGCAGCTTCTTCTGCTGAACCTAATAACATTTTTTTACCACTCATACTAACATGTGAACCTAATAACATAATGATCCTCCTAATTTTAAAAGCTGAATGAGTTCGCTCAGCCTCGACTGGAAAATAGGAAAAAATGACTGAGATGCTTTTTATCTCATTCCTTTTTTATCTTTTTACCGAGAGGCTAACTCGTGAAGCTAGATAATTTTAAAAGCTGAATGAGCTTGCTCAGCCTCGACTGGAAAATAGGAAAAAATGACTGAGATGTTTTTTATAACAAGTCCACTTCAGCTTTTTTCCAAAGATTAACCTGATTTTTGGTTGACTCTCTACATCGTTTTGATAAAATCAACGAATCTTACACCCTTTAAAAGAGTACGGGAAACCAGTAAAAAAAACAATCTTTTTGCTTTTTGAATCAAATGATATCTACTTTATATTTTTTCTGTAGAACAGGTGTAACAAGTGATCCATTCTTCTACCGAAAGTTTACGAACTAATTCTCCAATCAACTCATAAGGAATATTTTTTGGATTGCTAAACCGAATACAACTTTTTCCCATATTCAGCTTTGTTGGAACAGTTTTTTGGTATTCTTCTTGAAACCAAGATAATAATTCTTTATTTTCCATGATTCCCATATGATACAATGATAAATGATTTTTCTGAGCAGCTAAACTAATAAAGGGCAACGGTTCATCTTCTCTACCTAAATACCCATTCGGAAAAACGCTCAAAGGAACAACATAAGTAGGCATCCCATACTGCATTTGCAGCACAAAGCCTTCTGGTATATTCTCAGCAATGACTTTTGCTAACTGCTGATAAGAATCTTGCCACTTCTCATCAATATTTTTTACATATTTTTGAACTTCATCCATAAAAACTCATCTCCTATTTGGTCCTTTTTGTATCTAAATGATTTTTAGCCTTCTATTCGATTCTACAATGCAGCATTATTTTACCATATAAATAGGACTTCTTCATTCTTTACATTTTATCTAAATAGAAAAATAATCCTTCATGACACCGTGGTATACTATACATGTTAATTAAATGAAGAAAGTAGGAAGACCTTATGACTATTATTGAAGATTATATCGCAAACACACCAGAAGATCGCCAAGCAAAACTTACACAACTCTACATTACGATCAAACATCTTATTCCAGAAGCTACAGAAAAAATGTCTTATGGAATGCCAACTTTTTATTTGAATGGTAACTTAGTTCATTTTGCTAATGCTAAAAACCATATTGGTTTCTACCCTGCTCCGAGTGCTATTAAAGCGTTCCAAAGTGAATTAACTGAATTTAAAACCAGTAAAGGCGCGATTCAATTTCCTTTAAATGGTGAATTACCCGTAGAATTGATCAAAAAAATCGTCTTATTTAGATTAGAAGAAAACACTCAAAAATAAAAACGAGTGTAAGTGTATCCTAATCTTTTTATGAAGCAAACCAAGACTAAACTTATCTTTTTTGTCTATTTATATTAAGTTTTTTTGATTAAATCATCATAAATACTTGAACAACTGTTCAATATAGACTTTTTTTGCTATAATATCACGGAATGTATCATTATATTGAGGTGAAGCTTTTGGACAACCAGAATAATTCCCATAAAACGGAACAACATTCTAAAAAAGTACCAGAAAAGAAAAAGATTTTTTTAATTATAAATGTAGTGATTCGTGTATTGCAATCATTATTTGTCTTAGCGGTTGTTCTTCTACTTTTAGGTGGCGCTTTAGGACTTGGAGTCGGTATGGGGTATTTTGCTTTTCTAGTTGAAGATACGCAACCACCAACCAAAGAAGAACTCCAAACAGAAATCAGCGATATCAGTGAAGTTTCCAGAATGACATATGCTGACGGTACGAACATTGCGATGATTAAATCTGATTTAGTCAGAACAAGAGTTGACGCAGAACATATCTCCCCTCTTTTGAAAAAGGCGATTATTTCTACTGAGGACGAATACTTCGAAGAACACAAAGGTGTGGTTCCAAAAGCAGTGATTCGTGCTTTGGTTTCTGATGCGACAGGTATCGGCGGATCGTCTGGGGGATCGACATTAACACAGCAACTAGTTAAGCAACAAATTTTAACAGATGAAACAACGTTCAAACGAAAAGCCAATGAAATTCTGCTGGCCTATCGTATTGAAAAGTATTTTTCAAAAGATGAGATCGTCACTACTTATCTAAATGTTTCTCCGTTTGGACGAAATAACAAAGGAGAAAATATCGCAGGTGTTGAAGAAGCAGCGAAAGGTCTTTTTGGCAAAAATACCAATGATCTAACTCTTCCTCAAGCAGCCTTCATTGCTGGGCTTCCACAAAGCCCAATCGTTTATACACCCTACAGTAATACTGGAGCCTTGAAAGAGGATGAAAACTTAGCTTATGGGATGAAACGAAAAGATTTTGTTTTATTCAGTATGTATCGTGAAAAAGCTATTACAAAAGAAGAATATGAAGCCGCGAAAAATTATGATTTGAAACAAGATTTCCAACCGCAGCAAGAATCTAATCAAAATACTGAAAGCTACCTATACAATGCTGTGCTGGAGCAAGCGACTAATACAGTGATGGATATCAATATTGAAAAAGCCGGTGTAAAAAAAGAAACTCTTGATGAACTTGGGCTTTCTCAATATAAAGATCAAGCACGAAAAGAAATTCAAAATCGTGGTTATACGATTCAATCCACAATTGATCAAGTTGTTTATGATAGTATGCAAAATGCTGTAGCAAACTTTGGTTATATGCTAGATGACGGTTATGGCGCAGGACTTGTTGAGACCGGAAATGTTTTGATGGACAATAAAACGGGTAAAATCATCGGCTTTGTAGCTGGTCGTGACTTTAATGTTAGCCAAAGTAATCATGCCTTAGACACAGTCCGGCAAGTTGGTTCCACGATCAAACCTATTTCAGTTTATGGACCTGCAATCGATCAAGGAATGATTGGGTCAGAAAGTCGATTAGCCAATTATCCTACTACATACCGTAGTAGCGGCAAAGAGCTAGCTAATGCTACAAATTCTGGAACAAATACATTTGATACCGTTCGTCATTCATTAGAATGGTCGTATAATATTCCCGTTTACCATCTAAATGAAGCAATGAAAGCACAGATGGGCGATGATAATTTTTCTTACAATAACTATCTAAGTAAAATGAATTACCCTGCTAGCGATGCTTGGGCTTATGAATCGGCACCTTTAGGGTCAGTTGAAACAACTGTTCTAACTCAAACGAATGGTTTTCAGACACTGGCCAACAAAGGACAATATCAAAAAGGCTATATGATCGATAAAATCACAGACAACAGCGGAAACGTTATTTATGAACACAAAGATGAGCCTGTTCAAGTCTATTATGAAGCCACTGCTTCAATTATGAATGACATGATGCGTTCAGTCTTAGACTCAAAAATAACAACCCCATTCAAAAATATGGTCAACGGACTCAACCCTGCGTTTGGAAATGTCGACTGGATCGGTAAAACAGGAACAACAGATGCATACAAAGATGCTTGGTTAGTCGTTTCTACACCAACTATCACCTTAGGTTCGTGGACAGGTTATGATAATCCTACAGCAATGAGTCCAAATAGTGGTGATCAAAATAGTGCCTATTTAGCTAATCTAGCAAATGCTATCTATTCAGTGAGACCTGATCTATTCGGTGCTGGTGAAAAATTCACCCTTTCAAAAGACGTAATCAAGTCAAATGTCTCAAGTTTTACAGGAGAAAAACCTGGAACTTTCACTTATGATGGTGGAACGTACACAGCTCCTGGACCAAATATTGAATCATTTTATGCAAAAGACGGCGCTCCGAAAAGCCAATACAAATTTGGGTATGGCGGATCAGATGCCAATTACAATGCTTATTGGGGGCGTTACGCAAAACCCTCTCCCCCTTCTTCAACAACTCCATCCTCTTCAGAGAAGAAAGAAGAAAAGAAAAAAGAAGAGGAGAAAAAAGAAAATACGACTCCAACATCAAGTAAGACTAATAATGAATAAAAAAAAACCGCTGATTTCTCGGCGGTTTTCTTTTTTTGATATAGAAAAATTTATACTACAAAAAACGAGGCTAAGATCTAACTCTACGAGTTAGATCCTAGCCTTAAATCCGAATAAACGGTGAGAGCAGCAACTCCTCTTTTTTCTCGGAGTTAAACCTTTGTCTCACTCTCGTTAAACGTATTATTTAGTTGAACCTTTTTGATCCATACCATATGGTAAGATGACCGTCATATCTTCGATTTCTTCTTTGTTCATTAGTTTTGTCAATAAACGCATTGATACAGCACCGATATCATACAAAGGCTGTGTCACGCTTGAAAGACGTGGACGAGAGACTTCAGTTAGCAATGAATTATTACTTGTGATGATTTCGAATTCTTCTGGCACTTTCACACCAGCATCGATCATACCATCCAATAAGCCAATCGCTAATTCATCATCCGTCACATAAGCTGCTGTCGCACCACTATTTCGAATACGTTCAGCTAATGAGATACCTGCTTTAAACTTATACTCAGATTCAAAAATCAAGCCTTCGTTGTAAGTCAAACCATTATCAGCAAGCGCTTCTTTATAGCCTTTGATCCGATTTTGACCATTGATCGGATCAATCAATGCACCACTGACAAATGCAATTTTTTTATTGCCATTTTTAGCTAATAAGTTTGTTGCATCTTTTGTTGCTTCCTTGTAATCAATATTTACACTACCTACTTGTTCATCAGGATCAATTGAACCGGCCAAAACAACAGGTGTTTTAGAGCGAGAAAACTCACCGCGGATTTCATCCGTGATATGATGCCCCATAAAAATGATTCCATCAACTTGTTTCGCTAAAAGATTGTTTAATACATTGACTTCTTTTTGATCGTTGCTATCCGAATTTGCTAAAATAATGTTGTATTTATACATTGTTGCAACATCATCGATTCCTCGAGCTAAAGAGGCAAAAAAGATATTACTAACGTCTGGGATGATAACTCCCACAGTCGTAGTCTTTTTGCTTGCCAAACCACGTGCTACAGCATTAGGACGATAATCCAAGCGATCAATTACTTCTAACACTTTTTTTCGCGTAGCGGGTTTTACATTGGGATTACCATTGACTACACGGGATACTGTCGCCATCGATACATTCGCTTCACGAGCAACATCATAAATGGTGATTGTTTGTTTTTCCATGTTAATTCTCCTAAATATTTATATTTTTTCATTTTCTGAAAATGCTGTTTACATTTCTCACTAAGAATATCAGAGTTTTTTTGTTTTTGCAACCGTTTTATCCTATTTTCATGAAAATTTACTCTATATTTTAAAAAGCGCTTTATGCCATTTCGTGGTATCATAAAGGTAAGTTTTACAGTAATTAGCTTTAAAAGAAAGAAGGATATCTATGAATCAAGAAAAATTGAATGATCTAAAAAAATGGATGGCAAGTGAAAACATCGAGCTCACTTATATTAGTGACCCTGGGCATATTGCTTATTTTTCTGGCTACAAAAGTGATCCTCACGAACGAGTGTTAGCATTGTTTATCCCATTAAATCATGACCCTTTTTTATTTACCCCAGCTTTAGAAGTTGAAGATGCTGAAAAAAGCTCATGGTCATATCCCGTCTATGGCTATCTTGATAGCGAAAATCCATGGGAAAAAATCGCCAGTTTAATTAAAAAAAATGGAAACCCAAGTAAAATTGCCACTGAAAAAGACTCTTTAACAGTTGCCCGCTTTGATAGTTTAAACTATTACTTCCCAAACAGCGATTTTTCAGCTAATGTTACACCTCTCATTGAAAAATTACAATTACTGAAAACCCCTTCTGAAATAGCTAAACTGATGGAAGCTGGAGATTGGGCGGATGTTGCTTTAGAGATCGGTTTCAAAGCGATTAAAGAAGGCGCCAGAGAACAAGAAATACTAGCCGAAATCGAATATCAACTAAAACGACAAGGAATTCGTTCAATGAGCTTTGATACGTTAGTCCTAACTGGAAAAAATGCAGCGAGTCCACACGGTAACCCCGGAAGTACAGCTATTGCCAAAAAAGACTTAGTTTTATTTGACTTAGGTGTAGTTTACAACGGTTATTGTAGTGACGTAACACGAACAGTTGCCTACAAAGAACCTACTGATTTTCAAAAAGAAATCTATTCAATCGTTTTAGAAGCACAATCAAAAGCGATGGATGCTGTTAAACCTGGAATCACAGCAGGAGAATTAGATGAAATCGCTCGTGGTGTCATTAGCAGTTATGGCTATGGTGAATACTTCAATCACCGTTTAGGTCACGGTATTGGAACTACAGTTCACGAATACCCTTCTTTAGTAACCGGAAATAATTTGGTTATTGAAGAAGGTATGTGCTTCTCTATCGAGCCAGGTATTTATATTCCAGAAAAAGTCGGTGTTCGCATCGAAGATTGTTTACATGTCACTAAAACTGGTTGTGAAGCTTTTACAAAAACACCAAAAGAATTAATAATTATCGATTAAAAAAAAACCAGCACTCTAATTAGAATGCTGGTTTTTTCACGGCTATTTACCTTTAACATCTTCTACTGTTTCTTTAACAGCTTTTTTTGTTTCATCTTTTGCTTCTTCTGCTTTTTCAGGAACATCTTTCGTAACTTCTTTAGCTTCTGTAACACCTTCTGAAACTGTTTCTTTCGCTTTTTTCGCTGATTCTTTGACATCAATAAAGATATCATCAGACGCATCTTCTGCGATGTCACCTAATTCATTGACTTGATCATTTACATCTTGAGCAGTCTTTTTAAAATGGTCAGATAAATCGTCTGTCTGTTTTTTAAATGATTCTAAAACAGTATCTGAAACACCTTGTGCTTTACCTAATGAATCTTTCGTCTTGTCTTTCACATTACCAGCTAAATCACCTGCTTGCTCTCCAAGCTCACTCGCTTTTTCTTTAGCGATCGATGATAATTCAGAACTTTTTTGCACAGCATAATCTGTATAATCCGTTGCTTTATCTTTAAAATCGTCTGCTTGATTTGCTAAATCTTCACGTAACTCTTTACCTGATTTAGGTGCTAATAAAAGAGCTGCCACCGCTGCTGCTGTCCCACCAATAATTGCTCCTAAAAAAAATCCGCCTTTTTTCGCCATGTCTATTCCTCCATTATCTTTTATTATTTAGTTGTTTCACTTACTTTTGATGATTTTTTTGAGCGAAATGCTCTAAAAGCCGCGCCGCCTACTTTACTTACAACACCTGCTTTAGCCGTAGTCTTGCCGACTGACCCGACTTTTCCTAACAAATTTCTGCTAGAATAATTCAACTCAGAAACACTCTCACTTAGTTCTGCAACTGCAGCAAACAACGGATCGATTGTTGCTACTTTTTTATTGACATCATCTAGCAATTCGTTACTTTTTACTAAAAGTCCCTCCACTTGTCTAGATAAAACATCTACATCATTCGTTACAACCTCAATTGTTTTATTTGCTTCATCAACTGTAGCGGTAACGCTATCTACTGTTTTACTTATTTTCATTAATACTAAAACAATAAATACTACTAATACAGCAAATGCCACTGCAGCAATAATCGCTGCAACCTCTCCACCTGTCATCTTCTTGCTCCTTCCATCAATTATTCCATGTTCTTAGAATAACACCAACTGGGATTTTTCACAAATCATTCAATTAGCTTTGTTATCTGAATTATAACAATTTGCAAACAAAGTCTCCACCTTGTTTTTACAGAAAAAGACAGAACAAATTTTGCTCTGTCTAAAAATGAAGCTATCTTATCGAACATTTCGCTTATTTATGCTTAGATTCGTCTTCTTTAGCAAGTTTAGCACCTAATTCAATAATATAGTCACGTAGATTGTCCTTCACTTCTGGGTGAACTAAGCCGTATTCAATGCTTGTTTTCATGAATCCAAATTTATCGCCTACATCATAACGTTTACCGGTAAACTCTCTGGCAAATACACGTTGTGTTTTGTTCAATGTATCGATGGCATCGGTTAATTGAATTTCGCCACCAGCTCCTGGTTCTTGTGATTCTAATACGTGGAAAATTTCTGGTGTCAACAAGTAGCGACCGATAATTGCTAAATCACTCGGTGCTTCTTCTGGCGTTGGTTTTTCTACAAAATTATTTACATTATACAATCCTTTGGCAACTTGGGCTTCTGGATTAATAATGCCATATTTTGATGTTTCTTCATGTGGAACCTTCATTACCGCAATCGTTGATGCATGCGTTTCTTCATAATCATTCATCAATTGTTTTGACAATGGAATTTTGTCTTCCATGATATCATCACCTAACATGACAACAAATGGCTCATTTCCAACAAATGCCTTCGCTTGTAAAACTGCATGTCCCAATCCTTTAGGATGAGATTGACGGATAAAGTGAAGATTTACATCTGTTGTTTCTTCCACTAATTTTAGTAAATCTGTTTTATTTTTCTCACGAAGATTGCTTTCTAATTCAAAGTTTGCATCAAAATGATCTTCGATCGGACGTTTTGCTTTTCCGGTAACGATCAAAATATCTTCGATCCCTGATGCTAATGCTTCTTCCACGATAAATTGGATCGTTGGTTTATCAACGATTGGTAACATTTCTTTTGCCATCGCTTTGGTTGCTGGTAAAAATCTTGTTCCCAGTCCAGCTGCTGGAATAACTGCTTTTTTTACTTTCATGCCAATTGGCCTCCTAAATTTATATAGAGAACTCGTTTTCTGTTTTACCATCACGCAGCATGATATCTTTTGCCGCTTTCTTTACATCTTCACCTTCATACAATACCTTATAAATCGTTTCTGTAATCGGCATTTCAACATTTAACTGTTTGGATAATTCATATGCTGCTTTTGTTGTTGAGACACCTTCAACGATCATCCCCATGTTTTCAAGCACTTCGTCTAAGCTATGCCCTTTTCCAAGAAGATTCCCTGCCCGCCAATTGCGCGAGTGAACACTGGTGCATGTAACAATCAAGTCACCAACTCCGCTCAACCCAATAAAAGTCAACGGATTTGCTCCCATCGCTACACCTAAACGACTGATTTCAGCTAAACCACGAGTCATGATTGCAGCTTTGGCATCATCACCAAATCCTAAGCCATGAATTGCACCCGCTCCCAAAGCAATAATATTTTTCAGTGCAGCACCCGTTTCGACACCAATCACATCATCATTTGTATAAATTCTAAAATAGTCATTCATAAATAGTGATTGAACATATGTCGCTGCGGCTATTGTCTCACTTGCAGCAGTAATCGTTGTAATATCATGAACAGCTACTTCTTCTGCATGACTTGGACCAGATAAAACAACCACTCCACGTCTTTTTTCAACTGGAATTTCTTCCATCAAAACTTCCGATATCCGTTTATGACTACCTTGTTCCAACCCTTTACTTGCATGAATGATCAAAGGTTGATTTTTGCATTTTTTTGTAAATTCTTGAGCCACTGCTCGAATTGCTTTCGTCGGAACAACAAACAAAACTGCATCTGCATCTTGAATACATTCCTCTAATGATATCTTTCCTTGGATCGATTCTGGGATCACTAAATCAGGTAGATAATGACGATTGGTATGGTGCGTATTGATTTCATCAATTTGTGCTTTATTATGTCCCCAGATGCGAACCTCATGACCATTTTCTGCTAAAACCTGTGCCAATGCAGTTCCCCATGAACCAGGACCTAAAACAGCAACTTTTTGTTTCATTGGTGAAAATCTCCTTTCAAAATAAGAAAAGCTGAGCGAACTTGATCAGCTCTGACAGAAAGATAGGAACACTTGATTGAGCCGTTTTTTGGCTCCTTCAATTGTTATCTTCTTTCCGAAGAGCTAGTTTGTGAAGCTAGATCATAGAAAAGCTGAGCGAACTTGACCAGCTTTGACAGAAAGATAGGAAAAACTGATTGAGCCGCTTTTTGGCTCCTTCAATTGTTATCTTCTTTCCGAAGAGCTAGTTTGTGAAGCTAGATCATAAAAAAGCTGAGCGAATTTGACCAGCTTTGACAGAAAGATAGGAAAAACTGATTGAGCCGCTTTTTGGCTCCTTCAATTGTTATCTTCTTTCCGAAGAGCTAGTTTGTGAAGCTAGATTAAAATATTTCTATAAATATATCTACCATTCAACTTCTTATTTCTTTAACTAACCAAATTAAATGACAAATTTTATAACTTTCATATTCATTTAACATTTTACCATAGCTCAGCTGTAATAGGCAGTTCTATGCAGCCTTTTTTACAATTCCTTTATCGCGGTCATAAAATTTTACTGTGCCTGTTTTACGTCGAATGATCACAAGCAAAATCGCACCGAAAAATAACACAAGAGAAACAAGTTGGGACACTCGAATACTTCCAAATGCATACAAACTATCTGTACGCATACCTTCTATGAAGAAGCGACCGAAAGAATACCAGATAATATATCCTAAGAAGACTTCGCCTTCTTTTAAGAAAGCCTTCTTTTTCCTTAAAAGAATCAATAGAATAAATCCTAGGACATTCCAGACAGATTCATATAAAAAAGTCGGTTGATGGTAAATCCCGTCAATATTCATGTTATCAATAATAAATTTTGGTAAATGCAATCTTTCCAAAAAGCTCCTTGTTGTCGCTGGACCATAAGCTTCATGATTCATAAAATTACCCCAACGTCCAATCGCCTGCGCCAAAATAACACTTGGTGCTGCAATATCTAAAAATGTCCACGTGGAAATAAAACGATGTCTTGTGAAGAAAAATAACGCAATTCCTCCACCAATCAGTCCACCATAAATTGCGAGTCCGCCATTTCTAGTCAAAATAATCTCAATTGGATTATCAACATAATCTTGCCATTGAAAAATCACATAATACAAGCGGGCACCAATAATAGCACTTGGCAAGCCCCACAACATAAAATCAATCACGTCATCTTCTTTCAAACCGACGCGAACTGCTTCTCTACTACTTAGCCAAACAGCTAGTACGATTCCTGAAACAATAATAACTGCATACCAGTAAACAGATATTCCAAAAAAATTAAAAGCTACTGGATTTACTTGTCCTAACATTTGGCTTCCTCCTAATTTAAAAGCTGAATGAGCTGTCTTGCATCGACGAAAAATAGGAAAACATGACGGTGACGCACTTGGTCACTTTCAGGTTTTATCTTTTTTCCTAAAGGCTAACTCATGCAGCTAAGTAATACATCATAGTAACAACGTTCCGCTTGGCTACTATCAGATTTAATTCCTCTAAGCTTTAGCTCTTAGGAATTGATGAACGAGGAAAATAGTATGGTACTTCATCTCAACTAAAGAGCGTCAGAATTTTCCTCAATCAATCTTGTCAAACGGTCCTCAAAGGACTTTGTTGCATCATAGCCCATAGTTTTAGCACGGAAATTCATTGCTGCCACTTCAATAATGATTGCTACATTTCGCCCTGTTTTAACAGGAATGCGAATTTGAGGAACATCCACACTCGCAATTTCCACCATCGTATCATCAGATCCTAAACGATCATATTTCTTATCCTTTTCCCAAGCCTCTAGATAAACTACGAGTTGTACCTGCATAAACCCTCGAACAGCACTTGCACCAAATAAATTCATTACATCAATGATCCCGATCCCACGAATTTCAATTAAATGCTGTAAAATCTTAGGTGGTTCACCAACAACGGTTAATTCATCTTGCTGATAAACATCCACTCGATCATCTGCAATCAATCGATGACCACGTTTGATCAATTCCAATGCTGTCTCACTTTTACCGATACCGCTATCTCCTTGAATCAGAACACCTAGCCCATAAACATCAACTAGCACACCATGTACACTAGTTCTCGCCGCTAAACGACTATCTAGATAGCTCGATAATTCTCCCAATAATCTTGACGTAGAAATTGGTGAACGTAAAACTGCCAATCCTTTTTCTTTTGCTGCTTGTACCATTTCCTCTGGCGCTTCTAGCCCTCTAGAAATAATAAAGGCTGGCGTATCCTTTTCACACAGACGACGCATCACCATCAACCGCTCTTCTGGTATCATTCGTTCAGAAAATGTGATCTCTTTACTACCGAATAATTGCAAACGATTATGAGGATAATAATTAAAATAACCCGTTAGTTCCAATCCAGGACGGGAAATATCTCCAGTTGTGATTTCTCTATTTAAACTTTCTTCATCGCCATAAACGACTTCTAAAGAAAGTTTTTGCACCAGTTGATGAATTTTTACAATTTCTTCCATCTTTATCATTCATTCCTTTCCTGTTTCCTACTCGTTCCATTTTATCATTTCATATGGTAAGTTTCTAGCTATTCGAAAGATTGTCTTTGTTTTGTTTGTATTATTCGTGTATCCGTTCTTTTTATCCTCATATTTTTATTCTGAAATAGGTTTAAAAAATTCAAATACTCGTTATTCATTGACTAACCTAAATTAATTCGTATACTTAGTTTTATCACTGTATTCGGTCAAAAACAATAAATTGGATGTGCTTTCATGAAAAACAGCTTAAAAGAGCAAGTAAGAAATCTTCCACTAAACCCTGGTGTCTATTTAATGAAAGACAAACACGGTACAATTATTTACGTAGGCAAAGCAAAAAAACTGCGGGAACGCGTTGGTAGCTACTTTGTTAAAAACAAACAACACTCAAAGAAAACAATTCGTATGATTCAACAACTGACTGATTTTGATGTCATTGAAGTTGACTCTGAACTCGATGCACTCTTGCTTGAATGTCGACTAATTCAAGAATATCGCCCAATTTATAATCGGCAGATGAATTCTTTTGAAAGATACCAATATATTGAAATCAATACCGAATCTGAAGAAGTATCAATCATTATTCGTACTATACCCTCGAAAAAAAATTGCTTTGGTCCTTTTTCGACCAATCGAAAACTTTTTGAATTAAAACAAATTTTAGAAAACGTCTATGAATTAAATAAAAAAAATTATTGGCAGCAATCTTTCTCTAAAAATACAACATCATCATTTGACCAAGATATCGTAGCTTCAGAAATACTTGGTGCATTCACCTTAAACAATCAGCAGCCACAAAATCGCTTAGAAGCAAAAATGATTGCAGCTTCAGAAAATAATTCATTTGAAAAAGCACTAAAATTCCGTGAAGAATGGCAGTTTCTTACCCGCTTTTTTAATCAAAATAAAAAATTAGTTCTAGCTTCTCAAACTGATTGGCAATTTTTGTATATTCCGATTGGTTCAAAAATGAAATGTTATCTGATTCATCAGGGTCTGATCATAAATAGCCGAAAACTGACAAGACAAACTTTTTCTAAATACAAACCGAGCGAACTTGCGAGAAAAATGCTTCCTAATAATAAGCCCGAAACTATCACGCAATTTTCCAAAGAACAAGTTGATTTTATTACTATTTTATATAACTACATTAATCGACATAAAGATTGTCAACTACTCGAGCTAGCAGATCCCTTTTATGAAGAATAGGGCAAAAATACTACATATGATCAATACGAAGATTTTTACCAATGTTCTTCAAAATCAGATATGTTTTTTAAATTACTTATTTTCATCTATAAAAAAAGGATAAAACCCAACTTATCGTTTAGGTTTTATCCTTGTCCACTATATTTATCTATATTACGTTCACTAACGATCATATTAACTAAAGACATGATCACTGCCATTAGAACAGCTGCTCCAAAACTGGAAAAGCCAAAATTCATTTCTCCAACGAATGAAGAGGTCATCTTTAAAATCGCCGCATTCACTATGAAGCTAAATAAGCCAAATGTAAGTAGCGTAAATGGAAGCGATAAAATGGTCAACACTGGTTTTACTAACATATTCAATATAGATAGCACAAAGGCTGCAATAATCGCCATCCAAATACTTCTCACAAAAATCATATTTGGGAAAATCACTGAGAGTGAAACAAACGTCAACGTATTAACGATCAAACGCTGAAAATAGGTCATTAGAAGTCACTCCAGTCATCGTCGTTCACTTTTTCCGCTTCTTTTCTTTGTTTTTGTCCGTTCGCATGCGGATTTGCATTACGAGTGTTTCTATTGTAAGAATTTTTATGCCCATAATTGTTGTAGTTTTTATTTCTACCTGAAGGAATCAAGATAGCTAAAACAATATATAGTAAAATTGGACTGCCAATAAAGATAAAACTGGCTACCACATAAATCACACGTACAATCGTGGGATCAATCCCTAACCATTCTGCAATTCCAGCTAGGGTTCCTGTTAATACCACGTTATCGGGAGATTTTGTCAATCGTTTTCTCATTTTTTTCACCTCTCATCTCTTAGATTTTACTTTTCTCTTCTAGCGATAGTCAAGAGAAATACTCTTGACTATCGAAAAAGAGAGATTTTATTTCAAGCAATCAAGTTCTACCCACTTATTTATCTGTATCTTTTAAATAAATGTTTCCTGTTGTTGTAGAAGCATTGATTTGTGCCATTTCATCGTCATTTAATCGTCTAAATTGTAATAGTTGATTGGTTCTTTCTTTCTTCTCACGAATTACCTCATAGTCACTTAAACGGCTATTGATGCTGCCTAAACTCGTTTTTACCGTACCTTCAATGCCTAATTCAGTTGGTAATGCAATTTTGACATTACCATTGACAGAACTTGCTTCTACTTTACGTAGTGTATTTTCTTTCGCTGTAATACGTACGTCACCATTGATCAATGAAACGCCGATTGTTTGAGGCGTCGCAGCTATCGTTATCGTCCCATTAACCGTTTCAATGATATTATCTAAGATTTCACCATCCAAGACTTTGATATCACCATTGACACCTTCTATTTCAAGCATTGTTGCATCAATTTTATTAAATGTGATTGAGCCATTTGTTGATTTAGTATAGACATCTTTTGCTTTCAATGTTTCAACGGTCACATTGCCATTTAATAATTTAATGGATACGTGATCAAATGTACGTTCAGGTAAGTAGAAAACCAAATCTGCGCGAACACGTTTATTTGGAATTTGGAATGAAATCACTTCATCATCCACGTCGATCTGACTTCTTTCTAAGAACGCTTCAAGCGGTGTTTCAGCATCCATTTTACCATAAAGTTTGATTTTTCCTTCTACTTTAACATCAGGTTGATCCCATGTTTTGAATACGATATTTCCATTTGCTACTTTAACATCGATCAAACTTGCAAGTGGTGCTGGGTAGTTAAATTCATGTTCGAATTTTGTTGTAGCAACACCTGGAACTTTAAAACTAACGTCTTTCCATTCCATATTGTCATTCATTGTTTCTGAAAATGTGCTGAACGTTTTTTTGAGGAATGAACCTAATTGAGATCCAGCTTCACTCATTTTTTCTCCGACTTGATTGATCGTATCAGTTGCTTGGTCTTTCCAATCATCAGGGATATCAAATTTTGAAGCGACGCGATCTTTCGTGCCGGACCATTGTTCTTTGCGAATGTTTTTCAATTCAGCTTCAAGAGCAATTTTTTCTTGAATTCGTTCATCTAAAGAATCTTCTAAAGATTTAATTTCAGTTTCTAGTGATTTTCGTAACTCTAAATCTTCATTTGTTAATTCACTTAATTCTTCTTTGGTATTTAATTCCATCAATTTTTCTTGTGATTCTTTGATTTCTTCTTTAACACCAGCAATTTCTGCGTTGATTTCATCTAGCTCAACAGATGTACGATTGGCTTCTGTTGCTAAATCATCTAGAATTTTTTCTAAACGTTCATGATCTTGCGCTTCTTTTGCTTTAACATCTTCTTCAGAAATCTCAGGTTCAACGGTTTCGTCTTCTTTTTGACTTTCTAGCTTATTTAGTAAATCTATGACTTTATCATTTTCTTTTGTATCAACAGTTGTATTTGTTACGTTTACTTGGTCAGCAGCTTTTTTGATTTGTTTTTCATCTTTTTCTGTCGCCATGTTTTCTAATAATACTAAAGCTTCCTCTGAAGATAGGATACCTTTTTTAACTAAGTCTAATACTCTTTCTCTTTCTTTCATGGAAATTGCCTCCTTAGCAAATTTTTCACCCGAGGGTGTTTTCCTTATGTACCTATTATGCCTTCTTTTTTATTATTTGTCATAGGACTTAAGAATGAATTTTACCCTGTACTTCCGTACAGTATCAAAAAAGTTGTATAAATGTAAAAAAAGAAGAAGATCATGCACTATACGTGCTATCTTCTTCCTTTAGTGATCGTGTAAACTAATCAACCATTTTTAAAAGTTTCTATGATCAATGGTGAATAACAGTACAAATATCTACGCCAGAATGTTTTAATTCAGTATTAGACAACTTAACCCAATAAAGATTCACACAAGCTGATATTCTTTTGCTTCTATAATAAAGTTTCACAATCATATCTTTTTGATTCAGGTTTTAATACTTGGTCAATCATTTTTGCACTAGCCATTATTACAATCCTTTAGTTTGGATAAATGCATGATACACTCAGTTAGAACATTTGAAAAAACATTGTCAAATTATGTTATGTTTCTTCTTTAGTACTAATCTATTAGTATTTATTCATCATGGTTAGTATTTAACTCTGTAATTTTTCCAGTTGCTAGATAAACAATCCATTCGCAAATGTTCGTTACATAATCCCCAATACGCTCCAAATACGTTGCTACATGCAGATAATCCGTTCCACTGATCACTGTTTCTGGATTTGACTGCATCGCCTTAATCGAATGGCTATAAATACTAGAAAAATACTCATTCACTCGAGAATCCATTTTAGCAATCATTCGAGCATCTTTTTGATCAGTTTTTACATATGCAATCAAGACATTATCCACCATTTTTTTCACGTAATCTGACATATCGGAAATTTCTTTTTCGATCTCAGGAATTCTTGTTTCACCTTTTAGACGAATCGTTGATTTCGCAATTGATACTGCGTGATCTGCCATTCTCTCTAAGTCAGAGCTAGCTTTCATAACAGTGATGATCATTCTTAAATCAGTTGTTACTGGTTGTTGTAAAGCAATCATTTCAAAACTCTTTTTTTCTAATTTAACTTCCATATCATTGATTTCTACATCATAATCAATTACTTCTTGCGCTATTTTTTTATCGTGGTTGATATACGCACGTACTGATTTATGCACTGCACTACTAACCATCATTCCCATTTCGTAAAATTGATTATGAAGATTCAATAATTCTTCTTCAAATTGACTACGCAACATGGATGTTCCTCCTTTATTTAACCAAATTTTCCAGAAATATAATCTTCTGTTTGTTTTTCTTTAGGATTCAAGAATATTTTCTTCGTATCATTAAACTCTATCAATTCACCTTGCAAAAAGAAAGCAGTTTTATCAGAAATTCTTGAGGCTTGGGACATATTATGTGTCACCATGATCATAGTATATTTTTCTTTCAGCGTCAAAAGCATGTTTTCGATTTTACCGCTTGAAACAGGATCAAGCGCACTCGTCGGTTCATCCAATAAAATAATCTCAGGATCAACTGCTAAAACACGAGCGATACAAACACGCTGTTGCTGTCCACCAGATAGGGACAATGCGCTTTTATGCAATTTATCTTTGACGTCATCCCAAACAGAAGCAGCTTTTAAACTATTCTCTACCGCTTCATCTAGTACTTGCTTGTCTTTCTCACCTTTCAAACGTAAACCATAAATCACATTTTCATAGATAGAAAATGGGAACGGATTTGGTTGCTGAAAAACCATGCCAATTTCTTTACGTAAGTCTACGATATCCGTTTTTGGACCGTAAATATCTTTACCTTTGTAGACCACACTTCCAGTAATCGTCACTCCAGGAATCAAATCATTCATTCGATTCAATGAACGGAGATAGGTCGACTTACCACAGCCAGACGGTCCAATCATCGCAGTGATTTCTCCTTGATTAACAGTCAAATCAATTCCCTTTAATGCTTCTTTTTTACCATAGTATAAGTGCAAATCTTTTGATGAAATAATTTCTTTTGTCATCTTGCTCCTCCTAACCAAAATGTCCAGAAACGTAATCTTCTGTTGCTTGAATTTTTGGTCGTGTAAAGATTTTTCTAGTCTCATCGTATTCAATCACTTTACCTAAGTAGAAAAAGGCAGTGTAATCACTGATACGGGCAGCTTGCTGCATATTATGTGTTACGATAATGATTGTATAATCGTCTTTTAAATTCACTAATGTTTCTTCAACTTTTCCTGTTGAAATCGGATCTAGCGCACTAGCTGGTTCATCTAAAAGTAAAATATCCGGCTTCATCGCAATCGCCCTAGCGATGCATAAACGTTGTTGTTGACCACCAGACAACGCTAAAGCACTTTTGTTCAAATTATCTTTGACTTGCTCCCAAAGGGCTGCTTGTTTTAAACTTGTTTCCACAATTTCATCTAGTTTTTTCTTATCTTTTACACCATGTTGTTTGAGGGCAAATGTAATATTCTCATAAATCGATTTACTGAATGGATTGGGACGTTGAAAAACCATACCGATCCGTTTACGCATTTCATAAACATCAACTTCTTTTGTATTCACATTCACATCTTTATACATGATATTCCCAGTTACTTTAGTATTTGCAATACCATCATTCATCCGATTTAACGAACGTAGATAGGTTGACTTACCACAACCAGAAGGGCCAATCAAAGCCGTGATTTTGTTTTTTTCAAACTCTAAATCAACTCCCTTGATGGCTTCATTATCACCATACCAAACATGTAGATCATCGGTATGCAAAGCAATCGGTTCTGGCAATTTTATGATATTTGTGTCGTTTAAATTATATTCTTTCATTCTGATTCCCCTAACATTAGGCTGATGTCATTCTTTTATATAATCTGTTTCCGATAAAACGTGCGCCGAAATTAAAGAGTAAAACGACTAAAATCAGAACAGCAGAAGCACCTGCAGAAACAGCTGCACCATCTGGCATTGTGCCTTCTGTATTGATTTTCCAAATATGAACAGCTAAGGTTTCAGCTTGACGGAAAATACTGATTGGGCTTGATACACTTAATGGATTCCAATTACTGAAATCTAAGGCTGGTGCACTTTGTCCTGCAGTATAAATCAAAGCAGCCGCTTCACCAAAAATTCTTCCCGAACTCAAGATCACTCCTGTTAAAATACCTGGTAAAGCTTCTGGAACAACCACTTTTAATACTGTTTCCCAGCGAGATAAGCCCAAAGATAAACCAGCTTCCCGTTGGGTGTAATGCACCGCTTTTAATGATTCTTCAACGTTTCTTGTCAATAAAGGCAGGTTGAAAAATGTTAACGCCAACGCTCCTGAAATAATTGAAAAACCATAACCCAGCTGTACGACAAAAATCAAGAAACCAAACAAACCAACAACTACTGAAGGCAGTGAGCTTAAAATTTCGATCGATGTACGAATCACATCCGTTACCCAGTTTTTCTTCGCATACTCAGATAAATAAATACCTGCACCTAACGAAATAGGAAAACTGATCAGCATCGTAATCAACAATAAGTATAATGAGTTAAATAATTGAATGCCAATACCTCCGCCCGCTTGATAGGCTTTAGAAGGTTTAGTCAAAAAGTCCCATGAAATATGCGGAATACCTCGAATTAGAATATAAAGTAGTAATGCTGCCAAAATCAGCACGATCACGCCTGAAATCGCATATAAAACACCTGTTGCAATTTTATCTGCTTTTTTTGCATTCATTATTTCAAGGCTCCTTTCCTACCAATGATTCGAATAATAATGTTAAAGAATAATGACATCAACAATAGGATCAAAGCAAGTGACCAAAGCACATTGTTTTCTACAGTTCCCATAATTGTATTCCCAATTCCCATTGTCAAAATACTTGTCAATGTTGAGGCTGGTGTTGTTAAACTAGACGGCATGATTGCTGCATTTCCAATAACCATTTGGATTGCTAAAGCTTCACCAAAAGCACGTGCCATACCAAAAACTACTGCAGTTAAAATCCCTGGAACTGCGGCTCTTAAAACTACTTTATAAATTGTTTGCCAACGTGTTGCACCTAAGGCAAGTGAGGCTTCACGGTAATGACGCGGAACTGCTTTTAATGCATCTACAGTCATAGTCGTAACAGTTGGCAGAATCATAACAAATAGTACAAATGTTCCAGCTAAAATCCCGAAACCTGTACCACCGAATATCGAACGGATAAATGGCACAATTACTGATAAACCAATAAAACCATAAACAACTGATGGAATCCCAACTAATAATTCAATTACAGGCTGTAAAATTTTCGAGCCTTTTTTCGGTGAAATTTCTGTCATAAAAACAGCAGCCCCAATTGCAAATGGTGTTGCAATAATTGCAGACAAAAACGTTACGATAAAAGAACCGGCAATCATAGGTAAAGCACCTACCATTGGTTTACCATCTGTTCCTGTTTCGCTTGGATTCCAATTTGTACCGAATAAAAAGTCAGATACTTTGATATCATTTGTAAAAAAAGTCGCTAAACCTTTACTTGCTACAAAATAAAAAATCGATAAAACAACCAAAACAATCAAAGCAATACAAAGAAAACTAATAAATTTCCCTCGTTGCTCCATTCTAGCGCGCTTTGATTTTGTTAATAATGTCTTCTGCACATCTTCCAAGAAAATTCCTCCTTAATTTAAAAGCGTAACGGGCTCGCTTAGCTCTGACAGAAAAATAGGAAAAATTGTCTGTGACGCTTTTTGTCACATACCTTTTTTATCTTTTTTCCGAAGAGCTAGCCCGTGGAGCTAGATAGCATTAAAAGCGTAACGGGCTCTTTTAGCTCTGACAGTAAAATAGGAAAAATTGTCTGTGACGTTTTTTTGTCACATCACATTTTTATCTTTTTTCCGAAGAGCTAGCCCGTGGAACTAGATAGCATTAAAAGCGTAACGGGCTCGCTTAGCTCTGACAGAAAAATAGGAAAAATTGTCTGTGACGCTTTTTGTCACATACCTTTTTTATCTTTTTTCCGAAGAGCTAGCCCGTGGAGCTAGATAGCATTAAAAGCGTAACGGGCTCTTTTAGCTCTGACAGTAAAATAGGAAAAATTGTCTGTGACGTTTTTTTGTCACATCACATTTTTATCTTTTTTCCGAAGAGCTAGCCCGTGGAACTAGATAGCATTAAAAGCGTAACGGGCTCGTTTAGCTCTGACAGTAAAATAGGAAAAATTGTCTGTGACGCTTTTTGTCACATCACATTTTTATCTTTTTTCCGAAGAGCTAGCCCGTGGAACTAGATAGCATTAAAAGCGTAACGGGCTCGTTTAGCTCTGACAGTAAAATAGGAAAAATTGTCTGTGACGCTTTTTGTCACATCACATTTTTATCTTTTTTCCAAATAAATTCCCATACGCTCAACACTTTTCATAATAAACTCAGTGTAACTTTCGAACATAAATTTGCGTTTAATAACATGTAAATCTTATGTTAAGTTTGTAAATTTTGTGTAAAGGTCGATTAATCAATGAGGTTTCCTTGCCAATCTCGTTCCACTTCCATTTTAGAAACAGGAATATATCCTAATTGAGCAATAATTTTTTCCTGTACATCGTCTGACAACATAAATTCTAAGAATTCATCTGTTAATTGTTTTGGTTTTCCTAAAGTGTACATATGCTCATAGGACCAAATTGTCCATTTATTCGTTACAACATTCTCATCAGTCGGTTTTACCCCGTCAATACTTAATGTATTGACTTCATCATTAACATAAGAAAAAGCAGTATAACTGATTGCTCCTGGTGTATCTGCAACAATTGAACGGACCATGCCGCTTGAATCTTGTTCTTGGGCTTGAATTGCTGTTTTGCCATCTAATACCCATCGTTCGAACGTAACACGTGTACCACTTCCTGCTGCACGATTCAGCATGACGATCGGAATGTCTTTTCCACCAATTTCTTTCCAATTGGTTATTTCACCTAAAAAGATTTTTCTCAAGTTTTCCAATGAAATATCGGATACCCCAACATTCTTATTAACAATTGGCGTAATCCCTACTACAGCAACTTTATGATCCGTCAATTTAGAGGCGTCAATTCCCTTTTTCTCTTCTGCAAATAAATCTGAGTTTCCAATATCCACTGCACCAGACTGAACTTGACTCAATCCTGTACCGCTTCCTCCTCCTTGAACATTGACAAACCGTCCAGGATTTTGATTTTGGAACTCTTCTGCTGCGGTCTCAACTAAAGGCTGTAGTGCTGACGAGCCGACTGCTGTAATCGATTCACCTCGATCAATCCATTTTGCGCAACCTGATAATGTTAGTACTCCAATTAGACTAAAAAATAATAGCATTTTCTTTTTCATTTATCTGATAATCCTCCAAACTCAATTCAATCAATTCATTTTAACATTAACTGTTTCAGTTGAAAATTATAAGTTTTCGAAGTGAGTGTGTTTTTTTAATAAAATAACAAAAAAACACTTCAAAAATTAAAAAGCACAACTGAATCCTCAGGTTGCACTTTTGGCATAAATTTATAACAATGGAGAAATCAGGCGAGCTAACCCTTCTTTCAATTTGATAAACATACCGCGATTACGGTATTTTTCTTCTGTTAAAAGCTCTGATACTTTAGAATCTTCATAAAAAGCATTTCTGACTTTTTCTGAAAATTTTTGATCATAAATAATTGTATTGACTTCAAAATCAAGTCTGAATGAACGAACATCGATATTCGCTGATCCAACAGAAACAATCCCGCCATCAATGATCATTGTTTTGGCATGAATAAATCCATGTTCATATGTTTCAATAATAGCCCCATACTCTAATAGTTCTGCTGAAAATGAATACGTCGCCCAATAGACTAACATATGATCTGGCTTATTTGGTATTTGCATACGTACCTTGACACCCGACAGTAAAGCTAATTTTAAGGCTTCATGGATTGAGGCATCTGGTATATAATAAGGTGTTTGAATCAAAATTTCTTTTTTGGCTATTGAGATCATTTTTAAATAGGTCATCTTGATTTGCTCGTGTTCTGAATCTGGACCACTAGTCACTACTTGAACTGCTTTTTTTCCATCAGAATAAATAGGAGGGAAATAAGCTGAATCGTAGCTCAACTCTTTTCGATGTTGTGAATTCCAATCCATCAAAAAGCGATTTTGTAAGCTGTAAACAGCTTCACCATGAATTCTTAAATGATTATCTCGCCAGTATCCAAACTTTTTAACTTCACCAAGGTATTCATTCCCAACATTAAAACCGCCAGTATAACCAATTTTACCATCGATGACCACAATTTTTCGGTGATTCCGATAATTGATTCTTGGGTTTAAGTACGGAACAAATAATGGAAAGAAGAAGGCAATTTCACCACCAAGACTTTTTAGCTCCTCAAAAAATTTCATGTTTACTTGCGTCGAACCCCAAGCATCTAGAAGTAACCGGACTTTTACATTTCTTCTCACGGCATTGATTAATTCCTGACGAATTTCTTTGCCCAATGTATCGCCACGGTAAATATAATATTCCATATGAACGTGGTCTTTGGCTTGTCTGATATCTTTGATCAAACCGTCAAATTTTTCTCTCCCATCCGTATATAAATGAACCTCATTATTGGTGGTGTAAAGAGAACTTTCAAATACGGTCAGCATATAGATCAGCTGCTTTGAATCCACCTCTCCTGTTGGCGGATGAGGAAACAATCCCCTTAATAATGATTGTTTCTCTGATTGAATTTCAGCATTCATACCGATCTTAGCTTGCATCTTCATATCAAATATCTTATCTTTTGAAATACCTCGGCCTAAGAAAATATACAGAATAAACCCTAAAACTGGAATAAACATCAATACAAGTAGCCATGACCATGTTTGAGCTGTTTGTTTCCGTTCACGAAAAACGATAACCAACGATAATAGCATATTCGCAATAAAAATAATAAAAAATAAATTATCATATAAAAATTTCATTCATACACCCCAATCACTTCACTCGTATATTCCCCAATAAAGCATAACTAACTTATGAAAATAAGTAAAGAAAAAGCAGACAAAAATGTCTGCTTTACCCTTATTAAATTTTTAAGAAACGACGCATAGAAATGATCGACCCAAGAGAGCCTATTGTCATTCCAATCACTATCATTAATAAATCAATCTGCCAAACAAATGATTCAGGTTTTAATAATGAATAGTTTGAGCTTAGGAGTTGTGGGTTGAACAACGTGTAGAATTGTTGATACCCAAAAGTCAGTACCAAGATTGGGATAATTGCGCCAATTAAACCGATCCAAGCTCCTTCTATAAAGAATGGCCAGCGGATGTAACCATTTTTAGCCCCAACCAAACGCATAATTTGAATTTCTCTTTGACGAGAAAGAATCGTAATACGAATCGTATTAGAGATCAAGAATACTGCAACAAACAATAGTAAGATCGCAGCGCCCAACCCCCATGTTCTAACTTTACCTGCAATACTGAAAATTTTATCTGACGAAACACCACCATAATCGGCTTTAAAGACATTCGGCAATTTAGCTGCTTTATCAGAAATTTCTTTCGTATCTGACGGCTCTTTGGCACTTACATAGTAAACATCATACAATGGGTTGCTATCACCTTCGAATAAGTTCCACGCTTCACCCATTTGTTTTTGGATTTTCTGTAATTGCTTATCTTTATTTGAATATGAAATAGTCTCAACATTGTCGATTTTATTTAATTCTTTTTCTAATTTTTGCATTTCATCCGGTGTTGTACCGATATCCACAAAAACAGAAACTGTTACGTTTTCTTCGATATCTTTTGCTAATTTTGTTGCATTAAAAATCACTGCCATAAAAAGTCCAACAAGAACTAAAGTAATCGTAACGGCACTAGCAGAAGCAATTGTCATCCACCCATTACGTTTTAAACTTTTGATACTTTCTAGGACATGGGAAAAGAATGTTCTAATCATCGTAGCCATAGTCTCCTTCCGCTTGGTCTCGAATAATTCGACCATTTTCAATGGCGATTACGCGATGACGGATCGTATTTACAATCGTGCTATTGTGTGTGGCCATTACAACCGTTGTTCCTTGTGCGTTAATCCGATCCAATAGTTTCATGATTTCCCATGAATTTTCTGGATCAAGATTTCCAGTTGGTTCATCAGCAATTAGCACTTTAGGTGTATTTACGATTGCCCGAGCAATTGAAACACGTTGTTGTTCCCCACCAGATAATTCACTTGGGAATACTCTGACTTTATGTTTTAAACCAACAAGATCAAGAACTTCCATTACTCTCTTTTTGATATCTCTCGGCTTACGACCAACAACTTGCATAGCGTAAGCAACATTTTCGTAGACAGTCTTTTTCGTCAATAATTTATAATCCTGAAAGACAATACCGATTTCTCTTCTAAGGTAAGGAACTTCTGAATTTTTTATTTTCATTAAATCATGACTCGCAACTTTCAAACGTCCTTTTGTAGCTTTTTCTTCACGGTACATCAATTTGATAAATGTTGATTTTCCGGCCCCAGAAGGTCCTACAACATAAACGAATTCACCTGGTTTTATTTCTATTGAAATATTTCGGATCGCTGTTGTACCATTCGAATATTTCTTCATTACATCTTTCATTTCAATCATGGCGCACTCTCTCCATCTCTGTTTTCTAGGCTATCAATCATTATAACATGACTTTGTTTCAAGGCTCTTTCAACAGTTTACAATTTTGTTTCATTTCTGTGAATTGATCAATTTAATTTTTGTTTTAAGTAGGCATCAATAAAACCATCTAGGTCTCCATCCATTACTGCCTGTACATTTCCCGTTTCATAATTGGTACGATGGTCTTTGACCATTGAATACGGATGAAAGACATAAGAACGAATTTGTGAGCCCCAACCAATCTCTAATTGCTCCCCACGTAATGATGCAGCTTCTTGCGCTTTTTTATCCATCTCCAATTGATAAAGTTTTGCTTTAAGCATTCCCATCGCTTGTTCTCGGTTTTTTAATTGTGAACGTTGCGCTTGGCTGGCTACTACTGTTCCAGTAGGGATATGTGTGATTCGAACAGCTGATTCTGTTTTATTGATATGCTGTCCGCCTGCTCCGCTTGCACGATACGTATCGACTTTTAAATCGTCTGTATTGATATCGATCTCTACGTTTTCATCTAATTCGGGCATAATATCAACTGAACAAAACGAAGTATGACGGCGTTTAGCGGAATCAAATGGTGAAATGCGTACTAAGCGATGAACGCCCTTTTCAGATTTTAAATATCCATACGCATTATATCCTTTGACCAGAAGCGTAACACTTTTGATGCCTGCCTCATCTCCTGACTGGTAGTCTAATGTCTCTACTTGAAACCCGTGACTTTCAGCCCATCTGGTATACATCCGAAGCAACATACTGCCCCAATCTTGGGATTCTGTGCCGCCAGCTCCTGGATGAAGTTCCATGATAACATTATTTTTGTCATATGGCTCGTTTAAAAGTAAAGAAAGTTCATAAATACTTAATTTTTCTTTTAAAGCTAGCAATCGTTCTTCTAATTCTTCTTGAGTATCTACATCATATTCTTCTTGTTGCAACTCACTCATTATTTCCAATTCTTCCAATTCATCAGCAAATTGATGAAATTGTTGAAATTTTTCTTTATAAGAATTAGTTTCATTGATCAATTGTTGCGCCGTTTCAGAATTATCCCAAAAACCAGGCTCTGCCATTCTGTTTTCAGCCTCAGCAATGTCTTCTTCTAATTGATCTAAGTCAAAGAGACCTCCTGAAACTTGTGATTGATTGGTTCATTTCATCCAAAAGAGTTCGAATTTCAGCATTTTCCATGATATTGATCTTCCTTTCACTTTCTACACTTTCTTACACAACAAATGAAGGCGAGGCAGATGCCTCACCTTCATCAATTTTTAAAGACCTTTACCGTGGCAATTTTTATATTTTTTACCACTACCGCATGGACAAGGATCATTGCGGCCTATTTTTTCATCAACATGAATTGGTTGCTTTTTAGCACTTGTGTTACTTTCAGGTTCTTCTTCATCTGATGGATGAACAGCTTCACCTTGCGCTACTTGCTCACGTTGAACATTTTGACGGATTTCTGATTTCATGAATAGACGAGTTACTTCAAATTCTATTGCTCCAATCATTTCTTCAAACATGTTGTATCCTTCTGTTTGATATTCAACTAATGGATTGTTTTGTCCATAGGCACGTAAACCAACTGATTGGCGTAATTGATCCATTGCATCGATATGGTCTGTCCATTTTGTATCAACAACACGTAGAATAACAACTTTTTGGAATTCCAAAATTTGTTCTGGACCATTTAATTGTTCTACTTTGACATCATAAACTTCTTGAGCACGTTTTACTAGATACGCTTTGATTTCTTCTGGCGATTTGCCTTCTACATCTGCTTTAGAAATAGAGTCTTCATGAACTAATGTTGATGAAGCGAAATCAACGATACCATCAAGATTCCAATTTTCTTTCTCTAATTGTGTATGGCTATCTACCACACGAGTAATCGTACGTTTTACCATATTTAACAATGTTTGAGTCAACTCTGTATCTTCCATAATAACTTCTTGACGTTGTGCATAGATAACTTCACGTTGTTCACGCATCACATCATCATATTGCAAGACATTCTTACGTGTATCATAGTTATTCCCTTCCACACGTTTTTGAGCTGATTCTACTTGTTTGCTTAACATTTTACTTTGGATCACAGCATCTGATTCTTCAATGTTCATACGATCCAAGAATGCTTTGATTCGTTCAGAGCCAAAACGTTTCATCAGGTCATCTTCTAACGATAGATAGAATTGAGAAACCCCAGGATCTCCCTGACGACCAGCACGCCCACGTAATTGATTATCGATACGGCGTGATTCGTGACGTTCCGTACCAATAACGGCTAAACCGCCAAGTTCGATAACACCAAGACCAAGCTTGATATCTGTACCACGACCAGCCATATTGGTAGCGATCGTTACCGCACCTTTTTGACCAGCATTCATAATGATTTCAGCTTCTTTAAAGTGGTTTTTCGCATTCAATACTTCATGCGGTACCTTTTCTTTATTTAATAACTCCGATAATAACTCTGAAGTTTCAACAGCAACTGTACCAACTAAGACTGGTTGACCATTATGGTAACGTTCTTTGATGTCTTGAACAACTGCTTTGAATTTACTTTCTAGTGTTGGGTAAAGTAAATCTGCACGGTCATCACGAATGATTGGACGGTTTGTCGGAATTTGGAAAACTTGAATATTGTAAATTTCACGGAATTCTTCTTCTTCTGTTTTAGCCGTACCTGTCATCCCAGCTAATTTTTTATACATACGGAAATAGTTCTGGAATGTGATAGTTGCCATTGTTTTTGTTTCGTCTTCGATTTCTACGCCTTCTTTAGCTTCAATCGCTTGGTGCAAGCCATCTGAATAACGACGGCCATCCATGATACGACCAGTAAATTGGTCAACGATCAATACCTTGCCTTCTTGAACAACGTAATCAATATCACGAAGCATGATAAAATTCGCGCGTAATGCTTGATCCATATGGTGCGTCAACGCTGTATTTTCAATATCATAAAGGTTATCTAAACCAAAGTTTTCTTCAGCTTTTTCGATACCAGCTTCTGTTAAACTAATTGTTTTAGACTGAACATCGATTTTATAATCTTCTTCTTCTTTTAAACGTTTAACAAAAGTATCTGTACGTGTATAAAGTGCGGTTGATTTTTCTGCTTGACCAGAAATAATCAATGGCGTACGGGCTTCATCAATCAAAATTGAATCAACCTCATCTACAATCGCATAATTTAGCGGACGTTGTACCATTTGATTGCGGTAAACGACCATGTTATCACGTAAGTAATCAAATCCTAATTCATTATTTGTACTATAAGTAATATCACAATTATAGGCATCACGTTTTTCTTCTGATGTTTTTGAATTGATATTCAATCCAACAGTTAGACCTAAGAAATTGTACAATTCACCCATCTCATCTGAGTCACGTGTTGCCAAATATTCATTGACTGTTACGACATGGACACCTTCGCCAGTCAATGCATTTAAATACACAGGCATTGTAGCGGTCAAGGTCTTCCCTTCACCCGTTCTCATTTCAGGGATATTTCCATCATGTAAGACTATACCCCCCATTAACTGAACAGGATATGGATATAATCCTAAGACACGTTTGGCTGCTTCACGGACAACTGCAAATGCTTCTGGTAATAATTGATCCAGTGTTTCACCTTTTTGATAACGAGCTTTGAACTCGTCTGTCTTTGCTTTTAATTCATCATCACTTAATGCAGCAATAGCTGAAGCGTGAGATTCTACTTGATTGGCAATACCCTCCAAGCGTTTTAGTTCCTTTTTATCATTTTCGATCATCTTTTTTAAAAAATTAGCCATGTTTTAAGTGTTCCTTTCAATAAGCTCTATTTATTTTTTGCACTGAATGCACAATCATCCTGTCCATTTTATCACTTCTTGGTAAGAAATGAAATAACTTCTCTTAATATTAATAATATATTATGTCATTTTTTATGTATATAGACTTAAAACAAGGAAAAGAGACTTCGGCAAAACGTATGCCGTCCTGCTTCAGTCTCTTAAAAAACGAATATCCGAGTATCACAGACCTCGATAACAATTTTTCTAAAAATATCTAATTGAGTACAAAGCAACTAGATATTTTTAGCTCTTCCTCATTAAATCAACGTCAAATGATCCGATTTATTCAATTTAATCTGTTTCGATCAAACCATATTTCCCATCTTTACGACGGTAAACAATGCTAGTTCCGTTTGTTTCTGAGTCTTCAAAGATAAAAAAGTTATGTCCTAACATGTTCATTTGTAAAACTGCTTCTTCACTATCCATTGGTTTCAATGAAAGACGTTTTGTACGAACAATGTCTAATTCTGGCGTTTCATCTGGTGTCTCTTCACCGTTTAAGAAAATTGCTGCTTTAGCAGTATTCATCCCTGTTTCACGAGATTTACGGTTAATTTTTGTTTTAAATTTACGAATTTGTCTTTCTAATTTATCGACAACTAAATCAACACTTGCATATAAATCTGGTGATGTTTCTTCGGCACGTAAAACTAAATAAGGTAGAGGAATAGTAACCTCAACTTTGGCTGTTTTTTCAGTATAGACTTTTAGGTTCACATGAACCGTAGCTTCAGGTGAATCACTGAAATAACGTTCTAATTTACCTACTTTTTTCTCTACATAGTCTCTTATCGCTTCAGTAACTTCGATGTTTTCTCCACGCACATTATATCTAAACATAACGATTACCCCTTTCATCTGCTGCTAAAGAAGGAATAAAAGGACCACTCTGTTATCCTTCTTCTTGATTCTATTATAACGAATTATATTACTTTTGCCAACAAAATTGCGGTTGATTTTTTATTTTGATCGTTCTTCTATCTTGAGAGAGAAAACGTATACAGTTTTGAAGGTGTATTTTCTAAAATAACTTGAGCTGCATGAAAAAGCGTTCTTCCTGTGGTATAAATATCATCAACTAAAAGAACTTCTCTCGCGATGATTGCCTCTTGCCCTTCTTTCGTCAATTTGAAAGGTTGTTTCAACGCCATTCGATCTTTTCTTGTTTTTTGTACTTGAGAGTCTCCGTCTATAAAACGTACCAGATAAGGCTGGTACGCAATATTGGCTGCATCTAACAATCCCTCAACTTGATTAAAGCCTCTGACCTTCATTCGTTCTGTTGAAATCGGCATCGGAATCACTAGAACATTCTTTTTTTTCTTAAAGTAAGCCTGCAAAAATACTGCAAAACTATATCGAAGCCTATAGTTTCCTCTAAATTTATATTCTTCAAACCATTCTTGCATTGTTTTATTATAGACAAAAAGAGCTTCATGATGAAAATCATACTCTGGATAACGTCGTTGCCACATTATACAATCATTACAATATGGCGTAGTTGACAACTGACGTTGACATCCTAGACAGCTACCTTTTTTCTCCAATAATTGGAATCCTTTAGCACACGATAGGCACAATTGTTCTGCTGCTATTTTTTCAGGCAAAAAAATTTCTTTGATTGTTAGATTTCTACTAATCATTTGACCACAATAGTTACATATCATCTATCAACCCTCTTTCAATACCTAACGTATTCATTTTTTTGATTTGCTTGATCGCTTCTTTCATCGCTTTTGTACAACCGTCATGTAAAAACCAAACCTCCCCAGCAGTATAATCCATTCTACGATCAACTCGCCCTGCAATCTGAACAAGCGCAGATGTTGCAAATACAGGGTGATTTGCGCCTAAAACAATCACCGAGACACCATCAAATGTTACACCGCGTTCTAATATAGTTGAAGTCATCAGAATCCGATATTCTTTGTTTCTCATCTTTAAAACTTTTTCTAAACGCTCTGGATCTTGTGAATGAACACAAGCTAAAGCTACTTCAGGAAATTTCTTTTCAACAGCTCCTTTGAGCTGTTCCATTAAAGAGATACTGGGACAAAAAATCAGTACATCATTTTTAATCACTAGTGAATGAATTATAGCTACTAATGCTTTAGGTGTATTGCCTTTTTTGATTTTTTTATACCATTGATGACACCATTTTATTTTGGGAACCGGCAAAATTCTTCGGTGATATCGTGCTGGTAAAATGCTAGTCTTTAATTCATTTTTATCTGTTTTTTTAGTTAGCTCTTTGGTTGGCGTTGCAGTGAGATAGACAAGTGAACTATTTTTTTTGATTGCTTGTTTTACACCATACTGCAATAGTTGATTGCCAACAAAAGGAAATGCATCTACCTCGTCGATAATCAATACATCAAACGCATGAAAGAAGCGTAATAATTGGTGCGTCGTACAAACTAGCAATTTAGTATAACGATAGCATTCCTCCATCTTGCCATGAAGTAGTATCGCAGGTTCTTCTGGAAAAACAGCATGTATTCTAGGAAACAGTTCCAGACATACGTCTACTCTAGGCGAAGCAATTGCCACTCGATAACCGCATTCTAAAGAATAATGGATCGTTTTAAACAGCATTTCCGTCTTTCCGGCACCAGTAACTGCCCAAATCATTCTAGATTCATGATTTTTTATCGAGGCTAATAAATCATCTGAGACTGCTTGCTGTCCATCCGTAAGTGTCCCATCCCAAGCAAAATGAACTGTTCTTTTGACAGGTGTTGGTTCTGGCAAATAATAAAATTTCTGGCTAGTATCCACTCTGCCTAACTGGATACATTTAGGACAGTAATAATGTTCTGTCACTAATTGAACTGTATTCTTACTATGAATCTGACCACAACGCAAACATTGAATTGTTTTTTCACTCACTTCTTGCATAGTCAATAATTTTTGACTCTTTTTTTCGATGTTTTTGATCGTTTCAATTTCTCTTTTTAAGACTTTTCTTCCCCATAATTCTTGCATTCTTCCCTCCTTATTTAAACTACGCATTTTCTACTTTATTTTTTTATTTTTCTCAAAAAAAGGGTTATCATTTTTTCCATTGCAAAAAACTCGACCCATTCACTTTTCCAGCAAATTAGTCGAGTTTTTAGTTAAAATGAGGCATCACTTGAACAAACGGTAGGTGAAGCCCTTATTTTTTAATCTTTTCCAATCAAATTTAATGCTTGCTTTAACACATTCTCTCCGTTCATCATGCCATAATCTGCCATATTGATTACTTCTAGAGGAATTCCTTTTGGCTCTAGTCGTTTTTCAAAATCACCTTTCATGAAACGAACTTGGGGGCCCAATAATAACACGTCCACCGTTTTACTCTCCAAATTGTTATCAGCATCCGAAGCAGAAACTGCAAATATATCTGCATCCAAACCTTGGGCGTCAGCCGCTTTTTGCATTTTAGTTACAAGCAAACTTGTACTCATTCCAGCAGAACATACAAGCATAATTGTTTTTTTAGCCATAATAGCCATCCCCTTTTTTCTATTGATAACATAACAAACATTATATTTCTCTTTAATCATAGTATAGTGAAATGATAGCTTTTGTCAACGCTCCCTACTTTTGATTTATCCATATTTTATAATTATAAAAGCCAGTTTGATTTGAGCAGTTTATTAAAAACAACATATTCTTTCTCAATGTTGACTTGGACAACTTGATATCCTGCATTAAGCCAACCATAAGCTCCTTTTTCTGGATATTTATGATCATTTGCCCACCAATCAATATCTGTACGTGCAGTTCTAGGAAGTCCTGATTGAGGGAAAAGTAACTCGTCAAACTGCGTAAACGTTAAAGTTACTTGTGACCCGCCATTAGTTGTTAAATAATGGGTAACGCTATCATATTTTTTCTGACGTTCTTTTGCCAAATCATTCACTCCCTTATTTTATTCCTACTTTCCTTGAATTGGATATGTCTTTAATCATTATCTCATAAAATTTTAAAGAAGCAAATGAAGGCCTTTTCACAGTTCTTAAAGAGAATAGTTGCTTCTCACCTTTATTTTTTTTATACTTAACGTATTATGTAGTAAAGGACTGAGCAAATGCTTGATAGTTATTTTACCATTCGTTCGGATGGAGAAAGTGAAATTGAAATCAAAAAATCACGTTTTATTTGTTCTCTCAAACGAGTCTCTTCAGAAGATGAAGCAAAGGAATTTATTGCTCAAAAGAAAAAAGAACATTGGAAAGCCAGTCATAATTGCAGTGCTTTTGTCATTGGTGAAAAAAGTGCTATCCAGCGTAGTAGTGATGATGGGGAACCGAGTGGAACCGCTGGCATTCCTATGTTAGAAGTGTTGAAAAAACAGGAATTAATCAATGTGGCAACTGTTGTCACACGTTATTTTGGCGGGACTAAATTAGGTGCAGGTGGACTAATCAGGGCATATAGTCAAGCTGTTTCTCATGCATTAAGCAGTATTGGACTTGTCCAAGGAAAATTGCAACAGGAAATTCGTTTAACGATCCGTTATCAAAATCTTGGAAACGTTCAAAATTTCATGGAAAATCATCCCTACACATTAAAAGACACGATTTACGGAGAACATGTTGATGTTATTTGCCTTGTAGATGAAACGACCTCCGAACAATTTATGGCAGAAATCGTTGAACTATTAAGTGGACAAGTGACTTTTGAAGAAGGCGAATGTTCGTATCATGAATTACCAATCGAAAAAAAGGAGCCAACTTTGTAAGTGAAGGTTGGACCTGTTTTGAATTATACATTTTACCACTAAAAAATGAACGCAGACGACTTCTCTATACAGATGCGTCGACAAACGTTCATTTTTTTGCGTTTATTTTTCTAAATAAAATTCAAAACGATTGCCTACGTATTGGGTTCTAACATACTCAAACGGTGTACCATTTTCAAAATAAGAAATTTGGCGTAAGCGAAGTATCGCATCTCCACGTTTGATTTTTAAATAATCCGCAATTTGTTCTGAGGCTAGCATGGCAGAAACTGTTTGATTGGCACGGCCAATCTTGTTCCCACCTTTTTCTTCTAAAGTTTTATAAAAAGAATTTGTGATTTCGGTCTTGCTGTATTGATCGACCAAAGAATAAGGCACACTAGCCACTTCAAAACAAATAGGCAAATCATCCGCAAAACGAACTCGCTCCATGCGAACTATTTGGTCATGTTCTTTTAGGTTTAATTTTTCCATCTCACTGGAACTTGGTTTGGCTACATAATAGGATACGGTACGACTGGATGGAACTCGATTTTGGGAAAGCATAATATCTGTAAAACTTGTAGTTCCCGTCATTTTTTCTTGAACTTTTTTGCGGGCAACATAGGTACCAGATCCGATTTTCCGCTCTAAAATCCCCTCATCAGCAAGTGTTTGAATCGCTTGTCTCAACGTCATCCGACTAACATTAAACTGGGTCGAAAGCTCGCGTTCTGATGGAAGTCTGTCCCCAATCTTCCATACACCATGTTCAATGTCGTTTTTTATTTTATCGTGTATTTGAATATAAACTGGTAAACTTGACACCATCTTATTTCCTCCTCTTTATTCCCTTTTATTATAACTGGTATATACCTCATAAACAACCAAAAGTTCCAAATTACAGTAAAGAGAGGGTTTATCTACTAAATTTGGTATGGACAAAGTTAGTATTTAGTCATTGTCTGCAAAAAAATAACCTAAATTGCTTCTGACACGCAACTTAGGCTACCTATTTTTAAATACGAGCTTTTTCTTCATCCATCATTTTGTTAGCTGTCGCCATCATCAAACGAATTCGATTTAACTGATTTACTAATGATACTCCTGGATCATAATCAATCGGTGCAATATTGGCTTTAGGATATTGACGACGCAACTCCTTGGTAACCCCTTTACCTACAACGTGATTTGGGAGGCATCCAAATGGCTGCATACAGACGATATTATTTACATCTGATTTCAATAACTCGATCATTTCTCCTGTTAAAAACCAGCCTTCACCTGTGTGATTTCCGATTGAGAGGATTTTTCCTGCATCTTCTGCCAATTCTTCGATAGAGCTAAGTCCCTCAAAGCGTTTAGAATTTCTTAGCGCTTTATCCATTGGTTTTTCAACATATTCGATGATTCGAATCGCAAATTGAGCTAGATTTTTACTTTTTTTGGACATGCCCATATTGTCATATTTCCATATTTGGTTGTACAAAGAGTAATTCATAAATCCAATAATATCTGGCACAACCGCTTCTGCCCCTTCAGCTTCTAATAAACGAACGATATCGTTATTGGCAGTTGGTGAATATTTAACCAAAATTTCGCCAACAATTCCAACTTTTGGTTTCTTCACTTCATTTAGAGGGACTTCATCAAATTCTTTGATAATTTTTTTCATATTTCGATTGAATAAAGTCAACGAACCATTACGGACATTATTTTCAATCTGTTTTAGCCATTTAGCATGGAGCGCATCAATCATGCCAACTTGTGTTTCATACGGACGTGTTCGGTACACAACCCGTTCAAATAAATCTCCATATAAAAAGGCTACGGCAACGCGTTTCAACATGGGCAGTGTAAATTTAAATCCTGGGTTCGATTCTACTCCTTTATTCCCCATCGAAACGGAAACGACTGGAACTTGTGGAAATCCTGCGTCATTCAACGCTTTTCTTAGTAATGGAATATAATTTGTTGCACGACAACCGCCGCCTGTTTGCGTCATCATGACACTGACATGATTTAAATCATATTCCCCGCTTTCGAGTGCCTCAACTAATTGACCAATCGAAATGATAGCTGGATAACAGGCGTCGTTATTCACGTATTTCAGACCAACATTTACTGCTTCACGATCATCTGCTGGTAAACAAACAACATTATAGCCCGAAGCTTTTAAAGCAACATCGACCAAGCCTGATTGATGGATGGGACTAAGCATCGGTAATAATAACGTATGCGTTTTTTTCATGTCCTTCGTGAAGATAATTTTTTCTGGTTCTTCATGCTGTAATTTTGGTTCAAAATTCATTTTTTCTCGCTCACCAACTGCAGCTTTTAAAGAACGTAAACGAATACGAATTGCACCTAAATTCGATCCTTCATCAATTTTCAGGACAGTATAAATTTTCCCATACTGATCCATGATTTCTTCTACTTGATCCGTCGTGACCGCATCTAAGCCACAACCAAATGAATTCAGTTGAACGAGTTCAAGATTTTTAGATTTAGCAACAACGCGAGCTGCTGCGTATAAACGAGAATGATACACCCATTGATTGACAACACGTAAATTTCCAACATCACTAAGATGAGAAACACAATCTTCGGTCAATACATGGAAGCCTTCTTGTGTGATTACATCTGCAATTCCATGATTGATTTCAGGATCTAAATGGTAAGGTCGTCCAGATAAAACGATTCCCTTCTCTCCTTTTTGATTCAACATCACTAAGGTTTCTTCTCCTTTATTACGGACATCTTCTTTGAACGCATCTAATTCTTCATAACCATGTCGTAAAGCTTGAGCAACTTCATCTTCTGAAATACCTAGATCCGCAAATGTTTCGCTTAGCACTTTCGCTACGGATGCTTCATTAGCTAAATTAATATACGGATTACGGTAATCCACTTTACCATCGCGAATATCATCCACGTTATTGCGAATAACATCAGGATAACTTTGCACAATTGGACAATTAAAATGATTATCCGCTTCTGCTGATTCTTGACGTTCAAAAACGACACCGGGGTAAAAAATCATTGGCACCTTTGAATCGATCAGCGCTTGAATATGACCATGGGAAATTTTGGCTGGATAACATGCCGTATCACTAGGGATCGTTTCCATTCCTTGTTCATACAATTCTTTATTTGATCTTGGTGACAATTCTACTCTAAAACCTAGATCAGTGAAAAAAGTATGCCAAAGCGGATAATTTTCGTACATATTTAAAACACGTGGAATTCCGATCCTACCATAAATCGCATCTTTTTCTTTCAATGGACGATACTTAAATAACTTGCGGTATTTATAATCCACTAAATTGACTTTGCGGTCTTCTCTTTTTACTTTGATTCTGGCGCCACGTTCACAGCGATTTCCAGTGATAAATTGACGGCCATCAGAAAAGATCGTCACCGTCATCATACAGTTATTTTCACATAAACCACAATGGGTAAATTCTTTATCTGCTGTGAAAGTATTCAACTCTTCAAGCCCCAAGATGGTAGTTTCCTGTCCTAATTCATAATTTTCTAGTGCAATCAAAGCAGCCCCATAGGCTCCCATAAGACCTGCAATAGAAGGACGAACGACTTCACGCTCACTGATTGTTTCAAAAGCACGCAAAACAGCTTCATTATAGAATGTCCCACCTTGGCAAACAATTTTCTTGCCTAACTCTTCTGGGCGACGAACTTTGATTACTTTATAAATCGCATTTTTGATCACTGAGTAGGACAAGCCAGCAGAAATATCACCGACAGATGCTCCTTCTTTTTGGACTTGTTTGACTTTTGAATTCATAAATACGGTACAACGAGAACCTAGGTCAACTGGCGCTTTCGAACTTAATGCTTCTAAGGCAAAGTCTTTTACATCAAAATTTAACGATTTGGCAAATGTTTCGATGAACGAACCGCACCCTGAAGAACAGGCTTCGTTTAGTTGGATCGAAGACAACACACCATCTTTGATCGTCATCGCCTTCATATCTTGACCGCCGATATCTAAAATAAAATCAACGCCGGGCTGAAAATGATCTGCAGCTTTGTAATGAGCCATCGTTTCAACTTCACCAATATCGACTTTCAATGCATTTTTAATCAAATGCTCTCCATACCCAGTAACAGCTGATTTTCCAATAAATACATCTTCTGGTAATTTTTGGTATAACTCTTTTAAGACACTCATTGTGGTTTCTAATGGTTGCCCTTGGTTATTTCCATAAAATGAAAATAATAGATTCCCCTCTTCATCAATCAATGTAACTTTTGTCGTCGTAGAACCTGCATCGATCCCTAAAAAAGCTACACCATGATGATCCGCTAATGCTTTTTCTTGCGCTTTCGCTTGGTCATGACGTGCTCTAAAAACGTTTAGTTCTTTTTCATCATTAAATAGTGGCTCTAGTGTATCCGTTGGCTTTAATTGTTTTTGATCGCCTTTGGTCAAACGATAGATCAAATCAGCTAAAGTCGTTGGATTCGCTCCTTCAGAATAAATTGCAGCGCCCATCGCAACAAATAGTTGTGGATTTTCTGGAAAAATGACATCCTCAGGCTGTACATCTAACGTTTCGATGAATCTCTTTCTAAGTTCTGACATAAAGAACAGTGGACCGCCTAAAAAAGCGATTTTTCCTTTGATCTTTCGACCAGCTGCAAGTCCTGCAATCGTTTGGTTGACTACTGCTTGAAAAATACTTGCCGAGATGTCTTCTTTAGCGGCTCCTTCGTTGATCAAAGGTTGCACATCTGTCTTAGCAAACACGCCACATCTTGAGGCGATTGGATAAATTGTTTGGTAATTTTTAGCTAATTCGTTGACCCCGTTTGCATCGGTTTTTAACAGCACTGCCATTTGATCGATAAAAGCGCCAGTCCCACCAGCACAACTGCCGTTCATTCGTTGCTCTAACGCCCCTTCAAAAAAAGTGATCTTCGCATCTTCACCGCCAAGTTCGATGGCCACGTCTGTTTCTGGAATGATTTCTTCTACTGTTTTTGTACAAGCAATCACTTCTTGAACAAAAGAAATATTCAGAACATCTGCTAGTCCCATCCCTCCAGAACCTGTGATCGTCATTGTGATTGGGGTCTCTTCACCTAGTTTCGTCATTGCTTCGTTTAAAACTTTTTCGGTTGCAGCTTTTACATCTGAGTAATGTCGTTCGTATTTAGCGAATCTCGTATGATTTTTTTCGTCAATAATTACTAATTTCACAGTTGTAGAACCAACATCGATTCCTGCTCTTAAAGTCATAGGTTTGCGCTCCTTAAATTTCTTATCCTTTTATTTCACAACACTTTGTTGATTATACTACGAAGTGTCTGATATAATACTTATGTATATTTTAGAAAGATTCTAATTTAATTGCAACAGGCAAAACGCCCTAATTTGTGAGATAAGCAACAAACTTTTTAAAACTGTTGATTATTTCGAAAGGAATTTTTTATGTCAAAGAAAACGGACCTTCGGGTAATGCGAACACGCAAAATGATTATCGAAGCTTTCTTTCACTTAGTGGAAGAAAAAGGATATGATGGTATAACGATCCAAGACATTGCAGATGAGGCAATGATCAATCGCGCGACTTTCTATGCTCATTTCAAAGACAAACAAGACCTTTATGAACAAATTTTTGATTTTGCGATCAATGCCTTTACTTCTGTGATCGATACGGAACAGATTATTGTCAGCAATCGAATCAAAGTCAAACAAATTGAATTTCTATTAACCAATATTTATATCAACATTCAAAAGAATAAAAATTTCTTTTTGACGATCATGGATGGCAGTTCAAATGAACTTTTGCGTAAGAAGCTGGCAGATATTATTTATGAAAAATACGCGGATATTTTTTCTAAGCTTAAAATCACAGAGAATGATATTGAAGTGCCAATTGATTTTATCATTGAGTATATGACGTCCATCTTTATAGGAACCCTTCATTGGTGGATCACAAGTGACACGGACATGTCTCCCAACCATTTAGCCAGACTTGTTATTAAACTTGTTGGAAACGGTCATTTGACTGTTCTAGGGCTTGAAATCGATAAATAATCCCTGTATAAATAAAAAAAGAACGTGTGACAAAACTGAAGATCAGTCTTGTTTCACGTTCTTAATTCGAATAAACGGCGAGAAAAAAGCAGCTCTTTTCTCGGAGCTAAACACTTTTGTCTCGGCCTCGTTCTTATTTATTAAATAATTTTAACGATTTTTCGCACGCCATTTCTTTGTATGCGCCGTATCTCTAGCTGTTACAACATGAATACCTTTTACTTTATCATCCGTGTCTTTTTTAGAAAAAAGATTCACTTTTACATCATATTTACCATCACGTGCTAAGTCATAAACTTTTTCAGCTGTTTCAGTTATTTTCTCTTTAATATTCATCCAATTCACTCCTCATGCTTTTTCATTCACTTTATCACATATTTCAAAAAAAGAGAACAAAAGTTACTATCGATATTTTAGTCAAAAAAAAGAACAACTCCATATGAGTTGCTCAAATTAAACTGGGGTAGCTGGATTCGAACCAACGCATGACAGGATCAAAACCTGTTGCCTTACCGCTTGGCTATACCCCAATAAGTTAAAAATGGAGGAAAGTGGATTCGAACCACTGAACCCTAAGGAACGGATTTACAGTCCGTCGCGTTTAGCCACTTCGCTATTCCTCCAAAAGGTTTTAGTAAAAAACCTGACTTAGTTATAATACAAAACTTTCGAGAAAAATGCAAGTCTTTTTCTAAAAAAAATTGTTATTTATTTTAATCGTTTAAATTCCATTGACGGATAATATATTCGATCGCTTCATCAAGCGTTTTCACAGTCGCTTCATTGCGACCATCAATTACTACAGCAAATTTTTTTGTGTCTTGTGCTAAGACTTGACCAATTTCCTTTTTGCCAATCATCAAGGTACTCACCGTGATCGTTTCACCATTTATTTTTTTTTCTGCTTCTTCTATTTTGACTTCTATATCTTTATTTTTTTTTGACATCTTCATCCCTCCAAAGCTATATGTTATCACGTTACGTAAAAAAAAGAAAGTGGGCAAAACTTGGTGAGGTTTGCGCCACTTTCCTTTTTTCTAATAAATGTAAGACTTTTTTATCAATTAAACACTAAATAGTCGTTTTCTCTTGACCTCGCTAAGTACGCTACAGAAAATGCCTACTATGATCGAAATCATACCAATAATAATAAACAACCATAAAAAACTCGACAAATAGGTTTGAATAAAATCATACATTGCTTTGGATTGAATACCGAGTTTCTTTAAAAAACCCTGCATTAAAATGATTGTAGGAACGACTATCATCATTAATCCACTGCCTGTCCAAATATATGACCAATACCTCAATAAACGATGGAAATAACCTCTCAATGAAGAATAGAGGGCAAAACTTAACAAAGCCCATAAAACACCGCAAATAACCATAAAAATGACTAATTTTGACTTATAGTTCATGACTTTCCGTCCATAAGAAACTAAAAAAGGCAGCTCGATATAGCCTTTGTAGACTGTTATAGCATTATCTGAAAGGCTTGTTACAGCTTTCTCAGATTCTGGTGTTATCTCGATATTTTTTTCACTCATATACTCTTTGATTGCTTTAGAGACAGCATCATGGATCTCTTTTTCGTTAGAGATCGAATATTTTGTCCCTGTATTGTACATTGCTTCGAAATATGCATCTACGTCTGTCTTCACTAATTCTTTCCTGACTGATCGATTCAAAACACCTTCTGGAATATTGCTTCCCAAAGCACTATTTTCAATTTGACGATTAATTTCTTTTGTTAATTCAGAATAATAATCTGCTTTTGCTGCTTGCTTTGCAATATAATTCTCACTAAAAAGAGTGAGTCTCAATGTCAATAAAATCAAAAATGCAAATAGAAATACAGAGGATAAAAAAGCAATAAAAAAGCGAGAGATTATTTTTACTAAATGACTGCGATTTTTCATCTGACTGATTCTCCTCCTTTATGACTTCTCATCAATGATTGGTCCAGATACATAATCAGCTGAAACAAAAACACGTTCTGGTGTTAAACCGATCGCATCTAATGGATAACAAGTATAAAGAATCAGTGATCTTTTAGAGCGGTCACCTAATTTTGTATTGATTGTTGAATCTTTGTAATCAGCAACTTTCACTTCGGTCACTTGATACAGATAGTCCCCATAATGGGTATTGATCGTCACTTCATCTCCAGGTTCTAGGTAATAAATTTTTCCAAAAGATGGCAAATTATGCCCACCAATCAACGTTGTTCCAAGATCTCCTGGAATCATACTACCGATATATTGTCCTGCGCCTAAACGTAAAATATCTTCACTATCGCCATAATATAATGGTTCATTAATTCCGACTTTGTCGATCACAACCTCACCAAATTGGTCTCCTCCAACTGGATAGACCATATTTGAAGAAGATAACTCGCCTTTTTCAGACACTTCCATCCCAGCTTTACCTGCATCAGTCGACTTTCCGTCTGAGGATGCTTGCTTTGTTTTATCCGTTCTTTTTTCGAAAAGGTTTGTCCCTTTTTGATCAAACGATGGAGCATCATTCAACGAGATCAATTCCACTGCTGAAGATGCGAAGTTAATGACAGGTGCACCAATTATATAAATTATGAAGTAGCCAAAAAACATAAAGAGAAGAGGCACGTAAATAAATGCCCCTACTCTTTTTAATTGTTTCATATTATGCTAATTTGCTCTTTCTGCTCATGAATACTGCACCTGCTGCAGCTACGATCAATGAGCCAAAAGTAATTCCGCTTAATGCGTAATTTGATCCTGTATTTTTAACTGGTGTTCCAGTTTTGTAGACAGGTGCACCTTTAGTGTCAGTAATCGTCACTGTAGAATACGTTCCACCCGCTCCAAACGTAATTTTCACGCCAACAGCATTTCCAGCAGCAACAACATAATTTTGTAATTGAGAAATTACGTTAGCTGGTAATAGCTTGATCGCAGCGCCAAGTGAATTAGCCCCTGAAGTATCAACAGATACCCCTCCGACTAAAGTACGGGCTGCTTGAATGTTTTTAACTGCTTCATCCGCTTGAGCTTGTGTTAAATCAACACGTTTCAAGTGATTAGAAGCTGCATTCATCTCAGCTGCACCGAAACTGAATTTTTTACCGCCGATTGTTACGCCAGCATTCAATTCATCAAGTACAGTCTGCTCAGTTGCTGAAATTGCTCCGTCAGCAGACGCTGATGTTGCAAAACTCAACACTGCTACAGTCGCAATGATAAATCCGATAACTTTTTTCATTTTTCATTCCTCCTACCTTAATATTTATAATCAATTACAAACTATTATGTAATAATTATACCAACAACAACCTCTATCGTTTAGAGGATACGACGTAAGAATATCAAAGGAGTAAAACACTCTACTATTCTAAGATGATTATAGATACAAATTCTTTACTATATAAAATTATCATACGCTCATCTAATAGTCAAACTGTTTTCAAAAAAAATATCTTCTATCTCTTGCTATTATTCACATTTTATAATTTTTTTGAAATAAATGTTGCTTCAAACACATCATATTCTGCTTCTTTCAATATTTTTCCAATTTGTTGCGTTTCGCGGCTTTCTATCTGCAACTCAATTACTGTTTCTAGCTCTTTGCGATTTACCACAACGGTTAAAATACTAAAATCATTGTCTGACAATAATTTTGTGATATCCGCTAAAATCCCCTTGTGGTCTTCTAGAATACGTAATTGAATTCTAGTACCGCCGTCATTGTAGCCGGTGATTTTTAAAAATGCATCGAAAATATCATTATTGGTTATAATGCCAACGAGCTTCTCATTTGCATCAACGACAGGCAATACACCTATATTGTTTTGACGCATTAAGAATATGCCATCTTCCAAAGAAGATTCTGGTTTGATTGTTCGAACTTCTTTTACCATCACGTCTGCCACTGTAGTCTTGTTTAATAAATAATTTGCTTCATAGACACTTAAACTTGTAGCTTTTGATGGCATTGCTGATTGGATCGTTCCTTCTGTGATCAAACCGATAACTTGCTCTTTTTTGACAACAGGCAAACGATGAATATTATTTTTTTTCATCAAATCTACAGCATCAAAGATTTTCATTTCTGGTTGAGCAACGACTAAATTTTTTGTCATAAAATCACTTACACTCATGTTGTTACCCTCCTAAATATGCTTTTTTAACTTCTTCACTTTCTAATAATTCCTTACCAGGACCAGTTAAAACAACTTCACCTGTTTCAAGCACATACCCTCGATCAGCAATTGACAACGCCATTTTTGCATTTTGTTCGATCAATAAAACAGTCGTTCCTTGTTTGTTGATTTCTTGGATGATATTAAATATTTCTTGAATAAAGATTGGCGCGAGTCCCATGGACGGCTCATCTAATAATAGTAATTTTGGTTTGGACATGAGTGCTCTGCCCATCGCCAGCATCTGTTGCTCTCCGCCGGATAAAGTTGACGCATCTTGATTTTTACGTTCCTTTAAAATTGGGAAGCGTTCAAAAATCATATCGTACTCTTTTTTTAAGTCTCTGTCTTTACGTAAAAATGCACCCATTTCTAAATTTTCTTGAACAGTCAAACCAGCAAAAACATGTCGCCCTTCTGGGACTTGACATAAACCGGAGGCTACAATTTTTTGCGGGACCATTTTGTGAATTTGTTGTCCTTCAAATGTAATTGTTCCCTTTGAGGGACGATTCAGACCTGAAATTGTTCTCAAAATCGTCGTTTTCCCAGCACCATTGGCTCCAATCAGCGAAACGATTTCTCCTTGTTCAACATTAAAACTTACATCCCGCACTGCTTGAATCACACCATAATGAACAGATAAATTTTCAATTGCGAGCACTATAGTTCACCTCCAAGATAAGCTTCGATCACACGAGGATCGTTTTTGATTGCTTCTGGTTTGCCTTCAGCAATAATTCTGCCATACTCTAAAACATAAATTCTTTGACAAACATCCATGACCAAACTCATATCATGTTCGATCAAAACGATCGTGATTTGAAATTCTTTTTGGATTTTTCTAATTAGTTCAGTTAAATCTGCTGTTTCCTGTGGGTTCATACCTGCTGCCGGCTCATCCAAAAATAATACTTTTGGCTGTGTCGCCAAAGCACGTACAATTTCCAAACGCCGTTGTTCACCATATGGGAGATTTTTCGCTACCGTTTGCACTTTTTCTTCTAAACCAAAGATTGCTAAAAGTTCAAGTACCTTCTTTTCCATCTCTTCTTCTTTTTTATAAAAAGTTGGTAAACGTAAGATACTAGCTAGAATTCCTTCTTTGTTTTTACTATTCATGGCAATCAACACGTTGTCCATCACCGTTAAATCTTTAAACAAACGAATATTTTGAAATGTTCTACTTAAGCCCATATCCGCAATTTTATAAGGTTTTAAGCCATTTAATACTTTTTCTTCACCTAAAACATCTAATGTCACAGTGCCTTCACTTGGCTCGTAAACCCCTGTTAAAAGGTTAAACAGAGTTGTTTTTCCAGCACCATTTGGCCCAATTAATCCAATCAATTCATTATTTTCTAATGAAAGATTGACATTGGAAACAGCTGCAAGTCCGCCGAAGTTTTTTGTTAAATTACTAACGTTTAATAGAGGCATTTGAGTTGTCCTCCTTTTTATTAAATAATTTTTTTACGGAAAATTCCCACGTTCCAAGTAATCCGCCTGGTTTAAAAATCATGATAATAATCAATGCTAATGCGTAGATGATCATTCTAAGTGCACCAGCATCTTGTAAGAACATATTCAATATCCCCAATACAATCGCTGAAATGAATGTTCCAGTAACACTCCCGATTCCGCCAAATACTACGATAATCAAAATATCGATTGACTTCATAAAACCAAAGTCTTTTGGCGCAATCGTTTGGACATAACTTGAATAAATTGCTCCTGCGACACTGGCTGTAACAGCACCGATAATAAATGCTGCAACTTTATACTTTGTCGTGTTCACGCCCATTGATTCAGCAGCGATCTCATCTTCTCTGATCGCCATTGTCGCACGTCCTGGACCACTATGAATAAAATTAACAATAATCAATGTTACAATAACCACAAAGCCAAAAACCATTGGCCAGCTGACCATTGGCGGAATACCAAAGATTCCTGCTGGACCATTTGTAATATCTTTCATATTGATAATAACAATTCGAATAATCTCAGAAATTCCGAGCGTTGCAATCGCTAAATAATCGCCTTTTAATCTCAAAGTTGGAATACCGACTAATAAGGCTACGAGTCCGGATAACACGATTCCCAGTAAAATCCCACTGAAAAAACCACCCATCGTCGGATACTTAACAAGCATGATCGCTGCACTATAAGCACCGATTGCCATAAATCCCGCGTGTCCTAAAGAAAACTGACCTGAAAAACCGATAATCAAATTCAACCCTAGTGCCAACATAATATTGATTCCGATCGTAATCAACGTATATTCAGTAAATGGCGTGATCACACCTGTTATATACAATACGTAAATAAAAGCATAAGCTAAAGCAGCAATCAGAAGCCAAACAACGTTGTATTTTAAATTCTTTTTCATGTTTGCCACCTACACTTTCTCTTTGATGTTCTTGCCGAGAATTCCAGCAGGACGAATCAATAAAATAATAATCAACAATGCATAGACCACCGCATCTTTATAATCTGAAAAACCAAGTGCAATCGTAATCGTCTCTAATAGACCGATCACAAAACCACCCAGTGCGGCACCCGGTATGATCCCAATCCCACCTAAAACAGCCGCAACGAACGATTTAAGTCCTGGAACTACGCCCATCATCGGATCAATGGAATTATAATAAAGTCCAATTAGCATACCAGCAGCTGCTGCTAAAGCAGAACCTAATGCAAACGTAAATGAAATTGTGCGATTGACATTGATCCCCATTAGTTGTGCAGCGTCCGCATCTACAGAAACAGCACGCATTGCTTTTCCCATTTTTGTCTTTTTGACAATCAGTTGTAACGCAATCATCAATACTAATGAGATAACTAAAATGAGAACTTGAATATTTGAGATTTGAATAAACCCTAATTGATAATTTTTAAATTCAATTGCTTGTGGAAATGATTTTTTTTCTGGTCCTAACCAATAAATCATTCCGTTTTGCAGTAAAAATGACACCCCTATTGCGGTGATCAAGGCTGCGATTCTTGTTGATTTTCTTAGAGGTCTGTATGCTAAAAATTCAATTACCACACCAATCACCGCAGCTCCTGCCATTGATAAAATCAGCGCTGGGAAAAACCCTAAGTTTAATTTGTTGATAAAGAAATACCCCATAAATCCGCCCAACATGTAGATTTCTCCATGGGCAAAGTTGATCAATTTGATAATGCCATAAACCATTGTATACCCTAAAGCTAATAGTGCATAAATACTCCCTAAAAAGAGCCCATTTACTAGTTGTTGGATTACTACTTCCATGATTATCACTTCCAATATTTTAGAATAATTGCTATTTCATTAAAGTAAAAAGAGGACGGACAAAACGTGGAACCTTGTCTCACCCTCTTTAAGTTACTTATACAGCTTACTTTTTAAGGATTTACCGCATCCGCAGATGTTTCTTTTCCTTCTGTTAATCCTAGTACTACAGCTGACTTTTCAGGATTGTGGTCTTTGTCCATCGTCATTTTTCCTGTAACACCAACAAAGTCTTTCAATGAAGCTAAGCCTTCTGTAATATCTTTTGAATCAGCTGAATCTTTGTCTTCCATCGCTTGTTTTAACATGTAAACTGAATCATAGCCTAAAGCATTAAACGCCGATGGTTGTTTATTGTATTTTTTCTTAAATGCTTCTACAAATGGTTTTACTTTGTCTGTAGCAGGTGCTTTTTCTGAGAAGTGTCCTGTGTAATAGACTTTAGAAACATTTTTTGCGCCAGCGATTTCAACTAATTTTTCATCACCGAATCCGTCAGCACCAAGAATTGGTTTGTCGATCCCCATCTCGCGTGCTTGCTTGATGATCAATCCTGCTTCTGCATAGTATCCTGGAATGTAGATTGCATCGTAATCAAGGTCTTTGATTTTCGTTAAGATTGCTTGGAAATCTTTATCACCAGCTGTAAAGGTTTCTTCTTTAACGATTTTTCCTTTAAACGTATCTTTAAATGACTTCGTCAACCCAATTGCGTAGTCACTCGAATTATCGCCGATGATCACAACATCTTCAGCTTTCAAATTATCTTGTGCAAAGTTTGCTAAGATAACTCCTTGGAACGTATCTTGGAAACACGCTCTGAAAATATATTCTTGTACTTTATCGTTTACAACAGTGATGCTATCATCTGTACCTGAAGGTGTGATCACAGGAACTGCTGCTTTTGTCATATTTGGAATTGTTGCTTTTGTTGCGCCTGATGTCGCTGGTCCAACGACTGCAACAACTTTATCTTTGGCTGTTAAATTAGCTGCTACTGATGTCGCTTCGCCATTTTCAGATTTGTTGTCTTTTTCGATCAATTCTAATTTTTTCCCTAACACACCACCAGCTTTGTTGATTTCTTCAACAGCTAAGGTAATTCCTTCTTTTTCAGCATTCCCATATGCTGAAACATCGCCGGAAAGTTCCATGTTCATCCCAATTTTGATCGTATCGCCTTCAACCTTATTTCCACCACCGCTTGCGCCTCCGCCAGCTTGTGGACCACACGCTGCTAGTAAAAATAGACTAGCAAATAAAAAGCTAAATTTTTTCATTTTTGTTTCCTCCCTAGTTTTAAAGCTGAACGAGTTCGTAAAGCCAGATAATTTTCTTTGTATATATAATTATTAAAGAAGTATGTATACAAATATAATCAATAACGAAAGAAATGTCAACGAATTTTCTGAAAATTCCTATAATTCAAATTATTAAACTTGATTTTCCTGATTTCACTACAGAATCTCTCCATATCAACTTGTAGAAAAAATTTAATAAAGGATCAACTTATCCCCTATTTTCTGCCATAATAAAACTGACGAAAGTGGCTTGTAAGTCGATCCATTATAATTTTATTCTGTTTCAAAAACAGTTAGCCTTCATGAGTATTTCTAAATTTTTCTCTCACTCAAAATCATTTACTGTCTTTTTGTTATATCAAGTTGACAGTTCTTATTGAGAAATACTAACAGGCTAGAGTAACATTTCAACACCTTGTTCATTTAGTAATGCTACTTCTACTTTATCTGTAACAGAAAGAATTTCCACGCCTAACAAGTTGAATGTACCATCTTCAGCCATTTTTACTGTTTCTTGACGTCTTCGATTGACGTACAAACGAACACTCTTTGCTGATTTCGCTGTCACTTTTCCTGTTACATACGGCGTATCCAACTTATAGATATCCAGTGTCATTTCCGCCTTAACTGGCTTGATATTCACCTTTTGGCGTGTGACTTCGGTACTATAACGATACCCAACAACTTCAACTTTATCACTTTCTTGTTTAATTAGACCATCTACATCAAATGTAAATTGTCGATTTGAGGTTAATAATTTCCGTTCAATTTCTTTTCCATCAATTTCCAAAATATTTTTTCATTCCTTTACCTCCTTCTTATTTTATAATTATTATTTATATATAATAAAAAAATAGTAATTATAACTTATTTAACAACTAAATATCAATTATATAATCTAAATAATAATAAATTATTTGTTTAAAGTTTTTCATTATTTACATAAAGAATTGAAATAAAAAAGAGGCTAGGGCATAACTCTACGAGTTATATCCTAGCCTTAAGGAATTCGAATAAATGGTTGGAACTGAAGCAACTCCTCTTCTTTCTAGGAGTTAAACGCTTTTGTCCCAACCTATGCCTTTCTTATTCACATGCTTTGCGTTTCTTTTCATTAGGTAAAACTTGACTAACGCAACGTTTCCCGTTGAATGTCAGAAAAATAGTATGAAACTCCAGCTATACCTAATAGATCTTAGCTATTTTTTTGGATCGTTACAAAATTAGCAGCTGCCCCAATCAGATTGGCATCATTTTTGTATTTACAGGTCACTAGTTGCGGGATGAAATCATTCAATTCAAAATACGCCAATTTTTCTTTCATTCGACGATTGATTTCCTCTAGTAAGCCTTTTTTAGCAGAAACGCCACCGCCTAAAACGATCATCTCTGGATCAAGAGAAAATTGAATACTAAACAAACCTTGTGTTAAATACTCATAGAAATTATTGACCTCTTCAATCGCTACTTCATCACCAGACTCTGCCAAAGCAAATACGTCTTCCCCAGAAAACGCTTCTTTTTCCAGACCTTTACGTTTACAATAACGCCAAGCCATTTGAACGGCGGTTCCAAGCTTACTAAAGGTCTGTCCACCACTTAGGTACATCAACCCAAATTCTCCGCCATAAAGGTGCGCTCCTTTAACGATTTCCCCCTTGCGGAAAATGGCGCCACCAATACCCGTTCCAATAACCACGAACGCTACTTCTTGTTTCCCTTTGGCAGCACCTTCGTATATTTCTGCCATTCCTGCACAATTCGCATCGTTTTCGATTGTTACTGGAAGATTAAATAGCTCTTCTAATTCTTTAAATATATTGAAGCCATGAATATATGGAATCGCTGAAATTCCATTGATCATTTGCTTTTCAACATCTACTACTCCTGGAGCACTTAAGGCGACACCTGCTAGTTTTTGATTGATCCCTTCAAAGACAGCGATTAATGACGCTTTCATTTCATCCCATGTTTTCGGTGTTTTAAATTGTCCTTTGTCCGTCATTTCTTGTCCGTTCCAAACCCCATATTTGACTGCTGAACCGCCAAAATCAAATGCTAAAATCTCCATCCAAAAGTCCACCTTCATCTATTTATTTTCTTTATTTCTTCTATAGTTATAGGGACCATGATATTCTTGATCCAGATTTCTTTTTAAGCTAAATTTCAAGGGTACATAGTCGATTCCACCCTTTGTCAGCGGATGGCAGCGTAAAAAGCGCGCCGTTCCCATCGTTACCCCTTTGATGCTGCCATGTGTCTGGATGGCATCGATCATATATTGTGAACACGTTGGATGATAGCGGCAACTAGCTGGCAGTCCAGGGGAAATAAAACGCTGATACCCACGAACCATTCCAATAAAAATATTTCCTGCCATTTCGTCCCTCTTTTCTCTATTCGAAGAAACTATACCTTTTTTTATAATTGAATGCAAGCTTACCAACCGAACATAAAAGTATTTTTATAAAAATTAGTAATAGTTGGAAAAGAAAACTATTCAAATTTCCAAAAGGATGCTAAACTAAAGAAAAGAAGTTGTACCACACAGCTTCTACTCAATCTAAAAAGAAATGGAGTAGATACACAATGGGCTTAAAATTTGAAAGTACCAATGACTTAGATAAATTATTCGATTCTTTTGCGTCAGATCCAAAAAAAGTGGAGATGCCAAAAGAAGAACTAGAAAAACAAGCAGCAAAAGCACAACAAAAAGAAGACAAGAAAAAAGAAAAATAAAAACTAGCATTGACAGCTCTCTAAAGGTTGTCAATGCTAGTTTTTATTAGGCTCTATACTTTTTGATGTTGGTGAACAATCACCGGCATCTTTTTTAATGCAAAATAATAGAAAAGACACCCTGATATCCTTTAGAATTAAGTCGTCTAAAACCAATCAAAAGGGGAAATCAAGATGTCCTATACAAATCTTACCAAAGAAACCTTAGATATTCTAGACTTAAACATTACTTTTAATGAAAATTCTTTAAAAAAAGAACGCATTAAAGGACGGATCTGCCAGGAATTTTCTGGTACGTTGGACTATTTAGCGCACTCCTGTCCTCATTGTGGTGCCCATGAAGACGGATCGATTATTCGTTGGAGCTTTACAACCTGTCTGATTTTACTGAATGATGTTTCTGAATACCAAACATACTTACGCTTGAAGAAACGTCGTTTCTTCTGTCATTCTTGTGATAGAACTTTTGTCGCTGAAACAAGTCTTATCGAAAAGTGTTGCTCGATCTCTAAGAAAGTTAAGCTTTCGATTGCCGAGCGTCTACGAAACACTTCGTCTATGACCGAAATTGCCCGTCAAAAGAAGGTCTCTGTTTCCTCTGTTTATCGCGTATTGAAACAGTTTTACGAACCCCAAAAAATCAATCGACTCATCTTGCCAGAAGTTCTTTGTTTTGATGAATTTAAATCAGTGAAACAAGTCGCTGCCTCTATGAGTTTCATTATGATGGATCGACAAACAACGCAATTACTCGATGTCGTTGAAAACCGCCAGTTGCCTTTTTTAGAACGCTATTTCTCACGATTTTCTTTATCTGTTCGTGAAGGTGTAAAATACATTGTTTGCGATATGTATGCGCCTTATTTTTCTTTAATTAAGAAACTATTTCCCAAGTCTCAGATTGTTCTTGATCGCTTTCATATTGTGCAACACATTGGGCGAACGTTCTTAAAACACCGCATTCAACGAATGAATACCTTTCTCCATCAAGGATCTGTAGAAGCAAAAAAATACCGTCACTTGAAGAAATACTGGAAACTACTTCAAAAGAATCAATCGAAGCTCCATTTTGAAAAACGCCAATGGCGTCCTTCCTTCCGTGCTTATTTAACAGAAACCGAACTCGTGGATCGATTACTTGCCTATGATGAAGAATTAAAAGCTGGCTATACCTGTTATCAGGATTTTCTCTATGCCATACAAACAAGAGATTACACACGGTTTCACGTGTTATTAGAACAAGATTATTCTAGGCTTCCAGCTTATTATCAAACAACAATTACTACCTTTAAAAAAGTTCAAACGGGCATTAAAAATGCGTTGGATTTGCCTTATTCCAACGGACCGTTAGAATGCTTGAATAACCATATCAAAGTATTAAAGAGAAATGCCTACGGCTTCCGTAACTTCTATAATTTTAAATTGAGAATTACTTTATGCTTTGGGTCTGTTCTTTTTCAACCAAATAGAAAAACCTAGAGGCATTTCCCTCTAGGCTTCATCATTGATTTAATTCTTTGGATTTTCTTCACCAACATTAGTTGACAAAGAGCCTTTTATTATAAATACTTCTCAATGGCTTGCCAGGCTTCCTCTTTTCCTTCTTTCGTTTGTGAAGAGAAGAGTATGAAGTCATCGGATTTATCAAAGTTCAGCGCTTTTTTGATGACACTTTCGTGCTTGTTCCATTTGCCTCTTGGGATTTTATCTTTTTTAGTTGCGACAACGATCACAGGGATTTCGTAGTATTTCAAAAATTCATACATTTGAATATCTTCTTGTGTTGGCGCATGACGTAAATCGACCAAAGAAACAACAGCTTTCAATTGCTCTCTTGTGGTCATATACGTTTCGATCATCTCGCCCCATTTAGCTCGTTCTGTCTTAGATACTTTTGCATAACCATATCCTGGAACATCAACAAAATGCAACGCATCTTCGATCAGATAAAAATTTAGTGTTTGAGTCTTACCTGGCTTGCCTGAGGTTCTAGCTAGATTCTTCCGATTGATCAATGTGTTGATAAATGAAGATTTACCCACATTTGAACGACCGGCTAAGGCGATTTCTGGAAGTTCTGTCTCAGGATATTGTTTGGGTGAAACCGCACTAATAATAATTTCTGCGTTATGAACATTCATATTTTGACCTCTAATCTTATTGATTTCACTAAAAAACAGTGGGACAAAAGCAGCGCCATCAGAAATAAGCTAAAATTAACAAAAAGTTGAAACGCTCTTTTCATCAATTCTCTCTTAACTCTCGGAGCTAAAGCTTCTGTCCCAACTTTAATTATCCAGCTTTTTTGTCTTTTTTATTATAAACAATCGCTGGTTTGCCTGTACCTTCCACAGCCATTTCAGTAATAATGACTTTTTCGATTGTCTCATCAGATGGTACATCGAACATTACATCCATCATGATTTCTTCGATGATTGAACGTAAGCCGCGAGCACCTGTATTACGTTCAATTGCTTTATCCGCAATCGCACGAAGCGCATCTGGTTCAAATTCTAATTCTGTATCATCTAAAGACAATAGTTTTTGATATTGTTTTACCAAAGCATTTTTTGGTTCAGTCAAGATACGAACCAAATCATCTGTCGTCAACTTCTCTAACGCGGCTGTCACTGGTAAGCGTCCGATGAACTCAGGAATCAGACCGAATTTCAACAAATCTTCTGGAATGATTTGTTGCATAATACTTTCTTCTTCGTTAAGTTTGCTATTTTTCGTACCGAAACCAATTGTTTTTTCGCCTAGGCGATTTTTGACAATGTTTTCGATTCCATCAAAAGCTCCACCCACAATAAATAGAACATTCGTTGTATCGATTTGGATAAATTCTTGATGTGGATGTTTGCGTCCGCCTTGCGGTGGCACACTGGCAACCGTTCCTTCTAAGATTTTAAGCAACGCTTGTTGGACACCTTCACCTGACACATCTCTTGTGATGGAAACATTTTCGCTTTTGCGTGCAATTTTATCGATTTCATCGATATAAATAATCCCTTTTTCAGCGCGTTCCACATTAAAATCAGCAGATTGTAGCAGCTTCAATAGAATATTCTCTACATCTTCCCCTACATATCCCGCTTCTGTCAAACTAGTCGCATCTGCAATTGCAAATGGGACATTCAGTGTTTTAGCTAATGTTTGGGCTAAAAAGGTTTTCCCAGAACCCGTTGATCCAATTAAACAAATATTGCTCTTTTGTAGTTCCACTTCTTCAGAGCTTGAATTTTCTGATTGATTTACACGTTTATAGTGATTATAGACCGCAACTGCTAATGAGCGCTTTGCCTGATCTTGTCCAATTACATATTCGTTTAGGGCTTCCAAAATTTCTTGGGGTTTTGGAACATCCGTTAATTCACGTACAGCTTCGTCGTAAAATTCTTCATCAATAATCTCTTTGCATAAGTCGATACATTCATTACAAATATAGACACCTGGTCCAGCAACGATTTTTTTCACTTCTTCTTGTGTTTTACCACAGAAAGAACAGCGAACTGCATCATTGTTGCTATTTGTGTTATCGTACATGCGTGTCACCCCTCTAAAATTAAAAATGACTGTCGTTACAGTCTTAAGATATGATAGCATATATCAAGTGAAAATGCGAACATTGGATTTATAAAGTTTTACTGATTCAATGAATTCTTATGGTATACTAAAAGAGTTAAATCAACTGCTGCTTCTTTTAAATCAGCAGTAAAAAATGGAGGGAATTTCATGCTAGAACAAATTTTATTAGGAACTTATACACGTAGAGAAAGTAAAGGAATCTATCAGATCGCACTAGATACTGAGAAAGAGACACTTACTGACGCAACGTTATTAGTAGAAGAAACTAGCCCAACATACTTAGCACTTAATCAAAAAGGTGACTTATTCAACGTTACTTCTGTTGATGGTGAGGGTGGAATGGCCGCTTATAAAAACAATGAACAGTTTGACTTGATCAATAAAGTAACAGAAGCCGGCGCTCCTCCATGTTATGTTGCTATTGACGAAGAGAAACAATTGGTTTTTGGTGCGAATTATCATCAAGGAATCATTCATGTGTATCGTATTTTGGCTGATGGCAGCTTAGAAGATACAGATAAAATCGTTCATGATGAAGCAACTGGTCCTCATGACAATCAAGACAATGCGCATGTTCATTATACTGATTTAACGCCTGATCGTCGTTTAGCTGTTTGTGATTTGGGTACGGACCGAGTTTACACCTATGATGTTAGTGCAGAGGGAAAATTATCTGAGGTGGCGCAATATGTTGCAGAACCTGGAACGGGTCCTCGTCATTTAGTTTTCCATCCAATGAATCAATTTGCTTACCTTTTTGGTGAATTAGATAGTACAGTTACTGTATTAGCTTATAATGAAAAAGATGGTTCATTTGAACAAGTTCAAAAAGTATCGACTTTACCTGATGGATTCAATGAATTTAACGGTGGTGCTGCGATCCGTATTTCAGCTGATGGCCGATTTGTCTATGCATCAAACCGTGGCCATGATTCAATTGCTGTTTTTGCAACAGCAGATGATGGCAGTAAAATAGAACGTGTGCAATTGATTTCTACAGAAGGTGAAATCCCAAGAGATTTTGATTTAGATCCAACAGGCAAATTTGTGGTTGCGGCAAATCAAAATACGGATAATCTCACTCTTTATCGTCGTGATGAAGAAACTGGACTTTTAGAAATGATCCAAAAAGATATTTATGCACCAGAATGCGTCTGTGTTTATTTTAAATAAACACTAAAGTGAGTGGTTCAAGGGTTTAAACATCTCACTGAACAGCCAAATAAATAGTATGATTTATCAAAAAACCGCACAATGCCTATAGCGCATTTGTGCGGTTTTTGATCCAATTTTTCATGCCTCTTTTAATTTTCATATTTCTTCACTTCAGCTTTTGACTCCTGGATTTTTTCGATGGTTTGATCAAAGTTTCTGGAGGCATAGGCATAGAATAAAACATCTACCACGATAAACTGATCATGTAATGAGGTAGTTGCTGCACTTCTTAGCACGGCTTCATTCGAACGAACAGTTTGCAGCGTATATTCGGCTTTGTTGGTCAGTGTATTATTGCCAAATTGTGAGAGCCCAATCGTTTTTAATTGGTGCTTTTGCGCTACATCAAGTAACCTCAACACTTCTTTCGTTTCACCTGAATGAGAGATACAGAAAAATACCGCCTCTTTCGGTGCAGATACTAAGATCGTTACTAAAACATGGGAATCCTGTACACAGACAACTGTTTTACCGATTCGATTCCATTTTTGTGCAATATTTTCTGCTACTAGATATGAGGCTCCGATACCAAACACATAAATAATCGGTGCTGCAACTAGCACATCTACGATCGTTTCAACTCGTTGATTGTTGAGTAGAGCAACTGTCTCTTGCATAGATTGGTAAGCATTGCCTAATAGTTTTTTCTTGATCTCATCCACTGATTCGTTTGCGGTAATATCTGAGTATCCTTCATGAACAGGTACTTCGATTTCAGCTGATAAACGAACTTTTAATTGTGTGAAACTTTGCACATCTATCCTTTTACAAAAACGAATCACCGTTGCCGGACTTGTACCTGCATAGGTCGACAGCTCTGATGCTGTCATTTCAATTACTATTGAAGGGTTATCCAAAATAACTTGACCGATCTTCCGCTCAGAATTTGGTAGCAGATCCAATATACTTATAATTCTTCCTTGAATATTTTCTCCGCTCATTGTTTCATCTCCATTTTTTTATTTCCCACTACTCTTAAACAAATCACATAAAGATAAACGTACCCAAAAGAGTAGTCAAAAGTAGTCATTTTGTAGAGTAAAGTACTGTTTTCTATAATCATAATACCATTCTCTACTCAATTTTCAAATACCTATAGATACTTTTAATGTGTTAAAACAATAAAATGTATACTCGTTATTCGTAATACGTAATACTTCCCAGTGGAACAGATTTTTTTGCTCCAGTCGCACTTGGAACATTGCCCGTACCGTGTTGCACTGTCTGATTGGCTAAAATCACCATTGCGATTGCTTCTTTCGCTTCAGATGAATAACCAATATCTTCTTGGATCATCACTTGAACGTCTGGCAGTTCAGCTTTGATCATCGAGGTCAAGGTTTGATTATAGCTGCCACCGCCTCCGATGATCAGCTCTGTTTTGCCTTGAATAAATGGTTTTACTGCAATAGCAATCGACTTAGCTGTAAACATCGTCGCCGTTGCCAACAGATTTTTGGGGTCTATGGCCCAATTTTCAATCAACATTTGTGTATACTGTTTGCCAAATTCTTCACGACCCGTTGTTTTTGGATATGGTTTTTTGATGTACGGATGTGCCATCATCTCAGCTAATAGCGCTGGATCAACCGTTCCTTGTTTAGCATATGCACCATTTTTATCATATTCTTCGTCAAAAAAGTGTAAACATATTTCGTTCATAATAACATTTCCTGGCCCAGTATCGAATGCCACCATGTCTTCTAATTTACTATTCTTTGGAATTACCGTTAAATTACCAATACCACCAATATTTTGTAAAATACGCGTTGTATCCTCACTTCGATAAATAACATATTCAGAATATGGAACAATCGGCGCACCTTGTCCACCAACAGCCATATCCCGTTCTCTAAAATTCGATACCACTGTTGTTTTTGTCCGCTCACAAATCACTGCTGGATCACCAATTTGGAGCGTCGATGCTGAAAATTCTTCTCTAGCAAATGGAATATGAAAAATTGTTTGGCCATGACTGCCGACAAAAGCTAACTCATCAGAAGAAATACCTGCTTTTTTACAAATTGCTAAAACGGCTTGTGCAAATGCTTCTCCTAATTCAACATTCAATGAACAAATTTTTTCTACATTGGAGGACTCAAGTGAAAGCGATTCTCGAATCCTACTCAACGTCTTTTTTGCTAAAGGGATCGTTACAAAATCAATCAACGTTACCGACGTTTTTTCGTCTTTGCCTGAAATATCGACTAACGCTGCATCGATACCATCTAAAGATGTACCAGACATTAATCCTACTGCGTATACCATAGTAATTCCTCCTTCTTGTCTTTATTTCTCCTGAAACTTATTTGACTTCGTTGAAAGCAAATTTTTGCCATGGTCGTAAATAAGGTAGTAAAATTCGATCTGCTTCAGTAATTTTCCCAACAACATTGGTTTTTCCTGAATTTTGCATTGGCAATAGTGCGATTTGCAGCTCTCCTGCGTAATGAGCATATAGTGACGTCTCTACAATAATATCTCCAACCGTCATGTCTGCCGTGTTAAAAGGTTCAAATTTGTGTCCTTTGTATTTTACCCGACTTTGTGTTGAACGAACAACGTAATCAGAAATGTCTCCACGGTTAAAGTGAAACTCCTCTAAAATAATCGTTCTTTCCAGTTCTGGCGTTGCTTCTTCAATTGTGCAGTCAAAGGTTAATTTGTATGGATCGATGTTACTCAATGCCTTTAATTCTTCTTCTGTTGCGAATGAATTTGCAATGATCACGTCATCAATCAAATCAGTGGCCCATAAATGTTTGGCTTGTGTTGTTATCGGCCACTCGCGATGCATTTCTAACGTACACAATCCTTCTTCAACTGGCCAAGGTCCAATAGAAGCGGATGGTGAACTTACAAAAGCTGCTGTATGGATGCCATTCTCTTTGTAAACTTTTGTTGTTTCGATAAAATGATCGTAACTTAATCCTGTGTAACGATGTGGATAAAAATTATGACAGCCTAATAACTTATCTGGATTTGCCTGATAACTCAAAATATTTTCTAAATAACGTGTTCCAGAGCTAATGTTTAATTCTATCGCTAAATCTTGCGGATTAAATGTCATAATCGATTCTTCATTTCCAGTAAACCCTAAGTCTAAACGAATCCCATCTGCGCCAATTTCTTTGAAAAAAGATAAGTCATTATAACTAATTTCTAACTCACCAAAGACTTTTGGGCTAACGTCTGCTATGACTTCCATTCCTAATGACTTTGCAAATGTAATAGTTTCGGTAAAATCTTTTACGATCTTTTCTTTTCCCTCTTCAACAGATAGCAGGCAAGTAAAGACTCTTTTAAAATTATATTTTGCCGCTAATGTCATATACTCCTTGATCTCTTCCACACTGCTATGGTTTGGATATACTGAAATACCTAATCTTCTCATTGGTTTGACTCTCCATTCTTTTTATAAAAATAATATGCTCCTTTTGCACTTGAATGTTCTTTTTCTACAATTTGTTCCTCAAATGAACAATGCCTCAAATAAGAGAAAAAAGAGCGCCGTACAACTTCGTTTTTTTCAATAACACTACCGTTCAACGCAATATTGACTGGTTGATTGTTTACGTGCATTTTCGTTACAACTTTTTCTACTTCTAGCGCAAGCTGCGTTCCAGCTTCTGTTAAAATAGTCGCAGCTATCGACTCTTTTTCCGATAATTCACTAACCATTTGGGCTAATCCAGCAATTTCGTCTTTTTTTGCTTGATACGCTTTTTTAACTAATTCAAGAACTGTAGAAACCTGAAAATAGGCAAATAATTCTTGTGTGAGTATGCTATATTGGCTTCCTAAATCATATTCTGAGAGTGCTTGTTGTATTGCACGTTTTCCGATATAATATGCGCTTCCTTCATCTCCAAATAAATGACCCCAGCCACCAACTCGATACCATTCGCTCATTTTCATGCCCAGACAAACCGAACCAGTGCCAGCAATGACTAACACTCCTGATTCTCCCTTAAGCATCGCATAATGAGCCAATTGGCCGTCATTCAATAAAACGATAGGAATATTAAATTCAGCTAATTCTTTTGTTAAGATATCTCGTAAATCTCCACTATCGATCCCGGCCAAACCTAATACTAATACTTGGCAATCTTCGGGCTTACGAGAATCGAATATGGTTTGAACTGCTGATTTTATATTGGAAAGTCCTTCATTATAATCAACCAACATATTACCAAAACCTGTAATGGTTTGTTGCAGTTCATTCCCCGCTAAATCATAAACAATTGCTTCTGTTTTTGTACCACCACTGTCGATACCAATAATATACTTCATGATTTAATTCGCTACTTTCTTTAGGTTTGCGTCTTGGTTACTTTGTCTATTTAATAAAATTAATAGCAAGTATCCATCCTCGATATTGTCATTCATCTTACATAAATTGAGGCTAGGACATAACTCGACGAGTTATACCCTAGCCTTAAGAAATCCGAATAAACGGTGAGAGCAGAAGCAATGTCTTCTTATTTCTCGGAGTGAAAGACTTCTGTCCCAACTTCTACAAAATAAAGGGTTTATTCAAATCCCTACTTTGGCTGATTTCTTTTCTCTAACTGTAGCCGACTACTTTCAAAAAATATAACGGATAAAACGCCACTAACTAAATAGAGGCCTTGTTTGATTGCCGGCGAAAGGTTTGGGAGCAGTAACAGTGGAATTAAAATAACTAAAAACACCAATAACCCAATTATCCAACGATTTGGTAATAAACACTTTTTTTTCAAATAATGAGTCAAGGCTATACCTGCTAGAAGAAATAGTATGCTAATCAATAAAAATTGAATTTTCATCATCGTTATCACCTTACCTTTTATTCTACAACTAGATTTTCTTTTTCCAATTCATTGTTGTCATAAATTTTTACAAATGGATAGTAGATGAACACTGAAATAATAATTAAAAGAATATTTAAAACAGCTGCTCTCCAATCTCCTCCAGTTGCTAGATACGCACCGATTGGACCAGGCAGTGTCCATGGAGCAGTAAAAATAACGCGATTCACTAAACCAAATTGTGTAGCAAACCATGCAATCGTTCCTGTAACCATTGGTGTTAAAATAAATGGAATGATCAAGATCGGATTCAAGACGATTGGTGTACCAAAAATAAGTGGTTCATTGATATTGAATATTGCTGGTGCCAATGTCGCTTTTCCTAATTTTGAAGCAAATTGAGATTTTGTGCTAAACGCTAACAAAAGAGCTAAACCAATTGTACAGCCTGAACCACCAATCCAAATGAACCATTGATAAAACGGTTCTGCCGCAATATTTGGTAATTCTTTTCCAGCTGCCATCGCCGCTGTATTTCCGTCTAATAATTGTAACCACAATGGTCGTGCTAATGAACCCACGATCGAAACTCCGTGAATCCCGAATGACCAAAAGAATGTAACTAAGAAAATCAATAACAACATACTTGGTAAACTATCTGCAGCACTAACTAGCGGGCTTACAACTTTAGAAACAGTTGAATGCCAGTCAAAACCGATAAAATAAGTCAGCGTAGATATTCCTAAAATAACAATCAAGGTTGGTGTTAATGTTTCAAACGATCTAGCAACTGCTGGCGGTACTTGATCTGGCATCGTAATTTTAAATTTTGATTTATCTGTAATACGATAGATTTCAACTGCTAGAATCGAAGTGATGATTCCAACAAACATTCCACCACCGCCTAAATTGGCCATCGGCAACACAAATCCTGCAGTTCCAGCAGCATCAAGCGCTTCCACTGGAATGTTGACAGGAACAAACGTTAATAAAAATGCAATCGTCGATAAAATACCGCCTGAAATGACATCTAAATTATATGTTTTCGATAAACTTGCCCCAATTCCAAATGTTGCGTAAAGTGTCATAATGTACATTGTCATACGGTATGGCATCAAAATAGTTGCAGCATTTGATGTTAAAAACTCTGTTATACCCCAATCAGCTGGAAGTGGCGGAAAAGCGATGATCAAGAAAAATGATCCAATAATAATCAATGGTAATGTTGCTATAATCCCATCTCTGATCGCTCGTAAATGGCATTGATTTGCTAATTTTGCCATTGGTCCAGCTAGATGTTCTTCAATAAATTCGGTAAACTTTTTCACTGTTTTTCATCTCCTAATTTTACATTCATAATTTTAACCGCTTTCAAAAAATAAGAAAATAAGTGCATCTTTGATGTTATAACTTTAATCATTTTATTGCGTTCTCCTTTTAAATCCTCCCCCGATATCCTATTTTCGTATTATTTATACATCAAAATGTCATTAAGAAAAAAAGCATCTCTCTTTGACATTCTTATAATACAACTAAAGAACTTTTTTTTCAACATTTTTTATTAAAAAAAGAAATAAAATTTCATTCAACTCAGAAAAGAAAGTGAAATTAAATTACGATAAAAATTATTTCAGTTTGAAATAATATTTCTTTAATGATATATTACTATTTATAAAATGATAACGTTTTATTTTGAAGGAGGAGTTTTGTTTCATGATGATGAAAAAGAGATTTGTACTTTTATTTTTATTGGGGTTATGTTTCATTAGCTTGTTTTTACGTCCATCGACTGGTTTAGCTCAAAACCAAACACTGTTTAAATTTGAACAAGGAATTGATGGTCGTCTTGGTTATAATTCTGAGCAACCTGTTCATTTTTATAATGGTTCTAACGAAATAGTCACCATTCCAACAGAATACAAACAACCCAAAAGTCAATTTCAAAGTGCTTGGGTTGCAACAATCAGTAACTTGAATATGGCAAAATCAGCATCAGAATCAGAATTTAAGGAAAATTATTTAAAAACACTCGGAACGTTCGAAGAATGGAATATGAATGCTATGATTTTTCAAGTTCGTCCATTGTTAGATGCTTGGTATCCCTCTGAATTAAATCCGTGGTCCGAATTTCTAAGTGGTACTCAAGGCAAAGATCCAGGGTATGATCCTCTAGCTTGGATGGTGGATGTCACACACCAAGCTGGTATGGAATACCACGCGTGGTTTAATCCTTATCGGGTATCAAACACAAAATATTCTGCCCAAAGTGTGTTAGATAAGACCAAACTTTCCAAAGAACAAATGCTAGACTTGTCGATTCCAGAACAAATCAAAGCTTTTTCTGATGCTGGAATTTTAGACTCGACTAATTATGCTGTAAAACATCCTGAACATGTTTTAATGTTTGATGAAAAATTCTTTTTAAATCCAGGCATTCCTGAGGTTCAAGCATACGTTATCGCTTCTATGAAAGAAGTGGTCGAAAATTATGATATTGATGCGATTCACTTTGATGACTATTTTTATCCTTATCGTCTATCTGAAACGAACTATTTTGGGATGAACAACGAAGACGAAGCAACGTTTAAAATATACGGCTCTGGCTATACTGATATTGAAGAATGGCGCCGAGACAACATTACTAATTTAGTCAGCGGCATAAAATCAATGCTGGACACACACAATCAAGAACATCAAAAAGCCGTTCAATTTGGCATCAGTCCTTTCGGTATTTGGGAGCACAAAGCGATTGATCCTCGTGGCTCTAATACACCATTGGGTTCTTCAAAATCCTATTCTAATAGTATTTTTGCTGATACTTATAAGTGGATGAAAGAGGGATTGATCGATTATGTTACCCCTCAAATATATTGGAGTTTTGATCAGGCCGCTGCGCCTTATGGTGAGTTGACACGTTGGTGGGATAATGTAGCTGAAGGGACAAATACGCAAGTCTATATTGGTCACGCAAACTATAAACATGTCAGTAACGGCGGCTGGGACGCTTCTTGGCTGAATCCTGAAGAAATTCCTAATCAAATGAAATTTAATCAACAATATGCAAATATCAAAGGAAGCACGTTGTTTAGTTATAATGATATTCTTCCTTCAAATATCAATAGTCTAGATCCTACTTTAAAAGAACGTCATCAAGCTAAAAATGATGCAATTGACTTATTGAAATCTGAGTATTTTAACACGCCAACTTTGATTCCAGAAAAACCATGGTTAAGTCAACAACCGATTCACGCACCGCTCTCATTAAGTCAGGTTTCTGAAAATTCTGGTACGACGCTTTCTTGGCAAGATACACGAGAAAATAGCACTCGTTATTTCGTTCTTTACAAAGGTACAGGTCCAAAAAATGAAATCATTGAGGATCCCAATAACATCGTCAAACGAATTTGGAAAGACCAAGAAAAAACAATATTCTCATACATTGATTCGCAGACTGCAAGAAATGAATCTGCTGAGACGAAGTATGTTGTAACCGCTATTGATGCAGCTGGAGTCGAATCTGAACCAACACAAGTAGAGGATGCACTTGAAACGCCAGGCAAATCTGTTACGGTCATCTATCAAACAAAAGACCAGCAGTCACTAAGCGAAAACGTTGTACTTGAAGGCGCTATTGGAGAAGCTTTTACAACTGAAGAAAAAGAATTTGAAGGGTATAAATTACTTGAGCGACCTACAAATAGTACGGGGACATTTACGGATCAACCACAAACCGTAACATACGTTTATGAATCCAGCACGTCTACGACTACTAGTGAAAGTGAAACAATCAATTCTTCTGACTCTTCACAAGACAGCTCAATAGAATCTAGCAGTACGACACATGAAACAAAAGCGACAGATTCCACGGTAAAACCAGTTGGGAAAAGCAATCTTCCTTCCGCAGGAGAATTTGTTTCTTATTCCGTTAGTATAATCGGTGTTTTACTGTTAGTCATGATTGGAAGATATGTCTTCTTACGTTATCGTTAATAGAAAATAAAACCACAGGGTCCAGCTCGATGTATGAGCTTTGGACTCTGTGGTTTTATTTTCATGATTTTTTCAAATGAATTTCTTCGATCATATCACGGAAAGCTAAATCAAAGTATGTCACGACTGGACCAAATAAAGTAACATCATCTGAGAACACTAAATCGGAAACCACTCTAAAATTATCCATTAAATATAATCTATCATAATATTTTTGTTTGATGTTTGCTATTTTATTACTTAACACGAATATCATATCCCTCTGATTTTATCTGCCGGTTTCGTATGATCTAACTCTGTTTCTTCCTGATGTTTTCTTTGCCTAGTACCCTTTTCAATTCGTCCATGTTATGTCTCGAAGGAATGATGCTCTCCATCTTCGTTTGCAACTTCATCTGCTTTTTCACTAACTTTTGCAACACGTTCGTTAGGAGATAAATCAACGATTTCTTTTTGCATCTCTGCCTTTCTAATCGTATCAAATTTCTTCTGTCGTTTATCCCAAGCCCTATCTATCGGCTTTGTCCAAGACAAATTCATCCGTGACAACTCAAATGTTCCTACAGCTGGATTCCAAGCCGCACCTCTTTCTACTTCCGCCAATCCTACATCAAAATTAGCTAATTGTGCTTCAAATTCCGCAAATAAACTGGGTGAACTTGCATTAAACTCATACAATTTCTGCAGTTTTTCTTCATTCTTTTGAATCGTGCTTTGTACGCCCAGATAACGTTGTTCCATTCGTGGATTGCGTTCTTTTTCTTTATCCATCGTGCGTGCCATATTTTGCAACAGCGCTTGTCCTTGGGCGATCTCCGCTTTTACTTGTTCTTCGATCACATCACAAGTGTCTACAGATGACTGAAATTCTTCAGGAAATTGATCATGCGCTTCAACTAGAGCCTCACATGCTAGTATAAATCCACTTGCCAAAGATGGATAAACTACTGAGAAATAAAGTTTCGCTGAATCATACGTTTTACTAGAAAGCGGCGCATTCATAAAGGCATTCACGCTATCTTTTAGCGTGCCGCAAAACTGAGTATATTCAGTTGCCATTTGCTTAGCAGCGGCGCTTTGGGCTTTTACTTCACCTACATAAAAGTCAATAGCCATAAGAAGTGTCCTCCACTTCTTCCACAAATAATTGCTTGCGTGCATGATATAGCTCTTCTTCTTTATTTTGTAATTGGACTTCTTCACTGACTAAACGTTCGGCTATCTCTTCTAAACGTTGGCGGTCATATTGGTGTAACCGATTGGCTTCTTCTTCTAATTCCATAAACTGTCCGACATAGTGCGATCCCTGATTATTCCCAATCAATTCTTGATAATAGCGTTGCTCTTGATGGTGGATCGAAAAATAATCCGCTTCCAATTCTTCTAATTCACGAATCTCACGAGATTTATCATCTTGCTCATGATTTATTTGTTGAAGTTGTTGATTGATTTTCAATTCTTTTGATTCTACACTCATCGTTTGATTCTTCCAAGTGAGGGAGAAAATAGTGGTAACTCAAAGTCTTTTTTGATTTTTTGGTCGATCAGACTAAATTCTTTGGCTACGGAATGGATTGCATTGCCATCTCGAGTGATTGCATTTGAGATCCGTTGTCCTCGACTATGAAGATTCGTTAGGCTGTTTTTGGCATTGTTATTGCCATTTACAGTCGTGCGTTCGGCTTTGCTGGTTTGATTTACGGATAAAAAACCACTTGCTGCCTGACTAAACTGCGCCGAAATACTCTCTGCCACGGATAGACTGCTTTTGATTCTTGTCATTTTATAAACCCCTTTTCCTTATGTTTACATTCTTATAACTTTAAACTCCTTAAGATTCTATTTTGACATATTTATTCATCTTATAGTTATCATAATTTTCTTTATGAAGTAAAAAATTTGCGAATTTGGAAATAAAAAAATTAATTAAAAAGAATTTCTGTGTATATAAATAAAAAGTATAATCAAAATTAAGTACGCTACCAATTAACTAAAGTTTAAATTTTACTTTGAGACGAAAATATCAAACTTTTTTTACTTTTAAACAAAAAACTACCGCTATTTCACGACAATTTTTTTCATTTCTTATGATTGCAAATAGATCACTTTATTTGACAGTTCATTTACTGAAAACTGATTCATTTCAAAAAAACCTTTGATTATTTTTTCGTTTTTTAGACGAATCACAATATGTGGTGACTTCCGAAAGGAGATAATACTTGTACTGGCAATCGTAAAATAGCGGATATCTGCATACATTAGTACCTGCTTTTTATTAAAATGAACTAGTGCTAAGCCATTTTCATACAAATACAATCCATCTTTTCTAAAAACAAATTCAATGATTGCTAATACTGTATAGAATATTCCACCAATTAACCCTATTTGCATGCCAAGTCGACCAACATCTGCAAAAATAATTAGTCCAAAACAAATTACTGCTGGTAGTATAAAAAATAATCCCAGCTTGATTCCTCTACGATAGGTATCGGAATGTAATTTTCCCAACTCCATTTTATTCTCCCTTTTTACATTATTTTACCCCTTTTATCGTATCATTTTTGAGTAGATAGAAAAAGAACGAAATTATTGACACACTTACCCTTCTATGAATTATCCTTATTTACTGAAAAAAGTAGTAGGGAAAAACTTAATACTAAGCTCTTCTCTGCTACTTTTTCATCAAGTTAATGACAATAGTTAATGTTTATCTTTTTTTCTTTGTTCTAACTTTCTCAACATAACTATCACTAACATGGCCAATCCAATAAATACGGCTGAATTCGATAATGCTTCTCCCGCCTTTGGAAAATCTCGTTTTATCGGAACTTCCTTTTCAGGCACTACAGGAACTTCGGGTTTATCTGGCGGAACGATGTGGTCATCAACGATCGCTATATTCTTGATTTGTTGGCCTGTAACGGCTTCTTTATTGATTTTAGCTTTAAAAATGATTGTACGAATTTTCGTGTCACTGATTGTTGAGTATTCAGCGATCACTTTTCCATTTTTTACGGTCAAACTTGTTGGTTTGGGATCATCACCTTCATTTTTTAGACTATTTTCTACATAAGTCAATTCTTTTGGTAGATCATCGGTGACTGTTACTTGATTCAACAGGCTATTTTCTATTGTATTGCGGAAACTGATACGGTATTCAACTTCTTCACCGATTTTAACTGTCTTTTTATTGACTGTTTTCTCGCTTTCTAGTTTTCCTACAGGTTGTTTTGGTGTGACCGGGACTTCTGGTTCGTCTGGCGGATTTGTATGATCATCGATTTTCGCTTTATTGATGATTGCTTGTCCAGAGACGGCTTCTTTGTTGATTTTAACTTTGAATATGATCGAACGGATTTTGGTGTCGCTGATTTTGGGATATTCTGCGATTAGTTTGCCATTTTCCATCGTTAAATTTGTTGGTTTCGGATCGTCCCCTTCGCTAGTTAAACTATCATCCACATAGGTTACCTCTTTTGGTAAAACATCGGTTACGGTAACTTGGTTTAAAGTCCCTTTCGAAATTTTGTTACGGAACGTGATACGGTATTCGATCTCTTCATCAATTTTTGGTGCTTGGTTATTGACTGTTTTCGTACTTTCCAGCTCTCCCAGTGTTTCTACTGGTATCGCTGGGACTTCTGGTTCATCGGGCGGATTTGTATGATCATCGATTTTGGCTTTATTGATGATTGGCTGTCCGATAACAGCTTCTTCGTTGACGATCACTTTGAATACGATCGAACGAATTTTAGTGTCGATGATTTTCGGGTATTCTGCGACCAACTGACCATTTTCCATGGTTAAGCTTGTTGGTTTGGGATCATCGCCTTCACTGGTTAAGCTGCCTTCTACGTACATTATCCCTTTTGGTAGAGTATCTGTGACTGTGACTTGGTTTAAGACACCATTTGGAATTTTATTGTTGAAATTGATTCGATATTCGATTTCATCCCCGATTTTTGGTGCTTGATTGTTCACCGTTTTTGTACTTTCTAGTTCGCCTGGTGTTTCGACTGGTCTTACAGGTACTTCTGGTTCATTTGGTGGATTCGTATGATCGTCGATCTTGGCTTTGTTTACGATTAGTTCGCCGACTTTTGCCTCTTCGTTTACTTTGACTTTAAAGACAATCGAACGGATTTTGTTGTCACTGATTTTGGGATATTCAGCGACTAGTTTGCAATTTTCCATCGTTAAACTTGTTGGTTTTGGCTCATCACCTTCGCTTGTCATACTGCCTTCTACGTACGTTACCCCTTTTGGTAGGGTATCTGTGACTGTGACTTGATTTAAGACACCATTTGTAACGTTGTTGCGGAAAGTAATGCGGTATTCAATTTCATCCCCGATTTTTGGTGCTTGATCGTTTACTGATTTTGTCACGTCCAATTGTCCAGGTGTTTCAACTGGGACCACTGGGATTTCAGGCTCATCTGGCGGATTGACATGATCATCCACGGTGATTTTATTCACGATTTTTTGCCTGACGATGGCTTCTTCGTTGACTTTGACTTTAAAGACAATCGTTCGTACTGTTGTGTCTTGGATTTTCGGGTATTCCGCAATGACTTTGCCATTCGTCATTGTTAAACTCGTTGGCTGCGGATCAGCACCTTCGCTAGTTAAGCTGCCTTCTACATAGGTCATGCCTTTTGGTAAATTATCGGTCACTGTGACTTGATTTAAGACACCATTCGGAATTTTATTACGGAAAGACAAACGATATTCGACTTCGTCCCCGATTTTTGGTGATTGGTTATTAACCGATTTAGTGCTTTCTAATTCACCGGGCGTTTCGACTGGTGTGACGGGCACTTCTGGTTCATCTGGTGGATTGGTGTGATCATCGATGATCGCTTTATTGACGATTGGTTGTCCGACTACCGCTTCATCGTTCACACGGACTTTAAACATAACAGAGCGGACGGTATTGTCGTCGATTTTTGGGTATTCAGCGGTCATTTTGCCGTTTTCCATGATCAAGCTCGTTGGCTTCGGATCAGCGCCTTCACTTGTTAGACTGCCTTCTACATAGGTCAACCCTTTTGGTAAGGTGTCGGTCACAGTGACTTGATTGATCACACCATTTGTGACTTTATTACGGAAACTAATACGGTATTCGATTTCATCCCCGATTTTTGGTGCTTGATGATTGACCGATTTCGTTACGTCTAATTGTCCCGGTGTTACAACGGGTGTGACTGGCACTTCTGGTTCGTCGGGCGGATTGGTATGATCATCGATTTTCGCTTTATTGACGATCGGTTGTCCGACTACCGCTTCCGCATTTACGGTGACTTTGAAAATGATCGTTCGTATGGTTGTATCCTTGATTTCAGGATATTCAGCGACAAGTTGGCCATTTTCCATGGTTAAGTTTGTAGGTTGTGGATCAGCACCTTCACTGGTCAAACTTCCGTCTACATAGGTTAAGCCTTTTGGTAAGGTGTCGGTCACGGTGACTTGGTTTAGGACACCGTTTGTGATTTTATTACGGAACGTGATGCGATACTCGATTTCGTCACCGATTTTCGGTGCTTGATTATTCACTGATTTGCTACTTTCCAATTCGCCTGGTGTGATGACTGGCACGATCGGCACTTCTGGTTCATCTGGCGGATTGGTGTGATCATCGATTTTGGCTTTATTGACGATTGCTTCGCCAATTTTTGCTTCATCGTTGACCTTAACTTTGAAAATGATCGAACGGACTTTAGTGTCATTGATCATACCGTATTCAGCAGTCAATTGGCCGTTTTCCATGGTTAAGCTTGTTGGCTTTGGATCGTCTCCTTCACTGGTTAAGCTACCTTCTACGTAGGTTACGTCTTTGGGCAAAGTATCCGTTACGGTAATTTGGTTTAAAACACCGTTCGTGATTTTATTTCTGAAGGTAATCCGGTATTCAACCTCATCACCAATTTTTGGTGATTGATCATTGACTGATTTTGTGACGTCTAAGCGACCAGGTGTTTCAACAGGTGTTACTGGAATTTCTGGTTCATCGGGCGGGTTGACATGATCATCCACAGTTATCTTGTTTACAATTTTTTGCCCAACAATAGCTTCTTCATTGACTTTGACTTTAAAGACAATGGTTCGTACTGTTGTATCTTGAATTTTTGGGTATTCTGCAACGACTTTACCGTCCGTCATAGTTAAGCTTGTTGGTTGAGGGTCAGCCCCTTCGCTGGTTAGGCTACCTTCTACATAGGTCATTCCTTTTGGTAAATTATCTGTCACGGTGACTTGGTTTAAGACACCATTCGGAATTTTATTACGGAAAGACAAACGATATTCCACTTCGTCGCCAATTTTTGGTGATTGGTTGTTGACGGATTTGGTACTTTCTAATTCTCCCGGTGTTTCTATTGGTGTCACTGGGACTTCTGGTTCATCGGGCGGATTCGTGTGATCATCGATCGTTGCTTTATTGATGATCGGTTGTCCGACTACTGCTTCTTCATTGACACGAACTTTAAAAGAAATGGTGCGCGTTTCTGTATCGGCGATTTTCGGGTATTCAGCGGTTACTTGACCATTTACAACCGTTAATGTGGTTGGTTTAGGATCTGGCCCTGTGCTTGTGACACTGTTTTCGATATAGGTTAGCCCTTTTGGTAAAGTATCGGTCACGGTCACTTGATTTAAAATACCCTTTGGTACGGTGTTTTTAAATTGAATCGTGTATTCTATTTCGTCGCCGATTTTTGGCGATTGAGTGTTGACTGTTTTCGAGCTTTCTAGTTTGCCGACCAGTTCTTCTGGGGCGATTTTTACCTCTACGATATTGGATGTGTTCTCGATCATCGTATTTGTGGCAGAATCTACGCCTTGGAATGTGGCACTATTTGGAATCAGTTCTTCTGCTTTGGCTGTATCGTTGATTTTTGCTTGAAATTCGTAGACTGTTTCCGCGGTCGTTCCTTTGTAGCTACCGCCTTGTGTGCCGTTGGCGCCCTCTCCTACACGAAACGTGATCGCACGATCGACTGCTGTGTATTCCCCTTGGTCATCGCCTGTGGCATCTGTTTTATTGCCAGCATTTGGACCACTTACGATGGATAAGCTGCCGGGTACATAATCTAGACGGCTATCTAATTTATCTTTTGAAAGACTATTGACCGCTTCTGTGTTTTCTTTGGTATTTTTGAGATGGACACGATAGGTTACGGTATCCCCGATTTTATACGTTTCTTTTGGATTTATAATTTCTTTGGTAACTTCAAGTTCGGGTGTTTCCGCATTGATTGAAAAACCGATCGCGTTGGTTGAGTAATCATCTCCGCTACTGGTTGTTTTAAAGTTGATTTGCTTCTGACTGTTTGTGATGATCCCTTCTGGTAAGGATAAACGATCGACATCGATATCTAAAAAGTTGGGAAAGCCCGGATTAAATTGACCCGGATATTTATCCACCATGTGTTGATCGTTGTCTGAAACGGTTCCGTTCATAACGTTATTGAATGGATTGATCGTATTGGTGATATTGACCCAAGTTCCTGCACTATTTTGGATTTGGGCATTGTCACCTGTGAAAAATTTGTCTCCTTGAACGGTAAACCACGTCACGATTGGGTTTAATTTTCCTTGTTTAGAGGTTAAAAAGTCTTTCATGACAAATTCATTGTTGGTTCCCGCTTTATTTCCTCTAGCACCATAATAGACATTGAAGGCACGGGATTGTTTGGCTTGGTCTTTGGTCACAACAAATAGACTCCAACCACTAAAGTTGAAACTTTGAAATTTGCCTTGCAGAAAATCGGTCATTGGAATATCTGCTAATGTGTATGCGCCAGTCGCACTTTTATCGCCTTGAAGAATCGATGTCACATCTGCAAAGTTAGAAAAGCCAGTATTATTAAAGCCAAATCCTTGCCCAGGATTGGTACTGTCTTGGTCGATTCGAGTATATTTTTGCGGTGCAACGCGAGTCACAGTTCCATTTGGCGTGGTTAATTGAACGGGTGCGCTGATTTCATCATCAGTCATATTTGTAGCAGTTGCTGGACCTTTAAAACGGGAAGCACTCCAAAATAAGCCTGCCCATGCAATTTCTTTGGCACCATCTAAATCGATGTAGGCTTTACTTGAGTTATAGGTCGTTGGGTCGCCATCAACATCCGCAAATTTTAATTGGAAATTATTGACTGCTTGACCGCTACTTGGCGTTCTGGTATTCAAAAAAGCGCTCGCTGTCGCTTCGTTTACAGGGGTTAAGTTGGTATTTCCTGTAGAAAATAATTCTCCTTTGTGGATGCTTTTATAAATTGGCTTATCAAAGCCACGGCCTGGTGTTGGCGCAATTCTTGGTCCGATTGCTTGGGCTCTCGGCGCGGCTTGATTGTTTTCTTCTGAAGTCGTTGCTGCTGATTCTTCTGGTGCAGCAGCAGTTGTTGACTCTTCTGATTGAGATTCTGCTACTTCTGTGTCAGCTTCTTTTTCTTGTAATGATGTACTGCTCGTTTCTTGTTCGTTCTTTGGCAGTGTTAGGGTGATAGCTCCCACTTTTTCATCTGCCTGATTTATTTCAACAGCAAACTGATGGATTGATTCATCTGTTTGCTCGGCACTTATTGTCAGATGTTTAGTGGTATGAGGTTGGATCGTGGCGATGGTTAGTTCTGTCCCCTCATCTTGATTTTCTTTTTGGTCAAACTGGATCGTTTGATCGTCGGGCGCCACCAATTGGTCGTCGCTTTTTAGGGTTGTTGCGTCGAATTTTACTGGTGAGTCATTTTGGTTCTTTTGTTTCAGGACTACGTGATCGATTGGTTGATCGCTTTTGTTGGTTACTTCGTAGTTTACGTCGATTAATTTGTTGTTCGTTTCATTTTTCTTGGTGTCTGCTTTGATGTATAAGGATTCTGAGTCGAATGTATTTTCATCTGGTTTGGTCAATCCTTCGGCAAACACACTGACGGCGGGTAACAAGTTGGCAATCACCAACATTAAAACGGCTAAATAATTCAGGGAAATTCTGTGCACTTTATTCATTTATATCTTACCTCCTATACTTTTACTATAGTATGGCTAAATAAATAATTCAAAAATATCGGGCTGAACTATTAGTTTTTTCTCATAGCTAGAATTCGGACTTTTTTGGGTGAATATTGGTTGAAGAGGAAAAAGTTTTTTTGTTATTTTATCTTATATATAAGGGCGCTGTTTTTGGTGTTATTTAATGAGTGGAAATGCCGAATTTCGTTGCGGTAGGTGGTGTCTTTCGGTATAATAAATTGTGTAGGATAGAAATAAGGATCGTTGATCGTTTGAGGTCAATGGATTTAAAAAGATAAATAAAAATTGGCACTTCAATCGTTCGGCGGCAACCTTACGATCGAAGCCTTGTAAAGACTTTAAGAGCAAGTCCAAACAAGTTGCCAATAGTGCTAGCAACATGTACTAGCTTCTTTATTGTACCTAAAATAGGTTGGGATTTCTAGGGAATCTTTGCTTTTTCTGGGTCTGATTGGTTGTTGTGTATATGGGATTAGACTATTGTCGACGGTATTGGGCATCTGCTCAATGCCGTTTTTTTCTGTTCTACGAGTACGTTTGAAGGGAGGGACGTTTTAAGAATCGATGAAAAACTGGATAAAACAAAAAGGCACTTCACCGTTTGGCGGCAACCGAACGATGAAGCCTTGCATAGAAAGTTAAGAGCCAATCTATACAAGTTGCCAATTTGCTAGCACCGAAGCACTAGCTTCTTTATTGTACCTAATTTTCTTTTGAAATTCTAGTTGGTTTTGTTAATTTCTTGGGAATAAGGGTGGTTTAGGAGTGAATTGTGGGGTTGGTTTGGCTGATTGATGACGATATTGACAGGTTCGGTATCGTTTTTTGTTTTACTCTGGAGGAAGGCGTTATGAATACTGCAAGGCTTGAAACGTCTTTTGTAGCGCTGGTTATAGGTTTGCCTCGTCAATGTGCATATGGAAGAGTCGCTGAAGCCAGAAATTCAGTGAAAAAATTGGTGGGAGAAGTTGGATTTGGGCTTGGGTTTCGTTTGGCGCTTATCGGCTTTTCTCCGCCTTATTTGAAGGAGATCAGGAGAATGGATAAACAAGGACAGAATTTAAAGGCGGTTACGTATCAGGATATTATTGAGTTACGGGATTTTATGGAAAAGATGGCTTCTTGGCAGGAGCCTTTGGCGATTTTGGATCATTTTTTTCAGTTTCGGTCTGGGCCGATTAATAAGAAACGGATTGTGAAGGAGTATTATGCTCGGGCGCAGATGTTTCATGCTTTTTATGAGGATTATAATCGGTTGATTGAGTTGGGGGATGAATTGGTGATGGAGATGGTTAGGGCTGAGAAGGTTGCGACTGGATTTGAGGGGAAGAAAATGGATTTGGAGTAGATTGCGTATGTTATAAAAGAGGATGGAGATGATCCATCCTCTGAATGTTGCTTTACTCTCTATTTAAAATAGTTGCTACTTCACTGTCGCTATATTCTTTTTTATCATTTTTTATTATTTCTCGGTTATCCATTCCTTTAGGAACAAATCTGAATACGGTAAATATTGCTTCGGTATTTTGAAGATTTAGGATTCTGTGTAGACTGTTATTCATGCGAATTACATCACCTTTTTGACAATCTTTATGGGATTTTTTACCGTCGACTATTGTTTCAACTCTGATTTGTCCAGCGGTTATTACTAGTATTTCTTCAATGCTCTGGTGGGTATGCCATCCTTGGGTGGTATTTCCTGGGACTGAGTTTAGATGGATTTCGAATTCTGGAAAGATGTAGTAATTTACGTTTGTTCCGTCTTCTTTTTTGGCGAAAATGGAGTCGTTTGTTGTCATTATTTCTATGAGGTTTTTTAGCATTATGATTCAGTCCTTTCAGTGGGAATAATTTAAATATGTTGTTATTATCTAGTTAAATTGCGTATATTATTAAGAGGATGAGAACATGTCACACCCTCTAAGATTTATTTTTGTTTGATAAAATCATAAGTTTCTAATGGAACAGCTTTTTCTAACGCCATTTCCATACTTACGATATTTGTGTCTTTTCCATTCTTATCTTGTTTGACTAATTCTTTTGCTGTTTCTAGTTTTGGAAAAGCTCTTCCTAGATAAATAAACTCAGGATCTCCACCAGATTCTTTTTGGACGAAAACATGAATAGCTAAATTTGTTTCGCTGTAGTTCATGATTTCTACAACTTCTTTACTAGAAAAGTTTAATTTAGGGCGTGTATACCATAATAATGTATGTTGATCGATTAATTCGTCTTCATATTTTACATCGTTTGAGATTGTATCATCCTTATGGTAATTTACGAAAATTGGACAAGTATTGTATTTGATTCGATAACCATACATCGTGCCCGTTTCGTTATTTTCCCAATTCAGCAAACGACAAACATCTTTACGTCCGTAAACCTCATTGTATGTTAATGGTTCACTTAATACATAACGTTTACTACGTTCAAAAGATGTCTTAATAATATCTTCTACACATTCAGCAAACCATTGATTTTGCTGAAGACTCTTTTGAAATGATTTTTCTAGAGAAAATGTATCATTAGAACAAATTACAATTGCAGTATTACCATATTTTTCTCGTTCGTTTTGAGTAAAGAAGTCTAACGATAAAATACGTTCTACAGATTTTATTGTTTGTTCATCATAAACATAACCTTGCTCTTTTAAATACGATTGATAATTTTCAGTTGATACTTTTTCCTTATCGATTAACATTAATAAAAGTAGTAACTCATGATTCCTTTCACCATTCAAAAGTTCATTGGATAAAAAAGTTAAAATTTTTATTTCCTGACTGTTTAATGCCGGAGTTTCTTCATTTACCCAATTTAAAAACGCAGGATAATTTCCCTTATATTTCGTAATAATCACTGGATCAACTGATTGTTGTTTAATAAAATCAATTAATTTTGGTATACGACCTAATCGATTTTTCAAATTTTGATAGGCTTCTCGATAATTTTTTGCATTGTTCAATTTAGTTGATTCAATTGATTGGAAAATTCTATTTTTAGTAATTTCGTCAAACATAATTGTCGACATTCCTTGAAGATACTTTGTTGCCATCGTTTTTTTGCGTAGATTATTCTTGTTCAAGGAATTGTCTTCTGTTAAAGCGATTGGAATCAAATAGTTATTGTCATAGTTACCAATAAAATCGATGATTGTCACAAAGTCCTTATTCTTGGCTTTTCTTAATCCACGACCTAATTGTTGTGTGAAAATTATACTAGATTCTGTTTTTCGTAACATTACAACTTGATTGACGCTTGGAATATCAATTCCTTCATTGAAAATATCAACTGTGATAATGTAATCAAGTTTTCCAGCTTCTAATTGAGCAATTACTCGATCACGTTCGTCAATCTTGTGATCACCAGTTAACGCTTTAGTATGGAATCCACGATTATTAAATAGTTTTTCTAGTTCATGCGCTTCTTTTTTCGTTCCGCAAAAGATAAGTCCACGAACTTTATCACCGCAATGACCGTAATAATCGATTTTTTCTATTATATAATTGATTCGCTTGTCACTAACTAGTTGATTAAAAGAGGATTTATCATCAATTGTTTTTCCATCAACTTGTATATCCGTAATACCAAAATAGTGAAACGGGCACAGCATATTTTCTTTTAATGCCTCTTGTAACCTAATTTCATAGGCTACATTGTAATCGAACATTTCGTAGATATTATATCCGTCTGTTCTTTCTGGTGTCGCTGTCATTCCTAGAAGAAAATCGGGTTCAAAATAGTCGATTACTTTTTGATAGGTTTTCGCTCCTGCATGATGAACTTCATCGATTAGAATGTAATCGAATGTATCTTTGGCAAATTCTTTTAAAGTTTCATCTTTTGATAATGTTTGGATTGTCGCGAATATATATTTTTCATTGGTGATTTTACTGTTACCAGATAAGATACCAAATTTCTCTTCATCTTCTCCTAGTATTTTGATGAACTGATCTTTCGCTTTTTTTAAGATTTGTTCTTGATGAACGATAAAAAGAAATTTCTCTGGTTGATATGCCTTAACATCGAACGCTGATAGATACGTTTTCCCTGTTCCTGTTGCAGAAACTACCATTGCTTTTGGTTTTTCTAAGTCACGCATTTTTTGAATTTCTATTAGGGCTTTCTTTTGCATCTCGTTTGGCGTAATCTGTTTCGTTGCGTACTCAACTTCATCTACTATGAACTTAGGATCTATTTGCGTTGATGGGTCTTCCATTGTATCAACTTTTTGCACGTTTAAAATTGGTTTGTAGCCCATTTGATATTTTGTAATCCAAGAATTAGATAAGGACTTTGAAGCTTCCCACATATACTCAAAATTCTGTTTCATTGCTTGAATTAGGTCACCATTTGAAAATGAATTTAGCTTTAAGTTCCATTCACAATTTACTTTTAATGCTTTGATGGTTAGATTGGAACTCCCTATAATCATGGTTTCATAGTCATCATGTTTAAATGAATAACCTTTTGCATGAAAACCATCCATTTCTGTAATTCGGACATCTACGTTTTTTAGCTTTAAAAGTTCTTTGAACATTTTTGGCGAATTAAAATAGAGATAATTTGAGGTAATGATTCTTCCACGAATATTTTTTTTAGCTAAATCAGAAAGCACTGTTTTAATTGCTAACAAGCCACTTTCAGTGATAAACGCTACTGCAAAGAAAAATTCTGTACATGTTGCTAGTTCGTCTACTAAATCATTTAGAACCATTCTGCCCATTTCGTCAGGATTTACAAGTAGCTTTGCTTTGTAAAGTTCGTTTGACTCTTTTGATTGATCAATAAAGCTATGTTCAAGTGCTGATTGAAAATTCTCTAGAAGAGGATTCATGTTTATGCTCCTTTTACTAAGGCATCAATTGTTGGGATGTCAGCTGGTGCCCACTCTAAAGTGCTTAATTCGGAAATTGGTAACCATTTGATACTTTCGTGTTCTGTTAGTTTTGGTTCGCCCTCTATTAATTCACAGAAGAATGTTGTTAATTCGACTATGCCAAAATCGTATTCATAACTTGCTGTGATGATTTTATTTTTGATTGAAACCTCGCATAGAAGTTCTTCTTTGATTTCACGTTCCAACGCTTGTTGAGGAGTTTCATTTTGTTCGATTTTTCCTCCTGGGAATTCCCATAAACCTGCTAAGGATTTATCTTGACCTCTTTGGGCGCAGAGGATTTTTCCATTTTTTTCTATTACGGCTCCGACTACTTTAATTTGTTTTTTCACATTATCTATCCTTACATAAATTAGTTTGTGGTAACATTATACCTGATTCTTTATTAAAGATAAATTTATACTGAATTAATGAATGTTACTATTTTGACTAAGTAAAATATTCGTTAAAAATACACGCAATTCTTTTTCTTCTTCACTTCCGTTTGTTGAAAATCTTTTTATATCTATACCTAATTTCTTTAAGATCGAATCTTTACTTTCATCTTTTTCTTTTTGTTTGGGCATACAATGATACTTGTGACCATCAACTTCAACTGCAGATATAGGCTCATTACCTGATTTATAGTAAAAAACAAAATCTAATCGAGCACCATTCTTTACATACTTCTGCTCTTCTATCGACAACACAGAAAAGTCTCTAGTTAATTTACGAATTTCATATTCAGGTTTACACACAAAGTCACTAAAAGCTTCATCTTGCAGTATCGTATCAATTAAATCCATCATTAAATTTTCAGACGCATATTTTGAATGTTTTTTTCTAAAAGTTAATTCCTTTTTTCTAAGTTCTTCTTTAAAATCACTTGTCAGTAAATCAAATATTGAACGGACTGAACTTTTACTATTTAAACTATAATCTCCATGGTATTCAATATACCTAATTAAGCTAGCAATTGTTCCATTTTTCTTTTTAAATTCTTTAACAGAACTATTTAAGACGAATAATTTCTCAGCTCTAGACACAGCAACATTAACCAATGAATCCAATTCTACAAATTCATAATGTTTCTTACTCCCTTTATTATCAAGAACTGTGGAGAAAAAAATGCCTTCACACTCTCTACCTTGAAACTTATGCACTGTGTCAGCTTCTATATCTTGTTGTCTTATTTTTATTGTGTGAATGGCTTTATCTGCTTGACGCCTAAAAGGAGTAGCATACCCCAATGTTTTTAACTCTGTAAGTTCTGGGACAAGATTTCTGATTTCATCTGATAAAGCTGAATCGATCTCCCTTTGATTAAAAACTTTTTTATCAAAGTCAAATTTCATATGATTTCCATCTGACGTTTCTACTAAAACAAGTGGCTTTTTGACTACTGTATCATCTGTCATAATAACCAATTCATCATCATAAAATTGTTTATTACAAAAATTTATAATCATTGGGTGGCATCGGTAATGTTCTTTTAATAAAGTAGTAGGCAATTTTTGACCATATACTAATTCGAGAGATGAGAGTATATTCTGTTTAAAGTAATCATATTCTGGTTCTACAACAATTTGCTCATTCATTTCTTCCTCTGAAAAAGTAATGTTCTTTAATTGTTTTTGATCTCCAACAACTATTATATTTTTTGCTACGCTAAATGGATAAATACTTGGAATTATACTTCCCATTGAAGCTTCATCAATTATCACATAATCAAAATAAAATCCCTCAGCTATACAGTCATTAATTGCATCACAGGTACTCAGAGTAACAGGATATTCATTGGAGAAACTCACATATTTAGTTTTAAAGTCATTTAAATTATATTTTTGTTTTACTATTGCCGAGTATTTTTCTGATAATTTCGCTTTAAAAAGTAATTCTGATTTTCTTTGAACTTCTTCTAACATTTTTTTATAACTATTCTTACTCAAAAATAGCTCTAATTGTGTGATTTCATATTGAATATTCGTAATTTTATTTGTATAGTAATCTTTTTCTAAGTTTGAAAGTAACTCTTTTAACTTTTCGTTATTTGTAAAAGAATCAAATTTGTAAATTCCATATTTAAAAAAGTATTTCAACTTTTTAAAAAACCTTATCTGTTTTGCATCTAAAAAAGTCATTTCTGTAAGTAACTCTAATTGCTTACTTTCCGAAAATGAGTTTATCGAAAGTCTTTTTAAGCTAGTGTTAATTTCAAAATATTGAAGCTCACTGCTAGAAAAATAACTATCAAAATACTTTTTCTCTTGCTTCCATTCTCTTAATTGTTGCTCTAATTGAGCTATTTTATTTTTAGTTTCCAGCAATTTTTCTAAATTTTCAGTATCTTGTTTTAATAATTGCTTAGTCTCTTCATACTGAGACAGTTCGATTTTCCATTCTTTACATACTAAAGGTACCTCAATTTCTTTATTAAAAAAATTTTCTCTATTTTTTTTATTACCTAATTCTGCAACACAAAATTCATATCCATTCTTGTTTAGCTTATCGTATACGTTTTTTGTCGCTGCATTATTTGGTGAAACTACAGCTACAGTCTCTTCGTTCATAATGGCATTTGCTACAATATTTAGAATTGTTTGAGTTTTTCCTGTACCTGGAGGGCCTTGGATTACACTAATCTGATTTGAAAAACTCATGTTAATTGCTGAAAGTTGACTTTCGTTTAATCCAAACGGATAGATTTTTACTTGTTCATTTACCCTTTCTTCATTTTTCCCATTAAGATATGAGTAAAGTGCACTTTCTGTATTGTTAAAATCAATTCCTCTTGTTTTATTAGCATAAAAATTATTTGGATCATACTTTACCTTATCCTCTTCATCTTTTGCTTTATAAGAAGATATCTTGAAAAAATATTCTTTTAAATCCTTCATTGCATTTGTGTAAACTATTCTTTTTTTATACTCTTCTTTTTCTATCTTAAACACTCCTAATTTTCTTTATATGTAAATTTAAAAAAACCTTTATAACCAGTATATTATTTATTTCGTAAAAGTCACGAATTATTTCACTTTTCTAAGATATAACAATTTTTACTTACTACTAACAACAAAGATAATATTTTTAATTGTTCAATTAAAACTTTAATATCAATCCTTTAACTAGTAATTTATATATTAAAATAGACTATCTAGAAAAACTTTTCTAAATAGTCTATCCAAAGATACTACTAATTTTTTTACTTGTGCTCACTGTTTAGTACTCAGCCATTGATCAATAATTTTATACAGGATTTACAATGAAAGTCATTTGATAATAGAATTATTATGATGCACAAGGATATATTACTTTATACTTTATTATCTAATACTTCATTTTTCTCAATACATCTATAAGCCGTTATCCTCTTAACTGGTGAAACAACACCTATAAAAAAATGAACAGTGTAGTGAAAAAAATTGAAGCAAGAAGCAACAATAGCGAATATTCCTTAAAATAAATTGGAAGCAACGAGAGTACTACCATAACAAAAAGAAAAATAATCAGTAGAAAATTCTTCCTCATTTGTTTTCTTCCTTTAACAAGAAACGCTTTTAGTTCATCTTCGCTAATGTTAGTTAAATAATTCAGCTTATTTTTATCACTATTAGCAATCTTATTTATTAACAAATTAAAGAAAGTACCACCAAAACCACCAATAAATAAAATTAGTGCCATTAAAGCAAAAGGACTTAAAGAAGACTTAAAAAGTACATGTCCAAATACATAGTAAATAGTCACTCCTAAAAATCCTAAAAATATAGTCGATTTATAAGAAGTCGTCTCAATTTCAACTACTACTAATTTTTTTGTTACTGTATCCAAAAATAGACTCTTTTCTCCTGCTTTACCATTATATACAGCAACATATCGTTTCCACATTTTAGCTTCTCACCCCTTATCTCGAAAATATTCTCTAAATGCGACAAATATGTCTATCAATGACTATTCAACGATTATCTCTTTTAATATATTTTGTATTCCCTGTATTTATTGATAGATGATTATTCAATAGAAATAATAAAAACAACATCATAAAACATAAAGAAATAATCCAATAGCCTTTGGGGTTTGATTATTTTTTGCCATTCCTGAAGAGCTACTTCTTATCTTACGAAATTTTAATCAGCTTCAGAAATACGAAGATAGGCTAAATGCAAAACAATCAAACTCCTTGTTAAATTCTATTTAATCCCCCTATCTAAGAATGCACTCATTATGCAGAAAAAGCGCTGTTTTGTCAGCGTTTATCCAAATGGTCTATTTGTTTCCTAAGCGTCTACTTCTGAGAACTGTTATCGTACAAAAAAAATTAAGTAGTACTGTCAATCACTCTATAAGTATTAAGTTAGTAAATTATAGTATTTTCTCTAAAAGGTAATATTTTTGTGATTACTTACATCCTTTTTTTTCACAAGTAACAGATTGTGTTGTTGTTACCCAATCTTGTGGGTTGTCATCTATCCGAGCACCACATGCTGTATGATTTCCGTTTCTAGTATGGATCTTTCCTTTTTCTGATTTCTTAGTATCGTTTCCAATATATTTCACATTTGCCATAATCGTTCCTCCAACAAAATTTGTATTTTTACTAACCATTTGCCTTAAAGAGTATATTGACAATACTACCTAATTTTTTTTATAATAATCATTTAAATTTATTGTTGACACAATAAACTATTATGCCAAGTACCAGTAACCCAAACGATTCCATCAGCTGCGCATTGCTATTGCCTGCAACAGTCGTTTGGGTATCTTTTGTGATCGTTGTCCCTTGATTTAGGAAGCTCACGGATGATGCTATAGAAGTAGCGACAGCTTGTGCTACTGCGGCATTACTGTTTATATCCTTTGGCATCCTTTTTCCTCCTATGATTAAAAAGTAAACGTCTGACTACTTAGTTTTTATAATAGTATATATACTTAATTGTAATTCGTAAACAACTCAATATAAATATATAATTCTCAAATGTTTTGTTTGCTTACTTAAAAGGAAATTATAAAATACATCGATCAATCTAGTACAAGTTACATTTTTAGTTTTAAATCGTATATAAAAAATAAGTAATCTTGAAATTTTATTTTTCAAACTTCCTATTTTGACGATTGCTTCTTATTTTTTTTGTTCATTAATCAACCCCAACACATCTCTAAAATTCCTTAGATATTCATTTTTTTAAGGTATTCTAGTCTCTCTGTTGGGAAGTTTTTTTTTCTATATTTTCATCCAAAGATTTATTGAGTATTTTTTTTATTATCCAGAGTTACCTTTCTGTTATCAACATACCTAACATATTTCCTAATTATAAACAGTTTAACCTATTTAGTTATTGTCCATTATCAATTTAGCTAAACCTACATTAAATAAAAATGAAAAAACAGTAAGAAAAACATTTGAAAATAAAACAACCTTATGGTATTATTTTTATAACAAAAAGAAAGGAAATGATATTATGGAAAGTAAAAAGTTGGTTTGTTTATTTTCTACGTTGGTTATGGTTAGCACCCCTTTAATGATTGGTGGTTCGTCTGTTTATGCGTCCCAGATTCAAGAAGAAAAACCTACTAGTGAAGTGAATGAAATTGTGCTTGAAAAGTTAAATGATAGCGAATTCATTACAGAAGCATTGGCCTATGCAGATAGTATCGGAATCAAAAAAGTTAATGACACAATCTATGTTAATGATAATCAAATGGCTAATTTTTTAGAGTATCTTGGATATGATTTAAGTCCATATAAAATTGACAATCCCATATTACGAGCAAATGGTGTTACAAAGATTGTTACGAAAAAAGGGGCTGGATCATGGGATGTTTATCTTAGCGGTACTTTTTTAAGAGGATATTACGGAGGTGCAACTATTTTAGGCGGGGCACTAACCGTAGCAATTGGCATACTTTCAGGAGGATTATTACTTGCTGTATCTGCAAGTATAGCAACAGGTATTGCAAATCATATTAAAGGTGAAATCAAGCATGGAGTTATTGTGAGAGTTAGAAATTGGCGTATTTCTTCCATTTCAAATCAATAAAAATAATGGATGGGTGCTATAGCACCCATCCATTCAATATTTCTACGATGGCTATGATTATTAAAACAAATTTATAATACTTTAGTAACTCACTACTATTTTTTTGAGGAAAAAATCTATCTAAAAAAAGTGATAGAAGGGCTATTACAAGTACAATCGTTGACATAATAATCTTCCTCTCTGCGAGATAATTATTCTATAAATATATACTAACAAAAAGATATAAATATGTACATATCTTTTACAAACTTTACTTAAATTTTACTCTATACATTCTTCATTGCTATCCTTTATAAACGAAGAGTCAACAACCATAAAGTTATTGACCCTTATTTCTTCTAATCTCCTAGTCTTTTATACGAAAACGACTACCATAGGGAAACAGATAACTTCTATTCATAAATATAAAAATAAGTACACTTAAAATAAAAACTACAATGAAATCAAACAGATAAACAATCGTTATATAGATTATCCCTACTGCAATCATAACTATCAAAATCAATCGAATCATACTATGCTTCTTGTAATATGTAGAAATACTCTCTTTCTCAATCTCAATTGTTACATTGTAACCTACTCCAAATAATACTTTTCTAAGTTTATGCTTATTGTAGAACATAGTGATTGATCTAAAAATAAGTAAACATGCAAATGTTATCAGTAAATAGATTGCACGTTTATCTAGTTCAAAAGTAACATCAAGCTCTTGAAAAAAAATAGTCGATAGCTTGTAAACTGGTCTTCCAATCAACATCGATAGAACAACACTAGCCATAATACCCTATTCTTTTTGAGCATTGGATACCAGTTTATTCAATATTCCTTTATCTATCTCAACTGTTCTAAAAAGATAAAACGATTCATCTTTTTAAAAATGATCCATTGTTTGTTTTTGTTGCTCAAACACTTCTGTCACTTTTTTACCGAATTGTCCTTTTACCGACTCTTGAAACGTGCTTCCTGTCGTCCCTATCATCGCAGCTGCCTCTTTTAGTTCGGTTTCTCCTTTTGTTTTTATTGATTCTTTATCTTTGTTTTTTTGTTCATTCGTACTTTTTCCAAGCCCTTTTATTGCGAGTCGTTGACTCTCTTTTCGGAACGCTTTTTCTCGTTCTTTTCGTTCTTTTTCATCTTTTACCAACAACTTTTTCCTCCTATTATGTTAATTCTTGACGTTTCTTTCGATAAAATTGTTCGACTTCTTCTAGTTGCAGCATAAGCGCTTTGCGCTCCTGTCCTAATTCTTCTAAATAACGGTCTTCATTTCGCTGTAATTCTCGTTGAGTTTCCATTATCGACTCCATAGAAGTGCTTCTTTTCCCTATTATCTGACGTACTTGAACAAAGATTTCTTGGGTGTAATCCTGTCCTTTTCGCATATATCGTTTCACTGTATCTTCTTGTTCTTCTAATTCTGCCCTATTTCTTTGATAATCTCTTAATAATTCTTCTTCTGCTTTCATTTTTTTCTCCTATTATTTACGACACAAGTCCTTTTAATTGTTTTGCTAATTCTTGGTCTCGTTGTACTAATTCGGTAATCTTACCTCTTATTTCTTTTGCTAATTGATTGAATTTTCCATCCATTTTTTTGGCTTTATTTATCTTTTCTTTATACTCATTCACGGGTTCTATCACAATACTTTGTTCTGTACAACCACTTTCTGCTAGGGCAGATTTGATTTCTCCTTCAGATAAATCAGTCCCAATCGATCGAGCATCTGTTAATGTTTCTGTCCATAATTTTTCTGCGTTTTGTATGCCTTTTTGATACACCATCACAACTGATAACATCGCGGTTTTAAATTCTGAGGAAGCATGACTCACAACCGCTAAGGCTTGACTATCATCTAAATAAATTTGTTCACCAGACGACAGCCCCCCACCACTTGCCGTGAATTTCTTCTTTAATTGTTCTAAGTTCTTCACTTGCTCACGCATAATCAACATATTATATGCATGTTTGGCTTGTTGAAATTGTACTAACGATTCCTTCGTTAGTTGTAAATTTCCATTTTTAAACTGATACCCACCCCACATATGTTGGTCAATCATTCCTTTTTTCTTTGAATCAATAAAAATAAGCATTCCTACATGTGACAATTTAATGTTCCAATCTGTATGTCTATAGCCAATAGGCACAATATCTTTTTCATCTATGAAATTAAAGATACGATCTTTTAACTGAGCTACTCGTTTTCGTTGCTTTTCTGTCATCATACAATACGCATTCGGCCCTTGATAAAGAAATGCACCATTCACTCGATTTAACTTATCTTTTGAATCCAATGCTCCTAAAGCATATTGGGCATTTGAAGAAGCTTGAGAATGACCATATACATCAAAGCGAGCATTGGAATATTTGTCCATCGCATTATTTAGCGTTTTAGCAGAAGATTTCATTTGTTTGGTCGGATCGAATATAGTATTAGGATTCTTGTAACTTTTCTCAATATTATTTAAGATTTGCTTGTTGTTGTCCCAACAATCCCGCTTCACTTCTCCAGCTTGACTGCCTATTTGCTCTGGACTTGTAGAGCCTTGATACAGCACCGTTACGTTATTCACTTCAGACGGTTTTTGTACTTTCGGATCTCCGTCAGTGATGATAAAAGCTTGTTCTCCTGTTTTTTTATCATTCACTACTTTTGATACGTAGCCTATTGTTTTTTTACTGTCCCCTTTTCCAATAGTAACAGTATCTCCAACTTCATATTGGTCATACTCTTGTTTAGCGAGTTCAACATTTTCTTTATCTGTTTTCACCATCGACCTTAATCTCCTTGTCTAATAATTCTCTTAAATCTTCAGATACTCCACCACCACTTTCTTCTAATTCGTTATTAGAATTCTTTGACAAAGTAACACGTACATAGAGCTTTTCATTTTTATTGATAATAAGTTTATTCATAATACCACCCATCGGATTATGTTCAATGCTATTATAATCCACTTCGTAAGATTGAATGATTCCATCTGTTGTTAATGCTTTCGAATCTAAATTTTTTAACCCTTCTTCAAAAACTTTTTTTGCCTGACCACTATTCACCACATTGACCATTTCATCTTTAAATCGTTTGTTATCCATATACACTTTTCCTCCTATTACAATAACAATCAATAAACATATTCCTAAAATAGAATAAAACGTCCTTATTTTGATTTTTTTTACCTCAGAGAGTGCTCGTTCCTTCTCTTTTTTATCATTTTTCATCTAAAACACCTCAAAATCATTTTTCATAAGTAAACTATAACATACTTGTCATTTGTTTGGTCGGATCGAATATAGTATTCGGTTTTTTTATAACTTTTCTCGACATTATTTAAGATTTGTTTGTTGTCCCACCAATCACGCTTCACTTCTCCAGCTTGACTGCCTATTTTCTCTGGGCTTGTAGAACCTTGATACAGCACCGTTACGTTATTCACTTCAGACGGTTTTTGTACTTTGGGATCGTCATCTGTGATAATATAGGCTTGTTCTCCAGTTTTTTTATTATTTACTACTTTTGATACATAGCCTATTGATGTTTTTCCATCATTGATAGTTACTTTCGTATTAATTTTTAAATCTTTATATTCTCTTTCTGCAATTTCTACTCTTTGTTCATCTGTAAAATTAGGCATATTTATTCCTCCTTAATTTCTTAACATATCACTTAATTTTTCTGATAAATCCAATCCACCATTTTTCAGTACGCCTGTTCGTTTATTCAAATAATAGCTAACCAGTAACTCTTTATCATTATTAATAATCACATCAAACATAATAGAGCCCATAGGATTGTGTTCTATACTCTCATAATCTATTTCATAAGATCTAATGATTCCTTCAGGTGTTAATGCTTTCGAATCTAATTCTTTTAATTCATCTTCAATTATTTGTTTTGCCTGACCACTCTTTACCACATTCACCATTTCATCATTGAATCGTTTGTTATCCATATACACTTTTCCTCCGATTCCTATAACAATCAATAAAAATAGTCCTAAAATAGAATAAAACGTCCTTGTTTTGATTTTTTTTACCTCAGAGAGTGCTCGTTCATTCTCTTTTTTATCACTTTTCATCTATGACACCTCAAAATCATTTTTCATAAGTAAACTATAACATACTTTTAATTTGTTTTTTCGGAATGAATATAATATTCGGTTTCTCAATATTATTTAGATTTATTTGTCGTTGTCCCACCAATCACGCTTCACTTCTCCAGCTTGACTGCCTATTTTCTCTGGATTTGTAGAGCCTTGATACAGTAATACAGTAACGTTATTCACTTCAGATGGTTTTTGGACTTTCGGATCTCCGTCAGTGATGATAAAAGCTTGTTCTCCTGTTTTTTTATCATTCACTACTTTTGATACATAGCCTATTGTAGTACCATTATTATTTATTTTAACTGGGTCGCCCTCTTTATATGAACGATACTCCATTTGCGCTATATCGACATTTTCTTTATCAGAATATCCCATACTAATTCCCTCCTTTTTTAACAACTCTTCTAATTCCGCTGTATTTCCACCACCAGAATTTTCTAAAGTGCCATCTTCTGTATTTTTATTTAAAAGATTATACACTCTAAGTTTTTCATCATCATTTATAATTACGTCAAACATAATTCCTCCCATAGGATTGTGTTCTATACTCTCATAATCTATTTCATAAGATTTGATAATTCCCTCTGGCGTTAAAGCTTTTGAATCCAAGTTTTTTAACCCTATTTCTATCTCCCTTTTTGCTTGACCGCTTTTTACCACGTTTACCATTTCATCATTGAATCGTTTGTTATCCATATACACTTTTCCTCCGATACCTAGAATAATAACTAAAACTATTCCTACTCCTATTACTATAAATTTTCTTTTAGTCATCCCTTACTCCTCATCATTAATAAGTAAACTATAATATACTTGCAATTTGTTTGGTCGGATCGAACATAGTATTCGGTTTCTTATAACTTTTCTCGATATTATTTAATATTTGTTTGTTGTTGTCCCACCAATCTCGCTTCACTTCTCCAGCTTGACTACCTATTTGTTCTGGATTTGTAGAGCCTTGATACAGCACCGTTACATTGTTCACTTCATACGGTTTTTGTACTTTCGGATCGCCATCTGTGATAATATAGGCTTGTTCTCCAGTTTTTTTATTATTTACTACTTTTGATACATAGCCTATTTTTGTATTTCTATCGTCAATGTATACAGCTTCGCCTTCTTTATAGTCGTCATATTCATTTTTAGCAATATCAACTCGTTGCTTATCTGAGTAATTAGTCATTATTCATATTCCCTTTCTCTAACATATTTTCCAAGGGCAGTGACCCTCCACCAGAACTGTTAGTTAATCTCCCATTTTCTTCTTGATCTAAAGTCACTCGAATATACAATTGATTATCATCATTGATAATCAATTTAAGCATTATTCCTCCCATAGGATTATGTTCCACACTATCATAATCCACTTTATATGATTTAATTATTCCATCTGAAGTTAAAGCTTTTGAATCTGCATTTTTTAATGTTTTTTCATAAACTTGTTTTGCCTGACCACTATTTACCACATTTAACATCTCATCTTTAAATCGTTTGTTATCCATGTACACTTTTCCTCCGATACCTAGAATAATAACTAAAACTATTCCTATTACTATAAATTTTCTTTTAGTCATCCCTTACACCTCGTCATTAATTTGTTTTGTCCGATCAAATATAGTATTAAGCTTCTTAAAACTTTTCTCAATATTATTTAAGATTTGTTTGTTGTTGTCCCACCAATCACGCTTCACTTTTCCAGCTTGACTGCCTATTTTCTCTGGACTTGTAGAGCCTTGATACAGTACAGTTACATTGTTCACTTCAGACGGTTTTTGTACTTTCGGATTGCCGTCAGTGATGATAAAAGCCTGTTCCCCTGTTTTTTTATCGTTCACTACTTTTGATACATAGCCTATAGATTTTTTCCCTTTATTAATCGTTACTTCATCATTAACCGTCCAATTTTTGTATTCTTGTTCTGCAATGAGTTTACGTTCTTCATCTGTAAAATTAGTCATATTCTACTCCTTTAACTAAATCTGATAAATTTTCTGACAAACCAATACCGCCAACCTCCACAATATTTGAATGATTATTTAAATCAAATTTAGCAACAAGCTTATCATCTTTATTAATAATCACATCAAACATAATAGCACCCATAGGATTATGTTCAATACTTTCATAATCTATTTCGTACGACCTGATTACTCCTTTTGGCGTTAAAGCCTTTGAATCTAAATTCTTTAACCCCATTTCTATTTCCTTTTTTGCTTGTCCACTTTTCACCACATTGACCATTTCATCATGAAACCTCTTGTTATCCATATACACTTTTCCTCCTATTCCTATAACAATCAATAAACATATTCCTAAAATAGAATAAAACGTCCTTTTTTTTATTTTTTTCACCTCAGAGAGTGCTAGTTCCTTCTCTTTTGTATCATTTTTCATCTAAGACACCTCAAAATCATTTTTATTAAGTAAACTATAACATACTTGTCATTTGGTTGACGGATAAAATAGGGGATTAATTTTTCTCGCTGTTACGTAAGATTGGCTTATTGTTATCCCACCAATCACGCTTCACTTCTCCAACTTGACTGCCTATTTTCTCTGGAATTGTAGAGCCTTGATACAACGCAGTTAGGTTATTCACTTCAGAATGATAAAATTGTACAAAAAAAAGGATGGAACATCTCCATCCTTTTTGTACTATATTCCCACTCTAAAAACTCTTCATCTCACCAAACGGCAAAAGCTGCATCGTCACTTTCCCAATTACATTCTCTTGTACAATCAAACCATAATGCCGACTATCCGTCGCATACGGTCGATTATCCCCTAAAACTAAATAGTACCCCTTAGGAATCGCAACAGCAGAGGTCAACGTTCGATTCGTGAAATCTTCTGTATAATTTTTACCGTTGCGTTGGCTTTCATTGATTTCATCCATAATAAATTTTTCGTCTACTGGCTGGTCATTCACGAAAAGTGTATCATCCGTGTACGCAATTTTTTCTTCTGGCAGACCAATGATTCGTCTAATTTGCGTGTTCCCATTGCCACTTTTAAACGTAACTAAATCAAACCGTTTGAAGTCAGTTGTTTTTTGAACAAGAACCTGATCTTTTTCTCGTAACGTTGGGATCATACTAAAACCGTGAACCGTTACGATCGTCAGGAAAAAGGAGCTGATGACAAGTATCAATACGACACTCAAACTTATAGCAACGATAAGTTCTTTTAGATAGTTTTTAACGGGTTGTTTTTTACGTTTGGTCTTTTTATTATGGTGTTGTCTTTTTTTGTTTCCTGTCTTTTTTGCTGGTACTTTTTGAGAAGGGCGTTTTTTTCTTGTAGTTGACGGTTTCTTTTTTCTTATGCGCTTTGATTCTTTCTCCATCGAAAATCACTCACTTGGATTACTTTTCTTCTTTAAAAGCAGCTTCATTCACTTTGTAATAATCAAAGGTTTCTTTTTCATAGACTTGCGCTTTCTTGATATCGGCTAAAAAACTATCTACCAATTCTTGGTTGCCGAAAAAGTTTTTGGTTTGCGTACTGGCATTCATCCCTAATTGTTTAACTGAATTATAGTACCGATTCAAGGTAATTTGTCCTTCTTCTGAATTGACGTCACTTGCTTTTTTCGTCCCATAGCTTGCCATAGAGGTGGCTAAGTAGCGAAGGTTTTTTTGTAATTTTTCTTCCTCATCACTTTTATCACGAGCTATAATCAGCTGGTCTTCAAAATCTCGCAATAAGTAATAGCCCTTCACAACAGAATCTGAATCTCCTGTTGTTAAATTCATCGACTGGTAATAAGAAAGATACGACATGCCACCCGCTAAAACAACTGTCACAAAGGACATTATCCAAAATAAGCGTATGCTCGTTTTTTTCTGGTTTATCAACTGCCGTTTTTTTCGTGCGATTTTTCTATTTTTCTTTTTATTTTTAAATTTCTTATTTGGAAGTTTTTTTAACAGACTACGTTTATGAAAAAATTGTACTAAAAAATAGCCTGACCCTAGGAGCGCAACAATTGACAGTGCTATCCCTATGATGAAAATCCAATCTAAAACAGACATACACTACAGCTCCTATACTTTCCTAATCCTTTTTCTTACTGATTTTCCCATTAGATGAACCTTGTTGTTTCTTCTTTTTACGTTCTTTTTTTAAGACTAATTCTTTTTCTTGTTTTTTCTTATTACGTATACGAATAATCACGAAAATAAGAATGATTAAGGCTAAAATACCTACAACGATCAGGGCGATCAATTTCCAGTCTAGTCCTTTTTCTTGCACTAAACCAACATCTCGCTCGTTAAATTTGTTGGCATCTTTATCTGAAATATTGAAGTCTTTGGTCCATTTCCATTTTTTATCACCAGAGGTCACGAGAATGTTCGCTACATAATTTCCTGCAACCATCCGCTCACCATTCATACTGACAGGAAAGTCAATAAAAGAATTTGGTGCCATTCTCATTGCGGTTTGTTTACGCTCATATAAAACAGTCTCTTTACCTTTCTCTGTGATTTGAACTTCAGCTGTCAAATTATCTAAATATGCTGCCATCACATTAGAGTAATTCACAAAAATAGCATTGCGATAATTGCTTTGACCCGCTTTCACACTATTCAATTCTAAATCTGGGGCAATAGTTTTTTCTGATTCTTGTAGCACAACACCAATCACATAAGCATATTGATTAACGATTTTTGAGCCTCCTTCATTAGGAGAGGTGCCATTTTGATTTGCTCTCATCAACTGGATACCACCAGCAATCACCCCATCAAAACTTGTTTCCGGCATTTGAATGGTCAAATCAAGATTTTTTGTTTCTCCCGGTGCTAACTCAACTGATTCTGGTCCAGTGACAATATCGGTAAAATCAAATTGTAAGGATGGATCGTTTTTAATTGTTGATTCACCGTATTCAATCACACCGTTTTGGTTCGTCTTTGCCCCATTCAATTTAACGTCGATCGTCACTTTTTCAGTACCAGGATTGCTTAATGTGATAGAAATCTGTTGGTTTTTACCTGGGTCCATTTTTAATTTAAAGTAGCCTAAATCTTTTTTTACTTGGTTATCAGGGAACGTAATACTGTAAGTAAACCCTGTAACACCTGCTGGATTCTTATCAGCGGAATAACTAGGAACTGCTTTTAAAAAAAAGAGCCCAATAACCACGATACTCAAAAAAATACTTACCCATTGCTTTATAGATCCTATATGTGATTTCATAACTAACCTCGTTTATTCTAAAGTATTTTTTCTATGTACGCAGAGGAACAAGTTAAACTTGTTCCTCTGCAAAATTCGAAGATCGTGCTTATGCTTCTGGATTTTCTTCTTCAGCAGGTGCAGCAGTAATTTTCCAAGTTACAGTAGCAGTGTAATCCGCTACAGCCATATTTGAAGCAGTTGCTGCAGGAACAGTTAATTTAACAGATTCTGCATCTGTTCCTGGCGTTCCATTTTGTGACGTTGAACTTTGGCCAAATTCTAAGATGTGACGGCCTTTTCCTTCTTTTTTATCTTTGTCAGCTACAACGACCGTTTTTGCATCGTTTGCAGCTTCTGTTAATTGGAAACCAGTTTGAACGTTTGAAGGAACAGCATTTGTGTTATCTCCTTGCGCTGCAGCAAGTCCATTGCTAAAGTCAATTGTTGAACCAGTCAACACATTTGTTCCTGAAGTGAATTGTTGTGTTAATTGCGCTGTGATTGTATAACCGAATACGCCTCCGGCACGAACGTCAGCCCATTGTACATAAGCACCACGTTTTGTTGTTCCACCGTTAAATGTCATTGGTTTTGCAAAGCTAGTTACAGCATTGGCAGATGTTTCAATAGAGCCAAAATCTAAATCAGTTGTTTTTTCAATAACTAATGATCCTTGTTCTGTGTTTGTATTTTCATCTGGTGATTCTGGATCTGGCGTTGGTAATACCTCACCTGGATTTTCTGGATCGATTGTTTCAGATTCGCCACCACCAGCAGTACCTTCTGTAACTGTTACTTTACCTTCTGAAGTTAATTCAGTTGGTGCTGCGAATGCAGGTGTTGCCGCTCCTAGAACTGTTACTCCTAAAATTGCTACTAATGTTGATGCACAAAGACTTCTTGCTTTCATATTGTTGTTCCTCCTAATTGTTTGTGTGTTATTTATTAAGGCAACTTAGCTAAAATCCAAGTTATCTCCGTTTGGTATTCTACCGGATGAATCTTCGTTGCTTCCGGTATACTTAGTGTGATTGCTGAATTGCTATACACTGGTTTATTATAAATACTGTCTATCACTGGTTTTCCTGCTTGATCTACGACAGGTGTCAGTGTTACAGGTTGCTTGCTAGAATTCGTATCCGATGCGCCAAAGGCAATGGTCCAAACACCTTTACCGCTGCCTGCTCTGGCAGTTGCAACTTCGTATGCTGACCCAATCGAATTTAAGGCAATCGTTTCTCGCATTACGGTAGGAGCTTCACTAGTCCCACTGGAATTGGCCCAGCCTTTATCAAGCGAAAGAACTGCGCCTTTTAAATCCTGCTCACTCGTTTCTTGAATAATAGGATTCGTAAACTGATAGTTTTGTTTGACTTGTAACGTCCAACCAGACGATTCTGCTTGTTGATCGGTAATTTGAATGTAACTGCCTCTAGGGCCTGTTTCACCCAAAAACTGCTGCGCAAGCGCGTGATAGTTACGTCCATTTTTAGAAATTTTACTTTCACCAAAATCAAGAGCAGAAACATAGTCAATACGAAGGGGGCCTTTGGTTGAAGGACTATCCCCTGGATCAACAACATCACCTGGGTTTTCAGGATCAACAGGATTGGTCACCACACTTCCTTTGATACTGACTGAGCCTGATTGATCAAGCATCTCAGGAGCAGCTTGTGCAATGATGCCTGATTCAATGGCTAGAAACAAACTAGCGATTGATAACGACCAGATACCGACTTGTTTTAACTTCATTTTTGCTCCCCCTTTCTACGTTTTCGTAAAAAGAGAAGTAGTATCAATAGAAGTAAAATACCTATGCCGAAAATGCCGTAGTTTTTTATCAGCTCACCCATACTAGGAAGAATTTTCCCAGCTGGTTTCACTGTTGTACTCGGAGTTGTCGTTGTGGATGAACTTGGTTCAGTACTGGTAGATGAGTCAGATGGTTCTGTCGATTCTTCGTAAAACGAAATCTTACCGCCTCGATTGACTTGCCCACCTGTTCCTTCATTCGCACTTGCACTGCTTGAGTAGCTAAAGATGCCAATCAACACAACCAGAGAGCAGACGATTAATTTTATTGTTTTATGTTTCATTTTCCACTCTCCTTTATGGTTGTCCGGCCATGACTTTCCACATAATTACGCCGACATAATCTCCCGTATAAACCGTATCAGATGAATTAAATTGTAATTTTATACCGTCAGTATTTGCTGTTTTTCCCCAACTGTCACTGACATCAAAACTACCTGCTGTGCCCTTACTATTGCTGTAAACAACTTGTGCATTATCATTTAAAATTGTTTCTTTACCGCTTGTAACATAGCGTAGGGCATTGACTAATTCTTGACCGCTATTGTTTTTCATAGGTGTTGTCAATGTAGCCGTTAAGCGCCAACCATTTTTGGCATCTGCCCGAGTATCCGTGACCACTAGTTTCTGATCAAATTCTGGATCTTCTACTCGTTTAGTTGTCGCATTATAGGTTAGTGCCCCAAAGTCTAAAGAACTTGGTACTGAGGTCAAACTCAATACTCCTTGCAACTTGTATTGGACTTTTAGTGCAGTATTATTCACTTTCACCGCAGTTTCATTCGTTGGTCGTTCCGCAATGTCATATCCTGCATTCGTTACATTCGTAAGTTGTGTAGTAACACTCTCTTCTTTTGTTAAGTCAATCGTGTCCCCGACTTGCGTATTTAGTTTAACGGTATAGCCAGATAACACTTGATTTGCTTCATTTAAGAATTCAACTGATAATACGGCATCTACATCGACTACTGTCACTTGGATCGTCGTTGTAATGTCTGTAGGCAATCCTGAATCAGCTGCTTTTACTGTTAAAGTGACAGGGTATGCTTTTGGTTGAAGTTCGCTCACATTATTTAAGCCGCCAAAGTCCGTTACCGTCACAAATGAAGTCAGATCTGTTTTGGTTCCATTTGCTAGTTTATAGGCTTCTGGCTTGCTATTCTGTAGGATATAATTCTTTAATTCTGTTTCTGATAGATTTCGAATATCTACATACGATGCCTCAAAATCAGAGCCTGAAACACCTGAAGCTTGGTCATAGACAACGAGCGTTGACTCAACTACTTTGGTATTCGGCGCTGGATTTCCATCAGCATCAACCGCCTGATCTGATACATTGATCTGTACCGTGTGAGTTCCTGGCGTATTAGCTGCTGTTTGTGCTGCCGTAGGATCTGTATAGGCATAATCAAAACCAGTATTGACAGGACTTGTATCACTAACATCTTTCACCATTTCCTTTGGTGCAGGTAAAGTATCACCTTTCGTCATGTAATAGGTCACCGGTGAAGCAGTAGGCGGTGTTTTATCCAAGACTGTTTGCGTGACTTCTTCGGCTTTTAAATTCGCAAATCCATAAGCATGAATGACACTTCCAGCGGTAAAATAATGACCTGCTGGTACGGTTACTGACCAATTGCCTGCCGCATCTGATTTCGTTGTAAAATTCGCACGATATTCAGCTGGTGTAGACATATCTTCTACGGGCGATTTTATGTTGTCGGTTGATGGATCAAACGCTGCCGTGATCGAGTTATTGACTGGTACATCCCAAATACGGATATAGGCATTTGGAATCGCATAGCCAGATACCGTTGTCGAACTGTTATTGCCACGATTATCGGTTGCAATACTATGAATCGCAATATTTGGATCTGGTACTCGAGTAAAGAGAACCCGTTGTTGTCCTCTCGTTGTAAAATTCGCGTTGAATCTAGTTAACGTTTCATTTGTCATCGCATTAGATGCTGTGATCGTAGGATTAAAGCCACTTCCATAAGCTAATCGCATATTACTCATCGGAATATACTCATACGTATAACCACTATCGCCATCAGCTCCGCCAGCCACATTATTCAGTGACCATTGGAAGACATTTTGAACCGACATATCTAAGTTTCCTTGAGACCAAATCAACCCATTATTGGCAGATGTACCACTGGTTAATGCGCTATTTTTTTGAAGATTCACGCGTTTAGCATCTGAGAATTTAAACGTTGATGATGCTCCACCCATTCGTAATAAATATTGCGTGATAGATGTGCTATCGCTTTGAATATCAAAAGAAGCATTCGGTTGAACGATAAAGGTTGAGTTATTTGCAACATAGAATAGATCAGTCGTGCTGGCACCCATGTTTACACCCTTAACATTTAAATTCCCTGAAACGTTGATCGACCCGCCATTCATATAGATTGGGTTATAGTTTATATTGTTGTTGCCCGTTCCAGAATAAGCATCTGTTTGAATATTCACCGTCGCATCTTTTCCAATATTTAACTCAGATGAAGCTGATCCTAGGTAGACTGCACCGCCATATGTCGCATGATGGTTTAAGATATCAACGGTGGAACCTTCTCCTACGGATAATGATCCACCTGAAATGTTCAAGTTGGTATTGTAGTATTCAGCTGCGGTTGTTTGATTGCCACGTTCCAGTTTAAGTTTGACATTTTTACCAATAGCAAAACTGCCGGATGGAATATACAGCACGTTCGAACCTAGAGAAGAAATGTAAACATCCGCATTATCTTCTACAAAAGCTGTCGAAATGGCTAGACTTCCTTGTTGGTAGTTATTCACATTCCACGTACGAATTGTTGTACCATCTTTTTTTACAGAAGTCCATGTACGTTGTTGTTCCAAATGAACTTTGTTTTTCAACGTCAACGTAGTTTGTTGTGATTCTAAAAACTGTGTTCCATACCCAGTATAATTATCCATGGTCATTTTTCCGCCATTGGCACCATTGTTAAAAATCATCGCACCCCAGTAGTTACCATGATAAACCGTCATATTGCTAAATTGGATATCCCACGCTTTTGAACCATAATTATTGTAGGCTTGGAACGAAAAACAGAGCGAACCAAAATCGAGTGTGTAGTTGTTCCCATTGACTTTAACGGTCCTCGCATTTCCTTGTAATTGGAAATACATATGGGATTCTGCACCAGAAGCAATTCCAATCGATGTCGCCGTTGTCACATTTTGTGAGTAACGTAAATACGGACTATAAATAAAATAACTAGACGAATAGGTTGGGGCGTTTGTGTAGATATCATTTAATAAGTCTACATTCGTTACCCAAGGATCATTTAGACCAATCGTGTATCCTAAAAAGTCTGTTACATTTCTCGTATTGGTAGCTGAATTGAGATCATAAGAAATATTCGCATTACTTCTAATTGTCCCCGTTAATCCATTCGTTGCACTTTCAGATGCCGTATACGATGATATATAAAATGGTCCAGAATAGTTTGAAGAACTCATATTAATATTTTGGAATTTTAAATCCCAATAGCCAAAAATAGTTCCAGAATTTCCAGATACATAACTCGTTTGATTTAGAAAACCTATCGCTAAGTTACCAAAATTAAAGTCATGACCATTTCCATCTATTGTTAGTGAACGTGCAGTTGCATTTTTATTGATATACAAATAGACATTTTGAGCACTAGTTAAATCAACAGAACTGGTACTAAATAAATCATTATAGTTATTTAAGGTACCCGATAATGTAATATCATTTTGTATTGAAATGGTATTCACTGTGTTGTCAGCTATTGCCTCAACAAAACTTTGCCAATCTGTCACTTCTGCTGTACCGGCGGCTCGAGTGCTTAATGCCCTCGGTTGAGCGGAATCTACGCTATCAGGACTTTGGCTGTTGTTCATAGCCTTTTTCGATTCTTTTACCGAAAGTTTTAGCTCTTGTTGCGCAAAACTACCTACTTCATCTGTCAATATCAGTGAATAGTCGCCACTTTTTTCTGCTAATAATGCTAACTTTAGGGAAGATTGATCACTATTCACTGTGATTGTTAATGTCCGTGCTTCTTCATTCCAATTAAAAACAGGAAACTCTGCTTTTGGGTCTTCCTTTAAAAGCGTGGCTCTTTCTTCTGCTTCGTCAAATTTTATTCCTTCTGGTAGACGAACTTGCCACTCTTTTTTTTGCTCACTTGAATCGGTTGATAGATTACGCTCATCAGACTTTTTCAGCTCGTTTTCAGCCCTTGTATCAGAAATTTGTAAATGAAAAAATTCATTTGTATAGTGTTCATCTTCAATAGCCGTCAGCGAGATCGGTGATTTAGCAAAAATTTTAGTTGACGAAGAATACATCTGCGAAAACATAGCTAAAATAAGAATCGAAAGAATGGCTATGCTCATTCCAATTAATTGAAATTTTCTTTTCTTAATCATTTCATTCATTTTCCCTCCTGCCCCTTTAGTTTAAAAGAATGTTCTTAGCTTCTTCACCTCCTTCAAGCTTTATTCATACCAAGACGGTTTACTTGTTGATCTAGCGCCAGCTTGTATCCAATCGTTCGAACCGTTTTGATAAATTTAGGCGTGGTAGGATCTTCTTCTATTTTTCCTCTTAAATGGAACATGATATTACTCACTCGATACTCTTTTTTCTCAGCACTTTCATTTGACCAAATATGTTGGTATATTTCTTCATAAGTCAATGCTTTGTCATGTTTATCAATAAGGAGTTCCAGTACTTTAAATTCCAATTTAGTTAAGCTGATTTCGACTTTTCCTTCTCTTAAAACACTAAGATTTTCAGGAAGTAATTCTAGTAATGGCGCAGTTGATGAAGTAGTCTGCGAGTGTGTAGGATATTCCTTGTTTTCAATCCGTTTTAGGATATTTGAAAATTGTAAAACAAATTCTTCTTCATAAACAGAAACACCATCTGCATCTAGTTGTAGATAAATTTTCTTTTTTGTTTTTGCTTCTTCATCATTATCAATTAACAGCACCCAGATTAATTTATTTGATCTCATTCTTAATTCCAGAATATTTTTGCAAATACAAGCTAGATCAGTTACAGCTGATTCTTCAATAATAAATGCATCCATATTTGTTAGCTCAGAATCTACTTCTCCCACTTGTAAAAGTGTAACCTCATGACCTAAGCGCACAAATTTTTTGGTATAATCCAATACAGGTTGAGACGAATCTCGAAAAATACCGATAGTATACATTACAGGTACCTCCTACTAAATTTATATCCAGAACTAAACACTTCTCGTAGTGTGCATTCAAAAGTAAAATACTATTGAAAACTTTTTGATCTGAAATTTGTACTTGTCACGCTAATAGTAAAAATCGAAAAAATGAATATCTTGAAAGAATTAAGTTCAAGATATTTTTTCAATTCAACCAATTATTGCTCGTTTCCTGAAATGATTTGACGATTTTTGTGACGGCTAAAAAAGACACTCAGCATTTTGCTGAATGTCTTTCATACATTCATTATAAAGTTGTCTTTTCATCATAATTAAGCTGTTGATCAATCAACATCATTGCCGAGCGTCTAGTTTCCCACAAAGAATCCGTATAGATATCGAGTGTCATTTTGGTTGATGCATGTCCTAAGATTTTACTCAATGTAGCAATATCAATACCTGATTCAACACATCTAGTTGCAAAAGTATGACGCAATGCGTGAAAGTGAATTGGACCTATTTTAGATTCTTCCACTAATTTTTTAAAACGGTAATTAATGATACGTGGCTCTGTAAAACTGTTTTTACAGGAAATAACGAATAAACTGTTACTTTTTTGTTTTTTATTCATTAAATACCTTTTTAGATTTTTAGATATTGGTATGATACGTTCTCCATTAACTGACTTCGGTTTTCCTATAATAATCTCGGTCTTATGTGTTTCTGTTACTGAAGGAATTCTAGAAATTGTTCTTTTCACAAAAATTTTATTGTTTTTAAAATCGATATCCTCCCATTTTAACCCACTGATCTCTCCGATTCTCATCCCAGTATACAGGGCAATAATTTCTGCTGAGCACTCTTTTTTATATAAGGCAATTTGTTCTAATTTTTTTTGTTGATTTTTCTCTAAACTTTTTATTTCCGTTTTCGTTAATGCTGGTAAAAGTACTCCTTGGCAAGGGTTTTTTGAAATTTCGTTATCATTTACGGCTTTTTTTAGAGCACTTCTTAGCATGCTAACAATACTACGAATGGTGTTGGAAGAAAGTTCTGATAGATATAACGAATAAATAAATCTGTCTATATCAGCTGTTTTTAACTCAGATAATTGCTTATTTTTAAAAAATGGAGCAAGATGCCGTTTAATTCGTCCTCTATAATTTGAATAAGTAGAAGGCTTGATTCTATTTTTCATTAAAATAGTTAGCCAATAGTGTAGCCATTCATCTACCATCATTCCTTCTTGTACAGATGTTTCTCCATATATAAAATAGTCTGCATTTTTTTTTGATAATTTTTCTTTTGCTTCATTATATTGTTTTCCATAAACATATCCATAAATAATTCTACCTTCTTTATTCCGACCTTTCCTATAACGACCTTCCCAGCGTCCATCCTTTCGCTTATAGATATTTTCTCCTCTTTTTGACATTTTTTTCCTCCTAAATCATTTAAATTTGACGGTTTTTGACGGCTAAAAAATGAATTATACATATAAACATCTCTTTTCTAAACTAGATTTAATCAATAAAACAATTAAATATTATCAAATTTTTCTTTTTTTAAATAAAAATTTGATAATAAAAATATATTTTTCTACTAGACTAATTAAAAATAATAGAATATAATTATATAAGTAATTAATTCCACTCTTTTGATTGCATATAATAAAGAATAAAAATATCTTGAACTTAATTCTTTCAAGATATTTAAAAAATACATAAAAAGTTAAATGTATGAACATTAGCTATATATAAAAAGTTAAATGTATGAACATTAGCTATATATAAAAAGTTAAATGTATGAACATTAGCTATATATAAAAAAAGGTAGTTTGAAAAATAAAATTTTTCAAACTACCTTTTGTGTTGATGTAAATTTACTTACTTCTGTACTATTATAAAAATTCAATTTTTCTTTGTTATTTTTTACATTCACACTAACTACCCATAGGTTTTCTACTATATTCGAAGTCAACGTTTTACCTTTTCATTTAAATAGTTAAGTTGAATAATAATTGAATACCATATATCATTAGTAGTTCTATTTTCTTTTTTCCCTTAGTGTTCTTTTAGTTATATCTACATTTTCACAGCAATTATCCTTAACCTACGATAATCCGCTTCCCAATGATCTTCTTTCCACAAACTGGGGGTCAAATCTCGCTCCATATTCTCAAGTATCCTTTCTTTCTGATTTCTAGACAATTCCCCCAACTCTTCAGTATAAAACTGTTCCATCCACTCTCTCAAACCAGCTTTACCACCTTTAAGTGTTGTCGGCCGTTCATATTCTAAAATCTCTATAACTTCAAAATGATTTTTTTCAAGCAACATCCGATAATCCGAAAGCGAAGTAAAACAAAACGGCTCCTCAAAAGATGCACCTAAGGCATTTAATTCACGCCCAAAAGCTTCTCTAATCAGCTGAACATTCCCAACTGCACCAAACTCACAAATCAACTGACCATTTTCATTTAAATGCTCATTGATATTTTTCAATAACAAATTTTGATCAGGAATCCAATGAAAAACGGCATTTGAAAAAGCTACATCATACATTTCAATTTGATCAGTTGGATATAATATATCTTCCTGTAAAAATGTCAAATCAGGATAGCTTTCTCTTGCTTGATTGATCATATTTACTGATTGGTCGATCCCTGTCACTTCATGCCCAAGTTGTGCAATTTGATTCGTCAATTCTCCCGTTCCACACCCAATATCCAAGACTTTACTTTGTTCTTTAGGCAGTAATTTCAACAAACCAGCACCATATTTAAAAACAAAATCATGTGTCGTATTATATTTTTTCGCATTCCATTCCATAGATTTCACTCTCCTAGCGATATAATGAAAAGAAGCTACACCGAAATCATTCATCGATGCAGCACTCTTAGGATTTCTTATTGCCAATAAGCTGGAATCTTCGCTTCATAAGCCGCGATCTCATCATCATGCGTCAAACTAATGGCAATGTCATCCAACCCATTCACCAATTTATGCTTCCATGTGCTATCAATTTCAAAAGAATACGTCCCATTCGGCGTGATAACTTGTTGTTCAGGCAAATCGATCGTAATTGTCTCATCCGCCCTAAGATTTGACAGTGCATCCAACTCATCATAGTTCAATACAATCGGTAATAGTCCATTTTTCGTGGCATTCATATAAAAAATATCACTAAAACTTCCAGCAATAACAGCTCTAAATCCATAATCATCCAGCGCCCAAGCTGCATGCTCTCTCGACGAACCTGAACCAAAGTTATCACCAGAAATCAAAATGGTCGCCTCTTTATATTGCGGTTCATTCAAGACAAATTCTGGATTGGGTGTACGGTCTGGCAAATAACGCCATTCGTCAAATAAAAACTCGCCAAAACCTGTTTTTTCAATTCGTTTTAGGAATGATTTTGGAATGATCTGATCGGTATCGATATTGTCATTCATTAGTGGGACTGTGGTCCCTGTATGTTGTGTAAATGCCTCCATTATGCCAAAAGCTCCTCTCTAATGTCTCTAAATGTCCCTTCAATCGCAGCAGTTGCTGCCATCGCTGGGCTGCAAAGATGGGTTCTTGCCCCTTTGCCTTGACGTCCTTCAAAATTTCGGTTAGATGTTGAAGCACAATGAACCCCTGCTGGAACTTGATCTGGGTTCATGCCCAGACACATCGAACAACCTGGTTCACGCCATTCAAATCCTGCTTCAGTGAAGATTTTATCCAAACCAATTTTTTCAGCTGCTTTTCTTACAGGTCTTGAACCTGGCACTACGATTGCGGTGATGCCATCTTTGACTTTTTTGCCCTTTACGATGCGCGCCGCTTCTTCTAAATCAGATAGACGGCCGTTGGTACATGAGCCGATAAAAACGTAGCCGATTTCGATATCTGAAGGACGTTGTCCTGGTTTTAGATCCATGTAGTTATAAGCACGTTCGTCGTTCATATCTTTGATTTCAGGGAATGTTCCTGTGATCGGAATACCCATCTCTGGATTTGTGCCCCATGTAATGAAGGGAACCAATTCTTCCGCGTTCAATTCTAGGTCTACATCATAGGTTGCATCTGGGTCGCTTGGTAGTTTTTTCCAATCAGCGATTGCCGCAGCCATATCTTCTGGTGCATATTCTCTGCCGCGAACGTATTCAAAGGTTTTTTCATCTGGCGCCATCATGCCCATTTTTGCACCGCCTTCGATGGCCATATTACAGATGGTCATGCGTTCTTCCATCGTTAGGTTTTCAATCGTTTCACCGTAAAATTCAACCGCATGTCCGACCCCAAAATCAACACCATATTTTGCGATCAACGCTAGAATAATATCTTTAGCATATACGCCTTTCGCTAGTTTTCCAGTGATTTTAACCCCCATTGATTTTGGTTTATTTTGCCAAATACATTGTGTAGCAAAAACATGTTCCACTTCACTTGTACCAATTCCAAATGCCAACGCTCCAAATGCGCCATGTGTAGCCGTATGTGAATCCCCACAAACGATAATTTTCCCTGGCTGTGTCAATCCTGTTTCGGGTCCTACCATATGCACGATTCCTTGACGGTCACTGCCGTTATCACAAAGGGTCACGCCGAATTCTTCACAGTTTTTCTGCAACGCTTCGATTTGTTTTTTTGCTACTAAATCTGTGATATTAAAAATATCTTGGGTCGGAACATTATGATCCATCGTGCCGAAGGTTCTGTCTGGTCGGCGGACTTTTCTACCAGCTTCTCTTAGTCCTTCAAATGCTTGTGGTGAAGTTACTTCATGAATCAGATGAAGATTGACGTATAATAGTTGTGGTTCGCCAGCGACGCCTGATACCACATGTTGTTCCCATAGTTTATCAAATAGTGTTTTTCCCATGTTACGCACCTCTCAATTCTGTTATTACAGCTTCTGTAAAATCTGTTGTTGTCGCTTTACCACCTAAATCTGTCGTTAGAATGCCTTGATTCATGACACAATCACAAGCCTCTTCAATTTTCTTCGCTGCACTTTCCAAGCCAAACGATTGACGTAACATCATCGCAGCCGATAAGATCATTGACATTGGATTTGCGATATTTTGATTCGCGATGTCTGGTGCTGAACCGTGGATCGGTTCGTATAGTGATGGACCCGATTCACTGTGACTAGCACTTGGCATCATGCCGAGTGATCCTGGAATCACTGACGCTTCGTCACTTAGGATATCGCCAAATAGATTTTCTGTGACGATCACATCAAAGGCTTTTGGTTTTTGGATCATGACCATCGCTGCGGAATCGACTAATTGGTGTTCTAAGGTACAATCTGGAAATTCTTGTGCAACTTCTTCCGCAGTTTGACGCCATAATTTGCTTGTAGCTAGTACATTGGCTTTATCAACTGAGGTAACTTTTTTATTTCTAGTACGAGCGATTTCAAAAGCTTTTCTGATAATGCGTTGGATTTCAGCTTTTGAATAGGTACATAGATCTGAGGCTTCTGTTTGCCCTAGTTTTTTTTCACCAAAGTAGATACCGCCTGTTAGTTCACGAACGACCACAAAATCAACACCTCGAACGTTTTCTTCTTTTAATGGAGATAAATGAACCACTGCATCAGGCACTGAAATCGGGCGGATATTCGCAAAAAGTCCTAAGGCTTTTCTTAAACCAAGTAAGCCTTGTTCGGGACGTTTTGGAGCATTATCCCATTTTGGACCACCGATTGCACCAAGTAAGATCGCGTCAGCTTTTTCGCAAGCTTTTAAGGTTTTTTCAGGTAAGGGATCCCCTTGTTCGTCGATACCCGCACCGCCAAAGGCAAAACGTTCAATATCAAAATCAAGATTATCCTGCACCATGATTTCAGCTAAAATTTTTAGTGCGCTATCCATGATTTCGGCTCCGATGCCGTCCCCTGGTAATGCTACGATTCGTTTGCTCATCATACGTTCCCCACTTCTTTTTGAAATTGTTCACTGGCTCTTACATAAGCTTTTGCAGAGGCTTGTAAGACATCAAAATCGATGCCGATACCATTGAATTGTTTGTTATTTTCGGTATCTGCTAAGGTCACATGAACTTCTGCTTGGGCATCTTCACCACCTGTGATGGCTTTGATGTAATACTCTTGCAGCTCTGGTTTTTGGACAAATATTTTATCGATTGAGTTATAGATTGCTTGGATACTGCCAGAGCCGATCGCTGATTCTGTTTTACTTTCATCTGTTCCTGTATTGATAGAAACGATCGCTCCTTGGCTACCATCAGAAACGTATTGTAATTGAACACGTTCTAAGCGATAATCTTCACTACATTCTTGGGATTGTCCTACCATCAGTGCAATCAAATCTTCTTCTGTCACTTGTTTCTTTTTGTCTGCTAGTGATTTGAAGCGTTTGAAGGCATCTTTTAGTTCTTCTTCCGTTAATTGGTAGCCAAGCGTCTCCATTTTAGTCGCGAACGCATGTCGACCAGAAAGTTTTCCTAATGGCAATGAGTTTTCATTTACTCCAACAAGTGATGGTGTGATGATTTCGTAGGTATCTGGATTTTTCAGCACGCCATCTTGATGGATACCGGATTCATGAGCGTATGCATTCGCTCCAATAATTGCTTTGTTTCTTGGAATTGCAACACCTGATAAACGGCTGACGAGATCGCTCGTTCTTTTAGTTTCGTTTAAGGTAATATTGCTTTTAGCTTCGTAAAAATCTTTTCTGATATAGAGTGCCAAGGCAACTTCTTCGAGTGCGGTATTGCCTGCTCGTTCGCCGATACCGTTGATCGTTCCTTCTACTCGGCGAGCGCCATTCTCAATAGCTGCTAAGGCATTGGCCGTCGCCATTCCTAGGTCATCATGACAATGAGAAGAGAAAATGATTTCTTGGTCGCTTTGAATATTTTCAATCAAAAATTTGAATAATACGCCGTATTCTGTTGGATTGGAATAACCTACTGTATCAGGAACATTAATAATCGTTGCCCCCGCGTCAATGGCGGTTTGGACTGCTTTTAGTAGAAATTGTTTGTCTGTTCTGGTTGCATCTTCTGGTGAAAACTGGACCTTCTCGAATTTGCTTTTAGCGTAGCTAACGTGTTCTTTAATAGAAGCAATCACTTCATCTGGTGTCATTTTTAGTTTGAATTCCATGTGAACCGGGCTTGTTGCTAGGAAGACATGGATTTGTGGGTGCTTGGCGTTTTGCAAGGCTTCATACGCACGATCAATGTCGGCTTTTTGACAACGTGCCAGACCTGCGACGGTCATTTTTTCAGCATTTTCTGCGATTGCTTTGACTGCTTCAAAGTCACCAACAGATGCGATCGGAAATCCTGCTTCGATCGTATCGATGCCCCATTTTTCTAGTTGTTTGGCGATTTGAACTTTTTCTTTGGTATTGAAATTTACGCCTGGTGTTTGTTCACCGTCCCTTAGTGTCGTGTCAAAGAATTGGATATTTTTCATTTTTCATACGTCCCTTCAAATTCTTCATTTTTTAATGATTAGGTTAAATAATACGAATAAGACTTCTCTCTTCGTTCGCCAAGTATTGCGCAACATCAGCTCTGCACGCAGTCGCTGTGTTTTGCAACAAAAAAGCACCCCACGATATGGGATGCTTCGTCATCCCGTTCATGCAATGCGAAAACAGGACTCTCAACGTCTGATAAGAAAAAGCTGTGTCTCAGCTAGTTTCTAGAAATCAGTGTGATGAGTCCTTCGATAATAATAAGAATGTAATTGTCGTTGTCTGCTTGTTCATCATCTTCAACATCCTTTATTGTCAGAATTTTTGAATAATTCAAACTATAGTGTTAAAGATACAGAACTTTTTAATTAAAGTCAATAGTTTTATGAGATTTTTTTAAGAAAAAGGGTGAGAAAGGTCTGTTTACTTCCTAGAGATTTCAGTTTTTTTCTGAAGGAATTGCTTCTGTTCTCACCCTTTGTTTCTTTATCTACTATTTTTTATAGTTTATCCAATGCTTGTTCTAAGTCAGCTAAGATATCCGTGATGTTCTCGATCCCGATCGATAAACGAATCAATTCTGGCGCTGTTCCTGAGGCTTTTAGTTCTTCTTCACTCAACTGTGAATGCGTGGTGGATGCTGGATGAATGATCAATGATTTTGCATCACCGACATTTGCTAATAATGAAAATAATTCTACATGATCGATCAAAGTCTTCCCTGCTTCAGCTCCGCCTTTTACGCCAAAAGTAAAAACTGAACCAGCTCCTTTTGGTAAATATTTTTCTGCTAATCCATGGTATTTATTGTCAGGTAAACCTGGATAATTGATCCATTCGACTTTCGGGTGCTTATTTAAAAATTCCGCTACAGCCTTTGCATTTTCTACATGTCGTTCTAAACGTAAAGACAACGTCTCTAAACCTAAAATCAATAAGAAACTATTGAATGGCGAAATCGCCGCACCTGTATCTCTTAATAAAGAAACCCGTAAACGCGTAATATAAGCTGCCGCGCCAATATCTTTAGTATAGGATAATCCATGATAACTAGGATCTGGATCAACTAATTTGGGGAATTTACCATTGGCCCAATTGAACTTGCCTGAATCAATGATGACTCCACCTAAAGCAACGCCATGCCCTCCAATAAATTTGGTTGCAGAATACACAACGATATCAGCGCCAAAGTCAAACGGACGGTTTAAATATGCTGTTGCAAAGGTATTATCAACGATCAATGGCAGTTCATGTTTATGTGCGATTTCAGCGATGGCTTCTAAATCTGCCACATTGGTGATTGGGTTCCCAATTGTTTCTACAAAAATCGCTTTGGTATTTCCTTTGATGGCTTCTTCAAAATTACTTAACTGATCTGGATCAACAAAAGTTGTCGTGATCCCGAACTCTGGTAATGTATGAGCGAATAAATTGAAAGTTCCGCCGTACAACGTAGAAGCTGAAACGATATGATCCCCACTACTTGCGAGATTCTGGATCGCATATGTAACAGCCGCCGTACCTGAAGCGACCGCAACCGCTCCAACCCCACCTTCCAATTCGTTCAAGCGATCTTCTAACACTGCTGTAGTGGGATTGGTGATACGAGTATAGATATTTCCAGATTTGGCTAATGCGAATTTTTCTGCTGCGTCTTGTGTATCGTCAAAAGTGTAGGATGTTGTTTGGTAAATGGGTACTGCTCTAGAATTAGTCTCTTTATCTGGTTTATGTCCGCCGTGAATTTGGATCGTTTCAAATTGATAGTTCGTGTTTGTCATTATGCTTCATTCCTTTTCTATTTTTTATTCTATTTATCTTTTTTACGTTTTCGATGCACATGTCCCCTTCGTGCATAATGACCACCTCCTTGGATTATTCTCATTAAAAAGAAACTAAAAAAGCCGCCCCCTACCAGCATTATGCTAGTAAAGGGCGACTATCGCGGTACCACCTTTATTGGAAATTATTTCCATCTCGATCCAAACGCTGAATTTCTTCTTGATTCGGTGCCTGGCTAACGGTGGCTGCCGTAAAAATCAACTTGACTTTTCCTCTCCAAGATCATTTTCCACAAGTGTTCACTACTTTCTTTCACCGAACGAAAGCTCTCTAGTTCTAGCTAAAAACTTCATATAATCAGCTAGTTTACAATGTCTGCTTGTGTACTCTTCTTTTCAATGAGTTTTATTATTGAAACTAATATTAGATTATACTCATTTATTTGTCAACATTTTTTTCTTTTATTCTAATTTTTTACAAATATTTCTTATTAACGGAGTGTCCTATTTCTCTTTCTAGTCTTTTTTTATTATAATTAGGAAAATTGGAGGTCGATTTAATGTCAACAAATAATAAAAAAGTGGAAATACTCTTATCTTATCTCTCGGAAATCCACACTAAAAGTTTATCTTTATATGATCTAGTTACTAGCCGCCCGCGTCCTGAAGATACTCGTATTCTTTTGAATATCAACGAAGTATTTACTTACTATCATAGCGTGCGCGTTTTTTACTACAGTAACAGTGAACTGGCTGGTTCAGACGTACATCCTTTTTTTAAAGCGTTTGAAGATTTTTATTTTGAGTTAAAACAAGTCTTTTTTCTTGAAGATGAAGATAGCATCCTACTCTATAGTAAATTAACTGCGATGAAAGATTGTTTTGAGCAGTTGACGAATGATTTTAATGTTTTATAATAGAGTAGACAACAGGTAAAGAAGGTGCCCAAATGGATCAAAGCGAAGTTGTAGATCGCTTGCGCGAAGAGTTGGATATTCCATTTTTTAATGGAACAATCAAAGAACGTGAATACACAGAAGTCGAATACCAAAAGATCAAAGCAGATCTTATACAGTATTTTGATGATTATGTTCGTAATGTAGAAAATTAATACGAATCATTGTGGTGAGGTTTTTTTAAGTCTAAAGTAGAACATAACTGTTCTATTTTAGACTTATTTTTATAGTGCTAAGTTGATTATCTCTTTCTATTTATATAGTAATAAAATAACTTCAATTATTTAAAAATATAAATAATTATCATATAGTAATAAAATGATATTATAAATCAAAATGAAAAAAACCATCGGCTGAAAAGGCCGATGGAAAAGGAGTATTACTCAATAAGAGTAAAATGAAAAATAAAAAGGTTGTTGTTGGTATGAATATATAATACAATACCTTTTTTTATTTGTCTACTAAAAATAACGTTAAAATGAAATGAAATATCACTTTTTTTTGTCATTTTTTCTATTTATTTTTTTATTTTTTCAATAAAAGATTACTCATTCGCGTAATTGCAAATGAAATATCATCTGTTGCTTTGTCTTGCTTTTCTTCAGAGTTGTTAAATGACTCAACATCTATTCCTTTTTCTGGATCTAATGATAAAATCATTTCATTACATCCAGCTAAATATTCGATATATGAACGTTCGAATTTTTTATGGATTCCCATTACACGAGCCGGTGGACGTAATTGTGTTACTTTTTCAAGCATTAATGTGTATTCTTTGGTTCCATCTTGAAAGACATTTTTTATTTCTATGATTCTTTCTGGTGCTAACTCAGAAGCCTTGCCTTCATCGATTGCTTTACGTACTTCTTCATAATAGTCGTTCATCTTTTCGCCAACTTCTTCTGTCTCTTTTACAATATCATTGATTTTTTGAACATAATAGCCTAAATTTGGTTTCACTATCTTTCCTACTTTCTTTTAGTAATCACTCAATTTTACACTTTTTCATAGGTGCATGACAAGAGGAATCTACAAAAGTATGTTTTTCTACTAATTTTTCGATAAAAAAAGATGAGGCTAGAACATAACTTGCAGCGTTATGTTCTAGCCTTAAAGAATCTGAATAAATGGTAGAAGCAAAAGCAACTCCTTCGGAAATAAGTTGACAGTCACAAAAATTTGAAGAGACTTTCCATGAACTCCTGCTTATTTCTTGGGCTTAAATGCCTCTGTCTTATACTTATTTACACCTTAGTTGATTTCGTCACTTGTATTAATGATTTTAGAAACCATGCCATAATCTTTTGCTTCGTCAGCAGACATCCAGAAATTACGGTCTGTATCTTTTGCGATTTTTTCGTAAGTTTGACCTGTCGCTTCAGCAATCAGACGATTCACACGTTCACGCATGCGGATGATTTCTTTTGCTTCTATTTGGATCTCTGTGCTTTGTCCTTGGACGCCGCCTGCTGGTTGATGAATCATATAGCGAGTATTTGGTAAGCTATATCTATTCTTCGCTTCAGCCGCTAAGTAAATCGTAATGCCTGCACTTGCGACCCAACCTGTTCCGATCACGATCACTTCTGGTTTTACAAATTTGATCATATCATGGATTGTGTCGCCAGCTTCAACGTGACCACCTTGACTATTAATGAAAATCTTGATTGGTTCATCTCCCATAGCTGCAAGTAAAAGTAATTGAGAAGTTACTTCACGAGCCAAGTCTTGATTGATTTCACCGTAAATCAAAATTGTCCGTTCTTCGAACAATTTTTTCATAAACGCATTTGGTTGTTGTTTGTCTTCTGTTTCTTCGTTTTCATCTAAATAGTTCATATCTGATAACCTCCATATTTTAAAGCTAAATCTCTCTATTAATAATACCGCAATCTGAGAATTTGTCCACTTTTTTGACTTGTTTTGACCTTAAAAAATAGGCATATCTTTTGCATCTAAAAAATATTCCCTTTACCATTTGATTAAGCTCTTCGTTGTATGAGCAATTTAAAGTAGAAAGAGGCGATTCGATGACAGAAAAAGTAGCAGTACTAGTAACTGATATGGTAGAAGATGTAGAATTAACCTCTCCTAAAAAAGCCTTGGAAAAAGCGGGTTATGAGGTCGTTCTCATTGAAAAAGAAGCGGGTAAACTAATCACAGGTAAAAAAGGAACTACCTTTACGATTGATGTTGCTATTGAAGATGTAACACCTGATGATTTTGTTGCCTTACTGATTCCTGGCGGCTTTTCTCCAGATCAACTTCGCGCAGATCAACGTTTTGTTGATTTCACTAAATATTTTTTAGAAAATGATTTACCACTTTTTGCGATTTGCCACGGACCACAATTATTTATTCAAACTGGTTTAACTGAGGGACGGACCTTGACTTCCTACATTACTGTTCAACCAGACTTAGCTTATGCAGGTGGTACTATCAAGGATGAATCTGTTGTAATTGATAAGAATCTTATCACTAGCCGTACTCCGGATGATCTACCGGATTTTGAAAAAGCGATTGTTACCCATTTAACTGCTTAAATTTATTCTTTTTCAAAAAAAGCACAAGTGAGCGCCTATTAAGATGCTCACTTGTGCTTTTTATACCTTAAAATTTGTTTTAGCTTTTACCCATTCTACGTTGAATGAACTTCACGATTTCAACGATCGGAATAATCGCAAATGATGTTCCAGCAACGATCGCCCATTGGTAACTATCTAAAGAAGTTACGCTAAACAAGTCGTTGAATCCTGGTATTAGAATCGTTGCTGCTAATAATAGGAACGAAACTAATATTGCCCAGTTGAATGATTTATTTCTGAATAGTCCAACTTTAAAGATTGACTGATAAATAGATTTCACGTTGAAAGCATGGAACAATTGAATCAAACCTAATGTTGCAAATGCCATTGTTAAGGCATCCCCATGTTGTAAATCGTATAATGCTGCTGCAGATAAGTTTGGCATATTTGCCGCCGTGTGTGCAGGGAACTCAATCGCCATTTTATATACGATCAAAGTCAACGCACCTTGTGTGATCCCTTGGTAAATCACACTGCTCAAGACACCGCCAGAGAAGAAGTTGGATTTCTTGCCACGAGGTGCATGGCTCATTACGTCACGTTCAGCAGGTTCTACACCCAAAGCGATTGCTGGGAATGTATCCGTTACTAAGTTGATCCATAATAAGTGAACAGGTAATAATGTATCCCATGCTAACATTGTTGCGATAAACAAGGTCAATACTTCCCCTAAGTTGGCAGAAAGCAGATATTGAATCGTTTTTTGGATATTTGAGAAAACTTTACGTCCTTCTTCAACAGCTACGATAATTGTCGAGAAGTTATCATCTGCCAAGACCATATCAGAAGCCCCTTTTGATACTTCTGTACCCGTAATCCCCATCCCAATACCGATATCAGCTGCTTTCAAAGCGGGTGCATCATTCACGCCGTCACCTGTCATGGCTACAACTTTACCTTCTTGCTGCCAAGCTTTAACGATACGAACTTTGTGCTCTGGCGAAACACGTGCATAAACCGAATAATGTTCAACAACTTTTGCAAATGCTTCATCAGATAATTCATTTAATTCTGCACCAGTGATCACTGCGTCGTCGTCACCTTCTTTGATGATGCCAAGACGAGCTGCGATTGCTTCTGCTGTATCTCTGTGATCACCTGTGATCATGATTGGACGAATACCAGCTTCTCTCGCTACTTTCACAGCTTCTGCTGCTTCTTTACGTTCTGGATCGATCATGCCGACAAGACCTGCAAAGACTAAATCTTTTTCCACTAAATCAGAATCCATTTCAGCTGGAACTGCGTCAACAAGTTTATAAGCCATTCCTAAAACACGTAGCGCTTGTTTTGCCATTTTTGTATTATTTGTTAAAATATCTTGGCGTCCTGATTCATCTAACGTCGTTGTTTGACCATTTAATAGGACTTCATTACAACGTTTTAGTAATTCATCTGGTGCTCCTTTTACTGCCACTAGGAACTTACCATCCGCCAATTGGTGAACAGTTGTCATCAATTTACGATCTGAATCAAATGGAATTTCTGCTACACGAGGTTCAGCTATAACTTTTTCTGTTACGTTGAAATCATGATCTAAACCATACTGTACAAGAGCCGTTTCAGTTGGATCACCGATCAAAGAACCATCTTGCGCAATTTTTGTATCATTTGTATAGGTCATGATTTTTAAGGCCATATTATCCATTGAGACAGCGTCCGTTGCAGGTGCTACTTTGTTGTCTGTGTAAAGAGCTTCGACCGTCATTTGGTTTAATGTTAGCGTCCCAGTTTTATCTGAACAGATAATATCTGTGCTACCCAATGTTTCAACTGCAGGTAGTTTACGGACGATCGCATTTTTCTTCGCCATTTTTTGCGTACCTAACGCTAAAATGATCGTCACGATTGCTGGTAAGCCTTCTGGAATTGCTGCTACGGCTAATGAGATGGATGTCAATAACATATCGATCCATGTGCGGCCATTCATCATACCGACAACGAACATTACCGCTGCGATCACTAATATGGCGATCGTCAACATTTTACCTAATTGGTTTAAGTTTTGTTTTAATGGTGTTTCTGTTTCTTTTTCGTTCGCTAACATGCCCGCGATTTTACCAACTTCTGTATTCATACCCGTTCCAACTACCACACCGATCCCACGGCCGTAAGTAACGTTACTGTTGGAATATGCCATATTGATTCTATCACCGATACCGATATCTTCAGCGGTACCTTCTAAAATAATTGCTTCTTTTTCAACAGGCACTGATTCACCTGTTAGAGCTGCTTCTTCGATTTTTAGACTTGCTGCTTCTAATAAACGTAAATCTGCTGGAACAACATCTCCAGCTTCTAATAACACGATATCACCTGGTACTAATTCATCACTTTTGACAGTGATCACATGACCATCACGACGAATATTTGCGTTTGGTGACGACATTTCTTTTAATGCTTCGATGGCTTGCTCTGCTTTGGCTTCTTGGATCACACCGAAGATTGCATTCAAAATGACTACAAGTAAAATAATGATGGAATCAACAAAATCACCTGAAAAAACTGCTGAAATCACTGCAGCAAATAGCAACACGATGATCATAAAATCTTTGAACTGTTCAAAGAATTTAACAACGATCGATTTCTTTTTTCCTTCATCTAATGCATTGGCACCATAACTTTCCAATCTTTTTTTAGCTTCTTGATCCGTTAATCCTTCGACTGTCGTATCAAACTTTTGTAAGACCTCTTCATCTGACTGCGTGTAAAATGCTTCAGATAGTTGAACCTTTTTTTCTTCTGACATGTTCTTCCTCCTCTGTAATTTGCAGCTACTTAAATCTATTTTACTTCATTATGACGAAACGAACACCTTTTTGAACTTATTGGTTCGTTAGCAAAACGAAAAAAAATAGACCTCTGTATGCTAAATAGAACATACATAAGTCTCACCGTTTAAGACAACACCAGAAATTTCTTTCGGAGTTGGTGATGTTGCCGCAGCTTGTGCCGCCAGTTACTCCCTCATGAAATAATAGATTGGCGACAGATTACTTGTCCTTCACCAGTTATTATTGATAAATTGATTATACCTGTTCTTTTAGTGTTTTTCAAATAAAATCGTATTGATTTTCTGAAAATCTCTTGTTTAGCAAAAAAGAGTGGTTTTGTTAAATATGGTTTCTTTGAATTTTTTATGATCTATAATGACTTCTGACTTTTTACACCTCTAACTGATCCTTTATGATATAAATTGTTTCACACTCAGTTGGCTTAATAATCTCAGAAATTTTCATTTTGGTCTAATGTGTCTAACAAAAAATTAGTAGATTTTATTCATGAATGATTTGAAAGCTAAACAACCAACATTTTTCACACTATTTCTTCAACAGTCATTAATCCTTCTATAAGATCGGTATATTGTTTTCTATTTTTTTATGTAGTAATGAATTTTTTACATCCACTTTGTATAATACATCTCCTGTAAAATCAAATAAGGGTGTGGGACAAAAGGATGATTCACTTTTGTTTCACTCCCTAAGTGCGAATAAAAAATAGAAATAACCCCTTTGAAAGTAAGCTTGAATTCATAAAAAAATGAAAAGTAATTTTCGCAAAGCTCTTCTTACTTTCTCGGGCTTAAAAGCGATCATCCCATCCTTTCTCTACATTAAAATACTTTGATTTCATTGAACGGAAACAGTTGTGTGGTCACCTTACCAATGAAGCGATTTTTTGCAATCAATCCGTAATGTCGGCTATCTGTCGCATATGGGCGGTTATCTCCTAATACAAAATAATATCCCTCTGGAATAACGACTGGCTGTTGCTCAAAGTCTTCCGTATAGTCACGCCCGTTTTTTTGACTTTCATTGATTTCATCTACCAAAAATTTTTCGTCCACTGGCTGCTCATTCACAAACAACGTATCTTGCGTATATCGGATCGTCTCTCCTGGTAATCCGATGATTCGTCGAATCTGCGGGTCTCCATCACCAACAGTATATGCAGCTAAATCAAATCTGCGTAACATGCTGTTTTTTTGAATCAGTACCTTGTCTCCTTCACGCAACGTCGGAACCATGCTATAGCCGTGGACCGTTATGAGACTGACAAAGAAAACACTCAACCCCATGGTTATCATACTGCCCAAAATCAAGGCTACAAAAAATTCTTTTATCTGCCACTTGTGTCTTCGACACTTTTTTTTAGATCTTCGCTTTCTCTTTGGGAGACTGCGTTTTTTCCCATTAGATGGTGTATGAGCGTGGCTTCTAACTTTGATCGTTCTCTTTTTTTTAGGTGTTGGCCTTTGTTTCCTTTTTTTGTGCAGTGTCTGCTTTCGTGCGTCGGATGTCGGTCGTTGTTTCATCGTTTCTCACTCCACTTATTTCTCTTGTGAGAAGGCAGACTCATCTACATTATAGTAAGCGAATGCTGCTTTTTCATACGTCTGTGCCTTTTTGATATCCTCTAAAAAATCATCTACGACAGCATCATTTCCGTAAAAATTTTTAGTTTGAGTACTGGCATTCATCCCTACTTGCTTGACTGCATTATAATATCGATTCAATGTCAATTGTCCTTCTTGCGAATTGGACGTACTTGCTGTTTTCGAGCCGTAACTTGCCATTGCTGTGGCAAGATATCGAATATTTTTTTGCATTTTTTCTTCGTCATCGCCCTTTTCTTTGGCAATGGTAATCTGTTGTTCAAAATCCCGCAATAGATAGTACCCTTTAACCACAGAATCTGAGTCATCTGTTGTCAGATTCATTGATTGATAGTAGGAAAGATAACCAGATGCTCCACCAAATAAAACAGTCACTACCAATAGAATAAGACAATTCCGAAGGCTTCGTTTCCTCTTATTTGTCAGTTGTTGACGTTTGCGCGCGATAACACGTCGTTTTTTCTTATTTTTTATTCGTTTAACTGGTAGCCGGCGAATCTGTTGCCATGTTCGTAAGACCTGTACCAAAAAATAGGCGGATCCTAGGAGTGCAACGATCGTTAGTGCGATACCTGTAACGAAAATCCAATCTACGATAGACACTCTCTTCAGCTCCTATACTCCATTAATTCTTTGGCTTCTTTCGTTTATTACTTGTTGGTTCAGTTACTTGTTTTTTCTTTTGTTGGCGTACTTTTTTCGCTATATCCTCTTTGGTTTGTTTCTTTTTTCGAAGAAAACGTAGAAAAAGAAAAACTAGAATGATAAAGAACAAAAAGGCTGCTACTATTAGTAAAATCAATTTCCAATCTAATCCTTTTTCTTGAACCAAACCTACATCCCGTTCATTAAATTTGTTGGCATCTTCGTCTTTGATTTTAAAGTCTTCTTTCCATGCCCATTTTTTTTCTCCTGAAGTAACTAGGATGTCAGCTTCATAATCTCCTGGAACCATGCGCTCTCCATTCATACTGACAGGAAAATCAATAAATGAATTTGGCGCCATCCGCATCGCTGTTTGTTTGCGTTCGTATAAAACCGTCCCCTTTCCTTTTTCTGTAATTTGTACTTCAACAGTCATATCATTTAAATACGCAGCTGTCACATTAGAAAAATTGATGAAAATGGCATTACGATAATTGCTTTGGCCAGCTTTGACATTATTTAGAGACAAATCTGGAACTATCTCTGTCTCTGTTTCTTGTAAAACCATCCCAATAACATAGGCATATTGATTGATGATTTTTGAGCCTCCACCGTCTGTTGTGGCGTCTGTTTGTCCAGCACGCATCAACTGAATACCTCCGGCTATGACGCCATCATAACCGGTTTCTGGCATAGCCACCATCAACTCTAAGTTTTTGGTTTCTCCTGGCGCTAGTTCAACAGATTCTGGTGCTTTTACCAAGTCTGTAAAGTCAAATTTTAACGATGGGTCATTTTTGATCGTAGACTCTCCATATTCAATGACACCATTTTGATTGGTCTTTGCTCCATTGATTTTCACATCAATAGTCACTTTTTCATTACTGGGATTGCTTAACGCAATCGCTAAATTTTGGTGCTGTCCTGGCGTCATTTTTAATTGATAATAGCCTAATTCTTTGTCTACTTGATTGTCTGGAAACGTAATATTGTACGTAAAACCTGTTGCACCTGCCGGGTTCTTATCCGCAGCATAATTAGGAACTGGTTTTAAAAAGAAGACGCCGACAACCATGAAACTCAATAAGATACTCATCCATTGTTTTGTAGAAACTATATGTGTTTTCATAACCAACCTCGTTTATTCTAGATTTTTTCTATGTACGCAGAGCAACAAGTAAACCTGTTGCTCTGCAAAACTAAAAATTTATCTTATACTTCTGCACCAGGTGCAGCAGTAATTTTCCATGTCACTGTTGCTGTGTAATCTGTTACTGCCATATTTGATGCTGTTGCTGCTGGTACAGTCAATTTCACTGAATTCGCATCCGTACCTTTCGTACCTGTAGGTGAGTCTTCACTTTGACCAAATTCCATTATGAAACGACCTTTTCCTTCTTTTTGATCTTTACTTGCCGTTACAATTGTTTTTGCATCATTTGCAGCTTCTGTTAATTGGAAAGCTGTTTGTGCGCTTGATGGGATTGGATTTGTATTATCACTTTGTGCTGCAATCATTCCATTGCTGAAATCGATAGTTGATCCTGTTAATACATTTGTTCCAGTACTATCTTTAAACTGACTTGATAATTGAGCCGTTACTGTATATCCGTAAGTACCTCCTGCACGAACATCTGCCCATTGTACATAAGCACCACGTGTTTTCGCACCAGTTTCAAAACTCATTGGTTTCGCAAAACTTGTCACAGTGTTTGCTGATGACTTAATTGTTCCAAAATCTAAATTTGTTGTTTTTTCAATTACTAAAGAACCAGTATCTGGATTTGTATTTTCTCCTGGAGAGTCTGGATCAGGTGTTGGTAAAGTTTGATCTGGATTTTCTGGATCGATTGTTCCTTGCTCACCACCACCGGCAGTTCCTTCTTCCACAGTTACATTTCCTGTTGAATCCAATTCTGTTGGTGCAGCAGACACTGGGGATGCAGTTCCTACTACTGTTACTCCTAAAATTGCTACTAATGTTGTTGCACAAAGACTTCTTGCTTTCATATTGTTTTTCCTCCTAAAAATGTGTGTGATTTATTAAGGCAACTTGGCTAGTATCCAAGTTATCTCCGTTTGGTATTCGACCGGATGAATAACAGTCGTTTCTGGTACAGTTAAAGTGATTGCTGAATTACTATAGACTGGTTTGTTGTATGTGTGGTCTATCACTGGTTTGCCTGACGCATCTACTATAGGAGTTAAGGTGTGAGGCTGATCATTCGTATTGGTTTGTGATGCCCCAAATGCAATTGTCCAGACTCCTTTTCCACTGCCTGCTCGTGCTGTAGCTACTTCATATGCTGAACCAATAGAATTCAACGCAATTGTTTCACGGGTCACCGTTGGCGCTTCGCTGGTGCCGCTGGAATTCGCCCAGCCTTTGTCTAATGACAGGACAGCTCCCTTTAATTCTTGTTCCCCGTTTTCTTGAATGATTGGGTTGGTAAACTGAGTCTCTTGTTTGACTTGCAGCATCCAACCTGAGGAATCTGCCTGTTGATCCGTAATTTGGATATAACTCCCTCTAGGACCTGTTTCTCCAAAAAACTGCTGCGCTAATGCATTGTACTTGCGCGTACCTTTACTGATTTCGCTTTCGCCAAAATCCAGAGCTGATGCATAGTCGATACGCAGTGGCCCTTCCGTAGACGGACCAGGTCCTGGATCAACGGGTATTCCAGGATTTTCAGGGTCGATTGGATTTGTCACGACGCTTCCTTCAACTGAAACAGCGCCAGATTGGTTCAACGACTCAGGTGCTGCATGAGCAGTCAAACCGAGAGTAGTGCTGAAAAGCACGGTAATTATTATGCTGCTGAATAAAAAAGTTTGTTGTGTCACTCTCATTCCTGTTCCTCCTTTCTACGCTTCCGTAAAAAGAGTAAGAGGAGGAATAAGAGGAGCACGCTGCCCAAAATCAAACTGTACGTTCGAATTTGTTCCCCAGTACTAGGAAATTTCCCAATGGGTTTAGTCGGCTTCGCTGTGCTTGGTTCCGTGGAAACAGAGCTGCTAGGTTCAGTCACTTCTTCATAAAATGAAATCTTGCCTGTCGTACTGACTTGACCACCGGTCCCTTCACTTGCTTGGACAATGGGTCCTGAAATGATTGCGCCCAGCCATAGAAGCAGAGAACAGCCGAACAAGATAATGCGTGAATGGTTCATATTTCTCTCTCCTTTTATGGTTGTCCTGCCATGACCTTCCACGTGATAGTCCCTGTATACGTACCTGTATAGATAGTGTCATCTGAATCAATTTTAAGTTTCACACCATCAGTATTAGCAGTTGTTCCCCAATCATCACTGACAGCGTAGCTACCAGAATTTTCAACAGTATTTACATATACTACTTGGGCATCCGAATTTAATATCTTTTCTTCTCCCTTTGTTACATACCGCAGTACATTTACTAATTCTTGATTTTTACCATTTTTCATTGGGGAAGTTAATGTAGCTGTCAAATACCAGCCATCACTTTGGTCTGTTCTTGTATCCGTGACAACAAGTGGTTGAGTATATTTTGGATCATCTACTTGAACATGCTTTGCCGTATACTCTATCTTTCCAAAATCAAATGACATCGGTACAGATTGTAATATCAGTGATCCTTCAAACTCATAAGATACCTGTTGCTTTTTATCGGTAATCTTGACTTTTGTTTCGTTCAATGGACGACTTATTAATGTATATCCTTTGTCTATAATTGAAGAGATTATTTGATCAATACCATATGTTGCATCTGTCAAATCAATTGTATCTCCTCCAACAGTAGTATTGATTTTTATTGCAGTAGCCAATGGCTCATTTGATGGCGTGACAAAATTAACGGTTAATTCTCCGTTTTCGCCTTGTATAAGAATGGTAACAGTCACTTCTGTTTCAATTCCTTGTTTTGAAGTCAACGTCAACGGTACAGTCACAGTACTTCCAGGTTCTAATGTACTTGTATCTGGTGCTTTCCCACCTTTATAGGCAACACTCACTGGTTCGTCTAATGGACTACTCGTATCTGTACCGTAGCTTTCTAATAAATCTTCTGGTTGAGCATATACTTCTGTAATTTGTTTTCCAGCGGAGATTATTAGTCCTGTTTTAGGTTGTCCGTATGGCATACCTTCATATTTGATTTGAGATTGACTAGTGGGCTCTACTTTACTGCTGGACAATGTTTTCGTTGTTCCTTTGTAAGTAGATAGCCATTCTGCAGTTGGCGTCTCAACACCCTCTGTGGCAGGTAATAAATCATTCATCCCCATTTCAATATGCATATACCCATCTTCTTTATTGTAGCCATAATCAGCTAACTTAAATTGAGCATTAGGAGTGGCTGTAACCTCAAATAAATAGGTTTGGTCTACGAAATCTTCTGATGTACTATCTACTGCTGAAAATTCCCATGTTTGATTATCTACTTTATTGGGTGAACTAAATACGTTTGCTGCTGACGTGCCGTCCTCTTTTTTAGGTTCAACAGATTTAATATCAAATCCCTTTGGCACTTTCAGTCTGATCATATCTTTTTCATCTCTTGCTCCCTGATAGTTCGGTGGGATTTGTTGTTTCACACTAAATAGAAGATTTTTATATTTTGCATCTTCATGAGTTGCATCATTCTTTTCCCCTATAACCTCAGGTGCAATCTGATTATAACGAACAAGGTCACTTTGTTTAAATGGATAATGGTTTATTATCGGGCTAGTACTAGTAGCTCCAGATTGTAAAATCCAAGAATTAGCCACTTTAAATCGAAACTTACTCGTATTCTTAAATTCCATTCCCAGAGAATTCTTTGGACTCGTTGAATCTGCTGAACTTGCAGCTGCTGGTGATGTGAATTCATACGTAAGTGGGTTTGTTGAAATAGTTCTTTCCCACACATTTGTATCATTTCTAACGTAAAAATTAGAGAAGTCACTTGCACTTGCTGTGTACTGTCTTGCAAAGTGCATTCTTCCCATAGAGTATATCCCATTAGCAGCTATTTCTTCTCCTGTTTCATGATCAAATAAAGTGACATCTATAGCTACGCCAGTATTGTATCCAGAAACAAACAGCCAAAATCCCATAAAGGTTGTGCTCATTGTTTTACCATAAAAAGAATTTGTAAATTCGTTATCTTTTTGATCATACCTAGGTGCCCAAAAGATTATTTGTGCTTGAGTTCCAGCAGGAGTAGCATCCCAGTTTTTATTAGGTATACTATACATTATGTCTATTTTTTTCCCAAAGTAAGTTCCTGCGTTATTTATCCTAAAGTAGGCATTTGATAATGCACTACTTTTTTCATAGTAATAAGAAGCAGGTGTTGTGAGGCTGCCACGTGAAACTGTCATATTACTATCATATGAAGTCTCTTCATTAAGTTTGAATTGCACTTGTGTTAAATAGTCAATTTCTTTGGGATTATTAGGATCAACAAATGTAAAATTCTCAGCACCAGTCATCGCTGGACTTACTTTTGTGAGTTCTTGATTTTTCCATTGTTGTGAGGTCACATCCACTGGTTCACCAGGAGCATGATTAGATCCTACTATTGCTTCTGCTTTATCAGAATAGAAAATAGTGAAACTTACTAGCATGCTGACAAATAATAAAAAACTTATCATGGATTGTCTCTTATAAAAATTCATTAATAACATTCACCTCCTTTCCAATTTGTGTAAACGTCATATATAAAAAATTTTTAAATTCAGTAAATATGTTTGATTCAGACAGATAGATATTTTAGTTGTATGTTTGATATAAAAACTAATTAATGTTTTGAAAATACTACTTAAAAAAATAGATGTACACGTCGTCATTGATCTGCTTGACTCGTTTTGAGTTTTAACATATACCCTTTAGAACGTATTGTTTTTATCTCGAAATCATTACTTCCATTCACTTTATTTCGTAAATGAAAGACGGTATTCGCTATCAAGAAATTATTTTCTTTTGGCTGATTTGTCCATAATTTTTCAATCAGTTCTTCATATGGTAATGTTGTACCTCTATGTTCATATAACAGTGAAAATATCTGATATTCTTTTCTTGTTAATGCTTGTTCAACACCATTAACTAAAACAGTTTGATTTTTCTCATTGATTATTTGATTCGTAGATTGTTTTTCTATTTTTATATTTGAATTTTCTAACCGACTAAATGTATTATTAACTAAGTGTGTCAAATAATGCATTTTTTCTTTGGTCATCACAACAGCATTGACTCCAAGAGCGAATAAAATATTTTCTTCATAATCAAGTGGAATAGTTGAAAAAATCCAAACAAATACGCTAGGTGATTTTTGGCAAATTAACAACCAATCAATCACAAGATTCATTTGCTCTTTTTTATCTATGGAAAGAATTAATCCATCTATCTGGTTCAATTGCTCTTTTTCTTCTACTTTGACAACTCGATATGTTTGGGATTCAAATTGCTGTTCTAGTAATTGATACATTGATGGATTAATTCCTAATATGCCTAAAGTTAACATTGTAATTTAATTCCTCCTCTCCCTATATAACGATAACATTTGGGATATATTCTTTAAAAAATGTTATTAAACTATCTTGGAATGTTTAATACCAAGTTCTATCTTAGAAATCCTAATAAATCAATCTTATTACTGGGTATGTGACGATGAATGACGGCGCAAAAAAATTAAGTTAAATATTTTTCTTAAATAAATAGACGGAAATTTAAGATTTTTTTATATCAACAGTCACGAAAAGATAGCGCTTTCATTTGGTTTTTTTAAAAGAAAGAAGTAGCTTTAACTATTATAAAAACAAGTGTTTTATTATATCTTCTCCTTTTTTTCTTCCATTTGTTGAATCACTCGTTGACGACTTTCTACTAACGAATCGGTATATACATCTAGTGTTGTTTGTGTTGACGCATGGCCTAATAGTTTACTAACAGATGCAATATCACCATTTGCTTCAATACAACGTGTCGCAAATGTATGGCGTAAATGATGAAAATGAGTAGAGGGAATACCACACATTTTTCGAATTCTATGAAAATAATAGGTCAATAAACGAGGTTCGCTAGGTGTTATCTTATTTGAACAAACAAAGGTTCCTGGTGCTTTCTTTTTCCATTTTTTAAGATACTTATAAAGGCTAAACGTCATTGGAACTACGCGTATTGATTGATCTGTCTTTGAACTGTCTAAGACAAGTTGTGTTTTTGTTTTGGAACCAGCAATTGGTAATCGTTGGTAGGTTTTTTTCACATAAATCATTCGATTGTTTAGATCAATATCTTCCCAACGTAGAGCAGAAATTTCCCCTATTCGTAGACCTGCGTCCAATGCCAACAAGACGGGAAGTCCCTTGTATGGAGGTAACGCTTTGGCCTTTTTTTCTAATTGTTGTTGTTCCAAAGTAGATAATGCCTTCACTGTAGGTTTCTTTTTCTTTGGTAATCGGATTTGTTGGCAAGGCAGTGTAAGAATCTGTTGTTGCTCATGTGCATCTTTCAATGATTTTTTCATGATCTGATACAATACTTGAATCGTACTCGGTTGTAACAGTTGTTCTTGCCACGTATCAATAACGGTTTGAATCGTTTGCTTCGTTATTTGGTTAAGAGCCGTTGTTCCTATAATAGGAAAGACATAGCGAGTTAATTTGTATAAATAGGCGCTATAGGTGGATGGTTTAGTAGTAAATTGTTGTTGTTTCAACCATATTCTTCCCCACTCTTCATACGTAAGGGCGCATTCTCCTTGAAGTTGAATAAGGGTTTGATACTTTACTTTGAACACATATAACCGTTCTTTCACTTCACCATAGGTTTTTCCATAGATATATCCATACTTTAATTGACCATTACTTTTACGCCCTTTTTTATAACGTCCCTCCCAACGATTATCTTTTCTCTTATAAATATTTTCGCCTCTTCTAGACATATGACTCTTCCTTTCTTTTTGACGGCTTATTTGACGGCACATATATAAAAAGCTGTTTTTATCATTTTTTTTAGAAAAAATTCAAAAAAATGATAAATAATAACCTTGTATTTATAATTTATATTGATTATAATTACTACATAAATACGGATTTTTTCTTTTGTTTACTTGGTATTAAACATTCCAAGACACTTATAATAATACTTAAAAAAAAATTATATAAATCGTTTATCTATGACCGTTCATGCGACAATTTCCTTAAATACTCGTCTTATTATTGTGAAAATAGAAAAACACCCACTTATTAGAAGAAAGGGTGTTTTTCTATTTTTTATTACATATTTTTTATAGTAAACAATCCAGAAAAAAAGACAAGAATAAATTCATTTTGTCTTTTTATATTATTACTTAAATGAATTTTGATGCCAAATAAATTACTTTTAGACATGCAGTAAGTAGATCGTCTTCATTGATAGAAAATAATATCTAATACTGCTTCGCATTTCTATAGGATCTCAAAAAAGTTACATTTCTAAAAATTTTTATCACTTTTGTGATTATTGCAATCAATCTCTTGCTAGCCTATTGCCATTTCTACTTCATTTTGATCAGCTTAAATGAATAAACGAAAATTTAGATAACATTAACCAAATCTGTCAAGAGATGCAAAACCATAAAGCCATCAACTCAATTGTTATGATATTTAAATAAGTGTATAAGTTTTATAAAAGTAATTAAATTAGATGATGGGCTTTTCCAGTTCTTTATTCGTTCTTTTTTATCTAATACGATTCTATTCAATTACTTCTTTAAAATGATAATTAATGTACATATAATTAAATTTTTATACATATTTTTTCTCATTATATGTTTTTGTAAGAATTGTTTTTTCATAAAAATCATTTTATTTAATATATTTTGTGATATATTAAGTATAATCTTAATTAGAAAGGCTGAAATTAATGCAAAAATTATCTACTATTATCCTAATCAGTTTTTTGCTACTAAGTAATAGCATAGAAGTCATAGCAAGAGACGCTGATCAAGAAGATAAAATGATTCAAGTATCTACTCAATCTACCCTAGAAACAACGACTTCCACTGAAAATTCTAACGATATAGAAAGAATTGAAACTAGTGAAGAGACAAATGATCCGTATGTTTTAAAAAATGACCAATCCTCAAAAGAAAATATTAGTGATGATTCGTCTTCATCAGAGAAAAATGATTCACAAAGTGAACATAATCCTTTAGAGGAGATAGATAAATCTAGTCGCAAACTGGGGGGCAATACGGGGAGATGGTTTGTTATAAATGGAGAAAATATGTTTTTCAATCCTAACATTACTATCAAAAAAGACAGTCTTGATCCAATTGTATTTTCTAAAATAATCTCTCAAAATTCAGGTTCAAGTACAAATTTTTCTGAAACAATTTTGTTTTCAGATGCTATAGTTCTAAAGTCTTTACCTGAAGTAATCGCTCCTTCAAATACTACATATACTATTGAATATTCTGTAGATAAAATAAATTTTGACAGCGTACCTCCTAACGATGTTGCGCAATTGAAAGGAATCAAAGTCGTATTTTCTAGCATGGTGTCTTCACAACGAGTTGAAATAAAAAATACAGCTACGATTGCTTGGGGCAATACACACTCAGGAATAAATGAATTCGCACAATTTTTTGAAGATGATCGTTTAAATGGCACAGTCTCATTTGATAGTTATCGTATGGTCACAGCGGCTTATGTAGATGAATTTGGTAGTAATCTCATAGATCCTAAGATATTTTATGGAGAGTTGGGACAGGAATATACTACTTCTGAATTAGATATTCCAAATTATAAATTAATATCCGTACCTAAAAATGCAACAGGTAAGTTTTTAGATGAAGATCAGCTTGTGACGTATGTATATGAACGAAGAGAAGGATCACCTGTTCATGTTGATTATACGGATACTGCTGGGAGAGAGCTAGTTCCAAGTGACACCTTGACTGGCAAAGTAGGATTGCCTTATGAAACTGCTGCTAAGGATATTCCAGGTTGGACATTAACTGAGACTCCAACAAATGCTAATGGAATTTTTAGCGATGAAGCACAGACTGTTTCTTATGTGTATGATCGAGTAGAAGCAACTCCTATTACTGTTCAGTATCTTGATACTGAGGGGCATACGTTAGTTTCAAGCGAAACCTTGACTGGCAAAGTAGGATTGCCTTATGAAACTGCTGCTAAGGATATTCCAGGTTGGACATTAACTGAGACTCCAGCAAACGCTAATGGAATTTTTAGCGATGAAGCACAGACTGTTTCCTATGTGTATGATCGAGTAGAAGCAACTCCTGTAACTGTTCAGTATCTTGATACTGAGGGGCATACGTTAGCTTCAAGCGAAACCTTGACTGGCAAAGTAGGATTGCCTTATGAAACTGTTGCTAAGGATATTCCAGGTTGGACATTAACTGAGACTCCAACAAATGCTAATGGAACTTTTAGCGATGAAGCACAGACTGTTTCTTATGTGTATGATCGAGTAGAAGCAACTCCTGTAACTGTTCAGTATCTTGATACTGAGGGGCATACGTTAGCTTCAAGCGAAACCTTGACTGGCAAAGTAGGGTTGCCTTATGAAACTGCTGCTAAGGATATTCCAGGTTGGACATTAACTGAGACTCCAACAAATGCTAATGGAACTTTTAGCGATGAAACACAGACTGTTTCTTATGTGTATACGAAAGTTTTAATCGAGGAATCTACAAAAACGCCTAATAATCATTTTTCAACTAAAAATAAATCATCTGGAAATTCAAGTAACTCATCTGTTCAACATAACTATAATAAACGTCAACTACCAGATACAGGTGAAAAAACAACCTTTTATTTGAATATAGCAGGAGTGACTGGGTTAGCATTATTCTCCGTTTTGTATTTTTATAAGAGAAAATCAAATAGATAAAAATTACATCACATACAAATAGAGACTGGGACAGGCGTATTTAAACCTTAAAAATAAGAAGGAAGTTATAAAGATGCAGCTTCTGTTTTCACCATTTATTCGCATTTAGTGTGTGACAAAAGTGAAGTTTACTTTTGTCATACACTTATTTGAGTTTATCATGTTGTTATGTTGAACATAATCGGAATAATAACAAGCCACTTTTTGAGCTAACAGCTCATTTCAATTTATCTTAGTTTGAGTCAACTAATGAGTAGCAGTCATTAAACAGCCATTTTATCAATCATTTAGAGGTTGGGATCTAAGTACAAAAAAACAAAAAATTAGAAGGCTGAAAATCATCAAAAAGATTGTAGTGATTCTTAAAAAGTTAGACTTTTTATGGGATCAACTTAACTTAAAACTATCATCGATCAGTTCAGCTACTTGACCAAAATTATCGATAGCAGAAAGATCTATTGTGATCCAATGTTCTTTATTCATATGATAAGCTCGGTGATATCCTTTTTTATTTCTAAATATCTCACCTAACTCTGAATTTATTTTTAAATCAATACTATCAATTTTCGTATCTTCATTGCCATAGAGTTTATTCTTAGAAATGGTCATTATAATTCCAAACCATTTTTTGTTTCGTTTATATCTGAATATTTTATTGAGCATGATAAAAGGTATATTTACTGTCTATTACTAGAAGAAGATAGATATTATATTGAAATAAGTCATGATCTAGGAAAATGATTCTTGCAACTTCAATGTAGTAATAGAAATTCTGCGTTAGATACAAAAAGATATAAACCTATAAAAAATTTTATTTATCCAAGAATTGGGCAGTGCAAGTTATTGTTGTCATAACAGCGCTCTAAAATTGTTCAATTACCTATACTCTATTGTGGTTTCACTATATATTTTTATCTTACTATTTAATCAGGGGAAGATTAATACAAAAAAGCTTTCATTATCATTTGGATATAAATTAACTAAACCGTTGAATAATCATAACTGTTTCCAAAAAAACTGCTACAATTCTTATTTACGGACTCTCAAAGCGGCTATTTTGATTTTTTTCTTTTTTATGTTGCCTATTGACAAACTTTTCTGCTTTTACGCGAAGCTCATCTGTTATTTCTAATGATTTATCCTTATCTAATTCTTCAGCAATATATTGAACATAATCATACACTTCATAAGGTACTTCAGAAATATTGTTTTCTTCTTGATATTTCTCTACATAATGAATATACTCATTCACTTCTTCTGTCATTGCTCGGTTTATCTGAATGGGGGCATTTGGGTCATCTTCAAAGTTTTCCTCTTCCGTCATTTCTCTTTAGAGATTAGGGTGCCTCAGTTCACCCGTTCCATTTAAAATATGATCTTTTTAATATACTCAATTATTTATTTGTTTTGAACCTCAAAATAGCCAACTTCTTTGACTATCGTTCCGTATATATCTGATTCATCAATCTTAACTTTATAAGTTGATATCTTATCCAAAGCACTTAAATCCAGTTCGATCTCTAGCTTTTCCTGATCTAATTGCTTGAAATTAATATTAGAATTAGAAATCTCTACTCCATTTTTATACACTGTAATCTCTGGGGAATTCGGATACTCTATTGGAGCATTAAATGTGATTGTTGTCTGTAGTGCATCACTTTTAGATACAATATTTGTAACATTATTTGAAGCAAGAACCTTTGTGTCAGCTGTTTGATTTAGTGGTAGATAATCAATATCAAAACTCCAATCTCCAGTATATTCCAAAGAGGGGGCCACACTAAATGGGATAGGATTATCGGAATCAGCTAACGCCCTAGATTTCGCTGCTTCATACTCGTCGCGATCCATCCAAGCTAATCTATAGATATGAAGATTTAGCTCTGCGTTTTCAGGAATACTTTCTGTATCAAAAGTCGATATCACCGATCCATAAAAAATATCTCCTTCGAATCTAAATGTTGAATAGGAATGTACACCTTGAAATAAATCTTTGGTACTTCCCTTAACAAAGAGTCCAAGTTGAATGTCTTGGTGATCTGATTTAGCTGCTATGTTCTTTTTTAGTAACATTTTTAACTTTTCATCATCAACCTTAAATTGATAATCAAAAGCAAATTTTTTCTTTGTAGAAACAAATTTAGTCAACTTTATCTCTCGATTATTTTGAGTACTTGTTAAATTAAGTTTAGTTGGTATCGCATTTTTCTCTACTGTCTCCACTCCAGAATCTCTCCCAATCCCCAATGCATCCTCTAGTGCTATTCCTATTGGCGTTTTGGTTATTATTATTAAAATTGCTATAGCAGCAACTAACACTGCAATCACACTGTTTTTAGAAAGTACTTTAAAGTTTTTCTCTTGCTTAATCTTTTTATTCAGAATATCTTCTCTGCTAGATTCTAGCTTAATTAGTATTTCATCTGGAATTTTTCTTTCATTTTTAATTTTATCGATTATCTTTTTATCCATCGTTTGATTCCTCCAATAAAATTTTCAATTTCAGTTTTCCTCTTGCTAGTCTCGTCTTTACAGTATTTACAGATATTTTCAATTGTTCGGATATTTCTTTGATACTAAATCCGGCATAATAATATAGTATAAGTGGAATTCTGTAGTTTTCTTCCAGCCTGTTCAACTCTTGGTCTATATCAAAAGTATTATACGTCTCTATTTTATCAGACATATACCTTTCTTCAGATTCTGCATTTGCTGTTCTTTTTTTTAAAATATCTTTTGCAATATTAGTCATTATTTGGAAAATCCAAGAATTAAATGCTTCTTCCTTTTTTAATTTAGTTATTTTCTGCCATGCACGAATTTCTGTTTCTTGCATACAGTCAGCCACATCCTCGTCATTCAAAAGTATTTTATATGCTGAGTTATATAAAATATCTTGATACGCAATGCATAGTTCAAGAAAAGCTTGAGAGTTCCCTTTTTTAGCTTTTTTAACTAAGTGTACATCTACATTTTTTTGCACGAATATTCCTCCCCTCATAATATAAGACTGTAAATCTTCCTTAAAAGTTTCATTGAAAATATTTTTTTATTTTATATGTACTTTGTTTATCAGCAAAAAGACCAGAATATACATTGTGAAATATTCTGGTCTTTCCTATTAATAATTTAAATCACTTTTCATGTAATGAAAACGAACATGATTAGTATTATAGTATCGACTACCTTTGACAGGATTGTATGTTGCAAAATACCCTTGTAATTTTGCTGATCCACTTTTTGAAGGAAAATATACCCAGTCTCTATTAGCATCAACTACATTTCTACGTAAAAAGCTATTATTGCCCGGTATCACAGTATAAAAATAGAAAGAGTCTTTTTTAGCTCTTACACCAAACATCGGATTTACATTGTAATTTTTAAACTTAAATTGAGATCCGCTGTATCTCCAACCTGATCCAGAAAATTCTGCTGAATTATATGGAATCCATGCAGTTTGATTATCTCTAGGTGCCGCGGCAGCAAATGGCATGATTGAAGGCAAAGTTTTTTCAGTGGTTTCTATTACTTCTACATTTTTTACTGAACTAAAGGCTTCATCATACATTTTTTGAGTAGGTTCTTCAATATTTAAGTCTTGTCTTTCTTCTTCAATTGCTTCAATTACTTCAAGTGAACCCTCTTGGGCCATTATTCCGTCTAACTCTGGGTTATAAATTAATCCATTTCCCTCTTCAACATTCTTTTTCATACTTTCAAATGAAGCTGCTTCAGAAGTACGTGTACCCAAAATTAATCCCATACACCCAACAGTGCTAAGTAACAGTGTTTTTGTTAATAATTTTTTCATTATTTTTTCCCCTTTATTTTTTTTGCAAACACATGTATTAATATCGATCCTTATGCTCGTTATTAATAATATATTATAATGTATTTCGATTTAAAAGATAAATTTTATCAAATATATGTATTTAGTAGATTCTTTTGCACAGGTTAAAAATGAAGAAATTATTCTTAAAAATACAATTACTTAAGCAGAAATTCTCAGCAACACCTTAATTTCTATGCATACTGAAAAGCCGAAGAGAGTTCCTTCTTTTCGATCTTTCTTATATATTTCTCGAATTGTTTCCATGCCTTTTATCGTCGTAATAAGTAGTTTATTGATCTTCATTCAAAATCGAATGAATACTAACGATTGACTTCATTTGTTTTGCTTCAATTACTAATCGGTAAAAAATACTTCGCATTATATTCAATTTCAGTAAAGTAAAATTCTTTAAGTTTATCTGATAGTAACATATTCAAAACTTTCCTTACCTATCACAAAAACTGTCATATTGCTACTTAATACACACTGCATTCCTGTTAGGTTTAAAACGAAAAGATCTATATATTTTAATTGCTATTGGATTGTCTATACTTAATTCGTAAAGTTTTATGTTTTGAGATTTTTGCAAATTTGAGACTGTCTACAAAGACTAACGTTTGATAACCTCTTTTTCTAAATTCTGGTACTGTGTAAACATTACATATATAAACAACCACTCCAGTAATGTCATTAACTTGAGGTAAATTGTCTATTAATTGTAAGTAGCAAACACTAACTATTCTCCCTTTAATACAGTACCCGAATCCGTAAATATTTCTATCTAACTGATTTTCCAAAAAGGTTACTGTTACCTGGATAAAAGAAGTATCCTCTTCAGAATATTTTACTCTTCAATCCTCTTTCTGCTGATCTCTACGTAGCGCAATAATTGTTTCTACCTGATTTTTGCCCAATCTAATAATATAGAAAAACCTAGAGTATATTTCCTCTAGGTATCATAATAATTGTTTTAATTATTTGAATTTTCTTTCCCAGCATTAATTGATAAAGATGAGTTTAAAGAGCTACATTATTCAAAATATGCCCATGTTATTTCAGTTTCTTTCGAGAATGAAATAGTTGTTTGTTCTGATTTTAAAAAGACTCTGAAACTAAAAACACGTTCTCCTTTATTTAAATACACTTCGATAAAACTATTATCAACGAATAGATCAACTATGATATTATTTGCTAATTCAGCTATTTCACAAGTTCGTTTCATTCCATAATCATGATCGATTTTTTTAGTCAAATGGCCACGATCAATCGTGACTGTCTGTTTTTTTTCATCTAAATTCAATTGCCAAAAATCATCGTTTGTACCAAAACAGATAGTCGAATCTTGTCCTTTGTTCAATTCAAATTGAAGATGATAATACGGTTGTTCTAAAGTCAGTTTTTCTGCTTTTATGGTTTGTTTTTCGGTGAAATATTCTTGTAGTTCTTGTGATGGAAAACGGACTAATTTTCCATCTACTAATCTCATTTCTTGCGCAGTCGTCAGTCCATGTTTCCACCCTTCGTCATCGATTGGATATACTTGCTCCCCACAGCCAAACCAACCAAAGGTTAATGGTAATTGGTTTTTCCCGTAAAATGATTGTGGTGCATAATAATCAAAACCAGCATCCAATTCATCCATGTGATCCATTACAAACGTTCGTGTTTCAACATCTAGTTGTCCTACTAAATAAATGGAAGCAAAACGATTTTGGTAACGATATCTTTCTTTTTCATACCCCATTGGTGATAAAAATAAGACATCTTTTCCATCAATCGTTACAAGGCTCGGGCATTCTAACATATAGCCTTTTTCAATTGGTAAATCAATCGTTCCTTGATAAGTCCAATCAAATAAATTAGCGCTCTTATATAAAAGCAGTTCACCAATATCGCCGAATCCTGATCTTTCTGTATCAAGAAAACGCCCTCCGCCAAGCAACATGTAAAAAGAGCCGTTACGTTCAAACACAAAAGGATCTCTTAATTCTTGGCTAAATCCTTCTGGTGCACCAGTGATGATTGGATTCTTTTGATATTTAGTAATAGTTCCTTTTTTATCCATGATTGCCAAAGCTTGCTTTGCTAGTTTGCTTGTATCTGTTTTATAGTTTGCTGTATAAAATAAATAGAGTTCGTCATTGTATTCCAAAGCATTACCAGAATAAGAACCATTTTTTTCATATTCTTCATTTGGAATAAGCGCAAAACCTTCATCTTTGAATTTAACTAAATCTTCAGAAGTTGCATGTCCCCAATGTTTCATCCCATGAAAAGAATCAAATGGAAACCATTGGTAAAACACATGATATTTTCCATTAAAGTAGCTCAAACCATTAGGATCGTTCATCAAGCCCGTTTTAGGATATAGATGATACTTTGGGAGATAGTTGCTTTTTTTTATCTTTTCTTCTAATTCACTTAAATGTCCTTGCCATTCCGCCGTATAATACGTATATTTTTCAACTTTTTTATTCATCAATTGTTTTCAGACGTCCCTTCTTTTTATAAGGTACTACCTTTACCGATTTCTGCTCCTTTTACACCTTTAACACGATTCCATACGATTAAAATAATAATCGGCAAAATAAAGGCTAATACGTTTCCGATGATATAAAATATTAATCTAGGTGGATATACGATCGTCAATCCTGGTAAGCCTGTTAAGGCAAAACTTGTTGCTTTTACATCAAATATTTTCATAAACGCACCACCGATTCCTGCTGAAAAGGAAGCAGCAAGAAAAGGAATAATCGAGTCACGTAAATTTACTGCAAAAATTGCTGGTTCTGAAATACCAAATAGTGTCGGTACAAAGCTAGACATCGCAGTTTCGCGACGTTTTGAATTTTTCTTAGCCAGGAAAAACATCCCTAATGCTGCACCACCTTGTGCGATGATCGAAACGGACCATAATGGTTGAATATAATTAAATCCTGTGGCTACAACTAATTGTGCTTCTATTGCCTGAATCGCATGTTGTGTTCCAGTTACAACAAGAGGTTGAAGCAATGCCGCAAAAACAAAGGCACCTACAAATCCTGTTTTGTTATATAAAATATCAATGATCCAGCCTAATCCTGTACCGATCGCATTTCCGATAGGGCCAAATACTAAAAATAAAGCAAGAGCAGAGAATAAAATCGTGACTGTTGGTACTAAGATAAAACTTAATGCTTGGGGTGTTTTTTTCTTCGCAAATGCTTCTGTTTTGGATAAGAACCATGCAGTTAAAATTGCTGGAAATACGCCGCCTTGGAAGCCGACTTGAGGGATAGATAAACCAAATACATGCCAAGAAGACAACGTCTCATAATTACCCAAAACAAAATCATTGCGGTTCATCAAATCTGGGGTGATCATCACAAAACCTAATACTAAGCCTAAGATCGGGTTTCCACCAAATCGTTTCGTTGCAGAATACATGACTAAAACAGGCAGATACGCAAATGTTGTGGCAATAACGCCTAGGAAACTAGCCAAATCTTGCGCCCAAAGCCATTCCTCTGCCATTGAACCGCCTAAAAAGCCAAATTGTGTCGTTAATAATGATTTTAACCCTAGGATCATCGCTGCTCCAACAAAAGCTGGAATGATTGGGATAAATATATCAGAAAATACTTTAAATGCTTGTTGTAATTTATTTTGTTGCTTCGTTCCTGAAGCTTTTACATCTTGCAGTGAGGCTTCCTTTATACCTGAAACTTTTTGAAATGCAGCAAAAACCTTTTCCACCGTTCCTGTGCCAAAAATAATTTGTAATTGGCCACTATTAAAAAATACCCCTTTAACGCCTTCGATATTTTCCAATGTTTCTTTATTATAATGATTACTATCCTTCAATACTAAGCGTAAACGAGTGACACAATGAGCAGCACTTGCTATATTGTCTTTCCCCCCGATAGCTTCTAAGACTTCCTCAGCAATTTTTTTATAATCCAAAATTTTCATCTCCTTAATCGTTTTAGAAAAACTTTTTTGGAACGTTCCATATCTAAATAATATAATACTTGGAACGTTCCAAAATAGCAAGGGCTTTCACAAAAAAAATTGGATTTATTTTTCATCCAATTTTCTAGTCGTATTAAATGCCGTAAAGGTTACTGGCAATATATTTTTCTTTTGTGTAGCTAATGTAGCATCAAATTGCACCAACTCTTTTACACCTAAACGAGCGATTTCATGCACATCTTGTGTCATTGTTGAAATAGTCAAGGACTGATTCGAAAAACTTCTAGCGCCATCAAAACCGATTAATTGCACATCTTCTGGAATAGACCAAGGTAAGTGCGTAAATGTATTAAAAACAAATTCTGCATATCGATCCGTTACAGTAAAGATTCCATCAAAAGGGCAATCTTGCGAAAATTTTTCAGTTAAAAATATGTCGATTCTTTTAGGAAAATCGATTGAGTTGCCTTTGTCTAAATACACTTCATATTCCAATCCATTATGAGTACAATAATCAATAAAGCCATTCATTCGTTCAAAAATACCCAAATTATTTGGTAATTCTCTAAGAATCAACAGCAAACGGTTTGAACCTCGTTTGTGCAATTCTTCTGCTGCTTGTCTGGCGCCGCCAAAATTATCACTGGTTATAAACGGAATCGTACTATTGAAATAACGTTCAATTGAAACAATTGGGATTTTTGAAATAAGATAGGGTTCTATATCACTATATGAAATAGTTAAAATTCCTTTGACTTTTTGTTCTTGCGCCATCTTTATGTAGTCTAATTCTAAATTATAATCATTTTGAGAATTACACAATAACATTTTTAAATTATGACGTTGCAGCTCTAATTGGATATAATAGGCTAATTCAGAGAAAAATGGCGTCCATATCGTCGGTAATATAAATGCAATGATATCACTTTCTTGTTTTTTTAATGATCTAGCTGCTTGATTTGGTATATAATTCAACTCTTTGATTGCTCTTTCTACTCTAGCAGCTAATTTAGGATTAATTTTTACATGATTGATATAATTAGAAACTGTTCCTCTAGAAACGTTTGCCTTTTTTGCAACGTCATTCATATTGGCCATTTACTTTCACCTCATTTAATAATAGGCTCTTTTTTTATTTGTTTTCGCTTGTTCTGTTCTTATTTTTGTTAAACTTATCAGTCATGTTCTGTACTATTAAATTTACATACTTAGCTTTCTTATGGCTTCTATGGTAGAATCGTGTCTAATTAATAAAGGAATATTTTTAGTGATCCATTCAATCTCTCTGTCCCACCACGCAAGTTTTTCTAATTCATCGATAATATCAGCTGTAAATCTTTTGCGGATAAAGGTACCAGGATTCCCTCCAACGACAGCATATGCAGGGATATCTTTCGTTACGACCGTATTAGCTCCAATGATCACACCGTTTCCTACATTGACCCCTGGAAGAAATGTTACATTTTGGCCGATCCAAACATCATTTCCGATTTTAGTATTCCCTTTATTTGGAAATTGGTCTATATCTTGCTTATTTTTTTCCCAACCATTTCCAAATAGATCAAATGGATAAGTAGAAATACCTAGCATATTATGATTTGCTCCGTTCATTATAAATTCAACTCCAGAAGCTATTGAACAAAATTTTCCAATCGTCAGTCTATCTCCTATAAAATCGTAAAAATGTGTTACATGTTTCTCGAAATCATCGTCAGCATTAGCTCGATCATAATACGTATACTCGCCAATAACGATATTTTGTTTTTTTATACTTGCTTTTAAAAAGGTTCATTGTTTTACATTTTCATTTGGATAAAGGTTATTTGGATTTGGTCCCGTTCTCATAAATCTCTTTCTTGAGTTGTGCCAGTCTAGTCTATTATTTTACTAGAAAACAATCATGACCTATTCTAACATAGACATCTTTAATTCTGGTTTGAATCTTTTGGTTCAATTTAAATAACGCTTCGTCTCAAAAAATAGGTTGTAAGAGGACTTTATTTTCGAACAAACAATACACTTATTTTTTACTTAGACACCATTCTTGACGCTGTCCAAAAATTTTCTTTTTCTCCTTGTTCCATGCTCATAATAAATTTCTCTCTAATATCAGGATAATTTTGAGCTAAACCACTCACAAGGTGCTTGATTTCTTCTCGTTTTGTTTTTTTATCAACTGGACAAGGATTAAAAATGATGGGCAATTCTTCCCTTTTTACAAACTGAATAATCTGTTTTTCTTCAACATAAAGTAATGGACGAATCAATGTGATCTCTGTTTTGGATAAATAACTGATTGGGTCAAAGCTAGCCATTTGACCGTGGAATAGAAAATTCATAAAATAAGTTTCGATCGCATCATCTAAATGATGACCTAATGCAACTTTATTACATCCCATTTCTTTTGCTCGTTTGTATAAAATCCCTCGGCGTAATTTCGCACATAATGAGCATGGTGAACGCTCTTTTCGAATATCAAAAACAACTTGAGCAATCGTTGTTGGAACAACCTCTAACGCATAGCCCAAACTTTCCACAAATTCATTTAGCGGCGTAATATCCATATCAAATCCCATGGCTAACGTAATAGGGACGATCTCAAATTCGAACCCCAGCCGCTTTTGTTTACTGATCCTATCTAATAAATACAACAAACTCGTACTATCTTTCCCACCACTCATACCAATTGCTACTCTATCGCCTGGTTGAATCATTTGATGATTTAATACTGCTCGCCGGATTGGATTATAATAGGTCTGATTGTCCTTCTTTTTAAAACTCATTGTTTACTCCTTCTTGATCACCAAGATCATTTAAAAAAGTCAGTTTTTAAGCTATAGTTTTCACCAGAGACAATATCATATTGAATCAAACGATACTCTTCATATAACTCTTCTTGAGCTTTATTCAGTGATAATGTCTTACTCCATTTTTTGTCTTTATAATAGAAGCCTTTTTCAAATGCCGGCAGTTCTTCTTCTAATTCGCTCAACAATTGGTAAAATCCTGTCATTTGCATATCACTTTGATCAAATAACGTTGGTGCAAAGTAGAATGGACTACTAATAGCATCGTGGGTTTTTCTTTCTTTCAATTTTTCTTGATTGTCATACATTAGAAATTCTGTTTCATGCATCTGAACTTCATCGTTATCTGCTTTGATCTCATCTGAATAAATACTTGGTAAATGATCGCCCCAAAAAACCACTAATGTACGTCGTTTTACATTGTTCAACTCAGTTGTAAATTGTTTTAACGCTTCGCTACTATAGGCAACATCTTGCATATAACTATCGATAGCCTTTTTATTGCCCAAACTTTGTGATGAGTAATCTGATGCTGCATATTTATCGCTATAAGGCATATGTGTCTGCATCGTCACCAAATGAACAAATTGTGGATCATTTTCATTTTTTAGTAAATCCAGCACTTCTTTATAGGCTGATTCGTCAGAAATATACGGATTTTTTTCTATTTTTTCTTTATAATTCATTGTGTCTTCACTGATAAATTGATTAAAACCTAATGTTTTATAAACATCTTTGCGCTTATACATTGATGTATTATAGGGATGGATAGCCGTTGTTTGATAGTTTTGATCGTTTAAAAGAGACACGATCGACGGCATTTCTGTCATTTTTGGAATCAACATCGTATACGGTGTCGTCATTTGAGGGTTGAACAACTCCATTGAAAAACTAGTTAAGGCCTCAAATTCGATATTAGCTGTTCCACCACCATAGTTTTGGGATAACATTTTGCCGCTGTACGTCGTTTTAGCTATGTCATAATAATCTTTTAATGGGTCCTTATTAGCCGTTACACCTGTTAAATTTTGCGGATCAGAAAAACTTTCACTCATCACGAAAATAATATTTGGTTGCTCTTCTTGAGAATCACTATTTGTTTCTCGTGTTTTCTCCGTATATTTTTCGGTGATTTCTTTGATCGTTTTTTCAGAGTAGTTTTCTGGTTTATCCATTGCTTCTACTTTTAAATTATATAAAAAGCCGCCCATAAATCCTGTATTGTAATAGTTCATTTTTTGACTGTACGGAATCCAAAGTGCCGTTCGATCATAAGCTTTTCTTACTAAATTGTTTTGACTGTTAAAATTACTGATATAAAATAATAAAGCTAACGTTATCACTAAACTTGAAATACGGATAATTTGCATTTTCTTCGGTAATAATCGACTTTTGTAGATTGCTCTTCCAAAAAAGAACAAGCCTATCGCCGCAATTAGCAGGATGAACAGGAACGGAATTGTCCCGATCATTTCTCTTAATAATCCAAATTCAGTAATCATTTTTATATCATCAGGATAGATTGGTTCTGTTCGGTAAAACATTTTCTGATAATCGGCAAATCCTAAAATACCGATCGTGATTGCATAAAGGATACTTCCCAAAACAATCGAGCCTGCCAAACTACAAAGAAATAGTAAAAATATCAGTAAGACCAAGCTACCTAAAATAAACTTTTCTGTATGCCATGAAAAGGCAAATTTGAAGACTAAATCCATTGAAAGGTCATTTTGACACCATTGTAAATATAGATTGCTGATCAAAACTAACAGTACTAATCCAATCACGATCATTGAATACTTGACTGGTCTTTTGTTGAATATCTGTAATTTTTTTTTCACACTATTCTCCCTTTTCACTTTGCTGAATATATCTCTTAATATTTTATGCTTAGACGAAAAAAAAGTAAAGCTCCTACACTGAGAAGCTTTACTTTAAATTGGGATTCAATCACTTGTCTTTAAATTTAGCTTTTTGCTGCTTTAAATATTTCTTCGATCAGAACCATTACACGACGAACTTCATCATTTTTGACTACAGGTTCTGCCTGTTCTCGTACTACTTTATAAAAATTCTTATAGAAAGTGTCATATTCCGCGGTAGCATTCGGTAATGGTAAGATATCTGTTGCTTCTTCTGAAGGTGGTGCCATCGTTTTGGTCAATCCCACACCTGCTTGGATCGGTTTGGGTGCTTGGATATTTTCTTGACCAGAATCTACAACCATTTCACCAGAAAGATCCCAATCGTTGATAACAGCTGTTCCTTTGGTTCCTTTTAAATACCAACGAGGTAGTTTTGTATAGTTTGTAGTACCAACTTCGATAATTGCTCGGAGTCCATTTTCGAAAATAATGTACGTGATAAAACCGTCATCAACTTCATCACCGAGAATATAACTTAAATCAGCTGATACTTTTTTGATTGGGCTATCAACTAAAAATAATAGTTGATCTAATAAATGAACGCCCCAATCTAAAACCATTCCTCCTCCATGTTTTAATTCATGGCGCCAATCACCAGGGATTCCATTCGCTCCTTGAACCCGAGTTTCAATTTGGAATAATTCTCCGATTTGTTCATTTTTATACAGATCTCGAGTAATTAAAAAATCTGGGTCCCAACGTCGGTTTTGATGAACCATAAACGTTTTTCCTGTTTCTTTTGCGACTTTTAGTACGTCATCAAGTTCCGCTACGTTCATAGTAACAGGTTTCTCACACACAACATGTTTTCCTGCTTTTAGTGCTTGGATCGCTAGGTCTTTATGAGAATCATTCGGTGTAGCAATCAAAACTGCTTCGATGGCTTTATCTGTTAGGACTTCTTCCAATGAAGAGTACACTTTATGATTGTGTTGTTTAGAAATTTTTTGACGTTCGCCAGAAATATCATAGGTTCCGACAACGTGGATTCGCTCGTTTTCATTTGGCATAATGTTATGGATATGGTATGAACCCATACCGCCGTAACCGATTACGGCAAAATTGATTGCAGGCATTTTTTGTGTCCTTTCTATAGTAAAAGATGATTGATTTGAGCTAGTGAAAGAACGGATCAGAAACGGTCGCGTTCTTCTTTTTGATATTTAACCTCACGAACTAGCTGTTTCGACAAACAGATAAACGAGTTTCTTCAGCTTTGCCGTGAACCAAGTGGAACAAAATGAGTTGATATTGAACAGTGCAAGGCGATTATAACCAGCATTGTTTCCTTACAATTAAGCCCACCACATGTCCGCAGGTTGTTCCTTGATCATAATACTTTTTAAATTAGTAATTGCTCTATTCAAGCCTTCTTCTGTCGACATGATCGGATCTTCATGCTCGATACTTAATACGTAATCATATCCATAAATTCTAAGTGCACTAATAATATCTGACCAAACTTTTAAATCGTGACCACATCCTACCGAACGGAAAGTCCACGCACGAGTCTTCACATTTCCGTATGGCTGCATATCCGTTAGCCCATGCATATTGATATTGTCTTGATCTAGATAGGTATCTTTGGCATGGAAATGATGGATTGCACCCGCTTCACCTAAAATTTTCACTGCCGCAACAGGATCAATCCCTTGCCACCATAAATGGCTTGGATCTAAATTACAGCCAATAGCATTACCTGTTGCTTCACGGAGTTTCAGCATCGTATAAGGCGTGTGGCATAAGAAACCACCATGCAGTTCGATTCCGATTTTCACGCCAGCATCTTCTGCGATCGTATTGATATTTTTCCAATAAGGAATCAATTTCTTTTCCCATTGGTAATTGTAGTTATCATCATATTCTGTCGGCCAAGGCAGAACGGGCCAATTGACTTGTGTATCTGTAGGATTTCCTCCTGATATGCCAGAAAAACCATTGACTACTGATACGTTCATTAATGAAGCAAGTTTGATTGTTTTTTGTAATAATTCATCTGCTTCTTGCGCCGTTTCTTTTACTGGTGAAATCGGATTATTGTGACAGCTTAAAGCGCTGATCGTTAGCCCTTTGTCATTGAGTTTAGCTAAATAATCTTTTCTTTCTTCTGAACTAGCTAATAATTTATCAATATCTAAATGGGCATTCCCTGGTGAGCCTCCTGTTCCGATTTCAACTGCTTCCAATCCTGCTTTTGAAACGGTATCGATCATTTCTTCAAAGCTTAAGTTATTGAATAATGGAGTAAATACGCCTAATTTCATTGTTCATTTCCTTTCTCGTTCGTAATCGTTTCTAGAGGTTCATGATGCCCGTAATTTGGATACGTATTTTGTGTTGGCTGACACCAGCGAACACCGTTTTTGATAACTTTTTGGACCTCTTTATTATAATAAGAAGGATACGTTTCATGTCCGGGTTGGAAGTAAAAAATTTTACCATTGCCGCGATGATATGTGCAGCCGCTACGAAACACTTCGCCTCCAGGATACCAGCTGATAAAAATCAATTCATCCGGCGTCGGGATATCAAAATGTTCACCGTACATTTCTTCTTTTTCCAACTCAATATACTCACCGATTCCTTCGACGATTGGATGGCTAGGCGCAACAGTCCATATACGGCAATGTTCTTCCGCCTCTCGCCATTTTAAATCGCAAGATGTTCCCATTAGTTTCATAAAAATTTTCGACATATGACCTGAATGAAGTACGACTAACCCCATACCTCCAAGAACACATTGATAAACGCGTTGCACAATTTCATCCGAAACTTCCTGATGCGCAATATGTCCCCACCAAATCAAAACATCGGTATTTGCCAGAACTTCCTCTGTTAAACCATGTTCTGGTTCGTCTAAGGTAGCTGTTCGCACAGAAAAGTCATCCTCTTTTAAAAAACCAGCTATCTGTTGATGGATTCCTTCAGGGTAAACTTTTTTTACAGCTTCATCTGTTTTTTCATGACGGAATTCATTCCATACTGTGACTTGGATCATTATTTTTCCTCCTCAATTTAAAAGCGTAGCGGGCTCGTTTAGCTCTGACAGAAAAATAGGAAATTATGATTGAGGGGCTTTTTCCCTCTTTCATAATTTATCTTTTTTCCGAAGAGCTAGCCCGTGAAGCTAGATAAAAACAAAAGCGTAGCGGGCTCGTTTAGTCTCGACTGAAAAATAGGAAATTATGACTGAGGGGCTTTTTCCCTCTTTCATAATTTATCTTTTTTCCGAAGAGCTAGCCCGTGAAGCTAGATAAAAACAAAAGCGTAGCGGGCTCGTTTAGTCTCGACTGAAAAATAGAAAATTATGACTGAGGGGCTTTTTCCCTTTTTCATGATTTATCTTTTTTCCGAGAGACTAGCCTGTGAAGCTAAGTAAGTTTACTCAAAAAACACAGGCTGATTTGTTTCTGATGCTTTGTAGATAGCTTCCAGTATTTCGGTCACAACCAAGGCTTGTTCTGGTTTCACAACGGGTTCTGTGTCATTGATGATCGCATCGATCCAAGATTGTGCTTCTAACACCTCAGGTTTGTCACCAGCTCCATCATAAAAATCAACACCGCCAGGTTCTAATTCGATTTTTTTCTCGAAAAGCATGCTATGATCTTCCCCATTGATGGTTAATCCATCGTTCATATCTGCGCCACCTTTTGAACCGTGAAGAGTTGTTTTTGCTTCTTTTACATCTAAGCTATTCAACGCCCAACTAGATTCTAAAAAGATCGTTGCTCCATTTTCCATCATGATAAAGCCAAATGCTGAATCTTCAACGGTAAATTTTTCAGGATCCCAAGAACCCCAAGCATTTGCAGCATTCTTAGTTTCAGCCAGTTTATGATAAGCTTTTCCTACCACATATTTCGGTTTGTAATTGTCCATCATCCACAACGTCAGATCCAATGCATGTGTCCCAATATCGATCAACGGTCCACCACCTTGCGCTTTTTCATCAAGAAAAACACCCCAAGTAGGAACAGCACGTCGGCGAATCGCATGCGCTTTGGCAAAATATATTTCGCCCAGTTCACCTTCGTCACAGATTTCATGCAGATAAGTTGAATCTTTTCGGAAACGGTTTTGATACCCAATCGTTAATTTTTTACCTGTTTTTTTTGCGGCTTCAATCATACTACGTGCTTGTGCAGCTGTTTTTGCCATTGGTTTTTCACACATCACATGACAATCTGCCTCCATTGCTGCGATTGACAATTCTGCATGGGTACTGTTTGGTGTGCAAACGTGAACAACATCCAAGTCCATTTCTCCAAGCATTTCTTGATAGTTTGTAAATGTTTTTGCAGTCAATGTTCCATAATGCATTTTTGCCTCTTCGGCTCTTTCAATAATTAGGTCACAAAATGCCACTAGCTCCACTTCTTTAACTTGTGCAAGTGCTGGTAAATGTTTCCCGTTTGCAATCCCGCCACAACCAATGATCCCTACTTTCAACGTCATCAAAATACCTCCAGTAATCTACTCATATTATTTTTGTGGAAAATAGAACGCTTCCACTTCTACACTATTACTATACAAAACTTTGAAAGAGCTTTCTTCCTAGATTTTGGTTGAAAAATTCCCAGATATTGCTTTGCTGAGAAGTACTTTGTGTTTTTCGAAAAACAAAAGCGATACAGTCTAAACCAACAAAAAAAGCTCTTCCCTTCTATATTAAAAGGAAGAACTTTATTCTCTAATTCGATCAATGAGACACTTACCCAACATTACTAGAAGCCATCACCCGATGTCTTTGCTCCCGTTTGTATTGCTGAATAATTTTCAATGCTCGTTTTCTTGTTTTTCGATTCGTACACTTCAATCGTCTGCGTGCACTTGAAAGATCTTGTTTCTCCATCAAATCCCCCCTTTTCTTTTGCTTGTCAGTTGCTTGTTCTTAATGTTTACCAACTTGCTTTATGAACGCCGGGAATTTGTCCTTGATGTGCTAATGTTCTAAAATTGATTCGTGACATGCCGAATTTACGCATATAGGCTCTTGGTCGTCCATCGATTAAATCACGATTTTTCAAACGATTTGGATTTGAATCTTTTGGTAATTTTGCTAAAGCTTCGTAGTCGTTATGCGCTTTTAGTTCGATGCGACGTGCAGCATATTTTTCGATCAATGCTTGTTGCTTTTTGGCTTTGATGATTTTTGATTTTTTAGCCATGTTTTCTTTCACCTCTTTACAAATCGTAATCATTACTATTTAAGAGTGATAAGAATACCATTTAATTCCATAAAATGCAAGTCTTCTTTTTATTTTATATCCAACATATACCCTCTCGAGCGAACTGTTTTTATAAACCTCGGATTCGCTGTATTTGTTTCGATTTTATTGCGCAAATTAAACATAATATTGGCAATCCGATAGTTTTTATCCTCAACATTCATTTCAGAATTCCACAGTTCTTCTTTGAGTTCACGATAAGAAATGGTTTGTCCTGGACTATTGAATAATAGCTCTAGTGCATTATATTCTTTTTTGGTTAAAGAAACCTCTTTTTTCCCATCAATTAGCACACTTAAATTTCTAGGCATTAGCTCAATTGCTTTTTGCTTAGATGAGGTCGATGTCTTGGCGGATAGATGACTACTTTTATCTGAATGATGGCTAAATAAATTGGCTAGCGTATAATAAAGTTCTTCTGATTCCATCTTCATAGAAAAACAAGCTTCCGCTCCCAATTGCAGATAGACAATATTTGAACGAGACTCATCGATTACAGATAATAAATAAATAGGTACGTTCACATGTTTTTTTAGTTTCATCAACCAAAAACAAGCTTCAGACATTGTCTCTTCAAAAATGATGATTGCGTCCAAATTTTCTTGATCTGCAACTTCTTGCTCTTTCATCTTAATTTCGGTTAAAGTCCAGCCTTTATCTGTCAAAAAATTTAAATGAACATTTACTTCTTGTTTTTTTTCTATCAAGTATCCAACCGTATACATGATTTATCCTTCCTTTTCTAAAAAAATATATTTTTAATCTTAATAATTACGAAAAACAACCCAACAATATATTTTTTTTATTTAATAATTTTATTATATTTATATTACACTTAATTTTAGAGAAAAAAAACAACAAAGATGCGTTTTCGGGATACATTTACATTTTTATTATAAATTTCTAATTGAAAATGGCTGATATATGACTCTATTAGCTATACCCCAGCCTTAAGGTATCCGAATAAACGGTAGGAGCAAAAGTAACTCCTTCTTAAGTAAGTTGAAATTCACAAAAATTTGAAGAGTAATTTTCGTGATTTCCCTCTTATGTCTCAGAGTTAAATACTTCTGTTCTAACCTCATTTTTTAATCAAACTAAATGTGATAAACAAACGCAGCTCCTATTTGATTTTTGGACTTAGGTACTACAATTAGTTTCCAGTTGGGGCATCCATCATTTGCCACTCAAGTTTTCCTGTATAGGAATCTTTATAATTGGCAGTACTTGTTTGTTTATAAAATAACCCTTGATTGTCAGTCCATTCTTTTCCTAAATCAATTGTTTCTGAATTCGGATTACTCTTTCCACGTTCAACTAAAATGTTGTTATAGTTCCTACCAAGTGACTTAAACATGTTTTCATCATCCAACATTACCAAAGATAATGAGTCTGGAAAATATTTTTATATCCATCGTTTAAGTCCTGAGTAATATCAAAGTTTGCTTCTAATTTTGTTGTGTTTTGAGAACCGTTTGTTCGCGGTGGTACGTAGGAAATTTCTCCTGATATTTTAATAGAGTTTTTGAATATAATAGTATCCATGTGACAAAAAAATATTTGACGTATTTTTTGGCTTTATTGAACTTCGCTGTCATGTTAACTTCTTTTCTAAACATAAAAACTGAATGGACTAAAAAATAGCATGTTTTTATATAAACCATTCTTATTTGTTTATCAAGGAAATCATTCATAGTACAATTATCTAATAAAAAAACAAAAAGTAAACGCTACCAAAAAACGTTTTGCTCCATTACTTTTAAATGTTATTTTTATTAAATCGAAAATAACAAGTAAGCGCTTTCTTGTTACATATGCAGACTTTTTCATTTTTAATCTATGAAAACCTTTATTTTTCTATCATTATATTCTAAAATATATTTAAAATATTTTTTAATTTATTCATTAATTTTTAGGAGGAAAATAATGACCACTACAACAACGATTTATGTAGTTGAAGATGATACTCTTTATAGGGAACAAATTATTCATTATATAGAACATTATCATTCAAACACTTTTCGCTACAAATTATCTCCTTTGGATAATCATTTGCTTTTCATGGAAGAGATTCCTACATTAAATATCTCTGATAATGATATTTTCTTTCTAGATATTGATTTAAAAACGCGATATTCAGGTATCGATTTAGCAAGTCAGATTAGACAAATAAATTCAAAATGCAACATTATTTTTATGACTAGCTTTGAAGACAAAGCTGTTTCGATCATTAATAGCGGCATTTTCCCACTTGGCTATCTCGTAAAGAACCCAATCGACGCAACCGAGCCGAAAGCAACGATCGAAACTGTTCTTATGAAGGTTGAAAGTCTGACTAAATCAGCATGGAGAAGTGATTTAGATATCATAACTTTTGTAAATGGTTACGAGTCGATTTATGTTAATTGTAAAGAGGTTTTGTATATTGAATCGTTGAAAAGATTAAAGAATCGTGTGTTGATCAAAACGCTTACAGAAGAATCGGTAATAGAAGGAAAAATCGGGAAAATCAAAAAGACTTTGGAACAACCTTACTTATTCTTATCGCTTCAGTCTTACATAATCAATCTTGAAAACATCACGACTATCAATCGAAAAAACGGTACGATCACGTTTACAGATGATCAGGATCTTTTTGTAGGCACTAGAATCATCGATAAAGTAAAAAAAGGATTGCAGGACTATCAATATGCTTGATAGACCCTTTTTCGTTTCATTATTAGCATTAAATCTTTTACAATTGCTTTGGCTATTTGCTTATAAAAAGATTCTGTCTTTTCGGGAAACAATGATACTGAGTGCTGTTCTATCGGTTCAATTGATTATCGACATTTTTACAGATGATCATTTTATTATTCTTTTATTTATTCTTTTTTTTCTTCTACAATTTTTATTTCAAGTCAAAAAAGTTCAAAATTGGGTTGTTCCTACTTTATTTTTGAGTTTTGAAAATACGATTGTTTTAGTTTCATGGGTTGTAACATTGGATCTTTGGGATATTTTATTTCTCAATGATTGGATCTCTATTGAGACCTACTCAACCTATCTAGAGTTTTTTATTTTCTTACAGCAATTCGTTTTTTACTCCTTGTTACTCTTCGCGAATTATTTGAATAAACGCTTCAAAATAACAGCGACTATCCAGCTATTGCCTAAAAAATATCGGTTATTATCTGTTTTGTTTTTATTTTTCTTATTCATATCGGTTTGCCTGCAACAACTTAGTGTTTCAAAAGGGTATTCTGCTCCATTTTTTTATAGTACCTTTATCATTATCGGTTTCACCGTATTTTTAAGTTGGAATATTTTGCTGGTTGTTAAACGTCAAAATGTGCAACAATTTGTCGGTATACTTAATGAAAAATATGAACAAGAACGTGAAGAAATCAGCCGTTCTAATGAGTTTCGTCATGATTATAAGAATCTATTGATCAGTCTGACTTCCTATCTAGAACTCAATGATACCCAACAAGCACTTTATTTACTCCATACGATCATTGATTATTCAAACTCACTACTTACACCAAATATGTATAAAACAATTGCAGCAATTCATAATCCACCAATTCAAGGTCTTTTGACTAACTTTTTGAAACGTTGTTCAGGAACGGATATTCAGTTGAAGATTCAAGTAATCGAAAAACTGACAGATATCGATATTAATATCGTCGACTTCATTCGTTGCTTTTCAATTGTATTAGACAATGCCTATGAAGCTGTTCAAGAAACAGACCTTCAAGTGATTGAAATAGTAATTACTGGTGACGTCAATTTTGTAAAAATAGTCGTAAAAAATACCTACGCTATGAATGGAAACTTCTCACTTCAAGCCCTTTTACAAAATAATTTTTCTACCAAAAAAAACCATCAAGGAAAAGGTTTACATATTCTAGCAAAAATACTTGATAATTATAAAAAGGCGAGTTATCAGATTACTAAAAAGGATTCTTTTTTTATTGTTAGCTTTTTAGCACCAAAATCGTCAAAAAAACGGATTATATCTAAATAACAGTAGGTGCATTCGGACTCCTTAAGGCTAGGTTATGACTCTTAGAGTTATGTCCTAGCCTCTTATGTCTTCATCAACTGTTTCATTAGAAATTAGTCATCCGTAACGAGTTATAAATTGTGTCTTTCTAGACTTTTTGCAATGATGAAATAAATTGGCTTAATGCGACACAACGGCAAATGCTAGTCCCTTTTTCATTGCTTGGACAACAAATAAGTCCTTTTTTATTGATCTTTGTTGTGAAAAAAGTTGACAAAACGTATTCAATTAGCGATTCCATTTTACATACTCTCAAAAATTACAAGCTTCAATCAACCATTGCACTTTTTTTCTTATCCTTTTTTCTTTGCTTTAGCAATTGGCAGTACAGCATTTTTTTGTGGAATCATTCCTTTATCTAACGTTTTTATTGCTCACATTAAACTTGATTGTATACAAGACCGCTTATTCATAAGGAAGCGATTTCGCCCTACGATTTGATGAAGGAATTTTCTCAATGATACTTACACTGCAATGAACTATATTCTTAAAGAACAAACAGTAGACTAACATAACTTCATCTACTGTCTGTTTTCTTTTAATCTATAATCATCTTCTGATACTTCAAAGGTGAAATTCCCACCTGTTCTTTAAACACATGGTGGAACGTCTTCACGCTGGCAAATCCTGATTTTTCGGCTACTTCGATCATGGGAACTTTTTCATTAGCTAAAATAAATTTCGCTTGATTGATGCGGTATTCCGTTAAGAAGCTCATAAAGGTGGTCCCAGTATTCGCTTTAAAAAAGCGTGTAAAGTAATACGAGCTAAAGCCGCTGTATTTTGCAATCTCTTTCAATGTAATTGACTCTTCATAATGATTTTCCACATAAGTAAAGATTTTATCTAAATGCTCCAAGTTTTCTTTATATTTTATGGTAGAGGATTTGGCCCCTTTTCTTACTTCTATTTGTGTTTGAGGTAACCTTCTGTAAAATGTTGTAACTAGCTGAAACAATAAGCTAAACAAGGCATAATTTTTCCCTTGATTATTGTTTCCAGATTCCTCAAATAATTGCTGCAATAATTTTTTCATATCCAACGCTAAAGACTTTGACCATTTAGAACTGTGTTTTTCCCCTGTCTCAAATAATTCGATCAAGGAACAGTCATTTGCTGATTTTAAATTTATCTCATCAAATAAGTTTAAATCAAACTGATAAACAATCCGTTCACTATCAGGAGACGCTAAAAAGTAGTGCGGTTCTCCACTGGCAAAAAAATAGATTTCTCCTTCTGCTACATTCACAATTTCATCGCCTACACCGATATTGACGGTTCCTCGTATCGAGTAAATAATTTCGATTTCTTTATGCCAATGAGGATAAACGATCGTCATGCCATCATTGATAAATGCTCGAAAAAGAATATTTCCCTCAAATTCTGGTCGCTCTAAATATACACTCATTTTCTACCTCCGATTGTTTCTCTTCTCCTTTACTTTATCAAAGTTTTCGTTATTTACAACTGATTTTATTCAAAAAAAAACAATCCCTGATCTTAGCGGATTGCTTTTTTTACAAATTTGTTTTATCTGTTCATCCAAGGTGTCGCTGTTTCTTTTAACACACGATTTAAAGATTCGATATTTTCTTTGCCAACAGTTCTCATCCATTGTTGAGCCGCTGATTTTCCTTCTTTAGCAAAAGGGACTACACCTTCTTTCCAAGTTGCTCGACCACATAAAACGCCATTAAACCTCGAACCTGCCTCTTTTGCAAAATATAATGTTTCTTGAAATAATGTACTACTTACACCAGCACTTAAAAAAATGAACGGCAGATCTGTTGCTTCACTTTGTTCTTTAAATAATTGTTTGGCCATTTCTTTTGAATAGCAAACTTCTTCACCAAAACCTTCCACAAAAGTCATATTTACAGGAACTTCCACTTTCAATACATCAACGTTGTATCGAGGTTTACTGAATTCTTTCATCATTTCAATCACTTTATGCGGCTTGATTTTGGCGTATTCTTTACTTGTTCCATCTGTAATCTTTTCATCATAAGACACTAATTCCAGGAAAAATGGTAACCCTTCAGCAACACATTCTGAACCGATTCGTTCCATAAAAACATGTTTTTGTTCATTGATTTCCTTACTCTCGTCTACATCATAATACAGCAAAAATTTTACTGCATCCGCTCCTGCTTCTTTTAAACGCTTAACGGACCAGTCACTCAATAGATCTGGCAAACGTCCCGGCTCACTAGCATCATATCCGGTTTTTTCGTAGGCTACTAATAATCCTGCGTGTTGATCTCTAACTTTTGCTGCTGGCAATCCATATTCTGGATCTAAAAGGATCGCTGAAGCGTATGGTGTTAGTTCACGAGACACAATTTCTTTAAAGGTAATGATTGTTTCTTCGTCTACCTCTTGTCCACAAGATTTTTCAATCATTTTTTTCAATGATCCTCGTTGATCGATCGCAAGTGCGGCAATAATTCCATCTTGATTGCACATTTGGTTCATAGCAGTTAATTTAGATTCTGTCATTTTTTTCATAGTTATTGCTCACTCCTCAGTTAATTGTTGATTCACATATTCAGCGATTTCGACTGCTGATTCTAATAATTTCAACTGTGCTTTAAACTCGTCTTTCATCAATAAGCGTGCGACTTTGGATAATAATTTTAGATGGGTAGTTCCAACTTCTTGCTCAGGAATCAATAAAGCAATGATCACTTCTATTGGTTTACCATCCAAACTATCCCATTCAATTGAATTTTTCGTTTTTACAATGAGGATACTTGCTTCATCGATGGCAGAACTCTTTGCATGGGGAATAGCAAATCCATCCATCATCCCTGTACTACCTTGTGTTTCACGGTCATTAAAACTTTCTAAAACAACGGAATTATTGGTCGTAATCTGTAAATCTTGTGCATTCTGTGCCAAAAATTGAAATACCGCTTCTTTTGTTTCAACTGGTATTTCGATAAAAACGTGTTGTGCGTTTAATAAAGCCATTTATTTTCAACCTCTTCCTATCACTTAAACTGTTACCTCTATCTTCTCTATTCGGCGTTTTTGAATGATTCCCAGTAAAAATCCACCAATAATTGAACCAACTAAAATAGCCAATACCCATAAAACGCCATGTGTCACAACAGGTAATACTAGAAATCCACCATGCGGCGCTGGTACTTGAACTTTAAATAGATAGGTTAAAACCGCAGCAATTGATGAACCTAGCATCATCGTCGGCAATACCCGCAAAGGATCTTTTGCGGCAAAGGGAATGGCTCCTTCTGTAATGTGCGTCGAACCTAAAATAAAATTGACCAACCCAGCATTTTGCTCACTTGTATCAAAATATTTACGGAAAAATAAAACCGCGAACCCTGTAATCAAAGGTGGTGCAATACACGCTGCGGAAACACCGGCCATAAAGCTGGTATTTCCTTGTGCTAAAAGTGCTGTTCCTGTAACATAAGCTGCCTTATTCACTGGACCACCCATATCAAAGGCGCACATACACCCAACAATGATGCCTAAAACTAAAGGACTCGAGTGTTCAAAACCAGCTAGAAAATCCATCATCCCTTCATTGATTGCAGACATCGGTCCGGCAATCCCAAACATGATCAATCCAGTGATTGCAACACCTAAAACTGGATATAAGAAAATTGCCTTTAGCCCGTCTAAAGATTTTGGTAAAACGTTAAATACTTTGACCAATCCCAACACCACATAACCTGCTAAAAAACCAGAAACGATCCCACCTAAAAAGCCAGTCCCGCCATTACTTGCGACTAACCCACCCACAAATCCAACGACTAAACCTGGACGTTTGGCAATTCCTTGTGCAATATAAGCGGATAGAATCGGCACCATCATCCCCATTGCCAAGCCACCGATATCTTTTAAGGTTGCTGCAAATTGATTGAATTGTGTACTTTCAGGATCTGCAGAATAAATGCCCCATAAAAATGAAATAGCGATCAATACCCCACCACTGACAACAAAAGGAAGCATATGAGAAACTCCGTTCATCAAGTTTTTATAAATACTATGACCGATTCCTTTAACTTCACTTTCCTTTTTCTCTAAATCAGCTACATTGATCGACTTCTCACCGCCCAAAATTTTTCCCTTTCCAGCTAGTGCATCCTCAATCAGCTGATTAGCTTCTTTGATCCCTTTACTAACTGGTACTTCGATGACTCGCTTTCCTGCAAAACGTTCCGCATGGACATCCTTATCCGCCGCAATAATGACTGCATCGGCTGCTTCGATCTCGGCTTTCGTCAATTCATTTTCGACACCGATTTGTCCATGCGTTTCAACTTTGATCGTAATACCTTTTGCTTTTGCAGCTTGTTCTAGCGCTTCTTGTGCCATATAGGTATGCGCAATTCCTGTAGGACAGCCTGTTGCTGCAATCAGTTGATACTTTGTCATATTAAATCTTCCCTTCTATTGTCTTGATCACAATTTGTTTTTCTAACTCTTTAATATCACTAAAATCAGTCAATCCTTTTCTAAAAGCAGTCGAACTGCCAGCAGCAATACTATGTTTCAACGTTTCGTCCAGCGCTTCCTCTTTTAATAATCCACTAATGAATGTTCCTAATAATGTATCACCTGCACAAGCTGTGTTGACGACTTTTCCTTTCGGTGAATTTCCGTAAATCATTCTGTTTTTATCTGCATAAAAGCACCCTTTACTGCCAAATGACAGCAGCACTCTTTGCGCACCTTGGTTGATTAATCGTTTTAAATACTTTGGACTTTCTTCTAAAGAAATTTCTTTTTGATCGAACCAACTTGCTAATTCTTCTTCATTAGGTTTGAGTAAGTAAGGCTGATAGACTAAACAATCCATCACACTGTGGTAACTACTATCTAATACCAAATTAAACTTATTCTCTTGCGCGATACAACTGATTTCCGGTAAAATCATCTCTGAAATTCCTTGCGGTAAACTCCCTGACACACAAAGATAGGAACCTGCTTCAATCGTTCTAATGATTGTTAAAAGTTCATTGATTTTTTCGCTAGGGATTTTAGGCCCTTTATTGACTAATTTGTATTCTGTTTGTTCTTTATTAACTTGAGTGAAGACATTGATTCGCGTGTTTTCTGGTACATGAATAAATTGTGTAGTGATTCCTTTTTCAAAGAGACACTCTTCAATATACCGACCTGTAAAACCACCACTAAATCCAATTGCGGTACTGTTTATATTTAGTTTTTTGAGTATCAACGATACATTGACCCCTTTACCATTGGCTTGAATGTCGTCTTCGAGCGTGCGATTGACTACCTTTGGTTTCATTGTTTCAGTTTCTATAAAGAGATCGATCGCCAAATTCATCGTACAAGTATAGAGTTGAACCATTTTCCTCCCCCTTTCCTCACACTTGTATTATCAACTACTTTCTTATGTAAATGTTTTCATAATCACGGAAATCAGCTGAAAAATGATACAATTTTTATTTCTTTGGGATTAAAATGGTATGATAGAGAAAGGTATATGAAGTAGAATGGAGGAGTCTTCAACATGGAAAAAGCCTTAAGTGATTCAGAAAAATATTTATGGAATTTTATTGATCAGCATCTTGTTGAGATCCCTAATTATTCCATCGTCAAATTAAGTGAAAAAGCGAATGTTTCTACCGCAACGATTGTTCGTGCTATGAAAAAGAAGGGATATGAAGGGTTTACTTCTTTCAAACATCATTTAAAAGACCAATCCAATACAACGATCAACTTTTCTGGTGTTGAAAAAATCGATGCAAAAATCAAACGAGCCATTTTAAAGAATGAACGTGAAGTTATCCGTACGATCAATATGCTGGATAGTGGGAGTATTGAAGATGCGATTCAAAAAATCAAAGCCGCACAAAAAATCGTGATTTTTGCCCGTGGCTTTTCTGAATTGATCGCCCAAGAAATGACGGTAAAATTTCAATTGTCGGGAAAATATTGTGAAATGCATGCTGATCCAAATATCATTACTAGTATGAGTAAAAAAATTACCAGTCATGATATTGTGCTATTGATTTCTTTGAATGGAGAAACGCCTGAATTAGTTACTGCTGTAAAAAATTGTTTGAAAAATGATGTTAGTACGATTACCTTGACTGCTAATTCAAGTAGTTCTTTGGCTCAGTTATCCGAAATCGTCTTCACTGGTTTTAAATCAGAAGGTTCTTATTTTCCAGAATATGAAGTTCGTTCTAGATTGCCGTTATCAGTTATGGCGAGAATATTATTAGATTCTTATGCGATCCGAACAAATTGAGGGGGACAACTCAAAAAGTTCTGAAAAAAATAGCCTATAAATAAGACCTATTAGAAAGACAAAAGAAGGCTAGGATATAACTCTAAGAGTTATATCCTAGCCTTCCCGAATCCGACTGACCGCTTCTGCGCCAATCTCCTTCCGAAAAAATCATCTTCTCACTAAACTTAACTTTATTATTTTATTAAAAGTTATCTATTATATAAAACAAGACAAATGATAGTATACAAAATGCACGTATCCTCATAGCCATATCGTCTCAATGAAACTATTCAGGATATTGTTTTAATAACCCCACATACTCAGGATATTCATGTAAATTATTCTTAAGATGTTTTTTATTATTGCCTAGGAAACTATGTCGTTTAACTGCAAAATAAATCCAAACGCCTAATCCAACTATAAAGAGCATCCCAAAAAGTGGTCCAGTAGCATCTGGAAGAATATCGAATACAGTAATTAACAAACTTAGCAAACTTCCTAAAAGACCAAATCGGCCATTTCTCTTCATTCTTTTTTCGACAGTTGAATCATCTTGACTTAATGGACGGTTGCCGTCTATTTCTATTTTATCCTTAGTTGCTGCTGTGATGATTACAATATAATCGATGCCTTCATACTTGTACGTAATTTTCCAGAAAGGAACATATGTGTATTTAGACGTTAGATCATAGGTAAACTTGGTTATTTTAGCATTTTTATTGCTATCACCAGGCAAAATACTAAGCATTTTTTTCTCTGCTTCTTCTTGGGCAAAACTTCGGACTGAACGTAGCACTTGGGAAACTTTATTTGATGAAATTTTCAACTGTCGAGTACCAGCCGTATAATGTTCATCAAATGGTTTCGTGTTCTCCAAAAAAGCCAAATGGCTGGAACGACTTGCAAATGTTGCAATAGAACCCGTTAGTTCGTCATTGATCATATGACTTTGGAATGTAGTCCCTGAAAAAATATCACTTGAATGATTCCAATCAACAACTGTACGTGTCTTTGTGATTGGCTCAGAATATTTATTGCCTTTCTTATCCTCTTTTGTCACATATTCTGTATAACTTTCAGAACGATTGTAGCCAATATCAGCACCCCACGAACCTTCGTAAGAAATATTTACGCCCATGTATGGTATAAAGACTTGCTCTAACTGAACATTATTGATCTTACCTAAAATGTCTAAAGGAACATTTTCACCTTTGATCAGCCATTCAAAAAAACGTTTCTTAGCTAATCCTTCTGGCACGTGAAATGGAATCAAATCATCAGCCTCATACGTCAGATTATCAAAATCTTTTTCAGCTTTCGTCGTAAATGTAGAATGACAAAAATCGCATGCAAACTGCTGCTTTTCAATATTAAACGTGACAGGTGAACCGCAGTTAGAGCAAAGTTCTATATTTTTATTTTTTTCATCAAGCATCTTTTGAACACTATCTTGTGATGTCCCACAATGAGGACATTTTTTACACTCGGATCAGCGATTGCTCCACCACAAGCAGAACACTGATTTTGAATGAATGAATCTCCCATTTCTTCCCCTCCAAAATTAAACTTTTTCACCTCTATTGTCTCATTGATTTTGTGAAAGGTAAATACATAAATCGCTCTACTTCAGTATATTTTTCACTTATTCCTAATTCATCTATACAAAAAAAGACATCTACAATTTCTATAGACGTCCTTAGTTACAATCAAGCTATCCATTTTTTTACAGTCTCATAATCAATTGCCACGGTTTTTCCTAAACAACTACAAGACCACATAATTCGTCCATTTATCTAGCCAATTGTTATTCTCCTAAATACTCATCATCTGACATCATTACCTCGTTAGGCACACCAAACAGATACGTTAAAATAAATGATAGGATAAAAATACAAATACCAACCACAATATAGGTCACCAATTGGTACGAACTATAAATGTACATTAATGGCGATAAAATAACTGCCAAACCGTATGAATTCGCTTGCACATTTAATAAGGATAAAATAGCTCCACCTAATGCAGAACAACCTAACATAATACCTAACGGCTTCATACCATAACGAATCGTTATTCCAAATAAAGCTGGCTCACTTACCCCTAAAAGTTGGGTCACACCCGCACTAGTCCCGATAACCTTCACATTCTTATCTTTTGCCTTCACACTGATTGCAAAACTCACCGCAGCATTAGCAAATCCATACATCGCACACAACGTGATCAATGGATTAAAACCCGTCGTTGCAAGTAAACTTGTTTCGATCATAATAAACAGATGATGCATCCCTGTCATAACCGCTAATGGATATAAAAATCCAATCAGCAACCCACCAATCCCAAAAGGCAATTTGATCAAGCCAGTAATCAAGTACACCAAACCATTTTCTACAAAGTGTAAAATTGGTCCTAAGACTAATAAACCCGTTAATAGCATCACCAAAATAACGACAAACGGTGTAAACATCAAATCCAAAGAATTCGGCATTTTTCTACGTAAAACTTTTTCCAATTTTGCCCCTAAAAGACCAATTACTAACGCAGTCAAAACACTCCCTTGGTAGCCAACAATTGGAATAAAACCAAATGCCATCAACGGTTCCACCCCGCTATTTATATCTGCTACAGAATAAGCATTTGGCAACATTGGCGACACTAGCATCAACCCGATCACAAAACCGATGATAGGTGTTCCGCCAAATTTCTTAAACGCTGACCAACAAATCAACGCTGGTAAAAAAGCAAATACCGTATCGGTCAACACATTCATAAGTACTAAAACAAACTCAGGAATTTTATCGGCTGAGGTGCCAAAAAATGAAAGAACACTTTCGTTTAAAAAGACTCCTTTCAAGCCTAAAAATAACCCCGTTGCAACAATTCCTGGAATAATGGGCACAAAAATATCTGAAAGCGTCCGAACCGCATATTTAATTGGATTACTTGGTTTTTTCATTTCTTCTAAAGAGGTTTGTTTTTCTAATAATTCATTGTTGTTTTGAACCAAAGAATCATAGACTTTATTCACGATTCCTGTACCTAAAATAATCTGATATTGTCCAGCATTGAAAAAGACTCCTTTTACTTGATCGATTTTTTCGATTTTTTTATCATCGATTGCTTCTCGGTCTTTTACTTCTAAACGTAAACGGGTGGCACAGTGGGTAATTCCCGTAATGTTCTTTTCCCCTACAACGTTTACGATTTCTTCTCCAATTTGTTGATAATTAATTGCCATTGTCACTCACCTCGTTGATTTTTTTTAACAAAACACTTTGATAAGGATGTAGCGTTATTTCGTTTGCTTCACTTACTAGCGTATCATGAGAATTTAAAAGGACTTGAACGGTATTTTTTTCCAAAGAAATCGTTTCTTGTGTGTCACTTAAATTCGTATAACAATACACGGCTACCTCGTTTAACACACGTTTATAGGCGATCACATTGTCTGGTACATTTTCTAAGAAAGTAATGGTACCACTGGTTAGAACCTCACTTACTGCTCCTTGTTGTCTCAGTGCAATCATCTGTTTATAATGGTCTAACACCTGATTTTGCAGTGCATTTCTACTTGGGTTTTCTTCGGTCATCGCTAGCCATGGCACTGTATTTGAAAAGCCACCGAACTGACTATCGTCCCAAGGAAATGGTGTACGCGTATTATCTCGACTCCGCTGATTCACAAATGTGATCGCTTCTTCCGGTGTATATCCTTCTTGAATCGAACGATAATAATTGTCGATACTTGAAATATCATTAAATTGATCAATTGTTTTACGTTCAGCATTTTGCATGCCCAACTCTTGTGCTTGATAAATAAATGGCGTTCCTCGTAAAAAGAAATAAAGCATCCCTATTGCTTTAGTCGCCTCATTTGTTTGATAATCAGGCTTGATAAATTTAGAGACAGCACGCGGTTGATCGTGATTTTCAATGAAATTAGCACCCCAACCATTTGCCTGTAATACCTCTTGTGAACGTTTCAATTTTTCTTTGAATTCCTTTGCGGTCCAATTTGTTCGTTTAAACCAATCAGAACCTGATTCAACATCGATATCTGAATAGTTAAAATCAAAAATCATAGAAAAATAACCATCATCTCCAATAAAATCACCATATTCTTCATAAGGTACACCAGGTGCTTCACCTACTGTCACACAATTATATTTCTCAAACGTTTCTTTTTTTAGTTCATTTAAAAATACTTCGATTCCTGGACGATTACGCGTTTTATTTTTACAAGAAGCTAAGCCATCAACACCATCAGCTGGAAGACTCTCAAAATCTTGGTCCTTTTTGATGAAGGTGATAGAATCGATCCGAAAACCAGCGATTCCCTTATCTAACCAACGATTGATCATTTCATATAAATCTTGGCGTAACTCAGGATTTTCCCAGTTTAAATCAGGTTGTTTTTTATCGAATGCGTGAAAATAATAGACATCTTCATTCGGAAGTTTTTCCCAAACAGAACCGCCAAAAATCGACCGCCAATTATTTGGCTCTGTGTTTCCTTCTTTAAAAATGTAGTATGATCGATAAGGGCTTTCCTTATCTTTTAACGCAGCTTGGAACCAAGGGTGTTCATCCGATGTATGATTAATGACTAAATCTAAAATCACTTTTATCCCTAGTTTATTCGCTTCTTTTAGTAGGCGGTCAAAGTCTGCCATCGTACCAAATTCAGGATTTATCCCTTCAAAATCAGAAATATCGTACCCATTGTCCACCATTGGGGAGGTAAAAATCGGACAAATCCAAATCGTAGTGATCCCTAACTCTTTTAAATAAGGTAACTTCTCTTGAATCCCTTGAATGTCACCAATTCCATCATTGTTTGAATCCTTAAAGCTTTTGGGATAAATCTGATAGATCACTTCTTTTTCCCACCATTTATTGTCTTTATTTTCTATACGCACTATTTATTCATCCTTTCACTACTTGTGGTATCGATATCATATTTTCACAAGAATAAATCCACCTATGTGGATTTACGCTCGATCAGCGATAAAATAAGTTCTTTTTTATTCACTTTATAGGTTGTTCCTTCGATCAAAGCTATCATTAATTTTGTTGCTTCGATTCCTAAGGCTGTCGTTGGCTGATTGATCGTTGTTAAAGGAACTGCAATGATACTTGTACTCGGTTGATTGTCAAACCCTAATACAGCCAAATCTTCTGGTACACGTAATCCTTGCTGAAGAACTTCTTGGATAATTCCAATACCAACCTCATCACTACCACTAAACACAGCATCCGGTCTATCATTTTTGGGTAGAGCCAGTATTTCTCTTGCTACTTTTTGTCCATCTTCCATATTATGGACTTGTTTGAAGATCCACTTATTTTTGATAGATAAATTCTGTTCAGCAAGTGCTCGTTCAAAGCCTTTGGTTCTTCGCTGCCCATGTCCTCCAACTGTTAAATTCCCCCCAGTACAATAAGCGATTTTGCGATAGCCTTTTTGAACGAGGTAGTTTGTTGCCTCATAACTGATTTCTTCTTGATTGGTAGAAATATTGGGAATTTTTGTTTCTGCCAATTTTTCATTGCACAACACAATAGGTCCAAAGTTTGTATAGCTTTCAATCACATGTGAATCGCTTTCAATCGATGTCATGATCACACCTGCGACAATTTGCTGTTTTAGATACTCTAACATTTTCAGCTCTGCTTTTGAGTCATCATAAGTTTGCATGATCAACAGTTGATACCCATATTCTTTTGCTTGTTTTTCGATGGCATCCACTAAATAAGAAAAAAATGGATTAGTGATTCTCGAAATCAGCACACCGATCGTGGTGCATTTTTTTGAGCGAAGTTGTGTAGCTATTGCACTTGGCGCATAATTTAGTTCATCCATTGCTCTTTGGATTCGTTCTTTCTTCTCATCAGAAATATACGGATGATGATTTAAAAAACGAGAAACAGTTGAAACGGATAAACCAGCTTTTTTTGCGACATCTTTAATTGTAGCCATTTCCGTCTCCTTTGTGATATCGATATCATAAATATAGTGTATTTTTTTATTTTTGTCAACAGTCTGAATAATGTTGCGATTGTCCTTTTTTGAATGAACAATCTTTTTAAAAAGTATCCAGACTCTTTTTCTAAAAACAATCAAATCAGAAAGCTTACGAAAACCACTTTTTAGATAAAAATTCACTTCCAAAACCCAAGCAAAATCCGACCACTTATTCCTCTTCTAGCGCTATAAAATCCACATCATTATCACTAGCAATTTCTAATAACTCGTCTACCTCTTCAAAAGATTAATATTCATCGTTCTTTTTTTAGACTCTTTTGCTAAGATGAATCCGCATAACCTCTTTCGTAAAATACCTAAGTCTCTTTTCAAAAATCTACACTATCTCTTAACACGTTTTCTCTATTCATATTCCCCAATATTTTCATTTCGATTCATCTTTATACTGTTTACTATACTCACTTTTTTAAATAAAAAACCTTAATTAGACTTTGCCTTATACCCACAGACAAAAATAAAAACTGTCCAAGCAGCCTCATTATTATCAGCTACTTACACAGAATTATTTTATACTCTCACTTCATTTTTTCCCTTGTAACGATTTAGATAATGCCTTTCTAACCAACCTTGTCCAAAGCCGATTGCTACACATAGTAACCAATAAATCACCGCTACTAGAATATACATCGACATATAATCAAAGGTTCGTCCACCAACGATTTTCGCTTTTTGAAAAATATCTGGAATTGTGATCATTGCAGCCAAAGACGTTCCTTTTAACAAATCCATCGCAACGTTTCCTAAAGCCGGAATCGAAATTCGAAAGGCTTGCGGCAAAATAATTTTGCGCATCACTTTTCCAAACGGCAACCCTAGAGCATATGCTGCATCCCATTGGCCTGCCTCCACACCAGCAATGGAGCCTCGATAGATTTCGGCAATAAAGGCACTACTGGTCAAACTAAAACAAATACACGCTGCAGTTAATGCACTTAACTGATAGGGTAAACCAAAATACAAAAGAAACAATAATACCAAACCTGGAACTCCTCGCAAAAAGGAAATATAAAAACGCACAAATCCTTTGATCAGCTTTGATGGCAACATTCCTAATACAGTCAACATAAGACCCAAGACATTTCCCATCAAAAAAGTCACTACGCTAATACCTAACGTATACGGCAATCCTGTCAGAATAAACGGAATAGAATCAATCATCAAGTGAAAATCAATTTTGGGTATATACATTTATTCTACCGAAACACTTTCTTCAACTTTTTCTTTTGGTTCAACAGAAACATCTGTTTGGAAATATGTTTCAGAAATTTTTTTCATTGTTCCATCTTCTTGCATTTCTTTTAGCGTTTTATCTATTTTTTCACTTAAAGAAACACTGTCTTTTTTCATTAAAAAGCCCGTAGAATTTGCATTAAAATAGACATTCTCTAAAATTTTCACTGGAATATTCGGCAAAGCTCCTACAGACATTTTTTGTAAATAATAGTCATTTAAAATAACATCCGTACGACCATTTGCGACATCAGTCAAATATTGATCATTTGTCGCATTATCGTATGTTACCAATTTTGCACCATATTTTTCGGCTATTTTCATATAATTTGTATTTGGTTCGCCGGCCGCTTTTTTCCCTTTTAAATCTTCAAGAGAGGCAATCCCGGAATCATCACTTTTTCGAACGATCATACTATCAAATGAGTACTTGATTGGAGAAGATAAGATGAATTTTTTCCCTCTATCACCTGACAAACCAAAATCATTGGCTGCCAAATCAGATTCCCCTTTATCCACTGAAGTGATTTGACCATCAACATTGTATTCTTTAAACTCAACATCAAGATTTAAACGTTTTGCCACTTCCGTGATAACATCCACATCATAACCTGTTAATTTATTTTCATCATTATAATAAGAAGAGGGGAATAACGTTCCTGACGTAGCAACAGTTAACTTCTTTGCATCCTCTACTTTTTCCCAGCTATTATCTTGCCCTGCTGACTTATCTTTTGTTCCACCACACGCAACCAACATTAATCCCAATGCAACAATACTTAAACTAGTAAATATTTTCTTCATTTGATCCTCCTATGCTCCACAATAATATTTTGGTAATAAGAATTTCTGCTCTTGTTCAAAAAGTTTTCCAACTTGGAAAAGAATATCTTCGCGGCCTTTAGAGGCCATAAATTGAATCCCCAGCGGTAAACCAGATCCAGCTACATGGGTGGGTAAACTGATCGCTGGTTGTCCCGTTAAATTCGCAAGCTGAGTAAACGGAGTGATTGTTAGACTTTTTTCAAACATGTCATAAATTAAGTCTTTTAGTTGTAAAATGGAAAGTGCCTCCGCTTGGGCTAAGTCTTTACGAATCCGATCACTCTGCAATTCTGCATCGATTTTAGGCGCACTATCAGCGGCGGTCGGCGTTAATAATAAATCATATTCCTCGAATAATTGCTCCATTTTATATGCCGCTTGATCCCACAGATGAAGTGATCTCGTATACTGACTTGCAGGTATCTGTAACCCATATTGGTAGATACCCCAAGTCATTAATTCCATATCATTCTTGGTAAGCGGCCGCCTAATTGCCTCTTGAATCCCTTCAAACATCGCAGCCGTTTCTGCGCCATTCATCAGATAATAGCTATCGATCAATTGACGACCATTGACTGGATACGGAATTTCGGTTACTTCATGACCTTGTTGTTCTAAAAATGTTGCTGCATTGTGTGTTGCTTTTATCGCTTCCGCTGAAACGGATGTTCCGACAGGTGATTCCGTTAAAAAGGCGATTTTCAAGACTTTTTTCCTTGCTGCTGATTGATGCTCCCATTCCGCTTTTGGTGCTTGATACGGTGCTGCTTTTTTTGTTCCACGCAAATGATAAAACAACGTTTCAGTATCTCTCATGGAAACAGTTAAAGCAAAGTCAATCGATGCACCTTGCCAACCGCGCCAACTATTTGGCCCGACTGGTATACTGCCGCGTGTTGGCTTTAGACCGATCAAACCACTAAAAGATGCTGGAATTCGAATCGAACCGCCGCCATCACTTGCACCAGCAATTGGGAATAATCCGCTAGCAACTGCTGCTGCTGCGCCTCCACTAGAACCTCCTGGCGAATAATCAAGATTCCATGGATTTCTAGTAGGTCCATAAATTATTGGATCAGAAATATTTTTAAACCCGAACTCCGGTGCATTTGTCTTTCCTAATGGAATCAGCCCCAATTGTTCTAAGCCTTTAACAAAATTATCTGTTGAACTAGCACGATTTTCTGTAAATAAACGAGAATCAGACGTAGATTTCATTCCTGCTTTGTCTTGTCCCAACATCTTTAAAGGAATAGGCAAGCCAAAAAAAGGACCAGTTTCTGCTCCTCTAGCTTCGTATTGTTCTTTTGCTGATTCTGCATCCCAATCAACAAATGCATTGAGTTCAGGATTCAACTTTTTTACTTGTTGTGTTCGCTCATCGATCCATTCTGTCACGCTTAGTTTTTTGTCTCTAAATTGTGTTGCGTAGTACAAGCCGTCTTTCATGATCATCCCCCTTACAATCCTGATGGTTTTATTATACAGGTTATTGGGGATTTTTTAGGAGTATTTTGCTTGAAGAGAGTTTCTACATATTAAAAGAAAAACTATTTAGAGCTATTATAAAGTACTCTTAGCTAACTTGATCCTTTGAAAATAACAATTAAGCTATTAATCTATTTTTTCCTTCTCTTGATTTTATAAAGAATCCAGCCAGGTACAATAAACCCAACAACTAACTGTATACCAACGATATAAACAGTCGCACGCTTATCATTTGAATCCTTTATATGTAGCTGATTGTCCTCTTTCTTAGCACTTTCCCCCTCTACCTTAAAAGGAATTGTCCACGTCCATTTCTTTTTTATATCCACTTGATAGTTCCCAGATTTTAAATATGCTCCTCTATTACCTATCATTTAAGAGACCATTAAAAATTTGAATTAGGAGCTATTTAAATTACTTCTTTACTTTATCTGGAAAATTTCTCATAAAAACAGTCAATCAGCCTTACTTCTATTTTCAATTCTTTAATAAATAAAAAGGAGTGATTTAATAAAAAAACTGATCGTCACTTAATCACTCGACATTTATTTTATTATCTATTTAAATTTAGGTATTTAGCTATGTTAAATAAATTTTAAAATATTCTCTCCTTTGTTCTCAATTCATTTATATTTTTTTATTTTAAAATTAACTATCATCTATACATTGAAGATAAGGAATATGAAATATTATAGGTTTTTACTGCATCGTAAAACTACTAAATTTCAAATATTTTTTTCTTTAAAATCTTCATCAATCTTTTATACCAGTTTAAGACAATTCAATTCCATGAATACAGCTTCTAGATTTCTTTTTATTCATTAGATATTTAGTTACAATTTTTTTAATTTCAACACATTTAAGTAAATTAATCTACATAAAAAATCGGAATTTTGTAGCTTCCACCATATTTGAACGGTTGATTATAATTTATACCTTCTAATCGTTCTGTTGTTGTTTCATAATATTCGAATGATAAAAAATCTGGTCTTCCTTCTATTGAATCCCAAGTTACACTAGAATTATCTTCAGATGCTTTTCCGTTATGAGATATATTAGAAATTTTCATAGGTTTTCCATCAATATTTTTACTTTTATTTAGCACAGTAACTGATCTAGGACAGTTAGTAAAATATATGATTGGAGCAAGTTCAATAAGATTAAGATTGTTATGCCAGTCTTGATTATTTACCCAAGCAGAATTTTGACACTTCCAAAAGTTTGCATATCTTAAAAGTGAAAAATCATCAATTTTATTTGAGCCAAAGGCAAACATTTGATTAGCTGACGGCAACTGTATAATATCTAGCATATCCGCATTGTCTAAATTAGTATCTGTTAAATCCAAATTCCAAATATCTGGACGGTATTTTTTAATATTTATTAATGGTTTTACATCTGAGATTGGGTTAAATCGAAGTTGGAGATTTTGCAAATTTTTTGGTTGCCACTCAGAGAGAGGTATTAGTGATTTGATATTGTTATCATAGGCGTGAAAAGCTTTCACTCTATCTAAATACTGTGCTCCTTCTAGCGAATAGATATTCGAACTTGAGATATTAACGTAGGTAATACTATTCAAGTCTGCCTGTGTAACAGTATCTGTAGTTTCTTTACCTAAATTTTTTTGCAATATAGTGTGCAAATGTTGGATCTGGAAAAAGTTTATTAATTGGCTCTTTTAAGCGTTGAGACTCTAAAGAGTTTGCTTGAGTCTCACTTATTCCTACAGATACATTTGCTAAAAGAAACAATAGGAAAATGCTCCCTCTTTTTGTATATCTAAACTAAGAGTTCTAGAAGCTGTATTTGCGAAAGCGAATTAAACAGTAATCTAATACTTTCAATTTATTTTTTTAATTTCTCTATTTATATGCTCTTTATTTAACTTAGACATTGTTCTACTTTTTACAACAACATTCTATTGAAAATTTAGTAAAACACCATCAATCTTTTATTTTCATTTATTCTATTCACCATCATAAAATAGTAGAACGTGTTCTTCAGGAATAGGATCTTTTCTTTTTCCCTACAGCCACTGATGTTATCAAAAAAATAGTTATGAATGACATTTAAATCTAAATATCATGATAAATTCTGAAGGAAATACCTTCAGAATTTATCATTCAGTCATCTTAGCTGTTGCATAAAAAGCGGGATTGCCTTTTATATCTCGACTACTTTTAACTGTGCTAAGGATCTAAATTAAAATAAAGAGTATAACTTTTATTGTGCATTTTTATTTTAATTCGGTCTTAAATAGAAAGAGAGTTAAAAACAGTAGAATAGTTCACACCATCTTCGCCCAATGCTCTTCCTTCTATACTGATGCTTACTCTTCCCATTAGATTAAGATTTAATTTGGTTTCACCAGTTTTTCCAGACATTCTAACTATTATTACACGACCCCCTCTTAAAGGCCGAACTACCATAGTGCCTTGAAAACTCTTAACAGAAGTTCTATCTAAGCCTATACTCCAGCGAACAGCCCCCTTGTCTGTATGATCTAATTGAATGTTACCGCCGTTCTTCCAAGAAGTACTGCAAGATATCGGATCAAAAACACTTTCTACTAAATTAATTTTATTTGAATCGTTGACTGTTGCTTCTACTTTTTCAGAAATACCGATATTAAAAAACACGACTGTTAAAAAAGTAATAGCCAAAATAAATTTTTTCTTCATAACTATCATTTCCTCCTTAATATAATCTATGCAATATCATAAATATACAGACTGAAGGAATTACCTTCAGACTTTATGATGTTCATCTTATTTTTTCAACTTTTCTTACCCAAAATTTGTTTATTAAGCGTCCTATTAATTTACCCTCTGTGCACGTATTAACAATGAGAAAACTGCTTTTACTCGTTTGACAAATTTAACTTTTTAAAATTCTGTTGTATTTGTTTTCTATTCAAAAAAAAGACAATTACAACGATTAAGAGAGTACTGCCTACAATCTTACCTAGTAGTGATGAATATTCCCCTGTATTTGGTAATTTTCCAAAATTTTTTTTTTGATTAAGTCTGCCTTTGGGTTTACGGTACATGTCGGTTTCTTCAGTATGATGGTTCTCATTATTTTCAGTATCCTTTTGATTTGGAGTAGTTATAATAATAGACGCGTTGCTTTGACTAGCCGCTGAAACAGCGTGCGCTTCTTTTGCCTGTACAATCATTGTAAAAGAAGATGAAAACGAGAAAATTAATATGATAGAAAGGAACAGTTGTTTCTTTACATCGTTCAAATTATTCACTCCTTTATCTCTATCTTTTCATTGCATTTCGCTCATTTTCTTCGTTCGATTTAATGGGTTAAGACTCGCTCTATTCTTTAACAGTTGGAACGGCAGTCCATGTAATCGACGTTCCATAATTTCCGGCTGTTAAATCTAAGGCATTTCCTGTAACATGTAATCGAGCGTTCAAATCTTTTTCGATTGGTGTTTTCTTATCTCCTGTCGCAATGATTTTTTCTTTAGCTCCATCTAAATCAATGGGATATGCTCCTTCACTCGTGTCGGTTTTCAACGATACATACATACCATTTTGTAAAAAGTTTTTATCACCATAATTTCCTTCTGCCATCTTAGCTGTTACATAAAAAGCAGGATCGCCTTTTATATCCATTCGTTCATCCACTACTTTTAACTGTGCTTTGGTTCCTTCTTTTTCTCCAATTCCCATTGTTTCAATTTCTTTTAGCGTTTTTTCACTTATCTCCATATCCGCAAATGTAATATTCAATTTTTCAGGTGTATCAAATCTCAATGAGCCACTTTCAGCTGCTCTTGTCACTGTCAAGGTCGCATCACTCTTACTACTCACTTCTGTTGCTTGTGCAACTGTTGGTAAAAGACTTCCTAAAACAGCTACTACAACTAAACTCGTTAATACACTTTTTTTCTCAAACATCATCTTTCCTACTTTCTTTTTTTCTTTTTTCGTTTTGGTATCGTTAGAATTACGTTGCGTTTCCACAATAATAGACTCATAAATAAGATGAAAAGCCCTAGTATATAAAATAGAAGATTTCCTCCAAACATTGTTGTTGAATTCTTTATATGGAAACCTTTCGATAAGGCTTTTACTTCATCTTTTTTCAGCGTAATCGTTTGCTCCCATGTCTCAGAAAGTTGTTTTCCATTCACTGATATTTCTACTCGATACTTTCCTGGTGATAATACGTTCTTATCAAGATAAATAACAGGATAGAAACTGGTATTGGGCGCTACTTGACGATTTTTTACTATTCTTTCTACTAATGGTTTTTGTTCTTTTTCTTTAAATACTTTTGTTGTTACAGCCAGCTCAGATAATAATGTTGGCTGAGGATTTTGCAGGGAAGCCCTTAGTTCCGTAGTATATTCATTTTTTTTGACAAGAATTTCTTTAAACACCAGTTCCTGCTTTACTGGACCTTCATTCATTCTCATTTCAATTGGTAAAACATAGGAAAATAGATTCGTCACGCCGCTAGTTGCTTTCTTTTCTTTGCTGTTTTCTGTTACTCTAATGCCACCTAATACTATTCCTTTAAAAGGTTTTTCTGGTGTTTTTATCGTAAAAGTAATAAGCTTCGTTTGATGAGAATCCAAGTCAACTGTCGCTGGTACCGTGACTAAATCGGTTAATTTAACCGTTAGTGTTGGATCATATTTTTTTGAATTTCCATACCCTATAGAAATGTCATCATTTGTATAACAGTTCTCTGCACTAACAGAGAATTGCTTAAATTCCTTGGTATTATTGACAATAGACAATTGAACTTTTTGAGTATGATTTGGTTCTACAACTAAATCATAATACGTATTTATCGCTTCCCGTTGATTCTCCGGAAAAATAGCTTTCACATAAAATCCTTCATGTTCAGACGCTTCACTGACCTGTATTCCTTGCGTAAAGAAAAACAGAAGGAGGAAAAAAAACGTACACCAGATATATTTTGTTTTCATAATTACCCTCCATTGCTAGCAATTATCAGGACAGAATAGCCTAATTTTTATCGTCTTTAAGTTTACATATTTCATTAGTTCTGTATCAACAAAATCAATTTGAGCAAATTTTTTTTTTTTGATTGGCTGCTTCCAATTTCAACGTGATTTATGATATTTCAGCAAAAGAACAATCTGTATTTAAGAAAAAAGAACTGTTGATTGTGGCACTCACTCCTTTATAGACATTATTTTTTTGTATCCGTTTAATTTTCTCCTTTCCTTTTATTAATTTAACCAAAAGAACTTTACATACGTATCAGTTACTTTTGAGTTATTTCTCATTTTAAAAGTCACTATTTTGATTTACTTGATTGAACAAAGTTTAGTTGCTATTTTTATTAACAAGATCATTCTGTATGAATAGATTCTTGATTAACTATGATTAAGTGCGATAGAAACGGTCGAACACTGTATACGTTCGCTACGTTCTTCTACTGGTCACACCAGTCATTCTAACTATCCTTTTTGATTAATTTAGTTGACTACTGTAGTTAAAAAATAGAATAGCCCATCTTAACTACAAAACGGCCTATTTGCTATAGCACAATCTCTCAATCTTTTTTTCAAATAAATACCAATCATCAATTATACTAAATTGACATATGATTCCTTTAAATTATAATAGAAAACAAACGTAATGTAAACTTTCAATATTCCCAACTATTATTTTATGATCTAAAGTGGTTATAATTTTCTACTCATTTCCCGCAAAAAGAGTGAGGAACAAAAAGGTTAGACGTTAGTTTAAAGTTAAACGTTATCCTTTTTGTCTTCTCTCCATTTTTATCCATTTGTTTATAAACTCTCTTATGGTGTATTTCCTACTTGCCATAAAATTTTGGCTTGATAACCACCTGCTACTTTGACCTCGTTTGTTGGAATTTCTACTCTAAAACCTGTTTTTCCTGATTTCCACTCTTCACTTAGCGTATATTCGTTTTTAGTCTCTTCGCTCGTTCGTTCTGCTAGTATTTCTGCATCGCCTTGTCTAAATTTGACTATATTATTATCGTCTTTTTTATAGCCAAGTACATCGTCTGGAAGTGTTTGGGCTGAATCTTGAACATTGGTAAACGGTGTTTCTAAGGTTGCCGTTACTTTCCAGTTTTTACTTTTCTTTCGACTGTCCCAAATGACTAGTGGTTTATCAAATTCGGCATTGTTCACTTTAATAAAATGAAGTCCTTTTTCAATCTTCTGCTTTCCAAAAGACATAGTGGATGGTGCCGACTCAATGAACAGTTTTCCGTCAAATGTATACGTAATGGTTTGCGGAGTTTCACCGATCGTTTGTTTATCCTCCGGTTGCTTTTCCGGTGCCAATTGGTAATGTTCATTACTTATTGTTTTAAGTGCTTCTTTTATCTGTTCGTTTTTAGAAAGGTCTATCTCAGTCCCGATAACCTCTTCAATTACGATTGGCTTCACCACTGGATCAAGCTCTTCATTATCGGTTGTTTTAAATTGAACTGTTAGTTTTTGTGTATTCTTTTTCAGAATCAATTGAATCGTATTATCCTCCGTACTCCCAATTGTATACTTAGGGTAGCTTGTTATAGTTTTTCCCTTCTTATCTGTTGCACCGATTACATTGTACGCTTTCCCCAATTCTGCTAGTTTTGCTTTGATAGCTGCTATATTTTGTAAATCTACTACTGTGCCGTCAGTCTCTGTAAACGTTATTGGGTCTCCTAGACTTTTTCCAGCATCATCAATGAATGAAACTTGAGTCGTTATTTTTGCTGGAGCTTTCTTCTGCAAGATCAACCTTACTGACTGCGTACTTCCTATTTTAAAGTTGGTCATATCTATTGATTTACTGCCAGTAAGAGCATCTTCAGCTCTTAAGACAGTGTATTCTTTTAAATCACCTGTTAGCTTTGCTTTGATAGCTGCTATATTGCGTAAATCTACTACTGTGCCGTCAGTCTCTGTAAACGTTATTGGGTCTCCCAGATTTTTTCCAGCATCATCAACGAATAAAACTTGAGTCGTTATTTGTTTTTCTATCTTTTTAAAGTAATAATTAACGGTATCCGTACCAGTCGAATTTGCAGGCACTTTATAAGCTGTTGGGTCTGGTACTTCTTTGAATGTAACACTTGCTAAATCAAATGCCTCCACTTTTTGAACCTCATAGTTTTGACTGTTTAATGTAGCAATAGTATCCTTCGCGATATCGTTTAAATTAATCGTATTTCCCGCATTATTTTTACTGGTTATAGTGGAAATGCCTTTGATTACTTCTTTACTATCTGAATCAAGAAAGTTAATCGTTGTTGTAATTGATTTCGCTTGCTTTTCCAATATCAACCTTACTGACTGCGTACTCCCTATTTTAAAGTTAGCCATATCTATTGATTTACTGCCAGTAAGAGCATCTTCAGCTCTTAAAACAGTGTATTCTTTTAAATCACCTGTTAGCTTTGCTTTGATAGCTGCTATATTGCGTAAATCTACTACTGTGCCGTCAGTCTCTGTAAACGTTATTGGGTCTCCTAGACTTTTTCCAGCGTCATCAACGAATGAAACTTGCGTTGCTATCTCGACAGGTGCTTTCTTCTGCAAGATCAACCTTACTGATTGTGTACTCCCTATTTTAAAGTTGGTCATATCTATTGATTTACTGCCAGTAAGAGCATCTTCAGCTCTTAAGACAGTGTATTCTTTTAAATCACCTGTTAGCTTTGCTTTGATAGCTGCTATATTGCGTAAATCTACTACTGTGCCGTCAGTCTCTGTAAACGTTATTGGGTCTCCCAGATTTTTTCCAGCATCATCAACGAATAAAACTTGAGTCGTTATTTGTTTTTCTATCTTTTTAAAGTAATAATTAACGGTATCCGTACCAGTCGAATTTGCAGGCACTTTATAAGCTGTTGGGTCTGGTACTTCTTTGAATGTAACACTTGCTAAATCAAATGCCTCCACTTTTTGAACCTCATAGTTTTGACTGTTTAATGTAGCAATAGTATCCTTCGCGATATCGTTTAAATTAATCGTATTCCCCGCATTATTTTTACTGGTTATAGTGGAAATGCCTTTGATTGCTTCTTTACTATCTGAATCAAGAAAGTTAATCGTTGTTGTGATTGATTTCGCTTGCTTTTCCAATATCAACCTTACTGACTGCGTACTTCCTATTTTAAAGCTGGTCATATCTATTGATTTACTGCCAGTAAGAGCATCTTCAGCCCTTAAAACAGTGTATTCTTTTAAATCACCTGTTAGTTTTGCTTTGATAGCTGCTATATTGCGTAAATCTACTACTGTGCCTTCAGTCCCTGTAAACGTTATTGGAGTTCCTAGACTTTTTCCAACAACATCAACGAATGAAACTTGCGTTGCTATCTCGACTGGTGCTTTCTTCTGCAAGATCAACCTTACTGATTGTGTACTCCCTATTTTAAAGTTAGCCATATCTATCGAATTACTGCCACTATAAGCATCTTCAGCTCTTAAAACAGTGTATTCTTTTAAATCACCTGTTAGCTTTGCTTTGATAGCTGCTATATTGCGTAAATCTACTACTGTGCCTTCAGACTCTGTAAACGTTATTGGAGTTCCTAGACTTTTTCCAGCATCATCAACGAATGAAACTTGCGTTGCTATCTCGACTGGTGCTTTCTTCTGCAAGATTAACCTTACTGACTGCGTACTTCCTATTATAAATCTGGTTATATCTATCGAATTATTGCCACCATAAACATCTTCAGCTCTTAAAACAGTGTATTCTTTTAAATCACCCGTTAGCTTTGCTTTGATGGCTGCTATATTGCGTAAATCTACTACTGTTCCTTCGGGCTTTATAAAGGTTATTGGACTTCCCAAACTTTTTCCATCATTGTCAACGAATGAAACTTGAGTTATGATTTGTACTTCTTCTGCTTTTTTCTTTTTAAAGTAATAATTAACGGTATCCGTACCGTTCGAATTTGCAGGTACATTGTAGGCCGTTGGATTTGAAATTATTTTGTAGCTTCCACTTGCTGAATCAAAGGATTCAACTTTTTCAACTTCATAATCTTGACCCCTTAATATAGCAATAGGATTCCTTGCTATATCGTTTAAATTAATGGTAGCTCCTGCATTATTTTTACTGCTTACAGGGGTAACTCCATTGATTGCTTTTTTACTATCTGAATCAAGGAAGTTAATCGTCGTTGTAATATCTTTTTTATCATTTTTGTTCCCAAACATATATCTAATTTCCGTAATACCATCATCTTTTGCTGTAAACCTTGAATCGTCAATCCAATTTTGAGAAGCTCCATACCCTAACTCTACTACTCCTACTAAAGAATACCATTTTGAGAGTTCATTAATGTAACCTTGAATCAGTTCACCGCCACCGCTAGCCGTACGTAAATTATAAGTAGAACCAATGTCTAACCTCAGTGTAAATGGTGGTCTTAAAGTCTGTAAATCGCCTTCATATAAAAAACTAATAGTATATCCTTTTTCCTGTGCTCTAGTTTTAATTGGTTTCGCTACTTTTTTTAAGTAAATATTAACAACATCCGTACCATTCGGATTTGTTGGTATGTTATAAGCTGCCATATCAGGGATTTCTTTATAGCCCAAACTTGCTAAATCAAATGTTTCAACTTTTTCAATTTTATAGCCTTGACCTTTTAATCTGTCGATAGAGTCCTTCGCTATATCGTTTAAATTAATGTTATCCCCCGCATTATTTTTACTGATTATAGGCTTAATACCTTTAATTGCTTCCTTGCTATCCAAATCAAAGATATTAATCGTCGTTGTGATTTCTTTTCTTTGCCCAAATAAATTTCTAATGATATTATTACCCTCATCTGCAGTAGAAAAATGAAAGTTCTCTTGATTGGAAACATAATCTGTTTTGATCTTTTTTTCTTTTGTTATCGGATACTCCTGAGCCTGTACTAGTATAGTATTTGAAACAAAAAATAGAGATAGAGCAAGGAATGCTAGAAAGATGCTCCAATAATACGTGCTCTTCTTTTTTTCAATAGCTTTCTTTTTCATTTTTTATCGTTCCTTTCTCTGTAATATTTTCTTTTGCTTCTTCTCCTTATATTTGGAAGCTCGCTTTCTTTTGTGTCTCATAAACATTAGTAGAAAAATGAACCCAATAACTAGAACAAGAAGCAACACTATAATATAATTCGATGTACTACGTATTTCTATCAGTTGTCTATTCAATTTAGGAATATCTTTCTCACTTACATCAAAATCCTGTTCCCATGACCAAGATTCACCATTTTTTAGGGCAACTTGTGTCTTCATTGTATAAGCACCTGACGTTTCAAGTTTATACTTGAGCGGAATTGGAACATTGATTTGAGTATTTGGAGCCATTCTCATATTTTTTTTGTTTAATTCAAAAATAGCTCGATGATTTGACTTTTTCGTGACTTCAACAGTTAGAGTCATGTCTTCGGCAAAAACTGGCTGACTATTTGAAAAATTTAAAATAAGTTGTGCACTCTTTTTAGCCGTATCAACTGAGATGGAATGAAATTCCAACTCTGGTTTGATCTTCTTAACATCCCCTTCACTCAATAAGACTCCTATTAAAAAAGCAAATTCATTGATAACGATGTCACTTCCCTTTTTTTTCTTCTCCAATGCGTTATCCAGAGGCTTGACTTGAATTCCACCTACTATGTATCCTTCAAATGGTTCAATTGGAGGACGAATGGTTAACGTCACTACCTTATTATTTTTTGGTTCAAGTTCTACCTTATCTGGACCAGTCACAATCTCAGAAAAATCATACGCTAAAGAAGGATCTTTCAGAAAATTATTTGGTCCATATTCAATTACCCCACTCCCATTGGTTTTAGCACTGTTAAATTTTAAGGATAATGTCATTTTATGGGTGGACAAATTATTTAATTTCAATTGAATTGTTTCGTTTTTACCAGGTTGTACAAGTAGATCATAATAGCCTACCTCTTTATTCCGTTGATTTTCTGGAAAAATAACTTCATAAGAAAAATCTTTTAAGGTACTGACGTTTCCTTCTTCGCCAAAACTTATCATTGGATGAACCCATAGAAAACAAACTAGTAGAATTAAATAAATAAGTCGTTTCTTCATGTATTGTCTCCTTTATGTGAACTAATATTAAGAGATAGAGTCTCTATAATCCCTAATTAACAGTCATAGATACTCTATCTTTGAATATGAACGATTTACAACAATAACTGTTAACTAATCCATCTACAATCTTTTCACATTATTTTATTGTTTTTTTATTTTAAATTGACTAGAATGTATCTTCTAAACTCCATGTAAGCTTTGCAGTAAACGTTTTTCCTGCTTGACTTTGAGGTAATGCTACTCGTAATTTTTTGTCTGTGATTTCAGTTGCATAAGCACCTTTAGCATCATTTGGTTTCGCTTTTGTTAAAACTGGAACAGCAGTTTTACTACCAGCAACTACTTTTACAGATTTTACAGTAGTGATATCAGAACCAGCATGTGTAGTCAAGACACCATCTGTAGCTGGATTTGGCGCTTTAGTAATATTACCCTCTTCATCTTTTTCAAGAGCATAGTCTTGTACGGCACCAGTATTAAATTCTAGTTGTGCGTTTGCTAATTTGTCTGCTTCTTCTGTACTACCGTTAACGGCAAAGTCGCTAAGTTCTGCAACAGTTCTCCATTTAGATAAACTTTCACCGTTTTGAACATTTCTATCATCACTCACAGCTAGATAAGTAGATTTGGTTAATGTATCTTTATATACATTAACCACGCCTTTACCTTCACCAGTATTCGGATTACTCCCGAAGTTCATATTGGCTGGAATCCAAGCAATAGCTAAATTGCCTTGTAAAGGATTTTCTCCTGGTTTGCTTCCACCATCTGGATCAATCGTAATTCGTAAATCTGTTTCATCTGCTGCATGTGCATCTGTTGGAACTAGTGCTAGAGAAAAAACCCCCGCTGATACTAGTAATGTTGCTAATAACCCTTTTTTCATTTTGTTTATCACCTTTCTTTGATTATAGACAGGTTAGTAACAGTTATTGTTGTAAATCGTTCATCGTTTTTGTTAACCTAGTAATTTAATTTGTTCTTTTAATAAGACGAATAAATAAATAATCAAGATCAAACTGATCAAAGTAAGAAGTAATAAGCTAAAATTGATCGCTAAATTTGATTTACTCAACTTCAGTCTTCTGATTAAAAAGACATCTCTAGAAAAAGACATTAAAAAATACACTAGTGTTATAAAGGAGATTGCTCCTAATATATACATCCATAAATAATCAATCATCTTCTGCTCCTATATACTATAATAAATTTTTTTGAAACTAATCACGCCGCAAAAAACAATTAGACACGCGATTCCCGATAATAAGAGAATAAACGAAGTAATCATTTGACCTAAATGGGGCAATGTACCATTTTGGAGATTACCTGTATTGGGAAACTTAGGTGTTGGTTTGACCACTTTTTCTTTCTGATTCGTTTGATCATCTGGCTTAATTTGTATGACCAAATCACCTGAGTCTTCATTTCCCACTGCTAACACCGTATGCATTGGAAAGATTGAAAGAATGCTTACCAAAACAAACATTTGCAAAAGCTTTTTCATTGTCATCATCTCCTACTTTTTATTCTTATTTTTCTTTTTCTTTTTTTTGGCAATTCTCAATCGTTTCCATGCCTTCTCCCATTTCTTTCTTCTATAGAATAGTGTACCCATTAACGCCAAGCTCGTAATTGCCATCACAATACTGACTACCTTTAACCAAGTAGGTGTCTTAATTTTAAAAACACTGGAAGCATTGATTTCTTTTGATTCTTCATTTGTAATTTTAAAATCTTTTGATAAATGCCACTCTTCATCATAATTTTTAGCATCCATTTTTAGCGTATAGGTTCCTGAAGGTAAATCATTGATCCCCCAATCCAGCTCAAAGTTAAAGTGACTGTTAGGTGCCAATTTGTAATTTTGAACTGTTTTTTCTTTAATGGCTTTGCCAGACTCTTTTTCTGTCATTGTTACCACAATGTTCAAATTGTCGATGACCTTTGGTTCTGGATTTTGTAAACTAGCTAATACCATTTTCTTACCATGGAAAATTGCGGCTTTAACTGTATTTAGTTTTAATGTTTTGCCATTGGTAAATTCATCTCCATTTTCTGCGGTAATTAAGCCTATTTTGTAATTGTATTCTGTCGACATTCCCTTTTGCTTCTTTTTATCCGGGATTAATCCAACAACAATCGCGCCCATTTTTACTCCTTCATAGTGTTCCTTAGGAGCAGTGACTTGAATATTAACCGTTTTCTCTTCAAAATTGCCTACTGTAATTTCTGGCGTCTCTACTTTTACTAAACTGGTTAAAGGTTCTTTTAGCGTGTCATCTTTATTGGTTAAATCTTCCGTGTAATTAATCGTTCCACTATTTGAGGTCATCGCGTTAACACCATAAATTTTTAAATGAACCTCTTCTTTTTTTGTACTTGCGACACGTACTTGTAGTGTTTGTGTTTCACCTGGCACTGTTTTTATATAGAAGTAACTTTTTTCCATATCAATTTGAGTATTGGGCTGTAATGGCGTCACCACATACCCTAAGTTATTTTCATCTTTCGCATATACTTCTCTCGTTGAAACCAGACTCACAATTACACAGCTGACTACAATGAGTGCACCATAAATTCTCTTTTTCAAAAAAATTCTCCTAACTAAATGAATTAGCTTCAGTATAGATTTCAACTAAATATCCCTCATCTTCCTGTTTGATTTCACTTACTAAGTTGAAGGACCTTTTTATAAAATAAGGTGCCCAATAAGCAATAAACTCGTTTGAATACCTCTCAGCCTCTTCTTGTTGAGAAAACGGACCGGCTTCTTTTATACATTCATTATCCGTATATTGCTCTTGATTATCTTCGTATAAATATTTGGTAATCGCATAGGTAATGTAGACAATCACAAAAGACGCGATGAGCATAACTAAGAAATAAGGCCAACAAAGTGTTGCAAGTAATGAGATAGAGCTGAGTAACGGTATGGTTCCAAAACCAATGATTGTCACTAAAGCCCCTTTCCCAAAACTAAATTCTTTTATATTTTTGAAAAAAAAGAATAAAAGTAAGAACAAACTGGCTAGTAATAATAAAAAATACAATGTGGTGAAGACCATAATTTCTGTTAAATAGAAACTTGATATAAAAATCAATTGAACAACATAGCGTACGTCCTTCCCCACCCAAAAATACATTTCATGATAAAAATTCCAAAAGAATATCAAATAGATAAGCCAACTAATGACAAGTGCTCCTCCAGCTAAATAATACCTTTTATACTTTTCAAAATAGTCCCTACTCGTTTTAGTCACACTACTTACCTTCCATTTCATTTAAATAATCGTTCATCATATTGATTTTTTCAGGTTATTTAAAGTTAGTATTAAACAAATTTGACCCTGAATATTTTGGTACTGTACAGATAATTTATTTCCTATAACTAAACGACAATTCGATAGCCACGCGAGCGAATTGTTTGTATATATTTTTTTTTAAGCCCTTCTTGATTTAGCTTTTTTCGTATGTGAAACACTAAGTTAGCAATTCGATACTTTCGTTTCTCACCTAATAATTTAGCTTCTTCTTTTTTTCCCCATAAATGATTGACTAATTCTTGATAGCTGACTGTCTCACTAGCGTGATCGAGTAGGAAATCAATCAATTTATATTCACTTTTGGTAAAATATATTTCTTTTCCTTCAATTACCATACTGAAATTTTGCAAATTCAACTGGATTTTCTCTTGATAACTAACTAATTCACTTTCTTGATTCGATCCTTCTCCCACGTTGGTTATCTTTTTATATAAATTAGTTGTAAATAATGCAAACTCTTCAATAGTATTATTATCTGCTAACTTTAAAGCTCCATCAGCCCCTAGCTTCATATACATCATGCGCATTGAGAGACTCTCTTCTGCTAACACCCAGATAAATGTTCGTTTATTTTTAATAGATAAGAGTAGCTCGATTGTTTGAGCCGTCTTTTCTTCTTCTTTTATGAAAATCATCTTTGGATTTCCTTCACCATCTAATGAAGTTTGCTCTTCCTTATGGTGAAGGACAGTCCATTGATACTTTTCAAAAACCATTGAAAATTCAGTCGCTAATGTTTGATCAAAGAAAAAGGTTTCTATTTGATTCATTTTCATCCTCCTATTTTCAAAAAATTCATTCAGTCTTATTATTTGCCTATTTCAATATAAGCATATAGACTTATGTTAAAATCATTTCTTGTTTTCTCTCAAAATAAGAAAAAACAACCTTATCCCTTATTATTTCAACTTTTCTAAAAAAAGATGACGGCGAAATTGACGGCGATGAAAAATAATAAAAAAGGTCAGATTCTAGCTTATGGACTAGGATCTGACTTTTTTTTGACACAGCAAAAAACGATTGTTATGTAAAATAGAAAAATGGAGTAGACATAACTGCATGGAACGTGATAATTTTATAATAAAATAGCGAGTTTTTTCATAGCTAACCGTTGGTCATCTATACATGAATGCGTATAAGTATCCAATGTCATTTTAATAGAGGTATGTCCTAATAGCGCACTAATCGTATGGATACTAACGCCTACTTCTAAACAGCGAGTAGCGAATGTGTGACGCAAAACATGGAATCCTACGTTAGGCAGGCCAATTGTTTTTCTTAATTGTGTAAAACGGTAGGTAATGGTTCGCGGTTCTAAGGCCTTTCCATGTTTTCCAACAACATAAGGAGAGCTAGATTGTCTTCTTGCTTTATTTAATTGAATTTTTAAAAGAGAAGACATCGGAATAACTCTACTCGCTCTCATCGTCTTGGGAGAGGTCTCAATAATTTTTGTTTTATGTCGACCTCCTGTGTAATCTAAAATCCGCTGTTGCGTCCGTCTAACATGGATGAGCTCTTGTTCAAAATCAATATCACTCCATTTTAATGCACTAATTTCACCAATGCGCATCCCTGTCTCTAAGGCTAGGAGTATTGGTAAATAATTCATTGATTGTTGGACCACTTTTATTAATTGAGCCTGCTGCTTTCGAGTTAACGCAGAAAGTTCCTTCTTCTGGATTTTTGGGAGAGAAATTAACTCTGCTGGATTTGTATACAGGTAGCCATGCTCTTTTGCACTTTTTAAACAACTCTTTACGAGACGAAAAATAACCTGAATGGATGATGGAGAAAGTGTTCCTTTCATTTTTTGGACTAATTCATCTAAGGATTCTTTTGTAACCTGGTTCAGGAGTAGATGACCAATCACCGGTAAAATATGTTGAGAAAACTTATTTTTATAACTCGCATACGTACTTTCTTTGATTTCTTCTTTCATCAATTGGTTCAACCAAATTGTTGCCCATGCATTAAAATCTCCTTGAAACTGTTGGTGAACTGACGTATGATAAGAAGCGTAGGCTGCTTTCTTTTCAATTAATTGTTTTCGAATTACTTGGTATGATTTACCATAGATATATCCATAATAAATAGAACCATCTTTTTTTCTGGCTTTCGGATAGCGACCTTCCCAGCGGCCATCTTTTCTTTTATAAATGTTTTCGCCTTTTGCCAAACTAACTCATCCTTTCAAAATAATGTGACGGCGGAACGACGGCGAAGAAAAACGAGACGTCATTCGCTAAACGGTAGTCAAAAGCCTATAATTAAGGTTTTAGAGAGAAAAAAACAATAGAAATCAATAACAGAATTAAAATTTTAAAAAAATATCTTGCAATTTCTTAAAATATTGGATAGAATGTTTATAGAGTTGAGAAGTTATTAAAAAAATAGACAATACTTAAATTGAAAGTTTCTTATTTTGAGAGAAAATAGGAAACTTTTTTATTAAAAAACAAGTTATTTTCGCTTCGTTCATTATTGCTCACTTGAATTTTCCTATATTTTCTACAGAATCTCTTCTATAGAAAATTGACCAGCAAAAATTTTTGAATCTTTATGATATAAAATAATTGAGACTGAAATAATAATTGGCTCTATACTTTTTGATGTTGGTGAACAATCACCGGCATCTTTTTTAATGCAAAATAATAGAAAAGACACCCTGATATCCTTTAGAATTAAGTCGTCTAAAACCAATCCAAAGGGGAAGTCAAGATGTCCTATACAAATCTTATCAAAGAAACCTTAGATATTCTAGGCTTAAACATTACTTTTAATGAAAATTCTTTAAAAAAAGAACGTATTAAAGGACGGATCTGCCAGGAATTTTCTGTTACGTTGGACTATTTAACGCACTCCTGTCCTCATTGTGGTGCCCATGAAGACGGATTGATTATTCGTTGGAGCTTTACAACCTGTCTGATTTTACTGAATGATGTTTCTGAATACCAAACATACTTACGCTTGAAGAAACGCCGTTTTTTCTGTCATTCTTGTGATAGAACCTTTGTCGCTGAAACGAATATTATCGAAAAGTGTTGTTCAATCTCAAAGAAAGTGAAGCTTTCGATTGCCGATCATTTAAGAAATACCACGTCTATGAGCGAAATTGCCCGTCAAAAGAAGGTCTCTGTTTCCTCTGTTTATCGCGTATTGAAACAGTTTTACGAACCCCAAAAAATCAATCGACTCATCTTGCCAGAAGTTCTTTGTTTTGATGAATTTAAATCAGTGAAACAAGTCGCTGCCTCTATGAGTTTCATTATGATGGATGGACAAACAAAACAATTACTCGATGTCGTTGAAAACCGCCAGTTGCCTTTTATTAGAACGCTATTTCTCACGATTTTCTTTATCTGTTCGTGAAGGTGTAAAGTACATTGTTTGCGATATGTACGCGCCTTATTTTTCTTTAGTTAAGAAACTATTTCCCATAGCTCAGATTGTTCTTGACCGCTTCCATATTGTGCAACACATTGGACGAACATTCTTAAAACACCGGATTCAACGGATGAATACCTTTCTCCATCAAGGATCTGTAGAGACAAAAAAATACCGTCACTTGAAGAAATACTGGAAACTGCTTCAAAAGAATCAATCGAAGCTTAAGTTTGAAAAACGCCCTTGGCGTCCTTCCTTCCGTGCCTATTTAACAGAAACAGAACTCGTGGATCGGTTACTTCCTATGATGAAGAATTAAAAGCTGGCTATACCTTTTATCAGGATTTTCTCTATGCCATACAAACAAGAGATTACACACGGTTTCACGCGTTATTAGAACAAGATTATTCTAGGCTTCCAGCTTATTATCAAACAACTATTACTACCTTTAAAAAGTGCAAGCTGGCATTAAAAATGCGTTGGATTTGCCTTATTCCAACGGTCCTTTAGAATGCTTGAATAACCATATCAAAGTATTAAAGAGAAATACCTATGAGTTTCACAACTTCTATAATTTTAAATTGAGAATTACTTTATGTTTTGGCACAGTACTTTTTCAACCGAATAAAAAAACCTAGAGGCATTTCCCTCTAGGCTTCATCATTGATTTAATTCTTTGGATTTTCTTCATCAACATTAGTTGGCAAAGAGCCTAATAATTATAAAAAAAGCCTGATTTTGATGCACAATATCAAAATCAGGCTTTTTTTATATCATACATGACTCTCTCTTTTTCTATTATTTTTTCTTTCTATTCATCCTATTTAAAACGGCATATAGTACAATAAACAGAATTACTATTGATAATCCAGTGATATAAACAGCCGCATGTTTATTATCGGAATCTTTTATGCGTAGCTGATTCTCCTCTTCCTCAGCACTTTTCCCCTCTATCTTAAAAGGAATTGTCCACGTCCATTTCTTCTTTACCTCTGCGGAATTTATTTTTATATTCACTTGGTAGTCCCCAGGATTCAAAGGAGTCCCTTCATCGTCTGTCCAAGTAAAAGGTAAGTAAAAGTTTGAGTTAGGAGCTATTTTTAGCTTAGTTTGTTTTAGTTCATGTGATGCTTCACCATTAGAATGATCAATAAGTCTCGCTTCAACCTCCACTTCTTTAATGAATAATGCAGAAGTATTTTGAATAGGTATGTTGATTCCGTTTAAATAATCAGAGTGAACTGGTATTATTTTTTTTGGATCGACTACTAATTTTGGCTCAACTCTTGTTAAATCAACGTTATTTCTTAATTGAACCCCTAAGGAATAAACAAATTTATTGTTGATTGATCCACCATCATAATTGGTTTTACTGCCCTCTTTATCATATATGTAGATTCCGCCTGCAATGATACCTTCATAAGACTTGCTTGGCATTTGAATCGTTACTTTAGTTATAACACTTGATTGCTTTGGTATTTTCACTTCATTAACCGTTTTACTTATATCAGAAAAAGCATTGATAAGTGAAGGGTCCTTTTTCTTATCATGTTGACTATAATCTACAATGCCATTATCATTTGTCGTTGCAGTATTGGCTTCTACTTTAACTATTCGATCTTCTTCGGTAAAATTTGATAATTGAACCTCTAACTCTTGCATTTGTCCAGGATTTAAAAGTAGATCAAAATATGTTTTTGATTTGTCGATTTGGTTTTCTGGTATGATTGCTTTTACTTCTATAGGCGTTACGATTCCAGTGTCTACGCCTTCTGACAAAGTAGTTATTCCCTCACTGAAAAAGATAACTACTATCAATAATAGTCCTCCAAAAATAGCATGCATTTTTTTCATGTCCGTTTCTCCGTTTCTACGTAACTTTGCAGTTATGTATCTTGTTAGTCAAAAATAATGATGCTCCTTATTATTGAATAGGCAGCAGCAGCATTTTTAAAAGGCCTACATCTGTTTAGGGTCCATTTTCAATTTCCCAAAGAATCGTTCCGGTGTAGTTCCCGACTTTATCCATTGAGTCTTTTGGAATAACAAGCTTGATATTAGTATCAAGATTAGCTATTTTACCTAATGTAAAATTATATAGATATTGCTTGGGATCTTTTGTTCCATTTGATTCTGCTACCGTTGAAAAATCCTTCGAGTTGATTTTCAAATGATTGGCAAACTTAATATAGCCATCTTTTATTGTGTAACTAGGATCCAATACGTTGAAAATATCTTTTTCAAGTTTCGCTTTTACTGAAAAATTACCTTGTCCCTCTGCTCTACTATCGTGAATTGTTAAAATAGTATCAGCTGTAGCAATCAATGGAATGATTTGCATTCGTTCTTTGCCAAGATATCTCCCTTTAAATTGAAAAGTATTTGGAATAGAGTCGATCGTCAGATTTCCTACAAACCTCACAATGATTTCTTGGGAAATTTGATCTTTCACTACATAGTTCTCTACTTCTGTTCGATTGCCCAAAGAATAGTCCCGTTTTTCTCCTTCAACATTTTCAACTTGATTTATGATCGATGCAATTTCTGGATCATCTAATAAATCGATTTTTTCACCGATTCTTCTTTTAACACTAGCATCTGCATATAGCTGAATAGATGGATCTTCCCCTTTTTGAAATTTCACTGTAACATTGCGCTCTGCCCCAATAACCGTAACAGGTACTGTAATTATTTCTGTTTTATATTTGTTCATTATAGTAACTTTAGCCTCTTGGGGCCCAAACTCATTTGTATTGATTCCTTCGATTTTTGTTGCCGTAACAACATTCCCCATCTCATCATGTAAATTTTTGACAAAATCAGAGGGTTTTAAAGTATTGATAGGTGTTCCTTTTTTGATCGTTTGTGGCACTGCCTCACCAGTTGGTGTCGGGTAAACTAATTTATATTTTTCATTGACTTTATTCGATTGAAACATTGAATCTGCTCTTGCATAAATTTCAATATAAAATGTCCCCTCTTTAAATTGACTTGTATCAATCTTACTAGAAAAAGTCGAATCGCCTAATTTATCTATTGCAATTCCTTTTTGGTTCAGTACAGGTTCATCTGTGTTAAATACTGAATATAGGTTATACGTATTATAACCAGGTCCTTTAAAATCTCCTGTTACAGTTAGTTCTTCTCCAACATAAAAAAATGATTCAGAATGTGGATAAACACTTGATATATTTAAATTTTTGATTTCTGGTTTTGGAATGTCTCTAACTTTATCTAAAATCCATTGTTGTTTTGTATCTTTTTTATTTAGATACACTAATGAGAGTGGACTTATACCAGAAGTAATATTGTTTTTTGAATAATAGTAATTGAAATTGCTGTTTTTAATCCGGACTATACTTTGCCCGGTTGGAGTATTTCCTATTAGTTGAAAGTCAAATGTGTTTTTATTCCCTAATGGTGTTTCGAAAGAGGCTTCATTTTTTATTACTTTTGGTGGGTTACTTTGGATTTCTTGCGACACTATTAAATTCTTTTGCTTGTAATTCGAAATTGTATAAGCATTATCACTAGGCTTAAATAAAATCATCCATTGTTGATTGCTCTGATCTGGACCTAAAGGATACGTAATAATCTCTCTATCGACGCCAACCCCACCAGATACATCCCATCCATAGCTATTCGTCGCTACGGAACGTATTTTATACACACCATTCATCGTTTTCAAATTAAATTTCTGAGCATCTCCTCCGTTATCTGGTGACAGTGTGATTAACGCATCATTAAGTGGTTTACTCACAGTAAGATAGGTTGCCGTCTTCCTATTCCTAATCTTATAATATATCCCTTCGGTTTGAATAATATCCCAAATATAGTCGTCAGTGAATTCAGTGTAACTATTGATAGGAACTGTAAATACAGTTATTTTTGCAGTATTTCCCTCTGTACTTCCGATAATTTTCTGCGTGTCATTTCCTGAATATATTATGTACCCATCTTTTTCTGGTCTATATTCATAGCCTAATAACTGGTTCCCTTTTCCATGAGCTGCGTATGTAATGAGCGATTCATAGTTTGGCGAAGTATTGTTTTGATTGATATCAACAGCCAATGTTTCATTTACTTTCGGATAAGCTACATATAAATCATCAGATATCACTTTTTCTGCTGATGCTGGTGTAGCAAAATAGAAACAGAAAAAAATAAAGCTAAGGATTTCAAAGATAAATAGTATTTTTTTCATAGACATAATTATGCTCCTTCCTCTCTTTAATGTCTTAATTGATGTTTAATATTAAATTTAACTAATTTGAATAAAAGAGTGGAAAACAAAAAGGCAAATCTTTATTTTAGAGGTAACAGTGATCCTTTTTTCCTTTCCATTTATTTTGTTCATTTATACGCTACTTTATGACATATTTCTTTCCTGCCATAAAATTCTTGTCTGATAAACACCTACAGCTACGATCTTATTTGTAAGAATTTCTACTTAAATTTCTATTTTTCCTAATTTTCAATCTTCACTTAACGCATACTTTTTTAATATCTTCGCTTTTTCGTTCTACTAATACTTCTGTAAAATGTCTGCACAACAATTTGCGAATGTTTACTAATTGTTCGTTTACCACTGGGGTGATCCATATGTTGATAGTGTTTTTACCTCTGCTTTTCTAATTTATAATTCAACTCAAGCTCTTGATAAGTTACTGAAACTGAAAGATAGAGTCTCTATAATCCTTAATTAGCAATCACAGATACTCTATCTTTGAATATGAACGATTTACAACAATAACTGTTAGCTAATCCATCTATAATCTCTTCACATTATTTTATTGTTATTTTTGTCTAATTTTATTGGAATGTATCTTCTAAACTCCATGTAAGTTGTGCAGTGAATGTTTTTCCTGCTTGACTTTGAGGTAAAGCTACACGTAATTGTCTGTCTGTAATTTCAGTCGCATAAGCACCATTAGTATCATTTTCTTGCGCTTTTGTTAACACAGGAACTGCAGAACCACCGGCAGTGGCTTTTACAGGTAAAGCTGTAATGTCAGTCCCTTTATGTATAGTCAACACGCCATTTGTTGATGGATCTGGAGCTGAAGTAATATTTCCTTCTTCATCTTTTACAAGAGCATAATCTTGTACGGCACCAGTATTAAATTCTAGTTGGACATTTGCTAATTTGTCTGCTTCTTCTGTACTACCATCAACAGCAAAATCGCTAAGTTGTGCAACTGTTTGCCATTTTGCCAATTTAGCACCTTCGGCAGCAGTTCTATCATCACTTACTACTAGATATGATTTTTTAATTTCTTTATCTTTAAATACTTTAACAGCACCTGAACCTTTACCAGTATTTGCATTTGTCCCAAAGTTCATATTACTTGGAATAAACGCAATAGCTAAGTTTTTTTGTAAAGGATTTTCCCCTGGTTTACTTCCGCCATCTGGGTCAATCGTAATTTGTAAATCTGTTTGATCTGCTTTTACGACTTCTTCTGCATGTGCATTTGTTGAAGCTGTTGCTAGGGAAAGAACCCCCGCTGATACTAATAGTGTTGCTAATAATACTTTTTTCATTTGTCTATCACCCTTCTTTGATTATAGACAGGTTAGTAACCGTTATTGTTCTAAATCGTTCATCGTTTCATGTTAACCAAGTAATTTAATCTGTTCCTTTAATAAAACAAATAAATAGATAATCAAAATTAAGCTAATTAACGTAAGAAGTAATAAACTAAAATTGATCGCTAAACTTGATTTGCTGATCTTTAGTCTTCTCACTAAAAAGATATCTCTTGAAAAAGTCATTAAAAAATACACGAGCGTCACAAAAGAAATCGCTCCTAATATATACATCCATAAATAATCAATCATTTTCTACTCCTACATATTATAATAAATTTTTTTGAAACAAATCACGCCACAAAATATGATCAAACAGGCGATTTCCGATAATAAGATAATATACGAGGTGATCATTTGTCCTAAGTGTGGTAATAAACCATTTTTAGATTCACTTGTCTTCGGATATTTAGCTGTCGGTTTTCCCGATATCTTTTTATCGGTTAGTTTATCGGTTGGTTCGATTTGTATGACCAGACCATTCGATGATTCTTCATTTTCCACAGCGAATCCTGTATGCATCGGAAAAAACGAGAGAATAGTTGCCAAAATTAGCATATACAAAAGCTTCTTCATCTTCTCCACCCCTTTACTTCTTATTTTTTCCTTTCTTTTTCCTTTTCTTGGCAATTCTTAGTCGTTTCCACGCCTTCTCCCATTTTTTTCTTCTATAAAAGAGCGTACCCATTAGCGCCAAACTTATCATTGCTATCGCGATACTGACTATCTTTAGCCAAGTAGGTGTCTTGATTGCATAGATACTTAATGCATTGATTTCTTTGGCTTCTTCATTTGTGATATTAAAATCCTTAGACAACTGCCATTTTTCATCAGCATTTTTTGCATCCATCTTTAAGGTATAGGTTCCTGAAGGTAAATCATTGATCCCCCAATCCAATTCAAAATCAAAGTGGCTATTAGGCGCTAATTTGTAATTTTGAACTGTTTTTTCTTTAATGACTTTGCCGGATTCTTTCTCTATCATCGTTGTCACAATGTCCAAATTGTCGATTACTTTAGGTTCTGGATTTTGTAGACTGGCTAAGACCATTTTCTTTCCATGGAGAATCGATGCTTTGACTTCATTTAGTTTTAACGTTTTCCCATTGGTAAACTCATCGCCATTTTCCGCTGTAATCAAGCCTACCTTATAATTGTATTTTGTCGAGATTCCCTTTTGTTTCTTTTTATCTGGCACAAGCTCAACAACGAGCGCGCCCATTTTTACTCCGTCATAGCCTTCTTTTGGTGCTGTCACTTGAACCTGGACCATCTTTTCTTCAAAGTTTCCAACAGTAATTTCTGGTGTCTCCACTTTTAGTAAACTAGATAGAGGTTCTTTCAGCGACTCATCTTTATTAGCTAAATCACCTGTATAGTCAATCTTCCCACTGTTTGAGGTCATCGCATCGACACCATAAATTTTCAAATGAATCTCTTCTTTTTTTGTACTTGCGACACGCATTTGTAGTGTTTGTGTTTCGCCTGGAATTGTCTTTATATAAAAGTAGCTTTTTCCTACGTCAATTTGAGTATTCGGTTGAAGTGGTGTCACCACATATCCTAAATTGTTCTCGTCTTCCGCAAAAACTTCTCTCGTTGACACTAGACTGACAATCATACAACTTACTATAAAGAGTGCGCTATAAATTATCTTTTTCAAAAAAATTCTCCTAACTAAATGAATTGGATTCGTTCTTATTCTTTAAAGTATAGATTTCAACTAAATATCCTTCGTCTCGATGTTTGATTTCATATACTAATCTGAATGAATGTTTGATAAAATAAGGCGCCCAATAGGAAATAAACTCATTTGAATACGTTTCAGCCTCCTCTAATTGAGTAAATGGACCTGCTTTTTTTATACATTCATTGTCTATATAACGATCTTGATTGTCCTCATATAAATACTTGGTAATAGCATAAGTGATAAAGAGAATCACAAATGAAGCAATAAAAATCGCTAAGAAATATGGCCAACAAAGAGTTATGAACAATACGCAAGAACATAAAAACGTAATGAAACCAAAGCCGAATATCATAACCCATGTTATTTTTCTTATTTCTCCTTCTTTTTTATTTTCAAAAAAATAGAAAAATGATAAAAACAAACTGGACAGTAGTAATAAAAAATAAATAGATGTGTATACCATGACTTCCGTTAAATAAAAACTTGATATAAAAATCAATTGAACAATATATCTAACGCCCTTATCTACCCAAAAAGACATTTCCTGATAAAAGTGCCAAAAAGATATTAAATAAATGAGCCAGGAAAAAATGAGCGTTATCCCAACCAGATAATACATTTTATACTTTTGAAAATCGGTATTACTTAATTTAGACACGTTGTTTACCTTCCATTTCCTCTAAATAATCGTTTACGGTACTATTTATTTTCAAGTTACTTATAATTATTATTGAACAAATACCCATTAGATCTGACTGTTTTGACAATTTGTGGAGAACTTACGTCTTTTTCTAATTTCAATCTTAAGTGAAAAATGATATTTGCTATTCGATAGTTTTGTTTATCATAAGGCAACTCCCATACTTGTTCGAAAAGCTCTTTATATGAGACTGCTTTTGGAGAACATGAATATAAAAGCGAAAGTGTTTTAAACTCCTTTTGTGTCAAATAAATCGTTGTTTTATTATCAAGTACTACACAGAGGTTTTCATTGATCAATTTAAATTTATTTTCATTCTTCTTTTTGATTGTTTCTTTCTTATTTTTCTCTAAGGTTTCCTGTATCAATACCAATCCATTATGTATCGCTTTTACTATTTCACCTTGATGCATCGTTTCATTGAAAACACTGATTGCACCTATGTTATATAATAATAACCGGTCATTTCCGTTACTCTTTTCTTTGTATATCCAAACTGGACAAGAATTAGATTCTACAATTTTCATATAAGTATTGCATATATCCGCAAGCTGAGAGGCTCCTCCTAAAATAAAGTAAGCATCACACTTATCTTTTTCAGTAAACTCCTCTTGTAAACTAGTTTCAATATCAGAATAGAACTGTAATTTGTGGTACCAATTTTCTTTTTCACCATTTAACGCAATAAAGCCTAATTTAACCATTGTTATCCTCCCAATTTTACTTTTATTAAAAATTAATTTGTTTTTTATATCACTTGACATAGTTTATTCTTTTTTCAAACAGAACGAAATACCTTGTAAGCGTTATAAATTCCTAACTACAAAAATAATTTATCTTTATTTTTCAAAAAATTAGTGTTACTATCATTCATAAATAAAAATATTAAGGAGAAACAAATGATTACATATGTTATTGAAGATGATAATCAGCAAAGAAAACAAATCATTCAATATTTAAATGAATGTAAAAATATTTTTTTTGATTTAGAGTTGTCAAACCTGTCTAATCATTTAACGTTTATGGAAGAAATTCCTAAATTGACGATTAACGACAATGATGTTTTTTTCTTGGATATTGATTTAAAGACTACCTATACTGGAATTGATTTAGCTTTAGAAATTCGAAAGTATAATACAAAATGTTCTATTATTTTTTTGACTAGTATAGAAGATAAAGCCATCAGTGTATTAAATAATAATATCTTTCCTTTAGGTTACCTGATTAAAAATTTTAAAAACCATTCCGAAACAAAACAAATAATTACTGAGATGATAAAAAAAAGTCAGCTAACTTCCAAAAATTTTTGGCGCTTTAAGCAAGACAAAGTTGAATTTTCTAGTGGTTCTGAAACGTTGTTTTTCAATGTGCGTGATATTTGTTATATTCAATCATTAAAAGGTTTTAATGGACGCGTTTTAGTCAAAACACTAAATGAGGAAACAATAATTGAAGCAAAAATCGGAGAAATTAAGAAACAGTTACCGCAGAAATATATGATGACTTCTTTACAATCCTATATCCTTAATCTTGAAAATATTATTTCTATTGATAGAAAAAATGAACAGATTTTATTTGATGGACAACAATTACTTCCAATTGGGGCCAAGAGCATTGACAAGGTAAAAAATGAGTTGCGGGTATATAGCGATGATTGATAATGATTAATTTATCTTTTTACTACGTCGGTTGATTTAACACTCGTGACACAGTATCTACGGTCTCATACGATAATCTTGATGATTTTCTATGATTAGCTCTTCCCAACTAAGAAAAGTTGATTTATATTGAAATTAAGAGCGAGCATGACTATCTAGTGACTACACTTAAAAATACTTACGTTAAAAACTCTAAAATCGCCTTACAGGATTTCTCTCAAACTTATTTTTTCCTACAAAAATCAACACACAGAATTTCAAAGGAAAACAACTTTTTGTTCTCGTATTTTCTATACTCAACATAAAAAATTCCAACGTACAAAACTTCCTGAGGACGTTTATACGTTGAGAAAAATTGAGTTGAATCGTTTAGAGTATTATTAGCTTTTTAAACGACTTGGTTTTTAGACTATAAAAAAATAGATGAGTAACAAACTACTCTCCTTCCCATATTTCTATTATTTCAACTATTTTTCAGATTTGGTTGCTCTAAACTATATTAAAAAAAGCTTAAGACTTGCATCCTAAACTCAATATCTATCTTTACTTTTACTTATTTCTAATTTGTATATTGTTGAAACGAAGACCCCTTTTTTTTATTGTCTCGTTGTAAAAATGCTAGTAACAAAGTTTATTATCATTAAATATCTCTTCACCGAAACTGATTTTTCTTCGGGTAAATCAGAAATAATTCCTTGTGGTATAAACTATCCATTCAACACTTTAAATCGATAAAACAAATCAGTACCATATTTATGAAAAAAAACACGTTCACCAAGGTCGGATGAATTTAAGCTAAACAGATTTTCTTTAATTCGACGGTCCACAAAAGCAATTATCTTATAAGGATTCATCGTTTCAAATACCTTTTACTATGACGTATAGGCAAATAAAGGTTAAATTCATTGATAGACAGCCGTAATTAGCACTCTAAAAGCTTTATCTTCCCAAATTAATAATTAATACCGACTATCTTTTCAAACGATTACTTGCCATGATCTCTGTTCTTATATAAATCAATTCAGACAACTGCCTCAGTTGTTTTTTTTGTATACGGACGAACATTCCATGCAACGATTGTTTTATCTTTGAAAAGAAATTGGATTTCTTGAGATTTATAAGTGCCTTTTGGTCCATGAATAATTGGTTCTAGTCTTGTTGAACCAATATCCGTTGGTAAACCAAATTTAATTAGTGTATTAAAACCTAACTTATCAACTTTTCGATATAATTCTTCAGCGTTTTCTTTCGCATAATAGCGACTTATGATAAGGCTATCCTCATTCATAATATAGTAGGTATTTACAAATCGCCATGGACAAAATAAGCATAGAACAAGATAGATTGGATTTTGTGGTCTGATTTTCTTCATCTTTTTTTCCTTATCGCTAAATTGATTTCACGTAATTTTTCACTTTTAATATTACTCTGTCGGACTGTTTTGATCAGCTAATTCATCGATTTTTTGTTTATGTGATAGAACTATGTCCTTAAGCTCTTTGACCGTTATACTATTTTTATCTGTCTTAGAATCAACCTTAGTACCATTTTCGTCTATAGTTGCTTGTCCTGATAGGATCAATCCGTCTGAAGACACTAAAATTCTATCCGAATCATCATGAGACATTTCTAAAAGATCGATAATCGAATCTGTATTTGGACCATTAAATGTTTCATATATCTTTTTTGCGTCAGCATTTTTAAGATCTACCGAAAATGCCTCTCTATTTCTTTCACTAATTTTTTTCATTGATCGTTCAATTGTCTCTTGGTCTAACACTTGCTTTTCACGTTTTGTTTCCTCTCTATTTTGGGTTTGTGCCTTCGATTTGTTATGGACCGTAACCGTTGCAAGACCAACTAGTAAAAATAGTGAGAAACTGATCAGATAAACCTTCTTTTTCATGATAACGACATCCCTTCTTGGTAAAAATCAATGCCAACCAATATCAACATTTTTATTAAACGATTTACTGCAAACTTTGCTGCATAAAAATAGTAATATCATTGATCGCAGATATACTTTTTCAAACAAAAAATATTCGTTTTCTTTATGTTTACAGCTTTGAGTGCTTTTTGTGTACCCTTAAATTGAAAAAAGTAAGAAAATAATCAGTTTTTTCTGATTAATGTCTTACTCTTTTTTCTTCTTATATTAATTTATATTGTTTTAATTCTTTTCATACGATTAATTGCTTAGTTTTATCAATTCAGTGCCTGCTTTATCCCATAAATTATTCATCATATCATAATACTCATCATCCATAGCAACATCCACTACCATTTTCGTTTGATTACCTACTGGCTCAAATACATAGTGTTCAGTCATCTCTGCAAACTCAGGCACTTCCACATACTTACCATCAGTAACTTCTCCTAAGAAGGCAAACTTGATTTCTTTATCTGGTTCAAAGATAACAACTTTAGAAACCAAACCATTCCCTGTCTCATCAACAAAGGAAATCGTTTCGTTCAATTTCATCTCACCAACATAGGTTGAACCTTCTTGAAAAGATGCAGCCCATAGTTTATATTTGCTACGATCAACAACGAGTTGCCAAGCCTTTTTGGGGCCACAATTAAGTATAATTTCTTTTTTTTAGTGGTTAACACTTTAATGGCTCTTTTTCACAACTTCTAATGATCAGAATTGATCCTATCATTATTCATCATGTTCTAAAATTGAACGATCATTTAACGGTTGAATCTTCCGATTATTGTGTGAATATAATTTTTTGAAGTCTTCTATTTGAGCTGACGATACCTCAACAGGTTCTTTCATCACATACCACTCTACATTTTCATTTAGTGGTGGCGTAGTTAATGAGCCTAGATAATGGTAATAGCTTCTATTAGAGGGAATCATATCGTTTATATCTGTAATTGGATCGTTTTTATCATTATTTACATCATCCAATACTTCTTGAAATCCTTTATTTTCAGTACCTTCTTTAAAGAAAACACCAATAACTGCAATTCGCCCATCTTGCGCAGTATTTACAAAATGCGCTTCGATTGGATAATGTTTTCCGTCAACTGTATGTTCACTTTCCGCATGAAAATGAAATTGGCTTAATTCAAAATTTCGTCCATTGATCACTGCTTTACCACCATCAGTGATTTGAATGCTATGCCCATTATTTTCGGCTTTTGTCACATCTTTTCCATAATCAATTGTGAGACTTCCAGCATCTGGTGTCATTTTCTCTGCTTTGTCGGTAACGATATCAATCGGTGATTGCATCTCTCCTGCAGAAAATTCCCAGTCTTCTTGATCCTCATAATCAATATGCTCAGATTTTTTTGCATGCGTTGTTGTTTCTGCAGTAGCTTCTTTCTTTTCTGATGCGTCACTCGTACTTTTATTTGATGAACAGCCGACAGCCAAAACAGCTATACAACTTAAAAGTAACAGAGAGGGTCCTTTTCTTTTCATTTTACATCCTTCTTTCTATAACATACTCTATATTATAATTTATCTATTATCAAAATAAAAGTTTTTTTTAAGATTAATCTAACTTTGATACATCTAAAACTAAGGTTTTATTTATATAAATTCAGTCAATAGAGGATATAATAGAACCACGGAAACTTCTCTTTCTTCGCTCGCCAAGTATTGCGCATCATTAGCTGTTCAAGTAACCGCTGTGATTTGCAATAAAAAACAGCTCATCTTAAAATGAACTATTCAAATCAGAATATAAAAATAAATTAGAAGTTCAACATCCTTTAGCAACCAGACAATTTATCACTAATATTATAAGCAAAATAATTCCTATGATCAAAGAAATTTTATGCTTCTTTTTTCATTTCAATCGCTCCTAGCTATTCCTCAATTTAAAATCTACAATCTTCCCTTGAATTGTATTCACCTCAGCTGCATAAGATCACTTTTGACCATACTCAACCTTTACACAAAAACAGCTTGGGACATATGTCCCAAGCTTCACAATAACTAATTTAATTCTTTAGATAATCATTCACCAACATTAGATGACCAAAGCCATCTTTTTGACTATTGTTTAATTCAAAAATTCTTTTGCAATATTTTCATTGATCGTGATCATTTGGTAAAAGTCATTGATGTTTACGAATTCATTTGGCTGATGAGCATATTTTGTTTCACCAGGTCCTAGGATCAAAATAGGGAATTCTTTTTTTACGCGCTCAAATTGTGAACCATCAGTATAACCAGTCATGCCAAACGTATTTGCTGTTTTACCAGTAACGTCAGAAACAATTTTTTGGGTCAATACAGTGAATGGATCGTCAAGTTCAGTTTTCATAGAAGGTAAATCATTGATAAACTCGATCTCTGCTTTAAAATTTGGAACGGTCGTTGTTAATTTATCCAGCATTTCTTTAAATTGTTGTTTTAATTCAGAATGATTTTGTGCTTTGATCGTTCGAATATCGATTTCTACTGTACATTTATCGGGCACAACATTGGTTCCATTACCGCCGTTGATAATATCCAAGCTGGAAGTTGAACTACCCACTAATTCGTCCACAGATTGAGAGAAATCAAACGTTTCTTTAAAGGCATTCAAAACTAAAAGCATATGCTCGATCGCATTGACTCCTTGATCAGGCATTGAACCATGCGCTGTTTTTCCATAAGTCGTGATGCGAGGCCATAAAGCGCCTTTGTGAGCCACACCGATCTCCACATCTGTAGGTTCACCGATTACTAATGCGTCTAAATCATCTGCATAGCCTTTATCGACTAATTGACCAGAACCGATCGCACTAGTTTCTTCTCCAACCGTAGCTAAAAGTTTGATCGTGCCTTTGAAGTTTGAACCAGCTTCTTTTAAACGAATCATCGCAACAACTGCTGCAATCAAGCCTGATTTCATATCACATGTACCGCGACCGTAAAGTAACCCCTCTTTTTCAATCGCTTCAAAGGGATCTTCATCCCAAGGAATTTCACCTACAGGAACCACATCTATATGCCCAGAAAAACCTAAGACAGGGCCTGCTTCATTGCCTTTTAGTGTTGCAACTAATTGATTTCGTCCCTCGCTATATTCTACTTGTTCACAGGGTATATCATACTGTTCAAAAAGGCTTTGTAGTTTATCCGCAACTAATTTTTCTTTGCCTAAAATACTTTTGATTTGAACGACTTCTTTTAATAATTGTAATGCTTTTTGATTATCCATGGTAATCTCTCTCCTTATACTTGTTTTTCTTTTGGAATAATAAATACGATTGAACCTAAGGCTAAAACACAGAAAAGAATATTTGTTAGTAAGCCAAATGTAGCTCCTTGTGTATAATTACCACCAGCACTAAAGCCATTGTAAACAGCAGCAGAAATCGCGACTCCTAACGCTCCACCAAGAGAGCTGGCCATTTTATAAATACCTGAAGCTACTCCAGCTTTTTCATTTGGGACACTGGAAATTGCCGTATCTGTTGATGGCGTCGCATATATACCAAGTCCCATTCCAAATAAACTATAGCCAATAAAAACTAAAATGAAATAGGAATTCCCTGTAACCATCGTTAAAGCCATCAACCCAATCCCTATGCCAGAAAGGATTGCTCCCCATAACATTGGTTTTTTCGCGCCGATCGTTTGCAATAATTTTTCACCGATCCGAATTGTAATCAAGACCAGACACAAGTAACCGATCGATAACATCCCTGTTTTAGCGGAAGAAAGACCCCGTCCTTGTTGAACATAGGTGTTAATCACAATCAATGTGCCAGCAATAGCATTCAACAAGAAATTAGAAATCGTTGCGCCAAGATAGCCACGGTTTTCAAATAAAGAAAAATCAACAAAACTATTATCGATTGCTTGTTCCATTTTATAAAAAGCGATCAGCCCTAAGACAACTATCACAACTAAAATAAGCACGATCGGACTTGTCCATCCTAATTCAGATCCTTTAGAAACGGCAACGTTTAAAGCAACCATTGAAACGATAAATAAAAGCAACCCAATTGAATCGAATTTACTATCACTGTCGCTAGTGACCTTACTTTCTGGGGTACCAAAAATCAATAACGCACTACAAATCGAAATAATAATCGAAAAAATAAAAACATAACGCCAGCCTAATGAACTAGCAATCGCTCCGCCAAAGAACGAACATAAACCAGAGCCGCCCCAAGAACCTATCGACCAATAACTTAGCGCGCGTTGACGATCTTTGCCTTCATAATACGTTTTGACTAAAGCCATCGTTGCAGGCATAATACAAGCGGCTGACAGTCCTTGTAAAATCCGACCGCCGATAAATAAAATGGGGCCGTGTGCAATCACTAAAGCAACTGAACCGATAACACTTAAAATAAGTCCAATATATGTTAATTTCATTCTGCCTAATTTATCCGCTAAACCGCCGGCTACGACGATAAAAATACCAGAGAATAAACCAGTCATGGAGATTCCTATGTTTAAAACACCAGAAGAAACACCTAAGTCACTTTGTACGGCTGGCGCCATATTCAGTAAAGATTGAGCAAACAACCAATAAGTCAATACGCTTAAAACGATCCCTATCAGTAATTTATTTGTCCCTTTATATGTTACAGCCTCAGCTGTATGTGTTGTTGCTTTCATGATTAAACTCCTTCAGATAAATAGTGTAAAACAGCTGCACCCATTGATTTTGCAGCTATCAATAAACAATCTTCATCGATATAAAACTTCGGATGATGATGTGGATACATCGGTGTTCCTTCTTTATGAGCACCAACAAAAAAGAAACAACTTGGTCGTTCTTTTGCATAATAAGCAAAATCTTCAGAAGGAGTTTGTGGCCCACATTCGATTAATTGCTTCACTTCTGGGATTTGTGCTTCTGTCAATGCTTTCACAACCATTTCAGTCGTTTTAGCATCGTTGACACAGACTGGATAATCATTGGCATAGTCAAGTTCATAGCTGATGCCAAATGTTTGGCAGATGCCGTCTAGAATTTGTTTGAATTCTTTTTCCACGATGGTGCGAGTTTCTTCTTTCATAATCCGTACATCGCCTTCTAGCGTAACAGAATCTTTGATGACATTGGCTGAACCTTTGCCGTCAAATGAACCGATCGTGACTGTTGCAGTATCAAAAGGATTGATTCTGCGGCTGACGATTGTTTGAACAGCTGTGACAAATTGAGAAGCTGCTACGATCGTATCATTTGCATCTTGCGGTGTTGAACCATGTCCGCCTTTTCCGTGCATCACTATTTTAAAGGTTGCTCGTCCAGTGTGAACAGGTCCTGAATGATAAAGAACATCGCCGACCGTCATCAAACTCATCACGTGAATCCCTAAAACATGATCCACGCCGTCTAAACAACCAGCTTCGATCATTCCTTTAGCACCACCTGGTGGTACTTCTTCGGCTGGTTGGTGGATCACACGAATCGTTCCTGCTAATTGCTCTTTTAGTTCAATCAGACAATCCGCCAAAATCATCATATAGGCGGTGTGCCCATCGTGTCCGCAAGCATGCATGACGTTTGGTATTTTTGAAGCAAAAGGCAGTCCAGTATCTTCTTGGATCGGCAACGCATCGAAATCAGCTCGAATTGCTAGGAACGGTCCTTTCTTACCTCCATGAATATCAACTAAAAGACCATTACCGCCGCCCACCTTTGTTTGAACAGCACAATCTTTGCCAGCGTAAAAATCAGCGATGTATTTTGCTGTTTCTGTCTCATGAAAAGATAATTCTGGGTTTTCATGAAAATGCCGGCGAATCTTGATTAATTCAGCTTCTTTTTGTTGCAGCAGTTTGAATAGTTGTGTACGTAAATCGTCCATTTGATTTTCTCCTTTCAAATACAATTCATATTCTATGCTTAATTAAAAACTTCACAATGCTAGGAATTTCCAAATTTCAGAAATTCCTTTTTAGAATAGTCAGATTGGAAAATAAAAGATCATTATTCAAACGATTTTTTCTCATTTAAGTGGTAAAATAAGATACAAATAACTAAAAGAGGTAAGTAAATGATTGTAAATGAAAATTATCAGATGAATTATCAACAACTGCAGACAGAACAAGAGGTGCAATGTAAAGAAACGACCATTTTGATTGTCTTGAAAGGAAGTATGTTTATTACTATAGAAGAAACAACTGATCAGGTAAGTGAAGGAGAAGTGTTTGTAATCAATATAGGAGATCGGATTCTCTTAGATAGCAATCTAGAACAAAGTTGTACTTATTTGGAATTAAGAATTAATAGTGTTTTCTTTGCGACTCAATTTCCTGCTTTTTTCTATACTCGCTTTGACTGTACACCGATCCAAAAAGAGCATGGGAAAATGCCTGCGATCGCAGCTTTAAGAAAGCAAGTTGCAGAGTTGTGTTTGGTTGAATTTAGCGATGAACCTTCAAAAAGACTCAAGATCACTTTATTTTTAACTCAGATTATTTTGTCTTTGGTTCATCATTTTCAAAAAGAAGAAGTCGCAGAGTACCATCCTTCAGATAATCAAAAATTAAGAGAGATTTTGGACTATATCGAAGAACATTACTTCGAAAGTATTTTACTATCTGATGCAGCGGAATATTTTTTTATGTCAGAATCCTCTTTATCAAAGTTTTTTAAAAAGGAAACTGGAGAGTACTTTTCTCATTATGTACGGACAGTTTGTGTGAAACATAGTTTGTCAGAGTTGCTCTATACAAAAAAAAGTATTGAACAAATTGCTTTAGATAGCGGGTTTAACAACAGTAAAACGTATCGTCAACACTTTAAAAAAGTCTTTAACGATTCGCCGACCCATTATCGCTCATCTCACTTAGAACAAACCAAGGCACCACAAAAAATCAAACACGACGTTCAGACAACAGAGCTTCAAATCAAAGAAATCTTGGTTCCCTTATACAGCTACATTCAAACGGGGTTAGAGGAATCTCACTCTTCAGAATTATCGCTACAGACCAAACAACTCCATATTAAAACGGAACAATCTGAAGCCGATTATTCAAAAAAAGACGTAATCATTCATGTAGGTTCGTGGGAAGCTTTAGCCTCTAAAAAAGTCCAAAGTGAAATTCTGGATCTAAAAAAACAAATTGGAATCAAGTATATTAGTATCCAATCTCTATTCACGCAAATTCCTTTAATGGTTCAGATTCACCAAGCTGCTGGAATGAATTCATTTCCCGCATTTGAACAGTGGGACTATATTCTGACCTTTTTAGAAAAAGCCCAGCTGAATATTTTTTTTCAATTGTCTCTTGTAGAATTTAACCAGCTAAGTGTAAATGTAAAAGATATCTTTTGTAAATTTTTTCGACATGTTCAAAATAAGTTTGGGACAAAAATGACTGAGCAATGGAAGGTCAATTGTTTATTTAAAGGTCAAAATCTTACAGAATATTATCCAGAATTTCTAGAAGTGAAAAAAATTCTATTTGAAATCGCTCCTAAAATAGCTGTAGGCGCAGAAATCCCTCTGACTGACCCATTCTTTGAGCAAAAGGATTTAAAACAAACGCGTTTTTTTTGCGAGACGATTGCACCAACGTGTGATTTTTTGTCATTTTCTGCTGAGCCTAATTATGTGTTTCAAAATTTAGATAGTACCTTTCCAGATTTAAAAAATTATCATCAATATGTACTGAATAAAACCTTTCATATCAAGCATATTCTAAAAGAATACGAAATCAAGTTGCCACTTTACCTTACTGAATGGAATACCTTGACTGGGATGACAAGAAATAGTAATGGAACATTCTTTAGAGGAGCGATTATCTTAAAAGACCTTTTTATGCTTGATACATTAGTATCTGGATTCGGATTCTGGTTGAATATTGAGTTGTATGAAAAACAAACACAAGAACGCGCTCTAAAAAATGATGGGTTGGAACTATTTCATTTTTACAGTGGGAAAAGACCGGTTTATTTTTGTTTGTGGTTGACTAGAAGAATGAATGGTAAGGTTCTGGCGCAAGGTGAAGAATATTTGTTGACCTATGTTGATGGAAAATATCAGTTATTGTTGTTTAATACGAATTATTTTGATCCACATCTTTCTTCAGAGGAGGCTTTTCTTGAAAGTCAGGCAGTGACATTTGAAATTGAATTAGCGGCCATAAAATCAGCCCATTATCAAATCAAACAAATTGACTTTAACCGTCATAATGGTGCACTATTTTACAAATACGAAAATTTTCATAATGCTGAAGCACTTGATCTAGAGACACAAGAATATATTGTAGGTAGCACTCGACCAAAAATCAAAGTCTTTGATACGCAAATCGATGAGACGTTTAATTATTACGTGACGCTAGATACAAACGGCATCGTGCTGTTGGAGTTGACACCAATTTTGTAATCAAGTAATGGTCGTTTCATTGGCGAAAAGCCCTTTACTGGCTAGTATTTAATCTAAACAGGTAATTAGAGAATCGGGGGAAGTACTTCTAATCGTAAATAAAGCGACAAGTTACGGTTTTCCCCTCAAGTATGAAGGGTTAGAAGCGTTATATAAAAAATATCGTGAGCAAGGATTAGAATTCTTAGCTTTTACTTGTGATCAATTTGGGTACAAAGTCTTTGGAATAAAGCAAAAATTCAGCGATTTTTGTCAATTGACGTTTCAAACATTTAGAAAAACCGATGTAAAAGTGAAGGCTTTTCAGATTACCCTGTTCGAAGCCTTTGTACAAAAGCGAAGAGTGGCAAGATTCAAAAAAGCATGGACTAGGAATACTGGAATTCACGTATCAGTGAAACGAAATTTTACGGTAGCAAGGTGTTGAAATAAATTCATGTATTTCTTTATTGTAAAATAAGTTTCCTGTTTTATAGTTTTCACTTTTATAATATCTATCGTCTGAAAAATACATTTTATACTTTAATTGTCCCATAGAAAAATTATCTTTAAGGTAATCTGCAATTATTCTTTCATTGTTCACTTTTTATTTTCTCCTTCTTACCTGTTGAATTTTTTTACTGATGCCAGATGGATTCAAGCTCTCTAATATATTAAAATAATCATTTTCTAGTATTGGCAAATTATTATATCGTGGATCATAGATATATTTCCCAACAGAATATACTATATGAAAATCAAAATCTTGTATTTTTTCGTACTCTTTGACTTGTAAGTCACCTGGAACACCTGATTTGGGCGTTATTTCACTTGATAATTCAGTCCATTCACTATAATCAAATTTCGGCATCTTGTCCCTCCTTTTCTTTTCGTTGCAGCATGAGCAGGTCACCTTCTATTTGATCTTGCTTCGTTTGTTCTGATTTTCTTAATGTATGTAACGCCTCTTGCCCGTCTTCGAAATGACGCATGACTGAATGATGTTCTTGTTCTAAATTTTCTAAGTTGATCGTTGCTGAACGTTCGGCATGTGTTGCTTTGCTGTAATACAAGATTTCATTTAAGACTTCTCTTTGTCTTTGATGTAAACGAACAATCTCCTGTACCAGATACGTCGTTTCATTAATCCAGAAACGGCAGAACTTTGAGAGAAAGAAAATGATTTTTCGGGTAAAAATGTAACTTCTGATAGACTATCGATAAATTGATTCGTAAGATCATTTACAACCCCTTTATCTGTACTAATTTTAGTCATTTAGAAACCTTGTTATACTTTTAGTTATAAAATACAATCATATAATTAACTAAATTATAAAAAAAGAGTGGAAAATTACTATTTTAGTAAAATTCTGCTTTTTTTCTAGATATTTTCGATTTTTCATTGTTTAATTAACTCCTTTTCTGCATTTAAATACGCAATAAATTTATTTTCCACTAAATAAATAGCTTACCTGATTTCAAGTTCATTGCCATTTATACAGTTTTTTTATTTTTTCTATATTCATATAATTTTCTTTTTGGCTATGCTGAATATATGGTTCTGAAATAAAAAGAGCCTACAAATTAGATGGAATCATCTAACCTGCAAACTCTAATTTATCAGTGGACAATTGCTGATAATCCCTACTCATCGGCCTGTTTATGCTCTCCATAGGCTGAATCTCCAATTCGAGTATCATAAGCATTTTTTATTTGTCCACTAGTGATCGTTTAAATAGCACGGATACGTTTTTCTTGTGATTTACCCAACCTCCTTGATAAATTATTCCTGTTCATTCTTTCTCACGTTTAAAGTCACTGGTTCATCAACTAGTCTATTCTTCATCCTCTCGTTGACTTTCTACCTCAATCATCAGGTCATCTCCTTTTAAAATTTCATCAAGAGAAAAATCAAAAAAGAAACTTAGTTCAACTAATGTATCAATATTAGGATATGACTTGTCATTTTCCCAACGTGACACTGTTTGTCTCGTCACATGAAACTTTGCAGCGACTTGCTGTTGTGTTAAATTCTTTTGTTCTCTGCGGATTTTTAATAATTTTCCAATCTCCATAAATTATCTTCCTACCTTCAAAACGTATTTATGTAAAAATTTTCTATAAGTGTCCACAAAAAGTTACGTAACAATTCCATTTATTCCTAACTCTGTTTGATTTCCCGAGAAACTTCCTTCATCAAAGAAGCTATTTACTTGATAACCGTAAAAAAAGTATTCCTTCATGTTTGTCCTCCATGTCTTCGTTATCTTAAATATTACATATTAAGACTAATTTAAAAAGCAATTCTGATGTTACGTCTCTCAAGTTATTATCACTTTTTTAAGATTATTTGTTGTTTTTTTTTAACCTTACGAAAATTTATCTTAAAAAAATCAAGGTATTTTAATAGACAAATAGCCCTATCAAATCTGTACGCTAGATCCTTTCTAGCTTGAAATGATAAGGCTATTTAAAATAATATTTATTGTTATTACTTATTTTCTCAATATTTTCTCCATTGATTTTCCTTTGGCTAATTCATCGATCAACTTATCCATATACCGAATTTTTTGCATTAGCTTATCTTCTATTTCTTCTACACGATAACCACAGATCACACCTTTAATCATTGAAACATTGGAATTTATCTCTGGTGCTTCATCAAAAAATATTTGAAAATCGACTTCAGTCTCTAGTTGTTTTTGCAATGTTGCTTCATCATAACCTGTTAGCCAAAAAATGATGTCATCCACTTCTTCTTTGGTTCGCCCTTTTTTCTCTGCTTTCTTGATATAAAGTGGATAGACACTAGCAAAAGACATTGTAAAAATTCTAGGTTTTTTCGCTTCTATTTTTCTCATCCCTTTATTAATTATTTTTATTGTATTCCATTATTATATCTTTATTTCAACATTTCTTGAACTTTATTGCCTTACTTTTTTTCAGCCTATTTAAAATAGGATGAGTTAGAAGTATTTAAAGTCGTATAAATAAGACAGCGTTGTTTCTGTTTCCATCTTTTATTCGTATTTAGGGTGTGAAACAAAAGTAAATTTCCCTTTTGTTTCACACCCTTTTTCTGCTAATTATTCTCCTAAGATATCTAAAATAAGCTGTACATGCATCCCAGCACCTACTGGAAAACAGTCTTCCATGATTTTAAATTTTGGATGATGATTCATATACCCGCACTCTTGTGCTGCAGTTCCACCACCTAAAATAAAGAAGGATCCTGGTCGCACATCTGTGTAGGCAGAAAAATCTTCTCCGCCCATCATTTTAGGTGCTTCAAACATTTCGTTTTTCCCGACAACTTTTTCTGCTGCGGCTATTACAATATCTGTCGCACGACTATCATTATTCACTTCGCTATAACCAAATAAATAATCTAATTCATAGCTAGCATCATACATTTTGCAAATCCCATCGATGATATCTTCAATACGTTTTTTTATAAATAGACGAACTTCTTTATCATTCGTACGAACGGTTCCTTTTATTTGTGCTGTATCAGGAATCACATTAGTTGTTTTTCCTGCATTAAACTCTCCAATTGAAATCACAGCATTGTCAAAAGGGCTAATATTTCTTGAAACAATATTATTTAGATTATTGATGATTTCTACACCGATCATAATCGGATCAATAGATAAATCTGGTGTTGAGCCATGAGAGCCTTTGCCTTTTATCTTCAACGTAAAGACATCTGAAGCCGCACTAACAGCTCCTTTTCTAGTTCCGATCATTCCAACTGGAATATTTGGGGCGATATGTAACCCAAAAACCATATCTACATCTTCCATCACACCTGCTTCAACTAACAATTTTGCCCCACCTGGTGGCACTTCTTCAGCAGGTTGGAATATAAATTTTACTGTTCCCGCAATTTTATCCTGCATGGTGCTTAACACTTTAACAGCACCTAAAAGCATTGCCGTATGTGTATCATGACCACACGCGTGCATTACGCCAGGATTTTCAGATTGAAATGCCACATTGGCTTCTTCCATGATTGGTAGTGCATCAATATCTGCTCTCAATGCAATCGTTTTGCCAGGTTTGTTGCCTTTCAAAATTGCGATAACGCTATTTTCTGTCAATGAACTGACTTGTAGATTAGAAAATTCAGCTAAAACTTTTTGAATATATTTCGCTGTTTCTACTTCGTGAAATGATAATTCTGGATAACGATGTAAGTGTCTTCTCCATTTGATCATATCCGTTTGAGGCATTTGTTCTTGAATCGTTGTCATTATGATTCCTCCTTATTTTTAAAAGCGCTATGGAGACCTTTACTTATAGGAATTGATGCAATCTATAAGAGTCGTGTTCACCCATGCAACTAGATCTTTTATTTTTGTTTAATAAACATAATTGTTATAGCAGTTAATAATCCTGCAACTAAAAAGAAAATAAACGTCGAAATATACTGACCGTTTGACATCTCAACTAATTTTCCGATAAGCATGGGAGAAACAAATCCACCAAGAATTCCTCCTGTAGCTAGCGTACCATAACTCGGGGCAAATTTTGCTCCTTCAAAAATACGTAAAGGAATACTCATCAACGTCACAAACGAAATAACTAAAAAGAAATTCGCAAAACCCATAACAATTGCTAGTAAAACAAGATTACCAATATAATAAAAACTAAAAGCGGAAATCGCTCCTAAAACAGCTGTAATTGCCACAACTACTTTTTCTTTATTCTGGAAATATCTTCCCACAATGTAGCTGCCGCCAATCGAACCGATCAACATAAATAATCCGCCCACGCTATTTATAATGGCAGCACTATTTAAATCTAATCCATGTTCTGCTATCAGAAAGCTCGGTGTCCAACTTGAAAGTCCATATAATAAATAGTTAATGAAAAATGAACTAGAAAATAAAATCCAAACCCGTACATCGGACCAAATAACAAAAATAGAAATCTTATCCGTTTTTGTTATGATCGCTTCAATTTTTTCTTCCTTCTTTTCACTTCTAGGAATAGCGATAATCAAAAAAATAGCAATTACAACAGCTAATATAGTTAAAATAAGATACGCATTTTTCCATCCAGCATTCGTAATAATTGGTGATAGTGCTAAAGGTCCAATAAAACTTGCAACTCCTGAAGATGAAATCAAAATTCCTTGTGCAAATGTTCGCTTTTCTTGCGGAATGTTCATCGTAACTTCCTTACTAGCTGATGAAGCAAAACCTGAATGAGCTAAAAATCCAGTTAAAAAGCGCAGTGATACAAACATGATTAGTGAGGTCCCAAAACCAAATAAGAAGGAAAAAATCCCTATCCCCAGAACCGACCCAATCAAGACAATACGTGATCCTACTTTATTAATGACTAATCCCATTGGAATCTGCATAATCGCATATCCAAGGAAAAAAGCACTCATGATCATTCCTTTTGCAGATGGATCCAAACCAAATTCAGTTGAGATCGGGATAAGTGAGTACCCAATTGAAATCTTATCAATGTACACCATGGTATAGCCTAAAAACAAGGCGATTAACAATAACCACGTTTTTTTCTTCTCTTTTCTTTCCATAAACCCTCCTAGTTTAAAAAAATATACCTAAAATTAAAAATAGCAAACCAATAAAAAATAAGGTGAAAAAACCAAAACAATTATGCATATTCAGACCGATCCCATAACCAACACGTTTAGGAATAAACATGCGAGACTCAGAAAAATAGTTGCCTTTTTCTCGTTTTGATTTCAAAATTGAAGGAATCGATAAAACTGGATAAGCAAGTAAAATCAGAGAAACCATAATATTTACTGTTCTATCCATCAAAAATATCTTCTTTCATTCTTAATTTATACCAATATCCAGTAGCCAAAGCAACACAACCAGCAACAGTCAGCTAGTCAACATTGTGAACAAAATCACTACGATTTCGCCTATGTTTCTAAGTTTCTCTGTCTTGCTTGTTTTGTCTATAGATTGGGTCAATAATCTTTTGGCTACCAAAGTCCTTATAAATTTTTATGGACGTTACTCCTTTTGATTTATTATATCACTTTGACCTTAGAAGTTGTCTACTTTTTTTGTGTTCTACCATTTTCTCTTTTATAAAATATTAATAAATAATTCCAAATTCGCTTGTTTTTTCTGTATTGATTTTACCAACACAATAAGATCAGTGATTTTAGCCTTTTTGACTATTAATAGAAAAAGTCAGCTAGGATAGTAAAATTGAACATCACGTTGAGTTGCTTTCGATTGCTGATTGGTTGATAGAATTTGCATATAACTTTGGGTGAAAAAGTTGACCGTTTATCTTTGAAGATTGAATCTATCCCTACTACGAATAATTTTCTGGTATAAGTATGCCTTCAAAATCAAGTAAAAAGAGGCTGGACATAACTCTACGAGTTATATCCTAGCCTTATAGACTTCGAATAAACGCTTCTGTCTTACCCTCTCTTTATCTTATTGCTTCAATGCCTTTTTTTTAAGTCACTATTTTTCTAGATTATTTTCGTTTGAAAGCTCTTTACATAGTACTCGCAATTCGGATGGATAGGCGGTTAAATCGTGTTATTTATTGGAAAGTTATTTAGTCCATGTTGATTTATTGCTCATCACATAAACCACACCAACAACGACCATTTCAATCACATGACTTCATTAAAGATCGATCTGCTCGGCTAATTTCTGATAAGAAGCAAATGAAGGATGTTTTGTCAATTCGCTGTTTTCAATTGTCAATCCTTGCTTATCGACGATTTCCTTGGTTAAGGCATCAGAAAATGTAACAAAATCATTATTTGTTGCTTCATTATAGGTCAAAGAAAAATATTTTGATTGACGATAGTATTGTTTTAGCTGCTCTGCAGTAATTTTTTCTGGTTGGTCCGCAAAATATTCATCATAACGGGCACTATCGATTTTTCCATCTGTTACCGTTAGCTGAAGTCTGCCGATCAAGCCATCGCCAAAGTCTTCAGCATAACCGATATATTTTGTTTTAGAGGGTTGTCTGATTTCATCTTTTAGTTCAGCAGCTATCGCCATTAACCCTTGTCTAGCGGATGTTGATGAGCCTCTGACGGTTTCAAAATTCCCTTCAACTCGATTTTCTTCCCGCATTTGATTTTCAACAAAGGTGATACCATTAACGACCGTTACTAATGTAGTATCTGTTCTAGGATTTTGAGCTTGGAAGAAGGCGTAATCAGAAAGTCGTTTGTTGGCCCCTGAGTATTTAGATTCGTAATAATTTTCAGCACCATATTCATTAAATTCAACATTGATGATTTTACTCGTATCATCCGTAACAATCTCTACGATTCCTTTATTTCCAACATCAAAATACCCATCATTTGTATAATAATTACCCTCCATCAAGCCTAATGGCGGCTGATTTGACCAGAACATTTTCTTTAATTTTTCTTCATAAGGATACAGAGGTTTTGGATTGGAGCCAAATGTCGTTTGGGTTGCGCCTGTTACAACATCATAATTGTACGATGTGTTTTCAAAGGTCAAATCATTTGCAGCTTTTTCTTTCTCTTCTTCACTTGGTACAACCTCAACAGATGAGGCAGGTGTAAAAAGAGCTGGTTCAGATGATTGACTTGTTTTTTCTGCCACTTTAGTTTGATCAGATTTACAAGCTGTTAACCCGAGAACTGCAAACAAAAAGACTGCTGCAAGTTTATGTGTGTGTTTCATGCGTTTTCTCCTTTAATAACGTATTAGGCATTAAAACGATAACCGCTGCCCCAAATAGTCTCTATAGGAATTTCAGATAATTTTCCTCTTTTTAGTTTCTCTCTAATTCGTCCAATATGCACGACGACTGTATAAATATCGCTATCCAGATCATCCATATCCCAAACTTGGCGAAATAACTGTTCTTTCATCCAAACTCGATTTGGGTGTTCCATAAAAAAAAGTAGCAAATCAAATTCTTTTGTGGTAAAAATAAGCTCTTCTCCTAAGACAAAAACTCTGCGAGAATTTTTATCAATCCTGATCTGACCACTTTCCACTGTATCATTGACTTGTTTTGTTTTGGTCAATAGTTGATAACGTTTGATATGAGCTTGGACCCGAGCCACAAGTTCGCTTGGACTAAAAGGTTTAGTCATATAATCATCTGCCCCAAGACCCAATCCTCTAACTTTATCAATATCTTCTTTTTTAGCTGAAACGATCATCAAAGGAATATTTTTCTTTTCTCTAATTCGACGACAAATTTCAAAACCATCCATAGATGGCAACATGATATCGACCACAATTAAATCAAATGCTTCATTAAGCGCTCGATTCAGACCAGCCAGTCCATCACTTTCAATTTCTGCCGCCATATGATTGATTTCTAAGTAATCCTTTTGTAATTCAGCAATACTTGCATCATCTTCGATCAATAAAATGCGTGAGACTTCATTTGACATTTAGCTGTCCTCCTCAAGTTTTTTTAATAAAATCGTTACGGTCGTACCATAGTTTAGTTCACTTTCAATTTTGACTTCGCCTTCATGCATGTCAATGATTTGTTTAACAATAGCAAGACCTAATCCACTACCTCCTGTATTTGTTGGTCTAGCTTCTTCACCTCTGTAAAAATGATCAAATACGTAAGGTAGTTGTTCTTTTGAAATACCTTGTCCATTATCTGAGAACTGAATCACTGTATTTTGAGCAGTTTCAAAAACATCTACTTGGATTGCAAGTGCCCGATTGCTAGATTTGAACTTCAAGCTATTTTCAATCAAATTAATAAATACTCGATTCAACTGCATTCGATCAGCTAAGACATAACTCGCTATTTCCTGATGATTAACTAATCTTAAAGAAACTTGATTCTCTTGTAATTGGAATTCTTCGATAATATGTTGTAAAAACTCATTGATATTAATTTTCTCAAAGTGAAAAGGAATTGCTTCAGCATCTAATTTAGAATAAAGAAATAATTCTTCGATCAATTCATTCAATGAAATGGCTTTTGTATGGATCGTTTGCAAATATTTTGCTTGTTTTTCAGGAGTATCAGCGACACCGTCTAGCAACCCTTCCACATAACCGATGATCGATGTGATCGGTGTTTTTAAGTCATGGGAAATGCTAGCTACTAGTTCTTTTCGGTTATTTTCAAGCTTCTCTTGTTCTTCGGTTGAATGAATCAAGGATTCCCGCATTTTTTCAAAATCATCTGTTAGTTGTTTCACCTCAGATGCTGTCGGCTTTGCTGGAGCTCCCACTGAAGCATCCAAATGACCATTCCGAATTTCCGCCATTCCTGCCCCAAGGTTCTCCAAAGGATGAATGATCGTTTTTCTTAATAGATGATTCAAAAACAGTAATCCACCAATCGTAACCAAAACAATCACACCAATCACCCAAACACCCCATTTAGTCATAAATTCCAAGAAATTGTTCTCTTTTTTTAGCACTAAAAGACTACCAGGTACTTGGTCCTCAAAATAAAAGTCGAATTTCATATAACGATATAAACGTCCATCATTATCAATTGTTCCTCTCGTTTCAATATTATTCGCATCAAATTGGGGAAAATGAACAATCAATGATTTTTCAACCAATTCTTGCGAGTAATAATCTATTGCTTCTTGCTTACGGACAACGACACCTAATGATTCAGCTTCAAATTTTTGAATTGTTTCCTTTAATTCTCCACTTGGTTTAAGCAACTGTTCTGGATCTGATTTGGCTATTCCTCGTAATTTGATATACGCAAGTTCTTCTTCTGGACTCAACGAACGTTGTTGCGTAAATGTTTTATAGACTGTCGCTGGTGTAGGGGTTTTTCCTGTTGTTACATAAAAAACAATGCAGATGATTGAAAATAAAGATACACAAGCAATCGCAATACCACCAATATATGAAATAAGAAATCGTTTTTTTATCGTCATAATTATCTCCTTTACATTATTTATGGTATTACGACTGTTGCTATCCGCTCAAACAGCCACATGATAAGTGAAAATGTTCTTAGAAACTAAAAGCTGGATCATATTCTCCAGAATAAGGTTCATGCTCAACGAAAACAGTAATATCATTGCCAGCTTGATCTTTACCCATTCGTTTGTAAGTAAATTTTTTATCGTTCAACTCAGTAAGTTCAAGTGCAGCTCCATATTTATTTTCACCGATAGAGACATGTGCTCGAATTTTATTATGATTCAAAACATCAAAGTAACCGAAATCACCACGACTAACCCCTGTATCTAAATTGAAAAATTCATATTTACTTGTATCTGCATCAAATTTAGCTAAGCTAATGAAATTCGCATTACTTTCTGTTACATCATTGCCCTCTTCATCCAAAACTTTTGTCCCATTCCACAACGTTTCACCTAAAATTTTAGTACCATTTTCTGTTGTTTCAATTTTTCCAGTTGTTGCATTAAGTGGTTTTTCTTGCTCTGTAAAAATTAGCTCTTCTTCATTATAAGGGATATGTTCCACAAATACATCTACTTCATTTCCAGCTTTGTCTTTTCCTTTTCTAGTGTACGTAAATTTTTTGTCTGTGAGTTCAGTAAGTTCTACAACTGCTTGGTAATCCATTGTCTCTGAAATTAGAATTCTTTTTGTTCCATCATTAGTGATAAAAAACGTCCCACGATCATCACGACTCTCTCCAGTTTGTGCATCGAAAAATTCATAACGTCCAGTGTTTCCATCATATTTTGCTAACCCAATAAAATTCGCATTTTCTTTCGTTAAATCATTATTATCTTTATCATATACTTTTGTTCCTTGCCAATTTGTTTCACCTAAAATCTTTGTCAGTTGCTCTCCTTTATTTTCACTATTGGCCTTTTTTGTTTGTTCCGTTTGTTGTTGACTACTGTCTTTTGAATCATTTGACTCTTTTGCTCCTGCATTACAACCTGCTAGTAATACCATTAAACTTGAAATACCTATGATGATTTTTTTATTTTTCATTATCTTTATTCCTCCTCATATAATCGACTGCAACTTCCTATTGCTTATCTTTAGTATACAGAGGAGTTCTAAACAGGTTCTAACAAGAAAATAAACAAATTATAAATTTTTGTAATACAGAATTCCTTGAAAGAACAAGAAAAAAGTTGAGATATAACTCTTAGAGTTACATCCCAACTTTTCGTTTTAAACTGTCGTTGTTTTTGGTAAGTTTTCATAAAAAGCGGCTTTGGTTGCTGTAATATATGGTGTTAACCAAAGATAACCAATACCAGCTGTTAAAATTGCTAAAATATGCCAGCCAATAAAGCTTAAGTCCAATATAAATAATTGGCCTTTGTATCCTTTCATCATGTGCTTACTACGAGTTATACACTCTAGAAAACCTGGTCGCATATCTGTTTCTTCATAACGATCATAGTAGATAAAATAGGCTTGTGAATAAGAATAGCCCTTAATAATTCCTGGGATAACTAATAGTAATGACCATAAGAAAATGAAAATAGCCATTAATAAATAAATGCATATCACACCTAACACTACTGGTCCTCCGAACCCTCTAAACGCATCAGAAAATGGACGAATATTTTGTCTTTTTCCTCTTATAAGGTCAAGGAATGTCCAAGAGATCCCTGCACTAAACAATGCACCTATGATACCACCGATAAAACTACCGCCGCTACCTCCAGAGTTTCCGTCGTAATTTGCAGTGCTGTTTAATAAATCTGAATTATTTTGAACAAAGGTAATCGTGGGTATTACTAATAAGAAAAATAAAAGCAGTCCGATTGCAATTGAGACTAATGTTGGTACCAAACTCATCAATATACTATCTTTCCAACGACCACGAAGTACTCCTTTTGCCTCATTTTTCAATTCAGCTCTTGTTTTCATAAAAATTTCCTCCTTTCACTTTAATAAACTTATTATAACAAATAAATTGTATTTGAAAAAAACATATGCGTCTAAAGTGTTTTTTTATCATATAACACTCTACATATTTTCATTTTATTTAAATAGTTTCCACTTTTTATCCACAACTTTATTAAAGATAAGGTTACACTAGTAAGCAAGAGGTCCATTTAAGATTGAGATATATTAATTGAAAGAACATTATCCGATGAGATTTGGCGAAAAGATCAAATGAGACAAAAATTGATCCTCCGTTTAAAGATAGCGAGGTAAGTTATCTTTAACTGTGAAAATAAGCTGAGATTCAAAATATTTGAAGAATAATTTTGTCAATTTCCGCTTATTTTTCGAGAGTTAAAGACCTCTATTCCAGCTTCTATTTTGTCTTGTTTATTCTTGATCTATTACATTTTTTTATAATAAGCGCTTTAACCAATCGAATTTTTTCTGGTCATAAGGCGGATAAATCAATTTTCCCATGGTATCTTTTCGACCGTAAACAATTGATTTTTTGTGAGAGAATGTTTCAATACTGTATCTTCCATGATAATTGCCCATCCCAGAGGCACCTACTCCACCAAAGGGCAGATCATCATTTGCTACATGAAGAATTGTTTGATTGATTCCACCACCGCCAAAAGAAACTTCATGTAAAATCTGTTTTTGCACGTCTCGATCATCTGAGAATAAATACAACGCTAAAGGTTTTTCACCGTCTTTAACAAATTGAATCGCATCATCTAACGCTCGATAGGTACAAATCGGTAAAAGCGGTCCAAATAATTCTTCTTGCATCAAACTATTTTCACGACTTAAGCCAATATCAAATAAACTAGGTGCGACAAATCGTATTTTCTGGTCAAACTCGCCCCCGTGAATCAAATAATGAGCATTTTCATCGATCAATTGAATAAACTTCTCAATAGCTGGTCCTTGAACAATACGACCATAATCGGGATTGGATTGAATGTTTTCCCCATAAAATTCAATGATTTTTTCTTTTAATGCGATAATTAATTGCTCTTTGACTTTTTCATCTACCAACACGTAATCTGTTGCAATGCATGTTTGTCCTGTATTCAGCAACTTACTCCACATAATTCGTTCAGCAGCTAACTCTATATCTGCTTGTTCCGTCACGATTGCCGGGCTTTTACCACCGAGTTCCAGGACGATAGGTGTTAAGTGTTGCGCCGCTGCTTCCATGACGATTTTTCCAACTTTAGTGCTTCCTGTAAAAAAGATAAAATCCATACGTTCTTTTAAAACAGAAGCATTGTCAATTGAATTAGGTGAAAGAACTTTTACATATTCTTCATCAAATGTTTCTCCAATGATCGCACCGATCACAGCAGCTACATTCGATGTTTTTGATGACGGTTTTACTATTGCACAATTGCCAGATGCTAATGCCCCAATCAAAGGAACTAAGGTCAATTGAAGAGGATAATTGAAGGGTCCAATAATATAGACTGTTCCATACGGTTCTAAAAATACAGTATTTTTATTTAATAAAGACGAGACAGCTCTTGGTTTATTTACTGGTTTGGTCCATTTATCAAGATTCTTAAGCATGTCTTTTATTGCTGATAGAACGAGTCCTAACTCTGTTGCATAAACTTCTGCTTTAGGTTTTTTTAGGTCTTTTTCAAAAGCCCAGTAGAAATCCTCTTCGTGTTTTTTTATGTTTACTAACAGTTGTTCCAATTGTTCTTTTCTAAACGGAATTGATTTTGTTTGGTTTGTGTTAAAAAAATCGCGTTGCTTTTTCATGATAGTCTGGAGATCTGATTGGTTCATGTTGCACCCTCCTCGTTTTTTTTTAGTATAACACCGATTTTTTATTTTTGATAATAGAACCTGTTTCCACTTTTTTAGCTGCTAAATAGCAGCTCTTTTTATAATCCATTCTGGTTATTAAAGATGTAAAAAAACCTCCTCTTACGAATGTAAAAGGAGGTTTTACGTATGAGTATAAGGAGAAGAGATCCAAGAATCAGTTGTCCCTTTTTACTTTATAATCAACGAAAATTATTTATTTTTTAAGTTGTAGAAAGATTTCAAGCCTTTGTATTCAGCAACTTCGCCTAATTGGTCTTCGATACGTAATAATTGGTTGTATTTTGCAATACGGTCTGTACGTGATAGAGAACCAGTTTTGATTTGACCAGCGTTTGTTGCAACAGCGATATCAGAGATTGTTGAATCTTCTGTTTCACCTGAACGGTGAGATACAACTGCTGTATAACCAGCTTCTTTAGCCATTTCGATTGCTTCGAATGTTTCAGTTAAAGTACCGATTTGGTTCACTTTGATAAGGATTGAGTTCGCGATTCCTTTTTCAATACCTTCAGCTAATTTAGTTGTGTTTGTAACGAATAAATCGTCACCAACTAATTGAACTTTGTCGCCTAAAGCAACCGTTAATTTTTTGAAGCCATCCCAGTCATTTTCATCTAATCCATCTTCGATTGAGATGATTGGGTATTTCGCACATAATTCTTCGTAGAATGCGATCATTTCTTCAGTTGTTTTTTCGCCTTCGCCTGAATCAGCTAAAACGTAAACACCTTTTTCTTTGTCGTAGAATTCAGAAGAAGCAGCATCCATAGCAAGAACGATATCTTTACCAGGTACATAACCAGCTTTTTCGATTGCTTCGATGATCACTTCAAAACCTTCTTCGTTTGAACCAAGGTTAGGAGCAAATCCACCTTCGTCACCTACAGAAGTAGCTAAGCCACGAGCTTTTAAGATTCCAGCTAATGCGTGGAATACTTCAGCACCATAACGTAATGCTTCTTTGAATGTAGGAGCGCCTACAGGCATGATCATGAATTCTTGGAAGTCGATACTGTTATCAGCATGAGATCCACCATTGATGATGTTCATCATTGGAGTTGGTAATACTTTCGTATTGAATCCGCCTAAGTAGTGGTATAAAGGAATTTCTAGGTAATCAGCAGCAGCGCGAGCTACAGCGATCGAAACACCAAGAATAGCGTTTGCGCCTAATTTACCTTTGTTAGGAGTTCCATCTAAATCGATCATTGCTTTATCAATAGCCATTTGGTCACGTACATCGTAGCCAATGATTGCTTCAGCGATGATGTTATTAACGTTGTCAACTGCTTTAACAACCCCTTTACCTAAGTAACGAGATTTGTCGCCATCACGTAATTCAACTGCTTCGTATTCACCAGTTGAAGCTCCAGATGGAACCATTCCACGACCAAAAGCACCGCTTTCAGTGTATACTTCTACTTCGATTGTTGGGTTACCGCGTGAGTCTAAGACTTCGCGTGCGTAAACATCAGTAATAATTGACATGTTTTGTCTCTCCTTTGAGTTTGTTTTATACTAAGGGGATTCGATTCCCTTAATTATGATTGTAGTGAATAAACGCGCGCTATGCAAACATTTTTTGCATAATTCATAGATTATTCGATGAATCTTTGATTAATTGCGTATATTGTTATAAGCCGTGATTATTTAACCGCATCTAACAAAGCTAAAAATGAGTCTGCTTCAAGGCTCGCTCCGCCGACTAAAGCACCATCAACGTTTTCTTTTGCCATATATTCAGCAATATTTTCAGGTTTTACAGAACCGCCGTATTGGATACGTACAGCTTCTGATACTTCTTTACCGTATAATTTTTCAACTGTTGCACGAACAACGCCACAGATTTCATCTGCAATGTTTGCATCAGCAGATTTACCAGTTCCGATTGCCCAGATTGGTTCATAAGCAATAACCATTGAAGATACTTGCTCATTTGATAAACCAACTAAACCATTTGTGATTTGACCTTCGATCCACTCGGCAGTTTTACCAGCTTCGTAAGTTTCTAAAGATTCACCACAACAAAAGATCGGTGTCATGTTGTTTGCAAAAATAGCTTTCGCTTTTTTGTTGATATCTTCATCTGTTTCGTGGAAATACTCACGACGTTCAGAATGACCAATAATCACATATTGAATACCCAAGTCTGCAATAGCAGCTGGTGAGTTTTCGCCAGTGAAAGCGCCTGAGTTTTCCCAGTAGCAGTTTTGTGCAGATAATTGTACTTCAGAATCTTTAAGACTCCAAGCAAGTGGTGCTAAGAATAACGCTGGAGATCCGATTACTGAATCAACAACATCTTTTGACGGAATAGCATTTTTTACTGCCTCAGCAAAGCTTTGCGCTTCTGCTAAAGTTTTGTTCATTTTCCAGTTACCAGCGATGATTGGTTTACGCATGGAAAAGCACATCCTTTTCTTATTATGGTATATATCGATCACAGTGTTCAAAAAGAAACCTTTTTATTTATCGTTAATTGCTGCTAATCCAGGTAATTCTTTACCTTCTAACAATTCTAAGCTTGCGCCCCCACCAGTTGAGATGTGAGTGAATTTGTCAGCAAAACCTAATTGAATTGCCGCTGCAGCTGAATCACCACCACCGATGATCGTTGTTGCATCTTCCAAGTTTGCGATTGCTTCACAAACACCGATTGTACCATTAGCAAAGTTACTCATTTCGAATACGCCCATTGGTCCGTTCCAAACAACTGTTTTTGCACCTTCTAATGCTTGAGCGAATAAAGCAATTGTTTCAGGGCCAATGTCCAGACCCATTTGGCCATCAGGAACATCACCAGTATGTTCTTCTGTTGGTACATCGTTTGAGAAATCAGCCGCTGTGATCGAATCTATTGGCAAGATTAATTTGTCGCCTGCTTTTTCGATCAATTCTTTTGCTAATTCAACTTTGTCTTCTTCTACTAAAGATTTACCAATGTTCATACCTTTAGCTTTATAGAAAGTATACGTCATTCCGCCACCGATAAGAATTTTATCTGCTTTAGAAATCAAGTTTTCGATAACGCCGATTTTATCAGAAACTTTTGCGCCACCTAAGATAGCAACGAATGGACGTTTTGGTGCAGTAACAGCTTCACCAACGAATTTGATTTCTTTATCCATTAAGAATCCAGCAACTGTTGGAATACCCGTTGACGCGATTCCTACGTTAGACGCATGCGCACGGTGCGCTGTACCAAAAGCATCATTAACAAATACATCGCCTAAAGAAGCCCAGTATTTACCTAATTCAGCGTCATTTCCGCTTTCTTTTTTACCATTGATATCTTCAAAACGAGTGTTTTCAAACACTAAAACGTCGCCGTCTTTCATGTTGTTGACAGCTGTTTCTAATTCAGTACCACGAGTTTCGGGAACGAAAGTTACTGGTTTGCCCAATAATTCACCTAAACGCTCAGCAACTGGTTTTAATGATTTACCTTCTTTATCTTCTTCTGTTTTCACACGACCTAAGTGAGAAAATAAAATCGCTTTTCCACCGTTTTCGATTACGTATTTGATTGTTGGAAGTGCCGCTACGATACGGTTATCGTTTGTGATCACACCATCTTTCAAAGGCACGTTAAAGTCAACACGGACAAGTACTTTTTTATCTTTTAACTCTACATCTTTGATTGTCTTTTTAGCCATTATGGAGTACTCCTATCTATAAAAAGTTTTTAGGTATTTTTAAACAAAATAATAAAAACGGAGAAGCGCGTTGCTTCCCCGCTTATTATTTCACAGTTGTTCAAATTTCACTAATGATAAGAATGAATCTTATAAGTTAGCGAAGTACTCTAAAGTACGAACTAATTGTGCAGTATAAGACATTTCGTTGTCATACCAAGCAACAGTTTTCACTAATTGTTGGTCGCCAACAGTCATTACTTTTGTTTGAGTAGCATCGAATAATGAACCGAAAGTCATACCTACGATATCAGAAGAAACGATTTCGTCTGTGTTGTAGCCGTAAGATTCGTTAGCAGCTTTAGCCATAACTTCATTTACTTCTTCAACCGTTACTTTTTTGTCAAGAACTGTTACTAATTCAGTCAATGAACCAGTTGCTACAGGAACACGTTGAGCAGCTCCGTCTAATTTACCGTTCAATTCAGGAATAACTAGACCGATTGCTTTAGCAGCACCAGTTGTGTTAGGTACGATGTTTTCTGCTGCAGCGCGTGCACGACGGAAGTCTCCACCTGGGTGAGGTCCATCAAGAGTCATTTGGTCACCTGTGTAAGCGTGGATCGTAGTCATAAGACCTTCAACAACACCAAAGTTATCTTGTAAAGCTTTAGCCATAGGAGCTAAACAGTTAGTCGTACATGAAGCACCTGAGATAACTGTTTCTTTACCTGTTAAGATATCGTGGTTAGTGTTATAAACGATTGTTGGTACGTCATTTCCGCCTGGAGCAGAGATAACAACACGTTTAGCACCAGCTTTTAAGTGTAATTCAGCTTTTTCTTTTGAAGTGAAGAATCCAGTACATTCAAGAACGATATCTACACCTAAATCGCCCCATGGTAATTCTTCTGGGTTACGGTTAGCAAGAACTTTTACTTCTTTACCGTTTACGTTGAAAGATCCATCATGAACTTCAACAGTTCCGTTGAAACGTCCTTGAGTCGTGTCATATTTTAACAAGTGAGCCAACATTTTAGCATCTGTTAAATCATTGATTGCTACTACTTCGATTCCTGCTACATCTTGGATACGACGGAATGCTAAGCGTCCGATACGTCCAAATCCATTAATACCTACTTTAACTGTCATTAAAGATTTCCTCCTTATGAAAATCAAAAATTTTTTTATTTTAAAGGGTTACCCCTTTTAAAATCTCATTTGCAGCAGCTTCATCCGTAATGAGCCACGTTTGTTTTGGTGCGTTTTTCATGTATGCGCGAATTGCTTTGGCTTTTGTCTTACCGCCAGCAATTGCTACGACATTCGGAATTTTTTGTACATCTTTTAACTGAAGTCCAATGCGAGGGATTTTATAAACAACTTTCCCCTCTTCATCAAAGAAATAACCAAAAGATTCTGCAACAGCGTTGTTTTGCTTTAACATGACCATTTCATCATCTGACATTTTGCGGCGTGCAGCCATATGCAAAGCACGTCCGATACTATGAACAACACAATTACTTTGTTCGATAAGTGTCAATACTTCTTGAATCGATGGTTCTTGCAGTAATGAATTATATGTTTCAAGACTCAATTGTTCTGGAACATATAATGCTCTATGATGACCACCAGTTTTGCTGGCCATTACAGCACTTACTGAGTTAGCTTGAACCGTCATTGCTTCTCCGATTCCGCCTCTAGCTGGAACAAACAAATTATGTCTTTTTTCCGTCTCTAGCGTGCCCATATGCTCAGCAGTCATTGCCATTGTAGTGCCACCCATAACAGCAATAATATTATTGCTTTCAGGTAAAAGTAAGTCTAATGAATCGGTCAAAATATCACCGAATTCGTAAAGAACTTTCTCTTGATTGTCACTATTACCGGCCACAACGATACAACGCTTGATCCCAAAATATTGACTGATTTCTTTTTCGACTTGATGCATACCAAGTAACTGATTCATAACAGCTTCTAAACCTTGATAAACATCTAATCCTTTTTCAGTTAATGTCATTCCGCTTTTAGAAGTCTCTATCAATTGTAAGTTTTTCAGAAAATCGGTCTCTGTTCTTAAGACCCGTTCTGTAATTCCCATACTATCCGATAGACTTCTACGTCCAATAGGCTGCATCCAGTATATATTACGAAGAATATGAAACCTTTCCTGCATTACATCGAGCAAATCTGGAGCAACTGCTTCAATCATTTTCAATTCATCTAGCATGATGCGCTCCTTCGTTGGTCTAAAAACGTCCAAGTAAGACTTAAAACGACCTATGAACTTTAAAAAAATAGGATTGATGTTCCTCTTTCGCATTGTTAAATTCTATTAACATCTTAAAAGTGCCCCTCAATCTTACATTCTAAGTGTACCAGTTTTCACTTTTCATTTCAAGAAAAAGAGATTATTTTTTTGAATTAGTCACTTGTTTCTTAATTTTGTATCCAGCCATTTTAACTAACCGTCAAAAAGTTTCTGACATTACTTGAATCAATACAACTAAAATTATAACCCGATAATTTATAGCCTGATCTTATCAATACAATACTTTATTCTATACTCTTATACTTCAAATATAATCTTAAAAAAGAAAGTGAGCGGGACACAACTCTCTTTCAGTCATATCCCACTCACTTGGAATCTTTATAAACGATTGGAACAGAAGTAATCTCTTTAGAAATAAGCTTAAATTCACAAAATTTTATTGAACAACTCCCGTTAATTCCTCCTTATTTCTTAGGATGAGAAACTTCTTTCCCTATAGATCCTCTTCATAAAACCGGCCAAGAATCTTGACATTATCTGAGATACTTACAAAAGCTGACGGATCAGTTTCTTTCATTGCTGCTTCCAATGACGGCAATTCAAACCGAGTGACAACTGTCAACAATAATGTCTGCTTATCATGGCGATAAGCACCTTCCGCTTCATGAATGATTGTGATTCCTCTTCTCATTTTCTGCTGAATCCCATCGATCACAGCATCTGGATTTTTTGTGATGATCATGACTTGCATTTTCTTTTGTTTCGTATAGACGGCATCTGTCACTTTTCCACTCACAAAAATCGATAACGCACTATAAAACATATACTGCCAACCAAATAAATAGCCTGCAACAAAAATAATCAAGGCATTAAAGTACATTGAAATAGAACCTACTGAGCGTCCTGTTTTTTTTCGGATCGTAATACTAAAAATATCTAGGCCACCTGAAGATAAACCATTTTTCAATGCAAATCCAATTCCAGATCCCATAACAGCCCCACCAAAAATCGCACAAATAATAGGATCATCTGACAGACTTGTTTGTGGCACGATTTGCATAAATATAGATGTCAACGTAACAGTTAAAAAAGTAAAAATTGTAAATTTTTTACCTATTTTACGCCATGCTATAAAAAATAAAGGAATATTCAACGCGTACAGCGTAATCGACACCGGCACATGGAATCCCACAACATTTGTTGATAATGTCGTTAAAATTTGTGCCAATCCAGTAATCCCACTGGAATAAATGTTTCCTGGTTGATAAAAGAAGTTCATTGCAACAGATGCCAAAATCGCGTAAACGATCGACACTGAAAGTTTTGTCGTATAATCATGGACAGGTAAACTTTCAAATAATTTTTTCATGTGGAAGCAGCCTCACTTTACTCGATTCATTTGAATTTCATTATACGTGCTTTAAGGGAAGAAAAAAAGCAGAATCTTTTAAATAAACCAAAAGTTTCACTATCTTTAATCTTTCTTTAGACATTTTTTATGTTTATACTATTTTTTATTCAAACTCATTGTGAATAAAAAAACGAAACAGAAGTAACCTCTTTAAAGGGAAACTTCTGTTCCATTATTGTTTAATACTCATTTAATGAAGTCAATATTTCAGAATAACCTAAACTTCTAGCATAGTCTTCAGCTGTTCGACCTGTATTATCTTTCAATGTTTTATCAGCCCCACCTTCTAGCAACGCTTTGACAATTTGTTGATAGATTGAAGAACCATCTGTTAATGCAACAGCTTCTATCAAAGCAGTGTAGCCATAATTATTTTGATGATCAACATTTGAGCGCCCATCTTTTAATAAAATGTTGACATTATCCAGATGTCCTTTTTCAGCAGCAGGTATCAGCGCATTTCCGCCAAACCGATTAACTTTTTGCTGATCAGGCACTTGTTTTTCTAACATATACCGTAAGATCTCTGTCTTACCTTGGGCTCCTGCATATAAATATGGGCTATCTGAAATTGTGTCTTGTTTATTAATATCTGCTCCTGCATCGATCAATGATTTTGCAATTTCAATAGAGTTTTGATGCGTTGCGATTAAAAGTGGCGTTTCATCTTGAGTATCAACTTCATCGATCTTGTAATTGTCATCTTTTAGTATTTCTTGAACTTGTTTCAAATCATTTTCTCTTACAGCTTGAATTAAAGATCCCTCAGCAAAAGATTTATTAGGTAACTCTGATGAATTTATTTCCACTGTTTCACTTGATTGATTTGTACTATTCTCTTCTTTTGTCATGGCTGTACTCTCCTTTGTTGGCATTGTTTGATCCGTTTTTTTTACTTGGCAAGCTGATAGAATAATTAAAAATAGTGTTATCAACGATACTTTTGTCAAAAGTTTCTTTTTAATCACCATATCCCTCCTTTGAAACGTTATATATTCAGTATAAAACATAAATATAAATATTTTATAAACGATGCTTACACTATCAAATTTAACGATATATCATTCTCTTTAACAACAAAAGGCTAGGAGATAACTCTACGAGTTATCTCCTAGCCTTAAAGAATCCGAATAAACGGCGAGAGCAGAAGCACCCTCTCTTCTTAAGTTTTTATTTACTCATCAACTGCTGTTACATCAATGTTCAACTCAAATAATTGTAATGGTGAAACCACACTTGGTGCGCTCGTCATCGGATCAGCCGCTTTTCCATTTTTAGGAAAGGCAATCACTTCACGAATATTATTTTCACCTGCCAACAACATTACTAAACGATCTAAGCCTAAAGCAATTCCGCCATGTGGAGGGAAACCATACTCTAAAGCATCCAATAAGAAACCAAATTGCTCCTGTGCTGATTCTTTAGTGAAGCCTAGTGTTTCAAACATTTTTTCTTGTAACGCACGTTTGTGGATACGCAGTGAACCGCCGCCTAATTCATAGCCATTTAAGACGATATCATATGCCTCAGCGTAAACTTTTGCTGGATCTGTTGAAAGTAATTCGATGTCTGATTCTTTTGGTTGTGTGAATGGATGGTGGGCAGAAACATAACGACCTGCTTCCTCATCGTATTCAAACAATGGCCAATCAACGACCCATAGGAAGTTGAATTTAGACTCATCGATCAATCCTAATTCCTTCCCTAAACGTGAACGAACCGCACCCAATGAAGCTGCAACCACTTCTGGTTTATCTGCACCAAACATCAAAATATCACCGATTTCAGCATTTGTTGCTTTGATCAAATCATCTGACACATCCGTTAAAAATTTTGCAATCGGTCCTTTTAGTCCATCTTCTTCTACTTTTAACCAAGCAAGCCCTTTAGCGCCAAATTGGCTTACGTAAGTACCTAAGTTATCCATATCTTTTCTTGAATATTTATCAGCTGCACCTTTAGCATTTAACGCTTTAACTTGTCCGCCATTTTCTAAGGCCATTTGGAACACTTTGAAATCAACGTCTTTTACCACATCCGCGATATCGATCAATTCCATATCGAAACGTGTGTCCGGTTTATCACTTCCATAACGTGCCATTGCTTCGTCATAGCTAATACGTGGGAACGGTAATGTAACTTCGATCCCTTTTGTTTCACGCATCACTTTTGCTAACATTTCTTCAGTCATTGTTTGGATTTCTTCTGGTGATAAGAAAGTCGTTTCGATATCAATTTGAGTAAACTCGGGCTGACGGTCCCCACGTAGATCTTCATCACGGAAACAGCGAACGATTTGGTAATAACGATCAAAACCAGCATTCATCAATAATTGTTTAAAAATTTGAGGTGATTGTGGTAATGCATAGAAATGACCCGCATGAACGCGAGAAGGAACTAAATAATCACGAGCGCCTTCAGGTGTTGATTTGCCAAAATAAGGCGTTTCGATATCAATAAAATCAGTATCATCTAAATAATGACGAATTGATTTTGTCACTTCATGACGTAATTTTATGTTGGCTGTCATTTGTGGACGGCGCAAATCTAAATAGCGGTATTTCATACGAATTTCATCGCCGACATTATTTTCATCTTCAATTAAAAAGGGTGGCGTTTTAGCTGTGTTTAAAATCGTGATAGCTGTCGCCATTATTTCAAACTCACCGGTTTTCATTTTAGGGTTGATAGCTTCTTTATCACGGTACGTTAATTCTCCAGTGATTTCAATCACATACTCGCTACGACATTTATCTGCAATTTCCCATGCTTCTTTTGAATGTGCTGGATTGAAAACAACTTGTGCGATGCCTTCTCGATCACGTAAATCGATAAAAATAACTCCGCCTAAATCACGACGTTTTTGTACCCAACCCTTTAATGTTATAACCTGCCCTACTAAATCTGCTGAGACTTCTCCGCAGTATACTGTTCTTTCTGTCATTGATCATTACTCCTCTTCATTTTTTATTCATTATTAATCAAACATCACTGTCATCATTTCATCATAAACTTCATCGAATCTTTCATAAATATCTGATAGTGGAAACGTTTTTTCATTACGATTAGCCATTGATTTTACATTTACAATCCCTTCAGATAATTCAGTTTCACCCAAGGTCAAAGCAAGTTTTGCATTTAATTTAGCCGCTGTTTTAAATTGAGCTTTTGCTTTACGATCCATAAAATCTCGATCTGCTGAGAAACCAAAGTTCCGAATAGCTTGTACAAGTTTTAGTGTTGCAACATTTGTTTGGTCACCAATTCCGACAACATAAGCATCGATTTCATTGATTACCGGAACTACGATCTCTTCTGCTTCCATTGTGATCAGCACACGTTCAATTCCTATTGCAAAACCAAAACCAGGTGTTGCTGGCCCACCCAATTCTTCGACTAAGCCATCATAACGTCCACCAGCACAAATTGTCGCTTGAGCGCCCATACCTGGAGCCTCACTCATCACTTCAAAAATTGTATTCGTGTAATAATCTAACCCACGAACCATGTTGCTGTCCACTTCAAACGGAATATTCAATTCGTTTAACATCGTTTGGACTGTCTCAAAATGTTCTTTTGACTCAGCACTCAGATAATCTAAAATAGAGGGTGCATCGGCGACGATCACTTGATCTTTTTTATCTTTGCTGTCTAGAACACGTAAAGGATTTTCATGTAAGCGACGTTTTGAATCTTCGCTTAGTTCAGCCATTTTTGGTTCTAAATAATCGATCAACGCTTGACGATAAGCAGCTCTTGTTGCTTTATCGCCTAAAGAGTTGATTACTAAACGAATTTGATTGATTCCTAATTGGTTGAAAAAGTCTAACGCCATCGCCATACTTTCAACATCCACCGCTGGATTCACACTGCCAAACGCTTCTGCACCGATTTGGTGGAATTGTCTCAAACGCCCTGCTTGAGGACGCTCATAACGAAACATGGGGCCCATATAGTATGTTTTATATGGTTTCGCAAATTCCGGTCCAAATAATTTATTTTCTACAAATGAACGGACAATTGGTGCTGTTCCTTCTGGACGCAAGGTAACATGTCGATCTCCTTTATCGTAAAAATCATACATTTCTTTTGAAACGATATCGGTCGTATTTCCTACACTGCGAGAAATCACTTCATAATGTTCAAAAATAGGGGTACGAATTTCTTCATATTGGTAGTCACGAAAAATCAAACGGGCAGTTTCTTCAACAAACTGCCACTTTTCAGAAGTTCCGGGTAACAAGTCATTAGTTCCTTTTGGTTTTTGATAACTCATTGGCTTCATCTCCTAGTTATTGTTTGCAATGTATTTTTATAACGATTGATCAAGATTTTGATCGGACGCGTCGGGCGCACTTTTTTATTGATTGACCTTGCTGTTTGTTTGAGAGCATAGCGTTTGATGAATTACTAGTATGGTCACTTCTCTCACTGCGTTCGCCAAGTATTGTTCATCATCTACTCTGGCAGAGCCAATCGTAGTGATTCACAACAAAAACTCGCCCTTGTATAAATACAAGGGCGAGTGAATAGACACACGCGGTACCACCTAAGTTTGAAAGATTGCTCTTTCCTCTAACGATTAACGCTCGCAACGGAACGGTTTTTTATCCGTTCATCTCCAGAATGTCTTTCAATTTCCCTAATGAAGTTGCTTTCAGCCTTGGCAACTTTCTCTTATACGATAAGTTTGAAATTTACTCGTTCTTTCATTGATTTTTTTGATATTACATATAAATTACTAAAATTTCATCGTAAAGTCAAGAGGGATTCAACTAATTCAACGCTGAAATCAAAAAGAATGCTCGTTTCTTGTTTCTAAAGTTAAAAATAAGTCAAAACACTTCACTGATTCACCGATATCAACTACACTAAAAGAAAAACTCAGGAGGAATTATAATGACACAAAACGTCCAAATTGGTAAAACCGAAGTTTTTTCAACACCTCTAGGTTTAGGAACAAATGCGGTAGGTGGTCATAATCTTTTTCCAAACTTGAATGATGACATTGGAAAAGAGATCGTCCGAACGGCTTTAAATAGTGGAATTACTTTATTAGATACCGCTTTTGCTTATGGAATGGGTCGTTCAGAAGAATTGATTGGTGAGGTTTTAAAAGAATTTGATCGTAGTAAAATTGTTATCGCAACTAAAGCTGCTCATGATCCAGCGAAAGGTGGCGCGTTCAATAATACACCAGAATTTTTGACACGTTCTGTTAATGAAGCATTAGAGCGACTACAAACAGATTATATCGATATTTTTTATATTCATTTTCCAGATGAAACAACCCCTAAAAATGAAGCAATTGCTGCCCTACAAAAGTTAAAAGAACTGGGAAAAATTAGAGCAATTGGCGTTTCTAACTTTAGTTTGGCGCAAATCAAAGAAGCAAATCAAGAAGGGAATATCGATATCGTTGAAGATGAATATAGTTTAATTCATCGTGAGGCGGAAAATGAATTACTGCCCTATTTAAAGGAACAGCAGATTTCCTTTGTTCCTTATTTTCCATTGGCTTCTGGCTTATTGACAGGAAAATACGAAAGCGATGTAACGTTTCCACCTGAAGATCTACGAAGTAAAAAACCAGATTTTCAGGGTGAGCGATTTAAAGCCGTTATCGACAAAGTCAGCCAACTTAAATTGATTGCAGCAGATTATAATGCCAGCGTTGCAGAAATCGTGCTTGCTTGGTATATCAAAAATCCCTTTGTAGCTGTTGTGATCCCAGGTGCGAAAAAACCTGAGCAAGTAATCAATAATGTAAAAGCTTTGGATGTCCATTTGACTCAAGAAGATTATCAACGAATCAATAAATTATTTTAGCTTGCCTTAAGGGCTCCGAATAAACGGTTGGACCAGAAACAACTCTTATTTTTCCGAGTTAAACGCTTCTGTCCAACCTCTTTTTTTACTAAATGTCTAAAAACTCAGTTAAAGCGATCAGTGCCTCAGAAATTGCTTCTAGCATTTGTGCCGCTTCACTTTCATGCGTTTTTTTAGCGGATAAGGTCAAAAGGATTTTTTCATTTAAAATGCCATAATAAAGACCAAAACCTGTTTTGTTGACCGGGCCAAAGCTAAATGATTCTAATAGATCATACGAAAGTCCAGTGGTTGAAATAAAATCTTCCCCTAATCGTTTAAGGGCTTCTGCTGAGAAGAAGGATTGACCTTCTTTAGGGTTACATACCATTTTTTGAAGTCCAAACAAATGACGTTCTAACCCTTTCCCTTTTTGGCATTGCAAGATTCGATCAGAATGTGCTGTTGCTGCTTCTACAAATAACTCCACTAATTTTTCCTCAGAAATCGATTTTGTTTCATCGTAGAATGCTTCTACAAACATTTTTTTCTCTTGACTGATTGAACGGGCAGATTCTGTTCGGCCTTCATAATACATACGCATAGCAACTGGTTCGTAAACAGATCTTAGCTTTCCAAAAACGCTGTACTGCGCCATTGCTAAGGCGATATGGAAGAAAGCATCCGGGCTTACTTTCGCTTTTTTCATTTGTTCTTTTCCAAATTCTTTGAAAACAAGATGTTTGAAGATATAGGAATTATTCTCTATTTCTACAAGTTTTTGCGCTTCTTTTAACGAACTGATCATTTGATCTGTCAGTGTCCATTCAATTTTTTGAACCAAATTTGAAGAGATTTTTTCAGTCTTTTCTAGTTTCAACTCATTAAATGATTGAAAAATTTGGGTAAGTAAATTCAATGTTGGTACACCATCAATCGCTGTATGTTCCATGTTAAAACCGATATAACCACTTTTGGTAATGACTGCTTGTGTCGTTTTGCTTAAAAATTGATGGCTTGTATTTAACAAAACATCCGTGATTCGATCTTCTTTTGACTCATCTTTCCCGTCTGAAAAGCTCAAAACGAATAGTGCTTCTTCGATTTGTTTTAAATTTTGGCTATTCAGCTCCTCCGCTTTGATCTGTTGATAAATCAAATTTGACTGTTCTCTTTCTACCCCGGTTAAATACGAAATCAGATCATCACCATGTTTTGGTATATGCTCTAACGATAAAATATAATTCACATTTTCTAGTATTTGTTCTAGAGCATTAATTTCTCCTAAATCGTTTGTCACATCTAAACGAAAATAAGTACCATTTGCAATAATCACGATATAATTTCCAGCAGTTTGTATGTCACCTCTGTAAAAAGAATCTCGGTCTTTTCCAGGTATTCTACAGCTTTTGAAAAAGTTTAAATAAAAGGACATATCGATATTTTGCTTATTTTTTGTATACTCGATCGGATAGGTTCCATTCGCTAAGCTAAGATAAATAGTAGTCATTTGATAGATCAATTGAGCTGCCAGTATTTCTTTTGATTCGATATGATCGTAGTAGCTTTCGTCAATGATCAAGGCGAAATTTGACTCACTTTGTAAATAGCCTCGGCTCTCTAAATAATTCTCTTCCCAAAGGGGTGCTAGCCAGCTACCAGCTATATTTTCCGCATAATCAACCAGACTTTTTTGCAATAATACGCCATCGGAGACACTGAAGGTTAATGCTCTTTTTTGAAAGTCCTTTAATTCGTCTACTGTAACCAATGGTCTTAACCAATCACTTAATGAAACGAGCGTTTCGTGTAATTCTGGTACTGGTAATTTTTTTAATTTTGCCAACAACTCTTCATTATATTTTTTCATTTCACACCTCGACAATCACTTTATAGTTTATTATACCAAGCATTTATTCTTAATATAACCTTTTCTAAAAACTTATCAAAAAACATTATCCCTGCTGCATTGCGTTGCAAGAATAATGTTTATCGATTATTTATCTTTTGTATCAATAATGATCGTCACCGGCCCATCATTAATGAGTGAAACTGCCATATCAGCGCCAAATTCTCCCGTTTCTACTAAAATGCCCAGTCCCTTAAGCTGTTTATTGAACAGCTCATACAAAGGAATCGCAACTTCTGGTCGAGCAGCTTCTGTAAAGCTAGGACGGTTGCCCTTTTTAGTGTCTGCATATAATGTAAATTGAGAAACGCTCAAAATACTACCTTTTGCCTCTTCAATACTTAGATTCATTTTACCAGCATTATCTTCAAACACACGAAGCTTGCTGATTTTGCGGACCAAATAAGTGACATCGTCTAGATTATCTGATTCATGAATCCCCAGTAAAATCATGAATCCTCGATTTATTTTCCCAACACTTTTTTGATTGATCTTAACTTCAGCTTGTGTCACTCGCTGGATGACTGCTCTCATAGCTTATCCCTCCTAACCATTGGTTCGACGAACATTATATACATCTGGTATATTTTTGATTTTATCGACAATTGTTTTTAAATGTGCTAAATTTTGGATTTTAACGGTCACATGGATCATCGCCATTTTATTTTTTGTTGGTTTTGCTTCCACACTCACTAGATTCTTGGTCATTGAGCTAATAACCTGCAAGATATCATTCAATAATCCACTACGATTATAACCATAAATTTCTAAATCGGCATCATATTCTTTATTTGAATTGTCGGTATCTTCCCATTCAACTTCAATCAGTCGTTGAGCAAGTTCTTCTTGATGCTGAACATTTGGACAATCTGCTCTGTGGATCGAAACACCACGTCCTTTTGTAATATAGCCGACAATTTTGTCTCCTGGTACTGGATTACAGCAGCGGCTAATGCGAACAAGTAGGTTTTCAACACCTTGAATCACGATTCCACCTTCATGGCGAACCTTCATTTTATCAGATTCTTTTTTGACAGGTTGCGTCATCAATTCCTCTGCTTCTTGCTTTTGGCGTTCTATTTCTTGTTCTTTGCGTTCTTTTTCAGTTAAACGATTAAAGACTACTTGGGCACTAATTTCTCCATAGCCAACAGCAGCATAAAGATCATCTTCTGTTTGAAAATTAAAACGATCCAACGCTTCTGCCATTTTTGTTTTACTCAAAAATTCTTTTGGAGCAAAACCATGTTCGATCAAGTATTTACTAATGGCGTCATGTCCTTTAATAATATTAACTTCACGGTCTTGAATTTTAAAGAAGCGTTTAATTTTATTTCTTGCCTTACTTGTGGCAACCATTTTCAGCCAGTCTCGACTTGGACCAAAGGAATTTGGCGATGTCAATACCTCAATAATATCACCATTTTTTAGTGTATAATCTAACTGAACCATTTTCCCATTCACTTTAGCACCAGTTGTTTTATTCCCGATTTCAGTATGCACACTATACGCAAAATCTAATGGACCAGAACCTTTAGGCAATTCTGTAACTTCGCCTGTGGGGGTGAAAACATAAACCTTATCGCTGAAAATATCCCCTTTGACACTTTCCATAAATTCAGAAGCATCATAGCTTTCATCTTGCAGTTCAAGAATTTCACGGAACCAGCTTAGTTGTTTTGTATCATTATCTTCATCGACTTTTTCAGTCTTACCTTCTTTATAAGCCCAGTGAGCTGCAACCCCGAATTCAGCGATTTGATGCATTTCATGCGTTCTGATCTGCACTTCTACTGGATTACCTTTTGGCCCGATAACTGTAGTATGAATAGATTGGTACATATTGGCTTTTGGCATCGCAATATAGTCTTTGAAACGTCCTGGCATCGGTGTCCATTTTGTGTGGATCGCCCCTAAGACAGCATAACAATCTTTGATTGAATCTACGATCACACGAATCGCCAGTAAATCATAAATTTCATTGAATTGTTTTTTCTGGTCTTTCATTTTGCGATAGATTGAGTATATATGTTTGGGACGACCATAGATTTCAGCATAAATATCTAAATCTTCTGTAGCCAAACGAATATCTTCCACCGCTTCTTCAACGTAAGCCTCTCGCTCATCTCGTTTGCTTTGCATCAGATTAACAATTCGATAATATTGATTGGGATTGATGTAGCGTAATGCCGTATCTTCTAGCTCCCATTTAATTCGACTGATCCCTAAACGATGAGCAAGCGGTGCATAAATTTCAATCGTTTCTTGTGCGATTCGGCGCTGCTTATCTTCACGCAGATGCTTCAATGTACGCATGTTATGTAGACGGTCAGCCAACTTCACCATGATTACACGTAAATCTTGTGCCATTGCCAATAACATTTTACGGTGATTTTCAGCTAATTGTTCTTCATGAGATTTGTATTTTATTTTCCCAAGTTTCGTCACGCCATCAACCAACATCGCAACATCTGCGCCAAATTCATTTGATAGATCGTCAAGTGTTACATCCGTATCTTCTACTACGTCGTGCAGAAATCCTGTTGCAACAGTATGTGGGTCCATCCGTAATTCTGCTAAAATCCCCGCAACTTGAATTGGATGAATAAAATAAGGCTCACCAGATTTTCTGAATTGACCTTCATGTGCCTTTTCAGCATAGTCGCACGCTTTTTGAACAAATGCAACATGTTGTGGTGTCATATATTTCGATACAAGTTTGATGACCCCTGGACCAGTCATAATTTCCTCTTTTGGCATTCTTGTCACTCCTTTGTCCCTGTGTCAAACATTCTCTAACATTTATGTCTGAACGATTTATGTACATAAAAACGCAAAATAGTCAATGCGTTACGCTCTTTAAAAAAAAAGAAAAGTACCACTTGAAACAGTAGCACTTTCAGCATCTTTTATTATACTAACATTTTTCTAGATTTTCAATTACTCAAATCTTAATTCCATTTTGAAATCAGAGGTAAAATCTCCCGACCGTTACTGATCCCTATATATGACGCACCTGCCTGGAAAAGAAGTTCAATTTCAAGTAACGTTGGTGCTTTGACATTTACTTGAAATGTCATTTGTTTTTTTCTGACAGTTCTAAAAATACTCATATCATAAATCGCTTGCTCCATCGTCAAATCAACGCCTAGAGAAATAGCACTAATACTTGTCTCTGCAATTTTCATTGTTAAGCCTTGCTTTTGATCATTCGTTAAATGGCTACTATCTAAGAAAAAACCTAGAGCATTTCGCCCAAATGACAGCTGTTCTAACGCTTGATAACTATGATTCTCATAACTTTTCAACTGCTCTGGCACCATAGTCACAAATACATCCGATGCCCCATCTCGATATAACTGCCCTGTTTCAAATGCTTTTTTTGCTAACGTTCCACCACTTAGCGGAAAATCAACGAAACTGCCTACTTGAATCATCGTCCCTGTTAATAATTGTTTTGCTCTTGGTACATTATATGGTAAAACAAAAATTGAACGAACTGGAAATTCTTTCAAAAAAAGGATTTCCTCTGTGAACTGTTGATCTGTAAGTGATTGATCCATTACCATAATGGAAAGCCTTTGTAACTCTAACTCCATAAATAACCCCCTAAACCTTACACTAATTCAAATTGATAACTGATAGCACTTAATACATACATTGGCGCCGTTTCAGCACGTAAAATACGTGGACCCAAGCCACAAATAATAGCGCTATGTTCCTGAAATGTTTCTATTTCAGCTGGTGAAAAGCCACCTTCTGGACCAAAAATAATCAAGACTGATTCCCCAATAGATAATTCAGAAAGTGCTGTAGCAAAGCGACTGCGCTCCCCAATTTTTGCAGACTCTTCGTAAGCAATCAAGACTTTGTCATAACTTGAAAAAACATCGATCAGCTCTTGTTCTTTCTCTAATAATACAATATCCGGTGCAAACTGCCGATGAGATTGCTCTGCCGCTTCGGTTGCGATTTTCTTCAAACGCTCCGTTTTTTTTGCTAACTTTTTATGGTCCCACTTTACAACAGATGCTTTAGCCGGAAATCCAATAAATTTATGACTGCCAAGTTCCGTTCCTTTTTGTACCACCCACTCCAGCTTGTCTCCTTTAGGATAACCGCAAGCAATCGTAACATTGACGGGTAATTCTTTTTCTGCTTGTTCTTTACTAATTTCTTTTAAATAAACAGCATCCTCTGTGATTTCGGTGATTTCAGCAACAATAGCCAAGCGGTCCCCAAACGCTAAGTAAACTTGCTGCTCTGGCTCCATTCTCATCACTCGAACGATATGATGATAATTTTCATCTTTGATCGTATAGCGTTCTTTTGCTTCATAAGGTTCAGTCAGAAAGTAACGTTGCATCTTACTCTTCCTCTGTTTTCTTTAAGATAATTGCGTACCAATCCCCTTGTTGGAAAATTTGATCCACAAGAAAACCCATTTCAGTCATTTTCTCAATGATCATGGCTTTTTTCTCCTGTATGATACCTGAAACAATCAACGTTCCTTCATTTTTCAGTAAACGCCAAGCATCTTCGATCATCAATGTAATGATATCCGCTAAAATATTTGCCACGATCACATCTGCTTCAATAGTTACTCCTTTTAGCAAATCATTTGCAGAAACATGAACTTCACTTGCGATCGGATTCATATCCATATTTTCTTTGGCAGCGGTCACCGCTACATCGTCCAAGTCATAGGCATAAACTTCTTTTGCCCCTAAATATTTACTAGCGATACTCAACACACCAGAACCAGTCCCAACATCAAGAAGCGTTTCGCCTCCTCGCAATACGGTTTCCAAAGCTTGTAATGTCAAACGTGTTGTAGGATGCGTTCCTGTACCAAATGCCATTCCCGGATCTAACGTTATGATTTTTTCAACTGTATCTTGTGGTTCGTATTTTTCCCAACTTGGTACAATTGTAAGAAAACGAGTCACGCGAACTGGATGATAATATTTTTTCCATGCAGTTGCCCAATCACTTTCTGCCACTTCACTCACATTCACTTCATTTTTACCGATTGACAGTCCAAATTCCGGCAAGCGAGTGATACTTTCTTTGATAAAGGGTAAAATTTCAGGTAAAAAAGTTGTTTCAGGAAAATACGCCATTACCAACGCACCTTCTTTAATATGCGTAAATTGCTCTTTATCCAGTAATTCTCCATAAATATCACTTTGAAAATTTTCTACGTCTAAAGAATCCTCGATTGCAACACCACTTGCTCCAGCTTCCATCATAATGTTTGAGATTGCTTCAACTGCTTCACTTGCTGTTTCAACTTTGACTTCTGTCCACTTCATATTATCACCTCTTTTAATAGCTTGGATACGCGATATAGGTATCGCCAGCTGTTTTTTGATGCTTTTGTACTGCTACTTCAAAGTCTTCATTCGACCATTTCAGTTCAAAAACTTCTTGCTCGTCGTCCGTTAAAAAGTCTAATAAATCACTTTGACCTTCTGCTAACACTTCGTTTAAATATTCGACAAACCCATCTAATACCGATTGTTTGATTCCTTTTTTTCCTTCATAAGGAATAACAGCTAAATAATCATTTTCATCCACAGGAGATTTCTCAGGATTATAAAATAAAACGCCGTCTTCAAATTCAATGATCTCCTCTTCAGAGATCGTCCCCGTAGCATCATCGATTTGTTCGTTCAGCTTATTTTCTGCAAATAAACGGAAAATTACTTCGATGGAATGATTTCTGGTATTCCAGTCAAGTGCTACATCGTATTCTGTGATCTTTTTAGTGATTTGTTGATCTAAATAGGTCAACATAGTATCTTTTTTCATCTATTTTCTTCCTTCCAGCCAAAAGCCTGTTTATCGATATCACTTCTTCTTTGCTTGGAAATGTAGGGATTCCCTGAAACCACATATCTTAAAGGTAAATCCGTCCAGATGCCTTTATTTGGGATGCCAATTCGAGGAAGTGCAATGATTTTCTTTGGTATTTTTCTTTTTTCCGGAACAATTCGCAATGAACTATTAAAAATCGATTGACCGTATAAATCTCGCTTGATTCCAAGAGCTGCAACAAGTTTCCCTGGACCATTAGTCAAATCAAGTCCATTGCGTCCTTTGCGATTTTCTTCCATTTTTGCGATTCCTTTAATAGGTTCGACAGCCCGAATCATGACCCCTTGTGGTTTCCCTTTTTCTTGCGTTACCATATTTAAAATCAAGTGCGTGTGCATTGTATATAAATAAATCGTACCTGGCTTTTCATACATTGCTTTTAAACGCGGCGTATCTCTCAATCCAAAACTATGAGCCGCTTCATCCTCCGGTCCTAGATATGCTTCTGTATCGACAATATATCCTGCGAGTGTACCAGATTCAGTCTCATGCTCTAAATACATCCCTAATAAAAACTGAGCAATTTCTTCAGTTGACTGTGTATTAAAAAAATTTATCGTATCATCCATTATTTTCACCACTTTCTATCATACACGAATCTAGGCCTATTATCCATTGAAATAACAAACGATTCGCAAGATAAATTCATATTTTCTTCCTACTCTAATAGACTAAACAAGCTTAAATACAAACGTACGTTCTTTGTGGTATAATCACTCTATAAAGAATTTTTTAGCTGGCTTTGAAAGCTTGCCTTTCGGAAAAAAGATAAAATTGGCTTGCGGCTTAAAACGCCACTCTCCTATTTTTCTGTCAAGGCTAAACGAGCTCGCTACGCTTTTATATTAAGGAGGTTCAACGATGCAAAAACCTTTAGCCTATCGTATGCGACCACGTAATTTAGATGAAGTCGTTGGACAACAGCATCTTGTTGGTCCTGGGAAAATCATTCGTCGGATGGTGGAAGCCAAGATGCTTTCTTCCATGATCTTATATGGTCCGCCTGGTACTGGTAAAACAAGTATTGCCAGCGCAATTGCTGGTTCGACGAATTATGCTTTTCGCTTACTGAATGCAGCAACGGATACAAAAAAAGATCTGCAAATTGTCGCAGAAGAAGCTAAAATGAGTGGTACAGTGATTTTATTATTAGATGAAGTTCATCGCTTGGATAAAACAAAACAAGATTTCCTGCTTCCTCATCTTGAGAGCGGTCGGATCATTATGATTGGAGCAACCACTGAGAATCCCTATATTACGATTAATCCAGCCATCAGAAGTCGAACACAAATTTTTGAAGTCAAGCCATTAACTGAATTAGATATTCAAGAAGCGATTAAAGTAGCTTTGTCTGATTCACAGCGCGGATTAGGAGAATTCCCAGTAATTTTAGAAGAAAAAGCACTACAGCATCTATCTCGAGCAACAAATGGTGACTTGCGCAGTGCTTTGAATGGACTAGAATTGGCTGTAAAATCAACTCCCGAGGATAAGGAAAAAGAAGTTGTGATCACTCTTTCAATCATCGAAGAATGTGTACAGCGTAAAGCACTTACTCATGATAAAAATGGTGACGCCCATTATGATGTGATTTCAGCCTTTCAAAAATCAATCCGTGGTAGTGATGTTGATGCAGCACTTCATTATCTTGCACGGTTAGTTGAAGCAGGTGACCTACCAATCATTTGCCGTCGTTTAATGGTGATCGCTTATGAAGATATTGGCTTAGGAAATCCGCCAGCTGCTGCTCGCACAGTAACAGCTATTCAAGCAGCTGAAAAACTTGGTTTTCCTGAAGCTCGTATTCCACTGGCTAGTGTGGTCATTGACCTCTGTCTGTCACCAAAATCCAATTCTGCCATCAGTGCAATTGATGCTGCACTCTCTGACATCCGTGAAGGAAAGGCTGGAGATGTTCCTGATCATTTGCGTGATAGTCATTATTCCGGTGCTAAAGAATTGAACCGTGGAATTGGTTACCAATATCCTCATAATTATGAAAATGCTTGGGTCGATCAGCAGTATCTTCCTGATAAAATAAAAAATGCACATTATTATGAACCCATCGATACAGGCAAATATGAACAAGCCTTACATCAACAATTCCAACGAATCAAAGACTGGAAAAAGGAAAAAACACTAGATAATAAATAACTTCCAATTTCAAGCGCTCTCGTTGCTGTTTGCGCTATGTTGTGCTATTATAAAGATGGTAAATCTGTGATGTACGCGTTGTCTTTTTTGTGTGTTGACCGAACATTTTATTGATATCTAGGGATCCTTCTGGTACCTAAGCTGGTAACATGCCTTTTCATTTGGTAGTTCAAAGCTGTCAGTCGTGGAACCCACCTGCTTTGTTTGCGGGTTCAATACTATAGGACGAATAACGGCATCGACGGATTTTACCATTTTTTTTAGATTATCGAACAATTTGCGGAGAGCAAATTGTTTTTTATTTGATGGAGGGGCAATGCATGGTACGCATACTTATTTTTGCATCTGTTGCGTTATTAGTGATTATTGGGATTTATTTATTAAAAAAAGCAACTGTTTTTTTGCCATTGATGCACAATGGGGAACCTGATGAAAATAAACAATTTTTGCATCAGTTTGGTGTTTTCTATTTAATCTTAGCTGCAATTGGAATTTTAGTTGGTATGTTTAATTTAAAGTTTTTTTCGTTGTTCTATATTTTTAGTTTACTTGTGATTTCAGCTGTATTCAGTATAATGTTTGCCAAGAAGATTCTATAATAGTATCTTCTTTTTTATTTTCCTTTTTCACTGTTTTGTTCTACAATTAAACTATTAAGAACAATGTGTTTTCAACTATTTGAAAAGGAGTGGTCACAATGTTACAAAATTATCGTAAAATCATGGTTGCTGTTGATGGATCATCTGAATCAGAATTAGCTTTTCAAAAAGCAATGAATGTTGCTATGAGAAATAATGCAGAATTACTATTAGCTCATGTTATTGATACACGAGCATTCCAATCCGTTTCTTCTTTTGATGGTGTACTAGCTGAGCAAGCAAGTGAAATGGCAAAACAAACACTCGAAGGTTACAAAAAACAAGCAAAAGAACTCGGCTGTGAAAAAGTATCCAGTATTATTGAATATGGTTCTCCAAAACCATTGATTGCAAAACAGCTGCCTCAAGATCACGAAGTTGATTTGATCATGTTAGGTGCAACAGGGCTGAACGCTGTTGAACGATTGTTTATTGGTTCTGTTTCAGAATATGTTATTCGCAATGCAACATCTGATGTATTAGTGGTGAGAACTGATTTAGACAATAAAATTCCTGTTCAACAAGACGAAGAATAATTTTTGAATAAATTTAAGAAGCAACCCGATTTTATCGAGTTGCTTCTTTTTTGTGATTATTATTTTCTTAAACGTTCAACATCGCGTGCAATCATTAATTCTTCATCTGTCGGAATCAACAATACTTTAACCTTAGAGTCTTCTGTAGAAATTACTGACTCTTTTCCACGAACATTATTTTTCTCATCATCTAGCTCACAACCAAACCAAGTCATACCTTTGATTACTTCGCTACGAACGTGTGAATCATTTTCGCCGATTCCAGCAGTAAAGACAATTGCATCTACACCGTTTAAAACAGTTACGTAACTACCAATGTATTTACGGATACGATCTGTAAAGATATCGTACGCTACTTGAACAGCTTCTTTATCCATGTTTGCTTCTAAATCACGCATGTCACTAGAAATGCCAGTCAAACCAAGTAACCCTGATTTTTTATTTAAAATATCAATCATGTCTTTGATATCAGTCAATTCAAGTTTTTCCATTAGGTAAGCGAGTAAAGAAGGATCAATATCTCCAGAACGAGTTCCCATTGTTACACCTGCAAGCGGTGTGAATCCCATTGATGTATCAACAGATTTACCACCATCAACTGCTGTGATTGAAGCGCCATTTCCCAAATGACAAGTAATGATTTTTAATTCTTCAATTGGACGACCCAACATTTCAGCTGCACGTTCTGCAACAAATTTATGGCTTGTTCCGTGTGCACCATATTTACGGGCAGCAAATTTTTCATAATACTCTGTTGGAATACTGTATAAGAAATTGTGTTTTGGCATTGTTGTATGGAAAGACGTATCAAACACAGCAACACTAATAATACCTGGTAAGATTTTTTTGAATGCTTTGATTCCCATTGCATTTGCTGGATTGTGTAATGGTGCAAGTTCTGCTAATTTTTCGATTTTTGCTAAAACTTCATCGTCAATTACAACAGAATCTTTGAAGTCTTCTCCACCTGCAACAACACGATGACCAACACCTGTAATTTCATCAAAAGAAGCTAAGATGTTCAATTCAGTTAATTTGTCTAATAACATTTTAACCGCAACATCATGGTTATCAATATCGATGATTTCTTCATATTTCTCGTCATTGCCAAATTTGATTGTAAAAATCGAATCATTCAAGCCAATTCGTTCAACGATTCCTTTAGCGATAACTTCTTCATTTGGCATTTGATATAACTGCCATTTTAAACTTGAACTTCCAGCATTGATTGCAATTGTTTTAGACATAATATTCTCCTCTTTATCAGTTGTTTTATTTTAAATTTGAAGACTTCCAAGCCTCAAATTGTTGAAAAAATTGTGTTACTTTTTCAGGATCTTTCAATGAACCTAATTTTGCAACAAGTACTTCTTTTACTTGTTTGCTATGATCACCTTTATTTTGCACAAACAAAATACTTTTACTTGATTGAACTGATTTGAAAAGCTCGTCGGGTAATTGGATCATTCCTTGTAGATAGACATTCTTTTGTAACCAATTTTTGAAAAACGAACTTTGTTCGGTCTCTAAAATATTAGTAGGTATCAAAAACAATCCAAATCCATCAGGTTTAACAAACTTCATTGCTTGTTCCATCAATAAGTGATGGGCATAACTATGACCTTCTTCTGCTGCTGAATCAAAATCTATTGCCTTTTCATCATTTGGATAATAACCAATCGGTAAATCACTAACTGCTACATCGACAGGATCAACGAGTAAGTCCTGTAACCCATCTTGATGGAATAGTTGAATCGCAGCCTTCGTCCACTCATTATTAGTTGCTGAAACAGAAAGTAAGGTATCATCGATATCTACACCAAACCCTTGAACTGTATATTTCGCTATGTTTAAATTTAGAATGATCGTCAAAAGAAGATTTCCCATACCATTTGCAATATCTAATATCTTTAGTGATTGCTCCGGGCTATAAAGTTGCTCGATCAAATAAACAAACAAGAAACCGATACTATCTGGCGTTAGTTGATGATTTGCTTGTAAAGACTCGACTTTATTCCCTTTAAGTAAAATCAACTGAGACAAACGCCTGATCTCTTCTGGTTCCAATTCGATTGCTTGCAGTTGTTCATAAATAGCTTTAAGTTTTTGAACAGTTTGTTCATTTGGAACACCATCTTGTACCCGTACTTGATAAGTATCGATGATATTCTCACCATTTTCAATATAAGCATCTAAGAAAGAAGTATCTAAAGATCGTTTAAGCAATCCGATGGCCTGTTCCATTAATCCGAAAGCCTTTTCTATTTTCTCAGGGAACAAAAGAAACACCTCAATTTCCTTCTATAATATAACAATTTTCATACCTGTTCTATTTTAACGAAAAACCAGACAATAATCAATCAATTTCCTATATAATATTTACAAATCAATGAACGACCCTTATTTCAGAAAAATAATAAAATGAGAATAATGAATTTTCATTTTAAAATTCCTCTCTGTATCAGTTTTTCTATTATTAGTTTGATACACATTTCACAGTTTTTTTGACCTTTAATTCAATGACTTCATCTATTTTATTTTCCCCCTTCTTTATCTTGTTGATATGCTTCTTGAAATGTATAGGTCATTTGGTTTAATTCAACGACAATACTAAGTGTTACTTGATCATAACGATACTTTAACGTACCTGTCGAAAAATTTTGATATCCTTGTTTTGCAAGCGATTGTTTTTCCTGTCGAACATCAGAAATAAACATACTTACCATCGTTTTGGCGATATAATACTCCTTGGTCTTTTTTGTAAATCGTTGTGTCAACTGAAAATCTTCCAAAACTAGTGTAAAAATGAAACTAAATAAAAAGACAAACAGTAAAGCAGTAAATAAAACGCCCCCTTTGTATCTTTTAGTCATGTTCGTGCTCCTGTGTAATGATCCATTTTGCCACAACATTCAAGTTATTTTCGAAGGCTACTTTTATTATGATCGTTTTATCTTGCTCCATAAAAGCTGCTTGTTTAACTCCAATTAAAAGTGGCTGATAACCGCCATTGTCTACTTTTACGAGTTTGTCTAATTTGTGCTCAATCCAAACTGGCTTATTATTTTTTTTATTTCTAAGAATGATTTTATTTGGTTGCGTTCTCTCGTAATGACAATTTTTCAGCTCATTTTCTAATTGGATCAAAAATATTTGCCATTCTTTTTCCCCTACATTATTCAAATGATTTGTCACGATCGCCGCATTTTTAATCGAAGCTGAAAAAAGCATGCAGATAATCGATAATAGTAATAACGCAAGCAAACATTCGAGCAAGGTGAAGCCTAAGAATCGATTTTGTCTCTTACTCTTTTTTAATTGTGACTTTCTCATCTCCACCGATAATCTCCACCTCAGCTAACTTATTTTCAGATTTATAAAAATGAAGTTGATAGCTATTATTTTCTATCTGTACCTCTTTAATCTGCGGACCACCATGATTTTCATAACGTTTCATTTCTTCATATAAAATTCTATGAAGCTGTAATTGATTGGTTGCTTGTTTATTTTTTTTTAATAAATGTGTATTTAATACGATATAACTTCCCGTTACTAAACATAGTAGACCTAACGCAATCAGACTTTCGAGTAAAATATACCCTCTAGGATTGCTTGATTTTTTTAATATAGCGACCACTCCCTAGTTGAAATTGGAATTCGATCAATTGTTTTTTATCTTTCCATAAAAAAGAAAACTTTGATAGTTTGCTAATATTTCCAGAACCTTTTTTGAATGTAAGTTTATCAGATCCACTTATTTCTAAAGATGCTGGAATCTCTAGTATTTCGTCTTCTACTATTTGTTCATTTTTGGGAATCAAAAAGTTGATGTGTTGGTTTTTCTCCAAAAATATGATCTGTGTATCAACTGCATTTACAACAGCCATTTGCTGAGTAAAAACCATTTTCTTTTCAAAAGAAGATAAAAACTGATCCACTTCTACTACCTGTCTCCATTTATTTATAGCAAGCGTTGGAAGTAGCATAAAAAGGGTACAAACCAGAAATACGACAAGGATCTCTATTAAAGTAAAACCTTTCATATTCATAATTATTACTTACTCGACTGATACTTGTTATATTGTTCTTGTGTAATATACTCTTCTTTTAGCAGTTGCTCCAGGGTAGGTGTTTGATTTTTTTCCATAGTGTAAAGATCGATCTGTGTTTCTACTATTTTGACAATGGCCTCATTGCCTTTTTTATCTACACCTTCTTTATGCTTAGAAAGATTTGGCACAAACAATAAGATCAACACTGAAATGATCAATAAAACGACGAGCATTTCTAATAAGGTAAATCCTTTATAATTTATTTGTTTTTTTATCTCTTTCATAAAAATTCCTCCATTCCACCATAAATCGGCAACAGCATCGCTGCATAAATACTAACTACTAATAATGCGACAACTAAAAATATAATTGGCTGAATCCATTGAATCATTTTTTCCATTCGCTTAAAGAAATGCTGCCAACAAAGTTCGCTATACAAAATCAACTCTTTTCCTAAATTCCCTTTAACTTGCCCCTGTTGAATAATCAAAGATAACTCAGGTGAAAAGAAAGTGAATTTGGGTAATTGTTCATAAAACGTATCCCCTAACATTGATTGCTCTTCGATTTTTGCAGCTAATTCACTCATTAAAGATTGCTGATCTGTCTCTTGCATCAATTGAATGATCATTTTAATTTCTAGCCCTTGAGAAAATAACTTACCCCACTCAAGTGCAAAGAAAGCTGAAATGTATACTCTGTAAAGTTTTCCTATCAATGGTAGCTTAGATATAAATACAGCTCTTTGTAAGTAAGCTTTTTTACTCAAATACCAACGTATAAAAAGAAGCATAATTATTACACTCAACAAACAGGTCAGTATGTAGTATGGACTTTGCTTAATAAATTGAATTCCTATATTCTCTCCTTGAACCGTTCCATTTGACATTAATTGAGGAAGCAATACTTGACGAATACTGATCAAAACAACGGTTAAAAAAAGGAGCAGTAATACAGGATAACTGATAACCTTATAGAAATTTTGTTGATGTTTCTCAACAATTATCATATGTTGTTTGATTTTGTTCAGTGTTCCTGCTATATCTCCATGTGTTTGAGCAAATTCAATTTGGGTAACAATTGTCGTCTTAAATCCAATATGCACCAAACCACTGTGTAACGAATCCCCACGTTCCATAAATTCAATCAAATAGTCGATTGTATAATTTGAAATCGAATGAGATTTCTTCATGAATAGCAAGCTTTCATGAATCGTAAAACCATTACTTAATAAATCTGCAAGTAATTGAATGAACAATTGTTGTTGTTGATTGGATAATTTATTCCTTTTTTTCATCCTCAAATGTTTGATCATTGATAAATCCATACGCCCAAACCTTCCTTAATTCTTTTGACCACTTAGAAGTCCTTTTTCTTGAAAAATCATAGTCCATAAGTAATCCACTAATCTGTTCTTGATTAGCAGTCTTAAAGGGTAATAATCTTTGATAAATAATCCCTGCTAAACATTCAACGATTTCTCTTTGCTCTACACCCAATTCAGCTAGCCGTTCATATACTCCGCCAATACTTCTCGCGTGAATCGTAGCAAATACTGTATGCCCTGTAAGTGCTGCTCTGATTGCAGCTTGCGCAGTAAGACTATCACGAATTTCTCCGATAATCAGAATATCCGGCCTATGTCGTAAGCAGGCTTTAATTAGCACATCATAAGTCAAATCGATTTTAGTATTTGTTTGCAGTTGCAAAAATGATTCCTCTTCGATCTCAACAGGATCTTCTATTGTGATCACTTGTTGAAATTGATCTGTCTCTTTTGCTAACTTATACATCAACGTAGTTTTCCCTGATCCAACAGGACCACAAAACAAATGTAACCCACGGCGTTTGACGTGGCTTCTAACACTTGTTAATTGTTGTGGCAAAAAATAGTTCTCTTGGCTGTTTCCAAAAATATGCAAAAAGCGAATGACTAAACTCTCTCTTTGCCTAAAATCACCAACTGTTGATAAACGTAACCGAATGTCCTGCTGATTGGTTGGATAAGTTGCAGCTCCAACCTGTGACTTTCTTCTTTCACCGACATCCATACTACCGATAAATTTAAAATGAAAAATTAATTTTTCCCCCTCATTTTCATTCAATTCTTCAAAAATAATTCGCTGTTTTCCTTTTCTCGCAAATATCTGTACCCTATTCTTATTAGGTAGTACATATATATCCTGTAAACTTTCCTTTATTCCCCATTCGATTAATCTCAGAGAAAGTTCTTTTATATCCATCTTTTTCCCTCCTTAAAATAATATACGCAGTTAAATACAAAGTCGGTGAAAAAAAAGAATCTAGGATATAACTCTGCAAGTTATATCCTAGACTTAATGAATCCAGATAAACGGTTGGCGTTAAACGCTTCTGTCTCAACCTCTTTACTGACTAAAAAATATTTATATATTACTTCTCTTATCCTTATTTAAAACAAAATAAAGCTATAAGTGTCAAAAATCAACACTTACAGCTTTATCAAGAGTTCTGATGCACTATCTTCCCCAAAATAGTTTATCGTTTTGATATATCTATTATACTAAAAAATTGACCAGAATAACTTTCAGAAATTATCAATTTTATTAAAATTTTTGAGAAAAAGGAACTCTTGCTTAAAAGGGTTAAGCAAGAGCACTGCTTTATCTAACGACAAAGACTTAGATCAATCTAATTATACCAAATAAATCGGGAAGATATTCTCAATAACTTAGTGTAAAGTGATAAATTTTTGACAATAAATGCTAATCATTTGATTTTTGATGCTTCTACTTTTTGATTTATCAGATAGACAGGGATACCAATCAAGGTTATGCCAATCCCAACACTAGCTAAAATTGTCTGTGTAAACAACGTAGTAATCAAAATAAACAAACCACCAACAATTGCAATGATCGGAACTATAGGATAAAAAGGAACTTTATAAGGACGATTCAACGCCGGTTCTTTTTTTCTTAGAATCAATACTGCAGAAAAAATCAATAAATTAAAAAGCCACATAACGAAAATCAACATATCTGTCAATAAATCAAAGCTTCCCAAAAACATCATGATTACTGCAACACTAAATTGAAAAATTCCTGCAATATAAGGGACAACATAACGTTTTGACAGTTTTTGAAATTGTTGACTAAAAGGAATCATTTCTTCCAATGCTAATGCATAAGGCACACGAATTCCTGTCATCGTGTAACCATTCAACGCACCATATACTGAAATCAGAATTCCAATAGTGACTAACTTACCGCCAATAGGACCAAAAATTTTATTTGAAGCATCTGAAGCAGCATTTAAATTTCCAGAAAGTTGTTCAATCGGTAATGCTTTTAAGAAAACAAAATTAATTAAAACGTAAACAATTGTAATAAATGTCAATCCTAAAAAAATGGCTTTGGGTAAATCTTTTTCTGGCCGTTTCATTTCACCTGCTACAGCCCCAACACCCAGCCAACCATCATACGCAAACATCGTTGCAAGTAAAGAACCGCTAAGTGCTTGGATAAAACCAGCATCTCCACCAGCCTTTATAGGAAATAGCGATACTTCAACATTTGCTGGCATAAATAATCCTACCAACACAATTAAAGCAATTGGGATCATTTTAATAATTAATGTGAATGATTGCAAATTCGAAGCTGTTTTGGTTCCTAATAAATTGATTAGCGTTACACTTAACCCCGTTCCGATTGCTATCGGCAAAAGAAATCCATTAGATAAATGAAATAAGTGAATAAATTGTGTACCGAAAATAATTGATAAAGCCGCAATATTAGCTGGAAAATAAATCACGCTTTGAGCCCAACCAAGTAAAAAACCTGGTAATTTTCCATAAGTATATTCAATATATTTGACAGCTCCTCCTGTTTTTGGAATAGCTGTAGCTAACTCAGCACTCGTCAAACCAGCGCATAAAGTTAAAATACCACCTAATATCCAAGCAAAGATCGTTAAACTGGGCGATTTGGCAAAACTTACCACACTTGCAGTTTTAAAAAAAACGCCCGCACCAATAACTGTACCCATAACTGTTGAAAAAGCACCAAATAAAGAAATTTCACGTTTTAACTGTTTCTCCCCCATATGCATTCCCTCTCTCTTTTTTAAGTTATTTTTCTAGTATAGCTATTCTGAATTTAAATTCAAGCACTTCACAAATAAAAAAGCAAAAAAAGCTAGAACATAACTCTACGAGTTATACCCTAGCCTTAATTAATCCGAATAAACGACGAGATTTTAAGCGGATCATTCGAAAATAAATTGAAATTTACAACAATTTGAATAGTAATTTTCGTAAATCCCCTCTTATTTCTTGGAGTTAAACACTTTTGTCCCAACCTCAATCTAAACGAACGTATTTTACTTTTCTTTTTGTCCATAATAAGCATTTGCACCATGTTTTCTAAAATAATGCTTATCTAGGAGATACTGAGGAATGGGGAGAACTTCATGATTTACGGCTTCCGTCATAGAAGCCATCTCAGCGATCTCATCTAAAACAATACTGTTTTCTACAGCTTTTTTTGGCGTTTCCCCCCATGTAAACGGACCATGGCCATACACCAATACTCCAGGAACAGCTAAGGGATCAATTATTTTTTCTTTAAATGTTTCTACGATCACCTTCCCTGTTCCAAGTTCATAAGCTGATGCAACTTCCTCAGATGTTAATTGACGAGTACAAGGAACAACACCGTAAAACGTATCCGCATGAGTAGTGCCGTATGCAGGTATTCCTCGACCTGCTTGCGCCCACATCACTGCATTTTTTGAATGTGTATGTACTACTGAATTAATTTCGTTAAACGCTTTATATAATTCAACGTGAGTTGCCAAATCAGAAGATGGTTTCAATCCGTCTTCTAGTATTTTTCCATCTAAATCAGTTACCACCATATCACAAATCTTCATCTGATCATAAGGAACTCCGCTAGGTTTAATTACAATCAAACCAGCTTCACGATTGATTTCACTAACATTTCCCCAAGTAAGCTTGACTAATCCCGCATCAGGTAAAGCCAAGTTTGCAGCAAAAACTCGGTCTTTCATTTCTTGAATCAGGTCTTTATTTATCAAGATATCCAACCTCCTTTAAATATGGAAATAGAAACTCTTTTGCCTGTTCGATTTCCTTTTCAGGCGTGTCACTAGTTTCACTCCACATCTCAATTAGAAAGGGACCATTATAATGCAATCGTTTCAATGTTTTAAGACAACCTAAAAAATCGACACAGCCTGTACCAAATGGAACTTCTTTAAATTTTCCGGCAAACTGCTCCGTTACAGCCAGAGTATCTTTCAAATGAACAGCGGAAATCTGGTCGATCCCAAGTTCTAATTCATAGCCAACATCATTTTCTGGCCACGCAGATAAATTACCTAAGTCAGGATATACTTGTAGATATGGTGAACGAATCTGTTCTTTTATTTTTAAAAACTTAGAAATAGAATTCATAAATGGATCATCCATGATTTCTATGGATAACACAATCTCTTTTGAAGCTGCCATTGCAACAGCTTTTTTTAAATTTTCGATAAAATATTCTCTTGATGTCAACGTTTTAACTTCATAATAAACATCATAACCAGCTAATTGAATGGTACGGATACCTAAGTCAGAGGCTAAATTTATAGCTTTTTCCATTAAAATCAACGCAGCTGTTCTTGTCTTTAGCTCTTTAGAGCCAAAAGGAAAGCGTCGATGTCCGCTTAAACAAATCGATAATATCGATACATTCGTTTCATGTATTGATTCTCTCACTGCCTTACGCTCTTCGTTTGTCCAATCTAATCTTTTAAGACGCTCATCCGTTTCGTCGATCGACATTTCAATAAAATCAAATCCCAATTTTTTTGCGAGCAAAAGTCGCTCTTTCCAGCTCATATTTTTAGGAAGCGCCTTTTCATAGATGCCTATTGAAGTCATCAACTTCACCCCCAAATCCGTTTTATTTCATCTTGAAAATCTTGTGCAGCTTTTTTAGGATCGGCAGAAGCTGTAATACCTCGGCCTGTAATAAATGTATATACATTAAGATCCTTGAATAGTTTTAACGTTTCAACATCCAATCCGCCAGTGACTGAAACCCTAAAACCCATTTCAATCAATTTTCTTACCTTTTCTAAATCTTTTTCACCCCATGTTTCACCTGCCAAAAGTGCATCTCGACTTTGATGATAAATAGCTTGAGAAATTCCCGCATCCAGCCATTTTTCAGCTTGTCCATATGTCCAATCTCCATATAATTCAACTTGAACTTCTTCGACTTCTTTCGCTGCTGCTTCCATAGTAGGAATCGTTGCACAACAAATGACCGTCATCCAATCCGCTCCAGCATCACGACAATTTTTTGCAACCGTCCCGCCAGCATCAGCACATTTTGTATCTGCAACTACTTTTTTATCTGGATATAATGCGCGAATACAGCGAACCGCTTCCGCTCCTGCTTGCAAACAAAGAATCGTTCCTACTTCTACAATATCTACAATTTCTCCAACTTGAACCACATCCTTGATTGCACTAGGCAAATCTGAATGATCTAAAGCTACCTGTAAATTTGGTCTACTCATTTCTCTCTCTCCTTGGTTGGTTTGTAATGATTTCGATTGATAAGGTTTGGATAGAAGCGTTAAACTGTGAAGACGTTACTTTTGCTCCCACCATCTATTTGGATTCCTTATAGCCAGGACATAGCTCGTAGAGTTATGTCCTAGCCTCATTGACCTGTTATTTACCTTACTTTGACTATTTGAATTTGGCCGCTAGCTCTGTCTCTTGCACGCGCTCACTGATTTCTTTAGCAGACATAACATTTTTTACCCCAACAACTGTGATGCCTTTTTTCTTAGCATCATCAAACATATTTAGAAAATTCATTGGACAAAATACAACATCATATTGTCCTGCCGTACTTTTTCCTTCTGAAATTGCACAATGGTGAATATTGGTAATGTTAAAGCCCAGTTCTTTCAGTGCTTTTTCCACACTTTTTTTCATCATTAAACTTGTTCCTGATCCATTTGCACACGATACTAATACTCTCATTTTAATTTCCTCCTAAATTTGAAAGCGTAGTAAGCTAATTTAGGCTCGTAGAAAAATAAGGACATACGATTGTGACTTTTTTTGTCATATACATAGTTCATCTTTTTTCCTAGAGACTAGCCTACGTAGCTAGATAATCGTAAAAGCTAAACGAGTTCGTCCAGCCTTGACTGGAAAATAGGAAAACATATTTGAGACGCTCTTTGTCTCTTTTATGTTTTATCTTTTTCCCGAAAAATTAATTCTTGAAGCTAGGTATTAATTGTTACGCACTCTTTGTCGCCATCTTTTTTACGTATTCATCATAATCATCAACAATCAAGAAATACCCTTCTGGATTTGCTCGATATTGTAATTGCGGAATTGCCAGCAATAAAACTACGACTAAAGCAACCCCGAAATAGCCTAAATATTTCATTAGGATAGTCATCACAGGCCAAACGGTTGCCCAATCAAACATACCGATATAACCACCGTATTGTGATAATCCGATGAAAGCTGCTATTAAAGCAGATCCTACAACTTGGATCACACCTGAAATAAAAGGGAATATACAAGCCGCTTTAAACCCTCCACGATTATTTGCATAAACAGCAATTACTGCATTATCAAAGAACAACGGAATAAATCCTGCAATCACGATCACAGGTGATTTAAACAAAATCAATAATCCAATCGTTATAAATTGACCTAAAGCACCAAATAAGAAGCCAATTGTCACGGCGTTGGGTGAACCAAAACCAAATGTTGCTGCAACATCGATCCCAGGAACGGCACCGGGCAACAACGTATTAGATATTCCTTGGAACGACTCTGTCAACTCAGAAACAAAGGTTCGTACACCTAATTGCAAAATAGCGAGACAAACGGCAAAATATAATGCTGTTTGCAAAATATAGAAAAAGAAACTTTGTCCTTCCACCATGAATCCTGCCTCAATTAAATACGCAGGTCCCAATACAACTAAAATAATGCCAAAGAAAAAGAGCATCAAGATTGACGTTGCAACCATGTTCTCATTGAAAATCGATAAAAAACCAGGTAATTGGACATCTTCCAGTTTGCGATTATTTTTATCTTTTTTAATTTTCTCTGCTAATCGAGCGAAGATATAAACCCCAAACATCTGCTGATGAGCAATTGCAAAACCTGCCCCTTCAGTTAAATCTTGTGTAATATCGACCGTTAGATTCGATCCAACTGCCCAATAGCAACCTAGAATAAGACCCATAATCAATAATATTTGAATTTGCCCTAAATCAGGAAAACAAAATAACAAAATCCAAAACGCTGTTGCCGCCTGTTGAATTTGAACATTTCCTGTTGTAAAAACCGCTCGTAATTTTGTATATTTTTTGAAACGTACCAATAAAATATTCATGACAAACGCAATCAATAATAAAATCATGGTATCACTAAATGTTCGTCCGAAAGTTTCTTCGATTCCTGCAGTTACAGCATTTTGACCAAAATAAGGATCAATGACCATCGCATCTAAATTAAAGCGTTCTTTTAAGCCAACTAGAATCGGTCTAAAATTATTGACTAAGCCGCCTGAACCAACAGTCAAAATCAAGTAACCGACCGTTGCTTTTAAAAAACCAGCAATACTTTCATATAATGGTTTCTTTAATAAAACATAGCCCAATAAAACAATAAATCCGATTAAAAATGCTGGCTGAGTTAAAATATTTGCAGCAAAATAATCCCATATCCCCATCAGAAAATTCAATACTTGTGTCATTTACTCCCCTTCTTTCTATCTGTCAAAAGTTGTCATTACTTTTTGATACTCTTCCATCGTTTCGATTGTCATCAAGGCATCAATTAAGCCATCGGTCATCAACATTTCTGATAATTTAGAAATATTTTCCACATGCTCTTCATTATTTTTAGCCGCTAATGTGAAAAATAAACGTGCATTTTTTTCTGAATTTCCTGCTTCAAAAACAACATCTTGATTCATTTTTGTAAATGAAATAGCTGTTCCTAAAACGCCTTGACTATCTTCTGATGAATGAGGCATCGCAACGCCTGGGACGATTACAATATAAGGGCCATATTTTTGAACACATGCTACGATCTCGTCTACATATTGTTGCGTAATGATGCTTTTTTCCAATAGCGTTTGACAGCTAAGAATCACTGCATCTTCCCAATTATCTGGTGTTTTATCACAAAAACGAATCAGATCATTATCATAAAAATACTTTAGCATTTACTTTCTCCCTTCTTATAGAAATGATGGAAATGGTGTATCATTTTCTCTCGTAAAGACATCGTCAAACCCACGATAAAAGTTGAATTCAAGCTTATCTTTATCATTTGGATACGTAAATTTCCCGCCGACTTGCCATATAAAGGGCTTAAATTGATAGTCCAAACGGTCTTTTTTAAATTTCCAAATTTCTGTGATTTCTTTTGGATCAGCCATAAAATTTGCCCAAATATCATAATGAACTGGAATAACAACCTTTGCATTCAAAGATTCCGCCATACGTAACATATCGACCGATGTGACTTTATCTGTGATCCCTCTTGGATTTTCTCCGTAAGCGCCTAAACAAACATCAATCTTGTGTTCATTGCCATGCTTGGCAAACATATTAGAATAGTGTGAATCGCCTGCGTGATAGATAGCGCCGCCACTCGTTTCAAACAAATAATTAACAGCAATTTCGTCCATATCTTGAGGTAATTTTCCTTTTAAAGTTACTTCTGGATCTTCACAAGTTACTAATGCCGTTCTATCAAACGCTTCTAAAGCTACAATATTTACATCTTTGATGGATACCTGATCACCAGGTTTTACGATTGTTGTTTTGTCTCTAGGTATTCCCCATTTCAACCAAGTAGCAACGACTTCTTTTGGGCCGATAAAACGCGCATTTGGGCAATTTTGGTGAACTGCTGCCGCCGTATTAATATCTAAATGATCGGAATGAATATGTGTCACGACTAAAGCATCAACGTCTTTGACTGCAAATGGATCAATCACAAAAGGCTGTGTTCTAAGATTTGGCTGCATATTTTCACAACCACTCATACGCATCATTTGATGGCCTTTTTTCATTTTTCCATTACCGTGAGCTCTTTTTCCAGTTCCGCACCATAAATCACATAAAATATTCGTTCCTTCATGTGATTTTAACCAAATTCCTGTACAGCCTAACCACCACATTGAAACAGTACCTGATTTGACATCTTCTTGTTCGATCTCTTCATTCAAATAGGTTCCCCATTCAGGAAAAGTACTTAAAATCCAACTTTCTTTTGTTACATCATGAATTGTTGCCATATAATCCCTCCATATCTCATTCTCGTTTACACTTTTTATTCTACAATATTTTAAACCGTTTTCAATCCATTTTTATGATCATTTATACATTTTTAAGAACATTTAAATCTGAATTAAGAAAATTAATGATTATAACATCTTTTTTTATGTTCATATTATATTTTTTATGATATAGTTTCGATGAGGTGAAGAAGATGAAAAATGTAGTTTGGAAAAGTATTTATTTTGGAAAAAAAGGATTGTTATGGGTCGTATATTCGTTGTTTGCGGCTTATATCTTTTATCTGGTCGCAACTACTCATGCATTCGGGGCAAAACTTATTTTTGGTTTTATAGGTGGAATCGTATTAGGGATCGTTGTCCTTTTTGAGTATCTAAAAAACATCTATGAAAAAATGATTTACGCTTTGACTGTTGAATGTGATTTAAAAAAAGCGATTGTTCTAAAAGACGATCTAAAGAAAAAAGATTTGTTTAATGGCTTCAAACAGTCTATTATTATTTTTGACAGCTTACTTTTGCTAGACGAAGGAAATTATCAGAATTGTTTAGATCATCTAGATAAAAACAAATCTTTTTTTCATTCCACATTTGATTACCTCTTCATTTATTATCATACGCAAATGTACTGCTTTTCTTTTTTAAACGAAGAAGAAAATCTAAATCATTGTCTAGAACATTTATTTAAGTTAAAAAACGTTAAGAAGAAGCAAATGCGTGGATTGTTTTCATGGAATGAAATTGCGGGAATGAGATATTTCCATCAAAATAGACATAAAAAATGTTTAAGTGAATTAGACTTGATCGATAAAAATAGACTAAATAATCGAGAATTAGCCTATCTTTTGTATTTAAAAGGTCAATGTTTACTTAAACTGAATGAACCATCAAGAGGTTATCGTTTGTTAAAAGAGGCAAAAGCGCTGGTAAATACACTTGTATTTACTCAAATGAGTTAGAAGGGAGGAATTTAGATGAAAAGTTCGCATAAGACAATCAAAAATCGTCGAGATAAACTACTTGAACTATTAACTGCAGAAGTAAGTTTACTGGTGAAAGAGATCAGTCGGGAATTGGCTGTTTCAGAGATTACTGTTCGACGTGATCTGATTGCATTAGAAAAGATGGGGTTGGTACAACGTGCCCACGGAAAAGCTCAAATTGTTTCGAAAATTGGCACAGAAGATTACAATGAAGAAATTGAAATTTTGAAAAATGCAATCGCAAAAAAAGCTGCAGAATTCGTTAAAGATGGCAATACGTTATTTATCAATACAGGTTCAACAGCATTATCTTCTTTAAAAAATCTGGAAAATAAACGCGTTACAATCGTCACAAATAATGTCAAAGTTGCCAATCTTGATCACAATCCAAATTCAACAGTTATTTTATCCGGAGGGGAAATTCGTTTTCCGAAAGAAGCTTTAGTTGGTGATATTGCAATTGATTCTTTTTCAAAAATGTCTTCTAATATTTCAATTATCGGCTGCTCTGGGCTTAGTGTTGAGAATGGAATCACGACGCCTGTTTTGCATGAATCTAAAATAAATTCGCTGATCATCGAGCGAACAAATGGTTTAGTGATCGTCGTTGCAGATTATCGAAAAATTGGTTTTTCGTCTAACTTTACTAGTGGGCATATTAAAGATATCAATTATTTGATCACCGATACTTTTGCCTCTCCTGAAGTGATTCGAGAAATTGAAAAACAAGGTGTACAAGTAATCCAAGTTGAAATCTAAAACGACCAATTTATTTGTTTTAAATTTTGTCTAGTTATGTTTTTATATTTAGGGAGGACGATACTATGCGAATTAAACAATTGGATTATATTGTAAAAGTTGTTGAATTAGGTTCAGTCAACGAAGCAGCCAAACAGCTATTTATCACTCAACCGAGCCTGTCAACTGCCATCAAAGAACTTGAGCAAGAAATGAATATTCAGATCTTTCAGCGAACACAAAAAGGGATGATCCTTACAACAGAAGGGACTGAGTTTTTATCCTATGCTAGACAAATTTTGGAACAAGTCGATTTGCTGGAAGAGAAATATAAAGGAACGGAGACTCGTCGAAGATTGTTTTCTGTTTCTGCACAGCACTATGCTTTTGCCGTACATGCATTTGTCCAATTGATCAAATCATACGAAAAAAATGAATACGAATTTACCTTTCGCGAAACGCAAACAAACAATATTATTGAAGATGTCAGTACTTTTCAAAGTGAATTAGGTATTTTGTATCTTAATCCTTTTAATGAAAAAGTTATTCGAAAATTATTAAAAGAGAAACAATTGATTTTTCATCCCTTATTTATGGCACATCCCCATGTTTTTGTGAGTAAAAAAAATCCCTTAGTTGGGAAAAAATCAGTAACGCTTACAGATTTAGAAGAGTTTCCATATCTTTCATTTGAACAGGGACAATTTAATTCTTTTCATTTTTCAGAGGAGATCTTGAGTACTCGCTATCATAAAAAAAGCATTCGTGTCAGTGATCGGGCGACGTTATTCAATTTTTTGATCGGGCTTGACGGTTATACGATAAGTTCTGGCGTATTGAGTCGAGAATTGAATGATGAAAATATTGTTGCCTTGCCTTTAGAAGTTGATGAAACAATGGAGATTGGTTGGATTCATCCTGCACAGATGTCGTTATCACCTATGGGAAACGAATATTTACGTTATTTAAAAGATCATATCATTGATTATGGATTTACAATTTTACCTGAAAAATAAAAAAATTCCTAATAAAACCGAAATTGGTTTATTAGGGACTTTTTTAATGGTTTAGTTTTTATTAAAAATTAAACACTTTTCTTTTCTCTTTTGATTTGCTTACTTCTCAATTGTCCACAAGCTGCATCAATATCTGTTCCGTATTCTTTTCTAATCACACAGTTGACACCATTCTTCTTCAAGATATCATAGAATTTCAATACATCCGCTTTTTCACTCCGACTGTATTGATCATGTTCACTAACTGGATTATATGGAATCAAATTAACAAACGTCAACTTTTTCTTATCCTTCAACAAATCTGCCAATTGTTGCGCATGCTCTGGGCGATCATTAACATTGCTCAACATAATATATTCAAATGTGATCCGACGATTCGTTTTTTCTAAATACTCATCAACAGCCTCCATTAACTTTTCAATTGGGAAACTGCGATTAATGCGCATAATAGAGGTCCGAACGTCATTATTTGGCGCATGTAGAGAAATCGCTAAGTTTACTTGTAGGCCGTTATTCGCAAATTCCTTGATTTTCGGCACTAAGCCACTCGTTGAAACGGTAATATGGCGAGCGCCAATCGCCAGCCCTTTTGGATCATTGATCGTATGTAGGAAATTCATTAAATTATCATAGTTATCAAAAGGCTCACCGATCCCCATCACAACAATATGACTGACACGTTCCCCTTGTCCACGCTCGTCGAAATAATGTTGGACCAACATTATCTGGGCAACAATTTCTCCTGCTGTTAAATCACGTTGCTTTTTAAGTAAACCACTTGCACAGAACGTACAGCCAATATTACAACCCACTTGCGTTGTTACACAAACAGACATGCCGTATTCTTGACGCATCAAAACTGTCTCGATCATATTTTTATCTGGTAACTCAAAAAGATATTTTACTGTGCCATCTTTCGCTTCTTGAACGATCACTTGACGCAATGGATTGATAATGAAGTTTTCTTCTAATAATTCAATGACATCTTTTGATAAATTCGTCATGTCGCTAAAGGCCATGACACGTTTGATATAAAGCCATTCCCAGACTTGTGTGGCACGGAACTTTCTTTCGTCATGTTCGATGAACCATGCGATCAACTCTTCTTTGGTTAAACCATAAATGGATGCTTTTTCCACTAATTTTCTTCCTCATTTCTTCTTAACATTCGCTTCATACTATAACGTATCGTATTGGATTTGTCTATATGTTATCTAGGTTAGGTAGCAAAATTAACTATTTTTTATGCCCTTGTTTCTAATATCAGCAGTACTCATTCTTATTGTTTGTTTCGTCCTTACATCGTTGATATAATTAAAGATAAGAAAAGAGGTTTTTTTATGAAAACGAATGTATGTTTCTTCGCAAGTCCTATCAATGAAGATGCCAGTAATTTTAAAGGTCATACTGACTTACTTTCTGGCTATATCCGAGATGTCTTTGCTAAAAATCAACTTGGATTTGAGCTGATCATGATTGATTTGAGTGAGGATCTTCAAGCAACAGAGCAAAAGATTCACAACGGTTTAGACAAAGCAGATCTAGTCATTGTTGATTTATCCAGTCATGACCCAAATATTTATTATGAATTGGGCTATGCTAAAGCATTAAAGAAGAACGTGATTCAAATTCAAAATAAACATCTTGATTCCTTAGCATTTGATTTAGGCCGCGCCACTATTTTATATGACACAACAACTGATGAGGGCCTTGACCAATTTAAATCAGACGTGCTGGAAGCTATAAAATCACCTTCAACTACGGATACGCCTTTGTCTTTTTATGCGGAACATGATGTTGAAATTTCCGGTCGAATTGATGATCAAGGAATTGTAGAACCTTAATTAATCAAAACAGATTCTCGTTTCTTTCTTGAATGGCTATCTTTTTGACAAACTATTCTCACGTACTGTATTAATTTTTTTAGAACTTTATTTTCTTTTTTCGTTATCTACTATGTAGCACTATCCAGCTTACTTTAATAATTGTATTTTTTTAATCACAAGGAGAACCCATGTATCAGTTGATATATAGGTTCTTTTTGTTTAATCGAGAGAATGAACATGAATTTATATTTTACTTGTGTTTCATTCCATAATTGCATATAAAAAGATACCTCTAATCTGACCTAGGGTATCTTCAACACTTCTATTTGATATGGGAATGAGTACATTGTAAAGTACGTTTTCAAGTTATATGGTCGTAATATAAAAATACTTTTCTAACGTATTTTTATAGTTAGTTATCTTTTGTTTAATTTGATCTGATCCTGTAGAAATTTTTAGTATGCTTTTATCTGTCAGAGTGACTCTTCCTGTATCAGTCGCTATCGTGATCAATTCTTTTTTATTAAATACTGATTTTGGACTATGGGTATTAAAATATAGTGCCTCAGAAAACGATTTTAACGATACTGAAGTATCAAAAAAATTGTAAAGAACAGTTTCCTCACTCTCTTTGATTCTAATTACACTATATTCGTCATGCGCAACATGTTTGATGTAGTAGCTTCCACTTACATCTTCAACCATTTTACCATCTAAAGGAATAGGTCCCTGATAAATATTTCCAAAGCCAACATCTACTAAAAATTTATTCGTATCAATCGTAGAAATAATACATGCATGCGTTTTTTCCATTTCACAATTCGTTATTGTGGCTGCAATTAAGTAACTATCGATCGTTAATTTGTTCAGTAACAAATTAAACAATCCATTAAGTTCATAACAAATACCACCTCTATTATTTTCAATTATTTTTTTATAAAACTGTTCTTCATCTAAAACAATCTCTTGATTGTTCATTATATCTATATTTTCAAAAGGGATTCTTTTAACATGGTTTCGTTGAAGCGTCGTTAATCGTTTAATAGTTGAGGTTAAATCATCTTCCATAGTTAAACGATTCAAATAATTTTTTATGTTCATTCGTTGTACCCTCTATTCTCAGTCTGTATATTTTTGTCAAATGTGTTATTCGAGTTAGCTGTAGTACTAGAAAACTTTGAAATAGATTCGTAAATCACCTAGATTGACTTTCCATTTCACACAGCTTCAAACTTACTTAAAGTAAGTATACTCTTGATTAAATTATTTATCAATATTAATATTAAATATTTTTTGTATAAGCTATCATTTTTATAATAAAATAGATAGAACTAAAATCTTATTGAGTTAATCGTTATACTGATCAATACGTTATTTTGCGCTATTTATTGATCTAAAAAAATAACAACCGCTAATCGCCATTTAGGTAATAACTTTAAAGTTATCATTAAGATTCACCTATCTTAGCATTTTTCCTCTGCTTGTTTGGCTATCTGTTTTTATTAATCATTCTTCACACTTACTTCTTATTTTTTAGGGTTGATTTGAGCTTTAAACGGTATTCTGTATGCATGGTTATTACTTTGGCTCTAAACTTTCTGATGTTGGTGAGAAATCACCGGCATCTTTTTTAATGCAAAATATGTGAAAGAATATTCGTCGCAGAAACAAGTCACGTCTATGAGTAAGATTGCGCGTCAAAAAACGTTTCTGTCTCGTCTGTTTACCGTGTCTTGAAACAATTTTATGAACCGAAAAAAATCAATCGCCTGACCTTGCCCGAAGTCCTTTGTTTTGATGAATTCAAATCGGTCAAACAAAACAGTTGATTGATATCGTTGAAAACCGACGTTGGCGTCCTTCCTTTCGTGCCTATTTAACAGAAACGGAACTCGTAGATCGACTTCTTGCGTATGATAAAGAATTAAAAGCTGGGTACACCTGTTATCAGGATATTTTTTATGCCGTACTAACAAGAGATTATACACGATTTCACACGTTAGTAGAAAAAGAATATCCTACGCTTCCTGACTATTAGCAAACGGTTTTTTCAACTTTTAGTAAAGTTCAAAATGAACTTAAAAACGACCTCGAATTATCTTATTCCAATGGATCGTTGGAATGTTTGAACAACCATATCAAAGTATTAAAGAGAAATGCGTATGGTTTTCGTAACTTTTATAATTTCAAATTGAGAATTGCTTTATGTTTTGGTACCGTTCTTTTTCAACCAAATAGAAAAACCTAGAGGTATTTTCCTCTAGGCCTTACAATAGTTGATTTAATTCTTTGGATTTTCTTCACCAACATTAGTTGACAAAGAGCCTAAATTTTAAAACAGAATGAAATTTTTGATACTATCTTTTGACTTTGTAGTCTAAAGTTTTGCTATTTTTTGTCTACTATATCAAGTACTATCCACTTTTAACTTTCTCAGAACTAAAGACATTTTTCATAATTTCTTTCTATGTTCTATGATTGAACTAAACGATAAACTTTTTTGAAATAGAACACCCGAGCAATAAGATAGTAAACGACTTGAATCAGAACAAAGACGCCTAACACTTGCCATCCTGCCAACTGCATACCTTGATCGAACATATGGTACATTGCTGTCAAAGCTACTGCTCCATGGATCACAGAAACAATGATCGGTGTAAAGAACAAGATACCTACTTGTTGATAAATCATTTTCTTCAACTCTTTTTTTGCTAAGCCCATTTTGTAAATCATCTTGAATTTCTCTACGTCTACATCCATATCGCTGTATAGTCTGAAATATAAGAAACTTCCAGCTGAAACAAAGAACACGATGCCAATAAAGATTCCAACAAATAAGATAGGCGCATACATATCAGTAATTGATTGTTGTGTATAGCTTTTTGCCGTAAACGGTATATTTTTTTCTTGGAATTTACCGATTGAAACTAATTGTTCGTAGCTTGTATTTTTGGGCTGCCAAACGGTCATTGTTGTACTTTCCATGTTTTGCAGATTAGTCGCATCTGGCACAACTAACGTTTTTTCATAGGCAGAAACAACCGTCGTTTTTTCTTTTTTGATCACAGGTAGCGAAGTTCCATCAGGAATTTTCACATCATGCATTGCTTCTTTGGTTCCATCTATAGCATTGGTTGATACTAGCTGAACAGCTTTGCCTTGCGTCTGAATCGTTGGTTGTTTAACTAATCCAGCAAGATGATTATACTCAGATTCTTTAATAAAACGAACTTGCTCCGCATCTGTATAAGTTGTTAGCTCTCCTTCTTCCACATGAATTCCTTTTTCTGCTAATAATTGAGTGAAGTCCTGTTTGATTGCTGCTGTTTCTTCAACTGTTCCTGAGATTTCAAACTCATATGGATTTTGCTTCATCCCTTCTAAAATCATATTTTGAAAACCATATAATGTTCCGATTGCAGCAAAAGCCACCGTTGAAATAATTGAGACTAAGAAAAATGAACGGGCATTATCCTTCATACGAAAGGCTAAATCAGAGAATACTACCATGTTTGTTTTTTTCCAAAAAATCGTTTCTTTCTTTTTCAATCGCTCAATTACTGAAACACTTAATTGATTAAATAAAAAGCGTGTCCCGACAACGACCAAGAAAATTACAGGAAACATGACCATTGCTACTAACGTCCCTTTAGCTAACAGTGCAATTGCATAACCTACACCAATCAATAGAAGTGCTAAAATAGTTTTAACATATGAGCTTTTGATTGTCCCTTTTCCAAGATCTCCTGCCTTCAATAATTCCTGTAAACTTAATTTTGGTAAACGGAACTGGATGAAAAACGAGATTGCTAAAAATAAAACGGCGAATGAAACAATCGTTAATAGAATCGCTTGTATTGGAAAATAAAAACCAAAGTTGACGTGCATCAATTTATTACTTAACCATAAAATCAGTTGTGAAAAACCGACTCCTGCAACACTTCCTATAATCGTTGCAAAAAAACCAATAACTAAATTTTCAATAAAAACCATTTTTTTTAGTTGCTTAGGACTCATTCCTTGAATCATCAACAGACCAAATTCTTTTTTCCGTGATTGAATAAACACATCCATCGAGTACAGAACAAAGAAAAAAGCAAAACCGTAAATGATAATCGCGGCTGCCAACATTCCAATTTGAGCTTTTTGATTTAGCCCATTTGACAATGCAGGATGAAATGCAAATACTGTAAATGTGAAAAAGACCATTACTGAAAATAATGTACTTAAAAAATATGCCATGTAGAGATGTTTATTTCTTAAGGTATTACGAATAACAAATTGTCTAAAATTCATCATCGACACCTTCAATCTCAGATAGTTTCACCATTAATTCATCATAAAACATCTTTTGATTTCCATTATGATGAATTTCATCAATCAATTCACCATCTTTGATAAATACGATTCGTTTGCAGTAACTTGCCGCTAAGGGGTCATGAGTAACCATCAAAATCGTTGCTTTTTCTTCTTCATTTAATTGCTGTAACAATTGCATAACATCTTTGGATGATTTTGTATCCAAATTTCCTGTCGGTTCGTCTGCAAGTAATAATTGAGGTTGGTGGATCATTGCCCGAGCTACAGCGACACGTTGTGCCTGTCCACCAGAAATTTCTGCAATTCGTTTCTTCAACAAACTAGTAATTCCTAATCGGTCGGCAAAAAGTTTTAATTTCTTCTTCATAACTGAAATTTTTTCTCCATCTAAGGTTAGTGGTAGAATAATATTCTCTTCAACCGTCAACGTAGGCATCAAATTGAAACTTTGAAAAATGAAGCCTAACTCTCTACGTCTAAACTTAGCTATTTCTTCTTGATTCAGCTGATTTGGATCACTGCCATTTAATAAAATGTGTCCAGATGTTGGTTGATCAATTGTTGCCAGTAGATTTAAAAATGTGCTTTTCCCACTTCCTGATGGCCCCATGATTCCGACAAATTCACCATCATTAACAGTTAAGCTCAAGCCTTTTAGTGCCTCATATTTAATTTGTTCTCCATATGTTTTAGTTAAATTTTCTACTTGTAACATGTCCATCTCTCCTTTTCTCTACTTCACTAGTTTAATGCAGCCTTGACGAATACACCATTGAAAAAAATAACAGATTGCTTACACTTTTGTAAGCAATCTGTTATTTTTTTATGCTTCATATTCAATCACATACGGATAAAGAGCCGTATTATAGATTGCTTCGGAAAACTCAACGATTTTTCCAGATAATCCGATTGATTTTCTAATTCGTTTTAACCCATTTTTCTCAGAGGTCGCTAGAATTTCTTGTTGCTCTGTTGTTAATTCAATCGTTTGAAAACTATCTTCAAATTTAATAATCTCGATACCATGTTGGTCCATCAAGCGATACAACGATTCCTTTTCAAACTCTTCCAATGGAACATCACTTAAACTGATTGGTAGAAAATAATTAAAATAGATATACGGTCGATCATCTAGTGTATATAAACGTGAAACTTTTACGGCTTTTTCACCTAGAGATTGATAGACGGGAGAATCAGAAGTTAATGTCACTTTTTCTAAATTCAATATTTTCTTTGCTACTTTCTGTCCTGAATCATTTAGATATTCTGTAAAGGTACCTGCTTTAGACAATTTATTGTACGGTCGATTACTTAAGACAGTTGTTCCTTTTCCACTTTTTTTCTCGACTAATTCTTCTGATGACAATAATTCGATTGCACGACGAACAGTGATTTTACTGACATCAAATAATTGTTCTAATTCAGCTTCTGTTGGTAATAAGGAACCGACAGGATATGTACCATTCATGATATCAGCTTTGATTTGCTCTGCTACGTCTAAATATAATACGCTTTTTCTTCTCATACGATTCATCCTCATACTCTTTATTTAATCGATCACTTCATTATAATTTGTCAGTCTTTTATATTGAACTATCTTAATTTTAATCGTATTTATGATTAAATTCAACTTTTCATCTATTTTTATGATAGTATTTCATACATTTTAAGAAGATTTATTAAAAAAAGTTAAAAATATATGTCTTGATCCATCGAAAAAATGAAGCTTGCTTTTAAGCTTACTCCATTTTTTTTGAATCTTATTTTTACTCAGGACCATGATCTACCGGCATCTCTTGCGTCTCTGGTTCAAGAAAAACTTTTCTTGGCTTGCTCCCTTCAGATGGCCCTATTACACCATGTCCTTCTAATTCATCAACCAAACGAGCTGCACGATTATAACCGATTCTAAAACGTCTTTGTAATAAAGAAATACTAGCTGTCTGCATTTCTACTACCAAAGCTTTTGCTTCTTCATATAATTCATCTTGTGACGCTTCACTGCTGCTAGTTGCTTCTTCTGTCGGCATCATACTTTCTTGGTAATCAGCTTCTTGTTGTTCCGTTACAAAAGCGACGATCCGTTCGACCTCATGATCTGAAATAAAGGCTCCTTGAACTCGGATCGGTTTATTTTCGCCCATCGGCAAGAACAACATATCTCCACGTCCTAAAAGTTTTTCTGCACCATTACTATCAATGATCGTGCGTGAATCAGTACCACTTGAAACAGCAAATGCCATTCTTGAAGGGACATTGGCTTTGATGATTCCTGTGATAACATCCACACTCGGACGTTGCGTTGCCAAAATCATATGAATTCCAGCTGCTCGAGCCATTTGGGCTAAACGAATAATTGCATCTTCCACTTCATTACTGGCAACCATCATCAAATCAGCTAACTCATCAACGATCACAACAATAAATGGTAATATCGGACGATTTTCCCCGTCTTCTAAATTATGTTGAATCACTAGTTCATTGTACCCAGAAATATTACGAACACCAGCGGCTGCAAATTTTTCGTAGCGCAATTCCATTTCTTGGACTACTTTTTGCAACGCTTGTGCGGCTTTCCGTGGATTTGTAACCACAGGCGTCAATAGATGGGGGATTCCATTATAGACATTCAGCTCTACCATTTTGGGATCGATCATCATCAGTTTTACTTCATGTGGTTTTGCTCTCATTAAAATACTGGAAATGATCCCGTTGATCGCAACTGACTTCCCGCTACCCGTTGATCCGGCAATCAATAAGTGAGGCATCTTAGCTAAATCGGCTGATTGAACCATCCCTGAAATATCTCGTCCAAGAGGTACTTCCAACAATTTATCAGGATGACTTGGTTGTGCTTCGATGATATCTCTAAATGAAACGGTACTGACCGTACTATTTGGCACTTCGATCCCAATTAATGATTTTCCCGGAATCGGTGCTTCCATCCGTACATCTTTTGCAGCAAGAGCTAACGCGATATCATCCGTTAAACTAACGACTTTACTCACTTTCACACCAACTGCTGGCTGGATCTCAAATTTCGTTACAGCAGGACCGAGACTTGCTTTTACAACTTTTGCATCAACACCAAAGCTTTTGAACGTTTGTTCCAAAACCCCAATATTTTTTTCGATTTTTTGGTATTCCCCACTTTGATCAGCAGAAGGAATCGAGTCTAATAACGTTGATGGAGGTAACTCATAATCACGATCTTCTGCCTCTTCTGAAATTTCAAAATCCAATTCGCCGCTTTCATCCATTTCAGGTTCAACAGCTACTTTTTGTTTTATGGGCTGTGCTTCAGCTTGACTTTGGAAGCTGTCAATTGGAACTAGCGTCAACTGTTCTGGTTCCTGTACTTTGTTTTCCTCTTGCTTCAGTGCCTCTTGTGCTAATTTTTCACCAGGTGTCAATTCTCGTACATCATTTTTCAGACGTTCTTGAGCTCGTTTTTCCATCTCCGCCTGTTTAGCTGCACGTTTTTCTGCTCGCTTCGCTTCTTTTTCGGCTTGACGTTCTTCACTTTTTGCAGTTAAACCACTAAGCTTTTCCCGAATGACTTGCAATCCATTCATGACTTGCTGTAAATCGAGCATACTCATTAAAAATAAACCGAATATTATCAGCAAACTCGCAATCAAGTAACTCCCAAACTGAGCAACTAAAAAGAACGTCAGGCTGTACAGTCCAGCCCCAATCATTCCACCGCCAACATTTTGTGCAACAAGATTTGCCTTTAAGTCCATTCTAAGAAATGCCCACGTAGTTCCCATAATATCTGGAGTTTGAGTACCGACATTACGAAACATGTACGCTTGTAGAAAAAGTAAAATACCTAAGTAAATAAATACGCCGCCAATAATTGGCCGACTCTTTTTGACAGGAAATTCTTTGCCGAAAATTACTAAAGAAAGTCCATAAAGCATCAGTAAAATAGCTGCTGCTGGAAATGTATTTCCTATAACTACACGTAAGCCATTGGCAATTAAAGTGCCAAGATATCCTAATTTTAATAGTCCAAATAATCCAAAGAAGATAAAAAAGATACCAAGAAAAATGAAATTAAGATGTTCTTGTTGTTGCTGTTGTTTTTTTGTTTTTTTCTTTTTCGCACTTTTCCTTTTTTGTGCCATGTAACATCCCTCTTTTCAATCAGTATCCATTATACCTAAAAAACGAGCCGAACAAAAGTACCCCCATTATTTCTCTTAAAATTTTAATGATTTAAAGCACTCTTCGCTGTATTAGCTGTCATGTTTTTTATGAATTTTGGTACCAAAAATAAAATCAACAAAATCATTGATACTGACCACATCATACTTTGGATACTGCCTCTCGTCAATCAGACATCGATTTGCTCCATTTAGGTTACTCAATCTTCTTGTAAACTAATTAAAGGCTAGGACATAACTCAAAGAGTTATAACCTAGCCTTAAAGAATCCGAGTAAATGCTTTTGTCCAACCTCCGAATGACGACAACAATAAAACCAGCACTTCTGAAATAAGATTTTTGTCTTGTGCGCTTCCATATCCGCGATACCACTTAAAGTTTAAATTAAAAAATAATTTTTTATCAAAAGGTGCTAACAGATCTCACACGAATAAGATATTTCGCTCCAGATTTGTAATTCAAGCATGTATTTTGGATAACTGCAGCCGTTGACTTTCTGTCATATCAAAACTGCACTTTACTTGGAATCTTTCATAGCATTCATTGTTATTCTACATTTTAACGGTAAAAATCAAAACGACCTTTTGCTAACATTTCTTTGATACCGCCTGTTTCAAATAATGAACGGTCCATGATCACTTTTTTGATCACAGAAGCTGGATATCCTTTAACTTCCATTTTTCCTACTTCACCAAATGCTTGGCTATTGCCAATTGACGCAACAGAACCCAATGATTTGAAAGTAAACTCTTTTGTTGCTTCGCCTTTTAATTGGGCTTTAATATTTTTACCTGCATGCTCACCCATTTTAAGTGAAATTTGGGCAGTTGTTGGATAAGGACGGTTAGATTCTTTATCCATCACAGCAGAACAGTCCCCAATAATATAAACATTACTATGATCTGCATCTGTTAAATCTGGTTTAACCATCACACGACCACGTTTTGCAGAAAAACCAGATGCTCCAACAACGTGACTTCCACTAACACCCGTTGTCCAAATAATTGTTTTCGCGTTTAATTCATTCAATTCATTTGTTTCTTGATTATCTAAATATACAACAGTATCTTGTTTGATTTCTTTGATTGGTTTTCCAACTAAGAAATTGACGCCCCATTTTTTTAGATGATCGATACCGTAACCACCAAGTTTTTCGCTGAACATTGGTAATAGACGAGTTACAGCTTCCACACAATATAATTGAATTTTATCAGGTTCAACACCTGCGATTTTTGCTAAGTTTTTCTTTCCTTCATTCAATGAACCTAATAGTTCAATCCCAGTAAAACCAGCGCCACAAACAACGATTTTCAGACAGTTTTCGTCTTTCGTTGCTTTATAAGCTTCCATTTGCTCTGTAAGATGTTGGTAAACTTTTTCTGATGTTGGAATATCCACCATTTTTAGTGAAAACTCTTCAACTCCAGGAATCCCAAATGATTCTGATTCATAACCTAAAGCTACGATCAAATAATCATAAGAAAGTGCTTCTTGGTCTTTCAACTGAACCAATTGGTTTTCACTATCGATTTTTTCTACAGTTCCTTGTACAAATGTCGTGCAAGCTGTTTTTACAACATCTTTAATTGGATACGTGATTCTTTCCGATGTTTGGATCCCTGCTGCGACTTCATGGATATCTGTGGCTTCAAAGTGGTAGTCATTTTGATCTACCAATGTGATTTTCAACTCGTTGTTTCCTCTTTGTAATTCATGTAATGCTCTTAATCCGGCATAGCCAGCTCCTAAAATAACGACGTGTTTACTCATTTAAATCCCCTCTTTATCTCTTTATTTATTATTTAAGCCACAATCCTATGGCAAAAAATACAACTTGTGCTAATGCGCCAACTGCTAAAATCTTCACAGCGCAACTAAATGTTTTCGTTTTGACCTGCTCGTTTAAAAATAACTTTGTTTGTTTCCAAATAAATGGCAGAACGAGCAACGTCAATAACATAGTAATTGGTGTTAATCCTAAAAAAGTACTCAAAACAATCGAAGCAAATGCAAGCACGATCAAACCGACAAACAAACCAATCGATGTTTTCTTCCCTAAATAATGAACTAAAGTAAATCGATGATTCAATTCATCTTCTTCTAAATCACAAATATTATTTGCTAACATTAGATTAGCAATCAGACAGGTGTTAGGCAATGACACCAAAAAGATACTGCCCAGATTGACCGTTGTCCATTGAAAAGAATCAAATGTATTGATGTAGACACAAATCAACATGATCATAAAGCCCATCGTAAATCCTGAAAAGAATTCACCTAAAGGCAGGCTTGATAATGGTTTTGGTCCAGAAGAATAAAAGATTCCAATCAAATAACAATACAGTCCTAGAAACAACAATGGCCAGCCAACAACCATAGTCAAACCAATACCCATTAACGCTGAAATAGCCACCATCCAAATGATCCAGCGACGAATCATTGATAAGGACAAATTTTCCCGACCGATAATATTGGTTTTCTCTTTATAATCATGCCCTTCTTTAGCATGGTGGTAATCATTATAATTATCTAAAATATCAACAGCCATATTAAAAATGAACATCGCAATAAAATAAATAAGAACATAAACTAAATGTAGACTTTCATAATGATACCAACTAAAACAAATCCCTAAAAGGAAAGGTAAAACACTGGCTGTCTTTGCTTTTAATTCAACTAATTCAAAAAAAACTTCTCTATTCAAATTATACTCTTCTCTCCTTACAATATTTAGTTTAATGCTCACAGAATAATTTGCTTGTATTTCTTTACCAACATCGTATACAATCAATAGTATTGAACTACTGAAAGGACTATTGCGTTATGAATGATTTTTGGAAAGAATTTCCTATTATCCAACAACAATTAAATGAAACGTGTGAATTGATCAAACAACAAGTTAAAATAAGAAACAAAGAAATTGAAGCTGCTTTAATTGAATTAACAACTTCCGGAGGTAAATTACTACGCCCAGCTTTCTTCTTTTTATTTGCTCAAATCGGTGACGAAAAAAAACAAGATTCCAACCAATTAATCAAAATCGCCGCATCAATCGAAATCCTGCACATGGCAACATTGATCCACGATGATATCATTGATGACTCTCCACTACGTAGAGGCGTCGTTACCATTCAATCCCGCTATGGTAAAGATATCGCTGTTTACACTGGTGACTTATTGTTTACAGAATTTTTCGCGTTACTTGCTGATACAATGAATGGGTCTGATTTTCTACATACAAACGCTTCCGCAATGAAAAGACTGCTACTTGGTGAATTAGATCAAATGCATATGCGTTACAAAAAAGATATGACTGTTTCTGATTACCTACGTAGTGTCAATGGAAAAACTGCTGAATTATTTTCCCTAAGCTGTCTGGAGGGAGCTCATTTTGGCCATGCTTGTGCAGAAGTACAACGTCTGGCCAAACGAATTGGCCGCAATATCGGGATCGCCTTTCAAGTGTATGACGATATTTTGGATTATACAGCAGATATCAATACCCTAAAAAAACCTGTCTTAGAAGATCTAGCACAAGGCGTTTACACGTTGCCATTGATCTTTGCCATGCAAAAAGCACCGGAACGTGTAAATGTTTATCTCCAAAAAGGTTCCTCTATCACGGCAGAAGAAGCGATTGAAGCTTCCCAACTCGTTCATGAACTAAATGGTGTCAATGATGCAAAATGCTTTGCAAAACACGTTACTGAGAAGGCCATGACGGATATCGAAAAACTACCTGATTGTTTAGGAAAAGAACAATTAACTTTACTAACACAATTATTGCTGCAACGATCGTTTTAATAAACGATTCCGGCTTTAAAAGTGTGAAGTTGGGACAAAAGTGTTCAACTCCGAAAAATAAGAAGGGATTCACAAAAATTGTGCTTCAAATTTTTGTGAATGCCAACTTATTTAAAAAATCTCAAACGGTTATTCGGATTCCTTAAGGCTAGGCTATAACTCTACGAGTTATGTCCTAGCCTTATCTTTTTTTCGTCAAATTATCAACGTTTGTTCATGCCTCGATCAATTGCATATAGCTGCTGATAATGAGAATTTCCTGCTAATAATTCTTGTGGTGAACCACTCATTTCCAATTGACCATCCTCAATAAAAATGACACGATCCATCATATGAACCCCCTGTAAGTGATGGGTGATCCAAATAATGGTTTTGTCTTTTAAGGCATCAAAAAATGTATCTAATAATTGTTGTTCTGTAATTGGATCAAGTCCTGTCGTTGGTTCATCCAGTAATACAACAGGCGTATCCTGCAGTAAAATACGAGCTAATGCCAACCGATGCCGCTCACCACCAGAAAAACGTAAACCTGCTTCATCCACCATAGTTAGTAAACCTTCAGGTAAGCTTTCGATCATCTCTTTTAAGCCCACTTTATCCAATACTTGCCAAACGTCTTCTTCTGAAGCTTCTTCACGACCGATTCTGACATTATTTAAAATAGTTGTTCTAAAGAGATAAGGTGCTTGGTGGATCACACCAATTGATTTCGTGATTTGATCCCCAAACTCAGCTGTACGAATGCCACCTAAGGTAATCGATCCTTTATTAGGTTCTAAATCCCCACGAATCAACGTTGCTAAGGTACTTTTACCTGATCCACTGCGTCCTAAAATCGCTAGCTTTTCCTTGGGATGGATTGTCAGATTCAGGTCTTTTAGAACGAATTTAGCTGTTCCTTCGTAAGCAAAAGAGACATCATTGATGTTGATTTGTGTCTCTGTGATCGTTAGATCTTTTAGCACAACTTTTACTTCTTCTGGTTCAGGTAAATCATTCAAGCGTTTGATTGAATCTTTATAAATATTTGTCTCTTGTGCTGCATCAGGCAGCGGTGCAAAAGCATCAATCAATGGAAATACGGTCAAGGTAAAAGCTGCGATCCAGTTAGCAGCACCTCCATGATTTCCTGGGAAACGAATGCTGGTCCAAGCTAAGATTGCGACCGTGATCACACCAAAAGCAACTTGTAAAACAAAATCCCGAATACGATTAAATCGTTTGATTTGTTCGTCTAATTGGCGTAACTTCGCTTCTTCTTTTTCATAAGAATGAACAAATTCCTGTCCACGTTGGCTAAATACCCAATCAGACACACCTAAAATATTATCAGTCAATGTTTTATACAATTCATTTTTAGAGACTTTTTGTTTCTCTTGTCTGGCTCCATTCACTAAAACTGAAATCAAAGGCAGTAGAAAAATCACTACACCTAACATCAGCAACATGCATAAACCAAACCACCATGAAAACAAACCGAGCCCAATGATAATAAAAATATATAACAACCAAGCAATCACAGTGGGAAAAATAGTCCGTAAATACAAGTTTTGTAAATGGTTGATATCCTCTGATAACAAACCTAAAATATCACCGGTTTGGTATTTTGATTTAAAGAAAATTGCATCTTTCTCTAAAACCATGTACAGCTTCAAACGCAAGTCAGACGTCATTTTCAAAACCCAATTATGACTAACTAAACGCTCGATATAACGGAAAACAGGACGACTGATCCCAAAGGCACGTGTTAAAACAATGGGAATATAGATCATTAAAATATTTTCTGGTAATGACGCTGCTCGGCTAATTAAATAACCAGAATTAAACATCAAGGCTCCTGCACTAAAAAAAGTTAAAAAGCCTAAAATCAACGCTAAGTACAATAACCCTTTATACTTTTTCAAGAATGGTTTGACCCATTGATCTTTTTCGTACAATTCTTTATTTGTTGGGGTATTTTCCATTATTTTGTCCCCCTCATTTGATTGACTAAATTCACATAGTAACCATTTTTCTCGGTCAATTCAGCTAATGTTCCAGCTTCAACCAATTGTCCTTTATCCATCACTAGAATATAATCCATTTCTGCCATCCAATGCAGTCTATGTGTGGCAAAAAAGACAAGATGATCTTGCATCAACGGCAACATTCTTTCTTTTAATTCTACTTCTGTTTCGATATCTAAGTGAGCAGTTGGTTCATCAAATAGTAGAATTCGACGTCCTTTGTCTAAAAAGGCTCTAGCAAGCGCCACACGCTGTGCTTGACCACCGCTTAACATTCTCCCACTTTCACCAATCACGGTGTTTAAATCGTCTGAAAGTTCTCCTAAAAGCGTTTCTAACCCGACTAATTGAACAGCAGCTAAAACTTGTTCATCTGTCGCATCTGGCGTATAGAAACGGATATTGTTCGCTAACGTATCTTGGAAAATATAAGGTGACTGAGGAATGTAAAGAACTTGTTTCTGCCATTCTTTTTGAAGAAAATGCGGAATTGTCTGTCCATCAACGTCGATATTGGTTATCTCAACATTTGGTTCTAAAAATCCACTTAATACATTGATCAACGTAGATTTACCAGAACCACTTGCACCAATAACTCCAATTTTTTGATACCCTTTTGCTAAAAAATTTACGTCCTTTAATGCTGGTTGTGTTGCTTCTTCATATTGAAAAGTCAATTGTTCAACAGACAATGCGCTCAATGCGGTCCAATCTTCTAAAACCAGACGATCCGTTTCAGTCATTTCTGGTAAATCCAATACAGCTTGAATTGCCTGGAATGAATTTTTTCCGTCTAATGTCGCATGATAATCACTGGCAAAATCACGAACTGGTAAAAAGAATTCTGGCGCTAAAATCAACGTCGTCAAAGCTGGAAACAATAAAATCCCACCATCTAATAAATTTAAGCCTAAAAACACTGCCACAACTGCTACAGACAATGTTGTAAAAAAGTCTAAAGCAAACGTTGACAAAATTGCAATTTTTAGCGTACTCATTGTCGCTTCTCTAAATCGTTCACTCGTATTATAAATGCTGCCTGCATATTTTTTGCTTAATCCAAACAACTTCAATGTGTCTAATCCGCGTAATGAGTCGATAAAGTGATTAGATAAAATCTGAAACGCTTTGTATTGTTTATCTGCTTTACTTTGTGCTGCATAGCCTAAAATAATCATAAAAATAATGATCATCGGAAATACAACCAGTAAAACAATACCTGATCGAATATCCAAGGTAAAAACAAAAATCAAAATGATCCATGGAATGATCATCATATTCATGATTTTCATCAAGATCAAATGAAGATAATTTTCAGCTTGACTGATTCCTTCGAGTGCCATTGTGATCATATTTCCAGTGCCATTTTTTTGAACCACTGTTGGTCCTAACAGAAAAACCTTTTGCAACAACGCTTCTCTTAATTCACGAGAACGATCATAACTAAATGTATCTAACATTTTCTCACGAAGAAATGTCACCACATGTCTGCCAGTATAAAACAAAAAGAACACCAAAATATTCAACAGCTGGTCCTTTAAATGACCACCTTCCCATAACCCAACAACGGCTTTAGATAAATAAAATGCTTGTCCTATAATAAATACTGCTTGCAGGAGAGAAAAACCTGCAAGCAAGATCATAATATTTTTGATTTTCGGCATTTTTAAGATGGCTTTATCGATCATCCTTCATACCCCACAGCAGCAATTGCTGGATGTTTGATACGTTTTCTAAAGACATAATAAGACCAACCTGTATAAGCTAATACAAATGGTAAAATCGTTAATGATAACCATGTCATTGTTTTAAGGGTATAAGGTGAACTTGACGCATCTTTAATTAAGATATCATAAAACCCTTCACTACCGACCATCACACGTGGGAATAGACCACTAAATAATAAAGCAACTAAAAGAATCAAGGTTAAGCCACTAGCAAGAAAAGCAACCATTTCTTTTTTCTTAAAGACACTAACATTTGCAATAACAGTCATCACAACAATTCCCAAGACAAGTACTAGCGTCAATAAGAAATTATTATCGAAAAAGTCTGTTTTAAAGTATAACAATACTGCAAATACAACTAATCCAACATATAAAATCCAATACAATAATGATGCATAATTACGTGCACGTTCTCTCACTGGACCTTCCGTTTTAAGTGTAATGTAGTTCAACCCATGTAAATAGCACAATAATGACAATGCAACACCACCGACAACAGAAAATACATTGATATAATCTGTAAATGAGGCCATCATATTACCGTCAACATCAAGTGGCATTCCTTGAACTAAATCAATGAATAAAACCCCAAAGAAAAACGGTACGATAAAACTACCGATCGATAATGTCCAATTCCACATTCTGCGACGTTTGCCATCTGGCATACGGTGACGGAATTCAAATGACACACCACGAATGATCAACCCAACTAAAATGATAAACAAAATCAAGTAAAATCCGCTAAACAATGAAGCATACCAGTATGGGAAAGAAGCAAACATTGCCCCACCTGCTGTTAATAGCCATACTTCATTACCATCCCAAACCGGTCCAATCGTTTGGATGATCTGTTCTTTTTCTTCTTCATCGTGCGCTAATGTTTGGACCGACATTCCCACGCCAAAGTCAAAACCTTCTAAAAAGAAGAAGCCTGAGAATAAAATACCAATCAGCACAAACCAAAGTAATTGTAACGTACTCATTCGCCAAAGACCTCCTTATCAAATGGATCTACATCAGTAGAGTTTGCCTCTGCTAATTTCTTTTCTTCGTAATCTGGTCCTTTTTTAAGTTCTACCGTGATCAAGTACACCATTACTGAACCAAGACCTGCAAAAAGAATAAAGTAAATAATGTTTGATGTTAATAGTGAAGCCACTGATACGTTTGGCGAAACACTATCTTCGATCGTAAATAAACCATATACGGTCCAAGGATAACGACCAAGTTCCGTGATCAACCAACCTGTTGTATTTGCCAAGAATGGTGCGAACGTACATAATGCCACGATCCAAACCATCCAACGTTTTTCATAAAGTGAAGGTTTTTTCTTACGACTAAAGAATAACCCTAATGCTGAAACTAAAAGCATCAATGCGCCAAATCCAGCCATGACTCTAAAGCTCCAGAATAATGTATTTACTGGCGGATAATAATTTTTATCATCTCCATATTCTTCTTTCAACCGTTCATTCACAGTGTCCATTCCATCAACAGAACCAGATAAACTATTATAAGAAAGAATACTTAGCATATAAGGGATTTGAATCCCAAATACTTGTTTATGTTGGGCTTCGTCTGCCCAAGCAATCAATGTCCAAGCAGCTGGATCACCTGAATCTTCGTAATCGCCTTCCATTGCTGCAAATTTCATTGGTTGATCATTGATCAATGCTTTCATTTGTAAGTCACCTGTAAATAAAACAGAGAGTGAACCAAATAAGGCAATCCATAAACCAATGCGCATAGATGTTTTGTGGAAATTCACATCACGTTTTTTCAAGATTTGGAACGCTGCCAAACCAGCAACGATCATTCCGCCCATCACAATTGCACCAGATAGAACGTGCGTAAACTCATACCAAACTTTCGGATTCCCAATTACGGCCCCAAAATCGATCAACTCTGCACGGCCATTATTTAATGTGTACCCAACTGGATGTTGCATAAAGCTATTTGCCGCTAAAATCCAGAAAGCTGACATCATTGAACCCACTACAACCAACCAAATAAATGTTAAATGCAGTTTAGGATTTACTTTATCCCAAGTAAAGATCCATAAACCTAAGAACGTTGATTCTAAAAAGAATGCAAGTAACGCTTCGATCGCTAGTGGAGCCCCAAAAATATCTCCAACAAAACGAGAATAATCTGACCAGTTCATCCCAAACTGAAATTCTTGAATAATTCCTGTTACGACTCCGACTGCAAAACTCAATAGAAAAATATTTCCCCAAAACTTCGCCATTTTGCGATAACGTTCATCTTTTTTTACAATATACATCGTTTCCATGACTGCAACTACAAGTGCTAATCCTATTGAAAACGGTACGAAAAAGTAATGAAAGACTGTCGTCATTGCAAATTGGAATCTTGCTAATGTTACAATATCAAACATCAATAATCCCCCTTGTTTTTTTCTGTTTCCACAAAAAGAAAGAAGCTAATTTTATTCAAAATAATTATTCACTTACACAGTTGGTTGGGACTGTCAAAATGAATCAAAACGAAGAATAAAATAAACCTACATTCATTATGTGTGTGTGGAAACTCTTTTTATTAAATTTAGAATGATTCCAATTTAGAGTATACTCCTTTTATTGCAAAATACAAATGTTTCTGTGCATTTTTCATTAAAATTTTCCTTTGTTCTTGCAAAAAAATAAGAAAAGTGGGTTTAAATGATGGAATATGAAAAAAACACTTCGAGCGAAATGCTTTTCTTCATTGTAAAAATTTTGTTTAGATAATAACTACACAGCTAATTTTTTTCAAAATGATCTATTTCTAGACCAGATGATTCCTATCTCAAACCCCGAAAGTCACAATTTCCCATGAATTCCAAAAGTGTTCTTTTTTCAATAACCACATCCAATTCGTATAATTAGAGCCTGGTGTAAAACCAGAATTTTGATTATTTTCTAATCCGACCTCGAAATCAGAGTACAATACAATAAAGTCATTTTTATCCGTATTTTTTACATTTCTAATTTCTTGATTCTCTTTAAAATAATTTTTGATTTCCCTATTCGATTTTTCTTCATCATAATAAAGGCTAGTCATCTCACAATGAACAAAATCTTTAAATTCTTTCCTCACACGAGCGACAGCTGTGTTGATTTCGCTCTCCTTAAAATTTCGTGATTCTCCAATAGTGATGACTACATTTTCAGTTTTCCCTTTTTTGCCACTTATTGAAATACTATAACCAATCACAAGAGTCAACAATAGAAAAATCCATATTTTTTTTGCCATCTACTTCACCTCAATAGCACTATTACTACAATATGATTGTTGTTTAAGTTCTATCCTTATTATCATTTCTGGTTAAAAATTTATCTTTTATTCCAACAGCCCTTTTTCTGCAGAATAGTCCATATATTTATAAACTTTCTCAATTTTGTCTTGCTTCACTTGCTTTATTTTCTCTTGCGTAAATCCTGAAATGATCCCTTGCTTATGCAATTCTTCGATCATCGCCGTCAATTGATAGAATTCAGTCAACAGTTGTTCTTCATTCGTTTCATCGGCTCTTGATGGATGATGATCGTCAAAGCCAAATCTGATTGCTTTTGACAATGCTTGCTGGATTTCTGCACATTCTTCCATCGCAACTAAGGCTAGATATTCATTTTTTTGCATCGTTTGACTACTCCTTTTCTTCGCGTTCTGTTTGAAAGTAATCGACATAAACTGGAACTGCCTCTTCTTTTAACACGCCTTTAGCAACTTCAGGTCTATTTGGGCTTTTAGAAAAAATTTCTTCACTTCCAATCATGATATTAAAACCGGCGATCGCGGCTAATTCATCGTGTGATAAACTAAAAACCATTCTGCCTAAAGTACTCCAAACCATCGCGCCTGCACACATACAGCAAGGTTCACAACTTGTATAAAGTGTGTATTCAGATAAATCAGTTATTTTTTGGTTAGAACAAAAATCACGGATGATCCCTAATTCGGCATGGTAGGTTGGATCACTTTCAGTATGTATCTGATTTTCTCCAGTCAAAACAACTTTATTATCTTTTACGAGTAATGCACCAAATGGTTCATTCCCGTGTTTTGCAGCAGCTTGGGCTAGTTCTAGTGCTTGTTTCATGAATTTCGTATCTAATTTTTCTTGCTCGGTATTTAGTATCATATTTTATACACTCTTTTCTGATTGTTATTTTGTCTAAATTATAACATGAAATCAAGCGGTTTCATGTTATAATTTTAAAACCATCAATCCTCACTGCTTCTGAGAATTGATGGTTTTGATTAAAAATCAATCTTGTTTCATTGCTGCTTTCAACGCTTGTGCCAACGCACTTTCTTCTGGTTCTTCTTTTTGCGAGTACTTTTTCATCAACTTACGTTCTTCATGTTTCGTAAGCTTCTTGTTGCGTTCTTTTTTATCCTGCATTTTTTCTGTGATTGAGCAGTATTTACATTTGAAATAAGCGCCATTTTTCCCATCAATGATTTCCATTTTACGATGGCATTGCGAACAACGATGGTTGGACACTTTAGGGTCTTTTCTGCGGCGATAGCTACAATCTTGATTGGAACACACGTAGATTTTACCATCCTTAGTATTTTTCTCACGTAAGTTTGAGCCGCATTCCGGGCATTTCTTTTGTGTGATTGAAAAATCTTGGTATTTGCTTTCGCTTTGTTTGATCTCATTGACTAATTTTTTTGTATCTTGTTCGATTTCTTTTAGGAAAACAGTACTACTCTGTTTGCCTTTGGCGATTGCTTCCAGAGTTTTTTCCCATTTTTCTGTTAGCTCAGGTGTTACTAAAGATGGGTTGACTAGTTCAAGCAACTGCTTGCCTTTAGGCGAAACATTCAGCCCGTTGGTATTACGTTCCATCAACTCTGACTTGATCAATTTTTCAATGATTTCTGCACGAGTGGCTGGTGTACCTAGGCTGTGTTTTTCCATCAAACCAAGCAACGTTCCTTCGGTCAATGGTTTTGGTGGTGCAGTCAGTTCTTTATTGATAGTGAAATTCGGTGGAATCACCATCCCTAATTTCCAGTCGACAGATGGGATAACATCTTCTTTTTCTTGTTTCCAGCCGGCAACTTCAACTTTGCTTTGACGGAAGATAAATTGCTCTTTGCCAAAGTTCACTGTTACTTTTGTTTGTTTTGTCCGATGGGCTTCAGCAAACATTCCTAGAAAACGAGTGACGATCATATTATAGATTTTTTGTTCATCTCCACTTAACTTCTCATAACGCGGACGTTGTTCAGTTGGGATCAACGCATGGTGATCTGTTACTTTTTCGTTTTGGAATACTTTGGTCAACTTGACTTGACCGCCCTCTTTGATATACGTTTTGACTTCTGGTGCAAAATCACTCACCGCTTGCAAACGTTCTTTCATCGTTGCTTTCATATCTGTGGTTAAATATTTGCTATCCGTTCTTGGATAGGTCACGATTTTATGAAATTCATAAAGACTTTGAACCAGAGAGAGGGTTTTCTTCGCTGAAAATTGATAGCGCTGATTGGCTTCTCTTTGGATTTCAGTTAAATCATAAGGCAAAGGAGCTTGTTCTGTTTTACTTTTTTCTTGTATATCTGTTACTTTACCTTTACCTTCGCTTAATTTTTTCACAAACGCTTCAACATCGTTACGTTCTTTAAACGCATATGGGTTATTTTGGACTAGTTTAGCTTTTTCTTTTTGAACTTGTAACTCTACTGAGAAATACGTTTGCGGTCTAAAGCCTTCGATTTTCTTTTCTTGTTGACGGACTAAAGATAATGTTGGCGTTTGTACACGTCCAGCAGATAAACTATCTTGATATTTCACTGTTAATGCTCTTGTGACATTCAATCCGACTAACCAGTCTGCTTTGGCGCGAGCTAATGCAGAATAATAGAGGTTATCATATTCTTTCGCTGGTCTTAATTTTTTAAATCCATCTTTGATCGCTTTATCTGTTTGAGAAGAGATCCATAAGCGTTTGACTGGTTTATTGAAATGTACATATTCTAAGATCCAGCGAGCAACAAGTTCTCCCTCACGTCCTGCATCTGTTGCAATAACTGCCTCGGTGACATCTTTGCGGTTCGCCAATTGTTTGATTGCCTTTAATTGATGCCCCGTTTTTGGTAAAGGTTTGATCCCTAAATTTTTAGGCACCATTGGTAAAGTTTCCATTTGCCAAGATTGCCATTCTTTATTGATATCTTCTGGCATTTTTAAACCTAAAAGATGTCCTAATGCCCATGTCACGATCACATTTGGACCTTCATAATAACTTTTATTTTTTTGATTTGCGCCTAGTACTTTACTTAAATCTTTGGCAACACTAGGTTTTTCAGCAATAATTAGTTGTTTATTTGCCACTTTATTCACTCACTTTCTCAATTCCCTATGCAAATTGAATCAATCTCTAAAAGGTCAATAGGTTAATTTTACCACACTCTGCTTATTCTTTTCGCCTCTTATTAAGCATTTTAATTGAAATGTAAATAGAAGAATTCTATACTTACTAATTGTAAGCACTAAAATAATGATTTTTAAGGAGAAACTATGATCACAATTGAATTTTTTCACGATGTTATCTGCAGTTTTTGTTTTCCCATGTCGTATAGAATGAGACAAGTCCAAAAACAAATGCCGGAAATAAAAATTATTCATCGCTCTTTTGCTTTAGCTAAAGATAACGAAGACCATGAGCAAATGTTTGGTTCAAGAGAAAATGCCAAAAACGAGATTTTATCCCACTGGGTCCACGCTAATCAAAATGACGATCTTCATCGTTTTAATATTGAAGGAATGAGAGAAGCTAATTTTCTTTTTCCAACTTCTATGAATGGTTTACTTGCTGCCAAAGCTGCAGGCGTCGTAGCAGGCGAAGCTGGTTATTGGATGATCTTTGATGCGTTGCAAACAGGGTTGTTTGTAGATAGTCAAAATATTGATGACCTCGCTGTGATCGAAGCGATTGTTAAAGAGAGTTCGATCGATTTTGATAAATGGCAACAAGCTTTGATTGATCCAGCTACTTTAACGTTAGTTGAAGATGACTTTCGTTTGGTAAATGCGTATCAGCTTACGGGTGTCCCAGCACTGATCATTAACGGGAAGTACCTAATAAACGGTGCCCAACCAATGGATCAAATCATCCAAGCAATTCAAACAATCAAAGAAAAAGAAATGACGACTCTTGAAGTGCTTGAAACTAGTGATTCGGAAAATAGCTCATGCAAGATGGAAGATGGAAAATGGGTCTGTAAGGATTAAATTGCCGCTCTATTTATATTATTAGACAAGTAAAAGTCAAGGAAACAATACACGTATACGTGAACTTGTTTTCTTGACTTTTACTTATCTAGACCAAACTTGATTTACAACATTTCGGCTTGGCACAATCATTATGGCGCTCATGAAAATCGTCGCCGCTTTCAAACGTTACCGCCTGTAAATCTTTCAATAAAGCTAATCCTTTATATTGTTGCAGATCCTCATCACACTCTTCACACCAGCGTTCATCTCCAGCATTCCAGAAGGCTGCTAAATAATTCACTTTTGTATTTATGTATTCATATGTTGAAGAGAGTTCTTGCCATTTTTCTATGTAGTAACGCTCTGCATCTTCTAGACAATCAAATGATTTATTTTCTTCGATATCTTCTTGCCAGTCTTCAAAAAACCACCAAGGTTCATTGTCTCCATATATTGTAACAACTTGATACATTGATCTATCACTCCAATTCTTTATACAATAGCTATTTTAGTCACTTAGTACAAAACTTTCAACTTAAGTGCTTGTGAAATCTTTTTTTGTTTTAACAAACATTATTTTGATTCTACAATGAAATTTATTATACGAAAGAATAAACCTCGATTTTTCTTTATTTGATTGCCAATAGAAATAGCATTTGCTAAAATATGGAAAGAACAGAAAGGAACATTTCTTATGATGAAAAAACCTGCATTTTGGAACTCTTTTGGAATTTATTTGCTTCTATACAATAATATCTTAATTATTATCGCTTTAATCATGACTTTAAAAGCAGTAGTTGAAGGTCATAGTTCCTTCACTTCTGAAATTTGGTATCAACTTTTGATTTTTCTTGTCTACATAATTGTCATTGCAGGACTATTATCTGGTGGAAAAAAAGGCTATCTTCTCACTATTCTTTTTATTCCATTTATTTTTTTGCAATACTTTTATCCACCGATTATGGTCAGTCTTTTTCCAAAATCAATTATGTTGGCTTTTCGCATAATTGAATTAGGTTCAGCTATTTACTTAATTTGTGCTTCTGAATCAAGGGCTTACTTAAGGAATTATAATAAAAATAATGACCATTAAACTATCGATCGAATCGAAGGAACGCTTTTTTACCAGCATAAAAACTCAAACAACTATATAACTGTTGAATGATTAGTCCAACAGTTATATAGTTGTTTTTTTTCACGAATACTCGTTACCGATCTTAAAGTTATTCTGATTCATAAAAATCAAATATATTGTAATACTTTTTCTTCTTGATAGGCTTGATCGATCAAGCCACCACCAAGACATTCCATGCTATCATAAAAAACAACTGCTTGTCCTGGAGTGATAGCGCGAACTGGCTCAGAAAAAATGACTTTAGCAGTCGTGCCGTCACCTGTCAACACAACTTTGACTGGTATGTCGTCTTGACGATAACGGAATTTTGCGCTGCATTCAAATTCTCTCGGCATTTCTGTGTCTACTGTGAAATGAATCTCGCTGGCATCCAAGTGTGTCGCATATAATTGTTCATGGTGAAAACCTTGGCCAACGTATAATGTATTAGTCGCTAAATCTTTACCGATCACAAACCAAGGTTCTTGCGAGCCTTTGCCACCACCGATACCTAAGCCTTGGCGTTGACCAATCGTATAATACATCAAACCGTCATGCTGCCCTTTGATTTCACCGTCTAAAGTGACCATATTTCCTTTGTTTGCAGGTAAATAGGTACTCAAAAATTGTTTGAAATTTTTTTCTCCAATAAAACAAATTCCTGTTGAATCTTTTTTCTTCGCTGTGGCTAAATCAGCTCGTTCAGCAATTTCTCGAACAACAGATTTTTCCATGCCGCCTAAAGGAAACATCGTTTTTGCTAATTGGGCTTGAGATAATTGGCTCAAGAAATAGGTTTGATCTTTATTATTATCCACACCACGCAACATGCGCACAGTGCCGTCTTCTTTTCGTTCAACTTGAGCATAATGCCCTGTAGCTACATAATCTGCTCCTAGTTGCATTGCGTACTCTAGAAAGGCCTTGAATTTGATTTCTTTATTGCACATCACATCAGGATTTGGTGTCCGTCCTAAGCGATATTCTTTAAGGAAATAGTCAAATACACGATCCCAATATTCCTTTTCAAAGTTGACTGAATAATAAGGAATACCGATTTGGTCAGCAACTTTCGCTACATCTTTGTAGTCTTCGGTGGCAGTACATACACCATTTTCATCCGTGTCATCCCAATTTTTCATAAAGATACCCACGACATCATAGCCTTGCTCTTTTAAAAGCAACGCCGTAACAGAAGAGTCTACACCTCCGCTCATGCCAACAACGACACGAGTTTTGCTGTTATCTGTCATTTGATCACCATCATTTCAATTTAGATTCTGAACTCATCTACGATTTGAAGGTCGTAACTTTTCAGTGATACTTATTATACTAGTATTTTATAAGAAGTAAAGATATTAAGGGCAATCAACTTGCTTCTTAGTATAATTTTCTTTGTTTTGTATGTTGGACTATAAAAAAAATAAGACTCAATCTTTTTCGATCTTGTCTTATTTCCAAAATTTAAGCTTTTTCCAAAACGCCTCGACTGATCATACCATCCATCAAGAAATAAAACTTCTCTTGACTCATTGCGTGAGATTCGTTTTTGAAAATATTCATCGCTTTCAAACCATTCGCTGTCGTTACTGACATTTTTAGTGTTTTCAAATCTTCAGCGATCGTGATTTTTAATTTAAAGCCTTCTTTACTTTGTGGTGTCCCATCCAATGGACGGATCAATTGAAAGTTTCCAGAATTCGTTTCTGTGAAGCCATTGTCTTTCAATGTATATTTTTTAGCTTGCTCATTTACTTTATAAAATACTGTACAGCCTTCTACTGTTGCTTTTTCTTTAAATGCCATTTTTCCACCTCTTCATTCATTGTCTCTTTTATTATAGATGGTATGCTTTCTTTTTACTAGCTCTAATCCTAATTTTCTTAAATTACTGCTTAATTTTTTTGATCGTTTCGATTAATATTGCTGTAAATTGTTGAATCTGTTTTTCATCATTGCCAAAACCAAAGCTAATGCGCACAGATTCTTTGATGGCTGAGTGATTTTTGCCGTACATTGCTTCTAAGACATGAGAAGGTTCCACTGTTCCAGCCGTGCAAGCTGAACCCGTTGATATCGCAACACCTTTTAAATCTAAATGCATCAGTAATAAGTCACTGGAGACACCTGAAAAGTGTACATTTAAAATATGTGCTAGCTTTTTTTTAGGATCGCCATTAACTTGGTAAGCAATCTGGGCTTTGTCTAGTTCGGTCAAAATAATTCTCTCAAAATCAGCATATTTTTCATGGCGGTATTCTTTTTCGTCGTCAGTCAAAAGTTCAACAGCTTTACCCATTCCTGCAATACCAGCTAAATTTTCAGTTCCTGCCCGACGTTTTTCTTCTTGTTCTCCACCATGTAAAAAAGAAGGTAGCGAAATCTGATCATTTTTAAACAAGAAACCGACACCTTTTGGTCCGTTGATTTTATGAGCAGAAATACTTAGTAAATCAATACCCAAGTCATGAGGTAAAATTTTTTGTGAACCATATGCTTGTACAGCATCTGTATGAAAAACTGCTGGATGAGTCTGTAACAATGTTCCGATTTCTTTGATTGGCATTAAATTGCCAATTTCATTATTACCATACATCACAGAAACCAATGTCGTATCTTCCCTTAATGCTTTCTCCACATCTTTAACTGAAAGGTTTCCCTTCTTATCCACAGGTAAATAGGTGACCTCAAAGCCCAAACTTTCCAGATACTTCATTGTCTCTAAAACAGCTGGATGTTCAATCGCAGTCGTAATCAGATGCATTCCTTGTTCTTTTCTAGAAAGTGCCGTTTCAATGATTGCTGTATTATCCCCTTCTGTCCCACCGCTGTTAAAGATAATTTCATGTGTCTTCACGCCAAGACTGGCAGCGATCACCTGACGTATATCTTCTAATTTGCGATGTGCCTGTCTGCCAAAGGTATGGATACTAGACGGATTACCAAATGTATTGGCTAATTCACTGGCCATTATCTCAATAACTGACGGATGTACTGGTGTTGTTGCTGCATGATCTAAATAAATGGGTTCCACTGAACTCGTCCTTTCTAAAACAGTTTTAATGAGATTAGTTTAACATAACCAAAAAGGTTCCTCAAAGATTGATTCTTATGCTATTTAATTGGCAAATCGTTTTTCTTTACGATAGGTATAAATATTACCATACGTAAAAATTGCAATACCAACCCAAATAAAACCAAAGGCGATAAATTGTTCTGAGGAATAAGGTTCGTGGTATAAAAATAGTGCAGATATCAACATTAACGTTGGGCCAACATATTGAATAAAGCCTAGAATAATATAAGGAATCTGTTTTGCTGCTTGCGCAAAAAGTAATAACGGAATCGCTGTAACAATTCCTGCGCCCATCAATAATAGATTAGCTGATACTTCGTAATGCATAAACCCTTGTCGCGAAAAGAATATAAGATAAATCAAGGCAACCGGCAAAATGACAAACGTCTCAATCGTCAAACCAGTATAGGAACTTACTGTAACACCTTTTTTTATCAATCCATAAAAACTAAATGTAACAGCCATAATCAGCGGTGCATAAGGAATTTCTCCTGTCTGGATCGTTAATAATAAAACTCCTGTCAACGCTGATCCACAAGCAATCATACCAGAACGACTCAATTTTTCCTTCAAGATCAGCGTTGCTAACAAAACATTGACAAGGGGATTCATATAATAACCTAAACTAGCTTGGGTCACATGCCCTTGACTGACCGTGTAAATAAACGTAAACCAATTGACTGAAATTAAAATAGCCGCACAAATAATCGCAACTAATTTTTTCTTATCTTGTAAAACAGTTTTGACCTCAGTCAAAAACAATGACCATTTTTTCGTGACTAAAATATAGATGATCATAAAGACAAAAGACCAAACAATTCGATAACACAAAATATCCAGCGGATCGACCATAGGTAACAACTTCCAGTAAATTGGAATGATCCCCCAAAAAACATACGCAACAAATCCTAATAAAACACCCTTTTTCTGTTCTTTCACATGTATAACTCCATTCTTTTATTCATACTCGTTTTCTTGACTATTTTTTATTTGACCGACATAAATACTAAAAGGAGGTTCAGTCTAAAACAATAACTGAACCTCCTTCTTAATTTAAACAGAACGTTATTATTTCTCTTCTAAACGAAACAATGGGCTCATTGGTGTGTTTTCATGAATTCGTTTGACAGCTTCACCCATCAGTTCAGCACAAGAAACAATGCTCAAAGCTTTTGGTTTACGCTCTTCAGAAATGAAGACAGAGTCAGTCACACAAATTTGTTCGATCGGTGATGCATCTAGCGTCTCTTTTGCCCCTTTAGATAGTAGGCCGTGAGAGGCACAAGCATAAATACTTTTTGCACCATTTTCTTTTAAAATAGCTGCCGCAGTCGCCATCGTACTGCCAGAATTTAAAATGTCATCGACTAAAATACACGTCTTATCTTTAACCTCTCCGATCACATAACCTGAGCGTACACCGTCTACTTCATCTTGATCGATGATCGCTAATGTTGCATCTAAATACTCAGACAAACTTCTAGCACGTTGTACACCACTGTTTTTAGGGGAAACCACAACGATGTCTTCTCCTGTCAACTGCTGCTGGCGGTAATTATGAGCGAATAATGGCATTGTGAACAGATTATCTACTGGAATATCAAAGAAACCTTGTACTTGAACGGTATGTAAATCTAACGTCAACACACGTGTAGCTCCTGCTTCTTCTAATAAATTGGCAACTAATTTTGCAGTAATCGGTTCTCTTGGTTTGGCTGTCCGATCTTGTCTAGCATATCCATAATATGGTAAAACGACATTAATTGTTTTAGCACTTGCTCGCTTTAACGCATCAATCATGATCAATAATTCCATTAAATTATCATTGACTGGCAGGTTGGTCGACTGAACAAGAAAAACATGGTCCCCACGAATACTCTCTTCGATATTGATCTGAATCTCTCCGTCACTAAATTGGCGCACCGTACTTTTTCCCAGTTCAGTCCCGACAACTTCAGCAATTCTTTCAGCTAAAGGGCGATTGGCATTCAAACTAAAGATTCGTAATGTTTTATCCTTGTATTTTTGGGTCATGATTTCCTCCGTGGTCTAGATATTTTCTATTCTTATCGTTAAAAACTTCAAATTCTATTCTAACATTGATTCCTAAAAAAATCATGAATCTTTTTCTTTCTTGTGACAAAAATTTGAAAATATAACGACTTTTGAGCGAAGAAAATTCGTACTTACAAAACTGTTCGTTAAATCCGCTACAATCATATTGTTTTTTTGCGCTGTATAGGTAAAATATATACTAGTCAGAGGAGGTTTTACGTATGCATCATAAGAAACACCATAAAAAAAGCAATCCTTTTATTCCTGCATTCATTCTCTTCATCTTAATCATTTTAATTGGAATTGAAGTCTATCTTTTATTTTTTCAACATCATCCTGAATCTGATATTAAGAGAAATTCAAGTGAGACGATTGCGAAAACAACAGAATCTACTCTCCCTTCTACTCAAAACATACAGCAAATTGAAAATAAAGACATTCAGCCTACTTCTGATTTTGCTAAAGAATTAAATCAAAAACTAGAGGATATTCAGTTTGTTGGTACAGCTTTAATTATTCACAACGGACAGATTATTTTGAAAAAAGGGTTTGGCTATGCTAATTTTTCTGAAAGCCGACTAAATAATTCTCAATCTACCTTTCAAATTGGTTCAATCCAAAAAGCGTTTACCGCGGCTCTTATTTCGCAACAAATTCAAGCTAAGAAGCTTTCGTTAGATGATACACTAGACCAGTTTTATCCAACTGTTCCAGATAGCAAAAAAATAACAATTCGTCAATTACTCTCAATGACATCTGGATTGCAACAAAAAATCAAACCCACGATCATGATGTCTGATGAAGACTTTGTTCAATTTGCCATTTCTAATGCAACCATGAGCGATTATGGTAAATATAGGTATGAAGCAGTCAATTATTCAATCTTAGTTGGCATTCTAGAGCAGTTGACAGGAGTTTCTTACCGTACACTATTTACACGAACATTTATTCACGAACTCAAGTTATCGCATACTTGTTTCTATAATGACTTTGTAAAATCAACAAATAGAACTTATGCCTATGAAAAATCCAACAATAAAAATGTTGCCTCTGAAATCAAAGATAATAATTTAACCTTTGATCAAGAAGTTGGTACCGGAAATGTTGGTATGACCGTTGATGACCTTTATTCATTTTATTCAGATTTATTTGAAGGAAAAATTATTGATCAACAAACCATCAATGAACTTTGGACTCCAGAAACTGAAGCAAAATACATGGGTGGTCTTTACAACTTTTCAACTTATATTAAGGGTCACGGAAATGAAGCAGGCTTTGAATCAAACTCAATGATTTCCAAAGATCGAAAAAATGCTGTAATTTTATTATCAAATCAATATCCTAAAAACAAATCACATTCAGAAGTGGTAAGTTCGATTTTCAATTTACTTGGCCCATATCAAAGCAAACCATATTAAGTAGGAATGGGTTGGGACAAAGGCGTTGCTTTTGCTCCCAACGTTTATTCGGATTCCTTAAGGCTAGGACATAACTCGTAAAGTTATGCCCTAGCCTTCTCTTTATTTTTAGGCTTACCTAAAAAAAGATTGATTTCAATTTAATTTTGTCATATACTCATTTTAAGGCGAACCTAAAAAGGAGGTTTTTTTATGTCTATAAATAATAATAACATTACAATCGAGCATTTAACTGTTAGTTATCAAGGCCAAAAAGCCTTAGTCAATATTTCTTTACAAGTTTCTGCTGGAAAAATCACTGGAATCATCGGTCCGAATGGTGCAGGAAAATCTACTTTTCTAAAAGGAATGCTAGGGTTGCTTAAGGTAGACTCTAGAACGGTATTTATAGGAGATCAACCTCTTAATACTCAAAAGAAAAGAATCGCTTACGTCGAACAACGTAGCGCATTAGATCTGTCTTTTCCTATCAATGTTTTGGAGGTCGTTCTTCTAGGGACTTATCCAAAACTTGGGATCATGAAACGTCCTGGGAAAAAAGAAAAAGAAGAAGCTTTAGCCGCTCTAAAAACAGTTCAACTAGAAGAATTTGCTAAGCGTCAAATTGGTGAATTATCAGGTGGCCAATTACAGCGAGTATTCATCGCTCGCGTCCTTGCACAAAAAGCAGATATCATCGTCTTGGATGAACCTTTTGTGGGAATCGATATGACAAGTGAGAGGGTTATCATGGATATTCTTAAACAATTAAAAGAAGCTGGCAAAACAATTTTGATCGTTCATCATGATCTTCATAAGGTCACTCATTATTTTGACGAAGTGATTATTTTAAAGAAAAAACTGATTGCAAATGGTCCTGTCGCAACAACGTTTACTAACAAAAATATTCAATTAGCCTATGGTGACACAATGGGCGATATTATTATCAAAGGAGTGGCTGACACATGATTGCAAATTTTATTGATGGTTTGGTTCGTTACCAATTTTTACAAAATGCTTTGATCACTTCGATCATTGTTGGATTGGTTTCAGGAATCATTGGTTCATTTATTGTTTTACGAGGAATGTCCTTGATGGGGGATGCGATTTCACATGCAGTACTGCCAGGAGTTGCCGCTTCTTATATGTTTGGTGTCAATTATATCTTTGGCGCATCGATTTTCGGAATTCTGGCTGCTTTATTGATCGGATTTATTACACAAAAAAGTCAATTAAAAAATGATACGGCGATCGGTGTGGTTTTCAGTTCATTTTTCGCCTTAGGAATCATTATGATTTCTTTCGCAAAAAGTTCAACTGACCTTTATCATATTCTTTTCGGAAATGTTTTAGCTGTTCGAGATTCTGATATTTTGATTACTGCAGTCGTTGGAATCATTGTATTGCTCTTTGTCGGAATCTTTTACAAGGAGTTGCAAATCACCTCTTTTGACCCAACTATGGCACAAGCTTATGGTCTAAATGTTCAATTTTTCCATTATGCATTAATGTTTTTGCTAACGTTAGTGGCTGTTTCATCTTTACAAACAGTCGGAACGATTTTAGTGATCGCTATGTTGATTACTCCGGCTGCGACTGCTTATCTATTGACGAATCACTTACCGACAATGATCGCTTTAGCCTCTCTCTTTGGGATATCTAGTTCAATCATCGGTTTATTCTTTAGCTATTCGTATAACCTGGCATCAGGCGCTACGATCGTTTTGACTGCCGCAGCATTTTTCATTTTAGCCTTTTTATTCTCACCTAAAAAAGGACTATTTTTTGTCAATAAACAGAAAACGGAGGAACCAACTTTATGAGAAAAAAAATACTCTTTATCACCGCTTTAGCTAGTTTATTTTTATTAGCCGCTTGTCAATCTAAGTCTACAGATACCTCAGACAAAGAAAAGATCAATGTTGTTGCTACTAATTCGATTCTTGCAGATATGATCGATAATGTAGGGAAAGATTTAGTCAATCTGCACAGTATCGTCCCTGTCGGAACAGATCCCCACGAATATGAACCACTGCCAGAAGATGTTGCCAAAGCATCAGAAGCAGATGTTTTGTTCTTCAATGGACTAAACTTAGAAACAGGCGGCAACGGTTGGTTCAACAAACTGATGGAAACAGCAAATAAAAAGGAAGATCAAGACTTTTTCTCCGTAAGTAAAAAAGTCGAACCTATGTACTTAACCAGCGCTGGACAAGAAGACGAACAAGATCCACATGCTTGGTTAGATATTCAAAACGGCATTTCTTATGTCGACTCAATCAGAGATACCTTAAGTGAAAAAGATCCCAAAAATAAAGCGACTTATGAAAAAAATGCCAAAGAATATACTGAAAAACTTGCCGCTTTAGATAAAGAAGCGAAAGAAAAATTTGCAGATATTCCAGAAAATAAAAAACTACTGGTCACAAGCGAAGGCGCCTTTAAATATTTCTCTAAAGCCTATGGATTAACAGCTGCCTATATTTGGGAAATCAACACAGAAAGTCAAGGAACACCTGATCAAATGAAACAAATCATCGATCAAATCCATGAAACTAAAGTTCCTGCTTTATTTGTTGAAACAAGTGTAGACAAACGTAGTATGGAGCGTGTGTCAAAAGAAACGAATCTACCGATTTACAGTACGATTTTCACTGATTCCATTGCGAAAAAAGGAGAAGATGGCGATAGTTATTATGCCATGATGAAGTGGAATTTAGATAAAATCCATGATGGCTTAATGAAATAAAAAATTGCTTCTAACATTGTTTAAAATGTTAGAAGCAATTTTTTATTGGATCATTTCTTCAATATTGATCACACGATCTGTGATATCAAGATAAAACTCTTCTTCATGAGAAACAATGACGATCGTTCCTTGAAATTGCTGAATCGCTTGACGTAAGCTTTCTTTTGCTGCTGCATCGATATGATTCGTTGGTTCATCTAAGAATATAATATTGCTAGAATCCATCGTCAACTCGCTTAGTTTTACCTTCGTCTGCTCTCCTCCACTTAATAGTCGTAGCTGTTGATTCACTAATTTATCAGGCAATCCACATTTGGCTAAATACGTGCGAATTTCTTTTACTGTTTTTTTCGGAAAGCAATCACTTAAATAGGCTAACGGAGTCAAATAATCATTTTCCCACGTCAAATCTTGTGAGAAATAAGCAATTTTTGTATTTGCTGGATACTGATATTCACCGCTAATTGGCTCAATTTTCCCCGTTAAAGTTTTGATCAATGTCGATTTTCCGATTCCATTAAAGCCCTTGATCGCCACTTTTTCTCCACTGTGAACAGATAGATCGATCGGTGCTAATAATGGGTCTGAGTAGCCGATCACTAATTCATCCGTAATCAATGCCAAACTCGCGACGATTGGTTGATAAGGAAATTGAATTTGTGGTTTTATTAAACTACCTGGCGGCGCCATGCGTTCTACCCGGTCTAATTGCTTTTGACGACTTTTCGCCATGGTCGCACGATTTCCTGCTTTGTATTTACGGATATACGCTTCCGCTTTTTCAATTTTGGCTTGTTGGGCATGGTATTGCTTTAAGTAGCTTTCTTTGTTTTGTTCTTTTTGAGCAAACGATTTTTCCACATTCCCCGTGTATTTTGTTAATTTGCCAAATTCAATATCACAAATACAATTCGTTACAGCATTTAAAAAGTGATAATCATGAGAAACTAAAATAAAGGTTCCAGCAAAATCATTTAAATAATTGATCAGCCACTGAATATGCGTGTCATCTAAATAATTGGTTGGTTCATCCAATAGTAAAACATCCGGTTCTTCTAAAAGAAGCTTTGCTAAAATAACTTTAGACCGTTGTCCACCACTCAATTCGTTCATTGGACGATCTAATCCAATCGCTTCAATTCCCAAACCATTAGCAAGATCATTGATGATCGTATCGACTTGATAAAAATCACTTTCATCGAGCTGCGTTTGTAAATTTCCTGCTCGTTCTAATAATTTGTCTGCACCACTTTCGCCATATTCTGCATATAACTCATTAATTTTATCTTTGATTTCGTATAATGGTTTGTATGCTTGGTGTAAAAATTCATTGATCGTACTATTTCCAATAAGCTCTACATATTGATCTAAATAACCGATCTTAGTATTATTTTGCCACGTAATCGTTCCATCATCTGCCAAGATTTCACCTGTTAAAATCTTAACTAAGGTTGATTTCCCCACTCCATTTTGTCCAGTTAATCCCATGTGATCTCCTTTATTGACACGAAGAGATGCATCTTCATAAAGAATTTTTTCGCCGAAGCGTTGGGTTAAGTGTTCGATTGTTAATAGACTCATATTTTTTCCTCTTTTCCATTGTCACAAAGATTTTTTTGCTCTCTTTGCTGTTCATTTATTGTAAATTTTAGTAAGTTTCTGTTTTATCTATTCAATATTTAAACGTTGTTCAAACAATGCTTTCGTACGTTTAGTTAAAAGGTCATTTGCTTATCAAACAAAAAAACAAGGAATCAAATAGGCTCCACCTATCTCATCCCTTGTCGTTAATAACAAAGGACAACGCACGAAACACGTTGTCCTTCAATCAGCTCTATAAAAATCAAGATCATCGTCAAAAGCAACACTAAATAAGACTACCGCTTAGTCTCAAAAATTCAGTATTTTTTTAGACGATGAAGCGTTCATTTTATTAGGCTCCACAACAATGCTTCATCACATTCATTTGTTGGGAGCTGCTTCTTTTTACAAATTTATCTGAAAGAAAAAACATTCTTAATCACCTTTCTTTACAAAAATAGTTTAACATAATTGTTTTTAAAAGCAAGAATATTGCTAAACTCTCTATCCTCTTTGTACAATTTAAGGAGTTTTTTAGCGAGTGCAATAAAAAAGTATAATTATTCAAGTTTATACTACTTCAATAATTATACTTTTACATGTTGCTATCCGATTGAATTCAAATACGTTAATGCATAGCGCACATGAAACTCTGTCGCCAACGCCAATCCTGCTTCATCAATATCAAACTTTTCATGATGATGGCCATAGTGTGTCTCCGGATCATCTAAATTTCGAGTTCCTACTCGACCATAAACGCCAGGTGCTTTCAGTAAAAAATCAGCAAAATCATCCGCGCCTAAGCTCTTTGTATGATCCGTTACGACATTTTGACTCCCGACAATTTCAGCTGCTACGTTTTGTGCCAATTCAGTTGCCGTATCATCATTTATCAGAGGGCCTGCTGCATCATGAATATGGAAAGACGAAATTTTGGTTCGATGGGCTTCAGCAATTTGATTGGCTATCTGCTCCACACGTTTTAAAACGAATGCCCGCGTTTCATGACTGAACGCTCTAACAGTTCCTTCGATTCTTGCATGATTGGCGACAATATTATATCTGGTTCCAGCATCAAGTACACCGATTCCAACAACAACAGGATCCAATGGACTAACTTCTCTTGCTGCTATTTTCTGTAATTCCACAACGATACTTGCCGCAGCTAATACAGCATCCCGCCCAACATTTGGTTGCGCCACATGACTGCTTAATCCTTCCACTTCGATTTTAAAAATATCACAAGAAGCATTAGTGGCTCCTTTAGTTGCAACTAATTTACCAACAGGAACACTTGAATCTAAATGAATCCCGAATACTTGATCGATATTTTCTACAAAACCACCCTCGACAAACTGACAAGCGCCAGCACCGATTTCTTCTGCTGGCTGAAACGCTAGTTTGATCGTTCCAGCAAAATCATCCTGATGGTTTTTCAACACTTTTGCGGCACCCAACAAAGCTGCCGCGTGACCATCATGACCGCATGCGTGATTTAATCCGGGATTTTTAGATTGGTACTCTTTTCCGGTTGCATCTTCTAATTCCAGCGCATCGATATCTGCCCTTAAAATAATTGTTTTACCAGGTTTTTTCCCTACAATAGTGCCCAGTACTCCTGTTTCTCCTACTTCTTCAAATGGAATATCTAGCTTGTTCAGTTCCTCTTTGATTCGTTTAATTGTTTCAAATTCTTTCAAACTTGCTTCAGGATATTGATGGAAATGACGTCTAAGTGCAATCACTTCGTCTGCATTTTGCTGAATTTCTTCTTGAATCGTTTGTTTTGTTAGTGTAGTCATATGATCATCCTCCTCTTATTTTCTGCCAAATGTTTCCCAAGCTGGAATACTTGACCCTTTTGTTGTTTCTTCAATGACTTTTTTTGTCGCTTCTTGTTGATAGGTGTCGACTACTTTGTTATACGTTTTATTGTCTTCATCCTCTTTACGGGCAACAATGATATTGACATAAGGTTTAGAGGTTTCATCCACAGGTTCTAAGAAAATCGCATCTTTTGTCGGGATTAAGCCAGCATCTATAGCCATTACGCTATTGATCACAGAGGCATCGATATCTTGAAGTGCTCTAGCCGTTTGTGATGCATCTAATTCCGTTATCTTTAAATTTAATTTGTTTTCTGTAATATCACTTACGGTTGGTATTTGTTTTTTCACAGAATCTACTTTGATCAGCCCGGCACTTTGTAATAACAATAATGCACGCCCGCCATTTGTCGTATCATTTGGAATCGCGATTTCAGCACCATTTTTAAGTTCTTTTACATTTTTGATTTTAGAAGAATAAATCCCTAATGGCGCACTGACCGTATTACCGATCGAAACAAGATCCGTTTTGTGTTCTGCATTATAGTTATCTAAGAAAATTTGATGCTGGAATGAATTCAAATCTATTTCTTTTTCTGCTAATGCAGCATTTGGTTGTGTAAAATCAGAAAATTCAACAAGCTGCAGGTCTATTCCGTCATCTTTCAAACGTTCCTTTACTGATTCTAGTACTTCATTATTCGCACCAACAACACCTATTTTTACGGTTTCATTCTTTTCACTTTTAGCATTTCCAGCAGAACAGCCTGCTAATACAAATCCAATGGTCAATGCTAATCCGATAATTTTAATTGTTTTTTTCATTTAAATTTCCTCTTTTCATTTTTTTAATGGGATGTTTTCTTGATCAATGTATTACTTATAAATTGACTGGCAAATACTAAAACTAAGATAATCAACGTCGCAACAACTGTCACATCCGTTTGGAACCGATTATAGCCTCTGGTGATCGCTAAGTTTCCTAACCCACCAGCGCCGATTGCACCAGCCATAGCGGTTAAACCGATCAAGTTGATGATCGTAACAGATGAGACTCGAATAATACTTGGTAGGCCTTCAATTAAGTACACTCTAAAAATAATTCCTAAAGGACTTGTTCCCATTGATTCTGCGGCTTCAATCACACCTGGATCAACTTCTAATAAGGCGTTTTCGATTTGACGTGCAAAAAATGGAATCACCCCTATCACTAGTGGCACTAAAGCAGCCGTGGTTCCAATCGTTGTTCCTGTTAAAAAACGAGTGATCGGCTGAATCAATGCCAACATGATGATAAAAGGAATGGATCTACAAACATTGATGATTTTTTCTAAAATACTATAGAGAACATTATTTTTTAAAATCCCATTAGGACTGGTTGCTACTAGAACAACGCCAAGTAATGTTCCTAAAATTCCTGCAATAATTGCTGTCCAAAAGACCATATATAAGGTCTCGATCGTGCTATCAATAAATTCTTGTTTTAATAATAAGACATTTGGAAAATATTGTTGTAAAAAATGCTGCATAATGATCACTCCTTCTCTTGTTTCCGTTTATATAACATGTAATGGTTGGATATTTTCTTCTGGTTCATTCTTTTTCAGCACTTTGATTTTTACACCTTGTTTTTGTAAAAAGTCTAATGCTTTTTCTCGTTGATGTTCTTCGCCAGAAAGTATTACGATCAAATTACCAATTGGAACCTGTTGCAAGATTTCCACATTTCCATATAAAATATTCGTAACTACATGATATTTACTATAAAGCTGAGCAATCAGCGGTTCACTTGTCTGCTCCCCTACATAAGAAAATTCTACCAATACTTCATTTCCACTCAGATTCGTCAAACTTGGATGCTGAATAATAGTTTCCAGCGCTTGATCGATATGTGTTGCTGTTCTTATAAAGTCCTTCGTCAAGGTTTCTTTTGGTTGACTGAAAATTGAAACAATATCTTTTTGTTCGATCACTTGTCCATCTTCCATCACAGCGACTTTGTTGCAAATTTCTTTCACAACTTGCATTTCATGGGTAATCAAAACAATCGTCAAACCTAATTCTTTATTTAACTTCTTCAATAAGTCTAAAATCTGAATCGTTGTTTTAGGATCTAATGCGCTTGTTGCTTCATCACATAACAATATTTCAGGATCATTCGCCAACGCTCTAGCAATAGCTACCCGTTGTTTTTGTCCGCCAGATAATTGACTCGGATAAGCCTCTTTTTTATCTGAAAGACCTACCAGTTCAAGCAATCGTTCAATTTTTTTTTTTCGTTGTTCTTTTGAAAGATTAGAATATTTTAGAGAAAAATCAACATTAGCAAAAATCGTGCGTTCTTTCATCAAATTAAAATGTTGGAAAATCATCCCGATATTTTTACGCTGTGCTCGCAGTTGCTTCGGTGAAAAACTAAGAATATTTTTGCCATTGATAATGACTTCTCCTGCTGTTGGTCGTTGTAGTAAGTTGATCACGCGAACTAAAGTACTTTTCCCGGCTCCTGAATAACCAACAATGCCAAATACATCTTCTTTTTTGATCGTTAGAGAGACGTTTTTCACTGCATCGATTTGTTGTTTTTTCTGATAAAAGGTGACATCTATATTTTTTAATTCGATCATTTTTGTTCCTCCTGTAATTCTTTTGGTATAAACCAGTAATCTCCTTGGTTATGTTCTTTCAAATATTTTTTGAATTCATTTGAATGATAAGCTTTCACTACAGCTTGTGCCCACTCACTCTCTTGATTTTTTTCATCGACCGTTGCGACTAATTCATATTCTTTTAACACATCTTCTGAAAGTAAACTGTCATTTGGATCAAGCTTCGCACTGTAAACAATACTTCCAGGGATTACTGCATAATCTAAATCTTGCAAACTTCTAGGAATTTGCGCTGATGACATTTGGATAAGCTCTAGATTCTTAGGATTACTAACAACATCTTCTTTTGTTGCTTTAACTGGATCAATTCCTGTTTTTAATTTGATCCAGCCAGCTTTTTGTAAAAGATTAAAGGCTCGTGCGGTATTTGAAGCGTCATCAGGAATTCCTATTTTATCGCCTTCTACTACTTCATCTAGTGTATTTCTTTTTCCTGGAAATAGTCCTGCTGGAACAGTCGGAATCGCTGTAATTCCAACCAAATGAGTTCCTTTATTCTCATTGAAATTAGTTAGATATGCGGTGTGTTGGTCGACATTTAAATCAATTGCGCCTTCTGTCAACGCTACATCTGCTTGGATCAATTCTGTAAATTCAGTTTGTTCTATTCGATAGCCATCCTTTTCTAAGATGGGTTTGACTGCTTCTAAAAATAATTCGCTATATGGCCCAGGTGAAGTCCCGACTCGAATAATTTTCACTTCTTTTTCTTTGTTTGCTGCAGAGTTTTCACTCTTAGCACATGCTGCAATCACAACGAACCCTAGCAAAATAAATGCTATATTCAAAAACTTTTTCTTCATGTATCGTCCCTCCATCATTCTTATTTATAAAAAGAAAAAAGCGTCCTCAAATGTATAAATTTATACATTTGAGGACGCTTTTGCGTGCTACCACCTCTATTTGATATCCACTCACATGGATATCCTCGTCAAGTACGTCGATCAATGATCGATTATACTCTAGCATAGTAACGGGTGCATCCGTCGCTGTCTTATGAATTACTCACTCGAAGCGCTGCTCAATGGCCATTTTCCAGATTTCGTTTATCGCTTGTTTTCAGCTACCCAAGCTCTCTGTTAGATATCGTTTCATCTGTACTTTCCATCTCATTGCTTTGTTTATTTAGTTGTTTGAAAACTCAATGTGTTTTTTACTCTTTTGTATTGTTGTATTCATTGTAACGAGCATAAAAATAGCCCTCCACCAGCTTATGCTAGTAAAGGGCGAATAATCGCGGTACCACCTTTGTTTTAAAGTAATAATTATTACTTTTCTTAGACCAAGTCTTATAACTTGTCGCTTTGATAACGGGTGCTTTCCCGAAGCTGCTTACCTATCAACAGCTTATCCTCATGAGACCATCTTCAACTCTTATATGCTTATCTCTTTTCACCAACCGAGACTCTCTACTAAAGCACGTCCAAATTTACTCTTCTCTTCAACGGACTATTATTCTTTTGTTGTTACGTTGTATTCTACTGGAAAATAAATACTATGTCAAACACTTTTTATTACAAAAATAAAAAAGACTAAAAAAGGTTTATTAAGTATGTCTCAAATCAAATTCGCTATTCTCTCCAGACTGAAAAAACGTTGACAAATATTTGGAACTAAGGTAATCTGATATCTGTATTGTGATTATTGCCGCCTTAGCTCAGCTGGTAGAGCACCACCATGGTAAGGTGGGGGTCGACGGTTCGAATCCGTCAGGTGGCTTATCAAAACATGCTGTATCCTTAGAGAATAGAAGGATACAGTTTTTTTATAGTTTTATTGACCGCACCTTAACACAACTGTTATCATTAAACAAAACAAAAAATCGCCAGAGAAAATAGGTGTCTAAAATGATCAAAGCACTCAACAATAGCATCCGATTCCTGCTTGAATTAATTTCGATTGGTTTAATCATCACCATCGCTCTTAAAGTAGATCCTCTTATTTTAAAAATTATATTTAGTTTCGGTTTTCCAATTTGTACCATTCTTTTTGGAGCAACTATATGGCTCCTTTAGCACCAAAACGTTTCAATAACATGCAACGAATAATAACTGAAATTATTTTGTTCGGAGGCATTGGCTTTTTGACCTACTTCATCGGAGATCAAAAAATTGCCTTGATTTATTTGATACTGATAACGTTCAATACTATTTTTGATCATATACTTTAACTATATGAATATGTTCTATTTTGATCTAAAAACAATTATACTAAAAGAAACTATATTTTTTAAGAGGTGAAAATAATGTCTACTAGTAAAAATATAATGCTCGAATTCTATCAGGAGCCTGATCAAGAACTCTATTCAATCCTGACCAAAGATATTCGTGTCATGCGTTATATCACTGAAAGAGCAGAATCTCAAAGAGAGGCTGCTGAAAATTTCAACAAAATTTTAGCATATAATGCGACTTATCATGATCAAACTGGTTATTACAAAGTCTTCGATCAAAAAAATTATATTGGTTTTGCAAAATTATCTTGGGATAAAGATAAGAAAATTGAGATTGGCTATATGCTATTGCCAGAATACTGGGGGCAAGGCTATGCTAACCAAATTATTGCTACTTTGTTGGATATAATAAAGCATTCTAAAGCATTATCCCAGGCTAAAGTTTATGCTATTATCGATCCAAATAATGGTGCTTCAAAACATCTTTTAAAAAAATATCACTTTGTATCTGTTTGGCAAGGAATTGAAGATGGATTACCTTCTGAACATTTAGTTTTGCAGTCTTAGTCCTTGATCCTTTATTAAATAGAACGAGAAGAAGAGACGCAACCATTGTTAGTTTTATCTCTTCTCCTTCTATTCATCGTATCTCTTTCGTTTAGAAGACGCTGGAATCCCTAATGCTTCTCGATACTTCGTAACCGTACGGCGGGAAATTTCGATTCCTTTTTCTTTTAACAAGTCTACAAGTTTCTGATCAGAAAGAGGTTTGGCTTTGTTTTCGTTATCAACTAAAACTTGTAATTGTTTCTTTATACTGCTGGTTGACGTTTCTTCCCCTGTACTCTCATTTGATAAGCCATGAGAAAAAAATGAGCGAAGTTCAAACACTCCAAATTCTGTTTCTAGATATTTACCATTAACTGTCCGACTGACCGTTGATTCATGGATGTTCAAAGAATCTGCAATTTCTTTAAGCGTCATTGGTTTTAGGGGGCGATCTTCTTTAAAAAAGAACTCTTGTTGACGTTGAACGATTTCTATCCCGACTCTTAAAATCGTATCACCCCGTTGAATGATCGTTTTTTTTAGCCATTCAAATTCATTTTTCTTTTCTTTAATATACTCTTGAACTTCTTTGTCATCTGTTGCTTGCATTCGGTCAAAATAAGCTTGTTGAAATTGAATTGTTGGCGTAGCCGTTTTATTAGAAAGAACTTTCAGTTGATTCTCTTTGATGCGTAAAGTTAAATCTGGACGGATATACAACCCAGAAGTTGACTCAAAAATACTTCCTGGAGCTGGTGTCAACATCTGAATATAATCAAAAATCGTTTGGATCTCTGACAATTCTACATCAAATTTTTTTGCAATCAATCCCCATTTTCGATTAGCCAAATGATCGAATTCTTCTTCAATAACAATATAAGCTAAATCAGGTGCAGTATCATCCCGTTCAATTTGCAGCAACAAACATTCACGCAAGTCTCTTGCACCAACACCTGCTGGATCTAATTGTTGGATCAACGTCAAAGCATCCAGCATTTCAATTGCTTTTGCACCTGTTTTTTCAGTAGCTTCATCTAAGTCGATCATCAAATAACCATTTAAATCAATATACTCAACTAAAAATAAAATCAGTGTTCGCAAATAAGTATCTCGATAGTTCAAATGAATCTGGTCAATCAAATATTCAAAAAGCGACATATGGTTGTCAGGAATTTGATTTAAATAATTAGTTTCTTCATTTGTATAGGTTCGACTGCCTGAATCGGGAAAATCTCCGTAATTTGTCTCTGTCTGAATGTCGATCAAAGGATTTTCCAACGATTTAGTTTCTATGTATGCAGAAAGTTCTTCTGTATTGTATTGTAAAATCTGTATTGATTGCTGTAATTGTTGGGTCATTGCAAGTTTTTGAACTTGTTTTTGTTGCTGCGATAGCTGTTGTTCAAATTTCATTATTTTTGTCCTTCCCCTTGTAATTTATTGAAATATCAGCTAAACTAGTATTCGTGCTTGCGCCCTTAGTGTAGTGGATATCACGTAAGATTCCGGTTCTTGAGACGGGGGTTCGATTCCCTCAGGGCGCGTTTTTTATTTTTTCACTATACGTTACATCGTGAGGATCACTAATAAATCCGTTCTAAAATTGATTATAACATATTTTTATAATGATTATTTAGTTGAATCTTTGAGATATAAATAGGTTAGCGACAAACTTGAACTTATTGAACTTTCTTGTTATTTCAAGAGAGTTTTTTTCTTGCAAAAATGGAACCTTATTTTATACGATTCCATTTTTAATACTCCAGCTATTATTTTTACATCATTAACTGACCGTACATCGGCCTTCGTCACGTCAACAATGCAACTCATCGTTATTACTGAAATAGCTAAGAATACTATAATATGACTAGTAATTTATATATATTTATCATTTTTCTATCGATTTCATGGAAAAATTGATGGAAAAAAATTGTTTTTTTATGTTATTATTATCTTTTGAAAAATACTTTAGATAGGTAGTGGATAACATTGAGCCATCGTCACACAAGGTTACTACTTGTTTCGCTTATTTTAGCTCTCACTGAATTTATTATCAGCCGTTATTTTAATCAATTTTCAATTATTGATTATCAGCTCTTATTTTTAGTTATTATTTGCGTTCAAGGCGCTCTTTTTCTTTACTTCCTACTCTCATTTGTACTGCAAATCTTTATTAATCACAAGATGAGACAATAGATCCCTACAAAAAAGGCTAGAACATAACTCTGGCTCTATACTTTCTGATGTTGGTGAGAAATCACCGGCATCTTTTTTTAATGCAAAATAATAGAAAAGACATCTCGATATCCTTTAGAATTAAGTCGACTAAAACCAATTAAAAGGAGGAAATCAAGATGTCTTACACCAATCTTATCAAAAATACCTTAGATATTCTAGACTTAAACATTACTTTTACTGAAAATTCTTTAGAAAAAGAACGCATTAAGGGACGAATTTGTCAGGTATTTTCTGGTACATTAGACTATTTAGCCCACTCCTGTCTTCATTGTGGAGAGAAAGAAAAAGGAAAGATTATTCGTTGGGGCTATACGACTTGTCTTATTTTAATGAACGATGTGTCTGAGTATCAAACGTATTTACGCTTGAAGAAACGCCGTTTCTTCTGTTATTCCTGTGAAAGAACGTTCGTCGCTGAAACAAGTCTGATCCAAAAAGGGTGTTCGATTTCTAAGAAAGTGAAGCTATCTATTGCCGATCGATTAAGAAAGGTCACGTCTATGAGTGAGATTGCGCGTCAAAAGAAGGTCTCTGTTTCTTCTGTCTATCGCGTCTTGAAACAATTTTATGAACCGAAAAAAATCAATCGCCTGACCTTGCCTGAAGTCCTTTGTTTTGATGAATTTAAATCGGTTAAACAGGTCGCTGCTTCTATGAGTTTTATCATGATGGATGGTCAAACAAAGCAGTTAATTGATGTCATTGAAAACCGTCAATTGTCCTTTTTACAACGTTATTTTTCACGATTCTCTTTGTCTGTTCGTGAACGTGTAAAATATATCGTTTGTGATATGTACGCTCCTTATTTTTCTCTCGTCAAAAAATTGTTTCCTATGGCTCAGATTATTCTCGATCGCTTTCACATTGTCCAACACATTGGACGAACCTTTTTAAAACACCGCATTCAACGAATGAATCTGTTTCTCCAGAAAGGAACTGTAGAGGCAAAAAAATATCGACACTTGAAGAAGTACTGGAAACTTCTTCAAAAGAACCAATCGAAGCTCGATTTTGAAAAACGCCAATGGCGTCCTTCTTTCCGCACCTATTTAACAGAAACAGAACTCGTTGATCGACTCCTTGCATATGATGAGGAGTTAAAATCTGGTTACACCTGTTATCAGAACGTTCTTTATGCGGTACAAACACGAGACTACACAAGATTCCACTCGCTATTAGAACAAGATTGTTCTGGACTTCCCGTCTATTACCAAACAGTTTTTTCTACCTTTAAGAAAGTTCAAAATGAAATTAAGCATGCTCTAGAATTATCCTATTCCAATGGCCCATTGGAATGCTTGAACAACCATATCAAAGTGTTAAAGAGAAATGCGTATGGGTTTCGTAACTTTTATAACTTTAAATTGAGAATTGCTTTATGCTTTGGTAACGTTCTTTTTCAGCCGAATAGAAAAACCTAGAGGTATTTTCCTCTAGGCCTTACAATAATTGATTTAATTCTTTGGATTTTCTTCACCAACATTAGTTGACAAAGAGCCATAACTCTACGAATTATGTCCTAGCCTTAAGGAATCCGAATAACCCCTTCTATCCCAATCTCTTTTTACCTCTATAAAATCATCGTTTCTAATTCTAAACGAATCTGGTTCTGGATCTTTTTTATTTTTTCGATTTCAGATTGCTCTTCGTCTACTTGATATTTTTGTGCAGTTGAATGGCTATAGGAACTAATATAGCTTATGGCCCACAACCTAGGATCTTTAATGATTTCATCTGCCAAAGGATAAAGTAACGCAAAATGCAAGCGAATTTCTTCCATGATATCAACCAATAAAATAGGGTCATCATTGATCAATTCTTTTTCTAAAAATAACAGTATTCTTTGGTATGCAGCACTATCTAACGGCGTTCCAATGCACGCTGGAATAACAGTATATTTTTTGTTATCTCTCCACAAAAATTGAACCTCTTCTTTTAAATGAAGACTTGCAAGTTCTTCAAGTATCCAAGAACGAACCAAATTATGTACATGGGCATCTAATAAAATCTTTTTCCCAATCACAATAAATTCATCATGAGGTAGTTGTCCCGCTTTTTTTACAATTGCTATCTGCTCATAGTAATTGTGTGTATTTAAATGATCTAATTCTTTCTGTAATTCTTTGATTTTACCGACTTCAAACTCCTGATACATTAATTCAACATGACGAATTTTCTTCTTCAAAGAAATCAATTTTCTCATTTCACCGCTTTGTTCCTTCAAAATTCGTTCATTTATAAGACTATGTGCTTGAATAAACATATGATTTTGGATCAAAATTTGAATGTAAATCTCCATATAATCTAAATTAGCAAAATACTTTTCTTTCATTTCTGAAGCCAATGACAATGCCTGCTCATTTTCTCCTAATTCTAAATATATATTTACTAACACCAAATTCAATGGAAAATCTTGTTGAATTGCATAAGCTTGTTCATAATAGTCAACTGCTTCAATCAAATTATTCTTTTTTATGGCTTCTTGTCCCAGCTCAATAAACCGTTCATAGTTTTTTGGAAATGGAATTTGATTTGTCAGAAGAAACACCACCTTCCTAATGATTATTTCCCATGATATAGTATACTATCAAAAAGAAACAGTGTGTATCTTTTAAAAAGGGAAAACCTTTACTTAAAAATCAATTAACATTTAATACAAATTTCTAATAATGACAGCCGTTTCTGTTTGACCTTGTGCCTGCATCCGTTCTGCTTTTTCTGTCAATGAATAGCCTACATAGAAATCTTTTGTCAATTCATCTTGTACTTTAAATTCTATGACCTCTTCTACATGAAATGCGTTTGGTTCAACTTCTTGAACACTGTCCCATCCAGTATCAATAAATACTTTTGTATTATCATTGATTGCATTATTTGTTCCAAGTTCTTCTACAATTTTTTTCAATTGCGAAAATGTCATTACTTCCACTCTATTATCCATTCTACTGCCTCACTTTCTGATATTTTGACCTTTTTTTCTCATACCAAATACATGTATATCCAACCTCTAATTTTTCTCCACTATTATCATAACCTAAAATTGATTTTTATTATACTCAAAATTCAAAAAGAAGATAAGACAAAACTAAAAATAGTTTTATCTTATCTTTTTTTATTTTTACGACTCTTTTGTCAATTCGCCATCCTCAATACGATAAACATTGTCACTCCACTCAACCATTCTAGGATCATGAGTGACCATGATTGTTGCTTTTTGTTTTTCATGCGCTTCTTTCGCTAAAATTTTTACAACTTCATACGCATGTTCTGTATCTAAACTAGCTGTTGGTTCATCCGCTAAAATCAAACTTGGTTCATTGAATAAAGCCCGGGCAATAGCAACTCGCTGACGTTCTCCACCAGATAAATCTCTTGGAAATTTGTGAATTAAATCGGCAATATCTAAAGAAGATAATAGCTCATTGATTCGTTTTTTCTCCGTTTTTTTCTTTTCAATTTTATCAACTAATCTGAACTGATTTTCCACAGTTAAAAATGGAATCAAGTTTGAGGATTGTAAAATAAACCCAATTTCTTCAAAACGTAATCTTGATCGTTTCTTTTCATTTAAATGTGTAAAGTCTTTTCCGTTGATCATAATAGTACCAGAGGTTGGCGTTTGTAACCCACCTGCAATTGTTAAAAACGTACTCTTTCCAGAACCAGAAGGACCGATGATACTGACGAATTCCCCTGCCTTAACCTTTAAGTTGATCCCTTTTAGTGCCTCAACTTTTGCATGTCCTTTACCAAAGGTTTTACGAATATCATCCATTAATAAAATATCAGTCATTTTATTACCCTCCTATCGCTTTCATGGGATCAACGTGTGTCACTGTTCGGATAGAGAAAACGCCGCCTAATACTGCAACAATAATCAACACTATACTATAAATAAACAGATTTGTACTATCTAATTCAAACGGCATAGCTGACGGTAAAACAAGATTTGTCAGTAAGGTCAAGACCACACCAATCATGACGCCGATAACTCCTAAAATAAAGGTTTGGGCAATGATCGATTTGATAATATATCCGTTAGAAATCCCTTGTGCTTTCATTACGCCGAATAAACTTGTTTTTTGTAGCGTCATCACATAGATAAAAATCCCAATGATTGCTGCTGTGATAACAAACAAGAAGTAAATCATCGCATTTAAGGTAAGATTTTGTTCACTGTAACCAGGCAATTTATCAATAAATGCGTCAATATCGTATTTAGCTAAATGACCATCTGTATCTTTTAGCTTGATGTTATTTGTTTTAGTAGAGCGTACAACGATGCCATTGATCGGTGCTTTTGAACCTTCAATGACTTTGCCAAACTTAAGCTCTTGCCATTGATCAAGTGAGGTATAAATCAACGGGACAATACTAAAGCTATTTTGTTTCGTAATACCCACAACTTTTAGCTCTTTATCTAGCTTACCGATTTTTACATGATCTCCGAGCTTGATTCCCTTATCTACTAAATTTTGTGGAATGATGATTTCTCCCATGTTTTTAAAATATCGTCCTTCAACTATTTTGGGTTTGATGGCACTATTTTCAGTCACACCAAAAAGAGAAATATTGATTTTGTCTGTATCTTTGTTTGCATTCGCTTTGTTTAATGCACCAGCATATTGTCCAAGCGGTTCTTTTTGCTTTGCTTCTACTTGGTTCAAGTCATCCATTATCAAACTTGAAGCATTTAAACTTTTATTCGCATCCTCAGATAAAATAATGCTCGTTGCATCCCACTGATCAACACCTTGTCTTACCCCTTCAGCAAGTCCATTAGCCAAACCAGACAGCATAAAAGCCACGTAAGCAACCAATACAATGACACCTATTACTAATGTGTACCTAAGCTTAAAATACTTCATCTCTTCTAAACCTAAAAACATTGATTCCACCTCTTTTTTTATCAACTGATAAAAAAATACTTAAAAAATAAGACACTTTTTTATCGCTTGATAAAAATAGTACCATGAAAAAAAGAATTAAACAATATTTTTTTATCAAATGATAAAAAACAATTTAATTCTTTATATTGATACACCATTCAAAACCATATCTATCAATTCAGCAATCTGTTCTGAACGCTCTTTTTCTGTTGAAAGTTGATGAACTGTTGAAAATAGTAACGACAAACTCATAAGATAAAATTGAGCTGCTTTTTTCGATGACACTTTACTGTTTAAGGTTGTTTGACTTGACTCAAAAATAGCTTGCAATGGTTTTAAATAATAATCATTCAGTATATAGAACAACTGTTGTTTGTTTTCTTGTTCCATTTCGGCTGCGCTTTGGTGGATAAAAGAAAAAATATCTCTATGGTAAACATTTAACAATGCATTCGTACATTTGATCAATTGATTTTCCAGAGAATCAGACTGAAGTTTTATTTGTTCTATCTCATATTTAAGTTGGCTGCCAATTTGTTTATTGATTTCAATAAACAAAACTTCTTTATTAGAAAAGTGATAGTACAAAGCTGGTTGTGTAATATTTACAGCTTTGGCAATGTCACGAGTTGAGGTATTTTTATAACCGTTTTTTAAAAAAAGCTCCTTAGCGATTTCTAAAATCGATTGATGCGTGATTTCAAAAACCTTTTCTTTTTTCATTGTCTTTCCTCCATTTTTCCTTGATTACATTCTGTTACTGTATGAACTATTTTAAATCAAAACCTGTAAAAAAGATAGCTATAAAAATTGAAGGTTCGTAATCTTAGACTTGAAAACAGGTGTTATCGAAATCTAATCCTGCTTAATATTACAATGAAGTCCTATTTTGAAATAAAAGAACCTTTTTTGTAAATCAAGAAATAAACATTTAACCCACCTTTTACAGACTTTTTGATCCCTCTATGTTTAAATAGTAGCTGGTCTTAAAATAGTGGAACTATATTTTAGACACTATCGACAATTTTAATCTAGAAAATTTAAATACTTAAGGAGCGTTTTTTTGAAAAAAAATAAATTGATAACTAAATTATTCCTCAGCTGCCTAACACTTTCTGCCGGTTTATTGCTAAGTGATGATGTCTTTGCTACCTCTATAGAAACGGATGCACAAGAAAAAATCGTTACCGAATATTCACAAAAATTAGTTCAATTAAAAGAAGTGAAACAAAAATTTTCAGAACAAAAAAATGAAAAAAACAACCAACTATCTAGGATAGAAAAAAATATTGAAACCATTCAAAGTGACCTTGATCAGTTAGCGAAATTAAAATCGATCACTACTATTACTGAAACATCAAAATCAGACATTGATCAAGCTGCAACACTTGTTTCCTCTTTGTCTCCACTAGCCATTCAAGAAGGTTCAATAAGCAAGAAAAAAGAGCAATTAACTGAATTAAAACAAACCCAAGTTTCATTAAAGCTAGACAGCCAATCCCTTTCAAAACAAGAATTAGAAGCAACGAAACAAGAAAACCAGTTATCCGAGAAAATTGCACAAGTAAATAAGGAAAAAGTGGAACAAGTAGAACAAGTAGAACAAATAGATACACGTTCCGCTGTTATTGATGCTGCAAAAACTCACTTAGGTAAACCATACGTCTATGGTGCTGCTGGACCAGACGCATTTGATTGCTCTGGTTTAGTTCAAGTCGCTTTTGCTAGTGCTGGACGCAATCTTGGTCGAACAACTGTTGACCAAGAAAGTGCCGGTACTACGATTTCTGTGGCAGAAGCTCAAGCGGGTGATTTAGTTTTTTGGGGTAGCCAAGGTGGAACGTATCATGTGGGGATTTCAACTGGCGACGGTTCATACATTCATGCACCTGTTCCTGGTGATGTTGTGCAAGTAGCCACGGTAGCTTCTTATACACCTGATTTTGCTGTAAGAGTTTTATAAACTATTCGTTCATTTTTTCGAAATGTCCATTGATTCACCAGCAAAACTTCACGATTGTAGTAAACTATATTTTTCTATTGAAAGCTTTCTCATTTTTTTAAATGAACATCGAAATTGTTGAGAATTAAGAAAAATTATGGTATTTTATGGTTGTGTGTAATTTGATTTGTGTTTCCTCCGTCTCTCTGATGGGGGAAATATTTTTGGTTCTACGTCAAATTGTGTTGGTAAGCCAAATAACTGAATAGAAATCTAGGTCTGGTAAGGATAGAACATTCTTATCAGGCTTTTTTTATTGTTGTGAAAAAATAAGACCTTGAATAATATAAATACGTGAACGAAAATGATAAAAGTTTCGATAGCCATAGGCTACCCGTTTGATTACCTTAAGTTTATTGTTTAACCCTTCAGTGACACCATTAGAATAAGGGAAGCGAAAAGAATTTTTAATGCCTTCTTTATATTTGTTAAAGAAGAGTAATTTCTTTTTGAACCAGTGTGGTAGCTGATTATCTAGCTGTTGAAGATACTCAAAAAAGAGTGTATGTTCCCGATGAGAAAAAGCATATTTTAAGTATTGAACCGTATCATAGCCTGTCCGTAGGACAGCATCATAGTGCAACAGTTCATCGACAATATCCTGTTGACTTAATGGTCGTTTAAATAAGGGCTGGTATGCTCGACAGTTTATATCTAATTTATCGGAATCTTTCAATAGTAACTTCCAATAGCGTTTTAAGCGACGGTATTGTTTTGGTTTAGAACTTTTTAAGCGGTTCATCGTTTGAATTCGCAATTGGTTCAACGTACGATTCATTTGTTGGACGATATGAAAGCGATCCGTCACTAATTGAGCATTAGGAAAGACCGTTCGAAGAAGTTGATGGTAACTAGCGTTCATATCTGTTACGAGATACGCTACATGTAGCCGAGCTTCACGTGTAAAGCGCATGAAATGAGCGGTCAATTTGTGTAGTCGTCTATCTTCCAACACTTCTAACAACTGATTCCGTTGTCCATCCACACAAATAAAGCTCATACTTCCTTGGCAAGATTTCATGGATTTAAATTCATCAATACATAAAATTTTAGGGAGGAAGTTCCAGTTTGTTCGATAATTTTGTGATAGTCTATCCATCATTCTAAGGACTGTTATGTCTGAAACAAAGTGCTTTTGAGCAATCATTTTTCTTGAAACATTCTTTTTCAAGTCAAGCATAATTTGGTATTGAAGCTGTTTAGATAAGTGATGATGTTCTTCAATCAGCTCTGTATGAGCGTGAAAAGTAGTACCACATTCATGACAAAGAAAGCGTGTCCGTTTTAGCTCTAATAGAGTGAAACGTTCATTAAAAACAGGCAATTGAGCTGTTGTTGTATGACTGCCATTTTTGATGATTTGTCCATGATCGAGGCTTCCACATTTCTCGCAATGGGTAGGTGAATAGGTCAGCTTGGCTTTAATCACTTGAGCTTGCACTCCTTTTACTGTTCTTTGTTCCAACCAATTTTTTTCAAACCAGAGGTTTTTGTCTGTAAGTCCGAGCAATAATCTGGTATTCTTATCCATAGGGAACAACCTTTCTGATGATTTGTGGTTTTTGTCGATTTCATTTTATCAGTTAGTTGTTCCTTTTTTGTGTTTAAATGCTTAAAAAAGTGCTGGTAGAAAATCTTTTTTGATTTCCACCAACACAATATATTATAGAACCATATTTTTTTGCTTATTTACTATGCTATCGATTACATTTTTTCACTGCACATCATTATTTGTCTACAAAAATTTACTTACTTCATCTAGCTTCCTTATAAAATCCATTAGATTTTACTGAATTAAGCTTAGCAATAGTGACTAATTCACTCCATACTATCATTTTGATTTCGATATCTGCTATGAGAACAAAGCTAGAACAACCTTTTATATGAAAAGTAAAACGGAATAAAAAGACACAGCCAGAAGTACTCGCAAGAATACTGTCAGCTGTGTTCTTTGATTCCGTTTTATTCCACCGTAACACTTTTCGCTAAATTACGTGGTTTATCAACATCATAACCTCTTTGTAATGTTGCAAAGTAAGCAATCAATTGTGTTGGAACAATACTCACTAACGGTGTTAGTAAAGGATGCACATCCGGTATGATCAATTGATCTGTTTCTTTTGCAAGGGATGCCAACGCAATTACAAAATTATGAGCACCACGACTTTCAACTTCTTTTAGATTGCCTCGAGTATGAGCTGCTGTAATGTTGTCTGTAATAATACCGAAAACCGGTGTTCCTTCTTCAATCAACGCAATCGTACCGTGTTTTAACTCTCCTGCAGCGAAACCTTCTGCTTGAATGTAGGAAATTTCTTTTAATTTTAGCGAAGCTTCCATCGATACATAATAATCAACGCCTCGACCGATATAAAACGCATTTCTTGTATGTGACAAATAGTCTTCTACTAACTGGCTGATCAGCATTTTTTCATCGATGATTGTTTCCATGATTGCGGCAATCACACTTAGTTCATGTGCAATGTCAAAGGCTAACGATGATTGATTCCCTTTATTGTCACCTACGGCTTTAGCAAGGATTCCTAATACAGCAATCTGTGCAGTATATGCTTTTGTTGAGGCAACAGCGATTTCCGGTCCAGCATGGAGAAGTAATGTATGATCAGCTTCTCTAGATAAGGTAGAACCTGCTACATTCGTTAATGTCAATGACGGTAATCCTAGTTCATTCGTCTGAACCAATACTTGACGGCTATCAGCTGTTTCTCCACTTTGACTTAAATAAATAAAAAATGGTTTTTCTGATAATAACGGCATATTATAACCAAACTCACTTGAAAGATGGACTTCAACGGGGATGTTGGTCATTTTCTCAAGGATCGCTTTCCCTACCCACCCAGCATTATAGCTAGTACCGCAGGCGATGATATAAATACGATCACTATCCGTTATCTTTTCGACAATGTGTTTATCAACAATTGTAGTGCCCTGCGCATCGGTGTATTCTTGAATAATTCGACGCATAACAGTCGGCTGATCATCAATTTCCTTTAGCATATAATATGGATATGTGCCTTTTTCGATGTCACTCAAGTCGAGTTGGGCTTCATACGATTCACGATAAACAAGATTGCCTTTTCTATCTTCAATTTCAATTTTATCCGCTTTGACAATGACCATTTCACCATCAGCAATTTCGACAAAATGATTGGTTTCAGCAAGCATCGCCATCGCATCGCTACATATTACATTAAAATGATCGCCCAAACCAATTAATAATGGACTTTTATTTTTAGCCACATAGATGATATCTGGATTGTTTTTGTCAATCAACGCAAATGCATACGAACCCTCGATCACTGTCAGAGATTTTTTGAACGCTTCCTTTGTTGTCATACCCGTTTCAGCAAAATACTCAATCAAATGGACAACAATTTCAGTGTCCGTCTCACCTTCAAGCTGCTTATTTTGAAGAAATTCCTGTTTTATTTCTTCAAAATTTTCTATAACCCCATTGTGCACTAAAATAAATTGGTGATTGCTTGATGAATGGGGATGAGCATTTCTTTCACTTGGCTTTCCGTGCGTTGCCCAACGTGTATGACCAATTCCAACTGTTCCTTGCACCTCTGGACTTATTTTACTCTTTAAATCAGCAATTCTTCCTATGGATTTGACTAAATAATCCTTCTTATCCTTCCCTGTTACAAAAATTCCAGCTGAATCATATCCTCTATATTCTAATTTCTCCAATCCTTGAATCAGACTATCTGTTGCATTCTCTTTTCCAATAATTCCTACGATTCCACACATACTATTTTTCCTACTTTCGCGATTGTATTAGGTCATAACTCGATAAATAAAAATGGATCAATAAAAAATATTTCTAAAGCCTTTTCCTGTTATAAAGGCTTGTCCTTTATTAATCCAATAGCTTATTCTTTCAAGTCTTCATCATAGGTTTCTATTCTGCGTAGTTGGATTTTTGTTATAATTTCGCAATTATTTTTTCTCTTCAACTTGTAGAGTGCAGTCCCTAGAGCTATCCGCCGAATCTTTCGATAAGCTCTTTCCTCGTCACCTGACTAATCAGGCCTGGCGCTATTCCATATTGGTCTACCCAACTCTCCTTCTTTTTTTATCAATAGAAACTTTATTAATAATACAATAAACAAAATACAAATGTCAACATTTTAACAAAAAAAATAAATTGGTATAGTTTAAATAAAATAAAAAAAAGTGTGAAATAAAAGTAACGTTCACTTTTATTCCACACACTAATATCAGAATCAGAAGCCATCTATCTTGATCTTATCTCAACTAGTTAATTAAATGGATTGTAAAATCTCCCACCGTTGACTTTAAATAGCAAGAAACTTAGGACGGTCAATAAAACGCCGAATCCGATCACAAGAAAATCAGAAGCATGAAACGGCTGTTGTGCGTACCATGTTCTTTTCTTTTTTTCACCAAATCGACGCAGTTCCATCGCTGTACTGATCGTCTCAATGCGATCTAAACTAGATAAAATTAAAGGGAAAACAATTTGAGCAGTTCCTTTCAATCGTTGTGTCAGTTTCCCTTTTTTAGACATTTCAAACCCACGTGCCTGTTGCGCAAGTGAGATATTGACAAAATCTTCTTGAATATCTGGAATATAGCGAATAGCCAAAGCTACCGCATAACTGATTTTATAACTAACACCTATTCGATTCAAGCTAGAAGCAAATTCACTTGGATTCGTCGTCAACAGAAAAATCAATACTAAAGGAATCGTACACAAGTATTTTAACACTAAATTAAATTCATAAAATAACTGCTCTTGTGTAAGGGTAAACCGACCCAAACCTTCAAAAATTACTGTTCTTGAGTGATAAAGTTCTACACCATACTCAGGTGCAAACAAATAAACCGCAATAATATTCAATAAAGAAAAGACAAAAATAAATTTTACCACAAATGAAATTTGGTGCCACTTAATATTCGATAGTTTAAATAAAACGAATGAAAATAGCGTCATACCAATCAAAAAACGGGTATCATACGTTGTCATACACGCCACAGATAATAGAATCAAAAAAATTAATTTAGCAGTCCCATTCAATTTATGAATCACTGTATGATCAGGAATATAACCTAACATTTGATGTTCATTCATTTCAAACGCACCTCCTGATCATATGTCATAAAGTTTTCTGTAAACAAAAATGGATCCTTCATTCCTAAATGTTGTGCAAATGTAAATAAACTTGTTTCTTTCAATGATGCGCGTTCCACTAACTTAGAATCAGTCAATACTTTCACTGGCGTTGTATCCGCGATAATTTTACCATCATGTAAAACAATTGCCCGATCCGTATATTCTAACATTAGGTGCATATCATGCGTGATCATCGCAATCGTCACACCCATTTTATTTAATTTTTCTAAAAACGTCATCATTTCAGTATAATGTTTGAAATCCTGGCCTGCAGTTGGTTCATCTAAAATAATCATTTCCGGTTCCAGAACTAAAATCGATGCAATAGTAACTCTCTTCTTTTGACCAAAACTAAGTGCTGAGATTGGCCAATGACGAAATGAATACAAGCCACAAATTTTTAAAACCTTTTCAACTCGCTCGTTGATTTCTGTTTCTGGAATTCCTTTTAATGTCAAACCTAGAGCAACTTCTTCAAAAATCATCTTCTTAGAAATCATTTGGTTCGGGTTTTGCATGACAAAACCAATCTTATCGGCACGTTCTTTGATTGAAAATTGAGTAAGATCTTGTCCTGCCCACCTCATTTCACCTGATTGAGGTGTAATAAACCCACAGATAGCTTTACTCAAAGTAGATTTACCCGCTCCATTTTTACCAACAATACTCAACATTTCTCCACGATTGAATCCAATGGAAACATCATTCAAAACATACTGATTATTTCGATTATATTGATACGTAATACTTTTCAGCTCCAATAAAGGTGATACTTTTTTTTGCTCTGTCGCTTGGGATTGATTTTTCATCCATTTTTCCATTTGTGCTTTCAAATTAGGTGCTTGGACTTTTTCAATGTCAGATAAATGCTCAACTGTTTCTAAATCCACACCAGCATATTTCATCGCTGTTATATAGAGCGGTTCACGAATGCCTTGTTCGGTCAATGTATTCGTCTTAAGCAATTCATCCGCAGGTAAATCTGCGACTACTCGCCCTTCATTAAAAACAATCACACGATCAACTGAACGATATAAAACATCTTCTAAACGATGCTCAATAATCAAAATAGTTGTCCTCGTCTTTTGATGGATTTTTTCAATCAGATCAATGGTTTCTTTCCCAGCTTTTGGATCAAGATTAGCTAATGGTTCATCAAATAACAAGATCGGTGCTTCATCGATCAAAACACCGGCCATTGATACTCGCTGTTTTTGCCCACCAGATAAATCTTGTGGACGATGTTGTAAAAAGTCATTCAGTCCGACGATTTTCGTCCAATGATCCACTTCTTCTTTCATTTTTTTTTGCGGCACTTCATCGTTCTCTAAAGCAAACGCAACATCTTCTCCCACTGTTAATCCAATAAATTGACCATCTGTATCTTGTAAGACTGTTCCAACGTCAAAAGATAAATCAAACAGGCTAGTGTTTGTTAAATCTTTACCGCCAATCATTACGTTCCCAGTTATTTCCCCTTCATAGCTATATGGAATCAACCCATTGATACATTGGGCAAATGTTGATTTACCGCTTCCGCTTGGGCCGACGATCAAGACTTTTTCTCCTTCATAAATCGTCAAATCAATAGTATGCAATGTTGGTTCAGCCTGACTATGATATTGAAAAGTAAAATTTTCGAAAGTTATCAGTGGTTTTTTCATCGATGACGCTCCCTTATTCTATGTAAAAAAGGACAAGAAAAGGCTATTAAATCAAGCTTGCTTTTTCTCGCCCTTAATTTTATTTCAGTAAGTATAGTTGTACTACTCTCATTTTACTACATAATCAATCTTTTGTTAAACTACCTTTTTTTGTCCGCGTTCCAGCATAAGCTGCCATTAATAATGTACCAATGATTCCTACTGCGATAATATTCAACACCACAGCGATCACACCTTGTGTGTAAACTTTACTGGCTGGTTCGCTATAAATCAGTACGTCTAATGTGGGTGCAATCAGCCCCCAAACTACGGCATTTCCAATCACTTGATAAATATTAAAATAAATAATGTCTTTTTTATGGAATTCGCCATGTTGAAGATCGATCTTTCTACCCGCAAAACCATAGATTACTCCTATAATACCAGAACAAATGATCCAACTCCACCATGCACTGCCATAAGTTGTAAAATCTTTTAATGTATGACCAATCAAGCCGATCAAGCCACCAGCGACTGGACCAAAAATAACAGAAATCAATGCCAAAAACGGGTAGGCTGTTTCTAAATTTGTATTAGGAAATCCTGTCGGAATCACAACAAAACGGCCTAAAATGACAAATACAGCTGATCCAATACCGATTGCTACAATTGTTTTAACTGAAAAATCTTTCTTCATATTCTCCACTCCTATTCAAAAATAATTTTTGGCGCTTTTCTTAATTGGATCGTCCAATCTGTTCCTGTACCGATATGATACAGTTTAGAAAATGAGTCCTGATTGACTGCGACACCGATATTTACCAAAGAATTGACGTATACTAAAGGTTCTCCAATATTTACATCTGCAAACGATTTCGCAAATTTCATAATATTTTGATACACTTTTTTTCCTTGATGATAAATCGTTACTTGTAATTGATCATCATGAACAATTTTTTCTTCTTTCATAAAAGCTAATGGGATATTTGTCCATAATGAGCCAAAACGAATATCTAAAACATCAATACTGCCTTCTAAAATATGTTCACCATGTTTCGCTTCAATCAAGTGCAACCGTTCAATCGAATCATTCTGAACAATACTGCCAAGTTCCCCAAACGAAATCTCACCACTAGCCAAACGCGCCCCATTATAAGCATAGATATCTCTACCATGAAACGTGTGACTTTCCTCTGAATGAGGCAAGCGGCTTGTTACTTCATCAATCGAACGAATCTCTTCAATTCCTTGATAGTGGTAAATATGCGTCAATGATCCATTATCCGGCGTAATAATATAATGTCCAGAATTTGTTTTCGCTACGAGACTTCGCCTTGTACTACCTACACCTGGATCGACAACAGAAACAAAAACAGTTCCTTTAGGCCAGTACTTTACTGTTTGATACAGGCGGTATGATGCCGCCCAAATATCATAAGGAGGAATTTCGTGGGTCAAGTCGCCAATGATGATCTCGTCACTTACCATATGAGCGACACCATACATCGCACTTACTGCTCCATCGCCAAGCCCAAAATCTGTTTGTAAAACTAAATAATTTCCCATCTGATTATCCCTCTCTAACTATTTATATCTATTATATTTTGTGAAGAAATAGGTTGGATTCTGATTATTTTCCTATCAATTCTAAAACATCGTACCTTTTTCTGTTTATTCTGTCAATAACAGTATCGAACAATTCTTAATTTATAGAAATGATTATTCGTCTTTTTAAATAAATAGAAAAATAACCTGCAACATGTTCCCATGCAAACAGGTTATTCTAATTTTTTTTAGCCTATGCCGATTTCAGCTTTTACAATCTCTGCGATTGTATCTACATAGTAATCAACTTTTTCTTGTGTCGGTGCTTCAGCCATCACACGTAGTAATGGTTCAGTTCCAGATGGACGAACCAAGATACGACCGTCGCCATTCATTTCAGTTTCCATCAATTCAACGATTTCTTTGATGGCAGGAACATCCATTGCCCCATGTTTGTCTGTTACTCGAATATTGACTAGCTTTTGTGGATAAACTGTTAGCTCTGAAGCCAATTCGGATAATTTTTTCCCAGTTTGTTTCATTACATTCAACAACTGGATACCAGATAACATTCCATCACCTGTTGTGTTGTAATCTAAGAAGATCATATGTCCTGATTGTTCTCCACCAAAATTATAATCATTTTTGCGCATTTCTTCAACAACATAACGATCGCCAACTTTTGTGATGACATCTTTCATTCCTGCCGCTTCTACCGCTTTACGGAAACCTAAATTACTCATAACTGTAGTAACGATTGTATCTTTTTTCAAACGATTCTTTTCAGCAAGGTATTTTGCACAGATAAACATGATCTTATCGCCATCCACGATATTTCCTAATTCATCTACTGCAATGATACGATCTCCATCTCCATCGAAAGCAAGCCCTGCATCAGCACCTTTTTCAACGACCATCTCTGCTAATTTTTCAGGATGAGTAGATCCCACACCATCATTGATGTTCAATCCATTCGGACTTGTACCCATCGTGTAAAAATCTGTTTCTAAATCAGCAAACAATCGATTTACAGAAGTTGCTGTAGCACCATTTGCAGCATCGATGCAAACGGTTAGATCAGATAAATCACCTGGAATCGTTTGTACTAAGAATTGAGAATACTTTAATAAACCTTCTGGAAACTCATCAAGTGAACCTAAGCCCTCTGCTGAAGGACGTGGTAAATTGTCTTCTTCTGCATCCAGTAACGCTTCGATTTCAAGTTCTTGCTCATCTACTAACTTAAAACCGTCCGAACCGAAAAATTTAATTCCGTTATCTTCTGCCGGATTATGAGAAGCCGAAATCATGATACCAGCCGAAGCTTTTTGCAGCCTTGTTAAGTAAGCAACGCCTGGCGTTGAAATCACACCTAATTGAAATACTTCGATTCCAACAGATAACAGACCTGAAATCAAAGCTTGTTCTAATAATTGACCTGAAATACGTGTGTCACGGCCGACTAATACTCTTGGACGGCGTGTGGAATCTTCATGTTGACTTAATACATATCCGCCGAAGCGACCTAATTTAAATGCTAATTCTGGTGTTAGTTCCTTATTGGCAATCCCTCTAACACCATCTGTTCCAAAATATTTACCCATGATAACTCTCCTTCTACTTACTAAGCCGTTCTCAATTATTTTACTGATTACAACTCAGAAAATAATCAATTAACTTAGTCAATCAACTTAATTTTCTGGAACTGAATTACTCCCAATTTCTGTCTCATCTTCCTCAGTAGGTTTTGAACTAGACGTACTTGATGAACTTGATGTACTAGAGGAACTGGTTGTTTTTTCACTAGAAGGCACTGGCGCCGGTACTCCTTGACCCGAATTCGATGTCGTTGAGCCTTGTCCGCTAGTTTCAGAAAAACTGGTATTCGCTCCTGAAAAGACTGGATTGATTGTCACTTCTACTTCCTCAGGTGAAACAATGTACTCTGAATTTGTTGGAATCTTTATTTTTTGTTTCGTTGATGATTTTATGTTGCTTACATCAACAGGTAATTCTATTGTGTCGATTGCATCTAAAATTGATTTTTTCCCTCTAATTTCGATTTTTTGCTCTGAAAAATTGAAGCTATAATACTCAATACCTGATGGGGGCGAACCCGTCGGAGTAATTGTTAATCCTACTTCTTTTGAAGGCAATATCAAATCAACGACAACTTTTACCTGAGGTGCTGGATTTTCAATACTCAATACTTGTCCTTTTGCATCGATAGCTTGAACATTAACCGTTTGTTTGATCGTATCAACGGATTGTTTGACATTTGATAGCGGGGCAATCACACGGGTAATAGCTTTAGCTGTTTCTTCTCCAGTTGTAATTTCTACTTTTTCAGGACTTAAAGTTGTTTTTTCTACTTTGTACCCTTCTGTCTCGATTGATTCAGGCAATTGTGCCTCTACATTAAATGTTTTTGTTACTTTTTTCTCCATTGTCACCGTTATTGTTTTGGGTTCAATTTCGGCCGTTACGGCTGTACTCAATCCTTTTACTCTCAACTGAATTTCGGATGTTCCAAGTGGTATTTCCGTCAGATCTGCAACTACCTGAAAGTTTCTAGTATCTTCATTCGATTCTAAATCCAGTTGAATTCGATTAGCACTAGTTAAATGGACATTGACTGTATCTTCATAACCAGAAACAAAATACTTATCTTGATCATAATCTAATTGAACAGGAACATTATACAACATTTCATCATATACTTGGCTGGTCCCTGACATAGTACCTATATTCCCAGAAGAATTAGCATTGAAAAACAACAACAAGGCAAAAAGTAATGCAAGCAACCTTGAGAACCAATTGCTTTGAGAGGCTTTTTTCATTTCTTTTTCGCCCCTTTCGATACACCTTCAATAAAGTGTTGCAAAAGATTTTTTTTATCTTTACTATCTTCTTTTGGAACCAATTCTGCTCGAAGAATTTTTAGATATTCTTCTTGTGTTAATCGAGGAATCAGATCATTATTCAATGTCAGGCTAACGTCACCTGTCTCTTCTGATACGATAATTGTTACAGCATCACTTACTTCACTAATACCAACGGCTGCTCTATGACGAGTCCCGAATTCTTTAGGAATCAAGTTACTTTCTGACAAAGGTAAATAGGCACTTGCCACGGCGATTTTTCCTTGTTTTACGATTACTGCACCATCATGCAACGGCGTATTTGGTATAAAGATATTGATCAGTAATTCTCCTGAAATATCAGCGTCTAAATCGATACCTGTTTCAATGTACTCATCTAATCCGGTATTTTTTTCAATTGTAATCAGTGCGCCAATTTTTCGTTTAGCCATGTACTGAATAGCTTTATCAAAGGCAAGAATCATTTTCTCATCTTCTTGCTGTTCTGATCGACTCGGACGGAAAAATGAACTTCTACCAAGATGTTCTAAGCCTCGCCGGACTTCTGGCTGGAAAATCACGACAGCGGCAATAACACCATACATAATGACTTGGTTCATTAGCCAAGACAATGTATGCAGTCCGATAATTTCACTAAGTATGCGAATCACAATAAAAACAGCGACTCCCTTTAACAGCTGGACAGCCTTTGTTCCTCTAACGAGCATGATTAATTTGTAAACAAGATACCATACTACTAAAATATCTATAATATTGATGATAAAATCACGCGACAAGAAATCTGATGAGATCAATTGCCGCCAATAATCTAAATGAAATAATTGACTAAGTTGAAAAGACATCATAAACCTCACTTCTCTCTCAAGATTTCTTAAATAAGTATACCATAATCTTTTGCTTGGTTACAGGCTGAGAACAAATGATATAAAAATTTAAATAAAAAAGAATGAAAGAAGAAGACCTCAGTGATCCACTTCTTTCATTCTAACCTAATTCAATTATTCGTCTGTTTTCCCGCGTTTTGCTGCACGTTCTGCTCGTCTGGCAGCTCTTCTTGCATCTGCTTCTGGATCAACCACACGTTCTTTTTTTTGTCGTGGTAGAGGGGCTTTTTCAGCCTTGATTTTATCCGTTGTCTTTTCTAATTTTGCTCGAATTTTTTCTTCTTGTCCAGCCATGCGTGCATAATTGTAAAAACGATTTTTTGCATCAGCAACTGTTTTTTCAAAAAGTTTACCTGCAAATTCAGGCTGTGTAGATTCTAACGAAGAAAAACGGACTTGTTTTTTCATAAAGTTTTGCATTTCTTCAAAATTCGGTTTTTTATAATCTAATGTCATTGGATTTTTTCCTGACTCTCGTAGTTCAGGATTATAACGATACAATGACCAGTACCCAGAATTAACTGCTTCTTTGGCTTCTTCTAATGTTTTACTCATCCCACCAGCTAATCCATGTGTGATACATGGCGTATACGCAATAATAATGGAGGGTCCAGGGAAGCGTTCGGCTTCTTCAAAAGCTTTAATTGTCTGCATTTGATTCGCTCCTGAGGCGATTTGTGCGACATAAACATTACCATAAGTCATCGCCATCATGCCTAAATCTTTTTTAGAAACATATTTTCCACTTGCAGAAAATTTGGCAATTGCAGACGCTGGTGTAGCTTTTGAAGTTTGCCCGCCAGTGTTAGAATAGACTTCATTATCTAAAACGAGCATATTAACATCTGCTCCACTAGCAAGAACATGATCGATCCCACCATAACCAATATCATACGCCCAGCCATCTCCACCAATCATCCACTGACTATTTTTCACGAATAAATCTTTATCCGCAAAAATTGCTTCTAATAGCGGTTGATCATTTTTTTCATCAAGTAATGCAGCTTTTAATTTGGCAGCACGTTGCTGTGTTCCTTCACCCGTGTGCATATGATTGATCCAATCTTCCATTAATAATCTTAATTCTTGAGAAGCAACATCCATGGCTTCACTCATCTTCATTGCTAAATGTTCACGACGTGTTTGGCTAGCTAATAGCATGCCGTAACCAAATTCGGCATTATCTTCTAATAACGAGTTAGACCAAGCAGGACCTTGTCCTTCAATATTTGTCGTATAAGGAGAAACAGGCGCCGCACCACCCCAAATAGATGAACATCCAGTAGCGTTTGCAATCATCATGCGATCACCAAACATTTGAGTCAATAATTTTACATAAGGCGTTTCTCCACAGCCAGCACAAGCACCTGAAAATTCTAATAGAGGTTTGTTGAACTGTGTTCCTAAAACGGTATTTGGTTTAGCTGGATTTTCTTTTTGCTTCAAGGTCATAGAAAAGGCCCAGTTCATCGCTTGCTCTTTTTGCTCTTCGTAAGGTTTCATGACTAAAGCTTTGCCTTTTGCGGGACAGGCATCCACACAAAGACCGCAGCCTGTACAATCTTCCACAGAAACTTGAATACGGTATTTCAATCCGTCAGCACCACGCATTTCCCTTACGATATATCCTGCAGGTGCTTCTTCCATTTCTTCATCATCTGCCAAGAATGGACGGATCGCTGCATGGGGACAAACAAACGCACATTCATTGCACATCGTACAACGATCGCTATTCCATTCAGGAACTTCTACAGCGATACCGCGTTTTTCTATAGCTGTTGTACCTAGCGGCATACGTCCATCTGTCATGTCATTTTTGATAAAAGCACTGACCGCAAGCTCATTACCTTCTTGGCGATTGATTGGCTCTACGATCTCATGAACATAGTCAGTAATATTCTCTTTACGGACTTTTGGTTTAACTTCAATTGTTTTCCAAGCAGCTGGCACTTCGACCTTATGCAGAAGTTCAACCGTGCGTTCAATTGCTTGAACATTTTTTTCAACAACTGACATAGATTTTCTAGCATAGCTTTTGAATGCTTCTTCTTTTAAGATTGGTAAAACTTCATCAAACGGCATGATGTCCGCCAATTTAAAAAATGCTGTTTCCATTGCTGTATTGATTCGTCCGCCTAAACCTACTTCACTGGCTAATTTTACGGCATTGATCGTATAAAAATCAATCTCATTTTCAGCTAAATAACGTTTTAATTTATTTGGCAAGAAGCGTTCTAATTGCTCATCATTCCAAACCGTGTTCAGTAAAAAGGTTCCGCCTTTTTTCAACCCTTTAACTAAATCATACGTATTTAGGTACGCGGCTGTATGACACGCAACAAAATCTGCGTGCTCAATCAAGTAAGTCGAACGAATCGCTGAGTCTCCAAAACGCAAATGAGATACCGTTAAGCCACCCGATTTTTTTGAATCATAATAAAAGAAGCCTTGAGCATATTTATCTGTATGATCCCCAATAATTTTGATTGCTGATTTATTTGCACCAACGGTACCATCTGAACCAAAACCCCAGAATTTTGCTTGATAGGTTTTAGGATTGGTTAAATCAAGTGCGTCTCCACAGTCAAGAGACGTGTAGGTCACATCGTCTACGATTCCGATCGTAAAACGAGATTTCGCCGTTTTTTTATCTTTTAATAGTTCATCATAGATTGCAACGATTTGATTTGGTAAAACATCCTTTGAACCCAATCCATAACGTCCGCCGATAATCATCGGACGCAAGTCAGATTCATACATCGCACTTTGAACATCTAAAAGTAAAGGCTCTCCACCTGCTCCAGGTTCTTTCGTACGATCCATCACGCCGATTGCTTTAACCGTTTTAGGCATTTTTTCTAAAAAGTTTTCAATTGGGAACGGACGATACAAATGAATATTTAAGAAACCAACTTTTCTCCCTTGTTTCGTTAGGAAATCAATGGTTTGCTCGATTGCTTGTGCAGCTGATCCCATCGAAACAATCACTTCTTGCGCATCTTCTGCACCATAATAGGTAACTAGATCGTACGATGTTCCTCTAAGCAAATTGATTTCATCCATATATTTTTTCACAACAGTTGGAATTTGTTCATAGTAGCGATTGATCGTTTCACGTTGTTGAAAATGAATATCTGGATTTTGGTTTGTTCCGCTAACAGAAGGATGATTAGGATTCATACTTCTGCTACGAAACGCATTCACTTTTTCTTGATCCAATAACGGGGCTAATTCGTCATAGTCCAATACTTCGATTTTTTGTATTTCATGACTTGTTCTAAAACCATCAAAGAAGTTGATAAACGGTACACTCGATTCAATTGAAGCCAAGTGAGCTACCGCAGATAGATCCATAACTTCTTGTACACTGCTTTCGCATAGCATCGCAAACCCAGTCTGACGAGCAGCCATAACATCACCATGGTCACCAAAAATATTCAACGCATTTGTCGTTACCGCTCGACTCGCTACATGAAAGACGGACGGAAGGAGTTCTCCTGCAATCTTATACATATTTGGAATCATTAATAATAGTCCTTGTGAAGCTGTATATGTAGTTGTAAGTGCACCTGTTTTTAGCGATCCGTGGACCACACCTGCAGCACCTGCTTCTGATTGCATTTCAACAATTTTAACAGGTTGTCCAAAAATATTTCGCTTTCCTTCTGCCGACCATTGATCAACAAGTTCCGCCATTGTTGAGCTAGGTGTAATTGGATAAATAGCGGCTAATTCAGTAAACGCATATGAGATGTACGCAGCAGCCGTATTCCCATCCATTGTCTTCATTTTTCGCATTATAATAGTCATCATCCTTCTATCTAAAAGTAGAATAGTTGCACGCATATTCTTTTCTATTATAACGGAAATACACCAAATTTGAAATGTTTTGTGAAAATATTTCACAAACTTATTATTTGGGCTATGTTTCTTTTCCTATAATATAAACGATTTTTGTGAAAAAAAAGACTAAGTCAGTCGAAATAGAATGCTGACTTAGCTTATTTTTCGGTCAAATTTTTTACCGTTGATTTTTTATATTTGATTCCTTTTTCTGCTAGTCTTCTAACAACTTGGTAAACCCAATTATCCGTTGGTGAAAGCCAGGTACGTTTCACTTCATTTCGCTTGTTTGTATCAAAATATCTAGGTGGGGTTCCGTCTAATTTATCATGTGTATGCTGTTGATCTGCTCTCGGCCGTTCTCCGTAATTAAATGTTTCGCCATTTGCGATTGCATTTTCTAAGGAATCTCTTGCTTCAATATCGTCTTTCCATTGGCTTAAAAGCTGTCCTTGTTCGTCTACAATAAACTCACTATGATAATCACTGGATAGAATCTTTCGATAAAATCCATGTTTTCTGACTTTCTTTAATAATCCTTTGTTTGTAAGACTTCTAGATCCCTTTTTGAGATCTTCCATCGCTATATCAAAGCCTAATTGAGCACGATTATGGTATTGTGGATCTGCATAAAACCAATCATTACCAAGAATCATTTTTATTGCCGTTTCGTCATTTTTTAAACCGTATTTATTTTTATAGTTTTCCACGTATTCAATCGTACATTTGTCTAAATAATTTCTAAATTGATGGATTTTTGTTTCATTTGCGTATTTTTTCTTAAGAGCGGTCTTTGTTAATTTTTTATCTGCAGGATCTATGATCAAGCCATCTGGATACGCTCGCTGTACGACTTTTGAGTAACAATCAAAAAAAGGAGCCCCAAGTGGCATTTCATCAGAAAATCTATATTCTGTTGATACAAACTGTAAATCGCCTGAATTATCTAAATGACCACCCAAATGACCAATAACAAGCATGGCTTTTTCTTGATCAGACAGCTGACTTTTTTTAAACATTTCTGTGTAAATTTCAGAACCAACTAAAAAAATCTCATGATCCGTGTTCACTTTTTTTTCACTTATGTTCCTTATGTAGACATTTAAAGCGTCTTTATCCCATCCGTGTTGTCGAAGTATTTCTATTTTCTCTAGGATAGTTGAAGAAAAATTTAATTCTTTCACATCTTTTCTCCTTAGAATTCGTATAAGAGCTAGGATACCAATCTTCTTTTCAAATCCATATTTATTTGAGCAAATAAAAAGAAAGAATCCAAAGTAGATAGGTCACTCTCAGATTCTAACATATTCTTTTTAAAAAGAAACTTCGTAGCTTTTTCTAATTTTCTCTATTACAAAGGACGGCTTAGTTTCTTTCTTTTTATGTGCCTCTCGATGTTCTTGTAAATGTTCAGGACGCTTCAGCCAGTTTTGAAAATCTTTTTTACTCTCCCATTTAGAAACCAACATAAACTCACAAGTATTTTTTTCTTCTAGAAACCAGCATTCACTTGATATGCAACCTGAAAATTCCAACATTGAAGTAACATCCTTACTTGTTTTGGTTTCGAAAATTGCTTTACCTTCTTTTTTTATGATAAAGGTAACGGTTTGAACAATCATCCTTCTAGCTCCTTCCATTTAATTGATAATGATTCTCACTTAAAATTATAGCATACTTCACCATTTTTGACTGAAGGTTTAAAAAAATGGATAAACCAATTTTCGGTTTACCCACACATTTTTTAGTATAATTCTAAATATTGTTCTCTTTCCCATTCAGAAACCGTTTGGCGGAACGCAGCCCATTCCATACGTTTGGCTTCAACAAAATTTACATATATATGTTCACCTAATGCGTCCATCATTACCTCATCTTTACGTAATTCTTTGATTGCATTATGGAGTGTCGAAGGTAAATCATGAATTTCTGCTTCTTTTCGCTCTTCCTCGTTCATCACATAAATATTGCGGTCAACTGCTTGAGGTGGCGTAATCTCATTTTTAATTCCATCTAAACCAGCTTGTAAAAGAGCTGCCATTGTTAAATAGGGGTTTGCTGATGGATCAACAGATCGTAATTCTAAACGAGTCGATAACCCACGTGACTCAGGAACTCGTACTAAAGGCGAACGATTGCGGCCGCTCCATGCAACATAAACGGGTGCTTCATATCCTGGTACTAAACGTTTATACGAATTAACAGTAGGATTGCATATTGCGGTGTAAGCACGCGCATGCTTCAACAAGCCACCAAGAAAGTGATAGGCGGTTTGGCTTAATTGCATCGGACCATTTTCGTCGTAAAAGACATTTTCATTCTCTTTAAATAAAGACATGTTGCAATGCATACCAGAGCCATTGATCCCATACAGTGGTTTTGGCATGAAGGTTGCGTGTAATCCATGTTTTCTAGCAATTGTTTTAACCACTAATTTAAAAGTTTGAATATTATCACAAGCTTCAATGACATCTGCATATTTAAAGTCAATCTCATGTTGCCCCGGTGCTACTTCATGATGAGAGGCTTCTACTTCAAAACCAAGACTTTCTAATTCAAGGACGATATCTCTACGGCAATTTTCACCAAGATCTGTTGGTGCAAAATCAAAATAGCCACCTCGGTCATTTAAATCCGTAGTAATTTTACCATCTTCATCCAATTTGAATAAGAAAAATTCTGGTTCAGGCCCAAGATTGAATGAAGTAAAACCTAACGCCTCCATATCAGCCAATGCTCGTTTTAAATTGCCACGAGGATCTCCAGCAAACGGTGTTCCATCTGGATTATAAATATCGCAAATCAATCGAGCAACCTTCCCGTGGTCACTTTCCCATGGAAAAATCATCCACGTCGATACGTCTGGATACAAATACATATCACTTTCTTCAATTCTCACAAAACCTTCAATAGAAGACCCATCAAACATCATTTTATTGCTTAACACTTTGTCCAATTGGCTCACTGGAACTTCCACATTTTTGATTGTTCCCATAATATCTGTAAACATTAATCTTAAAAATCGAACATTTTCTTCATCTGCTATTCGTTTGATATCTTCTACTGTGGTTTGTTTATTCGTCATTGTATCCTTCACGTCCTTCATTTTTTTTGTCTAAAGCGCAACTATTATAATTTTGGTCCTCTTGATTGGAATGGATTTTGTTGAGTAAGCCCACCTTGAGAAATCAGTTCATCATATAAAATCTTCCGAACGTCTTCATCAGTCAATGGTTTGTTTGATTCTTGCGCATGCATTTGTTCTTCTAACTTCATCTCATAAACGCGCTTGATCCCTGCCATATTTAGACCATCAGATAAATAATCTTTGATTTCCAACAATACATCTATATCATTTAGTGAATACATGCGTCGGTTTCCATCACTTCTTTCAGGATGAATCAAATCTTGCTCTTCATAATAACGGATTTGACGTGCCGATAGATCAGTCAGTTTCATAACTGTACCAATTGGAAAAACTGACATTGATCTTCTCAGTTCCTTTTCTCTCATATCCACCCCCCTCTCTTAGATAAATATAGAATATCAATACTTTTTTCTGTTGTCAATGATTTATGTAAGGTTTTCTGACATAAAAATAAAAGAGCTATTGAAAAACCTTTAAATCAGGTATTCTTCACAAAATTTGGATTAAAACAAAAAAGAGGTTAGGATATAACTCTACGATTTATATCAGCTCTATACTTTATGATGTTGGCGAGAAATCACCGGTATCTTTTTTTATGCAAAAAAATAGAAAAGAAACCCTGATATCCTTTAGAATTAAGTCGTCTAAAACCATTCAAAAAAAAGGAAATCAAGATGTCTTACACCAATCTTATCAAAAATACCTTAGATATTCTAGACTTTAACATTAGTTTTACTGAAAATCCTTTAGAAAAAGAACGCATTAAGGGGCGAATTTGTCAGGTATTTTCTGGTACATTAAACTATTTAGCCCACTCCTGTCCCCATTGTGGAGAAAAAAAGTGAAGCTATCCATTGACGATCGATTAAGAAAGGTTACGTCTATGAGTGAGATTGCGCGTCAAAAGAAGGTCTCTGTCTCTTCTGTTTATAGTGTCTTAAACAATTTTTGGAATGCTTGAACAACCGTATTAAAGAGAAACGCGTATGGATTTCGTAATTTCTACAATTTTAAATTAAGAATTGCTTTCTGCTTTTGGTAACGTTCTTTTTCAATCGAATAGAAAACCTAGAGGAATTTTCCTCTAGGTTTTCTTAACCAACATTAACTGACAAACAGCCTCAAATAAAATTTTGAATGATTAAAAATCTATCTTGTCCACTTAGAAGTTTTCGATGCAAATCCCTTTACATGATACACATTTTTATCTTCTTCAAAAACTTTAGACAGAAGTAATGTATAGCGAGTTAATTGACTCAACTCCAATCCTTGATCTGATGATATATCGAATTCATAAGGCACTAGCAATTCCATCATTTTTTCTCGCACAGATCTAGTAAGTTCTTCTTTTCCCAATGTACTTTTGGCCGAAACTAACACGTTTGGAAACAAGGTCGGAACAAATTCAGTTTCATCAATTTGATCACTTTTATTATACACAGTTAAAACGGGAATTTGTTCTAAATCTAAATCATTAAGTAATTCTACAACCGTTTGTTCATGCTGTAAACGATCTTCTGCACTGGCATCCACCACATGTAATAATAAATCCATGTTGCGGCTTTCTTCTAGTGTTGATTGAAAGGATTCAATCAATTGCGTAGGTAAATCTTGAATAAACCCTACCGTGTCAGTTAATGTTACAATCATTCCTTGAGGTAATTGCCATTTTTTAGTTAATGGATCCAATGTTGCAAATAGTTGATCTTCTGAGTAGGCTCCAGCCGTGGTCAACAAGTTTAAAATTGTTGATTTTCCTGCGTTGGTGTATCCAATCAACCCAATCTGAAAAATATCTGACAAACGACGCTTTTGTCGGCTTCGTTCACGATGTGCAGTCACTTCTTTTAATTCTCTTTTGATTGCAATAATTTTATTTCGAATGTGTCTTCGATCTGACTCAAGTTTGGTTTCTCCTGGTCCCCTTGTACCGATTCCTCCGCCTAAACGAGATAATTGTTTCCCTTGGCCAATCAGTCGGGGGAGCAAGTAATTCAGCTGAGCTAACTCAACTTGTAGCTTTCCTTCTTTTGAACGAGCCCGCATCGCAAAAATATCTAAAATCAACTGAACTCGATCAATTACTTTCACTCCGACAGCCTCAATGATCAATTGAGTTTGTCTCGGCGTTAGCTCATGATTGAAAATGACGATATCGGTTTCATATGCATCAACCAACTGTACTAATTCCTCTAATTTTCCTTTACCGATCACTGTTTTCGAATCAATTCGAGTTTTTTTTTGCGTTAAAGAAAATACGACTTCTCCTTGTGCGGTTTTAGTTAAATTTTTTAATTCTTTCATAGAACCTTCGAATCGAGTATAATTTTCCTCTGTTTCTACCCCTACCAATATGACTTTTTCTGCTTTTTTTTTCATTATTTATCCTTTCGAAGAATCTAGCCAGTTCTCTATTTTATTTTCTAACTCCGAAATACTAGCCGGCGCTTGTACTAAATCCCACCAACTGGCATTCATGCGATTTTTAAACCAGGTCAATTGTCTTTTCGCATATCTTCTTGAATTTTGCTTTACTTGATTGATTGCTTCTTCTAACGTTTTTTCACCTTCAAAGTAAGGGAAAAATTCTTTATAACCGATTCCTTGAATCGATTGTTGTGTTTGCTTTTTGTACAGTAATTTTGCTTCATTTAGAAGCCCTTGATTGAGCATTATATCCACCCGCTCATTGATTCTATCATAAAGAATAGTACGATCTGTCTCTAATCCTACTAAAAAGTAATCATATAATGGTTTAGGCGTTTCTTTAGGGCTTAAGATACTATAACCTGTTTTATCAAACACTTCCAAGGCTCGAATTATCTTTTTTCGGTTATTAAAATGAATACGTTCTGCAGCTGCAGTATCCTTTTCTTTTAACAAATCCCATAAGTACTGATTTCCATGAACTTCAGCAAACAAATTATACTTCTCTCGAATTTCTGCTGATTCATCCTTAACACCTAATTCAAAGTCGTACAGCAGTGCTTGAATATAAAGACCTGTTCCACCAACAACGATCGGCAATTTGCCTTTCTCTATGATCGAATCGATTGCTTGACGACCTTCTTTTTGAAAATCAGCTACGGAATAGGTTTGTGTTAATTCACGACAATCAATCAAATGATGCACAATACCAGCACGCTCTTCTTCTGTTGCCTTTGCAGTTCCTATATCTAATTGTTTATAAACCTGCATAGAATCACCACTGATTATTTCTCCATTCAATTTTTCAGCTAATGAAATACTTAAAGAGGTTTTTCCAACTGCAGTTGGACCTGCAATCACTAATACTTTTTTCAATCTGTTCATCCTTTATTTTGTATGTTTTCTCGTATTTTCAATGCTAACTCTGGAAAATCTGTGTAGATACCTACTAAATATGATAGTTAAAACAAATTTTCATCTTTTCCTTGTCATTAACAGTCCAAGGTCGAATTACTTTAGGATAATCAGCCAAGTCATTCAAATGCTCTAACACCCATGTGATTTCAGGATGAATTCCTTCGACAAATGTTGATTGAAGAGCTTTTATTTTATCTGTTTCTGATTACTTAAACAATGAAATGATTTTTTGTTCTTTTTCTATTTTCCCAATTTTTTCTAAACTTTTAAAATAAAAATTTGAATACATCTAGTTAAACGTTCTGACTTGGAAATGTAGTAACTGAATTATTTGCTACTCAATTATTTCATATTGTATCTTTTCAGTTTTGATTTCAATAGTTAATAATCTTTGAAAATTCTTTTTTTAACGCGATCAATACTTCTTGTCTAATCGTAATTCCCTGGAAAATCGAATTTTTTCAAACTAACTGCCAACATCCAGCTATTTTAATCCGACTAATGTCAAGCATCCCACTTTTCCATGACCGTTGGTCGTACGATCGACAATTTCATCATGAATCAAAACAAGCAGATGTTTTTTGATAGTTGGACGTCTAATTCGATCCCGGTAATTTTAAATTGAACAGCTTCTTTAAAAGCAACTAAAGTATTTTAAGATGGGTTCCTTTAATGCCGCGATAGGCGATCATTTTTGTCACAATAGTCCCTTCAATCGGAATTATTGTATCACTCTTAAGAGCGAGTATCAAACAATTAGAAGTATTTCTGTTTATAAATGAGAGCTTGTGACAAAGGGAATGGTTGAACTAAAACCCGCACGATGCATAAATGTATTGTGCGGGTTTTTGGGATTTAAAAAGCTTTCAATCCTTATTTTTGATGATTATTTTTTTATCTTTTGTACTCTTTCACAACATCTACTATTGTTTTTTTCTCTTTTTTGGCTTGTTTTATAAAATCAACGATTTCATTGTTATGAAACTTATTTGGATCAATATCCGCTGCTTCTAATTCTTTACGAACTTTTTCAATCTCAGATTCATCAAAAATTTTTTCTGGTTTGTTTTTCAAATAATCAGAAATAGATTGGTCATTTTTATCTAGTTCTAAATCCATTATTTGAATCTCCTGATCTGAAAATAAGGTACTATCAAAACCAGCTTTTTCAATTTTTTCTCTGTAATTTTTTAGTTCTTCTATACTGAGAGTGATCTTCTCATAGCTATATGACGTTTCTGTCTCACTAGAATAATCAATCACTGACTGTACTGATTGTTCAACAACCTTAGATAATGTTGTCTCTGAACTTTGACTATCTACTTTTTTCTTATTATTCGTTTTAACAAAGAAAAATAGACCAATTACTAAAATGATGATAGCAGACAATATCAAAATCTGTTTATTTTTCATTATCCATCCTCTATTCTACTTATCAATAGCAACTGCCATTTTATTAGGACTATAAGACAGTCCCACCGTTCCTTCACTAACCGTAAGCTTACCATAAATTGGATCCGCCACATAAAAAGTATTACCATCAAATCCAGTTATTAGCCAAACATGAAGATTCGCAACTTTCAAAGATCCATAATAAGTTCCATCAATAATAGGTGGCGCCAAATATGGATATGTTCCCCAAACAACTAGAGGATTTCCTTTCATTAATTCTTCTTTAAATCGAGCGGTATTAACTCCGCTAATATCTTTAGAATTAGGTGCATATCTTTTCGCATATGGTGTAAATGCTTTCGGGTAAATAGTATGGAATCCGTATCTGTCTGTCGGGTTCCCATTAAACCCATCATGCGGATTTCCTGATGAAGGAACTTTAGGAACAGCATTTGTAACTTGATGAACGTTTTGTCCCTTCGTGGCACCTAAATACTGCAGTGCCATGTACAAAGAAAATTCTTCACAACCATTTGGATAGCCATAAGTATTTTGATTATAAAATGGTACATCCATAAATGTTTTTTGTCCTTTATTTGTAGAGACAACTATGTTTCTATTAGCTGTAACATTACCATAGGGAGTGACTAAAAGTGGATAACCATTTCTATCTAAAATTTTTCCTCTTACGTTTATCACGGTTCCGGCAGCAATATCATTGCCTCTTCGTAATGCTTGGTCTGTATAATAGTGCTTCGTCTTCAATTCAATTTTCGCAGGAACATCAAGGTAATAATTACTAATATTGGATGGTGCCTTTTTATAATTATTTGAAACTTCTGGCCCAGAAGATGTTTTTTTAACTATAATAATCTTAAAAGCTTCCATTCTAAAACCATAACCAGAAGTACCACTGACACCACCATTTTTATTCCAGCCTAACCAACCAAAGTATTCTGTGTGTGTTTGATAGTATATATCAAAATGTTTTGCTAATTCTCCAGTCAAATGAACATCATAAGCTTCAACACGTTTTGATTGACCAACAGTACCACTCAATTGATTATTAGAAACATAGTTTTGCCAGCCGATGCCTTGAACATGGCTACGATACTCAATTCCACCTGAAACCGGAGCATTCTCAACATTTATCTTAATCGCTTCAATTCTTTTACGCTGATTTGTTGTACCGCTGCCTTGACCATTTTTACTAGTTGCTTGCCAACCAATAGATTGAATATGACTTTGATATAAAATTTCAGGTTGCTTAAATTGTACAAAGTGTCTTGTTGAAGGTTCCGAAACCTCTATACCTTTTTTGACTAATTTGATTTCTACCGATTCTAACTGGTATCCAAACCCAGCCGTGCCAGCATCTTCTCCATTTTTTGCCCAATCTAACCAACCAAAGTTTTTAGCATGTACACGATAATAGACATCAAAGTGTTTAGCGATATCCCCGATTAATCTGATACTGATTGCTTCCATACGCTTCGCCTGACTAACCGTTCCAGTAATAGAATTATTTGATACATAGTTTTGCCAACCAATGCTTTGCACATGACTTCTGTATTCAACTCCTCCATCAACTGGCAAATTATCAAGTGCTATTCTCATTGCTTCCATACGTTTGGATTGGCCAATCGTTCCACTAGTCTGTCCATTAGACTTTACAGTCTGCCAGCCGATGCTTTGTATGTGACTTTGATAATTAACATTCGGCTGCTTAAAGTCTAATGAAGGTCGCGTTGTTTCTCCTGGTGCCGCTAATCCTTTTTCGATTAGTTTAACTTGAATCCTTTGAACTTCATACGAAAAAGCAATAGTTCCAGCATTCTGTCCATTCACGGCCCAATCCAACCAACCAACATTTTGAACTTGAACTCTATAATAAAGATCATATCTTTCTTTTAAAATTCCCGTTAATTGAAGCGAAATAGCTTCTAGTCTTTTTCCAGCTACACCACTAATTTCATTAGCATCTACATAATCTTGCCAGCCAATACTCGCCACATGTGAACGATATTGAACTGTACCTAATTCTGGCTCTATACCGTCTAAATTAATTTTAAAAGCTTCAATTCTGTTATCTTGAATTAAACTAGGCCCGCCTTCTTCCTCTCCAAATTGCCAACCTGTTTTTTTATTGTAAACTGAATAGCTTAATTTGACTTCCTTATCCTTTGTTTCAGAATCTTCATATCCAACTGTTTCATTTGTATCGTCAATTGTACTTGCTTCTATAGCAGTGTTACTCTTTTCTTCATTTTCAGTACTTTCTTGCGTCAATTGACTTTCAATAGTACTAGTCGACTCACTTATTTCTTCTGCTAAAACAGATGATGGCGTAACCATCATACATATCATCATACCAACAAATAAACATCCTAATTTTTTTTTCAATTTTACACCCCTTCTTATCATATTAGCTTGATTGTAGCAAAGTATTTTTTTTTTGTCTATGAGCAAATCTCCTGCTATATCTAATTATCATCTAACTGAAAAATTTCAGAAAACAAAATGAATCACTCAATATTTTCTTAGAATACATGGAATCATTTCTATATTTTATTCGATTAAATTATTTCAAAAAAATAGAACAGACTAAAAGGAGAATCTTTTCGATATTCTCTTAAAGGAAAATAAGTGAATAGATTTAACCATTATATTTTTATATCTTGTCTGATTTCACTGAAAGATGTTTCTGAGTAACAAACCTATTTAAGTCTATAGAAACAATCTGTTTCCTACGAATCCTGTGACAGAGTTTTTGTTACTGAAATGAGTCTTACTGAAAAATAGTATTTGATTTCGAATAAGGGTGACGCTATTCATTCCTAAACAGCTCAGAAAAGTCACCCATATAAGTGTAATTGCTTGTCAAAAGAAGATATCTGTTTCTCCTATTTATCGTGCCTTGAAACAGTTTCATGAACCAGCAAAAATCAATACTGAGTTTTGAAAAAAAATGAGCTTGGGACCTTACGTCCCAAGCTCTCACAATATTTGATTTAATTCTTTGAATTTTCTTCACCAACATTCGTTGATAAAGAGCTTAGATCACTATCTATTTATAGTAGATTTCAACTTCTATTTTTATATTACTATTTAAATCAAATTTTTTCAATACTTCCTAAAAGTACTGGTAATAATAGGTTAAATATTGGATAAATAGCAAGCATTATTAACAGCATATTTTTGGGAATTTGTATATCATTAATCTTTTTATTCACCAAGTCATATGCGACAATAACAAATAACACTCCCGCACAAACAAATACTCTACTACCAGAAGCAAAAAGAGTAGGCGAAAACCATAACATGATAATTGAAAATAAAGAAGCTATCATACACAATAATGAGAATTTTTTATAAGTAGCACTTCTATAAACTGCAATTCCTGTAATAATAAACAGAAGAAAAGCAACAAAGAAATTCTTTATCACTACAGTAAATGCATCAATACTAAAAAGTTGCTTTATTGAGTAATTATAAATTTGACCAAGTCCACTTGAAAATCCTGGAAACAGATACATGCAAGACAAACAAGCAATAACGATACTTATTATAAAAAATGAAGACCTATTTAGTTTCAATAAAAGTAAGGATGACAGAATAACTAAAAGAAATAGAGAAAAGATATTATTGTAAATTCCCATGACCATAAAGTTTAAACCTACTTTTATATGTGAAAAAACTGATAATTCATTGAAGTCAGGATACCACTTTTCAGTTTCTCTTTGAAGGCGCAAAGCATTACCAGGAGCAAAATACATGAATAAAATCCCTAAAAACATAAGTACTGTTTTAAATAAAAGAAAAAATAATTGCTTTTCTTTTTTTATAAATAACATCAAATGTCCAGTCAATGCAGCACAAAATCCAACCATTAAGTATTGTTCATTGCTCAATGAAAATAATACTGTCGATAGTATACTGAAGAAAATCCAACGATTTTTACCCCATTTATCTCCTCTAAACACATAATCTGCATAAGGTATCATTGAAAACAATCCTAAGGCTAATGGCCATAAATAATTGACTGCTCCTGTAATCCATAAGAAAGAATGGAAAAACATTTCAAAGTTCATAAATCCAAATAAAGTACAGACAACAAAAATATCAAAAGTCTTTACTTCACTTTTAATTATACGAACTACTGAATAAGAAGTTAAAATTACGGCCAAAGAAGTAATTGCCCAATACATAATCATAGGTACAGAAAAAACAAAATACATTACGCTATCAGGGAAAAACCTTGCAGACCAAGTCATATAACGATTTGATATATAATCAAAATAATTTTGTTGCTGACTTATTCTTTGAAACCATTCATCATCTGTCCCTTTTTGTAAACCAAAAAAAGATAAATAATAAGTAATACTTAAAAATAAAATGACAAGAGCAATCATAGATTGATTTTTCACAAGCCAATTTTTAACCTGATCTTTCTTTATTTTATCCATTTTTACCTCCTTTTGACCACACAACATTTTTTATCAAAGACTAAAAATAATAAATCCTGCCTTCTTGTCTTGACTATCAAATACTTTTTAATTCTTATATCTTATTGTACGACTAACTTTTAAGACTCGATACGAATCGTAAAATTACCAGTCCCTCTTGTCAAGTTTGGGCTATAAAATGGATCATTATCAATATACTTACGCCATTTCTTTTGCAATAATTTTTTTTCACCATCAAAACGTGTTATTTTTTCTGGAGTGTTCTCATATCCTCTAGACTTTGATTCAAAGTGATATAATTCAGCTTGATGAACCCATACGTTATAGCGTCCTAATTCATATATCTTCATACATAAATCAACATCATTAAATGCAATAGTAAATTCCTCATCAAAACCACCAACTAATTCAAAGTCAGCATTTTTCACTAATACACACGCTGCAGTAACAGCTAAATAATCAACATCCAAATATAGACGCCCAAAATATCCTAAGTCTTTGTCTGGGAAATAGTGATGTCCGTGACCAGCAACGTCACCTAATCCCATAACAACTCCCGCATGTTGAATTGTGCGATCTGGATAATATAATTTGGCACCAACACAACCAATACGATCAAATTGACCATAAGAAACCATACGTGTCATCCAATCAGATGAAATAACTTGGGTATCATTATTCAAAAATAATAAATATTTTCCTTTTGCTTTACTAGCAGCAATATTATTGATACGCGAGTAATTAAACGGGATATCAATTTCATACACAATAAACCGACTTCCAAGCCTTTTTTTATAACTAGAATACAATTCATCCATTTTAGGGTCATCGCTATCATTATCTGCAATGATTATCTCATAATTTGAATAGCTAGTTTTATCAATTATAGAGTCAACACATGTTTTGACATCTTCATAGCCATTTTTAGTTGGAATGATAATACTTACTAATTCTTCACTTATCACTTCATAAGATATGGTATAAAAACCTGGCGCAATCCCTTTAGAGACACTCCCTTTTATACCTCTGCGATACAAAGCATCTTTCAAGACTTTTATACCCACATCGTTAGCATATGTTTTTTCTGAAGCTGATAATGCAGTTGAACCAGGGATTGTGCGCCAATGGTACAAAACTTTTGGTATATGTTTAATATTTTTTTCTGGAATCTGTTCAGTAAAACGTAAGACTAAATCATAGTCTTGAGAACCTTCAATACCCGTTCTAAAACCATCTAAATCCATTAGTACACTACGGCGGTAAACACTTAAATGTGAAATATAATTGGTTCCCATCAACAAATCAGGAGACCAATCTGGTTTAAATGCAGGCTCAAATCGATTTCCATCTTCGTTGATTTTATCTTCATCACTATAAATGAGATCAACATCTGGAGTCTGATTTATAATCTTGACAACTTCTGAAAGTGCATTGATTGCAAGTTCGTCATCATTGTCTAATAGCGCAACAAATTCACCTGAAGCTAATTTCAATGCATCATTACTTGCTGCACTGATGTGACCATTCTTCTGACGATAGACAACTTTTATTCGATCATCTTTTAAAGAAAATCGTTCTATGGTTTTTTTAACTTCATTATTAGTAGATGCATCATCACAAATACATAGCTCCCAATTTTTATATAATTGTTTTTGTACAGATTCAATACATTTAGCTAGCCATCTCGGCTCAACATTATAAACAGGCATAACAATAGAAATAAGCGGTTGAACCTTAAATTGATCTAACTCTTCTTGTAATTCAGCAATATTCCAATTCTCATTTTGCGTAATCCATGCTCGATATTCATCACCATTGATAAATTTTTCTAGTTTGTAGCGATTTAAAGCATTTTTTACTCCATTGCGTTTTAAGTAACTTAGTCCTTTCCGAATTTTACTAATTTTCAGTTGAGTAGGTGTTTCTGTTCCTAGCTCAATCGAATACTTTTTACCAAGTTTTATCGTGTAGTCGGATACTACTTTATTTGCAGTAAACTGAATCGTAACTTTTCCTTTTAATGATTTAGGCTTGATATTAATTTCAAATCCAACACACATTTCATTTGGTAAATCAAACAAAATATTCACATCTATTCGGTAAAACTGAGTAATTTCAACTTCTGCATTTGGACTTGATTTTACAGTAATGACTGGTGCTACCTTGTTTTTCTGATCAAAAGCCCAGCCTTTTACAGTAATTGTTTTATCTTTCCCATTTCGGAGAATACTATCAATAGTGATTGTTACTTTATTTGTCATAATTTCCTCCAAAATTTAAAATGATAATGGATTTCCGTATGGATCAATCAATCCATCTTTTGTCCACTTCTTCTCTAGTTCAATCAATATTTCTGGAACAAAGTGAAAATCGATTGATTCAGATTCTTTTAATTTAGCATATGACGCATAAACAATATCTTTTTCTAACAATTTTCTTACTTTCAAACTAAAGTCAAATCCCATCACTTGAGAACCAAATTCTTCCGATATTCCATTTACTTGTTCAAAATCATTTTTTCTAAATATCATACAATCTTCAGTTGCAGCATGGATTCCTCTTGGAAGTCCAGCACGATAATAATAACCCAGATTTTGTGCTGGATTGTTCCTTTCTGGATAAATGATTTTGCTATTTTCTATATCATAAGTTACACCAATGTTTGAGATTAAGTTATCATTGCTACTAATTTTTCCACAAACAATACCACTCTCTTCTAATTGAGCAAAATTCATTAGTTCATTTAACCATGTGCCAGATAGTGGTGACAGATTTTCATTTAGTAATAAAATAAATTCACCTGTAGCTTGTTTCACACGTGCATTGATATCACCATCTACAAATCGAACTCTAGCATCTTTAATGGACATAGTAAATTTTGAGGATGTAGGAACCAAAATTTCAAAATTAGGATAGTAAGTTTTTCTCAATAATGACTCTAAGTTATTATTAAAATTTTTGCTATTCCCAACAAATACAACTGAAACTTTTGGCGTCGTATCATGGATAAAATCAATTTTATAACATCCATAAAACTCAGCAATTTTAACATTTCCTTTTAGATTTCTTCGTTTTAGTGCAGCTTCAAGTGCACGTTGTCCAGCTACATAAGCATATGTTTTACTTTCAGGATTTAGTGCTGTAGAAGTCTCAATTGCCCGCCAATGATACAAGATACCTTTGATATGGTGAATTTTTTTTGCTTTCTCAGTCGCACGTAAAACAAAATCATAATCTTGACTACCATTATATTCCGTTCTCAAACCACCTACTCGATTTAAAAGTTCATTTTTTACAACAACAAAGTGTGTGATGTAATTATGTTGTAAAATTAATTGACGATTCCAATTGGGCTTAAAGAATGCATCAAACCTTCTTTCTTCGAGAGTCATTTTATCTTCATCTGTATAGAAAAAATCTATATCTCTATCCTTGTTCAGCGCTTTTACAATTTCATATAGCGCATTGGGTGCTAATTCATCATCATTATCCATAAAACCAACATAATCGCCAGACGCAATTTCCAACGCTGAGTTAGTTGCCTCTGAGATATGCCCATTTTTTTCTCTGAATACTAATTTTATTCTTTCATCACTAGCAGCATATTTTTCAAGTAACGGTCGGATATATTTTTTTGGGGAAGCATCATCTGCTAAACATAATTCCCAATTAGTATAAAATTGATTTTTTAAGGAACTTATACATGCATCTAACCATTTTTCCTCAACGTTATATACTGGTACTGCAATTGATATTTTGGGTTGATACTCAAAGCTCATTATTTCCGTGAGTATTTTCTCCTTGTCAAACACTTCATTTTGAGCAATCCATTTTTCATAACTATTCTTTTGTACTTGATTATTTAATAGCCACTTAACTGAGCCTTTTATTCCTTTACGTTTCACAGCACCTAGAATCCTACGTATTCTCGAAGAAGGTTTAGCTGGGAAATATAAACCAATATGACGATTAATAATCACATCACATGATTCACCATCTTCAGTAGAAACGACAAAATTAAAAAATTGTTCTAATTTGTAATCTGCTACTTCAATTTCGAAACCATAATCCAGATTTTCTGGAAAACCAAATCCTTCATTTATTTCAGTACGATGTATTCTCTTTAATTTGAAATAAGGTGCGTTGTTCGCTTCTAATTCAAAATTTAGTGGCATTTTATCTACATTAGAGACACCCCAACCTTTAATAGTAGATGTCTTGGTTAGTTCATTTCTCACTGTACCATCAATGTTTAGCGCCATTACTCTATTCAACTCTTCGACAGACGTCTGAGAGAAAGCTCTCTCTGATTTACGTCTAGCAGGTTCCCATTTTTCACTAGATACTAAATCATAATATCGATTTATAACCATTTGCTTTTCTGCTTCAACTTCTTTTAATCTTTCCATCATTAGGTTCATTTCATACAAATATTGACCTTGATAAATAAAATCAAAATTCAAAACAAGGTCCTTCCCAGCAACATCTTCTCCAGAAAGAGAAAAATATGCTGGTTGCATATTAGTGAAAATATATTTTTCATTATGTTCAAAGACAGCACTAGTTTCAACATTATGACTTTGCTCTCCATTTACATCGACAAAAAATCGAATAATTCCACCAATGTTCTCTGGGAAAGGCATAATTTTTAACGATTTCACACCTAAAGGAACTTCAATAGGCAAACTTTTGTTTTCACCAGTAAAATTATTGACTGAAATCACAATTTCTTCAATATTATCTTCTAACTCATACTGAAGTAATACTCGTCGATGGTAATATGAGTTTTCAGGTATTACTCGTATAGGAGATTCAACTGGGCTTTTCTTAAGTGCGTAAAAATACTGGTATACTTCACCAAAAGGTCTTTTTCTAAACGCATCCACCACTTCTATAGGTAAGTCTTCATAGTGAGCATCAATCTCGTTATTTCCAACTACATTTATCGTAAAATCTTCTTTATTAATGTATAAACCTATTGAATCAAATACTTTTTCAAATCCAGACTGTGTATAAAATGTCTTGTGTGTGGCATCTAACAAACCATACTTTGTCCAATTAAGTTTATTGTTGAACAGATTGATAAGTACTGAATTATGAGCGATATTTGGAAAAGTAATCAATACTTCTCCATCATCTTTCAAAAATTGTTTTACAATTTCCAATGTCTTAATTGGGTCCATTAAATGTTCCAATACATCTGCAAATACGATATAATCAAATTTTTTCCCAGCATAATAATCTGCCCATGTATACTCTTCTATATTCCCATAAAATCCGTCATTAGAAAATGAGATGACATAGTCATACAATTCTTTATCTAACTCGACGATTGACACTTCACATTTTTTAGCCTCTATTAAGTATTTAGTCATTCGTCCGTTTCCTGGTCCAAATTCTAATACAGAACTTTGGTTTTTGATGTAAGAAGCAATTTTTCCTACACTAGTACTTTCATCAATATCCATTTCAAAATCATATTTCATTTTTTATGGTATCCTTCCACTCATGATCTAATATAACAATTCCCTCGCCTGTATATTGGCCACTAATGAACATTTTCAAATATTTTGTTTTGTATTCCAATGGAACAGTTGCATGTTCTTCAAAAAAAGCAATATCAAAATAATATTCACCTGTCAGCAATGACATCTTCTCATACTCAATATAAAAAGTATTCTCTCCTTTTCGCCAAGGTATAGTCACTTTATCTAATAATGTATTCAAACCACAAACATAATGATTATCAACTGTACGAATAGCCACACCACAAACCGGATTTTTTATTGACTCTCTTTTTACTGTATAATTAATTTTTACAATTACTTTTTGATCTTGCTCAACTATTTCAATTGGAGACAAATCAGAGTTTAAAAGTTCTGCACTATTTACTTCAACAATGTCTGGAACAGTATTTTCCTGATCAGTTTGCTTTGATTTTTCAGTATCAATAGTTTTGATAGATTTTTTCTTTAAGAAATTTTCATAATTTGATGAGACGTTCATTACATCGCCTTCTTCAACCACTTCACCATTCTTTAACCAATAGACTCTATCACAAAAACGACGGACAGAATTGATATCATGGGAAACAAATAAAATAGTCTTTCCAGAATTTTTTATTTCAGTAAATTTATCCATACATTTCAGTTGAAACTCCAAGTCACCTACAGCCAAAGCTTCATCAATAATTAAAATATCTGGATCAACATTGATTGCAACAGCAAAGGCAAGGCGAACAAACATTCCACTAGAGTATGTTTTTACTGGCTGATATAAGTGATCTCCGATATCTGCAAACGTAATAATGTCTTCAACCATTCCATCAATTTCCTCTTTTGAAAAACCTAAAACCATTCCATTCAAATAAATATTGTCATAGCCACTATATTCTGGATTGAATCCTGAACCTAATTCTAATAAAGCAGAAATTTTACCTTCGATTTCAATTGAACCAGAAGTAGGTGTTAAAACACCTGTAATGATTTTTAACATTGTCGATTTACCAGAACCATTCTCTCCGATAAACCCAATCATTTCCCCTTTTTTTACATGAATATCAACATCTTTTAATGCATAGAATAAATCATGGTAACTTTTACGTCTTGGATCCAAAGCTTCTTTAAAACGATCTGTTGGTTTAGCATACATGTTATAAGTCTTAGTAATTTTGTCTATTTTAATTGCATAATCTGACATAACTGATTCTCCTTAAGTTTCTTATAGAACATCTGAGAAATGAGGTTTCAATCGTTTAAAAATAATTGAACCGATCAATAACATTCCTAAAGTAAATATCCAAAAATAAAGTCCTAGTGCCCAATGTTCCCAGAACCAACCTTCGCTTAAGAAAGATTCTCGATATCCTTGAATGACATAGTAAAGGGGGTTAAATTTCAAAAACTGAACAACTTTTGGAGAAAATTGGCTTGGCGACCAAAGAACTGGCAGTGTCCACATAACTGTTTGTAAAATAATACTTATAAACTGCATCACATCAGGCAAAAACGGCTGAATTGAAGTAGTAATCCATGTAAGACCTGTTAAAAAAGCACCTAAACAAATTAAGTAATAAAAAAGCTGCAAGGTTTGCAAAGTAGGTGCAAATCCATTAAGAATACAAATAACCAATGTGATAAAGATAAAGAATAAATGTGTATACAAATTTGCTAATATTTTTGTTGTTGGCAAAATTCGAATATTAAACACAACTTTTTTTACTAAATAAGTATACTCTCTAAAAACATTCGTTGCTGATGTGAGTGAGTCTGAAAAAAAGAACCAAGGAACAATCCCAGTAATCAGAAAAACTATAAAAGGATATTTTCCGTCCGTTAAACCAGCCTTGATTCCATAACCAAAAACAAACCAATAAGTTAATACTGTAACTAAAGGATTTATAAAAGCCCAAAATATCCCGAAAAATGAACCAGCATATCTAGCCTTAAAATCGTTTATTGAAAATTGTAATACTAATTTTTTATTTCTGTAGATATCCATTATAAAAGAAAATAGATCTTTAATCATTTGAATTTTATTCCTTCCGACACTAATGTATTTTTACGCAGAGTTTCTAACTTGTTAATTATCATCCTTCTTTCTAATAGACTATTTTATTCTATAATTAAGAAGCGGTGCATGAACCTCAATAAAACTTTAACACTACTATTCTACTTAAAAGAGACACACAAATCAAGTTTTGTATAATTTTTTAAGGAAGTTAATATGAAGTTACTATTATATAGAAGTAAATTGATTAATTCACCTATATAGAGTAAACTTGATTTTGGTAAAAAAGAAAGTGAGGTATTTATGAAAGTTGATACAAAAAATATTATAAAGATTATAGGTAATATCGTAACTGTTTTAGCAATCTTCTTTGTCTTAAAAAAATTGATTAGCAGTGACATCGATTATAGCACATTATTCCAGTTCAAAAATATCATTCCTGTTCTCATTATAGTAATCATACAATCTATTATTGTTATTACGAATAACTATCCTTGGAAAAAGTTAGTCGAATTATTTTCTAATGTAAGCATTCCTTTTAAAGATAGCATTGTAGTTTATGTTAAATCCAACTTATTAAAATATGTTCCTGGTAACGTTTTTCAGTACGTCGGTAGAAATGGCTTGGCAGTAAAAAAAGGTATCCCACATATTGAAGTTGCTTCAGCAACTCTAGTTGACGTGGGCATGACTGTTCTATCAGCATTACTAATATCCATTTTTTTCCTGTACGACTACATTTTCACGTTTATCGTAAAAAATAACTATGTCCTATATATTCTTCTTGGTATCTTAGCTTTTTTAGTTATTCTCGCAATACTCTTCTTTTTGTTTAAAGAGAAAGTAACTTCATACTTTAGTAAGTATGCATATTTGCTACATCCAAGAAGCTTAAAAACTATTTTCATCTGTCTATTTTACTATATTATAGTAATGATGATTTCAAGTTTGATGTATATTATTACACTTGTTTATATTTTAGATGTCCCACTTGATTTTTCATTATTTTTAAAACTGTTTTCTGCATATACTCTTTCTTGGCTTGTTGGTTTTATCACTCCAGGAGCTCCCGCAGGCATTGGTATTAAAGAAGCCGTAATGGTTGGTGTAACAGGTGGCTTACTGAATATCTCGACAATTACTCTTTCCATGGTCATTCTAAGAGTTCTAACAACTATATCAGATGCTTTGGCATTTATTATCATCATTTTTTGGGACAAATTTATCAATAAAGAAGAGACTACCACAAAAACAATTATTGATGGAGGCAATCAATAATGACACAAAATTTAACCGACTCTTTAAAAGGAAAAGATACTGTTTTCGTATCTACAAAAAATATTGATTATATAAGAAATACACAAGAAATAGAATTAATAAGTAAATATAGTAATTCTATAAAAATTATTGCATTTTCCACAAAAAACTATTTACTTCGGGTTTTAAAAGTTTATTTCCATTTAATTCCTGTTCTTTTTAAGAAAAAATATGATGTTCTATTTTTAGGTTTTTCACCACAATTACTTTTTCTACTATTTCCTTTTTTTCCTAAAAATAAATTAATTATTATAGATTTTTTTATTTCTGTCTATGACACGCTTGTCGATGATAGAAAAAAATTCAAAAATGGTGGTATCCTTTCAAACTTAACTCATTGGCTAGATACTAAAACAATTCACAAAGCAGATTTGGTCATTACGGATACTCTAACACATGGAAACTACTTCTCAAAAGAATTCCAATTTCCAATTGATAAAATTGAAACTATTTATATATCAGCTGATACTAGTATCTACCAAAACAATAGGACAATAGCTGAAACAAAACATTCACAACCTTTTGAAGTTATTTATTTTGGTAGTATTTTACCCGTTCAAGGAATAGAGATTATACTTGATGCCATGAAAAAGTTAAAAGATGATCCTTCAATAAAATTTACTATTGTAGGTCCTATTATAAAAAAATATCAGCTTGATAGTAATGATTTTCCTAATACAACTTTTATCGAATGGTTGACACAAGAACAATTAGCGTTGCAAATAGCTAATTCAAACTTAGCATTAGCTGGACATTTTAGCGCTACTATTGGAAAAGCAAATCGGACAATTGCCGGTAAAACATATATCTATAAAGCAATGAACAAACCAGTGATATTAGGAGATTCTGAAGCCAACAGAGAACTTTTCAAAGAAGATAACAAGAATAACTTCTATGTTGAACGTGGTAACCCAACTGCTTTAGCAGAAAAAATCAAAAAGATCAGTAAAAATGAGTTAGAATAGCATATATCTTTAGAATATCAAAGACGTAATGAGTTCGTAATATATTTTTAACCCTTTGTCAACTAATGTTAGTGAAGAATATCTACAGAATTAAATCAATGATGAAAAAAACCTACAGGAAAATTCCTCTAGGTTTTTCTATTTAATTAAAAGTGTCGATATTTTTTGCTCTATATTTCCTTACTGGAGAAACAGATTCATTCGTTGAATGCGGTGTTTTAAAAAGATTCGTCCAATGTGTTGGACAATGTGAAAGCAATCAAGAATGATTTGAGCCAGAGGAAACAATTTTTTCCTGTTTAACCAATTTAAATTCATCAAAATAAGACAAATAGTATATTCCCAACGAACACTCTTCCCTTTTTCTTTCTCTCTAAAATGAGGACAGGAGTGGGCTAAATAGTCTAATCTACCAGAAAACACCTAACAAATTCGCCCTTTAATGCGTTCTTTTTCTAAAAATTTTTCAGTAAAAGTAATATTTAAATCTAGAATATCTAAGGTATTTTTGATAAGAGTGATGTAAGACATCTTGATTTTCCCTTTTGATTGGTTTTCGTCGACTTAATTTTAAAGGATATCAGGATGTCTTTTCTATTATTTTGCATTAAAAAAGATGTCGGTGATTTCTCACCAACATCAGAAAGTATGAAAGGAAATAACTTGTAAGTCGATTACTTTTTTATTTTCATTCTGTTTGGTAAAGTTGATAGTCATCATGGATTTTCTTCACCAACATTAGTTGACACAGAACTTTTTTAAGGTAATGCTTCTGAAATTACTCAAAGGCACTTTTCTATAGTATATATGCAAACAAGAATCCACCAAAAAGAATAATCGTCGAACTAAAAAATAGAAGATGTGTTTGCACTGTTGATAATTCTGTCATTGGTCTCAATAAACTTCCTCTTGTTTTATTCCCAACAAAATTATTATTTTTTAATTCAGAATTTTTTTCAACTAACATTTGTATAAACCATGTACACGATAGCGCAATGATCGGAACAGCATACAAGAAATACCTTCCTTGTACACCACCCAAATAACCGTCTAGATAGTACCTATTATACGTATTTAAATAAAGATTTATTAAAAATATAAAACTTCCGAATGATGTAAAACGTATAATCAACCATTTATCTCCCCATGACTTCATTCTAATTAAAAAAGAACCAAGATAAATACAAATAGATAACTGTGTAAGGGTCTTCCAAATAATTGTCAAAAGGCCATTATTATTTTTTAAAGGTTGAAAAGAAAAATTATCAACCAAAGTTGCATAAAACCAATAAATAAACTCACTAATACTCTTTACAGATTCTCTATAAATAAACTCTTGATAAAACGATCCTTGATAAAAACCAACCGGATCAATTTTAGCAAAAGATTGCATGAATACACCATACACCATATACATTTTTAAATAAAAATATAATGGGCCAACATATATTAATAGCGTAGCAAAAAATTTCCAATTAAATAAGATTTTAAAATTTCTTTGTATCAGTTGGTGTATAAAGAATAGTCCAGTTGTTATAGCTACCACTGCACCAACATTCACTTTTGTTAGCAAGCCAATGCTAATGCCCAGTGCTAGTGCAATGTAATTCACTAATGTATATTTTTTATTTGAAAGTCCAAATAATGCAAAAATTGTTAATCCTACAGCTAATAATCCAATGACATCATTCCCTAATTGCGAACTTGCATAGATTAAAATCGAAGATCCTGTAATGATAGAGACATAGAGCCAATGGAAAATTGGATCTTTCTTTATATACAAGTAACCAATAACAAACCAAATAGAAACGGATAGCAACGAAATTATATTAGAAATAAGCAACAGTCTAGAAAAATTCACATAGACACGTTTATCATCTATTTTTTTCGTACCACCTAAAAATCTTAATATTTGATGGTACAACGGCGGGTGTCCCTGATAATTTGTATTACCATCTTCTAGTTCAACAATACCAGATAATTCGTCAGACTTCCCTAATTTTTTTGCTGACGAAGCAAAATCATTTTTAGTCATAAATTGTTTGCCATAATCAGGCAAAATATTGGTTTTTGTATCTTCTAACGAAGCAACAAAAGATAAATGAGCATTAGGATCCCAATATCCTTCAAGTACATTTTGTTCAACTTTCATTTGAATTCCAAAAATACATATTCCAATGATATAAATCGGTACAATTATAAATGCTGGATTATTGACATATTTTGACAATACAACAACTAGTAAATACACTAATATCACTAAAACAATGATTAACATTCCAATGACATTAACAGGATAAGTATTGAATAAGAGAGTTAGTTTCAATTTTTCGTTTGAAAGTGAAGATTCTTTTATTATATTGGAACTTTCTGTAGCAGTTTCCAATTGAATATTTTGATTATCCGTAGAAATATTTTCAATTACTATTTCATAATTTTTGTTCTTAGAATTTTTTGTACTATCATTTATACCTAGAGAAACAATAATGCCGTCTTCGTTTTCACTATCGAAAACATATTGTTCATCGATTACATCATTATTTGCTTTATCAATTAATTTAACAAAAGCTTGTGGTTTAGTAGATAGTTCTTCTGATTCTTTACCATTGTCGTTTGGAAAAAACAAATTGAAGTCTACACTAGAAAATCTCTTTCTTGGAGTCTCAAAGTTTTGTGTAAATTTCTGACTTGGTAATAGCTCAAACTTATTTAATTCTCCAGAATTATAATAATAGGATTTACCAAAAAAATAATTTCCTTGTGCACTTAATGCGAAAAAAGAAATACACAAGAAAAACGCGGCTATTGATGTGTATAAAAATCTGTTTTTACTTAAAAAAAAGAAGATCAAAAGTGTTGCAATTACAATCGCGGCTAACAATATTTTCACATTCCAATTTTGATATGCGATATCTGCTAATTGTTTGGATACACCTTTTTCAATAATAATTTTCCCATCTGAATAAGAGACTCCTTTCTCAAACTCAGATTTTACTATGCTGCCTTTTAATTTGAATCCGTTCCCTTTTTTTTCTAAAATATTTATTTTATTTAAATGGACTGACTCAAACACTGACAAATCAGGAGAAAATAACATCATTGAATTAGATTCCATACTTCTTGGATCTATTGGAAACTTTACCTTATTTGATAAGACATAATTAGTAGACTGTTTATCAATCGGAATATTGTCGTATTTACTTGAAACATCTATATCCAACGTAACTGGTAATTTTTCAAGTTTCGTCGTCTCACTATCGAACTGGAATTCGTAATAAATGCTTGAAGACGAGATATTCATTTTAAATATAAAAACTATCAGAACTAACGATATTGTAGCTATAATGCTATTTATAATAAATTTCTTAGAATAAATTTTACTCATTTACATTTCCTCTCGCTAACACTCACTGATTAAGTTAGAATACTATTTTTCATCTTTATCGTAATCCATTTTTCTGACACGATATTGAATATCTTCTAAAATTTTTCTATTTGCAGAAATCAAATCGGCTTGTAGTCCAATAACAAATGTTTGAAAACCAATTAATAAAAGAGTACTTGCCAAAATCAATGATTGAATGTGACCTGAGCCAGCTCCCTGTGCTAGAAATATTAAGAATCTAATCCCAATAATGGCTCCCAAAGCAAACATTACACTACCTAAAATAGTAAAAAACATTAATGGTTTATACATCATAAATGCTCGGAAAATCGTTAGCATTGATTTTTTTACATAGCCAAACATACTGCTAAACAGCCTTGATGGTCTTAACTCACTATTAGTTCTGATCGGTACAGAGGTCATAGCAATCTTATTTCTTCCTGCTTGTACAATCGTTTCTAATGTGTAGGTATATTCATTCGCTACATTTAGCTTTAGAGCGGCATCTCTGCTATACGCACGAAAACCACTCGGTGCATCAGGAATATCTGATTTCGATGCTTTCCTTACCACCCAGCTACCAAATTTTTGTAATTTCTTTTTCAGCGGAGAAAAATGTTCAGTTTCAGAAATTGGTCTTTCACCAATAACAATATCTGATTTACCATCTAAAATTGGTCGTACTAATTTTTCAATATCCGCTCCATTGTATTGATTATCAGCATCCGTATTAACGATGATATCTGCCCCATTACGCAAACATGCATCTATCCCTGCCATAAATCCTTTAGCTAATCCTTTATTCCGTTTAAAATCAACGACATAATTAACTCCCCAATTTTTAGCAACTTCTACAGTGTTGTCCTTACTACCGTCATTAATGATCAAAACTTCAATATCATCAATACCTTCAATCTTTTTCGGTAAATCGTTTAATGCAATTTCTAGTGTCTCTGCTTCATTATAACAAGGAATTTGAATTATTAGTTTCATTACGTTCGTCCTTTTCCATTTAGTTCGAATCTAAAAATAGAATACCACAAGAAAGTATAGCATTTTCATAAGTATTTTTCAAGTTACCCTAATTTTTATGCATTTCTGTGAAAACAACTATTCATTTGCTACTATCATTTACTTTAACTATTTCTATTTTACTTTTTTTAGTATGGGTCACTTTTTATATACAATTTTTCTTTGTATTTTTTATCTATATATTCAAAAATTGAAAGTTACTTGATTTTTCATCTGACATATCTGTGAAAATAATTGCGGTTAGCAGCATTCAATTGAGTTTATCACTCTTATATATTGCCTTATATTATGCTTCACAATTATATCCGAAGCAACTATTTGAATTACTTTTATACTGATGTCTTTTTCACAATCCTCACTAGAGTATAGAAACCTATATTTTGCTTTTCAATGAGGTAATCGACGTATAAAACCAAAAAAAGTCAGAATGACGAGTGATCCTCCATTCTGACTTTTGATTAGTTTAGCACATCAGTTCTGAATAAAAAATAATAGAAATCAAAAACTACATCTATTAATCTCTTTTGAAAATATCCCGTGTATAAACTTTCTTTTCAACATCTGATAATTCTTCTTCCATTCTATTCGTAACAATGACATCAGATAGCTCTTTGAATTGAGTTAAATTTTTTTCTACACGTGAATTATAAAATGTTGTTTCATCCATAGTAGGTTCAAAAACAATTACCTCAACACCTTTTGCTTTCAAACGCTTCATGATACCCTGTATGGATGAATATCTAAAATTATCAGAGTTTGATTTCATTGTCAGGCGATAAATTCCCACTACTTTTGGACTTCTAGCTAAAATTTGTTCTGCTATAAAATCTTTACGTGTTGTATTCGCATCAACGATCGCACTAATGATATTATTTGGAACAGTATCATAATTTGCACGCAACTGCTTTGTATCTTTAGGCAAACAGTAACCGCCATATCCAAATGATGGATTATTATAATGTGTCCCAATTCTAGGATCTAATCCCACACCTTCAATGATTTGTTTTGCATCTAATTCTCTTGATTCAGCATACGTATCTAATTCATTAAAATATGCGACACGCAAAGCCAAGTAAGTGTTTGAAAAAAGTTTTATTGCTTCGGCTTCCGTTGAATGAGTCAATAAAATTCGTGAATTTTTATCCATTGTATTTTCTAAAAACATATTAGCGATTTCTTCGCCTTTCTTAGAGCACTCTCCTACAATGATTCTAGAAGGATAAAGATTATCATACAACGCCTTTCCTTCTCTTAAGAATTCAGGTGAAAAGATAATATTGTTCGTGTTGTATTTTGCTCTTAAGCTATCCGTATATCCAACTGGTACAGTAGATTTGATAATTAAAATAGCTTCTGGTTTTATAGACAATGCTTTTTCGATAACATCTTCTACGGTGGCTGTATTAAAATAATTTTTCTTTTCATCGTAATCTGTTGGTGTAGATACGATTAGATAGTCAGCAAATTTGACAGCTTCTTCAAAGTCTTTAGTAAATTTAAGATTCAAGTCTTTTTTTGACAAAAATTCTTTTACTTCTTTATCTTCTAATGGAGATATTCCTTGATTTAACAGATCAATTTTTTTATCTACTATATCATAAGCCATAACATTTTCTTTCTGACTTAACAATAGCGCATTTGCTAATCCAACATATCCTAAACCAAATATAGAAACGTTTTTCACAAAAAAACCTCTATTCTTATATAATTATTTTTAATACTTTATTTTGTAACATAAGGTCTGGCAGTCTCTCCTGGAGCGGCTTTTGCTTTTTCAACTACTTTAATTTGCAAAGCTTCCATACGCAATGAGTAGCCAGCAGTTCCTGCTTCTTGACCATTTTTTGCCCAATCTAGCCAACCAAAACTTCTAGAATGAACTCGATAGTATATATCATATCTTTTAGCTAACTGATCTGTCAAATTAATTTTTATGGCTTCAGCTCGACGCTTCTCACCAATAGTACCATTTAATTCCCCATTTTCAGTTACATCAGCCCATCCTTTTTTTTGAAGGTATAACTGATATTGGATAGTTCCAGTCAAGTCTGTATTTTTTGTATTTATTTTTATCGCTTCTATCTGCTTTTGAGCCCCTATAGTTCCTGAAAAATCGCCAGAATTACTAATAATTTGGGACTGCCAACCAATTGATTGAACATGTGATTCATATACAATATCAACAGGTGCTTTGTATGGAGTTGCTGTAGCTCCTGGTGGCTGTGCTCCTTTTTTTACTAATAGAACTTGAATATCTTCAACTGCATAACTATAATTTACTGACCCAGCCTTCTCGTTATTTTTGGCCCAGTCTAGCCAACCAAGTTTAGCAACATGAGTCCTATAATAAACATCATATTGTTTTGCCATTTCACCTGTCAATCTAATTTGAACAGCTTCTACACGTTTCCCGCTATTAACTTTCCCAGAAATCGCATCGTTTTTTTGATAGTTTGGTTCCCAACCAGATGATTGCGCGTGAACGCGGTATTCTATGTCACCACTATAACCAGTGTTACTGTTATTTAAAGATAACTTGAGTGCTTCTATTCTTTTCCTTTCACTGCTTGTTCCAGCGCTTTGACCATCAAAAGCAGAATATTGCCATTCATTTCCTGCAACATAAGCAGAATAATAAACACTACCTGTAGTTAAATCAAATGTTTTACTATTTACCCAGCCAATCGTTCGACCGTTAATTGCAAATTGATACCATGTCGCTTTTACTGTTTTAGCAATACGAGTGATTTGTACAGTTTGCCCCGCATATAAAGAAGCTTGTCCCAAGACATTCACTCCTGGTTTAGTGTCCAAAATATCGTCGTAAATCGTATGTCTCGCTGCTTCTCCATTATTTTTTATTTTTGCATTAAAATTCACTGGATTGTTATATTGAACTTTGTCATAAACTATCCCGCCATTAAAGATATCATTATAATCTATACTAATATCAAATACACCATTAATTCCTGGGAAAGTTAGTTCTGATGACCATTGCCATGCTCCATAATTTCTATTTAACAAATTACTGGCTAGAGGGTTGTAAGGGTATTGAGCTACCCATATATTATTGTAGCCTAATGTATTGGCATTCATAACACCTGTGTTAAACCAATTTAGCATAGAATAATGCATCGTTCTACTATAACCGTTTACTTTTAATTGATTAGCAAAAACTAAGGAATTATTGGTTACATTGCCTGCAGCCATCTCTCCTTGCTCCGCATCATTGACCATTAGCGTATCAGCTGGTAAGTTTAAACGTTTAGCCACAGCTGCAAAATAATTTGCTTCAGCCCTAGCACCACCTTCTGTATTAAACCAACTGTAATGATAAACTCCTACTTTTAAACCTGCAGCTTTAGCATTTGCAATCTGTGATGCTGCATATGGATTTTCATAGGTTGTGTATTCGGTCAATTTTACGATTACTCCTTTAACACCATATTGTTTCATCGTATTATAATTCGCAACGGTTAAATTTCCGTTATGAGATGATACGTCTACAAAATCTTTTGCAGGGCGTGTTGTATCACCTGCACCTACGTACGCATCAACACTAGCTGCTCTAGCAGAAATAGCAGGTGACAAATCAGAGCGTTTGTTTGGTATGTAATCATAAAAACCTTCTCTATCTTTACTTTGAGCTCCTAATTCTTTATTATTTTCTTCCGTTATGTTTGGTTCATTGAGCATAGAGCTTGTTGGAGTTTCTTCTTTTTCCTTAACTGTTTCTTCTTTAGAATCGTTAATTGATTCTGAAGTTGAACTTTCTTTAGTGGCTGAAGTTGTTTCTGTACTATCTATGTACTCCGTTGTTTGCTCTTGTAAATTTTCTTGTGCCAGACCTATAATTTCTCCAAAAGATCCTCCTAACAAAATAACTGATGTGGCAATAATCATTAATTTCTTGTTTTTCATCCTTACCTCCTAAAATAGTATAAGCATAGCTAAAATCATCCTTTTAAATATACGTAGCATAGATCACTCAACAAAGTAATACTATGCTACACTAATTTTAAACTTTTTCCAACATTTTCGCTAAAGCTTCTTGCCAAGTTGGAATTTTAAAGCCCAATGCTTCAGCTTTACTCAAATCCATTACTGAATATTGTGGACGCTTCGCTTTTTGCGGAAATTGTGTTGAATCTACAGGTAATACTTCCACCTTTGTATCTTTTAAAATTTCTTTTGCAAATTGATACCAATTACAACTATTTTCATTTGATAAGTGATAAACACCAAATGGCGCTTTTTCTTTTACAACAAAGGTCATAAATTCAGCTAGGGTTCTAGTCCAAGTTGGACGGCCAAACTGATCATCCACTACAGTTAATTGATCACGTGTCTCAGCAAGTTTTTGCATAGTAAAGACAAAATTATGTCCATATTGACCGAACACCCATGACGTTCGAATAATATAATAATCTTCCAAAATAGCTTGAACCGCTTTTTCTCCTAATAATTTAGTACGGCCATATTCATTTTGCGGATTTGTTTGTTCATCCTCTGAATACATACCAGCTTTTTTAGTGCCATCGAAAACATAGTCAGTACTAATATAAACTAATGTAGCACCAACAATCTTAGCTGCTTCAGCAACATTTTTTGTTCCATTTACATTGATTTTTTCATCTAATTCTTTACCTTCATCTTCAGCTTTATCGACTGCCGTGTAAGCAGCACAATGATAAATCACATCTGGATTTATTTCTTTGATTTTTTGCAAAGTCACTTTTGCGTCCGTAATATCCATTTCGCTCGCATCCGTTGAAATATAGTCTAAACCTTGCTCATCTAAAAGGTGACGCAATTCTGTTCCTAGTTGTCCATTTCCACCTGTGATTAAAATCATTTTATCTACTCCTTCTGAAAAAAGGCAGGAATTGTCCCGCCTTACACTTGCTTATTCATTTATTGTCAGCTAAATTTTTATTGACCATTTTTCGCATAATTGGCTTCAACAGCTGCTTTGTCTGCTTCCCACCAATCTGGATTTTCCGTGTACCATTTAATTGTATCTGCTAAACCATCACGGAAATTCGTGAATTCAGGCGTCCATCCTAGTTCTTGACGTAATTTTGAAGAATCTATTGCATAACGTAAATCATGTCCAGGACGATCATTTACATGTTCATATGCATCTTTTGGTTGGCCCATTATTTCTAAGATAAGTTCCATAACTGTCTTATTATCTTCCTCACCGTCAGCTCCGATCAGGTAAGTTTCACCTAGTTTTCCTTTGGTCAAGATTGTCCAAACAGCAGAGGAATGATCGTTTGTATGAATCCAGTCACGAACATTTTTACCCGCACCGTATAATTTCGGCGTAATCCCGCTTAATACATTGGTAATTTGGCGTGGAATAAATTTTTCAATATGTTGATAAGGGCCATAATTATTGGAACAATTGGAGATCGTAGCTTTCAAGCCAAATGAACGTCCCCACGCTTTTACTAGCAGATCTGAACCTGCTTTTGTTGAAGAATATGGGCTAGATGGGTTATAAGGTGTTTCAGCTGTGAATTTTTCGCCAGCTCCTTCACCATGCCCTGGTAAATCCTCACGTAAGGGTAGATCACCATAAACTTCGTCTGTAGAAACATGGTGATAACGTACATCATGTTTGCGACAAGCTTCAATCAACGTATAGGTTCCGATAATATTGGTTTGTACAAAAGGAAACGGATCATTTAACGAATTATCATTGTGAGATTCTGCCGCATAATGAACCACTGCATCTGTTTTTTGAACCAGACGATCGACCAATTCAGCATCCGCGATATCACCGACAACTAATTCAACACGATCGGTTGGTAATCCTTCAAGATTTTTTTTATTTCCCGCATACGTTAATTTATCTAATACCGTTACATGAACTTCTGGATGGTTGTTCACTACATAATGAACAAAGTTTGATCCGATGAATCCAGCTCCACCAGTAACAATGATGTTTTTCATCTTCAAGATCTCTCCTATTTTTTAGATTTCACCATAGACAAAAGGATTCTCTGATTCAAATTCCTTTAATGTCGGATGATTTGTATCTTTTTCAGACGTGATTGCTTTTTGGATATCGATTGGCCAATCAATTGCTAGTTCCGGATCATCAAAGGCAATACCACCATCTGCAGGTGCATTATAATAATTGTCGCATTTATACATAAAATTAACATTTGGTGTCAATGTTACAAAACCGTGTGCATAGCCTTTAGGTACCAATAATTGACGATGGTTATGTTCCGATAAAATATACCCTTCCCACTGTCCATAAGTAGGGCTGCCTTTACGGATATCCACGATCACATCTAAAACCGCACCCGTCACAACACGGATCAGTTTTGTTTGAGCCGCTTCCCCTTTTTGAAAATGCAAGCCACGCAAGACGCCTGCTTCACTTGAAAGAGAGTGATTGTCTTGTACAAAATCAAAATCCAACCCTTGTTCAGCAAATTTTTCTTTGGAATAGCTTTCGGTAAAAAAACCTCGATGATCGCCAAACACGTCCATTTCAATGATTTTTACATCTTTTAGTTTTGTGTCAATAACTTTCATTGTCTATTCGCCCCTAATCTGTTTCTGCCAATCTTAATAAGTACTGTCCATAGCCATTTTTCTTTAATGGTTGGGCCAATTCAATAAGTTGCTCTTTTGTGATATAACCCATCCGATAAGCGATTTCTTCTAAACAAGCGACTTTTAAATTTTGACGTTTTTCGATTGTTTCGATAAATGTCGATGCTTCTAGAAGTGATTCATGAGTTCCTGTGTCTAACCAAGCGTAGCCACGTCCCATCACTTCAACAGATAGTTTATTTTTTTCTAAATAAACTTTATTTACATCTGTTATTTCTAATTCTCCACGATCAGAGGGTTTGATATTTTTAGCGATCTCGATTACTTCGTTATCATAAAAATACAGACCAGTAACTGCATAATTTGATTTTGGTTTTTCAGGTTTTTCTTCAATTGTAATAGCCTTCATCTGACCATCAAATTCCACTACACCAAATCGTTCTGGATCATTTACATGATAGCCGAAAACAGTTGCTCCACTTTCTTTTGATGCCGCACGTTGTAGCAATTCAGACAACCCACCACCATGATAGATATTGTCGCCTAAAACAAGACAAACACTATCGTCACCGATGAAATTTTCACCGATAATAAATGCTTGCGCTAACCCATCTGGGCTTTCTTGCACTGCATATTCAATATGAATGCCAAAATCTTTTCCATCGCCAAATAAACTTTCAAAACGTGGCGTGTCATCAGGAGTAGAGATAATCAAAATTTCTTTGATACCTGCTAACATCAATGTTGACATAGGGTAATAAATCATTGGTTTGTCATAAATGGGCATTAATTGTTTTGACGTGGCTTTTGTTAAAGGGTACAGTCTAGTACCGCTGCCACCAGCTAAAATTATTCCTTTCAATGGGAAAACTCCTTCAAATTTAATTATTTCGTTTAATTACTTACACCATTAACATTATCGCATTATCATAGAGACTTGTCATGCTTTTTAGAGTTATTTTACAAAACTGTAAAATAACTCTCATTTAACTTTTAATATTTTTCGACGTATAAGTGCCACAATAAGTACCTTTCGCCATCTCAATTGTTGTAAACGGCTAGCTTTTGTATTAATTTCACTTGTGTTACAGTCATGTCTGCGATAGAGCACAAGTTTTTGCGGGATCATTGCACTGGTTTTATTACTATCTGCAATTAAACCAAACCACATATCATGCATCGGGATCTTATCAGGGATTGGCAGTATTTCTTTCTTTAATAGCCCACGAAACGCCATTCCAGCACCTATATAGTTGTTTTTCAAAATATTCTGAAAAATCCCGAGTTTAACTTTACGATAATCAAAGTATGATTCTTCTATAACTTCTAGTTTTTCGTCGACAATTACCAAATCACTGATCACTAGATTTATTTCATCATGTTTTTGAAAAAAATCTAATATTGTTTGAACTTTTTCAGGCAGCCAGACATCATCTTGATCAGCCAAAAAAATAAAATCTCCTTGACTTTGATTGATAGCAAATTCAAAATTAGCAATCACCCCTTTGCCAGGTCCTTTAAAGAATTTTATCCGCTGATCTTGTGTTGTATATCGCTTGATGATATCCACCGTTGCATCTTTAGAACCGTCATCTGATATAATCAGCTCATCATCCGAGTTCATTTGAGGTAAAATACTATTAAGTTGTTCTTCTAAATACTTTTCTCCATTATATGTGGCAATACAAACTGAGATCATTTATTTTCCTTTCATTAGTGATCGATACTCTAAAAACGTCCGCCGCCAAATTTTACGATTTTTGACCCGCAAAAATTGTTTAGCTGTCCTTAAAAGCAAATGTCTTCTGTGATTGTAAAATTTATCTTGTTCATACTTCTTATAAAATAACGTTTCCCCACTTATGATTGATTCATATCGTTTGCTATTGATCGTTTGGTAATCCAGCACAGATAGGTCATGTGCCAGATGATGATCTAAAACGCTGATTTTTTTATCTAATTGATGAATCTTCCAAAAAAGCCAATGATCTAAAAAGTCCAAAGGAAACTCTAAGTTGAATGAGCCAATACTGTTCAGTGTGGTAAAAGGAATCACTGTTCCAGAATTAATGCCCATAAGTCTTTTAGAATAGATACCTGCTTTTGGCAACTCAGACTTTCCTCCAACATATTCATCAGAAAAAACGGGAGATATTTGTCGACCATGAGAACTGACAATTGGAACATAAGCTCCAATCGCCTCATCTAACGGCAAATCTAAAAGTGTCTCAAGGTACTTTTCATCAAGCAAAGTATCTTGATCCAGCAACAACATCAACGTACCTTGAATTTCATTCAGATACTGCGCTCCTGCGTTATAGGCTTTGGCCAATCCTGGATTCTCTCCATCATGTATATAACGAACATTTTCCTGATGAAATACTTCATCATCTTGCACGTTTTGACTGTTATCGTAAATAAACAGATAAGCTGACTTTTTTTCTGATATGACTCTTTTTAGGCAAGTATAACTGGGTGTTTTTGAGAATTCAGTTTGATATAAAACAATTGTAATAACCAACTTATTCTCCACTAGAAAAACCTCCAGCCCCATTTATTGAAAAATTTAATCATTGATTGTAAAAATATTTTAAATAGTTTCTTGTTTTTATGTGCACCTTTTTCATACAAATGAATCACCGTTTCAAAAGGTGTATACAAAATTTTATAGCCTGCTTTTCCAAAGCTCATACAAAGATCATTATCTTCAAAATACATGAAGTACCGTTCATCGAAACCATTGATCTGGTTAAATTTATTGATATCAATGACCATAAAACAGCCGGAGCCCATCTTAATATACGTTGTTTGATCCTCTGGTAAATCGCGGCATTCATAATAACTTAAACGCTTATCAAATAACTTTTTGATCGATTCAAAAGGTACAAATCGCAACATATAATCAAACACATCTAGTTTTTGACGCACTAAATACTGTGTTGTACCATCCGAGTTCAGCACTTTAGGACAAACTGCGGCCGACTGCTCATCTTCTTTTATCCGTTGAATCATTTCATCCAATGCATCTTTTGTAATCAAAACGTCTGGATTAAAAATGACGGCATAAGATGTAGAGGCCTTTTTTAACACCTGATTATGCCCATAACCGAATCCCTTGTTTTCTCCAGATCTATGTAAAAAAATAAAAGAGCCGTAACGTTCCAGTTTGTCAATATAGCTTGGCTCAGAAGCATTGTCAAATATATGTATATCGTAATTTGATTCTAGACCTAATTCATTTTTCAAATTATCAAGCACATCAAAAATATGACGGCTATTATGAGTAACAATGGAAATCGTTATTCTATCATTCATATTTTTGCACCTCATTTAAACTAAAAATAAATCCAGCCTGTAACAGGCTGACCCTCACCAAAAATAAAGCAATCGTTGCCTATAATTTTAGGTACTAAGATTCGCTAATTCAGAACTAGTTCCTTGTGAAAGAAAATAGACCAGGAACATAGGCACTTGTTACTTAGCTGAACTCTATGAAAGCGGGGCAAAACTTACTGAGTCTTGTCCCGCTCTCTCTTTTTACTCAATCAATGAATTATAACACAGCTTAAAATCTCATAAAAGATTCTCTTTGATTATTTACTTTTTTTTAGAATGTTTGCCTAATCTTTTTTCTAATTGTTGATGACGAAATTCACGATTTCCAAACATACGTAAAATATACATCAATGGTTGATGATTTTCACCAACTAATCCAATCATTTCAATAAACAATTCCAAGCCGATCGCACTAAAAACAATCAGTAGAATTGATGCCAAATTACTTGCGTAACTAAACAACAGTGCTACAAATGAAAAGACCAATGCTAAACCATAAATCGTCATCACTGCGCCTTTATGCGTAAACCCAAGAGAAAGCAAACGATGATGTAAATGCATTTTATCAGCTGATGAAATCGGCCGCTTATTCATCAAACGACGAATAATTGCATACACAGTATCGGTAATCGGAACACCTAAGATGATCATCGGTGTAATCACCGTGATAAACGTAGCATTTTTCAAACCCTGCAAGGACATCACTGCAATCATAAAGCCTAAAAACAAAGCACCCGTATCTCCTAAAAAAATCTTAGCTGGATAAAAATTATACGGGAAAAAACCTGCAATACTGGCTACCAAAACAAAAATTACGATTGGAATATAGACCGTTTTGGCATGAAGAAAAAAGTACCCAATTACACCGATCGTCGTTAAACTAATGATCGAAACGCCAGAAGCAAGTCCATCTAAGCCGTCGATCAAATTAATCGCATTCGTAATTGCCAGTATCCAAAATAAAGTCAAAGGTAAACTAAACCAACGTAAATCAATATGTCCAAAAAAAGGTAACGTTACAACATCGATCCTTATTTCTGCTACAAAATAAATAACTAATGCCCCAAGTAGAATACCGAGCGTTTTTTTCTTTGGAGACAATTCATAAATATCATCGATCAAACCTGTTGCGACAACAATTCCTGCGCCTAAAATAATTGGCCATATATAGTCAATCGGTATAATCGATTGAAACATGATTAGACAGGAAAATGAAAAGACAAAATAAATTCCTAATCCACCAGCTGTAGGCATATTCTTAGTATTTACTCTTCTTTCACCTGGAGCATCATAAGCTCCTATTCTAAACGCCAGTAATTTAACGATTGGCGTTGTAATCAATGATAAAATAAACGTCAGAAATAGACGGATAACAATTTCATAAATAAACATAGACATGATGAACCCACTTTCTTAATGTACATCGTATATTATACCGAATCATTCCACATTTACAAGTTGGAACAAGTGTTTCCACCGTTAAAAAAATTCAAAAGACTTACTTGTTTATTTAAAGCAATAGTATTTAGCCTACTTCTTGAATTTTTCTTTTATTTTATCTGCTAGTCGGTTGATCACTCCATAGCGGTGCTGAATTTTTTCATTGGATATGTATTCTTTAACAACTGCATTGATAATTCCACCTAAAATAATAATCGTTGCGGCAATGTTCAACCATAACATCAATATAATGAAACTTCCTATGATTTGATAACTAGCAATTTTTGAACTGAAATACTTAATATAAATCCCAAAGGCTTGTGATAACAACATCCATCCGACTGTCGCAAAGACCGCTCCAGGAATGATTGAACGAAAAGTCAGCTTCGCATTCGGAACTACACGATAAATCAAACACATGATAACAAGTAAAACAAATGAAGTAATGGGCCATTTCAAGGTCTGAAAGTTATCTATAAAATCAGTTGAAAAATGAAAAATAGGCTGTAAAAAATCTAAAATCGATTTACCTAAACCTAAAACACCTACAACACCCACGATTGCAATCATAAACAATAGAATCACAAGCAAGGACATGATACGGACAATAATAAAATTTTTACGCGGCTCAACACCAAACGCTTTATTCATAGCTGTTTGCAACGCATTGATACTTTGACTAGCACTCCATAACGCTGCTAGAGCAGAAATTGATAACAATCCACCCGAACGTTGTGTCAACAAGGATTGGATCGCTGGTTTTAAGTCATTAAAAATAGCTTCTGGAATTGCTTCTGCTATGTAGGGCAATACTTCATTTGGATCAATATGTAAGTACGGCAGAAGATTTCCTACCGCAATCAATAGAGGAAACAGGGACAAAAGTAAGTAGTACGCCACAACCACTGAGGTATTTCCAATCTCTGAATCAATCATGCGATGTTGCGTTGTTTCAATGAAACGCATTAATTTTTCATTATTCTTTACTTTGTCCACCAGTTTCATAAAATTCTCCTCTAATGTTTAGTAGGTTCCCTCTTCTCCTTGAGAAGTCAAAATTTTGGGACCATCTTTGGTAATAGCCAGTGTATGTTCAAATTGACAGCTGATACCGCCATCTAACGTGTATGCTGTCCAACCATTTGGATCCATTTTCATGCGCCACGTTCCCGTATTGACCATAGGTTCGATCGTAATGACCATTCCTTCTTTTAAACGTAAGCCTTTTCCCGCTTCACCATAATGAGGAATAACAGGACTTTCATGAATCGTTGGACCAATACCGTGTCCTACAAAATCTCTTACAACAGATAGGTTTTCACTTTCAACATAGGTTTGAATTGCATGTCCGATATCACCGATACGATTACCGACTTGGGCTTGCTCGATTCCAAGATATAACGCTTTTTTAGTCACTTCCATTAAGTGGTCCAATTCAGGCGTCGAGTTACCGACTACATAAGCCCAGCAAGAATCTGATACTGCACCTTTTAAATCAATGCACATATCTACTTTAATTAAATCGCCATCCTTTAATGGTTTTTTTCGAGGAAAACCATGGCAAATTTCATCATTAATACTGCAACACGTTGCATATTTATAGTCTTCAAAGCCAATTTGTGCGGCAATTCCGCCATGACTTTCAATAAAATCTCTCACAAACACTTCTATGTCCCAACTTGTAACACCTGGTTTGATAAAGCTACGTAAATGACGATGAACATCTGCCAATAACTCTCCAGATTCATCCATCATTTCAATTTCTCTTGGTGATTTTAGTGTAATCATTCAATATCGTCCTCCTAAAATTTAAAAGCTGAAATAGCATAGTCAGCTTTTTCTCGAAACCTTCAATTCTTAGAACTTTAGCTCTTAGAAATTGATGCGATCGAAGCAAAGCGTAATGGCTAGCTTTTGAAGCTAGGTAATCTTTATATAAGTGTATTTTATCATAATTTGTGAAAATTTCACTGAAAAGTAGTTGTAAAAAATAGATTTCATTCTTTTTTAATACTATTACTGCTCATAAACAGCGGTATAAAAGCAACCTATTAATTTCTTCGCTCAATTTTGTAATTTACACAACCTTCATTCTTCTGATATAATCAGAATTGTATTATTTGAAGGAGGAAATCTAATGACCTTAGCTAAAATCGTTTACGCAAGTATGACTGGAAATACAGAAGAAATAGCGGATATCGTCGCTGAAGCTCTTGAAAATTTAGATATTGAAGTTGAAATCAATGAATGTACACAGGTTGATCCTGAGGATTTTGAAGATGCAGACATATGTGTTATTGCAACATACACATATGGTGATGGCGAATTACCTGATGAAATAGTAGACTTCTATGAAGAATTACAAGAAATCGATCTATCGGGAAAAACATATGGTGTGTGCGGATCCGGCGATACTTTTTACGACGAATTCTGTAAATCAGTGGATGACTTTGATGCAGCTTTTACAAAAATCGGGGCAAAAAAAGGAGCAGACAGCGTAAAAGTCGATCTTGCTGCTGAAGAAGAAGATATTCAAAACCTTGAAGCCTTTGCTAAAAAATTAGCAGAAGCGGTAAAATAAGTATTGAGCTGATTAAACGTAAATAAATAGAGACTGAAAGAAAACTCTCTGAGCTTTCTTTCAGTCTCCTTTTTTAATTCATTTTAGCTATTCGATATCGATTGGGTGATCTCGCTCTAGTATCTGATCAATTGCTTCTCTCATCAAACGTTCAATTTGTTGATCACTTGGATGAATGATGCCAGAAGTCATCAATGCTGCAATTCCTGTGGCAACAATCCACGTTCCCATATGAAGCGAATTGATTTCTGTATCATTTAATTTTTCATAATCAGAATCTTTCTTAACTGCATTTGAAAAATAACTATACGAAAATTCTTGCATTCTTTTTCCGCCACCATATTCTTCTAAGTATAGCGCTCGGTATAATTTACTTTCGTTTTTAGCAAAGTGAATGTAATTCAATGCTAAATCCACAATTGTATTGTCTGTATGCGTGACAGGAAATACTTCTTTTGCCAAATATTGATGGATTTTTTCAAATAATTCTTCTTTTAAATCATCCATATTTTTGAATTCTAAATAAATGGGTTGCGTTGAGCATTTCATTTTGGTTGCAATGTTTCGTGCGGTGAATTTCGAAAAGCCTTCAGTGGCCACTACTTCGTATGCAGCATTTAAAATCTGATCTTTAGTAATTGTTTTTTTTCTTGCCATAATCTTTCAATCCCCTCTACCTATCCTTTACAACGCTTCCATATAAATACTACAGTTATTGTAACATGATTTGTTTATTCTGCAAAATACTAGTCCTTCGATTTATATTATTTTATTTATTTGATTACACGGGACTTTCCAGCACTTTTACACACAATTAAATACGAAACTAACCCTACTCGATTATTTGAGTTCATACACGCTACGTGTTATGATATTCCCGATTATGCAAATGAAAAACTAGGAGGTTATTCTATGACATTACCAAATTTTAATGAGACATTAAAAAAGTATGCTCGATTGATTGTTGAAACAGGGGTCAATGTTCAAAAAGGACAAAGTATTGTTTTACAAATCAGTGTTGATCAAGCACCTTTAGCACGTTTGATTACAGAAGAAGCATATAAATTAGGGGCTGGTGAAGTGACTGTTCAATGGACTGATGATATTGTTCAACGTGAATTTTTGCTTCATGCAGATGAAAAATATTTAGAAACTATTCCTCAATACAAAATAGATCAAACAGATGATTGGGTAAATAAAGGGGCAAGTAGAATCAGTGTTGTTTCCGCTGATCCTGACGCACTCTCTGGCGTCGATACTGATCGAGTTGCGACTTTCCAATCAGCTTCAGGTAAAGCTCTAGTCAACCTAAGAAAAGCGACTCAAGCCAATAAAGTCAGCTGGACTGTTGTAGCTGCTGCTGGAAAAGAATGGGCAGCTAAAGTTTTCCCAGATTTAAAGACCAATGAACAACAAGTCGATGCTCTTTGGGATGAAATCTTTAAAACAACACGTGTTTACGAAACAGATCCTGTGGCTGCTTGGAAAGCTCATGACAATAAATTGGCAACCAAAGCGGATGAATTAAACAAAGAACAATTTAAAGCTTTACATTATACTGCACCAGGTACAGACTTAGTGATCGGCTTACCAAAAGATCATTTATGGGAAGGTGCTGGTAGTGACAATAGTCGCGGTGAAAAATTCATGGCTAATATGCCGACAGAAGAAGTTTTTACTGCGCCTGATAGTCGTCATGTTGATGGTGTTGTTTCTAGTACCAAGCCATTAAGTTATGCCGGAACAACTATTTCTGGTATGAAATTTACATTTAAAGACGGTAAAGTTATTGATTTTTCTGCTAAACAAGGTGAAGAAGTATTAGCAAAGTTACTTGAAACCGACGAAGGTGCACGTCACTTAGGCGAAGTGGCTTTAGTTCCGGATCCATCCCCGATTTCTCAATCTGGAATCATTTTCTATAATACTTTATTCGACGAAAATGCTTCAAATCACTTAGCATTCGGATCTGCTTATGCCTTTAATTTACAAGGCGGAACTGAAATGAGTGAAGAAGAATTACAAAACGCAGGTCTAAACCGCAGTCATACTCATGTTGATTTCATGATTGGATCAGACCAGATGGATATTGATGGTATCAGAGAAGATGGTTCTCGTGTTCCTATATTCCGTAATGGTGATTGGGCTTAGCCATAAATTGAAATATAAAAAATACAATCTATGAACAAGGCTGATCTCATAGGTTGAGATAAATACAAAAACACCTCCGTTAAATCCATGCAGGAAAAACAGAGGTGCTTTTTGTGGTGAAATGAATTTTATAGGCTGTTAAAATCAAAAAAGCTATGATTAAAATAAAATTAGAAGTTAAAAAAACAAATAAAATCTTAAAAAATATAGTAGAAATCTTATTTAATTGGATAATCTTATCAATTCTCATAAACTATAGGTAAAAAAAGTAGTTATTAAAAAATTCAAAAATAGCTCTTTAATTAAAAATTACTATAAAAAGTATTCATGATAGGAAATTGATTGATTGAAAAAAATGAATAGTTAGATACAAAAAGAGAATTTGGCAAAATTGATTTTCCAAATATATAGAACGCTCATAGAGTGATTCAATACATTATGCAAACCTAAGAATGAAAAGTGAACTCAACAAAACATCTAAGGGTTGCTTATTCTCGATAGATTATCGAAAACAAGCAACCCTTAGATGTTTTGTTACGTCTCATTTTAAAATTTAAGCTCTAAAATATAATTTGTGATTTTTTTAATAAGGTCCGAAAAACTCAGCACTGTAGCCAATTGTTTTAAGACCTTGTGTAATTTTGTATGTTCTAGCATAAATAGTTTTACGATTAGGATCATTTACTTCAGCCAAAGCAAATTTATTAACTGAATTTTCATCCTTAAACAATTTTAGCCCATTTTTTAATAATCTATCTGGAACACCCAGTTTCACGGCATTTAGTTCCCCCGCATATGTTCTCTTTTCTCTAAATGAAACTTGAGATGAATAATCAACATAAACATAACTTTTTTTAGGTACAAGTTTCACCTCAATTGCTTCTAAACGATACGCGTACGCTGCTGTCCCAGAAGAAAGCCCACCTTTTTCCCAGCCCATCCAGCCAAATTTTTGTGCATGAACACGATAAAAGACATCATATCTTTGCCCTAATTCACCTGTTAACTGAATTTTGATTGCTTCCAATCGTTTTGCCTGACCGGATGTTCCTGACACCTGTCCATTTTTTTTAAAGCCTTGCCAACCGATTTTTTGAATATGCGTACTATATTGAATCTCCCCACTATAAGGTGAATTTTGAACTTTCAGTTCAATCGCTTCTAGCCTTTTAGCCTGACCGGATGTTCCAGCTGCTTGTCCATTGCTTTTCCAACCTTGCCAACCAATTTTTTGTACATGTGTTCGATAAGAAACAGTTGGTGCCACAGCAGCTCTTTCATTTTGAGAGAACTCTTCTATTGGATTTGACTCATCGTTCGATAAAGCATTTTCATTTTCAAACTCGCTATAGGGCTCAATAGTAAGTTCCTCTTCCGCATAAACATTTGTTATTCCAAAAGTAAAAATTCCCAGCAAACCTAACATTAATAAATTAACTTTTTTCATTTTCTCACTATCCTTTCTTTTCAACTACATAATTATATAATCAATACTCATTATTTTGCAATACTTATTTCAAAAAAGCCATAATAAAATATTATCTTTATATTTAATGACAAAATATTAATTGCAAAAGAAATTAGTATTTTGTATTCCTCACTAAAGTTTAACTTTTAATAAATATGTGACTCTTGCTTATTTTTCAGAGTTAAACATTTAGATTCAAATTCCTTTACGCAACTAACTAAATATTACTACAAACAGAGATGAAAGCTTACTGCTAAGCCTTTATCTCCAAAGAAACCACATACAAAGAAATACGTAAATTACCAAACGTATTAGAAATATTTTTGAGTTGCGCAAACAAAAAAACAGTTGTTCAGCTTAATTTAATAAATCAAAAATTAAAAAAAACGGAATCACATCACATAATGCCGCTAACAAATTTTTAAAACGGATGCTCAATCATTTAGATTTAGACACTAATTTAACTATACACGGACTAAGACACAAATATGAATCTGTCTTACTATACAAGCAAATCAACATTCTTACAGTCTCTATATTTTTAGGACATAGAGATACAACGACTAGGCAGGAAACGTACGCTCACATCGCTAAAGAGCTAGAAGATCAAGACCTAGAAAAGATTAGCGATATTATGAAATACTTATAACCTATTTGGCACAAATTTGGCACAAAAAAATAAAAAGACCCATGAAACCAACGTTTCAAAAGCCTTTTTTACGTTCCCGACTGGAATCGAACCAGCGACCTATCGCTTAGGAGGCGATCGCTCTATCCTACTGAGCTACGAGAACATTCTTTATTTATTTTAGAAGTCTTTTCATTCAGTGTCAATAAAAATAAAAAAAGCAACACTGATATAAAAATCAGTATCACTTTCTCATCTTTTATTTTTTACTACTCTTTTTTCCTTTTAACATTTTGACTAAATAAAGGCTGCCTATAACCACTGCTAATGTTTTGCCGATTTTACCATTTCTTGCAACTTTTTCTTCTTTGGTTTTACTCATGCTCTCCACTGCCTTTCATTTTCGTACGTTTATTTGAGTTCTTATCTTATATTATAAGGACTTTTAACTGGTTGTGCTAATCATTTGCTTATAATCAAAATACTCGTAAAGTTTGCCCACGGATGTTACGCTTGAACTATACCATTTAAGGTAAATAAAATAGTGGAGGGCCCTTGTATGACTGATAAAACGAAAGAAAAAGTTTTTGCTGAGCGTCAAGATAACTATAAGCAGGAAAAAGAAGAGATTTTCAAAGAAGCTTTAGAAGAATATCATGAGGATGATTCAGGAGAAACAACAGAAGATGACAATCATAACGCATAAATTTAAATAGGCTAAGTGAGTATGTTACAGAATCAACTCACTTAGCCTATTTTTTAAAAGTAATCTGCTAAAACTGGTATCCCTTTTACTAAACGTTTATCTAATGACTGTATTAGGTATTTATTTCCTTTAACTTTACTATAAAAATTTAATTCAGTTCCTGTTTTATACCCCATAAAAAGTTGTGTCAATGCTTGAATCGTACTTATGATTAAATCATCTTCTCTAAGAGAGTCAGGAAGTGAATCTAATTTTCTTATACTACTGTGTCCATTTTCATCTATTGACAATGACCAAATTCCCTTATTCCATGAACCATAATCGTCTTCAACTTTAAAATAGTAGTCCTCTTTATGTCCTGTTGTAAATGGATATTTGCTTAAAAAACTTTCTAAACTTACAATTCTTCCCATCATAATAGGGGTAACATTCATCTCAGCTAATGGAGAGGACATTAAATAACTTAGATTTTCACCACCAAAACCTGTTTCAAGATGAAATTCCTGAGATGAACCGTTATGAGAATCAATAAAACGAATAATTGATTGGAAGGCTTGATTGTCTAAATACCCCCACTCCTTAATAACAAAACGTTCAGCACTAGATTGGTAAATCAAGTATCCTTGAGGCCTTCCTTGTTCATCTTCGTAAAGCGCAAAAAGATTTTTTTCATCCAGACCAACTGAATAATCAAACCACCAAGACTCCCGAATCACGGCTCCTCTTTGATTATCTGGTAAAACAGCATAAATCTGCTGGCAGATTTTTTTTGCGTCTTCATAGCTGACCCGTTTCATCGAGCCTTTACTCGCTTTTATATTTGGCCAATCTGCCGCTTTGATCGTGTAGCTAATTTGTTCGAATAATTGCTCAAAACCATATTTTCTATAAAAAGGATATGAAAACGGCGCTAAGTATGCTAATTCAACTTTGTTTTCAGCTAATTCTGCTAACAACTGTTTCATAATAGCTGAAATGCCCCCTTGACCACGATATTCAGGATAAGACGAAACACAACCAATTCCAGCCATTTGATAACTCACTCCGTGAAAAGCGACAGTAAACGGCGTAGAAATCACTTGACTGGTTAAGTGATCCCCTGAAATATAGCCATAATTCCTTGAATGCTCAACAATCATTCTAAAGCGTGCTTTGCGTTTTTCATTCGTTTCGGCATTGAATGCGTAAGCGGCTAATTGAAACATTTCTTCTGTGTCGTCTTTATCCATTTTTATGACTTCACTCATTGTTTTTCCCTCCTTGTCTTTCACATTTAAGCATAACGCAAAAAAGGGATTGTTTAAATAGATTTGGCTTTTTTTAAAAATGTAGGGTGTGAAACAAAAGGAACACTCACTTTTGTTTCACACCCTACAGGCGGATAAACGATGGGGACAAAAACACCCCTTTATGTTCCAGTCTCAATACGATTCTTCTATCATCTGCAACATTTTACTAAATTGACGTTTTTTAAAATACATTAAAATCGTACCTAAAATTGCGTCATTCATTTTTTGCAAAAATCCAAACGATTCCATTTTTTCTGTATAACGTACTTCGCAAGATTTATCATCGATGGGTACAATTTCATATCCTACAGAAAAATTATTTTTAGTCGTTGATGTCTGAAAATGATAGGATGAATTGTCAATGATTTTTTCGACTTTGATTTTTGCCCTGCTGTTTTTAGAAAATGATTTCACATATTCAAAATTGTTCAATTGTTTTTTTGTCAAACTTTTCCCAGTATGTTTGCGAATATCAAAAAGAACAGAATCAATCACTTTTTCATAAAAGTAAGGCGCCGGAATATTGAGTTTTTTTGTAATTTCCATTATTTCTTCACCTCATTATGTTGTTTTTTGACTTTGGATTCTTCAATCTTTCTCCCTTTGAAAAAGAAATAACCGCCAACCATTACTAAAAAAACTCCTGTTGTCATACTCAACAAATCATATTTCATTGAAGCAGGATTTACTGTATACAAAATTATTATAAAACCGATACTACACATAAACAAGCCGTTTCTAATCATTTTTCATCCATCCAATCTATTTTCTAAAGTGCTGCCGCTTGGAAGAACAAGACGCTGCCCCAAGGTTGTGCTTTGATTATTTCTTTTGCTTTTTTAGCAGCTTCTTCTTTGTCTCCCGTTACATCAAATGCTAATTTAATTCCTTTTTTTTCTTTGAATGTATAGGTGAAATCACCTTCATCATAGGTTTCTAATAATTTTTTTATTTCTTCTTGTTTCATTGCACTGGCAATTGTGATCATGATACTCTCTCCTTAGTAATAAAGCTGTTGCTTTCACCCAAATAGAAATGAAAGCAACACGCTATTAAATTTTAATTTATTCGAAATCAGTTGGTTTCATTCTGTTAGCTGCTATAACAAATGGTGTCCAAATAAGGAACGTCACGACCATACATACGATTGTAACAATTGGTGCTCTCCAGTCAGCTCCTGTCGCCAAGAATGATAGTAATACAGGAGGCACAACCCATGTTACTTGTTGTGAAACGGGTGCTACTAAACCGAAGTATGTTGCTAACCAGCCGATTGTAGTTGCCACAACTGGCGCTACTAAGAATGGTATAAACATGATAGCATTTAACACGATAGGTAATCCAAACATGATCGGTTCGTTGATATTGAAGATACCAGGGCCCAATGACAATTTACCAACCGTTAAATAATCGGCACGTTTAGAGAATAACAAGATAGCGATGATCAAAACGATCGTACCACCAGATCCGCCAAACCATGCAAAAGCATCAAATGAACCACGAACCCACATATATGCTTTTCCATCGTCAATGGCTTTTAAGACCGCTGGCGTACCTGTCAACCCTTTGTACCCTTTTTGGAAAATATCGATATTGATTAATTGCGCTTGACCCCAAATACCCTCTAAAACTGGTGCCAATACGTTTGGACCATGAATACCGAAGAACCAGAAAATTTGAACGAAAATCGTTACGATCAATACAGCACCTAACCCTTGTGATAATCCCAAGAAAGGTTCCGCAATATATTTTTGAACTAGATCAATAATCAATTGTCCATTTGTCAATTTACCTACTACAAAGTTGATAATTGCAATAACATATAATGCGATCGTTGCTGGTAAAATCGCAGCGAACGCTTTTGATACTGCTGGCGGAACCGAATCAGGCATTTTGATCGTAATGTTCGCCAACATTAATTTACAAAAAATAATTACTGAAATAGCACCCATGATCATCACTGTAAAGTAAGCGTTACCATTCAAATGATCTAATTTTAACCAACCCCAACCTCCAGCTGTTAAGCCTCCAGCCGTTGCTGACCAACCAGAATCTGCAGTTCCCGCATTAATTGTGTTCATCAATTCTTTAGGAACAGCTGTTTCTAATGTATTGGAATAAGCAAACGCGATTCCTTGAATCAATGTCGCTAAACCAACGATACCACCTGCTAAGTCGTTTACTTTGTATGCTCGAGCAAGATTATAGCCCCAAGAAAAGGCAAAAATCAATCCAGCAATAGCCAAAGTCCCGTTCCAAACAAATCCATTGATCCCAATAATCACATTAATAACTGCAAAGATTCCTTTATCTGCAGCAAGGTTTGCTGCATAATCAGAGAAAAACTGTTGCGGTAAATCACGAATAATCGCATTGATCATTACTGCAATTGATCCTGCCATCGTTGCCGGCATTGTCCCGATAAAAGCATCACGTAGTGCAACCAAGTGTTTTTGCGCACCGATTTTACCGGCCACAGGTAGAATGTACTTCTCCATCCAGGCTGTTAATCCATCCATTTGTTAGTTCCTCCTATAAATAATATTTATTTAAAGAGCGGTTAAACTCCTTAAAACAAAGTAGTTGTTAAAGTTCCGTTCAAAAAACTCTAACGTCTATTTTCTCCCGTTCAAAAAAGAAAATAACACAGCTTATTCATTGTCGATTCGAAAAAAAAAATCGCTTTCAAACTACTCTATAACTTTCCTCGTATAGGCTCAATCTCATGATCGTTTCTAATATTTCTTATTTAGCTATTTTTCCATCAAAGTAATTGCTTGATCTAATACTTTTTCGCCGTTCATCATACCGTAGTCTGACATATTGATTACGTCGAATGGAATTCCTTTAGGTGCTAGTTTTTGTTCGAATTGTGATTTCATAAAACGAACTTGTGGACCTAGCAATAATACGTTTACATCTTTCGCTTCTAAGTTATTATCTGCATCGGATGCCGATACTGCAAAGATATCTGCTTCCATTCCACGATCTTCTGCTGCTTTTTGCATTTTTGTCACTAATAAACTTGTACTCATTCCTGCTGAACAGACTAACATAATTGTTTTTTTAGCCATTTTTGCCACTCCCTTTAATTTTGTTGTATTTACACTTTTATATAAAGCAAGAAGTGTGCCAAAAAATATATAGACCAAACCTTATAATGATAGGGTTTTGGTCTATACAAATTGTGTACACACTACTTTTCAAAACTCTACACACTATTTTTTGTGTGCGCTTTCTTCTTTGTTATAAAGGCATTTTCATTAATTCCTAAAAATTGTTTACTATTTTATTTTCTAGTTAAAACCATTATTTTCCGTTAGTTCTTTGAACCAATAGCCACTTTTCTTGATAGTCCTTTTAGCCTCTTGCTCTAAATCAACGGCAATAAACCCGTAACGATTTTTATAAGCATTCAACCATGACCAATTGTCCATACATGTCCACATATGATAGCCTTGAACGTGGCTTCCTTCTTGAATTGCTTGATGCACCCATTTTAAATGATCTTTTACAAACTCGATTCGATAATCATCTTCGATCATTCCCTCAACATTCACAAAACGCTCTTCACCTTCTACGCCCATACCATTTTCAGAAATGTAACACCGTATGTTGTCATAATTTTCTTTCAAATTCATCAGAGTATCATAAATACCTTTTTCATAAATTTCCCAGCCACGATAGGGGTTCATTTTTTTCCCTGGCATATCGTATACATCATAAAAATCTTCTGGCAATATGCTATTTCCAGCTATTTCTATAGGGGTTTCTTTCGCTTTAACTCTGCGAGGTTGGTAATAATTCACCCCTAAAAGATCGATTGTATTCTCAGCAATCGTTGCTAGATCCTCAGGAGTTGTTTCCGGCATCAAATCCTGTTCTTTGATCCATGCTACAATATCTTCTGGAAAATGGCCTTTTACCGCAGGATCTAAAAAGGAACGATTAAATAACCCATCCACTAAACGAGCAGCCTTAACATCTTCTTCATTTTGAGCGTCTCTAGGATAACTTGGGGTCAAATTAAGTATGATTCCGATTTCTCCTGTTACATTCATAGCCTGATACACTTCGATGGCTTTAGCACTGGCTAAGGCTTCATGATAGGCCACCTGAATACCGTGTTTCAAGTTTACCTCTTCTGGATAATGCCAGCCATATAAGTAACCCCCTTCGACAGGTACGATCGGCTCATTGTGTGTAAACCATTTTTTCACACGATCTCCGAATAATTCAAAACAAGTTTTAGCATAATAAACATAATGATCAACAACCGCACGATTCAGCCAGCCGCCTTCTTTTTGTAGGATCATCGGCATATCAAAATGATACAAGTTCATGAAAGGTTCAATGCCTTGTTCTATCAAGCTATTAATTACATCATTATAGAAATCGACTGCTTTTGAATTAACTTCTCCAGTTTTCGGATCAGGGATCAGTCTACTCCACTGGATAGATGTTCGAAACGAATTATGACCGGTTGCTTTCATTAACTGAATATCTTCATGATATTTTTTATAGAATCGGGACGTTTTATCTGGTCCTACCTCATTAAAAAATTTTTCAGGTTTCTCTTCATACCAAAAATCCCAGATATTTTGTTCTTTTCCATCGCCTGCAAAAACCCCTTCTGTTTGAGGCCCACTAGCAGCGGAACCCCACCAAAAACCTTCTGGAAACTGATAATTCATATTCGTCATCTCCTAAAATAATTTTATTTAAAAATAGATAAAATTCCTCAAAGAGATTGCAGCAAACACAGTTAGCGATCAGACCCAAATAGGTGCTTCTGCTTCCACGACTTATTCGCATTTAGGGTGTGAAACCAAGGTAACTTTTACTTTGGTCCCACACCCATTCTCTTGAGAAAATTTTATCTATTTATTAAGCTTGAATTTTTTCTTCTTGCGCTTGTGCTGCTAATTCTTGTTTTAAGAATTGATCGGTTGCCACTTTAACAAATGGAATATAGATCAACACAGAAATCACCAAGTTCACTGCAGCCAACACACCGCCTGCGATGCTCTTCGTTGCCAAGAATCCACCAATAATCGGCGGTGTTACCCAAGGTGGCATAAAGGTTGCTGCTGGAACCCAACCTATTGAAGTTGCAATATAGGCTGTTGTTACAAGAACCATTGGTGTAATGATAAACGGAATAAACATAATCGGATTCAATACGATCGGTAGTCCAAACATAACTGGTTCATTAATATTAAAAATACCAGGTGCCAAACTTAAGTTTGTAATGACTTTAAATGGTTTATTTTTACGTCCTACTATAAAGATAGCAATCAATAGTCCTAACGTAGCACCTGTTCCACCTAAGTTTACAAATGAATCAAAGAAAGGTTTATTCACAATATAAGGAATTTTTTCTCCTGCTTCTAATGCTTTGATATTTGCATCGATCGCTGGTACATTGATCGTTTGCATCAATGGATCGACCATATTCGCACCATGTAATCCAAAGAACCATAAAAACGGTGTGATAAATGCTAATAGTAACGCAGATGGGTAACTATTTGCTAGTCCCATAAATGGTTTTTGAACAGCTTCGTAGAAGGATACTACGATGTTATCAATCCCAAATCCAAATAAAATTGATGTAATCAAACTAAAGAAACTGATTGTGATCATTGCAGGTAATAATGCTGCAAATGATTTAGCAACTGCTGGTGGAACACCATCCGGCATTTTGATGACTAATTTATCGTTTCCAACTAATCTTTGGAACATTTCTCCTGAAATAAGTGCAATAACTAAAGCAATAAATAATCCTGTAGCATCTGTTCCGCTTAATCCGCCAACTGCAAAGAATGAAGCCACTGAAACTGTTCCTGCTGCAATTCCATCTTTACCGTAAGATTTTACTAAATTATACGCTACTAAAAATGCAACTAAAATTGAAAAAATCGCGAATGTTCCATTCCAAATATTTCCACCGAAACTTTTCCAAATCGGTGCATCATTGACGATCATTGGAAATAATTTATCCATCAATTCTGGAAATCCAGGTATTGGTAAATTGTTAATCAGTACCGCTAATGCTCCTAAAATCATTAATGGCATCGTAACGACAAACGCGTCACGTATTGCTACTAAGTGGCGTTGAGCCGCAATTACTGATGCTTTTGGCATAAAATGCTTTTCCATCCATTGAACAAATCCGTCCATTTCTTATAAATCCCCCTTGACAATATTTATCTAAAAAGCATTGAAGCTCTTCAAATCGATGATTATGACCGTCTAGTTGACTAGACGGTCGATTTTCTTTTTTTTCTTATTCATTATCCATGCGACGATAAAGATCGATGATTTCTTTTGCTAAATCAGTAAACGCGATTGATGTCATTAAGTGATCTTGACTATGAACTGTCAATAACGTTACTTGAATATGGTTCCCTTGTGCTTCTTGTGTCAACATTCCTGTTTGAGAATGGTGTGCTTGAACTAAAGATTCCTCAGCATCAGCAATTTTTTGGTCTGCTAATTCAAAATCTCCCTTTTTCGCTGCAGCAATCGCTTCCATCGCATCGCTTTTAGCGTTACCTCCATACATGATCAATCCCATAATTGCTTCTAAATTTTGTTGCTCTTCCATATCCGAAAACTCCATTCATTTTTTATTCTTATTTGGTTATTTTTCCATCAAAGCAATTGCTTGATCTAATACTTTTTCGCCGTTCATCATACCGTAGTCTGACATATTGATTACGTCGAATGGAATTCCTTTAGGTGCTAGTTTTTGTTCGAACTGTGATTTCATAAAACGAACTTGTGGACCTAGCAATAATACGTTTACATCTTTCGCTTCTAAGTTATTATCTGCATCAGATGCCGATACTGCAAAGATATCTGCTTCCATTCCACGATCTTCTGCTGCTTTTTGCATTTTTGTTACTAATAAACTTGTACTCATCCCTGCTGAACATACTAACATAATTGTTTTTTTAGCCATTTTTGCCACTCCTTTTATTTTTGTTGTATTTACACTTTTATATAAAGCAAGAAGCGTGCCAAAAAATATATAGACCAAAACCTTGTAATGATACGGTTTTGGTCTATACAAATTGTGTACACACTATTGTTTTTAAAATTACACACTAATTACTTTTGTTTGTTTTCTGTACTTAATTTGATTCTATTGTCCAAAAACAGTTGCGTTAAATGTGCGATATCCGACTCGCTAAAGACCATACGGTAGGCTTTTTCGATGACCATCAAATTTGTTCTCGTAACATCTGTTTCTAGACGGTTCTTTTTCATAAATTCTGGAAGCTCTTCAAATTCTTTTGATTTCTCCCCTTTTAAAATAGCCTCTACCAAGAATGCTAAGTGGATCACGATTCCTGCATCAACACCTGGTTCTACAATAATATGCATATCCGTTTGGATTTGATGGACTGTTTTTTGCAGTAAAACGATTAATTTTTGTAATGAATCCACCGCTGTGATCGTTCCACCTAATGATTTCACAATTTTTTCCGTTGGCACTTCATCGCCAGCAATCCGCTTCAAAACATTTAATTTTTCATCATCAAAGATGTCATAGGCTGAAAAGAATGGAATGTTCTGGTATTCTACATCAACAGTTCCAGCTATGGCCTTGATTTCATACTCTTCCATCAAACTATCAATATGTTTTTTAAATGCTTCACGCTCTAAAAACTGCATTTGGATGATTTCTACTTTGTTTTCATCTATTACAGGTAAAATTCGTTGATATAATTTGGCTGCAACGCCTTCACCGGTGAAACAAGTGACAACTACTGCCTTTTTTACATCTTCGCGATTTTGAGGACTCGTACGAAACTGTTCTCTGATAATGCTTTCAAAAGACATTTGGATGTTTTGATAGATATCTTCTAAACTTCGTCCCACACTAGCCATCCGAATCGCTTCTAAAACAATCATCGTACTCGTCATTGTGATTGCTTTCGTCCGGACTCCTGTTTCTTCAAAAATCAGATTTCCAAAAGAATTCAAAGAACCCATATCCGTTAAAAGTAACATACCATTCAATAATTTTTCACGATGACTTAAAACAAATTTCTTTAACTGCTCATACATAGCTTGAACTTCCATTGTAAGTGGCATGTTCATAGCTACGCCTGTTTGTGTTCCAAGTAACTCTTGTGCTGTTTTAAGCATACTTGAAGCAGTGGAATCACCATGCATCAAAACAACTACGCCAACATTATTGGCATGGACTTTTTCAACACTTCCAACATTGATCGATAAAAACATACTGATAAATCCAATTTCATCAAAAGGAATTTCGATATTGTTTTCCTCTTCGATAATGGCAGATAAATCCATCGCTACTTGAAATTCTTTTTTCATTTTCTTTCGGACATTATTTAAGTTAGGATGAATGATGATGTGTCCGTCTTTTACTCGATCAATTGTACTTTGTAAGTGTAAGGCAAAGGCAAAACGGGCTTTTTCGTTATACTTACGCTCTAATCTTTTTTCTGCTATATCATATAAATGATCTGTCAGTTTCCAAATTGGTTCCGGCAATAACTCTTTGTGTACAGGATTTTGCGTCAATTCATCAACATATGTTTGGAAATAGGCATCCATATCGCTTGAGATCAGTTGTTCTAAATTAACGTTTTCTAGCTCATTTGCTGATAAGTTTGCCACTTTTTCTTCGATTTCATTGTAGACTTGCATATCACGGGCTGGATCTTGCGACCAGACAACTTCATTTGTTCCTGGTTCAAAGCTCAAATAATTACTTTTACTATCAACAAATCGATCTAAACGATCAGAAACTTCTTTGATTTTTAATAACCCTTTTTGTACTTGCAAAGGCAAATCTCGTTTTTGGATGACTAAACTAGACTCGTCATGTGTGCGGTAATGGAGAAAAGATTTAGCGCATACAAGTTTTAAATCCCGTTTCACTTGTCCGATATTTCCCTCTGCATCGTATAACATAAATGCAAGGATCGCTTCTCTTTTAATATCGATTCGTTGATTTAAACGGTTTGCTTCTTGCTTGATAAATAAAGAAATGATGTCATAACGTTCGTCTAGTGAACGGGCATCTAATGATGGTAAGGTAATTGCCATTGGAATCCTGCGATTGAATGTTGTTAAGAAACTTTCAGATGATTCTGTCGTCGCTCCAATAATTTGAACGGATGCTTCATAGGTCTGCCCGCTTTCCCCCAATGGTCGATAGATCCCTTTATCAATGAATGTGAAAAGCATTTCTTGACCTTCTGGCGGTAAACGATGAATTTCATCAAGGAAAAGAATCCCTCCATCAGCCTTTGACATCAACCCTGGACTATCTTCATTTGCACCGGTATACGCTCCTTTTTTGACCCCAAAAATATGCCCAAAAAGCAATTGAGGGTTCTGAGCATAATCAGCACAGTTAAAAGAAACAAAAGGAGCATCTGCTGCTAAAGTCTTAGAATCAACTGCAAAATGATACATACATTCAGCAAATAGTGATTTCCCAGTTCCAGTCTCCCCGAAAATAATGGTATGTAAGCCTCGTGGCGGATATAAAATAGCCGCTTTTGCTTGTTGGATACTAACCTTTAATGAATCATTGGCTCCGACCAAGTTATCAAATGTTACCTCACTGGAGCTATCCACATGTACTTTGTCTTCTTCTGTCACAACTGAATAGATAACTGGACGGCCATCACTTTTAAGGATCTTGTGTTCTTTGAACAATTCACTTAAATAACGACTGGCATTACTACGATCGATTGCCAGCTCACTTGCGACATCTGCCGCCGTCATTCCTTGATTCTTTGATTCTAAAACTGCTAAAATCTCGTCTTTTCTAGATCTCATGGATAGCCTCCTTAAATCATGACGTTCTTACATTTTTATTACTCTGTTTTAGACGATTTCCGCCTAGCCCCTTTATTTTTAGTCTTTTTGGGACGATTTTTTGGTTTTGCTGTCTTTTTAGCTGATGGTTGTTTTGTTATCGGTTCTTTTTTAGCTGTCGGACTTGAAGATGTCGTTTTTTCTTCAGTTAAACTTTTTTCTTTTCTGGTCAAGTGGATCGCACCATCGTATAGAAAAATTTCTTGAAAAGATCGATCTATTTTCTTCATTAATCGTTGATAGTCTCTCTTAGTGGCATCATTGACAAATGTAATGACCGAACCTGACGCACCCATTCGGCCAACGCGCCCTGCTCGATGAATATAACTTTCTTCTGATAATGGAACTTCAGCATTCACAACGAAGGGAATTGCTTCAAAATCTAATCCTCTTGCAGCAATATCTGTTGTTAAAAGCATAACTGCTCTTTTTTTAGAGAATTGATCAATGGCTAATTTGCGTAAAGTTTTATTCTGATCTGAGGCTAATCCGACCACATTCAATTTTTCATAAATTAATTTTTCTTCTACTGAACCTAAATCAACGACTTGATTAAAGAAAACCATCGCCCGAAAATTTGGTGTATAAGCTAAACTTCTTAAATACTCACTTTTTTTTCTAGGGGACAGAGCCATGTAATAATGCTGTACAACGCCACCAGACTGATCTTCATCCGTTACATCGATTATTGTCAACTGATCGATTAATTTTTGCGCTTCTTCTACTACTCGATCGGCCGTTGCTGAATAAAAAACTAATTGAAAATCTGTTGGTGCACTTGCTAGGATCTGCTTCGTTAAATTTAATTCTTTTTCATGAAACAGTTGATCGACTTCGTCCATGACAATAGTCTGTAATAAATGGCTTTTTATTTTCTTTGTTTTGATCAATTCTAATACACGACCTGGTGTTCCTACCAAAATTTCTGGTTTCTTTTTTAATTTTTCGATTTGACGACCGACGTTTGCGCCCCCAATCAAGCTTTGGGTCTTCAATTCAAGTAATGCTGACCAATCCCGAACAACTTGGCTGATTTGAACTGCTAATTCTTGTGAAGGTGCCAAAATCAATAACTGACTGCCCTGATTTTTTTCTATATTTAAAAGTAATGGTAATACATAAGCCAACGTTTTACCTGAACCTGTTGGCGAGATACCTAAAACATTTTCTTTTTCCTTTAAAGGCTGAAAACTTTTTTGCTGAATCATTGATGGCTCGCTAAAACCAGAAGCTTGCCAATGTTTTTGCCAAGCTTCTGGTAAATGGTTGATTATTGTCATAATAGTCCTTTCCTCATTAAACCTGTTTATCTTTATCCGCATCAAAAATGATACCGGCACTTTTTCTTAATGTTGTTACAACTTTATTTACATTACGGGATAATTCTACCCATTCTTCGTAACGTAAACCATTAGTTGGGTCATTAGGATTTTCAAGTACATCTGCAAAATCATTGGCTTCTTCGATCATTGGATTTTCTTCCGTTGTAAGTTCAATGATATCAAGTTCTTGATGATTGCGATCATGAAATTCTGCTTTGGAAATTGCATTTACACTATCTAGAATCAACGTTCCACCATCAAAATAAATTTCAGAATCTAAGAAAGAATCCGCGTTTTTTCCAGTCTGTAATGTTACATCAAATAAATCATATCTTAAGATCGCCGTACCAATTCCGTCTACGTCTGTTGGGATTTTTCTTGCAAAATAATGGCTTTCATTTGGCATACCAAACCAACCCACGGCTGCATAAATTAAATACACACCTAGATCTGCCATAGCGCCTCCTGAAAAATGTGGTGAAAAGATATTTGGCTCTTGACCATCAAGTACTTGATCATAACGAGATGAATATTTCATATACGTAAAGTTTGCACCAATAATTTGATTTTTCAAAGGCAATAAATCGCGAATTTTTTTAAAGCTTTTCTCATGAATATTACGGGCTGCTTCAAAAAAGAATACTTTTTGCTGATCTGCTAACGTAATGATTTCTGCCATTTCTTCTGGTGTAGAGAAGGCAGGTTTTTCAACAATAATATTTTTTCCTGCTAAAATCCCTTCTTTCGCTTGTTCAAAATGAAGTGAATTAGGCGAAGCGATATAAACAGTGTCCATATGTTCAATACCAAAAAATGTAGGTAAATCAGTTGCATATTCAACATCACCATATTCTTTACCAAATTTTTGAGCTGTTTCTACTTTTCGTGAATAGACCGCCGTTAAATCATAGCGATTTGTTTCCAATGCTGCCTTGACAAATTGATGACTAATCCAGTTTGTTCCAATTATACCTAAGTGAATCATATTTACCCTCACCTTTCTGAATTTGGCTCTTTAAACGTTTTTGTGACATCAAATGGTATCTGATGTTTTATCGCTATTGTATCAGGGGTAACAGAACAATTGTAGGCAATGACGCTTAATCCTTGTTTTTGCCCTGATAAAATCATTTGTGCTAAAGCTGGTTGCATCACTGTGTGGATCGTTGCTAGTTCAACTTTTTCAAATTGAACAATAAATAACACGTAGCTTTGATAGCCTTCTTTCATCGCACTAATCAACTCTGTCACGTGCTTCAATCCACGCAGTGTTGGGGCGTCAGGAAATGCACCTATTGCATGATTTTCTAAAGTCATTCCTTTTACTTCAACAAAAGCTTGGGTGCCGCTATCCGTTTCCACTAGTATATCAAATTGAGATCGTGCAAAACGTTTTTCTCTTTTTACCGAAAGTATTTCACCTTTTAAGCCCGGTAAAATAATCGTACCCTTTTGGATTGCTTGAGCCGCTAATGTATTTGGAATTTGACTATCGATGTTAAACCAAGCACTCCCTTTTTTGACAGCAATTAGATCATACGCTGTCTTTCTCTTTGGAGAAGGTTGATACGACAACGCAACCTCAACTTCTGGATATAATAGTTCTTTACATCGCCCAGTATTCTTTACGTGAACCGTTACCATTTCACCTGTTTCTTTCAGGCGACACGTTGCAATAAAACGATTAGGTCTATCAATAAAATGTGCTATCTGCACGTTCGGATATGTAATCATTGTAACACCCTTTCATCAAAACAATACCATATTTTGGTTTAAAAAGCATCGTCAAACTTTTTAAACAATACTCTATTTCCATAACAGAAAAATCAAGTGGAACATACACTTAGCCAAAAAATAGTTTTAAGTTCATTAAATTTTTTTATAGGATGAGATTTTCGAATAGTTTGTTTTTTAATTTCGTGCTATCATTGAATTAGAGGAGAATGATAGTATGAAAAAACATTGGTCATTATTTTTGGGTGCATCACTCATTACAGGAATTGCTGGATCATTATTTTTGAAAAAGAAACAGGAAAAGCAGCAGCCTGATATCGACATTCCTAATTTATATAAACGTTATTTAGGTAGTTGGTGGTTCGTGAATAAGCTAAAAGCCACACAACATACTTTAAAAATCGAAGATGATTTACAAATTATTATTGACGGTAAAAATTTAAGCTATATGTTAGTCGAATTGACCAGCAAACGATTAGTAGCTCAAGATGAATATGGGTATCATTTGATCGTTCAATGTCTGAATGGCAAACCTGCTTCTTTATATGATGAAGCAGATGATGCTACTTACGTTTTAGAAGCAACAGATTCTTTAGACTGTCCAACTGAAAATTAAAAGAAGCGATCCCCCGATTTCTATAAAGGGATCGCTTTTTTTGTTTTTTACAGCTCATCAATTTTTTTACGTCCTGTTATTTTACTGAGTTTTCCTTCTCGTTTCTTTAATTCAGTCTCAATTGCTTCTAAAGAAATATCTTTTTCTACTAGCAAAACCAACATATGATAAATCAGATCAGAAGTTTCACTAATCAGTTCTGTTTGATCATTTTTAGCTGCAATAATTACTTCTGTAGCCTCTTCTCCGACTTTTTTTAAAATTTTGTCTAAGCCTTGGTCAAACAAGTAAGTGGTATAAGAACCTTCTTTGGGTTCTTCTTTACGAGCCAATAGTTCTTCATACAGTTTTTCGATCATTCCTTTACCTCCTTTGTATCAATCAAATAATTACATTAAAAAAACAACTATGTTCACCAGTGTGACATGCGTGTCCTGTTTGTTCGACTGTGATTAAGAGTGTATCTTTGTCACAATCAGTGACAATTCTTTTAACTTTTTGACTATTACCACTCGTTTCGCCTTTATTCCATAATTGTTGACGAGAACGGGAATAAAACCAGGTAGTACCTGTTTTAAGTGTTTTTTCATAACTTTGCTCGTTCATATAAGCAAGCATCAAAACTTCATTCGTTTTGTCTTCTATAATAATTGCTGGCAGTAATCCTTTTGTAAAATCGGGTTTCATTGACGTACCTCCATTCCTTTGAGTGCTAATGCTTTTTTCAGATCTGGGATTTTTACTTCTCCATAATGGAAAATACTTGCAGCCAAAGCTGCGCTTACCTTTGTCTGCTCAAAGACTTCTACAATATCAGCTGCACTTCCGCAACCTCCTGATGCTATTACAGGAACATTTACGGCTGTGCTTATTGCTTGATTTAAGGCAAGATCATAACCATTTTTTGTGCCATCCGCGTCCATGCTGGTCAGCAAAATCTCTCCTGCTCCTAAAGATACAGCTTTTTCAGCCCAATCTATCGCATCTAATCCAGTATCTTCACGCCCACCTTTAACAAAAACATGCCAAGAGTCACCCGTTCGCTTCGCATCGATTGCAATAACTATACACTGTGAACCAAATTTTTCAGCACCTTCTCTGATCAATTCTGGTTGTTTTATCGCAGCAGAATTAAGGGAGATTTTATCAGCACCTGCTTGTAGCATTTTTTTTATGTCTGAAACTGTCCGAATACCTCCACCTACTGTCAAAGGAATGAATACTTCTGACGCTGTTCGTTCGACGACTTCGATCATCGTCTCACGATCGTCACTTGTAGCGGTGATATCTAAGAAAACCAGCTCATCAGCACCTTGTTCATTGTACGCTCGTGCTATTTCTACTGGATCTCCAACATCTTGTAGATCAATAAAATTAATCCCTTTGACAACTCGTCCGTCGGTTACATCTAAACATGGAATAATACGTTTAGTCAGCATTTTTTTCTACCTCCAACATGTCTGCTAAAGTGATTGCACCATTATAAAAAGCTTTCCCTACGATTGCACCATATAAACCTAAATCAGCTAATTTTACTAAGTCAGATTTAGTGCTGACGCCGCCAGAAGCAATAATTTGAACATCTGGTACAACGGCTAATAATCTTACGTAATCTTCAAATGTTGGACCAGTCAAGGTTCCATCTTTGGCGATATCTGTATAAATAATTGTCTTGACTCCAATCAATGCCATTTCCTTAGCCATTTGTAAATAGTCTGTTTCACTAACATCCAACCAGCCGCTAATAGCCACTTTCCCATTCTTAGCATCAATACCAACAGCAATTTTCTCCCCATGTTTTCGGACTGCTTCTTTGACTAATTCTGGATTTCTCAAAGCTGCTGAACCGATAATGATCCGATCGATTCCAAGCGCCACATACTCATCTATTTGCTCCAATGTGCGAATGCCTCCGCCAACTTCGATTTTTAAGCCAGTCGACTGTTTCATCTGCTCGATCAACTCTGCATTGGACGCTTCTCCCATCAACGCGCCATCTAAATCAACGACGTGCATCATCTGAATACCGGCCTCTTTAAATTCCTTTGCTTGTGCCACTGGATCATTGTTGACAATCGTTTTTTGCAGAAAGTCACCTTGAATCAATCGAACTGCTTTTCCTTCTCTAATATCAATCGCTGGTAAAACGTGCATGCTCCACCGCCTCCTTAAATCCTCTTAATAGTTTCAAACCGGTTTCACTACTTTTTTCAGGATGAAACTGCGTTCCGTAAATAGTTCCTTTTGAGATCATTGCGGGTATTTTAATAGAATACTGTGCAAGCGCATCAATCACATCAGGTGCACAATCCACATAATAAGAATGGACAAAATAGACATACTCTCCATCTATAGCCTTCGTTAGTGGTGTTTCATTTGTTACGAGTAGTTGGTTCCAGCCCATATGAGGAACGGGTAAATCAGGATCATCCGGTAATTTTTCACAAATCCCTTCAATTAAGCCTAAACCTTCTGTAAAGCCATTTTCCATACTCCCTTCTAAAAGTAATTGCATCCCTAGACAAACCCCTAAAATGGGCGTCCCTTTTTGAGCTATTTCTTGGATGACCTTGACTAAGCCACGTTTATTTAATTCTTTCATCGCTAAGGAAAAAGCCCCTACACCTGGTAGAATAACTCCATCTGCCGCTCGAATTTCCGTAGGATCAGCCGAAATTTTATTTGTTAAACCTACATAATCTAATGCCTTTTGGACATTGCGAGTATTTCCAGTATCATAATCAATGATAATAATCATCTACAGAATTCCTTTCGTGGAATTGACCCCTTGAATCAATGGATTTTCAGTAATAGCTTCTCTCAGCGCTCGTCCCGTTGCTTTAAACAATGCTTCTATTTTATGATGGGTATTTTTCCCATGTAAAATCTTTAAATGAAGATTCATTTGTGCGTTAAACGCAAATGCTTGAAAAAATTCTTCTGTCAATTCTGTGTCAAAATCACCAAGCTTGGGATTATCAAATGCTGCATCAAAAACTAAATAAGATCGACCACTTAAATCAAGTGAAGCCATCCCCAAAGATTCGTCCATTGGCACAAAACTAGTCCCATATCGATTGATTCCGACTTTATCCCCTAAAGCTTCTCGAATACATTGACCTAACACGATTCCAACATCTTCCACCGTATGATGACTGTCTACTTGTAAATCACCCTCAACTTTTACTTCCAACGAAATACGACTGTGACGCGCAAATAAAATCAGCATATGATCAAAAAAACCAACTCCTGTTTCAATCGTGACTGGCTCTTGTCGATCTAAATCAATGCTTAATTCAATGATTGTTTCTGCCGTTTTTCTTTTTAAAGTGGCTGTTCTCATTATTTTCCCTCCTGTAAAAAAATCTATTTTATAACACTAGTCAAAACGACATTCAACTGCTCTAGCATGTGCTTCTAGTCCTTCTTTTCTTGCTAAAAGAGCGATCGACTCTTTCGCATCTGCCAAGGCTTCTTTTGTATAATAGGTTACTTGACTATACTTCACAAAATCATAAACGCCCAATGGTGAATAAAATTTTGCCGTGCCACTTGTCGGCAATACATGATTCGTTCCTGAAAAATAATCTCCTACAGGTTCTGACGCATACTCGCCCAAAAAAATCGATCCAGCGTTTTTTATTTCATGTAGATAACTGATTGGATTAGCCATTTGTACTTCTAAATGCTCTGGAGCAATCTCATTCATGATTGTAAACATTGCGTCAACTGTTGAGGCGATGATGATCAGTCCATGGTTTTCAATGGCTTTTTCTGCGATTTCTTTACGCGGTAAAGTTTGTAATTGTTGATAAATTTCTTTTTCGACTTGCTCTGCAAGTTTAGCTGAAGTGGTCACTAATATCACTCTAGCAAGTGTATCATGTTCAGCTTGAGACAATAGATCAGCTGCGATATAAGTCGGATCAGCTGCATCATCTGCTAAAATCCCAATCTCAGAAGGCCCTGCGATCATATCGATCCCTACTGAACCAAATACTTGTTTTTTAGCTGTTGCCACATAAATATTTCCTGGTCCCACAATCTTGTCTACTTTTGGCACAGTTTCAGTGCCATAGGCAAGTGCTGCAATGCCTTGCGCTCCACCTATCTGAAAAATTTTATCCACTCCTGCAATTTTTGCAGCTGCCAATATTACATCTGGTATACCATTGATAGAAGGTGGTGTGACCATAACAATTTCTCTAACACCAGCGATTTTTGCCGGCAGAACATTCATCAAGACAGAAGAGGGATAGGCTGCTGTCCCACCTGGTACATAAACACCCACACGAGCCAATGGTAACACCAGCTGTCCACGTAACACACCTAATTTTTCCGTATCCATAAAATCATATTGTTTTTGTTTTTCATGATAACTGACAATGTTTTCCTTTGCTTTCTCTAAAGCTTTGATGACTTCTTTTTCTACGCGTTGGTATCCTAAATCGATTGTTTCTTTCGAGAGTGATAACTCGTGTAATTTAACTTGATCGAATTTTTCAGAATAGTCTTTTAACGCTTGATCCCCATTTTCGATCACTTGTTGAATAATCTTACGAACTTGTTCTTCTACTTGCTGATTGTCTTCTTGGGTCACTTGAGCACTAGCTTCTATAGCTTTTAAGATCTCAGACGTTTCTCCTGTCAACCATTTCATGTGTCTTCTCCCCTTTCAATCACAGACTCTAATTCATCAAACAGTTGAAATATTGCTTGACGTTTTCTTTTTAACCTCGCTTTATTTACAATTACTCGCGCTGAAATGGAACAAATATCTTCAAAAATTTCTAAACCATTTTCTTTCAAAGTTGTTCCTGTTTCCACAATATCGACAATTGCATCCGCCAACCCTAAAACAGGAGCAATTTCCACAGATCCTTCAATTTTGATAATTTCTACATCTTCACCTTTTTTACGAAAATGTTCTGATGCAACGGTTGGGTACTTTGTTGCAATTCGTTTTCTTTTATAATCATCTGGCTGATAATTTTCTGTGGAAGCAACCGAAAATTTACATACGCCAATCTTCAGATCAAGCATTTCATAATAGCCAAAAGGATGCTCAATCAGTACGTCTTTTCCTACGATTCCAAGGTCAGCCACACCATGCCGCACATACGTTGTCACATCAGCAGCCTTTACCAAAAGAAATGTAAACCGATGATCCGGACTAGTAAAAATCAGTTTTCGCTGCTTATCCTGCATAAATGAAACATCAATGCCCGCTTGTTCAAATAGTGCTAATGTTTGTTTTTCTAAGCGTCCTTTCGTCAATGCAATGGTCAATTGAGTCATGTTTTATCCCCTACCTTTATCACACGTCTTTTATCTTGTGTTACCTCGATAATCTGCTGATAATGCCATTTTTCTGCATACGCCAAGGCTTCTCCCACTGTTTCAAATAAGGACAATTGATAATCAGCATTCTCTTTTACAAGCGATTCTGCTTTTGCCAAGTCCGCTAAGGTACTATGAACCAGTGTCGAGGGCTGATCTAAATAAGCGAGTTTATTGAGCTGATATTGTAAAGTCACCAGCGTATCTAAATTGATTCCTAATCCCACAGCTGGAATCATTGGATGACCAAATTGTTCCACCAAATGATCATATCGTCCACCTCGTAAAAAAATATCTGGAACTAAATCGGCATAGCCACTGAATAAAACACCTGTATAATAATCCATCAGAGCTACTAAGCCTAAGTCTACCGTCAAAGAAACATCTTGATGGTATGTCTTTATGCTATTTATTAGCGTCTCTAATTCATCAATAATTTTCATGATATGCGCGTCATTTGGCAATAATGCTTTTGCCTGTGGTAATACTTCATCCGCTTCACCAAATAGCCTTGGAATCGCACAAATAAAATCATCTAATTCACTTGGATATTTCGCTACAAATCGTTTGAGATCCGTCAAGCTTTTATTATTAAAATAGAGTTGTAGTTCTACTTTTTCTGCGTTAGTTAGTCCTAGTGATGACACAATGAGTCGGAAAATTTGTGCATGTCCTAATTCAAAATGAAAGTTAGGTATATTCAGTGCATCTAAAATTTCAACCGCACACGTGATACATTCGACTTCTGCTTTTAAAGAAGAGTAACCGATCAATTCAATTCCAGCTTGAGTCAGTTCATTTTGTTCTCCTAACATATCATCGTTTGAGCGAAAGACTTTTCCACTATAAGATAATTTAAGTGGCGGTTGAATTCCCGTTGTTGCAATCACACGGCCGATTGGCATCGTCATATCAGGACGTAATACAAGCAACCGTCCCTGTTTATCAAAAAAACGATACAATTCTTTTTCATTTTTGTCTTCACTGTAAAAAACATCTTCAAACTCTATAACTGGCGTATCGATTCGTTGATAGCCTCTTTTATTGACAATAGAATTGACTTGCTTTTCTAACTGATAGGCACCATTTGCTTCTCTAAATAACTTATCTTTTGTTCCTGATGGTAAACTCCGATTCCATTTCATTAGGTTCCCTCCTTGGGTTTTACTAACAACATCACAATTTGACACATTTTGTACTTTTACTCACTATCTTTCAAAGAAGGAGCGTAATGCAATCCGTTCCGTTCTAATTAAAAAAAGAATAAAAAACGTCCCCTTGGCAAATAAGCCAAGAGGACGAGAAATTTTTTCACGTGGTCCCACCTCAGATTTACTTTTACTTCGCAGTAAAAGCCTCTGTTAGTTAGATAAACTAAGGAGTGATAACGGGCTCTCCGATTTTTCCTACTACTATTTAGAATACGAACATAAACTTCGTTACACTAAAGATCGTATTTCAGAAAAACAACTTACAGGCGTGTTCAATGACGACTCATTATTTCCTTGCAGCTACCGGAAACTCTCTAAAATAAATCAGTTCATTTACTATTCTGATCATCGTTCTTTCATTTAATTCTCATATATTTCTAAATAACTTATCATGAAATAGACATTTAGTCAATAGTTTTCATAGGAAATTTGATACATCTATCTGATTACTTACTACTTTTCTCTTGGAAACACTCGTGGCTGACGTATTGTTAGATTTTGACTCTGCACTATTGTTCATCGTGCATCCACCCATCAACAGCAAAAATATCCCATAAAATAATAGTATCTTTTTCTCCTTTATTATTTAGTTGACCAACCTATGCAAGCTCAGCGTAACTCCGCACTAAAGAGAATAGATGCAAATTTAATTCCGTTTGATAAGATAATGTAAAATATGTTACAATCCAACTTCTGTCATTTCCATTTTTTTCATGTCAACTATTATATTAAAGGGGGTAATTTTAGATGGAATACATGGATATTTATACTTCAACAAAAAAGAAAACTGGAAAAAAACAGCTGCGTGACAGTCCATTTTCTAATAATCACTATCGCTTTGTCGTCACAGTACTCATCTTTAATCGTTCTGATGAATTACTGATACAAAAACGACAATCTACCAAAAAATCATGGGCAAACTGGTGGGATTATACTGCTAGTGGTGCTGTTATACAAGGAGAAGAATTATACCAAGCGGCTGAACGTGAACTGCAAGAAGAGACTGGGATACTCATCGATTTAAGCGATATACCTAGTCGTTTGACTGTCTCATTCGAAGAAGGTTGGGATGAGATTTATGTTGTTTCAAAAGATATAAAACTGGAAGAATTGCATTTACAAAAAGAAGAAGTCAGTGAAATGAAATGGATAACTGAAGAAGAATATTTTAACCTGCTAGCTCAAAATGAATTCATTCCATATATTTACGCAAAATCGGTTTTTGATTTTTATCGTAGCAAAAGTGAATATCTCGATTAACTAATCACCTTACCACTTACTCTCACTTTTGTAAGGCATTTGTTCGTTGAATCCCACGCCAAAAAGCGTTATTTTTTTTATACTGTAAAAAGTGACAAAAATAACACTTACTAGGAGAATGAAATGAACGGAAATCTATTAAAATTAATGATGATGGGCTTGATGCTACTTGATCATCTTGTTCCATTGTTACCACCACAATTTAGGGTACCAATTCACATGGTAACACGCTGTGTTGCTGTATTCTTTGCTTTTATGGCAGTTGAAGGGGTCCATTATACAAAAAATCGAAAAAACTATCTGCTTCGTCTTTACGGCTGGGCCACAATCATGTTTATCGGTAATACATTGCTCAACACACTGATCATCAAAGATCCGATGTATTTTTCATACAACAATATTTTTCTAACGCTTGCTGTTGGTGTGACTATTTTATTGCTGATTGATTTTTCAAAAAATGTGAAAAAACCTTTCTTTAAAATTTCAACAATTATTCTAGCAATCATTTTGATATTAGCCGTTTTACTTGGTTTGATACCTACTGAAGGAGGATTTGTTGTTATTCCATTTATGTTGTTGAGTTATTTCTTCAGAGACAATGCTAAAAAGCGAGACATTTCCTATCTGATTTTTGCTATTTTTTTGCTTATAATGCCTATTCTTGGATTATCTAACTATTCTTTCGAAGCAATCAAATTGCAACTTGAGGGTAACCCTGAGTTTTTATTTATTACGGTACTTCCTTTTATCCATTTATATAATGGTAAAAGAGGAAGTGCTAATCCATTCTTTAAATATTTATTTTATGTATTTTATCCAGCACATTTGTGGATCATCACCTTGCTTAATTTTTATCTACACCAAGGTTAATTCGAGAAAAATGAAGTTGGGACAGAAGCGTTTATTTCAGAAAGAGTTGCTTCTGTTCCCACCGTTTATTCGGATTCCTTGAGGCTAATCAACTATACTTCATTTGTATTTTTTTCGGTAATTTTTTTAATACTAGTTCATACGATCTTTTTAAGAAAACAGCTAACTGTTCGTCTGTAAATGATGAATTTTCTAATAAAAAAGAATTCCAATGTGTTTTATTTGCATAATAGCCTGGAACTACGTCCGAATATTGCTCGCGTAATAATTCATTTTCTTCTGGATCCCCTTTGACTGTCATCACCAAATCACCCGTTTTATTTGTTCCAAGCATACAAAAACATTTCTTTTCGACCCCAAAATAATCGCAATCCCAATCTTCCCGATATTCAACTGTTGCTCCTGGCCATTTTTTTGCTTCATTTTTTAAATACTGGACTTTATCGTTCATCCCTTTATCCTTTCTGCTCATTACAAAATAAACTCAACAAATTCCCATCTGGATCTTTGATGATTGCATAATACTGTCCCCAAAATGCGTGCCACGGTTCTCGAAAAATCTCATAGCCAAAGCCTTTCATTTTTTCACATACTTGATCGATTTCTACAGGAGAATCACATAGAAAAGCCAATTCAATTTTATCACCGTCACTTTTTGGTAGATAGCCATAAATTCCTTCAATCATTTTTTTTGTATTTAATGAAATGCGTATTCCTTCATTATTTAGCTCTACATACGCAGCATTTTTTTCTCCTGCAGCTTTAAATCCTAAACGTTCGTAGAACAAAATTGCTTGGTCCATCGACTCAACAATGATTCCGATCATATCCAATTTCATCGTGATGCCCTCCATTCTTTTTCTCTATTATACTCAGCTGTTCAATTCTTGTCTTGTAAAATTCCGACATGCCGACGAATTGCTTGAGGTGTTAATCCCGTCATTTTTTTTAATTTCCGAGTATAATGAGCTTAGTCAAAAAATCCATATTTTAAGGCTAAATCCAGATGATTGACCGTTGGCTGACTGATCAGTTCCCAGTAGCGTAGGACATCGAATGCTTCATAGGGAGAAAGACCCGTTTCTTCTCTAAATAGTCGTTGTAAACTTCGCTCAGATAAAGAATTGTTACTTGTGTATTCGGCATATGTAGCCACATGATGATGATTTTCAATAAACGTTTGAATGGGTACTGAAACTTTTTTAGAAGACAAACGATTCAAACGTTCTAAAAAATAGTTATTTGCACTCTCAATAAATGCACTAAGAGAATTTTTCCCAGAAAGTTTATCCATCAAATCAACGGCCATTCTTTTTTCTAGTAACGTTAAGTCAAACGACTGATCCTTCAACCCTTTAAACGATTGATCAAAAAAAGGATACATACCACCCAAATAATATCGGATTCCAAAATAAATCGTCGGCTGTTTTGAATAAGAATAAAAAAACCGTGTACTCGGACCGTAAATATCAATTCTCAAAATAGCTAATTCAGGACTTAATTGAATGATTACATCTGAGCATAAATCTGGAATAATTCTGCTGGGTGCAGCTGAGGGTGCTACGTAACTATACCAAAAAGATTGTATATATGAACGCAAACGTAAATCAGGAGCAAATTCTTGGTAATTAGTTTCACAGTCTTGCCAAACTTTGGGTCGATAGTCCATTCTCTTCCTCCTTACTTCACTTATTGAGAGTCAGTCTGTACTTTTAAAAGCCATCGTGGCGTATACTGCTCTTTTCCAGCCGCTATATAATGCATGTCTCTTTTCATCGCTGATTTGAGGCTCAAAGTGCTTTCCGTGATGTATAAATGCTTTTATCTCAGACAAGTCTTTCCAAAAACCAACGGCTAAGCCAGCTAAATAGGCTACACCTAAAGCTGTTGTTTCAGAAAAGTCTGCTGCTTCAACTGGTTTATTGATGATATCAGCTTGAAATTGCATCAACAGATCATTTTTTGACGCGCCACCATCTGCTCTTAATAATTTGATATCAATTTTAGAATCATTTTCCATCGTTTTGATCACATCTGCAGTTTGATAGGCAATCGATTCTAGTGTCGCGCGAATCAGATGTTCCTTTGTTGTTCCTCTTGTTAAACCAAAGACTGCGCCCCTAGCATCTTGATCCCAATACGGCGCTCCAAGACCAGTAAATGCTGGTACTACATAAACACCATCCGAATCGACGACTTGGTTTGCTAGACCTTCTGACTCTTCTGCGTTTTCGATTAGTTTTAACCCATCTCGCAACCACTGAACAGCTGATCCAGCGACAAAAATACTGCCTTCTAAAGCATAATTGATTTTACCATCTAGGCCATAACCAATTGTTGTCAATAACCCGTTCTCAGACAAAATAGCTTGTTCTCCTGTGTTCATTACAATGAATGCGCCTGTGCCATACGTATTTTTGACCATTCCTTTTTCAAAAGCAGCCTGACCAAAAAGCGCAGCTTGCTGATCACCTGCCATTGCCGCAATCGGAATATTCTCTCCGTAAAAATGATAGTCTTCAGTAAATCCATATATCTCTGCATTTGAGCAAACTTCTGGCAACATTATTCGAGGAATAGCCAAAACATCTAAAATTTCCTGATCCCAATCCAATGAATGGATATTAAACAACATCGTCCGACTGGCATTGGTGTAGTCTGTCTTATGAACTTTGCCACCAGTTAATTTCCATAACAACCAGGTATCGATCGTACCGAACAATAATTGCCCCGTTTGGGCTTTTTCTTTAGCACCCGCAACATGTTCCAGCAACCATTTGACCTTAGTTGCAGAAAAATAAGAATCGATGATCAGCCCCGTTCGTTTTTGAATAAAATCTTGATGACCTTTTTCCTTCAGTTCATTGGCTATTTCATTTGTTTGCTTTGATTGCCAAACGATGGCACGATGAATTGGTTCGCCTGTATATTTATCCCAAACAACCGTTGTTTCACGCTGATTTGTAATCCCAATTGCTTTGATTTGAATTGGCTTTAGTTTTGACTCGATCAGTACATCTGCGATAACAGATTGGACAGAACTCCAAATCTCGTTCGCATCGTGTTCCACCCAGCCGGGATTTGGAAAATATTGGGTAAATTCTTTTTGTGCTTTAGCAATTTCTTGGCCTTCATGATTAAAAATAATCGCTCTTGAACTCGTTGTTCCTTGATCTATTGATAAAATATAGTGGGTTTGTTTCACGTCTTGTTCGCTCCTTGAAAATGATACTTTTATTATAATGCAAAGTACTATCAAAAGTCTTCTTCTGAACTTAAATAAAAAGCATACTAAGACGTCTAGCGTCACAGCATGCTTTTGATAGATTTATAACATTATTTTGTTCGCATTATATCTTAACTCTGACAAATATAAATTGGTTGTCTTTGAATAAATCAATTTGTAGAGAAGGATGAATCTAAGGAGTAGCGGGTAAAAAGTTGCTGGATCAAAATCGAACATCAGAAAAATCCCATTAATGACTGTGATAGCCAGTAAAACTTTACTTAAATGATACCCCCAAATACTTCCTCTAATCAATAATACACCGACACTGATAGAAAAGAGTACACTAAGTAAACTGAACCACATAAATATACCTAAAATAGCATAAATATCGTCAAAACCAAATTTCACACTCAATTTCAGTAAATTAAATAGTCCCATCAGTGGCACGACAATTAAAAAACAACCAAAACCTTTCCATATTCCTGGTACTTTCATTCTAAAACCCCTTTATTTTTTCTTACTTATTAGTTTAAAGATTATTTAAAAAATAAGCAATAGTTATTTTGTTGTATTTAAGCTAAAAAGCCTTTTTTAGCGATTTAGAAATTCTAATTTTATTTTAACAATTTATTTTAGACTAACATAGATTTCCTGATTTTATCATACGTTTTAAAGTCATACTTCCCAGAAAACGTTATCAATTGTACGTTTGTTTGCCTAATTCAAGTTCAGAAAATAAAACAGCCATTTTTTTTAAGATTAACAAATTATTAAATGGTCAAAAAAACAATTTTCTGATAAACTTATCTTGATGGCTTCTTTGAAAGGATGAACTATATGACCCCGAATCGTGAAGACTACCTAAAACTGATTTTTGAATTAGGTGGCGATGAAAATAAAATCAACAATAAACAAATCGTTTCTGGCTTAGATGTCTCCGCTGCATCTGTCAGCGAGATGATTTCAAAGTTGGTAAAAGAAAAACTGGTTGAACATTCACCTTATCAAGGCGTTCAGCTAACAGAAGTAGGGTTAAAAAAAGCAAGTACACTCATTCGCAAACATCGATTATGGGAAGTATTTTTAGTTGAACATTTAAACTACTCATGGAATGAAGTTCATGATGAAGCTGAAGTTTTAGAACACGTTACCTCTCAAACATTAGCAAATCGATTGTCTGACTATTTGAATAAACCCAACTTTTGTCCTCATGGTGGGGTTATACCTGATGATGATCAACCTGTACATGAAGAAAAACGCCAAACCTTAACTGACTATCCTGTTGGAACTAAGATTCGTATTGCTCGTGTACTAGATGAAAAAGAATTACTAGATTATCTAGTCTCGATCGATCTGCAAATCCATGAAGAATACACTATTGATGAAATTGCCGCTTATGAAGGACCAATCAGTATCAGTAGTGAAAACAAAAAGTTAGCAATCAGCTATAAAGCAGCAAGTACGATTTTTGTTGATATCTTATAAGAAATGAAAAGGCAGGTACAAATATTTTGTTCCAGCCTCCACTAAGAAAGCGGGGAAATGAAATGAACGAAAAGATCGCTCTATTTACTATATTTGGCGGTACTGGTGATTTAGCAAAAAGAAAACTTTATCCTTCTTTGTTCCGTTTATATCGCAAGGGAAATTTGGCTGAACACTTTGCGGTGATCGGTACTGCAAGAAGAGAATGGTCTGATGATCATTATCGTGAGATTGTCCGTGAGACGATCCAAGATTTAAATCCAACAGCTGAAGAAGCTGAAGCATTTTCAAGCCACTTCTATTATCAGTCTCATAATGTCAATGACTCTGAGCACTATGATACCCTAAAAAAATTATCCGATACTTTAAACGATAAATACGAATTAGGTGGTAACCATATTTATTACTTAGCCATGGCGCCACAATTTTTCGGTACGATCGTACAACACTTAAAATCACAGGAGATATTAACAGACACAGGTTTCGATCGCTTAGTCATCGAGAAACCATTTGGTTCGGATTATAAGTCAGCCTATCAATTAAATGAAGAAATCCGTGCCGTTTTTCCTGAAAAAGATATTTTTAGAATCGATCACTACTTAGGAAAAGAAATGATTCAAAATATTTCTGCTATTCGCTTTGCGAATAACATTTTCGAATCACAATGGAATAACCGTTACATCGATAATGTTCAGATCACATTTGCTGAAAGCCTTGGTGTTGAAGACCGTGGTGGTTATTATGAACATAGCGGTGCATTAAAAGACATGGTCCAAAATCACATCTTACAAGTTGTGGCATTATTAGCGATGGAGCCACCTGTTGCTTTTTCAGAAGCTGAAATTCGTGCAGAAAAAGTTAAAGCTTTACAAGCTATCCGTCTTTATTCGGAAAAAGAAGCATTAGAAAATTTCGTGCGCGGGCAATATGGTGCAGGGAAATTAGATGATCAAGAATTTATTGGTTACCGTGAAGAACCTAATGTCGATGAACTATCTCAAACCGAAACTTTTGTTGCTGGTAAATTCTTAATCGATAATTTCCGCTGGTCAGGTGTTCCATTTTACATTCGTACTGGCAAACGTTTAACAGAAAAAGGAACACGTATCAATATCGTCTTCAAACAAGTACCAGTCAATGTCTTTAAAGATGATATCGATAAATGTGGTGAAAAAACAGATTTGCCGCCAAATGTCCTAACCATTTACATCCAACCAACAGAAGGTTTCTCTATGACATTAAACGGTAAAGAAATCGGGCAAAGCTTTACAACAACGCCTGTAAAATTAGACTACCGTCATAGCGCAGAAACAACAGGAAATAGTCCAGAAGCCTATGAAAAACTATTATTAGATAGTTTGAATGGTGATGGTACAAACTTCTCGCATTGGGATGAAGTGGCTCAATCATGGCGTATTGTTGATATTATTCGTCACGCTTGGGATAAGACATCTGTTGACTTTCCTAATTATGCAGCCGGCTCAATGGGTCCTGATGCTGCCTTTGAATTACTCGCTCAAGATAATTTCACTTGGGATTGGCAGCCAGATATTTGGTATCGGGAACGTGGAAAATTAGAATAGTATTTTTAATCATACGTATAAAAAGGTCTCCGGAATTTTTCCAGAGACCTTTTTTCTTTACTATTCTTCAAACCCCTCAGCCACTGCATCAGGATAATTTTCTTCAACAATTTTGGCACAACGTCCACATAAGTGTGGTAATTTTTCATCTTTACCAACATCAGTGCGGACTGCCCGACAACGGTCACATGTTTCGCCGGCTGCTTTTTCTACAAGGATAGACATATCATCAAATTTTTCAACATTTTCAGGAACGACAGCAGTTAAAGCAGCTATCTCAAAGTCAGAAACAATCAATAATTGTGCGATATCAGCATCCACAGCTTTTAGCAATGCATGAATTTGTTCATTAGGATAAACCGTTACTTTAGCTTCCAATGACTTCCCGATCAATTTAGAATTACGCGCTTCCTCTAGAGCTTTTAACACATTATCTCTAAAGTCCATAAACGCTGCCCAAGTGTCTAATAACTCTTGTTGATTAGCAAATTCTTCATAACCTGGAAATTCAGATAATTGGACATAGTCCTCATCTTCTTTTAAGAAGCTCCAGATTTCTTCAGATGTATGCGGAATGATTGGAGTCAATAGTTTTGTTAATGCAACGGCAATTTGGTAGAACACAGTTTGCATGCAACGTCGTTGATAGTCATTTTCTGCCTCAATGTAAACAACATCTTTAGCAAAATCTAGATAGAATGAGGATAAATCAACGGTTAAGAAATTCATCACTGAGCGATAAATTTGCATGAAATTGTATTTCTCATAACCCTTTTCACGAATTTCTTGAATCACTTGATTTAAGCGAACGACCATATATTTATCTACAGAACGCAACTCTTCATAAGCAACTGTATGTTCTTTAGGCTCAAAATCACTTGTATTTGCTAATAAGAAACGCATCGTATTACGGATTTTACGGTAAACTTCAGAAACTTGATTTAAGATATCCATTGAAACACGTACATCTGCTTCATAATCCACACTACTTACCCACAAACGTAAAATATCTGCACCCATTTGTTTGATCACTTTATCCGGTAAAATTGTGTTCCCCAATGATTTACTCATTTTACGGCCTTCACCATCCAATGTAAATCCTTGAGATAAAACTGCTTTATAAGGCGCCACACCATTGATGGCTACACTTGTCGTAATACTTGAATTAAACCAGCCTCGGTACTGATCAGAGCCTTCTAGATACATATCAGCTGGGAAAGTCAGTTCTGGGCGCTCACGTAAAACAGCTTCATGAGATGAACCAGAATCAAACCAAACATCCATAATGTCATTTTCTTTTGTAAACGCACCATTAGGAGAGCCTGGATGTGTAAATCCTTCTGGTAATAACTCTTTTGCCTCACGTTTGAACCAGATGTTTGATCCATGTTCAGCAAATAAATTTGCGACATGTTCAATTGTTTCTGGTGTAATGATTGCTTCACCATTTTCAGCATAGAAAATAGGTAATGGTACACCCCAAGCGCGTTGACGAGAAATAACCCAATCACCACGGTCACGAATCATATTGTAAAGGCGTGTTTTTCCCCAAGGAAGAATCCAATCAACTTTTTCAACTTCATCTAAGATATTTTGGCGGAAATCATCGATTGATGCAAACCACTGTGGTGTTGCACGATAAATGACCGGTTTCTTTGTACGCCAATCGTGTGGATAACTATGTGTAAAGAAGTCCAATTTTAATAACGCATCTTTTTCATCCAATAAAGCAGTGATCATTGGGTTCGCTTTATCATAGAAGACACCTTCAAAGCCAGGCGCTTCATCCGTAAATACACCACGATTATCCACAGGTGAAAGAACATCTAAATTATATTTTTTACCTACGATATAGTCATCTTCACCATGTCCTGGCGCCGTATGAACAAGCCCAGTACCAGCATCTAATGTTACATGATCTCCTAACATAACTAAAGATGTACGATCATAAAATGGATGTTGTGCTGTCATGTATTCCATATCTTTACCAGAAATCGTCTCAAGAACTTCAACTTCATCCCAGCCGATCGCTTCTTTAACTGTGTCTAAAAGGTCTTTAGCAACAACGTATTTTTTACCATAAGCTTTGACAACAACATATTGGTAAATAGGATTTACAGAAATGCCCAAGTTTGCAGGAAATGTCCACGGAGTTGTCGTCCAGATTACAAATGATGTATCCGTATCTAAAATTCCTTTGCCATCAACTACTTTAAAAGCTACATAAATAGACGCAGATTTAACATCTTTATATTCAATCTCAGCTTCCGCCAATGAGGACTCACTTGATGGAGACCAGTAAATTGGTTTTAAACCTTTATAGATATAACCTTTTTCAGCCATTTTTCCAAACACACGAATTTCAGCTGCTTCATAAGTCGGATCTAGCGTAACATATGGATTTTCCCAATCTCCAGCAACACCTAAACGTTTGAAATCCGCACGTTGTGTATCAACTTGTGAACGTGCATATTCTTCACATTTTTCACGATATTCAGCTAAAGTCATTTCTTTTCTTTTGATCCCTTTATTTGTCAGTACTTGCTCGATAGGCAAGCCATGTGTATCCCAGCCTGGAACATAAGGTGAACGGAATCCTGACATGGATTTTGAACGGATAATGATATCTTTACTGATTTTGTTTAATGAATGACCCAAATGGATATTTCCATTCGCATATGGTGGTCCATCATGAAGAACAAAAGTTGGTTTTCCTTCGTTTAATTCTTGACGTTTTTCATAGATTTTTTGCTCTTCCCAATCCTTTTGCCATTCTACCTCACGATTTGGTAAATTCCCACGCATTGGAAAAGCTGTTTTTCCCAACTGTAATGTTTCTTTCATTTTCATTATTATTTCCTCGCTTTCTTTTGTTGCTGTTGATTATCAACTATTGATTGTGGATAAATTAATTATTGTGAAGCGTAAGTCCTGTTCATCATCTACTTAGGCCAAGCCAATCGTAGTGATTCACAGCCAAACAAAAAGTACCTTCATCCCAAGGGACGAAAGTACTCGCGTTACCACCCAAATTTAAAATAATTGATTCACTCAATTATTTCCTCTGTTAATTGATAACGAAATCACTCGTCAAGTTTTACTACATTCAAACTTGAGTAAAATAGAGGATCTTTTCAATACCAGGGTCTGTCAAACTTTCACTATCGTTGACTCGCTAAAAGAATGGTAATTGACTTTTCTGTTCTATTTATTTACAAAATTATTTAGGATCTTTATTTAATAAATCAAGCATTGCTTTTGGATCGATTGCAGCTTGCTCAAGAGTTGATTCCTCAACTGCCGCAACTGGCTCTGTATCAACTTCATCACTTTTATCAAGTTCTTGTGCTAATACTTCTTTGATCACTGTATGTGAATCACTTACATAACTTGAGAATGGTTTTAGTAATTCATTCCATTCTTCACTCTTTACTTGCTCTAATTGCGCTTCTAGCATCAAGCTTAAACGTTGATGGAAAACGCGGGTTTTCTTCTTAAGATCATCTGTTTCTGCAGCTAATTGACGTGCACGATCTGTCGCATCTGTTAGAATTTCTTTTGCTTTTTCTTCTGCAGATGTTATAAGATTACTTGAACGTTTTTCAGCAGAGGAAATCATCTCGTTCGCTGTATTTTCTGCAGAAGTAACGATTACTTCTGATTCTTTATTCGCACTAGTTTTTACTTTATCTGCCGTGTCTTGTGCTACAATAATTGACTGATTCAACGCATCTTTTAGTTCATTAAAATATTGTAATTTTTCTTCAGCATGTTTTAATGATTTTTCAAGTTCACGTGTTTTTTGAAGAGAATCTTCATAGTCTTTCGTTACTTGATCTAAGAAATCATCGACATCGTCTTGGTTGTACCCTCTCATTTTTGTAGAGAAGTTCTTATTTTGAATATCTAATGGAGTTAATGCCATATTCCTTCACCTCTTTGGATTATTTTCGTAGTACTCCCAGTAACAAACGAAACTTGTCCTTTTTCGTCTTCCCCTCTAACTCCTGAATTTGGATTCGGCCAAAACCTCTAATAGATACAATATCCAACAAATCTACTAGAAAATCTGGTCTTGTATTCTCCGTCCAATTCACTTTGACTTTTCCAGATTCGATTAACTGTTTTGATCTTTGTCTAGATATATTATATACGCTAGAGATCAAATTATCCAGACGTAACGAACTTATTGTAGTTCGTTCGTGTGTCCAGTCATCTTTTGGAAGAATCATCTCTGTATATTTTCTTTTTTCTAGTCTTACTGAGACTTTCCCGATTTTTTCTACCTGATTCAAAACAAAGCTCGCTATCTCTTTTGCAACAAATACTTGCCACCGATCGTTATCTGAAATAATATCGCCAAAATATTCTCTCTTGATCCCCGTATTGACTAAGGTACCCAATACCTTACCGTGAGATAACGTAGAAAATTTTACAGGATAAACGATTTCTAGTAACTCTATTTCAAAATCTTCTTGTTTTGGTTCATAGTAATCAGGAAAAATCAGACAGCGTCTTCGTTCGGCTTGTTCATACCCACCATAAAATTGAAATTCAAGTTCACTATTTTGACGAATCAACGTCTCTAAAATGTACGCCTGTCTAGGATCTAAAAAGTCCGATAAGTATGGAGCGTACTGACTTTCAACTTGTTCTAACCAGTCACCAACAGAATCAATAAAAGGATGCTCATCTTTTCGAAAATGTTGATACACATTTGCGTTCATAGATAAATCATCCTTTCTTTTATTAATACATGATTGACTCTAAAATTCGTCCTAATCCGCTCGCAGCTAAATTTAACACGATGATTGCAATCATCACATTAAAACCAATCATCCCAATGTTCAAATTCAATCGATCAAATAAGCTTAAGTAAGGTTCTGAAATTCTTGAAATCAAACGGCCAAACATTGAATCATATGCTCCTGGAAACCAAGATAATAATGCATATATGATTAAAACGCCGGAATAAATTCGAACACCTGTATATAGTATATATATGAATAAAGCGATACTCATTACCTCCTAACTAAAAATCAAACATTTGTTTCTTAGCTAACGATTGTGCAGTAGCACTATCGATTTCAATGTTTGATGGCGTGCAAAGAAAAATTTCATCGCCTACACGTTGAATGTCTCCATCTAACGCATAAACAGTTCCTGTAAGAAAGTCTACAATTCTTCTTGCTTGACTTTCTTCCACTAAATGAAAATTAATCAACACAGCGTCACTTGCAATAATATGTTTTGCGATATTCATTGCCTCGGAATAAACACGTGGTTCAATTATTGTAATTTTACCTGGTTTACTCGAGCTATGTGTGTCTTGTGAACGTTTAGAATTTGAGTTATTAGAACTACGCATGGAGACAACCTTTTTCTCATTAAATGCTGTTTCCTGACGGCTTTCTTTCTTATCTTGATGCGCTTCTGTTGAACGATAACGAGCAGAAGGTTTTTCGGTCAAAGGCTCAGCTGCAGTCGGTCTTTGTACCTGCGCTTGTGTTTGTCGAACCGTCTGTCTTGGTGGTTCATTAACTACCTTTTGCTCTTCGTATTCATCATAATTATCATATTCATCTTCACTAGATAATCCAAAAAAGCTGGATAACGCATTTTTACTAAAAATTGACATAGATTCCCCTCCTTTACGCACCTCTGAAAATTGCTGTTCCGATTCGTACAAAAGTTGCACCTTCTTCAATAGCGATTGGGAAATCATTACTCATTCCCATACTAAGATCTGTACATGGTGCATATGAAAGATGCAGATTATTTATTGCAGATTGTAGTTTTTTTAACTTAGAAAAAACATCCCGAAGAACTTGTTCAGACGCATCCAACGGCGCCATAGTCATTAAGCCTATGATTTTTATTTTATCAAATGATGCTAATTGATGAATAAAATCAATTACTTCTTCTGATTTAAGTCCGTGCTTGCTTTCCTCACCAGTTATATTCACCTCAACGAAACAAGAAATTTGCTTCACTGAGCGCTTCTGAATTTCCTCTGCTAATTTAAAACTATCCAAAGCATGAAAATAATCAATCTCATTTATTATTGATTTTACCTTCCTACGCTGTAAATTACCAATCAAATGCCACTTAATAGACGGAAAATCTTCAAGTGCCATTTTTTTCTCCAGTAATTTGTCAACTCGGTTCTCAGCCATATTCTCAATACCAAGTTCAGCAAGTTTCTTGGCAGTGTCTTTTTCCACGGATTTAGTCACAGCAATCATTGTTACATCATTGTCTGACCGAGCTGCTTTTTGACATGCTAGCTGAATTTCTTGATTTATTTTTTCTAAATTATCAACTAGCATGAGTAAAAGTCGCTCCTATCTTTTTCTGCGGAAAAATGGTGGTGTATTTAATTCATCGTCATTATTTTGTGATGGTTCTTCACGATGAAATGTTTCAAATTCTTTTTTCTCAACATTCTCAAATGTTGTATCTTCGACTTTTGGCCGTACATTTTGTTCACGACGGATATCCCAATCACCAAAAGCACTGGTCTCTTCTTGAGGTTGAGGTTGTGATGGTTTTGATTGTTCCATATCCAAGACTGGTGTTTGTTGCACTGTTTGGATTTGAGTAGGTCTACTCTGACGTTGAGATTTACGATCTTTTTTAGAAGGATCGATTCCTGTTGCAATAACTGTTACACGAATTTCATCGCCTAAATCTTCATTGATTGAAGTACCTAAAATAATATTTACATCACCTGTCGCAGCACTTGTTACGATATCAGAAGCATCTTGAGCTTCAAATAAAGTCATGTCCAAGCCACCTGTGATATTTAACAACACTTGTTCAGCACCATCAATAGATGTTTCTAGTAATGGCGAAGAAATCGCTTTTTTAGTGGCTTCGATCACACGATCTTCACCGCTCGCAACACCGATTCCCATTAAAGCAGTTCCTTGGTTTTCCATAACCGTTTTCACATCAGCAAAGTCCAAGTTGACATAGCCTGGAGCTGTGATCAAATCTGAAATACCTTGCACACCTTGACGTAAAACATTATCTGCTTCGCGGAATGCCTCAAGCATTGGTGTCTTCTTATCAACTACTTCTAATAAACGGTTGTTTGAAATGATTAGTAATGTATCGACATTCTCTTTTAAAAGAGCAATTCCTTCTGCTGCGTAGCGTCCACGTTTGGGTCCTTCAAAGCTAAATGGTCTTGTAACCACTCCAACTGTTAAAGCGCCTAATTCTTTTGCAATTTTAGCAACTACAGGAGCCGCTCCAGTTCCTGTTCCGCCACCCATACCAGCAGTTATAAAAATCATATCTGCACCTTGCAAGGCATCTGAAATCACTTGTTCACTTTCTTCTGCTGATTTTTGGCCAACTTCTGGTTGAGATCCAGCACCTAAACCGCGTGTATACTTAGGTCCAAGTTGAATCACAGTTTCTGCTTTTGAGTTTTTAAGGGCTTGTACATCTGTGTTTGCAGCGATGAATTCAACGCCTTTGACGTTTTCATCGATCATGCGGTTTACAGCATTTCCACCGCCGCCGCCTACACCGATAACTTTGATGACTGCGCCATTGTTAATATTATTATCTAAAGAAAATTCCATAGTATCGTTTCCTCCTGTTTTAATAGTTAGTCAAAAATGTTTGAGAAGAAGTCCTTGATCTTACCAGTTACTTTTTCACCTGATTCATGAATTTCAGAATCATCGTAATCTTCTTGAGGTGCATCTGCATAATTATCATATTGTACTTCTTTTTGAACAGCGATTGGCTGTGATGGTCTAATTTTTTCACCTGGAATCGCGCCTTTAGCAATATGATAAATGTCATTCAGTTGAGCTGAATATTCTACAATACTAATCACATTCGTAAATACTGGATTGCGTAATCCCATATGATTAGGTACGTATAATTTCACACTTGAATCAAAAATTTCCTGTGCTAAATCAACCACACCAGGAAGACTTGCGCCACCACCTGTCAAGATTACGCCACCTGGTAGTTCCAATGCATCGATTTCGTCCAATACTTCTTTTGATTTTTTAAAGATTTGTTCTACTCTAGCTTCGATTACTTCTGAAAGGTAACGTTCATCAACTTTCACTGGTTCAGATTTACCAATGACATCAACTGGAAATTCTTCACTCACAGATGTTCTTTCTGGATAAGCATCGCCATAATTGATTTTCAATGCTTCAGCATTATTGAATGATGTGTTCAGTACGATGGAAACATCTTTCGTAACAAACTCCCCACCTTCTTGATTTACATGAGTAAATTTCAATTGTTTATCATGCATCACAGAAGTCGTTGTTTGTCCGCCACCCATATCAATGACAATCGTTCCAAAATCTTTCTCACCGTCTGATAAAACTGTCTCAGTCAAAGCTAAAGGCATAATCACTAATTCATTGACAGTTAGCCCTGCTTTTTCAACACATTTTCTTGTATTATGAATAATTGTTTTCGGACCTGTAAACACTACTCCGAACATTTCTAAACGAACGCCAATCATTCCTCTAGGATCTTTGATCCCTTCAAACCCATCTACTGTAAATTCTTGAGGTAGGATTGCTACGATTTGACGTTCAGGAGGAGTTGAACGAACCAAGGCTGCAGATGCAACATTTCTTACATCTTCATCAGTGATTTCTTTTGACTCACTACTTACAGCGATCATTCCTTGGCAATTTTCCACTTCAAGTAAGTTTGCTGGTAACCCCACATTCACACTTTTAATTTGAATTCCCGCTTTTTCTTCTGCTTGTCTTACTGCTCTTTGAATCGCATTTACTGTTTTATCTATATCGACAATAATCCCTCGATTTAATCCATCAGATTTTGCGTTTCCTACGCCAATGATATTCATTTGACCTTCGATAAACTCAGCAACTACAACTTTTACTGATGTTGTACCAATATCAAGGCCTACATACATTCCTGTCTTTGCCATGAATGGGGTTCCTCCTCCTATTAATTCCAATATGTAAGCGGGCAAAAAATACCCGATTAAATATATATTTTTTTATGAATACTCACTTCTTTCAATTTTACCATAAACATAGGCTTTTTAGAAAGTAGATTCTACTATTTTATTCTTTTATTTTTTTTAAGTTTATTCTAGTACTTGTGAAGATTCTTCTACATTTTCTTCAGTCTCTTCATTATTAAAAGGATATGAGAAAATACCGACTTCCATATCGATGATCCCAGGTTTCTCCATTTGACTCGCTACCTTGCTGTAATACGCCATTTTCTCATCTAATTGAGAGATATTTACGATGACTTCATTGGCATCTTTCATATTGATATTGATCAATTCTTTGTTTGCATTAGATGGCGCATAACGAATCTCTGAGATATTTTGCTTCAAGTCTTCTGGCAGTTTATTATAAGAATTCATTAAATTTTTAATGGTAGACTGATCTTTAAAGTTTTGGAAAACAGGCATACCACTTTCAGGTGCTTTCATTTCCTCAGGTAATATTTTTCCGTTTTCTAAAATAGGATGAAACATATTATTTGTGGATTCTAATGCAACGACTTTATATTCCTCAATTTTTATATTAAATGAATTGATTCCACTCAATGAGATAGTCGCTTTTTTTACCCGCGGTAATTGACGCTCGATTTTTTTTTCGTAAATTTTTCTGTCGCCAAATTGCTCCCACAAACTCTTGCCTTTTTCCAATTTAGATTGGGCAATGATTTTCTGACTATCAATCGATTTACTGCCTGATACACCGATATTGCCTAACTTGCTAAGTGGAGAAACAAAATAAAGTACAATCAAAATTGCAATCAAAAAGACGGAAACAATCAATGTCAATCTGCGAAATAATCGCTTATTTCGTACTTTTTTTATTTTTGGTAAGCGGTCTGCAAAAGATTCGTAAGTTTGCTTTTGTTTCTCTTCTGTTTCAAGCTCCTCTGGAGGAATTTCATTCATTTCAGTTTCTTCATCTTCAACAGATTCTTTTTGGTCTTCCTTTTCATCAGAAACAACAGAAGGGTCCCATACAGGCTTGCCGCCTTGCGTTTTTAAATATTCTAGATTTTCTTTTTGCCACGGGGTCAGATTTTGCTCATCTATTTGTTCAGAAGTATCCAAATGTTGGTCTTCTTGACCCCCTGAGTCATCTTTTTTCTTACTAATCTTCTACACCTCCTATCAAGTTATCTCTTTTACCACTTTGTACAGTCGTTCACCAGCATCAGGTATGCCTTCTTTTTTTGAAGCCTCAGCCATCGATTGATGACGAATCTCATCTAATAAAATCGCATCAATTTCAGTGACTAGATTCAGACCTGTAAGTTCTTTGTCGGCAATCATTTCAACTGCTCCTGATTTAACTAAGCTTTGTGCATTTTTTGTTTGATGATCATTTGTGACATATGGGCTTGGTATTAAAATTGCAGGCAGTCCTAGCGCTGTAAATTCTGCGATAGAAGTTGCTCCAGCTCGACCAACCATTAAATCTGCTGCTGCTAAAACTTCTGCCATTTTATCAATATAAGGCTGAATACTTATGTTTGTCAATTTCTTTTCGGAAAGCTTTAATGTTTCTTGTAATTCTTCATAATATCGCTCACCAGATGCATAAAGAATTTGGTAATCCCGTTGCTCAAATAGTGGGAACGCCTCAATAAACGCTTGGTTGATTTTTAGTGCCCCTCGACTACCGCCAAAGATGACGACAGTTTTTTTGTTAGGATCTAGTCCATATTCTTTTAAAATATCTGTTTTTTTGATCATCACGACTTCTTGCGCTCGTGGATTTCCCGTCAAGATTACCTTGTCTTTAGGAAAATACTCAGCAACATCGGGAAAACAAATAGCTACCTTTGACGCATATCTGCTTAAAAACTTATTTGTCATTCCTGGTATGCTATTTTGCTCGTGTATGATTGTTGGAATCTTCAACTGCTTTGCCGCATAGACCACTGAACCAGACACATACCCTCCTGTTCCAATGACAACATCTGGTTGAAAGTCTTTAATAATTTTTTTTGCTTTCCCTATACTACTTAGAAAAAGATAGACTGTTTTAATATTTTGAGGATTAAGCGAGCGACGAAATCCTTGGATTTTGATCGTCTTAAAAGGAATATTATATTTTGGAACAATTTTGCTTTCTAAACCTATTTGAGTTCCTACATACATGAATTCGGTACTAGGGTCTACTTGTTTTACATAGTTGATAAAGGCCAAAGCAGGATATATATGTCCACCTGTTCCGCCGCCGGTTATTAATATTTTCATCATTATCTCACTTTTCTATGTCTTTTAGCTGGTGCATTGCTTGGATAAACGCCTCTCCACGCAATTCAAAATTAGGATATTGGTCCCAACTTGCACACGCAGGCGATAATAGAATAGTATCATCTTTTTCGGAAAAAGCATAGGCTTCACGGACAGCAGTTTGGACATTTTCTGTCAATTGTATTGTTTTAATTCCAGCTTCGACTGCTGCTTTGCGCAGTTTATCTTTTGTTTCACCAAAAAGAATGATTGCTTTGATTCCTTTTAGTGAGGGAATCAGCTCATCAAAATCATTTCCTCGATCCAAACCGCCAGCTAATAAAACAAGTGAGGAATGATCAAAACCACTTAAAGCCATTTTAGTTGCTAGGATATTCGTTGCTTTTGAATCGTTGTAAAATTTTCGCCCTGCCAGTTCTCCTACATATTGCGTACGGTGTGGCACCCCTGTAAAGACCATCAACGTTTTTCTGATCACACTATTTGGTATATTTTTTAATTTAGCAACACAAATTGCTGCTAAGGCATTCTCAATATTATGACTGCCTGGTACACCTAACTCATTCGCTAACATAATATATTCATCTCTATAGTAGATTTCTCCATCTATAAGATAGGCTCCAGCAACTTTTTCCTCAGTTGAAAATGGAATAATCGTAGCTTTCGTTGTCTTGCTTAATTCTTGCAACTCCTGTTGGTTCCAATTTAGCACAAGAGAGTCACTTTCCTGCATATTTTCTTGTATTGCCCATTTAGCTTTTACATACTCTTCTCTTGATCCATGGTAATCTAAATGTGCTTCGTAAATATTTGTGATTACAGCGATTTGCGGATGAAATGTTTGAATTCCCATCAATTGGAAACTAGATAATTCCATGATGATATCATCTGCAGCATTTGCGACCTCAGCTACTTCACTTGCTGGAAATCCAATATTTCCGGCTAAACGAGCAGTTCCATTTTTGCGTTGTGCATTCAATAGCAATCCTATCATTGTAGTTGTCGTTGTTTTTCCATTCGTTCCAGTGATTCCGATAATCGGGCACTCCGCAATTTGATACGCTAGCTCCACTTCGGTAAGAACAGGTAAATTCATGCTTAAAGCTTTCTCTACTAGAGGATTCGTATAAGGAATGCCAGGATTCTTTACAATTAAAGAAAAATCTTCGTCTAAAAGTTCGATCGGATGTCCACCTGTAACAACACGAATACCCAAGGTTAATAAATCTTGGGCTTCAGGGTTTTGATCAAATTGTTTAAAGTCATTGACAGTTACTAATGCACCTAATTCATGCAGCAACTTCGCAGCACTAACGCCACTCTTAGCAAGCCCAAGAACAAGGACTTTTTTGTTTTCATACTCTGTAATTTTTTTCATTATAATTTCCCCTTATCTTAGAAATGCTGAAAGAAGCGGTCAGTCTTGTAGAAAATTAGCAATCTAAGAGTGGAATGCTTTTGATTCCATTCGTAGATTATCTATTTTCCTAAAGACTGCTTCTTGATGCTAGACACAATAGAAATGCTGAAAGAAGCGGTTAGTCTTGTAGAAAATTAGCAATCTAAGAGTGGAATGCTTTTGATTCCATTCGTAGATTATCTATTTTCTCAAGTTCTACTTCTTGGTACAAACGTTATTCCTGTCAAAGACACTCTATAAAACAATCCATAAAGTGATTGCTGAACAGACAGCTCCAGTCAACCAAAAAACAATATCGATCTTCCACTCAGACCAGCCACACATTTCAAAGTGATGATGAATTGGTGACATTTTAAAAATTCGTTTACCGAATAGTTTAAATGAAGCAACTTGCAAGATAACACTAAGTGTTTCACATACATAAACAAGACCGATCAACAATAACGTCCACTCTTGACGTAATATAATAGAAATTGCTGCTAGCAAACCACCTAACGCAAGTGAACCAACATCTCCCATAAAAATTTTAGCAGGTTTTCTATTGTAAGGGAAAAATCCTAATAGACCACCGATTACACTTAAACATACGATAACAACATCAAACTGCTGCTGTTTCCAAGCAATGATTGCATATGTAGCAAACGAAATCGTACCTAATCCTGCAACTAAGCCATCAATACCGTCAGTCAAATTCACTGCATTTGAAAATCCGACCAACCAAAAAATAACAAATATGCCATAAAAAACACCTAAAGGCACTGATACAGCACCAAATAAATCTAGTGTATCTGGTAAGCCTTCTGAGCGATAAACAAAATAAAAGACTAACCCGCCAATGATTTGACCAATCAATTTTTGACGGGAATTTAATCCCATATTTCTTTTCTTGAATACTTTGATAAAATCATCTAAAAATCCTAATAAACCATAAAGAACCAAGATGAATAAAATAATCAGTAAAGACGGAGTGAGTTCTTGTTTCCATAATCCCACTAATAATGAGGTGATAAAACTTGCAACTAGAAAAACCAAGCCACCCATCGTTGGTGTTCCTGTTTTTACATTGTGCCAAGTTGGGCCATCTTCACGCGTTGTTTGACCTTGTTTTTTCATTTGAAAATACCCGATAAATATCGGCATCACTGCCACCGTTATAGCAAAACTAAATACTATGGGAATAAAAATTTGTGTCCACTCCATGATATCTCTCCTAATTATTCAACTCGTATTGATTTACTTTTCCATTTATATTTGATCCTTATTTTGCAGGTTCCACTACTTCATTTGAATCACTATCCATTGAGTCCATTACCACTTTCATCAACGGATTAGCAATTTTAGCAAGTGCCTCTCTTGTATAGGTCTGAGGTTTTTTCATTGTAAGATATAAAATATACTCTGGTTTTTCTGCTGGAACCATCTCGACAACTGAATATGTATAGTCTGTTAAACCAGCCATATACCCATTTTCTCCAGTAATTTGAGCCGTTCCTGTTTTAGCTGCTACATGATACCCAGGTACTTTGTACACATCATAAGCAATACCGTAATTCGGATCTTCAACTGTATCAATCATGTATGTTCTGATATCACTTGCCGCTTGCGGTGTTATGATAGGTTGCCCTACTTTTTCTGTTTGCGTTACTTTTTCTTCTCCAGTATTTTTATCTACGATTTTGCTAATATATTGAGGTTTTGTCATTGAACCATCGTTGGCAATTGCAGTATACGCCTGCATCATTTGGAAATTAGTGACCGAAATAGCTTGTCCAAACGAGGACATTGCTAGATCGACCCAGTTATCTTCTGGCAGTTCTCCAGCTGATTCTCCTGCCAATCCTGAGTTTGTGGATTTTCCAAAACCAAATTTTTCTAAATAACTTTTCCAGACTTGTCCAGTAGGATCCATTGCTTGTTCTAAAGTCAGCATCCCAACGTTACTAGACCAAGAAATTGCTTGACGAAATGTTAAAGGTCCTACCGCCCCAAAGTCATGATCATTCACTGTTCGGTCATCCAGCTTATAACCACCCACTGGATAATTGAACGTTGTATTAGGACTAAATTTTCCTTCTTGCATCGCAGCTGCCGCTGTAAAAAGTTTCATAGTAGAACCTGGCTCAAATTTATCTTCCACTAAAATATTACGCCAAACAGTATCTTTTCCTAATCCTTCTTTAGTTTCAGGATTGTAGGATGGGCGCTGTGACATTGCAAGTATTTCACCAGTGTCTGCTTTCATCAACATTGCAGTCATATCTTCTGGCTTGTATTCTTCAACCACAGGATCAAGCAGAGATTCCAACTGACTTTGTATTCGACTATCTATTGTTGTGTAGATATCTTTCCCATCAACAGCTTTCTTCTCATTCGCCACTGTTCCAGGTAAGGGATTTCCGTATACATCTTTTTCGTAGTCGATCTTACCGTCTTGACCTTTTAGTATGTCGTTATATGATTCTTCTAAGCCCATCTTTCCGACTAAGCCTTTTGAATCATCCTTAGCATCAGCAGAGTCAGTATACCCGATAAAATGAGAAGCAAAGACCCCATTGGGATAAATTCTAGCAGGGTGACCTTCGAAATAGAGTCCAGAAACTTTATTTTGCTTTAATTCATCTTCAATTTTTTGTCTAGTTTCTAAAGAGATGTTTTTCCCTTTAGTACCAAATTCAACTTGAAATTTCACAGTGCCGTCTTCATTTACACCGCTATTTAAATATTTTAAAACTTCATCTTTCGTCAGTTCCGTATTTCTATCTAAAATTTCTGCTAACGTTTGAAAATCTTTTTTCTGCGCATAAAGTTTTTTATTTTCTTCACCTAGATAAGTCTCTGACAAAATAGCATACACAGAATAAGAGGTAGCATCTTCTGCGATCACGTCTCCGTTACGGTCCAAAATCGCACCTCTTTTAGCTTTGACCACACTACTGCCTTGATACAGATCCGCTGTCTTTTCTGGTAATGAAACGCCCGCAACTTTTCCCACAGCTACAATATAGGTTAATCTAAAGGCAAATAAAAAGAACAATCCAATACTCGTAGCAAATAAAATAATGCCTACTTTTTTACGATTGTTCATTGGATTTAAGTTCTTCTTTTTGACAAAATTCTTTATTTTATTTTTTTTGCTCATCTATTTCACTTTCCTTATATTTCCTTGTATTTTATTACTTCACTTTCTTAATATTTTCAATATTATCAGAAAGGCCTTTATTCTTTGCAACGTCCTTGATTCGATCTGCTTTTGATAATTCATTTTTTTGTTGCTCTAATTTTAAAGCTGATTCTTCTTTTGCTTGAATCGTTGCTTGCGTCTCAGTAATTTGATTGGTCATTTGTGTAATAGATGTACGTACTTGAATGGTGAGAATTGCTATTCCAATAATCGCTACTAATAATAAGAAGCCAATTGCCTTTTCTAAAAGTGAGATATTTCTCAACTTCCTTTTCGGAGATTGGGGTAGGTCAACATTTCTTTGAACTTTAGGTTCATTTTCAGGAGCAATGACTGGTTCATCCATTATCGGAACATCATATTGGAATTCTTCCATTTTTTTTAACTCAGCCATGTCAATACCCCTTTCTTTATAAGTTTAATTTAACTTTTTCGGCAATTCGTAATTTAGCACTTCGCGAGCGATTATTTTCAGCCAACTCAGTCTCACCTGGTAAAATCGGCTTTCTAGTTATTACTTTTAATTCGGGTTGAAATTCTTCTGGAACTACAGGTAGTCCAGGTGGTAGATCCTGCATTGTGCTATATTCTTTAAACATGCTCTTTACAATTCGATCTTCTAATGAGTGAAAAGTAATCACGCTGATCCGACCGTTTTTGTTCAATAAAGCAATGGCTTGTTCTAAAGATTCTTCTACAACTCCCAGTTCATCATTTACTGCAATTCGAATTGCTTGAAAAATTCGTTTTGCTGGATGTCCACCTTTGCGTCTAGCTGGTGCTGGAATTGCTGATTTTATAATTTCTACTAATTCACCAGTTGTTTCGATCGGCGCTTTGGCACGGACCCGTTCGATTTCTCTAGCAACTTGTTTAGAGAACTTTTCTTCGCCGTAACGGAAGAAAATCTTCACTAATTCATGATAGCTATAGTCATTGACAACTTGGTATGCTGATAGTTGTGCGTCTTGATCCATCCGCATGTCTAACGGTGCATCCTGATGGTAACTAAATCCACGCTCCGCTTCATCCAACTGAGGAGAAGAAACACCTAAGTCGTATAAAATACCATCAACATAATAAATCTCCTGATTGGCTAACTCTTCTTTTAAATGTCTAAAATTCGACTTGATAAAGGTCACCATACCGCGATCAACATATTTTTTTAATCGTTTTGCTGCAAAATCCAATGCTTTTTGATCTTGATCGAACGCATACAAATGTCCTTGTTCGCTTAATTGTGAAAGCAAATACTCACTATGACCTGCGCCGCCCAATGTGCAATCGACATAGATGCCGTCTTCTTTCACATGTAAGCCGTCAACTGTCTCTTTTCGCAAAACAGTATAATGCTGAAAATCCTCTGTCATAATGCTCCTCTTTCTAAAAACCAAAATCAATCATTGTTTCTGCAATTTCATCAAAATTCTCTTCAGCTTCTGTTGAAAATTCTTGCCAGCGAGCTTCATCCCAAATCTCAATTCGATTTGATACACCGATGATCACACAGGCTTTTTCCAAACTACCATGCGTTCTTAACGCAGCAGGGATATTGATCCTACCTTGTTTATCGATCTCGCATTCTGTAGCAGCCGAATAAAAAAAGCGGACAAATGTGCGGGCATCTTTCTTAGCAAGAGGCATTTCTTTCAATTTCTCTTCTAGTTGTTCCCATTCGCACATTGGATAACCAAATAAACAGCCATCCATCCCCCTAGTTACCACAAACTTCTCACCTAATTGGTCCCGAAATTTAGCTGGTACAATGAGTCGGCCTTTGGCATCTATATTATGTTGAAATTCACCCATAAACATAGCCAATTCCTCCCATTTTTCCACTTGATAGGAATAGTCTACCACATCCCACCACTTTCTACCACAAAAAACCGTAAATCTTCTACCATTTAATCGTTATTTAAATAGTTTGTAATATTTCAGTTTTTAAGATTTTTCTAAAGAAAGCGGTATCAAAACCTGTATATCAGATTTATATATATATTCTCCGTCTTATTTATATATTCGATTTATCATAAAAATATTACAAATAAAAACGGTGGGGAGAAGTGGGATAGTAATCTGCCTCCACCATTTTTGTTTTATGAAAAATAATGAACGATATTCAACAAAATAAGAACAGCATATAAAACTAGGCTCAAAAGAAAGACCAAGCGCCAAAACATTTTAAAATATCTGCCATAAAGGATTTCGCCATTATAATACGCTTGAAAAACAGCTACACAAATACCTAATAATAAAATAGAAATGATCATATAAGGTACAATTGATTGTCCATAACTATCTTTTGATAATTCATTCAATCCTATAAATAAAAATGGAATTGACATATCCGGTGCTTTTAATTTAAAACGCTCTGTTAAAGAGAACGTCGAAATAATAAAGTTACACGCAAATAAGACAATTACTGGAAAAACATACCAAAAAAGCATAATGACTGAAAAAGACACCATTTACTAACAATTCCTTTCGTAACACACTGTATTAACTATACTTTATTTTCTTTACACACATGTTTCATTTCGTTTAAAAGTTCGTGCCTAAATAATACTAAAATAAAAGAACTTTCTTTCACAAAACACACCAACTCTATTATAATAGAACTAGACTAGTTTCATAAAAAAAGAGGTGACATTTTGATTAATTATTTAACAATAGAAAATGGTCAATTGATTTCTTCTCGGTCTGATACAGATGACACGATCTGGCTTGCTGTAGAAAAACCAACTGAAGAAGAGATCAACCAATTAGTCACGACCTATAAACTTCCTAAAGATTATATCACAGGTGTACTGGATGATAATGAAAATTCTCGTTTCGAGGGATTACATCAAAATACTTTGGAAGGACCCGCTTTGATGCTGCTTCAATATCCTCATGCAACGATCAGTCCTAGCGGTTATACCCAATTAGATACATTTCCTTTCGCGATCATTTTGACAACTTGCGGAAAAGTAATTACGGTTATCAATAATTCAGCTGATTTTTTAAAGCAGACACTTGCTACTCCCGTACCTGATAATAATTTGCCCATTCAAGAAACCTTGATTCTGTATTTATCATGGCAAATTTCAACTTATTATAATCGTTTTTTGAAAGAACTGATTCAGCAAACAAATAAACTGGAAGGCGAATTAAAAGTTTCAACCGAAAACAAGCAACTTTACCAAATGATGGATATCCAAAAAAGCTTGGTCTATTTTGAATTTGCGATAAATTCTAACTTAGAAGTTTTAAATACGCTTTATAACGCCCGAATATTTACAGAGCCAAGAGCACATTTGCCCCATCTCCATGATATTTTGGTGGAAACAAAACAAGCAGCAACGACTACAAGCATTCAATTAAAACTGGTGGATAAAGTTAGCGATACTTTTTCAGCAATCGTTTCAAATAATCTGAATAATGTAATGAAAATTTTAACTTCTTTAACAATCGTCTTGACAATTCCTACAATCGTTGGTGGAATATTTGGTATGAATGTGAAATTGCCCTTTGCCAATCGCGGAGATGCCTTTTTTTGGATCTTCATCATTACGACAGCAACTTGTATTTTTGTGATTCGACGGCTAAAAAAAAGAAACCTTTTGTAAAATTTCTAGTTGCTGATTTTAGTAAAACGATGTAAACTAGAGAAAGTAAAGAATAAGGATGTGTATAATCAATGAACGATAAAAAGACAAGTACTTTTTCTAAAGTCACTAAAGTCGTTGTTTGGTTGATGCTGATTGCCATTGCTGGTTCAACAATCTTGACTGCCATAATGAGTTTACGATAATCAACTAAATAAACAATGAATGAGAAGAAAATTCGATGTCTACCATCATTTTCTTCTCATTTTTTTGATAGAGTTTAACGGGTGTGGACAAAAGGAACAATCACTTTTTGTTCCACACCCTAAATACTTTTGTTCTAGCCACTTAACTTCTACGTTCATTTCCAGCCATATTCAATAATTCTTTTGCATGTTCAGTCGTTAGTTTCGTAATTTCACTGCCTGAAAGCATCCGGGCAATCTCGGCTACTCGTTCATCTTTTTTCAATCTTCTGACCTTTGTTTCTGTACGTTCGCCAATAATTTCTTTTTCAATAAAATATTGATAGTCGGCTACAGCAGCGACTTGTGGAAGATGCGTAATACATAGCACTTGTGAATTTTCAGAAATTTGGTAGATTTTATCTGCGATCGCTTGAGCAACACGGCCACTAACACCTGTATCGACCTCATCAAAAACAATACTTGTGATTCCTTGAGACTTAGAAAAGATTGTTTTTAATGCCAACATCACACGGGAAAGTTCTCCACCAGACGCGACTCTCACTAAAGGTTTTAATGGCTCTCCAGGATTTGTCGTTATATAAAATTCGACTTGATCTAGTCCTTCCTCAGTAAATTGTTCTTCTGACAATTCTGTGAAGCGGATATCAAATACTGTACGCTCCATATATAATTCTTTTAATTCTTTTAAAATATTTTTTTCTAATTTTTTTGCGATTTTCTTTCTGCTTTCTCGTAACTTTAAACCACTCTCAATTACTTGTTTTTTCTTTTCAACTAGTAATGATTCTAACTCACCCGTCCGACCTTCTAAAAAATCAGCATCTGCTAATTCTCGCGTGATTTCTTGATAATAATCTAGGATCGTTTCTATTGACTCACCATATTTTCTTTTCATCTGTCTGATGAGTTCCAGTCGAGTTTCTACTTCGTTTAACCGATTTTCGTCTAATTCCAGACTATCGATGTGGCGAGACAGATCACCGCTCGCTTCTTGCAAAAGATAATAACTATTTTGAACAGCTTCTGATATTGCTTTATACTCAAGATCAAGCGTCTCTATCGATAACAATTCATTCATTGCATAACCGATTTTATCTAGACTGCTATCACCATCTCCATTGACTGCTTCATAACTTGCTGTCAAAGCATCTGCGATTTTCTGGTAATTCCCAAGTTTATTTCGTTCTTCGATCAATTGTTCTTCTTCACCTAAAACAAGTTCAGCTGCAGCTATTTCATCGCTTTGAAACTGCAACATATCCATACGTTGAGCGAATTCTTTTTCATTTTTTTGTCTGTTTCTGACTTTCTTTTCGATCATACGATACTCCGAGTAAAGCCCCTCATATTGCTCTTTTATCTTTAGCAACTCTTTGCCGCCAAAATCGTCAAGCATGCCTAAATGTTTTTCACTCTGCATCAATTCCTGGTGTTCATTCTGGCCGTGAATATCAACTAGAAATTCACCAATTTTGCGTAAATTTGCGATATTGATGATTCGACCATTCACTCGGCAAACATTCTTACCTGAAGTTGAAATATCCCGTTGAATCACAATCGAATCCTCATCTTTTTCGATTCCTAATTCTTCCAAAAGATTCACTAGCTCTTGGTTTTTCGGCATTGTAAAGAGACCTTCCAATGTACATTTAGAAGCGCCTTGACGAATATAGTCACTTGATCCGCGTCCGCCTGTCAATAATCCCATTGCATCAATAATAATTGATTTCCCAGCACCGGTTTCACCGGTTAAAACGGTCATTCCCATTTGAAATTCTAATTGCAATGAGGATATGATCGCAAAATTCTTTACAGAAAGTTCTTGCAACATTTCTATTCACCTCGATTTTATAAATATCGGAAAAATTCATTTTTTAAAAATTCAGCGTCTTTTTCAGTTCGTGCGATGATCAACACGCCATCGTCATCGTTAAGTGTTGCAAAGACAATTTCTTTATAGTGCTTTTCGATTAAATTAGATGCTGCTGCAGCATTCCCTGGTATAGTACGCAAAATAACGTGCTTTTCCATTTGATCAACTGAAACAAATGCATCTTTCATTAATTTTTCAAGTTTTACAGAAGTATCTTCTTTTGTTTCTGCAGGAACACTGTAACGATAACCACCATCTATAGATGGTACTTTGATTAGTTTCATTTCTTTAATATCACGAGAAATCGTTGCTTGAGTCACTTCTATGCCTTTTTCTTCTAAGTAAGTGACAAAGTCTTCTTGTTTTTGGATATTTTTATCAGCTAATAAACGAGTAATCAGACGATGCCGATCTTTTTTTCTCATAACTATTTACTCCTTTTCATAATGATCCACCTTATAAATCTTAGCCTTTCATTTCCATTTTATCATAGCGTATTTTTATTCATTTTGAAAGCATAAAAAATAAGGCTGAAACAAAACGTCTAACGCTTTATCTCAGTCTTATGAATCAAGTCTTGTATTTGACAAAAAAATCGATCTATCTGTGTTTAGTCACTAGCCTTTTAACTTTTTATGAGCCGCTTCAACAACAGCCGTGATCTCCGCCGATAGCTCTTTAGGCTCTAATGTCTTTTCAGAAGTTAAATAGGCCAAAAATTCGATATTTCCTTCTCCACCAGTGATGGGTGAATAATCCAATCCGCTGACTGAATATCCATTTTCTTGTGCAAATGAAAGAATATCATTTAAAACCATTTTATGGGTTTCAGGTTCACGGACAATACCTTTTTTGCCAACCAACTCCTTACCCGCTTCAAATTGAGGCTTGATCAACGCAATGACTTTACCACCTGGTTTCAAGATGTTGTGCAGTGGAGGTAAAATCAATTTTAGAGAGATAAAGGATACATCGATCGTTGCGATATCTGGAGTTCCTGCTTGAAAATCTTCTGGTGTGCTGTAGCGGAAATTCGTTCGTTCCATGACAACTACTCGTTCGTCTTGACGGATTTTCCATGCGAGTTGATTATAACCAACATCTAGCGCATAGCTCAAACGAGCGCCATTTTGCAACGCTACATCGGTAAATCCGCCAGTAGATGAACCAATGTCCAACATGGTTTTATCTGTCACATCTAATTCAAATACGTCTAACGCTTTTTCAAGTTTTAAACCACCGCGAGAAACGTATCGTAAGGTTTGACCTTTTACTTGTAAAGGCGTTTCAATCAAAATTTTCTCACCGGGTTTATCTAATCGTTCATTTTTATCGTTATAAACGAGTCCTGCCATTACTGCACGTTTGGCCTTTTCTCTTGTTTCAAATAATCCTTGAGTAAACGCTAAAATATCTACGCGCTCTTTCTTCATAAATGCCTTCTTTCTAGCCTAAACGCAATTGTTCTAACAATTCATGTAATAATTCTGATTGAAATTCTGAGCTTGTTTGTTTTATTTTCTCTAATGTATCATTTCCTATTGCTAATTGTTCCTCCAGCGCCTTTTTAGCTCCATCTAATCCAAGTAAGATCGGATAAGTACTTTTGTTTAGCGCTTCATCTCGGCCAACTTGCTTACCCAACTCTTCTTCTGAGCTTGTTGCATCCAACAAGTCATCTTTGATCTGAAAAGCTAAACCTAAATGTTGCGCAAAAACACCTAATAAGTCAACAACTTCTTTTGGCTGATTGGCTAAAATACCACCAGCTAACAGAGCAAATTCGATTAAATCCCCTGTTTTCTTTTCATGAACATTCGCTAATTCAGATAGTGACAATGCTCGTTTTTCACCTTGCAAATCGCCAGCCTGTCCAGCCACCATCCCCTGTGTACCAGCAGCTTTACTTAACAGTTGGATCAACAATATTTTTTGATTTGACTCAAGTTGACTGATTGCGATCAATTGAAAAGCAGCTGTGAGTAATCCATCACCTGCTAAAATCGCATACGCTTCACCAAAGACTTTGTGATTCGTTGGTTTACCACGGCGCAAATCATCATCGTCCATCGCTGGTAAATCATCATGGATCAATGAATAGGTATGAACCATTTCTAAAGCAGCCCCGACTTGATAATCATGTACTTCCACTTCTTTATTAAATGAACGAATCGTAGCTAAAACTAAAAGTGGACGAAACCTTTTTCCTCCTGCATGAATTGAATACAACATCGCTTCTTTTAATTTCTCATTTGCAGTGTATTCATTGATAAAATTTTCCATTTCTTTTTCAATAAGCGGTAAACTCAACTTACGAAATTCAGTGAAATCTTCCATCAATTGTCCTCGCTTTCTTCAAAAGTCACTTCTTCGTTAGTTTCTGTCATAACTTTTGTCAGAGTTTTTTCAGCTTTTTCCAATGTATCTTGGCACTGTTTACTTAAGACCATCCCTTGTTGAAACACAGCTAAGGCTTCTTCTAAAGGAACATCTCCACGCTCTAACCGTTGAACGATCTCTTCTAATTCAATTAGTGATTCTTCAAATGTTTTTTCGACTGCTTTTTCTTTAGCCATTTTGTTACTCCTTTTCAGTGGACGTTATTTTTTCAATCACCGTATCTACCACACCATCCACATAATGGATTTGAATTTTTTCTTTTGGTTGTAGTTCATTGACAGACTTGATGACTTGTTGTTTTTTCGTCGTATAACTATAGCCTCGACCCATGATTTTTAATGGGCTCAACAAATCCAGCTGTTGGACAGCAGAAGTAAATTGTTTTTCTTTATCTTTCATGTATTGTCCCATTCTATCATGAAGTGATTTGTTCAAAAACGTTAGTTGCTGCTGACTTTCTCTGATTTGTCCGATTGGTGTTTGTTGTTTAAATTGAGCAATAATTTCTTGTGCTGTTCGTTGTTTTTGATGATAAACAGTTTCCATCGATTGCATCAAGCGTTGCGTGATTCGGTCTAATTTAATGGTTTGTCCTTCATACAAACGGTCTGGTTGCTTGAATACATATGAATTTTTCAACCGTTGATACCGTTCATTTTTTTGCTGTAATTGATAAAGAAAACTTTGCTCTAAGCGCGTTTGCCGATCTTTGATTTTTAGTAATTCTTCATTCAATACTGGAACGGCCAGTTCTGCTGCTGCAGTTGGTGTTGCCGCTCTCACATCAGCTACCATATCGGAAATCGTTATATCTGTCTCGTGACCCACTGAAGAAATAACTGGTGTATTTGCCTGATAAATCGCTCTGGCTACTCGTTCTTCATTAAACGGCCACAAGTCCTCGATCGAACCACCACCACGACCAATAATCATTGTATCAAAGTTCCCTAATTCTTCGATGCGTTGAATATTACGAACAATATCATCTGCCGCCTGATCTCCTTGCACTAACGTAGGAAATAAAACGAGTTGTGCAATCGGATATCTGCGTTTTACTGTCGTAATAATATCGCGGATAACAGCCCCGCTCGGACTTGTTACAACGGCAATTCGTTTAGGGTATCTAGGCAGATTTTTTTTAGGTCCTTCAAATAATCCTTCTTTTCCTAATTTCTCACGTAACTCTGCCAACGCTTGATATAAAGCGCCCACACCATCCGGCTCCATATGCTCGACATAAATTTGATAGGAACCACCACTTTCATATAATGAAACTCGACCAACTAAAAGGACTTTCATTCCTTCTTTTGGTTGAAACTTCAGTTTTTGAAAAGCAGATTTGAACATTATTGCTGAAATCTTCGCACCATCGTCTTTTAAACTAAAGTACTGGTGAGCATTTGGACGTAAACGAAAGTTGGAAATTTCACCAGTCAAATAAACCCGTTCCAAATATGGATCAGCATCAAATTTACGTTTTAAATATTTTGTTAAAGCTGTAACTGTTAAATATTGCTGTTCCATCTTCTCACCTTACTTTTGTTTTTTACAAGCTTCTACTGTTTGATACATCAACATCGTGATCGTCATCGGCCCAACACCTTTTGGCACTGGCGTGATATAACTTGCAAGAGGAGCGACTTCATCGAATTTTACATCGCCGATCAACTTTCCATGCGCATCTCGATTCATACCAACATCGATGACGACGGCACCAGGTTTAACAAAGTCTTTCGTCACAAAGTGCCCACGGCCTATCGCAACAACTAAAATATCCGCCTCCCGAGCAACAGAGGGTAAATCAACAGTTCTTGAGTGAGCGATTGTAACCGTAGCATTTTTCATCATCATAAGTTGTGCCATTGGCTTCCCAACAATATTACTTCGGCCGATCACCACTGCTCGTTTGCCTTCTAAATCAATGTCATACGCTTCAAACATTTTCATGATGCCGTATGGCGTACAAGGAATCATCGTCGGTTCACCAATAAACAGATGCCCCATATTCATTGGATGAAAACCATCGACATCTTTTTTAGGATCGACGGCTAATAATACTTTTTCTTCATCAATGTGCTTTGGCAATGGTAACTGAACTAGTATTCCATGGTATTCTGGGTCTTTGTTGTATTGGTCGATCACGTCAAGGAGATCTATTTCTGAAATAGTCTCAGGAAGACGTTCAATTTTTGAATGAATGCCGATTTTGGCTGCTGCGATGTCTTTATTCTTTACATACGTTTGACTGGCTTGATTTTCGCCAACTAATAAAACAACTAAACCTGGACGCATGCCTTTTTTTTCAAGTTCTTGCACTTCTTCTTTGATTTGTGCCTGCATTTTATCTGCTAATTCGCGGCCGTTGATTATCTCTCCCATTAAGCTCACTCCTCGTTTTGTCTATATTCTTTCATTTTAGCATAATTTGGCTAGTCTTAAAACTCTATGATTTTTTATATTTTCTAAAATGAAAAAAGATTCAAAGTATCTCTACTTTGAATCAATCTCTTTCATCACATTCGCTAAAACACCGTTGACGAACTTTCTTGAACGGTCATCACTATATTTTTTTGCAAGTTCTATTGCTTCATCCAAAGCAACTGTGTTAGGAACATCCCCAACATAAAGCATTTCGAAAATAGCCATACGTAAAATGATCAAATCCATTTTAGCAATACGTGTAATTGACCAGTTATTTCCTAAATGTTTTTTTATGATCTCATCTAGTTCTGCTTTTCGGTCACAAACACCACCAACCAATAAATCTAAGTATGTCGGGACAAATTCTTCTCCATCATCACTAATGATTTCTTGATTATCTAATTCCAATGCGTATGAAATCGCATCTTGTTTTGTTAAATCAACATTAAAGTCTAAAGGAAATAACGCTTGAAGCGCTTTTTCACGGATCTCATGACGAGTGAAACTTGGCTTACTCATTTTCTCCCTCATCTTCCGGGAATAATTCATCAAAATCTGGTTCAGGCAGCTTCTCAGGCACTACTGCTACCACATGAATATTGACTTCCACTAAATCGATATCTGTCATAAACAGCACTTGCTGTTTCACACGATCTTGCATATCTAAGGCTACTTTAGGTACTGAAATACCGTAATTTAAGTAACAATAAATATCAACTTTAAGACCTTCTTCTTCCGCTCTTAAATAAACTCCCTTACCGTGAGCTGCACGACCAAGAAATTCTGTTACATTATTGGCAAATGTTCCACGCATGCCGTACACACCATCTATTTTAGATGCTGCAATACCAATAATGACTTCAATCACTTCTGGTGCGATAACAATCTCACCTAAAGAATCTTTAGTATTGATTACTAGATTTTTTTCTTCAGTCATTTTAATCCTCCTTATAATAAAAGCGTAGCGGACTCGTTCAGCTCTGGTACGAAAATAGGACTGAGTTTTTTTACCTCATTCATATTTTATCTTTTTTCCGAAAAGCTAGTCCACGAAGCTAGATAATACAAACATAAGCGCAAACTCCTCTTGTTCGATCAGAAAAACTGACTGACCTCTTGTTATCTCATTCAGTTTCCTCTTTCACCAAGGAGCTAGCTGTGTAACTAGATAGTTATAGACTGGAAACTTTTATAATTACTGAATTCCCAACTCATTTCTCTATCTATGTTTACATTCCACCTTAGTTTATCATTAATCCGTTCGTTTCGCTACCAAAAAATCTATGAGAAAATGAGTCAAAAGTAGTTTAATCCTAGAAATTAGTCTGCAACTAGGATACACACCATTTTTTTCATTATTTTCACAAATATTCTTATAATATGATCAATTCTTTGGGCGAATGTGTTAAAACTCGATTTCCTTCGTTCGTAATCAATAAATCATCTTCTATTCTAACACCACCAAGACCTGCAAGATAAATCCCTGGTTCATCCGTGATCACATTTCCAGCTACAAATTGTTTATCTGCTCTGAACGAAACATTCGGACCTTCATGAATTTCTAAGCCAATTCCATGACCCGTACTATGTCCAAATGCCTCACCATATCCGTAAGATGCAATATGATCACGAGCAATCCCATCCAATTGAATCCCAGTCAGTCCTGGTCTTGCTTCATCTAGTACTTTTAATTGCGCTTCTAAAACGATTTGATAAATCTCTTTCAGTTTACTATCTGGTTCGCCGATTGCAAATGTTCGAGTCATATCAGAAACATATCCTTGATAATAACAGCCAAAATCCAACGTGATCAAATCACCTTTTTCAATGACTTTTTCACTAGCAACACCATGCGGCATTGCAGAGCGCACACCACTTGCTACGATTGTTTCAAAAGATACACCTGAAGCGCCTAAAGAACGCATATAAAAATCTAATTGATTGGCAATTTCAATTTCTGTCATACCAGGTTTAATGACTGTCAGAATATGCTTGAATCCAAGATCAGCGATACTGCAGGCTTTTTCAATGATTGCAATTTCTTCTTCGTCTTTGACTTCACGCAATTCTTCAATCAGACCTGCTACTGGTATTAGATCACATGGTGTGATTTCTTCCAAAAGACTATATTCCGCAAAGCTCATAGCCGCTTCTTCAAACGCGATATTCGCCAATTGTTCTTTTTCTGCAATCGCTACAACTTCATCGTAAATCGGCCCAGAATTTTGAATAATTTCAAAGTCTTGAGCTTGTTCTGCTGCTTGTTCTGTATAGCGAAAATCAGTGACAAAAAAAGCTTTGTCTAACGTAATCACTGCCAATCCTGTTGTTCCAGTAAAATTTGTTAGATAACGCAAATTATATGGACTTGTGATAAGAAAACTCGAAAGATCATTTTTTTTCATTAATGCTCTTAATTTATTGACTCTTGCTATCATTGTTTCATCCTTCTTTCCTAATAAGTTCTTTCCTATTATATCAAATAATGATTTTGAAAAACACCGAAGAGCAGTAACCTCTAATTTATTCTAAAGTTTTTATACTACTAGATTTATTTTACCATTTTTTAATTTCTTTTCGTTATAGTAAGCTTTGAAAGAGAGGTCAACTATGAAAAAACGATATTTTGTCTACTTATTTCTATTCGCTATTATCGGCATGCCCCTTTATGCCTTTTTTATAGAGCCAAAAATGATCATCACACACCGCTACACAGTTGGCAGCAATGACGGACAAAAGGCGGTCAAAGTTGTACAACTTTCAGACATTCATATTCAGAAAAAATACCCAGTTGCACAATTAGAAAAAATCGTTACAAAAGTCAATAACGAAAACCCTGATATTATCTTATTTACAGGTGATTTATTTGATAACTACGCAACATACGGGCCAGTTGAAGAAGTTATTACAGCACTTAAGCGTTTAAAAGCGCCATTAGGAAAATATGCTGTCTGGGGGAATCATGACTACGGCGGCGGAGCAGCTCATATTTATCCTGAGGTTTTAGATGCATCAGACTTTCACTTACTTGAAAACAGCAGTGTTACTATTCCACTCTCTAATGAAAAATCGATCTACATAGGTGGTTTGGATGACTCTGTTTTAGGGAATTCATCAATTGAGGATACATTGGCTAACAGACAAAGTGACTATACTATTTTATTAAGCCATGAACCAGATAAAGCAGATGATGTACTCAATCAAAATATTCAGCTAATACTGTCTGGTCACAGTCACGGAGGCCAAGTAAAGCTTCCCTTTTTTAGGATCAAGAATGTGATGGCAGAAAAATATTTTGAAGGTTTTTATCATTTAGAAAACGACACAACGTTGTATGTCAATACAGGATTAGGTACAACAAAAATTCCAGCACGTTTTGGAGTACCACCAGAAATCGCTGTTTTTGATCTGTATGTTTAAAGTAGAGATTGCTTTTGTTCCCATCGTTTATTCGGATTCTTTAAGGCTACTCAAACATTGATATTCTTCGCTTTTTATCCATATGTATCCTAGCTGTCTAAGTTTCAAACGTAACCAATCTCGGTCCTAATAGTCAAGATTCTATTGATTATACCAACTTTTTATCTTTTTTTAATGATGGCCCTTTTTTTGAATCGATAGTTATCAAATAAATACAAAAAACGAGTGAGTTCAAAGCATTCACTCGTTTTGATTTGTTAATTATTTTTTAGTTAGTTTCCTTTAACCAACTTTTTTGTCGGCTCATACTTAGAATCATTCGACAAATCGGACCTACAAGTAATAATTGAAGTGGCAATGCCAGAATCAGATTTTTAGTAAAAGCTTCAATGTAATAATTCAAAAAATTATCTGTAAAACCAAATTGCATGAAAACACCGTACATTGACATAAAAAAGACCATTCCTAAAACCATACAGCTGGAAACAGCAATGATCATATTGATTTTTTTCTCTTTATTGATAGGTAAAGCAAAAGCAAGCTTCTTGGCTGGTGATGAGACGATCAAAATATCAAATATAAACGCTACAATAAATCCTGGGACTAATCCAATTAATAAATTACTCAATGAAAATTGGCCATGTAGTAAAAGATTATAAGCGCTCATTGAAATAACCATAGAAAAACAGACAATCGTTGTGAAAAATATTCCTTCTTTTTTATTTTGTGGCATGCAATACACTCCTCTTTTTTAATAACAGAGTTTATGCTACCATATTAAAAAATTTTTCGTAAGTAAAATATTTTTAATCCTTTTCTAATGGCATTATTTAGGACAAAATATGTATCTGATGGTTTAAAAGAGAGTCCGGGACAATAGTCCTTCAAAAAAAGAAAAAAAGTTCAATTTTGATGATTATTGTCAAAATCAAACTTACTTTTTCTTCTTTCCGTGTCTTCTTCTCCATATAGTTCCCTAATTTTTTTTAATTTAGTGCCATGAGTGCCAAGCTAACGTCAATCTTCGCTCCTTTTTTCCCACGTAAATGGAGACGATAGAACGTTAATTGAGCCTTTAGATGGCCAAATACTGGTTCGACATTGATTTTCCGTTTTCGGTAAATCGAACCTATTTTTTCCTCTAAAAGCTTCTTTTTACATTCTACTTTGGAGTAATGCCAGGAATTGTTCACTTGAATTTGACGCTTTTGATTGCTCTTGGCTTTCGTGTATTGACTCCGAATAGTACATTCCCGACAGTCCTCACATTCATAGACTTTGAAATCTCAGACAAATCCTCCTTTATCTTTTCTACGACGTATTGTTCAGTCCTTCGAATTGCTTCTACTATGACCTCTGTCGGCTTCTCACTATTCGTTGTTACTACGGAAATTTTCGCTAGTGAGACCTCGATGGGTAAGAATGCAGTCCTTTTACTCATGTCACTGCTCTATTTACTACAAAAGATCTGACAGCAGTAGACTTTACTTTGTTTTGCGAGCTTATCCATTCTATCCAACATTTTATGAAGTTTCTATTCATCAGTGCAATTATTTGAAGCGATCTTCCTTCAGATTTCCCGTCACTGAGGACACTCTTGCTGTTGACTAACAGTTTCTACTGCCAATCCTGTGGTGGACGTTCACCACCAAGTCTATCATCCATGCCAAGTACACAATTAAAAATGGGACTGATCTAAAAGTAAGTCACTTATAATTTGTTCGCTATTATTTTATTTATTGTAAATCTGCGCGATAAATCATTAGTATCTCTAATTTGATTTTTAAACTAATGTAACTTTTAGTTAAGCCACATCTCTTCGAATTTACAATTCAAATTAATCTCAGTCTTTAGCTGTTTTTACCAAAAAATTAATTACCAGTAAGATCACGGAGAAGAGAATCATATACATAATTTCACTTGAAGCGGCCGAAATACCTCTACCATAGAGAACAGCTTCTCCAGCCTTCAAAAACCATGTTGTCGGCATAAAATTTCCAATTTTTTGGACTGCTTCTGGCATAATCTCAAGTGGCCACAAGCAACCACCAAGCATCAGCATTGGAAGATTGATCAATGACGCAATTGTGCCTGCCATTAATGCATTCTTTGAAAATCGGCTGATCGTAACACCAATCGAGATACAAACCAGTGCGAAAGCACAGCATACAAGCAGTATCTGATACCTCTCAGCCGATGTTGATCCATATTCAATATTTATTATTCTTGGCACAATTGCAAGCAACGAATAAATCTGGATAAATGCCACAATAAAGTAACTAAAAACATGTTGGAACAGGTAAGACGATGTTTTTAAAGGAGAAATAAGCACTCTTTCAAAAACACCTGAAACTTTATCCTCCATAATTAATATAGTTGAGAATACCATTCCAAATCTCAAATAGCCCAAAGACGTAACTGCTCTTTCCACCGTCTTTTCATCATTACTTGTTAATGTCTTATACTCTACACCAAGATGTCCTTTTGCATATTCCTCTAAGCCTTTATAAAATTCAGCTTCATTACCATCCGCAGCCTTAGCAATCTGCTTTCCTGCGGTAATGTAACTATTAATTCTCATAAAAATCGGCTGAAATGAAAAAAACTATGAGCATAATCCCATATATCATAAGAATTTGTCCTATTTTGCTTAACAAGACAGCTACTTATCTCTTTAACCTAGGTCATAGCTATATTATTATTAATTTTTTTAGATACAGATGCTTTATCGTAATAGTTATACTCCATTTTTAAGCATTTATTCACCTCTCTTAATACTAACATGCTATTTCTATTGTCTTTATTTTCCAAGCATTTAAATTCTTCGTCAGATTTCATCATGTACTAATTAGCATGTTCTAATATTTCTTCTCTTTCATATCGTAGGATAGTTCTTTCCATTTCTATTAAATCCATTATAGAAGCTATAGAATTAGCAGTTATTTCTTTTACACTCTGAATCCATTCAATCCTAGCTTTAGCTTTCAAATCAGCATCAACTTTCTTCTTATTACACACTATTGTTACTATAATATTGACTAAAGATACTATTACTCCAGTAATTGTTTCTGGCCCACTCCATCCATTGAACTTTGTCATATTATCAAAAAATACTCTTATTGGAATCAACTTCATCTCTCCTTTTTATCTAATCATACCAATGGTAAGAATAAATAGCTATATAATAATTAAAAACTGAACTACCTTACTATGTCTTATCAAATTTACTAATAAGTAAGTTACTATCAGTAATTTGGACAAAAATATCGTTGCGGTCCTAAAGTAACGAATCGTGACTCTCAACGAGTCCTCTTTTCATTCCCTAGCGTTTCGTTAGGTCGTCGTTTCAAAGTTATGTGAAAAAAATTCCATTTGACAACGATTCCAAAACACCGTATAGTTAATTATACAAGACATTTACATTACAAAATAATTTAAATAGAGGTGTATTTTTATGAAAAAGTTGATTTTTTCGTTGTTTGTTATTGGTTTTGTCGGTAGTAACGGGTTAGTAAATGTTGCTTATGCAGCAGAATTCCAGCCAACTGGGGTTAATCCTACAAATTCTGATAAAGATAATGCTGTATCTGGACTAGGAAATTCTGATTTAATAGTTGTTATGGAAGATGGTGCTATAGTACACGGTGAAGTTGAAATTAATAATTTATTAGATCCAAATGACAAAGTCTTAGTGAATAGCGAGCTAGATCCTAAAGCAGTTACAGTAGATGATTATAAAGAAAATCCTTCTAGCGTGGAAAAAAAGGAGCTTCCTAAGCAATCAATAAATCTTGCTAGATCTGCTACCCCACCAGGTTATTCTATCAAATTAAAAAATAGGGCTTCTTATAGCTCAGCTGCTTTTAGTGCTCGCGGATGGAGATTTGCTGAACGTTTTTATTATCCTGAATCAGGTACTGGTGCCTTTTTAAGATGGGAAACATTTAGAGATTCTGGTGTCGTAGGTGGCATACTCGCAGCTAGAAACACTTATAAATACGGTAAAAATGGAAATTACTATGGTCAAGTAATATACCCTGGAGGATATTCTTACATAGAAGGCTTAACAACTTACTACACCTACAATCCGATTCCAAACACTTGGTTTAGAGTAAGTAATTTTTAAGATTGACAAGGAGGTGGTTTTAATGAAAAGTAAAATTTTGATTGCAGCATTTTTAGCTTCAAGTATTGCAACAGTATTAGGAACTTCTGTTATGCTTGATAAACCTGTAGTTGCTAATAATTTTGAACATTCTTCTATGCACGAGAAAAATAATAAGCAAGATGAAGTTAAAATGAATCCAACAATTTTGCAAGCTGTCAAACGTGCAAAACAAGACCCTGAGTTTTGGGAATCAGAAGACGAATTTGATGACTCTGACACAATACTTGCTGTTGATGGTGGTTTTCTTAAAGGGGAAATGGAAGACGAGGAAAATGGCGTTATCCTTAACAGCGATACTGACCCCAACGCTACTACTTTAGGCGAAGTACGAAAAGCTATTGCAGAATACACAAACTAGTCTGAAAAATGAAAAAGTCCTCCAAACAAAGGAGGGCTATTTTCTTTGCACGAAAAACCGCCCATTAGAGTAGCGGTATTACGATTCTGTTGAACGTATTGGTAGGTGCGTTCTTTTTAGTTTATAGCGGTTAAGGTCGATATAGTTATTTTACAAATACTATCTATTTCTTTTTTTTAGACTTTTAATTTTCGCTTCACTTAATTTTTTTTCTCTGGTCGTACTGTATTATTCTTTTGATTGAATGATATCATCAAAAGCTAATAAATAGTTCTTAGTGATGATACCAATACAAAAATTACTAAGCCAAACCATAAATATGAAAATAGTTTTACAAATGTAACTAACTGAATTTGTTCTTTGTAATTGATTAACCTTTGAAACACGATTGATAAGAGCAACAAAATAAAGTTACTAATCAATGTTTCTACACGATATTTAAACAAGGTTTATTCACCTTTTCTATTCCTGATTTCTATCATAACGTCAGCATCAGATATAGTTACAATTATTCCGAACAAAGCAATTAAAACTCCAATTATAATTAATGTAAATGTAATTATAAAGTTAATGATGTCACTTAAACCTAAAATATTAGCCTTAATAAATCCGAATAAACGGTGGGAGCAGAAGCAACTCCTTCGGAAATAAGTTGAAATTCACAAAAATTTGAAGAGCAATTTTCGTGAGTTTCCTCTTATTTCTCGAAGCTAAACACTTCTATCCCAACCTCAAAGTAACAAAAGAGAAGAATGAAGGTAACCACGTTGGTGTGATATCTTTAAATTTCCAGCTAAGCATCTATTAATAAATCTTTGTCTGTTTTCTCTGTACTCAACCAGGGCAATATTTATTTGAATGAAAGAAGCACAAAAACGATTATGACACGCAAGCCCAGAAATGACTAACTCAATATCTACTCATCTTAGCGACAAACAAAAAAATGCTACTGCAGAAAAGCTAGATAAATTCGCTAATTTTTAGTAGATAGCATTCAAGCGTTTGTCTATCTAATATAAAAAAGCTCTACCCCTTACTATACAAGGGATAGAGCCGATCGGTTCAATTATTATTGAGCTACTGGATAAACAGACACTTGTTTTTTGTCACGGCCTTTACGTTCAAAACGCACTACGCCGTCTACTTTAGCAAATAAAGTATCGTCGCCACCAATACCTACGTTAGCTCCTGGGTAAATTTTAGTTCCGCGTTGACGGTATAAAATTGATCCACCAGTTACTGTTTGGCCATCAGCACTTTTAGCACCTAGGCGTTTAGATTCTGAATCACGACCATTGGAAGTAGAACCTCCACCTTTTTTATGGGCGAAAAACTGTAAATTCATTTTTAGCATTATCTGCACCTCCTATTTTCTAATTAATTGTCGTTACTCGAACAAATTCACTGTTTTCTGCCTCAACAGATTGGAGACCTAATAAAAGATTCTCTAATAATATCTGAGCAATGTTTGCTTGTTCTTGAGTAACATCAGAAATCGTTTCAACATACATATATCCTTGTTCCACTTCATTCATATCTATAATTGGCGTAAATCCCGCTAAGGCTTCAATGCCATTATATGTACTAAAAGCTAGAACAGATACTGCAGCACAAACAATATCCTGACCTGGTTCAGCTGAGTAAGCATGACCACTTATTTCAAAAGAAACGATCTGGCCTGAGCCATTTCGTTTAAAAGAACTTTTAATCATTGATAGGCCTCTTTCCTATGCAACTTAAAAGAATTATGCGTTGATTGCGTTGATTACAACTTTTGTATATGGTTGACGGTGACCTTGTTTGCGGTGAGTGTGTTTTTTAGGTTTGTATTTGAAAGTCACGACTTTCTTTTGTTTGCCGTGTTTTTCTACAGTTCCTTCGACAGTTGCACCTGAGACAGTTGGAGCTCCTACTTTCGTAGATTCGCCACCCACCAAGATAACTTCGTCAAAAACAACTTTTTCGCCAGCTTCTACGTCTAATTTTTCAACGTAAATTGCTTGACCTACCTCAACTTTTACTTGTTTACCACCAGTTTTGATAATTGCGTACATGCTATACAGCACCTCCTTCTTCTAGACTTAGACTCGCCATCCCAAGTGACAACGGTTGTTGTACTTACAAAAACTTGTTCTGTGCGGTTGTAGCTGTGGAGCCCACAATTACAACATTAATATTGTACCAAAATACGAAATGAGAGTCAATAAAAACTTAGCCTTTCTTGCATATAAACCACTTCCTGAAAAAAAATTGTTGTTATTTCTAATTTATGATTGACTTTGTTTTCTATGTTCATTATAATAAATTCTGTTGCGTTATTATTTTGCGCCAATAGCTCAGCTGGATAGAGCACTCGCCTTCTAAGCGAGCGGTCGGGAGTTCGAATCTCTCTTGGCGTATTATTTTAATCGTTTATACTGAAAAACACCAATCATTTAATGTGATTGGTGTTTTTTTCTTATGAAAGTTCTACTTTTCCTGTATATAATTGATGGTAAATTCCTTTTCCTTCTAGCAATTCTTCATGACTGCCGCGTTCTATGATACGCCCATGATCCATCACCATGATTGCATCTGAATTTTGAATGGTTGACAATCGATGTGCGATAACAAATACCGTTCTACCTTTCATTAAACGATCCATCCCAGCTTGTACATGTTTTTCCGTTCTCGTATCGATACTGGATGTTGCTTCGTCCAAGATCATCACTGGCGGATCAGCAATTGCGGCTCTTGCAATTGATAGTAGCTGCCGTTGCCCTTGAGATAAACCTTCACCATCACCCGTGATCACTGTATCATATTTATTGGGTAAATGATTGATAAAATCCTCTGCATTTGCTAATTGAGCCGCTTTGATCACATCATCATCTGATGCATTCAATTTCCCATAGCGAATATTTTCACGAATCGTTCCTGTAAATAAATGAGTGTCCTGCAAAACAATCCCTAATGATTTTCTTAAAGAACTTTTTTTGATCTTTTTCACATTGATCCCATCATAACGGATTTTTCCTTCTTGAATATCATAAAAACGATTGATCAAGTTGGTAATCGTCGTTTTTCCTGCTCCAGTCGCTCCAACAAAGGCAACTTTTTGCCCTGGTTTTGCATAAAGATTAATATCTTTTAAGACTCGATTTTGATTAGTATAACCAAAGGATACTTCTTCAAAGCGTACATCTCCAGTTAATTCTGTATACGTCACTGTACCATCTTTATGTGGATGTTTCCATGCCCATAAGCCTGTTCTAACATCACTTTCAACAAGACGACCTGACTCACGATTCACATGAACTAACGTCACATAACCATCATCAACTTCCGATTTTTCATCGATCAAAGTAAAAATACGATCTGCACCAGCCAAAGCCATGATCACGAAATTGATTTGTTGAGAAACTTGGCTGATAGGCATATTCAATGAACGGCTTAATTGAAGAAAAGAGGCGATCATCCCAATCGTTAGACCCGATACACCATACACTGAAAAAATTCCTCCTACTACCGCTAAAAGTACATATTGAATGTTTAACAAATTCATCATGATCGGCATTAAGCTATTTGCATATTTATTAGCCTGAGTAGCACTTTGACGCAATTCTTCATTGATCATTTTGAATTGTTTTATCGTTTGCGGTTCGTGATTAAATATTTTCACCACTTTTTGTCCATGCATTATTTCTTCAACAAACCCATTTACACGCCCTAAATCCCGTTGTTGTTTCCCAAAATGACGACTACTGCGCCCAGCGATCATCCGAATCGTCACGATCATTATGGAAACAGAGACCATCACGACTAGTGTCAATGGAATGCTGATTGTAAACATAGCAATAAATACACTAACAAAACTAACAACTGCTGCTACTAAATTAGGAATGCTTTGTGAAATCATCTGGCGTAATGTATCCGTATCATTCGTAAAATGACTCATAATATCTCCGTCAGAATTTGAATCAAAATAGCGAATGGGCAATGTTTCAAGATGAGTAAACATTTCATCTCGAATTGTTTTTTGTGTTCCCTCACCGATACGAACCATCATTAGGTTATAGCCTAAATTTGCAATGATCCCAACACCATAAATCAGCGCCATTGTTGTGATTGCCTTTAACAATCCAGAAAAATTAGGATTACTTTGGCCAAGCAGCGGTGTAATGTAATCATCAATCACCACTTGCAAGAATAATGAGCCGCGGACATTGGCAAAAGTACTTAATAAGATGAGAAATAGTACTAATATAAGCTGGAATTTATAATTTTTAAACATATATGAAAACAGTCGTTTCAACGTTTTCAAAGGATCTTGACTATTGCGAATCCCTTTTGTTTGTTCATCACGCATCTTCTTCACCAAATCCTTTCTGTTGAGATTCATACACTTCTTGATAAATCAGATTATTGGCTAACAACTCATCATGGGTTCCGATAGCGTCAATCAAACCTTTATCCATCACAATAATGCGATCAGAATCTTGAACAGAAGACACTCGTTGCCCGATAATAAAGGTTGTAGTCCCTGGGATTTCTTGTCTCATCCCTTCTCTTATCAGGCTATCTGTTTTCGTATCAACAGCACTTGTAGAATCATCCAAAATCAGAATTTTTGGTTTTTTCAATAAGGCGCGAGCAATACATAAACGTTGTTTTTGACCCCCTGAGACGTTATTTCCACCTTGAGAAATCATTGTGTCATATTTATCAGGAAATTCTTCGATAAAACTATCCGCCTGCGCAATTTTACATACTCTGATCAAATCTTCTTCTGTGGCCTCTTCATTTCCCCAACGCAGATTTTCTTTGATTGTTCCTGTAAATAATACATTATTTTGTAAAACCATGCTGACTTGGTCACGCAATGATTTTAGATCATACTCTCGTACATCGTGTCCACCAACTTCGACTGATCCTTGTGTAACATCATATAATCTTGGAATCAACTGGACTAATGTAGATTTAGAACTACCTGTTCCACCAACGATACCGATCACTTCTCCTGATTTGATTTCCATATTCGCCTGCATCAACGCTAATTTTTCAAGATCGTTAGCATAGCTGAAACAGACATCTTTAAAGCGAACAGAACCATCTGGAATGTCATAAAGTGGGTCTTTATTGTTTTTTAAATCACTTTCTTCTGATAAAACTTCTGTGATACGTTCAGCAGATGTTCGTGCGATTAACACTATGACAAAAACCATTGATAACATATTTAAACTCATCAAAATCTGCATCGTATACGTAAACATACTAACTAGTTCACCTGTGGTCAAAGTACCACCTACTACAAACTTTGCTCCTAACCATGAGATCAATAACATACACGTGTATATAGCAAACTGCAAAATAGGGTTATTAAATGCAACGATACTTTGCGCTTTTGAAAATGTTTTATAAATATCTTTAGAAACTGTTTTGAATTTTTCATCCTCATGTTTTTCTCTCACATAAGATTTAACAACACGAATCCCTTGTAAATTTTCTTGAACAACGTTATTTAATTTGTCATAAATCCGAAAAACTTTATTGAAATTGGGGTGAGCAAAATAAATAACAGTCGCTAGACCAATCATCAAAAATGGCACAACACCTAAGTAAATCAATGATAAATCTTTATTGATACTGTACGCCATAGCTAATGAAAAAATCATGACCAATGGACTACGAACTAAAAGCCGAATAATCATTTGATAAGCATTTTGAACATTGGTCACATCAGTAGTCAATCGTGTAATCAAACTTGAGGTAGAAAAACGATCGATGTTTGAAAAAGAAAAGCCTTGGATGCGAACAAATAATTGATCGCGTAAATTTTTAGCAAAACCAGCTGATGCAACAGCGGCATACCGACCTGACATCGCACCAAAAAATAAAGCAATGATTGCACAAATAAATAAAATCGCCCCATACATCAAAATAGCTTTTGTATCCCCTTTTTCAATTCCGTTATCGATCATCATTGCCATTACTAAAGGAATAATGATATCTAAAATCACTTCTCCAGTTACATAGATTGGCGTAATGATACTTTCTTTTTTATAAATACCTATGTTGGCGATCAGCTTTTTTATCATGTAATCCGTTCACCTTCCTTATTTATTTTTTTGCTGTTCTCAGATAGTTTGTCCATTAATTTAAAGAAGATTACGAGTTCTTCTTCTGGAATCCCTTGTACCAGTAATTCATCGAACTTATGTAACTTTACGATGTTTTCTTTAACTTTTTGTTTTCCTAGTTCAGTCAGAATAATTGTTTTGAAACGGTTGTCTTCTTTGCAACTGCTTCGTTCGATAAATAAACGTTTCTCCATTGTTTGTAGCACGCCTGTTGCAGTGGAACGTCGAATGTCAAATTCTTGTTCGATGTCTTTTTGATAGACTGGAACTTGTTGACTATTACGGCGGTGAATGAAATTCAGAATGCGCATTTGGATGCTTGAAGAGGCTTCGCCGTCGTCTTCTTTTAGAATTTCTGCTGCCTTTCGATTGAGTTCATTGGCTAATATTCTGATTTTTAAGCCGATTTTTCTGTCCATGATTTACCTCCTTGTTAAATAGTTCGGTTCCTAACTATATTATAAAAAAATATTGATATGGTCAAGTGTGTTCAGCCAAAATGTTTTTAACCACTTTATAGCCGATCAAGATCAATCTTCCACTAAAAACATCTCTCACTACTTTATTTAATTTGTAACAAATTAAATAATCCAGATAACAGTAAAATCAGTTGTTATCTGGATTATTTATCTATTTACTTTATTAGCATGTAACTAATTAATTTTCTTGAGCATAACCGAACTTTTCAATACTGTACCATTGCTACTGCTTCCATTTTTTATTATTCGTAGCGTTGCTCCGGCTTTTAATTCAAAAATACCGCTTATACCGGATTCTCCATTGGGTGTATTTCTACTCTCAGTGAGAGGATTTACTAAGCTTCCATTATTTTCAATAGCTAAAGACATCGTTGTCCATGTACCAGCAGTGCAATCTATGATTGATAATCTACCGTTAATTTCATACAAACCTGTTTCATTTATTTCTATAATATTTGTCCCATCAAATTTATAAAATCCTGATACATTCTCTTTCGTTAACTTCAGTGGGATATTCACCACACCGTGTTTATTATCAACCTCTTCACTTTGGGTAAAATAGACTGTAGCTATTTTTGTATTACTATTTAAAAAAGCTGATAAATCCTCCACCGCACTCACATGGGTTTTAGGATATAAAATTGTTCCTTTTTCTTCTAATTGTACGATATCTGCCATTATACTGATCCCACCTTATTAAATGTTATTGTTGGTAATGTATCTAATTTCTTCTTATCTACTGCACTCATCAATCCATTGACTGTTTGTGTTGCAACAGCAGTTGTTGTGGCATTTGTCCCGGCTGGGCCTTGTGGTCCTGTGGCTCCAGTTGCACCTGTTTCTCCTTTTTCACCCTTGATTGTTGTGATTCCTTCCACAGCATTCACATGGGTTTTCGGATAAATAAGCGCTCCATCATTTTTCAATTCAACGATATCTGTCATACTGATCCCACCTTATCTATTGTTATGCCTGTACCTTGAACACCTAAATCCTTCGCTGTTAAGGTGATGTCTCCTGTTTTTCCATTGATCGATGTTACGCCTGTTCCTATTGTTTCGATTTTATCTAAACCAAGAACTGCGCTAACATGGGTTTCTGGAAACACTTGACGTTGTACACCTGATTCATCGGTTTCCATGACTTTTTTGACTTCTACTTCATTCGGCATTAGACTGAACCTACCTTTCTTATGAAGAAAGTATTTTGTTTTTCACTATCGATTTCAGCTATCACTAAGGCTGAAGCTTCTTTTTTATGCGTAATGCTTCCTAATTTAGTCACCCCATGATTCAAGCTAAATTTATCATCTCGAAGCGTTCTAAGAATTCCGGTTTCACCACTTTTTAAAGTGAAATGCGCTAATTTTAATTCTTCGATTAAGTTCAAAAGATTACCAGCAACATTTTCATCTAAAATTCCTTTAATCGTAGTAAACCATTTATCAAACTCTGCTCTTTGAACTTCTGTCCACTGATCATAGCGCTGTTGATTTGTTGTGATCCATCCTTGGAATTCAGCAATAATCCGCTGCAGTTCTTCTTGTGCGACTACATACCAGTCATCATAGACCTCCTGACATGCTTTCACCCATTCAGTAAAATAGCGTAAAATTTCTTCAAATGTCCAAATATAGTTACTATCTTTAATACCATCTTCATAGATACTTTTTTTAACTTGATAAGTAAAATCACTTGTAGAAAATTGTTGGCGCCAGCTTAAGTCTTTTTGCAGTTCTCTAAAACTAAAGTAAGCCGTATTTTCTCCAATATTTTGCATATCGTAATTGGTTAATGTGTATTCCAATATTCCTTTTTTTGCGTCGATGATTTTAGTGACTTTTTGTTCAGATAAACCGAGACCTACATGATGGCCTTGTTTGACGCAGAAAAAAGGGGTTAAATTTGAAATGTCTTTTGGTTTTCCTTGTTCTGTTACGGTTACAGCCAAAACTTGGCTTCCTTCGTCAAATTGACGAATCATGATCGAAGGAATATTGTCATTTGGTTGTGTTGTTGATAAAAAAATTGGATAGACGATTGACATTTACTCACTCCTTTCTAAAAAATTGTTTATTTGGGCGGGATGACAATTGAACTGATTTCGCTTGCTCCGACCCATGATCGCTCATATTTGCCGACTACTTGTCCTAATCCGATATTTTGCTCATAAGTTTGGAAGCCTCCATTGATTAAACCACGGATGACACCTGTGTGACCATATGTGCTGTCGACAGTGAAGCCGCCAATATTGCCGCCTCGTTTCCAGTTGATGATTGCACCTGTTACTAATTGGTCGTATGTTGGATTAAAAATAACTTTCCAACCAACTGCCGACCAGTTGTAACCACTACCAATTTCAGCTGCTGCTTCAGTATTTCCAATCACATGGCTTAAGGGATAGCCTGTATTTGCGCCTAAACCACAGCCACCTAGAAATCCAGAATACTCTGCTGGGACTGCATAACATTGTCCATTGCCTAAAGGCTGTTTGTATAATGTCTCTAAATGAGCTAAACCAGCAGCGCCTGTAGTTGATCCTGGCTTTAAGTTTCTTAATTTGTCATACCAGTATTGAGCTTGCTGTGCTCTAACTGGTTGATTAGGGTATTTAGGATGCTCATAAAATGCAATAAAATACTCTGCTGCTAGTCTAACGTCTGACAATTTTGTAAAGTCTCTAAATAATATATTTGATAAGTCTGGACGTTCATAATTTGGAAACCATTGTTGATTGTTTTCCATTTCCCATTGAATCCGTTGGCATTGAGTATCAAGCGTTCGATGATCCAACCCATGTTCGTTACACCAATCAACAAGTTTAGATTTAGGCGTCCATTGCGTCAGCCCATAGCCACCTCCGCCACTCAATTCATCAATATCAGGCATAATCCCTGATTCTGATTGGATATTCCCGAGCATTCCAGCGATAGATTGCTCCGACCAGCCTTTATTTTTAAAGAATCGCCAAATTCCCCAAGCATTTTTTTCCTGATCTGTTGTCAGTTCTGGAGGGATTCCGCCTCCGCTACCTGAGCCACCACTACCGTTTCCCGTTATTTCTTTTCCGTTGATAAATAACTTCCCTGTAATATGCAAATCGCCATTATGTTTCCATACCGCTCGTGAATTTAGCTTAGGTTCTTCCATCGTACTTTCTTTTGGTATTTGAATAACATAGTTAGATGTATTTTCTATATCTTTACTCCCAGAGTTCAATGAAAAAATAAATCCAGGCTTTTGAATGACCGCAAATCCATTAACTTTTCCATTACTTGTTGTTGCGCTTATAGAACCTAAACGTTTATTTACTTTTTTATCACTAAAAATAATATTTCCATTTAGAATCTGTATTTGAAATGTGTCATCTAGAGTTTTAAACTCGCACCCTTCTATTGTTCGTCCTCTAATCGTTCCAGCTTGAATAAAATCAGCATTGAATTTTCCATCAATGGTCCAAGCTGTTTTATACTCACCTTTATTAAAATCTCCATCAATAAAACCAATACCTTCACTATTAGCCACTAAAAAATGATCACTCGTTTCAAGAGAGCCTTTGTTCATCCATACCATCTGGTAAGGTTCACGACTATCTGATTTACCAGTTTCAATCCCATTCATCAGCTTTATAGAACCGCCTTTGGCACCACGGATAATATCATCTTGCCACTTAGATATTTCTTCTGAATCATAAAAAGTCATCTTTTTTTCGTCTAAAGAATCAACATTTCCTTTGAGATCTGAAGTAGCTTTTGAAATACTTTTCGCAATATTATCTCCTAAACCAGCCTCGACTTTTCCTGTTAAGCGATCGATTTTCACTTTAAAAATACGAGTTTGGTAGTGATAATTTCGGTCATATCGATGGATAGTGACAGTATTTCCAATGGTATCTCCACCTAAAATTTCAGTTTTAAATTGAACGAGCGGACGCGAATATTCAACGAGTGAATCATAGGTTTTTTGTAGGAGTTTTGCTGGATCTTCTTCCTCATCAAACGTAATGACTTTTTCACGTCTTCTCATGCCACCGTTTTTGAGTGGAATACCGTATTGCTCGGTCATCTCAGGAAATTCCAACCAGTTTTGTCCCTTTGGTTTATTCAACGGTTTACCTGTTGTTTTTTTCCATTCTATATTCGTGAATTCGATTCGTTTGCCTTTTCCATCGCCCACATCTTCACCGCGACCACGACCAATCAAACTTGTATACACTTGATTACGATCCTGTTCTTTCACAATACTCAATGCTTTTTCACCGTACGTGAAACGTTGTTTACTTTGTTCGCCGATTTCACGGTAAACTTCCAGCCATTTATCTGTAATCCCAATACCATCTATCTTATATTTAAAAAGAATTTCACAGCCATGAGTTTGAATATTTTTTAAAGCATCGCGAACAGAAAGGAGATTGAAATCTTCTGTTATTAAAGGTAAGTTTGAATCGATTTTCCCTAAACGCCATTCTGTTTCTACTAACAGTTTTTGTACTGTATTTTTGATCGATTCATTTTTCACTTGGACATTTTTGACCACGTACGAATCTAACTCATCCGGTGCAAAACTAATTCCAACAAAGGATAAAAGATTTTCTTCTTCACTGTCTAAAATAATTCTGTACAAGCTATACGAAGTTGATTCTTCTTTCACAGCCATATAGGCTGCCTGTTTTAGCTCTTTATCATATAGAGTAGATACATTTAGAGTATCGTTCATCAATTCATCTTTACTTGAAGTAATTTCCTTTTCTTGAACAACTTCTATTAACTCGTTTTCCTTAACGATTCGAAGTAAATGTTGGCGCTCATCAAAGAAATAAACACTTTTATTCATAGTTGTACCTCCCGATAAGAAAGAATCATTTTACCATTATTACAGCGAACAAATTGACCTTCTTTAATCCTAAAGTTTTCAAAATCACTTTCCAAATCAAGTAAAAAAGTTTGATCCAATTCATTTACAAAAACTTTTCCTTTTAAAAAATCAAACACAACTTGATCACCTGCGCTTAAATTGTAGCTAGTGATTTTAATAGTTTGGTCGCCATTTGTGATCTTTAAAGGACCAAAAACGGCAATCGTTACTGTGATTTTTTCTGGTGTCGTTTGATAGGGTAAATAGGTAGTAATGGCTTCATCGGTTTGTAACAAAGCAGAGTATTTTTTCGGATCTGTGCAAAGAATTTCAAAGCTTGCAATAATGCTATTGGTATCCCCTCGCACCTCATCTGTTGTCATATATTGTCCATAGTAGTGATAATCCAATTCGTCTTTAAAGCGAATCTCAATCGCAGACTCTTTATAAAGAAAACGCATCAATTGATGGTATTTTTTCTGAACATCTTTAGCGTCTTTTCCAATCAATTGATAGGTTACTTTCAGCGTTCTGGCAGGTAATTTTTGATTTAGTTTGATACTTCCAACCTGGGTTTCTTGCGTTTCTACCGTAAGTGACAGCATTTCTCTACCTGTTACCGCTAAAGTACGATAACCGTCGATCATTTTTTCGAGATAAACACCCTCATACATCATGGCTGAAGAAGGAAGAATCAAATCATCTTTGTGGACTTTTTTAGTTGTGTCTTCAAAATAATACATTTTTTCCCTCCTTCTAAAATGCTAAGTTGATAGCAGAGTCTTGTCCCATTGCTTCTGAGATATCGGAAACAAAGGCTTTGAATTGTTGATTGCCAAGTTTGATGTTGAATGTTGCAGGTTGTTTTGTTGGAATCATCATTTGTTTGCTACTAGATTGAACGGATATATCTTGGACCGTTTCTAAATGTTGATCTAAACTATCTAAGCTTGGCAACATGATTTGAGAAGCTAAATCGTTCATTGGCTTGTCTACTACATGAGCATTTCGTTCAATACCGATAGCCAAACCTGCTGGCAACATTGCCCCGATTTCATCTCGCATCCAGCGGTATGGTGAGTGGATTTTAAAGTTTCCTGTAAAAAAGTCTTTGATTCCATTTCCAATGTTTTCAAGAACTTCCCATATTTTTTTTGCTTTTTCTGTAATACCATTAATGAAACCTTGAATGATATTACCTCCGATTTCAAATAGATCAATATCAAATAGAGCCTTAGAAAGTTCATTAATAATTTGATACCCAACTGTTGCAATGGACGGTAACGCACCTAGGATTCCTTTTGCTAGTTCCCATATCAATTTCCCTGCTGCTACTAAAATACTTGGAAGCTCATTAAGTAAACCAGCAACAAGAGTCGCTATAATTTTTACTGCAGCAGAAATGATTGTTGGCAGCTGCTCAGACAAGGTTCTTACTAAAGTCGCAATAGCTTCAATGGCCACTGGAATTAAAACTGGCAATATCGAAGCGATTCCTTCCGCAAGTTTCATTAATATCTCAACACCCTTTTTAATGATTTCAGGTAGTTGTCCTGTAATATTAGTAGTAAATGATTCAATGATATTGGTGACCGTGTTAATTATTTGATCTTTGTTATCTACAATCCCACTTACTAAAGCCATCAATAAATTTAATCCAGTCATTAACAACTGTGGTGCTGCAGATAATAAACTCGTGGCTAAGGATTCAATTAACATCAACGCTGCTGGAATCAACGTTGGTAAACTTTCAATTACACCTTGAACTAAGGCATTGATTAAATTAACCGCACTTTGCATTATCACGGGCAAATTCACAGCAATCGCTTCTGCAAACCCTGCTATCAATTGTGTACCTGATGTCATTAAATCTGGTAATTTTGAAATTATTCCATTCACAAAACCGGTAATGATTTCTGGTCCTTTTTCTATAGCTGTAGTAATAAACCCTTGTAGCTCATCACCAAATTGGCTATTTGCTAATCCAAGACCTGCTAAAGCAAGCCCAATTATTGCTGCAGGGGCTAAAGCTTTTATAGCAACTCCCATGATAGAAGTCAGTCCCTTAACCATTCCTCCTAAAGCCTTTGTTCCCACATTAAATGATGCACCCAATTTTTCGCCTACACCACTACCGACTTTTACAATTTTCCCTAAAGCCGTTTCTGAATTTTGTGCTGCATCTAAAACTTTATTCCCAAATGTTTCAACAATCGGAACTTTATCCATAAAAGCCAGTCCAAAAACGTTCATTTTGTCTTTTGCATCCGAAACAAAATCCACATATTTTTCTTTTGTACCAGCAATCTTTTCAACAAATCCCTGCATGCCCTCATCAAGTTTCTTGAATGAAGAGTCATCAACTTCCAATTTACCTGCCATCACTTGTTTTGCTAAAGAGTATTTTTCTTTGACATCACTCATTGTTTTACCTAGCTGTCCATTTTTAGATATAAGCCCCGAATAGGTTGTGCTGACACTCATAATCATTTCTTTTAAATCATTTAAACCACTTGTATCAGCTATATCTTGGAATGCTTTAAAACCATTAGAAAGTGAATCAAACTCTTTGCCAAACACTGATGCGTCTTTCAATCTTTCTGTAATTCTTTCTAAGTTAGTAGATAATTCCTTCATAGATTCAGATGTATTATCTATTTTGCTTTGGATAGGTATAATTTCTTTTTGTGCATTGGCTAAAGCTGCATATTGAGAGATAATTTGACTCAATGATGTACTTAAAACAGTTACCGAATCAGCAATTAATCTAAAGGAACCTACTCCACTAGATATTTGTACTATACTTTCTGTAAGCATGTCCGCTGATACCTTAACTTTATCTATTAAGTTTAAAACATTCGATAAAGATTTATTAAATTCTTTATCTACAGCTGTTAAAACTGCTATAACATCAATCTTTTTCTCCATCTTCCCCCTCCTTTCCTATAAATTGAAATTAGCGATCCAATTTTGAAGTTTCACTTTATCAGGAGAAGTTTCTTGTTGTCTGCCAAGTATTTTCTCTTCTGCTTTTCGATAATCAAAGAACTTGTCGAAAGTTCTAAAAACTGGTTTACCTTTTCGCGTTTGACCTGCCATAACTGTAGCCCACGCCTGCATATGAATTTCATATTGTCGATCTAATTGCTTTAATTGATAGGCCTTCATACGTAATTCGTAGTCAGTAATGGTCAAGCGGTCTATTTCATTCAAATTTTCAATTTTTAAGAAGCGCAAACAGTTTAGACGGACCTGCTCATATACTTCATCAAAATCTATGTTATTTACGCTTGTGCTTCTTCCAACATTTTGCTGGTCATCATCCCGGTATATTCCGACTTTTTTAGCGAATCGATCACATCTTCAAACAGATTTTTTGTGCCATTTTCCTCAACATACTCTTCTAAAAATTTGACTGTCATTCGAGGTTTTTCTGTCATATTTGCAATCAGTAAGACTTCAAATAAGGTATCTACATCAGATAAAAGAAGATTTGAAACAATTGCTCCAACTCCTAATTTTAGCTGCATACCACCACGCTCTATTGAATAACGTTTGTTGATTTCTTTTAAAAAACCGTAACCAAATTTACAGCCAAATGTTTTTTCATTCATTGATAATTCCATGTCTTTTCCTCCTAATTTTAAAAACGACAATAATTGTCTCGCCATAATAAATTATCTGAAAGAGGCTAGTGTCTAACCTCTTTCGATTACTTTATAAAATCAATTATGCTTTAGCTTCTACTTTTACAGTGTCTTTAAATTCATAATCGCCGCCCTCTGAAGTATCAAGCTCTAAAACTGCAAAACCATTCTTACCTGCGCCTTCAATCGCCCATTCCAAAGAGTATTCAACTTTATTTTCTGCTGAATCTGTTTCTTCAAAAGAAGTAAAATAGCCTTCAAAGTATTTAGCTTTGAATTTCCCTTGATCGTTACCAGTACCAATTTCTTTGGTATTAATACGCCAAATCTGAACACGCTTGTTTTCATCCATTGCGGTTTCCAATTTATCGATTTGAGTCGAACCGATTTTATATAAAGTTGTTGCTGTAACAGTTGTTTCTGTTGCACCTGGTGTGACCACACTGCCATCTTTTGTAACAGTCGATTCACTTTCTTTTGATTTTGAATAACCATTCTCTGTGCTGTAGGCTAAGCCCCATGCACTTTCATTTCCTTCGTCTTCGGCTAAACGAAAACGCCATACTACGTCTACTCCACTTAATGCTGTCATCTGTTCATTTCCTCCTTGATGTTTTACTGCTGTGTCAATTTTTTTAATTGAGATGCCAGTTGATTTTTCCGTCGTTGTTCTGCCTTTACTCTTCGTTGCAGCTTTTCGATAATTTTCAACTGTTGTTTGATTGCCTTATCTTGCTGCTCAAAAGTTAAGTACCTCTTATTTTGCAAAGCAACATCATCTAATTTCACGTTGACATCTCCTCTCATTTAAAGTCACGGGCGACTCTGTGAATCGAATGTTTACAGCAGTTATTACTTGATGAACCTAGTATACAAATAATTAGTGAGTTCAAACTCCCAGAAGTCTGTTAGAATTGTCCCAAGTTACTGTCAGGTCTCTTTCACTGTTTAGAGTTTTAAACCTTCTTTTTTTCTGATAAAGGCCGTTACTATGGTAAAATAATGGAAATGACAAAAAAAGTGCTGAATGATATTATTACAAAAATATACCAACGATTTTTCAAAAATGATCCAGCAGTATCAATTAAATGATGAACCATTGTGCTATACAGGAACTCCAGAAATGCCTATCAAGATTTCTTTGAAAAATTCTTTTATCCATCCAATAGTAGGAATCGACGATGGACGATTAACAAATTTTTTCGTTTTTAGATAACATTGTCTAAGGTGGATTGGGTCCGTTGTATGTTATGAACATGAAGTTAGAGTTGGATAAAAGGGGAGATTCTCGCAATGACTAAAAAAATAATCGAAAATGACAAACTCTATTTAAGAGAACTTACATCTGATGATTTCGAGGATTTATGCTTGATTTTACAAGATGAAGAAACGATGTATGCCTATGAGGCGGCTTTTACTAATGAAAAAGTAAATGATTGGTTAAACTGGAATTTAAAAAGTTATCAAGAAAATGGCTTTGGTTTATGGGCAATCATTGACCAACAGAACAATAATTTTATCGGTCAATGTGGAATTGTTTATTCTGAGGTCGAAGGTGAATCACTATTAGAAATCGGCTATTTAGTCAATAAACAATTTTGGAATCAAGGTTATGCAACGTCTGCTAGCCAATTATGCCTCACATATGCTAAAAATAGTTTGAAAGCTGAAAAAATCTGTTCGATCATTCGAGAGACGAATCTCTCTTCTCAAAAGGTTGCAGAAAAAAACAGCATGACCCTCGTAAAACAATTTGATAAAGACTATTCTGGCTTACCAGTTCGTCATTTTGTATACAGCATTGATTTCAATAAATAATCTTAACAAAGAAAGTAGTGGATATCTTGTTATTTTTAGATCATAGTCCTGATTTAAGTCCCATCGATTTAGAAATTTATAAATATATTGCGTCTCACATCGATGAAGTCGTCTATATGAGAATTCGTGAGTTAGCGAAAGAAACCCATAGCAGTACCGCCAGCATTTTGCGCTTTTGTCGTAAATTTGGTTGTGAAGGATTTTCTGAATTTAAAATCAAATTGAATTTATATCGAAAATCATTGGCTAAGCCTGTTACGACGCATGCCGTGGATGAAACGTCATTTACTAATTTTATCCAGCGCTCTACTGAAGCTTTTTATCAAGAACGGATTCAGGCTGCAGCAAAATTATTGTCAGAAAAAGATCTTGTCTTATTTATTGGAACAGGATCATCAAATATTATTGCTGAATATGGTGCGTTGTATTTTTCTTCTATTTTCAGTATGGCGTTTCATATCGAAGACCCAATCAATCATCCAGTCAATTTTTTTAATAAAGCGATGGCGAAAAATGTTTGCGTGATTGCTCTTTCTGTTAGTGGAGAAAATGAAGCCATCATCAATTATCTGAATCATTTTATTACGAATGATAGTTCCATCATTTCTATCACAAATAGTGAAAAATCTCCGATTGCAGCCCTTTCAGATGTAAATATTCCTTATTATATTTCAACAGAACGAATTGGAGATAGTGACATTACTTCTCAAGTTCCAGCGCTTTATACAGTAGAATATTTGGCAAAAGAAGTGCAAAATCAAAAAGAGTAGAACCTAAATAGACGCAAAAAAGCGTTAAGCTCCTGAGTATAGTTCAGAGTTTAACGCTTTTTTTATCTCTTTTAATTATTTTTCTTCTTTAAAGAAAGCTGGTAAATAGTGTTTATGTGCTTCTAATAGTTCATCCATCACTTCTTTGGCAACATCACCACTTGTGATCAGTGGATTCATTGTAAAAGCTTGTAACAATGTTCCATAATCTCCTGTGACAGCCGCTTCGATGGTTAATTCTTCCATTGATTTCATTACTTGCAACAAACCACGTTCCTGTGGTTTAAAGCTGCCGAAGTTATAAGGTACAGGACCTTTTCCAGTGATCGTACAGGTTACTTCTACTGCACTTTCCGCCGGTAGATCTGTGATCGTGCCGTTGTTTCTAGTACTAACAGTCATTGTTGTGCGTTTATCATTATGAATAGAGTTGATGATTTCGCACGCTGCATCGCTATAACGAGCACCACCGCGTTCTGCTAATTGTTTTGGTTTATAGTCTAAATTAGGATCTTTGTATAATTCAAACAATTCATGTTCGATTTTTTTGACTTTTTCAGCTCGTGTGCCATTGTTTTTAAAATCTTCCAATTCTTCAGCTAGCATTTTATCTGTATAATAGTAATAATTATGGTATGGACAAGGAACCATGTGTAGGTTTTCGACTTGTTCCCAAATCAAGTTGTTGTCCTTGATATTGGCTACGATTGATTTTGCGTCGTCTTGACCATACATCACCTTGATCAATTCATCCGTACGGTCTTTTCCGTTTTTATCTGTAATCGTATGCCAGTGTAAGTGATTGATCCCAGCAAACTGGAAGAATAAATCGCGATTATTTTCACCTAATAATTCTGCTTCTTCAAAAACTGCATTGACTGGAATATTACATAGACCGACTACTTTATCCCAATTACCATAGCGTAAAACAGCTTCTGTTACCATACCAGCTGGGTTTGTAAAGTTGATCAGCCAAGCGTTTGGACATAATTCTTTCATATCTTCTACGATATCTAAAATGACTGGAACAGTTCTTAATGCTTTAAAAATCCCCCCAGCGCCATTTGTTTCTTGCCCGATCAACCCATGGCTTAATGGGATACGTTCATCTAAAATCCGTGCATCTAAAAGTCCTACACGTAATTGTGTTGTAACGAAATCTGCATCTTTTAATGCTTCACGACGATCCAAAGTTAAGTGAATTTCACAATCTACGCCTGCTGCTTGGACCATTCTTTTTGCCATTGCACCAACGATTTCTAGTTTTTCTTTTCCTGCTTCAATATCAACCAGCCATAACTCACGTATGGGCAACTCATCATAACGTTTAATAAAACCTTCCACTAATTCTGGTGTATAACTTGATCCTCCACCGATCGTAACGATTTTAATTCCTTTTGACATCTCGTTCAGCTCCTTAGCGTTTTATCTGACCTTAGTATAGCCTGTTATTAGGTTAGAATATAGAGCAAAGAAGTAAGTGGTTACATCATCAAAGCAAAAGTAACTTGTAACAATCGAGTAACAAGACGTTACAAAAAAAGGATTGAACACATTGTATGTCCAATCCCATTATTTTGGTTCTATAATATATTGTGTTGGTGGAAATCAAAAAAGATTTTCTACCAGCACTTTTTTAAGCATTTAAACACAAAAAAGGAACAACTAACTGATAAAATGAAATCGACAAAAACCACAAATCATCAGAAAGGTTGTTCCCTATGGATAAGAATACCAGATTATTGCTCGGACTTACAGACAAAAACCTCTGGTTTGAAAAAAATTGGTTGGAACAAAGAACAGTAAAAGGAGTGCAAGCTCAAGTGATTAAAGCCAAGCTGACCTATTCACCTACCCATTGCGAGAAATGTGGAAGCCTCGATCATGGACAAATCATCAAAAATGGCAGTCATACAACAACAGCTCAATTGCCTGTTTTTAATGAACGTTTCACTCTATTAGAGCTAAAACGGACACGCTTTCTTTGTCATGAATGTGGTACTACTTTTCACGCTCATACAGAGCTGATTGAAGAACATCATCACTTATCTAAACAGCTTCAATACCAAATTATGCTTGACTTGAAAAAGAATGTTTCAAGAAAAATGATTGCTCAAAAGCACTTTGTTTCAGACATAACAGTCCTTAGAATGATGGATAGACTATCACAAAATTATCGAACAAACTGGAACTTCCTCCCTAAAATTTTATGTATTGATGAATTTAAATCCATGAAATCTTGCCAAGGAAGTATGAGCTTTATTTGTGTGGATGGACAACGGAATCAGTTGTTAGAAGTGTTGGAAGATAGACGACTACACAAATTGACCGCTCATTTCATGCGCTTTACACGTGAAGCTCGGCTACATGTAGCGTATCTCGTAACAGATATGAACGCTAGTTACCATCAACTTCTTCGAACGGTCTTTCCTAATGCTCAATTAGTGACGGATCGCTTTCATATCGTCCAACAAATGAATCGTACGTTGAACCAATTGCGAATTCAAACGATGAACCGCTTAAAAAGTTCTAAACCAAAACAATACCGTCGCTTAAAACGCTATTGGAAGTTACTATTGAAAGATTCCGATAAATTAGATATAAACTGTCGAGCATACCAGCCCTTATTTAAACGACCATTAAGTCAACAGGATATTGTCGATGAACTGTTGCACTATGATGCTGTCCTACGGACAGGCTATGATACGGTTCAATACTTAAAATATGCTTTTTCTCATCGGGAACATACACTCTTTTTTGAGTATCTTCAACAGCTAGATAATCAGCTACCACACTGGTTCAAAAAGAAATTACTCTTCTTTAACAAATATAAAGAAGGCATTAAAAATTCTTTTCGCTTCCCTTATTCTAATGGTGTCACTGAAGGGTTAAACAATAAACTTAAGGTAATCAAACGGGTAGCCTATGGCTATCGAAACTTTTATCATTTTCGTTCACGTATTTATATTATTCAAGGTCTTATTTTTTCACAACAATAAAAAAAGCCTGATAAGAATGTTCTATCCTTACCAGACCTAGATTTCTATTCAGTTATTTGGCTTACCAACACAATTTGACGTAGAACCTACAATAATTGATTTAATTCTTTGGATTTTCTTCACCAACATTAGTTGACAAAGAGCCAATATTATTACTCACCTAAATCAACATTATGATACACTTTTTGAACATCATCAAGGTCTTCTAAAACGTCGATCATTTGTTCAAATTTTTCTAAGTCTTCCCCAGTTAATTCTACATCATTTTGTGCAATCATTTCTAATTCTGCTACTGAAAATGCTTCGATTCCCTTTTCTTTTAGCGCTTCTTGCACTGCATGTAAATCTTCTGGTTCAGTATAGACAATGATTTGACCTTCTTCTTCTGTAACATCACGAACATCAATGTCTTTTTCCATCAGATACTCAAGAATTTCATCTGCATCATTACCTTCAAAGCCAATGACACCTGTATGATCGAACATATAAGCTACTGCACCACTAACACCCATATTTCCACCATTTTTCCCGAATGCTGCACGAACATCTGACGCAGTACGGTTTACATTATTCGTCAACGCATCAACGATGACCATTGAGCCATTTGGTCCAAATCCTTCATAACGCAATTCAGAATATTGTTCATCGCCAGAACCTTTGGCTTTTTCGATTGCTCGGTCGATGATATGTTTTGGAACATTATATGTTTTTGCGCGCTCGATAACAAACCGTAATTTTTGATTTGCTTGAGGGTCAGGATCACCCGATTTCGCTGCTACGTATATCTCAATTCCGAATTTTGCATAAACTCGGCTGTTGGTTGCGTCTTTGGCAGCTTTTTTCTCTTTAATATTTGCCCACTTACGACCCATATTCTCACTTCGCTTTCATTCATTATTATTTTTTTGATTATAGTGCCTTTCTCATTATACTTGGCAAACGGACTTTTGTTAAGTGTTTTTTTCTTTTAAAGAATACGAATCGGAAAACGACCAAAACTTTGTTCTAAAATATTGGAATTCCCTAACTGATAAAGCATATTACTACGAATATCAAGCGCTAACTGAGAGCCCAAATTCTTGGAAATTTTTGTGATCAGTGGTAATTTTAGATTCTTTTTTTCTTCTCGCAAAAAACGTTGCCCTTGTTCTGTAAAGCCAAGAACTTGCAAGTGACTATACTTCCATGCATTTTCTATTTCCTGTTGTTTCACATTATTTAAAATGTAAGTTGCCAAGCGTTGCAGACGTGTCCACGTATAACGTTTTGTTTTGGCTTGTTCCATAAACGTCTGAAAGGAGTCCGAAGTCTTAGCCGCTTCTTGCAATCGATATTCAATGCCTTCTTTCATTTGATAAATCGTTTGTAATTCTGCAATTGAACTGCTGATTAATTTATATTTTAATAAAGGCCAATAATCTTCCCAAGAAACTGTAGGTGTAATCACCAAATCTACTATAACTTGTTTTGGTACTACTTGGTTGATTTGATCTAATTCTTCTGAGAAAATGGCTTTCCTTATCGCCGTTGCACTGGCAAATTCTTGATGTATTTTGGTATCATGATAACCTGCTTTTTCTCTTGGTAAAGGATATAAAGTCATTGGCTTTTCATACGCGGCATTTTCTTTTGCGTAGCTTAATCCTAAAATATGATTAGGAGAAGAAAAATCTAAGCCGCTATTTGGATAAAGTTTACGAAAAACTTCTGTCATTTGCTGAGGATAACTCATACCATTGTTTTTAATGATCTGATAGGTGTGATCGATTTCTTTCTGATGCTTGTAAACAAAATTACCAAACTGCTCATAATCCATATCTGTTTGATTATCGGTACCAAAACATAATGCATCACAATGGAATGCCTGAAGCAATTTTACTCCACCAGCAGCAAAATAATCAGCTGATTGTACAGCATAAGCAAATGGCAATTCAACAACAAGATCAACACCATGACTCAAGGCTTCATTGGCTCGTGTCCATTTATCGATAATCGCAGGTTCCCCTCGTTGTAAGAAATTCCCACTCATCACAGCTATGACAACTTCTGCTCCACTTAACTCCCGCGCCATTTTTGCGTGGTACTGATGTCCATTATGAAAAGGATTGTATTCAACAATAATGCCACAACTTTTCATCTGTATTCTCCTTTGCCCAGATCATTTCTATTAGAACTCTATCATACCATTTTTATTTTACTACTGAAACAAAATAAAAAACGAGCGTTCGAAACTTCGAAAAGTTCGTCTCCACTCATTTTTTATTATTTTTTACAAACAAAGAACCAACGTTTGCTTTCATCGGTAGGTGCTTCATCGGTAAAATCTGCATATACTTCGACACTCACAAAGCCAGCACTTTCAAGCATCATCAAATAGTTTTCCATTGTATAAGTGCGTTCTTGATGCAGTTCATCTTGGCGAATAAAGACTTCATCATTCTCATGCTCTTTTACAAAAAATGTCAGAAAATGCTCAATGCTATGCTCTTTTTCGCCAGGATAGCTATCCCACAAAAAAGCGAATTCTTCTGTTTGATAATGATAACTATACTCTGGAAATACTTTGTCTACTTGATGAATCGAATGAACATCAAAAATAAAGATTCCTTCGTCTTCTAATGCTTGATAAACATCGTCAAATACTTGTTGAACTTCTTGACGATTTGCCATATAACACAGTGAATCAGAAAAACAAGTGATTGCATTGTATTGGCCCATTTCAGATAAATCCATCATATTCCCTTGGACAAACTGAACATGGACATCTTCCTCAGCTGCTCGTTTACTTGCCATCATCAGCATTTCTTCCGACAAATCTAACGCAGTTACAGTAAATCCTGCTTTGGCAAAATTCACAGCTAGCGCCCCAGTACCACAAGCCATTTCTAAAACATCCATTTTTCCTTCTGGTAAATGGCGTTTTGAAAACTCCAACCACTGATCATACAAGCTATCATCCATTACTTCATCATAAACAAAAGCAAATGTTTCGTAGGCCATATTATTCGACCCAAGCGTGCAGATCGACCATTGGCGCATCTGACCAAAGTTTTTCTAAATTGTAAAATCCACGTTCTGCCGATTGGAATACATGAACGATGATATCGCCTAAATCGATCAATACCCATTTACCGCCATCTTTTCCTTCGATACGTTTTACTTCTACGTCTGCTTCTTCTTCTTTTTCAATAATTTCTTCCACGATTGCATTAATTTGACGTTCACTTGTTGCTTGGCAAATCATAAAGTAATCTGCTAAAAGTGAGATCTCCTGCACATCTAAAGCGACAATTTCCTCGGCTCGTTTTGAATCAGCTGCTTTTACAGCGATTTCTAAAATCTGTTGACTATCTATGATGGTTTCCTCCCATTATTTAATGTAAATTTTGGTTTTCTTTCTAACTTAAAACTAAATACTTTGTTCAGCTTTTCCTACTACCCAATAATTATACGTCTCAATTGTTTTGGGATAAATTTTTTGTTCTTGTTCAATAAGATGCAGCAATGTATGTTTTGTTTCAAATGCAACTGCTTCATCCAAATCGACTAAGGCCAATTTTCGTGCTTCTTTTACGCCTGGAAAGTTTCGACCAGCTTCGATGTAATCAGCAACATAAATGATCTTATCCAGCAGACTCATTTTAGCAGCACCTGTCGTATGCAGACGAATCGCTTCTAAGATCTCTTCGTCATCTATGCCTAATTCCCTTTGAACCATACTGGCGCCAACAAGTCCGTGCCAAATTGCATTATCATAATTCAGTAAATCATGGTCATAGCCATCCCGCTTGATAATTAGCTCAAACTCTTCATCTGGACGTTCTTTTGCATAATCATGAGTCAATGCCGCAATACTTGCCTTTTCTTTGGAAGCTCCGTATTTAGCCGCTAAAGCTATCGCCATTTCCTCTACACCTAAAACATGTTGAAACCGCCGTTCACTCATATGCATCTGAACTTCTTGCATCAATTCTTCACGTTTAAGCGACGTATATTTTCCGCTAAAATCCATCTACATACAGCTCCATCTCTTCTATATAGTGTATCACACTATCAGGCAATAAGTAGCGTGTAGAACAACCATTCTTGATCTTTTCCCGAATCAATGTTGAACTAATATCCATTTGAGGAACATCTACCCAAATAATCGGATAAGATGTGATTGTGCCATAATTAGGACGGCGAATTCCCACAAAATTGGTTAAAGTAAGTAATTCGTCAATTTTATACCACTTTGGTAAATATTCTACCATGTCTCCGCCAATGATAAAATAGTAATCTGTATCAGGGTTATTTTGAGTTAAAGCTTTCATTGTGTCATAGGTATAACTTTTCCCCTTACGTAACAATTCGATGGGCTCCACAGCTAAATTTTTATTATCCGCAATCGCTAGTTCCAACATTGCCAAACGATGTTTGCTATCGATCGTTTCTTTTTCATCTACATGAGGCGGTAAATAAGTAGGCATCAAATAGACTTTATCAAGGCCAAGCTGCTGCTGTACTTGGTCAGCCATCACTAAATGAGCCACATGAATTGGATTAAAATTCCCGCCTAATATTCCTACCTGTTTACGCTTTTGAAAAAGCTCAGCTTCTTCCACAATTACTTCTGCTTTTAATGCTGCATTCGTATTTGTCCCCATTTTCGTACCTCCAAGTTTTAAATTGCTTTAACTTCTTTAGAGATTTTTTGATATTTTTCGTTAGATGATGGTTTAAATAAAACTAATACGCGACCAATGATTTGAACGATATCGCAACGAATGTCTGCTTTTAACGCTTCTGCTACATCTTCAGCAATCTCATCGGTATTTTGTAGTAACGTGACTTTGATCAATTCACGTTTTTCCAAAGCTTCATTGATCTGTACCACCATCGCAGAATTCAAGCCGCCTTTCCCAATTTGAAAAATTGGTTGTAAATGGTGGGCTTGGCTACGTAAAAAACGTTTTTGTTTTCCTCTTAAATCCACTAAATTTCCTTCTTTCTATTCTAACATATGATTAAATCAAAGCTTTTCTTCTTAAAACATCTACGCCTTTTGGTGCCCATCCAGCAACGACACAAGGTTCTGTTACCGTGATCCAGCCAAGTCCTGCAAAGACAATATCTGTTTTTTCTTTGATCGAAAATTCAAAACGAACCAACTCTGGAAAATCTGCTACTTCATCCGGACGAGGCGGTTGTAATAAACCACCTACATGTTTGTCATAGAAATCATCTGCTGTTGCTAACTTTGTGCGGTGAATCGATAAATCATTCGACACATAGGCAATAAATGAACTACGTTCCCCTTGAATAAAATCAAAACGGGCTAAACCGCCTAAAAATAAGGTTTGCTCTGGATTCAGCTGATATACTTTTGGTTTTATTTCTTTTTGTGGCGCGATGATTTTCAGATCTTTTTTACCAAGGTAATGCGCCATTTGATGACGATGAATGATTCCGGGCGTATCAATCAGGAAATGTCCGTCATCCAGCGGAATTTCTATTTTGTCTAATGTTGTTCCTGGAAACTGGGATGTTGTGATGACATCTTGAACGCCAGCAGTCTGTTTGATGATTTGATTGATCAAGGTTGATTTCCCAACATTTGTCACACCAACCACATAAACGTCTTTACCATCACGATATTTTTCGATCGTCTCAAGCAAGTTTTCCATTTCCTGAGGTTTCTTAGCACTAGTTAATAAAACATCGACAGGACGTAAGCCTTCTTCATGAGCACGCTCTCTCATCCATTGAATCATTTTGGGTTTCTTTAATGATTTTGGTAGAATATCGACTTTGTTTCCTACCATCAATACTGGATTATCTCCAATAAAGCGATGTAGTCCAGGAATCAATGAACCATTGAAATCAAAAATATCGACAACATTCACGATTAAAGCATCTTCTTTACCCAATCCATTTAACAAACGCAAAAAATCATCATCAGTCAATTGAACATCTTGAATGTCATTGTAATGTCGTAAACGAAAACAGCGTTGGCAATAAACTTCCCCTGTCTCCATACCTTTCTCAAAAGCAGCCTTTGGCGTAAATCCAAGTTCATCTGGCTGTTCTGTTTGAATGACTGCACCACAACCGATGCACTGAATTGCTTCATTCTCACTCATTCTAGTCCGCCTTTCCATATCATATCTGGATGTTTCTTCGCTAAATGTTTCATGATTTTTCGTTCAAAAAAGCGATTGATCTTTGTATTCCATCCATCAGTATCAACGATTGGACGAACTAAAATATTTCTAATGCCAGCTGCATTGGCGCCTCGAATATCTGTCATGATCTGATCACCGACCATAACTAATTCTTCTGGTTTCATATTTAGTTTTTTCTCAGCTTCTCTGAATCCTCTTGTTGAAGGTTTCAACGCTCTAGATACATATTCTAAATCAAATTTTTCTACTACTCGTTTGATACGGCTAGATTTATTATTTGAAACGACTACAACTGGAATCCCGGCATTTTTCATTTCAAGAATCCACGTCAATAATTCTTCAGTTCCGTCTGGATTGTCCCAAGCGATCAACGTATTATCCAAATCGGTCAACACAGCTTTGATTCCTAATTTTTTTAATTGGTTCGGCGTGATTTTATAAATCGCATCGACCATCCAAGTTGGTTTAAATTTTGAAAACATAGTAACTCCTCTCATCTCCACGATGAACTTTCTCATAGTGAAAGGAGTACTAAGCTAGCACTCCTCCAATTTGTATTATACTGTATTTTACTGAAAAATTCTATAAATGCTCATCATAAGTTTTTATAAGTTTAGATGATAATAAAAAACCACACACACTTTATTTATATTTAAAATGGAGCAAACCTCACTCGGCCTGCTCCATTTTTTTATTTTCTTAATATTTGCGGAAACGCTGATAGCGTTTTTCCAGCAACATATCTATATCTAATTGCGAAAGCTCAGAAAACTTACTTATAAGTGCTTTTTGAATCATTCTATTGATTTTCGGTTGTTCCAATGCTTCACCGTTCATTTCTTCAGGAATTACTCGATCAATGATCGTTAATTCTTTTAATTCTGTCGCCGTAATTTTCATTAACTCTGCTGCTTCTTTGGCCCGACTGCCATCCTTCCACAAAATCGACGCAAAGCCTTCTGGTGAAAGCACAGCATAAATCGTATGTTCCAACATCCAAACTTCATCGGCTACCGCAAGCGCTAATGCTCCACCGCTTCCACCTTCGCCAACAATAATGGCAATGATCGGTACACTTAGATCAGACATTTCTATCAAATTTCTAGCAATTGCCTCACCTTCACCACGTTCTTCTGCTTCAATACCACAATAAGCTCCAGCTGTATTGATAAATGTAACAACTGGACGGCCAAACTTTTCAGCCTGTTTCATTAAGCGTAATGCTTTACGATAGCCCTCAGGATGTGGCGCACCAAAATTTCGTTCAATATTTTCAGGTAAGTTACGCCCCTTTTGAATTCCAACAACTGTCACAGGTTTATTTTCTAAGGTTGCAACACCACCTACAACAGCCAAATCATCTCCAAAATAACGATCACCATGAAACTCCATAAAATCATCAAAGATTGCAGCAATATACTCTAATGTAGTATAACGATCCTGTGCTCTGGCAAGGGTGACAATATCATTGGCATTTTTTTCCATCGCTATTTCCACCCTTTCATCGTATGAATCTTTATTAATTTGCTTAGTGTTTCTTGTAATTGATTTCTCGGAACAATTTTATCGACAAAGCCATGATCTAATAAAAATTCAGCTTTTTGAAAATCATCTGGTAATTCTTGTCGAATCGTTTGCTCAATCACTCGACGCCCAGCAAAGCCAATCAAACTTTGTGGCTCGGCTATTATAACATCACCATCCATGGCAAAACTAGCAGTAACGCCGCCAGTTGTTGGATCAGTTAAGACTGTGACATAAAGTAGTCCTGCATTGCTATGACGTTTAAGCGCACCAGAAATCTTAGCCATTTGCATCAAGGAAAAAATCCCTTCTTGCATTCTTGCTCCACCAGAGGCAGTAAAAATAATCACTGGTAATTGTTGTTCTGTTGCTCGTTCAAAAAGACGAGTAATTTTCTCACCTACAACAGTTCCCATGCTTCCCATGATAAAATTGGCATCCATTACGCCGATCCCGATCTCTTGATCATCAATTTTAGCTTTCCCAGTTAAAACAGCTTCATGCAGTTCAGTTTTTTCCTGCATCTTAGCAATTTTTTCCAAATAATCAGGAAAATCTAATGGATCTTTTGTGACTAAATCTGTATCCCATTCTTCAAAACTCTTCTCATCTACCGTTACAGCAAGACGTTCCCAAGCACCGATTCTAAAGCTATAACCACAATAAGGGCAGACTTTTTCTGCCCCCATATCTTTTGTGTATAACGTACGTTTACAACAAGGACATTTCGCCCACATATTATCTGGAACTGCAGGTTTTTTTACAGAAGCTTGGTCGCTTGCGCGATTCGGATTGATTCGAATGTAGTTTTTCTTTTTAAATAAAGCCATACACCTGCTCCTTTTTAATTATCGCTATCTGGTTCCCAATTTGGTAAGAATGTTTCTTGTAAAAAACTTGTATCATAATCGCCAACCAGCACATTTTCATGCGTGATCAAATCTAGCTGAAATTCTGAATTCGTGATGATTCCCTCTGTTACAATCTCTTGTAAGGCCCGTTGCATTTTCATCAATGCATCTATTCTATCATTTCCATGAACGATTACTTTAGCAATCATCGAATCATAGTAAGGTGGGATCGTATAGCCGGAATACATTGCGCTGTCTACTCGTAAGCCCATACCACCTGCTGGAAGCAATAAATTCTTGATTTTTCCAGGAGAAGGTGCAAAATTAAAGGCAGGATTTTCAGCATTGATTCGACATTCGATTGCATGACCTGTGATTGTAATATCTTCTTGTGAGTATGGTAATTCTTCACCTGAAGCAATTTTTAATTGTGCCTTAACAAGATCAATCCCTGTAACCATTTCTGTAACCGGATGTTCTACTTGGATTCGAGTATTCATTTCCATAAAATAAAACTCACCTGATTTATCCATTAAAAATTCAATTGTTCCTGCATTCTCATAATGGACAGCTTTTGCTGCACGAACTGCTGTTTCACCTATTAACTGACGTTTCTCAGGAGAAATCGCGATTGATGGTGATTCTTCAAGTACTTTTTGATTATTTCTTTGTAAAGAACAATCACGTTCACCCAAATGAATCACATGACCGAACTGATCACCTAAAATTTGCACTTCGATATGACGAGCTGGATAAATAATTTTTTCTAAGTACATATCATCGTTGCCAAAAGCGGCTTTTGCTTCTTGCTGTGCTGAGGTAAAATGTTGAGGTAGTTCTTCTTTACTGAGCACCTTACGAATCCCTTTACCACCGCCTCCTGCTGCAGCTTTCAACATAACGGGATAACCAATTTCATTAGCAATCGTTAATGCCTCTTCAACAGAGCTTATCACACCTGTACTTCCAGGAATAACCGGAACATTCGCTTTTTGCATCAGTTCACGCGCATTAATTTTATTTCCCATAGCATCAATCGTTTCCGCTTTAGGTCCAATAAAGGTAATATTGCACTCTTCACACATTGCTGCGAATTGACTATTTTCTGATAAAAAACCAAAACCAGGATGAATCGCTTCAGCATTTGTTACAATGGCTGCACTTAATACACTTTGGACATTTAAATAAGAATCAGTCGCTTTAGCCGGACCAATACAAATCGCTTCATCTGCAAGTTGTGTGTGTAGCGCTTCTTTATCCGCTTCGGAATATACCGCAACAGTTTGTACGCCTAATTCACGACATGCTCGAATAATCCGAACAGCGATTTCTCCTCTATTTGCAATTAAAACTTTTGAAAACATAGCTCACCTATCCAATCATAAAGGTCAATTCTGCTTCCGCTACTTTTTTTCCATTCACAGTTGCAGTTCCTTTGCCGATACCGGCTATTGATTTTACTTTCATAATTTCTACTTCTAACATCAACGTATCCCCTGGAACAACCTTTTGTCTAAACTTCGCTTTATCTATACCGCCAAAATAAGCTGTTTTACCTTTAAAATCAGGCATAGCCAATAATGCTACAGCACCCGCTTGGGCTAGTGCTTCAAGAATCAAAACACCCGGCATAACAGGTTCATCTGGAAAATGACCTTGAAAGAAAGGCTCATTGATCGTAACATTTTTCTTTGCAATCACTTTTTCGCCTACAATGATTTCTTCGACCGTATCCAACAATAAAAAAGGATAACGATGAGGAATAATTTCTTTGATTTCTTGAATATTCATCATTACACTCCTTTAGATACACGGAAAAGTGGTTGATTAAATTCAACAACATCTTCATTTTGTATCAAGACTTCCGTAATCACACCATCAACTGATGAAGTAATTTCATTCATAAGTTTCATCGCTTCAACAATACACACGACATCACCTTTTTTCACCAAATCACCAACTTGTTTGAAGTTTTCTTTATCAGGTGCCGGTTTTAAATACACAATACCCACGATTGGTGAGATGATTTCTTCTGTATTTTCTGGTTTTGTTTCTGTTTTTACAGTTTCATTAATTGTTTCTTTTACTTCGATTGTTTGGCTCGTGATTTCTGTTTCGCCTTGGTTTGTATTCCCCTCGGTTACTTGATTTACTTCACCAGATGATGCTTTCTGTGTCACTTTATTTTTATTCATATAAAGACCAAACGATCCTTTTTTAAGATCAAATTCAGTTAGTGTCGATTCGTCAAACTGTGTTAATAATTCTTTCACTTCATTGATATTCATCTTAATCCTCCCAACGTTTTAAACAAAGTACTGCATTATGACCACCAAAGCCAAAAGAGTTTGTCAAGGCATAATCAAATTCATGTTTTTGACTTTCATTTGTGACAATATTTATTTCGATGGCTTCATCAAGTTGATCAATATTGATCGTTGGTGGAATAAATTGATGCTGTAAAGCATTCAATGTTGCGATAGCTTCAATACCCCCTGTTGCGCCTAATGCATGGCCAGTCATACTTTTCGTACTGCTAACACGAACCTCTTTAGATGCTTCTCCCAATGCAGTTTGAATGGCTTTCGTTTCTGCAACATCATTTGAAGGCGTGCTTGTTCCATGAGCATTGATATATCCGACTTTAGAAGAATCGATGGCTGCTTCGTCAATCGCTAATTTCATCGCTTTAGCCGCACCACTTCCATCTGGTCTTGGTGAAGTCATATGATATGCATCACAATTTGAACCGTAGCCAACGATCTCACCTAAAATCTTTGCTCCTCTTTGTTGCGCATGTTCTAAAGATTCCAGAACTAAAATCCCAGCTCCTTCACCCATCACAAATCCACTGCGGTCTTTATCAAAAGGAATCGATCCTCTATTTGGATCTTCCTCAGAAGTAACGGCTGTTAATGAAGCAAAACCTGCAATCCCGATCTCCGTAATTGAGGCTTCAGTTCCTCCTGCTAGTATCACGTCTGAATACCCATGTTTGATATTTCTAAACGCTTCACCGATCGAATTATTCGCAGTAGCACAAGCTGTGACCGTTGCCGTACATGTTCCTCTTGCCCCAACACGTAAAGCAATATTACCGGCAGCCATATTTCCAATTGCCATTGGTATAAATAAAGGCGCCACTCTTTTAGGACCTTTTTCACGCATTCGAGTCACTTGATCTTGGATCGTCTGAAGTCCGCCGATACCAGAACCTACCATGACACCAAAACGATCAACATCTATTTGTTCGATATCTAGTTGACTCATCTCCATTGCTTCTAAAGCCGCATAAATACCAAATAGGGAAAATAAATCCATTCGTTTAGCATCTTTCTTTGCAAAATACTTATCAAAAGGAAAGTCATTTACTTCTGCTGCTAACGTAATACCCGTTTCAGTGGCATCAAATTTAGTAATCGGACCAATCCCGTTTTTTCCTGTTTGTAAACTTTCTAAAAAGGTTTCTGCGTCATTCCCGATTGGGGATGCTACGCCATAACCTGTAATAACTACACGATTCATTCAATCGCTCCTTTCAAGCTTGTTCATTAGCCATGCATGACTAATCCACCATCTACATTCAAAACTTGTCCTGTAATATATGGACTTTCTGCTAAAAAGATAGCTGCATTGGCAACATCTTCCACTTGACCAAATGATTGTAATGGAATTTGCTGATTCATTTGTTCTTTTACTTTATCGGATAAAATTTCTGTCATCTCTGTTTCAATAAAACCTGGAGCAATAGCATTACAGGTAATGCCACGTGCAGCAACTTCTCTGGCTACTGATTTAGTCAAACCAATGACTCCGGCTTTACTTGCCGCATAGTTAGCTTGACCAATATTTCCCATTAATCCGACAACACTAGACATATTGATAATACTTCCACTACGTTGTTTCATCATCTTTTTAATAGCATGTTGCGTCATATTGAATGTTCCAGTTAGATTGATTTGAATACAACGAGTAAAATCTTCTTCTGACATTCTCAATAACAACTTATCATTCGTAATTCCAGCATTATTAACTAAAACATCAATTGATCCTAGGCCATCAACAACTGCTTGAATCATTTCTCCGGCAGAATTGAAATTAGCAATATCTCCAGAGACTCCAATACATTTAACATCAAAAGATTCTACTTCTGAAATCAGTTCAGCGCTAATTTCTCCACGCCCATTAAGTGCAATATTTGCTCCTGCTTTAGCAAAAGCCAACGCAACAGCTTTCCCGATTCCACGTGTGCTGCCTGTAACAAACACATTTTTTCCTTTAAGTTCCATTCGTTACCTCCCGTTTAAAAGAGCTTCAGTTTCAGATAATGTTTTTTTATCTTCAACACGAGCTGTTTCGATTTCTTTATCGATTTTCTTGATAAAACCAGTCAACGTTTTCCCTGGTCCAACTTCTATAATGGCATCAACATTCATTTTTTTTATAGTTTCAATACTGTCAGCAAAACGAACAGCAGACATTACTTGCTTTTCCAGTAACTCCTTAATATCCCCTTGTTCCATTACTTGTGCTGTCGTATTACTGATCACAGGAATCGTCATTTCTGCAAAATCGACTTTTTCTAATTCAATCGCTAATTTTTCAGAAGCAGGCTTTAGTAGTGCTGTGTGAAAAGGGCCACTGACTTTTAAAGGTATCATCCGCTTTACTCCAGCTTCTGTTAATAATTCTACTGCTCTATCGACTGCTGGTATTTCTCCACCGATCACGATTTGCTGAGGTGTATTATAATTCGCAGGTGAAACGATGCCTAGTATACTTGATTCTTGACAACATTTTTCAATCAACGAGCGTTCCGCATTCATCACTGCAACCATCTTACCAGTACCGGTCGGTGCAGCTTCCGCCATGAACTTCCCTCTCTTAGCAACTAATTGAACAGCTTCTTTAAATGAAATAGCACCGCTAGAAACAAGCGCGCTATACTCTCCTAAGCTTAGTCCTGCAACAACATCTGGCTGATACCCTTTAGATTGCAGCAAACGATAAATAGCAATACTAACCGTTAAAATCGCCGGTTGTGTATAAATGGTTTCATTAAGTTTGTCATTTTCAGTAAAACACAGCTCAGCCATATCATAACCTAGAACCTCACTTGCTTCTTGAAAAGTTTCTCGAACAATTTTCTCTTGATCAAATAATTCTTTGCCCATACCACTATATTGAGCACCTTGACCACTAAATATAAAAGCTGTTTTCATTCCTTTACTCCTTTACGTTAAAAGCATAGTGCTTGCCCAATAAACCTATATATATTGATAAGTTATTACAACTAGATTTTCTATTTTAACCATCGGCGATATTCAGCCGATATAACTTCTTTTGTTTCACTGATATAAGATTCAATAATTTCTTTTGCTGTTTCTTCTTTTTTTATAAGTCCTGCAATTTGTCCAGCCATAATCGATCCATGATCTACATCACCATCAATAACTGCCTTGCGTAAAGCCCCTTGTCCTAACTCATCAAATTGTACAAGATTTGGTTCAGTTTTTTTCAATTCGATTTTTTCTAGTCGATCATATTCATTGGTCAACTTATTTTTGATTGCCCGCACCGGATGACCAAAATGTTGACAGGTAACTGTCGTATCCACATCTCGTGCTTTGATGATTCTGATTTTATAATTTTCATGTACTGTACATTCTTTTGCTACCAGAAAACGTGTGCCGACTTGAACAGCATCTGCACCCAACATTAACGCCGCTGCCATTCCACGACCATCACCAATACCTCCGGCAGCGATCACCGGAATCGTTAGTGCATCTACAACTTGAGGTACAATACTCATTGTTGTTAGTTTACCAATATGTCCCCCAGCTTCCATTCCTTCAACAATTACGGCATCTGCGCCAATTTTCTCCATACGATTACCTAATGCAACAGAAGGAATCACTGGAATTACTTTAATATTATGTTCTTTAAAACGAGCCATATATTTGCTTGGATTTCCTGCACCAGTTGTAACGACAGGTACACTTTCTTCACAAACTAAATCCACGATATCTTGTGCAAATGGCGAAAGCAGCATGATATTTACACCAAATGGTTTATCAGTGATTTCTTTGATCTTTTTGATCTCAGCTTGAACAACTTCTTTTGGGGCATTACCACCTGCGATGATCCCTAGGCCTCCTGCTTTAGAAACTGCCCCAGCTAAGGAAGCATCTGCAATCCAAGCCATACCGCCTTGAAAAATAGGGTATTTAATTCCAATCAGTTCACATATCTTTGACTGCATAATTTACATCCTTCAAACTATAGAATAATTAATCAAAAAAGAGCTGGAACAAAACTCTATAAGTTCAGTACCAGCTATTCTAATTCCAACGAGCGGTGTGAAAAAGCCAGGCTCTTCAGCAATTGTTGAGAATCGCGCAGAGCCTGGCTCATCCAACTTTTTTAATTGACCTAATCGCTTTGATTATTATGCTTTTTGTTTTTCTACGTATGTTACTAAATCTTGAACAGTAGTGATACCATCTTCAGATTCAATTTTTATATCGAAAGCATCTTCGATTTCATTGATAATTTGGAATAGGTCTAAGCTATCCGCATCTAATTCTTCTTGAATGTTTGTTGTTAATTTTACTTCCTCAGGTTCTTTACCTAATTCTTCTACAATAATTGCTTGAATTTTTTCGAATACCATGTGTATATTCCTCCAATAATTTTCTTTTTTTAGTTTATATAGTCACAGTTTTACAGCGTCAAGAGGATAGAACCCCACGTTAAACCGCCGCCGTAACCTGTCAACACAATTTTTTGTTTGGAGCCTAGTTGAAGTACTCCTTTTTCCACTGATTCATCCAGTAATAACGGAATGCTTGCAGCCGAGGTGTTACCGTTATGTTCCATATTTGTGAGAAATTTTTCTCTTGGAACTTTGAGTTTTTTCGATATTTTTTCGATAATGCGTTTATTTGCTTGATGTAATAGTAAATAATCCACATCTTCTTCCATAATTTCACGAAGGTTGTTTGTTACATCATTCAATGAAAAATCATAAATATCTCTACCTACCATTTGCAGATAACCAGAACTTTCAGATACCCCAGTATAAAAGGGACTCTTATTTTCCAAATAACCAGAAGTTAATGATTTTGCTCTTTGACCATCAGCTTGTAGTTTTTCGTTTAGAAAATGTTCTTCATTACTTGTCTCCAATAATACACCCGCTGCTCCATCACCAAATAATACAGCCGAACTGCGATCGTCCCAATCAAGAACTTTAGATAATGTTTCACCACCGATGACCATACCTAATTTTTTCCCTGTACGAATCAGTTTCTCGCCCATGCTTAATGCATAGACAAAACCAGTACAAGCAGCGCTGATATCAAAAGCAAAAGCCTGAGAAGCTGAAATGCTCCCTTGAACAAGACAAGCAACTGAAGGCGTACCATAATCTGGTGTCATTGTTGCAACAAGAATAAAATCTAAATCTTCTGCTTTTTTCCCAGATTTTTCTAATAATTTTTCAGCTACTTTAATACATAAATTTGAAGTATTTTCATTCGTGACAATATTTCTTGAATGTATGCCTGTTCGACTAGAAATCCACTCATCAGAAGTATCCATCATCGTTGAAAGTTGATCGTTAGATACTGAATTTTCAGGAACATAGCGGCTGGTACAAGTTATTTTTGCATATTGGTTCATTTTAGTCCTCACTTTTACTTATATTCCTTTAGGAAATCATGAAGATTTTTCAATGCTTTTAATAAAGCTTGTTCTTCTACTTTGTCCATCCCATTCAAAATTTTCTTGACCATTTCTTTATGGAAGTGCTGATGAACACGAAAAAGTAACTTTCCTTTTTTGGTCAAACCTAACTTGACTACTCGACGATCATCTTCACTTCGTATACGTTCAACATAATCTTTTTTTACAAGATTATTAATCGCTACGGTCAATGTTCCAACAGTGATCGACAATTCTTTTGCAACTTCTGAAGATGTTTTTTTCTTATACATTCCAATTGCTTCGATCGTGTGCATTTCAGTAATGGATAAGTCATTGAATTGCGATTTCTTCAATTCAGATTCTTCAATAGTCAAAATATCGTTAAAGACACTGACAAGATAATCGTTGACTGTTTCTAAATTAGGTTCCATTTGTGTGCACCATCCATATAGTTTGATTATCAAATCATTTGATGTTCAAACTATATCGTAAATAAAAAAGGATTGCAAGTAAAATATTCGATTTTTAATTTTTCTTAATCAAAAAATGCAAAAAATCAGCTATTAAGTATTGAAAAGATAATTTCAATTTAATTGTTTTTATTCATTTTAAATCATTAAATGGTCGTTATTACAAAATTCATTCATACTAAATTTGTTTTGGAAATCAAACTTTTTTATTCTTAATAAAATTAACACGATCACATCTTTGAAAATACTAGTAAAGAATTATCCTACTGCAAAAGTTCTAGGCTGAAATCATATCAGAAATTTGATTATCTATCAACTTATTAAATTTAGTTATATAAGGAACAATAAAATCACAGTACTTATTATTCCAAATAACAAATAAAATTTGAAAAAGAGGCTTAAAGAAAATCTTAGCATTTTTATTAATAGAAAACCAACACACAAGAGAGTTTTCATAGGTCTTACTTCACTTTATGATTACATAAAATCACTAAAAATTAAAACATCTATTAATTTTTGTTGATGCTAATGCACAAAAAATAGAAAGATTAAAATAAATTTTGATTTATTGTCAACTACACAAATAAAAAAATCCTGTGGCGTACAAAATTGTACGCCACAGAATTTTTGATTATTATCATTGATTTTGTTACCTACTCACTGAAATTTACTAATTATTGAATTAAATCATAAATTTCCATCGCAACAATATCAATATTATCAAATTGATAACTTTGTTGAGAATCAGTCTCTGTCAATTCAAATGTTTCAGTTGATTTATCATAGTTTACGATGCATTTTTCTGCACCTTCGCGTTCAAAACGACGTACTTGAATTTCATTGTCTGTTGCTTCAGTCATCGCTTCAAGTCGCTTGATAATCGCCACAAGTTGTGAATGTTTCATAAATGGGCCTCCCTTTAAAAACTAGTTCTGTATCATTGTATCAAAACATTGACTTTCTTGCATGACTTTTCGTCATTTTTTTTAATTTTTTTGCTGTTCTTTAATCTTTGACCACAGGCTTCTTTCCATCCGCCCACCAAAGTTTGATTAATGCTTGGGTTCCATCGTTCTCAAATCCTTTATTAGCAAGCTTTTCATACAATTCTGTAGCTAATTTCGTTGACGGCAGCTCAAGGTCCATTTTCTCAGCTTCATCTAAGGCGATCTTTAAATCTTTTATAAAATGTTTAACAAAAAAACCTGGAGAGTAGTTTTCTTTTAAAATTCTTACACTATAGTTGCTTAATGACCAGTTAGCAGCACTTCCACCGGATAACGTTTCGATGACTTTTTCTAAATTCAATCCAGCTTTATTTGCGTAAACCATCATCTCAGTCATACCCGTCATGGTTCCTGCAATCATAATTTGATTTGCCATTTTTGTATGTTGCCCTTTACCAGAAGTACCATGTAACGTAAAAGTTTTACCGAATGTTTTAAATATAGGCAACACTTTATCATAAGCCGATTGATCTCCACCCACCATGATTGTCAATGTACCATTTTTAGCACCCAGATCACCTCCTGATACAGGCGCATCTAATGCAACTCCGCCTAATTCATTCGCCTTTATAGCTATTTTTTTAGCCAATGTTGGTGTACTTGTCGTTAAATCAACAAGTATCTTATCTTTAATATCTTGTGAAAAAATACCATTTTTATCGAAATAGATTGTCTCAACATCTTTTGGGAAACCTACCATTGTAAAAATAATATCACTACTTGCAGTGATTGCTGCAGGAGTATTTTGCCAAGTCGCTCCTTCATTCACTAAATCATCTGTTTTACTTTTAGTTCGATTATAAACATTTACTTTCAATCCTTGTTTCATCATATTTCTGACAATTGCAGCACCCATGACTCCTGTTCCGATGAATCCAATTTCTGTCATACTCATAATCCCCCTATTGTTTGTAATAAAAAAACTTCTAGTCTTAGTATAAACCAAGACTAGAAGTTTTAACATTTATTTTCTTAACGACGTAAATTTGACTTTGATTCGTTCAATAGAAGCTGCAGCCTCTTTTTCTAAAGTAAGTTGCTCGTAATATTTAATCATGTCCTCATAAAATTCAAGCATTACGTTACCAAAATGCGTTGCTGATATTTCATAAAGCTTTTCTTTTAGAACAACGTCATTAGCTTTGATACCCGATTCAACATACTCAATAAAGGTTGGCGCAAAATCGGCATCCGTTTTAAACGTCCGTCCTAAGCTTTCATGATCAAATAAGTTATTCAAATAAGCATTTCCCTCAACCACACAAGGAACACCTGACGCCATAGCCTCAGTATACGTCAATCCCTGTGTTTCTGAAGTTGAAGCACTGACAAAGTAATCTGCAGCCTTATAATAAATGGCTACCTGATCATTTGGTACTTCCCCAACAAATTGAATCTTATCACCGATCTCTAATTCTTGACCTAAACAACGAAGCTTCTCAACATAAGGACCATCCCCGACAACGACGAAACGAGCATTCGGAAAACGTTCAAAAATAGCAGGTAAACCCCTTACGATTGCTTGAATATTTTTTTCATAAGAAATACGGCTCAACGATAGCAACATGATATTATCATCCGTCAACCCTAATTCTTCACGAAGTGCACTTTTCATTTCTTCCGTAATATCAGGTCTTTCAAATTTTTTAATGTCGATTCCAGTGGGGATGATTCTCATCGTAGATTTTACGCCGTAATCTTTTAATTTATCAATCACTCTTTCACTCGGACAAACCACACCTGTTGTATGGTTCGCAAAGAAACGAGAAAAATACTTCACATGTGTTGGACGGACAACTTTTCCCTTTGCGATATAATGTAAATAATCCTCATACATAGTGTGATAGGTATGAATAACAGGTACTTTAAGTTTTTTCCCTACCATTTTACCTAATAAACCTGCACCAAACTCTGTATGTGTATGAATCAAATCTAACTCTAATTCTTTAGCAATCAGGTAAGCATACCACATACCCCGTACAACAATTCTTCGATCCTTAAATGACACAAACGGAACACTGGGCATTCGAATAACATCTTCTTCAAACTCTTTTGCATTTGGATCAGTAGTTGTAAAAATATAAACTTCATGTCCTTTTTGTTCCAATTCATCCTTAAGTGTCTTAATAGATGTTGCAACCCCACTAACTTGGGGAAAATATGTATCTGTAAAGAAACCAAATTTCACTTTGTTCCCCTCCATTAATTCTAATTTTTCAACTTTATTTACTCAGTTTTCTTTAAAAATTAGCTATCTAGAACTTTCTTATACACTTTTTTTAGTTCATGTCCAATCCGTTCAATACTCTTTTCTTTTGCTACAGTATAACCCGCTTGGCATGTATTTTCTATTTTTCTCTCAACAAGTGCGTCTATTAAATAGGCAAAATCTTCATTTGTTTTCCCTTTATAACAATTTACGCGATTTTCAAGCCAACCATTATATACAGGAATATCCCTTACTAAAACTTGTTGTTCACTAGCTAATGCCTCTAAAATAACAATTCCTTCTGTTTCCTCATAAGAAGGAAAGAAAAAGAGATCTGCTGCTGAATATGCGCCTTCAATGATGTCACCTTTAATATAGCCAGGAAACTCAACATTTTTAGGATGTTCTTCTTTAACTATTGATCTAATCGCTCTTGGAATAGAATACATTGGAGTGTGCCCAAACCAGATAAAACGGTATTCAGGAAATTTTCTAGCTATTTCAACAAAATCAACGATTCCTTTTCTTTCAAAATACAAGCCTACACAAATAATAACTTTTTGGTTTTCTTCTATTTTAAAATACTTTCTAAATTTTTCTTCTTTTTCTTCAGAACGCTCAAACCGATTCAAGTCAATACCATTTGAAATTGAAGCAATGGGGACAGTTATTCCATAGCCTTCTAATAATTCTTTAGAATAAGGTGTAGGTGTAATTAAATAATCTGCCTTAGAATATAAACTGACTAAGTATTTTTTAACTAAAGGAGATAGTTGGTTTGACCCAATGAATGAATTTCTAAAATCTTCTTCAGTCGAATGTGCATGATAAATAACTTTTTTACCCAATTTTTTTGCCTTATTTACCATACTATGGCTGTTAATTCCATAAGTATTAATATGTAAAATGTCATAATCAGTACAATCAGCATCTAGTGTATACTCTATTCCAACTTCAGAGAGCGCTCGTTTCTGATGGTCTAATGCTCGCCCTATTCCAGACTTCGCTAATATTTTTTCGCCTTCAAAATATAAAAAAACCTTCACACTGCCCCTCCTAACTTCTTTAAATTATTATAACATAAATTAAATATTCATTACTCAAACTAAAGTCCTAGTTCAATAACACTTACATTTATTATATCAAAGAATAGCTTCATACAGGTGTTTTCCGATAAAATAGATTCTTCACATGACAAAACTGTTAGATGGAGATAATCAATTTTACTTCTTACTATCATTATTTCATCTTTTACTCATTCTATCAAATAATAAAATTTATTTTACTATAAAAGTAAAAAAAAACGAAAACTGAATAAGTTTTCGTTTTTTAACTCCGGCAGTAGGACTCGAACCTACGACATCATGATTAACAGTCATGCGCTACTACCAACTGAGCTATGCCGGAATAATCAGCGTGGCGACGTCCTACTCTCACAAAGGGAAACCCTTCACTACAATCGGCGCTAAGAAGCTTAACTTCTGTGTTCGGCATGGGAACAGGTGTATCCTTCTCGCTATCGCCACCACACTGGGTGTTGTTGCTATTCAATTGAGTGATTATTCACTCAAAACTGGATTGAAGTTGTAATCAAACTATCCGATATACTTTTTTATTTCGTTTCTTTGGTTAAGTCCTCGACCGATTAGTATTGGTCCGCTCCGTACATCACTGCACTTCCACTTCCAACCTATCTACCTGATCATCTCTCAGGGGTCTTACTTTCTTAAAGAAATGGGAAATCTCATCTTGAGGTGGGCTTCACACTTAGATGCTTTCAGCGTTTATCCCTTCCCTACATAGCTACCCAGCAATGCCCTTGGCAGAACAACTGGTACACCAGCGGTAAGTCCATCCCGGTCCTCTCGTACTAAGGACAGCTCCTCTCAAATTTCCAACGCCCGCGACGGATAGGGACCGAACTGTCTCACGACGTTCTGAACCCAGCTCGCGTGCCGCTTTAATGGGCGAACAGCCCAACCCTTGGGACCGACTACAGCCCCAGGATGCGACGAGCCGACATCGAGGTGCCAAACCTCCCCGTCGATGTGGACTCTTGGGGGAGATAAGCCTGTTATCCCCAGGGTAGCTTTTATCCGTTGAGCGATGGCCCTTCCATGCGGAACCACCGGATCACTAAGCCCGACTTTCGTCCCTGCTCGACTTGTAAGTCTCGCAGTCAAGCTCCCTTCTGCCTTTACACTCTGCGAATGATTTCCAACCATTCTGAGGGAACCTTTGGGCGCCTCCGTTACTCTTTAGGAGGCGACCGCCCCAGTCAAACTGCCCACCTGACACTGTCTCCCACCACGATAAGTGGTGCGGGTTAGAGGGTTCATAACACAAGGGTAGTATCCCACCAGCGCCTCCACCGAAACTAGCGTTCCGGATTCATCGGCTCCTACCTATCCTGTACATGTGGTACAAACACTCAATATCAAGCTACAGTAAAGCTCCATGGGGTCTTTCCGTCCTGTCGCGGGTAACCTGCATCTTCACAGGTACTAAAATTTCACCGAGTCTCTCGTTGAGACAGTGCCCAAATCGTTACGCCTTTCGTGCGGGTCGGAACTTACCCGACAAGGAATTTCGCTACCTTAGGACCGTTATAGTTACGGCCGCCGTTTACTGGGGCTTCAATTCTGAGCTTCGCCGAAGCTAACCCATCCTCTTAACCTTCCAGCACCGGGCAGGCGTCAGCCCCTATACTTCATCTTTCGATTTTGCAGAGACCTGTGTTTTTGATAAACAGTCGCTTGGGCCTATTCACTGCGGCTGACCGAAGTCAGCACCCCTTCTCCCGAAGTTACGGGGTCATTTTGCCGAGTTCCTTAACGAGAGTTCGCTCGCTCACCTTAGGATACTCTCCTCGACTACCTGTGTCGGTTTACGGTACGGGCAGTTGTTTTCTCACTAGAAGCTTTTCTTGACAGTGTGACATCAGGAACTTCGGTACTATTATTTCCCTCCCCATCACAGCTTGTCCGTACAGAGTAAAGCATTTGACTCTACTCAAGACTTACTGCTTGGACATGCACTTCCAGTCGCATGCATTCCTTAGCCTCCTGCGTCCCTCCATTGCTCAAACAAAAACAACTGGTACAGGAATATCAACCTGTTGTCCATCGCCTACGCCTATCGGCCTCGGCTTAGGTCCCGACTAACCCTGGGCGGACGAGCCTTCCCCAGGAAACCTTAGTCATACGGTGGACGGGATTCTCACCCGTCTTTCGCTACTCATACCGGCATTCTCACTTCTAAGCGCTCCAGCCGTCCTCACGATCGACCTTCAACGCCCTTAGAACGCTCTCCTACCATCACACCAGAGGTGTGATCCACAGCTTCGGTAATATGTTTAGCCCCGGTACATTTTCGGCGCAGGGTCACTCGACTAGTGAGCTATTACGCACTCTTTAAATGGTGGCTGCTTCTGAGCCAACATCCTAGTTGTCTGTGCAACCCCACATCCTTTTCCACTTAACATATATTTTGGGACCTTAGCTGGTGGTCTGGGCTGTTTCCCTTTCGACTACGGATCTTATCACTCGCAGTCTGACTGCCGAATATGAATGAATGGCATTCGGAGTTTATCTGAATTCGGTAACCCGAGATGGGCCCCTAGTCCAAACAGTGCTCTACCTCCATCATTCTTAACTTCGACGCTAGCCCTAAAGCTATTTCGGAGAGAACCAGCTATCTCCAAGTTCGTTTGGAATTTCTCCGCTACCCACAGCTCATCCCCGCACTTTTCAACGTACGTGGGTTCGGTCCTCCAGTGCGTTTTACCACACCTTCAACCTGGCCATGGGTAGATCACATGGTTTCGGGTCTACGACTACATACTCATTCGCCCTATTCAGACTCGCTTTCGCTGCGGCTCCGGCTCTTCACCTTAACCTCGCATGCAATCGTAACTCGCCGGTTCATTCTACAAAAGGCACGCCATCACCCATTAACGGGCTTTGACTTGTTGTAGGCACACGGTTTCAGGATCTATTTCACTCCCCTTCCGGGGTGCTTTTCACCTTTCCCTCACGGTACTGGTTCACTATCGGTCATTAGGGAGTATTTAGCCTTGCGGGATGGTCCCCGCGGATTCCGACGGAATTTCTCGTGTTCCGCCGTACTCAGGATCCTCCTAGGTGTTGCCAACATTTCGTCTACGGGGCTATTACCCACTTTGGCGAACCTTTCCAAGTTCTTCGACTATCTTGACAGACTACCACATCGGAGTCCTACAACCCCAACAAGCAAGCTTGTTGGTTTGGGCTTTTCCCGTTTCGCTCGCCGCTACTCAGGGAATCGAATTTTCTTTCTCTTCCTGCAGGTACTTAGATGTTTCAGTTCTCTGCGTCTACCTCTATCCAGCTATGTATTCACTGAATAGTAACATCCTATAAAAGATGCTGGGTTTCCCCATTCGGAAATCTCTGGATCATAGCTCACTTACAGCTCCCCAAAGCATATCGGTGTTAGTCCCGTCCTTCATCGGCTCCTAATGCCAAGGCATCCACCGTGCGCCCTTATTCACTTAACCTTACGATCTTACGATCGGTTTTGTTTGGTTCGTTTCTCTAGCGATAGAGGCGTGACCAATAAAATAAGCTTCGAACTATTTTAATTAAAAAACTCATTCAACGCGGTGTTCTCGGTTTGTTTTGATTACTTTTATACTTCAATATCCAGTTTTCAATGAACAATAACTTAGTAACCAATGGTTACTAATGGAGCCTAGCGGGATCGAACCGCTGACCTCCTGCGTGCAAAGCAGGCGCTCTCCCATCTGAGCTAAGGCCCCGTGGTACATATTAATTTAAGAGTAAACCTCTCAAAACTGAACAAAGTGTCGACGAATGTGTAAGTTTCCGTAATATTCCTTAGAAAGGAGGTGATCCAGCCGCACCTTCCGATACGGCTACCTTGTTACGACTTCACCCCAATCATCTATCCCACCTTAGGCGGCTGGCTCCACAAGGGTTACCTCACCGACTTCGGGTGTTACAAACTTTCGTGGTGTGACGGGCGGTGTGTACAAGGCCCGGGAACGTATTCACCGCGGCGTGCTGATCCGCGATTACTAGCGATTCCGGCTTCATGTAGGCGAGTTGCAGCCTACAATCCGAACTGAGAGAAGCTTTAAGAGATTTGCATGACCTCGCGGCCTAGCGACTCGTTGTACTTCCCATTGTAGCACGTGTGTAGCCCAGGTCATAAGGGGCATGATGATTTGACGTCATCCCCACCTTCCTCCGGTTTGTCACCGGCAGTCTCGCTAGAGTGCCCAACTGAATGATGGCAACTAACAATAAGGGTTGCGCTCGTTGCGGGACTTAACCCAACATCTCACGACACGAGCTGACGACAACCATGCACCACCTGTCACTTTGTCCCCGAAGGGAAAGCTCTATCTCTAGAGTGGTCAAAGGATGTCAAGACCTGGTAAGGTTCTTCGCGTTGCTTCGAATTAAACCACATGCTCCACCGCTTGTGCGGGCCCCCGTCAATTCCTTTGAGTTTCAACCTTGCGGTCGTACTCCCCAGGCGGAGTGCTTAATGCGTTAGCTGCAGCACTGAAGGGCGGAAACCCTCCAACACTTAGCACTCATCGTTTACGGCGTGGACTACCAGGGTATCTAATCCTGTTTGCTCCCCACGCTTTCGAGCCTCAGCGTCAGTTACAGACCAGAGAGTCGCCTTCGCCACTGGTGTTCCTCCATATATCTACGCATTTCACCGCTACACATGGAATTCCACTCTCCTCTTCTGCACTCAAGTCTCCCAGTTTCCAATGACCCTCCCCGGTTGAGCCGGGGGCTTTCACATCAGACTTAAGAAACCGCCTGCGCTCGCTTTACGCCCAATAAATCCGGACAACGCTTGCCACCTACGTATTACCGCGGCTGCTGGCACGTAGTTAGCCGTGGCTTTCTGGTTAGATACCGTCAAGGTAAGAGCAGTTACTCTCCTACTTGTTCTTCTCTAACAACAGAGTTTTACGATCCGAAAACCTTCTTCACTCACGCGGCGTTGCTCGGTCAGACTTTCGTCCATTGCCGAAGATTCCCTACTGCTGCCTCCCGTAGGAGTCTGGGCCGTGTCTCAGTCCCAGTGTGGCCGATCACCCTCTCAGGTCGGCTATGCATCATGGCCTTGGTGAGCCGTTACCTCACCAACTAGCTAATGCACCGCGGGTCCATCCATCAGTGACACCCGAAAGCGTCTTTCAAGTCAGCACCATGCGGTGTCGACTATTATGCGGTATTAGCACCTGTTTCCAAGTGTTATCCCCCTCTGATGGGTAGGTTACCCACGTGTTACTCACCCGTCCGCCACTCTTCTTTTCAAATGAGTGCAAGCACTCGGTAGAAAAGAAGCGTTCGACTTGCATGTATTAGGCACGCCGCCAGCGTTCGTCCTGAGCCAGGATCAAACTCTCATAATAAAAGTTGAACACAATCCGAAGATTGTTAAGCTCATTTGGTTGCTAGCATATTGCTTCGCTTTGTTAAAAATTGTTGTTTGTTTTTACCGTTGTAAAAACAACCTACACATTTGGTTCGTCTTACTTTGTTCAGTTTTCAAAGGTCTACTGTGTTACCTCGCAGCAACTTTTATATCATATCAAATCTCCGATTCGATGTCAACACTTTTTTTTAAAAAGTTTCAAAGTTTTCTCTGCTTGATGTTATCGAATGTTTCGCGACAACTTCATTAGTTTATCAGGTCGTTTGTTATTTGTCAACAACTTTCTTCCTGATTTTTCAAGTTTTTATAAACCTGAAATGTTATTCTATTTTTATCGTTTGGCGTATTTCATCAGTGCCTTGCGACAAGATATAATATAACAAGTTTTTCTTTATTGGTCAACCATTTTTTTAAAAAAAACAAAAAATATTTTCCACTTTTTTTCGCTTATAAATCCTATTTTCGCCTTTAAGATGTTAATTCAATTTCACAGCTTTATTTCTGTTAAAATATCGTTTAATCACGATTGTTTTTTAAACATGTATGAAAATAGTTCGAATTTATTTCCATTAGAATCTTTAGAACTTCCGACGTTTATGAATTCATTTCCTGTATAGAAACGTATTAACTTCTGATTACTAGCTAAACAATCTAATCGTAACTCCGATACTTCATTCCTAAATTTTACTTTTAAAGCACTTAATAATTCTTGTCCGTAATCTTTTCCTCTGTATGAAGGACGAATGATTACACGATGAAGATAGCAGGCTATTTGATCGAATCCAATGTTTTCCCAAAGTAGTTTATCCCAATCTGTCGGTTTTACCCAAGCAGCTGTCATTCCTATTAATTGATTCTTATTATAGAAGAAATAGACTTCTCCTTTTGCAACAGCGTCTGCTAATCCATGTCTATCTTCACCTTGTAAAACGTCCGACCATTGATTGCTACCTGACTCTTTTAGCCATTCAGCACTTTCCTTTAATAAAGACATTGCTAACTGCGTTTCTTCTATTGATGCTTGTTTTAATTTCATCGTCATTATCTCCTAATACTATAGTGGAAAAAAGCCTAGCAAAACTAGTATTCAGTTTTGCTAGGCTTTTTAAAACTGGGATAAAAGGCGCTCACTAGCAAATTCCTTTTATTTTTATGTATCTGTTTCGTTTTAAAACATCGGTACTCCTTCAATATCATAAGAAGCTAATAAGTTTTTTAATTCAGATGGTTTTTCCCATACATATCTATCATCAATCGTTGGGACTGCATGATCTTCATTCATTTCAAACACAAATAAGGGCATATTTTCTGCGTCTGTATGAGCATTTGTTAACTCAACTAAATTAATTGACGTTACATCTAGTTGAATTTCTTCTTTGAAAACTTGCAACATACTTGCTAATCCTGTCATTTCTTCAGAAACTTTTGTTGTAACAAACGCCATTGACTCACCAACTGGATGAACCAGAAACTTCTTAGAACCATCATTTAAGTTCAGCATAATCGTACCAGCGACTTTTTTGTTAGACAAAACATCCACCTCAATTAATTTTTGTTTTCAGAAACTACGGAAATTGTACCATATTTTCTGAAAAAAAACAGAATTATTTCTCAAGCAGTGCATCCATTGCCTCATCAGTCCAGACAGGGAGCTCTTTTTCTAACGATTCAAACCCAATTTTTTTATTTTTATTCGTGAAATACTTTTTACGTCGATGATTCGGTTGTTGTACTTGGGGTTCTAAAGTTCTCAAAGACAGGCTGATTTTTTTTGAATACTCATCGATATCAATTACTTGAACTTGAACTTTTTGTCCAACTGTTAATAGACTATGAATGTTTTTGGTATATCCTGCTTGCACTTCTGAAACGTGTATCAATCCTTGGACAGTATCGCTTAGCGAAACAAAAGCACCATAAGGCTGAAGACCGGTAATTGTTCCATCAAGGATCATCCCTATTTTGTATTCCATATTATTATCCTCTTTTCATTATTCCCAACTCATATGTTTTTCTCATTTAAAATGATATCATGTTCCATTAAAAAGTGCATGAATTTATTTCTACGATTTATATTATTTTGGCTCTTTTTGTTCATATTTTATTCAAACTCCATTATACTATAATTAAGAGTTGTTTAAGTAAAAAGATTTATCAATAGAAAGGAAGAGCTGAATGGTAGAATTTGATACAGTCTATAATCGTCGTAATACGAATTGCTCTAAATGGGATTCCATTAAAGATACTTATGGAGAAGATGACTTGTTACCTTTGTGGATAGCAGACATGGATTTCAAAGCAAACACACCCGTGCTAGATGCATTAAGGAAAACAGCTGAGCAAGGTATTTTGGGTTACTCACCTGCTCCTGATTCATTATATAAAACAATTCAAAATTGGCAGCAAAGACACCATGATTATTCAATCAGTAAAGAAGCAATTCTGTTCAATAGCGGTGTTGTGCCTAGCCTCTCTTTAGCTATTCAAGCCTATACTGAACCTGGTGATGCTATTTTGATTCATGATCCTGTTTATCCTCCGTTTGCCAAAGTTGTTGAACAAAATGATCGCAAACTTGTCCGCAGTCAGTTATTAACGGATCACGAGCATTTTATTATGGACCTTGAAGGAATGGAAAAGCAGATCATTGCTGAAAATATTCGCCTTTTTATTCTTTGTAATCCTCACAATCCAGGAGGACGTGTCTGGACAAAAACTGAATTAGAGGCTTTTGGTAAATTATGTGCAAAATACGATATTCTTGTCATTAGTGACGAGATACACCAAGATTTGATCTTCGCACCTCATGTCTTTACAACTTTTATGAATGTTCATCCGACATTTAAAGATTTCTCTATCACTTTAACGGCAGCAACAAAAACATTCAATTTAGCTGGTATTAAAAATTCAATGATTTTTATCGAAAATCCTGATTTGCGGAAACAATTTGTTGCAGCACAGGAACGAAATTTCCAAAATGAAATCAATATTTTCGGCTATGTGGGAACAGAAGCTGCTTACGAGCATGGTGATAAGTGGTTGGAAGATTTGCTCGTTTATCTAAAAGGAAACATCGATACGGTCAGTGAATTCTTAAAAACTGAACTTCCCGCTGTCAAAATGATGCACCCTGAAGGAACTTATTTGATTTGGCTAGATTTCTCTGCTTTTAAATTGACCGATGCACAGCTACAAAATCAACTCATACACAAAGGGAAAGTTGTTCTAAATCCAGGAATCAGCTTTGGCCCTAACGGTACACAACATATGCGCTTGAATGTAGCTTGTCCAAAAGAAACACTATTAGAAGGCCTCCTTAGAATAAAACGTTCTTTTGAATAATTATAAAAAGAGCCCGAGACAAAAACTAAAAATCAGTTTTTGTTTCAGGGCTTCTATCTGAATAAAAGGCGAGACAAAAGCAGCTCCTTCTTATTTTTCGGAGCTAAACGCTTTTGTCTCGGCCTTTTTTAGTCAGTCACAAAATTCTTATTCATTAATTTCTATTTTATCAATGACTACATCAAATGTCGGACGATCTTGAGAATCTCTTTGTACTCCACCGATTTCATCCACTACATCCATACCTTCTACTACATGACCAAAAACCGTATGACGGAAATCTAACCAAGGTGTTCCGCCTTTTTTATAAGCTTCGATCACCTCTGTTGGAAAACCAGCACCTTCTAATTGACCAAACATATTGGCTGGTACATTTTGGTTGTTTACGATAAAGAACTGACTTCCGTTCGTATTTGGCCCAGCATTCGCCATCGATAGTGCGCCACGTAAATTAAAGACATCTTTAGAAAATTCATCTTCAAATTTCTCACCGTAAATACTTTCACCACCCATACCTGTTCCTGTGGGATCTCCCCCTTGGATCATGAAATCTGGAATTACACGGTGAAAAATTACGCCATCGTAATATCCTTTTTTCGCTAATTGAACAAAGTTTTCAACTGTTTTTGGTGCATGTTCTGGAAAAAGTTGAACCATAATGTCTCCGCGGTTTGTTTTTATCAAGGCTTTAGGACCTTTTGCATTTGCTAAATCTAATTGTGGAAATTCTGACATCGTTATTTCCTCCTCGTTAATTTTTACTTACTTATAATATCATAAACAACTTCACTTGAAAATTCTAATATCTTTGCTACTCTTTAAAGATCAGCTTTTTTCACAAACTCTTACTTGCTTTTTTCTGTTACAAGTGCTATTTTGTGAAAAACGATATACTACATTTTTGGTTTCATTTCATATAGATGAAAACTTTTTTATTATAGAAACTGGAGGGAATTTTGATGTCTGATTCAAAAAACATTTATGATCTAACTATAGTCGGTGCAGGTCCTGTCGGTCTTTTCGCCGCTTTTTATGCAGGAATCCGCAAAGCGAAAACAAAAATTATTGATAGTTTACCCCAACTTGGCGGGCAACTATCAACCCTATACCCTGAGAAATATATTTATGATGTTCCTGGTTTCCCTGCAATTAAAGCCAGTGAGCTAATTGAAAATTTAGAAAAGCAAATTGCTCCTTTCGCACATGAAACATGTCTGGAAGAAGAAGTGAAGAATTTAGTTCAAGAAGATGGTTACTTACGTATCGAAACCTCAAAAGGTATTCATTATTCTAAAGCAGTTATTTTCGCTATCGGGAACGGTTCATTTCAGCCTAGACGTCTAACCATTGATGGTGCTGCTGAGCTTGAAGGAAATCACGTTCATTATTATGTTACAGATATGAACAAATTTTCTGGAAAAAAAGTTGCGATAGCAGGCGGCGGCGATTCTGCAATTGATTGGGCTTTGATGTTAGAGCCAATTGCTGAAGAAGTTTCGATCATCCATCGTCGTCCCGATTTTCGCGGACATGAGCATAGTGTGGATAATTTAAAAAACTCTGAAGTATCTATCTACACACCTTATATTATCGATCAATTATTGGTAGAGGATAATTCATTCAAAGGCATACAATTGAAAGAAACGAAAGCAGATAATTTTGAAAAGCTGACTTTGGATTCTTTGATCATCAATTATGGGTTTACTTCATCTTTGAGTCACTTAAAAGACTGGGGATTAGACGTAAGTCGAAACGCAATCGAAGTCAATTCGGATATGTCTACAAACATTCCCGGTGTTTATGCTGTTGGCGATATTTGTAATTATGACGGAAAAGTAAAACTAATCGCAACAGGATTCGGTGAAGCACCTACAGCCGTCAACAATGCCTTACACTTTATTAAACCAGATACAAGAACGCAACCGATGCATAGTACTAGTTTATTTGAAGGAAAAGAAGCGAATAAGTTTTAATATACGGTAGCTAACATCAGTTAGCAAAAAAGAGGCTAGGAGCAGAAGCAACGCCTTCGGAAATAAGTTGAAATTCACAAAAATTTCCTCTTATTTTTCGAAGTTAAACGCTTTTTGTTCCTAGCTCTTTTTATAGGCATCAGTTCCCCATTTCTTCTTGCCAAAGCAAAATTGCTTTCTTGACATTAACAATTAGATCTTCTGGTGTGGCACCTGTAATTCGTTCTCCTTCAAATAAAACAAAGAATGTTTGCGCACAAAGATCACACTCATTCATACAAGAATAAGAAATCACATCACCATTTTCTTCAATAAACGGATCGCTTAACAACACTTCTCCGCCTTTAGCTAAATTTTGTTCACAACATTCTATTAGTGGATTCATTGATCTTCTCCTTGCATTTTTATCTTTAGATAGTATACCATTGATATATTCTAAATTTAAAAATGACGCATTGGAGGTTTTTTATTTTGGTAATAGAAGGTAAAACGTTAGAGAAAGAGGCTCGTCAATTACTGAAAGATCGTGGTGTTGAAATGAACGATTTAGCAGAACTAGTTTTATTTTTACAAAAGCCATACATGGAGTATCTTGATCTTGCCACTTGTATTGAACACGTTAACAGTGTTTTATCAAAACGTGAGGTTCATAATACGATTATTACGGGTATTCAATTAGATATTTTAGCTGAAGAAAAAAAATTGCTTCATCCTTTACAAGAGATTTTAGAAAAAGATGATGGACTTTATGGTATTGACGAAGTTTTGGCACTTTCGATCGTAAATGTTTATGGTTCAATCGGTTTTACAAATTACGGCTATATTGATAAAGTAAAACCTGGTATTTTGGCCAGATTGAATTCTCATGAAGGACCGCAAGTTCATACGTTTTTAGATGACATTGTCGGTGCTATCGCAGCAGCTGCAGCTAGTCGTTTAGCTCATTCTCAACCTGAAAAAAGCAGTATCACACAATAATAATAATACGAGAAAAACCTTAGTATACCAAGATGAGTCGGTAAGTATACTAAGGTTTCGGCTTTTTTATATTTTTGACAGCTTTTCAATTGCGTCCGAAGTAACCCTTATATTATAATAAGTTTAAAGTATACGACATACTCATATACTTATGTTTAAAGCTACCACTATAGGCAAAAAAGAGTTTATTCTGATTTAATGAGCACATTTCTTCAATCATTTGATTTTCTTCCCCAAAAGATAAATCAAAACCTATAGTGGTAAACTTTATTCAATATACCCTAATTCGTTAATTGAGACTTGTCTTAAACGAGTCTACAAAATTGACAAGGATATCTACAATAAGAGATAGAAGTAAAAAAATAAAAAACGGTATCAGAATTACTTCCAATACCGTTGTATCGTTCAATAAGTAAACGCTGGCATGTTCATCCTCTCCTGTATTTTTAGGGGTAGATATTTTCCTAAAAATTGAGTACAATAAATCATGTCAGTGCTTTTGCATTGACGAGGGCAACTTGATTGGTCAGTCTCTTGACTCATCAGGGCTTCGTAGTTTGGCGGCCACCAAACTGTGAAGTGCCTTTTTTTATTTTATTATTTCACTTCTATCCTGTACTTATTGTACAAGATGAGTGAATGTTTCGTCAATGCTGATTGTGCTTTATTTTTTCATTATAAATCGATTATTCTTTAAAGAAATCGTAGGTAAAAGACTTTCATTCTACTTTTTTGTCAGTAGACATTCTTATTAACTAGCTTGAATTTACTTTCGTTTCCTTTTAAAATAATTATTCAAATCATCAATTTGTTGATACCGTCATTTTAAGTGCTTGTAGTGCATCGAAATGTTGAATCGTGTATACTGTTGTTCCTCTTTGCCAAACAACTGAATTATTTTGATAACTATCACTTGTAGTTGTTGTTAAAGATAGTTGGCCAACATTTTGAGGTGCTGGGAGCATCGCTGTTTCTAAATAAGCTACAGCTTCTTTAGCTAAAGGTTCAGCTTTTTCTCCCCCAACATTTGAAGCTCTAACGACCATACTCCAATTTCCTTCTTGCCATGATAAGAAACTAGAACCTGCAGCTCCTTGTTGATACCCCGTAATACCGTAACCTAAATCAACCTGTCTTCCACCGTTATCAATGATTTGATTGACCGCATTAGCTGCTGCAGTAGTTGAATCATAAGATTTTTTTTCGAAAGAAGCGATTGGTTGCAAGTCGTTGACGGCAAGATCATTGACCGCGATCGCACGATTTTCAGCATAATATAAGAGTCTAAAATTCCCTTGATCAGCTGTACTTGTCGTTGCTGCAGTCAAATACTCCGGAGTTTGGCTTGTTAAGATTGCTTGTGGTAGTTGATCGTTTGGAAACTCTTTATTTAACTGATTTAAAACCGCCTCTGCTTGTTTTGCTGGTGTATTTTTTTCTGATTTAATAGTAGATTGGCTTTCACTTGTCTTTGTTTCTGACGAGGATGATTTTGTTGCGCTTTGGCTACTAGATATTGTAGTCGTTTGACTAGTTTTTTCAGTTTTCTTAGTTGAAGTTGAACTTTCAGTGGTCTTATCTTTTCCGCCACAGGCAGCCAAGGATAAGCTTGCAAGTAATATAAATGAATAAATAAATTTCTTTTTCATAATTTTTCCCCCTAGGTATTTCCTTACTACAGTTTATCATTAAATAATGGAATACTCACTTCATATGACTACTCTCTTTATTGGGCTATTTACGAATGAATAAATAAAAAAGAAAACACCTATTTCATGTTTGAAGCATCTAGTGTATAAAATACCATTTTCATGGACCCTGAATGCTTACCTATTTCTTTTTTGCCAATAGATACATATCGTTCTAAACGATTTCAGTTTTTATCTTCTAAGTTTTTAGATAAATTTTCAACTAATTTCGTCAATTCATCCACTTTGTTATTTAACTGTTTTATATCTTCATTCTCTGGTTTGTCTTTCTTTTTATTCGTCTTTTTACCTCTAAAATAGTTCGTTATTGTTGAGGTCAGCATACCAATGAAGCCGATACCAAATAACATTGTTATCGCAGCTATAATTTTTCCCCATCCCGTTTTTGGTACTATATCTCCGTAGCCCACTGTAGTCATAGTTACAATGCTCCACCAAATACTATCTTCATAACTAATATTTTCAACTACACTAAAAAAACCACTACCTACAAACACAATACAGGCACTAGCATACAATGCATATATAAACCCATTTCTATATAAGATACTGTTCTTATTATGACCTAACTTTGCCAACAAATTTACGATTCTAAATATTCTATTTGATTTTGCTAAAATGCCGATATTTAAGAGACTTAAAGGAATGATTGCGAATAAATCAAATATATTCTCTGTAAAGTACTTTCTCTTATTTGTTGCTAGTAAAAATCTTACTAAATAACTAATAGTGAATAATATTAGTATAGAAGTATCTATTAGATTATAGGGAAAGCTACTAATACTAATTACACCGGCTAAACTTAATATAAAAAGTAATATCCAAAAAAAGGTTAGGATAAAATCACTTACTACGTATAATTTATGTATCATCTTTTGGCTCAAATCAGTTCATCTCCTCTAAAGCTATATCACTATTTGGTAGTATAAAAAATCTCGCAACTTCATTTTACCATTTTCTTTATGCATATGGTTAAATTAAAAATGTGACTGCTGTCAATTTCGTTTACTGAGAGCTAATTTCAACTATGTAAAAAATACCATGTACCTTCTTTTTGAAACGGTTCTCAATATTAAAAAATTTGTGATCATATAGAATAATAATCAAAGGAGGTATCTGCAAAAGCCATCTTCTTATAGTCTTCAAAACTTACATCGTCGATTTGTTGCTTCATCTGATTATATTCTACATGAAGATAGTTCGGTAATGGCGTTTAATTTTATAAAAATCATAAGAGTATTTTCACTAAATACATGTTCATTCATTTAGTAACTTTCTCTATGAACCTAAAAATCATAGCCAACTAGTTTCAGCGGTCAATACTAAATTAGTCGGTTTGGAGGACGAAACATTAGAACATATTCTAGCGATTTTAAAATCTTTGAATGATAAATAATATAAGCCACTAGTAATTGACTTGAATGAGTCAGTGCTAATGGCTTTTTGATTTATCAAAAATGTGATCAATTTTTGTTCACGAGATTAAAATAGACAAAAAAGAGAACGCCTATTCCATCTTCTAAACGTCTAAAGACGCCGACAGAATACCGTTCTCGTGGGTTTGGCACCCAATGGGTCGTAAGGGGCTCGAACCCATGACCCGCTGATTAAGAGTCAGCTGCTCTACCAACTGAGCTAACGACCCGAATAATTTAACACTTAAGTATTGTAGCACTTGAAAGGCGTTTATTCAAGAGGAAACATCAGACACAGTGAAATAAATTACAAGTATTTTATCTCACTGTATCGGACTCTTTTCACTTTTCTGCTTCTTTCTTCACAGGACATGTGGTGTGGCAATCATCACAGCTCTTTCCTTTACGGATTCGAGAAAAGACGACATACCCCGCACCGCCAAAAATCAAGACTGCTAAAACAAACGTCGACATGTTCTTACCCTCTTTCTATAGTTGCCATTGTGATTACTATCTCTTCTTTTTCTTTTGGTTTTCTAGCTAAATAATAGCCTATAATGATCAGCAGTAATGACGCAATAAATATACCTAAACCAATTTGCCCTTGCTCAAAGAAAACATGCCCAAATTGATAAATAATAAAGCTGACAACGTATGCTAGACCACATTGGTAACCAATCGCACACCAAGTCCATTTCCAGTCGCCCATCTCTCTACGAATCGCTCCAATAGCCGCAAAACAGGGTGCACATAACAAATTAAAGACCAAAAATGAATACGCTGCGACCGGTGTAAACGTGCCTTGTAATGCAGACCAAACCTCTACACCATCTTCAGAGACTTCGCCTACATGACCAAACAAAATCCCAAATGTACCAATCACATTTTCCTTTGCCACTAAACCTGTAATCGTAGCAACCGCGCCTTGCCAAGTTCCCCAGCCAAGTGGTGCAAACAACGGTGCAATTACCTTGCCTAAGTTTGCCAAAATACTTTGGTCTTCGGCAGCTTCTTGTAGTGTGAATGTATACGTTGACGTAAACCAAATAATGATACTCATCACAAAAATAATTGTTCCTGCTTTTTTTACAAACGATTTACTACGATCGTATGCATGACGGAGAACGCCACGTAATTGTGGCATATGATACGCTGGTAATTCCATAATAAAGGGTGCTGGATCTCCTGAAAATGAACGTGTCTTTTTCAATGCGATTCCAGATAATACAATAGCTGCGATCCCGATAAAATAAGCAGATGGTGATACCCAGCTACTTTTCGGAAAAAAAGCGCCAGCAATTAATGCAATAATTGGTAATTTTGCTGAACAAGGCATGAAGGTCGTGACCATGATCGTCATCTTACGGTCTTTTTCATTTTCAATCGTGCGACTTGCCATAACACCAGGTACTCCACAACCCGTTGCGATCAACATAGGAATAAACGATTTACCTGATAAGCCAAATTTCCTAAACAAGCGATCCATAACAAAGGCAATTCTAGCCATATAGCCGCAATCTTCTAAAAATCCCAAACACAAGAATAAAACGGCTAACTGAGGTAAAAAGCCCAACACAGCTCCAACTCCAGCAATGATTCCATCAATAATCAAACTTTGCATCCAAGGTGCTACTTGCCAACTAATCAATAATCCTTCTATTGTATTTGGTACAAAATTGCCAAATAATTCATCATTAATCCAGTCTGTTCCCATCGTTCCAACAGTTTGAATCGCTAAATAATAAACAAACCACATGATTGCTGCAAATATCGGTAAAGCCAACCAACGATTAGTCACGATTCGATCGATCTTATCGCTTGTGTTAAATGTGATTTCATTTCTTTCAATCGCACAAAGAGCTGTTAGACGAGTGATAAATTCGTATCGTTCATTAATAATGATTGCTTCACTATCATCACCAAAAATTTGTTCTGCAATCCTAATTATTTCTTCTATTTCTTTTTGCTGCAATGTGCTCAATTCTAATTCTGCCTGGATCCTAGTATCTCTTTCAAATAATTTGATACTATACCAACGTGCTTGTTTTTCTAATACACTATTCCCTAAAACGTCTATGATTTCGTTTAATGCTGCTTCTAAACGATTATTATACGTTGGATAATTCAATTCTGAAGGAAAAACGTCAGTTGCTTTTATTGCTTTTTTTACTAAGTCATCCAATCCACGATTTTTTAAGGCACTGAAACCTAATACATCTACTCCTAATCCGTAGGAGAGCTTCTCAATATTAATTTTTCTTTCGGTTTTATCTAAAATATCCATCATATTCAAACCAATAACAACGGGGATTCCCGTCTCCATCAATTGAGTTGTTAAATATAGGTTTCGTTCTAAGTTTGTGGCATCGACAATATTGACAATAACATCTGGACTACCACTGAGCAAATAATCTCTGGCAACCACTTCTTCCGGCGTGTAAGGGGAAAGAGAATAAATACCTGGTAAATCTTGAATCGTTACTTGCTTGTTTCTTTTCAGCTTTCCCTCTTTTCGTTCAACCGTCACACCTGGCCAATTTCCTACATATTGATTTGCACCTGTCAATGCATTAAATGCTGTTGTTTTCCCACTATTCGGATTTCCTGTCAGTGCGATATGCTGTTCTTTCATTGCTTACCCCTCCTTTTGTACCAAGACTAATTCGGCTTCATTTTTTCTTAGCGTCAGTTCATATCCTCGAAGATTGATTTCGATTGGGTCTCCTAAAGGCGCCATTTTTCGTACAAGGATATCTACACCCTTTGTCAGTCCCATATCCATTAACCTTCTTTTAACAGCACCTTGCCCATGAATACCTACTACTTGCGCTTTTTCTCCTACTTTTAATTGATCTAGAGATAACCAGTTTTCTTCATTGATACTTTTTTCTACTATTATAATATGTTTTAGCACAGATAAATTGATCGCAATACGGCTATTGTGCAATAAAACAATGCCATTTTCACCGGAATAATTCACCAGCACAACTTTTCCACCTGGCACAAGTCCAAGATTACTTAAGTGTTTCTTCGCAAAACCTTCTGCCTGAATCTTTTCAATTATATAAACCTTATTCAATTTTGCCTGTGCCAACGTCAGCATTGCGTTATCCTCCTTAATTTAAAAACTGAACGAGCTTACTTATCACGATCTAGGTAAAGTACAAAAGAGGAGACTTAAGCATTGTGAAAAAGTTTCATCTATTATTCTATTGATATTGAGAATCGTTCTCATTAAGTATACTTGTTTGTGAGGTTTAAATCAATCTTCTTTCTACTTCATGATAAGAAAATATTTTCAATCAAAAAAGAGCTTGATTCATTAGTGTGTCCTATTTCTACTACCCCCTACATCTTGTGTTCAATCGATTAGAATTTTCAAGATAAAATTTAATAAATTTCTTTTTTTACGGCTAAAACAATCATAACAGTCGTTTAAATATTGAGACTACGCGTTTTCATATTTCTTTCAAAAACACAAAACTTGGTATTGAATCAAAATGCAACCACAATATATAGTGCCTAAGTGTTGACTTTTTTTCTAAGAGATTTATACTAGTAAAGTAAACTAATTTAGGGGGAATTAAAAATGAACGTAAAAATCTTTTCTAAAAATAATTGTATCCAATGTAAGATGGCAAAACGCTTTTTGAGCGAGAATAATATAGCATTTGAAGAAGTAAACATCGATATCCAACCAGATGCAATCGACTGGTTAAAAGAACAAGGTTTCCAAAGTGTTCCGGTTATCACTTCTGATGCTGCTACAGTTGTAGGATTTCGTCCTGATCAATTAAAACAATTGGCTAGCTAAATGAAAATTGTCTATTTTACAGTTACCGGACAAACCAGACGCTTCATTAAAAAATTGGATTTAGCAGCTTATGAAATTGAGCCTGCAAATCCTTTTTTTGAGATAAATGAGCCTTTTGTTTTAGTCGTTCCTACTTATGACAAAGAAATCACTGAAGTAGTGAACGATTTTCTTGATTTTAAAAGTAATCGAGTAAACTTGCAAGGTGTTGCTGGAGGCGGCAACTTAAATTTTGCAGAATTATTTGTTTATACAGCCAAAGACATAGCACGTGATTACAACGTTCCAATGCTTTTTGCCTTTGAATTTAGCGGAACAAACGAAGACGTGGAATCCTTTAAGAAAGTAGTGAATGAACTTGAGTCTAAAAGAAATTAAAGATGTTAGCTATTTTAAGCTGAATAATGAGATCAATCGTCCTGTTGACGGACAAATTCCTTTACATAAGGATAAAGAAGCGCTGGAAGCTTTCTTTAAAGAAAATGTTCTTCCTAATACAAGAACCTTCAATAGTATAGAAGAAAAAATCAAATACTTGATCGACAATGATTATTTAGAAACTGCATTTATTGAAAAATACTCTATGGCTTTTATTGAACAATTATATATATTTCTTGATGAGCAACAGTTTGAATTCAAATCATTCATGGCAGCTTACAAGTTTTATTCACAATATGCACTTAAAAACAATGAAGGAACTGAATACTTAGAAAGCTATGAAGATCGTGTCGCTTTTAATGCATTATATTTTGCTGACGGTAACGAAGAATTGGCTTTAACTTTAGCAGATGAAATGATCCATCAACGTTATCAACCTGCAACACCGTCTTTCTTAAACGCTGGACGTAAACGTCGTGGTGAGCTTGTTTCTTGTTTCTTGATCCAAGTGACAGATGATATGAACAGCATCGGCCGTTCAATCAACTCAGCATTGCAATTATCACGTATTGGTGGCGGTGTGGGGATCACATTAGCAAACTTACGTGAAGCAGGAGCTCCAATCAAAGGCTACGAAGGAGCTGCCAGCGGCGTGGTTCCTGTTATGAAATTGTTCGAAGATAGCTTTAGCTATTCTAATCAATTAGGTCAGCGTCAAGGAGCTGGGGTAGTTTATCTAAATGTTTTCCATCCAGATATCGAAATGTTCCTTTCAACGAAAAAAGAAAATGCGGATGAAAAAGTTCGTGTAAAAACTTTATCTTTAGGCGTTGTAGTTCCTGATAAATTTTATGAGTTAGCTCGCAACAATGAAGATATGTATTTATTCAGCCCATATAGTGTAGAACGTGAATATGGCGTTCCTTTCTCTTATGTCGATATTACTAAAGAATATGATAATCTAGTAGCTAATCCTAAAATTCGTAAACGTAAAATCAAAGCGCGTGACCTAGAAAATGAAATTTCTAAGTTACAACAAGAATCTGGCTATCCATACATTATCAATATCGATACAGCTAATAGAAGCAATCCAGCTTATGGCAAAATCATCATGAGTAACTTATGTTCTGAAATTTTACAAGTGCAAACACCTTCTGTTTTAAATGGTAAACAAGAATATGAAACACTTGGTACAGATATCAGTTGTAACTTAGGCTCAACGAACATCGTCAATTTGATGGACAGTCCTGACTTTGGTAAGTCTGTTCGTGCTATGACACGTGCCTTAACATTTGTTACTGATGCTTCTGATATCGATGTGGTTCCTTCTATTCAAAACGGAAATAGATTAAGTCACACAATCGGACTTGGTGCGATGGGTCTGCATACATTCTTTGCTAAAAACCATATGGAGTATGGTTCAAAAGAATCACTTGATTTCACCAACGTTTACTTTACTTTATTAAATTACTGGACTTTAGTCGAAAGTAATAATATAGCAAAACAATACAACGAAACATTCCATAATTTTGAAAAGTCCGATTATGCTAATGGTTCCTATTTCGATAAGTATATTGAAGGAGATTTCACTCCACAATCAGATAAAGTCAAAGACATTTTTAAAGATATTTTTGTTCCAACTGCTTCCGATTGGGCAAGTTTACGTGATGCAGTGAAAAAAGACGGCTTATATCACCAAAATCGTTTAGCTGTCGCACCTAATGGTTCTATTTCATATATCAATGATACGAGTGCTAGTATCCACCCCATCACTCGTATGATCGAAGAGCGTCAAGAAAAGAAAATCGGTAAAATTTATTACCCTGCTCCTCATTTAGCAAATGATACGATTCCATATTACACATCTGCTTATGACATGGATATGCGTAAAGTGATCGATGTTTATGCAACGGCACAACAACACGTAGATCAAGGAATGAGTTTAACATTGTTTATGCGTTCTGAAATGCCAGAAGGTTTATACGAATGGAAAGATTCTCCAAAGCAAACAACTCGTGATTTAAATATTTTACGCCATTATGCTTTCCATAAAGGTGTTAAATCGATTTATTATGTACGAACATTTACGGATGATGCTGAAGAGATCGGTAGTAACCAATGCGAAAGCTGTGTGATCTAAAAAAAGCGAAACAACAAACAAGGCGCCCTCTGGTCGCCTTGTTCTATGACTTATTGTATTTTAACGTACAGGTAATGAGGAGGAAAATACATGGCAACATATTATGAAGCGATCAACTGGAACGCCATCGAAGACGTGATCGATAAATCAACTTGGGAGAAATTGACAGAACAATTTTGGTTAGATACTCGTATCCCTTTATCAAATGATCTAGATGACTGGAGAACTCTTTCAGAGCTAGAAAAAACAACTGTAGGCTACGTTTTTGGCGGTTTGACACTGCTAGACACTGTTCAGTCTGAAAGTGGTATGGAGCAACTAAGAAATGATGTTCGCACTCCCCATGAAGAAGCTGTCTTAAATAATATCCAATTTATGGAATCCGTTCATGCTAAAAGTTATTCATCGATCTTTAGTACATTAAACACTAAAAAAGAAATCGATGATATCTTCGAATGGACGAATACTAACATTTATCTACAAAATAAAGCGGAAAAAATCAATGAAATATATAAAAATGGTACGCCTTTAGAAAAAAAAGTTGCCAGTGTCTATTTAGAAACATTCTTATTCTATTCTGGTTTTTATACGCCTCTTTATTATTTAGGGAATAACAAATTAGCAAACGTTGCTGAAATTATCAAATTGATCATTCGTGATGAGTCTGTTCATGGCACTTATATCGGGTACAAATTCCAATTAGGGTTTAACGAATTGACTGAAGCAGAACAAAATGACATGAAAGATTGGATGTATAATCTTCTTTATGAACTTTATGAAAATGAAGAACGTTACACAGAAGAATTATACGACGATTTAGGTTGGACTGAAGAAGTGAAGACCTTCTTACGTTATAATGCTAATAAAGCATTGATGAACCTAGGAATGGATCCATTGTTTGCTGACACAGCGAATGATGTCAATCCAATCGTTATGAATGGGATTTCTACTGGTACAAGTAATCATGATTTCTTCTCACAAGTTGGTAATGGTTACTTGTTAGGAACTGTTGAAGCCATGAAAGATGATGATTATCTGATTGGTATGGAGTAATTCTTTTTCTGAAAAATAAAATAAGTCTAAGATAAAACTGCTTGAGTTTTTATCTTAGACTTATTTTTTACCTAGATAGTTAGAATTTTTCTCTCTAATGATAATAACTATTCCATGATATACTTATTCTAATATCACGATTTTACTAAAGTAACTATTTTACGAGGTGCATCATGACTATTTTATTCTATAAATTACTTCTGGGAATCATCGTAGGAAGTCTAATTGGTCTCTTTTCCTATATCACTCATTTCCTTACAAAATCTGGCGCGTTTGCCGTAATCTTTATCGCTACGATTGTCTGCGGCTTTGGAATATGGCCGACTTGGGGATTACTTATTCTCTTTTTTGCAAGCTCAGGATGTATACATTTGACAAAAAAAGCTATAAAAATGACGAAAGACGAATCTATCGTTGAAAAGGGACATACAAGAGATGCTTGGCAAGTACTGGCTAACAGTCTTCCAGCGATTGTTTCTTTGATTCTTTTCTATTGCACAGAAAATCAATTATTCTTGATTGGTTATATTAGTGGCATCGCAGGCGCAACGGCAGACACATGGAGCTCTGAGATAGGGATCTTAAGTAAAAATCTTCCTTGTTCAATTCTCACATTTAAACCGATTGAACCTGGACTTTCTGGAGGTATTTCTGTGCTTGGCAGTATTGCTTCTTTCTTTGGAAGTCTATTAATTACACTTGCTTTTTGTCTGATGTATAGTTGGTATCCTGTTTCTCAACTCTCAACGCATCTATTCATTGTTGTCCCTCTGACTTGCGGTGTTTTTAATTCTCTTGTGGATAGTTTTTTAGGCGCAACACTTCAAACAAAATACCGCTGTCTTATCTGTGGACAGATAACTGAACAACCGTTGCATCATCAAAAACAAACAAAAAAAATTAGTGGAATTTTTTGGCTGACAAATGACTGGGTCAATTTTTTTAGCGGCTGCTTAACCGTCTTAGTCAGTTGGATCCTCATTTTTTATTTACAATAATGGATATGAAAAAGTAACGAGGTTAGGATAGAAGTTTTTAACTCTGAGAAATAAGAGAGATTTGCTTCTGTTCCAATCGCTTATGCGAATTACTTAAGGCTAGGGTATAACTCTGTGAGTTATACCCTAGCCTCTTTATTTTTTACGATAGCCAAGACAATTTAAATACTAACCAATCGTAATTTGGTTATATTTTTATAAATCGACAAGTCCTCTATGACCTCAGCGTACGTCATTCCTTTTGGCAAATCAATCGTATAAATATTTGTGTTAATCTGCATATCTTCAACTGTTATCACATTAAAATTTACATCTTCAATTTCAATTTTATGGTCTTCAAAATACTGATTGATAAATTCTTTGGTTTCTTGTTTGTGTATATAACGAATCTCTAATTTTTTTGTTGTCGGCACGTGAATTACTTTTTTCACTAGGGTTAGCGCAATAAATACACCAATAGAACTAGTGATAGCAATTGCGTAATACCCCATACCGATCGCAATCCCTAATCCTGCGATAGCCCATAATGAAGCTGCAGTCGTCAAACCTGTTACAGATTGTTTTGTCACAATGATTGTTCCAGCACCTAAAAAACCAATTCCACTAACTACTTGAGCAATCAAACGTGCTTGGTCTGAACGGATTACGCCACTCAATTCAGGATGATTAAGCGCATCTTGTAGAGCATTTGCAGCAATTTCAACTTGAATCAACGCGATGATTGTAGCACCCATGCAAACTAAAATATGAGTCCGCATACCAGCTGGTCTATTTTTATATTGACGTTCAAAACCAATCACTCCGCCAATCAACATGGCTAAACATAATCTTATAATAATTTCAGGAATCGTTAAATCTATATCCATCATACTCATTCCTCCTAGTACTTTTCTATTTTATTATAGCACTAATTTAGATAAAGAGACTAACATTCATTTATATGAAAAATAGAGAAGATGATCCAAAACTAAAAAATAGCTTTGGATCATCCTCTAAAATTATATATATCTTTTATTCTTATAACTTACTTGCTGCAGCCTCATCAATGATAACAACAACATCTGAATGATTTTTTAAAAGACTTGCTGGTAACTCGATAGAAACAGGTCCATCGATCATTCCTTTAATCGCATCAGCTTTTTCTTCGCCAAACGCCATTAAAATCATTTTTTTACCTTTCATGATTGAACCGATTCCCATTGAAACAGCTCTTGTAGGCACATCTTCCACTTTTTCAAAATTACGTTTGTTGGCATTGATTGTAGATTCTGTTAGTTCAACTACATGAGTGAAACTATCTACAGGTGTTCCTGGTTCATTAAAACCGATGTGTCCATTTTGACCAATCCCCAAGATTTGAATATCAATTGGATTGCTGTCAATGATACTTTCATAATGTTTGCATTCTGCAGCTAAATCTTCTGCTTTGCCGTTTGGTACATATGTGTTTTTAAATGGCTTTTTATTGAATAATTGATCATTCATGAAGTAACGGTAACTTTGGTTATCTTCCCCACCTAAACCAACATATTCATCCAAATTTACAGAAGTCATATCTGTAAAGTCTATGTCGCTTGCAGTCATTTCTTTATATAATGTTTCTGGCGTACTTCCTGTTGCAAGCCCTAATACTTTTGCACCATTGTTCATGCCTTCTTTGATCAGTTCAAATGCTTTCTTTCCGCCTTCTTCAGCGTTTACTACTTTGATAATATCCATTAGCTCTTTCTCCCTTGTATCCATATTTGGTATAGTCCAATTATAACACCCTATAAAAAAGATTTCTAGTCTAAATTGGATAGAAATTAAAAAAACTTCTATTCTCAATCGAGAATAGAAGTCTACTCATTAATAACCACCTGAATATTGTCCATCATCTACTACATTTTGATCAGTGTAAGTATTTGGGTCGACATTAGTTGTGTCTTGAGCGTATCCATAACCATTAGTAGCATCAGATGTACCGGTATAATCCCCCGTCTCATTACCACTAATATAATTATTATAGTTAGTATTATCTTTTGCCTGCATCTCTTTATTTTCGGGTAGTCCTAATTGAGAGCGCAAATTTGTTTGTACATCATATAGTTTTGTTGGGTCTAAAATTTGGTAATAGATACCACCGATTTCCGTACCTTCCCCCTCTAACTGTAAAGAGTCAATATCTTTGAAGGCTGGCATATACTTTTTCTGAATATCTACCATATTATCCCAAGTTAAATCCGTTCTTACATTATCTTTTACTGCATCCAAAATTTTTCTGTATTTTGAAATACCATCTAAACTGATGATCTTATTCACAATTTTTTCAACAACTTCTCGCTGTCTTCTTTGACGTCCTATATCGCCTTCTGGATCTTCTTCACGCATCCTTGCATATGCTAATCCAGTCTCACTATCAAGCTTTATGTGTCCCTTAGGAACAGTAATACCATCTAACGTAAACTCAAATGGATTATCAACTTCAATGCCACCTACAGCGTCAATTAAATCTTTTAAGCCTCTCATGTTTATTGATACATAGTTATCAATTGGAATATCTAATAAATTCTCTACTGTATCAATCGCCATTTTGGCCCCACCTTTAGCTCCACCAAAAGCATACGCATGGTTCAATTTATCTTCTGTACCATACCCAACAATCTCAGTCAAAATATCTCTATCTAAACTAATCATTGTAGATTTTTTTTCTTTAGGATTAATAGTAACCACCATTGTAGTATCAGAACGCCCTTGCTCTGTCCGTCCCAAATCCCCAGTATCAATCCCCATCAATAACACTGAAAAAGGTTCTTGTGCATCAATATTTACAGCCATATCTCTTTTTTTAGAGGTACGATCGATTGATTCATATACACCTTCTACTGTCCCCGATGCATCTGAATACATTTTAATCCCGTATGCACAGAAACCTGCAACTGAAACAAGAACTAATCCTAAAGCAGTTAATATTACTTTTTTCCATAGTTTCATAAGACACTTCCTCATTTTTGCAAGAATAATTCATGAAATCTATTTTCTCACAATTTGAATCAAGCCGCAACTTTTTTGAGAAATTGGCATGATATCTTAATGTATTTGTAAAATAATAGTTTTTAGGGAAAGTTATCAAACTTTACAAAATAAATTTCTTGTATAAATATTATCTTTATCATCCCTCTAATTCATTTTCAAGTTGATTTTTAATCGATAATACCAGACCTAGTAACTGCTCATTAAGGAATAATAATAACTCGTTCGTAAAATCAACATCATCTAAACCAAAAATTGAAAATCTGATAGCTCTTCTTCTTTGTACAGCAAAATAACTTTTCAATTATCCAAAATTTCTAATAATCGTTGAAAATGAGCTGTTACTAACTTAATTAATCTATCTCTTGATTTGATAATATCCGCAACTTGTACACTGTCACTCCTGACTAATTCATCATAAATATGAAAAATATTATCCGCATATGGATAAGATTCAATATAATATTCTTCTAAAAAATATTTCAATTTTTTAACTCTACTATCTAATCCCACGGCCTTTACTCCATAAGAAATGGCTGTAATATTGCCATGCAAACTAGTACCTAAAAAGAGTTCAGCATTTGCAATATAAAACATAGTGTCAAATATTGTGTTATTCTCTGGCAAAAAAACTTCTATTTCATTTTTACAATATTCATAAATTTTTCTCAATGGAATCGGGTCTTCATGCATACCAGCCCTTCCTATTGGCAATAAAATTAACGATAATTTTCTTTGGTGGCAATAACTACATATTTGCTCGGCAATCTTTTTTTCATTAGTAGCATATTTTTTACCTATTTGAAAAACTAAATATTTTTTTAAATTATTTTTCTTTTCAAAAATTCGATATTCTTTACTAACCATTCCTTTCAACTTATCTTTAGGAAAGATATCCGACATGATAACAGCTGAGTCCGGTATCATATGAATTTTTTCAATATTTAAATTTTGCAAGTTTTTCTTTGTTAATGGATCTCGAACTGACAAATAATCAGCTTGAGCTAAATAGTTTGCTATTCTCTGCTGCTCTTTTTTATTAAAATAAGAAAAGTCAGTGCCACTTACAGTATTATAGATCAATTGGCAATTACCTAGATTATATTCTTGTTTTGAAAATATCCAAGGGTATCTAGTATATCCTTGCAAGATTTTAGAAGAAAGCATTTCTGCATTTCTTTTTCCTATTATTTTATATAGTATTCTATAATATAAAATTTTTTTATCGTTTTCCAATAAATGTAAATGAGTAAACTTCCATGCAGAATTTAAAGTAGCCCCACCTACAACAATCAGTGCATCGGGACTATAAAACTCAATATCAGAAATTTTATTACTTGGCAGTGCACCAATTTTTGATAAATCTGATGATACTATTCCGTAATTTTTAAAATCTAAATTTTTATTTCTTGAGGATAACCATTCTTTTAAAATAATTGGAAATAGTAAGTCTCCATAATTATTTCTGTCCACAGCTCCAACTAAAGCAATTTTCTTCATACTTCACTCCTATTTTCTACTAAATATTTTCTCTACTAAAGGTTTAAATGTATTGAAATTAACTATAATCATTGCTATAACTAGTATCAATTGTATTAATAATGATAATATTTCATTGAAATTAATAAATAAAATGATAGTTTGCAGCGAATAAATAAACATACTCATTGCTATAACAAACCAATTATACTCAATTCTAACTAAATTTTTTGTATCAAATACTCTCAAGAAGAACATAATCAATGAGCTACCTAAAACTGCTAATCCCGAGCCCATATAACCTAGTGTAGGAATGAAAAACAAGCTTAGAAGAATACTTACAATCCCACCAATTACGGAAGTTCTAAATGCTCCTTTAGTTTTCATTGCTGCCATATAATTCGTCCCTAAAAAAGTCGCTAAATTAGTAAAAATAACTCCTAGTAATAAAAACGGAACAATATTCCATGAAGAATAGTACTCAGTAGCAACAAAAAATTTATAAATGTATTTTAAAGCAAGCATTATTAATGCAGCTACAATAATTAGCAAAGAAAAATACACCTGAAAAACGTTACTATAAAAAGCATGTTTCTTTTTATTATTATATTCTTCTATTGCTGAAATCTGCCAAGCTTGATTAAACACTTGACTGACAATTTGTAAAATAGAGGGGATTTTATTGGCAACTGCAAACAGACCATTTGCTGTAACACCAACAAATGCAAAAATAAAGTAGCGATTTGATGCATTCATAATCCACCACATTAATGCATTTGGAATCATAGGAATACTATATGAAAGCATATTTCGAGCTAAATTTTTATCAATACCAATCACAAATAGGTTAATCTTACAAAATATACAAAGATGAAGTATGGAAAATAAATTAGATATAACAATTGATAAAATGTACCCTTTAATTCCCATAGAAAAAAAAATAAGAAAAATAATATTTAATAAACAAAGTAATACAGTTTGAAAAATACCATTCAGCGCAAATAGTTTTATTCTGTTATCTGCTCTAGCATAGTTAGAGAATAGTTTTTGAATTCCCATAACAATTAAAACAACAGTGACATCGATGACTATCATTACACGCTTATAACCAATCAAAATTAAGAATAATACCAGAAAGCAGAGTAACAATGAACCAATATAAGAAATTGTTAATCCATTCTTTAAGACATCTTGTTTGTTCTCATCTTCCCTCATTACAAAACGTAATACGGAATCATAAATACTTAGAAATATTATTGGTAAAAATAAATTAGATGTGTTTACAATTAAGTCTACCGTTCCATACTCAGCCACTGATAAATAATATGTATATATCGGTACTAATAAAATAGTAACTACTTTACTCCCCATCGTTCCTATGGCGAAAATAATTGAATTACTAAATAACTTCTTGTATGAATTCATGATTATCCTTCTTATATATTTTTTTATTAGATAGTAGTCCTATAAACAAGAAATAAAATACTGTAATTTCCATATCATAAATATGATTTGAAAAAATAAACATTACAAGTATATAAATTGTTAAACAGACTCCCGTAAAATTAATATTTTTGAAAAGTAATGATTTGCTTTTTTTCATTCGGTTATAAAAACTCAGTAAAATACTACCTATCATACCGTAATAACCAATAAAGCCCTGTATACCAGTATCTAGAAGTACAGCTAAATAAGACGATTCTCCCATAATCCGATCATATCCAGTAGAAACAACATCAGAAACAGTCCCAACACGACCTAAGCCAATCCCAAAAGGATTATCTAAAAAATAAGAGAATGCTTCTAACCAAATTCCTTTTCTTCCAGCCGCAGAGTTATCTTCTAAAGTAATCGTTGATTCAATATATTTAATTAAAATATCGAACATATTAATATTAAATAGAGCACTCACTACTATTAATGAAAGTACAACTCCTACTACTAAAATACTAGCTTTAGATAGAATTCCTCTTTTCTTAGTCATTACTAAAATGATAACAAAGCTTAATGACAGCCAATTACTTCTAGAAAAAGTCAATAATAATGTTAAACAGTAGATTCCAAATAAAACATTATAATATTTAACATTAATATATTCTCTATTAATTAATACTACAACCAAAATTAAACCTAGAGTAGCCCCAAAAACGTTGGTATTTGAAAATGTAGAAACTACTCGTTGCAATGAACCGAATCCTCCAAAATAAAAAGAATCTTTTAATCTTCCCGCATATTTAATTGGGTAACCTAAATTAATTAGAAATTGATCTCCTAAAACATATGCTTGAAAAATTCCCCAAATACAAATTAGACTAAAAAATTTAAAAATATAACTAAAAAATTTAAATACATCCTTAGTATCAATTGAAAGATTTCTAGCAATTATAAATATAAGAACTGGTAAAACATATCTACGAATAACAAAAAAAGCAGTAGATATACTTTGCGTGAACAACACAGTAGAAATAACTAAAGAAATAAGAAATAAAAAATAAAATAAACTCCATATACCTAGTTTTACATCAAGTATAGCGGTATTACTTTTTTTTAATTCAAATATTTTGGGAATTAACAATAATAAATATACAACTACAATCAGTTCCTTCCAATATTTTACTAATGGATTGTCATGTAAAGTTATTGAAAAAAATATATATTGTAAGGCAATACCAATTGGTATAAAATATAACATTAACTTTTCAGTTTTACTCATCAATATTTATTTCCCTACTTTTTATTATTTTGACAGGATTACCTACAGCAACACTGTTAGAAGGAATATCTTTATTCACTAATGTATTTGCACCAATCACACAATTATTTCCAATTTTTACATCATCTAATATTACTACTCCACTACCAATCCAATTATTATTCCCTACTTTTATTCCATTTGAAGTTACTCCTTGTTTCCTAATTAAAACATTTAAATTTTTAAAGTTATGTGATTGCGAATGGAAGCGAACATTTTGTCCGATTATAACATCATTGCCTATAATAATACCTCCCGAACAACCAAAAAAACAATTGTCGGCACAACTAGAATTATTCCCAAAAGTTATTCCCATTCCTAAAACCGCCAAACCACCAGTTCCTCTAATTATAGAGTATTTTCCAATTGAACAATTGTTACCAAATGAAAGACCTTCTTTGGATAAACCATCAAGTTCAACATAATCACCTATTCTAACTAAAGTTCCCATAGAAATATGTTTTTTATTTCGAATAGTAACCTTTTTACCGATAAAAATTTTTTTCTTACTCCCTTTTATTCCTAAACATTTATAGATACCTCTGTAGTATTGAGTAAATTTATTTATCAATATAAAAAGTAGCTCTCTATCAGAAATATTATCATCAATATTAAACGCGTCTCCTTTAACTCTTTCCAGAGTTTTTTTTAACATTCTATTCTTCATAATCACTCACTCTCTCTCATAAGATCAATGAGGACCTGAGATGAGTGGATACTATGCTTATAAAAAAAGCGTCTTTTTTGTATATTGCTCTTTAAATACGCATTCGTTGAACTATCTTCTTTATGAAAAATACTTATATCGTTCAAATAACTCATAACTAACAAGTCTCTTTCTGCAATATATTTTAAAATAAACTCTTCCATGTACATGAAAGTATTAACATTAAGTCCATTGTATTTTTTAATGTAGTCTTTTGAAAAAATTAGGCATGCACCGTGCAACTGAAATTCTTCGTATTCTAGATTTTCCATATCTTTCTTATTGTTCCTATTCAAAAATTTCTTTAACCATAAATCAACATGAAAAAGGCTTAGAATATGATATATTTTGAATTTCAGTTGCATTTTTTTTACATCTTGAATCCTAAAAAAAAGCTTTGGAGTTGGGTTTTGATTAATTCCATTTACAGTAGAAATAATTTTTGGTCCAGAAATATCAAATTTTTTTGATTCATAATTTTTAATTAATCTAATAAAGAAATCATTTTGTTTGATAAAGATATCGTTGTTTACTAATAAAATAAAATCAGGATTCAAATATTCTTTTGCATAACTAAAGCCCATATTGTTCCCTTTAGCAAATCCTAAATTTTCTTTTGATAATAAAACTTTCACATTTTGATTATTTTTAAAGTAATCAAATAATCTGTTTCCACTATCATTTGGGGAACCATTATCAACAATAATAATTTGTAAATTTATCATACCTTGATTTAACTCGCATATTGAATGAACACATTCTATAGTATCCGCTATAGTTATGTAATGAAGTACTACAACGGCTATATTTTTCTTAGTTATTACTTTCATCTAGCACTCCTTGAATTTTCTGAATATATTCATCTATAGAAAACACTTCTTGTTGCATTTTTTGACCATTTTTAGCAATTATCTTTCTTTTTTCTGAATCATTTATTAGATACTTTATTTTATTCGCTAGTTCCGAAGCATTTTGAGGTTCCACTAAAATACCTGTGACATCATTTTGAATAATCTCTGATGGTCCACCAAAATTAGTAGCAATAACTGGTATTTCTCTAGCCATCGCTTCTAAAATAACTAACCCGAAAGGTTCTGGTTTTATTGATGGTAAAACAAAAATATTTAAAGAATGATAAAATTTTTCCATATTTGAAACTAAACCTAATAATTTTATTTTTTCAGAATGTCCAGACTCTGATATTTTCTTTTCTAAGTTTCTTTTTAAGTAATCTTCATCTTCGAAAACATCACCAGCAATTAGAAAGATTACATCTGGATAATCTTCAAGAACTTTAAGAGCTGCATCAATAAAATAATCTTGTCCTTTCCATCGATTGATTCGCCCAGCCATACCGATTGTAAATGGTTTATTATTTACTTCATCACCAAGAAAATCACTTTTTACATCTACTACATTGTAAACAACCATACCTTTTTTCTTATCAATAATAATAGAGTCCAATGTGGCTTTACTATTCCCAATAATAACATCTGCATACTTATTCACAATTTTTTTAACAAAAAAATTCTCATATTTATTTGAAATAATTTCTCTAACATGCCAAACAGATTTTTTATTTAACGATTTCGCTGCTATTCCACCAGGAAAAACTACAGAAGTATTAGTATACACAATATCTATATTTTGTTCTCTGATAAATTTTTTTAAGTATTTTATTGAACTGAAAAATTGACAAAAATAATCAAAAAATCCTTTAAAGGTCAAATTTTTACGACGTAATACAGCTATTGATTTTATTATAACTTTACAATTATTTGTTTCTTCAAGTTTTTTTACTAATGCTCCTTGAGAAGGTAGCATCACGTATATCTGATATTTTGTTCTATCTAACTTATTAATCAAATTTAGCAATGACTTATCAGAACCGTATAACTCAGAACTTGAATGCAAAAACAGAATTTTTTTTTTCATTTATCTATCACCAAAAACTTCTTCATACATATCTATTATTTTCTCCCAAGAGTACTCATTCTCTATTCGACTAGACAATTTTTCATCATTTACCGATATTGTCACATCATTTTTAGATATATTATTTAATAAATACTTTAAATTATCTGAACTTTTATTCCAATACATTGCACCATCGCCAGCTACTTCTCGATTAAAATCTACGTCAAATAATAAATTTAATTTTGTACTCGCCAAAGCTTCTAATAGAGACGGATTAGTTCCTCCAACTTCATGGCCATGAATGTAAGCAAATGCATTTTCACGAATATACTTTAAAAGTTCTTGATCATACATAGTTCCTACAAATTTTATGCGAGAATCTTCATTAAAGTACGTTTTCTTTTTCAGCTTAGTATAAAATTTGTTTTTTTCAATATTAGTAATTAATACAAGATTTTTTTTAGTGGATGTCTTCATAAATTCTTGAATCATTATTTGATAATTATTTTCAGGCACAAATCTACCAACTACTAGAAAATAATCTTTTTCTAATAATTCATTTTTAGAAAACCACTCTCGAACAACTAGATCATTAATAGATAATTGTGACTCTTCTATATCTGTTCCATAAGAAATATAAATCGTTTTTGGACTATATCTCTTGTAATCATTTTTTATATATTCTTCAATACTCAAACTATCACAAATCAATAAATCCGCATGTTTGACCATTAGCTTTTCAGAATATTTCCAGTATTTCCGAACAGGATAGCTCCATTTAGCTCTAAGCCATTCATGACCATCTGGATTTACGTATAATTTTCCACCTATTTTTTGAATTTTTTTCCTATAATGATTTATAAACGGACCGATCCGGCAAGCTAAGATATAAAAAATAGGAGCAGAATCATTGTTCGTTTTTGCTAATGCTATTGAATAATCTAATGCTTTCATATCATAATAGATTGCCTTTGCAGGTCCAATATTAGGTACAGCAATATTGAAACAATCTGCTTGGTTATGGATAAAATGCTTTTGGCCATTGCCATATAGATTATCTCCAGTATTCATACAAGCGACATGATAATGTATTCTATCACTTTTCTTGTACTGAGTCAGTTTTTCAACGAATGTTTCAAATCCACCATATTTGGCCGGAATTCCTTTGGAACCGATAATATAAATATGCCGATTAGACTCACTCATCAATAGGCTCCTCTAGATAAAAACATGACTTTTATCGTTTGAAAGATGATCTTACAATCATTTCCAATCGATTGATTTTCAATGTACTCTAAGTCAAAATCAACCATATCATCAAAATGAACGTCGTTTCTACCTCTAATCTGCCATAATCCTGTACAGCCTGGTTTGACACTTAAACGTTGCATATCATGCTGACTATATTCAGCAACTTCTCTTTGTAGTGGCGGTCTAGGTCCTACTAAAGACATTTCTCCTTTTAAAACATTCAAAAGTTGGGGTAACTCATCGATACTTGTTTTGCGAATTTTTTTTCCAATTTTGGTCACTCTGGGATCGTCTTTTATTTTAAACATAGCCCCTTTGATCTCGTTTAATTCAATTAAATCATGTAATTGCTCTTCTGCATCTGTGCACATAGAGCGAAATTTATACATAGTAAATAAACGACCCTTTTTTCCAACTCTTTTTTGTGAAAAAATAACTGAGCCATTTGGATCCTCTTTTCGTATCAAAAAAGTAACGATCAAAAATACTGGACTTAATACTATCAAACCAAATAGACTACCTATAATATCTATAACTCTTTTAAACAGTCTAAAAAATAAAGATTGTCGCCCAAAATCATTTTTTATTGTTGACTCATAAATTTCATTTTTTTTCTCTACACTTCTACCAACATCCATAAATTTCCACTCCAAATTTAACACTCCTTTTAAATTTAACACTCCTTTTAAATACAATGAATGCCTACCAACCATTTTTTACATGTTTAGGTTTAATTAAACAACCACTATGTATCAGTACTAATAACTTTCTACTTAGTTTTTTAAAATAAACCAAATCTTTTAGGCTTTATTTCCTTAAAATCTGGTCTTTGTACCTCGTCTCCGTTTAAGACATCTTTAGCCATTTGCTGCATCGCTTGGACATGTTCTACGCCCATATCTTTTCCGATCGCATCGTATGCTTTTTTCATAAAAAAACCGCGTTTCTTGATATTATGTGCATCGGATGCCATCATATAAACCATATTATGTGAAACCATCTGTTTTGCTATTCGTTCGATTTGTTTGCCAAAAACGCCAACATAGCTGGGTGCTGTCAATTGAGTCAAGACCCCCATCTCTAAAAATGGGACTAATTTATTGGGATCTTGAATAAATTTGCTATTTCTCTCTGGATGAACAATTATTGGTGTATGACCTGCTTTTAACAACTCGAAAAAAAGTTGCTCCGCATAGGCAGGAATATCATTAGTAGGAAATTCAATCAAAATATAACGATTACTAAGATCTGTAAATAAAATATCTTCTGACTGAATTTGTTCCATTAAATTCCCGCCAATCCTTACTTCTTGTCCTTCAAATAACATAAGCGGTATGCTTCTAAGATCTAATTCTTTTTGTAAAGATGCCACGTTCGTAATTACTTGTTTAGCAGGATTATCATATTTGCCATTGTTATGATGAGGAGTACAAAGTATGTGGGTAATTCCCTGTTTTACAGCCATTCTAGCCATGTCAAGTGAATCATCAATTGTTTTAGCTCCATCATCAATCCCAGGTAATATATGGCAATGTAAATCAATCATCGGCTTCCTGCCTCCCTATAGTTTATGACCCGTAATAATAACCTTGATCTAATATATTCTTAGATCCGTTGTATACAACACCCAAAATATTCGCCTCTACTAACTCTAATAAACTCTTAGCTTTCAATAAAGAGTCTCTTTTTGAAACGTTCTCCCGAACTACCAAAATTGTTCCATCTGATTGTGAAGCTAAAATTTGTGCATCAGTCACAGCTACGACTGGTGGCATGTCAAAAATCACTAAATCATACTTTTGTCTCAGTTCCAACATCAATTCTTTCATTCTTCTAGAATCTAGTAATTCTGATGGATTCGGGGGCTTAGGACCACTCGTCATCAAAAATAAATTATCGACACTAGAATTTTGAACAACTTGATGCAGTACAGTTTCACGACTTCCCAGCAACGTACTTAGACCACGCGCATTATCTAAAGAAAATGTTTTTGCTACTGTCGGTTTACGCATATCTGCATCTACCAGTAATACACGCTTACCTGAATTAGCAAATACAATAGCTAAATTTGCTGAGCTTGTGGATTTCCCTTCACTGGGTCCAGAAGATGTAATAACCAATGTTTTTAGATCTCTATCTACCATAGCATATTGGATATTCGTTCGAATCGTTCGATATTGCTCTGAAATTGGTGAAGTTTTATCCGTTAAAGTGATTAAACTTACGGCTTTGGTTTTCTGTTTTTTTTGAGTTCTTATTTTATTTGTCATTCTATACTCCTTTAAACTCGTGGGCGACTTCTACGTACGGTCGCAGAATCATCTGGTTTATCGTGCTCTTTTGGCAGTGTTTTTGGTATATCTCTATTAGGGTTTCTTGGCTCAGTAGACTGCATTGCTATTTTTGAAGGCGTACGACTCACTTTTGCATTTAGTTCCTTTGCCGTCATATTTGGGACAATACCTAATATCGTAAAGCCAAGCTCATCTTCTACAAAACTATCATCTTTAATCGTTTTATCAAATAATTCTAAAATGAAGGAAACAGCGATTCCAAATATAACACCTAATGCTAAACCGATCATCAAATTAATTTTATCATTGGGTGAAACTGGTTTTAAGTTGGCCGTTGCTGAGGATATGATCGTAATTTTATCAACACTCAACATATCTTTGGCTTGCTCCTGAAAAACTAAAGCCGTCTGATTGGCTATGTTTTGGGCTACAATCGGATCTGTTACTTTAGATACTATTGAAAACATTTGTGAATTTTGTGATTGATTTACTGAGATACTTGCACCTATTGCGTCAACAGACAGATCATTTTCATACTCTGTTTTCATTCGTTGCTGTACTTCTGTCATTACAGTATCGCTTTTGATCAAATCTTTATAGGTGTTGATCATTTGTAGATTTCCATTGATATCGTTGACATTCGTTGTTTCATTCTGTGGTAATCGGACGATTAGCTGCGCCTGAGAGCTGTATTTAGGGGTAATGACAAAATAGGTCAATATTCCAGCAACACCCAATCCTAAAAACATAAAAACAATAATTAAACCGATACGTTTTTTTAATACACCCATTAATTCCTGTAAACTGATTGTCTCTTCCATTTTTTCCTCCAATTAACTACATACAAATAATTATAAATTCTGGCTAGACCAAGTACAAGTCTATTTGTAAAGAATACACTATCAATTATTACAGCAATTACTGAAATAATTGATAGATTGCAATTCATCGTTATGAAAAATACTTTGCTGCCTTATTTATTCACTTGGTAGACCTTCTTCTTCCTTTACAGAATCAACAGTTTCTTGTTTTTTTAACAGCTCATCGATTCTATCAAATTTATCGGATAAGTCTTTTTTCAATGATTCATTTTTCACCTGATCAAGCTGATCAAAGAGATGGATGAAGTTATCTGGGCTGGCGTCATCCGTCAACCTACCCTCTTTTTCCATTTTATCGACCGCTTGCTTCAGGTCTTCGTATTGTTTGACCTGTGCATCCATTTCATTTAAAAACGTAGTAATCGATTGGCTCCACAGATTTTTAGTTTTAGAAATATTATCGCGTATCATTGAAATCTGGTCCATAGTTGTTTTTTCATTTATAACAATAACTTCATTAGGAGATGACCAGTTAGTTGGAGCTTCAACAAGTAATTCAGTTACTTGTTTTTGAATATCACTTTTATTTTTTATATCTTCTATTTGAAGCAAAAGTTCTTTTTTCCCCTGTGCTACTTCCAAAGTATCTGCAGAGAAATCCTTATTCTCCAAATCAAAATCGCTTGCTTCTGTTTTCAACGTAATGATTGCTCGTTCAGTGTCTCTTAATTTTTCTCTCTCTAGTGGTTCTACTAGAAATTCTTTATTATCCACTTGATAAAATTGACTGATTTGGTTATTAAGCCGTTGAATTTTTATGGCTTCATTTTTTATCGTTGTTTTCGCATACTCAACTTTTCTCTTTTGTTCCTGATTAGCATTTGACCTAATTCCTAAAAAACAGATACCAATTGAAACAGCGATAACACCTATGTATATCCCTTTACCCAACCATTTATTTTTTGCCACTATTACACTCCTTTTAAACATACCTTCATTACTCATTTTTTTAATTGACTATTTTAGGACTACCAACCTTTTGTATCTACTGACTTTTTATTTTATAGCTTCTAAAAATGCTGTGTAATTTGCTTGCTCTGATGTTTCTTTGATCATTAATTTTTCAAAGTGACCTTCTGTAAAATCAGATAAAGCTCCAGAAATCAAATGTGTAACCGTTGCGTTTCCAATCAGTTCCATCCAGTAACCATCTGAATCATCTTCATGTACTATGGTTTTTACCATACCACCAGCATTTTTAACTGTGATCGTTTCATTAAATTCACCATTGTTTAATAGTACATACATTAAACTGCTGGCACACATCGCAGTGCCACACGCATTAGTAAAGCCTACACCGCGCTCAAAGGTTCGAACAAAGAGTTCATTTTCTCCTAATATTTCTACAAAACTTACATTGACACCATCGGGAAAAATAGGATTATTTCCGTTTACATAAGTCGCAATTTGTTCAAACTCTTTTCCCATAAGTGTTTGATGATCAACGAAGCTAATCAAATGAGGATTAGGAACTGCTACAGCTGAAAATTTTAACTCACTTGATAATTCTGGGATCACTTCATTGATTATCGTGTTATTTTTAGTCTCCATCGGGATTGCAGCAGCCTCAAAACGAACTGGTGAAATCTCCACTTGGTAAGTCGCTACTTGTTCAGCAAATGGGGATGCTTGTCTTACTTTAAGATCTGCAAACATAGTTTCTACAGTGAATGATTTTTTGTCATATTTTTCTGCTAAGTATCTTGCAACTGTGCGTAAACCATTACCGCACATGCTCGCTTCGCTACCATCATTATTAATTACACGCATTTTAGCTAGTGATGTGCCCTTATCTACTTTTTCTACAAGTAACAGACCATCTGATCCATTAAGTAATCCCGTCTCTCTATTACTCAAATAAGTGCGTAAATCGTTGATTTCCTTCTCAGTAAAGGGACGTTCTAATTTTGTTTCATCTATTAAAAAGAAATCATTTTCTGATCCATGAACTTTTTGCATCGTTACATTCATTATAAAACCCCTCTACTCTTTTATATTTTAATATTCCTAACTATTAGTATGCCACAAACAAAAAGAGGAAAACAGTGTAATTTACTGTTTTCCTCAAAAAAGTTTCTAAATATTGTTTTTTTTATCTTATTTAGCTGCTGCGAAGCGTTTATTTACTTCATCCCAGTTTACAAGATTCCAAAAAGCATCAATATAATCTGGACGTACATTTTTGTAGTTTAGGTAATAAGCATGTTCCCAAACATCTAATCCTAAAACAGGTGTCTTACCATCCATTAAAGGAGAATCTTGATTAGGTGTTGAAGTAATTTCTAATTTTCCTTTATTCAAAACTAACCATGCCCAGCCTGAACCAAAACGTCCAGTTGCAGCTGTTTTAAATTCTTCCTTTAATTTATCAAAACTGCCAAATGCTGCATCAATGGCTTCTTTGATATCACCTGTCGGTGCGCCGCCTGCATTAGGAGCCATAATTTCCCAGAAGAATGAATGGTTTGCATGTCCGCCACCATTATTGCGTACAGCCGTACGAATATCTTCAGGAATACTATCCATATCAGCGATCAATTCTTCCACTGATTTAGTTCCAAGTTCAGGATGTTTCTCGATTGCTGCATTTAAATTCGTCACATAAGTGTTGTGGTGTTTGTCGTGGTGTAAATGCATTGTTTCTACATCAATATAAGGTTCTAATGCATCATAAGCATAAGGTAAATCTGGTAAAGTGTAAGTCATAAAAAATCCCTCCATTAATTAAGTATAACGTTTCATACATTTATAGCATAACAGATTTTATGACAACCTTCAAAGTAATTGCTTACAAAATTTAGACTAAACTTGTTTTTCCCTTGTATCTCCTTTAGAATGACGTGTATACTCAATTTCAAGTCAGGAGAGAATTTATGAACTCATTTACACTTTTTAAACACTCTTTATTTCAAGTAACTGATCTCCATCAGGCTAAAAAAATGCCATTTTGGAAAGTCATTCTATATGTTGTTTTTCTAAGCACCATCCTTGCCCTTCCAATAACAAAACAAATCTTTTCTATAATGCAAGATATTAGAAGCGACGGGCAAGAAATTGCCGCAAAATTACCAGATTTTAACATTACCGATGGAAAATTAGAAACAGGAGATGGCGCTAAAGGATTTATTTATCAAACAAACTCGATCATCTTCACGTTTGATCCTGATGGAAAACGTTCCCTTAGCGACATAGCTGCTGATTCAGTCGGTACTGCTGTTGGTTTGGGCTTTTTAAAGGATGAATTTGTGGTTGCGTTACCAAGTTCAAGCGCTGCAAACACCTTATTAGGTACCAATCATTTTGAAATTCCTTATTCTAAAGGCACTTTAGATGGTTTGAATAGCAACAACTTAAAAAAAGCTTTAGATGAGGCCAGTATTCCTTTTTGGATTAAATTAGTTGTGTTTATTTTTACTCTATATCCAACCTTTATCAACTTGATCATCAATTTACTTATGATCGCAATCGGTGCAACTCTTTATAGTAAGATTCGTTTGTACAAACTACGTTTTTTAGATTGTCTAAAAATCTCGACCTATTGCGCAACTCTTCCTGTGATCGTCAGTAGTATTCTCCATTTTACTACTCGATCTTTCGATGATAGTTTTTTAATTGTTTTTATTTCATTGTTGCTCTTTTTTTTGGCTACGCGTACTGAAATACGACAAGAACCACCTTTGATTTAAGTTTAAACCTAAAGCACTTGTTTGAGTCTTAAACTTTTCTTACATTCTCTGAGGTATGATTATGTGATAAAATAGAATATGAATTATACTTGTTGAGATACAGTCAACAAAATAATAGTACCGCAATAAGGAGAGAGCTATCATGGGAGAATTGACCCATCGTAAAAATACACGTCAAGTAGCAGTTGGGGATTTAACAATCGGCGGAAGTGATGAATTATTTATTCAAAGTATGTGTACAACAAAAACGCATGATGTTGAAAGTACTGTTGCGCAGATCAAACGCTTGGAAGATGCTGGTTGCCAAATTATTCGTGTAGCTGTTCCAGACGAAGCGGCTGCTGAAGCAATAGGTGCTATCAAAAGTCAAATTTCAATTCCTTTGGTTGCGGATATTCATTTTGACTATCGTTTGGCTTTAAAAGCGATTGAACAAGGTGTCGATAAAATAAGAATCAATCCTGGTAATATAGGACGCAAAGACCGTGTCGAAAAAGTTGTTACCGCGTGTAAAGCGAAAGGGATTCCGATTAGAATCGGTGTTAATGCAGGTTCTTTAGAAAAAAAATTCTTGCAACAATATGGTTATCCTACAGCAGAGGCTATGGTTGCCAGTGCTATGGAACATATTAATATACTCGAAGATTTAGAATTTTACGATATTATTGTTTCATTAAAAGCCAGCGATGTTACTTTGGCCATTGAAGCCTATAATTTAGCTGCTCAAACGTTTGATTACCCATTACATCTTGGGATTACTGAAGCTGGGACAAAATTTTCCGGCGGTATGAAATCTGCTGCAGGACTTGGTGCATTATTGTCTCTGGGTATCGGAAATACTTGTCGTGTCTCCTTATCTGCCGATCCTGTAGAAGAAATCAAAGTCGCTAAAGAAGTCTTGAAAGCTTTTGGTTTATCAAGTAATGCTGCCACATTGATTTCTTGTCCTACTTGTGGACGGATCGAAATTGATTTGATCCCGATCGCAAATGAAATTGAAGAGTATATCGAGAAGATCAAAGCCCCAATCAAAGTTGCTGTTTTAGGGTGTGCAGTTAATGGACCTGGTGAAGCACGGGAAGCTGATATTGGCATTGCAGGTGGAAATGGCAAAGGAATGCTTTTCAAAAAAGGGAAGATTATTCGTACAGTTCCAGAAGAAATCATGGTTGACGAGTTAAAAAAAGAAGTCGATAGCCTTGCTGCGGCCTATTTACGTGGTGAAAAATTATAATTTATAGGACACTCAAAAAAGATTGAAATGCGCAATAGTTCAATCTTTTTTCGTTTGAGATACTTTTTTGTTACAATGAACTAGCAAGGAGGAATCAGCATGGGACAACCACTAATTTATCTTTACGAACAAATGAAAGAAGAACAAGTTGAAACGATCAGGCAAAGTGCTCCTGATTATATGGTTATTGATGCTACAAGAGAATCATCACAAGTAATTGAGGATGATATCGTGATTATGTTAGGTTGGGACAAAGAATTAGGACAGCGCTTATTGAACTCTGAAACAAGCCGCTTAAAATGGGTTCAATCTATTTCTGCTGGTGTCGACACATACGATTTAGACTGCTTTGCTGAAAAAGGAATCTTACTTTCTAACGCTAGCGGCATCCACAGTATTTCAATTTCTGAACACGTTTTGGGTGTTTTACTGGCTGAATTTAGAGGCATTCGCACCAGTATCACTCATCAAGAAAACAAAGAATGGACCCGAGAGGATATTTCCTATAAGCAACTGTCTACACAAAAAATGTTGGTCGTCGGAACTGGACAGATTGGACAACAACTTGCTGCCTTTTCGAAAGGTTTAGGTATCCAAACATATGGAGTAAACACTTCTGGTCATGTAACGAATGGCTTTATCGAATGCTATTCTCACAAAAATATGAGTCGCATCATAAAGGAAATGGATATTGTCGTGAATATACTTCCTCTAACTGAAGATACTTATCAACTGTATGATGAGCGAATGTTTTTTTCCATGAAGCCTGGAACTGTCTTTGTGAATGTCGGTCGCGGTCCTTCCGTTCAAACAGAAGATTTAATTCATGCGTTAAACGAAGGTCAACTAAGTTTTGCTGCTTTAGATGTGTTTGAAGAGGAGCCTTTACCTAAAGACAGTCCTTTATGGGAAATAGAGAATGTTTTAATCACTCCTCATATTTCTGGTTTGACACCTGGGTTCAAAGCAAAACTATTGGCGATTTTCGTGCAAAACCTTAGACAATTTATACAAGACAATACGTTATCAAAAAATGAAATAGCCTTGCACCAAGGGTATTAAACTAAAAAAATACTGACTCAAATCATTTAAAAAAGATTCGAGTCAGTATTTTTAATGTTGTTGATCTTTTTCTGTTTCCTTCACGAGGTAAATCGGACGTTTTTTCGTCTCCAAGAAAATCTTTCCGATATATTTGCCAATGATCCCTAGACAAAGCAATTGCATTCCACCGACAAATAAAATAATACAAACCATTGAGGGCCATCCGCTAGTAGGATCTCCTTTAAAGATTGTTCTAAAGAAAATAACAAACATTGCTATGACAGATCCAACACATGAAAAAGCGCCAACATAAGAAGCTAAATTCAATGGTACTTCAGAAAAATTAACAATTCCATCAATCGAATAACTTAATAAATTCCAAAATGACCATGAAGTAGAGCCTGCTACACGTTCACGATTTTCATAAGAAAGATACTCCGTGTTAAAGCCAACCCAACTAAAAATTCCTTTCGAAAAACGATTATATTCCGTTAATTCTAAAATAGCGTCCACCATTTGACGTGTCATCATACGAAAATCTCTGGCACCATCAACCATCTCAGTTTCTCCGATTTTGTTGACTAATCGATAAAACATTCGAGCAAAGAAACTGCGAATAGGTGGCTCACCTTCACGATCCCCTCGTCTTGTCCCCACACAATCCAATTCTTTATTTGTCTCTAAGATTTGAATCATTTTAGGTAGTAATTCAGGGGGGTCTTGTAAATCAACATCCATTACCGTAACTAAGTTACCTCTAGCTTCTTTAAGTCCTGCATAAAGTCCAGCTTCTTTTCCAAAGTTTCTAGAAAAAGAAAGATAACGAACTTTATCCGGATGCTCTTTATATAATTTTCTAAGAACATTTAGTGTTTGATCCTTTGAGCCGTCATTAATAAATATGTATTCTATATTATGTTGAATTTGTGAACTTACTTTCTCCACCTCTTCAAAAAACAATGGAATTGATTCCTCTTCGTTGTAACAAGGAACAATAATTGATAGCATAAAATTTCCTCCAAAAAAGTATTCTTTTCTGATTATAGCATAGATATACATAAGAACTGTAATAAAATTATGAATAGTCTTGTTTAGCATAGTCAGATGTTTATATAGGTAAATGTACGGGCCAAAAGAAAGCACCCTCAATATAAATAACAAACATTTTTTATTAATTAAAAAATAAAACCATAGAAATACTATTAAATAAAGCATTTAAAAATATATTTCAAGCGTTTAAAAGTTTTTAAATAATTCTTATGTTTTTTATTTATGTTTAATTTCTAATTGAAATATAATAGGTAAATAGGTATTATAGATGAGGCAAATGATTTATATCTATATTATACTATTTTTCATAACATTTATAACTTTAATATTAGAAAAATCATAATTAAATACCTAAAGGAGACTAAATATGCTTGAAGACATTCTATTAGATGATGTTGCTCAACGTAAAATCAGCGTTTTTAATCAATTACTGCTCACAGCTAATGGTACATATAGCGTTCATTATTTTGAACAATTCACAGATTTTTCTTATGCTCGCTTAAATTCGTTATTTTCTGAAATACACGAGGATCTTATGGAAAAACAGGGTCTTGCGTTATTAACAGATCAAGGAAAAGTACATATTGATTCATCCACGTTACGTGACATTCCATATTCTCAATACTTGTTTCGTAAAAGTTTGCCTTACAAATTTTTACTTGCAACGATATTAGAAAAAAATTATACAATAGAACATTTTTGTAGAGATCACTTTATTAGCCGGGCATCAATCATCCGAAGACTTCAACCGCTGATCAATTATTTAAAAGATTTCGATATTCAGTTAAATTGTTCAAAACTCCAACTTACTGGAAAAGAAAACCTAATTCGCATCGTTTATTTAAACTTTTTTTGGATCGCATCATATGGAGAAGATCTTTTTTTAGCTTTAGATGAAACGAAAAGAGGCTTTGATTTATTTGATGCAGAAGATCACCAATGGATGACTTATACGGAGCCTAGAGAATGGTATTTACTTACAACAATCTCTCACTTACGTATTCAAAAAAAACATTTTATCATCGAACCACCTTTTAAACAATTAGCTTTTCCAAAAACAAGTATGTCTTTTATTAAAAAATTAGAAAAAGCAAATGTTCCTCAACATTTCATAGAAAGAGAATCTATTTTTCTGTCATTTATGATGTTTTACTGGAGTATTTATTTTTATGCAGATGATCCTAGAATTGTTTATGTAAAAGCGTATATGGAAAGTGACCAGCAACCGTTAGGAAATTTAATTGAACGTCTTGAAGCATTCTACCTGCCTTTATTTTCAGAAAAACAACTATCTGACGATGAAAAAACAGTTCTGAATACGAACCTCTTTACGACTTGCCTCAATCACTTTGTCATAAAAGATTCATTGCCGATTGCTATTAATTTTATGGAATCTTGCATGAAAGATCAAAACCCTTTATATGAACCTCTTTCGAAGAAAGTTCGGGCATTCTTAAATGAAATTATTTTAAATACAGAATTTGCGTGGATAAAAAACTGTTTAGAAGATTTAGTTTATATTTATTCGTTTTTATTACTTCCTTTTTATGAACGAAGTAATCCAAAATATCAATTGAATGTAGGCATAATTTTATCGCCAAATGCTATTTTTCTACAATCTCTATTTGATTTTTTAGAACAAATTTCATTCATCAGCGTCTCATTTGTTTCTTCAACCTCTGAGGACAACTATGATTTTTACATAGCGGCATCAAAACTTTTATTACCAGATAAAATCAGACAGACTGCTAATTTCCAAATAATTCCATTATCTCCATCATTGGATTATCAAGTGGGACTTATAGATACTTTACATAAAAGATATAAACTAAAATCTGCTTTTTTAACTGTTTGATTCATTTGTTTTTTTCAGTGTCGTTGTCTCTTCATGCTTGAGGAGAGGATACAAAATCAGCAATCGTTTTGTGCCTCTCCTTATAATATCCTATGCACTTGAAACAGTATTCCAACTATTGTTTCAAGTCTTCTTTGTTTTCAGCGAAGTTATATTTTGGTTCGTCTTTTTCATCATCATAATCCACTAATAAGTCATAACCTTTAAAAAACCAATCATCTGTTTCTTCAATAAAATAAGTAACCCCATCAATCGTTTCTTTGACTAAAGGCTGATCCGGTGCTTCTACAGACATCGCGATAGAAAAACCTTCATGAACATCTGTCTTACCATAAATTTTCCCATAAAAGCGAATACCACTATCCGAAGTAACACCCACTTCATCTTTAAACCATTGTTGCGCATGTGGCGTAATCGTTAATTTCATATTGAATTCCTCCTGATTTAAAAGCTGAAAAAGTTCATTTAGCCTCGATAGGAAAAAAATAAAAATATCGGACTTGTAATTTAGAACGTGTATTTTTTATTTATCCAAAGGCTGACTCTTGAAGCTAAATAATATAAAATCATAACTGGTTGGCCCAGTTATGATTGAAAAATAGTGGTACGTTCTCTGGACACAGTCCAGTTTTATCTTTTTATGAGGTATTATCCCTCATAACACAACGAACTTCACCAAGTTAAGAACACCCTATATTATAATTTCCATTTTAGCATAGAGTCTGATTTTCAGAGAATAAACTGCCTGAGTTTACCCATTCATCTTTTCATCCAACAAATCGACATCATCTGTTTCTCCAACAACGAGTAAATTATCATTCTCTCTTACTATTTCTTCAGCAGCAGGTGATGCAATCACTTGTGACTTTGAGCGCCGTATGGCAACAACCGTCAACCCAAAACGCTGACGAAAGTTCAGATCACCTAACGTTTTGCCATAAAATTTTGGATTAGAGACACGAACTTCAGCTAATGATACTTCATTTGATAATTCTATATAGTCTAAAATATTTCTAGAAACTAATTTATGTGCTACCCTGATCCCCATATCACGTTCTGGATGAACAACTAGGTCAGCACCAATCTTGTCTAATACTCTGGCATGGTATTCATTTACAGCTTTTGCTAAAACGTTTGGCACCCCCATTTCTTTGACCATTAGAGTGACCAAAATACTTGCTTGAATATCTTCACCAATCGCAACGACAACATGGTCAAAATTACGGATCCCCAAAGAGCGTAGTGTTGTTTCATCTTGAGCGTTCGCTACAACCGCATGAGTTGCAATGTTCATATATTCATTCACTCGATCCTCATTGCTATCGATTGCTAAGACCTCTTGACCAGATTGGATCAACGTCTGACAGATACTGCCTCCAAATCTTCCAAGACCAATAATTGCAAAATTTTGCTTCATGTTTATTTCTCCTACCGTTAAATTTAAATTAAGTATAACAAACAGACCAACAATTGAACAGAAACAGAAGCCGTATTTTATTTCTTAAAAATATGAAAAAAGCGCGCAATGACTATCATCATCTCCAAATGAACATTGAAAAAAAGCAGATTCTTCGTGTGATTTCAAAAAAACGCACAGTGCATAAAATGCATTGCACGTTTTTTAAGAAGTAACTAAAGTATAATTGATTACACTCACGCTCTCCATTGACTTTCGATTACTAAATGAGCATACTTTTATTTTGCTAAACCGTGCTGAAACGCGTAGATCGCTGCTTGTGTTCGATCTTCAACATCTAATTTAGCTAAAATATTCGAGACATGTGTTTTGACCGTTTTCAGCGTAATAAATAGCTCATCAGCTATTTCTTGATTACTACGTCCTTTAGCTATCAACATCAAAATTTCATGTTCGCGATTGGTCAAATCTTCATGTAAAACAGGTTCTTGTTTTTTTGTCAAACGCTCGATCATCTTAGTCGTTACTTCTGGTTCTAAAACACGCTCTCCCCTAGAGATAGCACGGATAGCATCTGCAATCTCATGAGCCGTCGAAGTCTTCAACAGATACCCAGCAGCTCCAGCTTCAATCGCGGGATAAACCTTTTCATCATCGATAAAACTAGTGACAATAATGATTCGTGCTTGTGGCCAATCTTTTAAAATTGCCTTTGTCGATTCAATTCCATCCATCACATCCATGACTAGATCCATTAAAATTACATCAGGTCGTAATTCTAACGCTTTTTCATAACCGATCTGTCCATTTTCAGCTTCGCCAACGACTTCAATATCTTCTTGAATCGATAAATAAGAAGATACACCTAATCGTACCATCTCATGGTCATCCACTAACATTACTTTGATCACTTGTTTCTTCCTCCTTTATTACAGGCACCTTGATTTCAACGCTTGTCCCTTGTCCTTTAAAACTAATAATCTTCACGATACCGCCCATTCCAGCAACACGTTCTCGTATATTTTTCAGTCCATAACTGCCAGCTTTATTATCATTTTCAGCCATATCAAAACCGACACCATCATCAACTAAACGCAACAAAACATTTTTGTCTACTTGATGAAGATATACTTCAAGTTCTTTTGCCTTGGCATGTCGAAGTGTATTGGATAAAAGTTCTTGAACGATTCTAAATAAATGATCTTCAATACTATTGTTCAGATGAACATCCTCAACGTCCCAAGTCAATTCTATCTTGATTTTAGTTTGTAACTCTTTTAATAATTGCTCGATCCCTTTACGTAAACTCTTTCCTTCTAAACTTACAGGACGCAAATGAAGCAATAAGGCGCGCATCTCAGATTGAGAGGCATTGATAATATCTGTGACTGTAACTAATTGTTTTCGGAATATTTCTGGTGTTTCACTGCGTTGTGCTTGCTCATTTAAAGCAGATAGCATCATCATTGCAGCAAACAATTGTTGACTCACAGAATCATGAAGTTCTCTCGCCAATCGATGGCGCTCTTCTTCCAAAATTTCTTCTTTTGTCTCTCCATCCATTAATAACGGACGACTATTTAATAATTGCAATTCCTTTGACATTTCTAATAATTTCGTTCTGATTTTTAAGATATCTTGATCGACTTCGCCAATATATTGATCATTGCTCGCATGTAAGACACTTTTACTAAGGACAGGATTTTCATAGCTTCCTCTTGCCAACAAACGAAGTTTTTCTTCAATTTTACCATATTGTGATTTTTGTACAATAGATACGAGTAAAAAGGTCGATAGACCCACCAATAGCGAAATCAAAAGCATATGGAAAATCAAAGGAATGTAAAATACTTTCCTTTGAAGTAACTCCAACATCCAATTTTTTTGCTTAATAGAATGAAAGTATGAAAATAATGTAAGTAAAACAACAATAAACGTGCTGCACGCAGCATACAAAGAAACCATCTGTCGAGAAATCTTACCCATCATACACGAATCACCTCAAGATCCCCGACTAATGTATTTGTGATGATTTTTAAGCGGCGATTATTTGTATCAAAATCATTGCTATAAACTTTTAATGATTCATTTTTCAGATGGTATTTCTCTTCTTCAAAGTTTACATTTCCATAGAAAGTTGAATGTTCAAGTGTTACGGCAACACCTAAGGGAACTAAAATTCTTGTGCGTCCAAAACCTTTTCGAATAATAATAATGCTGTCATCTTTAGGTAGTAACGTATTTCCTAAATCGACGATCGTATCCCCGGATAAAACATCTATATTGATGTCATCCCACTCATAAACATTATTGCCGATACGTTCATTGGCAAACCAGGGACGCTTGAAACGTCGACCACTTTTCGGTTCAATGTTCGTCGTTTCCACCATAATCATTTGTTTCTTTCTCCAAGGTGCCCGCTGCGTGATATCAACACCCGCGATTTCTACACCTTTTAAACCGATAAATAAAACGCCGAATACTAACATCAACCAAAATGCAGGGCTATTCATTACTCCGATCAAAATCAAAATAACGCCTAAAACTAATTGAAAATTATTAAAATTACTGCGTGAAACCTTTTTTAATGCATAAACAGCACTCAAGATACCTAGTACTAAGACTACTGCTAGTCCTGGGTTATGTATAATTTGCCATAAGGCTAATATAAAAAGTAATGCTTCTACTACGATAAAAAAACGCCATGGGTTATTCATTATAATCCCCCTTTCAATAAGATTAGTATACCTTGATTCCCCTATTAATGTTAGTTGCTAAAGGCTCATTTTTCTATAGGACTTTAGCCCTAATTTTCCTGAAACGAATAGGGATCTGTTCATTAATTAATCAGGTTTAAAGGGCAAGTCAAAACTAATACTAGCTTTGGCCCGCCCTTTGTTCTTATTAATTGTTTTGTTAACCAACTTTTGTGATTCTTACTTGCATATCGCCACCAGGAGTTGCAATAGCAACTTGATCATTCAATTTTTTACCAATCAATGCTTGTGCAATTGGTGAATCATTTGAAATTTTACCAGAAAATGGATCCGCTTCTGCGCTACCTACAATAGTATATTCTTCTTCATCACCATCAGGTAATTCAATAAATGACACTGTTTTTCCAATTGAAACTTCATCAGTATCAACACCATTATTATCAATAATTTCCGCAAAACGAATCATATTTTCTAAAGTAGTGATCTTTCCTTCTACAAATGCTTGTTCATCTTTAGCAGACTCGTACTCAGAGTTCTCTGATAAGTCACCGAAGCTTCTTGCGATTTTTATACGTTCAACGATTTCTTTTCGTTTAACTGTTTTTAGTTCTTCAAGTTCTTGTTCTAATTTTTCTTTGCCTTCAAGGGTCATAGGGAATACTTTTTCTACCATGTTAATTTCTCCTTCTTAACTTACTACAATATTTTTATTTTATTTTTGTTGAAAAATTCCGCTTTCAATCCAGAAAAGAGTACCACGCTTTAAGCAAATTGTAAATAATATTCACTTAATTTTTATAAATCTTCTAGAAATTCTAATAGACATCTCCTTCAGCCTTTCTCTTATGCCTGAACTCGAAAATTCTGAGTAAAGCGAAACGAGCCGCCTAAGGAATAGGTTGGCTCGTAATATATTACGCAAAGAAAAAAGTTATTCACTTTTTTCAGTCTCTGTTTTATTTACATATTGTTCTATAAATTCTTGATGTTGCTCATATGTCTCAGCAAAATAAACGTTTCCTGTTGAAATATCCGCAACAAAATAAAGATAATCGTTTGGTATTGGATTTAAAACGGCATTGATTGCTTGCTCACTAGGACTATCTAAAGGACCTGGTCCATAACCAGTATTTTTATAAAGATTATATGGCGAATCTACTTCTAAATCTTTGTACGTAACTAACTCTTTATGTTCACCTAACGCATATAAAATTGAAATATCTGATTGTAATGGCATATTCGCGGCAATCCGATTAAAGAAAACTTGAGCAATTTTCTTACGGTCTTCTTCTTTTACGCCTTCTTTTTCTACCAATGAAGCAAGTGTCAACACTTGTTGGATCGTCATACCTTTAGCATGGACCATTGGGATAAACGGTTCGATCACGCTATTAGATTTCGCTATCATTTGCTCGACAAAATCTTCTAATTTTGCATCTTTGTAGTAGTCATATGTCGCTGGGAATAGATAACCTTCAAAGTGATAACGAACATCTTTTGCTTCAGCGGCACTTTCTAATAATTCTGGATATTTTTCTTTCATCGTATCAAAGTAGGATTGATTTTTCATCAATTCAATAAATTGATCTTTTTTGAAATCAGTATTTTCTTCGATTGCATCTCCGATTTTATCAATATCAAATCCTTCTGGGATCGTTACTTTTCCATCGGCAAGTTGTGTTGGCTCCGCTGTTCCACCTTCTCTTAAAAGCGCACCGATCTCATCTAGTGACATATCTGGCGCCATTTGATAATAGCCTGCCTGAAAATCAGTCAAATTCTTGAACTTTGCGTAATAATTAAAGACCATCCCGCTTTTGATAATTTTATTTTCTTCTAAAATATTTGCAATTCTCTTATTTGATGAATCTTCTGGAATGTGCACTTGAACCAACTTGTTATCTTTTTTGTCAAGCGGCTGTAGTCCTGCATTAACGTACTTATAAAAAGTAAAGCCAAAAATGGCAATCACTAATAACAAAACAGATGCTACGATCAACACGATTCTACTAACAATACGCTCTTCTTTCTTTCTTGTACGCTTGTTAGAATTATCTTCAGAAATCTGAGTACTCTTAGATTCCAATTGTTCATCCGATAGCTCTGGTTGTTTTGCTTGATGCCCTCTACTGCGAGAGCCGACTGATTCCATTTCATCTTGTTTTATCGCGTCTTCTTGGTTATTTAGTTGAGATTGATGTGTTCTATTATATTCTGCTTCATTCTGCTGTGATACGTTCTGAGCATTGTGTTCAGAAGAAGCTGAATCATCATTTCCTATTTCTTCTCCTCGCAAAGAACGCAAGACCTGATCTTTGAATGAAGAATTGGAATGATCTTGATTATTTTGGTTATCTTCTGCCAAAACAAATCCTCCTTACTTTCTATGTATCTTCCTTAACTTTTACCATTATACATGAAAGCTTTTTAAATTTAAACTTTTTTAGAGAATCGTCACTAACTTGTAAGATTTGTTTTCTTGCTAAAATGAAAAAATAAGGGTGCGGACAAAAGTAAACTCCACTTTTGTTTCACACCTTAGATATAAATAAATGTTAGAAACAAAAGCAGTCACCTTCTGAAACAAGCTGAAATTCACAAAAATCCGAAGAACAATTTTCATGAATTCCTACTTATTTTTCGGGGGTAAATACTTCTATCTCAGCTTTTTTCAAATTGAATAGATAGTCATGTTTTCTTAAATGCCTTTTCTTCAATCTTTTTCCTAATTATTCTGCGCTCAGAGCCGCCATTGTAATATAGTTATAAGGTTGGTTAAAATGCGGTAGGAAGAAAATGTCTAATAATTTTAGTTTGTCGATCGTCACTTTTTCTTCGATTGCTAATGAGAACATGTGAATTCCCATAGAGATATCTTCATAAGATGCCATTTGCGCTCCAATAATGCGGCGGGAATCTTCTTCATAAACGATTCTAATTTTTACTTTGTTATTTTCCTTCATAAATCCCGGTTTTTGTAAGTCTTCAAATTCAGTATATTTTACCTTCAAACCTAATTTTTCTGATTCTTGAACAGTCAAACCTGTAGAAACCATGTGATAACCAAATATTGAAATTCCGTTTGAGCCTTGGACACCGATTGATTCTAACGCTGTTCCGCCAACGTTATGAGCCGCTACAATTCCTGAGCGAACAGCATTTGTTGCTAAAGCAATATAAGTTGTTTGTTGCACTGCATTTGAGAAAATCGTTGAACAATCCCCGACTGCATAGACATTGGGGTCACTCGTTTGTTGATGGAGATCTACAAGGTAGGCACCATTTGCAAATAATTCTAAATGGTCTTTACCCAAATCATTATTTGGTTTAAAACCAATTGCATTGATGACAAGGTCAACCGCATATTCTCCTTTTTCTGTTATGATTGCTTCAACTTTTTCGGTTCCTTTATATTCTTTAGCCAACTCATTGTAATGGAGCTCAATACCGTTATCGGTCAAAACTTTATCCATATCATCTGTAAACCATTTGTCATAATAATTCGGTAAACATCTTGCTTCTGCATCGAATAACAGAACATTTTTACCGCGGCGTTTAGCTGCCTCAGCGATTTCAACACCAATATAACCAGCTCCGATCACGGCAACTGTTCTTACTTCTTCATCAGCCATTGCAGCATCTACTGTTTGACCATCTTGGAAAAGTTTTAAGAATTCAACATTTTTCAAGTCTCTACCTGGAATAGTTGGATTAATCGGTGCTGATCCTGTAGCTAGAATCAATTTGTCATAGTTTTCTGTGAATGGTTCACCATTTTGTTTTTTACAATAAACAATTTTCTGATCAAAATCAATTCGTTCGACAGTTGTTTCCATAAAAATTTTAGCCCCTTTTGCTTCAAAGGCTTCTTTGTTCGTATAAAATAGATTTTCGTATGATTCGATCTGGCGACCCACCCATAGCGCTGTTCCACATCCTAAATAGCTAAGGTTTGTATTTCGGTCGATCATCACGACTTCTTGATCTGGATAAGTATCTAATAATGTGTTTGCTGCTGCAATCCCTGCATGGTTGGCACCTACAATAACAGTTTTTGTTTTGTTCATAATAATCTCCTTCTTGTGATGTATTGAACTTAATTATACCCGAAGAAAAGGCTTTCTTTTATCAATTTGTTGCTATTTCATTGAAATATTTGAGAATTTCACATTTTCATATTGAAGTACTCTGATGATCCTGACTTTCATAAAAAGTAATTCTAGATATAAATGTCAATTTAAAACACGATCATTTATAATTTTATCATTTGACTCACACTAATCAAACGATCGAAATAGTAAAAAAACGAGCCTCCCAAATCGAAGCTCGTTCTTTATTTGCTTTTAGTAATTATTTCTTTTAGCTCTTCAGTAGTCACAGCAATATAATCTGCACCAGCAGTTTCCAGTTCAACTCGATCACCAAATCCATATAAGACGCCTATACTAGCCAACTTATTTTCCTTTGCTCCTACTATATCATGGCTACGGTCACCAATCATTATTGTTTTTTCTAATTTAGTGAGTTGGGCTTCTTTCAATGCGTAATGAATAACATCTCCTTTTTTTGACCGTATACCATCCAAACTAGCACCATATATCCCAGTAAAATATTGGTCCAGATCAAAATGAGCTAGGATTTGTTTAGCATAAATTTCTGGTTTAGACGTTGCAACATAAAGAGTACAACCCTTTTGTTTTAAGTCAGTTAGTACTGTTGGAATTCCTTCATAGATATGATTTTCATACATTCCTTTAGCTTGGTAATAGTCACGATAATACCCGACTGCCTGATCAGCCGACGTATCATCTAATTGACATATATTTATAAATGAATCTTTTAAGGGAGGACCGATAAAGGACTCTAGCTCATGTTTATCTGGCTTTTTTACGTGCATTTTATTTAACGCGTAGAGTACAGAATGGATGATTCCATCCCCCGAATCTGTAATTGTTCCATCTAAATCGAATACTATTGTTTTATACTGCATTTAAAGAGATAACCCTGCCTTTCTGTATGATCGAGTAGAATTTTAGTTTATCTTTCGTGAACATCTCCTGTATTGATCACAGGCTGAGTCCCTTTGTCCGTAATGATCGATACTAAAAGATTATTGATCAATTGAACTTTACGATCATCCGTAAAATTGATTTCCTGACCGTCCTCGATTTGTTCCAATGCCATTTGTGTCATAGATACTGCACCTTCGACAATAATTTGTCTTGCTGATAGAATCGCTTTGGCTTGTTGGCGTTGCAGCATCGCACTTGCAATTTCTGTTGCATAAGCTAAGTGATTCAAACGAGTTTCAATGACCTCCACTCCAGCAACAGCTAAGCGCTCTTGCAATTCTTTTGCCATTTCTTCTGATACCTCAGTTGTATTCCCACGTAGCGTTACATCGTCGTCATTAAATGTATCATAAGGATATTGCGTCGCAATATGGCGAATAGCTGTTTCGCTTTGGATCTCTATAAAATCTTGATAGCGGTCCACATCAAACAAGGCTTTGGCCGTATCGACAACTTTAAAAACAACAACTGCAGAAATTTCCACTGGGTTTCCATCTGAATCATTGACTTTTAATAGCGAACTATTGAAATTACGCACTTTTAATGAAACGTTGATTTTTTGTGTTAAAGGTGTTGTCACAAATAAGCCGTTATCTTTGATTGTACCTAAATATTGTCCAAAAAATAAAATGGCTTTGGCTTGATTTGGACTAACAATCGTTAGTGAACTCAAAAATAAAGCTGATATTCCCCATAAAACCAAGCCAATAGCAATCATAACAAAGCGCTCGTCAGTTAAACCACCATACATAAAATAACCGCCAATAATAATTAAAATAACTAGCACTACTAATGCGATATAGCCATTGATATGAAATGTTTTTTTCTCTTCCATAGCGTTCTCCTACTTTCTTTTTCCATTTACTATTCTTATAGTACTCCTCTTTATTCTTTGCATCAATAGTTAGGAGAAGACAAAAAAGTTGCTTAATTATTAGTTTAGATGTAAACTTACTTTTAGTAAGGAACGGATAATAATTATTAATTTGGAGGGTTTACATTATGGATACACAAATTAGAGGAATTCATCACGTTACAGCTATCACATCAAGTGCAGAGAAAATTTATCGCTTTTTTACTAATACACTAGGCTTGCGCCTAATCAAAAAAACGGTGAATCAAGATGACATCGAAACCTATCATCTATACTTCACTGATGATCTTGGTTCAGCCGGGACTGATATGACTTTTTTCGATTTCCCGGGTATTCCACAAGGTAGTAAAGGAACAAATACTATTTCCCGCACATCATTTCGCGTTAAAAACGATGCTTCTTTGACTTATTGGATTGATCGTTTTAATGAAAATCAAATCGATCATGGAGAAATTCAAGAACGTTTTGGTAAAAAATATATCGAATTTGAAGATTTCGATAAGCAACAATATCAATTGATTTCTGATGAAAAAAATCAAGGTGTAGCTAGTGGAACGCCTTGGAAAAAGACAGATGTTCCAGCTGAACATGCTTTAATAGGGTTAGGACCCGTTTTCGTGACTGTAGCAGATTTTGAACATATGCAACGAGTTTTAGTTGACGTACTGGGATTTAAGTTAGTAGATGCCGAGGGAAGTTTCCATCTATTTGAAGTAGGTGAAGGCGGAAATGGTGGCAGTATCATTGTTGAACATCGAGATGACCTTCCAGACGCACAAGAAGGCTTTGGAAATATTCATCACTTGGCTCTTCGTGTGGCAGATCAAGATGCTTTACGTTTTTGGATTAGTAAAATCAATCAACTTCAATTTCCTAACTCTGGTTTTGTTGAACGTTTTTATTTTGAATCTGAGTATTTCAGAGCGGCTCCTCATATTCTATTTGAATTAGCCACTGATGGTCCTGGCTTTTTAGAAGATGAGACCTATGAAGCAGCAGGAGAAAAATTATCCTTGCCCCCATTTTTAGAAGGTAAAAGAAAAGAAATCGAAGAATTTGTTCGTCCTTTTGATACGTCTGATGCAAATAAACCGCGTTAATAGCGAAGAAATGGAGAAGCCTTATGTTGCATTATCCAACTAAAGATTTATCATCAAAACAAGCCTATAAATTTCTATCGGGCAGCATCATCCCACGTCCAATCGCTTGGGTGACAACGCTAAGTAAAGAGTGCAAAACGGTGAATGCAGCACCGTTCAGTTTTTTTAACGCAGCAGCATCTGAAATCCCATTAGTAACCTTGTCGATTCTTAGGCGGGATGGTGAAATAAAAGATACTGCTAGAAATATTCTAGATACTCAGGAATTGGTGATCCACTTAGTCAATGACCAAGTTGTTCAATCAATGAATCAAACAGCGGCTTCTTTAGCCCATGACCAAAGTGAAATCATCCTCAATAAAATAGATACAACGTCTAGTAAATCAGTGAAGGTCCCTGGGATCACAGCTGCACCTATTCGTATGGAAGCTAGATTGCATCAATATGTTCCCGTCAAAAATCATGATGATCAGATCATTACAGATCTATTTATCGTTGAAATAACTGATTTTTATTTTGATGACAATCTATTTGATCAAGAAAAAGAATATGTCTTATCAGAAGTATTTAAGCCCATTGCACGTTTAGCAGGGAATACGTACGCTCATATTGATGGACTGTTTGATTTAATTAGACCAGATTAGGAAAAAAGCTAGGACATAAAAAAAGGAAAGACAACCTCACTCGGTGTCTTTCCTTTTTATTATTAATCGTAGTCGCCATCTTCAGCAAATTGGCTGTTATATAGTTTTTCATAAAAACCGCCTTGCTTTAATAACTCATTATGTGTACCTTTTTCAATGATTTCACCTTGGTTCATGACAAGGATCAGATCAGCTTCACGAATAGTTGACAAGCGGTGAGCGATCACAAAGCTTGTGCGCCCTTGCATGACTCGTTCCATTGCTTTTTGAATCAAGGCTTCTAAACGAGTATCGACAGAACTTGTCGCTTCATCTAGAATTAAAATTCTCGGATCAGAAATCACTGCTCTGGCTATCGTTAATAATTGTTTTTGACCTAGAGAAACGTTGTCCCCTTCAGAATTGATTTCCATCTCATAACCATCAGGCATCGTGCGGATGAAATGATCAACATTGGCTGTCTTGGCCGCGTCAACTACTTCATAATCGGTTGCATCTAATTTACCAAAACGGATATTGTCTGCAATCGTTCCTTCATATAACCAAGCATCTTGCAGAACCATCCCAAATACCGAACGGACATCACTACGATCCATTTTCTTTGTTTCGATACCATCGATCTTGATTGCTCCTTCATTCACATCGTAAAAACGCATCAATAGATTGATTAATGTCGTTTTACCTGCTCCAGTAGGCCCAACGATTGCAACCGTCTGGCCAGCTTCCACTTCAAAGTTCAAGTTTTTGATCAATGGTTTTGCAGGATCGTAACTAAAGCTGACATTATCAAACTGAACCGATCCATGAACTTTTGCTGGTAAAGGAATATCATGTTCGTTTAACTCTTCTTCTGGTTCATCTAAAATTTCAAATACACGCGTTGTTGCAGCTGAAGCACTTTGTATCGCCGCAGATAATTGCGTAATATTTCCCATTGGTTGGCTGACCTGCCAAATATACTGGATGAACGCTTGGAGTTGTCCCACAACGATTACGCCTGTAATAACGTAATAACTACCTAAAACAGCCATGCCGATATAGGCACTATAAGCTGTCATCTGTACAAGCGGGAGCATCAATCCAGAGATAAAGGCAGCTTTGAACCCAAAATTATTTAAGTTATGATTGACTTTTTTAAAGCCTTCCAATGTTTCTTTTTCTCGTCCATATAGTTTCAACACACTAAAGCCGGTCATATTTTCTTGAACATAACCATTTAACGTCCCAAGTGCATTTTGCATCCCTTGAAAGTATTTTTGGGAGATACCAACAATTGTTTTAGATATCAATAATGATAATGGGATCATCACAACAGAAATCAGCGCCATCAGCCAGTTAATATAAAACATCATCGCAACTGCCATTACGATCCCAAGGATAGCCGAAACAATATTAATAAAACTTTGCTGCATTGCATTACTAACCGCATCTACATCGTTTGTTACACGAGACAAGATATTTCCTTGTTGATTTTTATCAAAATAAGAAACAGGTAAACGATTGATTTTCTCATCAATATCGCGACGTAAATCACGCATAGCATGTTGTACGACTGTGGCCATCAAAAAACCAGATAGAAATTGTGCCGCGCAATACCCTAGACCTACAATCAATATCCAAATCAAGCACTGAATGATATACGAATAATTCAGCCCGTCACCTGCTGCAACATTATTGCTGATCTCCGTAATAGGCAAACCTGAAACATAAGGCAATGCTGCATTAAATGCAACTGTCAAAATTGTGAAAATAATGACTAGAATAAATGTTCCTTTATACGGTTTGATGTATCTACCTAAACGTCTAATGGAAGAAAGTGCGTTTTTCATGCTAATTCCTCCTCTGACAATTGAGATGCAGCAATATCATAGTAGATAGGGCAATTCTCAAGTAATTCACGATGGGTACCGATGCCAACGACATCTCCTTCGTTTAAGACAACAATCTTGTCTGCATTCATGATTGTTCCTACTCGTTGAGCGACAATCAAAACAGTTGACTCTGTTGTTTCTTTTTTCAAACGAGCTCTTAAATTCGCGTCCGTTTGGTAATCCAATGCTGAGAAGCTATCATCAAATATATAAACTTCAGGACGTCGGATCACGGCTCTAGCAATTGCTAAACGTTGTTTTTGACCGCCTGAGAAATTGGTTCCGCCTTCTGAAAGAAGTTCATCGTATCCGTCAGGTTTTTGCGAAATAAATTCTGTCGCTTGTGCAATATCAGCTGCTAATTCCATCTCTTCGATGGTTGCATCCTCTTTACCATAACGCATATTTTCCGCGATCGTCCCAGTAAATAGCAACGCTTTTTGCGGAATATAACCAATCTTGTTGCGTAACGTACTTAATTTATAATCACGTACATCTATGCCATCAAGTAAAACTTCTCCTTCTGAAACATCGTAAAAACGCGGGATCAATTGGATCAACGTCGATTTCCCACTCCCAGTACTACCGATGAATGCAACAGTTTCACCCGGTGAAGCGGTAAAACTAACATTACGAATTACTGGACTTTCTGAATGTCCAGGGTACGCAAAGGTGACATTTTTAAATTCTAGATAGCCTTTTGTCTTAGTCTCTGTGATTCCCGCTTCATTTTCACGAATTACAGGCTCCATATCAAAAGCTTCTTGAATTCGACGAGCTGAAACGGCCGCACGAGGATACATCATGAAGACACTTGCAAATAACATAAATGAGAATAATGCATGGAAAATATATTCGATAAACGCGATCAAATCTCCGACTAATAAGCTGCCTTGTTCGATCTGTAAGGCACCATTCCAAATAATCAACACCATCACGATATTGAATAAAAAGAAAAAGCCTGGCTGCGCTGCTGCCATCAAACGAAAAAGGCTCTTAGAGCTTTTCGTATAGTCTTCATTTACTTTGCTAAAACGGCTTTCTTCAAATTTTTCATTCACAAAAGCACGAATCACTCGCAAACCAGAAAGATTTTCTCTTAAAATCCCGTTGATTCCATCTAAGTTTTTTTGTTGCTTATTAGATAAAGGTTCAGATATTTTAGCAATCAATATCACAGCTGCCAAAAGAAATGGCAATGCGCCTAAAACGAACCAACCTAATGACGGACTTGTCCGCATGACCATATATAAACTGACAAAAAACATCATCGGCGTCATGAAACCTATCCGTAAAATATTTCCCATAAACAACATAATTTGATAAGCATCATTCGTTGTTCTTGTAATCAGTGAAGAGACACCTATTGTTTCATATTCACGATGGGAAAAAGTCTGTACTTTTTCAAATAAATCATCACGAATATCACGTACAATATTTGTTGTCATTCGGGAACCAAAATATCCTAACATGATATTCATTACCACACCGACGACCGTGATCCCGATCATCAATAGACCTTGCTGTTTTACATAATCATAATCATTATTTTTGATCCCAACGTCAATCATTCGTGCTAAAATCGTTGGTAAACCTAGTTCTATCAATATAAATCCAAATACACAGATGAAATCTAAAAATAATAATTTCTTGTATCTCATCGTGTAACGCCACATTAATTTCAACCAATCATCTCCTATTCCAATTTTTGACTCAGTACTCCCACTATAGCATAAAACTAATAGCTAGGTAAATTATATTTAAAGGAAAATATCACACTTTTATCATGAATAATAAACGGGGCCTTTTTTACTATGGTATAATAGTGATTACTTTAATTTTCGTACTAAAATTCAGCTGGAAAGTGATGGATCGAATCAATGAAAAAACTACTTTATATTTCTTTAGGTTGTCTCACATTTGGATTGGGAACGATCGGGATTTTCTTGCCGATTTTACCCACAACGATTTTTTATATTTTGACCGCTTTTTTCTGGATGCGTAGCTCTGAATATTTATATACAAAATTTATTGAATCGGCCTATTACCAAAAATATATTCAAGAATCTATTATAGAAAGAAAAATCACCCCTCTTGGCCGAGTTAAGTTATTTTCAATGTTGTTCGTAATTTTTGCGCTTCCATGTATCCTGGTCCGTAACCCGTTCATGACAGCTACATTAGCAATCGTCTTTTTGCTGCACTTCGTTGGTCTAAATTTGTATTTTAATAAAAAGAACCTTACATCTTTAAAGGAAGCAAATGAAGAATAAGGTTTTGTTTAAACTCGCAAGTCTGTTTCTATACTTATCCATTATTTTGTGATAAAATACCATTAATTGTTATACAACACAGTGGACGGTTGAAAGAAAGTACAGATTCCATAAAACAAGTAAAATGAAGCAAAGTCGAGGCTTCATTTCATCATCAACAGATGTTTTTGATGCCAATTGTTTTTAAGGTGGACAACCACCTCGTTTTGTTGTGTTCAAAAATTACAGTAAGAAAATATAAAAATAAATAATTAACTGCTTTGGCAGATAAAGGAGAAAAAACTATGATTTATAAAGTTTATTATCAAGAAACGAAAACAAGAAATCCCAAAAGGGAAGATACAAAATCTATTTATGTTGAGGCACAAAGCGATGTTATCGTGCGTCAGCAAGTTGAAGAAAATACCCCGTACAACATCGAATACATTCAAGAACTTGATGAAAATCATCTTGCTTACGAACAAGAGCACGCGGAATTCTCTTTAACGGAGTTTTAATATGAAAGTAAATATAAAAAACAATGAGACCGGCGTTTTTGCGATAGGTGGTTTGGGCGAAATCGGGAAGAACACTTATGGGGTTCAATTTCAAGATGAAATAATCATTATTGATGCTGGTATTAAGTTTCCAGAAGATGATTTACTTGGGATCGATTATGTTATTCCAGATTACAGCTACATCGTCCAAAATCTGCACAAAGTCAAAGCCTTGATCATCACGCACGGTCATGAAGATCATATCGGTGGTGTCCCTTATTTATTACGTCAGGCAAATATACCGATTTATGCTGGACCATTAGCTTTAGCTTTGATTACCAATAAATTGGATGAACATGGTTTATTACGAGACGCTGACCTTCATGAAATCAATGAAGATACTGTGATCCGCTTCCGCAAAACAGCGATCAGCTTCTTTAGAACAACACATAGTATACCAGACGCTTTAGGTGTCGTTGTTAAGACACCCTCAGGAAATATCGTTGCAACAGGCGATTTCAAGTTCGACTTTACGCCTGTTGGTGAACCAGCTAACTTGCACCGCATGGCAAAATTAGGAGAAGAAGGGGTCTTGTGTCTGCTTTCAGACAGTACCAATGCTGAGATTCCAACTTTTACTAAATCAGAAAAGACTATTGGCTCTTCTATTTTAAAGATTTTTGAAAAAATTGAAGGCAGAATTATCTTTGCCAGTTTTGCTTCAAATATTTTTCGTCTACAACAGGCTGCTGATGCAGCTGTCGCAACAGGACGTAAAATCGCAGTGTTTGGCCGTAGTATGGAGAATGCTATTGTAAATGGTGAACATTTGGGTTATATCAATGTCCCAAAAGGAACATTTGTTGAGGCTAGTGAATTGAATCAACTTCCTGCTGGGGAAACAATGATTTTATGTACGGGTTCTCAAGGTGAACCTATGGCTGCTTTAAGTCGTATTGCCAACGGAACGCACCGCCAGATTTCAGTTCAACCTGGTGATACAGTGATTTTTTCAAGCTCACCAATTCCAGGAAACACAACAAGTGTCAATCGTCTGATTAATCTACTTTCAGAAGCTGGTGCTGAAGTTATCCATGGCAAGATTAATAACATCCATACTTCAGGTCATGGTGGCCAAGAAGAACAAAAATTAATGTTGAGCTTAATGAAGCCTAAATATTTTGTGCCTGTTCATGGTGAATTTAGAATGTTAAAAATCCATGCATCGCTAGCACAAGATGTCGGTGTACCTGCGTCCAATTGTTTCATCATGGAAAATGGTGATGTGTTAGCTTTAACTGCTGATGATGCACGTTTAGCTGGACACTTTAATGCCAATGATGTTTATGTAGATGGTAACGGCGTAGGAGATATCGGTAATGTTGTCTTGCGTGACCGCCGAATTCTTTCTGAAGAAGGTTTAGTTTTGGCTGTTGCTACCGTAGACATTAAAAATAAGGAAATTTTAGCTGGTCCAGATATTCTATCTCGCGGATTTGTTTATATGAGAGAATCCGGTGAAATGATCCATGAAGGACAGCGTTTATTGTTCAATGCAATCCGTGAAGCATTACGTGATGAAAATTGTACGGAAGCGAAAATATGTGATGCAATTTCAGCTGCATTGCAACCATTCCTATTTGAAAAAACAGAACGTCATCCAATGATTTTACCAATGATCATGACTTCGTGAGTTTAAAAAAAAACAACTGACTTCTTTAAACAGTCAGTTGTTTTTTTGATTTCTATACTTCATTATTCACAACTAAAACATTGGCTTTCGTATGATTAACAACGTAAGAAGTTGTTGATCCGACCATCAATCTTTCAAACCCATTTAGACCCGTCCGACCAATTACAATCAAGTCAATAGAATCTTTTGACTCTGTAAAATCAGCAATCAATGTTTTGGGATAGCCATACATGACGTATGTGAAAACTTGTAATACTCCTTGTTCAAGGGCTTTTGACTCTCGTTTTTTCATCTCTTCTTCTTCTCTGGCGCGAAGATCTTCCATCAGCGTTCCCATTGACATCGTCAGCTCACCAAAATAATTGCCCATTTCTTCAATCACAGATAAAATGTGTAACGTTGCACCATTTCGTTTAGCAATTTTTATCGCTTCTTGAAATGCTTTTTCTGACTGATCTGAACCATCAACAGCTACTAAAATATTTTTATAGGATTCTCCCATGCTAAAAACCTCCTTCTTATTCCTTTTATTATACTACTTGAAAGGGATTTCAACAAAAATACTGCTGAATAAGAAATTTCTACTTTACACTTCGAAGTAGCCATGTTATAGTAATCATGGAATTTCGTTATCAGATATCGTCGCCTTTCATAAGATATAAGAGAGGAGAATCAATATGACATTTGGTAATAAAGTATTAAAATACCGTGTAGCACTTGATACAAAGAGAAATTTGTTTATGGCTATCGATGCAAATAACCAAGCAAATATCGCTTATGGTATCACGATTACACAAGCAGTAAAAGAATTGAAAAAATCTATTTAAGGAGTTATCAACCTAAATGAACGATTCAAGTTCTAATACGATTTAAAGGCGTCCAGTGAATGTTACATCACTTGGATGCCTTTTTTGTTTCCTTAACTTTTAATCGTATGTTGTATCTGTGTTTCTATGTGAGCCATTATTTTGAATACTTGAGATCATAAACCGAATATAGCTAACGATCCTAACATACCCTTGTAGCCTTTTTATTAGTATATGCTCTAGTTAAAAATTTCTAAGTTTTTCTCAACGAGTACAGTCATTAGGCTCAAAAAAACACCTAGCAAATTTGCTAGGTGTTTTGGAATGGATGAATTAGTTTTTTACAACATTAACTGCTTGAGGTCCACGATCTGAATCTTCAACGTCGAAGCTTACTGATTGACCTTCTTCGATCGTTTTGAATCCTTCACCTTGAATCGCTGAGAAATGTACGAATACATCGCTACCGTCTTCACGAGAGATAAATCCAAATCCTTTTTCTGCGTTAAACCATTTTACTGTTCCTTGTTCCATTCTTTTGTTCCTCCTCGTGCTTAAGCACTAAATATTGTAACATTGCCCGTGTACGATAGAGGGTTTTAAAATTAAAACTTCTATATTGTCCCAAACAAGATTACACTAACATTGTACATGTGAACCCTTATTTTTGCAAGAAATCTAGTTAGTCTGAAGCAAAAAAATTCTCTTCTCTCATACTGATGTATACTTGTTCACCTATGATGATATGATCCAATACTTCGATTCCCATCATTTTTCCGCATTCCTGCATTCTTTTCGTAAATAGAATATCACTTTCTGATGGCGTCGGATTGCCGGATGGATGATTATGGGCAAGGATCAAGCTCGCGGCAGAACACTTAACAGCACTGCGGAAGACTTCTCTTGGATGAGCAACAGATTGATTCAGCGATCCTTTAAAAACTGTCTCTTGCTTGATCACTTCATTTTTAGTATTTAAATATAAACAGATTAAATGTTCTTGTTGAAAATCCTGTAATTCATAGATCAAATGTTGGGCAATTTGATAACTGGAAGAAACTTTTCCTAACTTGAGTTGAGTACTTTGTTGGATTCGATAACCAAATTCAATTGCTGCCCTTAACTCAATAGCCTTGATTCGACCAATTCCTTTAATCTCCATCATTTCAATTAATGTAGCATTTTTTAATTCATGTAAATGATTGAAATAATTTAAAAACTTTGAAGCTACCTCCATCACATTTGTATTTTTTGAACCAGTTCTTAATAAAATTGCTAATAGTTCTTGATTTGATAATGCTTTTTCCCCGACAACTTCTAACCGCTCACGAGGTAAGCAATCTTCTGGCATTTCTCTTATAAATAACTTTTCTTCTTTAATCAAAAAATCACTCCTTTATGCACTTCTATTAAAAGATACGCAAAGGAGTGATAATTCTATTTTTTAAAATATGCTGGCACTTGGATTAAACTTTCAAAGATTTCTAACGTTTTTTCTTTGACTTCATCTGTTGGCGCCAATAAATCTGGCACCATGATCACTGGGATTCCAGCCGCATCTGCTGCTGTTACACCATGAAACGAATCTTCAAAGATCAAGGTATGCTCAGCCTTGGTCCCAAGGTTATCTAAGGCTTTTCGGAAAATTTCCGGGTCTGGTTTTGCTCGAGTCACATCTTCTGCTGAAACAATTCCTGAAAAGCGTTCCTTGATCCCTGCTCCCTCCAATAATAATTCAATTGCTGGTCTGACATTGCTTGAAGCAACAAGCCTTGGTATTTCTTGTTGATCAAGAAAATCAAGTAACTCCAGAACACCTTCTTTTAAAGGGACTTCACCTGATTCAAAGACTTGATAGGTATCGTCATAAGAGCGCTGAATAAACTCATCCACTCTTTCTTTCCCAAAATCCTGATAGATTCGATGATAATTTTCTTGCACCTCTTCATCTGACACACCGACATATTCTAAATAGATTTCTTTACTATATGGAAAACCCATCTTATCTGCTATTTTTTGCGTTGATTGATAATAAATAAGCTCCGTATCAAATAATAAACCGTCCATATCAAAAATTACACCATCGATTTTTTTCATGATTTCCTCCTAATTTAAAAGCGAAGCGGGCTCGTTCAGTCTCAACAAGAAAATAGAAAAAATAAATGTGGTGTTCTTTACCACAATTATTTTTTGTCTTTTTTCTAAAAGACTAACCCTCATCGCCAGATCCTAGATTCAGCAATAATTCACGTACTTGCGAAACAAAATAAAGTGAGCCTGTTACTAACATTAAATCATCCGCAGACATTTTTTCTAATATCTCACCTAAGCCAAATTGCCACAATGAAACGATCTCGGTTTTCTCATCTTCAAAATGTTCCATTTTGTTCAATTCGATTGCTCTTGGATAATCAAAGGTAGTCAAATATAAATGAACATTTGGTACTTTCCTTAATAGCGCAATCATCTGATCAATATTTTTTGATGCTAATGCTGAAAATAAAATATGGATCTCTCGATCGGGAAATTCTTTTTTTAAATTTTCGGCCAGACGACGCACAGCATGATCATTATGTGCCCCATCTAAAATGATCAATGGTTCATCACTGATTTTTTCCATTCGAGCAGGCCATTTTGCTTTAGCTAAACCTTGATAAATATCTCTGTCAGTATAATTGATTTGTAATGTTTCACAATAAAGGTAGAATAACTGAATAGCAACGGCCGCATTTTCTACTTGATGACGACCTAATAGTGAAACTTTGACCTTAGGCAACTTGCCCGCCTCACCATAAAAATCAAAGATTTCACCCCAATTTTTATCTGGATGCCGATATTCTGTTTTATAGTCTTTCTCATAACGATAGACTCTACTATGTTTTTTGCCAGCGACTTCATTGATCACAACAAATGCATCTTCCTCAATGTTCCCAGTCACAACAGGAATTCCCTCTTTAATGATCCCAGCTTTTTGAAAGGCAATTTCTTCAAGTGTATCACCCAAAATTTCAGTATGGTCTTTTCCAATCGTTGTGATTGCAGTCAGCATTGGTTTTACTACATTGGTACTATCTAGTAAGCCGCCAAGACCAACTTCAATAATGGCAATATCAACTTGCTCCTCTAAAAAATAATCAAGCGCCATAACAGTCAATGTTTCAAATTCGGTAATACCTGCACTCTCAGACTCTTGGTCCATCTCTTTGATCAATTCTTGGTATTTTTCCACATATCGAATGATATGATCGTCTGAAATTCCATGTCCATTAATTGCAATTCGTTCATTAAAGTGCTCAATGTACGGAGAAGTAAACGTTCCTACCTTGAGTCCTAATTCTTCTAACATACAACGTAAATAAGTTACAGTAGACCCTTTCCCATTTGTACCTGCTATGTGGATCGTTGGGACTTTTTCTTCAGGATTGTCGACTTTTTTTAATAATGTTTCCACTCGGTCAAGACCAGGTCTAGAACCAAATAGTAGCCGACTATGGATCCAATCGATTGCTTCTTCTATCACTAATGACATCTTATCAACTCCTCATTACCTATTATATCGAAAGCTGAGGTGCTTTTCACTAAATAACCTTATTAATTCTAGAAATGATTGCTTTTACAATAAAAGAGAAAGAATTTTGATAAAAAAAGCAGCTCCTTATGAATGAAATGCAGATTTTTTTGCATCAACACCTACTCCCATGATAGACTAGAGTCTTAGAAAGAAAGCTATTAAAGTCTTTGTTAGGTCTATTTAGTTTCCAAAAATACTATTGTTGCAGGTAGTTCGTTTGATTTTGTATGATTGATTGAACCTTTATCCTAAAACAGGTACAAATCATTAGAATAGAGGAGCAGTATAAAATATGTCAAAAATAAAAAAAAGTTTATTAATCAGTGGAAGTTTCTTCCTTCCTTTCCTATTATTGAGCATACTTTGGTCGATTTTAGGATTAGCCCCTTTAGGAAATAATAATCTCCTGGTGAGTGATTTAGGTACGCAATATATGCCATTTTTAAGTGCTTTTAAACAGTTTTTCCAAGGGGATACTTATTCATTGTATTCCTTTTCTGATGCGCTTGGCGGAACTATTTTGCCCTTGAGTGCCTATTATTTATTAAGCCCTTTTAATGCTTTAGTCTTGGCTTTTCCTTATGAACAGCTGCCAATTGTTATATTATTGATCATTACGTTAAAAATTTCGCTAATGGGCAGTTCGATGTTTTATTATCTTCAAAAAACGTATCAGCAATCAACCTTTTCCACGTTACTTTTTTCAACGTCTTATAGCTTATGTGGCTTTGTTACCGTCTATTGTTTGAATTTCATGTGGCTGGATGCACTGATTTTACTGCCTTTAATTGTCTTGGGAATTCAACGGTTATGGGATCACAAGAAGTATATGCTTTATTCAGCAGCCTTATTTTTATCTATCGTAACGAATTATTATATGGGGTATATGCTTTGCATTTTTGCGGTATGTTACAGTCTTTATTGGTATTATCAAAAGACCGAATTTGCTGAAAAAAAATCGATTTGGCTGTTTATCAAGGAAGGACGTTTGTTTTTTGTTACTTCTTTTTTAACGGGAATTAGTACGAGTTTTATTTTGATTCCAGCTGTAGAAGGAATGTTAGCTACCAAAAAAACGAATTTTGAGTGGCAAACATTTTTACCAACACCTAAATTTGGATTAAATTTTCTTTCACAGCTCGGCATTGGTAGTGTTAATTTTGAATGGCGTTTGGACCATTTACCAACGATTTTTTCTGGTATTTTGATGGTCTTACTGTTCATCGCTTATTTTCAGCTATCTGCTATTTCTAAGAAGGAAAAACGAGGGGCAGCTTTTTTGGTTGGATTTATTTTCCTTAGCTTCTGGTTAGAATTAGTGAATACGATTTGGCATATGTTTCAAAATCCCGCGGGGTTTCCGTATAGAAATACATTTATCTTTAGCTTTTTGATGATAAAGTTTGCATATGAAGCTTTTCTTAAATTGAAGCATGGCGCAAGATTACGGCTTATTGTTCCCCTTATTTTTTCTGGGTTATTAACTATCGGCTATATTTCTTTAAAATTTTCAAAGGAAAAAGTATTTCTTTTATCTGATCATTATTTTATCATCAGTCTTGTTAGCATTTGGTTGATTTTTGGTTTAATTGTGTTGATTCAAAAAACACATGGTTCAAAAAGAAAAACCGTTTGTACCGTTTTGTTTTTGCTGGTCTGTTCTGAATTAGTCTTTAATTTTTGGATTAGCCTTAAAGATATTCCATTTGGAAACCAAGAAAAGTTTGCGCAAACCTATAAAATTCAAGAGGGACTTATTACTGATTTACAAAAGGAGCAACCTAATTTATTCCGAATAAAACAAACGATTGATTCCAATGCTGCAGGTTATAGCGAAAAAAATAATGGGTACAATAATCCAATTTTATATGGCTACGCTGGTGTTTCAAGTTATACTTCTACATTGGATGCTAAAACACAAGATACGCTGACGGCTTTAGGGTTATACCAGAAAAATGACCGTAGGATCGCCTATGTAGATGAATCTAAAGTTATCAATTTACTTTTGAATGTGAACTACCAACTGACGCCAGAAGTAAAATCATATCAAGAAAATCATTCCAGCGATCCATCCACAAATATCTATGAAAATTCTGAAGCAATTGGGATGGGCTTTTTAGTTCTACAAGATTTTGCTAACTTAACATTAGCGAAAAATCAACCTTTAAAAAATCAAGAAATGATTTTACAACAGATTCAAAAAAATGAACAAGATTATTTTCAAGACACACAAAACATAACCTGGTCTGCCCAAGGTGATAATCAGTATACTCTTACAACAAAAACAACAGCGGATGGTGAACTTTATCTTTACGCACCAGAAATTAATTGGAAAAAGATTACCTCCTTTAAAGTAAATGGAGAAAAAATCCAGCCTGCTGTCTATATTGCAACAAATCAAGTATTTAATCTTGGCTACTTTAAAAAAGATGACGTCGTTCAATTACAACTTGAATCTGAAAAAGAGCTTGAGGAAAGAGTAATCGAATTAAAAACCCTGCAACAAGAAACTTTTGATACATTAATCACCAAACAACAGGCTCAAGCGTTCCAACTTGAAGAAGAAGTCTCTGGAACATTGACCGGAGAAATCACTGTAACAGATCCAGACCGTTCATTACTTTACTTAGCCGTTCCTTATGATAAGAACTGGTTAATCACGGTTGATGGTAAAAAAGTTAAAGCTCAATCGATTTTAGGGAATTTCACAGGAATCGAATTAACTTCTGGAAAACATCAAATTACTATGCACTATCGACAACAAAATTTCCTTGTGGGCGTTTTTATTAGCGTTTTTGTTCTTTTCAGCGTATTATTTTATCAACTATTAAAAAGAGTTAAGAAAAAAATTATTAAGTGATTATGAGGGGAAACGACAGCCATGGGGAAAAAAATTCTACATCGGATCATTTACTTCCTACCTATTATAGGAATTATTTGTTTTACTGGTATAGTGGTATACGGCTATTATAAAGGGATTTTCCATTCGGTTCATTCTTTACAGAACTTTATGAAACAATTTGGTGAGTATGCAGTGTTGATTTTTATCTTTTTACAGATGATACAAGTCATTGTACCAATTCTTCCTGGAGGTATTTCCACAGTTGTTGGTATGTTAATGTTTGGCAGCCTTCCTGGTTTACTTTATAGTTATATTGGATTGATGATTGGTGATATCATTGTTTATTGGTTAGCGCGGTACTACGGAAAGCCTTTTGCTCAGCTTATTCTTTCGAAAAAAAAATACCTATCATTTGAAAAGATGTTAGACCGTCCTGAAAAAGGTATTAAAAAATTGATGATCGTTACGCTGTTGATACCTTTTGCACCAGATGATTTATCGTGCTTAGTTGCAGGCTTAGCTGATTTACCGTTTAAGGAATATATGAAGATTTTACTACTCTTTAAATTTTGGTCCGTTGCGACATACGGGTATATACTGTTATTCTTTTTTAACCATTTCTTGATTGGTCAGTAAAGAAAAAAACAATCCACTTTATCAATAATTATCTCTTTCAATAGACTATAATAAAAACCTAATTTAGTTTGATTTATTCTATTTAAAAAAAGAGTGAGACGATCATCAGATTATTTCTGATGATCGTCTTACTCTTTTTATCATTAATTTACTGTACGAAGTTGTGCAATTCGTTCTTTCACAACCACTTGTTTCTCTAAATAATCTTTTTCTTTCGCTTTTTCAGCTGCCACAACGTCATCCGGCGCATTTGAAACGAAACGTTCATTCGCTAATTTTCCTTGAACACGTTTGACTTCTTGTGTCCATTTATCTAATTCTTTTTCTAAACGGGCAATTTCTTCTTCCACATTGATCAAACCAGCTAATGGCAAGTACAGCTCAGCTCCAGTTAGAACGGCTGACATCGCTAATTCTGGCGCAGTAATATCACTTGCGATCGTCAACTCGTCTGGATTACAGAAACGCTCGATGTAATTTGTGTTTTCAATCAAGAATTTATCAACTGCTTCATCACTTGTTTTGATTAATAATGTGATTGGTTTGGACAGTGGTGTATTCACTTCTGCACGAATATTACGCACCGCACGAATCACTTCTTTTAAAACCTCCATACCACGAGCAGCTGTTTCATCCGAAAATTCTTCGTGAGCTACAGGATACTCTGCAACAACTAGAGAGATACCTTCATGCGGAATATTTTCCCAGATTTCTTCTGTCACAAATGGCATGATCGGGTGCAATAGACGTAAAATTTGGTCTAGTGTATGCACCAAAATACTGCGTGTTGTTTGTTTTGCAGATTCATCTTCTCCGTAAAGGATCTCTTTACTCATTTCGATATACCAATCACAAAAATCATCCCAGATAAAGTTATACAACTGGCGGCCTGCTTCACCAAATTCAAAGCGGTCAAATAAGTCAGTAACACGAGCAACTGTTTCATTTAGACGCGTTAAGATCCAGCGATCTGCGACGGTCTTCTCTCCACTAAAGTCAATATCTTCATAAGACATCCCTTCAACATTCATGATCACAAAACGGCTGGCATTCCAGATTTTATTGATAAAGTTCCAAGATGCATCCATTTTTTCATAACTAAAACGCATATCTTGCCCTGGTGATGAACCATTTGACATAAACCAGCGTAATGCATCGGCCCCATATTTATCGATGACTTCCATTGGATCGATTCCGTTTCCTAGCGATTTACTCATTTTACGTCCATCTTCTGCTCTGATCAATCCATGCATCAAAACATTTTTAAACGGCGCTTGTCCGGTAAATTCTAAACTTTGGAACATCATACGGCTAACCCAGAAAAAGATAATATCGTAACCTGTTACTAATGTACTTGTTGGGAAATAACGCTGATAATCAGCTGCTTCTTCATCTGGCCAGCCCATTGTTGAAAATGGCCATAATGCTGAACTGAACCATGTATCCAATACGTCTGAATCTTGTGTCCAATTTTCTGCGTCAGCTGGCGCTTCCATGCCAACATACATTTCGCCTGTTTCTTTATGATACCATGCTGGAATTTGGTGCCCCCACCATAATTGACGTGAGATGACCCAATCGTGGACATTTTCCATCCAGCGTAAGAACGTTTGGTTAAAACGTGGTGGATAAAATTCTACCGCATCGTCTGTTTCTTGATTTTTGATGGCTTTTTCAGCGAGTGGTGCCATTTTTACGAACCACTGTGTAGACAAACGAGGTTCAACGACAACACCTGTACGTTCTGAATGACCAACACTATGATTCATTGTTTCGATTTTAATCAGGTGACCCATTTCTTTTAAATCAGATACGATTAGTTTACGTGCAGCGAAACGATCCATGCCAGCATATTTTCCTGCTAAATCATTCATAGATCCATCTTCATTCATCACGTTTACACGAGGTAAATCGTGACGATTACCAACTTCAAAGTCATTTGGATCATGAGCTGGCGTGATTTTTACTACACCTGTTCCAAATTCCATATCTACATATTCATCGGAAATAATCGGGATTTCTTTGTCTATCAATGGTAATGTAACTGTTTTTCCAATCAATGCTTGGTAACGTTCATCATCTGGATGAACCGCGATTGCTGTATCTCCTAACATTGTTTCAGGACGAGTCGTTGCGATTTCCACAACGCCAGTTCCATCAGTTAGTGGATAACTCATATGGTAAAATGCACCTTCAATATCTTTGTGGATAACTTCGATATCAGATAAGGCCGTTTTTGCTTTTGGATCCCAGTTAATGATGTATTCGCCCCGATAAATCAGGTCTTTTTCGTATAAAGAAACGAAGACTTTGCGAACAGCTTCAGACAACCCTTTGTCTAAAGTAAAACGTTCACGACTATAATCTAAAGATAGCCCCATTTTCGCCCATTGTTCGCGGATATGAGAGGCATATTCTTCTTTCCAATCCCAGACTTGTTCGACAAACTTTTCGCGGCCTAAATCGTACCGGGAAATATCCTGTTCTGCTAATTTTTCTTCTACTTTTGCTTGTGTTGCGATACCTGCGTGATCCATTCCTGGAAGCCATAATGTGTCAAAGCCTTGCATTCTTTTTTGGCGGATGATCATATCTTGTAGCGTCGTATCCCAGGCATGACCTAAATGGAGTTTACCCGTAACGTTTGGTGGCGGGATAACGATTGAGTACGGTTTGGCTTCTTTATTGCCGTTTGGTTTGAATAGATCTTGGTCTAACCATTTTTGATAGCGACCTTGCTCTACTTCTGTGGGTTGATATTTGGTCGGTAGATTTTTTTCTTCTGACATGTAGATTCCTTCTTTCTATACTGGATTGGCATTGGTTCATAATCTGTGATGAACATACAAAAAGCCCTAAAATACTCTCGTATTTTAGGGCGTATATACGTTATACGCGGTACCACCTAAATTGTGTCTGGCTCTCCAAACACCGCTCATTCGTGAGGTAACGATCACTACTCGAATCATTCTACTCCATTCAAATCATTGACTCCCAAGCTACCTTCTTACTGGTTATGTGAAAATCTTCCACCAAGTGATTTTCTCTCTAGAACGATACCAGTAGTACTCCTCTTGATCATGGTCTTTGGTTTATTTTACATTGAAGTTGAATAGAAGTCAATTTCAAAAAATTAGCGAGCTGTTTTTGCCTGTTCTAAAGCCGCAGCATAGTCTGGTTCTTCCGAAATTTCTGTAGAGATTACTTCATACGCAATCTTGCCTTCTTTGTTGATCACAAAAATACTACGAGCTAGACGTCCCATCGCAGGAATGAATAAGCCATACGCTTGTCCAAATGTTCCTTCTGTATCATGTAGAATTTCCATGTCAACACCCTCAGCTGCACACCAATTTTCTTGTTCTTCTTTTGTGTTATTCGAAATCGTAATGAATTTTACGCCTTCAACTTTCCCAGCTTCTTGGTTAAAACGCTTCGTTTGCAATGAACAGATTCGAGTATCAATATCAGGTACAACACTGATTAAGACTGGCGTACCAGTAAAATCTGATAACTTTATTACTTCATCACTTAAGTTTTTTAATGAAAAATCTGGCGCTTTTACGCCTACTTCAGGTTGTACACCGATGATTTCTACTTCTTCGCCTTTTTTTGTTACTTTCATTTCTTATTCCTCCTCTAATTTAAACGTGTAGTAGACTCACGCAGCTAGATAACACACAACGGATTCCCAGCTCGTAAAACACTACAATTTAACCTCTTCTCTCTATTTAGTATAGAGGAAGGAGGAGCAGATGACAAAATTCTTGCTTTCTATATTTTTTTATTCGAAAAAGTTTCATCAAAATAAATCAACGTTTGTAGCTCTGTCGTTAAATCAATGTATTGAACATTCACGTTTTTGGGTACCGTTACCCTATCTGGGGCAAAATTCAGAATCGCTGTAATACCAGCATCAACGATTTTATTGATTGCTTCTTGCGCAAATTGACTAGGTACAGTGGAAATCGCAACCGTTACACCGGTCTTTTCGACTTCTTCTGCCAAGCTTTCCATCGGCTGGATCATGATATCATCAACCGATAAGCCTACAAGTGCTTGTTCCGTATCAAATGCGCAAACAATATTCAAATTCTCATTTCTCCGAAAATTATTTTTAACCAACGCCTTGCCTAAATTACCACAACCGATCAATGCAATCCGCTTTTCTTCTTGCGTGTTTAAAATTTGGCTGAAAACGTCGATCAAATAAGACACATCATATCCATAACCGCTGCGTCCTAGTTCACCTAAATGGGAAAAATCGCGACGAATCGTTGCCGGTGGGACTTGAACAACGTCACTAAATTCTCTGGATTTAATCCGTGTAACACCTGAATCTCCTAGCATTTTTAAATAACGTAAGTACAGTGGCAGTCGCTTAGCTGTAGCTTTAGGCATTGTTTTTTCTTTATGTAATTCTTTCATTTTCCAACCTCCTTGTTACTCATTTCACATATATATAGTTTAGCATGCTCAAGGATCATGAGCAACTTGTTTGTGAAAAATGTAGCAGGCATTAGAAAAAACTCATCAAAATGAGGTTAGGACAGAAGCATTTAACTCCGAAAAACAAGAGCGAATTTATGAAAATTGCTCTTAAAATTTTTGTGAATTTCAACTTATTGTCTAAGGCGTTGCCTTTGCTCCAAACGTTTATTTGGATTTCTTAAGGCTAGGATATGACTCGTAGAGTCATATCCTAGCCTTATTTCTACCTTTATAGTAAATCAGAAAATTCTTCTTTTTGTTCGCTTCGTTCAGTTATTTCACTAACTTTTAAACCAGCCATCGATCGTTCTATTAATCCTTCTATGTCAAGTCTTGCTTCATACGCTTGTGCTTTATCTAATTTTGGTCTTGTTTTTGGTTGTGGTGGCGCAAAAATTGTACAGCAATCTTCAAAAGGTTGGATCGCTAACTCAAAGGTATCGATTTTTTCAGCGATTTCGATGATTTCCCCTTTGTCCATTGATACGACTGGACGAATGATTGGTGTCGTCGTTACTTCATTGATTGCTACCATGCTTTGCAATGTCTGAGACGCAACTTGTCCTAAAGATTCTCCATTGATGATCACTAAACCTTTTCTTGCAATGCGTATTGCATCAGTCAAACGCAACATCATCCGACGTGTAACCGTCATTAGATAGCCCTCAGGTACCACTCGTTTGATCTCTTCTTGAATTTCAGTGAACGGTACCTCGATAAATTGGATGCTACCAGCGTATGGCGCGATTTTAGCTGCTAAATCTTTCGCTTTTTGCAGAGCTTGTTCGCTTGTATAGGGCGGGCTAGCAAAATGCACAGCTTCCACTTCCACACCACGCTTCATCGACAAGTAACCTGCTACGGGTGAATCGATTCCGCCTGATAGCATCAACATTCCACGACCACTAACACCAACGGGTAATCCGCCAGCACCACGAATGGTTTCATAGGAAAGGTAAGCCCCTTCTTTTCGAATTTCAATCCGAATATTGATATCAGGTTTTTTCATTTGTACACCGATTTCTGGAAAGACCTCCATAACAGCTCCACCTAGTTCTCGGTTTAATTCGTTTGAATCTAATTCAAATGAGTGATCAGAACGTTTTGCTGTAATTTTAAAGGTTTGTCCTGGCTGATGGACAGCCTTAATAATCGTTTGTACCATTTCACGAATATCGGGCATATTTTTTTCTACTCGAATACTGGGTGAAAAATTTTGAATGCCAAATACTTTTTCTAATTTTGGTATGATACGTGTGCTATTTTCTCCGTTCAGCAATAAATGCATCCGATCTCGGTCAGCATGAACCTTTACTGCTGGAAATTCACCAAGAGTCCTTTTGACATTATAAGCTAACTGAGACGTAAATAATTTTCTGTTTTTTCCTTTAGTTGAAAGTTCGCCGTAACGAACCATTATTTCAGTATATTTCAAAAATTTTCAATCCTTTTCTGTGAAGCTTGATTTTCTTGTAACACTATTAAGATCACTTACTTTATTACGATTACTTGACTCACTATAACATAGCGTTTGTTAAATTAAAATAGTTCATTTAAATAGACTTTCGACTAATAAATGGTGCACTAATTAACCATTTAAGACCAGAAATTTTTTATATAGTTGATTAAAAATGATCATAAACTGTTCCGCCTCAGCAATCGTATTGCTTTCATCCAAACTAACACGAATAGCTGATGTGGCTAAAGAGTCAGGTACTTTCATCGCATGTAATGTACTACTGGCCATTTTTTTGCGGCTAGAGCAAGCGCTAGTCGTTGAGGTATATATTTGTTTTTCTTCTAATGCATGTACAAGCACTTCTCCTCTAATACCTTTTAAAGCAAAACATAAAATATGAGGCGCAAAGTCTTCTGTCTCTTTTGAAAAAACAGTCACATTTTTATATTCTTGCAACGCTTCGATCAAATAGCGGCGAATAGTTGCAGTATGTTCTGGTTTTTCAGCCTTTTTATCTTTATATAAACGTAAAGCTTTAGCCATAGAAACAATTCCCGCAACATTTTGAGTGCCACTTCGTTGCTCTTTTTCCTGACCACCACCATTTAGTAACGGTGCGAGTTTACGCCCATGTTTCCAATAAATAAACCCTACACCTCTTGGACCATGAAACTTATGAGCAGAAAACGTAGCGAAATCCACTCGAGGGGTCAGCCATTTTTCCTGTCTGACTTTACTGATTGCTTGGACCCCATCCACATGAAAATGAATCGTTGGATAATCTACTAAACAGTCACTGATCGCTTGAATTGGCTGGATCGAGCCTATTTCATTATTCACTGCCATGATTGAAACAAGTATAGTATCTTTGCGAATTAATTTAGCCAATTCATCCACTATAACAAATCCACGTTCATCAACAGGAGCGATTGAAAGTTCGAATCCATTTTCTGAAAGTTGCCTTGCTGTTTCAGAAACTGCTGGATGTTCAATATTTGAAATAATAATATGACGGCCAAAAGATTTTTTTTCTAAAGCCGTTCCTTTTAATACCCAATTATCCCCCTCCGTTCCGCCACTCGTAAAGTAAATCTCATTTGGCTTCATTTGAATCAAATCAGCTATTTGTTTACGTGCTTGTTCGATTAGACGATTCGCTTGATTGCCTAAGTCATGTAAACTAGAGGGATTTCCAATGATCCGTTGACTAACTTTTATATAAGTATCTAAAGCTTGAGGATAAATCGGTGTTGTCGCACTGTTATCGAAATATATCATTTAATAAACCTTCTTCTTTTGAAATTCTTTCCTATTATATACTTTCTACTTTTGTAGTTCAACCACACAGACAGAATAAATCAAAATAAAAGAGTGAGACGCTTGTCTCACCCTTAATTCTTTATATCACATTACTATTTTTGAAGTAGAAATCTTCGATTCTTCTAAACGCACCTGGTTCCACACGTTCAAGCGCAGTACCAATTTCATCTAGAGCATCTTGATATCTGTATTCTTTTGAAAATAGTTCTAAACTTCTTTCCATCGCTACGCGAATTGCTTCATGCGTATGACGGTAACGGTTCGCATATTGCATCATTTGTTCTGTCAATGCCGCAGAGTTGACTAAATCATTCGTTTTCTTATCTAATAATTCTAAATCTTCGTTACAAAGATCAGACAATTTTTTGATTTCTTCCATATTGATACGGATTCGATTCAATGCCTTGCTTAATTCTTCAATACGATCTGTTGCTACAAAGAAGAATTCTAAATAATCAGCTGGTAATCCAGGTAAACGTTGTTTTTCAACATGACGTTTGATATTACGTAGTCTGAAATCATATTGATCAACTTTTTCTTGAGCAGCTTTTTCGCCTTTACGCAATTCTTTTAGGGAATCATCGATCTCAACTTGCTGATTTTCGATGTCATCTAATATCTTATAGCAATCTTTGAAGAATGCTTGAACTTCAGAATAAGGAATCGTATGTTCTTTCATTTTTGGTTCGAAATCTTCATAACGACGAATTATTTCTTCGATCTCTGTTTGGAAACCTCTTGAACGTCCTAATTCATTATGGTTCAGTGTGTAACTTTGAGAAGTGTGATCCAACTCAATCATCAATTGACGATTATTCTTTAATGCATGTGCAATATAATCACCAACAACTTTATGATTCGTCATCACATATTTCTTAGCATTGATCTCACGTTCCATGATTTCATATAATGCATCGATTGCATTCGCTGTATCACGATTGGCTACTTCTACTGCATCTACTTCGGTCTTCTCTAAATCGACTGTTGAATTTTTAACGCGCTTTTGAACACGTCTTAATTCATCTTCAAAATTCTTTTCAGGGAAAACGTAATGATCTTTAAGCAGACGTTTATATCCTTCTTCGATCTCTTTTAATTGATCTGGGAAGGTCCGGTTCAGCTCATCATAAAGTGGCGGAATGCGTTTCATCACATCGTCTAATTCATACGTATGGCGTTCAGCATTTTCTAAGACTTCACGTGCTTCGATTGGATCTCCAGAAGTATTCAGAGTCACAAACTGAGTAAACTCGATTTCGATATTTTTGATTTGTTTTTGTAATTCAGGATACGCAGAACCAAATTCTGACTTTTCATTATGAAGTAATTTACTGATTTCTTCATAAACGTCTAAAGCTTTTTGCACTTCAAGCGAATTACGTTCTTCACTCTCACGTAATTCTTTCAGCCCATTACGGATAATTTCAACTTCTGACTCCATCTCAGTCATGGTCTGATCTGCTTCAGCAACTGCTTTTTTCGCTTTCATAAAACGGAAGGTTTCATTTAAATTTTCGACTTCAAAAATCTGACTTTCCAGCTCTGCAAAAGAACGAGTAGAAATCTCAGTCCAACGTTGATTCCATTCTCTAAATGTGTTCTGACTTTGACCGACCATATGCATTTTTTTGACATCATCGACCTCTTCAATCACTGGCAAGTCGAACAGCGTTTCTTTCCTCTTTTCCAGATCATCGAGTTTCATTTGATTTTTCTTTCTCATAAAATAACCAACTAAATACAAAACTGCTGCGATGATTATTATAGCTAAAACTACGATAATGATCAGATTATTCTTCATTCATGGTTCCTCCGTTTATTTATCCATATATGATTATACAATCGCCAATAAATAACAAATCCACTTCTATCTGCAATTGTACTAGTCTCTTATCTTCAAAAAATCCTTAAAAACACCTACAGAAAATTATACCACAATCCACTCTATCAAGCACTAATTAATTGTAATTTCTTAATAAATGTTTTGACTTTGTTCTAATGCGGCACTTCTGTCTTGATCCCTGACAAGTTTAAACGCTAACTTGTACTTCTTGCAGCTTTTTGCATATATCGCTCAATGTATTCAATTGTACATCGGCCAATTGTTGTTCCATACCAAACCGAGTATCTTTGATAGCCCAGACAGTCATACCAGCATCGTGCGCTGAGCGTATGCCTTTTTCAGAATCTTCAAGTGCGAGACAATTTGCAGGTGCAATTCCTAATTCACTGGCAGTATATTCATAAATCTCAGGTGCAGGTTTACTTTTTTTAAATTGAGTTCCGCTGACTACTACATCAAAGTAACTAGCCAATTGTCCTGCTTTTAGTACCTCTTGAATCGCATCCATCATTGATGAAGAGGCCAAACCGATCTTATACCCTTTTCTTTTAAGAAATTGCAAGACTCGTTTAGCATCTGGATCGATCATGCTACCATAATTGATTGGATGGTCTAATTTATATTGCAAATATTTTTCATTTAGAAACGATTCATCATAACTTGTATCATTCACTTCAAGAATCATTGCCCACAGGCTTCGCATGTCTGCACCTACAAATTCAGAAATCGGTATTTGTTCGATGGATAGATCATATTCTTTTAGAAATGCTTTTCTCCGTTGATAATAGAACGCTTCACTATCAACCAACACACCATCCATATCAAAAACAATTCCTTCATATCGTTGTATCATTTTGGAGCTCCTTTTTCTACTATTCTTATCCAACTCTACCAGTCTAACAAAAGTTTCAAAAAAAATGAAGAAATTTGTTGAGAAAGAATGTAAAAGATTAAATATTTGTCTATTTTGCGGTTGCTTTTCAAATGATATTTCGGTATTCTTTTACTATTATAATGAAAAATCTATTAAAATTAGGAGTGAAAAAAGTGAAAGTCACAAAATTTGGGGGAAGCTCACTTGCTTCTGCAACACAATTAGAGAAAGTGCTACAAATCGTAAAAGAAGACGTTTCACGAAAGTTCATCGTTGTTTCAGCTCCTGGTAAACGTTCTTCTGAAGACATCAAAGTGACCGATATGCTTATTGCTTATTATCATGCGTATATAAATAATGAAGATACTACTGAAATTATCGGAAAAATCGTTGCCCGCTATGAGGCAATTTTAGATGAGCTAAATCTCAATAAAGATGTTTTAACAGATATCCAACATGCGATTCAGCAGTTGGCGACATTGAACAAAGAAGACAATCCACATCTTTTTGACACTTTTTTAGCGAGCGGTGAAGACAACAATGCCAAGCTTGTTGCTGCATTTTTTCAGCAACGAGGCTTGAATGCTCGGTACAAAAATCCTTTAGACCTTGGTATCATCGTTTCAGACGAACCTTTAAATGCTCGGATTTTAGCTTCTTCATTGAGTAAGATCAATCAATTTAGTTCAACAGAAGAAATTTTAGTGATTCCTGGTTTTTTTGGTTTTACAGAAGTAGGCGATATCTGTACATTTTCTAGAGGAGGATCAGATATCACAGGTTCAATCGTTGCTGCTGGTGTAAAAGCTACTATTTATGAAAACTTTACTGATGTCAACGGTATTTTCGTAGCTCATCCTGGAATCATCCGCGATCCAAAAACAATCAAAGAATTGACGTATCGAGAAATGCGGGAATTAGCGTATGCCGGTTTTGCTGTGTTGCATGATGAAGCTCTGATGCCTGCTTATCGTGCCAATATCCCTGTTGTTATAAAAAATACTAATAATCCTGAACATCCTGGAACATTGATCACAACTTCTAGAACGGTCAAACATGACCCAGTTGTGGGGATTGCCAGTGATCAAGGGTTTGCCAGTATTTACATTAGTAAGTATTTGATGAATAGAGAGTTAGGTTTTGGTCGTCGTTTACTGCAAATTCTTGAAGATTTAGGCCTTAGTTATGAGCATATGCCTTCTGGAATCGACGATATTTCAATTATTTTAAGAGAAGGTCAATTAACGATTGAAATCGAAGAAGAATTAATGACACGGTTAGAACAAGAACTTGAACCTGATGAATTGCGGATTACTCATGGCTTGTCGATGCTGATGGTCGTAGGTGAAGGCATGCGCCAGAGAATCGGGGTCATGGCTGACAGTACAGCCGCTTTAGCTTTTAATAAGATCAACTTAGAGATGATCAACCAAGGATCTTCTGAAGTCAGCATTATGTTTGGGATTCGTGAAGATCAAGAGAAAAAAGCGATTCAGGCATTATATCAAACCTTTTTTGAAGAATAGTAAAGGGAAAATAAATAAGCGGATGGGACATCCTACTCACTTCAAAAAAATAAAAATGTGGGGTATTAGTCAGAAAAATTCTGACTAATACCCCACATTCTTTCGTAAATCACCTAATAAAGTGACCTGTTACAACGTTCATTTGGCTTTTAGAAACTTTTAAAAAGTTGTTTATTTATGTTCTCTTTCGTTTCTTTTTTCTTCTTTGCTTTCTTTCTTTTCAGCAACTTTTTCTTTATTCTTATCAATAGTTGCTTCAAAAATTTCCTTATTTTTTTGTTCTTCAAATGAATTACGGTTTTCTATTGATCCTTCACGTTTCGTTGACATCTGGTTTTGCTCCTTTTAGTTTATTTTTTTATATATTCTTGATAATACCTCTCTAATAGTTCTAGGATTTGTTCTCCGATGACTTTATAGCTTTTTGTTGGCAAATTTGCACTAGATACTCTTACTTCACCTGGTTTGGTTCCAAAACCGACACCATCCATCAATACTACGCCATTTTTTTGTGCCAAGTTAAGTAAAAAATCGATTTCTTCGAATTGGTCCTTCAAATAATCTTTAAAAGAATTTCCATAAAGATGTTCAGCCAGCTCATAAACATCAATCAGAGAATAATATTTTGCATTCAAATGGCTAGAATCCTTGGGATAATTCAGGGTATCATGAAGTAAATCATATCTTTGACTGATCAGCTTTTTTGATTCATCGATGTACGTATCCTTTTCTTTAATACAAATTAAATGCGTTAAGCTAAACAGGACTTCCATCACCTGTTGCGGCGTTGACAAACCTGAGGTATGATACAACCCAATCGAACGACTATCTGCAACAAGTCGGTCGATAAACTTCATCTTTTTGGGCTCTAACACAACTGAAGCGTATCGTTTCTCTACTGCTGGCTTCCAAACTTTTGGTAACCGTTGAATCAACTGATCAAAGATTGTTTCTTCGTTTAATGCGATCATCCCTAAGCGCCAACCTGTCGCACCAAATAATTTAGAATAAGAGTAGACCAGCAAAGTATTGTGTGGCACAGTAGCATAAATAGATTGAAAATCTTCTACAAAAGAGCCATATACATCATCAGTAATAATCATTAAATCTGGATGATCAGCTACTACTTCTTTCATTTTTTCCCGTTCTTTTTCGCCTAATGCCTTTGATCCAGGATTACTTGGATTAACGATGAAAAAAGCTTTAATATCAGGGTTCTTTAGTTTATCTAATTCTGTAAGAGAGACTTCCCAATGGTTTGCTTCTGTAGCACTCAAATCGATCTCCACCATTTCATAATCATTTAATTCAGGAATTTGAAGATAGGGAGTAAAAATCGGACTACTGATAGCTATTTTATCACCAGGATGAATCAATTGATTTTCTTTTAGCGAATGAAAAATATATACCATCGCTGCCGTACCACCCTCTGTTGGAAATACTTGTGTTTCTCTAGATAGAGGCTGATTATTAAATAAAATTTCTTCCAAATAATGGGCTAAGATTGTTTCACTATTTGATAACACACGATTTGGTGTTGGATAATTATTTCCAATTGCACCGTTTACTAGTTCTGCCACTACATCATTCATGCTGAGTTCTAAGTTTTGTTCAAGGTAGTGTAGACCGCTACGAAAGAACACAGCTTGTTCTTCACCTTTCGTATTAAAAAAAGTTAAAAATCGATCATAGATTCCTTCGTCTTCTATACTACCAGCCATATCTCCATGCATTAGCGTCCGCTGAGATTCTAAAACACCAAATTCTACTAGCTGACAAAATGCAAGTCGAGCTTGTGTGTTGATCCAATTAGGATTTCCTTTACCGGCATTTAGAAAGAAACTATTTTTTTCATCTTTTTGTGCTAATGCAAGCAACTGCTCATTGACTTCAAAAGCGCCTAGTTTTTCTATTCTTTGCTCTTCTTTTTTATCCATAGTTCCCCTCCTAAATCACTCACTGCGCTAGTTTAGTTTATTTTTCTTTGATTTTAGTAAAGTAAATAATTACTCCTAACACAAAGACTAGAACCATTACTAAGACGACGTGTAGATTAAAGTTAGTTAATAAATACATAGAGATTCCTAATGCTAAAACCGGCACGGTATAGCCACCTTTTAAACTAAAACCATTCGTCGGAAATTGGTTATTTTTTTTGAATCTTATTACTGCAAGAATTGATGGTACGTATTGGATAAATGACACTAAAACAATACATGAAACCAAGAAAATGTAGCTGAATTGTGTCATAGCAATACTAATAATAGACGTCATGATCACCGCAACAAAAGGAGCACCATATTTATTTTTTTTGCCAATAGATGGCGGTAATAAATTATGTTCTTCGGCTAAAGAAGACGCAAGTGCAGGTGTACTAAAAGATACAGCAAACGCAACACCAAAAATTGAAATCAACATCCCCATGATGATGATTGCATACGCCCATTCTCCTACGCCTATTTTCATTGCTTCAGCAATCGGTATATCATAGTTTACAATGTTCTTTCCTAAAATTCCAATAACAACAGTTTGAACCAGTGTATACAATACAGTGACACTGATCATGACGTAAATCAACGCTTTTGGAATATTCTTTTCAGGATTTTTCATCTGTGCAGCTGCAACAGGGATAAAAGAAAATCCGCTAAACATATAGAAAACAACACTGAATGCAGAACCAAAATGACTCACAAAACTGTGTGTATCTGTTACTGTGCTAGGAACAATTGGAGAAAAGTTTGTACTTTTAATAAAAAAGGCACCTAGAACAATAAAAAATAGGATAATGAATACTTTGAACGCAGAAGAAATACTATTGATCAACTTCACAAGAGACGTCCCAAACATATTGATCACTGCCAAGATAATAATTAAACTTGCAGGGAAAAGAATTTTCACTGTTTCACTACCCATAATTGGAAAAATATTTTTCAACGTTCTTAGTAAAGCAATTGCTTCTGCTGATAATGTTAGACAACCTAGAAACCAAGAAAACAAACCAATTTGGAATCCTGTGAATTTACCAAATGCATTATATGAATAAAGCCAAGCCGCACCAGAACCAGAAAAACGACTGGATAAATCGGCATAACATAATGCAATCATACTAACCGTGATTGCTGCACATAAAAGTACAGCAATACTCATTACTCCCATATTTTTATATATTTCTTGAGGTAGTAAAAAGGCACCTGATCCAACAATTGCGTTGATTCCTAGAAAATAGATAGAGATGAATGATAATTTATTTTTATTTTTAGAACTGGATACATTCGTAGTCATTGTTTGATTTGCTGTAGCCATTTTTTCAACTCCTCCAATAGTTTGGATTGGACGTTTTTGCATTCATTTTATCTTACAAGTATTGAATGCTAGCGCCAACCTCTCACTTAGTTTGATTGATTCATTCCTTTTGTATTCGCTGGATTATTTTTCCAGCTTTCTTTTCTATTTTTATAAATAATCAAGGGCACTGTAAAGAAAATTGCTGTGAAAACAATGACAAATACAAAGTTTAGCAATGAGTTGTTCATAAACGTAATGGTCAAGGTAAAGACAATTGTTGCTAAAAGAAGAACGGAAATGACATAAGCTAATCCATTCCCTTTTTTCCCTACACGAAATGGATGTGTTTGATCCACATTATGTTTCCTCATACTCATATAACCAATTGTCATTAAGCCATATGCTAAGCAATACAAAACGGTGCCGCTATTGGTAAAAATGATAAAGACTTTATTGATACCTGGAATAACGACGTATGCGATTGATAAGAGTGAAATCGCAATCGCTTGTACGATTAGTAATGAAGGACACGCATTGAATTTATTGGTTTTCCAGAATTTAAACGCTGGTGGAAAATCACCATTAATAGCACTTTGAGTAATTGTTTTTGACGCACTGACAAACCAAGTAGACATATTTGTCAATACGCTAACAATTGACATCAAACAAAAGATTTGTACTAGAAAATAAGGTAATCCTAATTGTTTTGCAAATAATTGTAGCGGTTGTGCGGTGTTGTTTAATTGGATTTGTCCGTCCGGGATAACATTTGCGATCAAAAAAGAATTCGCTAATGATAAAACGGCTAACATGATCAAAGAAACAATAATCCCTTTTGAGTACTGTTTAGAAGGATTTTTTAATCTAGTAATAAATACAGAAGACATTTCAATTCCTAAAAAGATAAAGATCACACCACTAAAATACATCCCGGAACCGCTCGTTAGTGATTTAGGAAGTAACTTAGATGGTTCAAAAGTTCCTAAAATACTATGTGGATTAAAGCCAAATTTTATAAACGTATAGAGACCTAAAACGAATAGCATGACTACTGGAATATAAAACCCCAGCCAGATACCAAATTTCCCATTTATCTTTGCCATATCGAATTTCAAGTTTAATAACGTCATTGTCCACACCAACAATAAAATAACGACCAATGTATACATTTGATTTTCAATGAGCGCTTTTTTCCCAACCAATAAAGCGACAGTTGGGGCAAAACCTGTACCGACAATCAGCATTGACGGAATCATTGCTACCCAAATCAGCCAAGATGTAACAAAGCCCCATTTCGGTCCCAACGTATTTTTTACCCATAATTCTGGTCCGCCTTTTCCAGGAAAGGTAGTGCCAAATTCACCAGAAATTAGTGCGATCGGCAGCGCAAATCCGATGGTTGCGATCCCCATATATAAGAACATGTTCCATCCTGTAGCAGTTAAGGTTGAATAATACGGGCCTGCGACCAGAGCAAATGTTAATCCGATAAATGTTGCTAACGTAATTTTCGACGATGATTTTACGCCATCGTCAACAGGTGCTTTTGTCCCAGCGTTAGGATCTGGCATGCCATTTTTTGATTCATGATTATTATTCATTTTCTTTTACTTCCTTTCATTTTCTGTCTTAAACATCTTTGGTGATATCAAATGTCAACTTAGATAGTCCTAGGCCTTGACTTACTAATGAACCGATTTGTGTCATTGCGATTGCATTCATTTCTTTGGCATTTTCTTCATTTTTCTTTGTTAAGTATTCTGTTAATTCTTCACCTGCATACTTTTGGGCGTCGCTATCGGTTTTTAAAACAAGCTGATTCGCTAATGTTTTGGCTTGTGTCATATAACCAAAATTTGAAAAAGCTAATTTAGCATAATTTCTTTCTACTAGAACTGCTAATGTTCTTGAAACCCAATAAGCTTGGTTAATATTGAAGTCTAATGACGTATCATTATATAGAGAAGAAGTATCATTACTATTAGCATAAAAAGGAACATATGGATTAAACGCGGTTGGCCCACTATTTAACCAAACCAATGCAGCAATTTGCGGATCAACGTTGTTTCTTATTTCTAACATATGTGATTCTGCTGTTCGATTCATTGAAATTGGTCTAAAAGCATGTGCCAAAACGGTATCATTTTCATTAAACGGATCGTAGTCTGTTTCATCAAAATGAGAGCTTAGTACATAAGCGACATCCTCTACAGTTAATTTATGATTTGGTTTAAATGTAAAGGGCATGTTATCAGCGATAGGGCTAGAATTTTCATATCCTAATACTTTTTGTCCATACCAAACACGAGCAGTATTGTATTTTCGGTCTTGTAAATTACTTGTACCAAAAATATGTCTAAAATTAAAAGTAGATGGATCTGGATTCAATGAATATTTATCTACAAATTCCCGGATAGATTTTGAATACATAAAATTCGCTTCATCTTCAAAATCAACCTCTTCAATGATTGATTGGTTCGCTATGACTGCACAGTGCTCATCAGGAACTCGTTGTGCTACCCAATGATGCCCACAAGGAATTTCCATGTACCAAATTTCATCTTTATCACTAAAGATAATGCCATTTCCTTCATGGGAGCCACTTTTTTCAATTAACTTTCCTACGTATTCTACTCCTTCTCGTGCTGAGGAGATATAAGGTAATACCATATTTAATAGTGAATCTTCACCTAGACCATGCTCCATTAATGGATCGATACCTAATACAAAAGTATTACCAAAAATACTTTCGGTCGAACTCATCGCAACGTTTAATGAATTGATCCCAGCTTCTCCAAAAATACCCAATGTATCTTGTTCGACAAACGGGATCATTTGATAACGTAAAGCCTGAGACGGATATTTTTCAGAAAAGTCTGTCAATACAGAATGATACCTTCCTTTTATTTGAGTATTTTCTTTTACCGTAATAAATTTAACCGGTTGGATCGGTTCTTCAGTATCGCAATTTCTCGCAATGATAGTCGAACCAGTTCGTGATGCTTTTTTTCCTACTAAAACAGTTGTACACATAGGTAATTCCTTCTTTCTTTTGATTGTATAAATCAACTTCATTGGTTTCCAAATTGATAAAAACAGATTAGAGGATAACATTGCTTATTGTTTTACTCTTAGCAGTAAAACCTATCTTTTAAACAGTCCCCTACTGAAATTGTCAAAAAAGGAAAAAATAAAGTGATTTAGCGCAATATATGCACTATTTGCTCCTTTGAACACAAACCTTGTTTCTCTTTTACGGTTTTAATTTTACTGATTAATTTCAAAAATAACTTAGAAATAGCGTCGTATATGACGACATTTTTCAATTCTCATAAAAAGATTAAAAAGAATAGAATTTAAACCTTATATCATGTAATCGAAGACAAAAAATACTGTTAATCCGTATGAAAAAATTTTATATAATAAAAATAGGCTAGGATATAACTCTGCGAGTTATATCCTAGCCTTGAGGAATCCGAATAAACGATGGGAACAAAAGCAACCCCTTCTTACATAAGAGGGGTTAAATGCTTCTGTCTCAATCTCTTGTCTTTTTCAATTAATTATTTTGCTTTTTTCCTCTAATTAGAAAGAACGATAGACTGACAAAAAGTAGCACGTACCCTAACAGTCTTATCATTGATTTCTGGTAACCAGTCCTTGGAAGTTTTGTTGCATTTTTTTTAATTCTATTATTGGTGCTTGAGGTAGATGTTGGTGATGTTTCTAGACTGGACTTTTCTTGTTTAGTGCTGCCGGAATCTGCTGGTGGTATTGCATCTTTCACTTCTGATGTGCTGGAGTAAGACATGGTATCAGTTGTCGATTCTTCACCGTTTTTGGTACTACTGTCGGACGTTGTAAGACTTTCAATTGTGCTGGAATTAGTTGATGTTGTTTCAGAAGTTGATTCTTGTGGATTCGGTTCTGATTGATCTCCTGAACCACTTCCACCACCACCAAGTCCCGGTGTTTCAGCCTCAATAACGATTGGATTTCCTTCACCATCCGCTTCTAGTATCGCTTTATTTCTATAAGGGATATTCGGATTGGCTAGTTTATTCGATTTATACGTCAAACTAACAGCATTATTCAGTGTTCCTAAATCAACAATGAAACCACTATTTGTAGAGCTGATCTTTGCTGGATCGATAGTCGCCTGCGGGTAAAAATATTGGGTTTGCTTGTCATATGTTCCAATTTCAGCCTGAAGTAAAAATCCATCCGTAAATTCCTGATCATCTCCGAGAATATCCGTCAATAGAGCATTGGTAATATATTTTGAATCAGGGTTAATAATAATATTCCAAATAGCTGAAGTATTATCTGAACTATTCCACCCAACTTTGTTCATTACCCACGCTTCGTTTTCTATCATTGCTGTTCCACGAGCATAAAAGAGGATCTCTCCTTGACGATCTACATTGTGCAATTCATAAAATGGACCAAAAATGGCTGTCACAGTATTTGATTGCGAATCCCCACTAATTGTCATGATCAATGAACCATCCGCTGCAGTGATATCATAAGAAAAATCGCTAGCAATCAACGTGTTTTCTGGAACTCTTAAGTTCATCGTGTCACCAGAAGTAATTGAGATCGTATCTGGAATAGTATAGTTGTATCCTAACGAAATATTCTGATGATAACTGATCGTAGTTTCCTCATCAATAACTGTGTCGCCTCTTGTTATGACCGGTTCAGAAACATACAAATCTCCAAAATCCATATTAGCATATGAATAGGATGGCCATAAAATACTAATAATTAGGCAGAAAATGATGGATAGAACAACTTGTTTTTTTTTCATTAATTCGTCTCCTTTTCTATAATGTTTTGTCATTTGAACTATACTTCTTGCAACAACCGACGAATGATCCTCTTTGCGGCTTTTCCGTCTCCGTATGTACGTGTACATTTAGCAGCCCGCATAGATTCATATTCGTCAGCATTATTTAAAAGAGCAACAACATTTTTATACAGTTTTCGTTCATCTGTGCCGATAAGTTTTAATCCCCCTGCTAGAACTGCTTCTTGCCGTTCCGTCACTTCTCTGATCACCAAAACTGGAACTTTGTAATACGGTGCTTCTTCTTGAATTCCGCCAGAGTCTGTAATAACCAAAAAACTATTCATCATTTCTTGCTGAAACGCCAAATAATTTAAAGGATTCGTTAAATCAATATTGGGTTGATTAGATAAGAGTGAACACACTATATTTTTTATTTTAGGATTTAGGTGTACAGGATATTTTATGATAATATCTGGATATTCTTTAGCAATTGCCACAAGGGCTTTACAGATTTTCACTAACTGCTCCTCACCTAATTCTCGTCGATGCAAAGTAACAAGTATTTGCCGCTGTTCTGTCCCAATCGTTCGTTTTAAATCAAGATAATGCAACGTATCAATACCTGTATTTCCTGTAACTTCAATCACGGAATCAATGCCTTCTTTTTCTAAATTTTCTCTGTTACTCTGTGTTGGAACAAAATAGTAATCTGCTACACGATCGACCAATTGTCGATTCATTTCTTCTGGAAAGGGTGCATTTTTATTACTAGTTCTAAGTCCTGCCTCAACGTGCGCTATCTTTTTTTGCTGATAAAATGCCATCAAGCTGGCGATAGAAGCAGTCGTTGTATCGCCATGAACAATCACTACATCAGGATTTTCCATCTTCAATACAGGTTCTAAAGCACTCATCAAATTGATCGTCAATTCTGTTAATGTTTGTTGTTGCTTCATGATCTCTAGATCGTAGTTCGTTTGAATGTTCCATTCCTTTAAAAGGATGTCGACCATCTCTTTTTGTTGTCCAGTATTTACGATTGTTAATTTGATTTGTTTCGCATGATTCTGACACTCTTTGATTAATGGAAATATTTTTATTAATTCAGGTCTGGTACCAAAAACGATCATATAATGTTTCATTTTTTCCCTCCTCTTTACTTCAACTAGAAAAAACCATACGATTTTACCGAAAATAATGCTGATTACAATGACCATAAGTGGTATTGTTGACAATAATCGAGTATCAAGAAAATGGTTAATTTTATTCATTAATACCAAAAAATAATGAGAAAAACACACAAATATTTTTTATATTCCACTAAAAAAATAGTATTTACCAAAACTAAAAATCAGTTTTGGTAAATACTATTTTTGAGTATGAACTGAAGGTAGATACTGTGTAGGATTTAGGTCAATCTCATTTTCTGTCCTTTAATGCTTTACATTGGCGCTCCAGTTCAAGCTTAATTTTGGGTTCTGGTGCAAAATCAGTTTCCCAATTATCTGGTTTCAATACTTTATGTGTCACAGTATGATAACGAGGTTTTCCATCTGGAAATATTTTCCCCATGTTTGCTTCATGGACAATAGAAAAAATTTCTGTCGGGTCAACACCTAATAATGAAAATGAGCCATAGGTGAAATATAGCAGATCAATCAGTGCATCTACTTGTTCTACTAGAGGATCTGTTACTTTATTTTGCTTACTAAGTACCTTTGCTTCTGCTTGGTCGACAGATATTTTTAATTGATTTACTAATTCTTTGAATACCACAGGATCATTATTCGCTGATCCGTATAGAAATTCAACTAGTTCTTCCACTTTAAAACCAGCTCTATCCGAGGCTTGTTTAGCGGAAAATGGTGTTGGTATTTTGGGTTTTCTGTTATCAAATTTCTCATGAAACGCTTCAGTTTTTTCAAATGGATTATCGATCTTCATTGGGTTTCTCCTATACTTAAAAATTGAAAGAGCTTGTTGAAAAATAGTATTTAATAACGTGGTGGATTCGTTTAGTCTCGAATGGAAAATAGGTTTGTGATTTTTTTTTTGCAGTTTATTTTCTTTTTTTAAATGAGCTAGCCCATCAACTAAATAACATCATAATGCACTAAAGCATTATAAATTCCGTCTTCATCATTTGTGCTGGTCACATACTTTGCAACGTTTTTGACCTCATTTTCTGCATTGCCCATTGCAACACCAAAACCGATACCACTAAGCATTTCTAAATCATTCCAGCTATCTCCAAATGCCATTACTTCATCTAATGTAAAACCAAAATATTCAGCACATTTCTGAATGCCTACAAGCTTTGAACCACCTTTTGGAAGAATATCAAGTGTGTAGGGATTGGATCTTGTCAGTTGGCAACCTGGTAATTGTTCGCTTAAAAAATCAAGCTCTGATTCAGGGCTTAATAAAACACATTGATAAATTGGTTCGTTTAAAATGTCCAGGTCATAATAACGTTGCGGCTTTCTATGAATTGAAAAACGACTGATCAGATTTTTTGCAAACTTTACCGGAAAATACTTAGGTAGAAAACGAACTATTTTTTTCGCCCATTTCTTTTGACCGAAACGCATCAGTGAACTACCTTCTATATTATGTCTTGATCCAAACAAAATTTGTTGATGATAAGAATCTGAAAATGACACAATTCTTTTTAATGTTTCATCCGTAAAGTGTTCAGCTCGAATTGTTTTTTCTTTTGTATAAACGAATTGACCATTGTATGTAACAAAAATATCGAAATTCAATTCATCTATTTGTCTGCTTAAATGAACTGGTCCTCTACCTGTTGCTACTGCGCATAGGATTCCTTGTGCTTGTGCCTTTATGATTGCTTGTTTTGTCGATGCCAATATTTTTGTATTTTTGTTCATCAATGTACCATCGATATCAAAGAAAATAGCTTTAATCATGGCATTCCTTTCTTTAACAACCCTTTGTGCTATTTAAAATAAGCCCATTTGTTTTGGGTTTAAATTCTTATACTCCAGTTTCAAAGCAGCTTTCATTTCTAATAAATTGCCTGCCGCGTCCCCGCCAGAATTGTTATTGAAGATTACACCTACTTCTTTCGTCTCCCGAGCGACTTTTTCTACAGTTTCGCTTAGATCAGCAATTTCATCTGCATTATATCGGTATAATGTACGTTTTTTACGCCAATCTTTATCATTTGCCATCCAACCTGCAGCATTACGTCCGTGAAAACGAAATAAACTAAACTGATCATTCGTGACATAGGGAAAAAAAGGAACTGGATTTGTGGGGATTTGCGGTTCATCAACAGCCACTAATGAAAATTCATTATTTTTCATAAATGATAGGGTCTGTTTAATGTATTTCGCTGTGTACCATGAACCATTTCGTAATTCTATCGCAATCGGAAATCCTGAAAACCAATGACGAATCTTTTCTAAATACTGAACATTTTCTTTCGTACAACTGAACGTTCCAGAGAATTGAATCAAAAAGGCAAAAAGTTTGCCGCTTTCGATCATTGGAGCCATACTTGTCAGAAATGCTTCCACCATCTCTTCTTCATTTTGGTAATACTCTTGCCATTCGCCTTGACAACTAATGCCGCTATATACTTTCATCACAAAACGAAAGTTCTCAGACACAGATTTTGTCCATTCTCTTACAGAGTCTTGCTTTGGAATACCGTAATATGCTGTATCCATCTCGACTAGTGGTAAATAGCCAGCGTATTCATATAATGTAGAACGTTTTTTCCCGGTTAATCTATCATGTTCACTAAAAGAAGTCAATCCTAAACGAATCATCTTCTCCCCCCTTTCTATTCCCGTTAAAAAAAGTCTTATTTTCGCATAATCAACATAATTATTCTCTTATTTATTTTATACTAAAAAAGACCAAGACTAAACAAAAATTTGGCTCAGCCTTCAAGATAACTCACTCCTAGAATATTAGTGGCTTTTTTTCCATTTCATGTTTGCTTCGCAATAAACTTGACCCTCAATTCGGATTTCATGGCGTGTCGTTTTTTCTTCTGCTGCATCAAGTATTTCATAATGACTTTCTACAACTTGACCATATTCTACTTCCTTATCAAATTTTACGTTGATAAATGTTGGCTCATGCGTACTCAAAAAATCATAGCCTAAGACATCAAGCAGCCAATTAAAATAAATCGCATTATTTACATGTTGATTTCCGTCGATGTCAAAATAACGTACACGATATGGAAGAAACTCCCCGTCTTCCACTTTTTCGATTTTTTCACCGCGGTATATTTTTTTGATTTTCTCACTTTCAAATGGTTCGATAATTTCAGGTAATACACTACTCATTTTGCGGTTTTCTTTATCCATCAAGACAAAAGTAGACTTGATCAAGACACATTCATTTCCTTTTTCATCATGAATCCAAAAATTTCGATAACAAAAGTATTTATTATACGCCATTGCTTGCGTTGTCACAGCGAGTTTTTCTCCCACTTTAGGTAAACGTGTGATATGGATTTCATAATTAGTAATGACCCAACCAAGGCCAAACGAAGCAACAAAATCAGAACCTCTCTCTAAGACGTCACTTTGTTCTTCAGATGTTTTGATCACAACGGCCAACATTGACGGAATCGTCATCTTTCTGGTAATATCGCCATCATAGTAGGCTACTTCATATGGGGTCGTAAATTTTTTTGCCACTGGGTCTCCTCCTTTTTAAGCTACTATAGCTAGATAAATTATACCATAGTATGCTAAAACCAATGATAAAAAAAACGAATCTGTAAAATCTGATTCAATTTGCATACCATCTATTATAATTACCAATAAAATATATTTAGAAAAAATTAAAAAAACTATATCATAAATATATTTTTAAGATATAATAAAAAACTTTTTAGAACAGAAATAAAAAAATCCATCTGCTCTAAAAAGCTTTTACATGTTGCCCGTTTGTTAAAAAAAACTTCCAATAACTAACTTTTTCAAACTATACGTGGCCTGTATTTCCATAGCCAAGCAATTCATTCAATAAACCAGAAATCGCTTCCATGTCTATCCCTCCAAAAAAAGTAGTTGATTCTAAATGGATAATACCATACTATTATATAAAAATAGAATCATAACACTTAAACATAGAGGGGAAAAATATGAGAATCAAAGGTGATATCATCCGCACAGTGAGAAAACAAAAAAAATTATCACAAGTAACGTTGGCCGCTGGAATTTGTACACAAGGAACCGTTAGTAATATTGAAAATAAAAATATTTGCGATAGCCTAGAGATTCTTGATGCAATATGTAAAAGATTAAACCTCAGCCTTGAGAGTGTATTAGATGATAATGACGAAAAAAAGCTGACTACTTTATTAGATCAGGTTGAAGAATTATGTAATACGTTTAAACATAAAGAAGCTCATTCACTTTTACAATCCACATCGATAAACGCTTCTGATATTCAAAATAGAGAATTAGAAGTTCGCTGGTTTTATTTTATGGGAATTACAAATTTATTAGGTTACAATAATACAACGGATAGTCTGTTTCATTTTTACAGAGCTGATGAGCTTGGCGATTCAAACTCTGTTTATGCGATCCTTTCTGTTAATAGTTTAGGGATCGTTTACGAAATGGCTAATGAGTTGGATAAAGCGCAAGTCTATTATGAAAAGTCGATCAATATGCTAAAAAAAATAACGATTAAAATGCCAATTGAAGCAACTAAAATATTCTTTAATACTGCTAAATTTTATTCGTTGATAAAAGATTACCAAACAGCTTTTAATCTAGCTTCTGAAGGAATGGCCTTAAATAAAATCCATAAATCGTTATATATGCTGGATCTCTTGGCTTATGAAGTCGCTTTTAATGATTTTATGAAGTCACCAGATCTAAAAGCACCTGATTTTAATAGTGCCAAAGTTTTAGCTACCTTTAATGACAATGAAAATTTATTAGCGGTGATTGCTAATGATGAAAAAACATTAGTTGATTCAAAAGCATAGCAGGCTTCGAATGAGAAACGATAAATAAATGATCATAATAAAATCACCCGTTGGAAAAATGCCTTCAGCAAATTCCAACGGGTCTTTATGTTTTTTTCAATCAATCATCACAGAAAAGAATACTTCTCTTTGATAGAACTTTTTTCACATATTCCTCTATTTTATATTACACAAAAATTTATTTTCGTATTATTTGAATAATATAAAATGACATGTTACATTAAAATATGTAAGCGCTATAAAAATATTATTAGGAGGAAATACAATGAAAAAAACAATGCTCTCAGCGGTCCTAACACTCGGTATATTAGTAGGAGGTTTATCTGTTTCAGCTACTGTCACAGATGCTCATGGCTATGTTTCATCTCCAGGTAGCCGCGCATACTTTGGTAGTGCGCAAGGTGGAAAATTAAATAAAAATGTTGGTCGTGCCGAATGGGAACCTCAAAGTATCGAAGCAACTAAAAATACCTTTATTCCAGGAAAATTAGCTAGTGCAGGTGTTAGTGGTTTTGAGCCATTAGATGTTCAAAATGCTGATCGTTGGCATAAATCTGATATTATAACAGGTCCTCTTGCAATCAATTGGACATTAACTGCTCGCCATAGAACGTCTACTTGGGATTACTATATGACAAAACAAGGTTGGAATCCAAATCAGCCTTTAGATATCAAAAATTTTGATTTGATTGGACAAGTCGATGACAAAGCGACTATTCCTGAAACTTCTGTCAAACACACGATCACCGTTCCAAGTGATCGTAAAGGGTATCATGTAATTTATGCTGTGTGGAATGTTTATGATACGACAAACGCTTTTTATCAAGCAATCGATGTTAATGTAAAATAATCTATCAATGAAATGAATGGAGCAGTGTATATGAAAATCAAACAATTTATTTCAGCTTTTCTATTATTCTCAGGTATTGCTGCTGCTAATTTTTATACAGCAACACCTGCTCAAGCTTCAGATGCTGCTAATGAAATGGTTAGTATAACAAATAAAAAAGTTCTTGTCGGCTATTGGCATAACTGGGCTTCTAAAGGTAGAGATGGTTATAAACAAGGAACATCTGCGAATATTTCTTTAACAGAAGTAAACCAGGCATATAATGTAGTTCCTGTATCATTTATGAAAAGTGATGGCATCAGCCGTATTCCAACATTCGCTCCCTATAATAAAACCGATGCTGCATTTAGACAAGACGTGGCCACACTCAACAGTCAAGGTAGGGCAGTTTTACTTGCACTTGGCGGTGCAGATGCTCATATCCAATTAAAAACAGGGGATGAACAAACTTTTACGAACGAGATTATTCGTCAAGTAGAAACATATGGTTTTGATGGACTGGACATTGATTTAGAGCAATCAGCAATTACTGCAGGCGATAATCAAACCGTGATCCCAACCGCTTTGAAAAAAGTCAAAGAACATTACCGAGCGCAAGGGAAAAATTTTATCATCACGATGGCACCTGAATTTCCTTATTTAAAACCAGGTGGTGCTTATGAAAAATACATTACTTCTTTGAATGGTTATTATGACTATATCGCACCACAATTGTATAATCAAGGCGGTGATGGTGTTTGGGTAGATGAGATCAATAAATGGATTCCCCAAAGCAACGATGCGATGAAATATGAGTTCCTCTACTATATGTCTGATTCCTTGATCCATGGTACGCGTTCATTCTTGAAGATTCCAAATGACAAGCTTGTTTTAGGACTCCCTGCAAATGTTGACGGGGCTGGTAGTGGTTATGTGAGCGATCAAACGACTGTTTATAAAGCATTGGATCAATTAGCTAAAGATGGTAACCCACTTAAAGGATTGATGACATGGTCTGCTAACTGGGACGTTGGTACCAATGTAAATGGGGTATCTTATAATAATGAATTTGCTACAAGATATGCTCGAATTTTACAATAAGTGACAAAAGAAGAGACTGGATAAAACTCTATGAGTTATTTTCAGTCTCTTTTTTCTATTTATTTTTTCCGCTGCTAACTAAGACTTTATCGCTTACTGATAAATCTGCTATCTTTTTCGTCCGATAAACACCAGATTTTCTTAGATGATGATAAATCGTCGAAGTAGCAATACCACAGCGTTTCGAAATTTCTTCTGTTGAAATATTGGTATTGTGATATAGTTCGAGTGCCTCATTAACTTGATCAACAAGTGGTGGACGCCCCAAAACAACACCATTCTTTTTAGCTGCACTCAGTCCTGCTAGCACTCGCTCACGAATCAGTTCTGCTTCCATTTCAGCAAATGCGCCCATAATCGTAAAAAAGAAGCGACCCATTGGTGTTGAGGTATCGATATTATTTTCAATACTGACAAAATGAATGTTTCTTCGATCGAATTCTTCTAATAAACCCAAAAGTTGCTTGGTGCCTCTAGCTAATCGATCGAGTTTAAAAATAACAAATGTATCACCTGGTTTCAAAATCGTCAAAGCTTTATTCAACTCATTGCGGAAACTTTTACGTCCACTTTCATATTCTTTGAAAATTGTATCAACACCATACTCTTCCAATGCTTGTTGTTGCGAATCAAATTTTTGATAATGTGTACTGACACGCATATAACCAATAACTGCCATGTTATTCTCCCCTTTACTCTGCGTATGTCCCAACCGCTGCTTCTATGTGATATTCATTGGATCAAAATAGATAGCATGGTAATAGCCTTCTAAAGCCAATAACTCTTGATGCGTTCCTTCTTCGACGACTTTCCCTTGATCCATCACTAAAATCCTATCGAAATGTTTGATCGTATTTAAACGATGAGCCACAATAATACATGTAAAATCGTAGGTCTTTAAGCGATTCATAATAAAGTTTTCTGAAATATTATCGAGTGAACTTGTCGGTTCATCCATTAGTAATAAACTGGTTTCTTTTACTAACGCTCGAGCAATAGAAATTCGCTGCATTTGACCACCAGATAAATTCATTCCGCCTTCTGAAATCTGTGTTTCTAGACCCAAAGGCAAATTCATGATGATTTCGTCTACTCTTGAATCAAAAATTGCTTGTTCGACTCGTTCATCTTTCGCTTCTGTCTGGTTCAACACAATATTATCGTACAAAGAAGCATTAAAAATCGTCGGCTTTTGGTTAACAATACTAATACATTTTTTTAATGACTCCTCATCGATTTTCTTTAGATCGATATCATTAAATTTAATCTGACCTGAAGACGTATCATATAAGCCTGCTAATAATTTTAATAATGTACTTTTCCCTGAACCACTTTTTCCAACAATTGCTACTTTATCTCCTCGTTCAATTTGGAAAGAAACAGAATGTAAGATATCTTCTTCAAAGTAACTGTATTTAAACGAAACATTCTCAACGGCCACTGAATCAATTGCTGTTATTTTTTCCCCTTCAATCGCTAGGCGAGGATTGTCTTTAGCTTCTAAGATTTCATTTAACTTGCCAAAATAAGAACGCAAAAGTAAGAACTCTGTATAAGAATCAAAAACGGTAACGATCGGTGCAATAAAAGCTCCTGATAATGCATTAAAACTGATCAGTTCTCCCAGTGTCAATTGACCTTTCGTCACTTGGAATAATCCAACGTAAATCAACACGATCGGCAAAATAAACTGGATTGAGGTTTGGATCGTCCTAACCCAAGTAGAAAAGCGATTTTTCTCCGCTCGCAACATGATTTGGTTTTTGAATTCATTCCGCCATTTTGTATAAAATTGGTTTTCAGAACCAGATGATTTAACAGTTTCCATTCCTTCAAATAATTCTACTAAAATCCGTTGTACTTTAGATTGAGCAATCAATTCTTTATTCGTAATACTTTGGACTCTTTTAGAGTTGACGACAGAAATCGCCCCCATCATAAAAGCACCAAAAATAGCGATCAACGTCAAATTCAAAGATAAATTAACCATTAAAATCAAATAGACGAACACAAATAGAAAATCAACTGAGATCGTCAGCATCCGTTGACTCATGATTTGCTGAATGATCACACTAAGATTGGCACGAAAAATCAAATCTCCAGTTGAACGATTAACAAAGAATCGCAATGGTAAATGAATGATTTTTTTCATAAATGCTTTCATCAGAGTTAAATCAAATAGATTTTCTAACACGATCAAAACTAGACCTCTGGCTACTTGCAGCAGATAATACGCAATAAAGAGGATCACGATCGTTGTACCGATTTGAAAGATATTAGAGACTGCAACATTGGAGTTATCGATGATTGTTTGTGTTAATCTTGGAATTGCGATCGTCACCATTTGAATCAAGAGGGTTAATACGATAAACAATACAACTTTCGCTTTTTGATCACTTAAAATATCTTTTAAAATTGTCCAAGTTGCATTTTTTTGCTTTTTCCGTTGTGTGATCGTGACATCGACATCGGTCAAAATCAAGGCAATATTAGAGAAACTAGCTTGAAATTCGGAGCGTTTGATTTTTTTTCGTCCACTTGCCGGATCTAAGATCGTCGCTTCTTTTGCGGTTAATTTTTCTAATACAATATAATGGCGCTCTTCCCAAAAACAAATCGTCGGTGTTGTTTGTTCCTCTAAAATTTCTAAATCCAGTACTCGAATTGCCTTTGTTTCAATTCCTCGATCCGATAAGATTTGATTTAGATTTGTCAGCGTATTTCCACCTTTTGGAACGCCATAAACATCACGGAGATGGCTTAACGTTACATTATCATCATAATAGTTCAAAACCATCGCTGTACAAGCCAAGCCACATTCACTATGCTCACTTTGTTCAGTAAATGGTACTTTTTTCGTCAATATGCTCCCCCCTTATCTTTCTGGTAGTTCTAACGTTAATATGTCCGCCGTCTGATCTGCCGCATGGATCCTTAAAAGTTGATGGCCAATTCCTGCCAAGCCTGTAAACAAGCCATATTTTGGAATAGTTGGCAAGCCCTCAAACGTATACTGTTCATCAGTGACTTTCTGATTTGCTTTTTGTACTTTCGCTTTGATCTGCTCTTTTTGCTGTTTTGAAGCTAGTGACGTTTTGCTATACTCGATTAAAAACGCCAAATCCCCAAAGTTTCCATGACACAAACAATCATCTCTTTTCTCTTGTATGATCAATCGTTGTGCTGCAATTTGAATTTCTTCAGACAAATGAGCGTCTTCAAAATCACTATTTAACAAATCTAAATAAGCTAAACCGATTCCAGTTGACCCATAACACCATAAATCGTTGACCATTGGTGGTATTGGTCGAAGATCCAACCAGCCTTTTTGAACAGGATCAAACGTTGTTCTTTCTTTGACCAAACACTTTTTGATTAATAACTCGATTTCAGGATTTTCTTCGATTTTTAACAAGCTGTTCGCTGCATGAATCACACCAGAATACCCATGAGCAAAACCGCCCTGAGTAATTTTAGCAAGGTCTAAATCTAAAAGTAATTGTTTTGCAAATATAAAGTAACTCGCTTTATTCGTTATTTGATATAAATGAACAAAGACTTTTATGATCGAAGCTGTACCGCCATTCCAGTCATAACTCTCCACACGTTCCTTTTCATACCTTTCCATGTATTTCAAAGCGATTGATTCAGCTGTTTTTAATAATTTAGGATCGTGATTGTATTTATAGGTATACAACAATGGATATACCGCAGCGAAAGAACCATAAAAGGCCGAAATACTATCCACATAATCAGCTTCAAGTTTGAGCACCAGCGCTTCTGCCAACTTGTACGGTTCTTGGAATTTTCTATCCTTAGTAACATGATACAGTTCGCTAAAATATAGATACATTCCAGTAATTCCGTCATAAAAATTTTCATTCATAACATTGACAATATAATTATCAGGGGATGTTTCTTCAATATCTTTCCAAGCAATTGATTCTTCCCCTAAAAATGCTGCTGTAAGTATAGATTCCCCTACAGCCGCTGCACCATCTAAAAAGTTTGCTTGATGTACTTGTTCTTTCAGTGGAATTATTTTTTCTTGCAGGTCTGTCGAGTGATATAAGCCAAATGATGTTTTTAAGTAATCCAGCTGCTGTTCTTCTTCTGCTTCTGAATAATTTTTCAACCTTAATACTTCAAGATCAATCGCTTTTTCTTGATACATATTCTTGATGATTTCACCTTGGCTAGCCATTAGATTTTTTGTACTCGTTGGATTAAAGAATATCGGTACATCATGTTGCAACATATCCCGTACTTCATACGGTACAGGTTTTGAATTTGAATAACCATGCATCCATAGATTTTCAAATAGTTTCTCCCGCTCGATATAATCGACCATACAAGTAGGATGTGTTGAATAATCCAGCAAATCACCATAACTTTGAGTGGTTTTGATCACATTGCGAACTAAACAACCTGAAAATGTTTTTTCTGCTAAAAAGGCCAAAGTCTCTTTATTTTTCATTGCGAATGCTGAAAATTCTTTAAATCCAGCAATGATTGTTTCAATATACGGAACAAAATCAACCTTTTCGCCATTAAATAAAGGAATATTTTCAGCCGCATCTGTAATATGTTCTTGGTACATAAACTGCATATTGACTGAATCAAAATTAATCAATTTCAACACTTTATACGGTAATTTTTGCTCACCACCACTTAAAGCACTCAGTTGAATTCCTTTGTTAGCACCTTCGACATCTGCTTCAGCTCTTTCTTCGAATAAGTAAATAGGAACGAGACCGCTCATAACTACGGACTCACCATTTTCCTGCATAACTTTAACGATTGCATTTTCGCTATCTGGCATAGGAAAATGATTTTGAATAATTGTCTCAAGATCAATCAAAACAGGATATTTACCAAAAGCCAGCACATTTTCTAAGTGAAAATCATTACCATTGAGTAAATAAACTAAAGCTACAGTCTGTCCAAATTGCCGATAATAATGCGTAACTTCATCTTGAGATAAACATTCAGAATAAATCAAGCGTTCTTCAAACGTATACTTTTCCTTAACTATTTTAGTGGTTAAATAAAAATCAAATTCTGGCTCCATTTTATTGATCTCTTGAACAAAATAATCAAAACATTTACCGATCATCAAATTTTTAGGTTTAAAAACAACCTCGATTTTGTCATTAAAGGTTAGGATTGCCACCGATTTTCCTTGATCATGAGAATCACCTGCACCCATTTTTAAACCTGTTAGACAAATTGGCTTTTCTACTTGAAATACTTTGTTCAATTCTAGTTCACTCTCGGTAACAGCTTCCAACAATTCTCGAAAATTAATAAGTTGAAATTCAATCGTTTCTGCGTAAAGCCTTGTCAACACAGGATACTGGTCAAAAAATTCAAGTAATTTTTCTTGCGTATTAAAACGTGCGATTAAGTATTGTTGGAACCCTGCTTTTTCATCCATTGATTCTGTTATAGACATCTTCTCTTTTTCTACATGTAGATCATATACAAAAGTCCGTAAGCCTATATCCATAAATCGATTGATCACTTCACCTATATAGTCTGTCATTGCAGTTGCTTGAACTTGAATAGTCGGAAAATCTGCTATTATTCTCTGTAATTGCTTTTCAAAATAATCAATGTGCAATCGTAATGAGTAAGTAAAATTTGCTTTATTCTCGTCTAAAACATCTTCAACTAAACGATCCTCTTGAGCAAAAATCAGCTTCGTCGTTTTTACCCATGATTCGTTATAAATAGCCTCTGAAATATATTCTTTTTCTTCCAGTGTCAGCTCTTTTATCGCTAAATCAAATCCTTCTTCTGTCAACTCTAATGAATCTAAAATCTCCTTAAAACGTTCACTTGTCACAGTTGTAGGACGCTTGCGCCACTTTTTATAATTTTTAAGTTTATCCTCAGAATAAGTCATATGATTTTTTAAGTAATATTCTGTTAGAACATCATACCGTTGTCGAATCGATGTTGCTTTTGCCAAATTTTTGAGACTCATGCTAAACTCCTTTATACTTTTATTTATGTAAAATTTCTTTGGTTAAAAACAAGTGCTAGACAAGTCACCCATCAAGATGAACTCGTCTAGCAACTCGCTTATTTTAGATTACCATCCGCAACATCTTGAAGAGCAGCAGCTATAGCTACATCTTGTAGAGTAACAGCTACTTGATGATGATGATGAAGATGATGAAGACCAACTCCAGCCGAAGCTTCCTTGTACTTTATTCATTTCTTCTGGTGTTAATTCTTCAAAAGATTTCCCAACTTTTTTCTCAGCTTGTTTGTTCATAGTGTGTTTTCCTCCTAATTTTGTTTTCGATAATAAAATGTGCACCTTTATTACCATCTATTTAAAATAGATTGTTGTTGAAACAATCTATCTTAAAACACTTTTGCATTCACTGATCCAGCTTAAATTACTAGTCTGATGATAGTGAATTTATTTGCTTCGATTTTGAAGCTTGTTGGTTTAGGGGTGAAAGTATAACTTTTTACAACTGGTTCGATTTCATATTCACCAGGCGGCAAGTAAATACTCATTTGCCCAAATGTATTAGATACAACAGTGGTTTCAAATGTCCCACCTTTAATACACGTGATATTGTATTCCAAGCCTTTTAGTCCTTGTTTTGCATCATTACTTGAAAGATAAACTAAGGCCCGACCTTGTTCTTGTTTCGGTTTATTATAAAAAGTTGCTTCTGTAATTTCTCCTGCAGCAATCGATTTATTTTGAGTCGTTGTATCGATTTCATAGCCGTCTGGCGCCTTTGTTTCAGTGATTGTTACTTCTCCCTCTGGTAAATCCGGGAAGAAAAGCTCACCTTGGGTATCCGTGACGCCTCTATGAATCGTTCCAGTTGAATCCTTTACTTCAAATTCTGCATTTGGTAAGACGGTATCTGTTTCGAAACCATCTTCATCTTTGGCAAATTTTGTGATTTTCAAAGCACCCAAATTTTCTTTTTTGATATTCGCATGTCTCACTTCAGCTATTTTCCCTGATTCAACTGATACTTCATAAAAAGTCGAGTCTTGTTCATAGCCTGGTGGTGCTTCGATTTCAACCACGTAATATTTTCCTGGCTCTAAATCATTTAAAAGAATTTCTCCATTAGCATTTGTCGTGTAAGTGCCTAAGAGTTGTGTATTAGTATCATAGACTTCAAAAACAGCACCTGCTAAATACACAGTGGGGTCTGAGTCTTTCACATATTTAGTGATTTTTAAAGAACCCGTAACCGGTAATTCTATTTTTTTATTGACTATATCAATAGATGCTTTACCACTTGGATCCGTTTTAGATAGTGTGATAAATTTTGGTGTCGTATCTAACTCATAGCCGTCTGGCGCTTTAGTTTCAATCAATTTATACGTGCCATAAGGTAGGTCGTTTAATTGACCGATTCCATTGGCATCTGTTGTGATTTTTCCAACCAACTCATCCGTTGCGCTATAAACATCAAATTCAGCTCCAGCTAAGACAGCTCCGTTTTCATCTTTTTTCACTATTTCAAGATTTCCAGTTATTTTTTCTTTTTTATTCACAATAGTTATACTTATTACACCGTTCGGATCATCTTTAGAGATCGTGATTGTCTTAGGTGTTGCATTTAATTCATAGCCTTCTGGGGCTTTGGTTTCAATTAGTTTGTAGGTGCCATATGGTAAGTCTTTCAATGTTGCTACTCCATTTGCATCTGTTGTGATTTTCCCAACGACCTTGTTGTTTGCATCACGAACATCGAATTCGGCGCCGGCTAATAACTTACCTGTTTCATCTTTTTTGATTACTTTGAGTGCACCTGTTGTGATTTTTTTCTTATTTAAAATGGTGATACTAACCTTACCGTTCGGATCGGTTTTAGAAACTGTGACATATTTTGGTGTTGTATCTAATTCATATCCGTCTGGCGCTTTTATTTCCATAATTTTATAGATGCCATACGGTAAGTCTTTTACTACTGCTACTCCATTGGCATTCGTTGACACTTGTCCAACTAGTGTCATGTTGCTATTTAAAACGATGAACTCTGCTCCAGCCAAAGCTTTGCCAGTTTCATCCTTTTTGATTATTTCAAGTTCTCCTGTCGTGATTTCTTTCTTATTTACTATATTGATGCTAGCAACTCCACTTGGTGAACTTGCAGAAATAGTGACGTATTTCGGCGTTGTATCTAGTTGATAACTATTAGGTGCTTTCACTTCGATCAACTTGTATGTTCCATAAGGAAGATTTCCCAAAGTTGCAGTCCCATTAGCATTGGTCGTGATTCTTCCCATATATTGATTATTTGCGTTATAAACATCAAACACAGCACCGGCTAAAACTTGATTTTTTTCATTGGTTTTAATGATTTTAAGACAACCTTTTTGAACTGGTAACGGCTTGTTACTTTTCGTTATACAAATAAATTGCCCTGACCTAAGAAGGCTAAAACGCATCGCGCTTGTCTCCAATTGATAGCCAGATGGAGCTTTTGTTTCGCGTATAGAATAATTGCCGAGACGCAATGACCGTGTTTCAGCGATACCATTGTTGTTTGTTTGAATGACTTGGACAGGTCGATTCCAGCTGTCATAAATTGTAAATTGTGCACCTGACAATCTCGCATTCGTACGTTCATCATATTTGATTACTTGTATACCACCACATGATACTGGAGCAAAAAATCGAGAAGTTGCATTCGTACTCTCTGAAAGATCATTTTGAGTATTTGATATGTAACCATCTGTATACGTAGTTCCTGTCTGATTGTTTATAGCAGACCCTATTGACCACGATCCATTACTTTGAGTTGCTTCAGCTTGCTTGGCACCTAAGACGCCCAAAGTTAATAAAATTAAAGCGAATGAAAAAAATAAATAGCTGATTTTCTGTTTCATAAAATAAAGTTCCCCCAACAAGTTTGATTTTTGACGTTTTTGAATACTAATTTTAATAAGTGATGAACCAAATAAATAATGTGATCATAATGCTCAACTCCTCTCAATTTTTCAAATTAATTTAATTCGAAAATTTATATTATTATTAGATATTCATTTAATGTTTTTGTTATAATAACATAAGCATTACAAATTTATTCGCAAGGCAAAGTATTTTTTACCACTAGAGAGGAGCATCATTTTTGAACCATTATGGAACATTATTAAAGAAGATCCGGCAAGAAAAAGGACTTAGTCAAAAAGATATTTATGAGGGTATCATGACTAGGCAAACCTATTATTTGATTGAAACAAATGCCAACATGCCATCTTTTGACAAATTTTTAATGATTTTGGAAAAATTGTTTATTTCGGTAGATGAATTTCTATTTTTACTGGATCCTGAATCATTTCCAACCGAGAATCATTTATACCACCAATTAAGTCAAGCAGTTTTTAAAAAAGATAAGGAGAAGCTCATTTCACTTACAGAAAGATCTAAACAGTTGTATAAAACAACAGACAATAAAAAATACGCTCACTTAAATTTGATCACACAAGCAATGCTTTATTTAAACTCCGATAAGACCGAGTCTAATACCATTAGTACTATGAAACAGTTGATGCTTCCAATCAAACAATACTTGATTGGTATCGACAAATGGTATCTCTATGAATTGAAGCTTTTAAATAATTCTTTATACTGTTTTGAGCTCTCAGAGGCCATCGCTTTAGGAACCTTAGTTGGAAAAAAAATCGACGTTCTAGGTACTCTAGAGCAATATCAAGACATCAAACTACGCATCTATCTAAATCTTTCTTGTTTATGTTTAAATAGCCAAGACTATGAAAATACTGTACTTTTTTCAACTTTGGCCAAAGAAACAGCCCAAACTAATTACCGACTATTTGAAACGATCATCGCAAGCTTAAATTATGAAATTGCCCAAGCAGTGATCCACAAACAGCCAGCTAATTCCACTATCAAAAACTACCTTGCTATTTTAGAAACGTTAGAGCAGCAAGTAACTGTAAAAGAATTCAAAAAAATCTTAAAAACGAATGGTATTTATTAAAAATTATTTGTTTTTTTTATAAAAATTATGAACCAAACTGGTTTACTTTGTAATCCCAGCTATATGGTCTAGGTGAAACAACGGGTTCTCCATCACTATCTTCCCCAATATAGGGTGTGATGAACATCGTTACCCAATACTCATTATCCTTTTGATAATCCAAAAGAGCTTCATTGTTCTTGACTAAAGCTGACGTGTTACTAGAAAGGTGCGTTACATTTAAATCTGAATTTGTCGTAGTTGCAATATAGCCAAAAAATGTATAATATTCTGGAATCAGATCTTTGATTTTAAGCTGCTTTTGTTGTTTTGCTAATGTAATTTCATATTTTGTAAAAAGTTCTTGTGATACATCAGTTGCTGAATCTTTGGTTGTACTTTCAGAAATTAGATTTATATTTTGCTGTGTTTCATCTATCACAGATCTATAAAATCCTTTTGAAGGAACGACTAACTCAGAATTTGGTTTAAGAACACTTTGACGGATATTTAAAATAATTTTTTTCGTTTCTGGAATTTTCTTATTTGTAACAATGATTTGCTGGTGTGCATAGGCCGCAGCAGTAGGTGCAAATTTAAAGTTGCTTTTTATCCCGGTAGTCGATAAACCATTGATTTCGATCGTCGTTTCATATTCTTGATTGGCTTTTAGTACTTCTTCTACTGCATAATCCTGATTTGCTTTCCACGGATGCACTATTTTTTTGACCTCATTCGAGTAAAGAGAGAAGTGATCATTTGTTGTATATTGATCTTTACCATAGTTAAAATCAAACAGTTCTGTTCGATCATCTATTTCCTCACCTTTTTCATTGTGTAATTTTTTTTGTAAACTAACGATGATTGGTTTGACTTTAGGTACAATGAATTCTGTTTGTTTTACCTGATCGTTATAGTCCTTATAAACGATCGTTGTTTTTCCATTTGTTGCAGCTAATCCATTGGAATCAATGATATTGGGTTGTAAAATATCATTCACAGCATTAACACGATACTTGATCTCAGCAAACATAACATCTTCATCAGGCTCACTAGAAACAGGCGTCTTGAGCGTTCCTACGTTCCAATTGATCGTGGGTCGACCAAGAACTTCTTTAATCTCAGTAGTACCTTGAGTAGCGTCGACTTCCCCTTCCATTTCAAAACCTAGCCCCATAGGATCGACAACAAATCCTGATTTGATTGCTCCTACGATTTCTCCAGCAATACCGCTAAGAATATCTTCTAAATTATCAGCTGTTGCAGCAAAACTTTTATCCTCAGAAGTAGCAATTTCTTTCATTGTTTGATTCCCTGTGACAACTTCATCATCTTGAGACGTGGAGTCCATATCCACACCAATCGTATAAAAATCCGTCACCACATACTCACCATTCGACATTTTTTCGTTTTTAGCAATCGTTGCCTCAGCAATTGCACTGTGTGCATGATTAGCCATTAATCGATTTTTAGAATTGGCTGGCATTTGTTCATACTCAGGAGCAAATGCACCGATTCGATAGCGTGCACCATTTCCATATGTTTTGTTGTAATTGAATTTTTCTTTTGGAATTGTTTTGACACTTTCATAGTAGGTATAGTCATCTTGTCTGTAATCAAATTTATCCATACCGATCAGCTGATTATATGGCTCCGTAGGTGGATAACTATAGGTTGGAACCCCATCTGATATCAACACAATATTTCTTTTTTTTCCTGTTGCCTTTGCCATAACCTCTGTTGCAGATTTTATGCCGGCTTGGGTAAAGGTCCCGCCGTTCACAATGGGTTCTAGTTCTTTGATTTTATCAGTCAACAACCCTTTGTGCGCAGCATCGACAAATTGTTCACTCCAGCCACTGTCATTAAATGTATAGTTTGTGACTTCCGAACTATACGTAATAAGTGCGATTCTATTATCATACTCTTTACGTAAAACCATATTTACAAACTTTTCAGCCGCAGTTTTTGCTTTGATCATGCGGTCATTGTCTTTCATACTTCCTGATGTATCAATGATCAACACGATATCTGTTGGAGGTGGTGGAAATTGATTACGACCCTCGATACGAAGCGTGATATCCCATTGATTGACCATACCAGCAACTGGTTCGGCCGTTTTGCTTAATTCTATTTGTCCCGGCTGTAATTCTGTTTTTTTAGCCGCTTTGACAGGAGCATTCGTATACGACAATGAGGATTGTGCCGCATAAACAGAACCAATCAAGCAAAAAATCAGCATAAACCATTTAAAAAATATCAATTGCCCTTTTTTCTTTTTTTTCAAAGCGGCGCCCTCTTTCCTGTCTTTATAATTTTGAATCTATTCATTGATGGTTTGATTTTTTAATTGATCATCTATCTCTAAAGCTGGATTATTTATGGGTATTTCTCCATTCCACCAAGCATCTCTATAAGCGAACTTTGTCGTGCTGACTCCTTCTGCTTTGACTTCAAATGATAACCGGGCACCTACATATTCTTCGGTGATATTTGCTTGGTTCATTTTCACTTTGGTAAACAAATTTGGTGTACTTTCACCTTTTGTTAGTTTCTTTTTATAATAAAAATAACCATCTTTACCGTTGATCCAGTCATTTAAATTATAATCAATACTTAGGACAGGAGCTGTTCCATCAACAGTTGCAGGCAATAATGTGAGTGAACCACCTGGCTGCTTTTTTGTAAGTACGGGTAATGCCAAGACGCGAATAAAACTTTCCTGCTCGCCTGTATTTTTTATCGATACTTTTTTTAAATACTCTTTTTCAGGTTCAAATGACATTGGCGGATCAAACTCTTCTTCTATTGAAGTTTGAAAGTCACCAAGCCTAAATTCGTTCTGCATTTGGTCACTATCCGTCAAAGCTGCATATGTTTGGTATAATCCATAGGAAAGACTGACAAGAATCACTAAGAAGCTTGTAAATAAAAAGAGCCGTTTAGCAGTTGGATACTTTTTTGAAGTCTGCGTTTTCTTCACAATCTTTTCACTCCTTTTAGTCACTTAAACGCTCATGATACATGTTGTATATCTCTCCAGAGGTACCAATATTCCACGTACTTAAAAGTCCTTTTGTCCCATCATGTGCATCCATTACTGGGTTCAATTGATAGAGAGAGCCTTTAAATTTGTTGGGAGCATCAGGGCTTAATCGAATATTTTTCATTACTGCTGCACTTATTTCATTGGGCTGAAGCAATTCAGAGTAGTAAAAATACCCATCTTTATATAACCAATACTGTTTCGTTCCGATTGGAGGCGTTGAATCATAAACATTATCAGGAAAGACTAGCTGAAACCAGCGTAATGCTGTTTTATTTCTGGTACTATCTTTGAACTTATACATTTCTGTTCCCGTAAGCTGACTCGGGACAATTGCGTTTTCAGCAATAAGGTTTTTGCCTTCATATAAATAAGTTCCGCCAACTTTAGCCGCTGGTTTCCATGATTCTGTGTTTTTTTGATCAACGGTTGGTGACACCTCGTTTTTAGAAATTGCTAAGTTACCATTGCCCGTTTGATCTGTGGTGTCGATTTTGAATGTTAGTAAGTATTCATATAAACTGATTCGAACAAATGCAGGTATATTTCCAGTATTTTTGACTTGGATGATTTTTTTTGTCGTTAAGCCTGACTGCCACTCAACCTCAGGTTCAAATTCTTCTACGATTTCGGCTGATAATCTGGTTCCCACAAAATGGTTGACCTCGCTATCTTCTGAAACGAACCACGCGTATGTACTTCCTAGAACCATCAAACCAGAAAAGAGAAATGTACAGACTGCAACAATCAGTTTCGTGTTTACTTTTGCTTGTTTCTTTTTTCTTTGTTGGTTTCTTTTGACAGAATTTTGTTTATTCTTTTTCACACTTCACTGCCTCCTATAGCTTGATCGTTCTAAGAAATCCAGTTGCTAATTTTGTATTTATTGATGTTTTATTTTCTTTCTACAAGGTTTTTTTTCCTGTTTTTTATGTTTAACTATCAATAAAGAAATTAATATCAAGAACAAGCCTATACACGAAAAAATCAAAGCATTACGCCATTCTTCTCCTGTATTTGGCAGTCTTAATTTACTTGTTAGGTTTTCTAAAAAAGGTTTTTCTGGTTGATCTGGTTCTGAAGTATCAGGTAAAATCGTTTTTATCGCTTTGAAATACCAAATATTCTCTACAACATTTTTTTCAAAAAAATCTCTATTAGTATATGATTTTCCATCCAACTCAAAATGTGCTTCCAACATTTTGGAATCGCCACCTTTAAACGTGCCCAGATTTAATGGCGTTGATTTATCTTGAAGGTTTAACGTTTTGTTTACACCGGATAAAGGTCCTTTATAGACTTCTTTCCCTTCGTAAATCAATGTCATCTGAATCGCTTTAGACAAGTCTAATGATCCTTTGACCAGTGTCGGTTTACTTATGGTCATTGTTAGGAGATAGGGAATATCTTTTTCAATATTGATGATCGTAATTTTTGTAGACCATTTTTTTCCTGGCGCTACATCTCGGATGTCAACGAGATATTGACCATCATTTTTTATTTTGATGCCTTGATCATCACCGGCCACTATTCCAGGAGGAAGATTGGACTCAGAATTTACTTCAACAGGTTTTAAGGTAAGTGATAGACTAATCAGTAAGATTACGCCTACAAGTATCCACTTTTCTCCCCTGTATTTTTTTTTCATCCTTTTTCCCCCTCAAAATAGATAGCTGTTTTCATTTATTTAGCAGGTACTAACGCTTTTAATGCTGTAGCTAAAGCATCATTGACACCTGCTGGCAACCAATCATCGACAGCGTCCTTATAAGCCGCAATTCCTTGCCCTTTTACCGTTAGGTCATAGCTCAATTTGCTGTATTCATTTCCAGCTGAACCTAGTAATTTCACTGCATCCATCAACTGTGATGTATTCGCACCTGGATCTAGTACACTTGTATAATAGAAATAACCATCAGCAGCATTGAAATACCATTTATCCGCAACTTTTGGATCGGTTGTGATATTGTTGAATGAAATTTGGATATTTCCTGATCCTGTTGCAGCTGGTGCATTCCAAATCAAGGTGCCATCTTGTGTGAATGTTGGCGCATAAACAGGCGCTTGTGTCCATTGTTTTTCTTCAGCAGCTTTGTATTCTAGTGAAACGTAGCTAAGTGCTGGTGTTCCTGATTTTACGCTAATTTGATTTGTTGCATTACGAACAAATCCATCAATTCCACTTGCATAATATAAAGAACCGCCTTTTTCAAAAGCATAACGATACGTATACGTCGTTTTTGTTCCAACTGTTTCAGCTTTTTCTTTGACTTTCAATGTATAAGTTCCAGCGAAATCTCCTGCTGCTATAGTGATTTTTGGTGCACCAGTACTGTCAAAAGTAGAGTCTGTGAAGCCAGCTGGAGCATCTGTACCTGGTAATACATAAACGTCTTTACTTGTCTTCCCTTCAAGTTCAGCACCAGTTGTCGGTTTTGCTTGATAGTCTTTCAAGAGTTTCAGTGATTCCGCTAAAGAGACACGAGTCAATGTTTTGTATTCACCGATATTTTGAATTGCTACATCTTTGTTTACTTCTGAACCTGGATCCCATTCGGTTGGTGGTTCAAATGTTTCCACTACTTCAATGTCTTTTCCTGTTGCAATCTGACCTTCAAAATGGTTAGTTTTTTGGTCTTCACTCGCAAACCAAGCAAATGTTGCCGCAGCTATTGCTGCAAGTGCGAAGGCACTTGCCAACGCAAGGACTTTTTTCTTTCTGTTTTTATTCATTTCTTCTGTTCCTCCTAATTTTTTTTATTATTAACTTTTTAACAAGGGTGATAGATAGCCTCTTTCACTTCTTATTAGAAAGTAAATATCTTTATTTATTTAAAATATAGTATCTGATGATCGTAATAAAACCGAAAACTGAGATTAAAAAGATAATCGAGACCAGCGTATTTTCACGTACAAAACTTAGAAATGCACCGATTTTAGGAATCACTACGATTTTTTTCCCGACCACTTGTTTTTCATTGACCGGAACATCTTCCGCCAAGTTAGCATCACCTTGTGTGATATAATAAGTGCCTTTTGTATCGCCTAAATGATCTAGCTTTTCTTTCACTCTATGGGTCAAAAAGGCCTGGCTTTTGATACTTGGTCGAAATGTGATAATATCACCTACTTCAGCCTTATTCCCCGCAATATTTTTTATGATGATCACGTCTCCAGAATGAAATCCCCCTTTTTGCTTTTCTGGGTCTCTGGGCACCATTGAATCCGTTAGTACACCCAAAAATCGATAACCAAAAATACTTTTATCCGCATTTTTGGTAGTTGCAAAAATGATCGATCCAACAACCATGAACAAAATACAGCAATAAAAAATAATATTAAATAACACTGTATAAATAGGCTTTTTAGGCTTATGATGCGTGACGGTTTTTTTTCTTTTAGAAGCAGAAACCTGCTTTTTTTTCTTTTTTCCAGATTGCGGTTTCCCGCTTTCTGACTTGGCTGTTGGTTTCGAACGATTAGATTTTTTGCTCCCATTTACTGCCTGTTTCGATGATGACTTTGCAGGTCTTTTTCTTTTATTTGGTTGTTTCTTTCGCTCTTCCGCCATTTTTTTAAACCCTCACTTTGCCTTGAACTTCACAAAACAATGATTCCTCAATTTAATAATTAAAAAAATCAACTAATATAAGCTCTATAGAATAAGCTTTTCATTAAGGGTTTCAAGCTATTTGCACAGTCCAAAAAACTAATGATATTGAGAAAATCAACTAAAACGCAAAAAAGAAATACGTTTGAGTGGATAAATCCCTTCATAACGTATTTCCATATTGTTTCCTCTAAAAAAATTACAGGCGTTTAAGCTCTATAAAAATCATTAGTTTATTATAGAGGAAACTGAAAGTCAATAGTATTTGAAATTTTTTTTTTACTCTTTGTATTATTGATCTAAAAGGCGGTGGTCATGATGTTTTAGTAACTTTCATTCAGCTGTTTCAACCGTTGAATGAGTCTACAACTTTATACGTTTCACTAGCAACACAACAATCCAACCATCAATCATTTAGAGGTGTTTATCAATGGCAGTGATCGGCTATATGCGTGTCAGTACGCATCAGCAAAAATTTGATTCTCAACAAAAAGCGCTTGAACGATATGGCGTAGATTTCATTTACAAAGAACGTGAAAGTGGTCGAAAGACATCCAGAAGCGAGCTAAACAAAGTATTGTCTTGCTTAAAATCAGGTGATACACTGGTTATATTCAAGCTTGATCGGTTAGCTAGAGGAACGAAGCAACTCCTGAGTTTATTAGAAGAATTTGATCGGAGAAATATTCACTTTGTCAGTATTCAAAACAATATTGATACAACAACTGCAATGGGACGCTTTTTTTTCACCGTTATGGGTGCCTTTGCCGAAATGGAAGCGGAATTGATTCGCGAAAGGGTTATGGCTGGTCTTGATGCAGCCAGAGAAAACGGTAAGCAGCTGGGACGTCCACCACGAACAAAAGAGGTAAACGAAGCCTTAAACCTGTATACTAATTCAGATTTATCTGTTCCTGAAATTGCGAAGAAATGTAATGTCTCAGTCCCCACAGTGTATAACCATATCAAAAAGCAAAATAAAATCAGAAAAGTAAACTAACACACAGGATCTGCACATAAAAATGCAAGGAAAAACTAAGAACAATCAATTAATCTTATGAATGTACAGCATCTATCTAACTTATTTAATATAGGTCATACATACTACAAAAGGAAAAAAACTTGGAGTTTAAGTCTCCAAAACCATAAAATAGAAGACCGAAAATTATAAAAAAAGATTTTCAGTCTTCTATTTTTTAGATAAGTAGGAGAATCATGTTTATTATTTAGCCGGGTTTGTCAACTAAAGTGTGTAACTGACAAATTTAAGAACGAAAAAGAACATTAAACCATTCCTAAATAACCTTCGGTTAAAAGGGTATAAGAAAGAAACCTTACCAAAAAAGGAAAATTTGATGTTCTTTTTTGATGCAACAGTGACTAGGAAATATATAAGCTATAAGTGTTGATGCGCTCAGAAAACTGTTCATTCGCCATTAATTGATTTAAGACCATTGGCCAATTGGGAATAAAACCAGCTTTCCATTTCTTTTCTAATTCTTTTACTCGTAGATAAAGAAGCTTTAAAAGGGCGGTTTCATTTGGAAATGCGCCTTTTTTAGTTACTTTTCTAAAGCTAGAATGAATACTTTCAATGGCATTTGTTGTATACATAATTTTACGCACTGCGCTACCATAATCATAAAGTTGTTCCACATGAGAAAAATTACGTTTCCAAACCTCTACAGCACCTGAGTAGTGTGACCACCGTTTTTGAAAGGCATCAAAAGCACTCTGACAAGCTTTTAACGAAGGAGCACCATAAAACTTTTTCATTTCCCGAGAAAATTCCTTGTAGTCTTTATAAGGAACATACCGAAGCGCATTACGCACTAAATGGACGATACAGCGTTGAACGATCACCTTTGGAAAAATAGATTTTGCTCCATCTTCAAGACCAGAAACACCATCCATAGACATAAAGAAAATGTCCTGTACACCGCGAGATTTCAATTCATCAAAAATCTGCATCCAGCGGTTTTTACTCTCGGTTTCATTCAACCACAACCCTAAAATATCTTTTTTTCCTTTTAAATCATAGCCAAGAATTGTATAAACAGCGTATTCTTTGACTTCATAATTTTCTCTTAACGTCACATACATACAATCCACAAAAACAAAGGCATAACACTTCGCCAAAGGGCGATTTTGCCATTCCTCCAGTTCTGGAAGAACAGAATCGGTGATTGTAGAAATCATTTCGTGAGAAATGGAGAACCCATAAATATCATCAATGGTATGAGCGATGTCTCTTTGAGACATGCCTCTGGCATACATGGACAAAACCTTTGATTCGATAGCTGAAACATCCCGTTCACGTTTCTTAATAAGTTCTGGTTCAAACGTGGCTTCTCTGTCTCTAGGTACATCAATAGGGACTTCTCCAAAGCTTGTTTTTACTTTCTTAGAGCCGAATCCATTTCTTCGATTGTTCGTTTCTTTCTCCTGTTTTGAGTGAATATCGTAGCCTAAATGATGGGTCATTTCGCCTTGAAGCATTTGTTCAAATAAGGGACCAAAAATATCTTTTAGCGCTTCTTGCATGTCATCGACATTTTCAGGGTTGTAGTTTTCTAGAATAGTTTTCGCTAGTTCGACGGTTTTAGAATCTCTTTTCTGTCTTGCCATATTCTCGCATCCTTTCATTTTTATTTTATCTGAATTTTCTTTACACGAAAAGAAAAACTGTATAAGTAACTTATCTAGAATTAGCTACTTACACAGTTTATTTTACACTCTCATTTAGCCTATTCAATCAAGACAAAGAAACAGATCGTTCAATTCCTAATACAAGCAGTTTGCGGGAATTGATAGATTTTTGTTTAAATTTTTTCTTTTGTTCTTTATGATACCTGTGCCTCGAGATCTCCAATTTACCTAAATCATTCAATCAATTTTAACCCCATAACGGATACTAAAATGATCCCGATAAACACAATTCTACGCCAATCCTTGGACTCACCATAAAAAACCATCCCTAAAATAGCTCCTCCTGCTGCGCCAATTCCTGTCCAAATCGCATAAGAAATGCCCATCGGCAACTCCCTCATTGCCAAATAAAGAAAAAGGAAACTACTGCCAAAAGTCAGAAACAATAAAAGTAATGCATTTTTATCTTTGTTTTGGTTAAAGCGATTGATAGTTCCAACACCTAGCATTTCAAACATTCCAGCAACAATTAAAAGGACCCAACTCATTTTTGACCCGCTCCTTTCTCACCTGTTACAAATTTCAATCCCATAACGCCAGTTAGTAACACTCCGATCAGTAGAATTTTAGCTAGCTTAAATTCTTCACCAAAAAATAATATACCTGTAATCACTGTACCTGCTGTTCCTAGCCCAACAAATACCGCATAAGCTGTTCCAACTGGTAAAGTTTCTCCTGCTTTTATCAATGCGTAAAAACTAATGCAAATAAAAATAAAAGTCAATAACATTTCCCACCATGTATTACTATGCTTCAACCCAATCACCCATAATACTTCAAAAAATGCTCCAATCATTAATTTAAACCAATCCTTGTTCATAAAAAACCTCCTAATTTTATCTTTTTTTACTCTCGCCCATGAAGCTAGGTAGCATTATTTCACCTTGTACTTTTCAACAAGTTTCAAAACAACAAATAAAAAAGCGTCAATCAACAATTCTATCTATGGCCTAAGAATTGTCGATTCACACTTTTACTGATAAACAGCCGGCGCTATTTATCAAAAGTTATTTTGATTTAATTAATTATTTCAATCTTTTGAAACTATTTATCATTCTACTCTATAAAAACAGAATTGGCAATAGCTATTTTTTATGGTATTTATTGAATAAAAATTTAATAAATTCAAAAAATTATCAAAAGTACTTTTTATGCTACAATAGCAAATATAATGTCTATCAATCCAATCATTTTTATTGCTATTTATTCTGGTTCTTCTTTAATAATCATGTTATTTTAAAAGAAGAGCGCAATTTATTTAAATAATTCTGAAATTTTTACTCCATGATTTTGTAAATACATTCAACATATGATACACTGATATTATCAAAAAAAGATTCCTAGTGAATCGGTCAACGTTGATATTACTTACTTTAGGCGGTAGTAATATCAACGTCTTTCTTTTGTCCACACAAATTATAACACACTAAAATCTTTTTGAAAATCTTCACATACTTGGCGTAATAAAAAAGCTCGTCTCATTGTTAAAAGAGATTATTTATCAACTAACGGTGGTGAAGAAATCCAAATGAATTAAATTGAATAATCCTAAAAAGAGCGCAGAAAAAAAATTTCTATGCTCTTTTTTATTTTTCTGAAAAAATGAGTAAGTATAAAGAAATTTTACATTTAAAATTATAGACATTACGAAGCTTTCAAAGTGATAATTAAGTTTATAAGTCTAAAATTCAATTGATTATATTTTTTATAAAGCATCTTACTTTCTTCTTTTATTAGGTTTTAGTCGATTTAATTCTAAGAAAAACAGAATGTCTTTTAGTAATTTTTTACAAAAAAGATGCCGGTGATTTCTCACCAACATCAAAAAATACAGAACTGAAAAAATAGGATTTTTTTGCACTTATGAATAGTCGTGGTTCATGACTACGCCAAAGCGCCCATTGGATCCCAAGGTGCTAAAACAGTGGGTTCTTGTTTCCATACTTCTTGTAATTCTTTCGACAAAAGATCTTTACGGACAACGATTTGATACGTATATTCATCCATCCAAGCATCACTCATCACAAAGAATCCTTTATCGCCGACTTTTTCACCCCAGCTATTTTCTACTTTCCATTTAGTAGAAGCACCATCGATCATATCCACTCCAGTTAAGACCATCGCATGCGTCATTAGGCTTTCACCGAAATCTAATCGTTGGGCTTTGGTCATTGTAAAATCAATATCGAATAAATCATTCATATCATAAGCATCTAACGACATGATCCCACTATCTCTTGTAGAAGATTGCCCCACATCACAACCAAACCAAACAGATTCTCCTTGTTCTAATTGAGCTATAGCTAATTTTTTGAATGTCGTCATATCCAAATTGATATATTTTACTTCTTTGCCGCCTACAACATTTCCTAGCATTTCTACAGTATAGGTTTGATTGTAAGGTTTATCCGCCGTTGGTGCATTGATCACACTTACATACTCATCTAGATTCACGCCAACATATTTTTCATAAAATGATTGTGGTGTTAAGCCTCGATCCAAGTGATAGTTTTTTTCTTCGTCACGGTATTCAAAATCAATTTTTTCCGGCGGTGTTCCTAATGAAATCGCTAAAAAATTATAGACTTCTCCGAGCATCGTTTCTTTGGCTGATTGGATATCATTCGCTGTTTTACCACTAGCAATCAATTCACGTAAAATCGTTGCATCTTTTCTTAGTTTTTTATTTAAATAAGTATTTAAGTCTCGCGAATTTGAGCTATTACTACTTTCAGGCATAGCCGTTTTAGGCACGACCCCATATTTTTGGAACAGGGAAACGATCATATCCCATTGTCCACCATCTTGTTGTGGTGTTGCCAATAAAAAAGCAACTTTTCGGCTGTCTAATTCTTGATCAGCAGTCGCAATGATATTTTCATAGAAATAATTCGATTTTTCAAATTTATCCCAGAAAAATGTATAGTTTTGAGAAAGTTCAAAATCTTTTAAATTAAAGCTATTGATCATTTTGTGTCTAAATGTATTCAATGCTGCAAACATCCAGCAACGTCCACTTTGTTTTTGATTAGCTACTTTTCCAGTTGCAATATCCACTGAAAATACTGGAACATTATTTACTTCAGCACTTTGATTTTGGGCCGAAGCTGTAATCCCATTTTTGACAACTCCACGCTGTAAAGCATTTTGTTTGTTATTTTCCACAAATGTGTTGTGAAATTTTTGTGTTACTGCAGGTTCGATTACTGACATATTGATTCATCCTTTCACTGATAGTTTTCTCTTCCCATTATATGCCTGAATTTTCAATCTCTCAAGTTTTTATTAAAATAAAATTGCTTTTTTGCATCACCTGTATTATTATATGTAATACAAAGAACAAAAAGAGGTGAACACATGTTATTGGAAATAAATACTCAAAGTCAAATGCCAATTTATCAACAGATTTGTAATCAACTTATTTTAGGAATCGCTACAAAGAAACTGAAACCTGGTGAGAGTCTTCCTTCCGTTCGACAAATGGCAGATGAAATTGGCGTAAATATGATGACCGTTTCAAAGGCTTACACATTATTGAAAAATGATGGTTACATTCTAACCGATCGCCGAAATGGAACAAAGGTTGCTGAGAAACAAGCGCTGAGTCTTTCTTTTCAGGAACGTTTTTTAAAGGAGTTAGAACTGTTATTAGCCGAGGCTTCTATCCATCAACTTTCAGAAAATATGATTCAAAAAGAAGTTAAACTGATCTACCAAAAATTTGAACAGTAAAAGGTGTGTTGAAAATGAATTTTTTTCTTTATTTATTACTTGTTGGTGTCAACTTTATAATGGCTTTTGCCGGAAGAATTCCTGCAAATCCGCATAAAAATATTATTTTAGAAACGACTTTGCCAAAAAATAAACTTAAAGACGAACAAGTTTTATTCGTTACTAAGACGTACAAAAAAAGATTAGTACAGTGGGCATTTCTATTCTCTATTTTAGCCCTTCCTATCATAATCATTCCTTATGATTCTTTGACTTTACTCTATTTTCTAGTCATGACGATCGGCTTTATTGGGACTTCTTTTTACTTACAGGTTGTCTATATTCGGAAAATGACAACTGTTAAAGTCCAAAATAATTGGATTTTATCTACTAGCCCAATTTTAGTTGATACAAAATTAGTGGCAAATAAAAATCGTAAATTAATTTCCGTTTGGTGGTTTTTACCAAGTATATTGATCACACTTTCAGGTTGTGTGTATACGTTTAAAACAATTGGTTTATCTAATGGAAACTGGATTATTTGTCTTATTTCTCTTCTTGTGGCAAGTATGTTTTTACTTTTCTATTATTTTATTGCACGTTTCCCAGTAAAACCGTTGACAAGCGACGAAAAGATCAATCAGCAAGTCAATGACCAAATGCGTCATCATTGGTCTGTTTTAATGGCTGTTTCAGCATTAGTATTGAGTCCTTTAGCCTTTATGTCCGCTTGTTCGGTTATGGTGCCTTTTGAACAAATGATGCTCTTTTTAATCGGTTATGCGTTTTTGATTCTCGTCTTTGTAGTATTCACTTTTTACTATTTATTTTCAGCCAGAACGAAACAAGATCAATTGATTGCTCAGGCCAAAGAATATCGCTATAGTGACGAAGATCAATATTGGAAGTACGGCATCTATATCAATCCAAATGATAAGAGAGTCATCGTGCCTGATCGTGTGGGAATGAATATCTCAATGAACTTAGGTACACTTGGTGGAAAACTAGTTATGAGCGTGACTGGTATCTTTGTTTTGCTTGCTTTAATTGCAGCAAGTATTCCGATGTTGCTCAGTGATTTCTCTGCTAATCCGTTCGAATTAACGACTACGCATAATGGCATTTCTTTATCCGCGCCATTAAGTCAATCAAGAAAAATCGATTGGAAAGATATTGAATCTGTCGAACTGATCGATCGTCTCCCTAAAGATAGAATCCGTATTTATGGTACTGCTACTGAAAATTATTTAACTGGCGAATTTCAGGTTGATAATAAACCTGCTTATTTACTTGTTTTAACCGATAAAAAACCAATTTTAGAAATAAAAACAAAAGATAAAGTTTACTATTATACAAATAAAGACAGTAAATTGACGAAAAAAGACTATCAGAATATCCAAACAATTAGAGAGCAATAAAAAACAATGACCTCTCCTTTCATTACTTGCTTATTAAGAATTGTTATACTTCCATGTCTGATAAAGTAATTATTTTGCTAAAAAATGCATGATCTTGTAAATTATGCTTTGACATATTTCTATTATGTGATTAAACTAAACATAGTGAATAGGAGTGAACAACAAATGAATGGATTCAGTTTGAGAGATTATCAACAATCTGATTTAGAAAACATACTTACCATATTTAATGGTACGGTTCAAGCAATCAATAAAAAAGATTATACGCAACAACAAATTGAACAATGGATTCAGCCTGAACCTGATTATGTCAAATGGCATAGAAACCTTTCTTCTAGTTACGCAAGAGTTGCTTTAAATAGAATGGAAGTCATTGGCTTTGGTAATATTACAGATACGGGTGAGCTTGATTACCTGTATGTAGATAAAAAATGGATCGGCTATGGTATCGGAAAAATGATTGCCACAGATTTAATGGACCATGCCTTTAAAGCTGGTGTAAAAGAAATTACTGTATATTCATCGATTACAGCTAAACCATTTTTTGAATCCCTTGGATTTGAGTTAGTACAACAAAAAGTCCGTTATCGTAATGGTGTCATGCTGATGAATTATTTGATGGTTTGTCGAAAAGATAACAAATAAATCATTTATATTACCAATCAAAAACAGAGACTTCTACTGATTTTTTCACTGAGGTCTCTGTTTTTGATTTTATTTATTCAATACTCATTCTCGATCTTATTTTTCAAGTATTGGATCAATCCACTGTACTCGACTTTTTCAAAATCTGTCACATCAAATTCATGAATTTCTCCTAATTCAAATTGATCATATTTTCTTGTTTGAATTATTTTCTTGAATGTGTCTTTGGTAATGAGATCATCTGCTTTACTGCGGTCATCTAATCGATCAGAAAAATGATAATGTGTCATTATGTGACTAAGGTGCCGATCTGGTTCTATATCCCGCACTTTTCTTCTTTCCCATAACACTTCGAAATCTGCAACCAATCGTATCGTGATTATTTCATATTTATACGTATCAGCTAATTGTGCTAATTTATTTTTTTGTTTATCACTGAATGGATACTCTGATATGATCACCTGTTTTCCAGCATCCATATACAATGTCAAAACGCCATAATAAAACTGCCAAACCTTCTTTTCTAACTGCTCTTTTTCAACAAGCGTATCAAAACCGACTGAATCAGCAAATAATTCCTTGCCTTCATCTGGTGTGACCAGAAATAGAGTCGGAATTTGTTCACGGATTTTCTGAATCAAATACGTTTTTCCTGTTGCTGGGCTGCCTGCAAGTAAAATCAAAAATTTTTTCATCTGACTACCCTAAACGGACGGGACTTTCTAGATTCATAAATAAGCCTATTTTATGTTTGACAATATCATGACATACTTCATTGGCTGGCATGACATTGTAACGTAATGATTTATTGACAGCAGTCTCTTCAAATGAGTTCTTGGCAGTTTTAGTCCACTGAACTAAAAGCTCTGTACCAACGTTGAACTTACGAATACCATTGTTGATAAGTTCTGGGTAGTCCTCTTCTTTGACGCCTGTTCCTCCATGGATCACAAGGGGAATATCAACTGTGGCATGGATTTCTTTTAATAATGGTAAATTGACTTCTGTTTTGGATTTAAATTGACCGTGATTCGTTCCAATCGCAATAGCCAAAGCATCAATTCCTGTCGCTTCTACAAAAGCAAGTGCATCTTCTGGTTTTGTATAGACTTTGTCATCTTCTGCTACATGAATCCCCTCTTCAGTCCCTCCAATTGTTCCTAATTCACCTTCAACTGATACTCCTTTTTGATGAGCATATTCAACGACTGCTTTTGTTTTTAAAATATTTTCTTTAAATGGCAAATGAGAACCGTCATACATGACCGAAGTGTATCCAAGGTCGATCGCATCTTTAATATCGTCAAAATTTCTTGCATGATCTAAATGAAGTACAGCATCCACTATTTCTTTTTCAGCCATGGTTTTGACGACAGAAACCAAGACATCATACCCAATATATTTGGCTGTATCTACACTCGTTTGGATAATGATCGGCGCCCCCATTTCTTTAGCTGCTCGAATCATTTCTGGTAGCATTTCTAAATTGTGAGCATTAAAAGCCCCCACCGTAAAATTCAGTTCTTCCGCTATTTTTGTGACTTCTTTCAATGTTGTATACATTTTGTTCTCCCCTATCTATCAATTTTACTGACCGCTGATCGTAACTTTTTTAGCAATTTGTCTCATATCATCCATCTTATTCATCCATTGATCAATTCCAGCATTATCCCCATTTTTTGCAGCCTCTGCCCGTTTTTGGTTGTACAAGCTCATTAATTTTTTATAACCTGAGCCAATACTATTTTTAAAAGACTGACTTTTTTCTAACGAAGCGATTGCTTGATCAATTTCATTTAGTTGAACTAATAATAAGCCCATTTCTTCGTATTTTTCAGCTAGTAATGCCTCTGGTAACTCTGGTCCATTGATTGCTACTGTCATTTGATCAATTTTTTGACGGATGTCATTTTTTTGCTGTTCCGTCAGCTGTTCTTCAAGATCTGTTTTTCTGACACTTGTTTTTTTCTTTTTTAGAAAATCAAACATATTTTCACTCCTTTTCTAGAAAGCTTTCATGATCGGACTAATGATCCAAGCATATAATAAAGCTGCTGCAACAGTATCCACATCGGTTGCTGTGGCATTGATAAATCCCATGCTGTTAAATATCGTCACTAATAGTGCTGGCAACAATGTAATGAAAAAGCCATGGGCGACCCCACCGATGATTGCACCACGTCTACCACCGACTGCATTTCCAAAAATACCAGCTGTCCCTCCTGCAAAGAAATTAGTCAGCATCCCTGGCAAAATCATCGCTAAACCAAATGTCGGCAAAATGAACATGGCTAAAACAGCGCCAATCGTTGTTGTGATAAAACCTAAGATCACTGCATTGGGACTGTACGGAAAAAATACAGGACAATCTAACGCTGGAATAGCATTTGGTACTAGTTTCATTGCGATCCCTCTAAAGGCTGGAACGATCTCTCCAAGTAACAAGCGTACTCCAGCTAACAAAACATACACGCCGACAACAAACTGAATCGCTTGTAAAAAGGCAAACATTACATAATTTTGATTCCCCGATAAGGTTGAGCCAAATTCTTCTCCTGCAAATAATACTGTTACAATGTATAAAGGGACCATTACGACCATCACAGATAAATAGGTATCTTGAAGAAATTCAAAAGATTTCGGTAATTTAAGATCTTCCACAGATTTTTTATTTTCGCCTCGTTCACCAAAAAGCCAAGCAACACCTGCTTCAAATAAATACCCTAACGTACAAAAATGACCTAAAGCGATATCATTTGATCCCGTTATTTTTCTGATAAACGGCTGTGCGATCGCCGGCATTGCTACAGCAAAGACCCCTCCGATAAATCCACCGACAACAATCAACACGATTCCGCGAAGTCCAGCAAAATAGCCAAAAACGGTTGTCATCGTCGCCATCCATAAAATAGCTTGACCTGTTAAGAAAATATATTTCCATTTTGTAAAACGAGCAATTAGAATATTAAAAATAAAGATTGCCAAAAACGTTAAAGCTATATCACGCCCTAATCCAAGCTCATTCATTGCCTGACCATTGATTGCCTCAATGGAAGGAATGATTCCTTGCATATGAAAACCTTCAGTAAAAATCTCCCCGAAATAAGTCAAACTTCCAACAATAATACTAGAACCCGCACTTAGTACTTGAAATCCTAACAACGTCTTTAATGATCCAGATAAGACCTGTCCAATCGATTTTTTTTGCAGAATCAATCCTAACATCGCAATCAAGCTGATCGTGATCGATGCCTGAGTCAAAATATTTTCAATGATAAAATTAATTACCCCCATGAAAAGCTCCTCCATTCTATTTTTTGCTAAATGATGCCTTTTGCTTGTAACACTGGTGTGATTTTTTCATCTATTTCCGTTTTAGAAACAATATTTTTCAGATAGATCATTGCTGTTTTTTCTTCATCTATACTAAATTTCTCAAATTGTGTTTGGAAATTTTGAGCTGTAATAATGATATCCGGATTCATGGAAACAGCCGATGAGATATCTGTATGTTCTAATTTTGCTTCTACCCCTTTTTGATTCAATACATCTTCTGCCGCCATTTGTGCTGCAAAACTACTCCCTAATCCTGCGCCACAAACAAATAAAATAGTTAGTTTGTTCATACTGTTTCGCTCCTGTCGTTTTTATTATTTTGTTTCTTTTGACTCTTCATCGTATAAAATCTTTTCAAATTCAGATATATTCGTACAGTTCGTTAAACGATTTATTTTTGCTTCATCATTGATCAAATCAATCAAACTTTTCATGATATTCAAGTGGGAAAACGAATCTACTGCTGCCAAACAAAAAATAATTTTTACCGGATCATTTTCTTCATTGCCAAAGACAACTGGTTGTGCTAACGTTGCGACACTGATGCCTAAGTTATTCACACCATCTTCAGGTCTTGCATGAGCCAACGCTAAGTGCTTGCCCATCACAATATATGGCCCAAACTCTTTAACAGAGTCGATCATCGCATTTACATAGGATTCTTCGATACAGTTTTCTTTTAATAATGGACAGGCGACTCGTTGAATCGCACTCTCCCAATTTGGACATTTTTCTAATAACAAGATATCGCTCTTCTTTAAGACATCCTTTAGCATCGGCTGCAACTCCCTTTTATTTATCTTTAAATGATTCTTACCAAAGGCCATTTCCAAGCTTTGATACACACTTCTAGAAATGCTTCCACCACTTTCTTTGATCAAATCGAGGACTGTATAAAAAAACTCAGTAGCATCGCTTTGATTATTCACTAAGCGCTTAAATTGTTTATTTTGTTCTAAAAAGGCTTGAATATTTTTACGACTTTCAACTTTGATGATTGGATCTACTACTAAGACAGGCTTTTCAAGATAGACTAAATTAAGTGTAGAAAAAATCAAATCGACATCTAATTTTTTGATTACGTCTATTTCCCCTGTACTTAAAACAGCAACCACATCAATGTTGAATAACTCTTTTAAATGTTCTGCCAATAACCGCCCGGTAGCTGTTCCATGATTGCAAACGACAACTGCCTTATACATATATTTCAGTTCTTGATTGATTGCACTTACAGAAGTCGAAAAGTGAATGGTCAAAAAGGCCATTTCATCCTCCGTAAGTTTATTTTTAGTAACTGCCTCAATAGTCGGTGCAAATGTTTCGATCGCACAATAGATCATTCCATAATAACGTTTTACATTTTCTTTTAATGGGTTCAAAATTTGAATTTCGCTCTTTACTCGACTGATAAGACCTGCCATATGTCGATATAACCCTTCGTGTAACGACTCTTCTTTTTTTGAAAAAGGGATTTTTGTTGTTTGTTCCACAAATTGAATTAATTGAATCGATAACAATTGTGCCTGCACCCATTCGACCGAGTTACTTACACTCCCTGTATTAAATGTTTCCAGCATAAAGGTGATATAATTTAGTTCAAATGCTGGTGGTCTGACCGCAAGAGTTCGACAAAGTTGATCGACGAAAGAACGCAATTTATTTTGAGCCGTATCAGAAATTTCCCATGAAGAATTGGCAATCAATTCTTGTTTTAGATAACGACTTAGCCAAACAGCGGTAAACATGACCAATTGATTTCGATAAATGTCTTCTCGTGAGGAGATCGTTTGGCGGTACACATAATCAATTTCTTTCAGTATCTTCTTAGGAATGTAACGAAAGAAATGTCTTTTTGAAACAATCAGACCTGCTTCATTTCCATCAAGAAACCGTAAGCTATCAATTGATTGGTTGATTACATCATAAATCATGGTTCGAATTGTCCGCTCGGATCCTTTTAAAATGATCCCTTGTTTTGGTATACTCAACACTTCAATGCCGTACTTTAGAAGAATAGTTCTAACCCTGCGCATATCTTCGTCCATCGTACTTTTTGAAATTTGATACTCTGTCTCTTTTTGATACAAAAACACTGGCTGCTCAGACAAAGAAAAAGCTAAAATCAAATCAAAAATCCGTTCTTCTCGATTTAAGTAATCGAATTCATCTTTCTCATCAATAGAGAGCTCTACTTTATTTTTTTCATTTTGATCAAGTGTTAAAAGCATGCCTTTATTTCTGATCGTTTTTATTTTTGGTAATTTTCGACTGACCAAAAATTCATTGATCTCTTTCATTTCATATCTGATTGTTCGATCACTGATTTGAAAATCTTCGCTCAATTCTCCAAGTGTCACAGGATAATCTGACCAAATAAGTCGTTTCAAAATTTGCATTGTTCGGTCTTTCATTCGCTTCTCTCCTTGTCTGATTTCATTATATCGTTGAAATGATTCCTTGATTAGTGGAGATTATTGCAACATTTATCTGCAAAGATGTAAGCGTAAACATTTTACAGATAAATCAAGTAGCTAATTATTCAGTATACAAAAAATAAAAGAAGCGTTAAGTTCCTTGTTTCCAGGAACTTAACGCTTCTTCAGCTCTTTTTTACGCAACAGTAAATTTTGTTTCTGATAATGAATGTTGCAGCTCATCATTTGAGATTTCTCTATTACTTCTTATCAAAGCAGATTTGTTCTCTAAGTCTATACTAACCGTTTGAACGCCTGCAATTTTTTCAACATTTTCCTTGACGATATTTACGCAACCATCGCATTTCATACCGTTGATCGTTACTGTTTTTTCCATACGTAAACACTTCCTTAGTTGATTTAGTTTTATTAGTTTAACGCGCGATATGACACTGACATTGTCCTTTGATACAATTACAGGGAACACTCTCTACAGCTGATTTTCGTTTTTCTTTTAATAGTGACTCTAATGCATCAATGTCCTCAAAGCTCAGTTGACTCTCATTGATTATCGATTCAAGAACATTCCCCACTTTTTTACTGCAAACTTTGGTCAAGATCTCTTTTGAAAGTACCTCAATACTTTTGCGTTCTTCGACTAGTGGAAAATAGATAAATTTGTTGCCTTTTCGTGTTGTTCCTAGCATGCCTTTATCGACTAAGCGGCTGAGTAACGTTTTGACGGTGGTGCTTTTCCACTCAGTCTTCTCATTAAGAATATCTGTCACTTCTTTACTTGTTGTTTCTTTAGTTGCCCAGGCAACACGCATAACTTCCCATTCTGCGTCAGTAATAGTTAGTATTTTTTTCTTTTCAGACATAAAAAGTCTCCTTTTTAATGCGTTCATCATAACTTCCAGAAGAACTACATTCGTAGTCGTTATTTATACTAATAATAACTCCTTTTTTTACATTTGTCAAAGGGAAAATTTTCTCTATCTTTCTATCACTAACCGCTATTCCTACTAAATTTTATTGATAACTATTTTCTTTTCCGTCCCAAACAGACATACCTTGTGAAACTGAAACTACATTATATCCATAATTCTCAAGAAAAGAGCATGCATGCTCTGAGCGTACACCATGTTGACAGATCACATAATGCGGCTGATCACGATCGATCTCTGTCATAGCCTCTGGTAATGTGGATAATGGATAGTTCTTTGCATTGGCGATATGACCTGCTGCAAATTCCTCTACTTCTCGAACATCAATAATTGAAACGGGTTCATTGACTGTTAATTCTATTAATTTTTTTAATTCTTTTATCGACACTCTTTCCATCTTATTACTATTCCTCCTGCAGCTTTTTCAAACATCTGACTCATTTTGAAATCAGAAAATTCGTCTCACTAGCAGTATAACACTGTTCATTTTTACTACAACATTTTACACTCTTTTTTTGAAAATTTATAAAAAAAGGGTGAGACAAGAGTGTTTTTCACATTTGCCTCAACCGCCTATTTTTATTCTTTTTGCATCCCATTTGCAGCAATTATTTGTTTATACCAATAAAATGATTGTTTTCTAGAACGGTCCAATGTTCCATTTCCTTCATCATCCATATCAACATAAATAAAACCATAGCGTTTTTTCATTTCCCCTGTTCCAGCACTTACTAAATCAATACAGCCCCATGGTGTATAGCCAATTAAGTCAACACCATCTAATTCAATCGCATCTTGCATGGCAGAGATATGCTTACTAAAATAATCAATGCGATAATCATCTTGGATCGTACCATCCGCTTCAATTTTGTCTACTGCACCAAATCCATTTTCTACAACGAATAATGGAATATTGTAACGGTCATACAATTTACACAAAGAAATTCGTAAACCTAAAGGATCTACAGCCCAGCCCCAATCTGATTCTTTTAAATAGGGATTTTTGACTGCCGGCATTTGATTTCCGCCTACAAATTTCACTTCATCAGGATTCGAAGCTGAAACAGTCGACATATAGTAACTAAAACCAATATAGTCAACCGTCCCTTCTTTGATGATTTCATCGTCTCCTGCTTCTTTCTTGATCTTAATATTTTCTCGTTCAAATTCTTTTAATTTGTGTGCTGGATAATGCCCTTTAACTTGTACATCGATGTAAAATTCTTGCTCCCGATTAAATTTAATCGCTTCCATCACATCATCTGGATTACAACTCATTGGATAGCTTGGAATATATGCGACCATCATTCCTATGTTAAAATCAGGATCGATCTCATGGCCTAATTTTACAGCCTTAGCACTTGCAACAAATAAATGATGCGCGGCTTGATACTTCGCTTGTTTATCATTTTGATGAATACCGATTTGTGTCCAACTACGTAAAAAATTGATTTCGTTAAACGTCATCCAGTATTTGACTTTATCTTTGTAACGCTTAAATAGTGTTTCACAGAAAAACAAGAAATAATCAATTACTTTTCGATTTGACCAACCATCTAATTCATCCGCTAAATACATTGGAATGTCAAAGTGATTGATGGTCACGATCGGTTCAATTCCGTAACTTAATAATTCATCAAAAACTTTATCATAAAAAGCCAAGCCTTCTTCATTGATTTCCATTGTTCCTTTTGGACAAATTCTAGACCAAGCAATTGAAAGTCTAAAACATTTAAAACCCATTTCTGCAAATAAAGCAATATCTTCTTTATAGTGATGGTAAAAATCGGTTGCTACATGACTTGGGTAATATCGGTTAGGATCGACATATCCTTTTGCCCCTTCTGGTAAAGCCTCTCCTCTAGAAGAGGTTTCAATCTTACCTTCTTTGGTTTTGTAAGTAATCATTCTTGGCGTTGTATGACTGCCCCCTGTAATTGCATCAAGGGTACTTAGTTCTTTGCCACCAGAAAGATAGCCGCCTTCATATTGATTTGCAGCAGTCGCGCCACCCCATAAAAAATTTTCTGGAAATACAGATTTGCTCATTGGTCATTTCTCCTCACTATTTTTTACTGTTGTTTAGCCCTATGAATGAATAGATCCTTAGCACTTGATCTCTTCATTTTTTCCTGAAACGATTAAAACCATAATAAAGCAAATACGACAAGTGGATTCGTCATCTTTACTCTATTATGGTTATGCCTGAAAATCAGTTACATTCCGTTATCTATAATTATAGCACACAAGAAAACGCTGTCAATATTTCTAAGTATAAAAAAGCTCAACTAAACGGCGAGACAAAAGCATATTTTTCGAAAATAAATGCTTTTGTCTCGACCTCCTATTATTAAGTGAATGTTTTAGGGAATAACTATTCTATCCTAAATTTTTATTATGATGTGCTTTCCATCTATTAAGCAATAGATAAATCAGTAGAATGATTCCTCCGATTGGCGCTAGCCTATCGATCTCACTACCATTATTCGGAAACTTTTTTAGTTCTATGTGATTTTGTTTTGGTTGTGCCAATTTTGTATCTGGTTTTAATTCTTGTTCTTTTGATGGTTGTGTATCGGTCTCATTTCCGCCAATTTGCCCATGAATTTCTACATTAGTGGCTGCATAAGCATGATCTTGGTAAAAACCGATAGCACTCACCAAAAAAATCAATGTGATGATGTGACAACTTAATTGCTTCATTGTTTATCACAGCCTTTTATTAAATTATGGTGTTACGCCAATTGTTGTACCATCTTTTTGGATCGATGTGAATTTCAATGTCAATGTATAGTTTTCAGCAGTCGTATTTTGAGCAACATCTGCTGGTAAAGAAGCGACTGTTGTACCAGTATAATTGAATTTTGCAGAATTAGCATATGCTGAAGCAGCATCAGTATCAATGTTCAAACGTCCATCTTTATTGGCTAAACGCATCCAAACTGGCGCATTTGTTAAATCAACTAGTGCATTGCTTTCAACTAAATTGGTCGCAGCAGGTGTTGCAACTAAATTGTTTCCTTTTGCATTGATTGTTAAAGTATCCACATACTTAGGCGTTCCATTCATTTTGTTTAATGTTACAGCGACACCACGACCTGAATTATTCACAATGCTATAGTCAGCAGACGCAATGTTTTTGTGTGCACTTGCTGTGGTTGTATGGAATGCTGTTGCTGTATCAACAGTTACATTGATCCATTCATCCGAACCTTCTGGAATATTTGTATCAGGATCTGTATTATCTAATTTACCGATCGTTCCGTTGATAATAACATCTGCCGAGTTTTCCCCGTCGATTGTTTCAGCAGAAGCGAATTGCGTTAAACCAGATAGACTTATACCTAGCATCATTGCAGTAAGTAAAAAATTTGTTTTTTTCATGTTGTTTCTCCTTCTATGTGTAAAATGATTTATTTTTAACAGAAATTCTGTTAATAACGATATTAGTTGTTGACGCGAATGGTTATTCCAGCTTGAACTTGACCACGTTTTTGGTTTGTTTTTGAATCATAGATATCAAACGTAGCCGTTGCTGGGTACTCTCCTTGAGTCAATTTCTTATCTAATTTTGCGCCATTTATTTCATAACCCGGTTGAATTGCTCCGGAAGAATAAACTTGTTCATTATTACTATCCAAACGAATTATCACATTGATAGGATAACCATTCTCTATTGGATTTTGAATGTATAAGTTGCCTTCACTGTCGCCGTTTTCAAATACAGCCTCTGACTTGATGACCATATTAAATTTACTCTCGTCAACAGCTTTTTGTTCAGCTTCTTTCACTTCTTTATCACTCATTTTTTTAGCACCTTTTGCTTCTGGTAAGTAGTCTCCAGAAATCACTTGAACAGGTTCTGTTTTAGTTGAAAAATAATAATACAACCCCCCTGCCGATGCAGCGATCAAGAACAATAGTAGTAAAATCAGCAGTCGTTTCTTTTTCTTTTTTTCTTCGTTAGTTTGGGTTGTTTTATCCATAAAATCCCTCTTATTCTTCATTTTTTTCAACTTTTAATGTCATTTTATATGATGGAAATACTGCTTGTTTCCTTGGATTAAAGTACTTTCCTGTGAGACTCAAATGTTTTTGTTCATTTACCTTTAAATCACCGATCGATAAAGGATTATTTGATACATCACTTGTTAAAAAAAGCGGATCTGATTGGTTGTTATCTACAAGCAGTTGCAAAGCTAACTCATCCTGTCCTTGATTTCCAGACAGGCTATTTAACAATAACAATTGATCGGCTGCTGCATTATCCTTCGTTAGATTTGTGATGGAGAGCTTTGTCGGCGTATTTCCTTTGTTTATAACTTGGTAGTCATCTGAATAAATTTGGCCTTCTTTTACAGTTCCCAGATTTTTATTTTGGGTCTGAAAAGCCATTTCGATAGGAACTTCTACTTTAATGATTTCCGTTACAGTTTGAAATTCAGTTAGAGGAGTCATCGCTAAAATGACTGCTTCTCCTGAAACCCCAGTAACGCTCACGCGAACATAATACGTAACATCTCCATCAAGTCCTTTTAATTTCGTTGTAAAGTTTTGATTCTTATCACCTGAAAGAGTTGCAATTTGTGCCATTGTTTCATTTGCTGGAAAATCTTTGTTTTTGCTATATTCCACTTTAACTTGTTGATACTGACCACCATAATTAGCAGTTTGATTTGGGACTGCAGCTGCTTCTCCGTTGCTAAAGTCTGTCCACATACCTGTATCACTCGCTAATTCACCATTGATGATTGCAGATGTTGTTGTGACATCTGCTGTGATTTTCTTTAGCTGAGGATTTGTAGCAAACTTAGCTGCAGTGGAAAAATCACTTTCTCCTGCTTGATTGATGACAACCATTTGTGCCCAATAATTTGTATTTGGATTCAAATCTTTTATCGTTACGTTATACATCGAATCAAGTGCTGTGTTTTGTTGATCGTCAAAATTGTTTAGCGTCACAATATGTTTGGCTTTCGTTAAATCATTGGTGTCCGCTTCATTAGTAAACAAGAAAAATTTGACTTGTGATGCTGGACTTCCATTATTGACCGATGAACCATGTAAGGAAACAGACGTATCTGTTTGATCGGCAGCAAGCAATCCTAATTGATCTGGAACTTCCATAAACTCACTAAAAACAATTTTCTGTGAATTTTTTAAATCTAACATTTCTTGCGTCGAAAAAGGATCTGGAGAGCCTGGAATATTTGTAAAATTGTTACCTTGAACATTTAGATCAGATGCTTTTTTAAACATTTCTTGTGTTGGTGTGCTATCTGTTTTAGTTGAAAAAGTCTGTATTTTTTGTAAATAGTTACTTGTAAAAGACAAGTTATTCACACCGTTTCCACCACTTAGTCCAATTGTCCCAGGGCTAGTACTAGAAAAAGCAACTTGCTTTGGTTTGTTCATATTGATTGTAAATGAACTGGAAGATGCTGTTGTAAAAATAGAACCACTTTCGACATCGATTGAAACATCGGCGTTTTCATCGACCGTCAGTCCGCCTCCTGACCTATTAAGATTGATTGGTAACGGTAATTTAAGCGTTACTTGCGCATTCTCTTGAAAATCAAATACAACTGGCTGCGTTTGTGAAGAAGCAAAAAATTGATTTCTTGTGCCTCCAGTAGCAAGTGTCACCTTATCCAAATTAAAAACAGCATTCTTTTCAACAATATAACTTGGCGCTAACGTACCATAAGTCATATTACTATTTGTTTGAATATCAAGTTGGGCATCTGCTCTAACTACGATTTGGGAGGTTCTTGCATGGGGGTTTGCTGAAGTAGTACTCGTGGACCAAATAAATGCACTCGTTTGATTGGACGAATGTTTGATTGAAGTATGACCACTTTGGATTTCTACATAGTTGATTTCTGCCCATTCCTGAGAATATGCACTCGTTCCTCTTTGATCGATCGTATTTTGTCCTCTCATGATCACTGATCCGTTTGTGTTATAAATCATTTGACCATTTGTAGAGTAGTAATCCACACTATCAAAGATAAAGGTCATATTTGCAGCAGATCCTCCAGATAAAAAACCATAGTAGCCAACAGCTCCCGAGCCATCAGTATTACCAAATTGTGTATTGCGAATCTCGATCACCGCGTTTGCTTGATTTGCATAAAAACCTCTGGAGGCAGAACCTCCTTTATTGTATGTAATAACATGATTTGCGCCATCGATAATCATGCCATCTGTGAGTTGATACCCTGTTGATTCCAAGTCGATATCATTGGTTAAACGAAATTTCAATTTTTGACTATCTTTTAAATATTCTGTTAAAGTAGCAGCTGAATCGACTAGCCAAAAACCATCCGCATCTTGCTCAAACGCAGCTTTTAAAGCACTCTTACTAACTATTTCAGACTTATTTTCATCTGTTGAATTAGTTATACTGTCGCTTTCTGTTGTATTTTCATTCTCTATTGATTTCTCTTCCCCCGTTGATTCCTGGCTAGATGAAGAATCGTTGATAGACATCGCAGACGAGTCTTGCGCTAGGCTTTCTTCGGCCGACTCAGGCGTTAATAACGTTTCTTTAGTAGATTGCTCTATTTCCATAGCGTAGGACCAATCAATCGGAAAAATCATTACAATGATAAAACTAATAAATAGTAAATGAATACTTCTTTTCATGACTGTCCTCCTCTACTTTTTATATAAATTATCATAATAATATCTTTTGCGCCTTTATTATTGTATTGCAATTTATACTGAATATCAATTTAATAACATGTGTTTTCCAAAAATATATTATTTTTGTTTAATACATAGTATATTTTTTTCATAAAAATATATTTAAATCACTGTTCAAGCTGATTTGTTTATTATTCTATAATTATTAATTTTCCTTTAAGAAATAAAAAATTTTCTTTATTTTTTAATTTTTTTATGAGTTTCCTCTACTTTATTTTTTACAAAGTGTCTAAAAAAAAGATGTGAAACAAAAGTAAAATTCACTTTTGTTTCACACCCTAAATACGAATAAATGGTGATGTAAAAGCAGCCACTATGCTCCGCTTCAAGCACATCAAATTCTAAGTACTAGACACTAAAATTTGAAGGTTCCGAAAAGCTGAAATTTCTCGAAGCTAAACGCCTTTGTCCTAATCTAGTTTTTCTTATTTTGATTCTTTTTACTTATTTAGAAGTATGTATTTCTAAATAAGTTCCTGTTTTTTTTTTGATTTTTTGTTGGTTCACAATTAAAAATGTGGTAAACATTTTTTGTAGCAAGAAACGATCATGCGAAACAATTAGCATTGTCCCTTCAAATGATTCTAGTATTTCTTCTATCTCTTCTCTTGTTTCGATGTCTAAATGATTAGTCGGTTCATCTAATACTAAAAAATTCACCTCATTGTGCATCAGTTTGGCTAATTCCAAACGAATTTTTTCACCACCACTTAAAAAACGAACTTGTTTCATGACATCTTCACTATAAAAAGAGTACTTAGCTAACGCACGACGACTTTCTTGTTCACTTAGAGAACAAGCTTCACTGAACGTTTGTACTATAGTTTGTTTAGGATCATCATAAGTAATGACTTGTGGTAAATAGCCTACTTGGAGGTTCGTTCCTCTTTTGATTTCACCACTATCAACCGTTTCTAATGCTAGCGCAAGTTTCAGAAAAGTACTCTTTCCTACACCATTTTCTCCTATGATCGCTGCGTGTTCTTTCCAAAATAATGAAACTTCTGCCTGATCAAATAACAGTTGATTTGCGTAGCTTTTACTGACTTCCTTAAACTGAAGAACTTCTTTACCCGAGCGGTTCGTTTCTTTAAATTTTTTACCTAATTTGGCTGTTTCATTTCTAGGTTTTGGAATTTTTTGAATTTTTTCTAAACGTCTCTCGAGTTGCTTGGCCTTTTTGAAGAATTTTTCATTATCCCCTTCGTTTCCCCATTGTCGAAAACGACGAATTGCTAGTTTCAATTTTTGAACTTCTTTTTGTTGCTCCGCAAAATCTTTTCTAAGCTTTTCAAGTTGTTCTTCTTTTTGGTGTTTATATGCAGAGTAATTCCCTTTGTATTCTTGTATACGACCATCCTCTAATTCTACAATTTTTTCCACTGTATGGTCTAAAAATAACCGATCATGTGAAACAATCAGATACGCTGTTTTCTCGTGAGTCAAGTAGCCTTCCAGCCAAGCTATTCTTTTAGCATCAAGATGATTGGTTGGCTCATCTAGCAATACAAGATCATTTTCCTGTAGTAAAATCCTCGCTAAACAAACGATCGTCTGTTCACCGCCGCTTAATTCTGAAAGCTTTTTAGGTAACAATTCATTAATCATCAAACCATTAGCAATCATTTCTAGCCGATTGTCCATTTTGTAACCGCCAGCTTGTTGAAATTCTTCTTGTTTTTGACCATAACGACTCATTATTTTTTCTAAGTCACATTCTGGCATCATCATCTGTTCCTCCAACCGCGTTAATTGACTTTGAATCGAATTAAGTACTGTGAATGTTTCGAGTAAATAGTCCTTGACCATCTGCTCGCCCAATTCTGGTATCTGAGCTAAGTATCCAATACGGCTATTTTTCTTGCAGCTGACCGTTCCTGAATCAACGGTTTCAATTCCTGTAATGATTTTTAAAATGGTCGATTTTCCTGAACCATTCGTACCGATCAGCCCTATTTTTTCTCCCTTATTTATTTGTAAATTTACTTCTTCAAAAAGTGGATCTGTTCCATAATTTTTAGTTATTCTTTGTAATTGTACTACCATACTCTCCTCTTTCTGCCATTCAGACAGATCACCTTGTAGATATCATTTTGTTTTAAATTAGTTTTAGCTGATTTTTTGGATACACAAAAAAGCTGAACCATATTCTCCGTTCAACCTTCATCATTTACTATTAGCTAGAGATTTCCACTGACTTCTGTGCGCAAAAATCACTATGTTCGTTATTTTATGACTGATTTCGTTTAAGTAAATAAGTCTGAATGGTCTGTTTTATTTAATTTTTTATCTATTTTTGGACATACTTGTCCCTTGAGATAAAAAATCGGAAATAATAACATGACAAAAAGCTAGGTACGCTATTATATAAGAAAAGCTTGCTGTTATTTTTGACATGTTGACCATTGTACTTATTCACCACCTTCATCATTTCTTGGTTTTATTGTAGCATGCTCCTTTGAATTGTGCAAAATTCAAATGGACTTTAGTGGTTCCTTTATTGATAGCGTTTTAATCGTTCTTCTAAACTGCCAGTATGAAGTTCAAATAGATGATGATCGAAATCGTAGAAGTAAATAGAATTTGCTTCCCCTGCTACTCGCTGGCGTCCTTCTTTTATTTCCAATCCCAAAGCATTGATTTTTTCTAAATAATTGTCATACTCACTTTCTTCAATTTTAAAGGCAACGTGGTTGTATGTCTTTATTGGCAATGAATCTCCTTGCATAATGGCTATCCAAAGATCGTCAATCAAGAAAAATTTTTCTTGCGCTAACGAAAACGTATTTACACCACTTGAATAGACTTCTTTTGCAGTAAATATTTCTTCAAAAAATAAAGTAGCTTTATCTAAATTTTGAACGATAAAGGTTATGTGACTGATCATTATTTCCACTTACTTTCCTATTTATAATGAAGAATAGACGAAAATTAGAAACTAAGCTTATCGATGAATAAGGTTGGGACAGAAGTATTTAACTCCGAGAAATCAGACGGAGCTGCTTGTGCTCCCAACGTATATTCGGGTTCCTTAAGGCTAGGGAGTTATACCCTAGCCTCATTCTCTTTTTATTCACTTATCAGGGTTATTTCATATCGAGATCGATCTATTTTGAAATGGTTTGATATCTTGTATGCATTAAAAACAAATCGTTTCTTCTTCGGTTTCTGTCTTTTCTCCATGTGCTTTTTTTGCTGTTAATAACGCCATATTTTTAAAAGAATCATTTAAACCGATCCCACCTTTTTTCGGCATTTTTACAATGGCTACTTGATTTTTATAGCTAGCTGTTGCTGGATTTTCAACAGACATTGCTGCAACTGCTGGAATGCCATATTGATTAAAGGAGATTGCTAATTTAGCTGCCATTTCACCAAAGTTCGGATACTGCATGGCCGGACCACAAAGAACAGCATCTGCTTCAAATTTTTTAGCAAAACCAACAAATTTTTTCGTCACTTCTTCTTGATTGTCTAAATAGTACTGATCTCCGCAATAAAGTGTCGCAACGATTTGAGCATCATTTTCTTCAAAATAGGGGCTTAAGGTTTGTCCTGGCCCCATAGTTGTTTTCTTTCCCCCAGGAGCAAGATGTGCGTTTTCATCACTACCCATTCCGGCTTGCACATGGTTTAATACCAGTATAATTCTTTTCATCAAAGAACCTTCTTTCTAAATATCATCAAAGTCAAAATCGTCGAAGTCAATATCTTCTTCTTCTTTGATCTCAACTGCTTGCGCTTCTTCGCGTAAATATTGATCATCCATCACTTTGATAAAGGGATAATAAATAAACATTCCTAAAACAAATAGTATCGCTTGTAAAGCAGCACCTTGCCAGCCGCTTACCAAAAATCCAGAGAATATGATCGGTGTTGTCCATGGCAATTGGATCCCGTTTGTCAATGGAACTAATCCCCAGTTCATTGCAAAATAGGCAATAATAATATTGATTGTCGGCACTAAAACAAAGGGAATTAATATCAATGGATTCAAAACGATCGGTAATCCAAAAATAATCGGTTCATTGATTCCAAAAATCCCAGGTACTAAAGACAATTGTGATAGTTTTTTGATCCGTTGACTCTTACAAAATATGACCATTACTACGATCAATGATAGTGTAGAACCAGCACCGCCAAATGTGGCGAACATGTCTTGAAATTGTCCTGTGATGATGTTTGGAATTTCTTGTCCATGTTTGTACGCATCCAAATTTTCAACTGATAATGCTCTCAAAACTGGATTAAAGACTGCACCAACGACACTGCTTCCGTTGATTCCAAAGAACCAGAAAAAATGCAAGAATACATAAGCAATGATCATCGCTCCGAGTGTATTTCCTAAAGCTAATAAAGGCGTTTGTAAAAAATCAAAAATAATTGCTTGTAAGCTTCCATATGAGGTTAAACTAACGAACCAATCTGCCACGAAAAAAATCATGACTACAATAAAACTTGGAATCAAGGCTTCAAAAGATTTCACCACAGTTGGCGGCACACCTTCTGGCATTTTTATCGTCCAGCCTTTACTTAAAACCCAGACAAAGATCCTTGTGGAAATCAATGCTACGATCATCCCTAAGAATAATCCGTTAGAACCCATCCATTTTAGTGGAAGACTGGCAACTTCAATTAGTTGTTCTGTGCCTTCTGGCGTGTACTCAGTGTAATAAGGCGTTACAATGAAAAATGACACCAATGCAATAATCCCCGCTTGCATCGCATCTACTTTAAATTGTCGTCCTAAACTATAGGAAATACCGACCACCGCTAAAATTGTCATCACATCAAAACTTGCATTGGCAGGAACAGCCATATGCTGCGCCCAGTCAGCTCCTAAAATTGCTGACATCCACTGATCCCATTGAGGTAGCGGAAAGTTTGCAATCAAAAGAAAAAGCGATCCTACGATCAATAATGGCGTAGATAATAAAAAGCCATCACGAATCGCAACAAGATATTTGTTTTCTCCGATAACCTTGGCCATCGGCGTCAAGACACGTTCTAACCAGTCCAAAAACTTTTTCATATAAGTGCGCTCCAGTCTTCGTTATTTTTTGTTTGATTTAATTAATTTCAACGCTTCTTTTAATGCTTTTTCACCATCCATCATGCCATAGATTTCTGGTGTGATTGCGGCCACCGGAATTCCTTGTGGTGTAAATTGCTCTTTTGTTTTTTCTAGTAAAAAGCGAACTTGAGGACCTAACAAAATTGCGACTGGTTTTTCCTGATCCACTACTTCTTGTGCTCTTGCAACTGGAAATGCTGTGATCTCTAAAGGCATTTGATGCTTTTCCACTACTTCCATCATTTTATTGACCATAATACTTGTAGACATCCCTGCATCACAAAATAGATAAATTTTCTTTTTACTCATATTCTTCTCTCCTTCATTTTTTATTAATCAACAGGTGCTTTGATTCTTTTTTCGTATGCATCCAACCATTCTTGCGTGATTGGTTCAATAATCGTTTGATGATTTTCACCCATGTTTGCTAGATAGATTGCTGGTTTTTCTTGGTCATTGACTACACTGAATGTAAATTCAACATTGGTCGCAACCCCCCATTGTCCACTATTATTCATGGCAACCAATGAGAATGCGCCAGCTTTGCCGTAGCGTTTTGTTAATTTATCATGAAATGTATAGACAGCTTGATCACAAGCTTCTTGTGGGGTTTTACCTTCTCCCATCAAACGAACAATTTCATAAGCTAAACAGCCTTTCATCAAATCTTCACCTAATCCCGTAGCTGTTGCGCCACCGATCTCACTGTCTACATAAAAACCTGAACCAGATAGCGGTGAGTCTCCTACACGACCTGGCTTTTTCATAAATAAACCAGAACTTGATGTTCCAGCAGCCATACTACCTTTTTTATCCAGCGAAATCGCACCGATCGTATCATGGCCATCGTAAGGACTTAAATTATTTTTAGCGATTTCTTCCACTCTTTTTTCCCAAATTTGATGAGCTCGTTCAGTCAGCATGTTTTTTCGCTCAAAACCATTTAACATCGCATACTTCGTTGCGCCATCTCCTACTCTAAAACTATTAAACTTTTCATCACTTAATTTTCGGGCAACTGAGATCGGATTTTTGGTATCTGTGATTCCTGCAACTGCGCCAATTTTGAATGTATCGCCATCCATATAAGCTGCATCCATTTCTAAAATCCCCTCAGCATTAGGTAAACCACCAAAACCAACTGATTTATAATATGGATAATCTTCCACAGTCTGAATGGTCGTTTCAATTGCATCTCCTGCTTGCCCATTGTTTGTCAGTAACTCACTCGCTTTTACCACACCATCATGTGCCATACGCCAAGTAGCGATTATTCCCCATGACATCTACATCCACATCCTTTAAAATAGCGTTTTCAAACTTTTATAATTGCATTATACACGATATATACATTTTAGTATATACTAAAATAAAATTTACTAGTAAAAAAGTAGAATGAGATGAACGTACGAAACGTTTCTATCTTATCCTACTTTTTATCGGGCAATTTATCGTTTAATTTTTTGTTGTTTTAAATTTTACTGCTGTACCATAAGCCGCTACGGATTGCATATCGGTCCCAATCGATCCAGAATCAAAACGCATCATCACGACTGCATCTGCACCTAATTTTTCAGCATTGCTTTTTAACCTTTCAATGGCAGTCTCTCTGGATTCTTCTAGCATTTCAGTATAAGCTTGAATTTCGCCGCCTACGATATTTTTTAAATTCGCCCCAATATTTTTAAAAATATTTTTAGAATGAGTCGTCAACCCAAAAACCTCTCCTAATATCTCGTACTCTTTTCCCGGGATTTTTTCTGTTGTTGTAATTAACATTATTATTCCTCCATTCATTTTATTTCATACATTTACCTTTGCAAAATCCCTTTTTTCGCAGCTAACGAACGAATTTTCCGTCAGCTCTCATTCGTTATCTCTACTTTTCATATTTATTTTATAGTATCAAGAATATCGCTTTACAACTACTAAAACGCTTCGCTTGGTAGCAAATAAGGGCCTTTTTTATTGCTTTCTAAACACCTGTTGTAAACTACAATTATTGAAACGATATATCTGAGTTGATAAGCGTATCTTTTTCTTATTTTTTTTTTGAAAAGTATACTTAATTAAAATATATATGTCATTCATGATAGTTCAGAAGGAGGAATTTTATATGAACACAAACGAAACGTTACACAGTTCAAATACGAAACTTTTTGGCGCTGCCGTATTGATGCTTGTTGGCTTTTGGGGATTAGTGACTTTTTCTTGGGCCTGGTGGGGACTTTTTCTTGGGAGTGCCCTTGCTTGGATGTTAGCTTTTGGAAAAGATAGTAAAGCAGTATTTCACGTACCACGTAAATTATGGGTGATTCCTGTCGCCGTTATTAGTTATTTTATTGTAAGTATATTGATTGGACTATTATCGAAAAAATTAGGATTTAATTGGGTGGCAAATCCTGCATCTGGCCACTTAAGTACTATTATTTTTATGATTCCCTTTATGTTGATGGGAGAAGAATTATTAGGCATTGGTGTACTTGAGGCTGCTCAAAGCAAAGGGCTTTCACTAACAGTTAGTAGTTTAGTAAGTGCTCTAATTTTTGGTCTAATACACATTCCGTCATACTGGGATGGCTCTTGGTTTTCTACGATGACCCACGTTTTACTTCTACAAGGCGTGGCCCGTTTGATTTTAAATAGCGTCTACTTGAAAACTGGCAGGAGTATTTGGGGATCATGGCTTGCTCATTTACTTATTGATTTGATTGCTTTATCGATAGCAATGTAATCAGCATGTATAACTAAAAATAGCCAATCTCATTGAAGCAAATAAGAGACTGGCTATTTTTAGTTTCATCTTTATTTTTCTATGGCTAGTTTATAAAGTGCTAAGGTATAAATTTCTAGGTTTAATAGTAAATCTTTTAAATCCATATATTCATTTTTATTATGAGCGATCCCTTTTTGACCTGGAAATGACGGGCCAAAGGCGACGATATTCGGCATTGTTCGAGCATAAGTTGCACCAGTTGTCGTAACAGGTGTACCATCTAAACCGGTAACCTCTTCATAAACATCTGCTAATGCAAGAACGTTCGGATCATCTTTTGGAAAATTAGTCCCTTTCATGCTTCTTATAACAGCTAATTGTGTATCCTCTAATAAAACGTCTTTCACTCGTGCAAGGATTTCTTCCTCTTGAAATGTCACTGGATAGCGAATTGCAATGGATAATGACATTCCATCTGCTTTTTTATGCAATTCATAAGGTGTAAGGATGAGTTTTCCTGAATCCTTATCAGCTAAAGCTAGATTCAAACCTTCCCCAAAATGTTTCTCATATAAACAATCAACCATCCATTTAAAATACGCTTTGAGTGATTCACTTAAACTTGCTTCACTCATCAGATTTTTGGCTAGCAACGTAATTGCATTTTCACCTAATTCCGGTGCATTCGTGGGTGCTCGTTTGCCAATTACTTCAACTTGGTGACCATTTTTTAATTCTATTGATAATTCGTCGGGTACATGGTCTTTAGCTTGATCGCCTTTGATTGAACCAAGAACGGACAAATCTATTTCTGAAAATGGTGTTGTTAGTTCAATATTGACGATCCCACGCTCACCATATACCACTGGATATTTGCAGTCTGGCGTAAATCCAAAAGTCGGTGGACACTCTTTTGCTAAGTATAATGGCAAATCAGCTGAACCACTTTCTTCGTCGGTTCCAAAAATAATACGAATTGTTTTGTCTAAAGGAATATCTAATTCTTTTAGTAATTTCAATCCATATAAACATGCAAACGCTGGGCCTTTATTATCCAAAATCCCTCTGCCAAATAACCGACCGTCTTTTTCGCTTAAATGAAACGGCGGAAAATCCCAGCCATTACCAGCAGGAACTACATCTAAATGTCCGACAACCCCAATGTATTCTTGTTCATTTCCATATTGTGCAAAGCCAACTGCATCTTTAACCATTGTTGTTTGAAAACCATAACTTTCAGCTAAAGCTAACGTTTTTTCTAAGGCTTTTTTTGGTTCTATCCCAAAAGGAGCGTTCACTTTTGCCTTACCTTTGACACTGGGGATTTCCATGATTTGGTTTAACTCTTGTAAAAAATGTTGTTGATTTTTTTTGATTGCGTCTTGAATGCGCGCTCTGATCATATCCATTTGATTCACCTGACTTTTTTTATTGGCATGCTAATTGATCGTGCGGTGCAGCGTATTTTTAAAGGTGTAACGATCCGCACGATAATATGATGTATCATATAAAATAGGTGTAGCTGTGACAGAATACGTAATGGAATGAACCATTAAAAGTGGTTCTCCTATATTAACTTTAAGCAGAGGACTTAACTCTTCTGTTACTAAAATCGCTTCGACTTCTTGATGTGAATAGGCGATTTCGATTTGTTTTTCAATCAAGGTAAAAAGTGAACCTTCTAATTGTTTTTCTGTCACTTCCGGTAAATAAATCGATCGAATATAAAGATCCTCTACTGTCATTGGTTCGTTATCAAATGAACGTAAACGAACTAAATGGTACACTTCTTCTTGACCATTCAATTGTAAAGCCCTTGTCACTTCATCTGGTACATCTGCCAGAGGTTCAAAGCTGATCACTTCTGTCTTTGATGTTTTTCCATAAGATTTAGCTGCCTCTGTAAACCCTTGTAGTCCAGCACGTCCACTTTGAACTTTTTGCTGGGTCATCACATAGGTTCCTTTTCCTTTTTGTTTCACTAAAATGTTTCTAGATATCAGCTCATCGATTGCTTTTCTGACCGTTAAACGACTGACGCCAAATTCTTTCGCTAAATCATATTCAGAAGGTAAACGCTGTGAACTAATATAAAGTCCTTTATCGATTTTCCCTTGAATTTGCTTCGCAACTTCTTGAAAGACACTTTGTTTTTTTGCCATATTCATTCTCCTGTCTAATCATATATCCTTAACTTCATTATAATCGAAAGTCGTTTCAAGAACTATCTTCGCATTGATTTACCATTCATAAAAAGCAGTATTTGTGGATACACCTGGAGAGACGCTAACAAAGGCACACGCGTCAGCTTCACTAATGGCTGCGTTCAATTGTTTCAACTCTTTTTTAGCTACAACAACCACTAATAATTTCTTTTGCTGGTGATCAAAAGCTCCTTCTACGTCATTGATAACGGTGATGCCTCTTTTTAAGATATGATGCAATTCGTCAATAACATATTCAGCTTGATCCGTCACAATCATGACCTGAACTTTCTGCTGTTTTGTATTGACATAATCAACCATACGACCACTAATAAATACAGATAATGCACTATAAAATGCAAATTGCCAACCATAAAGAAAACCTGCGGCAAATTGTACACATAAATTAAAAACAATAAAAACAGTTCCGATACTTTTTCCTGTCAATTTTCTAACAACGATCCCGATGATATCTAGTCCGCCTGTTGAGAAATCACTTTTCAATGTGATGCCAACAGATATCCCGTGCAATACACCACCGAACACTGCACAAATTACAGGATCGGTCGTTAGCGGAACAACTGGGATCAAACGCATAAATAATGAGGTCATAAAAACAGCAAAAATTGTATAAACAGTAAATTCACGATCGATTTTAAACCAAGAGAGGACAAGTAATGGTATATTGAAGAACAAAACCAACAATGGTATCGACACTGACACACCTTGTGTCGTTTTTAAAACAGTCGAAATCAATTGAGACAACCCTGTGATGCCGTTAGCATAAATATTTCCCGGCAGCCAAAAAATATTTAAAGCCAGTGAAGACAAAAAGGCATATGCTAGCGCTATCAATAATTTATACGCTACCAAATTTTTGATGGTAAGAATCTCCTTTCCTAACTTTTTTCTTCATTATACTAGGTATATACTTTTTTGTATATACTAAAAAAGAATTCATTAGCATGTATGTGAGGCTCTCGTCATTTATTACGCTTCATAAAATTGACTCTATCTATTCAACGTTGGTTTAACGGCGGTACTTTTGCATCTTACTTCAATTACATAAAAAGGAAAAAAACACGATCTGCCTTCTTTTCATATCAACAGAAAATGACTTCGTTCTCTCAATATACACAACTTCTTTACCTAACTCGATGAAATGCCCTACATGTCTTTATTCTTAAATTTTTCTGACAAATTTCACTAATAGTCTTTCATAAAAAAGGATGGGACAGAAGTGTCTAATCCCGAAAAAATAAGAATGAATTCATGAAATTTGACGAGCAATTCTCATGAATTTCAGCTTATTTTCGAAAGGATTGCTTCTGATCCCACCATTTATAGGAGTTCCAGGTGAATGGAATATGACTCAAAGCGTTATGTCTCACTCAAAAAAATTATTTGAATAAGTAACTTAAATTCATTTTTTGTATCCTATTTAATAAACCAATAATCCCTAGATTTTAGTCACTTATTTAGATTTTTTCTTCTGAATCCGAAACATTTTATCAATCTCCGTAACGAGTAAAACACATATTCCAGCCAATATAGTGATTCCCCATTCTAAAACTGTAAGTCCTTCTGTTTGAAAAACGACTTGCATAAAAGGAACGTAAGTTAAAATAACTTGGAAAAATAGCATTACTCCAATAATTTTAAAAACCATTGGATTGCTAAAAAAATCTTTTGAAAAAATTAGTTTAGCTGTTCGAATGTTAAATAAATAGAAGATTTTACACATCACAATGATGTTCACCATCATAGTACTTGCAGTGGCCTGATTGGCTCCTTCATTGATTAGCCAATCATATGACAATAAACTGATCAAAGCGATTAATATCGAGACATAGGCCATTTGAATAATATCATGGCGATTTAGCAAAGTCCCACCAGTTTTTCGTGGTTTTCTACTCATAATCCCCTCTTCAGCAGGTTCAAATATAAACGAAAATTGAATCGTAATTGCTGAAACCATATTAATCCATAGTAATTGAGTGGGTTGTAAAGGCATCTCCTTTTGCATCATAATAGTAAAGGCAATAATTAAACCTTCCGCAAAAGATGTAGGTAACAGAAACAAAATACTTTTTTTGATATTGTCGTAAATTCGGCGTCCTTCCCGAATCGCAACAGATATTGTTGAAAAATTATCGTTTGTTAAAATCATATCAGCAGAATCTTTTGCGACATCCGTTCCTTTAATTCCCATTGCAACACCTATATCTGCTCTTTTTAACGCAGGCGCATCATTAACACCATCACCGGTCATCGCAGTTACTCTTCCATTTGCCTGCAGAGCTTCCACAATTTCTAATTTATTTGTAGGCGTTGTGCGAGCAAAAACTTGGTGATTTAAGACTACTTTTTTTAATTGTTCAAATGATAACTCATCTATCTCTGGTCCTGTAATAACATTGATTACTGGCGCTAAACCTAAACGTTCACCTATAGTTTTGGCAGTCAATGGATGATCTCCTGTAATCATTTTCACATCAATCCCTGCTTTTCTCATGTCTGCTAAAGAATCGATAACTTCTTCACGAGGCGGGTCGATAATTCCGGCTAGGCCGATCAACTGGATCCCATCCTTCAATAAGTCGTGCGTTACTTCATCTGTAGTAGATGAAACTTTTTTATATCCAACAGCGACTACTCGCTTCCCTTGCTCGGACAGTACTTTAACTCGCTGATTCCACTTCTCTAACGGAAAGTCGTTCTCTACAGCTTGTGCCATAGGAAATAATTTGTCTGGAGATCCTTTAATGAAAAGGATGCGTTCTTTTTGCTTATTTTCTACTAATTTTGCCATATAACGATAATCCGAATCAAAAGGGAGCATATCAAGTTCTTTGTAATCTGGACGTTGTTCGATCGGAAATACTTTGTGATATAAAGTTAAAAACGATCCATCGGTGGGTTCTCCATTGATCCCCCAGATCCCATCATCACACGTTAAAACAGTATCATTTGCCTCAAATCCTGCTTCTAAAAACAGTTTTAACAAATGTGTTATTTCCGAGCGATGACCTGATTCCATAATATCCCCTTTTGGTTCATACCCGTTACCTGAAACTTGATAAGTTGTATCACCAATTATGATGTCTGTGACCGTCATTTCATTTTTCGTCAAGGTTCCTGTTTTATCAGTAGCTATAACATCCACTGATCCAAGTGTCTCTACTGCAGGCAAAGTCTTCACGATTGTGTGTTTATTTTTAGCCATATCGCTAACTCCCATCGCTAAAACAACGGAGGTTGTAGCGGGAAGCCCTTCTGGAATTGAACCAACGATCATTGTAACAACTGCCAATGATAATACTGATAGTGAATATGTTTCAACAAGCAAACTGAAGATAAATAGAAAAATAGCTGCCCCCATTATCACATAAGTAATTCCCTTACCCAATCGATCAATCTCTTGCATTAGAGGTGTTTTTCGTTCTTTTACCTCATTCACTTCTTTTGAAATTTTACCAATTTCCGTATTTTCTCCAGTCGCAATAACTATACCTAATCCACTTCCATTGGTTACAGAGGTTGAAGCAAATGCTATATTGAGACGTTCAGCTAAAGGCGTTTTTTCATCCACTAATGGTTCGGCAGTTTTTTCTACGGAATCTGCTTCTCCTGTTAAAGCAGATTCTTGTATTCTTAAATTATCAGTATCAACAATTCTTAAATCAGCTGGTATATTATCTCCTGCTTCTAAAAATACAACATCTCCTACAACTAATTCTTCGGTTGGTATATCTATTCTTAATCCATCTCTATAAACAGTTGTCTCAGAGGAGAGCAGCTCTTTAATTCTTTCTAGTGCATCAGACGCATTAGACTCTTGGTAGTAACCGATCAGAGCATTGATAATCACTACAATACCGATAATCACAGAGTCTGAGTAATGTCCCATAAAAAAAGTCAACAAGGCTGACAGAAGTAAGATATAAATAATCATGTTGTTAAATTGTCTGATTAGTAATTTCCATTTAGGTGTTCTTTCACTCTTTAGTTTATTCGGTCCATTTTCTTTTAAACGTTGGGCTGCCGTTTGTTTACTTAAGCCTTGCCCTAAATCCTCTAATCCATATTTTTTTTGGATTTCGGATGCTGTCAATAGATAATCTGATTTATACATTTCACATTCCTCACAATTTAATTGAATTTTGATACGCTAAATAGGCACCTTATCATTTTGAATGACAACGCACTTAGGTAAAGTTATTCTTTTAAATAATAGGGAACATTATAATTCAGTGTCGAATCGCTCTCGTCTGAATCGTCTGACATTATTACCACCTCCACATTCAAGTTAAAGTAAAGAATATCAAACCGCTTCCATTTTGTCAAATCAGGCTATTTCTATTTGTTGAAGCTTTTGATTGATTTTAATTCTTTTGACTCACGCATCGTTTGATTCCTCTAAGTGAGGGCGAAAATTTTTATTTATTTTCTAAGGAGTTGCTTTTTTCGCTGTTTATTCGGATTCCTAAAGGCTGGGATATAACTCGTAGAGTTATGTCCCAGCCTCTGTAATCCTAATGAAGAAATAGGCGTATAAATCTCCCTAAGTGGTTATTCACCTGTTAGAATACGTTGTATATACCATATCATTTTTTTCATATACTTGCTTAAATTTTAAATTCACGGGTCCCTCGAATTCATTAAATAGACGAATTCCCTTACCTAAAATTGTTGGTATGGTCGTAAGAATATACGTATCAATCAACTTCGCTTCGACTAATGGTGCGATAATACTAGCTCCACCAACGACCCAAATGGCTTCTCCATTTTGCTCTTTTAAGTCTTGTATTAACTCAACAGGCGTTTGACTTGTAAAGATCAGTTTTTCAGTGTTTTCCTCTGGATGGCTCGTAATAATATAAGATGACTGCTCTTCATAAGGATATTGATCTGATGATAACTCATTCACCACTTGATCATATGTCGTTCGTCCCATCACGACTGTATCGATTTTTTTCATCAATTCTTGATAACTAGTATCTTCTTCCACGGCTTCAATACCGCCACCTAAAAAGTCGATGCTACCATCCGCTTCTGCGATATACCCATCAATACTTGCTGCTATATATAAGATAACTTCTCTACTCATAAAATCTCCTCCTAAGTTGTTTACACAGTTCCATATCCTTTTAATACTCTGAACTGTTTATTGTACTAGTTTTATTTTTCTAGTCAACTAAACTGTTCACTAAAAAAAGTATCGCTAAAATGGCAAGAATTTGCTCAGTTAGCGATACTTTTATGTCCTAATGATGTTGCTCAAACCGTTTATTCGGATTCCTTAAAGCTAGGATATAACGCGTAGAGGTATACCTTAGCCTCTTTCAAGTAGCAAGAAAATAATAATGAGTTTATTACAGTTTTGGGGAAGATACGAGCAATCATGTATCAACAGTAATGAGTGCTCATTCTTTTTTCTTACTCATTTGTAAAAATCGTTTTTTTAAATTAAATTCGCATCTTTTAATAATTCTTCAATATAGCTTCCTCTAATTTTCTTCAACGCTTCTTTTTCAACAATTCGATCTACTAAAGGCATGTCCATTTCAGCCAATCCTTTTTGATCATTCAGATAGTAAAGTGTTTCTAAAACAGTCCGTGCATCGAAAGAGGATGCAAACACTTCTGGAACACCACGGTCAATATTTAACAATGTATAAACAGCTTCCATCGCCGTTCTAACCGAATATTCTGTAGTAAAAACAGTATCGCGATCCGTTTCTGCAAAATTACCAATAAAGGCCAAATTTTGTGATCCTTTTGGTACGACCAATGGACGGTCACCCACAGCTCTTGGCATAAAGTAAGATGTGATATATGGCATATGGCTTGGTACTGTATTCGCAGCATTTGCCGCAATATCATGAATTTCATCGGTTGGAACACCAATGTGGTAAAGCCATTCTTCGCACAATTCGATTCCTGAACATTCCGTAATGTTTTTCTTCACAAAATCACCTTTTTTGTCTGAGAAAAGACCATATACCCAAACGATGGTTTCATTTGGTTTTTGTGCTTTGAAAACAGGTTGTCGACTAATCGAATAACCATAAAACCAGCTGGAATCTTTAATTGTGACAGGTCCACTTGTTACAATTGATCCACTATGAGGATTTTTCTTACTTATATTTTCAATATATGGTAAGACACGATCATCTGTAAGCGTAATGGTTCCTGAAATCACCCAGTTTGCTTCTGGAATGTTCTCACAGAATTTTTCTGGTCTACCAAAATCCGTGTCTTGTTCAGCCAAAGCTTTCCATAATGCCCACGAAGCGCCTAATTCATGCTTAGGATTAGCTGGAGCTAGATTACTTCCGTACGTAGTACTTTCTGTAATAGAGCCATTCGTTACAAAAACTAAATCATCTTCAGTCAAATAAAAATTTTGTTCAACGCCATCAACAACTAACTCTAATAAAGTAGCTATTTTTTTATCTTCTTCTTTTTTTACAACCACATTTGTGACGACAGTATTGTATTGAAATTGAACATTATGTTCTTGTAGATAGTGAATCAATGGTTTTACTAACGATTCATATTGATTATATTTAGTAAATCTTAACGATGACATGTCCGCTAATGCTCCTACATGATGCACAAATCTTAATAGATAGCGACGCATTTCCATCGCTGAAGCCCATGGTTCAAAAGCAAACATTGATGCCCAGTATAACCAAAAGTTTGATTCAAAAAATTCTGGACTGAATACCTCGTTAATTTTTTTATCATTTAACTCTTCTTCAGTCATTAAGACTAATGCTAAAACCTCTTTGATGTCTTTTTTCGATAAAGTAAGTTGTCCATCTGTAGCCATTCTCGTTCCTTTGTTTTCAATCACACGAGCATGAGAAAAACTTGGATCTTCTTTCGCTATCCAGAAAAATTCATCTAAAACTGTAGCATTTTCAGTATCTAAAGATGGAATAGAGCGGAATAAATCCCACAATGTTTCAAAATGTTCTTCCATTTCTCGGCCACCGCGCATCACAAATCCATTTTCTGGTTGTACTGCAGCGTCAAGACTTCCTCCAGGTAACGATAACTCTTCTAAGATATGAATATTTTCACCAGGCATTTGTCCGTCACGAATCAAAAAGACAGCAGCTGCTAGCGATGCTAAACCAGATCCAACTAAATACGCTGATTTTCCTTCAACACCTTCTGGTTTTTTAGGATGTGCAAATGCTTGATAATTCCCATTAGAATGATACATATTTAACGCCCTCCTCGAGCTATCTATCCTATTTTTCTATATAAACTCTTGTTAATTTATAGTAATTCTGACTCTTGTAGTAATTCTTCTATGAATGTACCCTCTATTTTTTTCAGTTCGTGCTTTTCGATCAATCCAGCTAGTAATGGTACTTTTAGCTCTTTGATTCCTTTTTTGTCATTTAAGTAGTAAGAAGCTTTTAAGAGCATTCTGATATCATAAGATGACGCAAATACTTCTGGAACACCTCGATCAACCTCTAACAATGTATAAACAGCTTCCATCGCAGTTCTGACTGAATATTCTGTTGTAAAAACAGTATCTCTTTCAGTTTCAGCAAAGTTACCAATAAAGGCTAAATTTTTAGATCCTTCTGGAATCACCAATGGACGGTCACCATTTGCTCTAGGCATAAAGTACGATGTAATATATGGCATATAACAAGGAACTGTATTACAAGAATTAATTGCTAAATCCGCAATTTCGTTTACTGGTACACCCATTTGGTATAACCATTCTTGTGCAATTTCATTTCCTGTACATTCTGTAATTGACTTTTTAATATAATCTCCTGGTTTGTCAGATAGCAATGCATAAACCCAAACGACTAACTGATCTTTTGGCTGACTCTTGAAATGAGGCTGTCTGTTTAATGTATAACTCATTTTCCAATTTGAATCCTCCGCATGAACGATCCCGCCTGTCACTACTTTGCCTGCATAGGGATCTCTTTTACTGATTTTTTCAATATAAGGAGCAATTTTTTCATCTAGGGTTGTAATTGTCGCCGAAACAAACCAGCTTTCTGAAGGTAAGTTTTCACAGAATTTCTCTGGATGACCAAAGGCTGGATCTTGTTGTGCAAGTCTCTTCCATAGCGTCCAACTTCCTCCTAGCTCATGTGTTGGAGACGCTGGTGTATCATTATTACCATACGTCGAACTTTCTGTAATAGAACCATTCGTTACAAAGACTAAATCATTTTCACTTAATTCAATCGTTTGTTCTTTTCCTTCACATGTTACAAGGATGCGTTGCGCTACTTTTTCATTGTTTTTTGTGTCAATGATGACATTTTCTACTTTTGTATCGTATTGGAAATGCACTCCGTTATCTTTCAAATAAGTAAGCAGTGGCAAGACAAGGGATTCATATTGATTGTACTTAGTAAATTTTAAAGAAGAAAAATCTGCCAACGCATCGATATGATGAATGAATCGCATCAAATATCTACGCATCTCCATTGCTGAGTGCCAAGTTTCAAAGGCAAACATCGTGCACCAATACGTCCAAAAATTCGACTCAAAAAATTCGTTTGTAAAGACATCGGTAATTTTTTTATCTTGTAATTGATCTTCTTTCATTAAACAAAGTGCAAGAATTTCTTTCGTTGCCGTTTCACTTAGTGTTAGTTCCCCATCAGTCGGAAAACGTTCTCCTTGGTTATGGATCAGTCTGCAGTGAGATGAATTTGGATCTTCTTTATTTAACCAGTAAAATTCATCTAAAACAGATGCGTCTTCGATCTCTAATGATGGAATTGAACGGTATAAGTCCCATAAACATTCAAAATGACTTTCCATTTCTCGGCCGCCTCTTGTAACAAAGCCATATTCTTGCTTGTAGACGCCGTCTAATGAACCTCCCGTAATTGGTAGTTCTTCCAAGATGTGGATTTTTTCACCTTTTACTTGACCATCTCTAATTAAAAATGCTGCTGCAGATAGTGATGCTAATCCTGATCCGATCAAATAAGCTGAGACTTCATCCGCTTTTTTTGGTTTTTTAGGTTTAGCAAAAGCTTCATAATTTCCATTACTTCTGTACATAGTATTGCCTCCCTTTCTTTGATAAATTTATTTTAACAAAATTAAACAGCAGAAATATGCGTTTTCTGTCGCATGATGCGACAACCAAAATTTAAACTGTCATAAATTGAAATATAAGCGAAAAGAATCTCTTTCCTGTACAATATAAATTGAATACATCTGAGTTTGAGCTACCAAGGAGGGATCTTTTTGTTTGATTTAGAAAAAGTCCAATCACTAAATGAGCTGGAAATGCTTGTTTATCACTATATCTTAGAAAATATGGACACTATTCCAAAGTTGACGATTCGCCAACTTTCTGTAAATTGTCATGTTTCTACCTCCACCATTTTACGTTTTTGTTCAAAAATGGGATTCGATGGTTTTTCAGAATTGAAATATGCTTTAAAAAAAGAAGAGCAAGATAAGCATCAGTCATTTGAACAGTATTATGCTGCAACAGTTCATGTTGATTCTTTTTTAAAACGCCTGAATCAGCAAACTTACTATGAAACATTGAAACCTGCGATCACAATGATCATATCCGCACGCCATATTGTTTTTTCCGGTATCGGAACAAGTGGAATTTTAGGGACTTATGGTAGTCGCTATTTTGCAAATATGGGTATCAATACTTATAGCATCAGTGATCCATTTACGCCCATCCCCCAAAGAGGATTTGAAAATACATTAGCTCTCATTTTATCCGTTTCTGGAGAAACATCTGAGTTAATCAAACAAGTGACAGATTTTAGACGATCGGGTGCTAAAATTCTAAGTATCACCAATGATGAACATTCAACGATCGCTCGTTTAGCTGATTACAACATTTCTTATTATATGCCTGATGAACGATCGATCTATACTGATCCGTCTATTAATATCACCACGCAAATTCCAGTTATCGCGCTCATAGAACTACTTGCTCATCAAGCCAGTAAAGAATTTTCTAAAACAGCTGAACAACAAAAGGACATACCTGACTAAATTAGTTAAAGCTGATCAAACGATCGAAGTTTTGACAAAAAATGAAAGAGTTGCTATGGTTTTTACAGAAAGTCTGCTGTGTGTTAAAAACGAAATATCATTGAGGAATGAACCGATATCTAGACTATTATAAAGAAGGAGTGTGAGGTTTCATGTCTTTTAGTATCGAATTTTTAGAAAACGAAGTAATTACTGGAAAACTATACAAATTTGCTATTCCTAAAACACCTGAAGATTTTGCTGAAGTGAATAATCAAAAATTAGAACTTTTGCCTAATGATAAAAAAAATATTCGCGCAATCATCATCAATGATCCTGATGAGCGGAATGGTACTTACAGATATCTTGTTGAAGATCGTGAAGGAAGTCGCACCTTTACAGTAGACGCTGGTGATTATACTATTTTCATAGGAGCTTGGGAGACGTTGGCGGATATCGATCAGTTTATCGCTGCAAGTTACGGTGAGCTTTATCAATCCAAGGACTATAGTATCTGCGGAACAACCATTATTCAACTACTCGATTTTGAGCATAAAAAAATTACATTAAAAATACCCGCTATTCGTAAATAAACATACGCCCTAAAAATAAATTGTTTTTTAATTTATTTTTAGAGCGTATATTTGATTGATTTGTTTTTTTACTCGGTACATGTTTCTGAGTGTACCAAAACCATTTTAAAACGTTTACATCTGCTTTATAGTAAATATGCAAACGTATTCAATTTATTCAAATAAAAACGGCCGCTTTATTGAAATACGACGCTACGCAATTATTTTCTATTACTTTAGTTAAACAAAGGAGAGGTTTAGAATGAATGAATGGATCAATGAAAAAGTTCTACCACCCGTTTTAAAATTCGTTAATACTAAAGCAATTACAGCTTTAAGAAATGGTATGTTATATACTATGCCATTTACAATTGTCGGATCGATTTTCTTATTATTAGCCAACCTACCAATCGAATCAGTTGCTAAATGGATCACCGATAGTGGTTTAGTTATCTATTTTAATCAGGCTTACGGTGCATCTTTTGCCATCATGTCAGTCTTTGCCGTTATTGGGATCGCCTACTCATATGTAAAGACAGAAGGCTTTGAAGGGTTACCTGCTGGAATGATTTCTCTTGTTGTCTTTATTTTATTCATGTCGCCTGAAGTCACAGATGTAGACAGCGGGATCACGATTGGCAACATCATCAACAAAGACTGGACAGCGGGCAAAGGAATGATCACAGCGATTATCGTTGGATTGATCGTCGGTTGGGTTTACAGCTGGTTTTTACGTCATGATATTCGGATCAAATTACCTGAAGCAGTTCCTGAAAACGTAGCAAACTCATTTACTGCCTTGATTCCAGCTGCGGCTTTGATCACTGGCGCAATGTTTGTTTATATTTTCTTTGATAAAGTCTTTAAAACAACATTCTTTGACTTCATTTACGACGTCTTACAATCTCCACTTCAAGGTGTGACTGATTCTTTAGGCGGTGCATTAGTACTTGGTTTCTTAGTTCCTTTATTCTGGTTCTTCGGCGTTCACGGTTCAACGATCGTCGGTGGGATCATGGGACCGATTTTACAAGCGAACTCTTTAGAAAATACAGACATTATCAATTCTGGTAAACAGCTAACCGTAGCAAACGGCGGTCACATCGTTACGCAGCAATTCTTAGATCAATTTTTAACCGTAACAGGGGCTGGTATGACGCTTGGATTAGTAGTTTATATGGTGTTCTTTGCAAGATCAGCACAATTCAAGCAATTGGGTCGTCTATCAATTGGACCTGCAGTGTTCAATATCAATGAACCAATTACCTTTGCTACTCCGATCGTAATGAACCCGATCATGGCGATTCCATTTATCTTGACGCCTGTTGTCTCTTCGGTCATTACTTACTTTGCTTTATATACTGGCTTAGTTCCTTTATTTACAGCGGTTCAAGTACCTTGGACAACACCTCCGATCATCTCTGGATTATTAGTTGGCGGTTGGCAAGCAGCGTTACTCCAAGTATTTGTTTTAACATTAGGATTCTTTATTTACCTTCCTTTCGCTAGAAAAATGGATGCCATCAACTATGCACAAGAAACAAATCAACCTGTTACAGAAGAAGTATTAGAAAAAATCGAAGCTGAGGCTTAAAAATTCGTTTTAAAATGACTTAAACATCCCTACACAGCTGATCCGTTCAAATAATTCCTCCTAGCTGTGATGGGATAGTTAAGCATTTAGTTGTATTTAACCAAAGAATTCTCTATTCCCAAAAAAATAGTAACTGTTGTAAGGAGAAGATTATATGTCAATTTTAAGAGAAAATTTCCTATGGGGCGGCGCTGTGGCGGCTCATCAATTAGAAGGCGGTTGGGATCAAGGTGGTAAAGGAGTTAGCGTTGCTGACGTTATGACTGTAGGTGCCCATGGTGTTCCTAGAAGGATCACGGATGGTGTGTTACCAGGTGAAAATTACCCGAATCACGAAGCCATCGATTTTTATCATCATTATAAAGAAGATGTAAAATTGTTTGCTGATCTTGGCTTGAATTGTTTCCGGACCTCCATTGCCTGGACTCGAATTTTCCCGAATGGCGATGAAGCAGAACCAAATGAAGAAGGATTACAGTTTTATGATGATTTGTTCGATGAATGTTTAAAATATGGGATCGAACCTGTAATCACTTTATCTCATTTTGAAATGCCTTACTATCTAGTCACTGAATACGGCGGCTGGCGCAATCGTAAAATGATCGATTTCTTTGCAAAATTTGCCCGTGTTTGTTTTGAACGTTATAAAGATAAGGTCACTTATTGGATGACCTTCAATGAAATCAATAATCAAGCGAATTATGCAGAAGACTTTGCCCCATTTACCAACTCTGGTATCAAGTACCAAGAAGGGGAAGATCGTGAGAAGATCATGTATCAAGCGGCTCACTATGAATTAGTTGCCAGTGCCCAAGCGGTTAAAATCGGACATGAAATCAATCCTGCTTTTCAAATTGGTTGTATGATTGCGATGTGTCCAATTTATCCGTATTCTTGTGATCCTAAAGATATGATGATGTCTGTCAGTGCGATGCAAAAACGGTATTGGTTTACCGATGTCCATGTTCGCGGTCATTATCCAAGTTTTATGGAAAACTATTTGGCTCGTAAAGGGTTTGATTTAGATATTACGGAACAGGATTTGACTGATTTAACGCATGGTTGTGTGGATTATATCGGTTTTAGTTACTATATGTCGTTTGCCATAAAAGATCATGACAAAGGGCCTGCTTTTGATTATGATGAGTCAAAAGATTTAGTCAAGAATCCGTATGTAGACGCTTCGGACTGGGGTTGGCAAATCGATCCGTTGGGCTTGCGTTATGCGATGAACTGGTTTAATGAGCGTTATGAATTGCCGTTGTTTATTGTGGAAAATGGCTTTGGTGCGATCGATGAACTTGAACCAGACGGTACGATCAATGACCAATATCGGATCGATTATTTGAAAGCCCATATTGACATGATGAAAGAAGCGGTTGAGTTTGATGGGATTCCGTTGATCGGGTATACACCTTGGGGCTTTATTGATTTGGTTTCTGCGGGGACTGGTGAGATGAAGAAACGGTATGGTTTTATCTATGTGGATAAGGATAATGAAGGACAAGGGTCGTTGGAACGGTCTAAGAAGAAGTCATTTGATTGGTACCAGCAAGTGATTAAGAGTAATGGTGAAGAATTGTAAGAGGTTTTGATATTAAAATAGGTAAACTAAATTGTGTTTCTACAATTTAGTTTACCTTTTCTTTTAATTACAGGTATGATCGTTTTTTGTTCATCTATCTGGTTGGGATTCAAAGTAAATTTAAAGTATAAGCATGTAGACATAGATAAATCACAGGAATCAAAAACAATCACTTATCAAGATATTTTAGATCATTAATGGTTAATACTGAAAAAAGTTTGAGTAAGATAGTGAAGTAAAAACAGCTAAATAATTTCTAGATAATCAAGTGAGTCAATAATCAGAAATAACTCTCATCATTGGTTTGACTAATCTGCGTTACTAGATTCTATGCTTTTGCACCACTATTTTTTACAGCGTTATTCACTGGAAAGACCACCACGTTTCTTTTTCTGCGCTCGATAGCCTCCAAAAAAGACTGCGGGTAGTTCATAGCCTACACTGATTCCCAATGAAATAGCAATCGCAACTTTTACAACATAAATCATTGATTTACTCAAATTGGATGTATTGGATACGAAAAATTCATACGTGAAATTGTATAAGCCCACACCTGGAACTAAGCAAAAAATACCACAAATCAAAAAGACAGTGACCGGTGCTTTTTTACTATATGCAGCTTCTCTAGATAAACAAATCAGGATTAAAGATGAAACAAACGTAGCGAGTATATTCTGTCCTGTATATGTATCAATTATATAGTAGATAATCCAACCTGTGGCTCCAATCGTTCCACACGTTAGATAGTACTTCTTAGGTACGTCAAATAGAATTGCAAATGATAACGTTCCTAAAAAACTAAAAAATAATTCCAATAGTATTTTAGATATAATCAATGCCCACTCCTCCTTACCTAACTAAATAATTTTAAAGCAATTCCAACACCAATCGAAACACATAATGCAGTGATGAGAGAGTTCAATATTTGACTCCATCCAGAACTATAATTCCCATCGAAAAGATAGCGTATCCCGTTAGAAATAGCGACACCAGGTAAAAGAGAGATAATACCACCTGAGATTAAGCTCACTAAATTTAAATGAGGAAAAACTTTCACCACTAAACATGCCGTCAAACTAACAAGAAAGCTACTGGTCACATTTTTTAGGATATGAGAAAATTTTATTTTATCTAGCACAAAAAGAGTATAAGCTCCCATAACAGCCCCTAAAAGTAACGCACTCAATGCATCTAGTAGCGTTCCACCCAATATATAACAAAAACCAGCACTGCCTATAATATAAGCAAAAAATTTCTGTACTGTAGAGGAAAAACGCTCGACTTTAATTTCTTCCAATTGTTGTTTTGCATCATAAGGTGTAATAATTTTTTCTGAAAGATTTCTAGATAAAGTATTCAGACGATCAATTTTCCCTAAAGAAATAGGCGATATAGGAACATAACTCACTCGAGCATTATCGGGTTTATTTAAAGTAGAACAGGTCAAAAAAATTCTATCAATAGACACAAATCCATTAAAACCCTCTAACTCTAGTGAATTGGCAAGATGATCGATAGTGGATTCGATGCGCGAAACTTCTGTTCCATTTTCAAGCATTGCTTTTCCTATATCAAAAATCAATTCAAATTTTTCTTTTTCATCCATAACTAAAAACACCTTCCTTGATAATAGATAAAGCGAAAATCAACTGAATCAATATTATAAAATGAATTTTACGCTAATTTACCAAAATTGAACAGAGCTAGCTTATTTTTTACCCATTACTACTTATTATTCTTAGATAAAATAGAGCTTGGGACTTACGTCCCAAGCGCATTTAAAATAAGCTAATTACACAGTTTTTCTACCTTTAAAACCTTCTAACTATTTTTACATAGTGTAAACCAACCAGCAAAGGTTAGCATCATAATGATTAAAATCACCCCAAGTATATTAGAAAATTGAGTTGTTTTACTCCCAGTACGAGGAAGTGTTCTCCCCTTCACAGTCCCACCAACCAAAGGTGTTCCATGCCTTGATGGTCCATTATCTGAAGGTGTTTCTGGTATCTTATCTTTTGGCGTATACGTGTTGGTAATATCAAATCCTTCGATTTTTGATGTATAATTCGGCACATCATTTTCGTTCACAGTATAGACAATTTCTTTTCCGTTTTCATATTTTGGTAAATCAGAAAATTCATACTGCCAATTGTCATTTTTTGTAACCTCTTTCGACGCAATCTTTTCACCATTCGCCATTAAATTTACAGTAATAGAATCTGGTCTTTCATTATGCTTATTCTGGTCATCTACCCAGTATTTATTTCCAGAAATTTTGATTGTTTCGGGAACATGGATATTAGAAATGATGATTTCCTCTTTGTTCGTATCATCAATTTCTACGTGATAGTTTTCTGGGACATCTATCTCTACAACAGTATATTGAATGTCTTTCCCATAAGCTCTTGCAACTAGTCCTTCCCATTTATGGGTCCAATTATTTTGTTCACTCAGTGTAACCGGCTTCCCAGTATGAACTCCATCAGCTTGAAGTTGAACCAAGATTTTTTTTGGTCGTATACCATCTTGATTATTACCATCTATCCATTTTTTCATAACCGATATATCCGTCACACCAGGTGTATATTTATTTACAATATTCGTTCCATCTACTTCTGGCGTATAATCTTGAACAGCATCTTCACGGACCGTATAGTTGATTTCTCGTCCTTTATTATTTTTAGGTAAGTTCGTAAAGCTATATGCCCAATTGTCCTCTTTTGTCACAGTTTTTTTAGCGACTTCATGTCCATCAGCATCTAAACGCACCATGATCTGGTCTGGTCTTTGTCCTTCTACATCGTCATTATCGTCCCAGATTTTGATTCCATGAATCTCTGTTTCTTCTGGTACATGCGTATTTACGATCATAAATGATTGATCATCTTTTTTCTCTATTGAAGATTTATATGCCGTGTCTATTGTAATTTCCTCTACAGAATAGTCAATCACTTTTCCAGCTTTTCGTTCACCCAAGTCTTTCCATGCGTATCTCCATTGATTTGCATCACTTAATTCAACTGGTTCACCCACTTTTTCACCGTCTGCTAAGAGCTGGACATAAATTAATCGTGGTCTCAAACCATCCTGATCCTCATTATCTCGCCACTCTTTCGTAACATTAATGAATGTTTTTCGAATGTTATGCGTATTGACGATATTTAACTCATTATCATTTTTTGGTTCTTCTGCAGAAAACTGATAGTCTGGAACTGCTTCTTCTTTTATTGAATAAACAATATCTTTCCCTTTTTCTTTTTTAGGTAAACCTGTAAATCCATATGTCCAATCGCCGTTTTTATCTGGCTTAACAGTCTTGGTCGCTACAGGCTCTGGTCTGTCATTGGCTATCAGATGTACTTTAATTTCTGCCGGGCGCATCCCATCCTGGTCGTCATTGTCTTTCCAAATTTTATTCCCTCGAATTTCCGTTTCTTCTGGTTTATAGTTATTGGTCAAGGTAATTTGGTACTCATTTTCCTTTGTTACTTCAACCTCGTATTTTCCAGTATCGCTGACTTCTTCTACCGTGTAGTTGATTTTTTGTCCATTTTCACGTTTTTCTAAGCCTTCCCAAGTATGATTCCACTCGTTCTTTTCATTTAAAGTGACTGGATCACCGATTGTTTTTCCATTGCCCTTTAATTGTACTTGGATCTCATCAGGACGAATCCCATCTTGGTCGTCTTTATCGTTCCATTTCTTTTGTACGCTGACGTTGGCAGGCACTGGATTATATTTATTTGTCATATCAAACCCTGAATAAGACACTTCATAATCCTCAACGTCTTGCTCTTTCACTTCAAAATGAATCAATTTTCCTTGGTTATTTTTGGGTAGGTTGGTAAAGACATATGACCAATTTTTCAATGCATTCGTCTCTTGCTTATCAAGAAGCTTCCCATCCTCATATAATTCTATTATAATTTTGTTTGGTCGATTTCCCTTTTCATCTTGATTGTCATCCCAAATTTTCTGCCCTCGAACTTCTGTTATCTCTGGCGTGTAATGATTGGTCAAAACAACTTCGTAATCGCCAGCTTTTGTCATCTCTACAGTGTATTTCCCAAGATCACTTACTTCTTCTACCGTGTAGTTAATTTTTTGTCCATTTTCACGTTTTTCTAAGCCTTCCCAAGTATGGCTCCAATCGTTCTCTTCATTTAAAGTGACTGGGTCACCTATGGATTTTCCATTTCCTTTTAATTGCACTTGAATCCCTTTAGGTCGAATTCCATCTTGATTCTCTTTATCATCCCACGCCTTTTTAACAGAAAATTCTGTTAATTCAGGCTGATAATTATTTGTAATAGCGTAACCATCATATTCAGGTTGATAATCGGAGACAGCTTGTTCTTTAACTGTATAGTCGATTCCCTTTCCATTTTCATTTTTTGGTACATTCGTAAATTCGTAAGTCCAATTTTTTTGAGCCGTTGTTTTTTGTGTATCGACTAATTGGTTGTTTGCATATAGTTCGACAACAATCTCATTAGGACGATTCCCTTGCTTATCGTTATTATCATTCCAAGTTTTTTTACCTTTTATCTCTATTACTTCTGGTATATGTTTATTTGTAATAACCACTGAGTTAGTACCATTTCCATTTATTTCTACTTCGTAGCCAGGGACTTTTGAAATTTCTCTTACTTCATATCGAATAATGGTTCCATTCTCTTTTTCGTTAAGTTCAATCCATGTATATTGCCAATTGTTGTTTTCATCTAATGTCTCAGGATTCCCTACTGGTTGATCGTTTCCGTATAATTGAACATCGATATTTTTAGGACGAATGCCATCTTGGTTCTTTCCATCATCCCATTTTTTCTCAACAGAAATATTAATTTTAGCGTTCTCTTGAAAGTTTTTTACTTCGCCAAGCTCTTTACTATTTTTTGAACCGCCTAAATCTTTGGTTTCAATTTTAAATTCTATTACTTTAGGATTTTCAGGAGCTTGGTATCCTTCTGGAGACTTTGTTTCTGCAAAATAATAGTCCCCTGTTGTTACCTTGTTCACCGTAACTAATCCATTAGCATCAGAGATTATATTTGCTTTTTTTAATGTATATATTCCGTCAAGCCCTTTTTTGTACAGATCAAATGTAGCTCCTGAAAGCTTTTCACCTGTATCACCATCGATTTTTTTAAAAGAAACATCCGAAACTTTTCCATTAATCTCACCTTCTGCTACGTTCCAATCAACCGATTCACTTAAGGACCATTTCTCACCTTCTGATCCATCTTTGTAGTAAATTTTTACGGTCGCTTCATTGTGTAGTTGGGTATTTTCTGTTAATAACTCCAATGGTTCAGTATCATAATCGATGGCTACTTCATCTAATACCGAATCATTTTGTATCGCATAATCAAGTTCTTGTTGAATATAGGGCCATATATTGTAGCTAAATGAACTGTAATACGTATTTGTAGGATCCATCCTTAATTCAACAGTATTTTCTTTGATTGTTTTATAATCAAAAGCAATCGTTTTAAAGAAAGCCTTCTCCCATCCCCAATCATCAGCTGACCAGTTTTCATTATACATCGTCATTGAGACAATCTGCTGATCCTTCGGTGAATCTTCTATTACTATACGATCAACTTGATCAACATTATTCTCACCTATAGCATCCATTAGCCTTCCTATACCAAGATTAACTTCCCATTCAACAACTCTTTGAGGAAGATCGTATTTATCGGTCTGGGGATTATATTTGATTTTATCCATAACTTTTCCTGATTTAGTCAATTTTTGAGAATCTCCTACACCAATCGCTCCTCCTCCTCCTGGGGAAGAATATTTCGGAACCTTAACCGTGATAGCACCTCCTGGTAATGGTAATTTAATTGTTTCATCTCCTTTGACATATATTTGATTTAATTTATAGGCCATTTTAAATGATCCAGATATGGATGAATGGGTTTCCAAATAATCGGTTGTAAATTCCATATTAATGTAATACCCTTCTAAATCATTTCCCAATACACTTGCCAAAGCAACTTCTTCTCCATCCAGATCAAATAATGGGAAATTAAACTGATTCACAATTTTGAATTCTCCAGGAATAGAAAACGTTAACACATCATTTTGATAAAATGTATTGTCTGGAATCTCCCAATCATAAGTTAAGTAGTAAACTTCTTCAATTTCCATTGTACCGCCATCATAAATTGGTGCACCATCTTGCTTCGTTAGTTTGGATTGAGTAATATACTCATCTCCATCATATCTTTCTGCTCCCATTGCCTCTATAAAAGGCAAAAAATTTGTTAAGGTAGATGCTAAAAGAATAATTGTTAATGCCGCATTACAAAAGTACCTCATTTTTTTTCTTACTAAAGTCATCATTTCCATTCCTCCAAAAATTTTTTTAAAAAATAATTTTATCATACAAACAAAGATAGATTTTTCAAAACCAATCTGTTTAAAATAAAAATAAATAACAAATAAATATAACGTAATATCGAAATCGAATATTTTTAAACAAAGTTAAAAATCCCAATTTTTCTAAATTCCCTGGTTTTTACAGTATATTTTATTTTATCAACGTAAATCCAGAGAATAAGCACCAAAAAAAGAGCACACTTCTCCATCATTCTCCATTTCAATTAAAAAATAAAATAAAAATATAACGCACATATTCCATGAATTTATTTTGTTAAGATAATAAAAAAAATTCTCTTTATTATTTCTAATAACTTTGTAAATCAATACCTTATTGCTACAAATAAACAAAGACCAATTTATTCAATTAAAAAGAGTCTAGATCTTATCTAAACTCTAACCCGACTCATTTATACCAATAAAGTTCACTATTATTTTCTAAATAACCTCCTCATTTAAAACTCAAATTTAAATAACTATCTTGATTTCTATTTTTCTACATACTATTTCACCTCCTTTGAATAGTAAGCGCTACCAAAAAAACTGTTGAATTTGAAGTCATTTTGAATCAAAATGACTTCAAAACAAAATAGTTATAAACGTCAATCCATTGCTCGCTTTCCAACTATTTTGTTCCTTCTACCTAAATACTAGTTCTATTGATTTTTTCTCTCTTGTGTTACGCTATCTTTTTGGAATAAGGATCTTTTATACATCAATTTTTTCAATATTTGTTGCTTCCTTTAACCACTTTTTAGATTGAGAAATCGCAATTGGTATCGCTCTATCCTCTGATAATATCCACTGATCAAGAACTTATTTATTTCATTTTCTTAATAGTTAAGCAAAGAAACTGCCTCCCGTGATCGAATAAACTTGCCCAGTAACATAACTAGCCTCATTTGAAGCCAAAAATACATAAACAGCGGCTAATTCGGCCGGTTGTCCAGCTCGTCCAATCGATTCTTGTTGCCCAAACTCCGGTATTTTATCGGCTGGTTGTCCGCCGCAAATTTGTAACGCCGTCCAAATTGGACCTGGAGCAACAGTATTCACACGAATACCTGAAGGCGCTAATTGTGCTGATAATCCTTTACTGAATGATGTAATTGCGCCCTTTGTCGCTGCATAATCTAATAAATTTGCACTTGGCTCTGCACTTTGAATAGACGTCGTTGTAACAATACTACCACCTTTTGGTAAGTAGTCTAATGCTTCTTGTACTGCCCAGTACATTGATATAATATTTGTCGTATAAGTATCTACAATTTGTTGCGTAGATAACTCTTTAATATTCTCCACGGCTTGCTGCATTCCCGCATTTAGAACTAAAATATCTAAGCCGCCTAATGCTTTAGCCGCGTCATGAATAAGTTTTCGTGTAAATGGTTCCTCTTTTAAATCTCCGGGTAATAAAACAGCTTTACGCCCTTCTGCTTCAATCAACGCCTTAACTTCTTTCGCATCGGCTTCTTCAAAAGGCAAGTAATTAATTGCCACATCCGCTCCTTCTCTAGCATAAGCAATCGCTGCTGCACGACCGATCCCTGAATCACCGCCTGTGATCAAAGCTTTGCGCCCTTCAAGTTTGCCGGATCCTTTATAGGAAGATTCTCCACAATCGGGTACTGGTGTCATTTTTTGTTGCAGTGCTGGTGCTTCTTGCGATTGTTTTTCAAACTTACCGTTGTGAAACTTTGTCAACGGATTTTCAACTTTTTCTGTCATATTGATTCCTCCCTTGTAGTTACTATCAATAAAAAATGACTCATCATTTTATTCCCTTACCCTAATACAAAATATAAACCGTGACAAATCATCTGTTTGGTGAGGAGAAAAAGAAAATCAGTTTCTTTGGATTATTTATCAAAACACTCTATAATTAATCACGATAAATCGATTTAATCATAAAAAATAGGTCTTAAGATGGATGCTAAAATATTACAGAAGGATTACAATAACATTACATCAGGTTGAATGAGCTAGCTTCATACGCTTGTCTCTCGGAAAAAATAAAATTTGCGTACAACAAAAAGCAGCATAAATTTATTCCTACATTTTTTGTTGAGATCAAACAAGCTCGTTCAGCTTTTAAATTTTAGGAGGAAAAGATTATGAAAAACAGTAAAACTAAAATTGGCTTGATCGCTTTGATCGTCGTTGTTTTAATCGGCGTTTTTGGAATCAGCCAATACAATGGATTGGCAAAAAAAGAGCAATCTGTTGAATCGCAATGGAGTCAAGTTGAAAATGTGATGCAACGTAGAGCAGATCTCGTGCCTAACCTAGTCAACAGTGTCAAAGGTAGCATGCAACAAGAACAAAAAGTCTTTGGTGATATCGCTAAAGCCCGTGAAGCATATGGTTCGGCTAACAATGATTCAGATAAAATCAAAGCCAGCCAAGAATTAGATCAATCTGTAGGTACATTAATCAATGTCATCAATGAAAATTACCCAGAATTAAAATCAAATGACAATGTCCAAACTTTAATGACTCAATTAGAAGGAACGGAGAATCGGATTTCAGTTGAACGCAAACGTTACAATGAAGTTGTAAAAGAATACAATGAACAAGTCGTTTCATTCCCTAAAAATATCTTTGCAAATATGATGGGTCTAGGTAAGAAGGATTACTTTAAAGCTGATCCAACAGCCAGCACTGTTCCTTCTGTGAATTTTGATAATTCTACTAGTACCTCTAGTGGGAAGTGATGAACGATGAAATTTTTTAGACGAGGTTTATTACCTAGCTTATTATTTTTCCTTGTCACCTTTTTTATAAGTTTTCAAGCACCAGCATTTGCTGAATCATTGCCTAACTCACCTGATCGCTTCTATCTAGATCAACCAGGAATCCTTGATGAAACAACTAAAAATTTAGTTGATCGAAAAGGAGAGAGTTATAAACAAAAATCAGAAGCACCTCAAGTTGTTTTAGCTGTGATCGATTCAACTAACGGTGACAGTATCGATAGTTATGCGCCTGACCTTTTTCAGAAATGGAAAATCGGAAATCCAAAAGAAGATAATGGGGTTTTGATACTTTATGCAGTAAACGGTGGCGAACGAAATGTTCGAATTGAAGTCGGTTATGGTCTAGAAGATGTCATCACTGATAGCGTTGCTGGAAATATTCTACAACACGCCAAGGATGAGTTGAAATCAACTAATGACGCTTCTATCAACAAAGGTTTGCAATATACATTTCACGCAGTAACTACCCTGATCGACAAACATTATGACTACCCTGCTGATAAAAATACCTTGTCAGATGACGAAATAGATCAAGTTGCATCAGAGGATAGTTCTGATGGAGAAGGATTTTTTAGTATATTTTTCCTCCTTTTGATTCTCATACCTTTTCTACTTTCTAGAGGAGGGCGTGGTGGTCGCGGAGGACGTGGAAGTGGTCCTTGGTATTGGGGCGGCGGAGGTTTTGGCGGTGGCTCTTCAAGCGGAGGCGGCAGCTTCGGCGGTGGTGGTGGCTTCTCAGGAGGCGGAGGTTCTTCCGGAGGTGGCGGCGCCAGTATTTAGACTTTTAAATACGCCTATTTTATTTAAATAAATCAAAAAAAGTTGCTTCTGCTCCTACTATTTATTCGGATCTTTTAAGGCTAGGATATGACTCGTAGAGTTATGTCTTAGCCTATTTTTTTATTCCATTCCAATTATACACGATCATTAAAAACAAAAGTATAGACATTTAATAAATATAATGGTATATTGTTTTTGTAATCGATTACAAATAGACTATAAAGGACTGATTAGTATGAATGGTTTTATGGATTCTCTTGGGGAAAAGATCATGCCGCTTGCAAATAAACTTGGACAAAATCGATATCTCTCTGTTCTGAGAGATGCATTTATGTTGTCTTTTCCATTAACAATGTTCGGATCGATCATTGTTGTTATCAATAACTTGCCTTTTTTCAGCGATGCGACAAAAGGAACATTATCCTCATTATTTGGTAACGGTCAAAATGCTACAATGAGCATCATGGCCGTCTTCGTTACGTTTGGTATTGGCTATTATTTGTCTAAATCATATGATGTTGAAGGGATTTTCGGCGGCGCTGTTTCATTTGCTAGTTTTCTCCTATTAACTCCTTTTATGATGACCCTTGAAGATGGTACAGAAGTATCTGGCGTATTATCTTTAGATCGTTTAGGTGCTAAAGGTATGTTCATTGGTATGATCGCAGCCTTTCTTGCTGGTGAAATTTATTGTAGAGTAACCAAAAAAGGCTGGCAAATCAAAATGCCAGATGGTGTACCGCCTGCAGTTGCTAAATCATTTGCAGCATTGATTCCTGCTATTTTAACGTTATCTGTTTTCCTATTTATCAACGCGATTGTAACCGGTTTATTTAACACCAACCTTCATGATGTTATTTATGAATTGATTCAAAAACCACTAGTTGGTTTAGGTAGTAGTTTACCAGCCACGTTGATTGCTCTATTCTTTGTTCAGTTTCTATGGTTCTTCGGATTACATGGTCAAATTATCGTTAATTCCGTGATGGATCCTATTTGGAATACATTAATGTTAGAGAATCTGGATGCGTATAAAGCTGGGGAAAAATTACCACATATTATTACAAAACCATTTATGGAAACTTTTACTGTCGGACTAGGCGGTTCTGGTATGACCTTAGCGGTTATTTTGATCATGGCGTTCATCATGAAGAAAAAACAATACCGTGATATTGGCCGTTTAAGTTTAGCACCAGGAATTTTTAACGTAAATGAACCCGTGATTTTTGGTTTGCCGATCGTTTTAAATGCGACCATCCTAATTCCGTGGGTAGTCGCGCCACTGATCGTTACGGTGCTTAATTATCTTGTAATGGCCGCAGGTATTGTGCCACCTCCAACTGGTGTATCAGTTCCTTGGACTGTTCCAATTTTCTTTAGCGGCATGTTGGCTACAAATTCCATCTTAGGTGGTATATTACAACTTGTGGATCTATTGATTGTTGGTCTACTTTGGTATCCATTCCTGCGTCTATTAGATAAAGAAAAAGAAAGTGCGATTTAATTGCACTTTCTTTTTCTAATAAACATCGAGAGCAAAAGTACCTCCTTTGGAACTTATGTTTTTGTCTCAAACTCTTAATTGTCTATACATTCATAATCAGTTACAATACAGGAGAGGAGGTTGTAACGATATGAAGCCAAAATATGAAGAAATCGCAGATACATTGCGTGAACGAATAAAAAATAATGTATACAAAACAGATACCTTGATCCCTAACCAAACGGATTTAGTAAAAGAATTTAATGTGAGCCGAATGACCGTAAAAAAAGCAATCGGTATTTTAGTCATGGAAGGTCTTTTATACTCTCAGCGTGGTTCTGGCACTAAAGTATTGAATCGTTCTTTTTGGGATAAAGATACTTCGCCTGCCAATGAATATGATGGTCTTAGCAAACAAATGCATGATCGTCATAAAAAATTGAAAAGCCAAGTCATTTTATTTGAAGTCGAATTCCCTTCAAATGAAGTTCAAGAACGTCTAGCTATTTCTGAAGAACAGCCTGTCTATAAGATCATCCGACTTAGAATTCTTGAAGATGAACCTTTCATTTTAGAACATACTTATATGCCTTGTGATTTAGTGCCTGGTCTAACAACGGATATCTTGAAAGACTCTATTTATACGTATATTAAAGAACAGTTATCTCTCGATTTTGCAGGGGCTTACCGAAATATTCAAGCGGATAAATCCGATGAATATGATCAGCACTATTTAAAATGCAAAAAAGAGGATCCTGTTCTTGAAGTACAGCAAGTTGTCTATTCAAAAAATGGACGACCCATTGAATTTTCTTGTAGTAGAAATCGTTATGATCAAAGAAGTTATTCGATTTTAAATGTTGATTATGCATAGATCGAAAAAAGAATGAAGCTCGGAATCCAAATAAACGGTTGGGACAGAAGCAATTCCTTCTGTCCCAACCGTATTCTTCATTTATTGATCTGTTAATCTATTTGTTTGAGCCACCGTTTTGAACCAATGACCAGATTTCTTGATCGTCTTGATTTGTGTGTGGATATTTGTAGAGATAAACCCATAGCGATTCTTATACGCATTTGCCCATGACCAACAATCGATTGGCGTCCACAAATGGTAGCCAAAACAATTAGACCCTTCTTCCATTCCTTGATGAATCCATTGTAAATGTTCTCGAATAAAATCAATACGGTAGTCGTCTTCAACAACACCCGCCTCATTCATAAATCGTTCCTCACCAGAAATTCCCATACCATTTTCAGAGACAAACCACGGAATATTATTGTAGTTATCACGAATGTTGATCGCAATATCATATAATGCTTTCGGATAAATTTCCCAGCCTCGATCGATATTCATTCGACGTCCAGGCATATTATACTCATCAAAATAACGATTTGGTAACCATGCACCTACACTGTTTGGTGCAACATCTGGGGCTTTTACACGATTTGGATGATAGAAATTAACACCTAAAACATCAATCGTATTCTCTTTGATCAAAGCCAATTCTTCTGATGTACTTTCCCAAAGAACGCCATCTTTGATAAATAAATCAACTAACTCTTGTGGAAATTCCCCGTGAACAGCTGTATCTAAAAACATACGATTATTAAAAAGTTCCGCAATGTTTGCTGCTGCTAAATCTTCTGGATTATCAGAAGCTGGATATGTTGGTGTTAAATTTAATATGATCCCGATTCTTCCACCTTCGTTTTGCAGTCCTAATTTTCTATACGCTTGGATCGCTTTTGCAGAAGCTAAATTTAAATTATACGCCACTTGCACTGCTTTTTTACCATCTACGATTTTCGGATAATGGAATTGGTGTAAATATTCACCTTCAACAACAACGATAGGTTCATTGTGTGTAAACCAGTCTTTCACCCGATCACCAAATAATTCAAAACATTTTTCAGCAAATTTCACATACAAATCAACCACATGTTTTGATTCCCAGCCGCCATATTTATGATATAGCTCCACTGGCAAGTCAAAGTGGTGTAAATTCATAACAGGACGAATCCCAGCTGCAATGAATTCATCAATCACTGCATTATAAAAACGAGCTCCCTCTTCATCTATGGTGCCTGTTTCAAAATCATCTATCAAACGCGTCCATTGAATCGATGTTCGAACACTATTCAATCCAATTTCTTTCATCATCGCAATATCTTCTTTAAAACTATTATAAAAATTTGACGTCACATCTGGGCCTACTTGATCATAAAAATCGGTTGGTTCGATCTCATACCAATGATCAAACATATTCGCATGTTTTTTATTAAAACGTCCTTCACTTTGTGGACCTGACGTAGCAGCTCCCCACCAAAAGTCTTCTTTAAATGTTCTTTCCATGACTATTCCTACTTTCATCAACTGGTTTTCCAACCATCTTATTCACTATTATTATAAAGGCAAAAATTACAAATGTCTATACTTATACTTTTAAAGTATGCAAAAAAAGAGTAAAGATATTCTCTACTCTAAACTCGTATTTTGAATAACGCGATTGATGACACAGAATTTTTGTTCGCTCTACTATTTAATACCAATAATGTTAATTAATAGGTTGAATTTTCATCAATATCCACTTATTATCATTCTTTTTATATTCCGCTCGCACTTTTTGAGGATATTCTTTTCCATTTGGCGTTTTTATAACAAAACGAGTGTCCGCTACTATTTCCTCTTTTTTATTTGTCATTGTTTCTGTTTTAACGTTTAATAGAGTATTTACTGGTAAACTTGGATCTCGATTTAATTCAGGTAAAGGTGGGCACATTTGATCCATCAATTGTGCATCCATTCGTGTTTTTAAAGAGGCTCTTTTTTCATTATTCGTAATTTCAGGAGAAAAGTTATAAATATCATAGACTAAAGTTTCATTATAGGCTTTAAATTCTTTTTCTGCTTTTTTTTGATTTTTTTTGACAATCATTGCAATTGACCCAATTAATAAACAAACGATTACGACTGTCGCTATTGAAATAAGTACTGTTTTTTTCTTCATTCACTAACTCCTTAATTTTCATCAACCTATCGTTAAATATAATTGTAGTGGCTCATTAACCATTTTCCTTCTTTTTTTGTGTATATTTGTCGCATTGTTAATTCATTCTTAGTAGTAGATAATTCCAATTTAAATGAAACAAGTATTGTAATCTTTGAATCTTCAAAAGAATAATTTGTTGTTTTCATATTCGTTACTCGTAACTGTTTTTCCTTTTTTTGATTATCAACTTGAATAATCGGACAAACTTGACTCAAAACAGAAGGTGTCATTTTTTTAGAAAGATACTCTTTTCGTGAAAGATACTCATTATATGTTTGATAACTTGTAAATTCATGGACTAGTTGTTCATTCGCTTCTAAAAAGGACTTCTGAAAAATAATAGACTGAATAAAAAAGAACAATACAACTCCCCAAATGATAACATTACCAATAAGTAATACTTTGGTCTTTCCAATCTTTCTCACCAATTCTACCTCCTTTTAAACAACAATTTTTTTACAGGATTTCTTTCAGGTATTGATTAAATGATGTTTCAGTCAATCCACCATAGACTTTTTGAACAATCCTTCCTTCAGCGTCAATAAATATCGTCGTCGGTAAAGCTGTTAATCCATACTTTACCATGCTATCACTAGTTTCATCAAAATAGATAGGCATTGTCAGATTTTCTTCTGTCATGAATTGCTGCGCTTTTTCTTTTGTTTCTCTATATCCATCTGTTTGGTTGACTAAAATAAACTGTACATCTGCCCCCTGATTCACCGTTTCTTGAAAAATAGGCATTTCTTCCCTACATGGAGGACACCAGCTTGCCCAAAAATTTAAAACGATTGGTTTTCCTTTGAAATCAGATAATTTTTTCACTTGTTGTTCAGAATCTTTAAAACTTATATTAAAGGCTTCCTCTGTAATCTTAGCAGTTGGTGTCTCAACATTCTCTATAGGTAATTCTGGAATGGCTTGTTCTTTATTACTTAGATATTGATAGGCAAAAAAACTTCCTATCATAACAAAAATCAAAAGTAATAGTAATGATATCGTCTTTCTATTTTTCATGTTCTTCTCCTTCGTTTTTGTTTTTTAGTAAAGACTATCTTGACACAAATAATTGCAAATAATTAATCCAGCCAGTCATCATGAATAGTCCAACTATGACTAATAAGAGTCCCGATAGTAAATTAACTCTCTGATAATTTCTTTTAATCAATGAAAACGTCTTTTTGAAAGAGTCTATAAAAAGGGTACAAATAATAAAGGGAAGTCCCAACCCTAAAGAATACACACCTAATAAAAAACCACCTGACAACATGCTTCCTTGTTGAGACGCAATTAACAATGCTGTTCCTAAAAATGTACCTAAACAAGGCGACCATCCTAAAGCGAAAATCATTCCAAATAAAAATAACGAAAAATAGGAAGTAAAATTTCCAGAATATTGAATTTTTCCGAACCCTTTCATATGAAAAGGTAGTTTGATCAATTGACTCATTTTTAACCCTGTAATTATCACGATTACACCTGTAACAAATTGAATCTGCGAACGATAGCTAATTAAATATTGATTGATTATACTAGCAAATACACCCATCATGATAAATATAAGAGTAAAACCTAAAATAAATGAACAAATTCTTAGTAAGTCTTGATATTTCGACTTTTCACTTGTAGAACTTCCTAAAAAATAAGTACTATAAACAGGGAGTAATGGTAAAATACATGGCGAAATAAACGTAAGGATTCCTTCTAAAAATAACACTGCAACAAACATTAAAAAACAACCTTTCTATTAAACAATTACTCTACTTTACCACAGATTTGATTTTTCCTAAAGGTCATTAATGACAACAATCTGATTTAGAGAATACTTCTGAACAAATCGACTTCAATTATAATTGTAACTCTTCAAATAGAACTCAATAAAGTTTGAGTAGATTGTTTGATCCATTAATTTGTAGATGTACAAGAAATTTTTTACTTCATTAAGGAGCCGTAATTCTATTTTATCTATTTGTTTTCTAGCTTTTTTTGAAGAGTTATTTTACGGAACAAAAAAAGAGCACTGAAATACTCTTTTTTTGTTTTTCTATAAACTGAACTATTTTAGGATTATGGCTCGTCCTAAATACATTTAGAGAACTTTAACTTCTAAAAGTTTTTGAAGGTAACCACTTGTTTATTTCTTGCAAAAGATATCCAGACATTTTCATTAATTAGATAACTATCTCCAACTTTTCTAGCCGCAGGATACATTTTTTTGAAATCATTTTCTCTTAAATTATCGAACTTGATGTCCATGGTATTGCTTGTAGGTCCAGCATAATAAACGTATTCAAATAGGTTTTTGGTACTAATAAAACGCTGAACTTGTTGGGCATTCCCATAAATTCTTCTTGAGTATGACAGTTGTTCATCATCCAAAACTTTTGCTACTTCATCGGCTGTCATTGAACTAGACAAGCCAGAAAGTGTGTACGTATTTTTTTCAATGGCCTCTTTCACGACTGGGTTCAATAATGGATTTTTATTTTTACGAGTAGTAAATTGAGTGACATCAATGACCGTTTTATTGACACTAGGCTCCTCTTTCCCAAAAGTAAAATCTAGTGGGAATTCACCTGTGTAACGTTCATGTTCAACTGTAATTGGAATATCATTTCCTTGAGCGTCTTTTCCTTGTCTTGTGTAAGTGAATCGTTGTGCATTAATTTCTGTTAATTCTAATTGTGCCCCATAGTTCATTCCTAAAGAGAGTGATGCACGTACTTTATTGTCTCGTACGACGTCGAAATAGCCATAATCGCCTCTTGTTTGTCCTGTAGTTTTATCAAAAAATTCGTAACGTCCTGTTTTATCATCATAGCGTGCTAAGCCTAAATAACTTTGATTATAAGCAGAGACGTCATTCCCTTGTTTATCTAATGCAACTGTTCCTTCCCAGAAATGTTCAGATAAAATGGATCTACCTTCTTTTGAACGATCAATGGGTCCTGTTTGCGTTGTTAATTCAGGTAAAGTTGTTGTAAACTCTAATGCTCCTGCATAAGGCACATGTTCTACTGTTACCTTTCCATCTGAGCCATCTGCTTGTTTTCCAGTTCTACTGTATGTAAATAAATGGTTATTTAATTCAACCATATCTACCGCAACATTATAGCCTAATTCAGAAAAAAGAATTCTTTTCTTTCCATCTTGCGTAATAAAAAATGTTCCTCGATCATTTCTTGTTTGGCCTGTTGCAGCATCAAAAAATTCATAGTGATTGCTTTTTGTATCATATTTGGCTAGTCCAATAAAATTACTATTTTGAAGGGTCACATCGTTCCCTTGTTCATCAGTTACAATCGTACCTTGCCAATTGGTTGATCCTAAAATTTCATTAGAGTCCTTTTGTTGCGAACTATAGTTGCTAGGATCAGAACTAGTTGCAAATGCTGAGTGGGGTTGCCCCACACTTAATAAAAGTGACGAAGAAAGTGCAATGAATCCGACGAATAGAATATTTTTTTTCATGAAATAACCTCCATTAATTAGTATAATACTAGTATACCTTTTAAATATAAACAAATTGTAAACAAAATATAAATTTTGCTACTTTTTATAAATCATCTAGATTAAAATATCTAAATATACTATTTTATATTTCAATTACTGGGAAGAACCACCGTCGTTTTAAGCCGTAGGTATAGCTATTCTATATCGGTTTTATTGATAAAAGAATTTAATCTCCAAGACAAAAAAAGAGGCGATTTTATTCGCCTCTCACTAAATCGATTATTTTTGATAACTATTTGCGATTTCAGTAATCAATTCATTATCCGTTAGACCCGTCACCTCTTTGACTACTTCAACTACGTCTTTTTCTTTTAATAAATTTTGTAGTTTTACACTTTCTGTATCTGCTGGATCATTGTAACTTAAAATCATTGCCACGACATCCATCAAATTAGTGTACGTTAAATTTCGATCTTTTAGTTCACGAATCGGTCGAATAAATCTTTCATCATAACCTAGTTTGCGAATCGGTGTCCGCGCCACGCGATCAACGCCGTCAGAAATGTATGGATTTTCAAAACGCCCAACAATTTTATTGATATATGCTTGATGATCTACTGGATCAAAGCCCCACTTGTTGATCAACAAGCTACCTGTCTCACCAAGAACAGCTCTTAATTTTGCTAAAACTTCGGGATCTTCAATCGATTCACCTATCGTTTTGTAGTTTTTATAGGCACCCACATACGCTACAGTAGCATGTCCTGTGTTGACAGAGAAAAGTTTACGTTCAATATAGGGTTCTAGATCTTCTACATATTCTACACCAGCTAAATGAACGGCTTTGTTTTTAATTTGAGTTTCATCAATAACCCACTCACTAAATGGTTCAACCGAGACAAACAAAGGATCTTCATGGTGTTGTATTGGTACGATACGATCAACAGCAGCATTTGGAAAACCAATATATTTTTCGACATACGCTAGATCTTCCGCATCCAAAAACTCTTTAACTTTGCTGAATAAAAATTGACTACCGCCGATCATATTCTCACAAGCTATCACATCTAACGGAGTTTCAATAGTTTCCTTGCGGCGTTTTTGAATTCCCTTAGCAATTAATTCTGCGATAAAAGGTAAAATAGTTGGACCGATCGCTGTGGTGACGATATCTGCTTTAAAGACTGAATCGATTACTGCTTCGGGATTGTCTTTATTGTTTATCCCATCAACATTTTCAACATGGATACGTTTTTTGCTAGCATCTGCTAGCTCGATATCATAGACTCTATTTTCATGTAATGAGTTAATGATAGTTTCATTGATATCTACAAAATCAATTGAGAAGTCATTACTTGCTAAAATTTCACCAATAAATCCTCTACCAATATTACCGGCACCAAAATGTGTTGCGCGCATAGTTATTTAACCTCCTGTAATAATCTGATAATCTCTTCACTTGTCTTTGCATCTGCTAATTTCACAACATTTTCCACATCCGAACAGAATAATGCGATTTTTTGCAAGATCTCTAAATGTTCATTTTCAACTCCGGCAATCCCAAATAAAAGCATGGCCACATCGTCTGTATCATCTTTACCAAATTGAACACCACTAGGAACTTGTACTACGGAAATACCGCTTTTCTTCACAAATTTTTTCGCATCGTCTGTCCCATGAGGAATGGCAATAAAATTACCCATATAGACTGAAACTAATTTATTTCGTTCAATCATCGCTTCTATGTAGTCAGGTTCGACACACCCAGCATCGACTAACAACTGACCCGTTGATCGAATCGCCTCTTCTTTAGTTTGATACGCTTGATCAACTAAAACCATATTTTTTTGTAATTCCATATTTTTTCCTCCTAATCGCTGAATTAATTTTCTCTAATTTCTTTGACGAATAAAGAACTCAATAACTGATAAATAATTTCTTTATTCCCATATTTATAAATTTCCGTATTCAAATCGCTCTCAATTATGGAACTGCTGATTTTTCCCAATAAATTTACTTGACTCGTTGGTATCGGATCTGGCGCCAATAATAACAATATCCGCGTCAGCTCAATACTTTTCTTATCCATTCCTTGAATTAGATATGAGCAATCCAAATCATAAATTGCAAAGTAGGGTTCTATAACATTAGCGGTCACTGTATGAAACAGTGCAAAATTTGTATTGGGAATGCCGATCGGTGCCACTAAATAACGCTCGATCACACGTGATGTAACCTGTTTTGCATCCTTTACAATTGTTCCTGACAGGCTTTCAATAAGTTCGGCTAAAGTCGCCTCAATCGTTTCTTGCCCTTTGATTTGTTTTACGTCGAAGGCTCTTAATAAATTATTCGCAACACGCATCGTTTCATATATTTCATCAAAGGTTTCGCTACTTTCCAAGAGGTCATTTGACTTTAATTTAAGCACTTCTTCTGGTTGAATGTCTCTGATATAATCTTTGATCTCACGAATTTCATCATCCAATAATAATGGTGAAATCACCTTATAAGATAATTCAAAACCTGGTAAAAAGACTGTAGATAGTATCAAATCATAGTCATTAAAATTTAAATGATTCATCTCTGAAATCTTGGCAGCACGAACTTTTTGAATTTCTGGTACGTATTTATTTAAACGGCTTTCTAAAATTCTAGATGTACCAACGCCGCTGGAGCATAAAACCAAAGTACTTAGTTTTTTACCTGAAGGATACCTTTCTAAAGACGTGGCAAAATGGATCACTACATATCCTAGTTCATCAAAGGTAAAATTATGTTGAGTAAAGATTTGCGCTAGTTTTTCAGTTACTACTACAGTCAAATTTTTATATTTATCCATTACTTTTCTTAGTACGGTATTATTATTACCTTGAATCACAGTTAAACTTCGTTTTAAAGCCGCTGTCATATGCGCCAGTAAATCGATAAACAATTGCTCATCTTTATAAAAGGAATAACCAGTATCTTCAGCGACTAATCGAATCAACTCCCGCGTTTTATAAGAAAGTTCTACATCAAAACTATCAATAAAGATATTATGTGGTTTTTTATAATTGACGCCCTCTAACTGATGAGCTAGAAAACGAACTTCTTGACTGGTAATATTTTTTTCTACTTCTGTAGCAACTTTCACCATTATTTGACTGGCCAGCTGCATGCTTTCTGGTTTGGGATTTTCTTTGATATCACTTTCAATCATGTGACCAATTTTAATACGATCGATTGATAAGGCCAAAATGATCAAGATCCGCTGCATTTGATTATCAGCCACTCGTTCAAATAAACTCGCATTAACGGTGTCAAAAATACTTTCTGCTTGATGCAAACTTTCTGTCGACAACAAAGTAAAAAAATAATTTTCAGTCGTCTGATCCGAATGGTCCAAAAAATTAAAAAAATCATATTCGCTGATTCCGTTATAAATTAGATTACTCAACAATTGACGCCGCTCGTTCTCCCGTCCAACGATACGAATGCCACGACCTTTTAGACGAATCAACTCCAATCGATAGCTAGCCAAGCTTATTTCAATTGTTTGCAAATCGTTTGTAATCGTTGTTGTGCTTACCGCAAAGTCATAGGATAACGCTTCAATAGTTTCTTCTTCATCTTCCAGTAATAAAGAACAAACTATTGCACTTTGTCTCATTACATTGTCGGTAAACCAATCTTTTTCACCATTATCTAAATTTTTTAATAGTTTATTTAAATCTTTCGAATCACCTACGATTCGATAACCAGCACCACGCGGTTTAATAATTTTTACATCTAACACTTGTATCGTTTTTTCAAGACTGGCAATTTCACGATAAATCGTCCGTTTTGAAACTTGCAATAGATCTTGTAATTCAGTTAGAGCTACGCCATTAGGATATTCCAACAACAACGCCAGAATTTTTTTTTCTCGAACCGAAAAATACACTTTTCCCCTCACTCCTCACGCTAACTAAGCAGATAAAAAGGTAGGACCAAGCTTGTGTAAAAACGTTACACTTGTCAGCTTAGTCTCCCTTTTTAAAAATCAACTTAGAAAGTATGCATTTATGTTTCTAGCTTAATACGGTTCGGAGAAAAAAACTACCTCTTTGATAAATGTTCGATTAATTCGTCATATTTTTCTGACACAACTAAATCTTTTACGGAAAGATGGACCGCACTTGGTGCTTGTTTTTCAGCTGCGGCTGTATCTTTATCTAGAGTAATGATCATTGACTTCATTTCATCGTCTAACTCTCCGATTGAAACTACTGTTACTGGATAATCTAGGCTTTTATCCTTCAACAGCTTTTTAAGGATAGTTGAAGCCATATAAGCAGAACCTTTATTATCTTGATAAGCTACAACCAAATGATTCACGTTATGATAATCAATCAACTCAGATGCTTTATCATCACTGACAGCTGGAACTATTGCTGATTCTGTTTTTTCCGTATCCGTTAAACCATCAATGATTTCATCATAGCGAGGTGAGTTCATAAAATTTTCTACAGAAACAAAGAGTGCACTAGGTGCCTTTTGTTTTGCCCGATCATGTAATTCTTCTTGCGTTACGATTAATGCATTAGAATCATCATTTAAATTGTTAATTGCAGAATTAGAAACGGGAAGTTTCAAACCGGCTTTCTTCGCTTTATTCCGCAAAATTGAAGCCCCCATTGCTGAAGAACCCATTCCAGCATCACACGCAAATATAATTTTATTGATATTACCTAGATCATCTGTTTTAGTTTCAACTGTTGATGAATGACCTGTTTGGTTTTTCGCTGTGGCTTTTGCCTCCGCTACAGCTGCTTGACTTGCTAATAAATCTTCTTCTTTTTTATCCGCTTTAATAATGATACTGGCAACTAGGAAAGACACAATTGTAGCAACTACTATTCCGGCAATATTCGCAAAATATGCGCCTTGAGGTGTCAAAGCCAAGATTGCTAGAATCGAACCCGGTGAAGCTGCCGCTTGTAACCCTGCACCTAATAGTGTGAAGACAAACGTTCCAGATACTCCACCAGCTATTACTGCCAAGAATAATAAAGGTTTCATCATTACATACGGGAAGTAAATTTCATGAATCCCACCCAAGAATTGTATGATCATTGCACCAGGAGCGGAAGATTTAGCTGCCCCTTTACCAAAAATCGTAAAGGCCAATAAAACACCTAAACCAGGACCAGGGTTTGTTTCTAATAAGAACAGAATTGATTTACCAGCAGTAGCTGCTTGTTCAGCGCCCAACGGTGTCAAAATTCCGTGATTAATCGCATTATTTAAAAATAATATTTTCGCTGGTTCAATTAAGATGTTTGCTAACGGCAATAAATGCATGTTAATAATTGCTTCTACACCTTGTCCCATTAATTCAGTTAGATAACTAACGATTGGACCAATTGCATAATTCCCTAAAATGGCTAAACCAAAACCTAATAACCCAGATGAAAAATTGTTTACTAGCATTTCAAAACCAGTTTTGATTTTATCAGCAAAGATATCATCAAATTTCTTAATGGTCCAACCACCTATAGGACCCATGATCATAGCGCCTATGAACATCGGTACATCTGCACCCACGATAACTCCCATCGTAGCAATCGCACCAACAACTGCACCCCGTTGTCCGTAAATCAATGAGCCTCCACTATAACCAATTAATAATGGTAGTAAATAAGTCAACATCGGACCAATCATCAAAGCTAAATGCTTATTAGGTGTCCAACCTGTCTCTAAGAAGAAGGCAGTTAATACCCCCCATGCTATAAACGCGCCGATATTTGGCATCACCATACTTGAAAGACTGGTCCCTAACTTTTGCACTCTGACTTTAATGCCCACTTTTTGACGAGTGTTCTCCATTCTCTGTTCCTCCTTATAATAACTTTTTCATACTATAATTGTAATCGCATTCAAGCATTTCGACAATCAATAGTAGATACAACTTTGGCACAAAGCTTTGTGCCATTTGTTCATTTTTTCTATTTCGAATTTACCTCTTCATTGAATTGTGTTTTAGCTATGTAAAATTACTTAATGATCACGTAAATCTTTTATGTAAATAGACGGAGATAATCGTTTAAGAAAATAAGTACAGTCCGGTTTAATTCTTCACTGAGAACGCTACAGAATCAAAACTATATAAGATCTTTTTCAGAATATACAAATAAAATGAGCCTAGGACATAACGCTGAAAGTTATGTCCTAGGCTTGTTTGAGGAATCCGAATAAACGGCGGGAGCAGAAGCGACTTCTTCTTATTTCTCGGAGTTAAATGCTTATGTCACAGCCTCACATGTAGAAGGTTTGATTAAAGAACAAGATATTTTTTTGTGATTTTAGAAAATTAAATCTGGTAAATAGACTTTATAAACACCAGAATTAAAATATGTTTTTAGAATATTTTCTTCATTAATTAAAACATTTGCTATATTTTGCTTAACTGGCTTACTGCTTCCAAAAATAGGTGCTTTATTTAGTGTTAAGCTACTTTGTTCCTCATCATTTAGAGAATAGAAAACTGTAACTTTATTTGATTTATCAGTATTCTTAAATTGTAGCGTCGCTGTTTTAGTTTCTGGATCAATTGATTCAAAAGCGACTGAAACAGCACTTGAAGAACTTCCCATACCAGCAATATTTTGATCAATAATTGTATTACGATCATATTTAGAAATAGTATTTTTAGAAATAATTTTTTTACCTTTTAAAGCTTCTGGCACATCGTTATCATCTAATAGCGGATAAACTGGTCGATCCGTTTCAACTGCTAAATAAATATCAGTATCGAATGGCAAACGGTCCAACTTATAATTTCTAGAGGAACCTGACGTATTTGATTGATTTAAAATAGTTCCATTTTCATCATAAGCAAGAATAGTAGATGTAAATCCTGATAACTCAAGACTATTTAAATTACCATCATTGTTCGTATCTGAAAAAGCGATACCTGACAAAGTTGCAAAGTTTTTTATGCCAAAGTAAAAATCATTCGTTTTTTTAAGTTTAAATCCTGTAATATCAAACATATCACCATAATAATTAACCACACCTAATTTATATGCGGGTAAAGAATTTAGTATGTCTGAGATTGATTGTAATTGATTGATTGTTTGTGTCATTTTTTTAGATTGATTTTCTTCAAGGACAGAATCGTAATCAACGTTATTAGATAATGCAGCTATTTTTGCCAGAGTATCTGCAAAGAAGTATAAACCTCTATTATCACGATTTGTATCAATATCACCTGTTCCAAATAATTCTGGATGATCTAACAATCCCTGAATATTACCGTTTATCAAAATTTCCACAATAGCTTCTAAACGTTTACGGTTATTAAGGATATCCCCTACGTTAAGATCAAAAGGCGAGCGAACAATTACATAAGCACCTGTTTCAAGAGAATCCATCCTAATTGCTTGGTCTTTCCTAACAGTTCTTAAATGTACACCGTCAGCCAGATCTACATTTCCATCTGAAAGAGCAGATCCAACAATATTGGAAATATCAATGTTATTCAGCACTCCTTCTTGAATCGCTTTAGAAAATTGTTTAAGGTTTAAGATCAACACCGTCTTACCATTAAGAATTTCTTCGTCAGCTTCTTTCACGCCATTAAAATTGACATCATTAAATGGCGTCACTGACATCGAGACTTTTTTGATTAAAGGTAAGTCTCTTTTTGTTATGAATTTCCCTGCATTAACAGTCACAGGATAAATATTTGAAATTTGTTTCCCTTCTGAATCAACAAGGTTATCTGGTGACTCATGAGTACTATATTGATCATTATTTTCATTATATTTAACGTAATAGGTTCCTTTTTTCAGTAAACTGAAATTATAATCTCCAGCAAAATTTGTCGTTGATGTTTTGATTGGGTTGTTACCGTTTTGAGCATCATTCATATCTTGGAAAAGTGTTACTTTTTGATTTTTTAATCCAATTTCAAATTTCTCTAGATCCATTTTTCCATTTTGATTAACATCTTGAAAAACTTTCCCATTAATTGTATATAGGGAAGCTGCTTCTGTTTTTGTAGTGTACCCCAGCAAGAAAGCCACTATAATTCCAATTGATAAAATTACTATTTTTTTATTCTTTTTCATCTTAAACTCCTTTTTTTAATGTATCTTTACCAAACCTTCTACCAATAATAGTATACACTATTTGTCAGATTTTTATATAGTTTATATTTTTTTAGATATTATATATCTAATTTATATCATTTAGATATCATCGTTGGATTTCACAAGCTATATTGCATTAAAAGCTGAACTCTCATTATTATGAATACAATTGTCCTAAAAGATATACTATAGCAGATACGTTTAACAATAACCGTAGCCTATATAAAGTAAAAAAATATTGTTATTGGTTGGTTATTTAGTTAGCTAAAAGCGTTGGAAAGAGCGTTATAAATGCTTCTGCTAGATTATTTTTATCTCTACATGAATGACTGATTTTTGGAAACGTATTTTGGTTCCATTTCCTTACATCAGATTCTGATCATTTACACATTTAACTACAACAAAATAGTAATCTCGTTTCAACTACACAAGATCACTTTTGATTACTTACTAATTTTGATACAAAAAGTTATCATTCTACTCTATACTTAAACCCAATGTTTGGGAAAAAGTTAAAAACACAGGAAAATTTTTCATATTTTTTTATCTAAATTATCCATTTGTTCTGTCTACTTTATTAGATATTATTCATCTTTTATCCCTAATCTTAGCTACTTACTAATTTACAAAAAAAAGAGGCTAGAAGATAACTCTACGAGTTGTCTTCTAGCCTTAAGGAATCTGAATAAACGGTGGAGGCAGAAGTGACGCCTTCCCACTAATATTCAAACTTAATTTGCATTCCATTTGGGTCTTGAATCGTGATTTGCTCATTTTCATTCACATACTCAACAGCCATTTCATCAAGTTGTTTGATGAAAAGCTCAATTGCTTTCCTAGATGGCAACTGGAATGTATACCAAGCTAGACCTAATTGATTTTCGCCAATTAGCGGCACATGTTCTCCATTCCAAGTGTTCGTCCCGATATGATGATGATACTCACCTGCAGCGAAGAATTTAGCGCGTCTGCCAAAATTTGATTTTAAAGAAAAACCAAGCTGTTCATAAAACGTCTCCGTCTCCTCTAAATCTGCGACCTGTAAATGAACATGTCCAATTCTTGATCCAGGTGCCATACCTAACCATTTTCTATCGGCTTGTGCGACGACAGCATCTCCATCCAGCTCTTCAGTGACACCAATGATTTCTCCATCAGCCCGAATATCCCATTCACTCATCGGCTTATCCCGATAGATTTCGATGCCATTTCCTTCTGGATCATTTAAATAGATTGCTTCACTGTAACCATGATCAGCAGCACCCAGCTCAATATTATTTTGCAATAGCCATAGTAAGCTATTGCCTAAATCTTTACGCGAAGGTAAGAGAAAAGCGGTGTGGTACAAACCTGTTGTCTTGTCTGTTACTACAGGATCAACAAGTTCTTCTAAAATCACGATTGCTTCTGAAGAATCCTGTGCACCTAAGAAAACCGTATTGTCTTCTTTTTTTAATAACACAAGACCAATCATTTTCGTATAAAAATCTGTCATTTTTTCCAGATTTTTTACTTTTAATTTTACTTGTTTTACGATTAGTTCTTTAGGTAATGTGACCACCATGCTTCTCTCCTCCATTTGCTTTAATTAGTTAAATTCTAGGAAACGTGCGCTATCTTCCATGTATTCTTTTTCGCCAGCTGGAGCTTCGATCGAACCGAAGACAAGTTGCGCTCTTAATTTCCATGGACTTGGAATTGACCATTCTTTTGCTACAGCTTCATCGATTACTGGGTTGTAATGTTGTAAATTAGCACCGATATTTTCTTGTGCTAATGCAGTCCAGACATTTGCTTGAGTCAACCCACTTGCTTGTTCTGACCACACTGGGAAGTTATCAGCGTACAATTCAAATTGTTCTTGTAAATTTTTTACAATATCCATATCTTCAAAGAAAAGTAATGTTCCAGTTCCAGCTGCAAAGCTTTGCAATTTAGCTTGTGTATTTGGGAAAGCATCTGCAGGTGTTAAAGGTTTCAATGCTTCTTCTGTCATTGCCCATAATTTTTTATGTGCATCACCGAATAAGAAAACCACACGTTGTGTTTGAGAGTTAAATGAAGTTGGACTTTCTCTAACAACTTCTTTGACTAATGCTGTGATTTCTTCTTGTGATTGTGGTAGATTATCTCCTAAAGCGTAGATTGAACGGCGTTTTTTTAATGCTTGAGTAAATTCTGTCATGTGTATTGCTCCTTTTCGATTCGAATTAGTTTTTAGATTACTTTCATAGTATATCGCCTTACTAAAAGTAAGTAAAGAGTTTTGACTTACTTTTTATAAGTTTTTTTTAAAATAAAAGAAAAAGCCTAAGACAAAGGGGTTCTTGTCTCAAACTTATTTCAGATCATTTAAATATCAAAAGTGCTACTAACGTAATAATTGCTGGAATACCTTGCTTCATCAGAATTGCTTTTGAAGACGTCAATCCGCCATATACGGCCGCAACGACTACACAGATAATGAAGAACATGACCACACTCCAGCTATTAACAGCAAAAAATGCGCCCCATAAAATTCCTGTCGCTAAAAACCCATTATATAACCCTTGATTCTTGAACAAAGCTTGCACTCTTTTATCCTCTAAAAATTCTTTATCCAATCCAAAACTACGTTGTGCTGCAGGTGATGTTGTTTGGAACATTTCTAAATATAAAATGTAATAATGTTCAACTGCAACGATAACAGCTAAAACTAACGGGATAGTATGCATCGATCTCGCCTCCTATTTCCACGTAGTAATATCAGTTGCTGGTAGTCGATATGAAGGATAACCTGCTTCATTTGCTTTCCCAATTGAAATAATCATTACAGGATAATAACGTTCTTTATCCATATCTAGCGCTTCAGCAATTTTTTCACGTTCAAAACCACCGATAGGATTGGTATCATAACCATATGCTCTTGCTACTAGCATTAAGTTCATCGCAGCTAATGCACCATCGATAATGGCCATTTCTTTTTTATCTTCTGTCGACATTTGTTCAAACAAAGGACTCAATACTTCTAATTGACGTTCTTTGACTTCTTGCGGCATTAAATTTTGTTCCACTGCTGTACCATAGATTTTTTCTGCATGCTCAAAGCTGTTTAAATCTCCAAAGATCACGATCATTGCAGCGGATGTTTCATTTTGCACTTTATTAAAACGAACAAGAGGCGCAATGGCTTCTTTTCCTTCTTCACTTTCAACAACTGTAAAACGCCATGGCTGCATATTCACAGAAGAAGGTGCTTTAACTGTATCGTCAATGATTTGCTCCATTTCTTCACGGCTGATTTTAACTGTTGGATCGTAATTGCGAATGGATCTTCTCCCTTTCATGATCGTGTCAAAATTATTTTCTTTATATGTGTTTTCCATTATATCCCTCATTTCTCTCTTTCGTTCGATTGTTTTCGAACATCAAAAATATATCACGCCCTAAGCAATATGTAAAGTAGAATGTTTATGTTATAATTTGTTTATGAAAAATAAAATGACCGATAACAACAACGATCCTGTTCTTCAAGCGTTACAAGCAGTCAGTGATCCCATTCGTTTGAATATCCTTACTTGCTTATTACTTGATGGTGAAAAACGGATAACCTCAGAAAAATATAATATTGTAAAATCCACTTTATCTCACCATATAAAATTGCTTAAGGATGCACAGCTGATTCAAGAAATCAAAATGGGGACAATTAAAACGTATGTTTTAAATAAAGACTACATTCAACGAGAATTACCTGGATTAATAGAACTGATTCACTTTAGAGCAGAGAAAACAAACAAATAGACTATCCTCAACAAGTGAATTTGATGAGGATAGTCTATTTCTTTAGTCTGCCATTTTGATGACGATTTTACCTACAGCATGGTGAGTTTCACTCAATGCGTGGGCATCATAAATACCTTTTCTAGAGAAAGGAAACACTTCTCCGACGATTGAAATCACTTTTCCAGAAGCCATTAAATCGGCAATTTCTTGTAATTGTTTGCCATTTGTTTGAAGCCAGATACTTTCAGCTTTAATATTTTTTTCTTTTGCCAACTCTTCATCTGCAATACCAACGATCGAGATCAAGCGTCCTGTATTTGGTTTTAGAACAGAAAAACTAGATTTTTGAATATCTCCACCCATCGTATCAAAGACTAAATCAATGTCTGTTAAAACTTCTGCAAAGTTAGTCGTACGATAATCAATCACTTCATCTGCACCCAATTTTTCTAGTAACTCATGATTTTTTTCACTAGCAGTCGTAATAACATACGCACCCGCTTGTTTAGCTAATTGAATCGCATACGTTCCAACACCACCAGCTCCAGCATGGATCAAGACTTTTTCGCCTTTTTGAAGTTTCCCATGATCAAAAAGTGCTTGTAAAGCAGTCAACCCAGCTAAAGGAACAGCCGCGGCTTCTTCAAAAGTCACATTTTCAGGGATTTTCGCTAATAAGTTATCATCAACGATCGTTTCCTCTGCATACGTTCCAAAACGTGTTGTTTCTGGACGAGCAAAAACCTTGTCTCCAACTTTCCAATCCGTTACACCGCTACCAACTTCTGTGATAACACCCGCAACATCCCAGCCTAAAATAATCGGAAATGGCCAGTCAAACATTTGTTTTAAATAGCCTTCTCTTAATTTCCAGTCAATCGGATTGATTGATGTTGCATGTTCTTTAACCAGTACTTGATGTTCTTTTAATCCAGGTAATGTTACGTCTTGTTCGGTTAATTCATCTTTGCTTCCGTATTGATTGATGACTACTGCTTTCATATTTATGATTCCTCCGTCTATTAAATAAAATGTGAACTCAGTATACTCCTTATTTTTTATTTAGGTAAAAAATATGCTTGTTAATAAGAAAGCAGATATGACTTTGACTATGTCCCTCAAAATCATACTTACTTTTCACTTAAAAAATATAGTAGCGTTTCAAACTTACTTTTTTGACCTATAATCAATGGAAAATAGAGGCAACTACATCTAAGAATGCATCGCAACAAATACTAATAATCTCTTATATTGATCTGTTTTTGGACCATGAACCTTTATATATATAAGTCACTACTTAAAATTAAAACTAACTATTTTATTTCTTTCGTCCTAATTTCGTAATATTTTTAATTTTGTTTTCGTCACTAGAATGTGCCAAGAATATTCAAATTAATTATTTAGTAACTTATTTATTTCTTTAAACCATTTTAATTATATATATTAACCAACTTAAGAAATACTTAGATATATTGATGTTGTAAAAAATAAATGGTATTCTGATTAATATAATTTTTATTTTAATTATAAAAGGAGGAATTCGATGAAAAGGTCTAATATGGTTGTTTTTTTAGGAATCATTATTTTGGGTGTTTGTGGAGGTACTTTTAATGACGCTTTTGCAACTGAGGAAAATAATTTTCCAGTAAAAACAGAAGTGGTTAGTGAGAACATTAAAACTTATCTTGAAAATAATTTGGCAGTATATCTAAACGGTATGTTAGAAATTGAAGGGACCTCAGATACCTTAAAAGATTATGTATTAGGCGTTCCATTTTCTTTATTGGACGAAAATACTTCTAGTAATTCCATTGTGTTTCCAGTCTTAAAAAATGAGTCAGTTGTTTACACATTTTTTTGAAAGATGAGAATGGGAAGTATACAACTAAGTTGTCGAAAATGTTAGTTGATGAATTGAATTTTTTGAAAAGGAAGGATTTTTCAAAAGGGATATCTTTAATTGCTTCTGAAAATGGAGATATTTATTATGAAAACGATGGAGAAATCACCTTGTTGTGGTCTAGCCCAGAAGCTTTATCAGAAGGAAATCAAACAGATCCAGAGAACGTCTTATTAGAAAAAGTAAAGAATTCAGATTTGGAGATCATTAATTTAAATGAGAGCTTAGAGTACAATGTTGATGGCATAAAGTTACGTTCTACTACAGTTGATAAATTTGGAACAAGAATTAATTGGAAAATATCAGAAACTCAAGGTGACGATAAATGGTGTATCGCTTATGCCGCAGCAATGATATTAAATAATAAAAATGATGCACGCCCCACAAAAGCTTCTGATATAGGTAAATGGGGTAAAAGAGGTAAAAATGTTGGTTTTACTGATGATGAGATGGTTAAGTATGCAAATACCAGAGGGGTTTATCCAAAGCTTTTATCTCGACCAACCACTTGGAGTGAAACTATAACTCAGCTTAGAAAAAGTAACGGAGTGTTAGGAGTTTGGGAATCACAGGTCCATACTTGGCATGCAATAGATATAACAGGAACTTATATGTCAGATACAGCAAATGGGAGAAAAAATGTATTTGTAATTTGGAATCCTTGGAGAACGTATGTAGAATTAATTGATGCTCCTACTAATAAACCTATAAAATATATTGCTAACTCAGATCGTACTTATACTTGGAGAAGGTCCATAACGAATTGGTAGAAAATAGTTTATGGCTAAATAAAAAGAGGCTTGTTAGAATGAGTGTCTTTTTCTACAATAATTAGTTTGAATAGGATATAGATGGAAAAATACTCTAAAATGCAGAAAAGAGGAAGTATGAAAAAAAAATTATTAATTATAGTGGTTTTAACTTGTTCTATACTAGCTTCTTGTGGACTCACTACTAATAATAGTGTTGAAAATAATACATTTTCTGGTGTATGGGTGTTAGATTCAGAGCAAGATAAAAAAATGACTATATCTAAAAATGAAGCTATGCTATATGATTTAAATTTGAAAGAATTGGGTTATGAGGATTACAAAAATATGTCGATCGAACGAGAAAGTTCTTCTGAGTTAATAATTATTTCGAAAAATAAAGAGACAAAGATAAGTATATATAAAAAAAAATCAGATGAACTAGAAGTGTACATCGCTGATAATAAAAGAGCGGGGGAAACACCACCTTTAAAATTCAAAAAGGGTTAAATAATCATAGTGAAGAAAATCGTTACTATTACAATAATGAGCGTATGAAAAAGAAATTGAACTGGAAAAGCCCTGTTCGCTCTTGAAAAACAGCACAACAAACAGCTTAAAATATATTTCAATAAAGCAAAAAGAGGCTAGAAGATAACTCGTAGAGTTATGTTCTAGCCTCAATGTCTAACTTTTTTGGATCACTACATTTACCTAAAATCGTACCGGTTTTTATAATTATTTTTCTATTTAAAAGCTAATCCAACTATATCTTCTTATTCATAACGTAATGATTCAATTGGATCGAGTTTCGCTGCTCTACGTGCTGGTAATGTTCCTGCAAGGAATGCAATTCCCATAATTACCAAAATGATCACGGCAGATGAAGAAGCTGAAAATTGGATCAAGGTAAAGCCTGACAATGATTTCAAGAATGAATCAGCTGCGATTTGATTGATCAACGCACCTACACCGACTGCTCCTAAGATACCTAAGAGAGAGCCTAAAAATCCGATCAATGCCGCTTCTACACTGAAAATCGTAAAGACTTTCCCACTGCTTAACCCCATTGCTTTCATCAAACCGATTTCTCTTGTACGTTCTTGAACTGACATGTATAACGTGTTGATGATTCCAAAGCTTGCGGCTAATAATGCAATTGCTCCAAACATTGTTAAGACACCTGTGATTGCATTGATCACATTTCTGATCATGCCGATTTGGTCTTCAACAGTTTGACCCATATAGCCCGCTTTATCTAAACGTTCTTTTACATCGGCGATTTCTATTTTTGTTACATCTTTGCTCATCTCACCAATGATCAGTCCATATTGTCCTGTCATCGCTTCTGGTAAGCCTTCTTCGTTGATTTTTGAAATTTCATCAACAAGAGAACGGTTCAATAAAGACATTCCACCTTGGATCAAGCTTGTATTACGTACGCCCGTAATAGTAGCTTCCACTACTTTTTCTTCTCCAGTAGCTGCAGAAGACGCTGCAATTTTAACTGTTTTACCAACCGCATCTTCACTTGATTTATAGCCTAAAGATTTCACATATTCTGGCGCTAAATTGAGTTGAAATTCTGAACTATTTTGATCTACTGCCTTACCTGCTTCAAGATCTACACTCAATTCTTCTAGCATCGGCATTCCTGAAAAAACGTATTTTTCATTGTTCTTTCCTGAAATATAACTTGTCGAAACGGATTTCAATGCTTCTGCATTTTTGATTCCTTTGATTTTTTTTATTTTCTCAAGATCTTTACTATCTAAAGCTTCTTGTTGTTGTATTGAACTTGTCTTTTTATTCTCATCATATTTTTGTGGTTCACCGTCTTCACTAGGTCCCCCAGTCATTTTGGGCTGGATCATGATTTGATTTTGACCACCGACGCTTCCTACTTGTTTATCGATATAATCATTGACACCAATATTCACACCTGTTGTAAGTGAAATGGTAAATGCCCCTATAAAAATGGCTACGATCGTTAAAACCGTCCGCCCTTTATTGCGCATTAAATTTGAACTGGCTGATTTTAAAATATCACTAAATTTCATCTACTCGTTCCCTCCCACAATTAAACCGTCACGCACATGGATTTGTCGATCACAGCGTGCCGCAAGTTCTGGATCATGAGTGACAATAATCAGTGTGATCCCTTTTTCTTTGTTCAAATCAAATAATAACTGCTCGATCTTATCACCCGTTGTGGAATCTAAGTTTCCTGTCGGTTCATCTGCAAAAATGATCTTAGGATTATTGACCAAAGCACGCGCAATACACACGCGCTGTTTTTGACCACCAGATAAGTTGTTGGCCTTATTGTTGATTTTATCGTCTAATTCAACAGCTTTCAACGCTTCAAGCGCCATTTCTTTGCGTTTACCATTTGAAATGCCACCGATTTTTAGCGGTAACATTACATTATTTAAAACCGTATCTTTAGAATTCATAAAAAATTGCTGAAACACAAAACCGAATTGTTTGTTTCGTGTTTTGTCCAATTCTTTTTTGCCGATACTCGTTACATCTTGGTTATTTAATAAGATCTCTCCTGAAGTTGGTTTATCTAATAGTGCTAAAATATGCATAAAGGTTGATTTCCCTGATCCGCTTTTTCCGATGATCGCAACGGATTCACCTTCTTCGATTTTTAGATCTACGCCTTTTAATGCATCAAATTTTGATTCATTACGGCCGTAACTTTTTTTTATATTTCTTGCTTCAATTACAGACATTATTTCCCCTCCACTAATTCTCTCTCTTTTTTTATTACGTAATAATTGTCTACCATTATTCCTCTTTTTTCATTTTACATCTCCTTACTTCTCTTACCATTCTGAAGGAACTCGTCATTCTTGTCATGGTACTTAAGACCTATATTTTCTAGACTTAAGTAGGAGATAAAAAAACAACACCTAATAGCTATTCATACTAATAAGTGTTGTTTTTTTGTCCTTCTGATAACACAAGTTGAAGGATTATTTTTTTATTAATGTCAATAAATCCAAGGTTCGACTTGCTGCCATTTGTAAGTTTATTTTTGCTTCATTCATCGCTTCTTCTAACGTTGTGATTCTATCAACAATTGGAATGATCACAGAAATTCCTTTTTCATAAAAAAGCTTTTGATCTCCATTAAAACTTCCGACAAACGCAATAACTGGTACCTGATATTTTTTGGCAATGCCGCCAATTCCAACTGGGACTTTCCCTTGGAGACTTTGATCGTCCATTTTTCCTTCACCCGTAATCACTAAATCAGCATGTTTAATCGCTTCTTCTAAATCCGTCTGTTTTGAAATAAACTGAAATCCTGAGTGAACGTTTCCCTTTAAAAATACTCTGATAGCAAAACCAAGACCTCCTGCAGCACCATCTCCTGCTACTGACTCGTTCATTTCACACATTCTTTTCTGATAGTTCTTCATGCCACACTCATACTTATCCAATTCATTTTCGGCTAAGCCTTTTTGTCGTCCAAACATATAGACAGCACCTGTTTCACCTAGCAATGGACTAGTCACATCAGAAGCAATATGAAAAGAGATTCCTGACAAACGTGGATCTAAGTGTTCTGATGAGAAATAAGCAACTTTTTCTAAACTACTTCCCTTAGCTGGCAATAACTGATTTTTTTTGTCAAAAAATTCGACACCTAAAGCCCTTAACAGCCCAATCCCACCATCAACGGTTCCTGTTCCACCCAAGCCTATTACGATTTCTTGTGCGCCTTGATCGATTGCTGCTAAGATCAATTCTCCTGTGCCGTAAGATGAGGTATTCAGTGGATGAGTTGCTGTTGTTCCATCTAAATATTGAATACCAGATGCTGCAGCAGATTCGATCACAGCTATTTTTTCAGAGTGGAACCAGCCAAATTCAACTTTTATTAGCTCCCCGTTTAAAGCATGGATTTTTGTTTCAATTTTCTGACCATCACCATTTTTTACAATTGCCGCTACGGTTCCTTCACCGCCATCTGCAATCGCTACTTCTTTGACCATGTGTCTTTGTTCAGTAAACACTTTTGCAATGATTTGATTTGCTTCAATACTTGATAAAGAGCCTTTCATAGAATCAATAGCTGTTACAATATTCATATTCAGCCCTCCTTTGTCTACTTGTTCTATTCTTTATTTTATCATCCTTTGAGAAGTGATGCCCACAATAGATGACTGGATGTTCAATAAAAAAGCCCATAACAACACTAACGATCAGTTTTGCTTTGGGCTTTTTTCATACTATTTTTCTAACATTCGATAACCAATCCCAATTTCAGTCAAAATATACTCTGGTTCAACGGGATTATCTTCGATTTTTTTGCGAATATTAGACATGTTTACTCTAAGGGTCTGGCTTTCATTACTATACGGTCCCCAAACTTTCTGAGAAATAGAGGTGTGCGTCAGTACTTTTCCAATATTTTCACCCAGAACCTGAATGATCTTGTATTCGTTTGGCGTCAGATGGATCACTTTTCCTTTTTTGCTGACAGTGTGGTGTTCAATGTCGATGCACAAGTCACCATTATTGATTTGTTTCACTTCTAGTTTGGGATCAGAATTACTTGAGGCATGTCTTAACGCCGTTCTGATTCTAGCGAGTAATTCTGGTGTTCCAAAGGGTTTCGTAATGTAATCGTCTGCTCCTAGATCCAGCGCTTCAACCTTATTATTTTCATGATCACGAGCTGAAATAATGATGATCGGTACAGGAGACATTTCACGAATTTTCTTTAACACTTCTATTCCATCTTGATCTGGCAACCCTAAATCAAGTAAAATCAGGTCTACCGACCACATCCGAAAAGTCGACAATCCTTCCAAAGCTGAATGTGCTAAATGGATCGTGTGCTTTTCTTTTTCTAAAACAGCACCCATAAATTCAGCGATTACATCATCGTCTTCAACAATCAAAATCGTCGCCATTAATTTTGCTCCTTTCGCTCTAGTGGTAAAGTGAATGTAAAGATTGCACCGCCTTGTGGTCTGTTTTCAGCAGTAAGCGTTCCGTCGTGCGCTATGATGATCGTTTTGACAATCGATAAACCAATTCCCATTCCGCTCTTAGAATCCACTGGTGTACTTTGTTTGGTCAGCCCACTAAACAATAATTTGAGTTGCTCTTTGGTCAACCCTTTCCCTTGATCGGCTATTTCAAACGCGATTTCTTTTTCAGTTAAAGAAACTGTCACAACAATTGGAGACTCACTGTTTGAATGTCTTATGGCATTTTCCATCAAGTTAAACAAAACTTGCTCAATCAAGATAGAATCCATTGGCACTAGCACAAATTCGTCTGGTAGTGAAACATTGATTTCACTAGTTGGATAGCTTTTTCTAATGCGTTGAATCGCTGAGGCCACAACTTCTTCTGCAGCTTCTTTGCTTTTTGCGACTTTCATTGTTTCTTCATTGATCCGAGTGATCGATAATAGATTTTCTACCATGCGGATCAGCCAATCCGCATCATCTTTGATTCCCACAAGTAGTTTACGTTTGGTTTCTTCTGGGAGTTTGGCTGTGTCATTATCATTTAAAATAGTTTCAACAGATCCTGAGATTCCTGTAAGTGGCGTACGCAAATCATGAGAGATTGCTCGTAATAAGTTCCCGCGCATTCGTTCTTTTTCACTTTCAAATAAAATTTGCTGCCGCTCAGAAGTCAGTTTATTTTGTTCGATTGCTAGAGAGAGTTGAGTAGAAACCAATTCTAAAAAGCTGATGATTTCATCAGTAATCGGAATTTCTTTGCTTTTTTCGATCCCAATCACCGCTAATGTGACACCATTTGATAAAACCGGTAAATAGAGCGCTTTAGCCCCCATCAATGTGTCTGTACCGTAACCGGCTTCTTTTTGATTCATGAATACCCAATTAGCAACAGCTAACTCTTCCAAACTTCTTAAAGGTCCTTTAATTGGCGCCCCTTCTGGATTTTTCAATTCTTGCTCCCCATACAAAACGACTTCTCTATCGAGCATATTTGATAAATATTCAGCTGTTGTGGCTAAGATTTCTTTTTGATCATGGGTGACTAGATATTTTTTATTCAGTTCATACAAAATCTCTAATTGATGTTCACGTTTCATAGCATAAAAAGCTTGTTTTTTGATTTGCATCATTAAATTGCTGACCAATAAAGCAACTAAAAGCATAAAAATCAAGGTGACTGGATATCCTTGTTTATAAACAGTTAAAGAAAAAAGAGGGTCAACGAAAAACCAATTAAACATCAAAACACTAGCAATCGAGGCCAATGCTGCCCACAAATAACCTGTTGTGATCCGTGCCACTAGCAGAACAAAAAGAATATAGATCAAAATTAAATTCTGATCGCCGATATGATAATAGGAGCCTAATTCAGAAAGTAACGTTGCTACCGCAAGCAATCCCAAGGTCATATAAAAATCTTTCCAAGTAAATATACTATGTAAAGTCTTTTTCTTGACGGCGTACTTATTTAGTAAATACTTATTGGATTGATATGGAACCAAGTGGATATCAACATCTGGAATAAACGCGACTAGTTCGTCTTCCAAATCAGGTCGGTACAGGCGAATAAAACGAGAGCGTTTGATTGCTTTACCCATTACCAAATCAGTAACACCCCGCATTTTCACATACTGCACAATTGTATCCCGCTGGTTATCACTTTCTAAGGTGACGACTTCACCACCAAGTTTGGCTGCGAGTTTTGAATTATCCGATTCTGAATGCTCAGACATATCCTCTAAAATCTCTAAAGCGATCCATTCCGTGCCTAAAGCTTGCGCTAAACGAGCTGTCCAGCGCAGACATTTTTTGGTCATGTCTGGATTTTTTTCATCAATGATCGTCAGTAATTTCGAATGGATACCGGTACTTTTTTGGGTTTCCTGCTGATTGCTTGTATTGATATGATCTGATGCTTTTCGAATCGCCAGGCCTCGTAATAATGTTAGATTATCTGCTTTAAAAAAATTGGCCATGGCTTTTTTAGCATTTTCTGAATGATAGATTTTTCCTTGTTTCAGTCGCTCCAATAACTCTTCAGTCTCGATATCGACTACTTTCAATGAGCTCGTTTCAAAAAAGGTATCTGGTACTGTTTCAGAAATATGAACCCCTGTCACTTGTTCCACGATATCGTTCAAACTTTCAATATGCTGCACATTGACTGTTGTATAGACATCAATACCTACTTTTAGTAGTTCTTCAATATCTTGGTATCTTTTTCTATTTCTAGCTCCGATTGCATTTGTGTGGGCTAATTCATCTACCAAAATAATATCTGGTTTAGCTTGTAGAGCTTCGTCCACATCAAATTCATTGATTGTGATGCCTTTGTAGTCGTATTTTTTGGTTTGCATTGTAGGTAATCCCGCCACCAATGCTTCAGTTTCTGGACGAGCATGAGGTTCTACATAACCAAGTAAGACTGATTTGCCTTCTGCAAGTTGTTCGTGGGCTTCTTTTAACATAGCGTACGTTTTCCCGACACCTGCCGCATAACCGAAGAAAACCTTCAGTCGACCAGACCTCAGGCTTTGTTCGTTTTTCTTCCATTTTTCTAATAGCTGTTCTGGATCCAACCGTTCATCTTCCACTTGTTATTCCATCCTTTATTCAAAGGTTGAACCAGAAGTGCTTCACTCAGATAAACTAAGAAAATGTTCCTTCTGATCCAACTGTTTATTCAGACTCATCCAAAGATTGATTGACGCCTAAAACATTGACACGTTTCGAATCAATAGTCCCTATTTTAACGCCAGTGATATTTTGTTTGATTATAGCACGGACTTGGCTATTTTTCATATTTCTAGTGGTAGCGATTCGATCAACTTGCGTCATTGCTGCTTCTATTGAAATTTCTGGATCGACACCGCTTGCTGATGCTGTGACTAAATCAATGGGAACTTGCTTTTTGTCCGCTTCTTGTACACGTTTTTCCACACGCATTTTTTGCTCCTTGGAAACAGGGGACAGCTGACTGACTTGATCGGAGCGTCCATGTAGATATTTTTCTTCTGTAAAGGACTGTCCCATCAGTTTTGATCCTATGATACTTGTTTTCCCTGCGTTCTCTTCTTTGATCAGACTACCATTTGCTTGATTTGGAAATAAAACTTGTCCGACAGCCGTAACTGCTGCAGTGTAGATGACACCGCAGATTATGGTAAATAATAAAATACTTTTCAATGAAGTGATCATTATTTTTTTCATGAGATTTTCTCCTTAAATTTAAAGGTGAATAGGCTCGTTCTGCCTTGACAGAAAAATAGGAAAAATCGAGAATGGCGTTCTTTGCCATAATCTATTTTTATCTTTTTTCCGAAAGGCTAGCCTATGAACCTAGATAGAGTTAAAGGTGAATAGGCTCGTTCAACCTTGACAGAAAAATAGGAAAAATCGAGAATGGCGTTCTTTGCCATAATCTATTTTTATCTTTTTTCCGAAAGGCTAGCCTATGAACCTAGATAGAGTTAAAGGTGAATAGGCTCGTTCAACCTTGACAGAAAAATAGGAAAAATTGAGAATGGCATTCTTTGCCATAATCTATTTTTATCTTTTTTCCGAAAGGCTAGCCTATGAACCTAAATATAATAAGGTAACACTGTTCCGCTTCGCTACATCTTGTATTTTTCAATATCCGTTCATTCTATTCTCTGTGTGCAAAAGTACAAGCTTAATACAGCACAAAAGTCAAAATAATATCGATCAACTTGATGGCGATAAAAGGTGCTATAACACCGCCTAATCCATAGACAAGTAAATTGTGGCTCAAGATTTTGCTAGCTGGTTTTTCTTTGTACGAAACACCTTTTAACGCCAACGGAATCAATGCTACGATGACAACAGCATTATAGATGATCGCAGATAAAATCGCAGTAGTTGGGCTAGTTAGCTTCATGATGTTCAACGCATCTAATGCTGGATAGATACTGAAAAACAATACTGGAATGATCGCAAAATATTTGGCAATATCATTGGCGATACTAAATGTCGTCAAAGCGCCGCGGGTCATCAATAATTGTTTCCCTATTTTGACGATACTGATCAATTTGGTTGGGCTAGAATCTAAATCGATCATATTTCCTGCTTCTTTCGCTGCTTGCGTTCCAGTATTCATTGCTACAGCAACATCTGCTTGTGCTAATGCCGGTGCATCATTTGTCCCATCACCTGTCATTGCAACTAAGTGTCCTTTTTCTTGATAGTCACGAATCAAGCTCATTTTATTTTCTGGCGTTGCTTCTGCCAAAAAATCATCCACGCCTGCTTCAGCAGCAATTGCGGCTGCGGTCATCGGATTATCTCCTGTGATCATGATCGTTTTGATGCCCATTTTACGCATATCTTCAAATTTTTCTTTCACGCCATTTTTGACGATATCTTTTAAGTAAATCACACCAAACACTTGATTGTTTTTGACTACAACGAGTGGTGTTCCTCCTTCATTGGCAACACGTTGAACGATCGTATCACATTCTTCTGGATAAAGATTCCCCATTTCCTCCACATATTTTTTCATCGTGTCGGCCGCGCCTTTGCGAATTTCGTCTCCTTGGTAATTGATGCCACTCATTCGAGTTTTTGCGGTAAATTCGATAAATTCGACTTCCATATGATTTAATTCACGGCCGCGGATATCAAATTTTTCTTTAGCCAAAATAACGATACTACGACCTTCTGCTGTTTCATCTGCTAAAGAAGAGAGTTGAGCAGCATCTGCTAAGTCATATTCGCTTATACCTACAACCGGGATAAATTCACTTGCTCGGCGATTGCCTAACGTGATCGTTCCTGTTTTGTCTAATAACAAAATATCTACATCACCAGCAGCTTCAATTGCGCGTCCACTCATTGCAATCACGTTTTCTTTGTTTAAACGACTCATTCCAGCTATCCCGATAGAAGAAACTAATGCGCCGATCGTCGTTGGTGCTAGACAAACTAATAATGCAATAATCGTTGTTAAAGCTAATGCAGAGCCGTTACCGACAAGTTCACTTGAAAATTTGGTAAAAGGCAATAAAGTTGCTGAAACAACTAAGAAAATGATTGTTAGCATAATCAAAATAATTTGTAACCCAATTTCATTTGGTGTTTTTTTCCGTTCCGTTCCTTCTACCATGGAAATCATTTTATCTAAGAAAGATTCCCCATTTTCAGCAGTCACTTGGATGACTAGATAGTCAGAAACAACTGTTGTTCCGCCAGTTACAGCACTACGGTCACCACCAGATTCCCGAATCACTGGTGCAGATTCTCCTGTGATGGCACTTTCGTCCACCGAAGCCGCACCGTCGATTACATCCCCGTCCATTGGAATTTGTTCATTAGCTGCTACATAAACAAGATCCCCTTTTTTTAATTCTGATGATTTTATTTCCGTGAATTTTTTTATATTTGCTTCTTCTATTGAAGCTACCTTGTGCGCGACAACATCTTTCTTCGCTTGTTTTAAGCTTTCTGCTTGCGCTTTCCCACGACCTTCGGCAATGGCTTCGGCAAAGTTAGCGAATAAAATCGTTACCCACAAAATGACCGCGATTGCTAAAATAAAGAACGGTTCTGCATCTGTGTAACCTACAAATGTTAGAAAATAAAGAATCGTTGTTAAAATCGCTCCTAGATAAACCACTAACATGACTGGATTTTTTAGTTGAATCATTGGTGCAAGTTTTTTAAAGGATGAGTTGAACGCATCTATATAAACAGCATATTTATTTTGTGTATTTTTCACTTTGTTCCCCTTCTTTACTTTATTTTGTCATAAAGTGTTCTGCGATTGGTCCTAATGCCATAGATGGCAAGAAGCTTAACGCGCCAATCACTAAAATCACAATGATCAGCATCGTTACAAATGTTGCATTTGTCGTTGAAAGTGTTCCAGATCCAGTTGCTACGATTTTCTTTTTCCCTAAATTGGAAGCAAGGTAAATCACAGCTAACATCGGAATAAAGCGAGAAAGAATCATGATGATTCCGCCCAGTATATTCAAGAATGCCGTGTCCGTAGTTAATCCTGCAAAAGCACTTCCGTTGTTATTTGCTAATGAAGAAAAAGCATAGAGAATTTCAGAAAATCCGTGCGGTCCTTGATTGGTCAACCAAGACATGGCTTGAGGATTCAAAATGAACAACATTGTGCCGATCAAAGTCAATAGCAGCGGTGTTAAGATGACTAGACAGGCCATTTTCATATCGAAAGGTTCAATTTTTTTACCTAAATATTCTGGTGTTCTTCCGACTAGCAAACCAGCAATAAAAATAGCTAGTAAGATGAAAACGATCATTCCGTAAAGACCACTACCTGCACCGCCAAAGATGATTTCGCCCAACTGCATCAAGAACATTGGGATCAATCCGCCGAGTGGTGTAAAGCTATCAAGCATTGCATTGATGGAACCATTAGAAGCAGCAGTCGTACTAACAGCCCAAAGACTGGACCAACCAATACCAAATCGCGTTTCTTTTCCTTCCATGTTCATTTGACCGATCACATGATTGAACTGTGGTCCGTAATATTCACTTAACGTTACACCGATCAATGCTGCGATTAAAAAGCCAAGTGACACGATCATGATCGTTCTGCCTTGTTTCCAATTTTTCACAAATAGACCAAAGGCCACGATCAAGGCTGCTGGAATTAAGAGGATTGCACTATTTTCGATAAAGTTACTGATCAAATTAGGATTTTCAAACGGATGTGCAGAGTTTGCGCCAAAATAGCCACCGCCATTTGTACCTAATTGTTTGATTGCGACTTGACTGGCCACTGTTCCCAATGGCAAAAAGATTTTTTGTCCTAATTCCAAACTAGTTGTTTCAACTGAACTGGCGAATGTTTGAACCACGCCTTGAGAAATCAATAATAAGGAAACGACAAAAGAAATCGGTAATAAAATATAGAGAATAATTTTCGTTAAATCTTGCCAAAAATTGCCGATTTGTTTTGTTGTCCGATTTGTGAATCCACGAAGTAAAACAAACAATACCGCAATCCCGACAGCTGCTGAAACAAAGTTTTGCACGGTTAGTCCAAAGGCTTGTGTAAAGATCGATAGCATATCTTCTCCAGCATAGGCTTGCCAGTTTGTATTAGTAACAAAACTTGCTGCTGTGTTAAAGGCTAATGAAAAGCTAGTCCCAGGAAGTTTTTCTGGATTCAATGGTAGAAATCCTTGCCCTAAAAGCATTGTCATCAAAAGAATGAACGAAAAGAAACTAAAAAATAAAATGCTCAAGGCATACTGTTTAGCAGTCATCTCTTTTTGCGCTGATGCTCCTAAAAATTGATAGATCTTCGTTTCGATTGGGCTAACGATTTTTGTCATAAACGTTTTTTGATTAGTCATCACTTTATGGATATAAAAACCGAGCGGAACGGCTAAACCGAGTAAGACGATGAAAAAAATAGCTTGTTGGATAATAATTGCACTCACTGTTGATCCCCCCAAAATAGTTGGTAAAATAGATAAATAAGCAGTGTTCCTGCGATAATTCCAGTAATAATCGTCATCGAAATTCCTCTCCTTCACTTGATGGATTTAGGATATCAAATTTCATATAAAGATAGTGTTAAAGTTTGTATTAGGTCTTTATACCATCTTTACACTAGTAAGGGCTTTCATTTCAATTTAAAACATCCGCAAAAAAATATTCACTCTTAACTTTGCGTATTTTACTTTGTCGCCTATCTTACAGTCTTGCGACTGGATGGAGGTGTCCTCTTTATGTTCGTAGCGTTAATCTGTCCGCTTCTTGTTGGAATTTTAGTCTCGTTATTTGAGTATTGGCTGAATAAAAAATATAAGAAGTAACAGTAGATATGGCGACATTAGCCAAAAAAAGCCCCTGGAGAGTACCATTCTCCAGGGGCTTACTCTTTATGTTCTTGCATAGCAAATTCATTATACCATGAGATGATTATTGATATCAAGAACAAAAAAATTATTTCTTACAAAAATTTCTCAATATCCCCAGCAATTTTTTCTGGCTCAACAGTGGGCGCAAAACGTTTTACTACATTACCATCACGATCGACTAAAAACTTAGTAAAGTTCCATTTGATCGCGCCCCCTAAAAGTCCGCCTTTTTCACCTTTCAAAAAATCATACAACGGATCAGCATTTTCCCCATTCACATCGATTTTCCCGAATGTCTGAAACGTCGTTTGATACGTCATCTGACAAAAATCACTGATTTCTTGATTGGTTCCAGGCGCTTGATGTCCAAATTGATTACAAGGAAAGTCTAAAATTTCTAAGCCTTGTTCACGATACTTTTTATATAAGGCTTCTAATCCTTCATACTGAGGTGTAAAACCGCAACCTGTCGCTGTATTTACGATCAGGAGTACTTTTCCTCGATACTTTTCTAATGAAACGATTTCATCATTTGTCGTTTTTACTTGATAATCATAAATACTCATTTTACTACTTCCTCTCCAGTTATCTGTCTTAATTAAATAGTAGCTAGTTGGGTGTTTTTCGTCAAGGAAATAAGCTTTACTAGTCACGGATCAAAAAAATTTCTAAATAAAAGATAGAAGCTAAGACATAACTCTACGAGCTTATGTCCTAGCCTTAAGGAATCCGAATAAACGCTTCTGTATCAACTTCTATCTGGATCTAATTTTAACTAACCTTTCTTTTATTCAACGATTCCTTTTAGTTCAGCTACTTCTGTATCGATTTCATGCCATTCATTCATTATTTTTTTATATCGGTAACGAATGATTACTGCCGCAATAACACCAATCGCGGTCAACATGATATTCAATCCAAAAATCAGTGAAACATCGATTTTTTCTAGTTGGCCTGTAATATACGGTATAATCATTACAGACACCGACGTTGCAATCGAATAGTAACTGGTTATCCGCCCTTTCCCTTTTGAAAATAACTCTAACAGTACTGCTAATCCCAATTGCCAGATTCCACCTGCTGCAAAAACACCGATACCGATCGAGCCAATCAAAAACATCGGCACACTTGGAAATAATGTCATTCCAATCAGTAAAAATAATGAAATCAACGTACACCAAATAAGTAACAATGTCGGTGCAACACCCCGTTTTACGATCAATGACGTTAAAAATACTGATGCAAATGAACCGATACTATAAGCACTGACCAACACCAAACTATTGGAGTGATTCATAAGATGCAATGACTCTGCAAAAGAGGGAACCCACAAAATAAAAATATTGAACGTCGATACACACGTAAAACTGAAAACCAACAATGCCAGCCCTTCAACTTTAAATAGTGGTTGCTTTCTTTTCTTCGTCATTTCTTCTTTAACTTGTGGTGCATCTTCTTGTATCTCTGCTCTTTCTGGAAACCCAAGTTTCGAAATGTAGAGCAGATTAAGAAATAAGCCTAAAGCGCAACCGATAAAAACAAGGCCAAAGTAGATTCCATGATTCAACATAAAACGTGTTAGCAAAGGTAAAATAAATTGCCCTAAAGAAATAAACGCTTTATTCAAAACACTAAGAGAACTGTTATCTTTTTCGTCAGGATAAGCTTCCATCAATGTAGGATAGGTACTTGTATCTAAAAAAGCATTACTAAATCCTGCAAACAAAGCGAAAAAGAGCCCTTGTAAATAATTTTGACTTATTAAAATTCCTAGAAAAAAGATCAAGTAACTAATAATTCCCAACTGTACTGTTTTCTTACGTCCAAATTTATCTGAAGAATACCCAGCAAAATACAAAATCAGCACGCGTCCTAAACCAATACCACTAATAACCAATGTCACTTGCTGGACAGTTGCTTGCCAACTATCCATTAAAGCATTAAGATTTTGAGATAAAATAATTGCCGCCATACCTTGAAATATAAAATTCGTATATAAAGAGCCGATCAAAGGGGTGTAGTTTTTTTTCGTTGTCTCCATTGCCATTCTCCTAGCTATTTAAAATTGACTTTGCTCATCTTTTCACTATCTATAGTTTAAGAAGAATTGTCCATAATATCTAATGCTTTATTTTCATGTAATCGATAAATTCTATTTATCAATTGTTTTTTTTACTTACACTGCTTTACTGGTTAATTAATTATCCTATTATTGCTCACACTTAACTACAAGTCAACTGTTAATTTTTTGTCGTATAAATAATTAAACAAGAGGCCAGGACATCACTCTGCGAGATATGTCCTGGCCTCTTGTTTTTAGAAAAGATAACTCAAATCACTTGAGACTGTTGGATAAAGCATAATCATTTCGTTCACTTTATCAGCTGGTAATTTTTGGTTGACCATCAGAGTAAACAAATTGATCAACTGGTCTGCTTCATTGCCTAAGACTGTTGCTCCAACTAATAATCCTGTTTCTTTTTCTGTAACGATCTTGGCTTTTACCAGAGGCTCATTAAGATGCTTATAAGTAAACCATTGAGATAAATCTAATACTTCAACCTGATAGCTTCCATTTTCCAAAGTGACAAGCTCTGTTAAACCAACTTGTGCCAGTTTAGGTGAACTAAAAATAATAGTCGGTAAGGCCGGATATTTAATGGTTTCTTGTGTTTTTCCGCTAAGAATTTTAGCCAAGTATTGACCTTCAAAACTGGAAACTGGTGTTAATTTAGGCTCATTTTTTTCTAGGCAATCACCTAATGCGTAGATTGATTCGACCGCGGTTTGCAAAAACTCATTTACTCTGATTCCTTTATGCGTATAATCGACTCCAATTTTTTCCAAATCTAAGCCCTCAACATTCGGAATACGACCCGTTGCACAAAAGACACGATCAACGAATAACGTTCCTTGACTTGTTAAAGTAATTTCAATTTGCTCACTTTTTTTAGTAAGACCTTCAGCCGATTCGTTAAAATGAAAATGAATCCCTCGAAGTGAAAGATTTTCAATCAACTCTTTAGTCAGCGCTTCATCAAACCCTTTTAAAGGCCGATCATTATGATGGAGTAAATGAACTTCACTCCCACAACTTGCAGCAATATTGGCAAGTTCAAGAGAAATATAACCACCGCCGACAAAAGCAATTTTTTTAGGTAACTCTTTCATATTTAAAAAATCAGTACTCGTATCAAAATTTTCTTTTCCAGGAATATCTAAAATAGCTGGTCGTTGTCCAGTAGCTATAATAAATGCATCCGATTGATACTCTTTATTTTCTACGGTGATCGTATGCTTGTCTTTGAAAGAGGCAAATCCTGTGATTGTTTGAATCCCTGAACTTATTAATCCCGATTTTTGTTCAATCGGTACAGGCTGAGTAAAGGTTTCTTTGAACGCCATTAAATCACGCCAATTGATTTCAGGTCGCGCATCAAAGCCTTTATTTTTTAGTTGCACCACGTTGTCTCTAGCTTCAACAGCACCATAAAGAACTTTTTTAGGATCACAACCTCGGTTGGGACATGTTCCTCCCCACAAATCAGCTTCTACCACAGCAACTTTTTTTCCTTCTGCCACTAAATCATACGCCGCAGCCATTCCACCTGGACCACTGCCAATAATGATCACATCGAATCTTTCCATTGGGATATCCTCCTTCATTTTTTAACTTATTCAAGTTCTATAAATAATTAGTTTCATATAAACAATACGGGTTTATTATAGCAAGCGTTTAGAAAAAGTGCATATGATAGGACCTAAAAAAATCGCTTAATGTCAACAATCCAGACCATTAAACGATTTTTTAGTTTTCTACATATATTTATTTTGAATCAACATTTTACACATTGCGTCCATTTTCCTGAATGACTTTTTGGTACCAGTAGAAACTATCCTTTTTATAACGTTTTAGACTGCCATCTTGATTTTCATCTTGATCAACATAAACAAATCCATAACGTTTTTGATACCCATTCAACCAACTAAGTAAATCGGTATACGACCATGTACAATAGCCTAATACTTCAACACCATCCGTTATTGCTTCTCTGATTGCATGAACATGATCATTTAAATAGTTGATACGATAATCATCGTGAATTTCGTTATCCTTCGTTATTTTATCATACTCTCCAAGTCCGTTTTCTGTAATCAAGACAGGAATTCGATAACGACTGGTAATTCTTCTAAGACCGATACGCAGCCCTTCTGGATCAATTTCCCAATCCCAATTTGTCCGTTCAACAAAGGGATTTTCTACACGTTTAAAGACTCCAGGAAGTCCAGATTCTTCTGATGAACCTTTTTCTCCTGTCGTGTTCATTTTTCCTAAGCCGACACCATCTAGTGGATTAAAAACAACTGTATTGGTTTGATAATAATTGATTCCAAGAAAATCAGGTTTGCCTGCTGCTAAAAGTTCTTCGTCACCATCCTCTATGGTCGGGGCTAACCCTTGTTCTTTTAGCATTTTTAACGCTGAAATCGGGTATTTTCCGAATAAATAAACATCCATCCAAAAATGAGCATTTAAATCCTCTGAATCTTCCGCTGCTAAAATATTTTTGGGATCACTATTAAGTGAGTAATTAGGACCGTATGCAAAACTTGGCCCAATAGAGCCTGGCATATTTAGTTCATGGAATTTTTTTATGACCGATGCATTGGCAAGGTTAGCATAGTGATTCGCTTGGTACATTCGTTTAGGATCGCTCACAGCTGGCGGATGAGATGCCATCAAGTAGCCATGACTGATAAAGATATTTTGTTCATTCAAGCTGATCCAGTATTTCACTTTCCCTCGGAATGCTTCAAATAGCACTTGTGCATAATTTGTAAAATCTTCAACAATTTTTCGCGATTCCCATCCCTGATATTCGTCTTGAAGTGCTTGAGGTAAGTCCCAATGATAAAGCGTTACTAACGGTTCAATTTGATTCTTGATGAGTTCATCCACTAAATCGATATAAAATTGTAAGCCCGCTTGATTGATCTCACCACGACCATTAGGAAAAATACGCGTCCACGCTATTGAAAAACGGTACGCTTTCAATCCTTGTTCTTTCATTAAAGCAACGTCTTCTTTATAACGGTGATAATGATCAACTGCTACATCGCCATTCGTCCCTTTGAATGTCTTGCCGGGAATTCGGACAAATTCATCCCAGACAGAAACCCCTTTCCCCTCTTCATTCCAAGCCCCTTCAACTTGATAGGCAGCTGATGCGCTGCCCCATAAAAAATCTTCTGGAAATTGATCTAATTGTTTATGCTCCATCCTATTTACCTCCATTTTTATTATCTTTCTCTATTATAAGCTTAAAAAAAAGATTTGTACTACTATTTATCTATATAATTGTTTTAAAAACAATTACTCAAAACATGTTAAAAAATTATTTGTTCATAAATAGAATTATTTTTTAATTCACATGTTTTTTTATTTTCTTTTTCTCAAAATAAAAACTTGATAATATAATCAAGTTTTTTTCCTCTTTGAGTGTTACCTAACATTGTGCTATACTAATATCACCTTATAGTATAGTGTTTTTATTATAAATTTAGTATGAAAGGAGCGAGATTTTTTGGAAGAAGAATATTCACGTCGAAAACAACAACGTCCAACATCCACATCAAATAAAACAATCTTAATCGTTATTTTATTATTAATAATAAACACCTTTGTATTAGCTATATTGTTATTTTTAAATGTCCAAGCAACTTCTAAACAAGAAACACGATTGGAGAATATCGAAAAGCAAGTCAGTTTACTTGATAAAGAAAAAAAGACTAACAATAGTGCAACTTCAACAGATAGCACAAAACAAAATGATTCTATCAGTGAAAGTTCTACTAAAATAAGTAGCTCAAACGATACCAGTTCGACTATAGAGAGTTCTAAACAAGCAGTACAAACAACTCCTTCATCAGAGAATAATGAGGATGCTACAGAACCTACAACGGCCCATGCAGCAACTACTTATACCGTTCAGTCTGGCGATACACTGTCTGCGATTGCTGAGAAAAACAACCTGTCTCTTCAAGATTTAATGACAAAAAATAGTTTAACTGATTCAACTGTTTATATTGGACAAGTATTATCATTGCAATAGATCACTCTTTCCCCTACATAGTTTTATCTAAATGTTACAACAAAAATCTATATGAGGTATTAAACGCCTCATACAAATAGAATAAAAACAAATGTGAGTTGTAGGTCTATTATTTATTAAGGTTTTATTCAGATCACTCAAAAAGATTTCTAATTGTTTTAATAGCTACTACGTTTCTAAATAAAACAGAGAAAGTAGGTGAAAACTTACCCTTTCTCTGTTTTATTTTTATTAGTCTTCAATTTTTAAAGAGCTCAATCTATTTTGTAAGCATATTATTCATATCATCAATAAATTGAGAATAATTTTTTTGTAGTGAACTATCTGTTCTATCAATTTTTAGAGTTTGTTTGTTAAGAATTTCTTTTTGCAGTTCATCCGCTAGCTTTTTGAAATTTTGATTACTTTCTTCAGAATACGTACGTGATTGGTATTTACTTTGACGAGAGTATTGTTTTAAGTCGGCATCGTTGATCTCTTCTTGTGTGTCTGCGAAATACTCGTCATATTTGGCGTCTATTATTTTATTTGTGTCTTTATCTTTAATAATAATTAAACGTCCATATAATCCTTCGCCTAATTCCTTCGTCAATCCGTAATATTTTTCCTTTGACTCATTTGCTATTCTCTCTGATAGTTTGTTTGCAGCAGGAATGTATCCATTTCTAACGCTGTTAGACGACCCTCTAACAGAATAAAAATCTCCTGTTAAAGAATTTTGTTCCAACATTTGATGTTCAAGAAAAGTCATCGCATTAACAATGGTTACTAACGTAATATCTGTTCGATTGTTTGCTGCTTGAAAATCTGCGTACCCTGATAATCTTTTTGTTTCACCTGCCCAATCAGCAGAATAATAATTGTCTGGTCCTTTTTCATCAAACTCAATGGCAATCAATTGATCATCTTTCTTTACTACATCCAAACTAGCGACATATCCACCATCAAATTCATATTCTTCATGATAATAATCGCCGATAATTTCGCCAAGTTCTGGTCGGCCTGACCAATACATTTTTTCTTGTTTTTCTTTTCCAGTATAAGCTGTTCCCTCATACGCACCATTCGTTGCACCAGTTACAACATCAAAAGAATAAGTATGATTATTTTTAGAAAATTCTCCTAAAACAGTCTCTACTGGAGCATCACTTTCTTTTGATGAATTAGCTGTCACAGCAGTCGCACCTGTCGAAGCTTCTATAGGAGCTTCCGATTTTTCTGTAGATGCTGCATTGTTTTTATTCCTAGGTTCATCCGGTTTACATGCGCTAACTAAGAATAATGTTAGTAGTAGAGGGATTATCTTTTTGTTCATTTGTTTCTCCTTCTTGTTTTTTATTTACTAGAGGTTGGGACAGAAGCATTTAACTTCGAGAAATAAGAGAGAATTCACGAAAATTGTTCTTTAATTTTTTGTGAATGTCAACCTATGCCCGAAGGCGTTGCTTTTACTCCCACCGGTTATTCGGATTCCTTAAGGCTAGGGTGACTCGTAGAGTGATGTTCTAGCCTCGTTCTATTAATTTTTTTGAATAAACAAAAAACTTATTTTTATACAGTTCAAATAATTAAATTATGTGCTAGTATTGCAATGAACAGAATTCATTTAATTAGTAATTATAGATATCCATTGCTGAATTAGACACGATACTATTATTTTAGATATTTTTTTTACGTGTGAAAATAAATAAACTTGAATGTACTAACATGCCTAAAGTAAATAAAAGACTATTGCTTTGCTCTCCTGTTTCATCTCTAGGAGCATTCGAAGCCAACAGAACCCCTACTGTTAATAAAAGAATATAATTTTTCATTCTTAATTCCCACCTACCTTATCCTAAGAACTATAAGAAACTTAATTTTATCACAATAACATATCTATATATTCTCATTTTTATCTAAAATATTAAAAATAATTGATAAAAGAATCTACTGAGCAACTATTTTTAACGGTCATCTGGTTAAGTAAATAGGATTCAGCATATTATTTGTCTTAGATATTTTATGAACGAGCATTTTTAAGTAATAAAATAGGATAGAGAAAAATCTCTACCCTAAACTCTTATCTAGCATAACTTTGTGGACTACTCACACTTTTTACTTTAGCCGCTATTCAAATCTGAATAGTAGTTTTTAGATTCAGATCCATAGTCTTAACTTTAATTTATCTATTCTTTTTCAAAGTTAAATACGCTTCACGAGCATCTTTTGAATCTTGTGCCATCATAGGATAGGCTTTTTTTATGTCGTTTGCAGTAATAAAAAAGAAAATAATTGCTATAATTTCAATTGGGAAGACAATCAAGCCAATTAGCCCTAAAGTAGCATCTCCTGTTCCACCACTGGCAATTTCTACAAATATTGGAACTAAAAATACTATTCCTAAAGCATTGACTACATAAATTAGTATTGGTGCAACATACTTTCTTTTAGATATCAATTTTAGTTTACTTGCGCCAATATTTGCAAGAATAGTAAAGACAAAAAGAATCATTCCGACGTTACTCAGATTAACATCTAGGAAAGACAGTACAAATATCACTATATAGACTATAGGTATAGCTAAATAATACCCATACGTTTGATAGGGTCTCGTTTTTTCCTTCATTTCTTGCTTTGCAACCTTTAAATTTTCTTTCATCATTCGTTTACTCCTTTATTTAAATTCATTCCTTCAATTATACCATTTCTGATCCTTATAAGTACATATCAAAATGATAGTTAAAAAATAATTCTTCTTACCTTTAAAACGATTGTTTTAAAATAAAAAAATAGCATAAATAAATTCACCTTATAAAACATGTATTGAATTTAAATCAATACGCCACTTTTTGTATGCTATAATATAGTTATTATTATATTGTAAGGAGCATACTCATGATTATTGTACCCACTAAGAAAGCATTACCATTATTTAACGATTTTTCAGTATCAACAAATACGTCAAGTTCGAATGAACGTTCTTTCTTTTCTTGGCATGCTAATTACTTCACTTTAGATAGGAAGAAAATTTTAGTATTGGTTAATGACTTATCTTTTTCTCCGATTGTTCTAGCTGATATTAATGCAAAAAACAAACAACACCTTCCTACTTATATTAAGGAAGGCATTGAACATGTTTTTGGTTACAGCACTGATAAATCTTATCAAATAAAAAAATATTTTCTAAAAGCTGGTAGAATAGAAATTTCATATGCTTTCAATCGTTCTGTTATTAGTATCAATAACAATATGATTCAGCTGTTAAAATCTTATCCAGAAAATATTGATTTGGATTCAAAATTACAGCCTTCTGAAATGGAATTTCTTGCTAGAACACCTTACCGTAGTATGACTCCTGAATATTCATTTAGTACGGATGTTGTAAAAAAAGAGTTGGATAAGCTATAGTTTTTTATAGCTTATTCGGCTCTTCAACTTTAATTTTATCTTTTTTGACACAAATTACTTTTTCTTTTTACTAAACAATGCAAAAAAAACGGAATCATAAAAATTTACAATTGCTTCAATTAAATTTTCCATGTCAACTACTCCTTCTCACCCTTTTTGGGACACTATAAACTGAACTTATAAGTCAAATAACTAACAAGAATGTATAACCCATATAAACTACCGACTATAAGAACAGGGTAAAGAATATCTCTTATTCTAATTTCCCCCGACTTAATGGCGTTGTAACCTATAACAATTAATTGAACTAAGTATGCTAACATCGATATCAAGTTTAAAAAGTTCCATCTAATATTAAACCCCATACTTAAAATCAAACTGAGAACACTTACAATCCACCCAAAAAAGAAATATTTATATTTTAGTAATTTACTTATAAACTTTTCCATAAAAACATCCTCACCTAACTATTTGATCCATCCTTTTTGAGAAAACAAAGGATTTTTATTGAACTTCAAAATCATCTGTAATATAGGACATTCTATGATTATGAATTTCAAAAAAACCTTTCTGTGGAACATCTAAATATATTGATTCTTTATAGTCCAAACCTACTAGGCACCCTCTCAATACTCTCCCTAATAAGCCATGAGACATAACAATAATCGTTTCTTCTTTTGCTTGCTCAACAGTATTAATCCAACTTTTGCATCTTTTTATTACTTCTGTATAGTTTTCTCCATCGGGTGAACAAAAGTACCAATTGAACGCATCCACATCGGGCTCATTGTTTCTTACCTCTTGAACATTTTTACCATTCCAAGAACCTATGTTTACTTCCTCTAAGTCATTATCAAATGTAATATTAGCATTTGTTAGTCCTAACTCAGTCCTAATAATTTCAGCACTTGCTTTTGCTCGTCCTAAAGGGCTTGAATAAAATTTTATAGAATTTTCTTCTTTTTCGATATCCAACTTGCGCTTAAGCAACATAGCATTTTCCCTTACCTGTCTTACACCTACCTCTGTTAGTGGAGAATCGAGAATGCCTTGATACTTACCTAGTTTGTTATACTCTGTTTCCCCATGTCTTAGTAAAAAAATTTTCTTATCTTTTAATAGCTTCATTATTTAATTTTTTTAAAGTAATTTATTTACTGAAAAAAAATTTTAATATTAAAATAGCTTAAAATCATTTATTTTAATTTGAAACTTTAATTTTTTTTTTAGTACGAAGATTTATTTTTAAATTGCTATTAAAGAATCTTTATGTTAGGATTAAATTACTAATTAAAGGAGTGTTTAATATGAAAAAGAAATTATTTTTGGTTGCATGTCTATCAGTCTTTGGCTTGTTTGTAGGAGCTAGTTCAGTTACTGCAGAAGAAACAAACAACTTAACACAGGAGGTTTTTGGTAAAACTCCTCGAACATCTAAAATAATCCGTGAAATTGAATTAGATCCTGGAGAACAGATTGAATTTAAAATACCCACCTTTTGTTATAAATTAGACCAGAATTCTTATACGACAATGATGATCTTTAAGTTTAAAGCAGATAATCCAAACAACGATTTTTATTCGTTAAAAACTTATTACACGCATCCTAATCAGGACACTTACACAGTTGACTATATGCTAGACAACAAAGACAACTATGTCCATGAAACATATACAGATTTAACGTTTGTAGATACTATGGATTTCGATGAAGGTAAAGGGACGGAGACATTCCAACTCACCAATCTTTCAATTGTACCTATGAAATTTAAGATCGGTTATTCGTCTGATATATATGATACGTCAGCTGGTGAATCATCCAATTTTGGCAATATCAATTTCAAATTATAATAGTATAGAGAAGGAGAAAGCTCAACAGCTATCTCCTTTTTATGTTGTTCTGAAGCTTTACCCGGACTCTCCGAGCTGATTCTACTTTCGTTGAATCATATTCTTTTATTATAGAAAGTCCTTGAATCGACTATCACTTCTTTTCGTTTTATGTTACTCTGCCTACTGATTTTCTTTGAGAGTCTGGACATGTTGACGTTTTTACAAAAAAAGCAAAGTGTTAACATTTCATGCATTTGGTTTATTTTTGATCCTTTTTGGGTATCCCGTTTAGTCTTTTGTCTCAATGTTTCTTGAATTTATTAAATAAGCTGTATGTAAATCTTGTGAGTATTGAACGTAACCATCTGAATCGAAAGCTTCTTCCATTTCGTATTCTTCTGCTTCTAAATAGGCTAGTGCTTTTTCCTTAGTTTTGAATTTGCTAAATGTTGCATTCATACCATCCTTTTTAGGAAATTTTGTGTTTTATCCAAATTTTGAAATTAAAAAACTATTTTTTATTAAAATTGACACAATAGCCATGAAAGACCAAACATGACAACTATTTCTAAACCAACTTCAAACCACATATATTTCCTTTTTAGAAATGTATTGCCACTCTGATATTCTTTTGGCAGAGTAAGAGTCAATCCCAATCCGCATAAAAACAACATCGTATTGACTAGTATATAGCTGTTACGATGACTAGTATTAAATTCAGAACTGTTAAACATATAGTAAATATAGAAGGAAAGTAATAGCAATCGTATTACCTTTATCACTTTTATTTTTTTCATTGACATACTTTATTCTCCTTTACAATCCTTTTTGGGAACTCCTACTAGTCTTGGCTAATTGATTCCTTAAATTTAAATATGCCCTCTGAATACTCAAACTTCAAAATACAGCAGTTAGAAAATTTGATTGTTTTAATTTGCTCTTGAGATAGCCATTTCTGAATAAATCGATACATAGAACCTCCATGACTAACACATAGTACATTATGATGACATTCCTTTTCCATAACCTCAACAAGAGTAGCATTCATTCTGTTTTGTACTTGTTCACTAGATTCTCCGGCGTAATCTACAAAAAAGTCTCCATATGAGGTCTCACCTGCTTTTATTTTAGGATTTAATTCTTCACTTTCACTCTCAAATAAACCGAAGTTCCATTCTTTGACTCCTTTTAACCGTATAACACTTTTGTAGTCACATACTATTTCTGCAGTATCAACCGCTCTTTCTTGTGTCGACGAATACACATGATCAAAAATAATATCATAATCTAAAAAGTAATCCCTAGCAATCTGAGCTTGATTTATTCCTTGCTCAGTCAAAGGCGAATCACTTGCTCCTTGAATTTTGCCCAACACATTAAATAGTGTTTGCCCATGTCTCATCAAATATAGTGTTTTCATACTCCTTATACCTATCCTTCATTTTATATTTGTATTTTTACTTCTATTACTAATGGTTTTTATCTATTAAATTATTTACATTCTCAATAATATTATACCTTAATTCTTACTTTCTTTAACTTTTATATTCTCAATTAAATTTTTGACATGTACATCGTACTATACTAAAATAAACTAAATGTAAAATTCAGGAGGCATCTCATTGACAAATTTAATATTTTTTTCTATACTAACGTTTTTTGTAGTCACACTCACTTTCACATTTTTATTTTTCTTTAAATTAGTACAAAATAGGAATTCTGTTTTTAAGTTCTATGCTGAAACTTTTTCTATTACTTCAAAAAAGTTAATTCAGGAGAGACAAAAAAACAACTTACTTATTTTGAGTAATTCTTTAATTCAATTCAAAAGAAATTACATACTTTCTAAAGTATTTAAAGTATTTGCTATCCTTTTGTTCGTGTTAAATATTATTATGCTTTTAAACAGATTTAATATAAGCATATTTTTGATCTCGGATGCTCTTATGTTTTTATGTTTATCTGTTTATTTCACTTTTTACAGAAAATTAAATGCAATAAGTTACCATTTTAATAACTATTCGTCTGAGAATGATTCGGGTCATTCAGCACCTTCAGTAACAACAATTCCACAGTCAATATTTATTACAATAGATAATAATCTAAAAAAATTAGTAATATCCTTATATATGCTTACATTCTGCTTATGCTTATTCTCAATATTTGCCTATCTAATGATTTAAAAAGAGCTTGGGACGTAAGTCCCAAAAACCTTAAAATAAAAGACCGAAAATCGTAAAAAATGATTTTCAGTCTTTTATTTTTTAGATTATTGGGAGAATCCTTCATGTTTTCTAGCTTACTTAGCCTATATTTCCTTAAATTTACTGCGATTAACGCGAATCCAATTTCATTGTGTGCCTGTTGTTTCCCTCGAACAGAGAACCGAGTGAACCCTAAACAAGCCTTCAAATGTCCGAAAGCTGGTTCGACGTCAATTTTTCGTTGACGATAGAGTTTACCTGTTTCTTCTTCTGAAAGCAGCTGTTGAATTCTTGCTTTAAAGTATTCCCAATTCATGTTCTTTTGAATCTCACGATTCTTGTCACTCTTCGCTTTTGTACACTGGCTTCGAAGAGGACAATTCGAGCAGTCTTCACATTCATACCGTTTTAAATAACGTTTAAAGCCATATTTATCTGTACGAATAGAATAGTTTCGAAAATTCATTTTTCGTCCGTTTGGACAAAGAAACGTATCATCTAATTCCTGATACGACCAGTTTGCTGGAAGGAACGGATTTTGTTTAAACTTTTTCTTCTGTTCTTTATGGTACATGGCATAAGTGATGAGTGGTGTTCGCTCGTGATCCTCTAAAACCGCTTGATAGTTTTCTTCTCCTCCATAGCCGGCATCTGCGACAATATAGTTTGGCAGATCAAAGAAACGCTCTTTTAAAGTGGTTAAAAAAGGGCGCAATGTTCGTGTATCTGTTGGATTTGAGAAAAGATCATAGCCTAAAATATACTGACTGTTCGTGGCGATTTGAAGATTATAACCTGCTTTCAACTGACCATTTTTCATATGATCGTCTTTCATGCGCATAAAAGTGGCATCTAGATCAGTTCTAGAGTAACTGTTTCGTTGCCCTAAAATCTGTCTATGTTTTTGATAAGCGAGTTTTCGCTCTTTAAAGTCCTTGAAAAGTGTCCTTAATTTTTTAGGAATTTTTCGTTTAGAACGGATTGATTTGCGCGTAATTCCATCCTCTGCTTGTTCGATTTTTTCTGTAAACTTTTCGACAACATGCGCGAGATTTTCTTCAATCTTACCTAATTCAGTGACAGATAATTCTTTTGAGGACTCTCGCTCAATTTCAGGAATAATTTGATTCTTTAACAATTCATCGTAGAGAAAATTTGATTTTTCAGTAAGCTTTTTATTAAAGTTATCAATGGATTTTCTCCAAACAAAGGTGTATTTATTGGCGTTGGCTTCAATCTTTGTACCATCGATAAAAATGGCTTCTTCATCGATTAATTGTTCCTTGACTAATTGGCTACGGAACTGGACGAAGCACTCCCGAAGGAGTGCATTCACTAAAGGATTCACTCGAAAACGATTGATGGTTCGATAACTAGGTTGATAACTTTGAGTAAGCCACATCATGCGAATACTGTCTTTCGTCAAGGCTTCAATCTTGCGACCAGAAAATACAGATTGTGTGTAGGCACATAAAATCATCTTCATCATCATTTTCGGATGATAAGAAGAAGGCCCCATTTGATGATGAAAAGGAAGAAAGCGTTCCTCCGGAATACTTTCAACTAATTGATCAATGACAAACGCAATATCGTTTTTTTCTAACTGAAAACTAAAATCTAGAGGAAGAACGACTTGATTTGTGGTATAATTTTTAAACATAAGAACACCTCGCTGACTTATTTGTTTAGTCACTTTTATTTTAGCAAAGGTGTTCTTATTTTTGTACAAAAAAACAATCCAGATGCCAATCAATTTGACTGGTATCTGGATTTTTCGTTAGTACTTACGTCCCAAGCTCTTAAACTTTAAAGCTGTGTTAGCATTACTAAAAATGTTGCAGCTAATCCTCCAAGCACTTGGGCTGGCAGTGTTGCTACTAATAAAAATCCAGCTGCTACTAATGAAACAGCTCCTACTCCATATATAATTAGAGTATAATCAAATGAACCCACACCGTTTACATCAACAATATCATCATGTATTTCCTTATACTTGGGATCCGGAATTGGCGAAGGTGATAATGCCGTTAAATATATTTCAGCTGTTAATGATAGTTCAGATTTAATAGTACGTCTCCCAACAGATTCTTCTACTTCTTTTTTTATAATAAGCTTCAAGCCAATTTTACCATTACGAGCGCAGACCCCTGTCTCAACAACTCCATTTCCAATTGTAGGTGCTAACCCATTTATAATTTCATCAATTTGATTGTTTCCTTGAAGTTCTAAAATATTGTTGTATTTGTTTAATTCTGCTTGTAAAGGATCAGAATATTTAATTTTCTCAACTTTTCCATTAGATACAATAATAGAGTATCCAGCTTTGTTGTTGACTACTTTCCATGAAGCCTCTGCTTTAAAATAAATATCGACCAATGGTGCTGGCTTAATATGGTATTCCTTATCTAAACTAAAATCGACATCTTTTATAAACATATCCCACTTTAATTTTTTTAAAAGCTGTGTCGCATGATATTGAACTACACTTTCAGTCGGTGTGTTAAAGTATTTTGTTCCAAAATCTCTTCCAGATACTGCGACGTTATCAATTGGAAATCCTAGGTTACTATGTTCATAAAACTGATCAAATGCCCATTCTTTGGGCATCGAAAACCCTAAATTACCACTAAAACCAGTAGACATATCTGAAACAAAACAGTTAGTTACTGCACCTGAATCTACAGCTTTCTGACATACATTTCTAGTTCCGTAAATACCAACTTTATACATTCCATGTGCATCGATTGCTTCTTTTACTTTATTGATATAAGGAATAACTGTTCCCTGAATGTCACCGTCCTGAATATCTACATCAACTGCAAAATATATGGTAGTTCCTGCCGGAAACCCTAAAGAAAAAGCTGTTCGAAAAGCAATTGAACCATCATAGTTCCCTTGTCCGCTGCTAAAATATGACTCTTCCCATCCTCCATCCTGATAAATAGGAAAAATATTTAATCCTGAATCCGTGATATTTTTAATTTCGGTCAAGGTCAGATTCTTATCTCGCTTGTTGGCACCAACTCCTACACTACCAGTTAAGTATCTCCCTACAATTGAAAATCCATTATTTTTAATGACTTGTGCTTGCTGCTTTGTCAACTGTGTGGCCATATCACATGCCGAAGCTGATCTGTTTGTATTACCAGCACTTGAAAGTAATCCCTTGATTACCGTCATATCCGCCACCTTATTATAGGGTGGCAATTTCATAAAATATCTGAAAGAATAGACTTCTTCACCTAGACTAGCCGTAAATCTACCATCAAAATTTCCAGCTTCATTGAATCCGTTTACATACAATGCCCACTGCAAGATTTTAACAAAGTTTCCACTATTGCCTTCTACCAAAGTTGGTGTTTGAGCTGTAGTCCCTGGTCCATAATAACCATTTGCTGTTTCAGGTCCCATACCAAGCTCTGCCTGAAGAGCGTAAATTAACGCCTCATTTGTTTCTCGTTGGTAGATTCCATCACAAGGAAGTAGTCCAAAGTATTTGTTATACTTTTTATTTAGTTCTTGTTGCATTAAACGAATATTGACATCACCTAATAAGGCAAAGGCACTCATATCCAATAATGCTTTCATTAACATTGCTGTTAAATAGCCATCCGGACTTAAACCAGCCATTTTTTGAAACTCTTGAACAGCTTGTTTAGTAAATTTAGTATAGACACCATCTAGTGCTTCTGTACCACTAACTCCAGGATTGATTCCTTTGCACCAAAATCCACCTTGTAAAATTTTAACAATATTTTTTTTAGGATTGCCACCATCTTTAAATGTAGGCTCTACCTTTTCTTTAAAATATCTTTCCGTTGTGGGTCCAAAATTATCAGAGGTCGCTGTGATCCCCATCTCTTGTTGCAATGCTCTTCTTAAAGCATAAATTGTACGCCATCCAGTTTTACCATCTTGAGGTACCATACCAGTTTCAAAAGAATAAGTTTTATTTAACCATTTTTGTGTTTCAAAAACCATTTGATCCATATATATCCTTCTTTCTTGTTATAATTTTTATATCACTGCGCAATAATATAATTTGAGTATAACAAGAACAATATCATCTAACCTGTTGATTCTCTCCCCAAAATCTCCCAATAAAAAGAATAGTGGAATTGTAAATTTTTAGATAAATACTCTCCTTACAATATCTTTTTTATGCTCAAATTTCTGATAGCGGATTTAGTAAACTGCACGATAAAAAAGCCAAAAAGATTCCCATCTTTTTGGCTCCTTTTGGGTAGATAATACATTGCTTGCTTCTACTTCATATTGAATGTTTCTTCTATAAAAATCTAAAAATATAATTTAATATTTCAATTAGTCAATATTTGCTATTTGAAAGCCTTGATGTTGCACATTTGAACTTGAATAGTGAGTATACATAGTATTTATTCCAGGAAAATATCTGTATGTATCAGCAGATAAAAAATTTCCTGATAGGCTTCCTGAAAAAGTTCGTGTAGCTTGTTGTGCAGTGCCCACCATCGCAGAATCATAACCTGAATAATATCTTAAATATGGTCCTCCTCCTGTAGATTGGTAGACTGTATTTAACGAGTTCCATCCAACGCTTCTTGAAAAATGACCATTCACACTAGCTCCGTAAGGCATACTTTTATAATTAAATGACCAAGAAACACCTCTAAGCATTTGATTGAAGTTACTTTCACCTTCATTTTCCGATAATATCTCTTTGGCAGCTTCAACTGTCACAGCATTTGGTGCTGTTTCGCTATCAACAGTGATCATTTCATCTCTGTTAGCACCCAACATTCCAATAGTAGCTTTCCCATGTAAAAATGTACCATCTTCCAATTCCACAACTTTATCAGTGTCTTTTAGACCATTGAAAGCAGCACCCTCTGCTGATACTTTAGCTACTTTTACTGGATCTTTGTACTCAGCAGCCTCAACTTTATTATTGGAAATAAAGAACATTGAACCAAATAAAACAACAAATATTAATTTTTTCACTTATAACTCTCCTTTTTTAAGTAACATATACAAATAAATTAACTATGTTTATTAGCCAATTCATTTATTTCATCTTTATGAGCTTCAATCAGGGCTTTGAGATTATAGACTGTTATACCATTAGGATCAGTAGCAGTATCTATATTTTTTTCGTCAGAACCTATATTTTTAATACCAAACTTTCCATTTAAGACCTCTCCATCAGAAGTTACAACCACCCTATCCGAATCTTTATTAAATTGATCTAACAACGATATGATATCAGCAGCATTGGCGTCTTTAAAAATAGTATAAAGTTTTTCTCCATCGGCATCTTCAAAATCAACAATATAATCATCCTCTATGGTATTACTTTTTGAGCTTGAGTCAACATGTGAATCTTCAGTTACTGTATTCTCTGTAGCACTAGCTTTATCTGCATCTTTAGTTTGTGAAGTGTCTCTACTAAAAACAAAGCTTGTTCCTAATAATACCGCTGATACAGTAACTACTAATACGCCTACTATTTTGGCTTTCATATTGAACATCTCCTTTTGCAAATTACACTACTTTAATTAATATATAATATACCATATGCCAATTTAAAAAACAATTGGTAGATTTATAGCGACTTATAAAAAGTACTCTCATGTTCTTTTCTGCTAATGTATTGTTTGTTTACACTTTTTTGTTAAAGATTTGCCTATGTTATTACAAAGAAGCATATCTAGATAAAGTCAACTTTTTTATTTTTAAGTCATACCTTTTATGTACCTATATCTCAACTTTTTTTACACCTAAATTTCATTCACAAAATAGTCCTAAGCCACTACTAACAATAGCAAAATATACCTATACTCTATTCAAACTTTTTTACCCTATAGAATTTCTTTCATTGAAAACCTGACTCAACGTACTTATGTAAGATTCTGATTATTTACACATATAATTTACAACAAAAAAGTGATCTCGTTGCAACTGCACAAGATTACTTTTGACTATACCCTATTTTTACAAACGGAAGTTTTGTGTTTTATATGATTTTCCATAACCTTCATAAAATTTATCTATACTTTCTACAGAGGTATCTGTCAATTCATATACGGATTGGATAAATCTTTTCTTAATTCTTGTTGGAATAGTTTCGTACATATTATATTTATGTTGGAGTAACTGATATTGATAGTTCAATAAAAAATTAGTATAATTTGTTGGAAAATGACTTTTCAATATAGATAATTCACGATAACTAATTATTACTTGTTGATATGGATTAAATTTTCTTTTATCTAATAAGTCAACCACAGAATAACCAGAATGAAAATAATAGTGAATGAACTTATCTAGAAAAACCTGTCCTTTTTCTATTGTTAGTCCACTTAATAAAAAAAATTTATCCCATGAAAGTCTATAGTCACTTTCAGGATAAATATAAGTTTCTGGATCTGCAAATTTGCTGTATCTTTCTCTTTTTATAGCTATTAGATAATTTCGACTTCTAAATTTTTTTCTTTTACTATACTTAATCATATTATTTTCCTTTCCAAAGCATAAATTCTATTAACTTGATAAACAAAGCGAAAAAATGCTATAATAAAGACGAAAAGAGAGATATGCGCTAACATATCCCTCTTATGTAGAACCGTTTAAGACGGTAGCATTGTTTAATTATCTAAAAGATAACCGCACTCGGCTAAAAGTAGACGGTTATTTCTTACGATTAGTCAATAGCAAAAGTGGTCTTTTTTGGCTCTTTGTCAACTAATGTTGGTGAAGAAAATCCAAAGAATTAAATCAATGATGAAGCCTAGAGGGAAATGCCTCTAGGTTTTTCTATTTGGTTGAAAAAGAACAGACCCAAAGCATAAAGTAATTCTCAATTTAAAATTATAGAAGTTACGGAAGCCGTAGGCATTTCTCTTTAATACTTTGATATGGTTATTCAAGCATTCTAACGGTCCGTTGGAATAAGGCAAATCCAACGCATTTTTAATGCCCGTTTGAACTTTTTTAAAGGTAGTAATTGTTGTTTGATAATAAGCTGGAAGCCTAGAATAATCTTGTTCTAATAACACGTGAAACCGTGTGTAATCTCTTGTTTGTATGGCATAGAGAAAATCCTGATAACAGGTATAGCCAGCTTTTAATTCTTCATCATAGGCAAGTAATCGATCCACGAGTTCGGTTTCTGTTAAATAAGCACGGAAGGAAGGACGCCATTGGCGTTTTTCAAAATGGAGCTTCGATTGATTCTTTTGAAGTAGTTTCCAGTATTTCTTCAAGTGACGGTATTTTTTTGCTTCTACAGATCCTTGATGGAGAAAGGTATTCATTCGTTGAATGCGGTGTTTTAAGAACGTTCGCCCAATATGTTGCACAATATGAAAGCGATCAAGAACAATCTGAGACTTGGGAAATAGTTTCTTAATTAAAGAAAAATAAGGCGCATACATATCGCAAACAATGTATTTTACACCTTCACGAACAGATAAAGAAAATCGTGAGAAATAGCGTTCTAAAAAAGGCAACTGGCGGTTTTCAACGACATCGAGTAATTGCGTTGTTTGTCCATCCATCATAATGAAACTCATAGAGGCAGCGACTTGTTTCACTGATTTAAATTCATCAAAACAAAGAACTTCTGGCAAGATGAGTCGATTGATTTTTAGGGGTTCGTAAAACTGTTTCAATACGCGATAAACAGAGGAAACAGAGACCTTCTTTTGACGGGCAATTTCGGTCATAGACGAAGTGTTTCGTAGACGCTCGGCAATCGAAAGCTTAACTTTCTTAGAGATCGAGCAACACTTTTCGATAAGACTTGTTTCAGCGACAAAAGTTCTATCACAAGAATGGCAGAAGAAACGACGTTTCTTCAAGCGTAAGTATGTTTGGTATTCAGAAACATCATTCAGTAAAATCAGACAGGTTGTAAAGCTCCAACGAATAATCGATCCGTCTTCATGGGCACCACAATGAGGACAGGAGTGCGCTAAATAGTCCAACGTACCAGAAAACTCCTGGCAGATCCGTCCTTTAATGCGTTCTTTTTTTAAAGAATTTTCATTAAAAGTAATGTTTAAGTCTAGAATATCTAAGGTTTCTTTGATAAGATTTGTATAGGACATCTTGATTTCCCCTTTTGATTGGTTTTAGACGACTTAATTCTAAAGGATATCAGGGTGTCTTTTCTATTATTTTGCATTAAAAAAGATGCCGGTGATTGTTCACCAACATCAAAAAGTATAGAGCCTCTTTTTTCTTTATTGAAATTAGCCTTTTTTTATTGCCTTTTGACCTATTTTAAACAATTGGAATGTAAATATCGGTAAAACTCTTATCCTTTAGATTTTTAGGTGGTTCTGTTATATACATTTCAAATGGTACTGCATCTCTTGGTTTAGCTTTATCTTTGAAGAGCCATTCTTGATACATATACTGCCAAGCTTCTCCATATTGGTTACTTGACATTTCAAAATGACCCACAGCAAATTTTCCTGAAATGCTAGTTTCACAAATGTTTCCACTTTCAACAACTTTTGCATTTTTCGGTATAGTCATACCCACACTGGTTCTAAGATTTTTTTCATCTGTAATGAACGGATTATCATCATAAATTGTCAAAACTTTTGTTTTGTCAGGGTCAATTAAATTATTTGTAGTAGCAAAATCGAATAATTCATTGAATAGCTTCTTACTCTTTCTTCTAAACTCAACGTAACTTCCTCTAAATCGAATGTAGATAATTCGTTGGTTTTTTAGTTCCTCTGTAGTGATATTGATTGGTTCAATCATAATAATTCCTCCTTATTTTTTATATACCTATTATTTCATGAACCAATTACTTTTTCTTGTCAATTCTTGCTGTTTTCTGTAATTAACAGGACTTATTCCAAAATGTTTTTTGAATGTCCTACTAAATGAACTAGAGTCATTATATCCATATTCCACAGAAATAGTAATTATGGAAATCTTAGGATTAACACATAGAAAAATGGCAGCGCGTTCCATTTTAAACCTAGTCACAAATTCATTTACTGTTTCAGAAGAATATTTTTTGAAAATTCTATGGAAATGGAATTCAGACAAATGAGCATTTCGTGCTAAGTCTTTTAATGATATTGCTTCTTTCAAGTTATTTTCTATGTAATCTTCAGTTTTATTTATTAATCGAATATATATTTGCCTGGAGCTGACATTTTCAGTTTTATCATCCATATTTATCTTGTCCTTATTAAAAGTATTCATTAATTAGATAGATTAGTTCACTATTTATATCTAGCCTATACAGATTTATTATAACAATCTTTTCTAAGTTTAAACACGTTATAGAAGTTTTTTTAGTAAAATCATATATCTTGTAAAAAGGGTACAGTAAATAAACCTAGCCCAATACTCAAAAAATTTATTAAGCTATAGCTTTTTCATAACTATACAAAGTCTCTTTTTTTATTAAATAAAATAATATCCTTAAGAATTTATTTATGGTAGCTATGACTGCAACTTTATGACATTTATTCATTGGCTCTGATTTTAATCTATAATAGTGTTCCTTGATATGATTATCTTCTATAGTCTTTGTCCGAATCATATTTATAATTACTTGATATAAAATTTTTCTAAGAATCTTATTTCCTCGTTTGTTTATCTTGTCACGCATTTGAAACTTACCTGACTGATATCTTCTTATATCTATCCCAACAAAAGCATTTATTTGTTTTGAATTATCAAAACGTCTAATATCCCCTAATTCAGCAATTACTCTTACTGCAGAGTTTATGCCTACTCCAGGGAAACTAAGGAGAACATTATACTCAGGTAATGATTGAGCTATGTTATCCATTAACTCCGTAATTTCATTCTTTTGATCTACAAGTTCTTGATATCTATAGGCATAGTGTTTAACTTGTAAAATTACTGGATGGAATTCATCGACAGCTGGAAAACTATTTTGTGCTGCTGTAATTAGCATTTCAGCCTTTTTTTGTGCTCGAAAAGAAGATAGATTTTTTTAGTATTTTTTAATATTTTATTTTTGATAATGGTTTTAGAATCCTTAAGAACAAGATTAGGATGTGGATATATCTGTGCTATGTTTAAAAACAAAGAACTTTTAGTTGTGAATACTTGCTCTAATTCGGGAAATGTGGCTTGAACACAACTATGAAGTCGCCCCCTCATAACCGAAAATTCCTCATCTATTTCAGAATAGTACCGTGAAAGCTGTTTTAATTCGTCATATTTTTGATCAGATTTTTTATAAAAATTACTTTTACTTTTCATATGAGACAAAGCAAGGTTATGAGCATCTACTTTATCATTTTTATTACTACGTAAAGTTTTAGATTGAAAACTTGCTTCCAAAGGATTCAATTTTGTATAGCGATATCCTTCTTCCATAAAAAATCTCTCTAGTGCTTTGGAGTCTACACCCGTGGCTTCAAATACTATTTCTAACGTGTTTGAATCAACCTTGGTGTATTTCGCAAACAACTGTTTTAAATGTATGAACGATTCAACTGTGTGCGGAATCCACTCTTGATTAATACAATTTTCTTCATCATATAAAACCATAAAACTTTTTCCCATACTAATATCAAACGCTGCAACATACTTCATAAAATATCCTCCTACATTAATTAGTTGAAGAACTTTACCTAGCTCTACCGATTCCACTTTCTTTACACGATCTTGTAGATCCAACATATTAAAAACTGATTCAATTAGAGATAGTAAAGACACCCTGTTTTTTTTACGAACTTATCGTTCTAATAACCGTTCGAGTTATTCTTCACTTTAACTATAAAAAAAATAGTTATGTAAGCCAATGCCTTAGCTTACATAACTAATCTTAATATGTTTTTTTTGTCTTTTTTAAGCAAGTCTACAACCAACTTAATCAAAGCAATAGTAAACATACCAAAGCTTATAATCAGTTGTATTGTTTCCAATGCTGACAAAAGGCTTCTCCTTTCGTAGATTTAGTACATACAATCATATGCACCACCTCCTCAAAGATAGCCACCGTCTCAACTTCTCTACTATTAAATTATAGCATAATACACGCCTTCATAAATTATTTTTTTATCTTGCCCCACAAACGAATGTTTTTGGTATAAGTATATTTAAGTTTATCTGACACAATCCGTTTGTATCAGATTTATTTTTAGAGAACTTGATTTTATTTTTTAAACTTTACTATAGATTTTTTTAAAAGAATAAATATTTTATAAATTCTAGAAGTATTAAATGAAGTGGATAAAAAGCATAAAAACCCCATTTAATCCAACTTGGAGAATATCCTCTATTTCCATTGTAATTTAATAATAGATAGCCTACCGCTAAAAAACCAGTTGCCCCTATAAGTTCAGTTATGTAACTTAAAGAATTCGAGGCAACGAAAACCCCTACAACCGCTATTACTTCAATAATTAAAAATAACGTGAACATGATTATTTTAATTCCTCTATCATTATGAAATTTGTAGAAAGCCCATATCAACATAATACCTAAAACATTCCAATCAGATAGGATAGTAAGAAAAATGAACAATACAATTATAAGAAAGTGACCCCATGAACTTTTAATTTTTTCATAATAAATTAACATTATAAGCCCCATAAGAAGAGTAAAAAAAACGTTATTTGGTATATCGATAAGAGAAAATGGATAATCAGGATTACGCAGCAAATAAAATGGATAAATAGATATTATCCAAAATATTGCTAGTCTTATTACGTATTTCTTAACATTTTTCGTATAATGATATCCTTCTACCAATAGATATGCCATGATAGGGAAAGTAAATTTTCCTACAAATTCAGAAATGATATATAAAGGTAATGTTTGAATAGTATGACCCCATTCAAATAAAATACCCATATGGTTTATTAGCATTGCTATAATTGCAATTATTTTCAAATGAAAGCCATCTAATCTTTTTTCCATGAGTTAACACTCCTTATTTTAAGTTTTTTTTATTTTTGAAAACTGTTAAAATACCTACCAATATCATTAGGCTCCCTAAAACTATTAATAAAAAAGACTTTTTTTCACCTGTCTTTGGTAAATATTTATCATTGTCAGTTGAACTTATAAATATATTATTTTTACTTGGTTCTGTCGTACTCGGTTCTGTCGTACTTGGTTCTGTCGTACTTGGTTCTGTCGTCTCCTTTTTATTACTTACTAAAATCTCTATAGTTTTTAAAGATGATTCTTCTGTTTTACTAAAAGGAAAATGTTGCTCTATTAGTTTATATCCATCTGGAGCCTTTGTTTCTTTAAAGTAATAATCCCCTGTCTCTAAATTTTCACAAATAACTATTCCTTCTTTATTTGTTTTTAAATGCTCTTTGACTAACACGCCGTTTGATTTATATAAACTAAATTCAGCTCCTTCTAAATATTTATCTTCATTGTCAGAATCTACTTTTATTAATTTAACACTACCTTTTTTTAATAACGGAGGTTGCCAATCCCACTTATGTGTTTCTCCTGCTCCTAAAAATTCATTAACTATAATATTTCCATCTATATTTTTACTTCCCTCTAACTTTGCTTTGGGTGCTAAAATACTGCCTAACCAAGTTGAGTTTATAAAGATATCTCCATTATAAACATTCATATCTTTAGAAAAAGTCCATAAAACAGTGCTATCTGTAAAATTTGTTGTTTCTTTGTTTCCTCTATAACTTCCATCAGTATATTCAAATTTTATTTCAGAATTAATAATATAGTTATTATAAGATCCTACATCAATTATTAAATATATATTTTTGAAAGAGCTTTTACCATCATTTTTTTCAATACCTTTAAGTGTTAGAGGTGTGTTGTATATTAAAACATCTGGATCTAAATGAATATAAACATTTGATGAGTTTATGTTGCTTACATCTATCTCTCTTTTGTTAACATCGGAAAAATCGCTATTGCTTACATTAATATGTTTTGTTGTATTATTTATAATTTTATAGCTAAAATCAGATAAATTTGAAAATTCTGAATCAAAACAAATATATTCTGGAAGATTATATTTATCTTGGTATATATCATCTCCACTTAATCTATCTAGACTCACATTTTCTACCAGTGGTCGATCAAAATTTGTTAAGTCAATAGATGTATCTTTTCCAAATATCATCTTCGTATGATTCTTTATTCCTGAAGCAGCATTTATTTGTTTCACTTTCTGAACATAATTGATCTCTGTTCCTTCAATACCTTGCGTTCCAAAATTAGCATCCCCACTTAATTTACGTGTAGCTATATTTCCGTTAGTATGATTTTTTAAGTTTATTTTGTTAGCAAATATATGAAAATAATTAGCAGCACCTAGATAAGTGGTCTCAGAGCCAGAAACATCATTATAAAAAGTGCCCCCATAACCTGTATCATCTTTATTGGCTACTGAATATACTGCATCTGTTGAATTCATAAAAATCCCTACCAAAATTAAAACACTAAACAAACAATTACAAATAATCTTTTTCGTCATTTTTATTCTCCACTTTCTAATAAATTTTTTTAGTTAATCTATTAAGATATACTCCATAATCCACTCCCTTCTTAATCAGCTTGTCATATGTATTGAATTTTAGTCAAATAGTATTTTATGTAGTGAAAAGGTAGCTGCGAAAGTAAAAAGCTCTTTAAAATTAAATGAAACAATTGCTAATTTGTCTTAACTTACAAAAAATAAATTTGGTTAGCTTTTTTAAATAGTTACTACTTAACGGAAATTCTATGGCACCAGAATTTCCGTTAAGTAGTATCTTTCTTAATTTAAACCAAAAAATTCATACTAATAAAAGGTTATTCTCAGATAATTAGATAGACAAATATTTATTATAATATATCAGAAAAAGAAATTTATTTTGATAAGTTTTTTGAAAGTTATCAACAGTTAAAGAACATAATTGAAACTTGTACGTATTACTAAGATTAGAATCTCTTAAAATACAACTCAAGTCACAAAATCCTTTCTAGTTCAATTAGAAACAATAATTAAACAAAAACTATAGTGAAGAATTTTCTCCATAAAAAATCAAACTTTTTGAAGTCACTACACAAAATTAGAAAAAGATAGTCTTTTTCTAAAACCTATATACAAGTGAAATTTTACTATTGAAGAAATTCTATAATTTTATCAAAAGCTAGTTGTTTTGCTCCAACTTGACAATGTTTTTCTCCTCCATCTTTCTTTGTAAATAGAACAGTTTCTATCTTGGACGCCTTAGTTAGTTTACTTTGTAAAAAACCTGTTCTATAGGTGGGAACGTACATATCATCATTACCAGCTAATAATAAAACATCCTGAGTAATATTTTTTTCAATACCTTCTAAAGTAAAATCTTTTAAATTGATTAATACCTCTGAGATACTACTTCTACCAAGTATTTCTTTAGCTTTAGTCAATTTAAATTGTAGATCAATATTTTCCTTAGCATATTGACCTACCAGTTCATCAAACTTAGATTTAACACTAGATTGAGACAAATCAGGAATTCTTTTCAATTCGGAGGGTGCTTTCATCAAGAAAGAATCAATCATGCAGTAAAATGTATCAAAAGCAATTACTGTTTTAACTCTATTATCAAAAGCCGCTGCTCGTAATGCAAGATACCCACCCAGAGACATTCCCATTAATGTAACCTCTTCAAGCTTTAAATAGTCTAAAACAGCACCAATCGGTTTTTCCCATTGATAAGTCATGGTTAATCCTTCTTTTAATGGAAGACCTTGACCAGGACCTTCAAACATCACAATATTATAGTTTGTTAGACTACTAAGATGAGATATGGATAATCTGATTAATTCTTCTATATAAGAATCAAACCCCCCGTGAAATACCAACCATTTTTTTGCATTTTTCTTTTTTATTATTGATACGGGCAATTTCACCCCTTCATAAGGAATTTTTAAAAAATCTAAATTGCAATATCCATCTATACTCTTATAAAAATTTTTCTTAATTAAATTATATGTTACCTCTTTTCTAGGATCTGTTTCTGGTAAAAAGAATTCTGCTAAATTATAGTAAGCAGTCGCTAACTCAAACTGCTCGTTTTGGTGATTTTTTTTACCTAAACTAGACCATTCTGTATACCAATCTTCAAGATCAAAAATTCTCTCACAAGATTGTTGTATTTGAGCTTGCACTTGATTATTATGCAAATAGGGTTCCATAAAACGATTAATTTGGAAGTCCAATTGCTCGTTTTCTAAATATTTTTTAAACATATTAATCCCTCCTTGTTTTAAATACTATAGCACTTATAGTGTGATATAATAGGTGCAATAAACACAAAATGTCCAATATTGGACACTTTGACTAATTTTGTATAGTTAAGAGGTATAAAATGGACTTACGTGATAAGAGAACCTTACTCTCTATAAAAAAAACATTTTTCGACTTACTTTTAAAAAAAGACTTAAAAAAAATTACTATAGATGATATTTGTAATCAAGCAATGATTGGGCGGTCTACATTTTACAATCATTTTCATGATAAATATGAGTTTTTAGAAAGAGAAAACCAAAAAATTTGTGAGATTATAAATGATACTCTTAAAGAAAGGTTTCTATTTGAAGATGTAGAAGATATATTTACAGAACTTTTTAATTCTATTGATACTGATTCTTTTATGATTTTAATTGAAATACAAGAAGAAGGAGTAAATCTGAAAAAAGACATCCATAAAATTCTTGAAACTCATTTCACAAAATTTGCTACAGAGATTTATTTAGAAAAAAATGGAGTATATCAATTGAATTTTCAAAAGAACTATTTTGTTCTATTGCACTTACGTTTATTGAAAGTACGATAAAATCGGGAAATATAAAGCAAAATAGTAAATTTATTAACAAAGTTCAAAAAGAATTATTTTACTAAAAACTCTAATTTGACCAATTATTTTGAGTTCATTTGAAAAGTTTAATTACTCATAGAATTGCAATCCCCTTCGAAATCAAGAAATTTTTAATCTCCTTTTTTTATTTTGAACAACTCTATTAAACACTAAAGAACCTTACAACAGAAGTATTCATAAAATGATCAATTACCTATACCCTATTGAACTTTTGTCTAACGAAAAAGCATCATGATTTTATTCATGATGCTTTTCTCCATTTTAAGCTGATTACTGCTTTTACTACTCAATCCATTGATTATCCGTGTTTGAAATCGATTGAAAGAATCGTTAATAACTCTGTTGCTCTTATTTGTTCTTATTCACTTCTACATATGTCCCTGCATGTGGCACATATCTACGTTCACACTCTGGACAATCAAAATAGGAATGTTGGTATACTTTTCTTGCCAGTTTACCACAATTACACTCCACGTAAAATGGCGTGGTTCTATTGTAGTTATCGATTGGAATTTCCCAACTATCATATACTGCTCGAGCCATTCTAACTTCCTCCTATCTATCCTTTTTGAGAATATTTTTCCACGTTCTCAAATGTGGTGGTAACATCTCTCTTTTTATTTCAATTTTCCAAATAAAATATAAAGCATATATACTTAAGAAAAAAATACCTACTAATATTGATAGTCGTAATAACAAGAATAACAAGTAAATCATTTTGAACCTCCTACCTATCGTTTTGGGGAAATCCTACTAGTCTTGGCTAATTGATTCCTTAAATTTAAATATGCCCTCTGAATACTCAAACTTCAAAATACAGCAGTTAGAAAATTTGATTGTTTTAATTTGCTCTTGAGATAGCCATTTCTGAATAAATCGATACATAGAGCCTCCATGACTAACACATAGAACATTATGATGACCTTCATTTTCCATAACCTCAACAAGAGTAGCATTCATTCTGTTTTGTACTTGTTCACTAGATTCTCCGCCGTAATCTACAAAAAAGTCTCCATATGAGGTCTCACCTGCTTTTATTTTAAGATTTAATTCTTCACTTTCACTCTCAAATAAACCGAAGTTCCATTCTTTGACTCCTTTTAATCGTATAATATTTTTGTAATCACATACTATTTCTGCAGTATCAACCGCTCTTTCTTGTGTCGACGAATACACATGATCAAAAATTATATCATGATCTAAAACGTAATCCCTAGCAATCTGAGCTTGGTTTATTCCTTGCTCAGTCAAAGGTGAATCACTTGATCCTTGAATTTTGCCCAATAAGTTAAATAGTGTTTGTCCATGTCTCATTAAATATAGTGTTTTCATACTCCTTATACCTATCCTTTATTTTATATTTGTATTTTTACTTCTATTACTAATCTCTTAAGGTTACTAGTCCTTTTTCTGTCATGTCACCATAAAAAGTTAATCCTAGTATATTTTTCTTTTGAAAATCTTTAAACTCCATTTATTCGCCTGCTTTCTTAAGATTTTTGGTTTAATTAAAAACACCATATATGTCATAAAAAGTTTTTTTGTGAAAGTTAATTTCATAAATTTGATTAATTTAGAAAAAGATCCTTATTAATTTCTTTTTTTCATAATAATTATAACTAGTACCATAATTAAAACCAGACATCCTAATATAATGAAGCCAATAGAAACTTTTTCACCTGTATTTAATAATCTACCTGAAGTTGGAGGGTCATTTAGCTTATTCATCTCATTGGGTTTTGTTGGTTCATCAGGAATCATTACCTTTTGTGTATTTCTAATAAGAATATTCCCCTGATTCTCATTATTAATGGATACGTCATACTCAGAAGGTACATCCACTTCTTTAACTGTATATACGATGTTCTGATTATTTTCTTTTTCTACTAGATCCGTCCATGTTGTAGTCCATTCGTTAACTTCATTTAGTTCTACTGGATCTCCTGATTGTTTCCCGTTTACATATAGTTGAACGTGAATACTGTCAGGACGAATTCCATCCTGATTGTTATTATCATCCCAAGATTTTGTCACTGTTACGCTTGTTTTTCCTGGCGTATATTGATTAGTGATCTTTGTTCCTTCAATAGTGGTTGAGTATTCGGGTACATTATCTTCTGTTACAGTGTATATAATTTCATAGCCTGCTTGATACTTTGGTAAGTTTGTAAAACTATAGGACCAATTATCTTTTTCACTAACTTCTTTAGAGTCAATTTTTACACCATCTGATAATAAATTAACTGTAATTTTATCAGGTCGTTTGCCATCTTGGTTATTTCCATCTTTCCAAATTTTATTCCCGCTGATTTCAGTTTCTTCAGTTATGTGTTTATTCGTTATAATGATATTCCCTTGATTTTCATCATTGATTGTAACTGTATAATGAGTATTAGTGTCTACTTCTTTCACAGTATAAATTATAATTTTACCTGATTCTTTTTCTGCTAGATCCTTCCATGTTGTAGTCCAGTCATTGCTTTCATTTAGTTCTACTAGATTTCCTAATTCTTTCCCGTTTGCATATAGTTGAACGTGAATATTATCAGGACGAATTCCATCTTGATTATTATTATCATCCCAAGATTTTGTCACTGTTACGCTTGTTTTTCCTGGTGTGTATTGATTGGTAATCGTTGTCCCTTTAATAATGGTTGAGTAGTCTGGTACATTATCTTCTGTTACAGTGTATATAATTTCATGGCCTGCTTTATATTTAGCTAAGTTTGTAAAACTATAGGACCAATTGTCTTTTTCACTAACTTCTTTAGAATCAATTTTTACACCATCTGATAATAAATTAACTGTAATTTTATCAGGTCGTTTGCCATCCTGATTATTTCCATCTTCCCATATTTTATTTCCATTAACTTCAGTGATTTCTGGTATATGTGTATTCGTTATTGTTGTTCCGTCGATAGTTGAAGTGTATTCTGGAACTTTAGTTTCATTAACTGTATAAATGATTTCCTTTCCATTTTTATATTTTGGTAAATTTTCAAACTGATAGATCCATCCTTGTTGTTCAGTCACTACCTTTGTTTGGACCCTCTCTCCATCTGCGAATAAATTGACTAAAATAAATAATGGTCGCTTGCCATCTTGATTATTCTCATCACTCCACTTTTTTGTTCCTTCTAAATTAATTGTTTCTGGATTATATGAGTTTTTTAAGAGAATAGCTTTTCCTTCGTCTGTATCCTTAATTGTTAACTCATAATCGGAATCTAATTCTTCTCTCGAAGTGTAATATAATTTATTTTCTTGCTCATCTTCAATCGGTAAATTGGCCCAAATATATTCCCATCCATTTTCTTCATTCAATATTTTTCTTTCACCAACTTTGATTTCATTACCCGTAGTTGTAACATCATTAGTAGTATATTTATATGGTTTATCGCTTTGATATAGTTGTACGAGTAATTCTACGGGACGTTTTCCATCTTGATTATTTGAATCATCCCAGTGTTTCAATACTGAGAATGAAGTTTCTGATGAATTTAAAATAATACTACTTCGTGTAGTTAAAACTTGTTTAATTTGTTGATATCCTCCTATAGGTTGTACGCCATTAGAAACAAATATCAAATGAAATGGCTGTCTAGTTTCAAGTATTGTATCCATATTAAAATAAATAGCTGTATCATCTGCCTTGTCATCATCGATAAATGATTTCGGTATATTAATATAAATTGTACGATCCTGATAATTTTTTTCAATCGTTACTTCTTTTGTGATATTTATTGTTTTAGAATGTTTATATAATTCTACTGTAATATTTGTTTCTTCATCCCTGATTTGAAAAAGTTTTTCTGTTTCAGAGTCTAAATTGTCTTCAAAACAAAGTTTATAATTATAATTTTCTCCATCCTCTCCATTCGGTTTTATTTCTTTCGCATTTATTTCTATATTTTTCATTTTGTCTATAACCTCTTGATAAGAAACATCATTAACTGGTTTCGTTTTTGCCTCCTCGTATAGTTCTTTCACTAACGGGTTAGAAGTAATCAATTTATCATCAAATTGTCCACCAGTAAATTTCCAAATAACAATTTGAACAGCCGCATATCGTGTCAACTCGTTAGCATCACTATATGAAGGAACATTTTCAATAGAAGCTTTTTTTTCTTGATTTTCATAGAATGTATCCATTAACCATAACACGGGGCCTGACATCTTTTCATCCAAATCAACTTTATACTCATTTCCAGTTGGATAGTATTTACTCTCATCTAAACAAAAATACAAATTATTATCATCATCTACTATTGTATATAACCTGGATTTTAACATGTCCAAATGTTTTAAATTGACATCTGAATTATCCTTAAGATTTACATCCCGTCGAACATTGATTATTGGACTAGGAGGTAATATGGTCGATTCCGCTTGCACAACTTGAGAAACACTAATAAATCCTGCTATTATGAATACTGAGTATATAAATTTTTTCATTTTTTTTCCTTCTTCCTCATTATTTATTAAAAGAATACTTTAAAATATAGATAAAAAATATTTAAATATTGTCGTAAACTCAGACATTTTTCATTTAAAGTCAAAAAAGGCGTTATTTAATAAATTAATTAACAGTAGGTAAGTTCTTATAAAAATGAATTATATACTTCAAATTATATAATATCATTAAAAACATTAGTTACATAATGATTTATTTTCTATTCTTAATATATACTGATTATCTCTGGCTATAAGTAAAAAAAACTAGTATACACTCAATTTTTCATTTATAATTATTTATTGTGAAAAGATAGCGATTTCATTGATATTTATATTTATTGTTACAACAATCATAACAAAATATTGAGAATCGACTATTTTTATTACATACATGTTTTTCACTAACTTCAATTCATAAAGATATCCCACGTATTTTCTATACGTGGGATACTCAATTTAATATGGCTCTATACTTTCTGATGTTGGTGAGAAATCACCGGCATCTTTTTTTAATGCAAAATAATAGAAAAGACATCTCGATATCCTTTAGAATTAAGTCGACTAAAACCAATTAAAAGGAGGAAATCAAGATGTCTTACACCAATCTTATCAAAAATACCTTAGATATTCTAGACTTAAATATTACTTTTACTGAAAATTCTTTAGAAAAAGAACGCATTAAGGGACGAATTTGTCAGGTATTTTCTGGTACATTAGACTATTTAGCCCACTCCTGTCTTCATTGTGGAGAGAAAGAAAAAGGAAAGATTATTCGTTGGGGCTATACGACTTGTCTTATTTTAATGAACGATGTGTCTGAGTATCAAACGTATTTACGCTTGAAGAAACGCCGTTTCTTCTGTTATTCCTGTGAAAGAACGTTCGTCGCTGAAACAAGTCTGATCCAAAAAGGGTGTTCGATTTCTAAGAAAGTGAAGCTATCCATTGCCGATCGATTAAGAAAGGTCACGTCTATGAGTGAGATTGCGCGTCAAAAGAAGGTCTCTGTTTCTTCTGTCTATCGCGTCTTGAAACAATTTTATGAACCGAAAAAAATCAATCGCCTGACCTTGCCTGAAGTCCTTTGTTTTGATGAATTTAAATCGGTTAAACAGGTCGCTGCTTCTATGAGTTTTATCATGATGGATGGTCAAACAAAGCAGTTAATTGATGTCATTGAAAACCGTCAATTGTCCTTTTTACAACGTTATTTTTCACGATTCTCTTTGTCTGTTCGTGAACGTGTAAAATATATCGTTTGTGATATGTACGCTCCTTATTTTTCTCTCGTCAAAAAATTGTTTCCTATGGCTCAGATTATTCTCGATCGCTTTCACATTGTCCAACACATTGGACGAACCTTTTTAAAACACCGCATTCAACGAATGAATCTGTTTCTCCAGAAAGGAACTGTAGAGGCAAAAAAATATCGACACTTGAAGAAGTGCTGGAAACTTCTTCAAAAGAACCAATCGAAGCTCGATTTTGAAAAACGCCAATGGCGTCCTTCTTTCCGCACCTATTTAACAGAAACAGAACTCGTTGATCGACTCCTTGCATATGATGAGGAGTTAAAATCTGGTTACACCTGTTATCAGAACGTTCTTTATGCGGTACAAACACGAGACTACACAAGATTCCACTCGCTATTAGAACAAGATTGTTCTGGACTTCCCGTCTATTACCAAACAGTTTTTTCTACCTTTAAGAAAGTTCAAAATGAAATTAAGCATGCTCTAGAATTATCCTATTCCAATGGCCCATTGGAATGCTTGAACAACCATATCAAAGTGTTAAAGAGAAATGCGTATGGGTTTCGTAACTTTTATAACTTTAAATTGAGAATTGCTTTATGCTTTGGTAACGTTCTTTTTCAGCCGAATAGAAAAACCTAGAGGTATTTTCCTCTAGGCCTTACAATAATTGATTTAATTCTTTGGATTTTCTTCACCAACATTAGTTGACAAAGAGCCTTTAATATCTATTAGAAGATTAAATAACTAATGAATTACAAACTTACTAGATTGTTCCATTTAATATTTTAAAAAATTTTTTATTCAAACATTTTCTTTGTGGCCTTCAGCAACGTAGGAATATCCTTATCATATCTTGGCGTTTTTACTAATTTAGACATTGGCACACCTGAAAAGTGGAAAGCTGCAATTTCACCAGAACGAACGGCACTTTGTTCGGTAAAAATCATTTGATAGGGTTGTTCTACAAACTCTCCAGTAAATGCTAGGTTTGTTGAATGTTCTGGAATAACTTTCGGTCTGTCTATCTTTGCTCTATTATTAAATAAAGCTGAAGCATATGGCATGTATACCGGTATATTATTAATAACACTATCTAATATTTTATCTTCTTTTTCAGCAATATTGATTGGACCAGGATCCACTTTAGATAATTGACCAATCAATTCTTGTACCATTTCTTTACCGGTCATTTTAATGTATTCCTTCTCAACAAATTCACCTTGACGTCTAGGATACAAGAAATATCCCCAAATAACTGTTTCATTTGGTTTTTGTGTTGTAAAGTGTGGTTGATGATGAACCACGATAGACATATTGACATCTTTTTGTCCTAATGGTGTTATTGGTATAGTTGAAACAAATGAATTTAGCGCATTCCCCGGAGTTTGAGTCGTGATTCTGATGATTTCATTTAGTAATAAATGATCTTTAGAAGTCAATGTAAAACTTACCCATTCACTTGCATCTCGGTCGGTAAAAAATTTATCCGGATTACCTAAATTATAAAATTTTTCACTGATATTTTTCCAAAGTGAGGAAGCCGCGCCATAATCCATATTTTCTGCTGCTGGCGTATCATAATCACCTAAGGTTGCTGAATCAGTAATCGAACCATTTGTGAAAATAACAGCTGTATCTTCATCAATTGACAAGTAATGATGTTCATTTGTTACTGTATCAATCATTTTAATTCCCGTTACAGTTATTTCATCTTGCATTTGAGTTTCTTTAAAATCAAAATCGGTCACTAAACGATTCAAAATAATTTCGCACCCTTGATCTTTCAAGTAGTTAATCAATGGCAACATGATACTTTCAAATTGATTATATCTCGTACGATTTACCCCTACTAAATGTTCAATTTGAGTGAATTCATAAATCATTTGGTGCATATACCGGCGAAATTCTTGTGCAGAACTTCTTGTTCTAAAAGCAAACGTAGTTTCCCACATAAACCAGAAGTTTGTTTCAAAAAAGTGCGGATCATCTTTAAAATATTCTGCAATTGTTATATTATCTAATTTTTCTTCTTCAGTGTCAGGCATGGAAATTAGTTTAGTCAATAGTGCTCGGTCAGTATTATTAAAACCTAATTTGCCACCATCGATGATTCCTTTTCCCCCTTCAAGTAAACGTGCTTTGTCGTATGTTCGATGTTTCGAATCAAAATCTCTGGTATCTTCTTCAGCCGTCATATTCGGTTCAGTTGCTGAAGGGATTCTACTCAATAAGTCCATCAAATCAACATACGTACGGTAGTTCAACATTCGACCACCACGTGCAATATACCCTTTGGTATTTTCCATCGGATGATTTTCATTCCAATATTCATCAATTACGGTATCAGTCGGTGCTCCATCATTTGATCCATGATCATCTAATGAATAAAATTTGATTTGAGAGCCACTCCAACCTCCTTCTTGAATGAGATAAACGGCCGCAGCCATATTTGCGATTCCAGCACCGATCATTACAGCTTTATTTTTTTTCATGATATTTTCTCCTTCCTATCTTGATTTTTATTTACTAGTATCATATTCATCATACAAATAACTATCATTGTCGAGCAAACCAGTTTTTTTACCTAAATACAGACTGCCAAGTGTTAATACTCCAAGACCTACACCAAATACGAATAATTTGTTTTTCATAAGATTACCTCTTTCTTCAATTTTTTCATGTAGCTATAAAAATTTAAATCGAATGTATATTTTTATTTAATAACTATTAGTAACTATAGCTTATTGTATTAAAATTATAGAAAAACTAATAAATTATTTTGAACTTACTTACATTTTTTCAAAGTGAATAGTATTTTGACTAGATTGATTAAGTTGCTCAGAATAGTTTCTAGTATCTACAATATTAGAAGGTTGACAAAGCATAACCACTAATATAATCCATCCTATTATAGGGATTAAACCTATCAAAATCCATGCAGCAGATCGGTTTGTATCGTGTAAGCGACGAGCTGTAAGTGTTATTTGTGCTATAAACATAATTAAACCAATAATCATTGTAAATGGATTAACATTTGTAAAATCTAAATAAGAAGTTCCTACTATAGCAATACCTGTACTATAAAATAGAATATTGAACAATATACTATAAACTATAGTTGGTATCCAGTATTGCTTCCTTGTAGCTGTGTAATTCCATTTAAACATGTCTTTCCAAAAATCTACTAATGCATTCATTGCCATCGTCTCCTTAAACTATTTATAAATTAATTATATTGCAAGTAACGGTTTTTTTTCATTAAAGTTTGTCGTTCTTCACGACAATTATAGCAGTATTTATATTTAGCTAATTGGATAATATCTAATTTAGTGGACAGGATTATAGATATTTCTTAAATAGACAAAATAAAATTATAAAATGATTTTTAGGTTAGATTCGCTATATCAAAAACGAATGTTTTTGGTATAGATAAAAGACTATCTATTAAAAATAGTCTTTTCCAAATTCAATAGTCAGTTAATGAATGACTAATTCTTCTCTTCTTAAAGTTTGAAATTCAAATAAGATAGGATTTATTCTTTGCCTAATTTCTTCATATTGATTTTTGTACTCTTCTATATGCTCTTCATTGACATCTAATAGCATAAATATTCCTTATTCAGTTTTTAATTATTTCTAATTTGATTAGCGGTAACTTCAATCACACCCAACGTAGTATTATTATCATCAACAAATTCCACTTCATAAATGCCATTGGTTTCATTCAAAATCATAACAATAACACCTCTTGTATTTGTTGGAATTTTTTTTGTAATATCCTCAGTACTATAAACAATATCATATTCTTTAAACATTATTTACTCCTATCTTTTTGTTGGTATTGAGGTTACTAACCTAATAATACCATCATTATTTTGAATCCATACAAATTCTATATTTATTGTTTTTCCATTTGCTCCTTTGACTGGAATAATTTGACTATATTTAGTTCCGTATTCAGTAACTGATGTCTGTTTTGCTTGATCACGACTAAATACTATTTGCTTACTTAACTGACTACTATTACTTTTGTTGAATCCTAAAGCTTTTTCAAACCAGTTAGCTTTTGAACTACCTACTGGATGTTCTTTGTTTAATAGATATCCATTTAATTTAGTTTCAACACTTTGTTGTGTGGCAATAGGATTTTTAAGTTGATTTGCATGATTAAATGTTTGAGCATTTCTAATGGCTGCAACAGTCAATCCTACCGACCAGACAGCATCCAAAACACCTGATTCTTTTAATTTTTCTACAAGGTCTTGTCCATGAGATAATGCACCTAATCCATAGATACGATCGTTTTTATCAAAGTAATTGTGTCCTGATTTTTGAGCATCATTTACACGTTTAGATAATTCTGTAGGCGATAATTCGAGAACATCCAATCCGTACTTTTTAACTAACAATCCTAAATCATTTGATAATTCTTTTTCATTAATTCGAAACGAGTGACCATTTTTCTCTAACATATAATAATCGACACCGTAATCTTTATCAACGACATGGATAATCGTTGCATCTTTTAACAATTCTTTATCACGTTTTTCAATCGTTTCTTCTCGAGCTGTCCACTGACTATTCAACGCTGTCGCCCATGTCATATCCGTAATCTTTGTATGATCAAAGGTTCCTGTAGACGAATTCCACGCTTTACCCGCCTGCGATAGCCCTGTAGCTATGGAACTATTTATTGAGGATATCTCAGAAAATAGTTGTGGCGATTGCGCATGGAACTCTCTCAATTTACGTAGTTTTTCTTCAATTTTCTTTTTTGCTGATTCATACATACCAATGACCATCGCATTTGATGCAAGTTGAAATGATTTTGATAAATCAGGTGTTTTGCTAGAATTAATTTCATTTCGTGTAGCCTCTGCTCGACCTAATAGTTGACTCACTTCACGTAATTGCTCTTCAAGTTCTGATTCTTTTAAACTAGCAGAATCAACCTTTGCTACATAATCTTCTGGAAACTTCTTTACTGCTTTTTCTACTGCCTCAGATAAAAGAATACCGCCTTTTACAAGCGGTGCTAATACCGCACTAAAATAATTTTTCCCTGAATCATAGGCTTTTCCTTTTAATGAAGGAGAACTCGATACAAAGTCCGTGATAGCTTTCGTTGCTTGATTATACCCCTCCACTTGATTTTTACATAGCTTACTAACACTTGATGCCTGCTCTTGAGAAGCTGATAGATACATATCAATACTCATTCTCTGATTCCTCCTTTTGGAATCGTTGTTTCTCATAAGCAAGATCGTCTCGTTGTCTTTCAATGGTTCGTTTTTGCATGTGCAGTTCATCACCATCTAATTCCAAACGTTCCATTATTTGTCTTGATTTTTGAGAAAATTCATCCAATAAGGATTCGAAAAATGAGCGTTCGTTGCTCTGTTGAAATTGATACGTCAACCGTTCGAAGAAACAGGTTGCATCCCTAAATTGGTCACTGTACTGTTCTTGGATTCGTTGTAATTGCTTTCCCTCAGAAATAAGTGTATCTTCCTTATCTAACAACGTTCGTTCTTTTTGTTGTATGTCTTCTAAACGGGTCATTTATTCCCACCGCCCAAATTAAAAGACTTAGATAATTCATTGTCCATTGCCTCAAAATCCTTAGCGACACTTTGGATATTCCCCGAAGCAGTATGAATCGCCTGTGCTATTTTAGTTGCACTTTGTTGGCACATAGTAATCGCTTCTTGCGCCTTGGCATTACCTGCGACTGTCGTTTGAGAATCTTGTGTGACAGAAACAGATTGAATTAATTGGTCTGTCGCATTCTTTAAAGATGTTGCTTTTTGACTTGCTGTCCCTAAATCACTTTGAATCGCCATCTGTCCATACTCCTTTAATTACTATATGTAATTAAATTGTACCACAATAACAATTAAAATTTAATAAACAATAAAAATAGGTAAATACTTGTCGAATTTCTATAGTCTAATTTTTTGAGCTTGCTTATGTTTCCGATAGCTTTTGCAAACTAAAAAATATAATTCAATACTTTATTTTATGCAATATAGGTATACCCTATTGAACTTTTGTCTAACGAAAAAGCATCATGATTTTATTCATGATGCTTTTCTCCATTTTAAGCTGATTACTGCTTTTACTACTCAATCCATTGATTATCCGTGTTTGAAATCGATTGAAAGAATCGTTAATAACTCTGTTGCTCTCATTTGTTCTTATTCACTTCTACATATGTCCCTGCATGTGGCACATATCTACGTTCACACTCTGGACAATCAAAATAGGAATGTTGGTATACTTTTCTTGCCAGTTTACCACAATTACACTCCACGTAAAATGGCGTGGTTCTATTGTAGTTATCGATTGGAATTTCCCAACTATCATATACTGCTCGAGCCATTCTAACTTCCTCCTATCTATCCTTTTTGAGAATATTTTTCCACGTTCTCAAATGTGGTGGTAACATCTCTTTTTTTATTTCAATTTTCCAAACAAAATATAAAGTATAGATACCAAAGAAAAAAATACCTAATAATATTGATAGTCGTAATAACAAGAGTAACAAGTAACTCATTTTGAGCCTCCTATCTATCCTTTTTGAAACTATAATTTTTTATCTAGCTACAGTGTGAGATCTAGCGGAGGATATGAATAAAAAAAACGAACTATCGACAATGTCAACCTCTGATCTGCCTTTTAAAAGTTGCACCCTATATGAATTTAGGTGGCAGCTTACATAGCAAAATAACTTCTATATACAATACTTGAACATCCCAAATTATATAAATACAATTTGTATTCTAATGTGTTTCGGTGAAAATATTTTTACTTTTTCATCCTAAAGAACGATTTCCTCCAGATTCTACCCTTCTTTATGATTAAAATGGTGAATGATTTTAGGAATAACCACTCGTGTATATAACCAAATAATAATAAAAAAAGTACCAGGAAGTATCCAAACAGTAAATGATTTTATTGGCTCATCACGAATAAGCTCATTAACAATATAGGTTATATAACAACTACAGAAAAAGCATAATAACATATTTTTAATATAATTTATTTTTAATTTCAACTTTCGACTTACTTCTTCATTGTAATTCAACTCATAATTATCGGTATTTATTAGCAAGGTAATAAGTGTCCCAAAAACACCTAATTTCCCAGTTTTGTCAGCAATTATGACTAAAAAAGACAACACAATAATTATAGGTAAAAATACTAAAATACCTTTTATCTCTCTTTTCATTTTACACACCTCTATCTATGTCATACAATTATAATATATAATGTAAATTTAATGAAATGGAGTGGGAATTTTGATTGCAAACTTTAGAGATTTAGGTGGACTTACTGGTTATAATAATCAGATTATAAAAACAGGAAAAATTTTTAGGAGTTCCCAATTGAGTGGATTATCAAAAGAAGAAATGGATGATTTAATCCAGCTAGACATTAAAACAATTGTTGATTTCAGAAACAAATCTGAAAGAGAGCAAAATCCTGACGATCCTATTCCTAATGCAACATACGTATCTATTGATGTTCTTGATAATTCCAACGATTTAAGTCCAGATATAACTACCATAATGAATAATGCCAATCAAATAAACAAGCTTATGGATACAATCTATGCAAGTTTTGTTACGTCTGAAACTGCCAATAAAGGATACAGCAAATTTTTAGAATTAATTTTAAGTGATGAAGGAACTCCGCTTGTCTTTCACTGTACTTTTGGTAAAGATAGAACAGGGTATGGTGCAGCCCTTATTTTAAAAATATTAGGCGTATCTGAAAAAGATATTTTATCTAATTATATAGACAGCAATCAGGAGCTCAAACAATTCAATCAAGGACTTTTAGATCAATTAAAAAAAGCATATGGATTCTCTGATGAAAACATTCAGGAAATTACCCCTCTTTTGCAAGTCAATAGTAGTTATTTAGAGCATACTTTTTTAACAATCAAAAATGAATATCAGGATTTTGATTCTTATTTAGAAAAAGCATTGGACTTCGATCAATCAAAATTAACTCTATTTAGGAAAAAATTTTTAGTTGATGAGTAAAAGAATGGTCTTACATTAGAATTTGTTCTCCTTTACTAAACTAAACAAGGACCTAGAGAAATTTCTCTCTAGGTCCTTGTTGAATTAGTATACCTTTTTAAATTTTTTCCAACTAATTCAATACGTCATTTCATATTATAGTTTCGGCACTTCTGATAAAGTCCATTGGATCGTTCCTACATAATCCCCAAGAGTATTTCCCGTACTCATTGATGCTGGATTATAAATTAGCTTCACACCATTTGACTTATCTGTTTCTCCCCATTCTGAAGAAATATTCACACTGCCTTTTTTTGTTCCATTTTCAATAATAGAATCTGATTCGCTCAACATTATTGAATTTTCACCATTGTTGTTATTATATTTCAAGGCGTTTGGCATAATCATGTTCGTGGTATCATTCGTCATTGATTTTGTCACCTTTGCAGATAAAACCCAGCCAGTCGTTTTAGAAGACCTTGTATCTAATACTGTTAAGTCATTATCTATAGTTGGATTATCAACGGTTTGCACATCACTCGATACCTTTAAGGAACCAAAATCGATTGTTTGTGGCGTCGAGGTTATTTTTAGCACCCCATCAAATGTATAGGTTGCTGTATCCCCTTTTCCCGAAATAGTGATCGTTGTCATATCAGGTGATTTAATTAATTGATGGTTCGAGGTAGTTAAATCATTGATTACCTTTTGAACGTCACTATTTTTATTTAGGTCTATTGCTGTTCCTACTGGAGCTTCTATAACAATAGGAGCATGCAGTTGATTGTCATCTAGATCAACAAAATTGATCGTCAATGACGTGTCTAAAATAACATCTGTGGTAACAGTATTTGACTCCTTCTCAAAGGTACTCCCTACATCATCTTTTCCAGTGGCCTTTGCTGTATTACTAATCGTAGTTAAAAGATTCGTTCTATTAACTTTCGCTTTGAATGTAATCGTAGCAATATTTTCACCAGAAGCCGTTTTTGGTAGAATCGTTCCTAGAGGTACTGTTAATTTACGAGAAACTTTTTCATAGGTCGCATTGCTAACTGAAGTGCCATTGACCTTGACATCTGCTGTTGCTGGATCATAATCTAATCCTTCATCCACAATATCTGTCAGATTAACATCCTTCCAATTAATTCCACTACCTGCTATTTCATCATTCGAAACGTTTATCGTAAAGGTAAGTGTACTTCCTACTCCTATTTTATCCGTATCTGATGAAAAACTTTTCGCTACAGTCGCTTGAGTAATCACACCTTTTTCTACAACATAAACAGTTGCAGGGGCAAACTCAGCATCTCTGTATGTTGTTTTATTGATTGGATTTCGATTACTATTACCTATGCGAGTATTTTCTAGCCCTACTGTATTGAAATCAGCTGGTAATTCTGATGTATTCTCCAAATATATACGAACTTTGTCCCCAATTTTATATTTATTTGCTAAATCAAAATGCCAATTCCCAGAAGCATCAGCTTTTCCTGCTTCTTGAATAGCCCCATCATTGACTTGAATGTAAACATTAGCATTTTCTTGAATCCCAGAAGCAGTTAATTCAGAGTCAACATCTGTTATTTTCCCTTTCGTTAACTGGATTGGATCTGGCGGTGACACTAGAAGTACTTTAGTGCTTGATTCATCTGCAGTTCTGTAAGGAATCATTTGGCCATTGCCATTGTCGATTTTAGAAGCAATCCCAGTTACATCATCATTGCCAATTTGGAATCCTGGTATCTTATGATTTTCTTTTGTCCACGTTACATAATTATCTGAGCCACTGTACCCTGTATACGTATTTCCTAATGTATCCGTAAATGCAATTTGTGCTATTCGATTTGCATCTGCGTATACATTATTCATTATCGCATCCCCATTAGGATCAAATGGATTAGACCCACCGGCAGCTACTTGACCTAATAAGACTTTTGCTTTTTGACTATAATCTGCTGTGGTCACATAATCCCATTGAATTTCAGGAACAGAATTTAAACCATTGATACGTCGATATTGATTTCGTACGAATGTATTTTGTAACCCACTATTGGAACTAGTTGCTTTAGCAGCATTTGAGTTACTATTAATACTAAATGTCTCTACATTTGGATACGTCAAATCTGGCGCAGCTGTTGTAGCTGTTGCTGTCTTCCATAACGAAATATCAGATGAATTAACATTAAAATTAAACGTACCACTCGTATTAAACCCTAACGCTCCAGCAGATGCTAAATTTGTTATGTCAAAACTGTCAGGATTATTAATAGTAACAGTTGCATTTGAACTACTACGATTAGGGGCGTAATAGCCAATAACACCTGAATAACCACTAGTATTTCTAGAATTATTTCCGACAATATTGACATTACTGTCTTTATTAAATTCAACTGAAATATTGTTAGGAGTAGAATTTGTTCCTCCGTTTGTACTATTTGACGAACCTAAAGCAATAGTTGGAGAATTAGTACTTCTTGAAAGTAAATTCACAGTAGAATTGTTTTGTGCTATAAATTTCGCATTATCTACGTTAAAACTTACAGCTGAACCAGCAACATTTGCATTAAATGTCGCACTTTCTCCAACATTTATCTCATCAAAAAATTCATAAATCGCAGGATATCCTGTTCCAGTATTCGTATTGTGTAAATAAACGAATGAACCTTGTCCAACTTCAAATTTTCTGCTACCAGTAGAATTTGGATCACTTGCTTTTAACGTATTATCGATAAACCAGATCGTTGAATAGTTGTAGGCTGCTATTTCACCTCTATAATACGTATGCGGATCAATATCTATCCCACCTGCATAAAAATTTTCAGCTCCAGTGACAATTTGATTATATCCCCACATACTAATTTGAGCACGATTTCCACCAATTAATCGTCCACCTACTCGTTGATTTGATGTAGGTCTACTTGAATCATAAGGAGTGGTTACATTTCCTACTCGATAGCGCCATAATCCTCTTTGTACACCATAACCAGCGCCCGGTCCCCATTCTCCATTCCCATTAATAAAAGACCAAGCAGTTGATAAATTACCTTCTAAAGCACCTACAGAAGAGTTGTTGATAATACTAATATCATGCATATGAAAAACGGGAACATCTGAAAAGTTTTTAGTAAATACGTCCAAACTTCTTAAAGTATCAAAATTCAAAGAACCATTGGTCATAGTCAATGTATAGTTATTTCCATCTAATTCTAATGATTCTGTTCTATTTAGTCCAATAGCCGTATTATATGTGATATTGGCGGTCAATATAATTTTAGAAACGGTATTGTCTTGAAACGCTGCCCTAAAATCTGCCCATGTCCCGACACTTTTAACATTAGTTTCTGGCCTAAAATTGTATTTTTTATTCCATGCATCATTTTGTGTTGCATTTAATGGAGAAAATTTACTTTGATAAGTCGTTTTCGTCATTGCGCCAGTAATTTTATCATTTTCTAGTGATCCAGCGCTCGGACTAATCGAACCAGATACAGTTTCAGCTGATTCCTGATCTGCTTTTATTTTACTAGTTGTTACATAAGTAAACAAAATAGATAAGCTCATGCAAATAAACACTGTAGCTATTACTATTTTTTTTATTTTTTTCATTTAATTCTTCCCTCCTAATTTATTTATACAAAAAGTCGTAGGAAGTTAATTGAATATAGTTGACTTTCAAAAATTACTATGAATAATATTCTTGTTCTATTTCTTTGTCTTCTATATTTTTACTACACTTAAATAACATGAACCATTAAAAATACTACTTATTTATCCGACAACTTACTTCCTATTCTTTAAAGAGGCTAGGACATAACTCTTCGAGTTATATCCTAGCCTTAAGGAATCCGAATAAACGGCGGGAGCATAAGCTACGCCTTCTGTTCCAAGCTTAAAATCATTTATAAATAGTGATTAAATTAAGCACCTGGTGTAGCTTCTGGTTCAGTCGGTGTAGCTGGTGTAGCTGCAATTGTCCATGTCACAGTTGAAGTATAGTCACCTAATGTCATTGACGCTACTGTTGCTTGAGGAACAGTTAGTGTAACGGATGAACCAGTTGTGTCAGTTCCAGCTGGCGTAACGCTTGTTCCAATTACAGCATTCGATGCATCGTAATCAGCACTTTGGCCGAATTCCATTACATACGTACCTGCACCTTTACCTTTAGCTGCATTTACTACAGTTACTGCACTTCCATCTTCACCTAATGTGAATGCTGAAGAATCAAATGCAGGAGCGATGTCTTTATTGATTGATTTTGTTTCAATCAACGAATTAGTATAACTAATTGTTGCACCACCTAATTTTTTAGAACCATCAGCAAGCGCGAATTGTTTTGTCATCGCTGCAGTGATTGTATAGCCTTCGTTTGTACCTCGGATATCAGACCAAGAAACTAATGCACCACGTTTTTTATCAGAAGGTTTTCCTTCGCTATCTAAAAGTGTAATTGCCGCCGCATTATTTTTAAGCTGAGCATTACCTGTTTTAATCGTTCCAAATTCTAGATCTGTTGTATTTGTGATCGCTAATGGTCCAGTTTCTCCTGGTTTTACTCCTGGTGTACTTGGATCAATATCTGGTCCTTGATCTGGATTTTCTGGATCAACGATTGGATCTTCAGGTTTTGCTTCCCCTACTTCAACTTTTACGTGACCATTTGATTCTGCAGCATTAACAGCGCTTGGTGCTACAAGACCCAGTGCCAATGCAGATAATAATGTGATAGAGCTTAAACTTCTTAATTTCATTTTGTTTTCCTCCTTGGAAAAAAGTTATTTATACAAAAGAGAGATTCTCTGATGCCGATATTAAGTTGGACCTGCAAGCAATGTCCATGTTAAAGTTGTTGAATATTCAACAGGATAAATTTTTGTCTCTTTAGGAATAGTTAAAGAGATGGCCGAATTTTTAAATTGCGGCTTGTTATACGCTTCGTTTATTAATTGATTTCCCTCCGCATCTTTTAAAGGCGTAAGCGTAGGTTTTTGGCCTTGCTTATTTTCTTTAGAAGCGCCAAATGCGATTGTCCAAGAACCTTTTCCCTCATTCTTACCAGCGGAAGCAATGGTATAGGCTGTATTAAATGCATCTACAGAAACAGAATCTCTTGTAACCAAAGGTGTTTGACCTGTTCCATTAGTATTCGCCCATCCATTATCAAAAGATAATACAGCACCTTTTAATTCTTGGTTACTAAGATCTTGAATAATTGAATTATGGAATTGATTTTTTTGAGTCAACTGTAATTGCCAACCATCATCTGGACGAAAATCAGATACTTGAATGTAGTATCCACGTGCTGAAGTATCATCTAAAAATAATTGAGCTAATGAATTAAATTTTCTATCTTTAGCATTCAAATCCTCAGAACCAAAATTCAAAGAAGAAATATAATCAATTCGCAATGCCCCAGTAGTTGATGGTCCTTGTCCTGGATTTACAATATTTTGAGGATTTTCAGGATCAATAATACCAGAAGTACCCGAGTCCTCAACTGAAACTCTGCCATTTTCCTCAGCAGCAAAAGCTGGGACTGAATTGATTGTAAGAAGAACTAATAAGAAAAGAACAGATTGAATTTTATTCCTCATTATTAGACCTCCTTTTTTTCAAAAACCATACAAATAAAATACCTATACCAAGAATTAAAACACCTAAGAGTATAATGAATCGGCTGGCTTTTTCACCTGTATTAGGAAAAAGTCCCTGTGGTTTCTTGTGCGGCGTACTTGAATTTGAATCACTTGATGCCTTGCTGTCGGTACTACTGGTACTGCTAGTATCATAGAAAATAATTTTCCCATCTACATCTGCTTGTCCACCATTATCAGCAGTGGCAACAGTAGGAATAAAAATGGCGATACATAAAATACATAGTAATACTACTTTTTTTATCAAATTTAACACCCCTTTACTTTTCTAAATAATTGAAAAATTACTTTTTAATACTCCTTTGATATCAGAACTTTCTATTAGACCATATCTACGGCTATCATTTTTAAAAAAACGATTATCGTTTAACACTAAATACTGATTATTCGGAATTTCCATTTTGTTAATAAGATCATACAACGTAAAATCTTCTGTAAAAAAACCTCCCGCCAATTCGCTTTCACTAATTTCTTTACGAATAAATAGCTCTGACTGTTCTTTTCCATTTACATAAAGGATGTCATTTTTATACCGTATGTTTTCTCCTGGCAATCCAATAACTCTTCGAATTGAATACGTAGAATTCTGTTTCATCAAAACAATGTCAAATCTTTTTAATTCATGATCTCCTTTTTCAAAAAGAGCAATATCATTTATACTCAACGATGGACTCATTGAATACTCTCCAACTTTTTTTACTGAAAATTTAATATTAAACAAACAAAGAAAAATAAGAGTAGAGATTGTTAAAATAGATACGACTCGAATCATCAACTTCATTTCTAGTCCTTCTCTTTTGCACCATTTTCTAAAGAATTTGCATTGATTTTATAAAATTCAAACGCTTTGTTCTCACTATCTTTAACTCTTGCTAATTCAGCTTTATAGGATTCTAATACGTTGTTTTTATTGCCGTAAAAAGAATTCATATCTCTTGTTGCATTCATCCCTAATTGCCCAACCATGCTATAATACTTATTGATCAATCTCTGCCCTTCCTTCGTATTCGAAGTATCTGCTTGCTTATTTGAATAAGTGGCCATTGATAAAGCTAAGTACTTGATATTTTGTTTGCTTGACTCTTCATCTTCAGAAACAGAAGCTTTTTCTATTTCTTTAGAAAAGTCATCCACTAAAAAATACCCTCGAACAATCGAATCGGAATCTAAAGATGCAACATTAATTGTTTGATAATAAATAAAACCAAATAATCCAGATAATACAACTATCTCTAAAATAGATAATAAAATTACTTGATTTCGTTGCTTTCTCACTTTTCTTTCTAACTGAGCTCTTCTTTTCTTAAATCTTTTTTTATTTTTCTTCTTCTTTTGTAAAAAAATGTTCAATTTTTTTTTTTTCAAAATCACTAATACTATGCTAAGAATCCATAAAAAGAATAATATTAACGCTGTAGTAATTAATGTTACTTGAATCATTTGAGAAATCTTCATACGTCAGACTTCGACTTTCTTTTTTTCTTTTGAACGTTGTTCACCTTTTTTTTCTTTTGCGCTTTATTCGCTCTTTTTTTCTTTTTCACAAAAAAATAGTAAATTGCTGTAACGATACCAACAATAACTATAAAACCTGTAACGATCGCTAGGATCAACTTCCAGTCAACGGTCTCTTGCGTTAATGCTGAATTTTTTTCATTGTATTTATCTGCATCTTTTTTTGTGATTTCAAATTCTTCTTCCCAATTCCAAGATTGACTACCGATCAGAGCATTTACTCTAGCTACGTACTTTCCTGGTACCATATCCTCATTATTCATTGATATCGGAAAATCAAAATAGCTATTCGGTGCCATTTCAATTCCTGTTTGTCGCGCTTCATACAGAATTTCTTTACTACCCGATTTAGATATTTGAGCTTCTAATGTCATGTTTGCTTCATATGTTGGGACACTATTTGCTATACGAGTAAAAATAGTATTGTTATAATTTCGGTCTGCTGCATATGTCTTTCGATAGGCTAAATCAGGTTTAACTTCATTTTTGTTTTCTCTCAATAAAATCGCTATTACATAAGCATATTCATTCTTCACTCGAGATCCATTTGCTTGTTTTTCAGTCGTATCATCGTCTTTCGCTTTTAATGTCAGCCCACCTGCAATCACTCCGTCATAAGCAATTTCAGGCATCTTAATTGATACTTCTAACGTTTTTGTTTCTTTTGGCTTCAATACTATTTCTTTTTCGGTAGTAACGATATTGTTAAAATCTATAGTCATTGACTCATCTTTATCGATATTTTTTTGATTGTATTCTATGACCCCGTTACTGTTCGTTTTTGCTGAATCTAATGTTGTTTCAATTGTTTGCTCTTTATCAGACAAACTAGTAATATTAATTTTTAATTTTTGCTCTTGTTTTGGAGTCATCATTAAATCGAAGTATCCAATTTCTGCGTCTAATTGATTATCAGGTTTTTCTATCCTATATGTATAAGCCATTCCAGTATCTGTTGCATAAGCAACATTTGGAGATTGCCAAATTATAAATGCTATAAAAAAAAGCGATAATATACTATTTACTATTTTTTTTTTCATATGAACTCCTTCAGTATCTTGATTAAATTAATAAATTGAAATTTCAACTATACTGTAACGAATTTTTTAACTAGCTTAAAGATATCGCTATTTTTCCGTCAACCTATAGCCTTTACTTCTTGTAGTTTTAATTATAAATTCATTACTTTCTTCTATTTTCGCTCGCAAATGAAAAATAACATTCGAAATCCTAAAATTCGAATCCTCTTTATCGTAGTCTATTTTAGGCCAGATCTTTTTAAAGATATCTTCATAACTCAACGTTTCATCAAAATGACTAAATAGCAGATGAATAATTTTATATTCATTTCGAGTCAGTTGTTTTTCTTTTCCATTTATAAGGACAGATTGATTCGTTGTACTGAGAAAAGAAGAATAGTTTTTTCCAAGAGTAAGCTTTGTTTCTTGCTGTTGAACGCGAGAGAGTGTATTCTTAATTACATACGAGCGTTTTTTTAATTTCTCATAAGAAGTGAATATATCATTTGCTCCTAATTTAAATAAAATATCTTGCTCTTGTTCTAACAATTCAGGGATCAATATCCATATAAATACACTAGGATTCAATTTCGAATGTAATAACCAGTTAATAGTTTCAGCCAGTCGGTTATCGTTGTTTAAATTAACAATCAATCCATCTACATGATAAAATTGTTTTTTATCATTGAATGAAACTAATTGATAACGTTCTTCTGGAAATAACTGTGTCAATTTTTGTTCTAACTCTTTTTGATCTGATAAAATGCCAATTTTTGACACATCATTCACTCCTTTTCCATTTATTAAACAATAATATTCTATCTTTTTTTATCAAAATTCTATAAAAAAATTATCTTAATTGTTTCTTGGAATTTTATATACTAAGTAATCAACTGTAAAATCAAGTTAGGTAAGTTATTCAACTGCTTTTTTGACTATAAATGACGGCTTAAAAATAAAAAGAAAAATAAAAAAGCATCTGTTTTAAAAAAAAACAATACTACATAGTTCATATTTTTTATAAAACACCAAATATAGAAAACGCTACCAAAAAAGAGTATGGCAAAAAGCCATAAATAAAAACGACTGTTTTTTTATTTACTCTTTCAACTGTATTTTTTTATTTTGCTTGATCCATCTGTGCAATCACTCGTTGTCGACTTTCAATCAACGAGTCTGTATAAACATCCAATGTCGTCTGGGTGGAACTATGTCCTAATAATTTGCTTACGGAAGCGACATCCCCGTTGGTCTCAATACATCGCGTCGCAAAAGTATGCCTTAATTGATGAAAATGCACGGAAATAATCCCACATTTCTTTCGAATTTTGTGGAAATAATAGGTCAATAGTCTTGGCTCACACGGGGTACTTTTATTCGAACAGACATATCTACTTGTGGTTTTTCTCTTCCATTTTTTTAAGTATTTATACAATGTATGACTTATCGGGACTATTCTGTCGGAACAGTCCGTTTTTGAACGATCAAAAATCAATTGTGTGCGTTCCCCTCCTCCTATGATAGGCACACGTTGCAATGTTTGGTGGACATGAATCGTTCGGCGCTCTAAATCAATATCCTCCCAGCGTAATGCAGCGATTTCTCCAATACGAAGTCCTGCATTCAGCGCTAACAAAACGGGTAATCCTTTATACAGCGGTAATGCTTTGACGTTTGTTTCTAATTTAGTTTGTTGGGCTCTGGTTAATGCTTTTGCATGGACTTTTTGCTTTTTGGGCAATCGAATTCGCTGACAGGGGGTTTGGATGATCCGTTCTTGTTCATAGGCCTCATTTAATGATTTTTTGATGATCTGATACAATACATGAATGGTGGTCGGCTTCAAACCCTGATATTGCCACTGATCAATCAGTTTTTGTAGCTGTTCGCTCGTTAGTTCATTTAACGAAATCAGTCCGATCGTTGGAAACACATATTTTGTCAATTTATAAAGATATGTGCTGTAAGTAGCACTTTTTAGACAATGTTGGTGTTGCGTCAGCCACTGAAGAGTCCATTCCTCATAAGTACACGTACTTTCTCCACGGAGTTGAACAATGGTTTGGTACTTCAATTTATAAGAATATAAGCGATTTTTCACTTCAGTATATGTTTTTCCATAAAGATAGCCATATTTTAACTGGCCATTTTCTTTACGTCCTTTTTTATAACGGCCTTCCCAACGACCATCTTTTCGTTTATAGATATTTTCACCTTTACGTGCCATGTGATTCTTCCTTTCTTGACGGCTTATTTGACGGCATTAAAATAAGTAAAGCAAAGTCTTGTTAATAAAGGGTTATCGACGTTTTTTATGAAACATATAAAAAAACTATTGTATTTTCCATTTTTTTTATCTATAATTAATAAAGAAATCACAATATTTTACTTAGTATATAAAATTCCAAGACATAAATCTTTCTCTCATTTACGTCTATTTATAAATTTCAATGAACTCACAAGAGAGCTATTTTGCTTAAAATAGCTTATTTTTGTGTCTTTTCGGGTTTATATTCTAAATTCTATCTATAATTATTTCATTCAAAAAACATTATGACAAAATATCATTTTATTATACTATTCATATAAATCATTCATAATTATACAAAATTATACTTTTCTTATACTTTATATATCATTTTTTTGGGACACGATGATTAGCCACTAAAAAAAGAAGCTAAGATATAACTCGTAGAGTTATGTCCTAGCCTTAAGAAATCCGAATAAATAGTGTGAGTAGAAGCAACGCCTTCTAAACTAGAAGCACTTTAATGAATCGTTGTTCTTTCCTTCATATTCAACATAATAATCTGCTAATGTGGTTTAGTTCCGCCCCTTTGTGTAACTGTCCCTTTCAAAAGAACTACTTGCTATGTTTCCAAAACGTTTGACTCTCTGAAAATTTTATCGCATTTGTTGTGGTTATTACGACCACATTGAATAGTTCATACCCTTATACTTTTGATTGCAGCGAATTTCAACTCTTCACACTATTTTAGACAAAAAATTGGTTTATCTAGAATAGTGCAGCGGTATACCAACTTTATGTTATTACATTATCAAAAACTGTACTATTGATTAACACATCGTGAGACTCATTTTGTATGCTCATCGCTAAGTATGGAAGTAGCTGCTTTATTTCTCTGGATACATTTGATCCGCTAATTTTTCTATTCCTTCTAATGATTGATAGCCATAGCCAAACATATAATTATAATCAACCGCATAAATTTGTTTATTTTTAACTGCTTTCATACTAGAAAGTTTTTTATTTTTCAGTACAGAATCAATCATTTTTTCACCGGAGATTCCGCCTTTCATCGTTTGCCAATCGGCCACGATCAAGACATCAGGATCTGTTTCAATCAATTTTTCCACGCTGACTTCGCCTTTTTCCTCTTTAAAGACATTATCCAATTTTACCATTTTAAAAATATCGTTGAAAAATGTTTCGTTGTGAGCAGGATAGACATATAATTCGGCTGGATCTGTTGTATGAAGATAGGCAAAGGTTTGATCGTCTTTGATTTTAGTTAATTTTTTATCTAAGGTTGCTTGACGTTCTTTCAGCTCAGATTTGAATTCATCCGCTTTATTCGTTACATTGAAGACTTTGCCTAAATTATCAATATCATCATAAATCGAGTCAAACGTACCGTTCGTTACAGAAGAGTTCAATACGAAGGTTTTTATTCCCATGTCATTAAGTGTATCAACGGTACCTACACCCCAATCTTGATTATCAAATAATCCACCTCGCCCGTATACTAAATCTGGATCAACGCTTAAAGCCACTTCTTTGCCAATATAGTCCGTTGATAAATGATTCAATTCATTAAACTCTTTTTCGACTGATTTATCTGGCTCACCGAAAACAGCACCTACACCGACAATTTTATCTTTTAATCCTAAATGCAATAAAAGTTCTGCGGCAGGCTGTGTGTTCGCTAAAACTCTTTCAGGTGCTTTATCAAACGTTTGATCTTTCTTTTGCCAACTTTCTGCGCCTTCTGCTTTGGAAAAGTTCTGAATCGTTATAGGATACCCTTCACTTTTTGGGGTTTCAACAGTTTTTTGTTCTTTTGGACTACAAGCTGTCAACATTGTAAAACCTAATAAACTAAGAATAAGTGCTTTTTTCATTTTTTTCGCTTCCTCTACATATAAATTTAAATATAATCACTAGTCCAACGAATAGGCAAACCCTATACGATGCGTCACGGGATTTTGATAAATCGTACATTTGACGCTATATATTTCTTCGATCAATTCAGCTGTAAATAAGTCTTCTGGTTTTCCTTCAGCAATTATTTTTCCCGCTTTCATCGCATAAATATAATCACAATAATGTGCGGCTAATTCTAAATCATGAAGTGCGGCTAAAACACCAATTCCAAGATTTTTCACACAACTTAATATTTCTAGTTGATAGCGAATATCCAAATGATTGGTCGGCTCATCCAGTATCATATAGCTAGGTTGCTGTGCAATCGTTCGAGCTAAAATCACACGTTGCTTTTCACCACCAGATAATGACAAGAAACTTCGATCAGAATAGCTGGTCAAATTCGTCTTAGCCAACGCATCCATCACAATCTCAATATCTTCTTGTGTATCCGATTCTAATAATTTTTTATGCGGTGTTCGACCTAATAAAACCATTTGAAAAACGCTTAAATCAAAATTCAATTCATTGAATTGATTCACTACGCCTAATTTTTGAGCTACTTTTTTTTCAGAAACAGCTAAAAGATCCAATTCATCTAAAAACACACGACCCGCTTTTGGCTTAATTCCTTTATAGATTCCTTTTAACATCGTTGATTTACCACAGCCATTCGCTCCGATGATCCCCACAAATTGTTTCTTTTGCGTTTGAAAAGAGATGCTTTTAACGATCGATTCTTGCCCAATCAATATTTCTAAGTCTTTTACAGTTAATTCCATTGTTAGCCTCCGAAATTGTAGCCTTTTTTGACAATAATGTAGATGAATAACGGTGCACCGATCACTGATGTAATAATTCCAATCGGCAGTTCAACACTTGGAATCATGATTCGTGACAGTAAATCAGCCCAAATCATAAAAAGAGAACCCGACAATGCCACGATCGGTAGCAGCTGTTTATGATTTGACCCGATAAACCCACGTACGATATGAGGAATAATCAATCCCACAAAACCGATCATACCAGAATAGGCTACAATCACACCCGTCAAAAGAGCAGCTAAAAGTAAATATAATTGACGGTATTTGCTCAAAGGAACACCTAGCGTAATTGCCGCTTCATCGCCTAATAACATGACATTCAAAATACGATGTTGGAATAAGAAGAAACCTGTGATCACAATAACCGTGATCGATAAAACAGCCAGCTTGTTCCAACTCGCAGAAGCCAAACTCCCCATTGCCCAAAAGGTTACGGTCTTCATGCCTTCAGCGTTATTCGCAAGATACACAATAAAGCTAGAAATAGAGCTGCACAATGCGCCAATCACTGAACCCGATAGAACCAATTTGATCGACGTCATCCGACCACCGATTCCTGATAAAATAAGTACACCAAAAGCCGCTGCCATCGCACCGACAAAGGCACCAAAAGCCAAGCCAAATTGTGCAAAAATACTTCCCGTGCCAAATCCAACTAAAATGGCAAAGGTCGCTCCCAATGAAGCGCCAGAAGAAATACCTAGAATATACGGATCAGCTAAAGGATTTTGAACAACAGCCTGCATTACAGCACCCGTTATTGCCAACCCCATTCCCACAAAAACAGCTAGGATCACTCTTGGCGTCCGAACAAACCAAATAATGTTTACTGCAGAGTTACTGGTGATTCCATCAAGGGATCCAAGTCGTCCGCCAGATAACTTAGTTAAAAGTATCTGAAATACATCTTCCATCGAAATATTCGCTTGTCCATTAATCAATGAATAGAGAATCGAAAAAAAGATCAATAGTACTAATAATAATAGAATCCACGGAAAAAGATGTTGATTTTTAGTCTTGGATTTTGTATTACTTACCTTGATTACCTGCAAAAAAATACGCCTCCTGTATATCTGAGCTACCCATTGTTTTCACTCATCTTTGCTATTTTCTCAGACAATTGTGTTGTCCATTGTTCCACCGGTTTTCGACGACTTGTCGGTAGTTTCACCTTTTCCTCTACTGCGCTGATATCAAGTAAACCGATGATTTGTCGATTAGTTTCCACACCGACTGCTTGTTTGAATACTTCGTCAAAAATCACTGGGATCGTCCGCCAAGTGACACCGATTTTTTTGGGCCAAGCCGCTAGTTGAAAATTTTGGATAAAGGCTGAAACGGCCCCAATTGCTTCCAAGTTCAATTTTTCACTTTCATGTATGGGCGCTGTGACAATCAATGTCACAGGGACATCCAGAAAATACTCTTGTGTTCTTTTTTTAGCAGTTGCTAGATTTTTCTGATCGTAACGTGCCCAAATGTCTAATCTATCATAGCTTTCCATAATTTTTTCTACAAATAACTGACGATCTGCTGTATCCTTAATGATAATTACATCCCAAGGCTCTTCTTTCGAATGATAAGGGGCATAACTGGCGCTTCTTAATAGTTCATCTATAACTTCCATAGAAATCGCTTGATCCGATAATGTTCGAATTGTTCGGCGCTCTCTAATGACTTGTTCGATTGATTCAATATCCATCATTTACTCCTATTCTTTTGTCATTATATATTTGGTAGCTCTGTAGAATAAAACTTCGTATTAATTGAAATTGAAAATCATTCTCAATTAGAATTTAAGAGTACCATTTCACTATTTTTTTTGCAAGTTTCTTTTTCATTTTGAGAGCATAAAACTTTACTTATTTTAGACTATAGAATGTTCTTCTATCTAAACAAATAGGCAGCTACTTTTGAGAGAATATTTTCAGTTCGTCAATACATAGGAATGAATGTATTTGCCTTAAAATTCTTTTCTGCTTACAAAAAAACTATAGCTAAAATCGTTAGATCCGATTTTAGCTATAGTTTAACTTTTATACGATCAACTCTTAATTGATTTTGCGTAACTGGAAGAACGAAACAAATTCGCCAATTCCCATAAAAATAAGAATACCACCAAATAATTGGAAAAGTACCAATAAACTGCTGAATGGATTAAACGTTAAAACTAATCCAGCAATAATTAAAATCACACTGTAAATCAACATTGGTAACCAGCTGACATTTACATATGCACGTATATTCACAGCTTGAATTGCACGAATGACTCCAACAATTACAATTATTAAACCTAAGAAAATCGGTAAAATACTTACAATTCCTTTTGCAAACACAAGTACGATCCCTGCAATCACTAATAACACAATTCCACCTAGAAAGCTCATGCCATAGGTACCTGTTGCCTTTTTCACTTTAAACCCATCATAAAGATTTAAAACACCCATAATCGCAATATACGCTGATATAAAATAGACAGCTACTTGAAATACACTTCTTGGATTAAACAAAATCAATAATCCAAAAATCATATACACAATTCCACGTAACAGTGCATATTTTCTTAGTTGCTCCATAACGTTATTCATTAGTATCTCCTCCAGTAAAACTTTACTTGATTCTAACTTATATTGTATCGAATTTCTTAAAATAAAACGAATAATATGAATTATTTACTGTTATTTTTATGAACTATGATAGATTAATTAGCTATATTTGAGAGGTATATCTTTTATAGGATACGTTTTAAATATAGTTGATTGCTATTTAAGGATACTGATTTAGCAAAACTAAACTGCTTGTATTAGTTCTGAATGGAACTAGACTTGTTAGAAGTGGTTAGTATGAAAGCTTATATTAGTATTTTAATTTACTAGGTCTATATAGAGCTAGACATAAAAACGGCTATGGAAAATCCAAACGAATCATATTTCAATCCACTAGCTCTATACAGAGCTAGACAATTTGACCCAATAGCGTTGGGTAAATGGGAAGTAATTTCAATCCACTAGCTCTATACAGAGCTAGACGAGAGAAAAAGGAGATCATTAAAATGACTAAATCAATTTCAATCCACTAGCTCTATACAGAGCTAGACGTGCTTTTGGCATCGCACGGTGTTGCCTCTTAGCAGGATTTCAATCCACTCGCTCTATACAGAGCTAGACTGCCTGAATTATTCCTTAACGGGACTGTTGGCTATATTTCAATCCACTAGCTCTATACAGAGCTAGACAGATACATACGAGTTAGAGGTGTACCCGAGATAGATTTCAATCCACTAGCTCTATACAGAGCTAGACTGATATCACTCATTTTTGTCATCCTTTCTTTTGGATTTCAATCCACTAGCTCTATACAGAGCTAGACTTGCTTCCGTTTGGGTTTTTGTCTTGTTGACCCATTTCAATCCACTAGCTCTATACAGAGCTAGACTTAGTACAATTATTGAACAAATGGTTTTTGAGAAAATTTCAATCCACTAGCTCTATACAGAGCTAGACTAAAACGCTAAGCGAACAGGCTCAAATAGAAAAAATTTCAATCCACTAGCTCTATACAGAGCTAGACGAGTTCACGCACAATGTTGATAAACCAGAAGAAAAATTTCAATCCACTAGCTCTATACAGAGCTAGACGTAATTAGTGATACACTTCTAACCAGGTAAAAAGTATTTCAATCCACTAGCTCTATACAGAGCTAGACCTTATCGAGCGATATTATGGACGCTGAACAAGCTATTTCAATCCACTAGCTCTATACAGAGCTAGACATATTCGATTGGTCAGATACAGGCGTTGACTTGGAATTTCAATCCACTAGCTCTATACAGAGCTAGACCGTGAAAATGGCAAAAATATATAACATATTTTTGTTATTCCACAAAATAATATTTTTAAAATTAAATTTAAATGAGAAAAGAGCCTTTCTTTGCTGAAAAACAGTTAAATTATGGTGCGAATCTCCCAGTAATTTCATGTGCACTTAGGGTTCGCACCAAATTATATTTACTCTTTTAAAATATCAATGGTGCTTCTACATCAAAGCTTTCCTTTGCACCTATATGCTCTACTTTATTTTGATAATTATTGCCTAATCGATATATACGCAAACTATCTAACTCTTCATCAATTAAATCAATCAATTCGTTTTTTAATTTCACTAACTCAGTTGCATCAACAACACATTCAAAAACAGAGTTTTGAACCCGTTGTCCGTAGTCTTGGCATTTCTTTGCTACTTTTCTCAAACGACGAGGACCATTTTTCGAACTGGTCGCTACATCATAGGTAATCAATATCAACATTTAACGTCACTACTTTCCTAATTTAAGCTAGTCCACAAAGTTTTGTAATCACTTGTGCCAACACGCCACTTACCGTATTTTGAAAAAGATCAGAAAGAAATTCAGTTTTATGCGCTCTAATTACTGCTTCAAATTTACTGGTATTTTCTTCTTTAGCTGCCAGCAAAGCTTCTTGACTTGCTTGTTTTACTGGGCTGTCGATTTTAATTGTTGCTATAATTTTTTCTAATGAATCTTCTATTACTGGCCAGTCATAGGTTTCCATCGTTTCATTTTGTACAGATGTATCCATCTTACTTTTTGAAGTAGCTGATTGAATGGAACTATTTGTCATATCTCGGCCTACCTTAAATGAATGATCATCTGTTTGATTAAAACTTTCTGTAATATGATTCGTTTGAGAATGATCTTGTTGAACCCCAAAATTCACATTACTATGGCTTCCATTAAACACCTGCTGATCCCCATTCAATATTTTTTGTTCTGCTATATTTATAGTATAGTCACCGTGTTTACTATTAAATGCCGCTTCAATCAATGATTTCACTTGATCTAAAAATGTTTTATCTTTGAACATCAAACGATATGTCTGCCCTGAATTCAAAATAAAGAATAAATAAATTCTATTTTCCATGTATTTCTGATAAACGAAGAAAATATACCCACCAGAAATAAGTAATCCCACTATTCCAATCGTTTTAAAATTTTCGCTAAATAATCCAACAAATGAAATTAGCAAAAGAATAATGATCCATTTAGAGATTTTAAATTTTAATTTACCATCATAAATTTGCGAAATATTGCTTAGTTGCATCGTCATATCTTTGAATTTCAACAAATTATCCTTTATTGTTAATTGTTCTGTGATTATTTCTTTATCTGATGTTCCAAAAATTTTGCCAAGTTCTTCATTCATTCTAAAAACTCCTTTTCTTACTCCATTATAGTAGCTACTTACCAACTTAAAACAATCATCACTTCCATAAAAATGGGGGATAGCCATCTAAATCATCTCTTAAAAAACGACTTAAAAGCAAAGCTTGAACATAAGGGACTAACCCCCAATTGATTTTTTCTCCTAAAAATGGATGCTGAATGCTTTCTTGCTTCTTTTCTTGCCAATGCTGAAAGAATCTTCGTCTGCCTTCATCCGTCAAAATAACAGCACCACTTTCTTTTTTAAGAAAATCTTTTCCAGTGATCATTTTCTTGTTAATCAACGTTAATACAAATCGATCCGCATAAATACCTCGTAGTTCTTCCATTAAATCTAATGATAAAGAAGCTCGTCCTGGGCGATCTTGATGCATAAACCCAACATAGGGATCAAGTCCGACCGTCTCTAAAGCGGCTGCACATTCTTGTGCCAGCAGAGTATACGCTAAAGAGAGCATAGCATTTACATTGTCTAAAGGTGGTCTGCGATTTCTACCATAAAAACCAAAATCAACTTTTTGCTGTAAAATCATTTGATCAAACAATAGAAAATAACGGTTTGCTGCTTGTCCTTCGATCCCTCTTAGTGATTCTAGATCTCCCACATGGCGAATATCACCAATATATTTTTTTAGTTCACCAGAAATCTGTTTAAACCGTTCAACATCTATCCGCATCGGATTATCTCTCGTTACTCGCTCTAACATCCAGCGCTGGTTATATAATTTACCAATAATAAAATGCTTTGCAATCGCCAAACTTGCTTCTTCGTTGTCAGATATACGATATTGTTTTTTTCGTAAGGTTACATTTCCAGTCGTTCCACCTGTGACCCGGCTGCCAAACTTTCCTGTCGTTGTTAAAAATGTCAGCCCAATATTTTTCTCAGCACATTTACGCATCAATGCTGGACTTGCCCCCAAATAACCAGTTGTTACGATTGCTTCTAGATTATGAAGAGGGACTCTTCCTAGCTTTGTCTCTGCTTTTAAAATAACAATATTTTCTCCATCTAAAGCTAAATACGTTTCAGGTGTTGTGACAAATAACGTATTCAATAACTTTCTCATTCACATAACCTCCGATCTAAATAGCCTTTGACGGTTTGAACATTCATCAGCTTAGGCAAACAGATATTTTGTAGAGAACATTTTTTACAGAAATTGCCTGTTTTTACTTTAGGTGTGTATCGTCTTTGCCAATATTGATGCATTTCTTCAACATTTTTTTGTAGTTCTTCACGTAAAGCTGGTGTAACCGCAATTTCTTCTCTACGTTTTGTTTCATGATAATATAAATATCCTTTAGGAACGTCACAGACTAGCATTTCTTCTAAGCAAACAGCTTGAGCCGTTAATTGTAAGATATCGCTAAGTTCCTGTTTCGGTTTGCCATGTTTGTACTCGATTGGAATAGGTGAAAAAGTGCCTATTTCTCCGTTTAAAGATACACCATTTGAGTCTTGAACAAATTCAACTACATCACAGATTCCAGTAATTCCTAGGGTTGGCGAATGGATAGGCAATGCACGAACAATCAAGTGATCTTTGCGCTTTTCTCTAATCGTCGGCTGATCTGCTTTTTCGTGTAAATATTGTCCTTCTAGTGTTAAAACATTTTCTTGCCATTGTTGTTCAATATGGATCAAGGCCCATTGTCGGCGGCAAAAAAGAAAATGCTGGATACCTGAAATCATTAAATAATCTTGTTCCTCATACATATCACAGACCTTCGATGACGGTGAGCTCGATTCCTTCTAGTGATTCCACCGTTACTCTGTAATCGTCAAATGATTTCGCGCGATCAACTTCAGGAATTTTTTCAATTTTTACTGAACGATGAACTTTTGCTGAAGAAGCTTTGCCCATCTTACTTGGATGTTCCCACCAGTAAACTTTTTCGACAGCCATACTACCATCTGGGCGAGCAGATGATGCGTCATTTTCGAATAAAGTGGTTAGAGCTTCTTTGATTTTTTCTGCATCATCCGTGGTGAAGCCCGTTTTTTCTGCTAGTTGAACGTTGATGCTGCCATTGAAGACATATACGCCGAAATCTACAAAGTGTTTGGTGCCCATGGTATCAGAACCTTTTTTATCTCCAGTAACGGAATTCACACTTTTGGTGATTTGCATCGTGTTGATATCGATCGGTTCTATACTTACAGCCGTCTGTATCGAAACAGGACCACGAACACCAACCGACAAATCAGAACCTTTAAACGCAAAGACTTGGCCAAAACTTCTAGTATCCATAAAGGTCTTACAAGCGACTTGTGCGTAACGATCGGCATCTTTTTTCTTATCTTTATTGATTGCTTCTAGTTCTTCAACTGCATCTGCCCGATCTTTTAAACTTTTAAACCCATCATCCGCACGAACATCAGACTGAACAAAAATGTGTTCCCCTAAGTCTTGTAGTCGATTACGAATTTTACGTTTGATTGCGACATCTGATATCTCACCAAAACCATCAAAATTTTGACGTGGTCGATTGCCATTTAATGGATCTCCATTTGGATTGGCGTTGGTTACTGATGTGATTACTTTAAAATCGATTTTGTGTGTTAAAACTGTCATGACTTATTCCTCCGTTTTCTCTTCTGTTTTTTTCTTCAAATCTGCTCGTTGACTATAGTAGCCTAATAAATATTTTCCGTCTAAAGCCTTATCTGTAAAATGTTCAAACTCAAAAGACTCACCAATTTCATCTAATAATTTTTGATAATAGCTTCCTTTACCTCTTAACCTTGCTTGATACGGAATCAAATTTTCTTGAATGATTTTCCATGTTTTTAATGGATGGTTACTAAATGCATTCATGTAACGAATAGCATTGGTACTTCTATTGATTCCTGCTTTATACAAAGCATATTCTTCCAAAACATCTGCCACTGCTAACATTCTCCCAAACAAATAACTGCGATCCGTTTCATTTTTATCTAATGCCACATTTTTTTCCTCCTCTTTAAAATTAAAGTGCTTTTTCATTACAGCACAAGCAATACTTAACGTTTTTTCCCATTCCCACTTTTCCATGCTTACTGGATTTGACGCTCTTTGCAAGAGAGTTCGAACTAGATTTATCGGAATCCTTTTTCCATCTACAACACAAGGAAATAGCTCATGAATTGTATTTTTTATCAGCGTATCACTCGCTCGCAAACCATAGACAGCTTCAGCGATATCCCTCAAAGATGGCGCTCCCCAAAAAGTGTAACGGTGCTTATTTTTGCTGCCATAAGTATGACGCCAGAAACAAGTTTGATGCCAGTCTTCAATTCGAGCAAAGTACTGTTCTTTTTCAATCGAGCGATAATAAAGAATTCCCATTCTGCCTGGAGTAGCTGCATCTAAAATCATGATGTAAATTGGCTCATGATAAGCAAGCTTCACGCTATAACCATTCAAGGCTTTTTTAAATAACTCAGAAAATTGCTGATGGGTCGTGTCTGGACTTAGTAAAATTTCTGCTTCTTCATCTTTGGCAAAAATAGCGTCAAAATCAAGAAAATCAGCACTTGATTCTTCTGGATTAGGAACATCGGTTTCTTTTCTCCCCCAAGTTAAAAAGACTCGCCCATCTAAAATAAATGCTTGTTTACCGATCAACCATTTTAATGCGTTATGTCCTTTTTGAGAGACTTCATAACTAATAGAAGCAACTTGATTTTTATCTGTAAAACGACCTTTATACGTGAAATTTACTGAATCATTACCAGAAATTATTTTTGCCATATCTCCGCCATAACGTACCTTTGAAGGATGATTTTCTGTCAGTGGCAACATTTCTCCTGTCACATAATCCAGCCCTTCATTTGTCAGTTCTTTTGTATAATAAGCGACAAATGAGTCAATGATTTCTGAATCGCCCCATAGCGGTCGTTTACCTGTCCCATGTTCTTGAACAGCAAATCGAACAAAAGAAGTTGCTTGTTCTCCAACTACTACACTAAATAGAGCTGGTTTCTCTCCAAGTTCTGCTTCAAGCTCTTTTGACCATTTGGGAATGAGTTGATGATTTTTCTCAACCATTACCCTCTCTTGTACTAGATCTTGAATTAGTCTACCTTTTTCTAAATAGCTTAAAACACTTTTAACGACCGGCTGAGAATAATCGGATTCACACCATGCCTTTAAGTTTTCTACATACATCTGATAAGAATTTTTCCCAGCTTTATTCTTTTTATAAATACCACCATATTCTTCAAAATCCCCAGCAACATAAACTAAGTTGTCATGGATTAAATGTGGTGCAGAAGTTGAGCCTGACCTTCCAGCAGATTCGATCGTTACTGGAATCATTGTTTGTGCCTCGTCTTTCGGCACGACACTTGCCGTATAAAATTCACCTTCTGGCGTTATTGTTACTTCGATTTGAGCGTTTTGGTAAGCATGTGCAATTGGTAAAAGAACAATTTCTTTACCATAAGATGTTCGTTGAACTTTTCCTACTTGCTCTACATTTTCTTCATACGTTCGGTATAAATCATTCAACCAACTCATCATTCAGCCTCCTGTTCCAAGGTTTCAAATAACTGATCGACGGATTCTATTTCTGAAGGTTCAATTATTTTTGCTTGCATCGCTCTAAGTGGTCGAACTAAGGTACATTCTTCTGGGCGTTGAAACTTAATAATCCCTTTTTTCATGATCGGTCGCCACAAACGAACAGCTAATTCCTCTTTTCCTGTCTCATCTGGATAAGATAATCCATGCACCATTGTGCCAAAATGCAGCTCCCCCTCGTAGTCATCATAATCACCATTGGCTGTACCAAAATCAACAGGTTCCACATATCCCTGACATTCTCTGGTTCCTAAAAAAATATCTCTGCGTCCACCTGCTTTGATTGAACGCTTTAAAATTTGATAATGTTTGTCTTCATTCCAATCGCCTTTTAAATCAGGACGATGTTGATTAAATTCAAAATGCACTTTCACTTCATAAACAGGCTTTTTCAAATACGTATAATACGCCAGATCACTGGCACTGCTGTCGTTGTATTTCATCGGCCGCATACCTTTAGATTCCATTTGAATTGATTTCATTATGCGAACTTCATCAATATAATAAACAATTGATGGTTTCCAGTAGATGCTTTCTGTGATTCCTTTTAGTGCTTGATACGTGGGAATTTGATAGGTCATTTTTTCACCACCCATTTTTGTCAAAGGATCCGTAAAAAGAGCATATTCTCCTTCAACTCTAAATGAGATTTGATTTTTATATTTCATCGTTGAGTCCTCCTTAATTTAAAAGCGGAATGGGCTCATTCAGTCTCGACTGGAAAATAGGAAAAATTGGCTGAGGTGTTCTTTACCTCACTCCATTTTTATCTTTTTCCCGAGAGACTAGCCCATGCAGCTAGATAATACTAAACTCCTAAATAACTGCTCGCAGCTTCAGCTTCTATATCTATACCAAATTTCAAATCGTATGCATTACTCGTAAGGGCTAAAATATCGCCATTCAATAACGGATAAATCCCCCCATTTTTTTGAAGTTCCATCAGTTCATGCTGAAAGACATTGACTATATATTGTTGTGCTTTTTTTAATGTCGGTGAATACTCTTCTGGTCTCAACTCCCCATTCAAATCAGCGATCAGCTCGTTCCCTTTTCCATATGGAACAAGTACTGAAGTTGTTGGACTATCAATGACTTGAAAATATTTCCCTACCGTTTTAGGACTACTTCTAAAAGCCAAAACAGGAGCAGATCCATGTGTTCGTTTATAATGTTCAAGTGCATTAGTGCCTTCACCTAATAAACTAAATAGATTGAGTGATGTCTTTTTTACGGGATAATTTAATTCATTCTTAAAACGAGCGTAATATTGATCAAAGTAGCGTTTTTGAACCGAATGAGAAAGTAGTTCCTTTTGCGCAACTTCACTTTTTTCTTTAAGAATAGCTAGCGTAATTTCTTGGCCTTGTTTGATCTCTGGTAAATGAGTCAGATTTTCAAGATCTGCTGAAAGATTGACTAGGTAGACGGGTTGTTGTCTGGTTTCTCCATGTCGATTACAACGTCCTGCCGCTTGAGCAACTGAATCTAAACCTGCTACTGAACGAATAACCGATTGAAAACTGATATCCACACCAGCTTCAATTAACTGTGTCGTGATACAGATCAGTTTTGTATCACGACTTTTCAGCTTTTCACGTAACTCGTCCAACAAATTTTTCCGATGCTTGGCGCACATCGAGGTGCTTAAATGATACAATTCAATAGTATCTAGTTGCTGATTCTCTAAATACTGATATAAACTTCGAACAGCTTTTTTTGTATTTAAAATAATCATCAGGTTATTCTTTTCGGCTAAAATTTCTTGGCTGAAAGTTCCTAACTTCTCAAGCGTCCATGCTTTATCCGTTGTCCGATCAATCACTTCTACTCGTTTAAATTTTGATTCTACTTCTGACAAATTGGAGACCATTTCACCATCAGATTCTTTCGCTAATGCTCTGCCTACATTTTCTAGAGATGGCTGAGTTGCTGTACACAAAATACTTGTCGTTGTACCGTAATTTTTTAAAAAATTCAAGCTCTCATTAAATAAATGCGTGCAGTTTGTAGGAACGCCTTGTGCTTCATCAAAAATAATCACTGCATTCGTTACGTTATGAAAACGGCGTGGATTTCGAGTTCCTCGACTATATATAGTATTTAGAAATTGCACCATTGTAGTAAAGATTATTGGGCTTTCCCAATTGTCTTTCATTAATGCTTGTTTTTGCTCCAACGCTTCTTTTTCTGCTTCTGACTCTTCCGACTGTCTTTCTTTGGTTTCTTCCTGATCCGTAAAAACATTGGAATGATGTTCTAATATATTGATCTCATCCTTTAAAATCTCTCGAATCGTCGCAGCGTTTTGTTCAATAATTGTTGTAAATGGCACAACATAAATAATGCGCTCCTTGCCATGTTTGATAGCATGATTCAATGCAAATCGTAAACTAGCTAACGTTTTACCGCCTCCTGTTGGAATCGAAAGAGTATAAATTCCGCTCTTTCTTTCAGCAAAGACTTTACACTGCTCAGACATCTGACTACGAAGTTGATTGATTGGTGTGTCAGCGGTAAATGTTGAAATATATTCTTCTAAACTTCGACTATAGGATTGAAGTAATGCATCATTTTCATGCTGTTTAAATTGTTTATTTTCTTCAAATAGCATCGTATTTGTTCTGTCCGCATCCAAAAGGCAACTATAGATGAATTTCAAAAGAAAAAACGTATCATTTTGTTTGACTCTGCTCTTTCCATCCGTTTGATAAAGCCCTTTCACTTCTTGTGTTGCTTCCAACAATAATCTCTGAAACTGTTCTTCTGAGATTACTTCTTGGAAAAAACGACTTTTGATTTGTTCATAATCGACAACCTCGATTTCATCTACTCGTCTAAGATAATCAGAAGTCGCTTCTCCTTCTGCGGTAAAAAAGTCTTGCAGCCCTCGGCTACTATGATGAGAAATAATCGCATTGCCTACTAGTTCAGCTAGGATATATGAAAATGGATCACGACTATTTTTGTGGCAATAATCAAAAAGAAGCTTCCCACCAGCTGTTGAATGATCGACACTACCGCGTGTTACGCTTTTCGGATCATCCACAGCTTTTTTCAAATACTCTTGGAATTCACTAGAAAACTTTCCTAAATCATGAAGTAAACCAGCTAAATAGCCCGTTTTTCTTAGCCCGATTTTTTCGCCCCAATCTGCACTTAGTTCGGCGCATTCTACTAGATGATTCTTTAATAATTGCTTTTCTTCATCTGATTTCCTTACATGTGCTACATACATACTTAAACTCCTTAATTATTTATCTTAGTGTTTTAAATACATTATATCACTTATGAAAAAAAGAACTATCTAAAATTTAAAATAGTTCAATTAATTTTTTTGATTGTAGAAAACAAGATAAATAATAAAATGAACAGTAACAACATAAACAAAACAGAAAGCTCAATTGAAACATTCAACTAGTTCAAAAAAGTTTTGTTATTTTCTCTTATATATAAGGAGCCTGATTTTCGTGTTATTTAATCTCTTTCCACAAAAAAATTCGTTGTGAATAAGCCACTCTTTATGTATAATGAAATGCATAGGATAGAAATAACTAACATTAAAAATAAATAAATTGGCTCTTCGTGGTCTGGCGCCAACCAAACCAGAAGCCTTGTTTAAACAGCAGTATCTGTAAAACAACTTTGCCAATAGCGTAAGGATCGATCTATTTTGTGTTGTGCACTTCTATAGTCACGACATAGTTCATAGTCTCTTTCTCTTGCCTATTTGTAGACGATTACAGGTCACCTGTAGATCGTCTTTTTTAATTTCTATCCTGCTAGATTTGAGACAAAGAAAAATAGGCACTTCATTGATCGGCGCCAACCGTTCAATGAAGCCCTGAATAGAAAGCAGTATCTCTCTATCCAAGTTGCCCATTTGCCAGTACCGTAGTATCAGCTTCTTTATTGTACCTAATTCTTGTAAGAATTTCTAGACACTTTTGAAATTTTTCTCTGAATGCTTAAAGAAATCCACTCCTTACTGGCATATTTCAACAATAGAGACGGACAGCTTTCCCCTTTTTCTTTTACTCTACATCAAAAATCAAACAGAGAAAAGGAGCATTACCATGGAAAATTCTACAATCTGTATCAAAACTGTCCCGTATCAAGAGATTCTAAACCTTCGTGATTCACTCGATCGTTTAGAATCTTGGAAAGAGCCGTTGGAAGTTCTAGAAAAGTATTTTACCAATCCAACTACGCCAATCAATAAAAAACGCTTAGTCAAACAATATTATGCTAGCGCAAAATTATTTGAGACGTTCAATAAAGAGTTTGAGTTACTGATAGCCGATTCACAAAAGCAATTAGCTACGATTATCCAAAATCAAACGTCTACCTCAATAAAGACTTCTCTATAAGTTTTAAATAGACGATTATTTCCAAATGGATTTTGTTTAAAAAAAGAGGCTAGGGATCCGAAAAACGCTTCTGTCCCAACCTCTTTCCCTATTATTATTTATAAACATTTTCCCTGCTCCTTGCCATGAACAGATTTAGTATTGTCTTACACACCCTAATGAAGCGCCTATTGAACGACTCACAGGATGATATTATCCTTCAAAATCTCCATATCCATGATCACTATCTTCCGATCCTTGATCTTGATAGCCCCTAAATCCTTCAACTGCTGCATCATCCGATTCACACTACTGGCAGAAGTGATCCCACAAAAATGAGCGATCTCTTCATTTGTCACCACAAAATCAATTAACAATCCATCGTCCACAGTAACACCAAACGTATCATATAATTCATAAACCTGAGTACAAACCGCACCAAATTTTCCATTCATTAACATCTGCTGCATCTTTTTCATCGAATACATCAAACGAACACGATAATAATCTTTCACGTACATCTGTAATTCTTTGCTTTGATTAATATCCTTCCAAAACTGAACCCGATCGATCTGATACAATTCTGCTTGCACTGACTCGATCCGAATATTAAACGGTGCATCAATAAACTGAGAATATTCATCTCTTAATAGAGACACGATTTCCAAACTATTGATATACCTGAGGTTGAACTCTCGACCATCTGGTGAAATAACGCTGGTTTTGATGATGCCGCTTTTCAAAATATAGGCATATCGATCTTGTAGTCCTTCATAAGTAAGATACGTCTTTTTTTTCTTAACTACTATTGGAAATGAATGTGCATCTAAGTATTCTTGTAACACATGACTGTCCATTTAGTAACTCCTCACCATTTTTTGAAAATTTTCTGTAAAAAAATCGCTACCCTTATTTAAGATGATAACACATTGAAAAGCAACAACAAATGTATATGACTTTTGTTGTGTTTTTTTGTTAGTCACTTTTTTTCAATACAAATCCACATTTTTTTTTACTCATTTTTTTGTATAGTACTCAGTATAACTAGCTTTCAGAAAAGAATTGTAATTTCCAGTTCAACCCTATCACAATAAGAAAGAAGGATCGTTCAACGATGTCGGAACATTCAGAAGAAAAATTATTCAACAAAGGCTTTATCAGTATTACTTTGATCAATTTTGTGGTGTATTTAGTGTATTATTTGCTAATGGTGATCATTGCCGTAATCGCTCAAGATACGCTTCATGCAACACTAGGGCAAGCTGGACTTGCCTCCGGTATTTATATTATCGGTACATTATTTGCCCGATTGTTTATGGGTAAGATGTTGGAACTGATTGGGAGAAAGACCGTACTAAGATACGGCGCTTTGTTTTATCTCGTTACCACGATTGCTTATTTGTACATTCCAAGTATTGGGATTCTTTACCTGGTCCGCTTGCTAAATGGTTTTGGGTATGGAGCGGTCTCAACTGCAACAAATGCAATCGTGACAGCTTACATTCCCAAATCAAAACATGGTGAAGGAATCAATTATTATGGATTAAGTACCAGTTTAGCTGCAGCCATTGGTCCCTTTATTGGAATGGTATTATTAAATACTATGAGTTTTTATTTTATTATCCTATTTTCGATCGTCCTTATTTTAATTACTACAATTGCGTGTTTTATCTTCCCTGTTAAAAATATTCAATTAAGTTCAGAACACAGAGCAAGCTTAGCTCGTTTTAGTATTGATAGTTTCATTGAAAAAAAAGTATTGTTTATTTCATTTATTGCATTTTTGATGGGTCTTTCTTATTCTAGTGTTTTATCTTTTCTATCTTCCTATGCTAAAGCAATCGATCTTGTCAGTGCAAGTTCCTTTTTCTTTGTAGTCTATGCTTTAGTGATTACAGCGACTCGTCCCTTATCTGGCCGCATTTTTGATGCTCGTGGTGAAAATGCTGTAATGTATCCTAGTTTTATTTTTCTAACGGCTGGTTTACTTTTACTGAGTGTGACGACTAGTAGTTGGATGTTGTTGGTTTCAGGTGGTCTGATCGGTTTGGGTTATGGTACGTTCATGTCTAATGGGCAAGCCATTTGTTTAAAAGTCAGTCCAAACAGTCACCGTATCGGGATTGCATTGTCGACTTACTTTATTGGTTTAGATCTTGGGCTTGGTGTCGGGCCTTATCTTTTAGGAGAATTGCGTAATGTCACGTCATTTTCAGGCTTATATTTAGTCGCAAGTATTATTCCTGTGATCTGTATCATTCTTTATGCTTTGTTTTATCAATCAAAAACAACAGATCAGACGGTAATTCCAGCAAAATAATAACCAAAATAGAAATGAACGAATCACTACCATATTAAAGGAGAATAAAGATGAATACAGATGAACGTATGTTAGAAGTTTTACAGAAAACCTTGGTAAAGATCGAAGAATTGAATGCTCGTTTAGGACATATTGAACATGACCTTACTGCTTTAGACCAGCATCAAACAACGATGGATCATTACGCTAGAGCAATTGAGCGAACATCTAAAAATAATAATATTATGGGATAACTCAAATCACTAGACTAACGATAAAAAAATCAGAACGCACAATCCTTTTCAATCACTCACTGAAAATGACTTGTACGCTCTGATTTTCTATTTTTTAAAACGCAGGTGTTGACGTTTCACCATATTTTGTTTCAAGTAATTCTCGAACTTTATCGCTTGTCATCGCTTTTTTTAGGGCGTTGATTTTATCTGAGTCCTTGTTATCTTCTCTAGCAACTAAACTGATTGCGAAACGATCATCTACTTTATTTTCCAAAAGAATCGCATCCTTTGGTGTCAAACCAATTTTAGCAATATAGGTTGGATAATTGTAGACCATTGCAATGTCTTTTTCATTATATGCTTCGGCTAAGTTTAATAAATCAACAGAGACCCAATCGAAATTTTTCGGATTTTCCACGATATCTTTGATTGTTCCATCAAACCCAACGCCTTCTTTTAATTTAATCAAGCCAGCATCATCTAAAATTGCCAGTGCACGTCCTTCATTGGAAACGTCACTTGGTAATGCGATTTTGGCTCCTTCTGGAAGCTCTTTGATGTCTTTGTATTCTTTAGAATAAAACCCGACTTTAGCATTATAAATTTTTTGCACTGCTACTAAATGACCATCTTTTTCTTTATTGAATTTTTGCATGAATGGCTCATGTTGGGCAAGGTTTGCATCGATTTCTTTAGCATTTAGTAATTCATTATATTGAATATTGTCGTTGACTTGAACCAATTCTACTTTATATCCGTCTTCGATATTTTTTCCTGCCAACTCGACTATATCAACCGTTGACGGAATATGTGATGCAACTTTGATGACTTTATCTTCTTTTTTCTCCGTATCGGCTGCTTTTTTCTGACCTGTGCATCCTACAATTGCGACTCCTGCTAAAACAAAAAAACTGATCAATGCTTTTTTTTTCATGGTTTTGCTCCTAACGATTATTTTTTATTTATTCTTTTAGCAAACCAACTACCGCTGATTTGGATAAAACTAACAAAAATGATCATGATAACGATTGCTGTATACATTACTGCGTATTCATAACGCTGATACCCGTAACGTATTGCAAAATCACCAATCCCACCACCACCGATCACACCCATCACGGTTGAATAAGAGACCATACTAATAACTACCGATGTCAATGCTAAAACTAAACCCGAACGCGCTTCAACATACAAAAAACGAAAAATCAATTGAAACTTGGTACTGCCTAAAGATCGTGCAAGTTCTAAAATATCATTAGGTATTTCTAAGAGCACTTGCTCCACAAGCCTGGCATATATTGCGACTGCTACAAAACTTAGCGGTAAAGATGCTGCATAAGTGCCAAAGGCTGTTCCTAGTATAAATCGGGTAAATGGAATCAATGCCACTACAAACAATAAGAAGGGAAATGAACGAATAATATTAATATAGCCATTCAAGAAAATTCCTATCCAATAATTAGAGTTAGTCGGTATTTTTTTTGTTAAGTAGACGAAGGTTCCAAGTGGTAAACCAAGCACTATTGCCGCAACAAGCGAAATCAGAATCATTATGCCACTTTCCGACAATGCTTTGGACAATTCGGGAAGGTAATAACTGATTTTATCTATATACACTGTTATCATCCTAAACTCTCCTGTACTCTCTCATAATAGGTGCTAAATTGTTGTTGTTCTTCTTTTTGAATAGCTATCGTTTCCAATACTTTGCCCTTTTCTAAAATTGCTGTTCGATTACACAACTGCTTGATCAAATTTAATTCATGACTCACAATAACCATCGTCGTACCAAATGTTTGATTGATTCTTCGTAATAATGCCATGATATCGTACGCATTTTGTCCGTCTAAGGCAGAAGTTGGTTCATCACAAAGTAAAATTTTAGGGCGTGTAATCAATGCTCGAGCAATCCCCACACGTTGTTTTTCACCACCGCTAAGTTGTTTAGGATAATGCTCTCCCTTATCTGTTAAGCGCACAAATTCTAGGACTTCTTGAACCTGCTGGCTATTATAAGCTCCATTCAAGCGTAAAGGAAGTGCGATATTTTCGTTCACCGTTTGGTTCCCAAGCAAGTTAAATTGTTGGAAAACCATACCGATTTGTTTACGATTTTGCCGTTGTTCGACTTCGCTCAACTGCATCAAATCGACTCCAGCAACTTTGACTTTACCTTGACTTGGTTGTTCTAATGTATTGATCATTCTTAATAGGGTTGATTTTCCAGAACCACTTTCACCGATCACACCAAATAATTCATGCTCTTTTATTTGTAGATCAACATGATTCAATGCTGTAACGACCGTTTTATTGTGCCTATAGCTTTTTGAAACTTTTTCAAATGTGATCATGTTATTTCCTCCAACTTAATCAACCAACAACTGAATAAATTCAGCTTTAGAAACATTGTTAAAATAATCCTCGACTGTGATTTCAGCCAACACTTGCTTGATTGCTTTTTGCTCATATTGGCATCCAATCAATAAATTCTCGATTTCCTTCGTCTCTTTTTTGCTAAAATAGTCACCATAGATCGTGACTGCTGAGATCCGTCCTTTTTCTACAGAAATATTGGCTTCAATTAATCCACCTTTAAATTTCTCTTCTCTTTTTATCGTATATTTAGGTTCTTCACCAAATATCCAAGCATCATTTCCATAGATGTCTGCCACTAATTGATCGATTGCTTGCTCGTCTTTTTGCGTTAGCTGATATTCCTGTGATTTGATTTCTTCCATTGTTTTAGCGTTAAATAGATGCAACAATAAGCGGTCTCTAAATGCTTCAGTGGAGATTTCCTGAAATTTCTTTTTTAGATAAGGCTTGAGATTTGTCACACGGCTTCTGACAGACTTCGTCCCTTTTGAGGCTAGTTTTTTCTCAGAAACGGTCAATACTCGATTTACTTCATCTAAATCGACATCTAGCATCAATGTCCCATGAGAATACATTTTTTTATTTTTCGTGTACATGGCATTGCCTGAGAATTTTTTTCCATCGATCAGTAAATCGTTTCGGCCGCTAATTTCTGCACCCGTTGCGCCCATTTCATGTAAAGCATCAATGATCGGCTGCGTGAATAACTTAAAGTCTCCAAAAGTTTCATGCTCTGCATTCACAACAAAACTAAAACTTAAATTCCCCAAATCATCATATACTGCTCCACCACCCGATAATCTTCTGGTAATCGTGATTTCGTGCCTCAAAGCATAACTTAAATCAACTTCCGCTCGTACATTCTGGTTACGTCCAACGATGACACATGGTGTTTGAATATAAAATAAAACAAGTGGCTCATCAAATATTCGCTGATTTAATAGATACTGCTCCGTCGCTAAATTCCGACGAATATCACGAGAGGGCATAATAACATACTGCATTTTATTCCTCCTTTCTATAAAAGGGCTTTCAATATGAACGCTGAAAATTCTGATAATTCTAACAACAAACTTAGTCTAACATTCCAATTAATATTATTACATATATTTGCTCAAAAAACCTTGATTTTATAAGGAAAATCGATATATTATATAACAGAAATTTGAACATAGAACAGTTTTTAGTACACAAAAACAATACATCATTAAGACATCTTTGATAGATATAAAATAAAAAACACAATAATCAGAAGTACCTCTGATTATTGTGTCATTTTCCTGTTATGACGATCAATTCTTAAATGTACATCTCAAAAGAATACATGAGACTCATCCACAATTATTTTTTTTCTACTAAACGAATTTGAACGGCTTCCATTCGAAGTGATTTACCTGTTGTTCCAGCTGTTGCACCGTTTGAAACATATTTGCTCCAACCTTCGCTTTTAGAATGAGCGCGATATTCAACATCATATCTTTTCGCTAATTCTCCAGTTAATTTAATTTGGATGGCTTCCATTTGTAATGATCTACCAGTTGTTCCTGCTAATGCACCATTTGCTTGGTAATCTTGCCAGCCAAATTTGCTGACATGTGCACGGTATTGAATGCCACCGTCAATTCCCTTAACTGAAGTTAATACATTTAGATCTTCTAAATTCAATTTAATTCCTTCAAGGGCTAATTTTCTACCTACTGTACCAATAATTTCATCTGTGCTAACAGTAGGTTGCCAACCGATTTTGCTGACGTGCGCTGTTCCTTTAACAGCTGGTACTACTTTTTGAGCGTTTTCTAGCTGTTTTTGTAATTTAGCTTTTGTATCAGCATCACGGATTTTATCAATTGTTTTGGCTGCTTTATCAAATTCTTTTCCATTGATTTGTGCTTCTGCTAATTCAATCAACGGTTGATCGTGAATAAGGTCGTCAGCTTTTACTAATGCTTTAGCTTCTTTTTCAACCGCTGCTTTTGTTGTTAATTTAGAAATTTTTTCTTTGGCTGCTGTTTTTTCTTCAGCAGTCATATTTTCTAATGCATCGATTTGTTTGTTTGCATCAGCTTTTGCTTCTGATAAAGCAATACTGTCATTTAGTTTTTCTTGGTATTGTTTACGTGTGCTATCAGATTTTAATTGGTTGATTTTTTCTTGCGCTTGCACATACGAACCAGAAGCGATTAAAGAATCAATTTCATTCGTTAATTTTTTATCATATATTTTGATGGCTTCTGCTTTCGCTGATTCATAAAGTGCTACCATGTCTTCTTTTTCTGTTAATTCGTTTAGTTCAGATTTGTAATCACCTTTTTGAGAATCAGTTAATCCTTCTAATCCATCAATTGCAACCCTAATTGCAGCTTTTTTATCGGCTGGATTTTTAGCGTCTGCAACCTTACGATCATTGATTAATTGCTTGACTTTACTTTCAATAATATTAATTTCATTCTCAGTTGTACATTTATAAACTTGATCTGAGAACTGTTTCTTTTCTGTTAAGGTTAATTCATTTGCACCATTAATTGCATTTACTAACGCTACTTTTTCACTTTGAATCTGAGTTTGTGCATCTCTTATAGCATCGTCCGCCTCTTTAGCTTTACCTTCAATAACTTCAATATCAGAAATGCTTGTTTGAGCATTGATTTCAGCTTTATATCTTTCTTTTGCCGAAGCTGAAAGATAGTTCATTGCATCAATTTTTTCTTTGGCTTCATCTTTTGCTTTTGTTAGTTTTGCAGCATCTTCTTTTACCTGTTTATTGGATTCGTTTAATTCATAAGCAACTTTTAGTGCTTTTTTAACATCATTTGGTGTTTTTGCATTATTAATAGATTTTAACGCAGAGTTTGTTTGTGCTGGCGTCAAATCTGCTAGATCCTTAAGTGCTTCTTTTGCAATGGATTGCGCCGATTCCAAATCAGCCACTTGAATTTTTTTGAGATCATTTTCATAAATAGCCTCTGATACGATTGCTTCGATTTGTTCTACTGTAGTAGTATTGGCTGAATGGATCCTTACTATATAACCATTTATTTCGCTCGAATCTAGAGCTGCTAATGCCTTAATTTTTTTAGTTGCATTATCCTTTTCATTCTGTACTTTCTTAGATTGATCCGCTGTTTTAGCATCTGCTAATTTAGCTTTCACAGTTTTTGAATTCGTTGCATCGTTGATAGACGCAATGAGTTGGTCTTTCTCAGTTTGTAAAAGATTTGTAAGTGCTTGGATCGCTTTAACTGCTGCCTCTTTTGCAACAATTAAATTTGCTATTTCTTTTTTTCTAGCAGCTTGTGCTTCAGCTAAAATTTTAGCAATCTCCTCTGCTGTATTACTTAAGTCAATATGTCTTGCGTAGTTAGGCGCCGTCATATTAGATTCGAAACCTAAAGCGTCGATTGCTGATTTTGCCTCATTCCGTGCGGCAGCTAAATCTAATTGTTTGATTTTCTCAACTTCTAAGAATTGCTTCCAATCCTTTTTAACAGCTTTAACAGCTTCTTCGGTCTTAGCTGAATCTACTTTATTATGGAATCGTTTTACATCTGCAGCTGTGACTATAGTACCTGCTTCTGAACTAATTAGAGTTTTTACTTCGATTTTTAATCCATCTAAATCAGCAACTTTTTGATCGTCGATCGCTTTATCTACTTCAGAATCAATAGTGGCTAAGGTTACTAAGTCTTCATCTGTTTTTTGTATTTTCGAATCAATGATCTCAATACGCCTATTAAACGTGGCTTTTATAGGATCTAGTAGAGAAGAAGTATCCAATTTATTATTTATTTTGGTAATTTTATCTGAAACTAATTCTGCTAAAATCTCTTGATCTGCACTAGTTGCAGCATCCATCACTCTTTGTACATCTTGTGTTGACTTAGCATCTGTAATTTTAGCGATATAATTAGCTTTTTCTATATCTGAGATATATTTCATCCCCTGAATGATTGCTTTTTGCTCATCCTTATATTTTGGAAAATCAGCTCGAGCGTCATTTTTAGCTTTTGCAGTGGCTACAACTTTGTCTGCTTCCGCTTTATTAGCTTCTAATGCAGATTTAAAAGCTGCTTTTGCTTGACCATATTTTTCAGGGTTATTATGCAGGTCTGTATTAAAAGCTGACTCTAGTCTTGTTAATCCAAGTGCTAATGTGATTTCACCTTTAAAATCAGTTTTCTCAGTTTCTTCTAAAAAACTAAAAGCATCAATTTGTTTCGTATATCCTTCTGAAAGTTTACTAACTTCTTTGGCAATATCAGCTTGATATACTTTTACTAAAGCATCGTTTAACTGAATTTTATTTTCTGCCTTGTTTACTGCTTCAATATATGGTGCTTTTTCTTCTGTTGTTAGAGAAGTCAATTCTCCAATACTTGTAATCGCTTGGATTATCAATTTCTGTAATTCGTCATCTACGACTCTCATTTGCGCTGTTTCAACGTCTGCTTGCTCAGTATCTGTTACTGCAAATGCAGCCATTGGAGTAAGTGCATTAAGTGACATTAACACTACCACAGGGGCTACCACCCACTGTTTTTTTCTCTTATACATCTTGTAAATTTTCTTTGTGTTGCTTTCAGGACTTAAATCGTCTTTTCGGAAATTTTTGTTGCTCTTCATGAATCATTACCTCCATAATAATAATTTTTTTAAATACCAATTTAAAATTAGTACTCACGCAAAGTAAAATAATGGACACAGCCAAAAAAATCCATATAATAAAGTACATAGCATATTAGATTAAGGCGCATCCAATTCCACTCCCATTTCTTCTTTTTTGTAGGAACAAGAAATGTTTTTTTGTTATTGATTTGATGCCTCTCTTACTCGGCTTGACGGCTCAGTTGACGGTCATAAATCAGTATTATAAGTAATAAAATACAAAAATAAAAAACCACTTAAGATCATCAAGTGGTTTTTAATCATTATTATTGTGTTTTTTTTAAAGAGTTATTAGGTTAAATAATAGAAATTTTTTCAATCGCTTGCCGCTCATCTTTCATAAATGAATTTGTGTAGACATCTAACGTCATTTTGGTTGATGTATGTCCGAGCATTGAACTTATTGTAGCAATATTTACACCCATTTCTAAACAACGAGTTGCAAATGTATGCCGCAACGCATGGAAGGGTAGTTCTGTTATTTGAAGTTGTACCAGAAGTTTTTTAAACCGATACGTAATGGTTCTTGGTTCTGTGCAAGAATTTGCTAGACCAACAACATACACACTTGCTGAATGTTGTTTGATCTTGCTTAAATAGATTTCAAGTTGGGTTGACAAAGGTAATATCCGCTTAGATTGAAATGTTTTTGGAGATCCTTCAACAAGAGCTGTTTTTCCTGCATCCACCTGTAAACGTTGTAGCGTTCGCTGAATATGGATTGTTTTTTCACAAAAATCGATATCGCTCCATCGTAACGCACTGATTTCACCTATTCGCATGCCTGTTTCTAACGCTAGAATAATGGGTAAATATTTTTCGTCTAAACGAGCGGCTTCTTTGATCTTCTTTTGTTGTTCTATAGAAAAAGCACGAATTCTTTGCTTTTCAAATTTAGGTAAATCAATATTTAGTGTGGGATCTTTTTTTAACAAATCTTGTCGGACAGCTTGTGCTAATCCATTTTTCAAAACACGATGAACCGCATGAACAGAACTTGATGATAACGACAAGCTCAATTGTAAAATCCACTGATCAATATCTGCCGGCATTAATTCACGAAGACGAATCTCTCCAATATTCGGTAAAATGTGCAATTGGACTTTACTTTTATAGCTATTATAAGTACTTAATTTAACTTTGGGCTTAACAATCGTATCTAGCCAAACGTTTAGCCATTCAGCCAACGTTCCAGTATACGTCGAGTGAAACTCGGGTTCCCTTAGAGAATCGGCTTTTAACAACATTAGCTTCTGTTTGACCTCTAAATATTTTCTGGAATATATGTACCCATAATGAATTTTACCATCTATTTTTCGTTCCTTTATATAGCGACCTTCCCAACGACCATCTTTTCTCTTATATATGTTTTCTCCTCTTTTTGCCATAATAAAATTCCTCTCTCATTTTTCGATTTGTGACGGCGTATTTGACGGCGTTGAAGTGAAAGAACTGAATCGTTGATTTTTAAGTACTTTTCCAACTAATTATACGCATTCCCAATTTTCAGGGGAGAATTATTTATTCATAAAATATCAAAGTAACTGCTTATGTTTTTTTATAAACCGATCTTATGTCTATAGCAGAATAAAATTATGAATGTTTTTTAATAACACAAGAGAGTAAGATTTTTTTTTATAAAAGTAATTACACCAACACCTATTGACATTGAACCTACTTAAATAGTACAATACTATATGTTGAGTGAATAAGTCTGTTTATAAAATCAACATTTTTTATTCATCAAAATTTCATTTTCTCATTTCTTGTTCCTACAAAGAACAAGAAATAATCCCACTAAATTTCTCTCTAACAATAGACCTATTTAATTTAGTTATGTCTATTCATCACTTTTTTCATTTTTCTCTCCATTATGTTTTTTTTGATTAAATCGCTACTCCTTATATCTCATAAATAGGTTTTTACTGCTTCTTTTTTAATTCCTCTATAACCAACAGTTAGTTCACCTAATTATTTTCCATTTATCACCCACTGTTATCGTTTTTTTTGGTTGCTTATTCATAACTGCTAAACTAAAATAACTTGTACCGAAAAGCATCTTATAATCACAACTGTTATTGATTATAATGTTACAGTATTCAACCTAAATATTCCAACTAATGTTGGCTTTTCTACTAAAAAAGAAAAAAAACTATACTTTTTTTCAGTTCCCTTTTCTGTTTCAACCGAGCAAAATTTTTTTATTAATACCCATCCGTTTATTTCTATATTGACTACATACTTTATATATTATTCAAAAAAAACAAGCATTTCTGCAAAATAATTAACAGAAGTGCTTTTTCAATTTGATTTTTTTATAGTTATTCTTATTTTGCTATCAATCACTTTTTTTTACTCCCTTTTATTTTTTCCTCATAACGAAAAAAATTTCCATGGAAAATTACTTATTAGCAGTTTGTTCCTATGAGATCGATCCTAGTCTTCAACTTACTTTCCATTCTACCTTATAACTAAGATAATATTTAAATCAATATCATTTTGAACATAAAAGCGATACAAAAAGTGGAAGAAAAATTCTTACACTTTTCTTCCACTTTTTTATTTGCTCATTTTGATAAAAGGCAATGCACCATCCGTATAAATTTCGTCCCCACCGCCATTACGACCATGATAACTAGTTGTAAAATGTTCCACTAGTTCAATTGAAACAGATTCAGTCGATTGTTTAAACGATTCTAAAACAAAATCTCGTTCTTGATCAACATCTGAATTGATTTTGTGTGTGACTTGGCCTGTAAAAAATGAAAATCCAACTTTTTTATCATAAGTTGCACCGCCCAGCCAATCTGCTTCTCTTCCTCCAGGTAAATACCAGTTATCAGGTGTCTTCCAAAAGCGGACATGATGTCTTCTTCTTGGGTTATTTTCGATTTCCTTTTCAAACGCAATATCCTGTTTCTTATTAAACAAAAATAGGGAACTGACTGGCGCACTGGGATAGGACTTCCCAAATACACTTGCAGCGACCATATGTATACTAGAGCGTAATGACAATGATTCAGCTTTCGTCCAGCCAGAGCTTAAAAAAAGTGTTTCTAATTCAATTTTAGAGCCTGTAAAAGCCAAATTGATAGGATCTCCAAGTAACCCATCACTTGTTCTAGAACGACCAATAAAGTAGTCTGGCAAATAGCGTCCTGTCAGGAATTTATTAATAAAAGGAATTATCAAGTAGGAACTAAACAACCACAAAAAAACATAAAGAAAAATGTGGATTTTCCTTGTTAAAATTTCTGAGAATAATGATGTATAAACTAAATAACCTAAGATAATAACAAAAATGAATCTAAATACCCTAAACATACTGTTCAGTAACGTTTGCTTTTTCATTTAATTTCTCCTACTCTTTTTGTTCTGGATCATACGGAACATACTGACTGTAATTGTCTAGTTCACCTTCAAATACATCATTGACGAAATTACTATAGGATCCCACACCCATCGTTCCCAACTCAGCGCTTGTTTCTGTCATATTATTCATGATTTTTTCTTGATATTCTGCTGAAGTGATCACTGCTCCTGTTTTAAGGTTTTTGTAGTATTTAGGCATTTCACTTCCTCCTTTCTTGAATAAGGTTCCTCTACTACAAATTATACTCATTTCTCAGGTAAAGTCTTCTATTATTATTCAGATTGTTAAATTAAAAAAGGCTAGAACATAACTCTACGAGTTATATCCTAGCCTTAAGGACTCAGAATAAATGCTTCTGTTCCAACTTCTTTTAAAAATATCTAGTTTATTGATGCTTGTCTATTTTTTCTTAATACCAGCCATTAGCCATCCAGAACGCTTGCGCTGCTTCCCATGATCCATAACGACCCGCTACGTAGCTATCCGCTACACTTTCTTGATTTGCTTCAGAGTAGTCTCCATTTAAGTAAGAAGCATCTAACTGATATCTACCGATATACTTACCATTTGTTGCGCTGTATGAACCGCTAGATTCTTTTTGTGCAATCCACTCTTTTGCAGAAGAGGTCGTCGCAGCTGTTGTTGGTGCAACTGTTGTTTCTTCTACAATCGTTTCAGCTTGTACTGGCGCTTCTTGTGTAGGAGTAGCTTTTACTTCTTGTTGAGCTGCTTCTTCAGCTGTACGGATCGTTAGCTTTTCTCCCTCAAAAATCATATTTATATTCGTAATATTGTTGTCTTTTGCAATTAAATCAATCAAGCTATCGTCTCCGTTAAATTGATGAGCGATAGTAGATAATGTATCACCAGATTTTACTGTATATAAGCTATCAGCGTGCGCGTCAGTTGTTCCCATAAAAATTCCAAATCCTGCAGTCAAAGTTGTTGCTAATAAAATCGTTTTAAGTGATTTCATGTTGTTTCTCCTTTGTAAAAAATATTTTCGTCGTTTATTTATCGACTTTGCATACTTTAACATCTAAAAATATTTCATAGGTGAATATATAGTGACAATTCGTTACGAGTATTTTCATTGCGTAACAGTCTGTAAAATACGATCAAAGAAACATGCGTTCGCACTATGTTTGTACTTAATTTGGCGAGTAAAAAAAATCATGATATTTTCTGAAATTTTTCTTCCAACTATATTAATAACAATTGTAATATTACAAAAAAGTAGAATTGTTACAAAATTTCCACCTAATTTTTCCTTTGATAACTGATCTTTTTGAAAAAAAATTGTTTATTTTCAACAGAATAGTGTTTATATATCTGGCATTTTTTCTCATTTATCCACACAAAAAAACAGAAACACATCTAGTTTCCTAGTGTTTCTGTTTCTTAATTGAAGCTTATGCATTAAGTTCTTTTTGTTCGATCACTGATTCTAACAGTCGATTTTCGGTTTGAATAATATCAAAGAATGCACTAATTTTTTCTAATTGTTCATAATCGATTTGATATAATTTTACTCTAGGTTTCAAGAAGAAGAACCCTGGGCGAATTTTTACTCGTTCATTAATCAAATGACATTGTTCCATCATTGAACGTAAATCCATTTCTGATACACTGTTCTTGATTTTTTCAACACGTGCTCGTTCATAGATCCATTGATCTTTGGTTACAGTCATTTTTTCAGTGGTCGTTACCAATTGTCGATTTAACCGCCAAGACTGTTCAATAAATTTTGCTTTTTTATAAAGATCATCATAATGAATCAAATCAATACGAACACGTTTGTACCAGTCTTCTTCATCAATCGACGTATTCTGATGCTTCTTAAATCGTTTTAAGCCACTAACGAGTAAGGTGTTTTCTATGGCGAGCAGCTCGTACTCCAATTTTTCTTTTGCTACCCGCACACGTTCCTTTGACGCTTTCTCTCGCTTTAAACTTTCTTTTAAGAAAAGGACTTCACTTTCTTCTGAGCGAGCTAAATCCATTAGTTCAATTTCATCGCTTGGCTCAATTTCGAGTCTTTCCTCGTCCTCATGCTCTTCATCGCTTTCATCTTCATCTAATAATGAGTCTGTAAAAGCTGCCTTTTTTTCACTATTTTTTCCTATAGATACTTCTACTGGAAAACTAAGGGTTTCACCAGAAAAGGGTACCTCTTCTTCATCTTGAAAGACCGAAAGAAGTTTTGCCTCTAAGATATTGCTGACAGATTCATCTTTTGAATACCCCATCTGTTCTAAGCTAGTCGAAACGACGAATTGAATCGGTTCTTCCTCTGTACCAAAAGATACAGGGATCAATTCACAGAAATATGTACTAAAAATACCATCGACTTCTTCAACTATCTTTGTCCATACAAATTGCGGGAAAAGTTCTTCCAATTCTTCTAATAAAACATCCCAATTTAATTGAGCCTGAAAAAACTGAATTTCCACATGCTTTTTGATAGGCGAAGAAGTAACTTTTCGGGAAACTTCATTATTCTCCCGAAAAGTAAGAAAATCTCCTGTTGAGTGTTCATAGAGTGTCTCACACGCCTCAACGATTTTGTCCGTGTTATCTTTTTGATAGAGAACGGTCCCCATGTTTAATGGGATTGCTTGCTGATGAAAAAACACATCGAAATAATCATTCATTTAAACCGTTCTCCTTTCTTTTTTTTACGATTCAAGGTCATAAACTGGCGCTAAGATAAGCTGTTGTCCTTCAGTTAAAAAGTACTGTTCTAAGTCGTTCCACTCTTTTAACGACCACACAGAGACACCAGTCTTTTTAGAAATACTTGCTAAAGTATCTCCTTTTTTCACTTCATATACTTCTTTTGTTTTCTTGCGAGTTGCACTTACTTGGTAATCTTTTGTTTCTTTTTTACTTGTTGTATCGTTTGTTTCTTTCGTCGCTTTTGTTTCTTTTGTTTCTCTTGTTTCTCTTGTTTCTTTTTTAGTTGAGGATGCTATTTTTGCTTCTTTTTTGTTGGTGGATTGACCGGTTTCTTGATCATTAAATGTATTGGATATTTTTTGAACCATATCCAATGAACGGTCTACAGCATCTTCTTTTACTACAGTCGTACTTTTGTCTTCTTGTTTAGGAATACTTAATTTTTGACCAATGAACAACATACGTCGATCTAATTGATTTTTTTCCAAAACAGCTAATGTAGAAATATTGTATAAGTCGCTAATTGATTTAAGTGATTCACCTTTTTTCACAATGTGCGTAAGGTATTCGATATTTTCATCTTTTTGATCGTTTTTCTTCTCTAACTTATCAAACGATGTATTTAATGTGATTTTTTTAGCTTTTTTTGTCTTCTTCTTGTCTTTTAACGTATCATATTGCGTCAAATCATACGCATCGATCAAACCATTCAATTTTGAATTATAGCTTGTATCTGTCGCATAACGCCCTGTTAAAAACTTCGTCGCATCTTTATGTGATTTTGTGTTACTTTTCCAAGTACCACTGTAAAAGCCACTACTAGAATCAGTTCCACCACGAAGTAACTTCACATAATCGCCAAGAGATTCTTTGTAAGATGGATACTTTCTAAAATCGGAACGAACCGTAAACATACCACCAGAACCATTATCTTCACTCGTTAGGAAATTAGCACTTGCTCCTTCATAGCTACCTTTGATACCAAACAAATTATAATTTGGTGCAGAAGCTAGTGCGCTGTTACCAGATGCACTTTCTAAGATTGCTTGTGCGATCATTACAGATGCATACAAGTTATTCTCACCAGCAATTGAGCGGGCATCCTCACCAATTACTTTAACAAAACTTTTCGTTGTCAAATTAGGACTGATATGGAATACCTGATCGGATCCACTAGCCAAATTTCCATTCGTATTGCTTCCAGTGACCGTTCCAACAGTAGAACCTACACTTGGTCTGTTTGTTTGCGGAGTTGTAACACTCGGCTGTTGGACAGGCCCTTGAACTGGCGGTTTTGGTTTGCTAGGTGTTGGTGTTGGCTTTGGCTTCGGTGTTGGCTTCGGCTTCGGCTTCGGTTTTGGCTTTGGCGGAGTTGTTGTATCCGTCGTATTTGATGTTGTATCTGTCGTATTTGTCGTTGTATCCGTTGTTGATGTATCCGTTGTGGAGCTAGTGTCATCTGATTCACTGGACGACTCACTACTAACTTCTTCAGTCGAATCCTCCGTTGAAGAAGTTGTGCTATTTTCGGTAGAGGAACTAGACTCTGTCTCTTCTACTGTACTTTCTGTTGATTCATGTTCCTTAGTTGAAGATAAAACTGCTACATCTTCATGTTCTTCAGAACTTGAAGTTGCCTGATCATCAATTTCTTTAGCAACTATTGGTTTTACATCGGTAACAGAAAGGACAGCACTTGAAGTAAGCAACCCTACACTCAATAAACGTAATTTTTTACTGTTTAGATTTCTTTTTTTCACTCTGTGTCCTCCCTTTCTTATTCATATGGATCATCTTTCACCAAGCTGATGATTTGGTTGAATGCTTGTTCTGATTCTTCCTTAACATCTTTGATGCGTTTGTAGTAGTTTTGGTATTCGTGTTCTGCGCGTTCTAAGCGTTTTAAGACATTCGCTTTCTTCTTCGTTTCTTCATTGATCAGTTGCGCACGTTGATTTGCTTGGTTTATGATTTCTTTTGCTTGTCTTTTAGCATCCAATAAAACTTCGCCAATGTCTTCTTTAGACAACTGTTGATCGATATCGATTGATTTTTGAGCAAGTTGACGTTTCGTCATTTCTAATTCTTGACGAACTTTTGCTAATTCTTCATAGGCCCCTGTATCTGTTGGTGTATCTGAAGCCATGATCACGATACGATCTTCTGAAAGTTTATCGATTTCTTCTTGTTTTGCCAAAAGCTCTTGTTCGTATTGTCTGATTTTATTTGCAAAGCGCTCTGCTTTCTTTCGGTTTAAGTCTGTTTCGTCGATTTGACGATTGCTTTCACGTAATAAACTATTGTATTTACTTTTTACTTGTTCAAGTTCTGCCATCCGAGCGTCGTAATCTTTTGGCACAGCTTGCACCATCGATAATTCGTTTTCTAATGATTCGTTTGTTTGATGTGCAGCTTCTACTTCATTCTGTAATTGAGAATTTTCTCTTTTACTCTTACGTAGTTCAGTTTTTAGCTCTCGAAGTTCACTTTCAAGTTGTTCAATTTCTTCTTGAAGTTCTTCTAACTCTTCATCGTCGATTACTTCATGAACTGGCGGTCTTTTTTTCTTTGATTTAGGTTTTTTAGACGCTGGTGACTGTTTTTTCTTTTTCAGCGAGAATAATGGACGTTCATCTTCATCTTCATCATACTCATCGTCGTCATCTTCATAATCTTCATCGTCGTCATCTTCATCGTCGTATTCGTCATCATCATCTTCATCTTCATCATCGTCATACTCATCGTCGTCATCGTATTCGTCATCATCGTCATACTCATCGTCGTCATCGTATTCGTCATCATCATCATACTCATCGTCGTCGTAATCTTCGTCATCATATTCATCGTAATCATCATATTTTTTTCTTTTTTTACCTTTGCCAAAAATTTTTAGCATATGCTCACTTCCTTCTACAAAAATGGGATATCTCTTGTTATTGATTATTTTTTAACGTGCTAATTTTAAATACTAAGTACATTATGTGAATTGATATATGTAACTATAGTGACAAGTGCCGTAATCTTTTTTGCAAAAATAATCAACTTCACTCTTAAAGTATCGTTTTCCATAGTTATCAATATAGTATATCTAACTAATCATATTTTAATGACAATCAACTACTTACCTCAATCTGATAAAAACGATTCTCTAAAACCCTACAAAAACAGACCTACCTCTTTCTATTTTATCAGATAAAGGCCAAACAAACAAACTGAATTAGCGCTTTATTTTTACTTTTGTGAAATTAAAAATCATACTCCAGTATTTTTTTCAACAAAAAACGTCCATAGTAAATGAAAATCATGTTTTTTTATTATAAAAATACGAATACAAAACGCATTGAATTTTATTTCTTATAAAAAAAAAGAAACTAATTTAGATATTAGAATTATACGCTGTCACGCAGTTCAAATTACTAATCCTTCTCCATTCTTTCGCTATAAATAGCATTAACATTGAGTTTTATCGAATTCCCAACTCTAAGACTAATTAGAATAAAATAGAATTTTAAAAAAAATAAATGAAAACACACGCTTTTTTAATCTTTCTATTTTTAATAAAAAAGTAGATAAAATCTTTTTTTCCATTGGTACTTATCTTAATATGCATGTTATTAATTTAAGTACAGTGAAAAAATAAAATTAATTATTCTCTTCTATTATTCATTATTTTTTCACATAAAATCTCTGTTTCGTTCACAATCTACTAACGTATTTTCTAATCTAATTATACTCCGACGCTTTTTACTATTCAATTATTAGTTTTTGATAGTGCAAAATACTTGGGTTGTTATTTGACATTTATTTTATAACTAGATTGCTACTATAGCGAGTGTAACAAGCGTAAAATCCATTTTTATTTCACCCCTTAATACAAATAAACGGTGGGACAGAATCAACCTGTTCGGAAATATTCTGTCCCACCCTATACTTCTATTGCTTTGACGGAATCAATAAGCGTAATCCGTTCAAAATAACTAGTAATGTACTTCCTTCATGTGCGATAACACCAATCGTAATGTCCATTTTCCCTAAAATATTCAACGTGATCAATAGAACTACGATAAACATTGAAAAAATGATATTTTGCCAAACAACTCGATCCAAACGCTTAGAAATCTTATGTGCATAGCTGAATTTAGTCAAATCATTTTGCATCAATACAGCATCTGCTACATCGATCGCGATGTCCGTTCCATCTCCCATTGCGACACCGATATCTGCCGTTACTAGAGCAGGAGCATCGTTGACGCCATCACCTAGCATCGCTACATTACCAAAACGCTGTTGTTGTTCTTTGATGATTGCTGCTTTATTTTCCGGCAAGACATTCCCAACAACTTCGTCTATTCCGATTTGACGTCCCACTGCTTGCCCTGTTAATTCTGCATCTCCGGTGATCATTGTTGTGTGGATACCTTGTGATTTTAGATAGCTGATCACATTTTTTGCATTTTCATTTGGTACATCCATCATAGCGATCAACCCAATTACTTCGTTATTTTCAGCAAAATAAACAACCGTTTTGCCTTCTTTTGCATATTGTTCATTATGCGCATTGATTTGAGCATCAACTTGACTAAACATTTCTGGTTTACCGATTTGATAGGTATTTCCAAGATATTCTGTCACTAACCCTTTACCTATTTCGTTTTCCACCGTTAGTGTCAATTCTATTGTAGGGTTAAATTTGGCTAAGATTGCATTAGCTAAAGGATGGTTGGCTGTTTTTTCCATCGCAACAATTAAATCGATACACGTTTGCTCCGTTAATTGTGCCTTATCTGTTAAGAAATAAAAATCAGTTACGGATGGTTTGCCTTTCGTCAACGTGCCAGTTTTATCAAAAGCAACTGATTTAATCGTTGCCAAGTTGGCTAGATAAGAGCCACCTTTAAATAAAACACCTCTTTTCGCTAAATTAGAAATTCCTGATAAGGTTGCTGGTACAGCACTAGCTGCCAGTGCACATGGTGAGGCAGAAATCAAAAATACCATGCCGCGATAAAAACTCTCATCCCATGACCAGTTAAATAAAAACGGTCCCACTGCGATAAAAATCGGCACAACAATCAAGACGATCGTCACATAATAAGGTTCTAGTTTTTGAATCTTCGTAGCTGTTTTTGACAAGTTGGATTGCGACTGATTGACCAATTGAAGAATTTTCGCAAATACTGTGTCACTAGTGTCTTTTGTCACTTCCATTGTAAACGTGCCACTGCCATTGATGGTACTACCAAATACTTCATCACCGACTGTTTTTTCTCTAGGGATACTTTCACCATTGATAGAGGACTCATCGATCGACGTCTGCCCAGACAGAATAATACCATCGGTTGCAATTTGATCTCCATTCAACACTTGTAGTTTATCCCCAATTTTCAATGTAGCAACATCAACTATTTTCACATTACCATCAGCTTGGATCAAACGAGCTTCTGTTGGATTCATTTTCAGTAAATTAGTAATTTCTCTTTTACTGCGGCCTTCTGCATATTCTTCAAGAAAATGGGCTGCTGCAAAAATAAGGATCAACAAAGCGCCTTCTTCATAATTCCCAATGATCGTTGCACCAAATGCAGCCAACGTCATTAAAATATGGACGTTTGGAACAAATTTTCTTTGTTCTTTAGATTCACTGATCGTATCAACAATACCTTCTAAAATTATGTGATAGCCTGATAATAACATTGCACTTGTAAAAAGAATATTTTGTCCTAACGAACCTTTGTTTAAAAAAAAGGCACTAATAAAAATAGCAAAACCTATAAAATATAAGATAACTGGTGATTTGCCGTGATCGTGATTGTGTCCACTACAGCTTGTGTGATCGTGGTCATGTACTTTTGTTGTATCCATTTTATATTTCCTCCTTTACGGTTGTTTTTCCGAAAAAACTTTTTAAATGAACAACCATTCATATATCTTATGTTTATAATACATGAACAAACAATCATGTGTCAAGTGAAAGTAGACATTTTTTTACAAAAAATAAGGCTAAGATACAACTCTACGAGTTATATCCTAGCCTTAAGGAATCCAAATAAATGATGGGAGCAAAAGTAATGCCTTCAGAAATAAACGCTTCTGTCCCAATCTCTTCTAGTTATTTTATTTCTTCTACTTTAATATATTTAAAACTGTACGGTGAACCAAAACTATGTTTTACGACATCATGAATATTTTTCTTTTGCAATAAAGCCGTTTGTTGTTGATAGATCGGTGCAATCGTGTAATCTTCTGCTAATAAAAGTTGTTCTGCCTGTAGGAGATCTGTCCATCTTTTTTCTTCATCTGCAGCGTCTGTACTAGATGCAGCTTGGATCAAGCGATCATATGATGGATTCTTATAGTTGACATGGTTCAAGCCAGAAGTGGAAGCAAACATGTCTAAAAATGTAATGGCATCTTTGAAATCAGGCATCCATTGACCAAAAGCAATGTCATAATCTCCAGATAAATAACGTTCTTGTAAGTTATTACTTGGCAATGTAGTAATTTCAAAATTGATACCTGGAAGTACTTCAGCTATTTGACTCGCTAAGTATTCAGCTGTCTTTTTCTCCGTATCTGTATCCTTTGTCAGATAAACCAATGTGATCTCATCTTTATTCAGTTCTTCTTTTGCTTTTGCATAAGCTTCTTGTGCGGCGTCTTTATCAAATGTTTGCTGCACACCATTCTCTTTACGAAAATCTTCGCCTGTTTTGGGATTTTGAACAAAATTTTGGGGAACAAATCCTTCAGCTGCAATAGATCCGTCTCCTAAGACATTCTTTACAAATATCTCTCTGTCGATGGCCAACGAGATCGCCTTTCGTAAATTGACATTTTCTAATAGTTTACCTTGATCTTGATTGAAACGGAGATAGCCCATTTTTGTGTCATTTTGATTTTGAAAATCAGGATCGTTTTTATATTGTTTAGAGAATTCTCCATCTAAAACAACACGATCTAGTTCGTCGGTTTGATATAAATTAACAGCTGTACTTGTTGATTTTACAACGGTCGTTTGAATTTCATCGACTGTAACATTCTTTTTATCCCAATACTCTGGATTTTTCACATACTGCCAAGTATCAGAATTTTGTTCCCAACCTTCTAGAATAAACGGTCCATTATATAGAGTTGTTTTACTTGAAGTTCCGTAGTTACTACCTTGTTTTTCCGCGAATGCTTGGTTGATCGGGAAAAACGTTTCAAAGGTCAGTAACGATGTAAAATAAGGGATTGGCTTAATCAAGTGAATTACTAGCGTATGTTCATCTGGCGCTTCTACACCTAATTGATCAGGCTTCATTTTCCCTTGATAAATGGCCTCCGCATTTTGTATAGAAGAAACAAACAAACTAGCGTAAGAAGGTGCCGTTTCTGGTGTGACTGCTCGTCTCCAAGCATAAAGAAAGTCGTCTGCTGTGACGGGTTCTCCATTTGACCATTTTGCATTTTCTCTTAAAGAAATCGTATACGTTTTTTTGTCGTCACTGATTGCTGGCAATTCTTTCGCTACAGCTGGGACTGCTTCATCTTTTTCATTTAATTGGTAAAGGCCTTCAAGAACTTGATTTTGAGCATTAAAACTAGTAAAATCCTCTTCTTGTGTCGTATCTAGCGTTAGCAATTCTGCTGGCTCGGTAAAATGAACAACTGCCTTTTTCGATTCCTTTGACTCTGTGTTTTCAGCGGAATTACAGCCGGCCATAAAAAATAACAGCACCAGTGCGCTAATGGCGAACTTTTTCATTTTGTTCCTCCTATTTCTCTATCGAAACTAGCTTATTAATTTAGATAACATCTAATCACAGCTATTCCTTTAAATAAAAATCAACTCTTCAACAACAGCTATTTCTGGATCTAATGATTGTATGACGGGACAATTTTTTCCTATCAATTTTAATGCTCGTTCTGCTTTTCCTTGTTCATCCTCAGAAACTTTGATTGAAAAAGTGATTGCAACACGACTTAACGGTTTGGCTTGTTTGTCTTCTGCACGCTCGTATGAGATATCTACCTTTTCAATCGTGAAATCGATGTTAGAGTTAGTCAATATTTTCTCATAAACATAGGCTCCACATGCACTAATGGATGCAACTAACAATTCAACTGGAGAAAAACCAATCTCTTTTTTTAATACCCAGTTGCCACTTTGATGCACCAATTCAAATCCTTTTTCACTTGAAATCAATTCCATGTTTTTCGCTCCTTTATTATTTTAGCGTTTTCTTTATTTTACAATGATAGTACAAAATACACGAAACGGATAATACTTTATTCATTAGTATGATAACCAAAAGCTATCAATAAAAAAGCTTCCCACATTCACTTAGAATCCAGAAAACTTTATTAGTAATAATGTAATCAAAATTGTATTTTCAACCGATTATCGTCTTGATTTTTATCTTGAATGATCGAATCGATATATTCTTTTAAAAATTTACTATTTTCAGCGATGATCTGATAGCCAGATTCTGCTTTGATTTTTGCCACCTCTTCATCCGTGATAAAATCATTACCTGAGAAAAAGCGATAGTTTACTTGTCCAACAAATTCAGCTGCTGTGTCTAGTTTTTCGCTATCTGACAATCCAGCATCGATCAATTGAGAATAGCCGAGTCTTTTCCCATCGTCAATAAACAGTTCTTTGATATATTGCGGATAATTTTCTATTTTAGAAATGGCAGCGTTGTTTTCTTTTTTTTGGTAATCAAATGAATCACCGTCTAGTTTCACTATACCGTACCCTTGGGGAGCGATCGAAAAGGAGCTAGATACGATTTCGGTTATTTTTTGATTATTGATTGTTTCGGTCATGATATCTTGCGCGTGAATATGGCCTGAAAAAACAATCGGCACTTGATAATCCGCCAAGACTTGCTTGAATTCGTCCGCATTATTAAGGACAAATCCACTTGATAATAGTTTGTTATGTGCATAAATATTGTGATGCATAAAAACCAATGTTTTTTTATTTTCTTGCTTCGCTATGTCTAATTGTGTTTTGATCCATCTCATTGTTTTTCCTCGAATCGTTCCGCCTGTGTTAGGTCTTGATCGAGGTTCTTTGTCTTCAGGATAAATGTTGGAATCGAGGAAAAGAAAATTATACTGTTGATTAACCGCTACTGAATAACTCAATGAATTTTTATCGTAGTTCGTCGCATTGCCATACCCAAAATCGGCAAAAATTTCTTTAAAGTCAGCAATCGAAATGGCTTCTGTTTTTTCTTGCTTATCCTCAACAAATTTCCTAGCCCAGCCATCATTGACATCGTGGTTTCCTGGAATCACAAAAACATTGATGCCTTTATTCGTTAATTGTTTTAATAATCCAGCCAATTTTTCTGCACTGATTTTTTCACCATTTAATGTTAAGTCACCTGTAATGATCAGCATATCAGGCTTTTTCTCAATGGCTTTGTTGATAAAGGCTTGAAAGCTTTCTTTTTGATAATCCAGTTCTTTGCCTGCTGCTGTTTCTTTAATTTTTTTAAAAGCTGAACCTGAATCCGTTAAACTTTTATCAATATAATGAGGATCACTGATTACCCAAAATTCAATAGCCTCTTTTTTAAATAGCGTTTCTTCTACCTGGCCTTTACCCTTACCAAAATAGATGATCAGCAACACTATTACTAGTATACTGAACAAAATAAACCCGATTTTTTTCTTCATTTATTAATTCCCCATTCTCTATTGTTCCATTTCATTTTATGCTTTTTTCCGAGAAAAAGCGAGAGTACGTTAAAATCGTATAGTCTGGGTTTCTTATTCTAAATTTTGTTTCTCTATTTACCTCATAAAAAACTGCGTAAGTAGCTTATTTAAAATCGGCTACTTACGCAGTTTGTTTGGGTTTTTAACGTTTAGTTTCACTATAAATCGAAATCTTAATACCAAGTATCTATATTTTTTTAGCTCTTCTTTCGATGTAGACACTTGCCACTATTATTATCAAAATCAACCCAATCAGAATAATAGTTTTTGAGCCTTTTTCACCTAATTTGGCAATCAAACCTTTTGGTGCATCATCTGAATTATTATTGGGATTTGTTGTTTCTTTTTCCTTTGGTGTATGGCTATTGGTGATGATGATGTTTCCAATAGTTTCTGCTGTGATCGTCGTGTCATAACCGTTTACTTTCGTTACTTCTTGAACGATATATTCGATTGTTTTTCCGTTGCTTTTTTCATCTAATTCTTGCCACGTATGGGTCCAGTTATTTTCGGCATTTAAGGTTACTTCGTTTCCTGATTTTTCCCCATCCGCATATAATTGTACTTGAATACTTTGTGGACGCAGGCCATCTTGATCCTCTTTATCGTCCCATGCTTTCGTGACCGTAGCGCTGGTTACTCCTGGCGTATAATGATTTGTAAGATCAAACCCGTTAATCTCTGTTGAATACTCGGGAACGGTATTTTCGGTCACTGTATAAGTGATTTCTTGGCCATTTTCATATTTAGGTAAGTTGGTGAATTGATAGGCCCATTGTTCCTTTTCTCCAACTGTTTGTTCGTCTACTTTTACGCCATTCGCCAATAGATTAACTGTTACGTTCGTTGGTCGAATCCCATCTTGGTCATTTTTATCGTTCCATGTTTTAGTCCCAGAAACTTCTGTTACTTCTGGTGTATGGCTATTGGTGATGATGATGTTTCCAATAGTTTCTGCTGTGATCGTCGTGTCATAACCGTTTACTTTGGTTACTTCTTGAACGGTATATTCGATTGTTTTTCCGTTATTTTTTTCATCTAATTCTTGCCACGTATGAGTCCAATTATTTCCGGCATTTAAGGTTACTTCGTCTCCTGATTTTTCCCCATCTGCATATAATTGTACTTGAATACTTTGTGGACGCAGGCCATCTTGATCCTCTTTGTCGTCCCATGCTTTGGTGACCGTGGCACTGGTTACTCCTGGTGTATAATGATTTGTAAGATCAAACCCGTTAATTTCTGTTGAATACTCGGGAACGGTATTTTCGGTCACTGTATAAGTGATTTCTTGGCCATTTTCATATTTAGGTAAGTTGGTGAATTGATAGGCCCATTTTTCTTTTTCTCCAACTGTTTGCTCGTCTACTTTTACGCCATTCGCCAATAGATTAACCGTTACGTTCGTTGGTCGAATCCCATCTTGATCATTTTTATCGTTCCATGTTTTAGTCCCTGAAACTTCTGTTACTTCTGGTGTATGGTTATTGGTAATAGTGATGTTTCCAATAGTATTGGTTGTGATCGTCGTGTCATAACCGTTTACTTTCGTTACTTCTTGAACGGTGTATTCGATTGTTTTTCCGTTATTTTTTTCATCTAATTCTTGCCACGTATGGGTCCAATTATTTCCGGCATTTAAGGTTACTTCGTCTCCTGATTTTTCCCCATCCGCATATAATTGTACTTGAATACTTTGTGGACGCAGGCCATCTTGGTCCTCTTTATCGTCCCATGCTTTCGTGACCGTAGCACTGGTTACTCCTGGCGTATAATGATTTGTAAGATCAAACCCGTTAATTTCTGTTGAATACTCGGAAACGGTGTTTTCGGTCACAGTATAAGTGATTTCTTGGCCATTTTCATATTTAGGTAGATTGGTGAATTGATAAGCCCATTTTTGCTTTTCTCCAACTGTTTGTTCGTCTACTTTTACACCATTTGCCAATAAATTAACCGTTACGTTCGTTGGTCGAATCCCGTCTTGATCATTTTTATCATTCCATGTTTTAGTCCCTGAAACTTCTGTTACTTCTGGTGTATGGCTATTGGTAATGGTAATGTTTCCAATAGTATTGGTTGTGATCGTCGTATCATAACCGTTTACTTTCGTTACTTCTTGAACGGTATATTCGATTGTTTTTCCGTTATTTTTTTCATCTAATTCTTGCCACGTATGAGTCCAATTATTTCCGGCATTTAAGGTTACTTCATTTCCTGATTTTTCCCCATCTGCATATAATTGTACTTGAATACTTTGTGGACGCAGACCGTCTTGGTCTTCTTTGTCGTCCCATGCTTTCGTGACATTTATACTGGTTTTCGAGCTTATTTCATAGTTTTTGTATGAACCAATCTGTTTATAAATAGGTTGCGCAGCATTGTCATACAAATCTGTGGTCTCTACCGTGAAGTTAAGTTTCTCTTCTGATTGTAGATATCCATTTGGGGCCTTTGTTTCAATAAAATAGTAATTTCCAGTCGTTAACCCTGTGACGCTTACTTTCCCATTTCCATTGGATTCTATCCCACTTTTGACTTTTACTTCATTTCCTTGATTATTGACTTTATACAAGTCAAACTGTGCTCCGTCCAATGGATTATTTGTGGTTCCATCTATTTTTTCAAACTCTACAGCTGCTGTTTTCCCGGAAGCATTTCCATCAGCAACATTCCAAATAACACTTTCTTCCAGTACCCAATTATTTGATTCACCATTTTTATAGTTTATTGTAATTTTTAAATTGTTATAAAATTCTTGATCTGCAATAATATTTTCTGAATCAATTGGGACTGAGTAATACTCTAAACTAAATTCTTCAGTTTTAGCATTTTTGCTATTAGCCAAGTCTTCCCATACTAAAATTTGTGGCAAAACATTCATTTTGAAAGAGCTAGCAAAGTCTTGACCATCTTTATAGATAAGACCCATATCTTCTTTAGAAACTCCTCCGTATTCGAAACCAATAGTATCAAAGAAGCCTCTTTTCCAAGCAAACGCATCTGGCCAGTTACCGTCGAACTCATTCATCCCGATTAATTTTTGGTTTTCTAACGTATCTTCCAAAACTATAGAATCAATCTCATCAAACGAATTGGCCTTTCCTAATAGCGTGTTCCTTCCCAGCCCAACGTTCCAAGAAAATACACGTGTTGGTGTGTCAAACTGTTGCGTATCCGGATTGTAAAGATCTCTTGTATCTAATCTACCTACTTTTTCATTATTTTCTGGTTTTCCAGCTCCAGTACCGTCTCCTCCAACGTTACCATTACCACCTTCCCCAACAGATTCACTGTCATCAGGTATGATTTCCGTAGAGATTATTTTATCTGGATACTTTATATCGATATTCTCACCATCAGAAACATATCGTTCATTTAACGCAACTGATATAGAAAAATTACCCTTGATATTGGAGTGCGTTTCTACATAATCAGTTGTAAATGTTAATTCATAATAAAAACCTTCCGTTGCATTTCCTTTAATTTTTACAATACCAATCTCCTCTCCATTTTCTTTCAAAGGAAAACTGGAAATATCATGAACGACAAATTCTTTCGGAATATAGAATTCTAATACATCTCCTTTTTTGAAGGTGTTATCAGGAATTGCCCACTCGTAATTTAAAGTATATATTTCTTTTATTTCTAGTTTATTTCCATCAATCACTTCACTTCTACTATTTTCAAGCCAACTATCCGTGACGTATTTGTCTCCAGACCTACCAGACTCTCTTGTAGACTCTTTAGCAAAAGCAACTGACAAACTTGACAGATTTGTCCCTACCATTAGTATTAATATCAATAATAAATTTACAGATTTTTTGTTCATGAAGTTCTCCTCTCAATTATGTACCTCGAAATAGTGGAAAAATATAGGGATACTCTCTTATCCTTTCACTATCCTACGATCAACCTAAGTTATTTATAATGATATAGCAAAATAATAAAAGAACAAACATTATATATAATATATATAAAATTATTCACAAAAAACACATATTAAAACGTTCGCATATAATATATTTATCATTTTTAAATCATCTTTTTTTAATATGATGGAAAAATATCGATGATTTCAAGTTACAGATAAATAACACGTTATATTTTTATGATTAGTTCAACTTATTTTATTCGGATTTAAAAATCGAGAAAAACATGCTTTATTTATTGTACTCAATCTTTTTTTACTCGTTTCCCTCAACATGTCATTGCTATTTCTAATTAGTAATCGTCTGAAATCAATAACAAGCTAAACTAGTTTACTCAAATGAATTAAAATTCTTGATTGAAAAAAACCAACTAATTTCCAGCATACTTAAAATAAATATTTTTTATATAATTCCACTCTATTTTTCAATCAAATCGAAAAAAGTGTAGAAGAAATTCCTTCTACACTTCATATTGGCATTATTTATTTTTCCAGCTAGTTCTCACTAGCATCTAGAATATCGTTTAGATTTCCACTCCATTTGTTGCGATCAATTGTTTATACCACTGAAACGAATCTTTTTTTATCCGATTCAATGAACCGTTGCCTTGATTGTCACGATCTACATATATAAAGCCATAACGCTTGCGCATTTCGCCTGTGGTAAACGAAATAGGATCGATGCAGCCCCAAACCGTATAGCCTAAAACATCTACTCCATCCAGCTCGATGGCTTTTTTCATTTCTTTGATATGCTGGCTGAGAAAATCGATTCTTTCTACATCGTGCACCTTGTCTTCGATTAAAGTATCTGCGTAACCAAAACCATTTTCTACGATAAAGATTGGGCGTTCATAACGATTACTTAAAAGATTAAGATAATGACGTAATCCAGTCGGATCGATCGACCAGCCCCATTCTGTCATACTGACATAAGGATTTTCAACAAGTGAACTATCTCCAAGTAAATCATCTTCCAATCGAACCGCTTCTGGGCGCGTTGAGATCGTATTACTTAAATAGTAGCTGATACCAATATAATCCACGGTTCCAGCTTTTAGTTTCTGTAAATCTTCATCCGTAATATCCAGTTCATAGCCATTTCTTTCCCATTCCTTGATTGCCCAACGTGGATAATTCCCTCTTACTTGGACATCTGTAAAAAATAACTGTTTTTCATCTTCTTGTTGGGCCGCGATAATATCATTTGGATCACTCGTCAGTGGATAATTTGGTGTTGCTGCCAACATACAACCAATTTGGAAATCAGGATTGATTTTCTTTCCTTCAGCAACTGTTATTGCCCCCGCAACAAATTGATAATGGGCTGCTTGATACATCGTCTTTAACTTATCTTCGTCTTCTTGGTAAAGAATGCCTGAGTTGGTAAATGAATAAATTGGATTTTCCAAAATGCGTTGATTATTGATTTCATTAAAGGTCATCCAGTATTTTACTTTGTCTTTATAACGCTCCATCACAATCGTAGCAAATGTAGTGAAAAATTCGATCAGTTTACGACTTCGCCAACCGCCATAGTGTTTGACCAAATGATATGGCATTTCAAAGTGAGATAATGTAATGACAGGTTCGATGCCATGTTTCAATAACTCATCAAATAAATCGTCATAAAACGCTAGTCCAGCTTCATTTGGTTCTTGTTCATCACCGTTTGGAAAAATTCTCGTCCAGGCAATACTTGTTCTTAGGCATTTAAAACCCATTTCAGCGAATAACTGAATATCTTCTTTATAATGTCCATAAAAATCAATGGCTTCATGGTTAGGATAAAATTTTCCTTCTATAATACCATCTGTAATTTCTCTAGCATGATCTTTTGAACCCGCGGTCATGACATCTGCAATACTCACGCCTTTGCCACCTCGATCAAAGCCGCCTTCCACTTGATGAGCAGCTACCGCGCCGCCCCATAAGAAATCGTTTCTCATTTATCTATTTCCTCCTTCTTTGAGCCTACAACAAATAATTGGGTTGCGGGTGTTACTGATTCAGTGGTATTGACAACGTTCATTGTTTCCATACTTTGACTATCTGTTAAAATCACTGGTGATGTCATCGCATAGCCTTCTTGTTCGATTTTTTCGCGATCAAAGACTAATAACGTTTGCCCACGTGTGATCGCATCACCCATTTCAACTTTTGTCTCAAAGTATTTACCATTCAAATTAACCGTATTGATTCCGATATGGATCAATAATTCACTTCCTCCATTTGATTTTAAGCCAATCGCATGTTTTGAGGGGAAAATTGCGACGACGGTTCCATCGAATGGTGCAATCACTTTATTATCAGTCGGGATAATCGCAACCCCTTTTCCTGCAATTTCGCTAGAGAAAACATCGTCCTCTACTTCTTTCAACGGAATCACTGTCCCTTCAAGCGGTGCATAAACCGTTGTTTCAGTCGCTACTTGTTCTTTAACAGGTTCTTCTTGAAAATCATCTTCTCCCTGGTCTGTTTCAGGTAAAAAATCGGTCATTTCATCTTCTTTAACACCGAAGAAATACGTTAATACGGCACCTGTGATCAAAGCGGCACCCACTCCAATAAAATAACCGACTTTTGGTGTATAAACTGGAATAGAGAAAATATTATGGAATACATAAGCATTCATCGTAACACCTGTCACGCCACAAATCGCACCACCAATAGCTCCTGAAATCGCTACGATCGGCAATAACCGTTTGTATCTTAAAATCAATCCATAAACGATTGGCTCTGTTACTCCGGCAAATAAACCAGTCAATGCTAACGGTCCAGCTAAAGCTTTCATTTTAGAATGTTTTTTAGCTTTCAAATAAAAACCGATTGCGATCCCGATTTGAGCAAAAACAGCTGCAACAGCCATCCCTTCAATTGGGTCACCACCCATAACGGTCAAGTTTTCGAGTGTGATTGGTGAAAATCCCCAATGTAAACCAAACATAACCATAAATGGCATTCCGCCACCTAATACGATTCCTGAAAGCAACGCACTTTTACCGATCAACCACATAACACCTTGGGATAACGCATCTCCGATGACTGTTCCAAATGGACCGAAAAGTAAGGCTGTCAACGGAACCATGATCATCAAACTAAACATTGGCACTGCAAATAATTGCAGGTCTCTAAATATAATTTTCCGTAAGATTTTATCCACGAACGAGTAGATGAAGATTGCTACAAAAATCGGGAAAATCGTTGTTGCATAATCGACAACATTTAAATTGATACCTAAAAAATCAAGCTTTTCTTGACCGATCATGCCCGTGAACGACGGTTCCAGTAATGCTGCACCGATCACTCCACCTACATACATGTTACCACCGATTTTTTTGGTCAACGTGATTCCTAGAAAAACAGGTAAGAAGTAAAAAATCGCATTGCTAGCGGCACTCAATACTAGATATGTGGAACTAGTGTCTGCTAATAATTTCATTTCAACTAAAATCGTCAGTACAGCTTTGATCATGCCAGATCCGGCCATTGCTGGAATCAATGGTGAAAAAGCCCCAGAAATCACTTCAAACACATAATTGAAACTTAGTTTTTTTTCAGTCTTTGGTGCATCTTCGTTTAAATCAGCAAGCGATTGAATCGCCGCGTAATAATCGGGTACTTTACTGCCGATCACTACTTGGTATTGCCCACCGCTATTGACCACTGACATTACATACGGTAGTTTTTCTAACGCTTCTTTGTCCGCTTTTTTAGTGTTTTTCAAACTGAATCTTAAACGTGTCGCACAATGAACTAAACTATTGATGTTCGACTTGCCACCGACAAGTTCGATGATTTTTTTACTTTCTTCTTCATAACGCATGATGATAGTTCCTCTCTTTGATTCATTTTTTTATAAAAAAAGTGACCTAAGAAACACTTATAAACTAAGTGTTTTTCTTAGGTCACGCCTGCTCTACCAGTAACGATCCTATTGATTGCTTGATAAGCGATTTAAGTGAAGTGTCAAGTACATCAATTCATCATTTGAAATCGTCCAATCGTATTGTTGTTCCAAAAATGTTTTGATCTTGACTGCACACTGATAATCTTGTTTATAGTTGACAGCGATCAAATTAATCAAAGATGAATCCTCATTCGAGGAAACTTCTTTATCCAACTGTCTTTTGACAAAGTAACGAATATGGGTAATGAAACGAGTAAAATCATAAGACGTTTCATCATATTCTTTCCCATAATGATATTTAATAATATCAATGATGCTTTGAATGATTTTGGTCGTCAGCATCGTTTCGTTCATATTGCTAGTAGAATTATAGGCATTTACAAAATGAAGGGTAATAAAAGCTGCTTCTTGATCTGGAATTTCAATACCTGTTTTCTCTCGCATCATCTGAACGGCTTTTAGTGCAAACGCATATTCTTTCGTATAAATCTGTTTGATATCCCATTCTAATGGCGAGCGCATTTGTAATCCTTCTGCTGCTCGATTCAAGACAAACCCGATATGATCGGACAATGTCAGTAAAATGGCATCATCAATGGACTGTTCTAATTCTGCTTCACCTAATTGAATAATATCACTGGCCAGTTCAATATCTTCAATATCGATTCGAGAAAGCAGATTATCTAAATTACTAACGGAATTGTTACCTTCAAGAACAAATCTTTTTTCAATCAGGACTGCATCGATTGCATCACCTGCACGCTTGTTGAAGCCGACGCCTTTGCCCATAATAATTTCTTCGATGTTGTCATCATTTAAAACCAAAGAAACATTATTATTAAAAACTTTCAGTATTTTCATTGAAATTATCTCCTGTTCTTGACTTAAAAAACGAAAAAAGACCTGACCCTATCAAACATCACCAAAAAAAGTAATGTGTGAGGTCACGCCTGCTTAACCAGTAACGATCCGTTGACCAAAGTATACAACGTCTTATTTTCTTTGTCAATAGTACGCTTACATTTTGATGACAGACGCCCTCACACATTACATTTGGCTTTCTTCAAACTGATAAATCTGCTCGATAACCTCAGCTAATTTTTTTAACTGCACAAATTTTCCTTCTCGAATGTATTCTTTTCCCTCAACGAAAAAAAGCAAAGTAGGCGCTGAAAAAATCAAATATTCAGCAGAAATTTCTTTGACTTTATCTGCTTCAACTTCTCTTAGTTCGATTTTAGGATACCTTTTTAACAGCTCGGTCAATTTCGGTCTAAGCGCATGGCACACCGAACAATTCTCTTGCGATACATATAAGAAAGCAAGATGATTTTTATTGATAAAGGTTACTACGTCTTGAATTGTTTGTAACTTTTCCATTGGTCGATCATCCTTTTTTGATTGGCTACATCATAGCACCTTCTTAAAAAGATTACGATAGTTATGCCCGACTTTACCTCTTGACTTCGATCCATGCTTTATAGTGATCTCTATAAAATCCTTCTTTATCTTCTGCCGTCATGATATAGCGACCGACCATCGTACCTGTTTGATAGCCTTGTTTTTCCAATTTTTCTTTCATTGACCGAAAATTATTTTCTAAAGGATCATCTGACTTGATCGTGAGTAGGAATTGTTTGTATGAATAGCTGATTTGCTCTGACTGTTGCCAAATTGAAGCTTCTTCTACAAATTCTTTTGTGGTAACAGCGAAACCATAGATGATTTCTTTTTCATTTTTAGGATCGATATACACCACTAGACTTGAAGGGTTATCAATGTATGTCTGCAATTCATTGGGATCTTTTAAATCAATTGGGATAATTCGTTCTACATCTAGTGGCTCGTCAATAAATTCTTTTTTCTTTAACTCGATCAAGCTCAATAACTGTCCTTTTCTGTGCTTGATTCCTTGTTGCTTTTTCTCAAGTTCAGCTAATTCTGCAGCAACTCTAGTCTCTGTCTCATCTAATATAGTCCATAATTCCTCTGGTGATTTTCGATAAAGGTTCGTCATTTTATTAATAGGAATGTCCAGCCTGCGATAAAAATCAATATCGCTGATTGTCAAAATATCCTCCATATCAAACATTCGATAGCCGTTTTCTCTATTTCTAGAAGAGGTCAGCAGATTCATATCATCCCAATAACGGATCTTCGATTTTGGTAATTTCATAATTTCAGCTACTTGGCCCACCGTCAATAACTTCTCTTTTTCCATAAAATCACCTCTTAGTTTCATTATAAACAAAAAACATTGACATTCAAGTAACTTGAAGGTGTAGAATTCACTTTGAGTCTTGAAAAGGAGGAATTTATATGAAAATCATTCAGTTTTTCATTAAAAAGAATAGAACACTTATTTTTGCTACCGTTATTTGTTTGTGTTTACAAATTATCGGAACACTTGGTGTACCGTTATTGGTCGCACAGTTGATCGACGTGGGGATTGCGAGCGGCAACGAGCAATCCATCAAAATCATTGGGCTTAAAATGCTCGCAATGGCTTTATTTGGTGCGCTCTCAGCAATTGCTGGAAGTTATCTATCCGCTAAAGTAGCAGCTAAATTTGGTTTTGAAACACGAGCGATGTTTTTCGACAAGCTCCAAACATTTTCTATTAAAGATGCAGATCGTTTTGGAACAGGTTCACTGCTGACACGAATGACGAATGATGTTGATAATATTCAGCAAATGATCGTATTGTTTCTACAACTAATTTTACCAGCTCCGATCATTGCTGTCTTTTCCCTATATATGACATTCACTTACTCGGCGACATTAGCTTTAGTTCCATTAATTGCGATCACAGCTTTTGGATTGATCGTTTATCTCTTAATGAAAAAAGGAACACCACTTTCCTTATTGATCCAACCTAAAATGGACAAGATCATTGTGACCTTACGAGAGTTTTTCACGGGGATCAATATGATTCGAGCGTTTAACAATCAAGAGTATGAAGAAGAACGAACAAATAAAACATTTTCTGATTATGCAAATGGCATGATTCGAGTAAATAGTATTTTTGCTTTCATTACACCTGTCGCCTTTTTGCTGATGGGAATCGTTTTCTCTTCTATTCTATGGTTTGGCGGAAATTTAGTTGCGCTTGGGACTTTGCAAATCGGAACTGTTTCAGCCGTTGTGGAATATTCTTTGCTGACGCTTGCTTACTTGATGATTGCAGCAATGGTTTTAGTTATGTTGCCTAGATCGCTTGCTTCAGTAAAAAGAATCGAAGAAATTTTGAATACACAAGATCAAATTCTTGATACGAAACAACCTGTTTTACTTGAGGAAACTGGACCACATGATGCCTTGATCGATTTAAATCACGTGACATTCAGTTATGATCAAGCAGATGAACCTGTTTTAAAGGATATACATTTCAGTATTCCAAAAGGAAAAACAACCGCGATTGTTGGCGGAACAGGCTCTGGTAAAAGTACCGTGGCTAAATTATTATTACGACTTAGCGATGTATCTGAAGGTGCGATTTTATTCGATGGTGTGGATATTAGAACTGTCACACAAGAAGAATTACGTTCTAAAATCAGTTATGTTCCGCAAAAAGCTTTTCTATTTAGTGGAACCATCAAGAGCAACTTATTGATGGGTTATCCTGAAGCCACAAAAGCAGATATGGATCGAGCAGCTAAAATCTCTCAACTTTCTGCTTATCTCGCTACATTGGAAGACGGGTACGATTCATTCGTAGCACAAGGCGGAACAAACTTCTCTGGGGGACAAAGACAACGTTTGTGTATCGCTCGAGCCTTGATCAAACCGGCAGATATTTATATCTTTGACGATAGCTTTTCAGCGCTTGATTATCAAACAGATGCCGCATTAAGACTCGCTTTAAAAGAAGAAATGGCAGACAAAACTTTGCTGATCGTTGCCCAAAGATTAAGCACGATCCAACAAGCAGATAACATCATTGTCCTAGACGAAGGAAAAATCGTAGGTCAAGGAACCCACCGTCAACTTTTACAACATAACAAAACGTATCAAGAATTTGCCCACTCACAAGGGATCATCACGGAAGGAGCGAAGTCATGATGGAAAAAGTAAACAAACAAACACTAAAACGATTCTTTCAATTGATCCGACCTGAACGTCCGATATTTTTTGGCTTGATTCTATGCAGTTTGATTGGAAATGCCTTAGTCATTGCTATGCCATTTATCATGGGACTCGCCATTGATGATCTGCTGACACTGATCAAAATACACGGCGTCGGTCAGATTACGTTTCCAATGGTCGAAGAGGCTTTATTAGTCCCTGTTTTGATTCTGATCGTATTCTCGATTCTTAGTAGCGTAATGTCTTATATTCAAGAACGTGTCATGGCGTCTTTAAGCGAACGAATCACACTGAGAGTCCGAAAAGAAGTCTCAAAAAAATTCAAATCTTTACCGATGTCGTTTTTTGATCAACATCAAGTTGGGGATATTTTAAGTCGAACAACAACCAGTCTAAATCAATTATCACAAGTTTTTTTGACAGGAATCAATCAATTTTTTACATCGATCTCAACAATTATTTTTGCTGGAATCATGTTATTTTACATCGATGTCAAATTAACCTTAATCGTGGTTTTATTGATTGCTGGAAGCTCATTTTTAACGGGTAAAATTTCGAATAAAAATAAGAAACTCGCCGAAGCAAGTCAGGCAGAACTTGGAATTTTAAATAATAAAACAGAAGAGTTTTTATCTGGTAATTTAGTGACAAAAACATTCAATCAACAAGATCATGCAAAAGACGTTATTTCAGAAACGAATCAAAAGCATTACAATGCCTTTTTAAGTGCTCAATTTATGAATTTTGCGATTTATCCAGCGATCCGTTTGATCAATCAATTGGCGTTTATCGTCAGTGCGATCATTGGCGCATTCCTAGTTTTACAAGGTGGAATCACGATTGGATTGCTTCAGGCTTACCTACAATATATCAATCAAGTTTCTGAACCGATTTCTACAGCTTCTTATGTCATTAACTCGATTCAAGCAGCGCTAGCAGCGGTTGATCGGATCTTTGAGATTTTAGATGCCGAAGATGATGTCCCAGAAAAAGCGGATTTACAAATCATCGATCAACCAACTGGTGCCATTGCGTTTGATAATGTTCAGTTTGGTTATACAGAAGAAAAAATGTTGATGAAACAGGTTGATTTTACGGTGAAACCAAAACAAATGGTGGCAATCGTTGGGCCAACTGGTGCTGGTAAAACGACGTTAGTGAACTTACTGATGCGTTTTTATGAACTAAATGGCGGCCGTATCACCTTTGATGGCGTTGATATTACCGATCTTTCGAGATCTAATTTACGTGCAATGTTTGGAATGGTTTTACAAAATACATGGTTGTTTGAAGGAACGATTGCAGAAAATATTGCGTATGGGCGAATGGATGCGACACGAGAAGAGGTCATCGAAGCTGCTAAAATTGCACAATGCGATCACTTTATTCGGACTTTACCGAATGGTTATGATTCTATTATTTCTAGTGAGAACGGCTCACTGTCACAAGGACAGCAACAACTATTAACAATTGCTCGGATCATTTTAGCGAATCCGCCTGTGGTTATTTTGGATGAAGCAACGTCTAGCGTGGATACTAGAACCGAAGCGCACATCCAAAAAGCGATGGATGAGGTGACGAATAATCGAACAAGTTTTGTGATTGCACACCGTTTGTCTACGATTGAAAATGCTGATTTGATTTTAGTGATGAAAGATGGCGATATTGTGGAAAAAGGCAATCACCAAGAATTATTGGCGAAACCTTCGTTGTATGCATCGTTGTATAATAGTCAATTTCAGCAGACTTAAGAATTAAAAAGCGTGATAAAACTTGCTAAGGTTTTATCATGCTTTTGTTAGTATAAAAAATGATTATCAAGTACTCCTATATTTAATAATCTGCTTTCCGAATCAAAACACAATATTCATTCTTAAAACTAGCTTCGTAGTCTCCTAGAATACGGATGGTTTTTTGTTCTAATTTACTGATTCCACGTTTTCCATGCACTTTACGTTATGATCTCCAATGAATCAGCCAAAATAAAATACCACCAGAAAACCAAACAAATTGATCGACCTCTGTTGGGCAGTGAGTGACTAATTCAGGTAGTCGTATGACAATTTGACCAGTAAATACATAGTCTTCTTTTCTTTTTTCAGATTGTTGTAAAGTGATTCCATATCGTTTGATTCTATTGTTTTTTCCGCCTTTTTTTGAATTAAAAAAAGGCGATATTTTTCTCATCTCTAACTTTCTTATTGTGTTTAAAGGACTTATTCTTAGTGATCTAGCAAGTAACGCTATTATTTGATTCATATATCCAGGTGTAACTATCATATTCAATGCATATTTCGATATTTTTTGTTAAAATTTCAATAAGATACTGATAACTAATAAATATAAACAATATAAAAAGGAGGTTTTTTTATGAAATGGTATGGAATATCTACAGAAGAACTGACAAAAACCTTACAAACAACGTTGCATGGACTTAGCCCAAAAGAAAGACAGAAGCGTCATGCTTCAGAGGGAAGTAATGCGCTCTCGACGGAAGAGAAAGATAGTAATCTCAAAAAATTCTTTAGTCACTTTCATGATTTACTGATCTACGTATTGATTGTTTCAGCGATACTCAAAGGAATCAGCGGAGACTATATTGACATGTCCATCATTTTACTGGTGGTCATCATTAATTCGATTATTGGTTTTGTTCAAGAAGCGAAAGCTTCAAACTCGTTAGATAGTTTAAACTCTATGATGGGCACTGAAGCGATTATTTTAAGTGACAATGTAAAAGAGACTGTCCCAGCTGAAACCTTAGTACCCGGTGATATTGTCTATTTAAATCCGGGTGACATTATTCCGGCTGACCTTAGAGTGATCGAATCGTATAATTTAGTTGTTGAAGAAGCGATTTTGACTGGTGAATCCACACCTGTCGAAAAAACGAGTGCCCCGATCAAAGAAGAAGTCGATCTTGGTGATCGAACAAATATGGTTTACTCTGGTACTTTAGTCAACAGTGGGTCAGGAAAAGGGATCGTTGTCACAATCGGAGATAACACTGAAATCGGAAAAATCAGTCAACATCTTAAAAACGTTGGTGATAATGAAACGCCTTTGATCAAAAAAATGACTCTTTTGAATAAACAAATCTTTTTTATTTTAACAGCTTTAATCGTTTTTCTAGTCGTTTTTAGTTTATTCTTTAGAGATCTATCCGGCCAAGAGCTGCTCTCTTCAATGATTGCTTTAGCCGTTTCTGCGGTCCCAGAAGGTTTACCGGCTGTCCTATCGATTATTCTATCTGTTGGTGTTACACGAATGGCCAAACAAAAAGCAATCATCAAAAAAATGCCTGCCGTTGAAACACTAGGAAGTATGGCTGTAATCTGTTCGGATAAAACAGGTACTTTGACAAAAAATGAAATGGAAGTCGTCGCTGTGATTACTTCTACGGAAAGTATCGATGTGGAAGAAAGTAGTAGTGATGCTGCCTACCTGAACAAAGCAGAAGAGGATTTTTCTTTAAGAAAGATGATTGAATCTGCCTTGTATTGTAATGATACAAAAATTTCCTACAAAAATGGGCAACGTGAAGTAATCGGAAATCCTACTGAGGGCGCTTTGTTAGATTGGGCAAATCATATGGCACTTGTCGAAGATGAGCATGATATCAATAAGATTCCTTTTGACTCTGCTTACAAATATATGGCTACGCTTGTCGAGATTGATGAAAAACGTTTTATCTACTTAAAAGGTGCACCCGATGTATTACTGAAAATGGTTCAGTATCAATTAGATAATTCGGTCAATGTTCCTTTTGATGAAAACTACTGGCTCAATCAAATCAGCATCCACGCCAAACAAGGACAACGGATTTTAGCTACCGCTTTCAAAGAAGTAGCAAATGACAAAGAGACTCTTACGCATAGTGATCTACTAGAAGAAATGACACTCATTGGACTTTTCGGCATCATGGATCCGCCTAAAAAAGAAGCGATTGATGCTGTAAGAATCAGTCGAAAAGCTGGAATTTCTGTAAAAATGATTACTGGTGACCATAAAGATACAGCGATGGCAATTGCTAAAGAAATCGGTATTGAAAACTACGCACAAGCCCTAGTCGGAAAAGATATTGAACAATTGTCTGATGAAGAATTAGCTGACGTGGTTCTAGAAACAGACGTTTATGCACGAACCACACCTGAACATAAGCTACGATTAGTCGAAGCGATTCAAAAAAATGGTTTGATTGTTGGAATGACAGGTGATGGTGTCAATGATGCTCCAGCGTTAAAACAAGCCGATATCGGAATCGCCATGGGAATCAAAGGAACTCAAGTAACAAAAGACGCAGCTGACATGGTTTTAGCCGATGATAATTTTGCAACAATCACTAGTGCGGTCAAAGAAGGTCGCAGAGTGTATGACAATTTAAAGAAAACAATTTATTTTTCATTGCCAACAGCCTTTGCTCAAGGTTTACTGGTTGTCGTATCATTATTGATGGACACACCTTTACCGTTGACTTCTGTTCAAATTCTTTGGTTAAACATGGTAACAACTATTACCTTGTCTTTTGCCTTAGGTTTCGAACCTTTAGAAAAAAATGGCATGACCCGCTCCCCGCGTGATCCGAAAGAAAATATCTTGAGTCGCTATGCTGTCTTCCGTATTTTCTATGTGTCCATCTTGTTAGCTTCACTAGGGTTTTTAATTAACGGTTATTTAGCTAATCAAGGTTCTAGTACAGAGGCAATGCAAACAACACTGATTACTACCCTCGTTTTAGGGCAAGTATTTTACATGATCAATTGTCGCGAGATTCATCGCTTCTCGATCAATAAAAGCATTCTTTCGAATAAAGTGTTGTGGTTGTCATTACTGATTCTATTATTACTACAACTATTGTTGATTTTCACTACACCAATGCATATTGCACTTGGAACGACTGCCATTAGCTGGCCATACATTCGATTAGCGTTATTGTCAGGTATCGCCGTGTTTATTGTTGTAGAAATTGAAAAATTTCTCACACGTCGATTTTTTAATTAAACAGACATTTTAATAAAAACAGGTTGTCTTAATATTATTCGATTAAAATGTACTTGTTGATGTTTGGCAATCCTCTGAATGACTTTTGATACAGAATGATTTATTTTATGAATTTAAAAGAGAGAAAAGCATCACGAATAAAATCGTGGTGCTTTTGTCAGGACGTAAAAGTTCAGTTTCAAGATAGTCGCTCGAATTAGGCTGAGCTTGGGACGTAAGTACTAACGAAAAATCCAGATACCAGTCAAATTGATTGGCATCTGGATTGTTTTTTTGTACAAAAATAAGAACACCTTTGCTAAAATAAAAGTGACTAAACAAATAAGTCAGCGAGGTGTTCTTATGTTTAAAAATTATACCACAAATCAAGTCGTTCTTCCTCTAGATTTTAGTTTTCAGTTAGAAAAAAACGATATTGCGTTTGTCATTGATCAATTAGTTGAAAGTATTCCGGAGGAACGCTTTCTTCCTTTTCATCATCAAATGGGGCCTTCTTCTTATCATCCGAAAATGATGATGAAGATGATTTTATGTGCCTACACACAATCTGTATTTTCTGGTCGCAAGATTGAAGCCTTGACGAAAGACAGTATTCGCATGATGTGGCTTACTCAAAGTTATCAACCTAGTTATCGAACCATCAATCGTTTTCGAGTGAATCCTTTAGTGAATGCACTCCTTCGGGAGTGCTTCGTCCAGTTCCGTAGCCAATTAGTCAAGGAACAATTAATCGATGAAGAAGCCATTTTTATCGATGGTACAAAGATTGAAGCCAACGCCAATAAATACACCTTTGTTTGGAGAAAATCCATTGATAACTTTGATAAAAAGCTTACTGAAAAATCAAATTTTCTCTACGATGAATTGTTAAAGAATCAAATTATTCCTGAAATTGAGCGAGAATCCTCAAAAGAATTATCTGTCACTGAATTAGGTAAGATTGAAGAAAATCTCGCGCATGTTGTCGAAAAGTTTACAGAAAAAATCGAACAAGCAGAGGATGGAATTACGCGCAAATCAATCCGTTCTAAACGAAAAATTCCTAAAAAATTAAGGACACTTTTCAAGGACTTTAAAGAGCGAAAACTCGCTTATCAAAAACATAGACAGATTTTAGGGCAACGAAACAGTTACTCTAGAACTGATCTAGATGCCACTTTTATGCGCATGAAAGACGATCATATGAAAAATGGTCAGTTGAAAGCAGGTTATAATCTTCAAATCGCCACGAACAGTCAGTATATTTTAGGCTATGATCTTTTCTCAAATCCAACAGATACACGAACATTGCGCCCTTTTTTAACCACTTTAAAAGAGCGTTTCTTTGATCTGCCAAACTATATTGTCGCAGATGCCGGCTATGGAGGAGAAGAAAACTATCAAGCGGTTTTAGAGGATCACGAGCGAACACCACTCATCACTTATGCCATGTACCATAAAGAACAGAAGAAAAAGTTTAAACAAAATCCGTTCCTTCCAGCAAACTGGTCGTATCAGGAATTAGATGATACGTTTCTTTGTCCAAACGGACGAAAAATGAATTTTCGAAACTATTCTATTCGTACAGATAAATATGGCTTTAAACGTTATTTAAAACGGTATGAATGTGAAGACTGCTCGAATTGTCCTCTTCGAAGCCAGTGTACAAAAGCGAAGAGTGACAAGAATCGTGAGATTCAAAAGAACATGAATTGGGAATACTTTAAAGCAAGAATTCAACAGCTGCTTTCAGAAGAAGAAACAGGTAAACTCTATCGTCAACGAAAAATTGACGTCGAACCAGCTTTCGGACATTTGAAGGCTTGTTTAGGGTTCACTCGGTTCTCTGTTCGAGGGAAACAACAGGCACACAATGAAATTGGATTCGCGTTAATCGCAGTAAATTTAAGGAAATATAGGCTAAGTAAGCTAGAAAACATGAAGGATTCTCCCAATAATCTAAAAAATAAAAGACTGAAAATCATTTTTTACGATTTTCGGTCTTTTATTTTAAGGTTTTTGGGACTTACGTCCCAAGCTCTTTTGTTCAATTAAGTACCTACCCCAAAAACATTGGTTATGAACTTAAATGAATCAGATTTTAAAGCATTAGCGCTTTTCACTTTATTGATTTTTGGAATAGTTTGGCGTGAGCAATATGAAATGCTTGCTATTGTGCTAATTGGTTTTATACTGATTTTTTGTTATTACTATTGGCTTTATTTGTTAAATTTTAAACGACGGTTTTTGAGAAGGGAGAACAAAATGTTTAATTATTCTTGAATAAACATTCTCCTGAAAAAATAGTTCTTAGGTAGTTTAAATAAATCCTCACCATTCCATATAATCAGAACCAAAACTACCTAGATCATCTGTTGGTTCTTGCAACATCGAGCTACTTAAAAGCTCATCTACTTCAATCATTTGGTGATTTTCCACAAGAAATAATTTTGGGTTACCTGACCCTATATTTATTTCATAATACCCATTCATTAATTTTGAATAATCAAGATTTTTTATGACTTGGTCCCGATAGTTTTCTCTATTTTCTTCTCGTTCATTATACTCACGTTCTTCTACATATGGATATTGTATGGGAACATTTGCGATAATCATGTGGCTGTTCATCAATTGTTTGACGGTCACAGCTGCGTAGCCACCAAAAACAGCTTGTTTTTTGTTTGAAGAATGACGATTTTCTTGTGCCCAGTGCTTGATTTTTTTAGGAGCAAGCTCGTTATTATAGGCTAGATAAGGGGAATCGTAGGCTGTTCGGATCTCATTTTTCTCAAGTGGTGTGTTAAGCCCTATCTCGTTTGTCAAACCACTTTTCACAATGCTTTTTTCAACTTCTTGTGTAAATTCATCCAGAAATGTTTTGGCTTCTTCAGAATGTGCTGGAACTTGAAGAATCGTTTGAATTGAGTTGTCATAAGTTGTAAGACTACTATCTATTAGCGCCCATTTTTCTGTAACACTAGAGCGTTCTAAAACACCTTTAGCGTAGACAGAAATTCCTTCTTGGGTTACTGTATAATTCAGCTGAACATGTGTCGACTCTTTTGAAGAATGATAAGCTTTGATGATTTTTACGTCCCCTTTTGTCCCAACACTATGAAGCTTTTGCTCCACGATTTGTTTGTACTCATCATTTCTATTAGCTTGAGCATAGGTCACAAAGCCTAAGCGTGTACCAACTGTCAATACTACAATCACAATAGGAAATAGTAAGCCAAACATCACAGATTTTTTGTATACTTTTTTGTTTTCATCCTCATGGACTTCTATTGATCGATCCACGACCAACCACCCCGTCACGGCTAAAAGTAACGCCATTAATCCTACACCAATCGTTCCAGGCGCAACTAATGTGACATAGGGAAATAAAGCAGAATAACCCATAGTACTAAATAACAGGATCAATAAAAATAAAGACATGACATAAATACTGATCGTACGCTGAACTTGTTGACTTTTCAACTTAAATTTCCTCAAAAAAAACACGACTACAATAGCATTTATCAAAAACACGGCAATATAGCCTATAAAAACAAATGGTAGTACAACAAATGAATAAATCAATCCATAAGGCTGGTTCGGTGTGTTTCCTGAAAAATCAACTTTTAAGAGTCCATAAATAAATGTTGCTGTAAAAATCAAAGACGGCAATAATACCGCTGTTTTTGTTATCTTTCTAAATTTTATAATACCAATTCCTCCCTACTTTCTTCAAAACTCCTTTTTGGATCGAGCCTAACTCTCTATTAGTTTACCACAAGGAAAAAGTAGGTCTACTCAATAGTTAAATTTATACGGCTGCCTTTTTCTTAACTAAAACAGCTATTGCAGCCATTAGCAGAATTATCCCCATAAAAGCAGGTGCAGCAGCTCCTAGCATTACATAAAGCTGTCCCCCAATTATTGGACCAATGATTCTTGCTAATGACTGAATCGATTGGCTCCCACCTTGAACGCGGCCTTGTTCACTCGAATCAGCAGATTTTGAGACCATTCCATTGAACGCTGGACCAAAGACTGAATCACCAAAACCGAAGATAAACATCCCGACGATGAAAAATGGATAGAAAGAAAAAATTGCAGAGGCACCGATCAACCCATACCCAATAATTTCAGAACTCATTCCTAAAATAACGATCTGTTTATCACTTAGTTTACGTAAAAGCCGTGGCATAATAAATCCTTGAGAAATAATATCCTGAATCCCCATAATTGAAAATACCAGACCGATCAGAGCAGGTTTCCAATTAAATGTATCGATTGTAAATTGAGACAAAATAGCTTGTAATGAACCGTTTGGAATCCAAAGTAAGAAAGCTGAAATAAGCAAACGATTTAAATTCTTCATCGATAATACATTGAATAGTTGGATAAATGGATTTAATCTTGATGGGGTAATTTCTTTTAAACGATTATCCTTATGAAGACTTTCCGGCATAAAAAAGTAGCCATAAACCACATTCAATAACGTGATGATTGCACCAAAATACAACGGCGCAGCATAACCAAATTTTGCTGCTAATCCCCCACCTAATGCAGGCCCCATAACAGAACCGACACCCGTGATCGCACTGACCCAACCAAAGTATTTGGTTCGCTGTTCTTTGGGTGTGATATCGGCAAAATAAGCAAAAATCGTGCTGATACTTCCTCCTGTTATTCCTTCAATGATCCGGCCAGCAAATAACACCCATAAAGAACCGCCGATCCCAAAAACCAAGAATCCGATTGCAGCTCCTAAAAGACTGAATAATAGCAACGGTCGTCGCCCAAATCTATCGCTCAATGCGCCAAGAATTGGAGCTGAAAAGAACATACAAAAGGCATATACTGAAATCAAAAGTGTAACGACAATTGCTTGATTATTTGGATTGATGATATATGGTTGGACTAAAAACGGGATGACAGGAGTTATGATGCTAAACCCTATTCCGATTAGAAATACAGAGATTAGACCAAAGAGTAACGCATGTTTATCTGTGGATGGTCCCGCTGCTATTTTATTTTGTGATTTTATCTTTGACATGAATAGTTCTCCTTAAACTTTTTAGTTTCCTAGGAAACATATCCACTTTACCTTTAATTTGTTTCCATGTCAACAAAAAAAGATGAGACAAAAGTAAAAAGCGCTTTTATCTCATCCTCTTTGAATACTATTATTTTATTCTGACTTGATATTGATTCCTTGTTTCCTCATTTCTTCGTCTAAGTGTTCACTATATTTTCCTATAAAACGAAGCATGTCATCAAATTGTTCTTGTGTAACATCTTCAAAAACCACTTTATCACGTTCTTGAAACTCTTCATGAAGTTTTTCATGAAGATCAAAAACCTGCTGACCTTGCCGTGTAAGCCGAAAATAGATTTCTTTTTTATTTTCAGGTTTTTGATAACGCTCAATCAAGTCTTTTTTTAGAAGCTTTTTCGTTATCTTACTGATAGCACCTCTTGTCATATACAAGGATTCCGCAAGTTGGGTCACATTGGGATCTGTTATTTTGCCAATTGATTCGATACAATGAACTTCGGAAGGTTTATATTCTTTAAGCGCTTGTTCCATTTTTTGTTTATTCAACCAAGATAGCTTATTAAATAACGTTCTGAATTCCATTGTTGTCTGTTCTTTTTTATTCATAGCCTATCTCCCTTTACCATTGAATCATTTATTCTAGTATAATGATTTTTTGTTTCTTTTACAACAATATTCAGTTTTTTTAAAAAAACTCGCCCCTGTTCTCGATCTCACTTAGGGTTAGAAAATGCTTAATCTAACTAAGCCAAATATTGACTTTTTTAGTCAAATAACGTACACTATGAACTTGAATCTGATAATTAAATAGTACCTCAAATCGAGGTAGAGGTTGCGTTTTTTATTAAGCTTATGGAGTGAGAGGACACGTCGAAATAAGTCTAGGAAAAATCGCCGAAATACATAATAGCCTCCCTGTTATGTGTTGGGCCGCAAGTGAAAAACTTGTGGACTGTCTTAGTAGTGATGCTAAGTTGCGCTATGTTTTTGTTGAGAGTACCTGACGATAGTAGGCAACCATGCATATTTGTATGGTTGCTTTTTTGTGCGAAGAAGAGCAATTCAACGCTCTTCTTCAAAGCTCTTTAAACCAAATTATAGTAGCACAAATTCAGTGATTTAAAAGAAAGGAAGAATAATATGAACAAAAAATCATTTTCACTTGGCTTACTGTTTGCAGTTATATTTAGTATTTTCTGCGCTCCATTGTTGAGCCAAGCAGAAGGAACAGGCGCGAATGGTGAATTCCGTGTCGGTATGGAGGCAGGTTATGCCCCATTTAACTGGTCACAAAAAACAGACGCAAATGGCGCTGTACCCATTCAAGGAAATTCTTCCTATGCAGGAGGATACGATGTCCAAATCGCCAAAAAAATTGCGGATGGACTGGATAAAAAACTCGTTATCGTTCAAACAAAATGGGATGGCTTAGCACCTGCTCTACAATCTGGAAAAATCGATGCCATCATTGCTGGTATGAGTCCAACCGCAGAGCGCCGAAAAGAAATTGATTTTACTGACCCTTACTATGAATCACAATTGGTAGTTGTCGTTCAAAAAAATGGACAGTTTGCAGAGGCTAAAAATTTAAAAGATTTATCTGGTGCGAAAATCACAGCACAGTTAAATACGTTCCATTATAGTGTAATCGACCAAATTCCTGGTGTGAATAAACAGCAAGCAATGGATAATTTCTCTGCAATGAGAACGGCCTTAGCATCTGGCATGATCGACGGTTATGTCAGTGAACGTCCTGAAGGTGTAACTGCAACAAGTGTCAACAAAGACTTGGAAATGCTGGAATTTTCTAAGGAAAATGGCTTCCAAACAAATGCTGAAGATGTTCAAATCGCGGTCGGAATGCGAAAAGCTGACCCCGAAATCAGCAAAGTCAATCAGATTTTATCTGGTATTTCTTCAGAAGAGCGAACAAAAATCATGGATCAAGCAGTCAAAGATCAACCAGCTGCTGAAACAAGCGACAATGAAAAATCGGGTCTTTTAAATGATTACAAAACTATTTGGAATCAATACGGCGGGATGTTCATCCGTGGTGCAGGTTTAACTTTATTTATCGCATTGATCGGAACGGTTGTGGGAACAACCTTAGGACTGTTGATTGGTGTTGTCCGTACGATTCCAGAATCTGAAAATAAAGTAACACGCTTCTTCCAAAAATTGGGTAATGGCTTGCTTTCTATTTATATTGAAGTATTCCGTGGTACGCCAATGATGGTACAAGCGATGGTTATCTTCTATGGTTTGGCTTTGGCTTTTGGAATTTCTCTGGATCGGACAGTTGCTGCATTGTTTATTGTTTCAATCAATACAGGGGCTTATATGTCTGAAATCGTTCGTGGCGGAATTTTTGCTGTCGACCAAGGACAATTTGAAGCGGCCCAAGCAATCGGGATGACACATGGTCAAACAATGCGTAAAGTCGTTGTTCCTCAAGTATTACGTAATATTTTACCAGCGACCGGAAATGAATTTGTCATCAATATTAAAGATACTGCTGTATTAAGTGTTATCGGTGTAGCTGATTTATTCTTCCAGGGAAATTCCGCATCTGGCGCGAACTTCCAATTCTTTCAAACATTTACGATCGTTGGAGTCATGTATTTGATCATGACGTATGCGATTACGCGTATTTTACGTGTCGTTGAGAAGAAAATGGACGGTCCTTCTGCTTATGTGAAACTAGAAGAAACAGATAATATAAAAGAAAGCTAAGAGGTGATGATGATGAACCAAATTATTGAAGTCGAACATTTAAGAAAAAGCTTTGGTGAAAATGAAGTGTTAAAAGATATCAACGTGACGGTAAATAAAGGAGAAGTCGTGACGATCATCGGCTCTTCTGGTTCGGGTAAATCGACTCTTTTACGTTGCATCAACTTACTGGAAAAGCCAACTGGCGGTAAAATTATCTATAAAGGTGAGAATGTTTTAGAACGTGGCTATAACTTGCCGAAATATCGAACTAATTTAGGCATGGTCTTCCAATCGTTCAATCTGTTTAATAATATGAATGTTTTAGAAAATTGTACATCTGGACAACTTACTGTTTTAAAACGCGGGAAAGAAGAGGCACGAAAAATTGCTTTAGAAAATCTTGAAAAAGTTGGGATGGAACGTTTCATCGATGCGAAGCCATCGCAACTTTCTGGTGGACAAAAACAACGTGTCGCAATCGCTCGTGCCCTTTCAATGAATCCTGATGTAATGCTTTTTGATGAACCAACCTCGGCACTTGATCCTGAAATGGTCGGTGAGGTATTAAAGACAATGAAAGATTTAGCGAATACAGGACTTACCATGGTCATCGTAACGCATGAAATGGAATTTGCAAAAGAAGTTTCTGACCGTGTAATTTTTATGGATAAAGGTGTGATTGCTGAAGAAGGTACATCTGATGATATCTTTGTTCATCCAAAAGAAGAACGGACGAAAGAATTTTTACACCGTATTTTGTCAAAATCATAAGTAACAGTGACTATGACAGAAGCATATCTCCAGAAGAATTACTTTTGCTTTAACTGTTTATTTGTATTTAGGGTGTGAAACAAAAGTGATTTTGGCTTTTGTCTCACACCCTTTGTTTATTTATATTTTCTAATCGTTGGTGGTGTATACGTATCAATAAATTGTTGAATTTCCTCTAACGAATTCGAAAAGAAAACCTTCTCTCGATCAGTCTGTGTTAAAAATCCATCTGCGACCATTTTATCAAAGAAATCCGCTAATAAATCATAATACCCATCGACATTAAAAAAGATACACGGATTTTGGTGTTCCCCAACTCGCCCCCATGAAACAACTTCTGATATTTCCTCTAGCGTTCCCGGTCCACCAGGTAATGCTAAGTAACAGTCTGCTAAATCGATCATCTTACGTTTGCGTTCATGCATATCCCTTACTTCATGCATCTCAGTGATATGTTGATGTGCTAACTCTCGCTCTAATAAAAACGACGGCATTATACCGATCACTTTTCCGCCCTTTTCAATAACCGTATCAGCCAAAATTCCCATTAAGCCGACATTCCCTCCACCGTAAACAAGGTCATAACCATTTTGACTCATCCATTGGCCTAATTCTTTTGTTTGCTCCTGATAAATCGTCTTGTTTCCTAAACTTGCGCCGCAATAAACTGCCATTTTTTTCATAAAATTCCCACCTACGCTCATTAAATAATTTTTTATGCTTCTTCATTTTTTGTTTGATACGATATATCATTAAACGATTTTATTGTATAGTTTTTTTGCTTGTATTCTTTTTGTAAAATCGTAATACTTGTATTGGCCAGCGGTCCACCTTCACGCCATTTAGCTTTTTCTTTTCCCACTAGTGAATTGATCAGCGTAATTAATAAAACCCCATGTGCTACGATCAATATTTTTCCATCCGGATATTCTTCACTAATCTTTTCTATCGTCTGAGTTGAACGTGCCACTAAAGAATCGATGGTCTCACCGCCAAAAGCTACTGGATCATATAAGTCTGGCCGTTGGCGCAAATGACTCGTTTGCTCATCTGTATGATCGATTTCAGCACCTTCACGTTTGCCAAATTTAATTTCTCTTAAGCTGTCATAGTAGTTAAGCGTTAAACCATCCAAAAAATTATTTTCTTTTAGGATATAATTTGCTGTGTCCATTGCTCTTTTTTGAGTACTAACAAAAGCTGCATCAAATGATAGATCACAAAGATAACGTCCGGCTTGAATCGCTTGTTCGATTCCTATCGGCAACAAGGGTGAATCAATGTCTCCTCCTTGAAATCGTAAACTTAAATTCAACTCAGTTTTACCGTGTCTAACAAAATAAAATGTGGTCATTTTTTTCCATCCCTTCATTTTTTAAGCGTCTTTATACTTGATCATGATACTACAAATAGAGCCTCTTTACTTTAGGAACACTAAAGTATTTTTCATTTTAGTCTTCTCTATGATACCATAACAAAAGAGACTGTCAGGGTTTGTTAGGATACACAATCAATTTTTGTCTGTGTATTTTAATTTAGCAGATCAATGTGGTACTTCTTTTAAGCTATTTTGATCGCTCTTACACACAAACTAAAAAGTTCACTAAATTAGATTTAAGAAAGATGGGATATAATGGAAAAGAAAATCAGGATTCGCTCAATGGAAGAACGTGATCTTCCTGCATTACTTGAGATTGAAAATACGATTTGGACAAATGAAAATTCTCCAGTACTTCATTATTATAAATCTGTTGATGAATATAAAGAGAAAATCGACGGACGAATCATTTTTGTCGCAGTAGAAGGAGATACTGTTCATGGTTTTGTTGATGTTCATCATCCAACGCCTCTGCTCTCTCATAAAAAACAATGGATGTTTGGTATCGGCGTTCATCCGAATAGTCAGTCATTCGGTATTGGGCGGCAATTATTAGATTATTTAAAGGAAGTTGCAGTGACAGAAGGGATTCATAAAATTTCTTTGCGCGTCATGGGGCCAAACACGAAGGCGATTCAGTTTTACCGTAAAAATGGGTTTATTCAAGAAGCGTTATTCAAAGATGAATTTTTTATCAATGGTGCATTTTGTGATGATTATCAATTTGCCTTTTTCACTACTCAATCTCAGTGATTTTTAATGTTTTCAAAAAACCTTCCATTTTTTCTGAAAATTCGCTTGCTGTAGTCTTCTTATTCTGTTATTTTTATTAAGGACAAAATTTAAGGAGTGTTGAAGTGTGACAAAGAAATTATCATGGCGTGATTACCTTTATGTAGGTTCCATGCTGTTTGGTTTATTTTTTGGAGCAGGGAATCTGATTTTTCCTGTTCACATGGGACAAGAGGCTGGAGCTAGTATTTTTCTGGCTAATCTCGGCTTTTTGATTACAGGTATTGGTTTACCCTTTTTAGGTGTGATTGCTATCGGTATTTCCAAAAGTAATGGTGTTTTTGATTTGGCAACTCGTATTAATCGACGTTATGCAGTTTTGTTTACTGTATTGTTATACCTGACGATTGGTCCTTTTTTTGCCTTACCTCGTCTGGCAACAACGTCTTTTGAGATTGGTTTAGCTCCTTTTATCCCAAGTGATCAGTATACCTTGATTTTAGCAATTTTTTCAGCGCTGTTCTTTTTGGTTGCTTGGGCTTTTTCACGTAAACCTACTAAATTATTAGGTTATGTAGGAAAATTTTTAAATCCATTATTTCTATTTTTGTTAGCAATTTTGATTCTACTGGCTTTTCTTACACCACTCGGGTCTATCTCATCTGCCCCAGTGACTGAGACTTATGCAGCCAATCCTTTTTTTAAGGGCTTTACTGAAGGTTACAATACATTAGATGCACTAGCTTCTCTAGCATTTGGGATCATCATTGTTTCGACGATTCGAGGAATGGGTGTAGAAAAACCAAATGATATTGCGAAAGATACCATCAAATCTGGTGCGATCAGTATTATTTTAATGGGTATCATCTATACATTGTTATCTTACATGGGGACAATGAGTTTGGGTAAATTTCCTCTTAGTGAAAATGGTGGAATTGCTTTAGCTCAAATCGCAAACTACTATTTAGGTAATTTAGGTAGTGTTCTACTGGCATTTATTGTTATTTTAGCCTGTTTAAAAACTGCCATTGGGTTAATCACGGCTTGTTCTGAAACATTCAGTGAGCTTTTTCCCAAACGTTCTTATGGTTTTTACATTGCAGCAGCCAGTATTTTACCTTGTCTGTTTGCCAATGTTGGCTTAACGAATATTATTCAATTTTCAATTCCTGTCTTAATGTTTCTCTATCCTTTAGCGATGACCTTGATGATTCTAGTCATCATCAGCCCACTCTTTCATCATCGCAAGGAAGTCTATCAAATGACGACTTATGTGACATTATTTGCAGCCTTACTTGATGCTTTAAACAGCTCACCTGAGTTCATCAAATCAAATGGTCTCGTTACAACTATTTTAAAGGCTGCTGAACATTATTTGCCTTTATTTACGATTGGTATGGGATGGGTCGTCCCTGCAATAATTGGCTTTGTGATTGGTTTGATTTGGACGAAGGTCAAAAAAGAAGCTGTTCCTAGCTAATCGCGATAAGCTCGGACAGATGTGGTTGCTTGTGCTTCTATCATTCATATTTGAGGAGTGAGATAACAGTAGATTTTACTTTTGTCTCACTCCTTTTTTTGTTTTAAATAAGTTCATGATCTTATCTTCAGGATCCTATTTTTTTAATCAAAATAAGAAATAACCTTTACTCTCTCTTATCCTTTGTTCGTTTTTCATCAAAACTACCTTTTTGTTAAATATGCATCACTAACTGTTCACCAACTATCGTCTTAGCTGACAAGTGTCCATAAAGTACAGTAGAATAGGGGCAAGGAAGTGATTAAAATGTTATATGAGGAATTGATGATGGATTCAGGAATGCTTACAAAGTTTAAAGTATTCAAGCGTATTACACAAATCAATCAACCAGATATCTCTATTACCCAGTTATCTGAAGAACTCTTTTTAAATTATCAGCAGACATTTATTATCATAAATGAAATCAATAATGATTTAGTCAAAGTGATTTCTACTCACCCATCAATTTTGCAAAAAGCAGGAAAGATCGACAGTACTAAAATGCTGGTAATGATTGATGAATATCGGTATTATCTACTAAAAAAATCGGTTCCGTTTCAATTTATTCTTTATTTTTTAAATCATGATTCTCCAAGTATAGATGATTTTTGTCAACGTTATTACGTGAGTCGCTCAACAGTTTCCAGAAAGATCCTACCCTTAAAAAAACATGTAAAACAATTTAATTTACGCTTTACATATACTGAAGCAAACTTGTCTGGTGACGAGCGCGCTGTCAGGATCGCGCTTTTTGATATTTTATGGCTAGGAACACGAGGAACCGTTTGGCCTTTTAAAAGCGTTGCCCTTGAAGACGCTGAAAAACTTGTCCATGCATTTTCTGAATATTTCCCATTGTCCAGAACCTATTTGGGTGCCAAAGAGCTGACGTATTTTGCAGCAATCTTTCTTTGCCGTACTCGGAAAAAATTTTTTGTTCTTTATGATGAACGTTATAACTTCTTAATGATGAATAATCCGTACTATGATTTTGAACGACTGAACAAAGAGCTTAGTCCAATTCAAGCATTACCTTCTAAGTATAGTAAAGGAGAAAGTAGCTTCATCTTTTTCTTAGCTCACTATGCACCTTTTTATACTTTGGATGATGATCCTTCATTAATTCAAACGCTCCATGACTTTTCTTCTAGACCGAATCCTGTCTATGAATTAGTCCAAGAATTTTTAGCGTATGCTAAGCTCAATGTCTTTAAAAAAGAACCAGAATTGCTCAATAAACCAAATGTGATTGGAAATTTGCTGAACATTACCTTTGCTTTTTATGTCTTGCGCCAACCTCTTCCAAATCTTCAAAAATTGATAGAATTACCGCGTAAAAGGAAAAAACTAGACGAACTTCTGGAAATAAAAATTCAAGCTTTTTTTGATGAAAAAGCAAAAGAAAAAGAGTATAAATTTATTTATACAATTAAAGCGTCGGTCGTTACAATGTTCAAAGCTGTATTACTTCCTATTTATGATAAACCAAAGCATTCTGAGCATTTAAAAATCGGTATTGCTTTTGAACATAATTTTCTTTTGGTCAGAAGGATCTATCAGTTTTTAAATGATTTAGATTTTGTTGATGTCTCTCATTATCAAGAAGAATTGAATGAACAATATGATTTGGTCGTTAGTTCTTCTTTATTACCTAGAAAAAAATATCCAGAATTACCGCTTTATTTCTGGGATTTGTCTTATAATGAAGAAAATCTAGCTGACCTGTACCGCACAGTCCAGCAGGTTGTTGATAAAAAAAATAGTATCACAGAATAAAGAATCAGCACTGAACTAGTATGAGATACCCTTTATTTCACCCAATATTGTATATTATTCTGATTTTTTTAGTAGGGAGAAATACTTTATAAAAAAGGATTCAGATTGTATAAAAAAAGAGTGAGGCAAAAGTTAAAAATACTTTTGTCTCACTCTCGACTAACTAGATAATATGAAGCTTACTCATCATAAGTAGTCTCATGAAAAAATTCTACGTCCAATCCTTTTTCTTGTTCTTCTTTTGTTGTTTCTATTCTGGTTACTTTTGATGCAGCAATCAAAATAAGTCTGGTCACAATGAATGCATAAGCGGCAACGAAACAGACCCCTAAAATTTGAACAAGTAGTGCCTTTAAGCCCTCGGATGTTACCAATGAAGCGCCGGTTCCAAAAATACCAATCAAAATAGTTCCAGTAAATCCTCCGACACCATGAACACCCCACACATCTAATGCATCATCCCAGCCTTTTTTCTTACGAAAATCAACAGCAAGATTACAAATAATTGCCGCAATAGCACCGATTATTATTGCTTCTGCTGGTGTTACATACCCTGCACAAGGCGTTATCGTTGCTAGACCTGCAACTGATCCTGTCAATATATCAACAAAATCATAATATCCTTTTTTAAATTTAGCAAATAAAATCCATACAGTTAGAGCGGTAGCGAGTGCAACAAACGTCGAAACAAACGCATTTACGGCCTGAATATCTGCACGTAATGCACCACCCGCATTAAAACCAAACCAGCCAAACCATAAAAGTCCTGTTCCGATTGCAGCAACCATCAAATTATTGTGTTGATTTTTTTGTTTTTCCGTTAGTTTTCTTTGTCCTAAGTAAAGAATCGTTGCAAGAGAACCAAATCCAGCTGTCGTATGAATAACTGTCCCCCCAGCAAAATCTTTAAAATTGAAATCACTTAAGAATCCACCACCCCAAACCCAATGGCAGACTGGAAAATAAATCAATAAATTCCAGCCGATCAATAATAAAATATAGCCTTTCAGAGTCAATCGATCAGCAAAAGCCCCTGTCATAAGAGGAACTGTGATCACACAGAACATTAATTGGAAGGCAAAAAACATCAAAAAAGGGATCGTTGCGCCATGTAAAAGATTTGCTAACGTACCTACATTTTTCATAAGAAAAAAATCGGCCGGGTTTCCAATGACGCCATAAACATCTGATCCAAAAGCTAGTCCAAATCCTCCAAAAATCCACATCAACGTTGTTATTCCAACTGAAATAAATGATTGCCCCATAATAACCAAAATATTATTTTTACGTGCCAAGCCTCCATAGAAAAAAGCTAACCCTGGTGTCATTAAACTCACCATTGCCGTACATAAAATCATAAATGCTGTATCACCTGTATTAATTGTATTTGACATATAATTCATTCCTTTCTCTGAGATCATAAAATAGAACAGTACATTTTAATGGATCAATAGCAACGTATTCTATTTATCGAGTATCAAATTTGAGCATCGATCAGCGCTTGAACATAGGATGATTTTGCATGCATCAAGCGACTCGTTTCTATTACTTCTTCTAAACGTCCTTCTTTTAGAAAAATAAGTTTATCACAAAAATAAGTAGCTACTTCTAGATTGTGGGTAACCACTATATAATACAAGTTAAATTCCTTTTTCAAAGTATTTAACAGCTCAAGCAAGCGATCCACATTGAATAAATCCAGCGAACTAAATGCTTCATCAAAAATCAATACCTTTGCGTCTGTCAATATACTTCTCGCAATACAAATGCGTTGAATCTGTCCACCACTTAACTTTCTTGGTTTCTTATCTAACAGCTCTTCTGATAATCCCACCTTATTCAAAATTGTGATCATCTTTTCTTTTGATTCTACTTTTTTGTTTTTTCCGCTCATTGATTCTAACAATGCTTTTTCTACAGTAAATTCAGGGTTGATTGCAGATATGTAATCTTGAAATATCATGCTCACAGGATTCTTTTCTTTGCTTGATCCTTCCAATTTCAACACCACTTTGCCTGAACCTTTATCTGGCTTTTCAATACCCGCTATTAGTTTAGCTAATGTTGTTTTCCCGCTACCACTTTCTCCTAGAATACCAATACTCTCTTCTGAAACACAAAGTGAAAACGGCTTTAGTCCACCGTCCATTTTCTCTTTTGCTCTAAACAACTTCTCCTTATAATACGTCTTTGATAATTGCTCAAGAACTAACCAATTTTCCATCTTTTAATCTCCAAAATGTCGAGCCAATTTTATTTTTTATTCTGCGCATGTTTCCTAGATAGGTTGTTGAGTCAATATCCATCTTATCTACTTTTTCGTGCTCGATTTTTATACCCTCTTGCAAGACAAGCGCCGTATCACACAAATAGTCTACAATCGCAATATCATGTGTTGCCAGAAGTAGAGTCGTCTTACGCTGTTTTTTTAACTGCAAAAAAATATCCAGAACTCTCTTTCGATTGACAGTATCCAGTGCACTCGTTGGCTCATCAGCAACAATGACTTTTGGTTTTAAAACAAGCGCCAAGCCAATAGCACAACGCTGTAGCGTTCCTCCCGATAATTGAAATGGGTATTTTTTTAAAATACTTTCAGGCAAATCCATACTTTCCAATAACTGTTGGATCATACCTGTTCTCTCACTTATTGAAAATTGATTTTCTGCTAATGTTTCTTTAAATTGAACTGCCATTTTTTCAATAGGATCAAATGCTTCTGATGCATTTTGAGGAATGTACGCAAATTCACGACTTAATGCTGCTGAATAATTACTATTGTTTTTTTCCTGAATAACGATTTTTTCCTGAGTATTCGGGAGATAGGTAATGAGTCCCTTTGAATGAAGTGACTTTGGACAAATTCTCAGAATTGTTTTAAGAAGTGTCGTTTTTCCACTTCCACTTGGTGCCAAAATCCCTAAAAACTCATTTCTTTCCACCTGAAAAGTGAGATTGGCAAGCACTGTTTTATTGGTTTTGATTTCATCTACTGTCAAATCATCAATTGCCAAAATTAGTGTATTTTCCATTGCTTTCTCCTTCATTCGTTAGGTATTGGTTTCATTGATCGTTTCTGCAATTGCGTCTCCTATATAATTAAGCATCGCTATCACAATAAATATTGTGACACCCGCAGGAATCATTTGCCAAGGCTCCACTACTGCGATCTCTCTTGATTCATTTAACATTCTGCCCCACTCAGCTGTCGGTGGTTGAATTCCAATGCCTAGAAAAGATAGCGCGCTAATACTCATGATTACCGCACTTATATCTAATGTAGAGTAAACGATGGTTGAACGAATAATTGGTTGAAAAATATGCTCTTTAAATATCCAACTTTTAGACTTTCCAGAACTTATTGAGAAGATAACATAATTTTTTGTTTTATAATTGAGAACTTCCGTCCGGATAATTTTGATGTACCAAGGAAATCTTACAATCGTCAGTGCTAAAATAATCGTCAATAAACTAGGACCTAAGATACCTATAATACATAAAGACATCATTTCATTTGGCAAAGAAAGCATTAAATCGCAAAAACGCATCATTATTGCATCGATCCAGCCACCAAAAATCCCAGAAATCCCCCCAAAAATGAGTCCCATCAAAAGAATTAAGAAAACAATAAAAAATGAGAGTAGTAACGTCACCCTGCCGCCATACAATATCCTCGAAAAGATATCCCGACCTAACAGATCTGTTCCAAAAAAATGCTCACTGCTTGGATGTGCCAATTTATTCATAATATCTTGTTTATTTGGATCATATGGCGACAATAAATCAGCAAATATAATTCCTAAAATTAAAAGACTCAAAAAAATAACAGACGCAAGCACTATTTTATCCTGAACTATTTTTTTCATTGCATCCATTATCTCCCTCGCTCTCTTAGTCTTGGATCAATCCATTTGATTAGGGAATCGATCAACAAGCTACTACTAATAAAGAACAACGACATGATTACAATATATGCTTGTAAAACAGGTAAATCACGATTTCTGATTGCAGTAATACAGAGAAGCCCCATCCCAGGCCAAGCAAAAACACTTTCTACAATTACACTACCAGCGATAAGTTTTGGGATACTTACTCCAATTGAAACAACAGATGAACGTAAAGAATTTTTCAATAAATGTTTCGTGATTGTTTTTTTTGAAAATCCTCTTGTAAAATAATAGTCAACATAGGGCAATTGTTTATTCTGCAATAAATCATTACGAATCAGGCGTATATACGAGCTAGAATATGCCAAAGAAAGGGTCAATGCTGGTAAAAAAACTGACAATAGACCTACAGCTCCGCCTGTTGGAAACCAATTTAACTTTACAGAGAAGAAAAAAATCATTAACAACCCTAACCAAAATGAAGGGATCGCATTTAGGATGAACGTAATCATCCTTAAGGTTTTTTCAGTCCAATGATTTTGATAGTTAGCAGCTAAGACGCCTAATACCAAACACGTTATAAAAACGATGACTAATGTCACGATGGTCAAAAATAATGTATAGGGCATAGCCTCACGGATCATGCTATCAATATTTTTGCCAGTGGCATAGCTTTTACCCAAATCCCCTTTTAATGCATGTTGCACCCATTCAACGTATCTTACAAAAAAGGGCTGATCTAATCCCAATTCTGAACGCATCTGACTTACGTTTTGCTCAGTTGGTGTGATTGCTTTTACACGCAGTGCTACTTCTGCTGGGTCATTGGATAGGTAAGTCAATAGAAAAAAAGGAATAAATGTTACTAAAAATAGAAGAAGAAGAATTTTCCCACAATTTTTAATAATAGCTTTGATCATTGCCATCCAACTTTCCATCCTTATTCAAAGAACATTTTTTCAAAAGGTATCTCATACTGTGAATCATTAAATTCGATATTCTTGAGGTTTGATGTGCCAATTGCTTTTGTTTTTGAATAAGAAATAGGAATATATACGCATTGATCATTGATATATGTCAATATTTCAATGTAATCCGTTTGTCTTTGTTTTTCATCCGGTTCAATCATCACTTGTGTAATTTTTTCATCTAGCCATTCTTTTTTATCCAAACCCAATTGTGCCTGATAATCTCCATGTGCCGGTATTCGCCAAGAAGAAAGATACGATTGCGGATCATATGGGGTTCCCCACGAAAGTGAATATTGTAAATCGAAATCTCCATCTTTTTGACGATCAAGAAAATTCTGCTTTTCCTCAGAAATGATTGCTAGGTCGATTCCCACTTCTTTAAGATCAGCTTGAACTGACTGGGCAATCGTTCCTTCTTGTGCATTTTGCGCATTGTAGGAAAACGTTAGTGCCAACGGTTTACCATTCTTCATGCGAATTCCATTTTTTCCTACTTTCCATCCGGCTTCATCTAGCAACTGTTTCGCTTTTTCTAAATTATGATCATAGTTCGCTAACTCAATATCACAATAAGGAGCCGTTTTCGGTAATAACGTATCCGCTTTGTCTTCTGAATTATTTAATATGCCCGCAATGATATTCTCTTTATTGACTGCGTAAGTAATCGCTTCTCTTACATTTAAGTCGCTCAAGTTTTCTCTTTTACTATTTAATAGTATTGCACGGGAAGCTACAGGTTGACTCGATAGTGCTACAAAGGAATCTTTATCTGTTTTCATTGAATTATAGGCATCCATATTTAACTGATCGCCGTCTGAACCATAAATAAGATCAATTTCTCCATTTTTTAGAGCAAGTAATAACGCTTGTGAATCTGGAATTACTTTCCAATTCACTTCTGAATTTTTTGGTTTTTCACCCCAATAGTCTTTGTTCATTACAAATTGTGCGTACTGATTGTCCTTGTGTTTCTCAAGTATATAAGGCCCTGTCCCCGCATAATTTGATACACCATTTTTAGAGTCTCCCTCAATAAAACTTTTAGGTGAGATAAAGCGAAAGGGTCTAGTCAAACCCAGCTCGATTAACGTTGGATAGTAAGGATGGTTTAATGTTAATTTGAATGTCTCATCATCAATTACTTGTGTTGATTCGATTTCATTGACCATATCTAGCCAAGCATGACGTTCTTTATTTGCTAAAATCGCGTCAAAATTTTTCTTCACAGCGTCAGCATTAAATGCAGATCCATCTGTAAATTTCACATTATTCTGTAAATGAAAAACATATTCTTTTCCATCTTCAGAAATAGTCCAACTTTTTGCCAACGCAGGTTTGACTTTCCCATCTTCGTTTTTTGTCAATCCTTCAAAAACCATATTTTGTGCAGCCATTTCCCCGTCATATAAATGTGGATTAATATCTCGTACATCTTTCGTACTTCCATAATTTATTTGATTAGAAGATTGACTGTCTTTTTTTGATGAATTACAACCTGCTAGAATTATTAACAGTATAAAGAAAGTAAAAACAAAGAGTAAACCCCTTTTTTTATCCTTTAACAACAACTCATTTCATCTCCTTTATTCTTTATTTCACTGCTTGTATCAGGAATATAGGTGAAAATGAAAAATTAATTTTTTGAATATCACTTAGCAATTGATCATTCATATTCTCATGAACTGTAATCGATTGAAAACCGCATGCTTTCAATACCTTCTTATCCCATATAGGACGAGTAATTTTTGATAACGGCATTTCTTTGGCTAAGTCTTCCATCCAATCAATATCTGTATCTACATAATAATCTTTGATGGCCATTTCTTGTGTTAATTCTCTATTTTTTTCATATTTCTCCCGAAGTGTTTCATCATAAAGATATTTATACCAATTTGAATCAAAATTCAGCAAAATACCTCCTGGTTTCAATACTCGATACCATTCCTTATAAGCTTCTTTTGGTTCTTCTAGGTTCCATGTGACATTTCTTGTGACAATTGCATCGAAATACGCTGTATCAAATGTCAAATTATGGGCATCCATTAATTTCCATTCAATCTTTTCAGCAAGATCACTCGCATTTAACTTTGCTTGGATCAGCATTTCTTCTGTCATATCGATTGAGGTCACTTCAAACCCTTTTTCAGCAAGTAGTATAGACAAGAAACCTGGTCCCGTACCGATATCAAGAATCTTTTTTACAGGTTGCTCATTTTCGTTAAATGCATTAACGATCACATTTTGCCATAACGATTTTTGTTCACCTAATAATTCTTCATGATGCTGTTGTCCATAAGTTTTAGATCTCTCTGACCAATAATCAATAATTTCATTTTTAAATGTCTTCTTAGCCATCTCCATACTCATTTCCCCTTTTTACTATATAATAGAAAAAACATATTTACATTTTCTATTAAAGATTCAATAAAAAAACATCTATCTCATCCATTAACTCTGAATATAGTTGTCATTTTTACTGAGAATCAATTCAGGATAATTAAGTTGTTCTATTCGAAAATGATTTAATGCTTGCATAAGGATATATCGATTTTCTTCTCCACTTTTGCCCAATGCTCGAAGCACAAAACCAGGTTTTTCTAAACTTGAAATGCCAAATTTGACGGTCGTTTCGATCATATTTAATTTTTCTCTGATTGTTTCAATAACCTCTTTTGTGCATTGAGGACTGATAATGATTAGCGTATTGTAATTCAAATTTTCTTCAAAATAACCCAGTGCAGACATCTCATTTTTCGACGGTTCCGAAATTAAATGATCGTTATAAATTAATTCCTTATCCATAAATATCGTCGTTTTCATCTGTAGTTCCGTATACTGAAAAGGTTGCTCATCAGCAGACCATCCCGCTGTTACTCCATCCATCAAAATTAAATTAGCATTGGCTTTCATGTGAATGATCGTTTCTTGTTTATAGATTGAATTTTTATAGGGGATCACTTCATCTGTTAAGTACTCAAATGTACTATTTTCCTCTAATACAAGTTGTGTTTTTTGTGTTGTTTGTATGTTGTTATCACATTTATATACATACGTTGGTGCCTGAGTCGTTATAATAGCATGTGCTTCTTTAGCTACATTAACATCAAGTTCATACTTTTCGCCTTCAATAAACCCTCCGCCAGTACTAATGAAAAAGTAGTACGGCGTCACTTCAGCTGCCAAAGGAATATTCGATGATACACGAGAATTACCTTCATGATAAATTCTGGAAGCAATTGTTCGGCCGTTACGGTTGGTAAATGCCATTTCGATAAGTCCGTCTGTATCTTGTCTCATATTATAAGCCTTCTAGTAAAACATTTTTGCGGATCCACTCATTCACAGCTGCTACCCCTTCTTGATCCTTTAAGTTAGTAAATAAAAAGGTATTATCATCTCTGAAAACTTCTGTGTCTTTTTTCATAACCTCTAAGTCAGCACCGACATAAGGGGCTAAATCAATTTTGTTTATAATAAATAAATCACTCTTGATCATCCCTTGACCAGCTTTTCTAGGAATTTTTTCTCCTTGTGCCACGTCAATAATATAAATAGATGAATCTACTAATTCTGGACTGAATGTTGCAGCTAAATTGTCGCCACCACTTTCCAAAAAAATAACATCCAAATCTTCAAATCGTTCTTCTAATTGTTCAATTGCAGCAAAATTCATTGATGCATCTTCACGGATTGCCGTATGCGGACAACCGCCTGTTTCTACACCGATAATTCGATCTTCGCTTAGAACAGAGTTATCACACAAAAATTTCGCATCTTCTTTTGTATAGATATCATTTGTGATTACAGCAACATTCAAATCCTCATTCATTTGTCTCACTAAGCGTTCAATAAGTAGCGTTTTTCCTGATCCAACAGGTCCACCGACACCAATTATTACTGTTTTTTTCATCTGTTATTTCCTCCCTATGACATAAAAAGTCTAAAAATCTGTGTCTCATGATTGATTTGTGATAATTCGATTCCAGGAACATTGGCACCTAGATATGAAGCGTCTAATTGCTTAATTTCTGTTAAAATCCCTTCTAACAAGGGGATTGTTCTTTGTAAGATTAATTGCCCGCTTTTTTGTCCCAGTGGTACGGCTCTTACAGCGTTTTGAATCATTGTAGAGTTTATACTATAGCCATAAAGTAACGTTGCTTCCTCTACTTCCAGTCCTTTATCATGTGCAAAAATAGCAAATACAATTGCTGGATTTCCATAAACAATCGTTTGTTTGATTCGTTGCTTATACTCTTCCAGTAATGGAATATCATGTAATGTTTGAACGAGATCGATCATTTGCTTTGCAATCATTTTCGTCCCGTTTCTTGTTTCAGCGGCTTGCGAAGAACATGTGATGAGTTGATCGTATTCCCAAATTTTTTCTATTTCTTCTTCTTCCAAAGCGTTGAAGCAAAGTTTTATAAGTAATCCTTCACCATATTTAAATTGTGTTTTTAAATAGGTGTCCAACCAAATTTCAAAATCATCTGCATTTACTATCTTATCTGTTCTCAAATAATTTTCCATGCCAAAAGAGTGGTTGAACGTCCCTATAGGAAAAGTAGAATCACAGACTTGCACAACATCTAAGAAGTTTCCAAACCCTTTTGCATTAATGCTCATGTGACAAGTCCACATGTTTCAAGGCTTTTCTTAACTTGATTTTTTTTACCTCGTACCGCACATTCTTTTTAATCAAGAGATCGATTACCGTTGGATCGACTTCCAAAACAATTTTTCCATCTTCTACAACGACAGGTTTATGTGTATTTCCAAGTAAATGAGCAATTTCACCCATTTCATCCATCGTTGATGGCTTAATGATGATCATTTCTTCAGAACGTACTGCAATCACTAAAACATTGTGGTCATCGATAAAGAAGACTGATCCATTACGCAACGGTTCACTTTCACTCGTTAATCGAATACCATAATCATTGCTATGATCTGTGGTTACTCTTAAAATTCTCTTATTTAAATCATCACTGTTTAACATAACTGTTTCAACATGATATTTAGTGATATCGTCGATTTCATCAATGTTTGAATCAATAGTTGTCAAAATCATATTCTTCCTCCTGTAATAACATATTGATAATTTAATAGAACAAAAGTGGCAATAGCTTTCTTAAAATTTCTTCTAAATGCATATACACAACATTTCTTTTAAAAGAATTTTTGATAGCTTGCCACTTTTGTCCCAATATTTTTCTGTTTAGAATAAGTAATATCTTTGGCTTAGAGCCACAGTATCAACGGGATCACAAGTAATCAATTCATCATCTATTTTCACATCGAAAGTATGAGGATCAACCGTAATTGTTTTTGGACTAAAACTATTTAATTTCATATCACGTTTGGTCAAGTTTCTTGTATTATGAACTGGTAAAACAACTTTTTCTAATCCAATATTTTCCTTGATTCCATGATCAAATGCGAACTGCGAAACGAATGTGATATTTGTCGCATTCACTGCTTTACCGTATGCGCCAAAAAGATCTCTCATTAAGCGAGGTTGTGGTGTAGGCAGACTTGAACTCGCATCTCCCATAACACCGTAACTGATCATGCCCATTTTTAATACCATTTTTGGTTTTGCACCAAACTTCGCAGGTTCCCAAATCACTAAATCAGCATATTTGCCTACTTCGACAGAACCGATATAATCGGATACACCGTTTGTGATGGCTGGATTTATTGTGTATTTAGCAATATAGCGTTTGATACGATTATTATCGTTAAATTCACTATCTCCCTCTAATGAGCCACGTTGTTTTTTCATTTTATCCGCTAATTGCCAACAACGCATTGCAACTTCACCAACACGTCCCATAGCCATCGCATCAGATGTCATAATACTTAGCGCGCCCATGTCGTGTAAAACATCTTCTGCAGCAATCGTTTGTTTCCGCACGCGAGACTCTGCAAATGAGACATCTTCTGGTAGTTTAGGATCTAAATTATGACAAACCATAACCATATCAAATAATTCACTAATTTCATTGACCGTATAGGGATTTGTCGGATTTGTTGATGAAGGTAAAACATTATCATGTCCTGCTACCACCATAATATCTGGCGCATGTCCGCCACCAGCACCTTCAGTATGGAAGGTATGCACTGTTCGCCCTTGAAATGCATCCAATGTATTTTGAACGAATCCACCTTCATTCAATGAATCCGTATGAACCGCAAATTGAACATCATATTTATCAGCTGCTTTAAGTGAGTTATCGATACCTGCACTCGTTGCGCCCCAATCTTCATGGGTTTTTATCGCCATTGCACCAGCTTCAATTTGTTCAGCAATAGTCTCTGGCACAGCTCCTGCACCTTTTGCCATCACGCCCATATTGATCGGCAAGCTTTCAGCCGATTGAAGCATTCGTTCAATATGCCATTTTCCTGGTGAAGTAGTAGCTGAATTGGTTCCATCAGCTGGCCCTGTTCCGCCGCCAAATAATGTTGTGATCCCATTATCAAGTCCTGCTTGTGCTAATCCTGGTGAAATAAAATGCACATGAATATCCAATCCACCTGCTGTAACGATCAGACCCTCAGCAGAAATTGCTTCTGTACTAGCACCCACAACAAAGTCAATGTCATCCATATTATCTGGATTTCCACCCTTACCAATTGCGATGATCTTGCCGTCACGAATCCCTATATCTGCTTTGATAATTCCAGTATAATCAACGATTGTCGCATTTGTTATGATTGTATCTGCAACTAATGGATTTGCTGCACGGGTTTCTGTAGCGCTTTGTCCCATGCCATCTCTCAGCACTTTTCCTCCACCAAACTTACTTTCTTGTCCATGAACAGTATAATCTTTTTCAATTGCCGCAAATAAATCAGTATCCCCTAATCGAACACTATCACCGACTATCGGGCCAAACATTTGCGAATATTTACTTCTATCCATTTTAAAGCTCATATTTTTCCCTCTTTTCTCTTACTTTTACTTATTTTACCCGATCATCATCCAAATAGCCGTCCACTTTATCATTGAATCCAAAAATACGGCGTTTGCCACCTACATCGATTAGATTTACTTTTCGTGTTTCACCCGGCTCAAAACGAATCGCTGTTCCTGCTGGAATATCCAAACGTTTTCCTCTTGCCTTTTCACGGTCAAATTTCAAGCCCTCTTCATTTGCTTCGTAAAAATGAAAGTGTGAGCCGACCTGAACAGCACGATCGCCAACATTTTTCACTTCTAAGGTGATTGCATCGTATCCCTCATTACAAACTACTGGCTCTTTTGCTAATTTATATTCTCCTGGAATCATATCTTTTCCTCCTTCATCAAATAACTAACTGTACGTTTATTGGATTGGATCATGAATCGTCACTAACTTCGTTCCATCTGGAAAGGTCGCTTCTACTTGGATCATCGGAATCATTTCAGAAATACCTTCCATAACATCATCTTTTGTTAAAAGATTTCTTCCCTCATTCATTAATTCTGAGACTGTTTTTCCCTCACGTGCTCCCTCTAAAACTAAATCGGTAATTAGTGCCACACTTTCAGGATGGTTTAATTTAATTTTTTTGTCTTTTCTTCTTTGGGCAATCATTGCCGCTAAACTGATCATCATTTTTTCTTGTTCTCTTGTTGTCAACTGCATATTAAGTGCTCCCCTCTTATTTTTATTTAGGCCATAAATCAAGCAGCATCAGGAATCCTGGAATCCAAGCTGTAACAATTCCTTCACCGACTAATAGATAACCTACAAATTTCCCTAAATTTTTCCCCAGTGTATTTTCAAGAAATCCTGTAAACCATAGAATTCCCCAGAGAAACCAAATTATTCCATATAATGCATTGCCACCATATCCATAAAAACATAATATTCCTGCTGGAATAGCGTTAATGGCAACAAACAAACTGAACCAACCATAGAGTTTCTGGTCCAAATCAAACATAGCGTTGATTGCTGTATAAAGATAAGTGAACGCAAATAATAACCCCGTCGCACTCGCATAGAACCAAGACGAATCTTTACTAGCAACTATTCCATAGGATAGTGCCACCAAATTTAAAATTAAACTTAATCCGCCTGTAAATAGATTCATGACCACGATGGATTTATCTTTGGTTCCTTGAAGCCGATATAGCCCATTACTCATCAACACCATTCCTACATACAATAAAATAACTCCAAGCATTGCCATCCTCCTGTCTTACTATATATATTTTTTTATCTAACTCGCTTATAAAGAGTGTACCCAAAAATACTTGATCAACATTATTTAAAGGGTTTTTGATTTATATTAAAAAAACAGTCTAAAACCTAATTCCATCCTAGAAACAGCTAATTATGAGTTAAAAATAACTAAAATCTAAAATATTAACCTTACACAAAAATAGGATAAATCTTTTATTTATATGTTTATTTCATTTTGTCAACAAAAAGCCTTTATATAACATGTATTCTACTCTTAAATATCCTCATTTACAAACAATATCATTCTTTCATTCTTTTTTCATAAATTTTGTTATAAAAAAAGGACTAAAACACAGATTTTTGTCCCTGTATCTCAGTTCTATTTAGTAAAATTTATTTATTTAATATTCTTTATCCATATTTCACTTCAACTATAGACAATTCTTAGGTATGAGCGACTAACTATTTGAGATCAACTCTCTTTATTACCTAGAAAAAATAGTTAGAACTATCGCGTTACTTCTGAGATTTGTTCTATGATGAAGAAAAGCTAGCTAGTTCATTAAATTACATTCTAACTTTTATCCTCGTTTTGCATTTAAATTCACGACAACGATATCACCTTTATCGTATCTGTGGCGTGTTTGCGAATATTCAAACGGAACACCTGAATCTAAAAATACGACTTGATCAACTTCCAAGATCGGGTCAATTTCTTCACATTCCAAATATTTTTTATCATTTTCATTTGGTCGATCTGCATGAATTCTACGATTAGCAACCCCAATGCCCAAACCCAATACGTCTTCAATATGACTATATATCGAGTGATACAATACTTTTTCTGTGATACCTGTGATAACTTCAATTGGCATGATCGTATACTCCAATAACAAAGGTTCTCCTTTAAAATAACGTAGACGAATAATATCATAAACTGGTTTTGAGGGATCAATCATTAGTTTTTCGCATTCTATTTCATTAGGAAAACGAATTGAAAAGGAAATAATTTTACTCGTTATTTTTCCTTTTGAACCTAAATGTTTAGTCACACCATTGTAGATATCCGCTTTACTATCAAGTTCTGACAATGTACGGGCATTTTTCCTCACGAATGTTCCGGAACCGCGACGACTATATACTAAGCCTTCGATTCTCAAAATCTCCAATGCTTTTTGTATCGTCATTCGACTTGTTTTATATTCTTTGGCCAACACTACTTGCTCTGGCATTGATTTTTCGCTGTTATAAAAACCACTAATGATTTTTGCACGAATATCATCTGCAACTTCTTTGTATCTTGACATGACAAATCCTCACATTCATTTTTCTTTCATTTATTATAAAACGGATCATATGCATTATCAACTCCTTTAAATGTTGTTCATTTTAAAATTAATGACTTTACATTTAAATTTTTATGCTGTAAACTCTGTTTGTAAACGTTTACTATAAAATCAAAATAGGAGAATCATTATGAAACCTACTAAGAATTTTTTTTGGGGAAACTCTGTTTCAAGTATGCAAACGGAAGGAGGATGGAATGAAGGCGGAAAAAGCTTATCCGTTTATGATATCCGTGAAGCATCTGAATTTGCCAGTGACTGGCATTATGCCAACGATAACTTCCACCATTTTGATGAAGACTTAGATTACATCAAAGATTTAGGCATGAATATGTATCGTTTTCAGATTTCATGGAGCCGTGTGGTCAAAGATGGTGATGGTGCGTTCAACGAAGAAGGCATTGCTTATTATGAACGTTTAATCGATGGCTTATTGGCTCGTGGTATTGAACCTATGATTTGTTTGTATCATTTTGATATGCCCTTACATCTAGCAGAAAAATACAATGGCTTAATGAGTAAAGAGGTATTGCATGCTTTTGTTCGTTATGGAAAAGAAATGATCGACCGCTTTGCCAACAAAGTTAAGTATTGGATCGTCTTTAATGAACAAAATTTGTACCATGTTTCAGAAGCATTCAAAATTAGCGGTTACGTAAAAGGAGAACGAACGATTGATGATCTTTATAAAATTCTACACAACGTAATGACCGCGCATGCTCGAATTGCTAATTACATTCATGAAACAACGGATGCTAAAATTGGCGGCATGCTAGCTTACTCCGAAGTCTATCCTGCTACAAGCAATCCAAAAGATATTTTAGCTGCTAGAAAATGGGATGAATTTGTCAATTACACGTTGCTTGATGCCTATACTAAAGGTGTATATTCTCATGAAATGATGACCTTTGTAAAAAATAATCAAGTCGATATGGGGATTCTGCCTGGTGAGTTAGAAGATATTGGAAAGCAAAAAAATGATTTTTTAAGTTTCAGTTATTATGCATCAACGACTCTTAATGGGGATAAAATTCCAATTGGAACCCCTCCAAACTTTTTCCTTGATTATGCTAAAGAAGATAATCCTAACATCAGTACCACCGAATGGAATTGGCAGATCGATCCACTTGGCTTTAGAGATGTTTTAAATAAAATGTACCAACGCTATCGTTTACCTGTCTTTCCTATCGAAAATGGGATCGGGGTTCAAGAAGAATGGGATGGCATAAATCCAATCCAAGACGATTACCGAATCGACTATCATCATGACCACTTAAAAGCAATGTATGATGCTATGATTATTGATGGCGTAGACGTTATTGGTTATCTTGGCTGGGGCTTGATCGATATCTTAAGTTCTCAAGGGGATATGCGCAAGCGATACGGACTCGTCTATGTCAATCGGACAAACCATGATTTACTAGATATGAAACGTGTACCTAAAAAAAGTTACGATTGGTTTAAACAAGTGATAGCTACTAATGGGGAGATCATTTACAGTAAAGGGGAGTAGTCGTTATGGACAGAAACAAAAGAAGTTTTTTAGATAAATTCACAGAAGTCTCTATCAAAATTGGAAATCAAGTGCATCTTCGTTCTTTGCGAGATGCCTTTACCACCATTATGCCGATGTTTATCTTAGCTGGTTTAGCAGTTTTAGTAAATAATGTTTTGTTTCCTTTTGCTTTTAAAGACGATACTTTATCTAAGTTACAAACTTTTGGAAATGTGATCACTAATGGCACATTAAATATTGCTGGATTATTGATTGCACCAATGATTGCCTATTATCTCGCAAAAAATAAAAACTTTAATAACCCAATTTCTGCCACTGCTGTCGCTACATCTACCTTAGTTATCATGATGGCGATGACTTACACTGTAACCCCGATTGGTTCAGAAACAGCTGTCACTATTGACGGAATTCTAACTTATGGTAATTTAGGCACACAAGGAATGTTTTCTGGAATTATTATCGGTTTGCTTGCAACTGAGTTATACATGAGAATCTCTTCTATCAAAAAATTACAGATCAATTTAGGTGATCAAGTACCACCAGCTGTTGGTCGTAGTTTCAGTTCATTGCTTCCCTCACTTATCACACTCAGTTTGTTCGCTGTCATTTCAACGATTTTAATTGTTCTTTTTGATACTGACCTTATTACATTGATCTCAACTTTAATTCAAGAACCTCTAAGAAAAGTCAACACGTCACTTTTAGGATTTTTACTGATTTACACTACAGGCAATTTCTTATTTACCTTAGGAATTCATCAAACAGTCATCAATGGTTCGTTACTTGATCCACTTTTATTAGTCAATATGAATGAAAATATGGCGGCTATCAACGAAGGAAAAGAAGCTCCTCATATTATCAATAGTTCGTTTATTACCGTTTATAGTCAAATGGGCGGAACAGGTGGTACTATGGCGTTGATCCTTGCAGTCATTTTATTTGTTAAATATAAACCCTACAAGGATGTGGTTAGCTTATCTGTTGCACCAAGTATTTTTGAAATAAATGAACCAATTATTTTTGGTTTACCCATTGTCTTTAATATTCCAATGATGATTCCTTTTATTTTTAGTCCAGTAATCGGTGCTTTAATTGGGTATTTTGCTACGGCAATTGGCTTTGTTAAACCACTCTCTGTATTAGTCCCTTGGACAACACCACCGATTATTAGCGGTTTTCTTGCTAGTTCTGGTGATTGGAAAGTCGCGTTTTTACAAATAATCATTCTGATAGTAACCCTATTTTTCTATCTTCCATTCTTGAAAATTTCCGAACGAGTGTCCAGAGCGCAAGCGGCACAATTACTTGCAGAAAACGACAATCAATAATTTTTCACTCTGACTCATAATTAGCAAATACGGCCGAGATAAAAGCATTTAGCTCCGAAAATAAGAAGGAGCTGCTTTTTTCTCGCCATTTAGTCAGATTTAGAGCGTGAAACAAAACTGATCTTTCGTTTTGCCCCACGCTCTTTTTTCTATTATTCATATTTCACTTCGACCAAATACAATCCTTCTGGATGAGCGGTCGGACCTGCTAAATTACGATCTTTCGCTTTGATAATTTCGGGAATCAGCGTTTCATCCATTCGTCCATTTCCCATTTTGAGCAAAGTTCCTACTAAAATTCGAATCATCTTGTACAAAAAACCATCTCCACGAAAGGTAAAAATCAATTCATCTTGCTCTTCATTCACTACAAGACTTGCTTCATGAATTGTTCGAACCTTATCCTCGATCTCAGTTCCAGAAGCACAAAACGACGTAAAATCATGTGTTCCAACTAGGTCCGTTAATGCGTTCTGAATTTTTTCCGTATCTACTTCATAAGGAAAATAACTAGCATAAAAACGTTTAAAGGGACTTCTTGGTTTCCCGATATCTACTCGAAATTGATAGGTCTTTTCAACCACATGATAACGAGCATGAAAATCATCTGAAACGATTTCCACCTTTTTTACAGCAATATCTTCAGGTGTTTGAGTATCTAATGCATAACGCATTTTCTCAAGTTCTCTCTCCTGTGGGTAGTCAAAATGAATAACCTGTCCTTTTGCATGAACACCCGCATCCGTCCGACCTGAACCAAAAATCGTGATTGTTTTACCATTATTCATTTTTTTCAGTGTTTTTTCAACTTCTTCTTGTACCGTTCGTCCATTTGGCTGAGCTTGAAATCCATTGAAATTCGTTCCATCATACGTAATTATTGCTTTATAGCGTGGCATTTCTTTTCCACCTTTACTTCTAACTTCTTATAAAAATCAACACGACTGTTAATACGGCAAATGCAAGCATCACGACCGTATCTTTCATATGCCAATGAAGAATTCGATATTTTGTTCGTCCGTCGCCACCTTGGTAACCACGAGCTTCCATCGCAATTGCTAAATCTTCTGCTCGATTAAAACTACTAACAAACAACGGAATCAACAGTGGGACTACAGCTTTCATTTTCTGAATCAAGTTCCCTTCACCAAAATCTACCCCACGAGCACGTTGAGCATTCATGATTTTTTCCGTTTCATCCATCAATGTTGGGACAAAACGCAAAGCGATCGATAACATTAATGAAACTTCGTGGACAGGGAAACGAACAACTTTTAGTGGACGTAACAGATATTCGATCGCATCTGATAGATCGAGCGGCGGTGTTGTCAACGTCAATAGTGTGGACATGAAAATAATCAACACAAAACGACAAAAAATAAACAAACCATTGATGACCCCAAACTCAGTGATCGTAAAAATTCCCCAACTAAAGTAAACTTCTCCACCTTGAGTAAATAACATCTGTAAAGCAACTGTGAATAAAATCAGCCAAATCAGCGGCCTGATCCCACGAATAAAGAAACGAATATTTACTTTAGAGAGAAAAATAGCAAATAATGTAAAAATAGCTAACACGCCATATGTTTGCCAATTATTCGCTAAAAAGATAATCCCGATAAAATAAAAACTCGCAATTAACTTCGCTCTTGGGTCCATTGTATGAATAAATGAATCTCCTGGAATATAACGTCCAAAAATCAATTTGTTCATCACAGGTCCTCACCTGCCTTTTTTAAGCCTTTTAATAGGTCATCTGCTAACCTATCTGCCGTTAATGGTAATTCTTCAAAGGAAATCCCTTTAGCCATCAGCTTCTCGGCAAACATCGCCGCGGTTGGAACGCCTAATTGTTTTTCTTTCAACCAATCAATATCTTGAAATACATCTTGCGGTGTTCCAGATTTTACGATTTTACCTTTTTCTAGTACAAGTACATGATCAGCATAATTAGCCACATCATCCATTAAGTGTGTGACTAAAACGATCGTCATCCCACGCTCTTCGTGCAGACGTTGAAACATCTCCATCATTTCTTTGCGTCCTTGTGGATCAAGTCCTGCTGTAGGTTCATCCAAAACCAATACTTCCGGTTCCATAGCCAAAACACCAGCAATCGCTACACGACGCATTTGTCCACCAGATAATTCAAAAGGAGAACGTTCTAAATAACTAGCCTCTAATCCAACTAAACCAAGCATTTCAGCAGCTAATCTATCTGCTTCTTCTCCTGCTATACCAAAATTCTTTGGACCAAATGCAATATCTTTTGCTACTGTTTCCTCAAATAATTGAGCTTCAGGAAATTGAAATACAATACCGACTTTTTTACGGATCGGCTTTAAATTTTTATTGTTGGTTTCAGGAACGATTTTTCGCTCCCCGATCGTTACAGTTCCTTTTGTTGGTTTTACTAACGCATTCAAGTGCTGCAACAACGTGGACTTGCCACTACCAGTATGCCCTACAATCGCTGTATAAGAACCATCTTCTATCGTCAAATTTAAATCAAATAATGCCCGTTGTTCAAATGGTGTATTGGGTTGGTACGTAAAATCTACTTGTTCAAAACGGATGTCCATAACCAATCCACCATCCTTTCTTCAGTCAAATATTCATCTGGCACATCAATGCCACGTTCTTTTAAAGCAATTTTTAGCTTTTCAGGAAAAGGTAAATCTAAGCCCATCTGGATTAATTCAGTCCCCGCTGAGAATATTTTCTCTGGTGTCCCTTCACTAACCAGTTCCCCTTGTTTCATTACTAAGATTCGATTTGCATTCGCCGCTTCATCAATATCATGAGTAATTGAAATAACTGTCAAGTTACTTTCTTCTTTGATTTTTTTGATTGTTGTAATGACCTCTTCCCGTCCTTCAGGATCAAGCATACTCGTAGCTTCATCTAAAATAATAATATCTGGACGTAAAGCGACCACTCCTGCAATCGCTACCCTTTGTTTTTGTCCACCAGACAAACGAGCTGGTTCACGTGTAGCAAACGGACTCATTCGGACTTTCTCTAATGCGTCTTTGACTCTCATAAGCATTTCATCTCGTGGAATCCCTTGGTTCTCTAAGCCAAATGCGACATCATCTTCTACGGTTGAGCCAACAAACTGATTATCAGGATTTTGAAAAACCATTCCGACCATCTTACGAATATCCCAAACATTAGTTTCATTTAGTTCTTTTCCACCTACCGAAATACTACCTGATGCTGGTAGCAACAAGCCGTTGATCGTTTTAGCCAGCGTTGATTTCCCTGACCCATTATGTCCAATAATCGCAATCCACTCACCTTGTTCGATGGAAAAAGATACATCTTTCAAAGCGGGAGAAGCATCTTCTGGTTGATAGTTAAAGTTGATATTTTTTAATTCAATTATCGGTTGCATCGCGTACTCCCTCAATTATTTAGTCTTCCTAACACTAACAAAAAATCAGTGTTTTTTCAATCATCTATTCTTATCTTTGCACTATTCTCTATTATAACAAAATAAGTTCATTTATGTGTATTCTCATCTGTCAAGACAGAAACTTTTTTTATAATCCAATAAATTATTTAGAATAGTAAAAAAACGAAAGGAAACCAAATAAGTTTTCTTTCATTTTTTTACTATCTCTGTGGCACTTATTATTTATTTAAATAGTCAAAAGCATACTGAGCATATAGCTCTGCACCGATTTCCATTGCATCCTCATCTACATTGAAACGGCCATGATGATGGGCCCACTGTGTATCTTTTTTTGGATTTCCACAGCCGACCAAAGCAAAGCAACCAGATGTGTTCTCTGTAAAGTAACTGAAGTCTTCTCCTCCAGTTGTTGGCGGTTCTTGGATCAACGCTGATTCACCAAAATTTTCTTTGATGATCGACTGCGCAAATAAAGCATCTTCTTCATCATTGATCACAGGTATTGTCCCATAATTATAATCAAGCACCGCAGTACCGCCATACATTGTAGCTGTTTGCTCCGCATAACGTTTTAATGCCTTTTCTACACGATTACGCGTCTCAATACTAAAACAACGTACAGTCCCTTCTAAACGAGCATTTTCAGCAATCACATTGAAACGTGTCCCGACATCCATTTTACCTACTGTCACTACAACTGGATCTAACGGATTGGTTTCTCTAGAAACGACTGACTGTACATTCATAACAAATGAAGAAGCGATCACTGCTGCATCTATACAAGCATCTGGCATTGCACCATGTCCACCTCGTCCTTTAAACTCAATCGAAAAAATATCTGCTGAAGCAAATGATGAGCCTACAACACAAGATGCTGTCCCAGAAAGCATCTGTGACCAAATATGAATTCCGAAAACATCATCTACCCCTTCTACCGCTCCTTGTGCAACCATTGCTTTGGCCCCCTGAGCATTTTCTTCAGATGGTTGAAAAATAAAACGAACGGTTCCTTTGATCTCTGCTTGAACTTCTTTTAACGCTTTGGCAGCAGTCAATAGCATAGCTGTGTGAGCATCATGACCGCATGCGTGCATTTTACCTTCTTCTAATGATTTGTAAGAGATGCTGTCATTCAGTTCTTGAACAGGTAAAGCATCCATATCTGCACGTAAAGCAACAGTCTTTCCCTTCATAGCCCCAGTAAGTTCTGCAATGATTCCTGTAGGTTCAGTCTTACGATAAGGAATACCGATTTTATCTAACGCTTCAGCAATTTTTTCCGTTGTTCTGAATTCTTCAAATTGTAATTCCGGATGTTGATGCAGATCTCTCCTAAAATCGATCATTTCTTCTTTATACTTTTGAACTAATGCTTTTAATTTGATCATTTTATTCCCTCATTTCTATAAAGTTAATAATACATCATGCAACATCTTCAATATTCAAAATAGTCATTAGCAATATCTGAATATTCTGATTAATGAAAGCATACTAAAAAGCACTCTCAGATGCAATAACCTATCAAAACAAAAAAGCCCTAAGAAAAATTCTTAGGACAAAAAAATACACCTTATTATATGATGAGTGCTTCCCTACCAAACAAGTTCGGTAGGGAAAGCGTTGAGCTAGACTAGGAGTCGCCTCCAACATCATAACACTCTAAAAGAATCATCTATAAAGTGACGGTATAGTTTGATTATTTAACAAATTCGATAATGACCATTGGTGCTGCATCTCCGCGTCTTGGTTCTGTCTTCAAGATACGAGTGTAACCACCTTGGCGTTCAGCATAACGAGGTGCAAGATCATTGAATAACTTTTGTAAAGCTGATTCAACAACGATTGCTTCGTTTTCTTCACGTACACTAGCGACTTCATTACGTACAAAAGTAGCTGCTTGACGACGTGCATGAAGATCTCCACGTTTGCCTAAAGTAATCATTTTTTCTGTTGTAGAACGAACTTCTTTCGCACGAGCTTCAGTCGTAACGATACGTTCATTGATAATTAAATCAGTAGTTAAATCACGCAACATTGCCTTACGTTGGCTTGATGTGCGTCCTAATTTACGATAACCCACGTTGGTTTTCCTCCTTCGTAAAAAGTATTAATCGTCTTTACGTAAGCCTAAACCTAAATCATGTAGTTTTAGTTTAACCTCTTCAAGAGATTTACGACCTAAATTACGTACTTTGATCATTTCTGGTTCAGATTTATTTGTAAGTTCTTGTACAGTGTTAATACCTGCACGTTTTAAACAATTGTATGAACGAACAGACAAGTCTAGTTCTTCGATGGTCATTTCTAGCATTTTTTCTTTTTGTGTTTCTTCTTTTTCAACCATGATTTCAGCGTTTTTCGCTTCATCAGTAAGATTAACAAAGATGTCTAAATGCTCCGTCATAATCTTAGCAGCTAAGCTAAGGGCTTCTTGAGGAATGATTGAACCATCAGTCCATATTTCCATTGTTAATTTGTCGAAGTCATCACGACGACCAACACGAGTGTTTTCTACTTGGTAGTTCACACGGCGAACTGGTGTATAGATGGAATCAACAGGGAGAACACCAATTGGCATATCTTCCTTTTTGTTCTCGTCTGCTTGAACATAGCCACGACCAGGTTTCACTGTTAAGCGAGCATGGAAAGTAGCTCCTTCAGAGACACTACAGATAATTAAATCTTTATTCAAGATCTCAACATCGCTGTCAACGATAATATCGCCAGCAGTTACTGTAGCAGGTCCTGTAATATCGATCTCAAGGGTTTTTTCTTCTTCTGCATAAAGCTTTAATGCTAACCCTTTGATATTCAAGATAATTTGAGTTACGTCTTCTCTTACACCTTTAATGGTAGAGAATTCATGCAACACACCATCGATTTGAATATTGGTAATAGCGGCTCCTGGTAAAGAAGATAATAAAATACGACGTAGAGAATTGCCTAAAGTAGTCCCGTAACCTCTTTCCAGTGGTTCAACGACGAACTTGCCATAATCTCTATTCTCATCAATTTTTTCGATTCTTGGTTTTTCAAATTCAATCATTCTTATCTATACCCCTTTCAAAACGAAAAGTGTCTTGTTCAATGACGTTCTTAATTCAAACTCAGAATGAGTGGCACTCATTAAACACGACGGCGTTTTGGAGGGCGGCATCCATTATGAGGAACTGGAGTCACGTCACGAATTGCAGTCACTTCTAAACCTGTTGCTTGCAATGAACGAATCGCTGCTTCACGTCCAGAACCTGGTCCTTTAACTGTTACATCAACAGTTTTAAGTCCGTGTTCTTGTGCTGCTTTAGTTGCAGCTTCTGCGGCCATTTGAGCTGCAAACGGTGTTGATTTTTTGCTTCCTTTAAAACCTAATGATCCTGCTGATGACCATGCTAATGCATTACCATGACTGTCAGTGATCATTACAATTGTATTATTGAATGTAGAATGGATATGTGCAATCCCAGTTTCTATATTCTTTTTCACACGGCGTTTACGACTAACTTTCTTTGCTGCCATGAAGATCTAACCTCCTTCACTTAGGAATTATTTTTTCTTGCCTGCTACAGTACGAGCTGGGCCTTTACGAGTACGTGCATTGTTTTTCGTGTTTTGTCCACGAGTTGGTAATCCACGACGGTGACGGATTCCACGGTATGAACCGATTTCCATCAAACGTTTGATGTTCAGGTTGACTTCACGACGAAGATCACCTTCAATTTTTAACTTATCAATTTCCGCACGGATAGCATCTGTTTGTTCGTTTGTTAAATCGCGAACACGAATATCTTCAGATACACCAACGTTTGCTAAAACTTTTTTAGCGGTAGTATTACCAATACCAAAAATATAAGTAAGAGAAATTACTACACGTTTATCACGAGGGATGTCTACTCCTGCAATACGAGCCATTCTACGTTACACCTCCTATTATCCTTGACGTTGTTTATGTTTTGGATTTGCTGGGCAAATGACCATAACACGTCCTTTACGGCGAATTACTTTACAATGTTCACACATTGGTTTTACTGATGGTCTTACTTTCATGATAATACCTCCTTGAATTTTACGGAGTACAATTATTTAAAGCGATAAGTGATTCGACCACGAGTTAAATCATATGGAGATAACTCTACAGTTACTTTATCTCCAGGTAAAATTCGAATATAGTGCATACGGATTTTACCGGAAACAGTAGCAAGAACTTGGTGTCCATTTTCTAGTTCAACTTTAAACATTGCATTCGGCAAAGTTTCGACGACTGTACCTTCGACTTCAATCATATCTTCTTTAGCCACGCACAGTACCTCCTTGTACTTGTTTCGCATTTTCACACGATAAAATGGCGGAAACTTCAGCCCCCACCTAGAATTTTCAATTAAGCTTCTACAAAAAGGTAGAAGTCGGACTGATATATTCTATCATAAACTATTCGATTTGGCAAGAGAATCTGAATCAAACACAAATGGTAAGTATGCAGCAAATCAGATAACTATTTTTTTTCAATGATTTCTTTCACTTCAGAAAAAACAGTATCGATCTCGCGATTCCCATCTATTGTATGCAATACATTTTTAGCCTTGTAAAAGTCTAAAATCGGCGCACTGCTTTTGATGTTGACTGACAGACGGTTTTTGACCGTTTCAGGCTTATCATCTTCTCTTTGATAAAATTCATGTCCGCCGCAACGATCACATGTTCCTTCTACAGTAGGAGGATTGAAGATTTTATGATAAGTTGCTCCGCACGTTCGGCAGATAAACCGACCAGCTAAGCGTTCAACCAAAATATCTTCTTCGACATGGATGTCGATGACAGCATCAATTTTTTTATTTAATTCTTTTAACATTTTATCTAATGCTTCTGCTTGATCCAAAGTACGTGGAAAACCATCTAATAAAAAACCTTTATCAGTATCAGATTCTGCCAAACGTTCTTTGACAATTCCATTCGTTACATCGTCTGGAACCAAAGCACCTTTATCGATATAAGATTTCGCTTCTAAGCCAAGAGCAGTTTCGTTTTTCATCGCAGCACGGAACATATCTCCTGTAGAAATATGCGGAATACCATAAGTATCCACGATCTGTTCTGCTTGAGTCCCTTTGCCTGCCCCAGGCAATCCCATTAAAATGAGGTTCATTTCATTTCCTCCTAATTTTAAAGGCTGGCTTTTGAAGCTAGCCCAATGAGAGAATGGTGCTGAGGATGATCCTCAACACACTATTCTTACTTATTGATAAAGCCAACATATTGACGTTTCAACATTAAACCTTCTAATTGTTTCGCTGTTTCTAAAGCAACACCTATCACAATCAGTAAGCTCGTTCCTCCAAGGCCGATAGACTGCGGTAATTTCCAGATCATTTGTGCAATGATCGGAAGTAACGCAACTAAACCTAGGAATATCGAACCGACAACACTTAGTCTCAATAACATTCCAGAAATATATTCTTCTGTCCCTTTACCTGGTCGTACGCTTGGAATATAACTTCCTTGTTTTTGTAAGTTTTCCGCTAATTTCTCAGGGTTTACTTGAACAAATGCATAGAAGAATGTGAAAGCGACGATCAGTACAGTATAAATAATCGCACCTGGAACGGTATTGTAACTAAAAATTTGTGTCATTATATCATACCAACCTTCGCCAGAATAACTCTTAGAGAAGGCTTGTAAAACAGCATTCGGCGTCGCAATCAACGAACTAGCGAAGATAACTGGGATAACCCCTGCAGCATTTACTTTTAATGGTAAATAACTGCTAGTTGGCGCACCTGAAACACGTTTAGTATATTGGATTGGAATTTTACGTTCTGCTTGCTGGAAAAATGTTACTATTGTAACAATAACTAAAATCGCAATGATTAAAATTGCAATAAAAATAGCAGACTGCCAAATTCTAGAAGGCTCAATATTGATAAAGTAATCGTCAATGATTTCTTTGATCCCTTCTGGTACACGAGAAATAATCCCGGCGAAGATAATCATTGAAACACCATTACCGATCCCTTTTTCAGTAATTTGTTCTCCTAACCATGTTACAAACATTGTTCCACCCGTTAAAATAACAGAAATCATCACATATGTGTTGACGTTAGGATTTTCTACAATCCCAACTGAACTTAATTGTTGAAATCCAGCAGTTATCCCAATAGATTGGGCAATACCTAAAACGATCGTTAGATATCTTGTTGCTTGATTCAATTTCTTACGTCCAACTTCACCTTGCTTCGACCATTCTACGAATTTTGGTACAATATCCATTTGTAATAATTGGATGATGATCGATGCTGTAATATAAGGCGAAACCCCCATAGAGAAGATAGAGAAGTTTTGCATCGCACTACCGCTGACCATATTCAACATGTTTAAAAATGGTAAATTGCTTAAGTCTTGCAAACCTTTTGCATTCACGCCAGGTACAGTTATATGTGCACCTAAACGAAATACAAAAAGAATGAATACAGTAAACAAAATTTTTGATCTAATGTCTTTGACTTTAAAAGCATCTTTTAATAGTTTAAACATTAGATCACCTCGATTGATCCACCAGCTGCAACAATTGCTTCTTCTGCTGCTTTAGAGAATTTAGCTGCTTTCACAGTTAATTTTTTAGTTGTTAATTCACCATTGGCAAGAACTTTGATTCCAGCTTTTTCGTTTTTCACGATTCCAGCTTCGATCAAGCCTGCAGGTGTTACTTCAGTTCCATCTTCGAAACGATTTAAGACATCTAAGTTGATGACTGCATAATCTTTACGGTTGATATTCGTGAAGCCGCGTTTTGGTAAACGACGGAATAATGGAGTTTGACCCCCTTCAAATCCTAGTCTTACACCACCGCCTGAACGAGCTTTTTGCCCTTTTTGTCCACGGCCGGATGTTTTACCATTACCAGATGAAGTACCACGTCCAACACGGTTACGTACTTGGCGTGAACCTTCAGCAGGTTTCAATTCATGAAGTTTCATTGGTTTGGCACCTCCTTAACAATGTACTATTGTAAATTAAACTTCTTCAACGTCCACTAAATGTGACACAGTGTTGATCATACCTTTGATTGCTTCGTTAGCAGGTTTGACAACAGAGCTGTTTACTTTTCCTAAACCTAATGCTTTTACTGTATCTTTTTGGTTTTGAGGACGTCCGATAACGCTGCGTTTTAATGTAACTTTTAATTCAGCCATTCTTTTGTCCTCCTTATCCTAAGATTTCTTCTACAGATTTACCGCGAAGTGCTGCCACTTCTTCGGCACGTTTTAATTGTTTTAACCCTTCAACTGTTGCGCGAACAACGTTGATTGGTGTGTTTGAACCTAATGATTTTGATGTAATATCTGCTACACCAGCTAATTCTAATACGGCACGAACTGGTCCACCAGCGGCTACCCCAGAACCTTCTACTGCAGGTTTCATAAGGATACGGCCACCACCGAATACCCCGATCACTTCGTGAGGGATACTAGAACCAACCATAGGCACTTCAACTAAGTTTTTCTTCGCGTCTTCGATTGCTTTACGGATTGCTTCTGGCACTTCTTGTGCTTTACCAGTCCCAAAGCCAACGTGACCGTTTTTATCTCCCACAACAACTAGTGCTGCAAAACGTAGACGACGTCCACCTTTAACAACTTTAGTTACACGGTTGATAGAAACCACGCGGTCTTCTAATTCCAAGTGTTTTGGATCAATATAAACCATGAATGGTGTTCCTCCTTCTCCTAAAATTCTAGTCCATTTTCACGCGCTGCTTCAGCTAAAGCTTGCACGCGGCCATGGTAAAGGTATCCACCACGGTCAAAGACTACTACTTTAACGCCTTTTTCAGCGGCACGTTCAGCGATTAATTTACCAACAGCTGCGGCTGTTTCTGTTTTGTTTCCACCTGAAATTTCTTTATCTAAGGCAGAGGCACTTGCTAGCGTTACACCCGCTACGTCATCAATGATTTGCGCGTAGATGTTTTTGTTAGAACGGAATACGTTCAAGCGTGGGCACTCAGCAGTACCAGAGATTTTGTTACGTACACGGCGATGTCTCTTTTGGCGTGTTTTGTTTTTATCTGGTTTTGTAATCACAATTGTCACCTCTTTGTATTTGCTAGCTATTAAGCTGCGATAAACAACGGATCGTTATTTTTCAATCTGAGTTGAAAAATAACTCTCAAGCTGCTATTATTTACCAGTTTTACCTTCTTTACGACGTACGAATTCGCCAACATAACGGATTCCTTTGCCTTTATAAGGTTCTGGAGGACGAGTACCACGAATATTTGCTGCTAATTCACCAACGTGTTCTTTGTTAGCGCCTTTTACAACGACTTGTGTATTCGAAGGTACTTCTACAGTTACACCAGCTGGTGGTGTGATTTCTACTGGATGAGAATAACCAACGTTAAGAACTAATGTAGTCCCTTGCATTTGAGCACGGTACCCAACCCCGATAAGTTCAAGACCTTTTTCAAAGCCTGTACTTACACCAACAACCATGTTGTTGAAGTTCGCACGAGTTGTTCCGTGAATTGTTTTCATGTCTTTGCTATCATTTGGACGAGTGAATGTTACTTCATTTCCTTCGATATTCATTGTGATATCAGCAGAAAATTCACGCGTTAATTCACCTTTAGGTCCTTTTACAGTAATGTTGTTTCCTTCTTGTTTGACTTCGACGCCAGCAGGAAGTACAACGATTTTATTACCAATACGGCTCACTTAGAGACACCTCCTTGTGTGTTTTTTTAAATTACCATACGTAGGCGATTACTTCGCCGCCGATGTTTTTAGCTCTTGCTTCTTTATCAGTTACAACACCTTCAGAAGTAGAGATAATCGCGATTCCTAGACCATTCAATACTTTAGGTACTTCGTCAGATTTGACATAAGCACGTAAGCCTGGTTTAGAGATACGTTTTAAGTTTGTGATAACACGTTCTTCGTTTTTACCGTATTTAAGGAAAACACGAATCACGCCTTGTTTGTCATCTTCGATATATTCTACATCGCGTACGAAACCTTCACGTTTAAGGATTTCTGCGATATCACGTTTGATTTTTGACGCAGGCACTTCTAAGCTTTCATGTTTAACCATGTTTGCATTACGAATGCGCGTTAGAAAATCTGCAATTGGATCTGTCATGACCATTGAACTATTTACCTCCTTTATGCGAGTTTACTTGTTTACCAGCTAGCTTTCTTCACGCCGGGAATTTGACCTTTATAGGCAAGTTCGCGGAAGCAAATACGGCAAAGATGAAATTTACGATAAACTGAATGTGGACGTCCGCAACGTTCACAACGAGTATACGCTTGTGTTGAATGTTTTGCAGGGCGTTTATTTTTAGCAATCATTGATTTTTTAGCCACGTAGTTCGCCTCCTTTTATTATTTTTGGAATGGCATACCTAATTGTGCCAACAATTCACGAGATTCTTCATCTGTGTTTGCAGTCGTTACAATAACGATGTCCATACCGCGTACTTTATCTACTAAATCATAATCAACTTCTGGGAAGATTAATTGTTCTTTAACACCTAAAGTATAGTTACCACGTCCGTCAAAAGCTTTTTTGCTTACTCCGTGGAAGTCACGTACACGAGGTAGAGAAACAGATACTAATTTATCTAAAAATTCGTACATTCTTTCTCCGCGTAAAGTAACTTTCGCACCGATTGGCATTCCTTCACGTAAACGGAATCCAGCGATTGATTTCTTAGCTTTAGTGATCAATGGTTTTTGACCTGTGATCAAAGCTAGTTCTTCAACTGCTTTATCTAAGTTTTTCGCGTTTGAAACAGCGTCACCCACACCCATGTTAATAACGATTTTATCAACTTTTGGTGTTTGCATAACTGAACTATAATTAAATTTTTCCACTAATGATGGAGTAATTTCTTTAATATATTTTTCTTTCAGGCGGTTCATTTAGTAAGCCCCTCCTTCCTTTTAATCTATTTATCTAAGACTTCACCGGTTTTTTTAGAAACACGGACTTTTTTACCATCGACTTCTTTGTAACCTACACGACCAGCTACACCTGTTCCATCAATCACCATTACATTAGAAACATGAATCGGCGCTTCGACTTCTAGGATTCCGCCTTGCGGCGCTGCTTGATTTGGTTTTTGGTGTTTTTTCATGATGTTAACACCTTCAACGATGACTTTGTCTTTTTTAGGAAACGCTGCTAATACAACGCCTTCTTTATTTTTGTCTTTACCAGTGATAATTTTCACTTTATCGCCTTTTTTAACAAACATTACTGTTTCGCACCTCCTTTGATACGTGTCCTGATTATAATACTTCTGGTGCTAGAGAAACGATCTTCATGAAGTTGTTTTCACGTAATTCACGTGCAACAGGACCGAAGATACGAGTTCCACGCGGGCTCTTATCATCACGAATGATTACAGCAGCATTTTCATCAAATTTAATGTATGAACCGTCTGTACGACGAGCTCCTGATTTAGTACGAACGATAACGGCTTTTACGACTTCACCTTTTTTGACAACCCCACCTGGCGTTGCATGTTTAACCGTAGCAACAATCACGTCACCAATATTAGCAGTTTTACGTCCAGAACCACCTAGTACTTTAATCGTTAAGATTTCACGAGCACCTGAGTTATCTGCGACTTTTAATCGGCTTTCTTGTTGGATCACGATGTGTATCCCCCTTTCAGATTTTATGTTTCAATCTATATAGGAAAATCTCGTTTTTATTAGATAATAACTGCTTCTTCGACTACCTCTAGTAAACGGAAACGTTTTGTAGCTGATAATGGACGAGTTTCCATGATTCTTACGATGTCTCCAACTTTTGCAGTGTTGTTTTCATCATGAGCTTTGTATTTCTTAGAATATTTCATACGTTTACCATAAATAGGATGGTTTTTCTTTGTTTCTACAACAACTGTGATAGTTTTATCCATCTTGTCTGAAACAACACGACCTTGGTAAACTTTGCGTTGATTTCTTTCTTCAGTCATACGCGTTTGGCCTCCTTCCACTATTAGTTAGCTTGTTCACGCAATACTGTTTTGATGCGTGCAATCGATTGACGTACTTCTTGAATACGTGCAGTGTTTTCTAATTGACCTGTTGCTAGTTGGAATCTAAGATTAAATAATTCTTCTTTGAATTGCTTTTCTTTTTCAAGCATTTCGGCAGTGGTTAATTCTCTGATTTCTTTAACCTTCATTCGATTCACCACCCATTTCCTCACGTTTTACAATTTTGGTTTTCACCGGTAATTTGTGGGATGCAAGGCGAAGTGCTTCACGAGCTACTTCTTCAGGTACTCCTGCGATTTCAAACATGATTTTACCACGTTTAACTGGTGATACCCAGCCTTCAGGTGCCCCTTTACCTTTACCCATACGAACACCGATGGCTTTACTTGTATATGATTTGTGAGGGAAAATTTTAATCCATACTTTCCCGCCACGTTTCATATAACGAGTCATAGCAATACGGGCAGCTTCGATTTGGCGGTTAGTAATCCAGTGAGATTCAGTTGCTTGTAAACCCCATTCACCAAATGCTACTTCTTTTCCGCCTTTGGCTTCACCACGCATTTTACCTCTAAATTCACGACGGTGCTTTACACGTTTAGGTACTAACATGATTATTTCCCTCCTTTCTCAGCGTTTTTTTTCGTTGGAAGAATTTCTCCACGGTAAATCCACACTTTAACTCCTAATTTTCCGTAAGTTGTGTCTGCTTCTTCCCATGCGTAATCAATATCAGCACGCAATGTGTGAAGTGGAACTGTACCTTCAGAGTAACCTTCTGAACGAGCGATATCCGCCCCGTTTAAACGACCTGATACTTGTGTTTTGATTCCTTTAGCGCCTGAACGCATAGTGCGTTGGATCGCTTGTTTTTGAGCACGACGGAAAGCAACACGATTTTCTAATTGACGTGCAATTCCTTCGCCTACTAATTTTGCATCTAAATCTGGTTTTTTGATTTCAATGATGTTGATATGAACTCTTTTACCAGTTAATGAATTTAATGATTTTCTTAGGTTTTCGACTTCAGATCCGCCTTTACCGATAACCATACCTGGTTTAGCTGTGTGGATTGAAATATTCACACGATTTGCAGCGCGCTCGATCTCAATTGTAGACACAGCGGCATCAGCAAGTTTTGTCGCGATAAATTTACGGATTCTTAAATCTTCGTGTAAGAACTCAGCATACTCTTTTTCAGCATACCATTTTGCATCCCAGTCGCGGATGATGCCTACACGCATTCCTATTGGATGTACTTTTTGACCCACTGATTGTCCCTCCTCTTAATCTTTTAAGATTCGGCAGCCACTATTTCAAAATGCTAAAGCATTAAGAAAAATGGACCTCCTCTTATTAAGTGACGTCTGTTTTAAATAAACAGATTATTTTTCTGATACGACTACTGTAAGATGACTTGTACGTTTGTTGATTGGTGATGCTGAACCTTTTGCACGAGGACGGAAGCGTTTCATTGTTGGTCCTTCGTTGACAAATGCTTCAGATACTACTAAGTTTTCAACGTCTAAGTCAAAGTTATTTTCTGCGTTAGCAACTGCTGACATTAAAACTTTTTCAATGATTCCAGCAGATTTGTTAGGCATGAATTTCAAGATAGAAATTGCATCCGCAACGCTTTTACCTCTGATAAGATCGATTACTAAACGGGCTTTACGAGGTGAAGTGCGAACTGTTTTTGCAGTTGCCTTAGCTGATGTAATTTGTTCTGACATTTGCATTTCCTCCCCTCAAAATTAACGTCTAGTTTTCTTATCGTCGGCTCCGTGGCCACGATAAGTTCTAGTTGGTGCAAATTCACCTAATTTATGACCTACCATATCTTCTTGGATGTATACAGGAACGTGTTTACGTCCATCATATACAGCAATTGTAAACCCAACAAATTGTGGGAAAATTGTAGAACGGCGAGACCAAGTTCTAATTACTTTTTTCTTTTCAGCACCTTCTTGAGCTTCTACTTTTTTCATTAGATGCTCATCGACGAAAGGTCCTTTTTTCAAACTACGACCCATGGTGAACCTCCTCTCAAAATGTACGACACATGGTCAAAAAAATTATTTAGTACGACGACGAACGATAAGTTTGTCTGATTTAGCTTTTTTATTACGAGTTTTCAAGCCGATAGCCGGTTGGCCCCAAGGTGATACTGGCGCTTTACGTCCAATCGGTTGTTTACCTTCACCACCACCGTGTGGGTGATCGTTCGGGTTCATTACACTACCACGTACAGTTGGGCGTTTACGCATCCAACGAGAGCGGCCTGCTTTACCAATGTTGATTAATTCGTGTTGTTCATTACCAACAGCACCGACAGTTGCACGGCAAGTTGCTAAGATCATACGAACTTCACCAGAGTTCAAACGGATTAATACGTATTTGCCTTCTTTACCAAGTACTTGAGCACTTGTTCCAGCAGAACGGATTAATTGACCGCCTTTACCAGGTTTCATTTCAATGTTGTGGACAACAGTACCTACTGGAATATTTTCCAATGGCAATGCATTCCCAATTTTAATATCTGATTCAGTACCGGAAACAAGGCGCATGCCTACTTCCAATCCTTTTGGTGCTAAAATGTATGCTTTAACTCCATCTTCGTAATGTACTAACGCGATGTTAGCAGAACGATTTGGATCATACTCGATAGTTTTGACAACCGCTACAACGTTATCTTTATTACGTTTGAAGTCGATCATACGGTATTGGCGTTTGTGACCGCCACCTTGATGACGAACAGTAATACGACCATTGTTGTTACGACCGGCATGGTTTTTTAATGGCGCCAACAACGTTTTTTCCGGTGTTGATGTCGTGATTTCAGCGAAATCAGATGCTGTCATATTACGACGGCCATTTGTGGTAGGTTTGTACTTTTTAATCGCCACGTCTTTTTCCCTCCCATTTAATAGTTAAACATGGTCTGCTTATTCAGCAGCATCGAAAATTTGAATTTCTTTTGAATCGTCAGTTAATGTCACAACAGCTTTGCGACGTTTTTTTGTGTAACCAGCATGTTTGCCCATACGTTTAAATTTAGGGCGCACGTTAATGATGTTTACGTTTTTAACTTTAACATCAAATGCTGCTACAACAGCTTGTTTTACTAAAGTTTTATTGGCGCGAGTGTCCACTTCGAAAGTGTATTTCTTTTCGTCCATAGCAAGCATGGATTTTTCAGTGATCACTGGGCGTTTGATTACGTCTAGTAAGTTCATTATGCAAGCACCTCCTCAATTTGAGTAAGAGCAGTTTGTGTTGCCAATACTTTAGTATTAGAAACGATATCTAAAACACTTACGTTATCAGAAGTTACTACAGAAACGTTTGGTAGATTACGTGCAGACAATGCTGCAAAATCATTTCCTGTTTCTAAAACAACTAATACTTTCGCATCAATAGATAAGTTTGTAAGAACTTGTTTAAATTCTTTTGTTTTTGGTGCATCAAAGCCTAACGCTTCAACAGCAACCAAGTTGTTTTCAGCAACTTTATCTGACAATACAGATTTCATTGCTAAACGACGAACTTTTTTAGGAAGTTTGTAGCTGTAAGAACGTGGTGTTGGTCCGAAGACTACGCCACCTCCACGCCATTGTGGTGAACGAATTGAACCTTGACGAGCACGACCAGTTCCTTTTTGACGCCATGGTTTACGGCCACCGCCACGAACTTCTCCGCGATGTTTTACTGAGTGTGTACCTTGTCTTAATGAAGCACGTTGCATGATGATTGCATCGTAGACAACTGTTTCATTTGGTTCGATTCCGAAAATCTCTTCGTTTAAAGTGATTTCACCATTTTGAGTTCCATCTTGTTTAAATAATGCTACATTCGGCATTCCTTAGTTCCTCCTTTCCCTACGCTTATTTAGCTTTCACAGCTGATTTGATTGTGATTAATGATTTTTTCGCTCCAGGAATGTTCCCTTTGATCATGATTACATTTCTTTCAGCGTCCACTTTAACAATTTCAAGATTTTGAATTGTTACGCGGTTACCACCCATACGGCCGGCAAGTTTTTTATTTTTAAATACACGGTTTGGCGCTACTGGACCCATTGACCCAGGACGACGGTGGTAACGAGATCCGTGACTCATTGGTCCGCGGCTTTGTCCGTGACGTTTGATAACGCCTTGGAATCCTTTACCTTTCGAAGTTCCTGTAACATCAATAATGTCTCCTGCTTGGAAAACATCTACCTTAATTTCTGTACCTACTTCATATTCTCCCAGCTCAACATTTTTGAATTCCTTAATGAAGCGCTTAGGAGCCGTGTTTGCTTTTGCAACATGACCTTTCGCAGGTTTGTTCGCTAATACTTCACGTTTGTCTTGGTAACCGATTTGGATAGCTTCGTATCCATCAGTCGCAACAGTTTTTACTTGTAAAACTACGTTTGGCGTAGCTTCAACTACTGTTACTGGAATTAATTCACCAGACTCAGTAAAGATTTGTGTCATTCCCACTTTTTTCCCTAAGATTCCTTTGGTCATGAGTACACCTCCATTGTCTTGATTTTATAGTTTGATCTCAATATTCACACCAGATGGTAAGTCAAGCTTCATTAAAGCATCAACTGTTTTTGGTGTTGGGTTCACAATGTCGATTAGACGTTTGTGCGTACGCATTTCGAATTGTTCGCGTGAATCTTTGTATTTATGAGTCGCACGAATAACTGTGTAAAGCGAGCGTTCTGTTGGTAATGGAATTGGTCCTGACACGTCAGCTCCAGTTCTTTTTGCTGTTTCCACAATTTTATCCGCTGATTGATCTAAAATACGGTGTTCATACGCTTTTAAACGGATACGAATTTTTTGTTTTGCCATCTTGTTCCCTCCTTCGCCTATTTTGAAAGTAGACATAGCTCCACGAAAATTTTTCCGTCACACTCGTTCGTGGCAAAGCGCCCGGGCGTGTCGCAACCTCTCGTTTCCTAGCCGGTAGATCAAAAGCTTGATTTACCAATGCTTTTACACTTCTGTAAATAGCACCTTTGTAATTATATTACAGAAACATAGTAATAGCAAGGTTTTTTTCGTAAGAATCACATTTTTTTTAATTGCCTTTCTTAAAAAGATATTTTAAAGGCTACACTTTTTTTCCTACCTCCTCAATCATTCGACGTTCAAAAATAATTTTCTACTATTTTTACATTAAACACTTTTATATCTTAATTAGTGAATAGAACTCCTTTTAAAACTGCCTAGGTATACTTTTTATCGTCACTCAAAAAAACACCCCGACTCTCTTTGATACTATGTCATCAAAACCTAGTACAAAAGAAAATTCAAGGTGTCTCTCTCATATAATAATAGATTAAAACTGTCTATTTTAATCCATTATTTTCAATAACTTGGCGATACCAAGCAAAAGAATCTTTTTTATAGCGCTGCATTGTACCATTTCCTGCATTATCACGATCTACATAAATCATTCCATAGCGCTTTTTCATTTCGCCAGTTGTAAATGAAACTAAATCAATAATTCCCCAAGGCGTATAACCTAAAAGTTCTACACCATCATAATCAACTGCTTTTTCTAACGCTTCAATATGTTTGCTTAAATACTCAATTCTAGTTTCGTCATGAACTTTCCCATTTTCCAACTCGTCAATAGCGCCAAATCCATTTTCTACGATAAACAGAGGTACTTGATAACGATCATATAAACGGTTCAATGTAACGCGTAGTCCTTCCGGATCAATCGCCCAGCCCCAATCAGTTGATTGGATATGCGGGTTATCAACACCATTAGCCAGGCCACCGTTAACGATGTTATTGTCGATATCATTTTTAGCGTCCGCTTTTACTACTGTCGACATATAGTAGCTAAATCCAACATAATCGACTGTTCCAGCTTTCAAAACGGCTAAATCTTCTAAACGTATGTCTATATTATACCCTTCTCGTTCGAACTCTTTTAATGCGTAGTTTGGATATTTCCCGCGAACATGTACATCAGCAAAGAAAAACCTTTGACGATTCGCTTCTTCAGCTGCCATAATATCGGCTGGATCACATGAATAAGGATAGATAGGCACGTGAGAAACCATACAGCCAATTTGAAACGCTGGATTAATTTCTTTCCCGATCATCACAGCTTTAGCACTGGCAACCAGTTCGTTGTGAGCGACTTGATACATCACTTCTTTAGCATTTTCGCCTTCTTCAACCAAAACACCTGAATTCGTCCATAAGAAAATTGGATTATTAACATCCATTTGATTATTGATTTCGTTAAAAGTCATCCAGTATTTCACTTTGTCTCGGTACCGTTCAAACACTACTTTGGCAAACTTAGCAAAAAAATCAATCACTTGACGATTGCGAAAACCACCGTATTCACGCGCTAAATGTAAAGGCATTTCAAAATGGGATAGTGTGATGACTGGCTCAATACCATTTTTCAACAATTCATCAAAAACATCATCATAAAATTCCAATCCCTCTTCATTCGGTTCAGCTTCATCACCTTTAGGGAAAATTCGCGTCCACGCAATCGAGGTGCGTAAGCACTTCAAACCCATTTCTGCAAATAACGTAATATCTTTCTTATATTCATGATAAAAATCAATTGCAACTTGATTTGGATAAAATTTATCCGCTTCAATTGTTGCCGTAATCTCCCTTGCAACACCATGTTCTCCTGCAGTCATTACATCAATTACGCTTGGGCCTTTACCACCAGCATTCCAACCACCTTCAAATTGATGGGCAGCTAAAGCTCCACCCCATAAAAAATCTTTTTGTACCATTTTCTTATTCCTCCAATCGTTTAAGTCTGTTTAGTTAAAGTTTAAAATTATATCGTTTCGTTCTACATGTGTCTTTTCTGTGATTAACATGTCTTTCAATTCATTACTATTCGGTACTACAACAATCGTTGTCGCTACATATCCTGCAGCTTGAATTTTTTCACTGTCAAAGCTTAACAACGGCTCTCCGGCTTGAACTTCTTGATCCTGTTTCACAAAATAGTGAAAGCCTTCACCATGCATATTCACTGTATCCAACCCAACATGAATCAATAATTCTACTCCGTCCTTAGATGTTAAGCCCACAGCATGTTTTGAATCAAAAACAGCGCTAACCGTTCCCGAAAATGGTGCATAAACGTTATTATCGCTTGGTTCAATGGCAACTCCATTGCCCATAACACCGCTAGCAAACACTTCATCTTGCACTTGACTCAACGGTACAATGTCCCCTGCTAATGGTGCTAAAATAGGATTTTTTGGTCCATCTACTGTCATCAGAGGTTCTCCAGTCGCTAGTTCTTGGGTCAACTCTTGATCATCTGCTCTTGTTTCACCAGTACCAAAAAACTGAGCTAGGACAACTGGTCCTACTAATGCAATCAATGAACCCACTACAATCCCGATAAACGAACTTGGATTATCCTTACTAATCGCATTAACGGTTGTTAAGACACCCGGTAACCCTGCATAAGCATAGTAGTACGGGTTAAAGAAACTAGCTACAATGGCTCCGATACCACCAGAAATACAACCATAAATAAACGGTTTTTTCAAACGTAAAGTGACACCGTAAATAGCTGGCTCAGTAATGCCAAAAATCCCAGTAATGAAAGCTGATAAAGAAACACCTTTCATTTCTTTATTACGTGTTTTTAAGAAAACAGCTAAAGCAGCTCCGACTTGCGCAATCACAGCAATCGTTTGAAATGCTTGGAAAGAGTCACGACCATATAAATCAAAGTTAGCTAAAACCATCGGCGTAACACCCCAATGAACTCCAAAAATCACAATGACTTGCCAGATACTCCCAATAATTCCAGCTGCTAAAAACGGCACATTTTCCGCTAAGAAGTTATAGCCATTCGCAATCGCTGTTGCCGCACCTGATGATATCGGTCCGATGATCAAAATAGTTAAAGGCACCATAATGACTAGACAGATCAACGGTACAAACAACGAGCGAACAACACTTGGAATTCTTTTTTCAATAAAATGCTCCAAATAAGATAAGAGCCAGACCAAAATTAGTGGTGGTAACACTGAAGACGTATAAACTGTTTCAGATAAAGGAATGTTAAAAAAAGTAATTGCTTGACCTGAAGCAATCGTACCTGCCATCTCAGCCCAAGTCGGCGAAACTAATGCGGCACAACAGGCAATGGCTATATACATATTTGACTTAAAATGGCGAGAAGCTGTCACTGCAATAAAAATAGGTAAAAAGGTAAATGGAGCCCAAGAGATAAAACTAAATACTTGATACGTACCTGTTTCTGCAAACATTGGAAAGGCCAAATTCACTAAAATCAAAATACCTTGTAAAATTCCTGCTGCCGCTAAAACATAAATGAACGGGGCAAAAACTGCTGACATTGTCGCAACAAGACGATTTAAAATGGAGCCTTTCGGCGCATCATCACTTGATAGGTTTTCCATCTCACCTAGCTTAATAAACGCATCGTAAACTTCTCCAACATGAGTACCGATTACAATTTGCATTTGACCACCAGACTCAACCGCAGTAATTACACCTGTTAATTGAGATAATTGCTCTTTCATCTCAGGTGTACTCGCTTTCAATACAAGTCGAAGACGTGTAGCACAACGAGTAACATTCACAACATTATCCGCTTTTACGATAGTCAAAATATCACTTGCTAATTTTGAATAATCCCTGATTTTTCCGCTCAATATAAAAACTCCCTTTTTATATATTATACATTTACATTTTTTATTGTATGGGTATAATATAATTGTAACCGAACAATTTGTCAATACATTTTTTATTTACAAATATTCTTTTACTGATACACTTAACTAGAAAAGCTTTTAAAATTGACTGATTTATTGAAATTAGAAAATTTTGATTGGAGGAACTTATGCTGAAATATCAAGAAGTCGCACAACAAATTGAAATTAAAATCCAAACTGAAAATCTTCCTCAAGGGACAAAATTACCCAGTGTCAGTGAATTAATCACTGAATATCAGGTTAGCAAAAATACGATTTTACAAACATTAAGAGTGTTAGAATCACGTAGCGTCATTTATCAAGTTCAAGGTAGCGGTATTTTCGTGCGCCGAAGAAAGCGCAAAGGCTATATCACTTTGTTAGAAAATCAAGGATTTTCAGGAGATTTGACCTATTTTGATGTGGTCTCAAAAGTAATTAACGTGACAATTGTCAAAGCAACGGAAGAGGTGGCAAATAATTTGCATTGCGCGCTTGATGACGATGTGTATCTAGTAAAGCGCGTTCAATCGATTCGTGGGCAAATATTGTGTGTAGAAGAATCTTATTACAAAATGAGTATCGTCACTTTTTTGAATGAATCGATTGCAGAGGGCTCGATATTCCACTATTTAGAAAAAGGTTTAAATATTCATATAGGCTTTTCTGATAAATATTTAAGTGTGCATAAAACAAAGGGGGAAATTTCCCAGTATTTAGAACTACCAGAAGATTCCCCCATGCTATTAGTCGAAGAAATATATTATACAAATACTGGCGATCCGTTTGATTTCGCCAAAAATTACTATCATTATGAACATTCTCAATTCTTCGTACAAGGATAAGTGAACAGAATATCTCTCAAGATTTTACGAATCATTCCACAGTAAGATCCTAATCCAAAAAATGTAAAAAACTCTTAAATCCTCCTAACATTTAAAACAGCAAAAAAGTCGAAGGGAAATCCCTTCGACTTACGTCCGAGTACGCCGATGTTTTACGTCGGTTTTATTGCTTTATATTAAATCGTTAAATTTAAATTATTTAGTGATTTCAGAAACAACGCCTGAACCAACAGTACGTCCGCCTTCACGAATAGAGAAACGAGTTCCGTCTTCGATAGCGATTGGGTGGATTAATTCAACGTCCATTGCAACGTTATCACCAGGCATTACCATTTCAGTACCTTCTGGTAATTCAACTACACCAGTTACGTCAGTTGTACGGAAGTAGAACTGAGGACGGTAGTTAGTGAAGAATGGAGTGTGACGTCCGCCTTCTTCTTTTGATAAAACATAAACTTCAGCTTTAAATTTTGTGTGTGGAGTGATTGAAGCAGGTTTTGCCAATACTTGTCCACGTTCGATATCTTCACGGGCTACACCACGTAATAAAGCACCGATGTTATCGCCAGCTTCAGCGTAGTCTAACAATTTACGGAACATTTCAACACCAGTAACTGTTGTTTTAGCAGTATCTTCTTTAATACCAACGATTTCGATTTCGTCACCAACGCGAACTTCTCCACGTTCAACACGGCCTGTAGCAACAGTACCACGTCCAGTGATTGAGAATACGTCTTCGACTGGCATCATGAATGGTTTGTCAGTATCACGAGTTGGAGTTGGGATATACTCATCAACTGCAGTCATTAATTCCATGATTTTTTCTTCATATGAAGAGTCGCCTTCTAGAGCTTTCAAAGCAGAACCAGCGATAACAGGAGTGTCGTCACCTGGGAAATCGTATTCTGATAATAGATCACGAACTTCCATTTCTACTAATTCTAATAATTCTTCGTCATCTACCATATCCATTTTGTTTAAGAAAACAACGATGTATGGTACACCAACGTTACGTGATAACAAGATGTGTTCACGAGTTTGAGGCATAGGACCATCAGCAGCTGATACTACTAAGATAGCTCCATCCATTTGTGCAGCACCAGTGATCATGTTTTTAACGTAATCCGCGTGTCCTGGGCAATCCACGTGGGCATAGTGACGAACATCAGTTTCATATTCGATGTGAGAAGTGTTGATTGTGATACCACGTTCTTTTTCTTCTGGAGCGTTATCGATATCAGCGTATGATGCAGCATCTCCGCCACCGTGTTTAGCTAACACAGTTGCAATTGCAGCAGTTAATGTAGTTTTACCATGGTCAACGTGTCCAATAGTACCAATGTTTACATGGGGTTTAGAACGGTCAAATTTTTCTTTAGCCATTTTAAATGTTCCTCCTAAAATATATGAATTTTATTTTATTTGATAGATAGTTTACTACTACCTGATCATCTTTAATTAGTTTAACCGAAATCGTTAGAAAATCCTAGTCATAAATAAGTAAAGACCTATTTCTTAACTATTATGCGTTGTTTCCGCCATTTTTCTTGATGATTTCTTCTTGTACAGATTTTGGTACGTCTTCATAGTGGTCAAAGACCATCATAAATGTACCGCGACCTTGTGTTGCTGAACGTAACGTTGTAGCATAACCGAACATTTCAGCTAGAGGTATCATCGCATTAACGATTTGTGAGTTACCGTGTGCTTCCATACCTTCAACACGTCCACGACGACTTGTAACGTGTCCCATGATATCACCTAAGTAATCTTCTGGTACAGTAATCGTTACTTTCATCATCGGTTCTAAGATAACTGGATTAGCTTTCTTAGAAGCCGCACGTAGTGCCATAGAAGCAGCTACACGGAAGGCTGTTTCATTTGAATCGACATCATGGTATGAACCATCGTAAAGTTTTGCTTTGATATCAACTAATGGATATCCAGCAAGAACACCGTTGTTCATAGATTCTGCCAAGCCTTTTTCGACTGCAGGGATGTATTCACGAGGAACCACACCACCAACGATGGCATTTTCAAATTCAAATCCTTTACCCTCTTCGTTTGGCGTAAATTCAACCCAGACATGTCCGTATTGACCTTTACCACCAGACTGACGTACAAACTTACCTTCTGCCTGAGTTAAAGGCGCACGGAAAGTTTCACGGTATGATACTTGTGGCGCACCAACGTTAGCTTCAACCTTGAACTCACGTCTCATACGGTCTACTAATACGTCTAAGTGCAATTCGCCCATACCAGAGATAACTGTTTCACCAGTTTCAACGTTTGTTTCAACGCGGAATGATGGATCTTCTTCTGCAAGTTTTTGCAAAGCGATCCCCATTTTATCTTGGTCGGCTTTTGATTTAGGTTCAACAGCTACTTGGATAACCGGTTCTGGGAACTCGATTGATTCAAGAATAACTGGCGCATCCATCGCACATAAAGTATCACCAGTTGTTGTATCTTTCAATCCAACAGCGGCAGCGATATCGCCTGAAAAGACTTTATCAATTTCTTTACGTGTGTTCGCATGCATTTGTAAAATACGACCGATACGTTCTTTTTTGTCTTTAGAAGCGTTCAATACATATGAACCACTTTCAAGGACACCAGAATAAACACGGAAGAATGTTAGACGACCTACGAATGGGTCAGTCATAACTTTAAAAGCTAATGAAGCAAAAGGTGCTTCGTCATCTGCAGGACGAGTAGTTTCTTCGTCTGTTTTAACGTCGATCCCTTTGATTGCTTCGATATCAAGTGGTGATGGTAAGTAATCAAGTACTGCATCAAGCATTATTTGAACACCTTTATTTTTAAAGGCAGACCCACACATTACTGGGAAGAATTCAACGTTGATCGTTGCTTGGCGGATACCCGCTTTTAATTCTTCAATAGTAATTTCTTCACCGTCAAGATATTTCATCATTAGGTCTTCATCAGTTTCAGCAACAGCTTCAACTAATTTTTCACGCCATTCAATTGCTTGTTCCATATATTCTTCTGGAATTTCAGTTTCTTGAATGTCTGTACCTAAGTCATTTGTATAGATTTCAGCTTTCATCGTAATTAAATCGATGATCCCTGTAAAGTTATCTTCTGAACCAATTGGCAATTGGATTGGATGAGCATTTGCCTGTAAACGATCATGTAATGAGTTTACAGAGTATAAGAAATCCGCACCGATTTTATCCATTTTATTACAGAAAACAATACGTGGAACTTTATAATCAGTTGCTTGACGCCAAACTGTTTCAGTCTGAGGTTCTACACCTGATTGTGAGTCAAGAACGGTTACAGCACCATCCAATACACGTAGCGAACGTTGAACTTCAATTGTGAAATCCACGTGTCCTGGTGTATCGATGATATTTACACGGTACCCTTTCCACTCTGCAGTTGTTGCAGCAGATGTGATAGTAATACCACGTTCTTGTTCTTGTTCCATCCAGTCCATTTGTGATGCACCTTCGTGCGTTTCACCAATTTTGTGGATTTTACCAGTATAGTATAAAATACGCTCTGTTGTTGTTGTTTTACCTGCATCAACGTGCGCCATAATACCGATATTACGAGTGTTTTCTAACGAAAATTCTCTTGGCATTCTAGGTTTCTCCTCTCTTTATTTAAATCGATTGTAAAGTGACTGTCTGCAGTAAAGTTAATTTACATACAAAGAGGATCTTACCAACGATAGTGTGCAAACGCACGGTTAGCGTCCGCCATTTTGTGTGTGTCTTCACGTTTTTTAACAGAAGCACCAGTGTTATTGGCAGCATCCATGATTTCTTTCGCTAGACGTTGTTCCATTGTATGTTCACCGCGTAGGCGAGCATAATTAACAACCCAACGTAACCCTAAAGTTGTACGACGTTCTGGACGAACTTCAACTGGTACTTGATAGTTAGAACCCCCAACACGGCGAGCTTTTACTTCTAGTACAGGCATAACGTTTTTCATTGCTTGCTCGAAAACTTCCAATGGATCATTACCTGTAGATTCTTTGATGATATCAAATGAATTATAGATGATATTAGCAGCAATCCCGCGTTTCCCATCAACCATTACACGGTTGATCAAGCGAGTTACTAATTTTGAGTTATAAATTGGATCTGGTAAAACATCGCGTTTTGTAACAGGACCTTTACGTGGCATCCGTAACTCCTCCTTCCGAAAATTCTTTATTATATAAGACCTTAGTGATTGTCAAATTATTTAGCAGCTTTAGGCATTTTAGTACCATATTTAGAGCGGCTTTGTTTACGATCTGTAACACCGGCTGTATCAAGCGCACCACGTACGATATGATAACGTACCCCTGGTAAATCTTTTACACGTCCACCGCGTAATAGTACCACGCTATGTTCTTGTAAGTTGTGACCGATCCCTGGGATATAAGCTGTTACTTCGATTAGGTTAGACAAACGAACACGGGCATATTTACGTAAAGCCGAGTTAGGTTTTTTAGGTGTCATTGTTCCCACACGAGTACAAACCCCACGCTTTTGTGGTGAGTTTACGTTCGTTTGAGATTTCTTAAAACTATTATATCCTTTGTTCAACGCTGGTGAATTAGATTTCTCCACCTTTGATTTACGAGGTTTACGTACTAATTGATTAATTGTAGGCATTCCTTGTTTCCTCCTTCCTCATTTCGCATCTAGTTCCACACATCCAGGTGGTTCTTTTTTAGCGATAAAAAATAATGCAATCTCTGCACTCATTATCAAATATGCTTCGATAGACAGTCAGCACGTCTCCAACGAGAGACCTGTAGATAAAGCACCTTTGCTAGGATAGCATGATAATACGGGTATGTCAACAACTTGCAAGCTTTTTTCTAGTAAAAAGTAATTTTTTTTGCATTTTTCTTTTTGTTACACTTTATTATAGTAGAAAAACAGCTATTTCCTATATCCTTCTATCTTTTTTTTTCGTTTAAAGGTACAATATCTTTGATTATTTGAAAGGGGTAAAAAAACGAATGAATCTTAAACAGATGGCCGGAATCGAAGCTGCAAAATATGTAAAAGATGGTATGATCGTAGGGCTTGGTACAGGATCTACTGCAAAATTTATGGTGGATGAAATTGGACGACGTGTGAAAGAAGAAGGATTATCTATCGTTGGTGTAACAACCTCAAAAGAAACTGAGCGACAAGCACTTGCGTTAGGGATCCCATTAAAAAGCATCGACGAAGTTTCACACGTCGATTTAACGATTGATGGTGCCGATGAAATCAGCGAAGATTTTCAAGGGATCAAAGGTGGCGGTGCTGCTTTATTATTTGAAAAAATCGTCGCAACGTATTCAAAAAAATGTATTTGGATCGTTGATGAATCTAAGTTGGTTAAAAAACTTGGTAAATTTCCCTTACCTGTGGAAGTTATTCCTTATGGCAGTCAGCAACTCGTTCGTTTGTTTGAAGAAAAAGACTATGCGCCTGTTTTACGTACAACTTCTACTGGAGAGATTTTAGTGACTGATGGCGGTCATTACATCATTGATCTTCATTTAGAAGAAATAACGGACCCGATCGCTTTAGGGGCCTACTTAGATCAATTAGTCGGTGTCGTTGAACATGGATTATTCCTCACTATCGTTTCAACGGTTATCGTCGGTGGAGAAACGGGACCTAAAACCATTCATGTTCCGAAATAACCTATCATTGGAAATAGATTTGAAAAAAAAGAATAACATTAAAAAAAGATAACAAATTACCTATCATTTTGTTCGTTTGTATGCTACATTTTTAGTATCCTATTTTAATTTTTTTACTAGAAAGGACGAACAATGAAAACAATTGGTTATGCACGCACAACTATTACTGACAACGATTTAGATGCTCAAATCAAAATCTTATCTGATTTTGGTTGCGACAAAGTTTATCAAGAATCATTTGACGTCACAACTGACAAACACATCATCTCTGAACTTGAGATCGTCTTAAACAGTTTAGAAGCAGGTGACACTTTGGTCATTTGCCGCTTAAACCGCCTAGGTCGTTCCACACGTCAACTAACGGAGTTGACACAAAAGTTCAAAGAGGTAGGGATTCATTTAGTCAGTTTATATGAAGAGATCGATACTCGACATCCAATGGGCGAAATTTATTTCAAGTTAATGAACGGACTCGCAACGATGGAGTGCGACCTTATTAAAGAACGCACCTTGGTTGGTCTGAACAATGCCCGAAAAAAAGGTAAAATAGGTGGTCGCCCAAAAATAGACAAACGAACAGTCATAAAAATCCGACACTTATACCATGAACAGAAAGAAACAATCCAGTTTATTTCTTCAAAATGCAATGTTTCTGTCGGCACTTGTTATAAATATATCAATTTACCTGAAGCGGATGTTGCTAATTTTTCTTAAAAGTAATGTCATTATACTTAAATATTTTTTACAAGAATACGGCATTTTAACTTCCCTCTTCTCATTTGTTTTGGTTTACTTAACTCAAATTAGCTGTTGTTGCCAGTTCTTTTTACTAATTTACAATGGAAATCTATTTTAAAACGGTGTACAATAGAACAGGAAATGAAAGTTTCAGAAACTACAACTCAAAGGAGAGCTATACATGCCAAAATTAGTATTTTCTCGTCATGGACTTAGTGAATGGAATGCATTGAATCAATTTACCGGTTGGGCTGACGTAGATTTAGCACCACAAGGTGTTGAAGAAGCGATTGAAGGCGGCCGCAAAATCAAAGAAGCTGGAATTGAATTTGATGTAGCGTATACTTCTGTATTAACTCGCGCCATCAAAACATGTAACTTACTTTTAGAAAACTCAGATCAACTATGGGTTCCGCAAATCAAATCTTGGCGCTTAAACGAACGTCATTATGGTAAATTACAAGGTTTAAACAAAAAAGAAACTGCTGAAAAATACGGAGATGACCAAGTACACATTTGGCGTCGTTCTTACGATACTTTACCTCCATTGATGGAAGCAACTGATGAAGGTTCTGCAGCAAATGATCGTCGTTATGCAATGTTAGATCAACGCGATATCCCAGGCGGAGAAAACTTAAAAGTTACTCTAGAACGTGCATTGCCATTTTGGCAAGACGAAATCGCACCTGCATTGCTAGACAACAAGACAGTCTTAGTAGCCGCTCACGGTAACTCTTTACGTGCGTTAGCTAAACATATCGAAGGTATTTCAGATGAAGATATCATGGATCTTGAAATTCCAACAGGTCAACCACTTGTTTATGAATTGAACGATGACCTGACTGTAGCTAAAAAATACTACTTATAAAAATAAGTAGAATCATTTACTTACTCTTCATGTTTAACTTGAAGAAAAAATTTTAAAAAACGATCGACCTATAAGCAATCTCCTCTCAAATATGATAGGAATCTGCTTATAAGTCGATTGTTTTTTATTCTATTCAACTTGGGGTTTACGTATCAGTCATACGAAATTTTACGGTATAGAATAAAAACCGAACGTTTCAAATGTTCCTAGTTACTTTTGACATATATCAAAAATAGATTTTGGCACACGAATATATACCAGTAATGACCATATCAAAAAGTATCCTTTTTAGGAATTAGTTAATACCTAACTTTTTCTGTTTTTTCAACTTCATCCGCTATTGAGGATTTTTCTAATACTTCTATATACCGTTCGATATATAATTGTGGTATAATACATATGAAAAAAGAGATATGCGCTAACATACCTCTCTTTTGCAGAACCAGACGGTAGCTCAAATTTAATTAATCATTTGAAATGATCGCTTAACTGGCTAAAGTTAATGAGCGGTCATTTCTTTTTGTCGTTTTTAAGCATATCTACAATCAATTTAATCAAAGCAATGGTAAACCTACCAAAACTTAGAATCAATTGAATTGTTTCTAATGCTGACAAAAGGCTTCTCCTTTCATTAGATTCAGTACATACAATCATATGCACCACCTCCCAAAGAGCGCCACCGTCATAACTTTTCTACATTGATTAGTATATCATACTTAGGTTTATTTCTTTCACTTTTCTTAGTACCTTTTTAGTAAAAATCGGCACTTTCTATTCATCCTCTTTAGGAAACTTATATCTTTTGAGCTGATTCATTTCAATTCTCAAAGTCATTCTACTAATCCTTTTCCGAATCTTTTTTTCTTGATTTTCTCTTACTATCAAAAGTTCCTACAACTCCTATTGTTAATCCTATTGCAATTCCTAAAGTGAAATTATTGAAAATAATACCAAAAGCTACACCTATACAAATACCTATTGATATAGAATCATTATTCTCTTTATTCATTTTTCCTCCTATCGATCCTTTTTGGAAATAAATACTTAATTTTCTTAAAATAGTTTCTTATTCAAATGCTCTAGAATATCTTATAGTTCCATTTATATTATTTAATGAATTACTTCGCAGTGGCTTAATCATAAACACTTCATCTAGAACATCAAATGGTGGTTTAATATTATACTTACTGGCAGGAATATAACCAAACCTAGTATAATAACTAGGGTGCCCTAAAATACTGATAAATTTATAGTTCAATTTTTCTGCTCTATTCTCTAACTCTTGTAATATCTTCTTCCCAACACCCTTACCTTGATAATCTGTTGCAACTCCCAAAGGGGCTAAAACTAATCCCTTAAATTTTTGATTATCATTTACAATGTTTACTTCGCTTAGTAATCCATGACCAATTATTTTTTCATTCTCAGTAGCAATAATTTCTAATTCATCGTTATAACAATCGCTAACTCGAATTTTATCAACTAATTCTGCTTCATGCCCATAACCATTTTCTGTATTTGTAAATGATTCTTTTATAAGTTCTGATATTTCTTTGTAATCCTTACTCGTAACTTTTCTAATCTTCATGACTGTAGCTCTCCTTTTATCTTTTTTCAGTGCTTATTGATTCACTTTTTTCTGTTCATATATGTTTTTCCGATTTTGGATCTAATCTAATGTATTCAGCTATCGATCCTTTTTGGGATCTCCCACTAATCTTGGCTAATTGATTCCTTAAATTTGAATTTGCCCTCTGAATACTCAAACTTTAAAATACAACAGTTAGTAAATTTAATTGTTTTAATTTGCTCTTGAGATAACCATTTCTGAATAAATCGATACATAGAGCCTCCATGACTAACACATAGAATATTATGATGATATTCCTTTTCCATAACCTCAACAAGAGTAGCATTCATTCTATTTTGTACTTCTTCACTTGATTCTCCACCGTAATCTACAAAAAAGTCCCCATATGAGGTCTCGCCTGCTTTTATTTTTGGATTTAATTCTTCACTTTCACTCTCAAATAAACCGAAGTTCCATTCTTTGACTCCTTTTAATCGCATAACGCTTTTGTAGTCACATACTATTTCTGCAGTATCAACGGCTCTTTCCTGTGTTGACGAATACACATGATCAAAAATTATATCATGATCTAAAAAGTAATCTCTAACAAGTTGAGCTTGATTTATTCCTTGCTCGGTTAAAGGTGAATCACATGCTCCTTGAATTTTGCCTCGTAAATTAAATAGTGTTTGTCCATGTCTCATTAAATATAGTGTTTTCATACTCCTTACACCTATCCTTCATTTTAAGTTTGCATTTTTTAGTTCTATTACTAATCCTTTTTGGATCTCATGCATGCAGCTATCGATTATTTTTGACAGTAGCATTTCAATTGATAGATTTAGTGTCCATTCTCATCCCAATCTGAGAATGAATCAAAGTTATGATCAGGATCAACTGCATCCCAACCAGCTTGTCCTAAATTATCCGCACAACTTGAGCAATAGTAACCATTGAATCCCTCATTATCAGAATTTAGTTCATCTTCTTGGATTTCACGTTCACACTCCAAACAATAGTATACTTTCTTATTTTTTCCTTTTTCTTGAAAAACATATTTAAAGCACTCCTTCATTTATTTTCTTTAAAAATTCTATCCTTTTTAAAATTGACAACGCGGCATCATTCATTTAACATTAAAATAAAGATAAATCTTTGCTCTACCTAAAACGAGCGTTTTCGATAATTTGCATAATTAATGATTCAATGAATATGAAATACTGGTATTACTGGAAGTTGTCCTAGTTTTGGGTTAGCTTTTTTATTTTGCCAAAAACGTCCGTTTTAGGTAATCACTAGATTACTTGTTCAAGATAATCCCTCAGTTTAAAAGTTGAAATGATCTTAGAATCACTCTACGCTTAACGTAGATTTACGGTATATAGATTTAGTTATAAGTTTTGGTATTTTCTTCGTCTTTTTTCTCTGTAAAGAGACGCTTCACTTACTCCAGTTTTACGTGAGACATTTTTCGTGGTATCTTTCTTCAGCAATTCCATTGCTAGATCCAATTGATCCTTGCTGAATTTTTTTGGCCGTCCTTCTCGAAAATCAGGATTTAATTTAGCAATCGCCTTACCTTCTTGTGTACGTTCTACAATCATATCTCGTTCAAATTCTGCAAATGCCGAAAAAATTGTAAATGTCAGTCTTCCAGTTGGTGTGTTCTCGATTATACCCATATTCAAAATGTGCACTTTGATTCCTCTTTTAAAAAGATTTTGAACAGTTTCCAATCCCTGAACAGTTGATCGAGCAAAACGATCTAATTTTGTGACAACTAACGTATCACCTTCAGATAATTCTTTAAGCAGCATTTGAAATTCTTTTCGATTGATTTTTGTTCCTGTGAATTTTTCAGTGTAGATTTTTTCGCAACCAGCTTTTTTTAAAGCAGCAATTTGAGATTCTAAATCTTGACCCCAAGTACTCACTCTTGCATAACCAAAAATCACAGTTTTTTGCCCCATTTCTTACCTTATTTATGATAGTAAGATATGACAGTCTTACAAGCCTTATTTTACCACACCGCACAAACACTATCAATACTTTTTAAGTTTTGATAGTGTTTATCTTTTATAAAAAAGTGTGAGCTATTGGTTAAAAATAATTTCTACGAGTTAACTTAATACGTATTTTACAAAAAATAGCTCTCAAAGGTTGTTGCTTTCACTTGCAACCTTTGAGAGCACTTTACTATTTACTTGACTATAATTTGGACAATTTGTTCTACTTCATTACCATCTGAGTCAGTAACAGAATAAACAACTTTATATTTTCCTTTTTTTGTAACTACATTACTATCATTTCTAGGAACAGCATCTTCTTTTATCGTAACATTACCCGATAAATCCTCATCCTCTGCATCCCATGCATCCGCATAAATTAACGGATCAAAGGGTCTTCCAACTAATGCTTTTAGAGTGTCACCCATCAAAAACACAGGTTGCCATTTTAAAGGCAAGGTATATTCAACACTAGGCTTTATATAATTTGTGTAATCAGGAGTTGCTACTGATTCGACATTTAGAACCAAACTTTCAGTTCCATAATCAATATCTTCTGCATTCCATGTGACACTATTATCTAAATCTGTTACACCATTTTCACTTACTTTTGTTATTGCCATTTTATTTACTTTATCCATAAAATCTGTACTTGTATTTTCTATTACTAATGGATCTTTCCCAACTGTAACTGCCGGACGCTCAATCGTTTGTTTCTGATATTCTATATCACGCCATATAGCATTTTTATGAGGCATTTTTGTCAGTTTATTGAAATCATCTAAATGATTTCCAGGTAACTTCAACGAGCCCATTTTCGGTGATGAATCAAATTTAGCCAAAGCGTCAAACGCGGAATTATTTAGATTTAAATTATGCATATACAATATCCATAAGTTAGGTAACTTTGTATCTATTAAAGGTGAAATATCGGTAATATTATGATTATTATAAAATTGTAGATTGTTCAATTTATGATTTTCCCAACCTCTGAAAGGCTCTAAACTTTCTACCTCATTGTCATAAAAGTGAAATGCTTGATTATTATGCATATACTTGATTCCTTCAATACTCTTTACATGAGAACCGCCTATATTAATATAGGTTATACTATCTAACTCGGTTTGCGTAACAAGGTCTGTCGGTTGTTTTTTTAATTGTTTTGCAATATAGTCTGCGAAGTTTGGATCAGGAAAAACTTGGTTTATTGGTGTTGGACAATTCAAATTTTCAAATGCTTCAACAGATTCACTAAACCCAACTAATAAAAAAACTGAAAACAAGACACTTATGAAACTAGCAAATACTTTTTTCTTCATTTTTATCCACTCCTTTTACTAAATTATTTTACATAATTAATATATCACATAAAAATTAAATTATCAATCTAAAGAAAAATAAACAAGAACTTAAAGAAAATCATACCATACATTTTTTTTCATTACTTGTAGTGCTATTAATCATCAAAAATAATATTCTCCTAAAACGAATGTTTTTGGTATAGGCATATTTAAGAAAATCTTACTCAACGTGCTTGTGTCGTATTCATATAATTCATCTGTTTTATCTGAATTATTTTTATTTACCATGAGCTTGGGACGTAAATCCCAAGAACCTTAAAATTGAATACCAAAAATCGTAAAAAAAGATTTTCAGTCTTCTATTTTTTAGATTATTGGGAGAATTCTTCTTATTTTCTAGCTTACTTAGCCTATATTTCCTTAAATTTACTGCCATTAAAGCGAATTCAATTTCATTGTGTGTCTGCTATTTCCCTCGAACAGAGAAACGAGTGAACCCTAAACAAGCCTTCAGATGTCCGAAAGCTGGTTCGACGTCAATTTTTCGTTGGCGATAGAGTTTACCTGTTTTTTCTGAAAGTAGCTGTTGAATCGTTGCTTTAAAGTATTCCCAGTTCATGTTCTTTTGAATCTCACGATTCTTGTCACTCTTCGCTTTTGTACATTGAGTTCGAAGAGGACAATTCGAGCAGTCTTCACATTCATACCGTTTTAAATACCGTTTAAAGCCATACTTATCTGTACGAATAGAATCATTTCGAAAATTCATTTTCCGTCCGTTTGGACAAAGAAACGTGTCCTCTACTTCTTGGTACGGCCAGTTTGCTGGAAGGGACGGATTTTGTTTAAACTTTTTCTTCTGTTCTTTATGGTACATGGCATAAGTGATGAGTGGTGTTCGCTCGTGATCCTCTAAAACCGCTTGATAGTTTTCTTCTCCTCCATAGCCGGCATCTGCGACAATATAGTTTGGCAGATCAAAGAAACACTCTTTTAAAGTGGTTAAAAAAGGGCGCAATGTTCGTGTATCTGTTGGATTTGAGAAAAGATCATAGCCTAAAATATACTGACTGTTCGTGGCGATTTGAAGATTATAACCTGCTTTCAACTGCCCATTTTTCATGTGATCGTCTTTCATGCGCATAAAAGTGGCATCTAGGTCCGTTCTAGAGTAACTGTTTCGTCGCCCTAAAATCTGTCTATGTTTTTGATAAGCGAGTTTTCGCTCTTTAAAGTCCTTGAAAAGTGTCATTTAATTATTAGGAACTTTTCGTTTAGAACGGATTGATTTGCGAGTAATTCCCTCCTCTGCTTGTTCGATTTTTTCTGTAAACTTTTCGACAACATGCGAGAGATTTTCTTCAATCTTGCCTAATTCAGTAACAGATAGTTCTTTTGCGGACTCTCGCTCAATTTCAGGAATAATTTGATTTTTCAATGAGCTTTTTATCAAAGTTATCAATCGATTTTCTCCAAACTAAGGTGTATTTATTGACGTTGGCTTCAATCTTTGTACCATCGATAAAAATTGCTTCTTCATCGATTAATTGTTCCTTGACTAATTGGCTACGGAACTGGACGAAGCACTCCCGAAGGAGTGTGTTCACTAAGGGATTCACACGGAAACGATTGATTGTTCGATAGCTAGGTTGATAGCTTTGAGTGAGCCACATCATGCGAATACTGTCTTTCGTCAACGCTTCAATCTTGCGACCAGAAAATACAGATTGTGTATAGGCACACAAAATCATCTTCATCATCATTTTGGGATGATAAGAAGAAGGACCCATCTGATGGTGAAAAGGAAGAAAACGTGCCTCGGGAATACTTTCCACTAATTGATCAATAACAAATGCGATATCATTTTTTTCTAACTGAAAACTAAAATCTAGAGGAAGAATGACTTGATTTGTGGTATAATTTTTAAACATAAGAACACCTCGCTTGTTTATTTGTGTAGTTACTTTTATTCTAGCAAAGGTGTTCTTATTTTTATAGAAAAAAATAATCCAGATGCCAATCAAGTTGATTGGTATCTGGATTTTTCGTTAGGACTTATGTCCCAAACTCATTTTTTATCTTAAACAACTCTGTAGCAATTGTTCAAATCTGGCCAGTTCCTTATACCCTATTAAACTTTTCAGGCTTTGGGGTTCACGTATCAGTGGACCGAGATTTTACGGTATAAAGTCGAATGTTTTAGCTCTTCTCTATAATAATGTCTATTTTTCTAAATTGAGTCTGTCAAAAGGTATACTTTTTGATATGGTCATTACTGGTATATATTCGTGTGCCAAAATCTATTTTTGATATATGTCAAAAGTAACTAGGAACATTTGAATCGTTCGGTTTTTATTCTACACGGTAAAATTTCGGTTCATTGTTCCAAAAGAAAGTCTCTTTAAAATGAGTGAATTCTCATAATTAATTTTAGAAACGTTGATTTAACAGGATTTTCAAAAAAATGTAAGAAATTATACCATAAAATTTCGTATGACTGATGCGTAAACCCCAACTTATATATTATAAATTAAAAAATCGACTCTGCTTTCTATTTCTGTCTCCACACTAACAATTAAAGATTATAATTTTGCTTATACAAAGGTTGATTCAGTCAAACAGTCACGATAAATTGCTTCAACATCTGATTCAGCTAGCGGAACAAATGCATCCGTCTTGATCGTACTATGCGCTACAGCCTGTTTGGCCATCTCTTCAAACTTCTCTTCGTCGATTCCGACAGACGGTAATGTCATTGGGATATCGCATGATACAAAGAAATCATACGTCGCTTGAATTCCTTTTTTTGCTGCAAGCATTGGATCTTCTTCAACGATTCCCCACACGTTATGAGCAAACTGAGCAAATTTAGTCACCGTTTGTTCAGAAAGTACATAATTCATCCAACGTGGGGTTAAAATCGCTAGACCGATCCCATGGGTAATATCATAGAATGCACTTAGTTCATGTTCCATCGCATGACAGGACCAAACGCCGTGCTTGCCATTTCTCGTCAATCCATTCAATGCCAAGCTGCTTGACCACATCAAGTTAGCACGGGCATCGTAATCATCTGGCGTATTCAGCGCAATCGGACAATTTTTAATAACCGCACGCATCAATCCCTCTGAAACAAAATCTTGTACATCTGTTCCTTTTGTTACGTTAAAGTAACTTTCAAACAAATGACTTAATATATCGGCTGAACCTGCTGCAGTTTGGTAAGCCGGTACAGTAAATGTCAATGTTGGATCTAAAAACGACACTTTTGGCATCATTGAAGAACCACCAACACCTAATTTTTGGTTTGTCGCTAGATTTGTGATCACTGCTCCAGCATTCATCTCACTGCCGGTTGCTGCTAATGTCAAGATCGTAACAATTGGTAAAGCTTCACCTTGAAACCCTTTGCGTCCTGCGATAACGTCCCACGGATCTCCTTGACTATAAAAACCAGCTGCTACTACTTTGGCACAATCAATCGTTGAGCCGCCACCTACAGCTAAGATTACATTCACTTCATTTTCACGGCATAATGCTACACCACGACGAACTGTTTCAATACGAGGATTTGGTTCTACACCATTTAATTCCACTACTTTATTTTGGTTTTTCTCAAGTAGGCTGATTACTTGATCATACAATCCATTTTTCTTGATACTGCCGCCGTATACTAATAGTACATTTTTACCGTACGTATTTAGAACATCTGTCAGCTCTGTTTTTAAACGGTCATTCCCAAAACGAATATCTGTTGGTACATAAAATCTAAAATTATCCAATTTTTCTTCCTCCATTCAACTTACGTTTCATACTCTATGATAGAGCAATCCCTCTGAAACTTCTATTGCTTTGCTCGCCAACTACTGCACATCATCTGCTTTGCAATAAAGGAGATCGAAAGGTTCCCCTCTCAATCTCCTTTACTCTTAACTATTGATTGCTGTTTCCAACCCCACTTCGATCATATCATTAAATGTTGTTTGACGCTCTTCAGCAGTTGTTTCTTCACCAGTTACTAGACTGTCACTAACCGTCATGATCGCCAAAGCTTGGACATCAAATTTTGCTGCTAAATAATAAAGTGCTGCAGCTTCCATTTCGATTGCTAAGACACCTAATTTACCTAAATCAAAAACGCCGTCCATACTATCTTTATAAAATACATCATCAGACAAGACATTACCCACGTGAGTCACAAAGCCTTTTTCTTTTGCAGTTGTGTATGATTTCAATAGTAAATCAAAATCAGCAATTTGAGGGAAATCATATTTAGGGAAATCATTACGGATCATTGATGACGGTGTTGCTGCTGCTTGTGCAATCACTAAATCTCTCACATGAACTTTTTCAGAGATTGATCCACACGTACCAACACGAATCAATTTTTTCACATCGTATGAATTGATCAATTCATGTGCATAAATAGTCGCAGAAGGCATCCCCATTCCCGTTCCTTGAACGGAAACGCGTTCACCTTTATACGTACCCGTATAACCTAACATTCCTCTTACTTGGTTGTAGCATACTGGATTTTCTAAAAATGTCTCGGCAATATATTTTGCACGTAACGGATCTCCTGGTAATAAAATTTTATCTGCTATTTCGCCTTGTTTTGCTTCGATATGAACGCTCATCTTTTTTCTCCTTTATAATGAAACTTTTATAGTTCAGCTAACGTTGCTTTGATTAGTTCTTTAAATTGAGATTTAACTCGCTCTGTTGTTTCTACAACTTCTGCGTGATTCAAGCTACTTTGCATACCAGCGGCTAAGTTTGTGATACATGAAATACCTAAGACTTTCAAGCCACTATGTGCTGCAACGATGACTTCTGATACAGTTGACATTCCAACTGCATCGGCCCCCATCACACGAGACATCCGAATTTCAGCAGGTGTTTCATATGTTGGACCGGAATAGCCCATATAAACACCTTCTTGTAAAGCTACATTTTGTTCGTTTGCTACTTTTTTCGCTACTTCAAAATAGGCTGGCGTATACGCATGACTCATATCTGGGAAACGTGGTCCCATCGCTTCATCATTTTCCCCAATCAATGGATTATCTCCAGTAAAGTTGATATGATCTGTGATCAACATCAAATTACCTGGTGTGAAGTTTTCGTTTACACCGCCCGCAGCATTTGTTACGACAATCGAATGAGCCCCCATTGCAGCCATCACACGAACTGGATACGTCACTTTTTGCATTGAATGGCCTTCATAATAATGGAAACGGCCTTGCATCGCTAATACTTTTTTCCCAGAAAGTGTACCATAAACTAACTTACCTGCATGTCCAACAACCGTTGAAACCGCAAAATGAGGAACTTCTGAAAAAGGAATCGCAATGGCATCTTCTACTTCATCCGCCAGCTCACCTAAACCAGAACCTAAAATCAAACCAAAATCAACTTCGCCAACGCCTTTTTCTTTTAAAAACGCTGTTGTCTCTTTTAACATTTCACCTAATTTTGTCATCATTTCTCTCCTATACCAGTTTATTTAAAAAGCTTTCGCCATTTTCTGTTTTTGGAACAGCAAAGTTTTCAGCAATGGTCGCTGAAATATCTGCATAATGTCCTTGCGGCAAGCTCCCTTGCCCTGTCATTTTTTTACTGTAAACCAATAATGGAACGTATTCTCTCGTATGATCAGTTCCAGGGAAGGTTGGATCATTTCCGTGGTCAGCTGTGATTAGTAGTAAATCGTCCTCTTTCATTGCATCGATAATTTCTGGAAGTCTTAAATCAAAGGCTTCGATCGCATGAGCATAACCAACCACATCGCGACGGTGACCGTATAGTGCGTCAAAATCAACTAAGTTAGTGAAACTTAATCCTTCAAAATCACGTTTCATCACTTTAAGCAGTTGGTCTACACCATCCATATTACTTTTCGTCCGCACAGAATCTGTTATGCCTTGCCCATTGAAAATATCATTGATTTTCCCAACAGCGATAACGTCTTTGCCGTTATCTTTCAATGAATCAAGAACAGTCTGACCAAACGGATCTAGTGCATAATCATGGCGATTACTTGTTCTCGTAAAGTTACCTGGTTCACCAACATACGGACGAGCAATAATACGACCGATCATATAAGGTTCATCTTTCGTGATATCACGAACGTACTGACAAATACGGTATAATTCTTCTAAAGGAATGACCTCTTCGTGCGCTGCAATCTGCAAGACTGGATCAGCGGATGTATACACGATTAAATCGCCTGTTTCCATTTGGTGTTTTCCATAATCGTCGATAACTGCTGTACCGCTATATGGTTTGTTACAAACAATTTTTCGTCCTGAAAATTCTTCGATTTGCGCTAGTAGTTCTTCTGGAAATCCATCAGGAAATACTCGGAAAGGTTTTTGAATATTCAAGCCCATGATTTCCCAATGACCAGTCATTGTATCTTTCCCCACAGAAATCTCTTCTAATTTTGTTGCGTAGCCTTTGTGATCTGCTACAGCTTCTACATTATGAAGGGGGGCGATCGTTCCTAGCCCAAGATTCTCTAAATTAGGGATAGTCAATCCAGCTTCTTTGGCAATATGCCCTAAAGTATCACTGCCTACATCGCCAAATTTTTCAGCATCTGGTGCTTCCCCGATTCCGACTGAATCCATCACAACTAAATGTACACGTTTAAACATAACCATCCTTCTTTCTTTGATTCTGTTTTTAAAAGCTTTACACGTTTATTCTGTAGAAACAAATTAATAATTATTTATAAAAAGGGCATGACTTCAGAATTCGTCCCATAGCCCCGCCCTTTTATACTACTATTATTTAGATTTGATATAATTTTTCCCAATTGCTTTTGGTCCAGAAGCTTTTCCTAAGAAAACAACTAAAACGATAATGGTCAAAACATAGGGTGCTGCTTGTAAGTAAACAGCTGGTATTGATGAAATCACCGGTAAATTTGATCCGGCAATACTGATATTTTGTGCAAAACCGAAGAACAATGCTGCACCCATTGCACCTAGCGGATTCCATTTACCGAAAATCATCGCCGCCATTGAAATAAATCCTTGTCCGGCAATCGTTGTCACCGCAAAACGTCCAGCAATCGTTTGAGCAAAGACCGCTCCTCCGATACCACCTAAAAATCCTGAGATCAAAACACCTGCATAACGCATTAGATAAACATTGATTCCAAGTGTATCTGCTGCCTGCGGATTTTCACCTACAGAGCGAAGGCGTAAACCAAAACGAGTCTTGAACAATACAAACCAAGAAAGAATCGCCACCAATATTGCCACAAACGCTGGCAATGTTGTTTGTTTGAAGAATAAGTCTCCTATTATGGGGATATCTTTCAAGATAGGAAATGAATAGTAACCAAACGATTCTTTGATTGTATCTGTTTGACCTTTTCCATAAATCACTTTGATCAAGAAAATCCCCAAAGCTGGTGCCATTAAATTGACTACCGTTCCGCTGATGATGTGATCTGCTCTTAAATTGATCGTTGCAACAGCATGGAGCAGTGAAAATAACATCCCAACTACGCCACCGACCAAACAAGCAAGCCAAGGCGTTGCTGCACCAAATGTATCAGCGAAGGTCAAGTTAAATACAACCGAACTGAAGGCACCCATCACCATGATTCCTTCTAGTCCTACATTTACAATACCACTCCGTTCAGAAAATGTCCCACCCAAAGCCGTGAAAACTAAAGGAGTAGAATAAACCAAAGTTTGTGTAATAATCGGCGCCAATACAGCGATTAATGCAATATCCATTAGATTTTTCCTCCTTCTTGACTAGTTGGATCTGTTTTTCCATCTAATTCTTCAACAATTGCGACTTCTTTTTTATTCCCTGAAGCTTTTGCTAACAAGAAGCGAATAAGGTAACTGATGGCAACGAAGAAAATGATCGAAGCAATCACGACATCCACTAATTCGATTGGAACACCGGCACGAAGCGGCATTCCTTGTCCACCAAGTTTCAATACACTAAAGAGAAGCGCTGATAATAATATTCCCACCGAACTGCCTGCTCCCAGTAAAGAAATAGCCATTCCGTCAAACCCAATACTCAAGGAAGAACCTTGAACAAAGAAGTTCCCAAATGTTCCAAGACCAAGAACGACACCACCGAGACCAGCTAATGTTCCAGAGATAACCATCGACATCACGATTGTTCGTCTGCTGCTCATTCCAGCGTATTCTGATGCGAATGGGTTCAAACCAACAGAGCGAATCTCATACCCCAAGGTCGTTTTCTTCATAAGGAACCAAATCAAAACTAAGAAAATAAGTGCCATGAAAATACCAATATTCAAACGCGAACCGCTGCTCAACTCTTTCAAGAAGCCTGTACGTAAACTTGCATTTTCCCCAATTACTTTTGTAACACCTTTATTTGTCATCAACTCTTTAGCCATCACATTATTGACAATGTGCGTACTCGTATAGAGAAAAACATAATTCAGCATAATCGTAACGATGACTTCACTTGTGCCAAAGAATGCGCGTAAAAATCCGGGAATCGCAGCCGCCATGGCTCCTGCTAGCGCACCAGCAAGAACTGTTAAAGGTAAAACGACCATGCGAGGTGCATCAGGCATTGAGAGTGCTACCCAAATACTTGTAATCCAGCCACACAATGCTTGACCTGACAGCCCGATATTAAAGAATCCAGCTGAATTTGCTACCGCAAACCCTAGCGCTGTAAAAATCAAAGGTCCGGCCGTTACAAAAATTTCACCAATACTTTTGGGGCTTTGAAAAGCAGTCATCAGCATCGCTTGATACCCAGCAACTGGGTTCTGACCTGAAATCAACATAATAATTGCACCAAGAATAAAGCCCATCAATACGGATAAAATCGGAACTAAAATATTCCGTAATTTTTCTGATCGATTATTCAACTGCCTCACCTGCCTTTTGACTTAATTCGGCTCTTGCTTCTTCTAAAGAATAACCAGCCATTAGTAATCCTAGTTCATTTTCAGTCGTTTCTTTTGGATCTACGATTCCGACGATTTTTCCAGAATGGATCACTGCAATGCGATCAGAAACATTTAAAATTTCATCTAATTCAAAACTAACTACCAATACCGCCTTATCCTTATCTCGTTGTTCGATCAAACGTTTGTGGATATATTCAATAGCACCAACATCTAACCCGCGTGTTGGTTGAGATACTATCAACAAATCAGGATCACGATCGATTTCTCTAGCGATAATGGCTTTTTGTTGATTCCCTCCTGATAATGCTTTGGCAGGAACCAATTCATTTACTGTTCGTACATCGTATTCTTCTATTAATTTTCGTGCGTATGAATTAATTTGGTTGTAATTCAAGACACCGCTTTTACTTAAAGGCTTCTTGTAGTAGGTTTGTAGTGCAATATTTTCAGCTAAGGTCATATCCAGAATAAGTCCATATTTATGACGGTCTTCAGGTACGTGACCCACACCTGCTTCTGTGATCTTACGAGGTTTTTTATTCGTAATTGTTTCTCCTCTAAGTTCGACTGAACCACTTTCTGCCTTACGTAATCCAGTTAGTGCTTGGATCAATTCTGTTTGACCATTGCCGTCAATTCCTGCAATCCCAACTACTTCACCTGCTCGTACATCTAAACTAAGACTTTTAACAGCTTCCAACCCACGACTTTCTTTTACAACTAAATCTTTGATTGAAAGAACAACTTCTTTAGGATCAGCTGCTTTCTTTTCTGTTTTAAACGATACAGAACGACCAACCATCATATCAGCTAATTGTTGTGAAGAAACATCTTTGACATTTACTGTATCAATACTTTGACCACGGCGAATAACCGTGCAGCGGTCAGCTACTTTTTTGATTTCATCTAATTTATGCGTAATCAAAATGATCGATTTACCTTCTTGAACAAGTCCACGCATGATTTCCATCAATTCATCAATCTCTTGAGGTGTCAAAACAGCTGTAGGCTCATCAAAAATCAAGACATCGGCTCCACGATATAACGTTTTCAAGATTTCTACTCGTTGCTGTGCTCCAACAGATATGTCTCGAATATACGCACTTGGAACGACCGATAACCCGTATTGTTCAGAAACTCTTTTGATTTCTGCTGTTGCTTTTTTACGATCCAATATACCCGCATTTGTCGGTTCACTACCTAGAATGATGTTTTCAGTTACAGTAAATGCATCGACTAGCATAAAATGCTGATGGACCATTCCAATTCCTAAACGATTTGCTGCAGTGGGGCCATTGATCGATACTTTGGAGCCATTCATAAATATTTCACCTGATGTTGGTTCTAACAAACCAGATAGAATATTCATTAAAGTAGATTTTCCAGCGCCGTTTTCACCTAGCAAAGCATGAATTTCTCCTGGTCGAACAGTTAAGTTGATATTATCATTAGCCTTAAATGTCCCAAACTCCTTCGTGATATTGCGCATTTCAATTACATAGTTTTCCTGAGCCACATTCTTCACTTCCTAACAATTTAATCATTTACATCATCTATTAATACGATACTTCTAAAAAATAAAGTAGCTTTTAGGCACTTAAAGAAAGAAAATGAATGATTGGATGATTCTTTTTCCTTCTTTAAAGGCATAATAAAGTCTTAGCGCTGCTGGTCGCAGCGCTAAGCTAAAATTTTTACTCTTTTACATCTTTTGGTACTTCTGGAACTTTGATATCTCCTGCGATGATTTTTTCTTTTGCTGTATCAACAGCTATTTGTGCTTCGTCTGACAAGTAACCTTTTGTCAAATCAACACCACCATCTTTCAAACCATAAACTAAATGTTCACCGCCAGGGAATTTATCTTCTAAAGCACGGTTTGAGATATCTTGCACTGCAGCACCTACACCTTTAAGTGTTGATGTTAATGTAAAGTTCTCTTCTTTACCGTCTTTTGTTTTGTACGCGCCCTCTTTATCTTGATCGCTATCTACACCGATAACCCAAACTTTATCTTTTGAACCTGTTTCATTTAAATCTTTTGCTTCTTGGAAAACTCCTTGACCTGTACCACCTGCAGCGTGATAGATAATATCAGCGCCTTTTTGGTACATTGATGCTGCTAGTGCTTTTCCTTTGGCAGGATCACCAAATGAAGCAGCATATTCAACTTCAACTTTTATGTCTTTTTTCAATTCTTTTGCTGTATCAATCACACCTTGATGGAAACCAGCTTCAAAACGGTCGATAACCGCGCCTTCTTCACCACCAATAAATCCTACAGTGTCTGTTTTTGTTGTATATGCTGCCGCTACACCAGCTAAGTATGCAGCTTCTTGATCTTTAAATGTTGCAGATACAACATTGTCTTTGCCTTCAATAACGCTATCAATGATACCAAATTGTGTATCTGGATTTGCATCCGCTGCTGTACTGATAGAATCAGATAGCAGGTAGCCAATACCGAAAACTGTTTTAAATCCATTAGAAACTGCTGTATCAATATTTGTTACATATTCCGAAGCATCGTTTGATTGAATATAATCAAATCCATCCGCTCCTTTTTTCAAATCGTGTTCTTTCCCCCAAGCTTGTAAACCTTCCCAAGCTGATTGGTTGAATGAGCGGTCATCTACCCCGCCGATATCAGTAACGATAACAACGCTATGATCCGCGTCTCCACCTGCTGATTTTCCATCTGTTGAATCTTTTTTACTCCCGCCACATGCCGCTAACGCAAGTGTTAATGCCAATGCAGTCAAGCCAAAACCAAATAATTTTGCTTTTTTCATCTCTGTAAAGCCCCCTATAATAGTTTTATATTTTCAACAGCCGGAAGACTGAATGAAACAAGATAATAATAGTAAAAAAGGTTTCTCGTGCAACGAGTACTCGCAAGAGCAATCCACATCAATTCAACATTTCGTTGAAAGGTTTAGTTCAAGTAACTAGATCTTACAAATCTTTTTCCGTAAAAGCATATGGTAAAAGCTCGCCGACTGTCGTCTCTTTGATCACACCATGCTCGCCAACCAAGGTAACTGTCATTTCAGGCGCACAAAATTCAGCCATCACTTGTCTGCATGCACCACACGGAGATATTGGCTCTGGTGTATTTCCTGCAATCACTAAATGCTGAAAAGCACGTTCACCTTCTGAAACAGCTTTAAAAATCGCTGTTCGTTCAGCACAATTTGTCAATCCGTATGAAGCATTTTCGATATTGACTCCTTGAAACGTTTTTCCTTCTTTGGTCACGAGACATGCCCCAACAGGAAAGTGAGAATAAGGTACATACGCTTTTGATAATGCATTATCTGCGATAGCTAACCATTCTTGTTTTGCTGTCATTTGTCTGCCACTTTCTTCTTTAGATTAATAACCTGTCCCTGTAGTACCTTCTATAATTGCAACACCGGCACTTGTTCCGATCCGTGTAGCGCCAGCTTCAATCATGGCTTTTGCTTCAGCTTCGTTATGAATACCGCCTGAAGCTTTTACACCCATGCTTGGGCCAACTGTTTCACGCATCAATTTAACGTCTGCGATCGTTGCGCCACCTGTTGAAAAACCAGTTGACGTTTTAACAAAATCTGCCCCTGCTTCTTTAGCAAGTTCACAAACTTTTATCTTTTCTTCATCTGTAAGTAGAGCGGTCTCGATGATCACTTTAACTAAAGCTTTACCTTTGGCCGCATCAACCACTGCTTGGATATCTTTTTGGACTTTTTTGTATTGCTTAGATTTCAGCGCACCAACATTAATGACCATATCGACTTCTGTTGCACCATTATTGATTGCATCTGTCGCTTCATAAGCTTTTACCTCAGACGTATTGGCACCTAAAGGAAAACCAATTACCGTACAAACATCAACAGATGTATCTGCTAAATGTTCTTTTGCTAAAGCAACCCAACATGGATTGATACAAACTGAGAAGAATTTATATTTTTTTGCTTCTTCAATAATTCGTAAAACATCTTCTTCTTTTGCGTCTGCTTTTAAAATAGTGTGGTCAATCATTTGATTTAATTCCATTATTTTTTGCACATCCTTTATGCTGTTATTATATCATGAATCAGCTCAGGTTCAGTTCCAAAACTGCCGATTTCGATATTTTTATATAAAAGTTCTTTGACGTCTTCAATCGAATCTGAATTTGAATAAATTGTTAGTAACGATTCGCCTACCTTCACTGGCATACCAACTTTTTTATGCAACTTGATTCCGACTGCGTGATCGATCGAATCTTCTTTTGTAGCTCGTCCTGCACCTAACAACATCGCTGCGATACCAATTTCATTTGCTACAATTTTTTGAACAACTCCTGATGTTTGTGCTGGCAATTTGATTTGATGTTTTGCTGTTAGTATTCGTTCAGGGTGATCAATGATACTATCATCTCCGCCTTGATTGCGGATCATTTCTCGGAATTTAGCTAATGCTTTACCTGATTCTAAGGCCTCTTTTAACATCGCTCTAGCTTCCTCTAATGTGTCAGCTTTTTTGGCTAAAACAACCATTTGGCTACCTAGTATATAGCACATTTCCATTAAATCTTCTGGTCCTTTACCTTGAAGTGTTTCGATTGCTTCGACAACTTCTAGGCTATTTCCTATCGCTTCACCTAGCGGCTGGGACATATCTGAAATCACCGCCATCGTCTGACGATTTGCTAAGCGACCGATTCGAACCATTGTTTCAGCTAAACGACGAGCTTCATCAATATTCTTCATAAAGGCACCTTCGCCCGTTGTAACATCCAACACGATTGCATCAGCACCGGACGCTATTTTTTTACTCATGATAGAACTTGCAATCAACGGAATCGAATTCACTGTTGCAGTAACATCACGCAGTGCATATAATTTTTTATCCGCTGGGGCTAAATCACCGGATTGACCAACGACCGCTACATGACTTTCATTCACCAATCGAATAAATTCTTCATCTGGTATTTCTACATGAAATCCTGGTATTGCTTCTAATTTATCAATCGTACCACCTGTGTATCCAAGCCCTCTGCCAGACATCTTTGCAACACTTGCGCCAACACTTGCAACGAGGGGGGCTAAAATCAAGGTCGTTGTATCACCAACACCTCCAGTAGAATGTTTGTCTACTTTGATTCCTTGAATCGATGAAAGATCGATCATCTCACCAGAATTGGCCATAGCCAATGTCAGCGTCGTAATTTCTTCATCGGTCATATCTTTGTAAAAAACAGTCATCAAAAATGCACTCATCTGATAATCTGGAATATCTCCTTTAGTATAACCAGAAACAATGAATTGAATTTCTTCATCTGTTAAGACTTGCCCGTCACGTTTTTTCTCGATTAAATCTACCATTCTCATGCTTTTTTCCTCCGAATCAATCCCCAAGGATGTATTATACACTAAAATCATTCAGGTTAAAACTTTTTAGTAAAACAGTTTACTAACGCTTTCATATTTTGAAAACGCTTATAAAACGAACATTAAATCAAATCTAGCTGATTGTCAATCGATTTAGTGCTATTTCTTAAAATAAATGTTGTATCAAAAATTTTATTTGGAATTTTTTTCTCTGGATCATTGATTGCTTCCACTAAAAATTGCGCTGCATAAAATCCAATATCAAAACTAGGTTGATAAACTGTCGTCAAACCTGGTACCAAATACTCCGAAATTTCCAAGCCGTCAAATCCGATAACAGAAATATCATCTGGAATTTTTTTACCAGACTCTTCAATTGCCTGATAAGCCCCCATTGCCATTTCATCGTTCCCACAAAAGATGGCTGTAATGGAAGGATTTTTTAACACCTTTTTAGCAGCTGTGTAGCCACCGCCTAAATTTAAGTCCCCGCTGCTCATATAATTTTCTCTTACCGGGATCCCGTTATCTTTTAATGCATGCTGATAAGCGGTCACCCTTTCGGTCAGTTGATAATAACCCTCATTTTCTTTCAACATTGCGATGTGTCTATGCCCTTGTTCGATCAATGCATTCACCGCTTGATACGCACCCTCATATTCTTTCACAATCAAGCGACCACTTTCTCTAGGATTAATACCACGATCCACAAGAATCACAGGAACTTTTCCTTTGTTTTTATTTCGTAAAATATGGTTGGCGGGTAAAATATTGGGTGTTGCAAAAATGATCCCGTCAACTGAGCGATGAACAAGTTCTGTAACGTACTGCGTTGCTTTGTCTTCGTCATGCTTGGAATTACAGAGTAAGATCATATAACCCAACGAATTCAAATAGGTTTCCACACCTTCGATTACTTTCGCAAAGAAAAAGTCAGTGACATCAGGTACAACCATGCCTATTGTTTTCGAATGCCTCGTAATGATATTTGATGCAAAATAATCTGGCTTGTAATCATGTTCTTCTACAACAGTTAATACTTTGTTTCTCGTTTTTTCACTGAATCGACTGCCTTTGTCATTAATAATTTGTGATACGGTCGTCACCGATACACCCGCCATATCCGCAATTTCTTTAATGGTCAATTTCATACTTCATTCTCCCTTTGCTAACGTAGCCTATCCTACTTGTCAGCGTTTCCAAATTGCTTATCGAACGATTATAGTTTAACAGAATTTTATAAAATAAAATAGCATAGCAAAAAATACTCTCACTCCTACAGCTCTTTTTATTTTATTGACAGCTTGCACTCAGCATGTTAAAGTCTTCAAAATACTTATCGCACAAGAACCATTATTAAACAAGAAAAGAGAGGCTGATAGTGTGAAGCGTGAGCATGTCAAAAAATTACCGAAAATAGAGCTACATTGCCACTTGGACGGTTCTATCCGACCAGAGACATTACGGAAAATTGCAGAGCCACAAGGTATTGTTCTACCTGCAGATGACGTGCAATTAAAAAATCTGCTCGTTGCACCTATTGACTGCCAAAATTTGAATCAATACTTAGAACGTTTTGATCTAGTTTTGTCCTGTTTACAAACTGAAACTGCCTTAAAAGCCGCTGCATTTGATATTATTAGTCAAGCAGCTGAAGAAAATATCCGCTATATCGAAGTCCGCTTCGCTCCCTCTCTTCACACCCAAAAAGGACTTTCTTTACCTAAAATCGTAACCGCTGTTTTAGCAGGTCTTACATGTGGTCAAGAAAAATTCGGCGTAAAAAGCAATGCACTCTTATGTGGTATGCGTCATGAAGAAATCTCAGATATTGAAAAAATCGTTCATTTAGCTAAAGAGTTCCAAACCGCGGGCATTGTTGGATTCGATTTAGCAGGAAATGAACTTGATTTTCCTCCTTACACATTTGAAGAAACTCTTGGACTAGTCAACCAACTGAATATGCCATTGACCCTTCATGCAGGTGAGTGCGGTTGTGGAAAAAATGTTGCCGATGCGATTCATTTAGGTGCCAAACGCATCGGACACGGTATTGCAGTAAAGGACACACCTGAATATTTTTCCTTATTAAAAGATAACAATATTTTGATTGAAATGTGTCCAACAAGTAATTTCCAAACAAAAACCGTTACTAAATTAGCAGATTATCCTTTTAAAACCTTTCTTGATGCTGGCATCAAGGTTTGTATCAACACAGACAATCGTACCGTATCTAATACAAGTTTAACTGATGAATATATGAAACTTTATGAATGGTACGGTATCACTTATGCTGATATGGAGCAATTCAATCATAATGCAGTAAATGGGGCGTTTATCTCGGAGAAAGAGAAACAACTTCTTCATGAGTATTTAACGACTAATTATTAGTTTCTAAACCTCAACACACTTTCCAATACAAAAAGGCAGAACGAATTTCTAACGATCCGCTCTGTCTTTTTTGTTTAGCTCAACGCCTTATTTATGGGTTGATAATTCCCGTTTGATTGACGCCAATAATCTGCCAATCGTAAATTCTAGCTGTTTTTCCATTTTGTTCTGCTTTTTCCAGAGAAAGTTTGACATATCTTGCTTCAACCAAACTAATCGCATCTTTACTACTATCTGCTGTATTCCCTCGATGCTGAACAACGTCTGTCCAATTATTTCCATCAAGGCTTACAGAAATATCGTAGTCTCTAGTATTCCAATCTGAACTTTCTCCTCCAGCACCGGCATTAAAAAGCTCAAAACCAGAAATTGTTTTTACCGCTCCAAGATCCGCAATCATCCAAGGCCTGTCGCTACTATTATCACACCATTTCGTATTTAAATTCCCATCCAAAGCAAAACGGTAACTTTCACGATCATTTGTATAGCCAGAACCTTGTGTTGCAGTCGTTTCTGGCAAAATAGAAAGGTTTTCTATTTTAATTCCGGCATTTTGATCATAAACATGGAGATAGTTTTCTTTGACGCTCTCTGTTTCACCTGAAGCATTTGTCGCAGTTGCTTTCACTGTATATACACCTGGTTTATCAAAAAACAAGGTTATCTCTTTACCTTCTGAGACTTGTGGTATCGCTCCCAAGACTTCCCAACTGACTGTATTTGTAGATTTCGAAACATCGGCGGACAATGTAATCTTTTCACCTACTGAAATCAATGTTTTGCTCGCATTGATTGTTATTTCTGGCTTTTTCAATGCTTCAAACGTATAAACTGCCTCAGCCCCTCTTTGTTCTTCCAAACCATAATCATCAACTGGAAATATTTGATAGTTCGCTGTATTTCCGATCCGTTTTTGATTCAATAATGTATAAGAAGTATTTGACGTTTCACCTTCAAATTGCAGCTGACCATCGACTTTTCGATATATACGGTATAAAGCAGCATCTTCTCCTGTTACATCCCAACTCATCCGAATACTTTCAGTCAGATCATCCACAATTGTTTTTCCAGCAAACGTAAGGTTCGTGATTCCACTGTCAGGCTTCGTTTCTTCTTTGCCCATAAGTAATCGGCCTAAATAAATCGAAGTAAATTTTGTCTGAGTATTCTTCACATTTAATCCAATCGCTGTAATCGTTTGATCCTGTGCTGATTTTAGTGAATACGTCGTTTGGACCCAGCCGTTTTCTAACGGCTGTTGCGTTCCGTTTATGATCAAAGGTTTGTCGTTTCCTTCTATCTCTAAAACTAAGGATGTTTCGTCTGCACCTTTCGTCACACTAGTCGCTACTTCTGAAGCATCCGCTTGGATCTTGGAAGCATATAGTTTGATAAAGGTTTGCTGCCCCGCTGTCATAGGACCGGATAATTGGATTGAAGAACCACCATTAAAAGCGTCTTTATAACTAATTGAAGCTTCTAACTGGTTACCCGTCTCATTGTCAATGACCCAGCGATACGTTGGCATAACATCTTGAACACTTCGATTGTTAAAAGTTCCCTCTTTGACTTTTGTCCCATTTTTGTAAAAAGCATCGCCATTTCCTACGTTGAAATTTGTTAAAAACGGTAAACTTGTGACGGGCGTTTTTTCTACATAGTAGCGCGATACTCCTTGCCATTGATTATTCGGACTTTGCACCGCACGAGGATCTCCTTGAGGATTTATCCAAAGTAGTTTTTCATTTTCCCAATAACGGTCAATATCGTATTTCCCACCATCTCGCAACGTCCAATCAGGACAATAAAGACCTAGAGAAATAAGTGGCTGACCATTTTCTCCTAAAATACTACTTGGTTTGCGACTACTATTTATTCCATTGGCCTGCACATCGATTCCAGCAAAAAGATCGTATGGATCACGTTTTAATTGAATTGCTTTTTCTCTAGATGATTTGAGTTCTTGCCACCTAAAATCGATAAACATCTTGTCAGAGACACGTTTCCCTTCATTTTGGAAATAGTCTTGATTCTTGCTATTCAATGCTCCTTGCCAATTTACAGAACCATTCGCCACCATGGAATCATACCAAATGATTTGCTGATTTTGCGGTTTATGAGTCTGTAAGTAGCTTAGAAGTTCTTTCATATTACTTGCAGTTTGTGCATCAACATTTGTTTCTTGATTAATGAACCAGCCATCAAACCCGTATGTTGTAGACATCTCAAGTAACTTATCCGCCATTGGAAAATTCCCCTGCTGATCTTTTTGCACAAATTGTTCTACCCATTCTCGTTTGCCACCGTATGCTTCTGGCGGAAAAAATACTGTTCCAACCACTGGGACACCATTTCTATGTGCCGAATCAGTCACATCTCCGCTCGGAGGAACAATAATCCCTTCACCAGAAGAACCTGCCCATGCAACTAATGTATCGATATATTGCCAATTGGTAAAATTGTAAATAGCTTTATCTGTTCCTCCTTGTGACGGTGTGCCTTTTGTATGCTGGTTTACGATTGCGATTGATAAAACCTTTGCATCGATACTTTGATTTGGGTTCATTTTTTCTCCATGCACTCGTTTAACTAAAGGAACTTTCGAAACATTGAACGGTGCATCAGGGTCAGATTCGAAGCGCCAATTGACTAACGTTTCAGGAAATAGGGCCGTAGACTCTGGTACATTATCAAATATTGGAATGGCCTTATCATTACCCCGCCTTGTTTCAGATGGCTCTGCATAAGCATTTGGCATAAACGTCAGATTTGCTCCTATCGAAAGAGCAAGCATAGCAGTTGAACAATAAAATACACTTTTCCACATTTTTCTTTTCAATGAATGAACCTCCTTTAATCATTTTGCTTAAATTCCAGCATATTCATTCTTATGTAAAATGTTAGCGTTTTCTTTATTCCTTATAAATAAAGAAACTATAGCATTTATATCAAAAAGTATAGGTCTTATGCATAATTTAATAAAAAATACGAAAGGCCAGGACATAACTCTACGAGTAATATCCTTGCCTTAAGAAAACCGAATAAATAGTGGGAGCAGAAGAACGCCCTTTTATTTCTCGAAGTTAAACGCTTCTGCCCCAACCTATCTATACCTATATACACAATGAGAAACAAACCTTAATTTTTAAAGTTAGATACTTCGGCTCCAACCTCATTGGTTTGTTTCATTCTATTTTTTTGCTCTTTCGCTAATAATAAACAGCCCATCGTTCCGCTATTATCCCCTAAATCACAACCAACGATATATTCCTCTAACCTAGGCAGAGTGCTATAATCGCCTAATTGTTCTTTTAATGATTCGCGAACTTTCGCAAGAAGATGCGTTTGCTTCATCACACCGCCACCTAAAATAATTTTCTCTGGCGAAAGTGTTAAACTGTAATTCATCAAGGCCTGCGCTATATAAAAAGCTTCGATCGTCCAAACTTCGTGATCTGGCTCTAATTGTTGCCCCTTCATTCCAGTTCTTTTTTCTAGAGCAGGTCCAGCAGCCAACCCTTCTAAACAGTTATCATGATAAGGACAAGAACTTTCTATCCTATCATTCGGATAGCGTTGAACTGAAATATGTCCCATTTCTGGATGGCTAAAGCCATGCAAAACATGACCATTCACAACAGCTCCACCACCAATGCCTGTCCCTACAGTCAAATAAATACAGTTTTGAGTTTCTTTTCCCGCGCCTAAATGCATCTCACCATAAGCTGCCGCATTTACGTCCGTCGTCCAAGCTATCGGGATATCGTAACGCTCTTTTAATGCACCTAAAAAATCCACATTTCTCCAGCCTACTTTAGGTGTAGATGTAACGTGACCATACGTACTCGATTTCTGATTGATATCGATTGGTCCAAAAGAACCTACCCCAAGAGATTTTAATTTGTACCCATCAAAAAAATCAAAAACTTGATCTAATGTTGCTTCTGGAAATTGTGTAGGCAAGCTAACTCGTTCAACGATATTCAGTGCTTCATCCGCTACGGCACAAACAAATTTTGTGCCGCCAGCTTCGATTGATCCATAATACTCCATCAAAATCAACGCTCCTTTTTATCGATCAAACCCAATTGTACGAATTTCATAGGCATTCAGTGTTTGCACTACTTTTCCAGATTGTCTTTCTTCTAGTAAATTCAATAAATAGGGCTCTTCACTATTATTTTTGCTTACCTCCAGGTTACATTGATCTTTGCTCATATTAAATCCTCTGACAACAAGTGTGTGATCATCTTCACTGTTTTTCACTGCGGTCACAGCAAAAGTATCCCCTTCAACCGTTAAATAAGTATCTTTCATCTTTAATTGCCCGCCATGCCTTGATGTTTGTCTCACGCTAAAAGGAATTTGGGCAGCATATGCTCGTCGATAAGTCGCGTAGCGAGCTGCTGCTTCTCCATGAAAATCAACACCATAATAAAAAGTATGTTGACCTAAACATTGTGCCTCTGGTGTTGGGAAGTAACCCCAGTCTCCCATTTCTCCAACAGCTCTTAAAAGCGTTAAAGCGATTGTATTATTTTCAGGTAAAATTTCGTATTCATTTAAACCAAAATTTGAAACGGTCATTCCTGATTTTTCATCATGAATATTGACAAATGCATGCTGATGTTGTGGATTGGTCGGATTTTCCCAACTTTTACTGACTTGATTAGGTCTTGTCACTACTTCATAAATACTATCCGCTTCGTGTGTATCTGTTTTAATTCCTGTTGGAAATAACATTCGTAGGCGATGATCTTTCATTTGATTATCGAACGTCGTTTCAAATCCTAAACGTGCAGAGTCTTTTTCCATTGTTAATAGTGTTTCGATTGTCAGTTCTTTCATTTTTGATGAGCGACCTGATACTCGATAACGGAAATCAACTACAGCTTTTTGTTCTTGTTCCAATAAATCTTCTGCTGCTTCTGGTATCAGAATGCGTTGAATGATTCTGATTTGTGCCACAAATGATTCATTTTTAACAATAGAAATTTCTGCTGGGAGATCACTAGACATCATCGGCTTCGCACCTTCTGGTTGTTTAAAAATGTACTCGTTTCCGATGTCACCTGTATCTTCGATCGTCAATAACTTGTTATATTCTCTATCTGAAGATTTATCTAGTACGTTTATAGTGCCGTCTTCATTGATCGTGACAATCAAACAGTTGTTTTCCAATACATATTTTTCTGTATCTTTAATCATTGAAGCGGATTCTTTTATTTGCGTTTTTGCCTCTTGTAATGCAAAAGTCTCCCATGAAAAAGCGGGTATATTATTTATTGCCATCTCGACTTCAACATATTTAGCCATGTACGGTATTCTAAAACGATCCTTTGGTAAATCATAGCCAAAACTAACTTCAGGTTTTGAAATCATAGCTGGTATTATCTGCCCATCAGAGCCAACCACTTCAAATATCGGCGTATCACTTTCAGCAAGCTCCCTGAACAATTCATGTGGAATCCCATTTTTAAATGGTTTTCTCGCAATTTCTACTTTTATTTTTACAATTTCTGATTTTTCATAGCCAGATGTGTTAAATACCACGAATGGATAACTATTTTTTGAACATTTTTCTGTATTGACAGCCTCAGTCAAATGCATCAGTGCTTCTTCAGCTAAAAACTTTCCAACTTCATTTGCTTTTTCAAACCGCGGAATCATTTCACGATGCACTTCATCCACAGAACACCCACAAATACTATCATGAGGATGATTTTGCAATAGCATTTTCCAAGCATAATCTAGCTGATCATGAGGATACGCTTTCGTTAGATCATACGCCATTGCAGCAAGTGGTTCTGTCACATTTTCTAATTGTCGTTCTACTTTCGTGTTCCATTGTTTTAAATAAACTCTTGCTGAAGCTGTATTGGCTAGAGTATACCATCCATCCGTCTCTTGACTTGTCAATTCACCATGAACTGTTCCAACTTTTTCTGGTAAATCTTGTCCCATCTGAGTCAAGTATTCATCAAAATTCGAGTGAATGAATTCATAGTCTGGAAACAGTTCATTCGCCAAAGCGATTGCTTTTGTAATATCTTTTTGGACTGGTTGATGATCTACACCATTCATCATCAATAAATGATCGGTAGAAGCAAATTTTTCAACTTCTACTAACTTCTGCGTCCAAAATTGTAAAGCTGCTTCTTTTTCTGCTGGGATCTCATTGCCATTACTGTACCAATTCGCAAATAGCAAACCTAAAACTGTACTTCCATCTGGTCCTTCCCACCACATTTCTGAATATTGGGATGTATAATTTTCGTCATCTAATACTTCATTATTGAAGCCAACTGGTTTTACCCCTCTACCAAAAGCTGCTGCCTCTAAACCTGCTTGCTTCATCATTTGCGGTGTTTGGCCCATATTACCAAAGGTGTCAGGGAAATAACCTAACTTGACCGCAGGCCCCCACTTTTCGCTTTCTTTTTTTCCAATCAGCATGTTTCTGACATTCGATTCTGAACTAATTAAAAAGTCATCTTGTAAAATGTAAAATGGACCAATTCGAAGTTTTCCATCCGTGATAGCTTTTTGAAGCGCAGCTTTCTGCTCTGGCCTAACTTGTACATAATCATCTAAAATAATTGTTTGACCATCTAAGTGAAAACTATCAAAGTCTGGGTCATGTTCTGCAAGATCCAACACATCATCCATCAACTCGACTAAACGCATATGGTGCTGTTCATACGGCATGTACCACTCACGATCCCAGTGAGAATGTGAAATGATATAAACTTTTTTTTTCATGATTTTCTGCTCCATTTCCTTATTTTCATCGCGCAACTCGAATGTCAAAGTAATCCATCACTAACTCACAAAACATCATATTTGCCCATGAGAACCATTCACGTGTATAGTTTGCAGGATTATCTACATCGAATCCTTCGTGCATTAAATGAGTACCACCATCATTTGCAACTAAAGAATTCAAAATTCTTTCTTTTTCTGTCTTGTCTTTCGTCGTCATCCCTTCCATTGCAAGGGCAATCGGCCAAATATAATTTTCTGGAGTATGAGAACTGCCAATTCCTTTCGCACATTTACCCTCGTAAAAATAAGGATTCTCTTTACTTAAAACCGTCTTGCGCGTTGTTTGATACATCGAATCGTCGATTGTTGTATACCCTAAATAAGGGGCTGAAAGTAAGTTAGGAATATTACTATCATCCATAATGCTGGCGTGCCCTAATCCATCTACCTCGTATGCGTACAGTGTTTCTCCACTTTGATTATCCGTTTTTCCGTATTTTTGAATTCCAGCATCGATTTCTTTTCTTAGAGAAGCAGCCTGTTTTACCACTTCTGAATCTGCGAATACTTCCGTAAAGATTTCTTCAATATAGCCTAAAATAACCACTGCAAACATATTTGATGGGACTAAATAACCGTAACGGCACGCATCGTCGCTCGGACGAAAACCTGACCAAGTCATTCCTGTTTTGCTAACTTCAGTTCCTCGTCCCTTATTTGGCAGTGTGTCTTCCACCCGTGTTGTGTCTCGTTCAAATGTATAAGGCGAATTTTGATGTTCCTGCTCTGTTTTAAATACCGTCAGAATCTTTTTCACACCTTCAACAAAGTTTTCGTCAAATTGCTTCGTGCACCCAGTATTTTTAAATAATAAATAGGCTAATTGAACGGGATAGCATAATGAATCAATTTCATACTTTCTCTCCCAAATCCACGGATCCATCGCTGTATGATCTGTTTGATGCCCCGCACTATTTGGTGTTTCATTGAATGCATTAGCATAAGGATCGATCGTGATATAGAAAAATTGTCGTTGAACCAAGCCACAGATCATATCTCTAAGCTCTTTGTCTTCTTTTGCGATCACTAAGTATGGGCGAACTTGGGCAGTCGAATCTCTCAACCACATCGCTGGAATATCACCTGTTAATAAAAATGTCGTACCATCTGTTTGTTTTTCTACAGTTGTAGTTAATGTGTTAGCAAAAGCCGCATTAAAATTTTCAGCCCATCCAGCATGTTCATCTCCACAGAGTTGTGTAATTTTATCCATAAAATCTTGCACTGAGTTTGGTATTTCTTTATAAGTCATCATTACCTCCAAAATAGTTGATATATCATTTCACAACGAAATTATATGCTAATGAAAGCGTTTTGTCTACTGTTTTATCAAACATTTTTGAATTGAACTCTTTTTCTTTCTATGTTACACTCTTCTTAATGATATATCATTTCACATTTAGGAGAATAACTATGTCTAAACCTTTATATAAAAAAATCACAGATGATTTGTTACATGCTATCAAAACTGGACAATTGCAAGAAAATGCACAGCTTCCCACAGAAAAGGAACTATCTCAAACCTATAATGTCAGCCGTATCACGTCTAAACGGGCATTGACAGAGCTTGAAAATCAAGGATTGATTTATCGTATTCAAGGAAAAGGAAGTTATGTGCAAAAGCGCAAAGTAAAGAAGAGACACGTTTCGCGCATCTTATTTTTAATTCCATTTGTCAACGATCTTTCTCTTGGCAATTTCAACGAAGGACTGGCACCAATAACAAGCAAACATCATTACGAAGTGATTATGTCATCTGCTGAATTTTTGATCAATAAACAAGCTGCTGATATCATCGAAGACTTTGATGGTATGATTTATTACGCACATAATACTGAAGACTTTTTAGATACTTTATTTGAGCTATCGATCCAGCAATTTCCAGTCATCATCTTAGATAAAAAAATACACGATCTACCTTATCCCACTGTCCAATCAGATAACTTTTCAGGTGGTGCAATGGCTACAACTTATTTGGCTGATTTAGGTCATAAGCGAATTGCTTATATTTTTGGAGAACCGACTTTACCTCAATCTGTCAGACAGCGTTATTTAGGCTATATTCACGCAACAAAAGAGCAACACTTATCTTTCCATACGGCTTTAACAGATAAAAAAGCTTTTTTAGATGATGCGATCATTGATTATCTGCAGGACAATGAAATCACTGGAGTTGTCTGCGAAAATGATTTAGTCGCAATTGCTCTAATAAATCAAGCCAAACGTTCTGATTTGGATATACCAAATCAATTGTCCGTTATCGGCTTTGATAACATTCAAGCTGCTTCACTGATTGATCCGTCACTAACAACGATTGCTCAAGATTTCAAAGGGATGGGCAATCTTGCAGGTACAATGTTGATTGAATGGATCGAAAACAAAGTGATACCAACAGATCAGCAAGTTCCAATAAAACAAATTATTCGAAACTCAACAAAGGAGAATTGATAGATGAACTCAACATTGATCGACACAAGACACGGTACCGATAATCAACATTCTTTTTCAAATGGTAATTGCTTACCTTATACCGGTGTACCTTTTGGCATGAATTACTTTGCACCTCAGACCAACGGAGACAACGGAAGTTGGTGGTTCAATCCTCGTGATCGAGTGTTTCAGGGTTTCCGTTTGACCCATCAGCCTAGTCCTTGGATGGGAGATTTCAGTTATTTAGTGATGTTGCCTTATAACGGGACGCTAAAAGAATCAACCGTATTCCATGCTCAGTCTTCTTACCGACCAAATGAGAGCGTTTTTAATCCTAGTTATTTAGAAATCACTGCACAACGGTATCAATTGACTACTCGCCTAATTCCTAGTATGTATGGTGGAGTTTTAACCACGAATTACTCACAAGCAGATGCTGGATTGTTACTGTCATTACCGGGAAAATACCAACTTACTATCGAAGACGCTCATACGATTTCCGGCTCTATAATAAACTACGCAGGTTGTGAAGATAATCATTTTTCTTTTTATTTTACAATGCATTTTCAACAGCCGTTGATTTTTGAAACACCTGTTGAAAAAGAAGGAGAAAATGATTGCATTACTTTTTCATTCGGGAATATAGAAGAACAAGTTGTTCAGTTTGGCACTTCTTTCATTAGTTTGGAACAGGCTAAATTAAATCTATCTCGTGACTCTCACTGGCAACCTAAGGATTATCTCGCAGATGCAGAAAAACAATGGGCCCACTATCTAGATAAAATCGATATTCAAGATAAAAACCAGCAACGCCGTTCAACCTTTTATCATAATCTGTATCGCGCATTTTTATTCCCGCAAACATTCTACGAAAAAGATTCTAATGAAAAAATTATTCATTATGATACTTTAGCAAAAGAAATAAAACCAGGATTTTTATATACCAATAACGGTTTTTGGGATACGTATAAAACGGTCTATCCTTTATACTCATTGATCGCTCAGGATAAATATGCAGAGATGCTGGAAGGTTTTTTGAATAGTTATCGGGAGAGCGGTTATTTGCCTAAATGGCTTTCGCCAGACGAACGGGGCTTGATGCCTGGAACGTTGATCGACGCTGTAATTGCTGATGCTGCAGTTAAAAAAATCCGCCCAGATTTGATGCCTGAATTTTTAGATGCCATGATCAAAGGCGCAACCATTCAAAGTGAAAATCCTAATTACGGTCGACAAGGAACAAAAGATTATCTGACATATGGTTATGTCCCAGCCAGTTATCATGAGTCAGTGAACCATACCTTGGATTATTGTTATAGTGACTTTTGTATTAGCCAAGTCGCTAAAACCTTGAATGAACAAGCTGCAGCTAAACACTATGAAAAACAAGCAAAGAATTATTTAACCATTTTCGACCCTAACACAGGATTCATGCGCGCAAAACAAGCGGATGGTACGTTCAAAGAACCCTTTAACAGCCATCAATGGGGCGGCGACTATGCGGAAGGAAGTGCATGGCAAAGTAGCTTTGCAGTTTACCATGATTTTAAAGGATTGATTGAAGCCTTCGGCGGGCATGCAAAATTTCAAGAGAAATTAATTGATTTGTGCAATCAGGCACCTTCTTATAATGTTGCTGGATATGGGTTTGAAATTCATGAAATGAGCGAAATGGCTGCGATAGAATTTGGACAACTGGCGATTTCAAATCAGCCAAGCTTCCACTTTCCGTATCTATTTAACTATCTTGGAAAACCAGAATTTGCTCAACCATTACTAAAACAATTGATGATTCAAGAGTTCGATGATAGCCCGACTGGTTTCCCTGGTGATGAGGATAATGGCAGCATGGCTAGTTGGTATATTTTTAGTTCGTTGGGATTTTATCCCGTTTGTCCAGGTTCAGGTGAATATGTGATTGGTATGCCTTTATTTGATAAAGCTGTTATCCATCTATCTAGTGGTGAAACCTTGACGATTTCTGCCAGCCCAAACCAAGAGCAGCAACAATTTGTAGATCATATTCGTTATAACGGTTCTTATCATGAAGAATTATTTTTTGACCATGAAACGTTGATGAAAGGCGGCGCAGTCGATTTTACTTTAGGTATTGTGCCTAGACCGAAAAATTATGGAAAAGGGCAACTTCCATTTAGTATTTAACAATAACTATGATGAATTAGTCATACAAAAAGAAATCACAAAAATTTTTATATTGTGATTTCTTTTTGTATATTCTTATTTACTTCCTCTACAATTGCTCATTTCAACTTTTTTAGATGACTATAGCTTCATCGTACCTATTCTTCAACTGAATCATATTGATGTTTATATTTTTCTCGAAATTCTTTTGGTGTTAAATCGTTCATTTTTTTAAAAATTTGTGAAAAGTAAGTGCTATTGTTAAAGCCAATTTTGTCAGCAATTTCATTAACATTATCATCAGAATACAACAATAGATTTTGTGCTTTTTTCATACGATACTGGTTCAAGTATTGAGAAAAGCTTTTCTTTGTTTCTTTCTTAAAAAGCTGACCTAAATACATCACATTAAGGTGCAGTGATTGCGCCACACATTTTAATGTGAGTTCACTCGTGTATTCAGAGCGAATTTTATCGATAACATTTTGGACATTTTCTGAATAATCGTAGGTCATTTTTTCCCGAGTAATTTGTCTGACTGTTGTCGATAGAATTTCATGTAGCTTATCTACGTTCGACGAATGATTGATATCATCTAAGACTTGCTGATATTCCTCTTCATCTAAATGATTGAACCGGCGATAAATATCCATAAACAGCATAAAAGTGATATGACGAACATCTTCTGGACGTGCACCGATTTTTTGTGTTTTAGAAAAAATTTCAGCAATCGTTTTTTCAATTGTGGGAAAATCCCCCACCATCAATGTCTTGTTAAAATTGATAATATCCGCTGACAGATCGAAATCATCTGAAAAGACGGAGTATAAGACATTACTGCCACTTGCTTCATAAAACTTATAACGCTGTAATGTTTGGTTCGCTTTTTCGTAACTATCTGGAACATCTTCCCAATCGTTCACAGTCTCACCAACACTTATCAGCCAACTATCATCTTCGTCGCCTTGTAAAGGATTAGCCGTCAAAAGCTGATTTAATTGATATTTACCACCTTTAAAAATATGTACCAACAGACTTTTATCCCCTAGATTTCGAGAAAAAAACAACGATTGCTGTTGTTCTTCCAGCCAATTGATGACTTTGACTTTTTTCTCTCGGGTTACTTCGATTAACAGGACGGTCCAATCCGATTTTTCAGTTGTGTTGACTACTTGATCTAGCTCTTCGTAGCTATCCTTATCAATCTCACCGTTGACCCACTGTGACAATAGAACTTCACTATATAAGTCATTTCTCGTTTCCTGTTGATTGCGATTATCCAAGCGTTTTTTTGCCTTTTTGACACTTTTTAGAAGCTCTAATTTATCTACAGGTTTCATCAGATAATTGATTGCTCCTAACTGCAGACCTCCTTTTAGGAAATCAAATTTCTGATAACCAGAAAGAATCATAAATTCAAATTGACGTGCCTCTTTTTGAGCAGCTTCAATAAATTCTAGTCCGGTCATTTCTGGCATAGTGATATCTGTAATCACCAGATCAATCGCCTCGGTCTCCATTATCATCAATGCTTCTTTTGCATTTTGCGCTGTACCTTTAATCGTGAATCCTTCCGCTTCCCAAGAAATAATTTTTTTTAAACCATTCACGATCATATATTCATCATCCACTAATAAAACGTTATACTTCATTTTATCGCTCCTTGCTCCCATGACTACTCATCACAGTTGATTGTATAATACAAAGGCTATTTTAGACGTTTGTATCGATTCATTTTAATTTTAAGAACTAGGGTCATTAAAAGAAAGCTCAAGCGCAATGCCTTTTGTTTCATTGGGGTTAATGGTCATCAAAAAGGATACACCAAAGTAAGCACGTAGTCGTTCATTCACATTTTGTAGCCCAATCGAATCATGTAACTCGATTTGTTGGCTCCAAAGTTTTGCTTGGATTAATGTTAATTTTTGTAAAGATATACCTTTACCATTATCACGTATCAAAATTTGCACTTGTCCATCTACTAAGTGGGCTTTTACACTAATCGCATTGTCATTTCTAGAAAAATCGATACCATGAACAAAATAATTTTCAATCAATGGCTGAATGGAAAATTTAGGCAAAATCAGTTTCTTCAACGCTTCATCGATCTCAAAGTGATAAGCGATTCGATCTGGATACCTCATTTGATACAAATACACATATTTTTCACAAAAACTCAGCTCTTTTTCTAACGTCGTTGTTTTAGCCTGATCCGTATTGTTTCGTAAAAGAGTTGAGAACGCATACACCACATCAGCTAATTCTTCACTTCCTTCGCTTAAAGCATACATACGAATATACTCTAATGTGTTATACAAAAAATGTGGGCTGATTTGAGACTGGAGTGCTCTCATATGAGCATCTTGCTGTTTGATTTCTAGTTTATAAATATCTGCAATATACTGTTCAATATTGTCTAACATCGTATTGATGCCTTTTGAGAGTTCTTTTAATTCAAATTGCGTTTCCTGATCATCGATCCTCGTATTCAACTCTCCTTTAGAAACGAGAGCCATTGAATCCATAATAATATCCACTTGCTGAGAATATTTGGTAAATGTTCGATACAATAAATACAAAAGTAGTAAAATCAAAACAAAACCGCCCAGCATTAAAATCCGCAAATCAAAAAAGACATGGGTCAGAATCTTCTCTTTAGAAACGGTTACTAAAATATCAAATCCAGTCGTTGTTTGCAAATGTTCTACTATATTTTTTTCTGACAATTTTTGGATCGGTAACAGTGAAGTTTCGTTCATTTTTTGCTGAATTAACGTTTGATCTGCTGTGTCTTTTTCCTCTATATAAGTCAGCAGTTGGTAACCTGTACTTGAAAATACATACGCAGATAATCCTTCAAATGTCGTTAAATGAGTCAGACTGTCTACGATATCCTTTTGAGAAAACTCAACATAGAAACTCCCTAGTACTTCTAAGGTCACTGGATTAGTAATCGGATACGCTAAATAAAACTTATTATCTAAACGAGGCGTGCCACTAATTTTTTTACCGTTCTTATCTTTCGCTGTAGAAAGATAATAGTCATCGTAATTGTTCAATACCATGATGATCGATTCAACATTATCATACATTGTATAAAAATTTTTCACTTGGCTGGGTAAAAATAGATAATTCCCCGTTTCCAATTGTTGATCGTAAGAATAATTCAAATAATCTGAAATTGAAGTATCCATATAATGATTCAAATTATTGATCTTCTCTTGGTTTTCTGTCAAACCATTCAACATTGTTTTTCCCTGTAAATTCTTATCATTGATTGATCGACTGATCATATCAACAGCTTCTTGGGCTGTGATCTTCCCTCTTCCCATCGATTGCCAATAGGTGTTCAGCCCAATACTGATCATACCGATCAAAATCAAAGAAACCAGAATCAACGCATAGTTTTTCAACAATCGGTTCAGCAACGTTTTTTCATTAATGGAAGAAGGTCTCTTTTTACGCATGAAGTTCCAATCTTTGATCGATTGTTTGGCGCCATGACTTAGTTGCCATAAAACTCCAAATTTGAATCATAGAAAACGTACCGAATAAAATCAACCCTTTGAATTTCCATGTGATAAATAAAATCAGACTTATGCCAATCGCAATCTTCAATAAATTTGTAAAATTAGATAACGTAGAAATAAAAGCTAATTTCAATAAGTTCTTTAAGCCAATATCATAATAGCTATCTAATAATAACGAATATTGAAATGTGACCGTAGCATAAATCATGGCAAAAACTAAAAGAAAATCAATCATCAAAAAGGACAATCCTTGAATTTGAACAGATAAAAACAAATTATATACGAGCAATGCCAAAAATAAGATCAGCGTATAAAACAGAATATTTCCTCTGACAAAATTCTGTTTAAAACTGCTCCACCCTTCCTTCAACGTGATTTCTTTATAGTTAAACTCATGACTGACAAACAATTCATTCACCGTTTTAAGCGCGGGTCCAACACCTGCTACAATCAAACCACAACAGCTAAATAGCCAAAAGAATAAATTCAACTTCACGATGACCCAAATCTTAATGAATAACGTTTCTAACGCTTTTCCAACCATCTACCTCTTCCTTTCTGCTTCTCTCTTAGTATAATAAATAACTATTACGAATATTCCAAATAAAAAACTACACTACATAATATACTACGCCATTTAAATGAGCTATTATTTTTTTATAAAAGAACCAAGTAAAAACGATGAATCATCGAATCACTTGGCTCCCGTTGGTATATCTGTTCTATTTTTTCAAAAAGTCATCGTATTGTTTTTGCATTTCAGTCAGAACTTTTTCATAACCAGCATTATCAAGTGCTTCCTTCATTTTAGGAACAGTCTCTTCTGGATCAACAGTTCCTGTATTTAAACCATCCAAATATTGGCTCATAACGTTCGCTATGTTACTCATTTCCGTTTTTACATTTGAGGTTACAAAATTAAATCCTAATATCGGAGACGCTTCTGCTTTGGCAATTGATTCATCCCGTTCTTTGATCATTTCATCAGTAATGGTATCTTGTGTGTATAAAATCTTGTTATTACCAGTATTCCAAGCAGGTAAATGCGTTTTAGGTTTATATCCTTCTAGTATCTTGATCTTATCTTCTTTATCAGGTACTTTTTCCCAAGCTTCACCTTCGATTCCCCAAACTAATCCGTTGAGCAATTCCGGGTCACTATTGAGTTGCCCTAAAACTTCTACCGCTTTTTCCTTGTTTTTTGAAGTATTTGAGACAACAAAATTGGCCATTTGTGCTTGAGCTGTTGATTTTAATGGCTTTGTGAATGCTTTCGATACTAATTCTTGTCCAGCAGCATTACTTAAAATCGTATCGCCATAATCGTATGGACCTTGTGTTTCTTGACGGATGAACCATGTATTTCCTTCTAAAGGATACTCTGTATTACTTGTTGCAGCATCAGAAGGAATGTAACCTGCTTGATACCACTTATGCATCGTTTTCAAGGATTCCATAAAGTCTTTACTTTCATACTGATTAATAATTTTATCAGTATCACCATTTAGATCAACTGCAAACGGATACTCTATACCAATTGGAAAATCATAATCCCCTTGCACTTTAAACCCTTGACCAATTGCAAATGCTGCAATATTTGGTTCTTTTTTATGGAATGTTTTTAAAATGCTCTCTATATCTTCATACGAATCCACATCATCGATCGATAGATCATATTTGTCTAGATATTGCTTATTGAATGTCAGCACTTGCTGAGAATACACATTAGCATTAACTGGAAATGCATACAATTTCCCATCGACTAGATTCCCTTTGATATAGGCTTCATCCAATTGATCATACGCATCTTTAGCAAGCTTTGGCGCTAATTCAGTCAAATCAGCAAAAGCACCTTTTTGCGCATTCGGTACATAATTATCGGCAAAGGCAATATCATAATTTTCACCTGAAGAGACAATAACACTCATCTTTTTTTGATAATCGCCCCATCCGATATACTGAATATTTAATTTGGCGCCCGTTTTTTCTTCGATTTGCTTATTGGCTATTTCCATCAATTCATCATAATTATCAGGTTTATCCCCGATTTGATACATTAATAACGTATTTTCATCCGAACTTTTACTACTTCCAGCCGTCTTATCCTTACTTCCTCCGCCACATGCTGTTAAAACACCTAATAGAACAACTGCTGTACTCAAACCGACTATTTTTTTCCAAGTCTTCATTGTAAGTTCCTCCTATTTTTAAAAGCTAAACAGATTGCGTCGTTCATAAGAAAATTAGACGACCTATCCAATTAATTACCTATGAAACGATACTGTAAAGCTAGATATTCTATTCCTTAACTCCGCCAATCGTCAATCCTTTAACAAAATACTTTTGGAAAAATGGATAACTAATTGCAATTGGTAATGTTGAAATAACTACTATTGCCATACGAGCAGATTCTCCTGGTATCGCTGCCATTCCACCAGATAATTGATTACTTGCTCCAGCATTTTGAGTTAGATATTGAATATTATTTTGAATCTTCATCAACAAATACTGCAGTGGAACTAAACTATCTTTTTGAATATATAAGAGTGCATTAAACCAATCATTCCAATAACCCAAAGCCGCAAACAGACTAATTGTTGCAATACCTGGAACTGCCAAAGGCAACACGATTTGGATAAAAATCCGTATCTCAGAAGCACCATCGATTCGAGCAGACTCAATGATCGAATCTGAAACTGACCGTTTGAAAAAAGTTCGCATCACAATAATATTAAACGGACTGACTGCCATTGGCAAAATCAATGCCCAAATTGTATCTTTTAACTGGAGCAAATTCGTCATCACGATGTAATTGGCTACCATCCCTGGAGAAAATAACATCGTAATCAAACAAAAAACAGTGAAAAAACGACGAAACGGAAAATTAGATCTTGAAATCACATAAGCATAAAGCGACGTCGCAGTACTATTGATTAAGGTTCCGACCACTGTCACTATTACTGTCACAAACAACGCTTGAAAGATTTTATCTTGCATCTGACCAAACAAATAGGTATACCCGAAGAAACTAAATTCCGTAGGCCAAAAGCTATATCCATTAGTGGCTAGTGCTGTTTCATTAGTCAGCGAGATCGCCACAACGAATAAGAACGGCAAAATACAGGATAATGCGAAAACAGCGATTAATACATTAAAAAATAAATTGACAGGTTTATTAAACGAACGAATTGCTACTTTTGAAACTGGCTTTTTCTTCAATGTTTTCATCCCTCCTTAGAATAATGCCGAATCATTGTCAAAGCGACGAACGATCCCGTTTGTAACCATCAATAACACAAACCCGACTGTTGACTGATACAAACCAGCCGCAGCTGTCATCCCGATATCTCCTGTAGCCGTCAGCCCATTAAAAATATAGGTATCCAAAACAGATGTGACCTGATACAATGATCCAGAATTTCTCGGAACATTATAGAACAACCCAAAATCCGCTCTAAAAATATTCCCCACAGCTAAAATCGTCAAAATCGTCATAAGCGGTAATAACTGAGGAATCGTTACATTCTTGATTTGTTGCCATTTGCTGGCACCATCCACCATCGCCGCCTCATAATAAGTAGGATCGATCCCCATAACAGAGGCAAAATAAATGATACTATTGTATCCGATCCCTTTCCACGTACCAATAAAGACTAAGATAAATGGCCAAAATTTTGGTTCACTATACCAATTGATTGGCGTTCCTCCTCGACCTACGATCCACTGATTGAACATCCCTTTGTCCGGACTTAAAAAGGCATAAACAAAATAGCCAATAATAACCCAAGATAAAAAATACGGCAAAAGAGACATTGTTTGATAGATCTTCACCAAACGCTTATTGCGCAATTCACTCATCACGATTGCAAAAAATACAGAAATGACAAGGTTTAAGACAATAAATGTCACGTTGTACAACACTGTATTTTTAGTAATCAAAAACGCATCATTAGAAGAAAATAAAAACTTAAAATTATCTAACCCCACCCAAGGACTCGTTTTTAAACTGGCAATAAATCCATCTGGTGAAATATGAAAGTCCTTAAAAGCTACTACGTTGGTCAAAACTGGAATATAAAAGAAAAAAATCATCCAAACCATTGCCGGAATCGCCATTATAATCAATGCTTTGTACCGCCAAACATTTGTAAAGAAAAGTTCGCTCTTCGACTTTTTCTTCATTTACCCAACTCCTTTCATCAAATTGTCTACAACAGAATTGTAGCGCTTTCACCAAAAGATAAGAATAAACAAAATATAGATATTGCTATAGAAAATATAGATGTTTGAATCATTTGACTAAAAAGCAAGCGTATTTAATCACTTTCTTCTATAATATAATTAAGAAAAAAGCCAATTGATCAGAAAAAAAAGCGAAACAACTCGTTAATTGTCTCACTTTTTTTCTACTCTTATTAAACTTCTTTCACGCTTTTCAAAATATAGTAACCTTTGTCTTTTGTCACGATTTCTACATTTCCAAAAACTTCAGCCATTTTTTTCTCAGCACTTGGCGCACCTTGTTTCTTTTGGATCACAACAGTCAACGTTCCGCCGGCAAGTAGTCTAGGATGCGCTTCACTTAAAATTTCATGCACTACTTTTTTCCCAGCTCGGATCGGTGGATTGCTAATGATTGCAGCGTATTGCTGTTCATGGGTATCAGCGTAGATATTTGATGTGTGGATATCGACATTTTCAACATGATTTTTCTTCGCATTTTCTTGCGCTAAAGCCACCGCTCGCTGATTAACATCGATCATTTCTACCGTTCTACCACTGAATGAAGCCAATGTTAAACCGATTGGGCCATAACCGCAGCCGACATCCAACAACTTACCTTCTGGAAGATCTTCCCACTCAAACGCATCAATTAACACACGAGAACCAAAGTCCACCGTATTACGAGAAAATACCCCACTATCGGTTAAAAACTGAAACTTCTTTCCTTTTAATTCAAATGACCACTGCTCTAAATCATGAGCTAAGTCTGGATTTTCTGTATAATAATGATTATTCATTTTCTTCTTCCTAACTATTTTCTTTTGTCATCAGTCTACCTTTTATTTCCCGAACAATCAAGGCAGCGAGTAAGTCATAACCCGTTTTAGAAAAATGTAGTCCATCTGCTTGTAAAAATTCATCCGTGCCAGGGTAAACCACCATTGCTTTATATAAATCGATGACAGGAATTTCATATTTAACGCCAATCACTTTTACTCGTTCTACATATTCACGAATCCGATCATCATCCCGCGTCGGTTTTCTAGCGCAATCTACATACGGCGGTGTGAGTACCACGACTTTTTCTTTACCGATTTCAGTGATCATTGTTTCGAGGTTTTCTGCGTATTCTTCTAAAGGAACTAAGTTGTCACTATTCGTATCATTGGCACCGAAAAAGATCGTTACGATATCAGCTTGTTCTGCTAAGACTTCTTTTTCCAAACGTTTCATTGCGTCTTGCGTAGTATCTCCTGGCATCCCAGCATTTACGATCATCACTTCTTCATAATGTCGATCCGCCAGATCTTCAGCGATCAGATTTTTTAAAATCGGCGTGATGGCTTCCTCGCCGTATCCTGCTGTGATACTATCTCCAAATAAAACGATTTTTTTCATTACGTATTTTCCTTTCTCAACTCGTTTTCTTTATTTATCATACCATTGAAAAGGCCGTTTTGCCGAGGCAGAAAATTATTTTAGTGTAGTTCCACTTTAAATGAGAATTCTTAATTCTATTTATGTTTAGTAGAATTAAAAAACAGACCTTAAAGATTTGTATTTCAGACAAAAAACAAATTAAAACAACTAATTTATTTGACATGACATTCACATTATTATATAATCAAATCCAACTGATTCGCGATTAGTAAAAAATATAATAGGTGGTTAAGATATGAAAAAAAGAAATTGGTTATTTGTTGGTATCGTTATACTTTCTACACACATTTTTTCTGCTACACAAGTCCTTGCAGTTGAAGATTCTGAAATCAGTACAACTTCAGAAGTGAATACTTTATAGGAAGAAATAAATCTGGATAAAAATGCTTTAAGAAAAATAGGGCTAACCTCCCTATTTTTCTTACTTATGCTTGGCGGATGCCAAAAGACAACTGCACTAAAAACAGAAGAGTACGATCTAGCTATTATTGATTCAAAAAACATCACAACCTTTCTTGAAAAAGACAATAAACTAGAAAAAGTGGAGCAACTTAAACGAACAGATGGAAATCTAAATTTTTGGCGCAATAATTTTTGGACAATGGATAATCATTACTACACAAAAACCTCTGAAAATCCCAAACTTGACGTTTCCTTAGCAAAAATTGGTCGTAACTTAGCCATTGACCTTGTCAAAGCCGAAGGAAATGATGCCTATACTTCAAATGTAGATGGAGAATTTTTCTATACTACCGCCTGTTTTAGTGATCGAACTGAATTTTATAAATATGATAAGAACCTGAAACTACAGTTGAAAAAAGAACTCCGCAAAAAAGAAAGTATCCTAACCAATCAATTGATCCCTCTGGGAGACTATCTCTATATTTTATGTGGCTACACTAACCCTGATGACGGATCAAGTAAAAATATGTTGGTGAAAATGACAAAGGAATTTGAAGTGATTGAAGAAACAGATTTAGGTGATGAAACAAGTGCATACATGAGAATGGTTCATTTTCAAAATAAACTTTATATTACAGAAGCCAATACTGGCATGAGTGCAACTGGTGAACCAGGAGAAGCAAATCGTGTACTTGTATATGATCTAGCAACAAAAAATCAAGCGTATCTCACTTTGACTTATCCTTATCCAATGGAAATATATGTAGACGAGCCCAACGAAAACCTAATCATTCGTCACTATGAGCTCTATGTAAAAAGCTATACATGGACCGTTTATAACTTGAAAAATCAATCAGAATCGTTCATTCATTTTCCTGAATACGAAAAATTGGAACAAGAAAAACATATAAATCCTCCATTTTTCACTCAGGATAGTGGTTATTACTATTTTATGTTCGATGATCAACTCACCAAATATGATCCTAAAACGAATACACCTATCAAACTAGACTTGTCAGATTATGACTTTGAAGATACAAGTGCTTTGATTATGAATAAATAAGAATACACAACAAAACTCTACTTTAACCACTCAGTAGGGTTTTGTTGTTTTATGAAAGATGCTATAATAAGCACAGAAATAAATGTTGGCTTTGGTGGAGGAACCGATGGACGATAAAATGAATTATTACCCCATTTCACGGAAGGAATGGCAGGGCTTCTATCATAACGGCAAGGCGCCGCTGACAGAAGAAGAATTAGAAGATATTAAAGGCTTCAATGATCAAATTTCATTGCAGGATGTTCAGGACATTTACGTGCCACTGACCCACCTGATTCATTTATATATGAAAGAATTTGAGTCTTTAACTGTTAGCAAAGGGCTGTTTTTGCATGAATATGTGCCTGTTCCGCCTTTTATCATCGGAATCGCTGGTAGTGTGGCTGTTGGGAAAAGTACCACCGCTCGCTTGTTGCAGCTGATTTTATCCAGAACCTTTAAACGCCGAAATGTCCAACTGATTACGACGGACGGCTTTTTGTATCCGAATAAAGTATTAGAAGAAAAGGGCATTATGGATCGGAAAGGTTTTCCAGAGAGCTATGACATGGAAAAGTTGATCGACTTTTTAAACCAAGTCAAAAATAGCCAAGATGAAATCAAAGCACCGCTTTATTCTCATAGTGTGTATGATATTATCGAAGGCGAATATGAAGTGATCCAACAACCAGATATTCTAATCGTTGAAGGAATCAACACACTGCAATTGCCTGCCAATCAGCAAATTTACGTCAGCGACTTCTTTGACTTTTCCGTCTTTGTGGATGCTGAACCGAAGTTGATCGAAAAATGGTACCTTGAACGTTTTGGTGCCTTACTTGATACGGCCTTTCTTGATCCAGATAATTACTATTATCAATATGCGATCGGCAATCGTGACGATGCCTTTGCGATGGCTAAAGAAGTATGGAAAACGGTGAATTTGAAAAACTTAGAGGAATATATCTTGCCAACTCGAGGCAGAGCGGATATTATACTTCATAAGACTGAAAATCATATTATTGATGAGATATTTATGCGGAAGTATTAATTCGTGAAGCTAGATCTCAAAACAACACTTAACTTGATTCTAAAAAGGTCAAAAATTCTTTTTGACCTTTTATTAGATAAATCTAAATGGATAGGGGTAATAAATGTGACCAATGTTGCCGATTTGACAACTGTCGAAAAAATTATTGTTTTAGACTTTGGTAGTCAATATAACCAATTGATTACTCGACGTATTCGTGAATTTGGCGTGTTCTCAGAATTATTGAGCCACCGAATCACAGCGGATGAAATTCGTGCCATGGCACCAAAGGGAATTATTTTCTCTGGTGGCCCAAATAGTGTTTATGATGAAAATGCGTTTAGTATCGATCCTGAAATTTATGAATTAGGCATTCCAATTCTAGGGATTTGTTACGGTATGCAACTGATGATGCATAATCTTGGTGGAAAAGTTGAGCCTGCTGGCAACCGTGAATACGGCAAGTCAGAGCTATCACTTTTGATTCCTGATTCACCTATTTTTAAAGGAACACCTGAAAAACAAATCGCTTGGATGAGTCATGGTGACCTCGTCGCTGCCATCCCTGATCGCTTTGAAACGGTGGCAACTAGCGCAGATTGTCCGTTTGCAGCAGTTCAAAATACAGACCGCAACCTTTACGGTGTGCAATTCCATCCAGAAGTCCGTCATTCAGAATATGGCAACGACTTATTACGTCACTTTACGTTTGATATTTGTCATTGCGAAGGCGACTGGACAATGGGCAACTTCATCGAAATGGAAATTAACAAAATCCGCGAACAAGTCGGCGATAAAAAAGTACTTCTTGGCCTTTCAGGTGGTGTGGATTCAAGCGTTGTTGGTGTGCTTTTACAAAAAGCTATCGGCGACCAATTGACATGTATCTTTGTAGATCATGGTTTATTGCGTAAAGGTGAAGCAGAACAAGTAATGGATAGTTTAGGCGGAAAATTCGGCTTAAACATTATTAAAGTAGATGCAAAAGAACGTTTCTTAGATAAATTAGCTGGCGTTTCTGATCCAGAGAAAAAACGTAAAATTATTGGAAACGAATTCGTTTATCTTTTCGATGATGAAGCGACAAAACTTGACGGCATCGACTTCTTAGCTCAAGGAACTCTTTATACAGATATCGTGGAAAGTGGAACTGAAACAGCGCAAACGATCAAATCTCACCATAACGTGGGCGGATTGCCGGAAGATATGCAATTTGAATTGATTGAACCGTTGAATACTTTATTTAAAGATGAAGTTCGTGCATTAGGAATCGAATTAGGCATGCCTGAAGCGCTAGTTTGGCGCCAACCATTCCCTGGTCCTGGTTTAGGGATTCGTGTGCTTGGTGAAATTACTGAAGAAAAATTAGAAATCGTACGTGATTCTGATGCGATTTTACGTGAAGAGATCGCTAATGCTGGTTTAGATCGTGATATTTGGCAGTACTTTACTGTGTTACCTGGCATCCGTAGTGTGGGTGTGATGGGTGATGGCCGTACGTATGATTATACTGTGGGAATTCGTGCAGTGACTTCGATTGATGGGATGACGGCTGATTTTGCGAGAATTCCTTGGGATGTTTTGCAGAAGATTTCTGTGAGGATCGTGAATGAAGTGGATCATGTGAATCGGATTGTTTATGATATTACGAGTAAGCCACCTGCTACTGTTGAGTGGGAATAAGAAAAAAAGCTTTGGAAATCCTTATTTATAGGAACTTCCAAAGCATTTTTATTCTACCAAAAAGCTGTCATGCAAGTATTAGTCATGTTCCCTCCATGAGCTGTAAAGTTGATGTATCTTGCTCCCATAGTCCAGCCATCTGCAATTATTAAAAAGTTTGAATTAACTGTAGTCTTTTTACCAATATGATAGCCTTGTACTACAACAGAATGACCCGAACCTTTTACAACGCTATAACCAAAAATAAAATTCCTATTATTTCGCAAATAAGATTTCATTTGAGAAAAAACAGGTTTCTGAATCTGAGCAGAATTTACAGTTTTACCTTTTGATTTTGCTAAACTGTTCATCGCGGGAATAAGTTTATTATCATATGTTGATCCATAAGAAACCTTTTTACCGTATTTAACTTCTGTCTTATAAGTTGATGTCCCTGAATCTTTCCAAAGCTTATTGTAAGTCGCATTAATCGTTTTAGGATCATATGTTGCTCCTCTTGCAATACCTAGCTTTTCTGCTAGAATACTCATTGCTGTGACTGAACAAGCAAACTTACCTGCGTGGACTTCTGCATCACCTTGTGACATAGGAATAAATGCTCCAACTCCAAAAGATTCAACATAAGAATAACCCGAATTGGAAGGATAGCTTGTCATAGCATCTCCTGAATGTCCATAAGAAGCTTGATTGCTATAGCTAGTATCTTGGCTTTCTAAATCTTCAATGAAACTCTCCGAGTCTTCAATACCTGTGGCTGTACTAGCAACCACATCTTCAATATTTATGCTATATACGGTAGCTTCATTTGAAATGATAACTTTCTCTTCAACTGAAACATTATTCGTATTGATATCCGTTTCTTCATCTATTACTTCAATCAAATTATTAAATAGACTAGTCGTATTTTCATTTAAATTGAATTCTGATATATAATCATCTTTCAATCGATTATCTACTATTACATATCCATGATCTTTATTATCCACCTGCATCCGACAATCATATCCAATAAAATTTTTGTCGCCATCATAAATAGGAATCATTTCTGAAATCTTAAAAATTTTTCCTGCATCCTTACTATTAGAAAATTCGAGTGCAATTTTTGCATATGCTTCTTTATTTTCAAAATTAAGTAATGGAGAATTTTTAACATCTTGCTCTGAAATTATTTCATTAGAATATTTCTCAGCTGTATCTTCATTTAAAAACTCTTGAAATTCACTTGCTTCGACATATCCAGTTCCCATGAGCGAACAAACACCCATTAACCCTGCTACCAACAACGTTAATCTCTTATTTTTCATTTTCATCCTTAACACTCCCCCTGATTATATTTGAAATTCTACTAATTTCTATTTGCTTTTTATTACTGATTCTATCCATCGGATAAAAAATCGTAACATGTTCTCCTATTCTAAGACTGTCAATATAAAAACGAATCTCCGAATCATTTAGCACTGCATTTGATTCATCAAGAACTTCATCAGAAAATTTAACTATGATAGATGTCCCCTTCTTTAAATCTTCTACGTCTTCCAACAGCTTAATGGAGAACTCATTATTTTCTTTTTCTTGAACTACTCCTTGAATTTGTAACGGGGGTAATTCATTTCGTGAAACTTCTTTTTGTCGATTTGTACTCCAAATAAAATAGACAACAGCAAACATAATGATAGTAACTGATACTATGCAAAAATTTTTTATATTCATCTACCCTCCTCCTTGAAGTTCATTCTAAATTTAATCTTGAGACAACAACAACTTGTCCATTTAGCGAACCATAACTTACATTTTATAAAATCAGAATATTCTAAAAAATAAATCGTGTCAAGTCTTTTTTTTATGTATCTTGGTGAAATCACCGAAAATAAATTAGAAATTGTGCGTAACTCTGATGCGATTTTACGTGAAGAGATCGCCAATGCTGGTTTAGATCGTGATATTTGGCAGTACTTTACTGTGTTACCTGGCATCCGTAGTGTGGGTGTTATGGGTGATGGTCGTACGTATGATTATACTGTGGGGATTCGTGCAGTGACTTCGATTGATGGGATGACAGCTGACTTTGCTAGAATTCCTTGGGATGTGTTGCAGAAGATTTCTGTGAGGATCGTGAATGAAGTGGATCATGTGAATCGGATTGTTTATGATATTACGAGTAAGCCACCTGCTACTGTTGAGTGGGAATAAGACAAACAGCTTTGGAAATCCTTATTTATAGGGAATTCCAAGGCTTTTCTTTTGTCTGTGATAACAGTTTGTATTATCTTTATTAAACTTCACAACACTTAAAACTAAATATAAATTACTTAAAAGAGGTAAAATCTGAACAAATAGATAATATTTGTTTTTTATTTTTAACAAAAGATTCTGAAATATTATTTGGAACTTCCACATCTAAGAAATCAAAAGAGTTTATTTGTTCAAATTTTACAGGAGATTGAAAAGGAGTTGGATTAATCGTGTTTAAAATGCTATGTCCATTTCCTGATAGTTGCTGTGAAACATGAGTACCTTGCACAGTAAATAATACAACACTAGAATTATTTTGATTATCTATAGTAAGCAAATAGATATCTTTTACTTTATTTTGTTCCATTGAACCATAGGAAAGCTCTGTAGATATTTCAGCATTCGCTAATATCTTTTCGTCACTAACTCCCCTAATCGTTATATCTAGAAGAGAAAATGCATTCAAATTTGATTGAAGATTAAAATCTAGTTTATTGAAATCTGTCCTAGATATTTCTTCATTATCGTGTTTTGTATAAACTAAATACGCATATTGTAATGATCCAGAACTAATATTTAAATTTAATGTCGTACCAAACGAATATTTATACTCTTCTCCATATCCTCTTTCAAGTTCAATTTCATTCTCATATATATATTTTGCACCAAAGTCTACTTTATAAGTAATCTCTTCTTTTTTTATTTTTAACAACTCTTGAATATGATATGTAGCAGGTACGGCAAATACTAAAGTCAAAATAATTGTAAGTAGTCGTGAGAAAATTGATTTAAAAAATTTTCTAATATCCATTTTGTTATACCATCTTTGATTGATTATTCTTGTATCCTTTGAAAAACTCAACTTAATATTTACAGTTTCTTGCTTTTCCATTTTTTCATTATTTGTTTTCTCATTCATTATCTTAGCTCCCATTAAAAAATATATATTAAATATCATTATAAATGATAAAAGAATTCTCCAGAGCGTACTTACGAATAAATAGCTTGCCGAATTTATAAAATTTATTTATTATTCACTATTCTGGTATAATGTAATCACGTACTTTTAAAACATATTTTATAAACTCAAAAAGGAGGTACTCAATTTGGACAGTACTAGCATATTCACTATATTAATTAGCATTTTGAGTTCATCTATATTTACCCTTATTTTATCAAGTTTGTTTTTTGACCCCTTCAAAGATAGAAAAAAATATATATTTGAAGAAAAGCAGAGGGTTTATGAATCAATTATTACTTTCGCTCAAATTGCGCTTTATCCAAAAGAAGCTAAATTTTCTTTAGGTGTAGCAAGATACAATATACAAGAGCTTTCAGAACAAGAACGTATTGAGAACGCAGTGAACGACTTAAAGATGGCTATTCCAAAACTACAGCTCATCACTAATAATTCCAAAGTTATCACACAAACGATGAATTTCATTGAACAAATAAATGAAGAATCTTTCAATCTGATGTTAAATGTTTTGAGAAAAGATTTATTTAAGTAACTTTTTTAGATTTATAACTACCGCACTTCCGTTTGCTATACTCGATTTTTTATAAAGAAATACAGCCCATTTCTTTACAAAAAATCAAGTGCAATTGGTTTGTTTTTATTTGAACGAAAAAGAGACACTCCATATCGGAATACCCCTCATATGATTATGCAGGTTACTTTTTCTTAATGTTAATCCCTTCCGCTTTAAATGAAAGATGGTAATTAGGTACAATAAAAGTTGCTAGTACTTGAAACTAGCATTTGTGGCAACCTATATTTATAGTGTACGCTATTTATATAGGTCTTCAATTTTTGGTTGGCGCTAAAGATTGAAGTGCCACTTTTTCTATACCCTAATTTTAAAACCAACAGTTAGCATTTCTTTATATAAACAAAAAGCGGTACTGGATACACTCCAACACCGCTTTTACCTGTATTTTTTATGTTTACTGTGTGATAAAAATATCACAAATAAACCTATTAATCTAGGAAAAATGCTTTCGTTGACAGTGTACGCTGTCCTACCTACTTCATTATTTAGTTGGCGCTAAATTGATGAAGTTTTTTCTATTTAAATATAAAGATTACTAAATACGTAACTTATAGTCTGTAGACTTAAAGTATACAACGATTATATCATGAAGATAATTTATAAGTCAATATTCAGGAGGAATATCGTCGATGTCTTCATTAAGAACAACTTTTGCGAATAACGTTAGACAAATACGTCAAGAGAAAAAATTATCCCAAGAAGAGCTGGCTTTTGCTTGTAATTTACATCGTACCTATATCTCTGATATTGAACGTGGGAGAAGAAATGTTTCTATTGATAACATTGAAAAAATAGCTATTGCTTTAGAAATAATACCGTGTCAATTACTTAAGAAAAACAACCTTTGAAGCTTTGCAATTTGTTTAGCCGAGAGGTTTCTTTTTTTTATTAATATTTCATTATCAAAAATAAAGATAGAAGATAATTGGATTATCTCCGAAAAACATCAAGTATATTTTTTCTTATTTTAATGATAAAATAAAGATCATGATAACTTACTTAATAAGCAGAAAATCAAATGAGGTATGAATTTGCGAAAAAAAATATGGATACTAATAGGAATTATTATCATTATTCTAATAGGAGGTGCTAGTGTGCTTTTTAATCAAAAAGAACATGAACAGCAGAGGAACGAAAGGCAAATTTTAAGAATGGAGAAAAAGATAGCCAAACAGATAAAAAATACATTTGTAGACGTTCAAAAAATTGAATTTATTCCAGAAATGTCTGGTGTATATAATGAAAAAACTGGTTTTTGGCATTTTTCTTCTAACATAACAACACAAAATGGAACAAAAGATACTGGTAATATCATATATAAGGATAACGAGGAAAAACTTACTAGTTTCGGACCTATAGATTCTGATTTTCGAGATATTATTAAGAGTGGAATGACTAGTACTCCAGTAAAGGTTATCTATTCTGATAAAAGTGAAGGAGAAATATGATGGCTACAGATAGGGAATTGGTTGATTTAAATGATTTTGTTTATGAAGTAGATCCTAATTATGTTCGCGATGACGGAAAGAAACAGAAGCAAATTAAACCTGGAGACATTCTCCCTCTGGGGAATTTTGATTACAAAGTTCTTTCAGTCAAAAATGGGGACTACGGGTTTCAAGGCATGGCAGTGGCTCCCATAGTGAATGGTACTCCAGACTATGGACAAGTAACAGTCGTTGCAGCTGGAACCTATCCTAGTGACTCTGACGATTTAAAAGCAGCTGTAAAAGGAATGTCTCCGAATGGTTCTCCTCAAGCAGACATCGCTTTACAGTACGTGGGAGAACTCATTGACAACAATCCGAATTGGACAATTAATCAGCTATCTGGCTATTCCCAATCAGCTTATATACTAAAAGTAGGCGCTCACTTTAAAATACCAACAACAGTTTTTAGTGGCTGGTTTCAATATCGTTCCTTAACACCAGCGGAGGAAAAATTTATGAAAGAAAATCCTCACTTATTTTTGAATTATCGCCAAAAAAATGATGATGTCACACTATGGAATGACTTTAATACTCGTTTTGGAAATAGTGATGATTTTGGAACAATTGTATGGATAGATGGTAATAGTCATAAATTAAATAGTTGGACATTTGATGAAAAAACAGGACAACTAAAAATTTCAGATAGTTTGGGCAATTCTGAAGGAGCCATGATACAAGCTAGTCATTTTCTGATGCGTGGATTTTTAACTCAATTGACTATGTTGGATCAACTAAAAGCCAAACTAACTACCAGTGGTGGTGGACTATCAAAGAATGAAAAAATTTATTTAGATGACCAACAGGCGTTACTAGCAGTTAACACAGGACGAGCAGCCTATCAAAATGCGATGGCTACTGCTATAAAAGTATATCAAAACGCAATTACAGATGCTGAAGATATCTGGCAAGAAACATTACGGGAAGCCCGTTCTCAAATAGAAGTACTGTCGGATAATGAAATGAAGGATAGCTTATCAGCGATAGGAGCTACTGAACAACGAATAGTTGGTGAACCAACCGAATTTTTTCAGCAAAAAATCAATAAAGCAAGAACGATGGATGAGAAATTCGAATCGTTATCTAAAGAAATCAAAAGTAAAATCAACGAAATGGTTCAAACAGATCAACAACTAGCGCAACAATTAAAGCCTTAAAAAGGAGCTAATAGATGAAAGAGGAACAGATTACAGCCGATTATCAGCGAAAACGCCGTGAACTCGAAGAGGATGAAGATATACTAAAAAATACACAACGAAAAGGGGAACAATTGATACAAGAAACGTTATCAGATATTTATCGAATTGTTCAACAATCAGCTGCAGATAGCGAGCCTTTTGATCGTGCCAAACAATCAATTATGCAAATAGAAAATGACTATCACGAAGAGTTATCAAGAGCAAAAAAACAGCTGTATCAACAACAAGAAAAACTTGAACAAGACTACCGAAATGACCTCCAAAAAGCAAATAAAGAATAAGGAGTTGTTCTATTGGAAGAATTAGCTAAAAAATTATTGAAAGAGTTAAAAAGGAATTTAGAAAAAATACGTGTACAAGCAATTGGCTCAGCCAAGATACAGAAATCTCGTACCATGAAACAAGAAGCTAAAAAGCAAGGTGAAACAGCAATAGAAAGTGCTAACAAGGCACTGTCTTCTTCCTCTCAAACATTAGAAGGTGCTGTTAAAGGTCAGTTTGGAAAAAAAGTAACAGAAGCTTTTGAGAAGCAACAACAAACTTTAGATAAGCTATCTTCTTAGCATTCAATGATTAAATTGATAACACTTTGATAACACTCTACTAAAATTAAGTACATTTTAAACAAACTCAAATCACTTAAAATGGCGTAAACTCAACTATTACGTACCGTGTAAAACTAATTTATTTTTGAGTGGGAATAAGAAAAAAAGCTTTTGAAATCCTTATTTATAGGGGATTCCAAAGCTTTTTATTTAATTATGATACGATTAACCATGGAAAGCTCAAGTAACTGCTCTTTGCTATTCTTCTCCATTAAATAGTTCTAAACCTAATTCTGCAACTTCTTTTTCTTGAAACTTAGTTAAAAACCAAAATGACATTTCTTCATGACCAACAAACCCTAACCATGGCTTTTCATTTTGAAAAAGAACTAAGTCTTCTGGTAGCTTTGGGCCACACCAGTCATTCATTGCATTGGAATATTTCAATAATTTAGCTAAAGAATGCTCATCAAAACGATATCTATATAAGGTAGATTCATCTTCTCGAGCAATAATCAATCCAGTTACCCAACTATTAGTTGGTTTTTCAGCTATCAAAAAAGGTTCTAACTCTTTTATTAGTCGATAGGCATTTTCTGAATATTGATAAGAACCATCCTCAGAAAAATCAATATCATGTCGAATACAAAACTCAAAATAGTTACAATCATTTTTCTTCGATAGTTCAAGTACTTTTTTGTAGATTCTTCCCACAATTATATATTTTTTGAATTCATCTTCTAAACTCTTGAAATTTGTTTTAAATTCAACGTTTCTGATTGGCTAATATCGCATTTAGGAAAATGTAAATTACATTATGTTTTTAGAATATTCTAAAAATTCCATATTGTCAAGTCTATTTTTTAAAGTCCAACTGATTCGTATAACAAAAAAATTAGAAATCGTGCGTAACTCTGATGCGATTTGAAGTGAGGGGTGATGCCCGTACGTACGATTATACTGTGAGGATTCGTACAGTAACTTTGATCGATGTGATGATAGCTGATTTTGCTATAATTCCTTGGAGGAGTTGCAGAAGATTTCTGTGAGAATCGTGAATGAAATGGATCATGTGAACCAGATTGTTTATGATATTACGAGTAAGCCACCTACTACTATGAAGTGGGTAAAGAGCCAACATAATATGAGTCGGAAATGTCGTCAAATCAACGTTTTTCAACTTATGAAACGTTTGATTTTCATAAAAAAGATATAGTTTCCTACTAAAAAGCCCCTTGCTAATTATTTTGAAAAGGGGCTTTTTTATTTGAGACGACATTTTCAATATAATTTTAAGGTAACAATTGAATTGGAAAGGTTCTGCAAAAGAATGCATTCGATTTAAGTAAACAGCTCATTCTGTTCTGCTTTTGGGATTTTCTTTGTAGAATTCAAGTAAATGTTATTTAACCTAGATTTAACTTTTTTTCCTGCTGAGTCAGCTGGGAAAGTCAACTCTTGTATAAATTCAATTTCAGGTAGGGTTATTTTTTTCTCATATTTATCTAAATACTCCAGAATGAAATCCGGTAATCTATTCAAGTGTTTAGATAGAAACCAATCTAAATGATTCTGAAGATAGTCAAAACGAATATTACTGTCATTTAAGTCGTTTGGAACACGAAGTAATCTTTCATCAATTGAGTCAAATCCATTAAAAACACTAGATAACCGCTCTTTTGTCATATCCGTGTATTCCTTTTCAACTTCAAACCCAATACATCGCCTATTTAGCTGTTGACATACTCTTGCGGTTGTACCACTACCTAGAAAAGGGTCTAACACTATATCGTTTTCATTCGAACTAGCCAAAATCATTCGTTCTATTAATCCTTCAGGCTTCTGAGTAGGATGCGGTTGACGATTAGGATTAGAGTAATGAACGTGACTATATTTCCATACATTGCCAGGATTTGCACCACGCATATTGTTTCTTGACCTGTAAAACTTTTGGGGTACTCTTATATCATCAATATTGAATTGAAATTTTTCCGTTTTTGTGAACATTAATATATCATCATGCCTAGGACTAAATCCTTTTGTTTTTCCGATGCCTTGAGTATAATGCCAAGTTATCCATGAGTTGAAATGCAAGTCCAAATCTTGTTCCATTATGGAGTATAAGTATGATATAAACCTAAAACCCATAAAAATGTACATAGTTCCATTTGGCTTCAATACTCGTTTTACTTCAGATAACCAAGCCTTAGAAAAATTAATATACTCATTAAACTCCATGTTATCCTTAGTAGAGATGTAATCCTTTGACAAGTTGTAAGGAGGATCTGCAATTATCAAGTTGATACTATCATCACTTAATTTTTTTATCTCGGTCATTGCATCACCGTTAATTATCTCGATTTTTTCATTCCTTTTATCCATTTATGTTGTTCAGCCTCCCTATACCATTGATTTATATCACGACGACTGCTCGCTAAATATTTTCTATCAAGCATCTGACAAAAATCCCAAGTGGTTCTAAATTCTTGTGTCACATAGTGGATATCCCTAATTTGAAACTGCCCAGTACCAAGCGCAGGATTATAATTTAAATCATTATCGCCTAAAAACTTAAAATCATAGGCATTAAAATCAGTTATTTCCATTATTCCATCCATCAATAATGTTTCATCATTTTGCTTTGAGATAACTTGATGTTTTATGCTTAATACAATAAAATAAAAATTTGGATCTTCCACGTAAGCAGTTCTTATCCGCGAAAAAGAAGTGATATTCGGCCCTTTTCCAGAATTTTTAATATCTGCCGAAGTAGCTTTTACATCAACATTAGCCGTAATACTTCTGTTGTCTGTATCACTTTTTTCAAATTGAAGAATCACATCAGCTAACCCTAGTCTAGTTTGAGCTTCGACATTAACTAAATTATAATGATTCTCACCTTCAGTTAAAACATCTTCAAAAATTTCTTGCGCCCATGCCTCAATTAGCGGTCCTGCAATTTTATTGATATTTTCTAAAGGCAATCCTTTTCGTAAGTTGGTATTTAATACAATTCGATGTCTATTATTGGCTAGTGCGTAATCTAGCATTGCCTCCATCCGTTCAGTAATGGCCTTTGAGTTTTCAAAGTAATCCGAATCCTCGCGAGGTATCTTAAAATCAAAGTCAGTATATTCCATAGTGTCCACCTTCTAAAATAATTTAACACTCAAAATTATATCACTTTTTTTCGTAAATATCTGACTTTTTTTACTAACATATAGCCAAAGATAGTGATATTTAACTTTCAAAAATAAATTACGCAAAATATTTAATTATAATTATTTAATTTTACATAGGGCACTCATGGGACAAAAAAGTTTACTTTTTTAAACTATCTGAAGTGGCTTGTGGATACTTGACAATGAACGTCATTTAATATTCAAAATAAATTCGTCTTTTTTGTCCTTTTATATAATGCTTATTTACTATTTGAACCTCTAAATTATCTAAAAATAGAACTACATAATCATCTAGATTTCCCATCTCTTCTAGTATTTTTATTTTTCGATTGAAGATAAATTCTTTTTCCAGTATATTTACCTCTTTTTAAAAAGAATTTTAATAAATAATATATTCACTTGTGCATAATTTTATACTATATTACTAATGCAATCAATTTACAACTTTAAGGTATTCAAAAAATAGTAATACTTATGTTTTTATTTATCACTCCGTTCTACGACATTTTAAGACAAGAAAATCGGTCTCAATAGAAACCGACATTTCTTTATTATGCAGATGACTAAGGTTGCCATTCTCCCCAGCCGTATACAGATAAACTATCGATGCCTCCAAGGACCTATCCGCAATACTGCTAGATTGAGCAGGAGGTATATATGTACCCCCTTTGATTGTGTAGCCGATTGATAATTTTGTTGAGCTGTTTCGTCATATGCTTGCTGATTAGATGATTGATCAACTACATCCGCTTGGCGTTGTGCTTTAGCTATTTCAGATTGCTGATGAGGATGCGTCAGCGTTGAGAAATCATCCATTTTTACATGATTTGAATCAAAAATTTGAAAATCATAGGTTGATATTTATATTCGCTTTGAACAGCATCAGAGTCTCGAGGTACTGCTACTACAAGATCATTAAACCTTTTCAAAACCGAGTAAAAATATTGTTTCGTACCATAATTCACTTTTAAGAAAATGTCATTATTTACCTTTTTTACAATTCTCAATAATGAGCCACTGCGAATGAGAATATCATTTTTTATAAATTTCACACTAATCTTTATATTCACCTGATATTGTCTAGTATCAACATGATATCCTGAAGCCCCTCTTTTTGTCAGTTCTCCTTCAAAAACATGCTCTAGAGACTTGTCTGTAAAAATATCTGTATTTTTCAATCGTTTCAAATCATCAAGTGTTTCAACATTTCTAATTATATTACCTGTATCTTTCCCTCTATCAACAGTCTTAACAACTCCTGCCGACTTCTCAAACTCTTTCAACGCTTCCCACTCTTTAACAGTCAACTTAACTGCATCCAGCGTATAATCGCCATTTCTAAGCAACTTAGCCGACTTCAAAATATCTTTCACTCGATCGATCGGCAATACAGCTAATAACAAGAAAACACCTGAAGATGAGCGTTGCATTTTTGTAGAATCTTTCGCAAGCAGGATCTCAATATCATCAATATTGGTAAGGATTTTAAAAATCTCTGGTCCATACTCTTTAAACAATTCAACATTATGAACACGAAACAGTTCATGTAGCTCTTTTATTTTTTGAACATCCAATTTCCCATTGCGATAAATCTGATATTCGACGCCATTCGATAATTCTTTGATGACCACATCAATTCGGTCTTTCGGTTGTGCTTTGTTAAAGTCCTTTAGTGCTTTATACCATTTTTGATTTTTAAAATCAATGGTTTTATAACCATCTTTCCCACCTGAAAAATTCCCGGCACTACCTAGAAAAGCTAATCCTTCGGCAATCGAAGCAATAACTGTTTGTACATCTGAGAAATCACTGCCATGCACTGCTTCAAAAGCGCTATATTTTTCGAGGATTTCAATTTTCTTGGCTGTTCCTAGCATACTTTGTTTATTAAAAAATTGATTGACAAATGGCACATCTTCAAAGGCTTTTGCCAAAGCTTCCATGATCACATCATTTTCTGCTTGTAAACGACGTAACTCAGCTTTCAGACTTTCCATTTTAGCAGTATCTAAATCATTTTCCGCTGGTCCAACTTCTGAGGTAAAGGCGCTCAAATAAGAGGTGAGCGCATCATCAAGGGTATTTAAGGCATTGCCCACTGTCGTTGATACTTCTGAGTAGGCATCAAAGTAACTTTTGGTCGAATCCCAACCTGTACCAGATAATTTCCCTGCACTTTGAATCGCTTGTTGCGCCTCTTTAAAGGAATTTAGTTGATCTAATACTGTTAAACGTAGCGTTTGGACTTCATCTGCCATTCAGTATATCTAAATTTAGACATCTTCCTTCTCCTTTTGTGTTTGTTTCTTTTTTTGCAGCCATAGGAGGTCGTCTTCTGCTTGGATTTTTTTACGTTCTGTTTCACTGACTAATTCTGTTAACTCTTCTTTGCCCGCATCAAAGGTTCTGAACGCTTCTGTTCGTTCATCTTCTAGCATTTCTAAATCTATTCTAGCTGAACGTTCTGCTTCTGTTCCTTTGCTGTAATAGAGAAATTCTTCTAATATCTCTGCTTGTTGTTGGTAAACACGTTGTAGATCATTGAGTAGAAAATCACTTTCGGTGTCTTTTTTCTTTAACTCTATTTTTCGATCTTCATATTCTTCGATTTTCACTTGTAGTTGTTTTTCTTCCATAAAGTACCTACTTTACTGCATTTTTTTCAGCCTGTTTGATGGCTTGATGTATTTTTTCTAAGTTTCCAATGTCTTTAGACGCGTTGCTTTTAAAGGTTGATACGATGGTACTAAGAGAAGAAACACTGCTTTTCATTGCACTAGCGGCACTACTTTCAGAAAAGCTCATGCTACTTGAAATTATTCAGTATACTTGTAACTTTTTGATAAACCATGTAGACACAAAAAAGAAAAGATAGATATGAAAAATTTACAAAATTTGTAGTTTGAAGCGCAACGATTAACGGCGGAATACAATAAAATTTTAACGCAATTAGCAGAGATGCCGATTATTGGAAAATTGTTTAACGAGTTTAATCTGACAAAAGTTATGAATGATATTGAGGTAGTACAGGATTTTCAGCAATTCGTTTCGGGTCACAGCAGTGATTTTGGTTTCGTTGATGAATTATTAAATAGCATTGAAATGGGTATCACTGAGTTAGGAAGCGATGCAAGTTTTTTAGGTGCAAATGTTGGCTTTGCGATGGGTGGAAGCGAAAGAGTTATGTTAACTATCACAAAGGACGTAACACTATTCACAGATAACTTTGATGATGTTTATGATACTATCGATAATTTACAATCTTTAAAAGTCCCTACAATTGATTTAAGAGATTTAATCGTTTGGTGAATTCAAGAAAGATCACGTTTAGAAAAAATTTCGAATGATAGTGGTTTATCTGCTGATGAACTATACGCTACAAGTGATAAGACAGACTTATAAAATAGTTAAAAATAAGGATGAAAAAGATAGTTAAACTATGAATATATTAAGATTTTTTTATTACAGTTTGGGGCCTTCTCGCTATTTTAATTTCATTTGGAGTATTATGGATAACAACTAAAGCAAGTTATGATAATTTTTCTGATAACGGTGCAATTATCTATTTTCTATCCAAAAAAATATTTACACTTTTTAGTTTTGCTCTCCATAATTGTATTGCTTCCCCTTTTTTCTATTAATTTATTTTCTAAATAATTTCAAAATATAATATATAAATAATCGTCTGAAATTATAGTTACGTTAATTTCAGACGATTATTTTTTATAAAAAAATTATTATAATTTATCTAGTACTTTTTTGAAATTACAGAGATCTGTGATGCTAAAATTTTGATAACAGTCTATAAAAAAGCTCCAGTCAACACACTTCAAAAACTCTCGAATCCTTTTATATTAGATAAAATTTCTTAAGGGGTCACAAAAGAACTTTTTTACAGGATTATGTGTCTTTCCTACTCGTTATACAATTTAACTTTTTAAAATTCTTTTGCTCTCGTCTTTTCTTCAAAGAAAAGACTAATAAAACAAGTAAGAGAGTATTCCCTACAATCAAACCTACTAGTGCCGAATGCTCTCCTGTATTTGGTAATCTTCCAACTGTTTTTTTCTGATTCAGTCTACCTTCTGGTTTACCGGTCAAGTCGATTTTTTCAGTATGATGATCCTCACCAACGTCATTCTCTTTTTGATTTGGAGTAGTTATAATAATAGACGCGTTACTTTGATTAATTGTTGAAACATCATGTGTTTCTTCTGCTTGTACAATCATTGTAAACAAAGGGAAAAACGAGAAAACTAAAATGATAGAAAGAATCATTTGTTTCTTTAAATCATTCACATTATCCACTCCCTTCTCTATTTTATTGTTGCATTCAGTTCATCATTTTCTTTATTCGATTTAGATTGTTAAGACTTACTCTTACTGCACAACAGTTGGAACTGCAGTCCATGTAATAGATGTACCATAATTTCCGGCCTTTAAATCCAGTGCATTTCCTGAAACATGCAATCGAGCATTCAAATCTTTCTCAATCGGAGTTTTCTTATCTCCCGTCGCAATGATTGTATCTTGAGCTCCATTTAAGTCAAAGGGATACGCCCCTTCACTTGTGTCGGTTCCCAACGATACATACATTCCATTTTGTAAAAAATTTTTATCACCATAATTTCCTTCAGTCATCTTAGCTGTTACGTAAAAAGTAGGATCGCCTTTTATATCCATTCGTTCATCAACTACTTTTAACTGTGCTTTCGTTCCGTCTTTTTCTCCAATTCCTTTTGTTTCAATTTCTTTTAACGTTTTTTCACTTATCTCCATATCTGCAAAGGTAATATTTAATTTTTCAGGTGTGTCAAATCTTAATGAACCACTTTCTTTCGCTTTTGTCACATTCAAAGTGGCATCACTTTTACTACTTGCTTCTGTTGCTTGTGCAAGTGTTGGGGAAAAACCTCCTAATACGCATACCGCGACTAAACTTGTTACTACATTTTTACTTTTAAACATCATCATTCCTACTTTCTTTTTTTAACTTGTCTATATCTCTTTTCTTATTATTTTGTTTTGCTATATTTAGAATCGTTTTTCGCTTCCATACTATAAGCCCCACGCATAACAAGAAAAGCCCTAGAACACAAAACAAAATCATTTCCCCATACTCAGTTGTTGTATTTTTTATCTGGAAACTTTTAGTTATTTCCTTTATTTCATCATTTTTTAACGTAATAGTTTGCTTCCATGTCTCAGAAAGTGTTTTTCCATTCACAGATACTTCTACTCGATACTTGCCTGGCCGTAATACTTTTTTATCCAGATAAATAGTAGGATAAAAACTGGTATTTGGAGCCACTTGACGGTTTTTTACCGTTTTTTCTACTAATGGTTTTTGCTCTTTTTCTTCGAATATTTTCGTTGTTACGGTCAAACCAGATAATAATATAGGCTGAGGATTTTGCAGAGACGCTCTTAGTTGTGTAGCATATTTATTTTTTTTGACAAGAATTTCTTTAAACACCAGTTCTTGTTGCCCTGGTTCTTCATTCATTCTCATTTCAATTGGTAAAACGTAGGAAAATAGATTCGTCACCCCAGCAGATGCTCGCTTTTCTTCGTTACCTTCTGTCACTCTAATACCACCTAGTACTATACCTTTAAAAGGCTTTTTTGGTGTTTTTATCGTAAAAGCAAGAATCTTCGTTTGATGAGGTTCCAATTCAGCTGTTGCTGGTACCGTGACTAAATCGGTTAATTTAATAGTTAGTGTGGGATCATATTTTTTTAAATTCCCATATCCTATAGAAATGTCATCATTTGTAAAACTATTCTCCACAGTAATTGAAAATTGTTTAAAGTCCTTTGTGTTATTGACAATAGCCAATTGAACTTCTTGTGTACGATTTGGTTCTATAACTAAATCATAATACGTATTTATTTCTTCCCGTTGATTGTCAGGGAAAATAGCCTTCACATAAAATCCCTCTTGTTCAGACGATTCACTTGCCTGCATTCCTTGTGGAAAGAAAAATAATAGGAAGAGAAAAAACGTACTTCAGATATATTTTTTTTTCATACTTATCCTCCTTGGTTATGCAATCATCTGGACAAAATAACCGATTTAGCTTAGAAAATAAATCTATCTATTCCCTTATTCATTTATCTCTGTTCCTTTGTCTTTTACATCGGTACTTTTGATTAGCAACCTAATCTCAGAAAAAACTGCTAAGCTTTTCATCCTATTGTATTAAAGTCTAACTTGTATATCGACAACTATAGTTTATTCTTTCTCAAAATAAAATAAAACACCATGTATACGCTTAATCTTCCCAACCCTATTTTTTGATTTAAAATAGTTGTGATTTTCCACACCATTTGTAAAAAAAGTAAAAGACAAGAAGGTTACACTTTATTTTATAGTAAAAAGTACTCCTTCTTGTCTTCTCTCCATTCATTTATAAACTACTTTATGGCGTATTTGCTACTTGCCATAAAATCTTTGCCATATAACCACCTGCAGTTACAATTTCATTTGTAGGAATTTCTATCCTAAATCCTGTTTTTCCTGATTTCCAATCTTCACTCAACGTGTACTCATTTTTAATTCCTTCACTTGTTCGTTCTGCTAGTATTTCTGCATCTCCTTGCCTAAACTTAACTATACTGTCGTTATCTTTTTTGTAGCCTAATACGTCGTCAGGTAGTGTTTGTGCTGAATCTCTAACATTTGTAAATGGTGTTTGAAGCGTTGCTGTGACCTTCCAGTTTTTACTTTTCTTTCTACTATCCCAAATAACTAAAGGTTTATCGAATTCAGCGTTGTTTACTTTAATAAAATGAATCCCTTTTTGAATTTTTTGCTCTCCAAAAGACATAGTTGATGGTGCTGATTCAATGAACAGTTTCCCATCAAATGTATACGTCACTGTTTGTGGACTTTCACTGATCGTTAGTTTGTCTTCTGGCTGGTCTACAAGCTGATAATGTTCCGCCTTGATCGCATTAAGTACTTTGATCACTTGCTTATTTTTCGAAAGTTCTATTTCAGTACCAATAGTCTCTTCAATTACGATTGGCTTAACTGAAGGATCAAGGTCTTCCTTATCCGTTGTTTTAAATTGAACCGTTAATTTTTGTTTTTTCTTATTCAGAATCAATCGAATCGTATTATTCTCGGTGCTACCGATTGTATATTTAGGATAACTTGTTATCTCTTTGCCCTGCGTATCTGTTGCGCCACTCACCTCATATTGTTTACTTAGCTCCGCTAGTTTTGATTTAATTCCTGTTTCCTTCGTCAAATCACTTATTTCTGAATCTTCTGCTCCAGAAAACGTCGTCGTTGCGATTGGTGTGCTTTCTTTCCCTTTTTCCACGAACTGTACTGTCGTTGTAAGGCTGGGCTTAGTAATTGTGATATTAATCATCTTTTCAGCAGATTTAGTTGACCCTTTAGTGGCAATCAGGCCTACTTTATAGTTACCCGGAAGTGAACTGGCACTAAAACCGTTCAATGAATTGACATTGACATCAACTCCTTCAATAGAACCTGTCGTTCTATCCACACCAACAGCGTTAGATTTATCTAGAATCCATTCTTTAAGTTCTTTCATTGATTTTCCTTGAATTTCACTTGGATTCGCTCTAATATCTGACGCAACGACGTCCAAGCCACTTGTTGGTGGTGCATCAGTGTAGACAATAAATGGGATGGGGATTATTGTTTCCACATTTTCCGCAGTATCCGTAATTTTAACTGGTACTTTGAATATCCCATCTTTAGTAGTATCTGGTAAATTTTCTTTATCTACGTATTCATACGTTATTTTATTTTCTGGCGTACTTGGTAATTTATTTAACCTTTCAATGTACTCTTTAGGATTAGAGCCCCAACTAAAGGCAGTCCCTAGTTTCTTTTGTACAAATTTAGGAATTGCTGCAAAGTTATAGACTGTCATTTCTGAATAAGCATCATTAGAAGGCTGCCCTAGTTTTCCCAAATTTTGAAACGTTTCATCAACAGCTATCGAACTTATCGTAAATTTAGTACTATCCATTTTTTCTGGATTAAGTTCACTTGGATCTACGAACCCCTTATTTGGTACATTGAGAATAATCCCAGCTGTTTTATTTTCATTGACATTAGCCTCAAAAGGTTGCTCCGAAACTGTCCCATTCGGATACGTTACATAAAGTGTTCCTTTGCCACCTCCACCTATATCTGGAATGTCTCCTAAAGTATAGGCCATATTCAACTGAAAATTGCCTTGGCGATAGTATTCGCTGTATTGACTTGTATACATATCAATATTGGAACCTATCTTAGGCGCTGTGAATTGGGTTTCCAATTTCATCTTTGGAATTTCAGAGCCATAAAAGAGTTCATATCCCACTCTTAGTCGTTCCATTGGACTAACTAATTTAGCCGGAGCGCCCAATTCATAACTCGAATCATACCTTCCAGGATGTTCAGTATCAATACCAAAAATCCAATCACCTTCTTTTAAATCAAGAGCTTCTTGACCCTTTCGCTCAGCAAAACTATCGCCAAAATAATTCATTCCATACTTTGTACTGAGAGGACTATTCATATCATAGACGTTCCATTTTTTATAACCTGACAGCCAACGTCCTTGATTATCTTTTAACTTTATTGATAATGTTTCACCATCTTTTTCCATCTTAAAGCCAGAGCCATCTCTTAGTGCATAGACAGGAACTCCGTCACTCTTATTAAAGTATAAATCAACACTTTCTAACATAGTAAAGGTTTTATCAATATTAGAAATATTATACATATCTAGTGTATAGTTGAAGTTTAGGTTTCGAGTAAACCCACCATTATATACATAAAGAACATTATTAACATCATCAAGAATTATTTGTTTGATTTTATTTTCTTTTCTTAAGTTCTCCAATACTTTTGTTGGTTTCGCTGTGTTTTCGTTTCCATCCCAACCAAGTCCTGCAAATCGATTCCATTTTCCTTCATTGAACGGGAGAGGATATTCAGATCCAATCGCTTGATTATCATATAGTGGCTTAAAATTAACAGATGGAATTTGTGAAATTAGTGGCGGATAAGCATATCCATTCCAAATATAGCTCTTTTTCTGACTATCTCTAAATAATAATCCGATTTCAGGCTTTTTAACATTAGAACCCATAAGCTCTGTGATTTTTGTATCGCCAAAATTTGAAAAACCTAACATAGAGCCGTTAAACCCATTGACAAGAGTGCCCGGATTACTTGCATCAGCTGTCAACCAATTGTCTCGGCTATCCTCTTCAAACACTCCATCTGGATAAACAATGGCTCGAGCAGTGTATTTCAGCTTCTTATTTTCATAAGGAAATGCAAATTCAATGTCTCGAGCATCTATTTTAGTATCTGCTTTTTTTATACTCATAATCTCTGGCTTTACTGAATCCCCAGACGCGATATCCCAAGCTTTAACCGCTATTTTCTGATTAAGTTCCTGAATAACTTGTTCCTCTGATTTATCTTTCACGTCACTTTCGGTTAAAGTTAATGGTGTGTCAAAATTGACTCCTATCTTGTTCTCTAACGCAAAAGAACTGCTCTCTAATCCAAGGTTACTGATCACTTTTTTTGATTTAGCTTTATTCTTTGCTTCTGGTTTTTCAATAACTGAAACGGGGACTTTCACAATGGTCGCAATGGACTTATCACCTTTATCAGTAAGCTTTACGTACCCCCATTGAAAACCAATTTGACTTGTGTCAAAATCTTTAGATATTCCGTTCTCATCAACTACCTGATATTGGATATCCGAAGCTTTTGATGATTTTACTGATTGCACAGTAGAAAAGACCTTCTTTAAACTCTCTTCTAAATTAAAATCTTGATTCTGATTCAATATAACAGGCTTTTGAAGTATAGCTCCAAACACGATGATGTCCTTTTTCACAGTCGCAATGAGTTCCTTATTAGTGCTTAACTGAAATTCTGCTGTATACTTTCCAACAGAACGATTAGAAATCGTCGTATTGTTAACCGTTACTTGAACTTCAGACCCATTCAACGTATTCCATGCACGAGCATTAGCTTTTTTCTCTACTAACTGTTGTAACTCTTCCGCTGATTTATTTGCTGTCTCTTCTGGGTATAAAATAATCTGACCATTTTTCCCATCAAGCTGTATCGCCACCTGATTATCTAATACGAAAGAGGTATTCTCATTTGTGACGGTTACCGGTACAACGATACGATTATTGGGATCTGTATTATCAGTTGTTTCAATATAAACTTGTTGAAATCCAACAGTTTCGCTTGTTGGTTTCTGTTCATTTCCTTGTGCATCAACATATCTGTAATGCTCATTCTCTTTTGACTCAGAGACACCTAAAGACATGAACAACTTGTCTAATTCAGTTCCATTTTCAAGGTCTGGAAAAGCCTCATTTTGTTTCAAAATAAGTTCCTTCACGTCAGTCACAGCTTGTTTCTTTTGTTCCGCGAATACTGGTACAGCCTGTATAACAACCAATAGAATCATAATACAAATGGTCAAAATAATATCAAAATAATATTTTGTCTTCTTTTTTTGAATAATCCTCTTTTTCATTTTCCAGCTCTCCTTTAATAATTATACACGATTTGTTTTTATTTTATTATGTCCATTTTTTTACATTTCTTCTATGTCTTTTATACCAAACAAATAATAGAATAGTGGAACCAACAATTATCACTACTACTAAAAGAATGATGAAAAAAGTATTCGATTCATTGCTCATTTTGGTCAGTTGAGTATTCAATTTAGGAATGTCTTTTTCACTTATGTCAAAATCCTGTTCCCATGACCAAGATTCGCCACCTTTGAGCGTGACATGTGTCTGCATCGTATAAACACCTGGTGTCTTTAGTTTATATTGGAGTGGAATTGGAACATTGATTTGTGTGTTAGGTGCCATGCGCATTCTATTCCTATTCAGTTCAAAAATAACACGATCATCTGACTTCTTTCTTACTGCAACGGCTAAACTCATCCCTTCCGCAAAAACGGGTTGTTTGTTTGAAAAATTTAAGATAAGTTGGGCATTTTTCCCATTTGTATCGACAGAGATAGAATGAAATTCCAACTCTGGCTTAATCTTATTGACATCGCTCTCACTGAGCAGCACCCCTATTAAAAAAGCAAACTCATTGATGACAACGTCGCTCCCTTTTTCATTCTTTTCCGCTACGTTATCAAGGGGTTTCACTTGAATTCCGCCTACTATGTATCCTTCAAATGGTTCAATTGGAGGATGAATCATTAGCGTCACTACTTTACTATTATTAGCATCAATTTCTACTTTATCTGGTCCAGTCACAATCTCAGAAAAATCATACGTTAAAGAAGGATCTTTAAAAAAATTGTTTGGTCCATATTCAATCACCCCACTGCCATTGGTTTTGGCACTATTAAATTTTAAGGTTAACGTCATTTTATGAGTGGATAAATTATTCAATTTTAGTTGAATTGTTTCGTTTTTCCCGGGCTGTACCAGAAGGTCATAATAGCCTACCTCTTTATTTCGCTGATTTTTCGGAAAAATAACTTCATAGGAGAAATCTTTTAACGTATTGACATTTTCCTTTTCCCCATAACTTATCATTGGATGAACTCCTATAAAACAAACGAATAGAACTAAATAAATGAACCATTTTTTCATGTATATCTCCTTTATATGAACTAAAACTAAAAGATAGAGACTCTATCATCCTTAATTAGCAGTCATAGATACTCTATCTTTGAATATGAACGATTTACAACAATAACTGTTAACTAACCCATCTATAATTTTTTCATATTATTTTATTATTAGTTGATACCTGTACCTGTGAATGTATCCTCTAAACTCCATGTAAGTTTTGCAGAAAATGTTTTTCCTGCTTGACCTTGAGGTAAAGCTACTCGCAATTTTCTGTTTTGAATTTCAGTTGCATATGCACCTTTTTCTTTATTTGGTGCCGCTTTTGCTAAAACAGGAACAGCCTCTCCACCAGCAGCTACTTTTATAACAGTACCTTTAGCCACAGTAGCGATATCATTCCCTACATGGTTTTCCAATACACCTGCAGTTGATGGGTCTGGAGCACCAATAATATTATCTTCATCATCTTTTTCAAGCTTATAATTTTTTACGCCATCAGTAGTAAATTCTAGTTGAGCATCTGCTAATTTTTCTGCATTTGCTTCTGTACTACCAGCAACTGTAAAGTCGCTAAGTTTTACTACTGTACGCCATTTTCCTAAATCACCTGCATTTGGATCTCTATCATCACTCACAGCTAAAAAAGTAGGTTTGTTTAATGTATCTTCATATAAGCTAACAACACCTGCACCTTTACCAGTGTTCTTTTGCTCTCCAAAATTCATACTAGCCGGAATCCAAGCAATAGCCAAGTCGCCTTGTAATGGTTTTTCCCCTTCATTGTTTCCACCATCTTTCTTGATGGTAATTTCTAAATCTGTTTGATCTGCAGCGTGTGCGTTTGTTGGAACTAGTCCCAAAGAAAGAACCCCCGTTGATACTAGTAATGTTGCTAATAACCCTTTTTTCATTTATTTCTCACCCTTCTTTTATTATAGACAGGTTAGTAACAGTTATTGTTGTAAATCGTTCATCGTTTGTTGTTAGCCTAGTAATTTAATTTGTTCTTTTAATAATACAAATAAATAGATAACCAAAATTAAACTAATCAATGTAATAAGTAATAAGCTAAAATTGATCACTAAACTTGATTTGTTCAACTTTAGTCTTCTCACTAAAAAGATATCTCTTGAAAAAGACATTAAAAAATACACTAGTGTTATAAAGGAAATTGCTCCTAATATATACATCCATAAATAATCAATCATTTTCTACTCCTATATACTATAATAAATTTTTTTGAAACTAATCACGCCACAAAAGACAATCAAACAGGCGATTCCCGATAATAAGAGAATAAACGAGGTAATCATCTGACCTAGATGGGGCAAAGTGCCAGTTTTAGGTCCACTTGTATTTGGAAACTTTGGTGTCGGTTTTCCCACTATTTCTTTATCGATTGTTTTATCATCATCTGGTTTAATTTGTATGACTAAATCATTTGAGTCTTCATTTCCCGCTGCCAACACTGTATGTATCGGAAAGAAGGAGAAAATGGCTACCAAAAAAACCACATGTAAAATCTTTTTCATTGTCCGTACCCCCTATTTTTTATTCTTATTTTTTCCTTTCTTTTTCTTTTTCTTAGCGATTCTCAATCGTTTCCACGCCTTCTCCCATTTCTTTCTTCTATAGAAGAGCGTCCCCATCAATACCAAACTTGTAATGACCATCACGATACTGACTGCTTTTAACCAAGTGGGTGTCTCAATCTTAAAGACACTTAATGCATTGATTTCTTTGGCTTCTTCATTCGTGATCTTAAAGTCTTTCGACAAATGCCATTCTTCATTAGCATTTTTTGCATCCATCTTTAAGGTATAGGTTCCTGAAGGTAAATCATTGATCCCCCAATCCAATTCAAAATCAAAGTGACTATTAGGCGCTAATTTGTAATTTTGAACTGTTTTTTCTTTAATGACTTTTCCAGACTCTTTCTCTATCATCGTTGTTACAATGTTTAGATCATCTATTACTTTAGGTTCTGGATTTTGTAAACTGGCTAACACCATCTTTTTGCCATGGAGAATCGCTGCTTTGGCTGTATTTAGTTTTAGTGTTTTCCCGTCGGTAAACTCATCTCCATTTTCTGCTGTAATCAAGCCTATTTTATAATTGTATTCTGTTGACATCCCTTTTTGCTTCTCTTTATCCGGGACTAATGCAACTACAATTGCGCCCATTTTTACACCTTCATAGGGTTCCTTTGGTGCGGTTACTTGAACCTCAACCGTTTTTTCTTCAAAATTGCCCACAGTAATTTCCGGTGTCCCTACTTTTAATAAACTAGTGACAGGTTCTTTCAACGTTTCATCTATTTTGGCTAAATCTTCTGTATAATCAATCGTCCCATTATTTGAGGTAATCGCATTAACACCATAAATTTTCAGATGAACCTCTTCCTTTTTCGTACTTGCGACACGTAATTGTAGTGTTTGTGTTTCGCCTGGAACTGTTTTTATATAGAAGTAGCTTTTTTCTAAATCAATTTGTGTACTAGGTTGGAGTGGTGTCACCACATACCCTAAATTGTTCTCGTCTTCCGCAAAAACTTCTCTCGTTGACACTAGACTCACAAATACACAACTTACTAAAATGAGTGCACTATAAATTCTCTTTTTCAAAAAAATTCTCCTAACTTAATGAATTGGATTCGTTTTGACTCTCTGAAGTATAAATTTCAACTAGATATCCTTCATCTTGGTGTTTGATTTCATGTACTAATTTGAATGATTGCTTTTTAAAATAAGGCGTCCAGTAAGCAATAAACTCGTTTGAATACGTTTCAGCTTCCTCTAGTTGAGTAAACGGACCTGCTTCTTTTACACATTCCTTGTCTGTATAATGTTCTTGATTATCCTCATACAAATACTTAGTAATCGCATAAGTGATATAGACAATCACAAAGGAAGTTATCAAAATCGCTAGGAAATATGGCCAACAAAGGGTGCTAAGTAATGAGATAGAACAAAATAACGGAACGATCCCAAAACATACCATTGTCACTAACGTTCTTTTCCCAAAATCAACTTCCTTGATATTTTTGAAGAAGAAGAAGAAAAGTAAGAATAAACTGATCATCAATAATAAAAAGTACAGTATGGTGTATACCATGATTTCCGTTAGATAGAAACTTGAGATAAATATCAACTGAACCACATACCTCACATTCTTATCCACCCAAAAATTCATTTCATGATAAAACTTCCAAAAAAACACTGAATAGACAAGCCAACTAATGATGATTGCTCCTCCAATCAGATAATACCTTTTATACTTTTGAAAATAATTACCTAATGATTTAGTCACACTACTTACCTTCCATTTCTTCTAAAATAATCGTTCACCTTATTGCTTTTCAAATTACTTATAGTTACTATTGAATAAATATCCATTAGATCTGACTGTTTTGACAAACTTTGGCGCTCTTACATCTTTTTCTAATTTTGATCTCAAGTGAAAAATGATATTTGCTATTCGATAATTTTTCTCATCATAAGGCAAACCCCATATTTCTTCATATAGTTCCTTATAGGATACTGCTCTTGGAGACGCCGAATAAAGAAGCGAAAGAGTTTTATATTCTTTTTTTGTCAAATAGATTGGTGGTTTATCACCGAGATGCACACAAAGATTTTCACTGATCAATTTAAATTGCTCTTCATTATTTCTTTTAATGGTTTCTTTGTTCTTATCCTCTACGTTTTTTTGTATCAGTGTCAAACCATTATGTATTGCTTTTATAATTTCATCTTGATGCATTTCTTCACTAAAAACACTAATTGCACCTATGTTATATAACAATAGTCGATCATTTGCATTACACTTTTCTTTGTATATCCAGACTGGACAAAAATTATTCTGCACACTCTTCATATAAGCATTGCATATATCAGCAAGCTGTGAAGCTCCTCCTACAATAAAATAGGCATCATAGCTATCCTGTTCACTATTTTCAGTAAGCTCATCTAGTCGACTCGTTTCAATGTCAGAATAGGATTGTAATTTGTGATACCAATTTTCTTTTTCACCATTTAATGTTATAAAACCTAATTTAACCATTGTTATCCTCCCCATTTAAATTTCATTCAAATAATTTGTTTTTTATCTTACTAAATATAGTTTATTCTTTTTTAGAATAGAAACAAACGACATGGAAGCGTTACCAAATGCTAACCGTAGGAAAAATTTGTCTTTATTTTTTAAAAAATTAGTGTTACTATCATTCATATAATAAAATATTAAGGAGAAATAAATGATTATATACGTTATTGAAGATGATAATCAGCAAAGAAAACAAATTATTCATTATTTAAATGAATGTAAAAAATGTTTTTTTGATTTAGAGTTGTCAAAGTTTTCTAATCATTTAACGTTTATGGAAGAAATTTCTAAATTAACAATTAAGGATAATGATGTTTTTTTCTTAGATATTGATTTAAAGACTACCTATACCGGTATTGATTTAGCCTTAGAGATTCGAAAATATAATACAAAATGTTCTATTATTTTTTTGACGAGTTTAGAAGATAAAGCCATCAGTGTATTAAATAATAATATCTTTCCTTTAGGATATCTCATTAAAAATTTAGAAAATCCTTCAGAGACAAAACAAATAATTACTGAGATGATTAAAAAAAGTCAAATAACTTCTAAAAATTTTTGGCGTTTTAAACAAGATAAAGTTGAATTTTCTAGCGGTTCTGAAACATTATTTTTTAATGCTCGTGATATTTGTTATATTCACACATTAAAAAAATTTCATGGTCGAATCCTAATCAAAACGTTAAATGAAGAAACCATTATTGAAGCAAAAATCGGAAAACTAAAGAAGCAATTACAGCAGGAGTATATGATGACTTCTTTGCAATCCTATATTCTTAATCTTGAAAATATCATTTCTATTGATAGAAAAAATGAACACATTTTATTTGCCGGACATCAATTACTTTCAATTGGAGCCAAGAGCATTGATAAGGTTAAAAAAGCGTTACGGGTGTATAGCGATGATCGATAATGTTTATTTTGTCTTTTTACTATCGTTTAATTATATTCTAGCTATTTGGATGATTGCCTATAAACAGTTTTTATCCATTAAAGAGTCGCTTGCTTTAACATCTTTATTAGTCGTTCAGGGAATTATCAGTATTTGGCTTAATAACACATACTTTACATTATTCCTGATGCTTTTCTTCCTGGCTCAATTTATTTTTGTAATAAAAAAATTAAATGATTGGTTGATTCCTTCTTTATTATTAGTTTTTGAAGATGCACTCATCTTGATTTCTTGGCTGCCAACAATCGACTTATGGAATATACTTCTACTCAAAAAAGTTGTTTCTCCAGAAACTTATATGAATTATCTTTTCTTCCTTGTCGTTGCTCAGCAACTTTTATTAGCTCTATTGTTTTTTCTTACACGATCCATCTTGAAAAAAACAGCTTTACTGAATGCTTTAGCCCTTCTACCTAAAAAGCATCGTGGTCTGTCACTGGCTATTCTTTTTTGCTTGTTTCTTTCAATTGGATTACAGCAATTAGGCGTTTTTAGAGGGTATTCTGTTGCTTACTTTTATAGTACATTTATCGTCATAGGATTTACCGTGTTCTTTTCTTGGAATATTTTTTTACTTACCAAATACTACAAAGAAAAACAGTACTCTGTACTCTTAGCTGAAATGTATGCAGGAGAAAAACAGAAGATTGAACTAGCGACAAAATTTAGAGAGACATATAAAGAATTACTTGTTGATCTTACAGCTGATTTAAAAATGAATGATTTAGATCACGCTTCTCGACAACTTAGCAACATAATTGATTATTCAGATTCATTTCTTACGCCTAATCTTTATAGGAAAATTGCTATCGTCAATACGTCGTCTATTCAAGGGCTTTTAACTAATTTTATTAAAAAATGTGATAACGCTTCGATTGATTTAACGCTTCAAGTGACACAGGATCTAAGTTCTAGCGCGATGAATCTTGTTGATTTTATTCGTTGTTTTTCGATTCTTTTAGATAATGCCTATGATGCAGCTCTTCTCAGCCAAGAAAAGTCGATTTCTATTGAAATTGAGGGAGATCCTGACTATATAATGATCACAATTAAAAATACTTACGTTGAAAACCCTGAAATCGCCTTACAAGATTTCTTCCAAAATAACTTTTCTACTAAAGAAAATCATCAAGGCAAAGGTTTACACATCTTTTCCAAAATCGTTGCTTCCTATAAAAAAGCAACATATAGAAGTTCAAAGAAAGACCATTTTTTTGTTATCGTATTTTCTGTACCAAAAATAAAAAATTCAAACGTATAGAACTGCATGAAAATATCTATACGTTTGGATGAAAATGAGGTGAATAGTACAATTGGAATCACAAATCTATTTTTATTTTTTTTTTACTCTAGGCTTTTTACAACTGACCTGGTTTTTAGGTTATAACAAATACACTAGTAAAAAACAAACCATTATTCTTACCTTACTTCTAATCATTGAAATCATTTCAACTATTTTTCAGATAGGAAATAGTGATTTGTTTTTACTACTATTTTTTATACTTCAACCCATTTTTGTATTCCGACATTTAAATAGTTGGATTCTAATGACATTATTTATGTTTTTAAATAACTCGTTTTTAATTCTTTCTTGGCTATTTAGCTATGATTTTTTAAAGCTCTTATTTGAAATTCATTTTATAAGTTTACAACAGTTTCATCAGTATATAACCCTATCAATACTATCTCAGCAATTGTTACTGTTTCTTTTTATTCAAGGCTTTAATCACTTTGATAAACAATTTTTGATTTTTGATTCTATTTCTCGAATCCATAAAAAATACAAAGTCCAATCTATTATAGGTATCATTTTTTTAATTATTTTAGGAAGTGCCAGAAGGATAATCGTCAATGGTCATTTTACAGAATCGTTTTTTTATATTACAGTCGTGTTGTTGATTTTAAATATAACGGTTCATCTGACTGCCTATGTCTACAGCCAGTACTATCAACAGACGTTAGAGAAAAATATTCTTTCTCGACAATTTAATCAAGAAATGGAGAAAATCACCTTATCCGATGAGTTTCGGCATGATTATCGGAATATTTTATTGAGTCTAAATAGCTATATTCAAAATGGAGAAACTGAAGAAGCATTAGACTTTATTTCCTCCATAGTCAATTATTCACAACCACTGTTAGAAGACTCGCCTTATGAGCAATTAACTTATATAGAGATCCCAGCAATCCAGGGGTTATTGATTAAATTTCTTGATCTTGCACAACGTAAGGGAATCACGTTTAAATTATCAATTCCTACCCCAATTCACGAAACGGATAGTTCAATACAACTTGCAGATTTTATTCAGTGCTTATCGGTTTCACTTTCATATGCTTTGAATGGTCATGAAGATATTCTGCTACTTATAAAAAAAGAAAAAAAACAAATTTCAATCATATTAAATAACAACAAAGAAAATAATGATAGTCCGAATAATTCATTTGAAACTCTAAATAATAAGCATAAGCAACAACATGGAAAAAAATCTGAGTTATATCTAGTCAAAAAAACACTAAGTAAATATAAAAATACGTCTTTTCAGTTTTACGCAACTCCTCAACATTTTTTACTTCAATTTGATTTTCCAGTACATGATTCTAGTTTATCTAGTAAAAGAATTAATCTCTATAACCTATATCCTAGAACCTAAAGTTGACGTTGTAAAAATATAATACTATGCGTCCCACACTATTTAATCAAAAATGACCACCCAAATGAAACCTGACTATTCTAAATTTAGGATCGGTCAGTTAATATCATATTAATTTTTGAAGAATTAAAGGCATCAATACATTTCGTTGCTTACCTTCGATTCACAAGAAGGTAAGCAACGAAGTAATATATAGTTTCATGTCTAAACTAAGCTGTCCATATTTGTATAAAATAGGCTCTTTGTCAGCAAATGTTGGTGAAGAAAATCCAAAGAATTAAATCAATTAGTATGATTTCTAGAGGAACATTCCTCTAGTTTTTTTTCTTTAAAAAGAATGGTGTCAAAACACAAAGAAATTCTCAATTTGAAATTGTAAACGTTACGAAACCCGTAAGTATTTCTCTTTAACACTTTAATATGATTATTTAAACATTCTAATGGTTTATTAGAATAAGGCAATTCTAACCCATGATTAATTTCATTTTGAACCTTCTTAAAAGTATCAATAGGCGATTGATAGTAGATATGAAGACAGCGGAAATCTTCGTCTAATAGTGCATAAAACCGAGCGAAATCTCTTGTCTGTACGGCATAAAGAAAGTCCTGATAACAGGCGTTGCCCCTTTTCAACTCGTCATCATACGTAAGTAATCGATCAATGACTTCTGTTTCAGTTAAATAGATACGAAATGAAGAACGCCAAAGACGTTTTTCAAAATCAAGCTTCGATTGATTTTTTTTGAAGAAGTTTCCAGTATTTCTTCAAATGTCGATACTTTTTCGCTTCTGTATTTCCCTGATGAAGAAACCTGTTCATTCGCTGAATACAGAGTTTTAAAAAGGCTCGACTAATGTGTTGTACGTTAGGAGAGCGATCAAGAATAATCTGAGCTGTTGGAAATAGCTTTTTGACTGAAGAGAAATAAGGGCGTACATATCGCAAAAAATAGACTTTACTTTTTTACGAACAGACTAAGGAAATCATGAAAAATAACGCTCTAGAAAAGGGAGCTGATGGTTTTTAACGACATCAATTAACTGCTTTGTTTGAGCATCCATCATGATGAAGCTCATAGAAGCCGCGACTTGCCTAACTGAGTTGAATTCATCGAAGCAGAGGACTTCAGGCAATATGAGTTGATTGATTTTTTAGGTTCATAAAATCGTTTCAAGACACGATACACAAGGGAAACGGAGACCTATTTTTGACGTGAAAATTCACTTATCGAGGTGACTTTTCTGAGTCGATCGGCAATGGACAGCTTCACTATAGTTGAAATCGAACAATGTTTTTCAATCAGTAAAATCAGACAAGTGGTATAACCTCAACATACAATCGCCTCCTTTTCTTCTTTCTCAGTGGGGACAAATATGAGCTGAATAATCAAGCCTACCAGAGAAGACCTGACAAACTCTTTCTTTGATTCATTCCTTTTTTAAGCAACTTTCATTAAAAGTGATGTTTCAGTCTAAAATATCTAAGGTGTCTTTGATAAGAGTTGTATAGGACATCTTGATTTCCTCCTTTTTGAATGGTTTTAGACGACTTAATTCTAAAGGATATCAGGGTATCTTTTCTATTATATTGCATAAAAAAAGATGCTGGTGATTTCTCACCAACATCAGAATGTATAGAGCCCTCTTTAGATCTTTTTCACCAACATTAGTTGACAAAGAGCCTAAATAAAAGAAATGGGACAAAACCTGACGATTATCCCACTTATTTAAAATGAATTGGATTCAGCAGCTTCATAAAGATCGCTTCACCAATTTTTTGACTTATTTTGTAATTACTACTATTTTCATATCTAATACGTTATTACTAGAATCTAGTCCTTCAACCTTTGCATAATCATACTTTTTTGTTATCAGGTTACGAGCATAGTATTGAAATTTATTATTTGAAACAGGAATTACTCGTTGAGCAATACCATTGACAGACACTCGAACTTTCACAATGCCTCCAATATACGTTCCAGTAATATAAGGAGCATTTAGCTTATAACTAATGAACGCTAACATCCCAGGAGTGCCTAACATTTTTAATGGTGTCCGTTGAATTTCTGCTCTATTTCCATCCAACAAAATAATATTGACCTTATCGTCTACAAAATTTATTTTGCCTTTAGCGTAATATTTCAGTACCCCATTGGTGATCCCGATCGTTTGTAGCATACGACCATTCACTTCAATGGCCATATATTTGGCATCTCCAGTATAGGTTCCTTGAATATAGCCTTCACCTAATTTATACAAATTCACTTTCATGGAAGCAATAACATCACTAACTTTCACTGCTTTGCTAGCAATCTCTTTACCCAATTCGTCAATTGCTACAAGTTCTACTTTTGATGAAGATTTTAGTATTTTGCCTTTTGCATAATATTTAATGACGCCATCTTTTACAGCAATCTTTTGTGTCAATACTCCATCAATTCTTAAAGCGACTGTTTTAACGTTTCCTTCGTAAGTCCCCGTAATATAGTTATCTTTTCCGATAACAAACGCAGAAACTGTCAAGTTTACTGTTGACTCAGCAGGAATAATGTTGACTTTAGTTCTGTTGATTTCATTTCCAGACGTATCTAAGCCAATAACAAATACTTGATCTTTTTCAGTCATAATTTGACCTACTGCCCAATATTGGAAAGGTCCTGTAGATGCATTGATAGCTTTTTTCAGTTTCCCATTGATTTCTAAAGCAACTTTCTTGATGGCTTTTCCTGAGATTGTCCCTTTAACATATCGGCTACTTCCCATTTCGTAATTATCCACGTCAATTTTAGAATCATTTACTAATCCTAATAGAGCTTGTGCTTTTTTGATTTCAGCGGTTAATTGCGTTTTCACTTCACCTGTCGGTAAGGCATCTACTAATTTTTTCGCTGCATCGATTGTTGCTTGTGTTGTTGTGTCTTTCAACGCTGTGTGTGCGTCAGTTGTAAAGAGATTGTTGACTGCTTCTTTTACTGGTTTATTTTCAGCATCTAATAGACGTTGTGCATGCCCAAGTATTGGCTGCTGTAAAAAGGTACGCCATAAATCATTCACAACATCTAGTGTTTTTGCGCTTAAACTATCAATCATCTCTTGTGTTACATTAGGTTTCAATTTAGTATTTGTCAAAAATAAATTCATAACACTAGCTTCTAATTCTTTATTATAGTTGTACTGTCTTCTTGCTTCAGCAAGCTTTTTAGAGAGTTCTGCTTTTTTCGTTGTATCTTTTTGTATTTTCTCTATATATTTTTCGACTTCTGTAAAACTTTTTTCCGAAATTGCCTGACTAACGCCATCTTTTAGCACATAGTCTAAAAACTCTGTAGCCTTTCCAATCCAATAGGCATCATTTTCTGTCTCTGGATCTGTACTTGTACCTGCTGACAATATGTCCAGCGCTTTTTTGATTTCAGCCGCTAATTGCGTTTTCACTTCACCTGTTGGTAATGCTTGCACTAATTTTTCCGTAAAATGAATTGATGCTTCTGTTGTTTCATCTTTCAACGCTGTGTGACTTTCATTTGTAAATAAATTATCAACGGCTTCTTTTGCTGCTTGTTCTTCTATTTTTTCGCTATTGTTCTTGTCTAATAAATCTTGCGCTTTTTTGATTTCAGCCATTAATTTCGTTTTCGCTTCACCTATTGGTAATGCTTCCACTACTGTTTTCGCTGCATCTATTACTACTTGACTTGTTTTATCATCCAATAATGTGTGCATTTCGTCTCTAAATAAATTGTCGACTGCGGCTTTTGCTGCTGTATCATCATCTATAGCCCCAGCATCAGTTTGAATTTGAGTCTCACTTGTATTCGTATCGCTCTCTACTTTAGCTTCAACAGCTTGGGTATTCTCTACAGATTGTGTTTCTTCTGCTCTCACTTGCATGACAGGTAACAGTGATTGTGAAATCAACGTAGTTGTTAATAAGGTGGTAAATAATTTTTTTACTTTCATCTTTTACTTCCTCTCTTTTAACAAACTAATTCTATTTATTCTAAGTGCTAATGAATGTTTGAATGCTTCTTTGCAGCAGTCAAAATAGTTAGTTTGTTTTTCTTGCTAAAATAACTTTTTCCATCTAAAAACTATTAGACCCCCTTTGCGTAGTAAACAATAGATTATTTTAGCTTCTATAAATATGATATCTTTTTTAAAAAATCACACATGTTTTTTAAAGCGCTTTTATGATGTTTTATGACATATTTTTTTGTTTTAGGCTATTTTAAAATCATTTTCTACGAACAAACACACAGAAAATTTTAAAGAAAGATAAAATGAGTCCTATCCAATCAATTGACTCTTCCTTAATGCTCCATCGTAATCGAAATAGATGTCACGTAAAATAAATAGTCAAGCCTAACATTCCACTTTTTCATTCTTCTAAAATCGACTAGTCACCAAATCATTTAACACAGGATTGAGTTTCTTTGTCCCTTTCAATAAAAGAAGTGGGACAAAAATCAGAATTTCTTCTGACGATCGTCCCACTCATTTACTAAAAACTTGAATTACATAGTAGTCATTAATGAATTAGATTAAGCAGATTCACAATAAGTAGCTCACATTTTTAATGGTGTCCGTTGAATTTCTGTTTTATTTCCATCCAACAAAATAATATTGACCTTATCGTCTACAGAATTTATTTTGCCTTTGGCATAATATTTCAGTACCCCATTGGTGATCCCGATCGTTTGTAGCATACGCCCGTTCACTTCAATGGCCATATATTTGGCATCTCCAGTATAGGTTCCTTGAATATAGCCTTCACCTAATTTATACAAATTCACTTTCATGGAAGCAATAACATCACTAACTTTCACTGCTTTGCTAGCAATCTCTTTGCCTAATACGTCAATTGCTACAAGTTCTACTTTTGATGAAGATTTTAGTATTTTGCCTTTGGCATAATATTTAATGACGCCATCTTTTACAGCAATCTTTTGTGTCAATACTCCATCAATTTTTAAAGCGACTGTTTTAACATTTCCTTCGTAAGTCCCCGTAATATAGTTATCTTTTCCGATAACAAACGCAGAAACTGTCAAGTTTACTGTTGACTCAGCAGGAATAATGTTGACTTTAGTTCTTTTGATTTCATTTCCATAAGTATCTAAACCAATAACAAATACTTGATCTTTTTCAGTCATAATTTGACCTACTGCCCAATATTGGAAAGGTCCTGTAGATGCATTGATAGCTTTTTTCAATTCCCCATTGATTTCTAAAGCAACTTTCTTGATGGCTTTTCCTGAGATTGTCCCTTTAACATATCGGCTACTTCCCATTTCGTAATTATCCACGTCAATTTTAGAATCATTTACTAATCCTAATAGAGCTTGTGCTTTTTTGATTTCAGCGGTTAATTGCGTTTTCACTTCACCTGTCGGTAAAGCATCTACTAATTTTTTCGCTGCATCAATGGTTGCTTGGGTTGTTTTGCTATTTAATGCTTTGTGGGTCTCATTTGTAAAGAGCTTATCAACTGCTTCTTTCGCCGCTTTTTCAGCTGCTAATGCTTGATTTTTCTTATCTAATAACTCTTGCGCTTTTTGGAGTTCATCCATTAATTGCGTTTTCACTTCACCCGCTGGTAAGGTATTCACTAATTTTTTCGTTTCATCGATAGTTGCTTGGGTTGTTGTCTCTTTCAACGCTGTGTGTGCATCATTTGCAAATAGATCGTTGACTTCTTCTTTTACTGCATTTTCTCTTGATTCTTCTTCATTTTTCTTATCTAACAACTCTTGTGCTTTTTTGATTTCAGCCGTTAATTGTGTTTTCACTTCACCTGTTGGCAAGGCATCTACTAATTTTTTCGCTGCATCGATTGTTGCTTGGGTTGTTGTCTCTTTCAACGCTGTGTGTGCGTCATCTGTAAAGAGATTGTTGACCGCATCTTTTGCTGCTTTTTCTGCTGCTGCTTGATTCTTTTTATCTAATAATTCTTGTGCTTTTTTGATTTCAGCGGTTAATTGCGTTTTCACTTCACCTGTTGGCAAGGCGTCTACTAATTTTTTCGCTGCATCGATGGTTGCTTGAGTTGTTGTCTCTTTCAACGCTGTGTGTGCGTCATCTGTAAAGAGATTGTTGACCGCTTCTTTTGCTGCTTGTTCAGCTGCTGATGCTTGATTCTTTTTATCTAATAATTCTTGTGCTTTTTTGATTTCAGCGGTTAATTGCGTTTTCACTTCACCTGATGGTAAGGCGTCTACTAATTTTTTCGCTGCATCGATGGTTGCTTGGGTGGTTGTCTCTTTCAACGCTGTATGTGCGTCAGTTGTAAAGAGATTGTTGACCGCATCTTTTGCTGCTTTTTCTGCTGCTGATGCTTGATTCTTTTTGTCTAATAATTCTTGTGCTTTTTTGATTTCAGCGGTTAATTGGGTTTTCACTTCACCTGTTGGCAAGGCGTCTACTAATTTTTTCGCTGCATCGATGGTTGCTTGGGTTGTTGTCTCTTTCAACGCTGTGTGTGCGTCATCTGTAAAGAGATTGTTGACCGCATCTTTTGCTGCTTTTTCTGCTGATGCTTGATTCCTTTTATCTAATAATTCTTGTGCTTTTTTGATTTCAGCGGTTAATTGCGTTTTCACTTCACCTGATGGTAAGGCGTCTACTAATTCTTTCACTCCATCGATTATTGCTTGCGTTGTTGTGTCTTTCAACGCTGTGTGTGAGGCATCTGTGAATAGATAGTTGACGGCTATTTTTGCTGCTTGTTCAGCTGCTGATTCTTTATCCTTATCTAATATGCGCTGTGCTTTGTTAAGATATGAAGTTAGATTACTACGCCATATGTCATTCACAACACCTGATAATTTTGCTTTTAAGATATCAATCGTCGCTTGTGTTACACCCAATTTTAACTTAGTATCATTCATAACATCATTATTCAAAAATAAATTAATGATACTAGTTTCTAACCCATCATTATAGTTGTACTGTCTTCTTGCTTCAGCGGCTAATTTAGAGAGCTCTGCTTTTTTCGTTGTGTTTTTTTGGATTTTCCCTATATATTCTTCAGCTTCTGTAATAGATGCCGGCGACATTGCCTGAGCAACTCCCTCATTTAGTAGATAGTTTAAGACGTCAATAGCTTTAGCAATCCAATAGTCGTCATTCGTTGTACCCAATAGATCTTGCGCTTTTTTGATTTCAGCCGTTAATTGTGTTTTCACTTCACCTGTTGGCAAGGCGTCTACTAATTTTTTCGCTGCATCGATGGTTGCTTGGGTTGTTGTCTCTTTCAACGCTGTGTGTGCGTCATCTGTAAAGAGATTGTTGACGGCTTCTTTTGCTGCTTTTTCTGCTGCTGATGCTTGATTCTTTTTATCTAATAATTCTTGTGCTTTTTTGATTTCAGCGGTTAATTGCGTTTTCACTTCACCTGTTGGTAAGGCATCTACTAATTTTTTCGCTGCATCGATTGTTGCTTGGGTTGTTGTGTCTTTTAACGCTGTGTGTGCGTCAGTTGTAAAGAGATTGTTGACCGCTTCTTTTGCTGCTTTTTCTGCTGCTGCTGCTTGATTCTTTTTATCTAACAACTCTTGTGCTTTTTTGATTTCAGCCGTTAATTGTGTTTTCACTTCACCTGTTGGTAAGGCGTCTACTAATTTTTTCGCTGCATCGATTGTTGCTTGAGTTGTTGTGTCTTTTAACGCTGTATGTGCGTCAGTTGTAAAGAGATTGTTGACCGCATCTTTTGCTGCTTTTTCAGCTGCTGCTGCTTGATTCTTTTTATCTAACAACTCTTGTGCTTTTTTGATTTCAGCCGTTAATTGTGTTTTCACTTCACCTGTTGGCAAGGCGTCTACTAATTTTTTCGCTGCATCGATGGTTGCTTGAGTTGTTGTCTCTTTCAACGCTGTATGTGAGCTATCTGTAAAGAGATTGTTGACCGCATCTTTTGCTGCTTTTTCTGCTGTGGCTTCTTGATTCTTTTTATCTAATAAAAGCTGTGCAGTTCCAATATCTTGTGATATCGCGTTACGCCATGATTTATTCACAACATCTGGTAATTTTGCTCTTAAGCTATCAATCGTCCCTTGCGTTACATTAGGATTTAACGTACTACTATTTAAAAATAAATTATTAACACTAGCTTCTAATTCTTTATTATAGTTGAACTGTCTTCTTGCTTCAACAGCTAATTTAGAAAGCTCTGCTTTTTTCGTTGTATTTTTTTGAATTTTCTCTATATAGTTTTCGGCTTCTTTCAAACTTTTTTCCGAATTATTTTGGCCAACTCCATCTTTTAGTATATAGTCTAAGATTTCTGTTGCCTTTGCAATCCAATAGTCATCATTTTCTTGCCCTGGATTTGTACCAGCTGACAATAAATCTTGCGCTTTTTTGATTTCAGCGGTTAATTGCGTTTTCACTTCACCTGTTGGCAAGGCGTCTACTAATTTTTTCGCTGCATCGATGGTTGCTTGCGTTGTTGTCTCTTTCAACGCTGTATGTGAGCTATCTGTAAAGAGATCGTTGACGGCTTCTTTCGCTGCTTGTTCAGCTGGTGTTGACTGATTCTTATTATCTAATAAATCTTGCGCTTTTTTGATTTCAGCGGTTAATTGCGTTTTCACTTCACCTGTTGGCAAGGCGTCTACTAATTTTTTCGCTGCATCGATGGTTGCTTGCGTTGTTGTCTCTTTCAACGCTGTATGTGAGCTATCTGTAAAGAGATTGTTGACGGCTTCTTTCGCTGCTTGTTCAGCTGGTGTTGACTGATTCTTATTATCTAATAAATCTTGCGCTTTTTTGATTTCAGCCGTTAATTGGTTTTTCAATCCGCCTGGTATCACTTCATTGACTAATTTTTTCGCTGCATCAATTGTTGCTTGCGTTGTTGTATCTTTCAACGCTGTATGCGAACTATCTGTAAATAAATTATTGACCGCATCTTTTGCATTTTTTTCTACTTTATCACCGGTAAAATCGCTATTATATGAACGCCATGCTGCATCAAGAACAGCGGCTATCTGGTCACGCCATAGTTTGTTCACAACACCTGGTAATTTTGCTCTTAAGTCATCAAATATATATCGATTTAGACCCGCTTTTACTGCACCTCTACCATTATAAAATAAATCATTAACACTAGCTTCCAGATCTCTATTATAATAAAATTGTCTTTTTAGTTCTTCAAAAGAACTAATCAGAGCTTTTTTTTCATCTGGACTATTTTTAATGTGGTCTAAGGCGTCTTGAATAGATACTACAGCTTTATCTGACATAGTAGAATTAACCCCGTCTTTAAGGAAATATTCTATGGTCGACTTAGCATATGCGATCCATTGTTCATCTGATTGTTCAGAAGGATCTGGTTTTTCAATTGTTCGAGATTGAGGCGCACTCGCAACAGTCCCATCCTCTGCTTTAGCTCCAACTGTTTGGCCATTCTCTGCATATTGTGTTTCTTCTGCCCTTACTTGCATGATCGGTAAGAGTGATTGCGAAATCAACGTAGTGGTTAATAACGTGGTAAATATTTTTTTTACTTTCATCTATAATTCCTTTCTCTTATCAAACTAATTCTATTTATTCTAACGTGCTGAGGAAGGTTTGAATGCTTCTTTTCAGATGTCGATTGTTGACAGTCTACTTCTTCTAACTTAGCAGTCAAAATAGTTAGTTTGTTTTTCTTGCCAAAATAACTTTTTTCATCTAACTAAACCAGTAAACCTCCTTTACTTATTAAAAAATAGATTATTTCAGCTAGTATACATATGATAACTTTTTTTTTATTATTATACCGTTTTTTGAAAGCGGATTAATTTTCTTTTACGACATGATTTTACTTTTTAGACAGTTTAGAATATTCCTATAAAAAAATGATGAACAAAAGAATGAGAGGATCGTTCTCTATGAGCAAACACAAAAAAAATTTTAAAGAAATGATGGTTGAATCAAACAAAATAGTACATTCTGTTCGAGACTTAGCAAAAAATACGACTTATTTGAAATAACGTTATTCTATTCTAAAAGAAATAATCCTGCCTAGCAATTTCGGAAACCAATACACTGTTTTTAGAGTAAATAAAAAAGGCATTCCTTTAATTGTAAAGGAACCCCTTATAATAATTCTTCGTTGAAAAAATACGATTCATTTCAATCTTACTTAGCTCTATTGAAGGATTTTACATTATTTAGTTTCATGATTGTTTGAAACAATCATTTAAGCAAAAATATCAACTATATTGAGAGCAAAAATGAAGACTAACGGTTTTAGTAAACAGTATACTAAAAAAGAGTCGTCTCTCTATGTATACAAAAATATGGACTAGCAAAATGAAATAAAAAAGCTGTTATGTAGCTCAACGAATCATTCACTATTACGCTTTTCCTTTCTGAAAATCCTCTATTTTCTTTACCGCTTGTTTTCCGATATACAGATCAAAATCATTTCTAAATATAACGATTCCCTCAGTCCTATTTATCGTTTTTATAGCCTCAAAATTAATAATAAACGACTTTAAATTTAAAATAAATGGCGGGGACGTGAGGTCTTTTTTTATATTCGATAAGGTGTCTGTAAATAGAATCTCTTGCACATTGCTTTGCAATAACAAACCATTTCGTATCCCAGGAACAACGGCTATATAAAGAATTTCTTTGTAAGCAACTAAATTTTTTTGAGAACCAGAGGTAATTAATAATTGTTTGTCCGTATTGGTGTAATCAATTATTATCTTTTTTAGTTGCTGAACGACTTGAAAAAGCATAGTATCAAGATTTGTAGACTTTACAACATATCCTTCTGGATGAATTTTTTCGTTGATAATGTCTATTGCTTTGTTTTCAAAACCAGTTAAGTAAATAATTTTACACGAGTTACTTTTTGTTCTGATTTTTTTGCCTAGCATAATACCATCAAAGTAGGTATTTAAATCAATGTCAATGATAAAGATATCTACAGATGAAAAATCATGATCCTGTATATTATTGTAAAAATCAATGACATTGAGAATAGAAACAATGTTGAATTGTATATAACCCAAAGATTCCCTTACCTTTTCACGTAAACCTGAATTTAAATTTCTTTGAAAACTTAAACTATCTTCAATAATATAAATCGTGATCTTAACCATGCGAACGTATACTAGCCTCCAAAAATAAATTTTATTCTATTCATTACCTATAAATCTCTTACTCACTAAAGAAAACGTAGACTGATTGATCAACTGCTCTTAAGAAATATGTTTTTTCGTACGTAGAGTTACTTGGTAGACTAGGATTACTAATGGATCAATCAACAGATTTTCACACTAAATTTAGTCTATTCGTTCGTATCTTATTATAACATCTTATTTACTTTCAGTGCTATTTTTATAGTCTAAAAGAAATAGTAGCAATAGACAGTACTCATCATTTCCTACCTCGGATATTCTCTTTTGTCTTTAGTTTAATAGAGCCTTTAGTTCACTCTGCACACGTATCAATTCATTCTGATCAATTCGTTGATAAGAGATACCGTCTTGCATGAATCCTTCACCTTTCATTTGGTCCGACTTGATTGTTTCAAAGGCAGCACGATAATCTCCTACCAATGTTTGTATATTTTGAAAAGATAGGTCTGTTTTTACCTGCTTACTCATGACTTCTAGAATTGATTTATAATTTGTTACGCCTTTCATACTCAACATCTGGTGCGCGATTCCCGTTATGATTTGACGTTGGCGCGCTTGTCTACCATAGTCACCATTGGGGTCGTCATAACGCATGCGTGCATACTTTAGTGCTAGTTTGCCATCCAACTGTTGTTTGCCTTTTACGAAAGTCGTTTTTTGATAATTAAACTCAAATGGATTATTCACTTCGATTCCGTCAACAATATCAACTAAAGACATGATCCCTTCCATGTTGATCGTCACGTAATGATCGATTGGGATATCCAAGAGTTTTTCTACCGTATCCATTGACATTCCTGCTCCACCAAATGCATATGCATGATTTATTTTATCTTGCGTGTTGTGTCCAACAATCTCTGTATAGGTATCACGGGGCAAACTTAGCAACAGCGATTGCTTCGTTGACGGATTTACCGTTGCCACAATCATTGTATCCGATCGGCCTTGCTCCGTACGACCAAGTGCGCCAGTATCCACTCCTAAAAGAAGAATACTAAAAGGTTCAGATCCAGACATACGTTCAGAATGCCCTTCAGATCGACTAATTGGGGGGTTAATGATATTTTTTTTACGTTCTGCCACTTCGTAGGTATCATTCATTGCTGATTCTATATTGTAGTATGCTCTAACGACAATACCAAATAGAGCAAATATAGTCATTAATAAGAATACGATTATAATTAGTCCTATTTTTTTTGATTGCTTTATATGTTTGACTCTTTGTTTTTTTTTTGTTTTAGACATTTAATTCCACTCTCTTGTTAGATGGTTTTGCTTAATGACTTAATGCAAAAGTTCATCCTATGTGATTTCATTCCACTTCTTGCTAAAGCAAATTTTTTTCTTAATAAGATAATCTTAGTTTTTCATAGGCCTCCTCATTTATTATCTCAGTTTGTGTATATTTTTCTTGAAGAATAGTCAAAATTTGTCTTGATGCGGTTCCATCTCCATATGGATTCTCTACGTTGCACATTTTCTTATGCTTTTCCACATCGTTTAACAATTCTTCCATTGCTTGTTTCACATTTGATTTTTTAGTTCCGATAAGTTTTAATATTCCTGATTTGACTCCTTCTGGTCGCTCAGTCGTTTCTCTCAACACCAATACTGGAACTTTTAACGCAGAGGCTTCTTCTTGTACACCGCCTGAATCGCTAAGAATGAAGTAACACTTGGAAGCAATGTTATGAAAATCGATAACATCCATCGGGTCAACTAAGTGTATTCTGTCGTGAAAACCTAATACTTGTTTCGCTAACTTCTGTATCTTAGGATTTAAATGTACAGGAAAGATAACTTCTACATTCTTATTACTTTCTACAACTTCCAAAACAGATTCAAAAACGTCTTGCATAGGTTGACCTAGATTTTCCCTGCGATGCATCGTAAAAAGTATTTTTTTTGATGTTTGAGTCAATTTGTCCAAAATAGGATGTTGATAATCCTCTTTAACCGTATAATTTAGTGCATCTACAACAGTATTTCCTGTGATATAAATATTTTTAGCATCATGGTTTTCTTTCAACAAATTTTCAGCTGCATCCATAGTAGGCGCAAAATAGTAGTCCGCTAATACATCTGTAACTTGTCTGTTTATTTCTTCTGGAAACGGCGAGAGTTTATTAAATGTACGTAGCCCCGCTTCAACATGCCCAATTGGAACTTTATTATAGAATGCCGAAATACTTGCTGCAAACGTCGTTGTTGTGTCACCATGAACTAAAAGAATATCTGGCTTTTCTTTCTTAAAAATTAAATCTAATCCATTGATCACATCAGTAGTTATTTTTGTTAATGTTTGATTTTCTTTCATAATATTCAAGTCATAGTCTGCTTTAATGTCGAAAAAAGCCAATACCTGATCTAGCATTTGTCTGTGCTGTGCAGTCGTTACGACAATTGATTCAAAAATTTCTTTTTGTTTATTCAGTTCAATAATTATTGGTGCCATTTTAATCGCTTCAGGTCGAGTACCAAAAATGGTCATTACTTTAATTTTCCTCATATAATTACACTCTTTTCTCATCTTAAAATTATATACACATTGTAAATGAACGCTAAAATGATAATCGAAATATACACAACCGAATACCATTTGCAATTCAATTTTCTTTTCAGAATTTGTTTCTTACTTAAAAAACGTTTTTTTTCATTTTTTTTCTTATATTTTCTTTTTTTTATCTCTGATAATTCATTAAAATTCTTAATAAATAACTGGAATTCTTCAAGAACTTCCTCGGTTGCACCAAATTTCATTAATTTTCCTTGATCTAACCATAGTACTTTATTACATAAGCTTCTCACTTGAGACATAGAATGACTGACAAAAATAATTGTTACACCTACTTTGTTCTTCTCTAAGAGTTTATCTAAGCATTTTTGATAAAATGTTTGATCTCCTACAGCCAAAGCTTCATCTATCACTAAAATATCTGTATTCAAATGAATCGCTATGCTAAACCCAAGTTTCGCCTTCATACCACTCGAGTATAATTTGATTGGTTGATTGATAAACTGATTAAGTTCTGAAAACTTTATAATTTTGGGAATGATTTTTTCTATTTCCTTTTCTTTTATCCCGTGATATAAACACTTTAATTTTATATTGTCGACTCCAGATAAGTTTGGTTTCAATCCGGCATTGATTGCTAGTAAAGAAGTACTTCCCTGATGGAAAACTTTTCCATACGTTGGTTTACTCATTTCAGCAATCAAATCAGACAGTGTTGATTTTCCTGATCCATTTAGTCCAACTAATCCAACGATATCTCCTTTTTTGATTTCAAAAGAAACATTGTCGACGGCCTTTAAAATTATTTTTTGTTTTCGATCGAATAAACTATATGACTCAATTTTTTTTAAAGAAAAATGTTTGGTAACATTTCTAAATTCAACGACAGTCAACGTTAACCTCCATTAAATATAATTATTGTATTTATACCTATATCTAGTATGAATAAAAGCACCGATAGAATAGATGATCAGAACAAAATTCCAAAAATATAAGTGATTCACTTCTTTGATGCCGGCTTGTCCTATGCCAAACATGCCAAAACGAAATCCTTGAATTAAAAACATAATCGGGTTTAATTGTAGGACTTTATATAATAAACGCTCGTTACTTAAATTAAATTGAACAATAACACCTGAAACAAAAATCAATAATCTCATCGCTGAATTTAACATTAGTTTGAAATCCTTAAAGATTATAGTAATTGTTGATGTTAAAATATTCAGGGAAAAAACAAAAATAATCATCGCTATCGTATAATAGACCAACCAAAAAAATTGGATATAGAGCAGATAATTAGAAAGAAAAGAAAACAGCAACAGCAACGATCCCATAATAATAAAATTGGGCATATTATTGACAAGAACAACTGTAGGTATAATCGCAGTTGGCATGTTTGTCTTAGATATGATAGATAATTGGCTATAAATTGAATTCGCTCCTTGTGTTATATTACTACTGATATAAAACCATGGAATAATTCCAGCTAGAAGCCAAAGAATATAAGGGATATTATGCTCTGAAACGGTCCCTTTATTCATAGCAACACCAAAAATCAAATAATAGATAGCCACTTGAATACACGGATTCAAAATCTCCCAAAATCGGCCAATTTTGTATGAAGCATAGTTCGCTTTTCTTTCAAATCTAGAAATTCTTATAATCAAACGCCAGTTTACTAACTGAGCATGAATCACTTCAATAGATGATCTCATTTTTTTCCTCTCTTTTTATTAAGAATATCTGTAAGTGTTTTTCTCAAAAAAGGAGAAAAGAAACTCCCTGTTTGTGAATGGTCTGAGTAGCTTTGAATATCTAAATTATAGGCAACATTAACTGAATCACAGTAATTTAAGTAGGGTAATAAATGCTCCTTATAATGATAGTCTTGATCGCCAATATGAAAAAATAATTCTGGTCTTTTTTTGTTACAAGCCATCCTCATATAAAGTATAGTATTATAGTACTCAGACATTGCTTGCTCATTTTCTCCGTGTAGAAATGTATAGACCTTTCTCATATACTTGTTCTTACAAACGCTCTTTAAAAAATCACTGATTTTGATTTGGGGTGCACCAACAATTGCCTGTCCGTAATTATAAGTCAGTGCATAATACAATGCTGCTGACCCACCCTTACTTGAACCTGTAGATATAATATTTTGGCTTGCTATTTCTAATTCATTTGCTTTCGTTGTAATCAACGAATTAATCGCACGTTCAAACTCTCTATTCCCTTTTTCTCCAAGATAATAGCAAAATTTATTTTGAAAATCATCAAGGATATATAAGCGGTGAATTGGCAAACCATCAAGCGTTTTTATATAATTATAAACTGGGGGTCCTCCTTTAAATTCTTTCGAAGAAATACCCGAAAAACAAATAACGAGAATATCTGATTTGATTGGACTTTCTTTAAAAACATAACGAACAGGAACGTCATTAAAATAAACTTGTTCATTGTAGTAGGTTGTTTTCATTATTTTTTTATTCGTCAGATCGATTGGGCAAATATCAGTATTCTTATTTATAATTAGTTTTTTCTTTTTTTTGATAAATACTTGGCATTTGTAATTTCCACTCTCAGTGACGTTATAGCTAATGGTCAATGCTTTTTTAACTATTTTTTTGTAAGGAAACCGCTGAATAATGCCGCCTTCTTTCCATATATAATAGGCATATTCATAATTTTGTCCTGTCTCAAGCTTAACTAGGTCAAATGTCCATACAGCATTAGTATGCGCCATTTCTTGCTTTAAAAATATTAATTCTTCTGTAATCATTCCTCCCTCCCCTTTCTAAAATCAATTACTATTATCTAATTTTCAGATATATTAATAATCATTTTTTTTAGTTTTTTGATAATAATAGTGGAATTGAAATATTTTTTAGGATAATTAGCTAGTCCTTCTCGATCTATGTCTACATATTCATTTAATTTTAGTATCATTTGAACCATCTCATCAGTATTCTGTCTGATGAATGTCGTGGGATAAATAGTTTGTGCCCCTTCCCAATTTATAACACATGGCACTGACCCTGCCGCCATTCCTTCCATTGGCCCTAAATGAAAGCTCTCATTATCACTTGTGGAAAGAACGACGCCGATCTTCTCAAACCATTTGTTCATATCAGAGCCATGTTTATCAAAATACACATGTTTTTTTAAATGGCTATTTTCTATGCGCTCAAATTGTTTGGTATAATAGTTTAATTCTTCCGGTCTATTCTTCATCCAGTCCAGATCTTTAGGTAATTTACTCTTGATAAATAATTTGTAGCGATTATCTATTTCTATTAGTTTTTCAATGATGTCCAACGCTCTATCTATTCTTTTTAGTTCAGGTAAAATACCGACCATTCCAATATGATATTGGGCGTTTTTATCTTTGTTTGTTGTATAATCGCTAGTGTCAATCATATTGTAAATCGTTGTGAGTTTCTCTTTTGGTAATTGACATTCATCATGAAACTTTTCATACATCAAAGGCGAAATAACAATAAATTGATCAATGTTTTTTAAGAGATAGTCTTTTGGGTACACAGTCTTAACTTCTTGAGCATGTAAGCGGACAATTAATTTTTGATGTTGCTTTTTATAGGTTGAATACCATACCGCATTTCCTAAGCCCCATTCACAAAAAATAATATCTGCCCATTCTAACAATTCTTTACTCTCTTTTTCATTATGTTTATTATGACCTTGCCAATGATCAATCTTAACATCAAACTTTCTATCATTTTTCCAAGCGGTGATTGCTGAATCTAAAAACTTCAAATCATGTCCAGCTACTAATAGCTTAATAGGTTTTTTATAGAAAGACCACAAGACAGAATTTAATCGCTGATAGCTATTTTCGAATGTAAAAGGTTGTACCGCATCAAAACACTGTTTACTTACTTCATGATAAAATTCAATATCGTTAAATAATCTTCTGATTTTTTCAATACATTCCTTTTCATTCGACACAAATAGAGGATAGTCTTTTCCTAAAAGCTTTTGGTGTATCCGAGTAGGTCTACAAATAACTGGTTTACCTAATCGACCGTATTCTAGCAACTTTGTTGATAGTTCAACACTATCGTAGCTGTCAATAGTATCAGAACGATAACTAAAGCCGACATCTGAACTTGCAATGATTTCTTGACTTTCTTGTCTGGAAACAGCGCCATACCAAGTTAGGTTATAACTTGTTTCGAGTCGCTTTATAATTTCTTCTTTTTTGTTTATTAATTCCCCTTGAAATTTATCTCCAGCAATTGCTAAATGAGCGCCATCTTCATACTCCTTTAGTTTTTCAAATATATCTAATAACTCTTCTATATACCAGTCTGCAGCAAATTTACCAGTATACACAATTTGGCTATTTTTATTTCTAAATACAGGGGTTTTCGTGATATTGGGAATCATAGGATATAAGAGTGCAACTTTTTTAGGTTTCTGTTCAATAATCATGCTAAACGACCTCCTCATTTCAGGTGTTTGCATGAAAATTCTAGGAAATCGTTGATAAATTTCTTGCAATACTCTTTTTTCTTTCATTGATATTTTAGAAGCGTCATGTTCAAAATTAGTAATATAAGGAATCGTTTTTTTGCTTAACACCTCATTGTCTTTTAGTTCATTCACTAAGTCCAATCCTCTAACGATAATCACGTGGTAGTGATTCTTCTCATCTAACTTTTGGATGATTTCGACAGCTTCTCTAACATTCATACGAAGTCCATTTTCAAATGAATAATTTGGAAATAGACTTCGTGGGTCGATTATTTTAGTATTTTTTACATTAGACATTTCATCCACTAACAAACGATGTTTCATTTTCGATTTTAACAAGACATCCGTTAAAATATTTTCTCCTTCTGCTAACATTTTAATCATTGATGTCAGCCACACCGACGAACCATCAATATAGTTTAAATCTACGTCACCATAAACTAATACGCTTAATTTTCTCAATGACTATTTCTCCTTTATATGTCAAACCTCTGCTGATCTTTCGCTAATAAAATCCTACCGTTCTTGATAAAATTAGCATTATCAATACTAAAAATCCGCTTTCCAGAACGAAACTCATAATCTAAAGAGGCTTCTTCTTTCATCCTATTTATAAATTCTATCGCATTATCTGTTGTTGAATAATTTGTTCTCACTAACGAACAGCTCCAGTTGCCTTGATTTGAATAGCTAAATTCTTGTCCTTCACCAACTTCTAAAATCTTGTATTCCTCATATTCGTAATAATTATTTTTCGTCACAATATCTGCCTTGCTATAGATCGATCCTGCTATTAAATCTTCAATAAAATGTTTTCCATAGAAATGTCTAGAGTCCATAAAAATGAAATATTTAGTCTTGATCAACTGCGTCATTTTCTTACAAGCATTTACTTTAGTCTTTATAATAACTTCAATATTTTTTTGTTTGTTCAACTCTAAAAAATCGATATTTTTAGGATTAATAGTGGACAAAATCAATAGTTTTTTATTTGAATACATTTGATTATTGTAAATCGATCTTATTTCCTCAAGCTCTTCAGTTGTATCAGCTTCAGCAATGATTGTCACATCTTCGGCTAAATCAAATTTGATATTCAAATTTTTTAAGATAAATTGGAGTCGGTTAGAATACGTATGATTTAACATAACTTCTCGAATTCCTTGCAATTTTTTTCGCTTATAGGATTCTTTATCCTCTATAATCTTTGCAAATTTTTCTTTTAAGCTTTCGTCTTTGTCGCCGATTATAACAATATCACCAAACATTTTTTTTATACCTTCAGAATAACTACTAATGATCGGCGTTCCACTCGCTAAGCCTTCAAAAACTCTTCTTGAAAACATAGTAGGAGAGTACTTGATACTATTAACGTTGGCTATAAAATTGTATCCTTTATATGCTAGCGCAATTTCACTATAAGCTAAGCTTCCTTTTACATTCGTTCGAAACCTTTCCGGAAAAGAAAAATCAGTAATCCCTTGCTGGCTTTTTTCGAAGTTACGATCATAAATGTCCAATCCTAAAGAAGAAGCAACATCTAAGACCTCTTCCATATCGTTTTTCCTATCAATATGTCTGTTCGCATAATAAGAGCCTGCAAATGAGACTTTATTTTTACGGCCTTCACGTATATCTATAGGATTATGAAATTGAGGCTGTGCAGAGAATGGTAAAGCGTAAACCTGATCGTGTTTGCATCTTTCCTTATACGTTTCAATTAAATTTGAATCGGTTGTATAGATATAATCAAATTTTTTGGCTGCGTCAATAAATTTATCAAAGTGAATCGGATCTTCTTTATTCCAGAAAATTGTCGGTATCGCTCTTTTTTTACACCAATCTAATAAATTCGCTAATTCTGACCCATCCTCATTTGCATACTTACCAATTTTGTATTCCCAGGAACCTTGATTTCCTTTCCAAGCACTTTCAACAAATAAAAAATCTGGTTTGTTTTCATCCAAAACCTTTTCAAAATCAGCTGGAGTAAACGTAATTAAGCTAACTTCTTCTTTATAGCAACTTGTTGTAAATTCATCAAAAATAGCTGCAACATTCAACTGTTTTAAGTGAGTGATTTTTTTATTTTTTTTCTTTATTGGTTGAGATTGATAGGAAATAGTTGGCTTATCTTCAAGGTCAGTATAACGATTAATAGTACCATTCTTTAAACTGGCGATCCCTTTGCCACTAATTTTTACAGCTATCCGTACTGAATAGGTTTGATCAGACATCTTATGGACAAAGGAACTTTTACATGAATATAATGTAGATTTTAGTTTTTTCAAATGGCTATACTCGATAATCGCTATGTGTACGGTTAATTTCCCTACAATATCAAAATTCATTTCGCACTTTATTTTTTCATTTGGATATACCTCTAGTTTTTGTTTGGGCAAACTATTAAAATATGTATTTTTTTCGATTAATGAGACATAATTTGACTGATCTGAGGCATTCACAAATACAATTTCATTTTCTTGTGCTTGGATGTTTATTTCAGGATTGGAACAAAACCAGTTATCAGATGTCATTAGCTGTTTTTCCTGTAAAATTGTTGGATTTATTATTGATAATAGATTTTCACGCATTTGCATGATCTCAGTTGAAATATTGCTCATCCTACTAAACACCTCTTTTTCTATTTAAAAATTTCCAATATTTTCTAGTTGCTTTGATTATCTTAGTGTTGTTTAATTTAATTGTTTCATTTTCAAAATAGTCTTTTTCGCTCTTTACTTTTTTATATTTTCCCTTTAAATCTTCTAGTTCTTTTGTAATCTCTGTCATTTTTTCAATTATTTGATATTTTTCTTGTTCACTATCAGAAATTTCTTTAGATGCCTTGTCTAATAATAGGATCATTTCTTTTAATCTTATCTCTGATTCCTTTTTTTTATCATTAGTATTAGACTTTTTTTCATGTTCGATTTTATAATTTTCTAAATCATGAAGTGCTTGATTTCTTTCTTCTTTTAGCTGTGCCATTTCTTCTATCAAATTACTAAGTTCCAAGTCTTTTCACCTTTTATCTCAATAAATTTTTATAAACGTTAAGTAAAATATGTTTTTCATTTTCCCAATTAAAGTGTTGTTTTGCTCGTTTACAATTTTCTTTCATTTGACAATAGTCTTCTTGATTGTTGATCAGATTGTTGACAGCCTTTGCAATGGATTGGCTTGAATGAGAGTTTACCAAAACACCTACCTTCCATTCAGAAATGACTTTTCTCATTTCTGGAAAATCACAGGCAACGACAGGTATCTCTGCCATAATATATTCAAATAGTTTATTTGAAGAAGCAGAATAGTGATTGAAACAAACATTATTTAATACCTGAAATCCTACGAATGCTTGTTGTGTATATTGATGTAAGCTATTTAAAGGAACTTTATCAATGAAATGGACACGATGCTCTAACGCTAATGTCGCTACTAGCTGCTTTAAGTCACTTTTAATTTTCCCATCACCTATTAATATCAGTACTCCTTTAGAAATCTTAGGCATTGCTTGAATCAAGACATCTAATCCTCTACCTTCTTGAATTCCTCCTTGGTAAAGAAGGATAGGTTCCTCAGATCTGATATTTAATTTTTCTCTTAGATCATCGTGTATTTCTTCTTTCATCTTCTTGGTTGGATAATTATGCATGACTTCTGGATTTATCTGATATAACTCACGTATATAAGCTGCTCGAGTCTCATTTTCATGGATTACCGTATCCGCAAATTTAATAAGATAACGTTCAATTTTTTCATACATTTTACTGTCATATCCAGTACGACTACTATGAACTTCATGTGAATCATACACTAATGGAACACGTTTGATTTTCTTTAAAATAATCCCTTGAAGTAAGGTATTTAAATCATTGCTATGAATTATAGTACATGGTCTACTTATTCCTTGCTTGATCATCCCCATGAAAACCCAACCAATTCGAATAAATTTTCTTTTTTTGTATAAAGGTATCATCATGCATAGACATACTAAAAGTGCTACATAATAATGGTAATATAAGAAAAGAATTGGTATAATAAAAACTAAATATTTAATAAATCCGACTTTTGGAATCGAGCTGGACGTCCGATAGACAAAAAATGACTTCGACATTTCTTCACTTTTTGGTAGCTTTTTTTTATTATCTTGAATACTGATTAATTGAACATGATAGCCTGACTCAGCCAACGTATTACAGCTACGCATGACACGTGCATCGTTAGTGAAATGATTCCAAACAAACATTGTTACGAACTGATTGTTCAATGAAATAGCTCCTTTAACTTGTGTTTATTTTCTTCCCAACTAAAATACCTTTTGGCATATTCTAAACCACTTGTACTCATTTTTTGTCTGATTTCATCATGATTTTTCATTTTTCTTATAAAATCAATGACTCCTGCTACATCTTGGTTATTAAACGCTTCTCCTGCTTTTGATTCCTTTAAAACCGCTCTGCTATATCCTGAAAGAACACCTATTATTGGAATACCGCAGCCTAAATAATCAATTAATTTTCCAGGAAGTACTGATTCAAAGATTTGATGGTTTTTCAAACTAAGAAAAGCCAAATCTGCTTGTTTCACCTCATTCAGTACACTTCCTCTTGAAGTTGGCGGAAGAATTTCCACTGTGTTCTCTAATTCTTTTTCTTTGATTTTTTTTTCTAAATACTCTATTCTATAACCATATCCAATTACAATAAATCGAATCTGGTCATCCATTTTTAATTTTTCTGCAACCTCAAGGAAAATATCAAAATCTTGCGCTAGGCCAACGTTCCCTGTGTAAATAATCGTAAATAGCGATGATTTTTCTTTTTTTTTAATTGCTAAATCAGTTTTAGTTAAGCTATTCGGTATAAATACTAGTTTTTCTTTACTAACGCCCTTTTTTGTTAAATAACTTTCAAATCCTTGACTATTTATGATAATCTTATCTGCTGATTTGTATAGTTTTTTTTCTAATATGAAAGACATTTTAAGCAAAAAAGAATTAGTAAATTTGTCGACTCCCAAAAAAGAGTCTGGCCATAAATCTCTTATATCCATTATTAAATCGGCTTTCCATTTTATTTTTGCAACAATTCCTGCTAAGATAATGAATACTGGCGGTGAAGAAACGAAAATCTGATCATAGGTTCCTTTCCTCTTTAAGATGACAATAAGAATTTTTGCCAAAACCTCTATATACAATAGAAAGCGAAAAAACAAATTTTTTTCATATTTTTTGATCTTAATATTAACTTGAGTAATATTTTCAGAGCCTTTTTCTTGTTTGTCTACATACAAACGCGTATCTGGATAAACAGGAATGGTCGTAATAACATCTACTTCGTTATCTTCAGACAGTGTTTCATAAAAATTTTTCATTCTATTTGCAGCACTACCTATTTCAGGGAAATAGTTTTGAGTAATTAACAATATTTTCTGACCCAAACTTGTAAGCTCCTTTTCAATACTTTAAGCATTATATTAAGACATCATTTCATAAAGATTCCCTAAATTATAGTAGTGATCGCCTTTTTCTTCTAAAACATTTTTTGTATCGAGTATCGTTGAGTTTCTCATACATCGAAAATTTTCTTGATTTAATTTTTTGAATTCACTATGATCCGATAATATCAATGCTATATCTGAGTTTTCTAATGCAGTTTGGAGATTCTTTTCAACAAAATCCGCTTCAACGTGTGGATCAAATGCAATGATTTCAAAGTTTGTTTCTTCTGTTAATCTCTTATAAATTTCCATAGCTGGGCTTTCTCTTACATCATCAATATCTCCTTTGTAAGTTAATCCCATAACTGTAATTTTATTTCCATTCATTTTATCCATCATTGCTATGACCGTGTCAAAAACATATTCTGGCATTGAGTTATTTACTTTTCTTGCCAACTGAATTAATGGTGAGTACTCTGGTGAAGCAGCCGCAATAAAATAAGGGTCGACAGCCAAGCAATGACCTCCAACACCTGGTCCAGGTGTATGTAAATTTACACGCGGATGTTTATTTGCCATTTCGATAACATCTAAAACATTAATTGATAAGTCATTAGCTATTTTTGCTAGTTCATTCGATAACGCGATATTAACGTCTCTATATGTGTTTTCCATCAACTTAGATAGTTCCGCAGTCTTTGCTTGTGTTAGTATCAATTCTCCTTGAACAAAGGTTTCATAAACTTTTTTTCCTGCTAACGTACATTTGGGCGTGACACCACCGATAATTCGATTGTTGGAGACTAATTCTTCTAAGACTTGTCCTGGTAAAACTCTTTCTGGACAATGTACTAAGAAAATATCTTCGCCGACAATAAAGCCTTTTTCTTCAATCAAAGGTAAAATATAATCTTCGGTAGATCTTGGTGCGATAGTTGATTCTACAATAATTGTATTTCCTTTTTCTACATGTGCTAACACATTTTCTAGTGCATTTAGAACGTAAGATAAATCACACGACTGATATTCATCGTCATTATTTGGTGTTGGAACAGCAATAATGAAAACATCTGCTTTTTCTGGCGTTAATTGCGGTTTAAAATTCCCCTTATGTAGCGCTGACTGTAACGCTTCTTGTAACCCAGGTTCTTCAATATGTACCTGTCCATTTTTCAGCATTTCTATTGTATCTGTATTTATGTCTACACCAATTACTTCTTGACCATGATTTGCAAACATTACTGAGGTTGGTAATCCGATATAACCTAATCCCATTATTAAAATCTTCATTTCTATTCTCCTTTGTTATTTTGCCTGTGGAATAATTAAATCCCATTTTCCTAGAATTTTTTCATTTGGGATATACACAAGTTCAGCCTTTTTTAAATTTTCTGGTACTTCAAAATAAATATCCCCTTTGATTTCTTTTCCAACTTCAATTTCTTGTCCAATATTATTCGCATCACTTACTACACTATATTGTTTTTTTTCTGCTTTTAATTTAAAGTCGCTGCCGCCAATACCAATTACTGTACTCTCTTGATTTTTGATTGCAAAGTGAAGTTGAATAATTTTTTTCTTTTCATCTACTCCTGATTGCATTGCATCAATAGATAATAATTTCATTTTAGTATTTTGGATTAATTTCGTCTTAAATTCTTGTTTAACTTCACTGACCTCAGAATTCTCAGAATTTTTCGTTTTAGCAACTTTCGTACATCCAGCTAACAATAAAACTACGCTAACTAAAATAAACACTTTTTTTTTCATTTTATTTCTTTCCTACTTTCTTATAAAAATATTAAAAGTTAATTAATTATTAGCTACTAGCTACTAACATTGATTTGTATTTAACTTTTTTCCAATTATGTTAGTTCTAGTATTTACTTATCATATAAAAAATAGACATCAAGTACTTCATTTTGAAAGCGCGTTCTTAACTTTTCACGAAAAATATACTCATATGAAGTCCACATCCTTAAACAGAAAAAAGGGGTTAATTTTTTAATAATACGAATGTGTTCCTGCCTTAGTAAATCATATTTTTCTAGCAATTTTATTCCATTTCCTTATTATATAGAGATTATATTTTACTTTTCGGTAATTGATATAATCAAAAAATCGGAAGGTATCAGAAATTATTATTATAGTTTTTCGTACGTCATGTTCAAAGAAGACAAAAAAAGTGATTGAGACAAAACTCAAAGAGTTTTGTCTCAATCACTAAAGATTTGAATAAATGATATGCAAAAATTGAGCACTCTATTATTCCATTTAAATCTATTTCCTAAAACATTAGATATAATACAAATTCTCAGACGGATATACCGCATCACTGGTAATATCTAATCCTAACTCCCGTAATGTTTGCTCATCATTTTTACTCAGCATTACAGTAGAGTGTGCTTGGACACCATTCAATTCAGATAATTGATCATAAGCCAATTGAGCTGTCGGATTCGTCACCGCACTGATCGCTAAAGCAATCAAAATTTCATTCGCTTTTAAAGCCGTAATTTTACTATGAAGATCTTTTCGTTTCATTGTTTGTATGGTTTCAAGAATCACTGGTGATAATAATAAAATTTCATCTGAAATATTGGCTAATGTTTTAATAGAATTCAAAATAGCAGATGAACATGAATCCATTAAGCTGCTAGTTCTCCCCGTTACAATTCGACCATCTTGTAACTCAAAGGCAATAACAGCTGGTGTATCGTTGCTTTGGGTTTGTTCTCTTAACTGCTCTGAATACTGCCGAGCAGGAAGCACTGCTTTGCGATCTTCTTTTTTCAGTTCGACTTCTTCCATGATCAATTTAATGCGATTGACTGTTTCTTCATCGATCAAGCCTTTTTTAAAGTCACATTCTGTGGCAAAACAACGACGAATGATTTCTTGTTTAGAGGCTTCTTTCACTACGTCATCATCGATGATTCCAAAACCAACACGGTTCACACCCATATCGGTTGGGGATTGATAAACAGATTCTTCGCCCGTGATTTTTTCAATGATCCGTTTGATCACAGGGAACGTCTCCACATCGCGATTATAATTGACGGCAACTTTTTGGTATTTATCAAAATGGAATGAATCGATCATATTCACATCTTTTAAATCAACAGTTGCTGCTTCATACGCAATATTTAAAGGATGCTTCAACGGAACATTCCAAACTGGAAAGGTTTCGAATTTTGAGTAACCAGCGGTCTTGCCCTTACGGCTTTCATGATAAAGCTGATTCAAACAAGTCGCTAATTTTCCACTACCAGGACCGGGTGCTGTGACCACCACGATTGGTTTGGTTGTTGGGATGTAGTCATTTTTACCAAAGCCTTCTTCGCTAACGATTTTCTCAAGATTTGATGGATAATCTTCGATTGCTCCATGTTTATACACTTTGATCTCTCTTCTTTCAAGCTTATTAATGAACATTTTTGTAGAAGGCTGTCCACTGTAGCGTGTAATGACCACGCTATTAACTGCTAAGCCGTATTCTCTTAATTCATCGATTTGACGTAAAATATCCATGTCATAAGTGATTCCATAATCGCCACGAATTTTGTTTCGTTCGATATCACCTGCATACACACAAATCAAAATCTCAGCTTGATCTTTTAATTTCTGTAGAAGTTTAATCTTAGCATCTGCATCAAATCCTGGCAAAACACGTTTTGCGTGCATATCGCCGATTAATTTGCCGCCAAATTCTAAATATAACTTATCATAGTGATCGACTCTTTCTAGGATATATTTTGATTGTTCTTCGATGTACTTTTGTGGATCAAAACCCAGTTTTTTCACGTGAGAACCCTCCGATACTTGTATACTGCCATCTATTATAAACTTATTTACTACAGATTACGATATAGAATTTTATAATTTAACAGCTAAACGTATTTAGTACATAATTGACTACTAAATATTCCTATGCTACCATATTTGTAATAAATTGAGGAGTCTTTTGTTTGATAAACTTATGTCCACTACGGGTAATCTTGTCTTACTTATAGTTGATTAAATACAGAGGAGACTAACTATTATGGAAATTAGAACAGTTAATCGCAATGACTATCAAAAAATCGATGCATTAATACGTAATACATTTACGCATACAGAAAATGGTTATGGTAATGAAACGGAGTTAGTTGATACGATTCGTAAGAGTCAGGAGTATATTCGTGACTTGGAGATTGTAGCAATAGAAGAAGGTAAAGGAATTGGCAAAAAGTTAATGGAAGAGTTAGAGAAGCGGGCAAAACACTTAGATTATCCCTTCATTTATTTTAGGTCATGCAGATTATTATCGTAAATTCTGCTATATTCCTGCTAGTAAATTTAACGTAAACGCCTCTTTTGATGTGCCTGATGAAGTATTTATGCTTAAACCTCTTTATGATGATGGTTTGACTAATATCAGTGGTGTCATCAAATATTCAAAAGCTTTTGAGTCATTTTAATTTTTAGGATGTAGAAATTTCTATGTTGTCACACAAATCTCGGAAATAGTGAATTATAAGAATAATCTTAGGACAAAAGTCTTTGACTCTGAGAAATAAGAAGGCATTGCTTCTGCTTCTATCATTTATTTGGATTCCTTTGAGCTAGGATATGACTCGCAAAGTTATGTTCTAGCCTTTTTATTTTAAACTAAAAAAAATTTTTATAACCAATGACATTGTGGATTGGTGAGTATTATTACTTTTCTTTTTTTAATGGTACAATTTTTTCTAGTCAAGAGTCATCTTTGAAACTTGAATCAATTTCAACTGTTAGGAGTTACTTTTTTATGATAAAAAAAGAAGAAATGCCACTTTGCGACGTGGCGACTACTGTTCAATTAATTGGCAGTAAATGGAAAACGTTGATTTTACGAGATCTCATCACTGGGCCAAAAAGAAATTCTGAGCTAAAACGATCATTATCTGGAATTTCGCAAAAAGTGTTGACTGAAAGTCTTAATTCAATGATTGCAGATGGAATTGTGGAGCGAGTCGATTTTCAAAAAGTACCGCCTCATGTTGAATATCAACTAACCCCCTTAGGGGAAACGTTGTTGCCTGTTATTGAATCAATGAGGCAATGGGGGCAGTTTTATAAAAAACAGCTTGGATAGATAGTTACAAATTAGTGCCTACTTAACATTTCTTAAAATATTGTCTATACTTTTAGGAAGGAGATACGCAATTATTAAGGAGGATATCTAAATGAATATTGAAACTACAACAATGGAAGCGATTCATACCGACGTTTTGCAAACAACACTAAACGGAGAGCCTGTTTTAAGAGTTGTAAAAAAAGATAAACTAATGGAATTTGACGAGAATACGTATGCTAAATTAGTTGGTTCATCTTTTCATAATGGAACAATCGAAGTAAAAATGTTAAGCCGTTTATTGTCGAATGCACCAGATTTTGCACGTGGTTTTATTGGGATTGCGTTTAGGATCAGTGAGGATGATACAACATTTGAATCATTTTATGTACGACCAACAAACGGTCGGATTGATGATCCTGTCAGAAAAAATCGTGCTATTCAGTATTTTTCTTATCCTAAATATACGTTTGACTATTTCCGAAATCTTGGCATCACTGATTTTGAAGGTACGGCTGATATCGGGCTTGACGAATGGATCAGCTTAAAAGCAGTGATCAATGGTGCTAGAGGAGCCTTTTATTTGAACGACAGCAAAAAACCTTTGTTAGTGGTAGAAAATATGAAACATGGCGCTGATGCCAAAGGAGCGATTGGATTCTTCGTTGATATTGGAACAGAAGCTTTCTTCAAGGATTTGAAGATTACCAAAACAGATTAAAAAAATCATTTAAAACGCGTAAACATCTTTAGATATTCCAGTAATCACTTCAAATGATCTGGCAAAGAAGTAATCGACCTATACATCACACCTATCCTATCTATTATGACAGGGAATGTCGTTGTAGGTCTATTACTTTTTTATTAAGATGAAATAATCGTAAAACTGGTATTTGACCCCTCAGCAAAAATCTGTTCCAGTTGACTAAATGGAGATAACCCTTCTAGATCAAAACTTTATCACTAAGCTCCGTATAGATCGTTTCAATGTAATTTTGAGCTACATTTTTTTCAATTATCCTATACAAAAATTATTAACTTTAATTTTTTGTGAATCTATCGATCATTGCTTACTTTTCTCTTCTGATAACAGCTCAATCAACTGCTGTTGCTGTTCAACCACTTTCACTAGCTGTTCATTCAATTCTATTTGACGGCTTCTTTTCATTCGTTGTAATTTCGTTTCTACCCACTGACTATTTTTAAAGAGGCGAAGTGCTTCAATTATATGTCCTACCAAAATAATTCCGACTGCACTAATGCTTAAGCCAACGAGCCAATTTTTCAAGATAAGTAACTGTTCCCACGTTTGTTGCACTAGATTGGGAATTCCAGCAATATTTTTTGTTGTTTGAATCAGTTCTCTCACTTGCTCAAACAATGACATTATACTAGGAATCAGCTGATCTAGCGTGAAGGTCGTGCTAAGAAAAATATTGGAGAGATTTTCTTGAAATACATTCAGCTCATTTAAACTCAACCTGTTGATTCGTTGATCAATGACAACGTATGCCTGATACGTTTCAATTGCCATTTTTGTCAAGATCGTTAAAAGAGTGATTATTAAAAATAAATACCCAATAACAAGTAATTTTTCGCTTAAGTGCCACTGATCATTTTTTCTCAAACGCCATAAAAAATACCCAATTAATACTAATCCTGCTAGTACGACTAAACTTTGAACAATCACTAATATTGCGAGTTGGTTGATCATTTGTCGAACATTGTCGACAAGTGCTGTCTGCCAATCTTTAGATAAAAAAAACGTTAATACATTATTGAATGTGATCCTAAAGTTTTTTCGAATGATTCCCTCAATAAATCCTTGTTCGTTGACCACTAAATACAACAAGATCCCCAAATAAATCAAGCTACTAAAATGAACTATCGCCCGCAAACGATTACTCTTAACTGACTGTTGTTCCCCCATCACGAATCCCCCTCTTTTAACTACTGCTATATTATAAACTTATCATAGCATTAAAAAGTGAAAGTCTGTATTAATAAACTTTTTTCATATTTTATTTGTAGAAAGTTCTAACGTATTTATTTGATTATAAATTTGAACTACGTTAAACTTTTAGAAAGTTCACTTTAGCTTCATACTATTTTTTAGATATAATGTTTATTTTATAAATAAAAGGGAGTGATAGTCGATGTGTACAAGTATTACGATGACAACGAAAGAGCAACAGGTTTTATTGGCTAGAACAATGGATTTTGCGGTTGTTTTAGATGCGGAACCAACGTTTATTCCAAGGAAAAAATTTGTATTCTCCAATGATGAGCATTATGATCGTAAAAATGAATATGCTTTTGTTGGAATGGCACGTCAAGTAGATAAAGAACGCTTTGTTTTTGCGGATGGTTTGAACGAAACAGGACTTTCTTGTGCTGCCCTTTATTTTTCAGGGTATGCTGACTATAACAGCCAAGACAGCGATAAAAAGTATACTTTAGCCCCTCATGATGTTGTTCCCTTTTTACTTTCCAACTGTTCAAGCCTTGAAGACGTCTCTCGGACAATGGAAAATGCCCAGGTTGAAAATGTGGCTTTAGATTTTTTAGGTATCGTCTTACCTCTTCATTGGGTCGTCACTGAAAAAACTGGAAAAAGTATGATCATTGAATACACGGAACAAGCATTACATATTTATGAAAATACGATTGGCGTCATGACAAATAGTCCTGATTATAAATGGCATACGACAAATTTGAGAAACTACATTGGACTTCAACCTGAGCAAAAAACTGAAGTTCATTTGAAAAATATGGTGATGAAACCTTTTGGAGAAGGTGCCGGTGCTTTTGGTCTTCCAGGTGATTTCACTCCACCATCAAGATTTGTCAGAGCGACTTTCTTGAAAGCTTGCTTACAGGATGTCCAGACTGAATTAGATGGTGTCACTGCCATGTTTCATGTTCTTTCTAACGTTTCTATTCCTAAAGGTGCTGTGAAAGCAACGCAAGCCTTTGATTATACGCAATATACCTCAGTTATGGTGAATAGTTCACTTCATTATTATTATAAAACATACACTGATCAGCGTATTCGCTGCATCCAATTAGATAATGAAGATTTTGAGGCAACTTCTGGAAAAATTTGGTCTAATAGAGAGTCAGAAGATATTTTGTATCGAAATAGTAAAAAATAAGGTATTAACATAAATAACTAGAGCTGTAACCTTTTTAGCATAGGTTACAGCTCTAGTTTAATTATTATTTATATTCTCTAACCAAAGACATACGATCAACAAAATTCTAGAATTCTCTCTATTTTTGAACGTATTTAGTTATCCTCAAATTTCTGATTGCTACAATTACACATTCATTTTTCTGCTCGCCATCCATTTGATCATTTCTGGGTCTGCATGAGAGAAAAATTGACTTTCACCTTCATTCAACGTAGAAATTTCTGCTTTGTCTTCCTTTGATAACTTAAAATCAAAAACAGCTAGATTTTCAGCCATTCGTTCTGGCTTCACTGATTTTGCTAGAACAACGATCTCTTGTTCAATTAGCCAGCGTACAATGACTTGAGCGACTGATTTATGATATTTAGCAGCAATATTAGTCAGAACTTCATTTGAAAATATCCCATTTTTCCCTTCAGCAAATGGTGCCCAAGCTTCTGGTGTGATACCTTCTGCTTTTAATGCTTCGATATTTTTTGTTTGATGATTGAAAGGATTGATTTCGATTTGATTGACTTGTGGGACAACCTTGTTAAATTCTGCTAAATCAACTGCTCGATCGACAGCAAAATTTGATACCCCGATTGCGCGGATTTTCCCAGCTTCTTGTAGTTCCTCCATTGCACGCCAGGCACCGTAAACATCATTGTACGGTTGATGTAATAAAAGTAAATCTACGTATTCTAAACCTAAACGATCAAGTGAACGTTGAAAAGAAGCTTTAACGCCATCATAAGACACGTTTTCCACCCAAATTTTAGTTGTTATAAACAATTCTTCACGAGGAATACCTGAAACTTTGATGCCACGACCAACTGCCTCTTCATTCAGGTAAGATTGAGCGGTGTCTATATGACGATAACCCGCTTTGATTGCGTCGATTACTGCTTGTTCTGCTTCTTTTGGCTCTGTGATTTGATAGGTACCAAAACCTAAGATCGGGATTTTTATTCCATTATTCAATGTGACTGTTTGCATTTGTATTTCCTCCATTTCTCGTTCTATGACTGACTAACAACATCACTATAAACTATGGAGCTAACTTCATAGCAAGCATTATCTTCCTAATTTTAATATTTTACTTTCCAAAGTTCCTCAACGTTCTCTGAGGTAACTTCTCCTGATTTAAACTTGGCGATATGCTCATCATACGTATTGATTTTGTATTGAAGTAAATCGCGGGTTTTGGTCATTTTTTCTAGCTTATCAGTGATTTCTTGTAATTGGTCGTATAGAATTTGTTTTTGTGCCTCTTCCACATTGCCACCTAATTGTGAAAGTGTGGCAAATTCAATGAGAGACTCGATTGAGACACCTGCATGACGTAGACTTTTGGCTAAATAAATCCAATTTAAGTCTCTTGTTGTGTATACTCGGTAACCATTTTTGTCTCGCTCAATTGGCGGGATCACACCGACACGTTCGTAATAGCGAACCGTATCTGTCGTTAGGCCAAACATTTCAGCTGCTTCTTTACTATTCAATAGGTTCCTCTCCTTTTATTCCTTATTCTAAACTGGAAAAATCGTGATTGATAATTTCTAGTAACTTAAATGTATCCGCCTCAAATTCAAATTTTAAAATACAACAATTTCCTAGTCGGTCCTTTTGATCTATTTCACTTGTATGGGCCCAGTTTCTCATGAATTGTCGACAAGAGGCCCCGTGGGATACGGCTAAAACTGTTTCGCCTGCTTCTTTCATTATGTTCATTAACGTTTCAGACACTCGTTCTCTAAATTGAAACTCCTCTTCCCCACCATAGGCAACAAAGAAATCGCCATAAGGTAATGGTGGATTTAACGCTTCACTTTCTGACTCGAAACGGCCAAAGTTCCATTCTTTCAGTCCTTTGACTCTTTTATAAATCATATCGGTCACTTGTTCCAAGGTATCACTAGCTCGCTCAGACGTTGAAGCGTATGCGCTATCAAAATTAATGTTATGGTCTTTAAAATAAGTTCCCGCAATTTGTGCTTGTTTGATCCCTTTTTCTGTTAGTGGGGAATCACACCACCCTTGAATTTTTTTCTGTTGATTAAACAACGTTTCACCATGTCTCATTAGATATAATGTTTTAGTCATACACCCATCCTCATTTCTATTCTATAGGTTCATCCTAAACCATGAAGTGAACTTCAAGGCAAGCAAAAAAAGCGAAATAGTCATTTTTCAATTCAATTTCTATTTATTTACAATAAGCGCCCTTCATCATGCCACATCCCATACATCTTATTCGCTTTTGTATTCTTGATAAATTTAGCCAAACGTTTCTCAAATAGTTCTGGCTGGTCTTTATAATTTTGGATCGTATCTATACGAATACGTCGATATATTTCTGGGAAAGTCATGAAAATTTCATAGGTTTCCAAGTCTTCTTTCAGTCGTTCCATGATGGTTTCGTCGATTTCAAAAGAAGCTTCTGTCATATCAGGCAGGATATCTCTACCTCGTGCTGTCATCAATCCTACTCTTTCGAGACGACGAGCTCTTTCTTTGTTCAATTCTGTCCAAGAACTTTTTTTGGTTCTTGGTGATAGTCGTTGAGCCGTTTGAGTTTCAGATATTTTCTTTTTGATCCCATCAATCCAGCCAAAACACAATGCTTCTTCTACTGCATCTAGGTACTGGATTTTATTTGGTTCAGCTTTGACACTGACAATGATCCAGCAATATTTTTCAGTCGTACTGTTTGCTTTTAGCCAGTTTCTTAATTCTTTTCTGGTTGTTATGGTCAGTAAGTTGTCAATTTCCATTTCTGCCCTTTCTTAAACCCTATTTTTCATCTTGATCTAGTTTTTATAGGTCTGAGTTAATTTGATGATCTCTTGCTTATGTAATTCTTTTAAAGTTTTCGGTTCAATGACGTTGACGCCACTACCAAACATCAGTAAAAAAGGTAAAATCATTCGCTGCTGTTTCGCATAAATTATTACGTCTACATACGTTTCTTTCACCTGGATTTCATCTTCTGTGTAATAATCATACAGTTTCCCTAACTCCTCTTTTTTGAATCGTAGATGAATTTTCTCTTCGCGTTTTTCTAGTATTTGGTCATTTGAATATTCGATAGGATCAAAGTCTGCTGAGTGAATCGCTAATTGACGAATTCTCGTTACTTTAAAATATCTAAAAGCCTCTCGATTCTCGCAATAAGAGTATATATACCAACTACCATTCATCAGCATTAATTCATAAGGATGGATCAGTCTATTTGTGTGATCTCCCTTGTTATCCACATAATCGATCAATATCTTTTTATTTTGTTTTAAAGCAAGATTGATCTGATTTATTTTTACTTTTGTTTCTGTTTCAATTTCCAGTCGATGCATCGTTGGAGAGTCGAAGGAAAACCGTTTTTTGGGTATCATTTTATGCTCTGTTTGTTTCTGTAGTTGCGTGATTTTTTCTTTGATAATAGCTTGATCGTCAAAAATTCCAAATAGGCCTTCTTGAACATTCAACGCATTCAAAATCGCTTCTTTCTCTGACTCACTATAGGTATATGTTTTTAACTTGAAAGAGTTTATCAACGAAAAACCGCCATTACGGCCTGAATGAGAAATAATTGGAAATCCAGCCATTTCAATCGTTTCCATATCTCTAAAAATGGTTCTTTTGGTCACGTCAAAGCGCTGAGCCAACTGAGCGGTTGAGACAATTTCATTATCCAAAAGCAATACGATGATCGCTAAAATCCGTTCAATTTTTTTCATAATTTTCCTCCTTTCATCACTAGAAGAAAAAAGACAAAACTTGCACTTTCGAGCTAGTTTTGTCAAAATAGTTCCTTCATCTTATTCCCGATACTTGATTGCCAATCCTTTTAAGAAGTTTCGAGCATAACGATCACCACATTCTTTGTAGTTTCGGTGCCCTTCTTTTCTTAAAATTGCACTTAATTCACTTTCAGATGCATAGACGCCCGCAAGTCGCAATACATCCAACATATCATCACTTGTAAGTGTTAAAGCAATCTTTACTTTTTTTAGCAACACATTATTGACAGTACTTTGGTTTGTGATCAAAAAAGTCGGCTTAGGTGCTACACCATTTTTTACAGGTGGTTTGCCTCTTTTATATGTGATCAAACCGTTTAAAAAAGCTTCTAATGTCCGATTATCACAAACAGCATCCCGCGGAAGTTCATCTTCTTCATTCTGTTTTGTTAAAAGTACGCGTAACTCTTCTCTTGTAACTTCTAAGTCACCTAGTTTAAAAATTTTGATCATATCTGTATCTTTAATATCTAGTGCATAACGTAAACGAATCAATATATCGTTATTATTCATCTTTTTCCTCCAAAAAAACATCATTATTCATTAGTATAAAGCTTTCTTTCAGAGAATGCATCCATTTGTTCTATAATTTTATTTTATGTAGTATCTATTTCTTTATCTACGTTATTTTTAGTACTACATCTGCAACTCCTAATAATCCTCGTAAAAAATGATTTAATGAAAAAAGAAGGTGAATCAAAAGTAAAAATACTTTTCGAAAACCCCTTCTTTTTCCTCGGGGTTAAATACTTTTATTCCAACCTTCTTGTATTTTTTTTGAACAAGGTAAACTAACTAAACGCATTATCTCAAAATACCTATTACAAAACCGACGCAACCGAAGTATAAGGCAGCCCTAAATCGGTCGCTACTGCTTGATTGGTCAGCACGCCGTTCATAGTATTAATACCTGATAGTAGTGCTGGATTTTGCTCTACGGCTTGAACAAAGCCTTTGTTTGCTAGCTCTAGTACATACTGTAATGTCGCATTGGCTAAAGCAAATGTTGCGGTTTGAGGGACTGCTCCTGGCATGTTAGCAACTGCATAATGGATCACATCATGTTTAACATACGTTGGATGTTGGTGTGTAGTCACTTCATCGATTGTTTCAAAGATTCCACCCTGATCGATAGCAATATCGATGATCACGGAATATTCTGGCATTGAAACGACCATTTCTTCTGTGACTAGTACTGGTGCTCTTCGCCCGGGGATCAAGACTGCTCCGATGACCAAATCAGCTTCTTTCAGTGTTTCTTGAATATTGAAATGATTCGAAACGAGCGTTTTAACAGCTCCATTAAATTGATTATCGATAGCTTGTAATTTTTTGATATTTACATCTAGAATCGTGACATCTGCCCCTAATCCTAGAGCTATCTTCGCTGCATTACAGCCAGAAATCCCACCACCGATGATTGTTACTTTCCCTTTTTTTACTCCTGGAACACCACCTAATAAAATTCCTTTTCCTTCTGGGATTTTTTCTAAAAACTGAGCGCCGATCTGAGTAGCTAATCGACCAGCAATCTCACTCATCGGGGCTAACAGCGGTAATTCTCCGTCAATGAATTGAACACTTTCATAAGCAATCGCTCTCGTTTTTGTCTTCATTAATTCTTCAGCTAAAGACTTATTTGCTGCTAAATGAAGATACGTGAATAAGATCAACTCTTCTCTTAAATACTGATATTCTTCTTTTAAAGGTTCTTTTACTTTTAACACTAATTCTTGTGCCCACGCTTCTTTAGCAGACGCTACAATTGTTGCACCAACTGCAACATATGCTTCATCATGGATCGAAGCACCTAGCCCCGCATTGGTTTCAATATATACTGAGTGACCATGCTTAATAAGATCCAAAACACCTGAAGCTGGTAGTGCTACGCGATTTTCACCGTTTTTTATTTCTTTCGGAATACCTATTTTCATTTTTCAGGACCCTTTCTAGCTTTTTGCTTATCTTTTTAGATGATAGGCTATTTACTAAATTATAGTTTAATGAAAGTTTATCTGCAATACAAAGTGAAAAGTTTAACATTCTCTTTTATTTTTAATCTTCCAATCACTAAAATACCTGAAATAAATCAAGAATCGATTTATTTCAGGTATTTTTTAAAGCGTCAATTTTTGAGTCTATTCACTATTTTCAAAAAAAAATAAAAGCAAGCTCTTAAAAAAGAATAGTATTTAAGAATCCAAAAAAATGACTTATAGAATATATGGTATACGCACTTAAACAAATTAGCGTAAACAGGTAACTAGAAATACTGACTTTATTTAGAGACGATTTTTTTAATTGAAATAAAATAACAAACATACATATTACTTGAGCATATAATAAAAAATCTCTGATTAAGTTGTATTTAAATCCCAGAACAAGGCTAGTCACATCTAGCGTAATCACAACTAATATCATTAATCCAAATAGACGAAAACTTTTCTTAGCATTCGGTGTCAGCTGACTTGGACTAAGCGATCCATAAAGAACAATTATTGATATATACGCAATATAAAATAAATTATTAAAAATAACCCCCATTTTTTCACTCCTCTAATCTTTGACTCTTTCAACCATAGTTTACCACATTCAATTACAAGTCAGGAGTGTTTTGACTCCATTTAAAACTGATTTTGAGCGTTGATCCATTATTTTTTGTGATGAATAGCTATAAAAAAGTTTAGTAAGGTGATATTTTATCCTACATACAGATCTGTGCTAAAGCTAACATAGATAAGAACAAATAGCTGGAACAAAAGCCTCCTTTCGGAATTAAGCTTCTGTTCCAGCCTTTTATAAACATTCGTTTAGATTATTTGACCATCACAGTAAAATTATCAATAACTAGATCATACGCACCACCTGTTGTATAAATACCAAATGTCGTATTTCCTGAGGTGTCACCGACTATTTCTGCTTGATATTTTTTGGTTTTTCCATCTGCGGAAGTTTGTACGATTTCGCCAACTTTTTTAAGGTCTTGCAGTGTTTTATATTCTCCTGTCATTGATCCAGCAAAGAAACTATCTTTTCCATCGGTTTGATAATCAAAACTGATCGTGTATGTTTTTCCTGCTTCAAATTTTACATTTTGCGGTGTTGTTTGAAGCATTAATCCAGCGCCTTGCTTATGGGATTTTAAAGACCAATTGCCTGATAATACATCAGATACTTTATTTTCGTTCCAACCATATTGTGTATACGGTTCATTTTTTTCTGATAAATGGATTCGTGGGTCTTCAACACCACCCGCTTGTCCTTTCACAAATGGGAACAATCCGATTGCTTGGGTATCTTCAAAGTCTTGTTTGATGATCGTTTTACTTGTTACATTGATTACATCTGTTTGTCGTTCAACTATGCGAATATCATCAAATTTCGTTTTGTTAGTTCCTGCTTCTGCTGCTAAAGTTAGGGTTACTTTTTTCGCGTTTTCTGGAACAACAAAATCGACTCTGACATTTTGCATGTATTGAGGATATTGACTGCTTGTATGATTAATATCTGCTTGAATATAATTTTGGACGACAGAATTAGAATATTCATTTGTGTATTTTTTTCCATCAATGTCTAGAGTTACGCTTGCTTTGCGATTATGGGTCTCCGTATTAACGTATGCGCTGTATTTTCCTGCTTTTGGCAATGTTAATTCTTGTTTGATCGTCATCGCTTTTTTGCCAGTGTTTAAAACATAATCACCATTTGGATCTTTAAGAACTGCAGCGTCCCCTTGAACGACTTGCCAATTTTTAGACAACGTATCTTTTTCATTAAATCCTGGATCTTTGACTGGTGTTCCTGTCCCAAATTTCACTGGTTCAGTAGTCGTTGGTTCAGCAATAACATATGGTATTTTAGCCTCCGCTTGCAGCGTTACTTGGTTGCCATTTAGATTCGCTGTCCCTTTGTCTATTCTTCCTTGATCGGTTAATTCATAAACATGTAAATTGGTTTTTCCTTGTAACTTCTCTGGAATCGTCCAAGTTGTAGTGCCACCACGTTCATTCCAATGATATAACTTAAATTCATTATTGACTGTCCATGGTAATAAATACGTATCGCCTTTCAATACTTCCACATTATTTAATGTTATACGCTTTTGATCATTTACATCTTTTTTCGTCACAATTACTTTGTCACTAGCATTTGCCAGTTTGATCGTACCGTATATTTGACCCTTTTCAGAAGTCGTTGTATCCCAGTTCGTGATTTGATAATGTTGTAAAAACTTCGTTGGAATATTGATTGCAAAGGTTTTGTCTTTATACGTATTAAAGTTTGTTTTACCAACCCAGCCTTCGTATGCTTCAAATTCTGTACCGCCAAGCAATGGATTATCAGAAATGATCCATGTGTCTTTTTGATGATTACGGATAAAGCGGACAATATCACTGTTAAATCCTTTTGTTGCAGTTCCTCCATACGCTTTTTCAGCAGACCAGTGATTCCATATCGAATCATATTCTAGGGCGTTTGGAAATTCATTGGCCGTGATCCAGCCCAATCCGTTGATTTCTTTCCCTAATTGTCGGCTTAGCCAACCTGCTTCACCTTGATTCCCCCAAACATCTACGTAAATATAATCCAAGTTCGGTACATTTTGTTTTAGTTCTTTAAAACGTTCCAAGCGATTTCCACTGATCGTATCTGGTCGTTGTTTGATAAAATAAGACGGATCTAACCAATCCCAGCCTTTTTTTGTCGGATCTACCAAGTCTTCATTGAATGATTTTGCTTCTGGATAAGATTCTGTATCATTGACGTGTACACCAAAAATGGCATTGAGTTTATGACCTTCATCAATCAATGTGTTTAACTCATTTTGACCCCCTTGGCGTTTTCCAACAGCACCGTAATCTGGATGAGCTGAATCGTGCCCTTCATTTTGATACCCTTTCAACAAGTTCATTTGTCCTAAGCCATCCGTCAAATTATAGACGCGTTTTGATTCATCCAACGTTACTGAAAATGGATTCGTCGCCTGACTAGCAAAGTTGAAAGGAATTCGTTGATTGACTAATTCTGGGACTTTTTCTGCACCAACAGGGTTATTCATGATTGCTCGATAATTGATTGCTGCATCTTGCCAATCGACTTTACCATCCCCATTTAAATCTTTTGCAAATTTGATTTTCACCTCTGGTACTTCACCCGTCAAATAAGTATCAGGCGCATCAAAAGGACGATATGTCCAAGAACCGCTCCATATTGATGTTACATAACCAGACTTTGTTTCTTTGGTTTGTTTATAGATTCGATTATTATCACTGTTATCCACGCTTCCATCACCATAAGCATTGGTCCAAAAACTTGCAGCATACTCATCTGTATTTAAAAATCCGTACATGTACTGCTTGGTGCCAACTTCGTTTGATGTCGTTAGATTCTGGAAGGTATCTCCATTTTTATTTCCATTGTTTGCATTGGTTCCCGTATTCATAACGACACCAGAAAATGCTGCTCCTGGATCTGTACTATTTACAGAAAGTAATTCTTGATTTGCAATGGCTAGCGTATGGATTTTCGTTGTGCCTTCTTTGATGTCTGTTATCTTCATAGAAACTTCTTGACCATCAGATGCTGTAAACTGGACGTTGAATCTTAGTCCTAATGATGGAACCGTTACTTGATAAATTGCCTTATTTTGGCTTGTGGATTCTTTTGTCGCTGTTGCTTCATGTGGTTTTCCATCGACTAAGACTTGGCTGATTTTTTCTTGTTGCCCTTTAAAGATGATTTTGTTGTCTCTCGGATTTTCATAGCGAATCACTCTTGGAAACGTAGGGTCTAAAACAGCTGTGATATCAGTAGAGGAAATTTTGTCTCCACTTTCAATACTTCCGTCATCCGTAACCGTTACGGTGGCTTTTGCTTTCAAAGTGGTGCCAGAAACGGTGCCGGCTACATCAAAAGTGCCGACTTTTTGATAAGATTCTGGCGGAATACTATCCCACGTCACGTTTTCTTGTTTTTGATTACCTGTATTGTAGATTGCTTTAACAGTAGCAGGTAACATTGGAGCTATCCCTATTTTTGTATACATCTTGACTGGCGTTAATTCAGTAATTTCTGGTACTAACTCAGGAATACTACCGCTGTCACCATTTTTAAAATAGCGATAGCTGATTGTTTTTTGATCATACCAGGTTCTAAAACCAACTCGGCCTGCTGTTGTCGGAATTTTACTTCCATTCGCCAAAACTGGTTCTCCGTCATAAAATTGTGTGCCGTTTAACCAGATTGTGATCTTTGTCCCTACATAACGAACTTTTAAAACATATGTCGTATCGGCAGCTAATGTTGGGCCTGAGATTCCATCATTCCAGGAGGTCGGACTTTCAACAAGCCATTTGCCGTTTACATTATAGCCTACGAAAAGCCAGCTATCTTTTGAAGTGCCTCTAATAATGACACCTGTTCGACCTTCTCCTTGGCTAAATTTAAATGAGGTTTCTATTTCTCCATCTGCTTTTTGAGGTGAATCTAAATTGATCGATACCGCATTATTTCCAGCCTCCGTTTTGCGAGAACTATCTAAGACATTGTCTTTCAAACTCCTATTTGTCCCGCCAACCAAATCCTGCCAAGTGCCTAACGTTCCATTTTGAAAATCCGTCTGCCAATAAGTTGCCGCAGCTGCTGGATCAGCTGGAACCTGAGATTGTCTTTCACTGCCGCTCTCACCTTCATCTGCTAAAACACTCATCGGTGTCAGCACAGCAATACATATCATCAAAGCAACTAAGCTGATCGATACCGTCCACATTTTCTTCATTTCATGGTCACTCTCCTCATATTTTTTGAATACGCTATCATTTTCATGCTAATCAAATTTCCCCAAAATCCTTAGTGATCAAAAACTAGAATGGGATTCAGAATCTATGTTTTTATCCTCATTCTAGTTTTTGTACTGCTATTATTTTTTGTTTCTAAAAAACTCTAACGACTCAATGGACTATTTCTACCTTATCATGCCACGAACTCGCTGTTCTTTCTACGACTTCATTTAGTTGTTGAATATGTTCTTTTCCTTCTGTTCGAAGCCAATTACGGCCTGCTTTTTCACCACTTTCAATGAACGGTGCCACGCCATTTTTCCATGTTGCCCGTCCACATAAGACACCATTGAATGTAGAACCCGCTTCTTTCGCAAATTCTAACGTGTCTTGGAACATTTTTGCTGTAACACCAGCGCTTAGAAAAATGAAGGGCAAATGCGTTGCATCACTTTGTTGTTTAAAATATGATAGTGCTTCTTTGCGAGAATAAACAGCCGGTTCCTTCCCAATTCCTTCAACATAATTCATATTTACAGGAACTTCTACTTTTAACACGTCTACTTTATACTCTGGTTTTGAAAATTCTCTCATCATCTTGATGACTTTTTCAGGTTTTATTTTTGCATATTCACTAGAAGATGCATCTGTAATTTGGGCATCGTACGAAACTAATTCTAAATAAAAGGGAATATCCTCAGCGAAACATTCGCTGCCCAAGCGTTCGATAAAAACATGTTTGAGATGATTGATTTCCATTGGTTCATTTGCATCATAATACAATAAAAATTTAATGGCATCGGCACCATTTTCAAGCAAGCGTACGACAGACCAATCTTCTAAAAGATCTGGCAATCGTCCTGGTGTTGAAGCGTCATACCCTGTTTTTTCGTATGCTAGTAATAAACCAGATTTTGGATCTCTAGCCTCAGCTGCAGGTATACCATATTCTGGATCTAATAAAATTGCTGAAGCAAATGGAGTCAATTCTTGAGAGACCATTGTTTTAAAATCAATGATATGCTGCTCAGTCGGTTCGACTCCTAAAGCATGGATCATTTTTTTCAAAGCACCGCGTTGGTCGATCGCCAACGCTTCAATGATGCCATTTTCTGTTGACAAACGATCCATCGCTGCTTTTTTAGTTGCTGTCATTTTTAACATTTATATCTCCTCTTTTTTTTATTTTAGTCCTGATACTCGTAAATTTTGACTCCCTTTACCACACGATTGACAGTACCTGTGGCTGAAGGAGTGTCTGGGGTATTGTCCACATTTAATGCGCTATGGATAGCAATCGTTTGCGCCAATAAAATGTAAGGCAACACCAGATAAGCTTCAGGTAATGCTGTACCTTTGGAATAAGTGAAGCGTCGACCAGAGAAATTAGCAACCGCCTCTGTATCCACTGTCACAATAGCTGCAGCAATAGTATCTGCTTTGATTTCTTCTGCAATATCCAGATCATATTTCCTTGTATAAGGATCATTTGCAACAAAGACGATCACAAGTGTTTTTTCATTGACGAAGGATTTTGGGCCATGTCTAAACCCAACGGATGAATCAAAAATAGTCGCGGTTTTTCCAGCAGTCAGTTCGAGAACTTTTAATTGCGCTTCTCTTGTTAAGCCAGCTAAACTACCTGAGCCAAGATAGGCTATCCGATCAATAGAGCCTGCCAATAGTTCTTCTATTTCAGATTCTCTTGTGATCACTTCTTCTCCCATTTGAATCGCAGTTTGGACAAATAATTCTTTTTCATCTTCACTGCTCGTATCAAAAATCAAGAGAGCACTTAACAGCATACACGTAAAACTACCCGTCATCGCAAATCCTAAATCATTAGATTTTTCAGGCATTAGTAAAAGTAAGTTTCTATTATCCCCTGCCGCTTCAAGAGCAAGTTGACCTTCTTTGGCACAGGTGATCGTAAGTTGATATAGATTTTTTACTAGCTGTTTTGCTAGTTTCACGGTTGCAACCGATTCTGGTGAATTACCGCTACGAGCAAAGGAAACTAAAATTATAGGTTCTTCTGTTTGTAAATAGTCATACGGATTAGAGACGATCGTTGTTGTTGGGATACTCTCAAAAATAAAATGTTCTTTATTCCCTTTATGATTTAAATAGGGCGTGATCGAATCGCCAACATACGCGGAAGTTCCTGCACCAGTAAAAATCACACGAATTTTTTTACCTTTTTCAGCTGCTATGATTGACGCAATAAATTGCTCTATTCTTTGACGCTGATCATTATAATGATCAAATGCTTCTTGCCATAATGTGGGTTGCTGTTTTATTTCTCGGGTCGTGATCGAAGCACCTAGTTTTTCCAATGTTTCTTGGTTTTCTTTGAATAATTCCATGTTGTGTTCTACTCCTATCTATTCATCTTCTTCATCAAATGCATCTGACGTCAATAATTCATTGACTTTAACCGTATGTTCCTTTGCCTCCGATACAAAATCACTTTGACTGCCTAACAAGCTTGCATTAACAAAACTGATAACCATTGGTAAATTCATACCGGCATATAGTTCAAACGAATCCCCGTTCATTAGCTTTTTCGATAATATATTGCAAGGTGTTCCACCTACTAAATCTGAAAAAACGATAAAGTGATCTAATGATCGTGTGATTTCTTCAAATTTAGTTAAAAACTCTTTTTCACCTTCTTCGGCTAGTAAAGGAACAGTATAAATATTGTGTTGTTCCCCCATGATCATCTCCGCACTACCTTTTAGTGCTGTACAAAAGTTTCCATGACTAACTAATATTAAATTGTCCAAACTTAGTACCTCCCAACTATTTTGAAATGACTCCTAAAGCAGATAGCGCAACTGAAATGATCAATACGATAAAAATTGCTCTAGTCGACGTGATATTTTTTTTGCCAAGCAACCAATACACACCACCGACGATTGCAGCTGGTAACAAACGAGGCATGATCATATCCACATTATTTTGAACATTAATCGTTAAATCTCCAATGGATGGTGCCCAAGCAAAATGGACATTGATCATCGTGGCAACCAACGCTCCGACCATAAAAACACCCATAAGTGTTGCTGCATTGGTCATTGCTGTCAGCCTACTTTGCATTGTCGTTACAAGTGAAATTCCTTCTTTATACGCAAATGCCAATTGCTTCCAGCGAAATACCATAATGCCAATTTGTGCGGCCATCCAAATAAATGCACCTATCGGATTACCATTGACCGCCATGTTTGCCGCCAACGCGCCAAAGATGGTTGGTACTAACGCCCCAAAAATCGAATCTCCGATTGCAGCAAAGGGTCCCATCAAACCAACTTTGATCCCAGCAACTGACTCTTTTGCTGAAAACCCTTCTTTTTCTTCAATTGCCAAATCGATCCCTGTAATGATCGTATTTAAAAAGTTACTGGTATTAAAAAATTGTGCATGTGTACGCATCATTTCTTTTAATTCCGGTGTATCATCACCATACATTTTTCTTAATTGAGGTAAAATCGTGTATAAATAGCCCGAACCTTGCATTCTTTCATAGTTCCAGCCTAACTGGAAAGTGAATAAACTTCTTTTATTGATTTGATTAAAGTCCTTTTTCGTTAATTTATAGTTAGATTTCGTCATCTTCGATCTCTCCTTCATTCGTTTCTTGTGAACGATCTTTTACGACAGCAGGTTGTGCGATTGATTTTTTATATTCATTTAAGGCTAACGCAAAACCGATCAGTGCAATCGCAAGCATTGGTAAATTAGTAAATGCTGGAGCAAAATCTTTTGCGACACCGGCAACTGCGCCACCTAGTAATTGAATATTTCCAAATACAGTCGTTAAAAGTGCTGTCAATACAAATCCTAAAATCAAGTAAGCTAAATGTTTTTTTACTGGTAAGTATCTTAATAAAATTGCAAACCCGACAGCAGGTAAAACAGCCCCTGCAACTGATAAACCATCGCCTAACCATTTTAAATCTGTATTCAAATAGCCCACAACATTATCGACAAAACCTCCACCAAAACTAAGAGCAAAAAATACAGGCAACGCTCTTGAAAGGGCCCAAGGGACAGCGCCTAGTAAAAAATTCCGTTCAATCCCTTTATAATTCATTGCTTCAATATTACTATCTATTCTGTGCGCAAAGAATGTATTCGTAAAACGACCAAGAATATCCATTTGAATCATCAAACTAGCTACTGGTACTGCAATCGCAGCAATCGCTTGTTCTGGATTCATCCCTAATCCTACTGAAAAAGCTGTTGCTAACACTGTCCCTGAATTCGCATCGATTCTGGAAGCGCCACCAAATGTTCCTACACCTAAAATAGTCAATTGCATACTTCCGCCAATAATCAATCCTGCCGTTACATCTCCCATAACAAGTCCTGTCACCAACCCAGCAAAAACGGGTTGGCTAAACGCTGAATAAATTTGTAGTTCGTCTAAAATTTGATACCCTGCATAAAGCGTTAATAATAAAATTTGCCACCATTGAATTGCCATTGATATTCCTCCTAAATTTAAAAGTGCAGCGGGCTCGTTCTGGCTCGAATGGAAAATAGGAAAAATCGACTGAGACGCTTTTTGTCTCATTCTATTTTTATCTTTTTCCCGAGAGACTAGCCCGTAGAACTAGACAACATTAAAAGTGCAGCGGGCTCGTTCTGGCTCGAATGGAAAATAGGAAAAATCGACTGAGGCGCTTTTTGCCTCATTCTATTTTTATCTTTTTCCCGAAGAACCAGCTCAAGTGCTATCTTTATTTCAACAATCCCATAAAATCTTCTGATTTATCACTCGGTACCATTTGAGAAACCAATTTCACTCCTGCAGCATCTAATTTTTTAAAAGCTTCTATATCATTTTCCACTACATTGATCGACTTGCTGATTGCTTTTGACTCTTCACTTTGAGACATATTGCCAACGTTTATTTCTTTGATCGGGACACCTAATTCTACTAATTTTAATAACCGATCTGGTTTTTTAGCGATGATCAACAATCGTTGTGAATCATATTTTCCAGCTAAAATATTAGTAGCTGCTTTTTCTATCGGCAAAACACTTAGTTTTACACCAGCAGGCGTCGCTAATTTTAATCCACTTTTTTCAATCGCATTTTCTGAAACCTCATCTTCCACAACCATAATACGACTAATATCGAGCTTCGTTGTCCAAAGATTTGCTACTTGTCCATGAATCAATCTTCCATCAATTCTTACTGCAATGATCCCCATCTTCCTCACTATCCTTCCTGTATTTCCTTATATTTCGGTTGCTTTTCAAATGTAACTTGTGAAGCCCACAATCCTTCTGTTTCAAAGATAACGATTTCATTTCTTCCTTTTTGCAAAACAGACGCTGGAACATACAACGACAATGTCGGACCTTCGTCCCAAAATCTCCCTAAGTTGAATCCATTGATGATCACTACCCCTTTACCAAACTCATGCAACTCAATAAATGTATCTCCTGCCTCTTCAACATCTAATTCATAGCGGTAAAACGCCGGTGTCCCTTCGATCCATTCTTTCTCGTAATCAATACGATCAAGCCTTGAAAAATCAATACTATATTGATCCCAGTCACAAATAAAATGTAAGTCTGACATGACACCCGTTCGAATACCTTTTCGCTGTGTATTTGCCAATAACTTATGTCCGTAATTCACACGTCCCATATTTTCAACTAGAATATCCAGCTGATTTTGTTCTTCCTTCGGGTTGCAACTAATTTTTTCACCAATTTCATCTCGATACTGAGTAGCGATTTTCGTTTGATTCAAGAAGAATTGGATACGATCACTGGCATCGATCACACGATAAAATTCTTCATCTGATCGCTGTGGCTCTTTTGTTCGATACAGTAAATAGCCGTAATTTTGATTTAATTTTTCCATACTTTCAGGATATTTACTATGGTGATGTGTCGCGATTGATTCTACAACCGAAAACAGACTCACCTTTTCTTTTAAAGAAGCTGTAGTTGGCTCTAAATCAATTTTTCTAAGTGGTTCTGATTGTTCTATTTCAGGAAATAGTGTGTGGATTTTTCGTTGCACTGAGAAAAATTTTTCAGTTGGATTTCCTTGTTCATCTAAAAGTGCGTCATAATCATACGACGTGACCTGTGGTAAATCCTTACGTCCCCGTGCTGAGCAGCCATTCATAAATCCAAAATTAGTTCCTCCATGGAACATATATAAGTTGATACTACCTAATTTTAAAACTTCTCCAACAGCTTCTGCTAATTCTTCTGGATCTCTTCTAACGATTTCTTCACCCCAACGATTAAACCAACCATCCCAAAATTCCATACACATCAACGGCCATTTTTTCCCATGAAGTTGGTGTAGGTTCCTTAGTTGAGCAAAATTTTCTTTTGCTTTTGAACCAAAGTTACCAGTACTTACTATATCTTTTTCTAAAAGCATCCCAGCAGTCTGTGCCTGCTCCCAAGCTCCATCCGAGGTAAACAGTGGAACCGTGACATTATTTTTTATCATCAAATCGTAAAGCCCCAACAAATATGCTTTATCCTCACCATACGACCCATATTCGTTTTCCAGCTGCATCATGATCACAGGACCACCTTGATCAATTTGCAGTGGACTGATTTGTTTAAACAGTTTTTCATAATAACGAGCTACTTTTTCAATAAACTTTGGATCCGATGAACGGATCCGCATCTCTTGCTCATTCAACAACCATGCTGGCAATCCGCCAAACTCCCACTCTGCACAAATATAAGGCGATGGACGCAAAATGACGAATAAGCCTAAACTTTGTGCTATACCTGCAAATTTTTGAATATCTAATTGATTTGTAAAATCAACTGTCCCTTCTTGTGGCTCGTGTAAATTCCACGGAATATAGGTTTCAACCGTATTAAACCCTAATGCTTTCAAATTATAAAGCGAATGATACCACTCTTGCGGCCTAATTCTAAAATAATGTATAGCTCCTGACATGATTTTAAACGGCTTTCCATCCAGTAAAAAATCCTCTTTCACTTCAAATGTATGCATTTCAGCCTCTCCTTTAAAACGCTTTCAGTTAATATATCAACATATTAACTTCTTTTCGTAGGATTTGTCAATATATTTATTTTTAAATGTCTAACATGAAAAATCATGGCTATTTTTTAGCATTTAACTTATTATATTAAGTAAGAGAAAAATGGAGGTGTAAAATGAAAATTCCAAAGTATCAACAAATCAAAAATGATTTATTAAATAAAATAAAATCTGGTGAGTTTGAACATGGGGATCGTTTTTATAGCGAAAACGAATTGATCAAATTATACAATGCTAGCTCTATCACAGTGATTAGAGCAATCCAAGAATTAGCATCAGAAGGATATCTGGTCCGTTATCAAGGAAAAGGGACGTATGTTTCTCGCTCTAGAAAAAGAAAATTAGTCGAATTTACCGATATCGAAATTTTTGCAGGTAAAACTGAAACAGTCAAAGTTGTTAGTATTGTAGAAGAAGCTGATCCAAGAATACTCAAAGAACTAAACTTAGACAAAGACCAAACATACAGACGAATCACTCGAGTTCGTAAAGTGGATAACGTCTCGTTTATTTTACATTTCACTTATATGCCGAATCAATTTATTAATCCAGACGTACAAGAATTGAGTTACTATGACTCTATTTATGAGCGTTTTAAAACAGAATTTGGTATTCATATGTATGATGAGCATGCAACAGAAACAAATGAAATTTTATTCCCTGCACCGAAAAAAGTAGCCAAACTTTTAGCTATTTCTGAGACTGAACCAGTCGTTTTCCAGAAAAAAAAGACGACCTTGCAAGATGGAACAATCGCAGAATACGTTGAAAGCTATAAAAAGTGGGACTATTATAAGATTGAATTTTCAACCTATACAATGTAACGATTATCATATGTTAGAAACACACGAAAACAAAGATTCTCATTTCTTTTGTGTGTTTTTTCAATGAAAAAATGAAACCGTTTAATAAAAGAAATTATGTTAATAAAAATAGAAGGAGCTGTTTCAATTGATTCATTTGATTTGTCCAAATCCAGCAATTGATCGAACCCTTTTGGTAAAGAACTTTACTGCTGAACGCCCAAATCGACCTTATAAAGGGCAAGATTTTGCTGGTGGAAAAAGCTTTAACGTCGCTTATGCGATGGATTTTGAAGATGGTTCTGTTCCTTATTGTATTCATACGATTTTAGGCGGAAGAAATGGGGACTATCTAAACGAGCTTGCTTCAAAAAGAAATATTCAGTTAGAAATAACCGAAGTAGAGATCAATACACGTTTTTGTACCATCATTGTAGATACAACAAACACTACAATTTATCCCCTCTATGAAAATAGTTTCGTATTAGATGAACATTTGTTAAACAAATTCACCCGACAATTATTGAATGCCGTTCAGCCAGAAGATACGGTCGTTTTTTCAGGCTCTCTAATGAAGGGCATGCCAAATGATTATATTGCACAGATAAAAGAGCAATTAAAGGGGCAAGACATTCGATTTTTCATCGATACTAGTGGTCAAGCTCTAGTTGAAGCTTATAAAGGAAATCCTGAAGTAATCAAAATCAATGATGAAGAATTAAGTGATTTAGTTCCTGACTACACTTTTGACAGATTACAAGATTATGCTCATTTTCTAAAATCTGAAGCAGCAGCTACTATTCCTTATTTCATTGTCACACTTGGTGAAAAAGGTGTTATTGCAAAATTAAATCAACAAGTTTATCATCTTTGCGTTCCGCCTGTACAAGCTAAAAATCCAATTGCCTGCGGTGATTTCTTTTTAGGTGGATTGGTCAAATATTTAACGTTAGGACAACTAGATGCTGTTGATGTCTTAAAAAAAGCAGTCAGCTATTCGACCGCTAATGTGCTGAACTGGTTTCCTGAAATGAAACAAGCCGATATCGAGCGAATCGAACAAGAAATAATCATCACCCCCTTATAAAAGAATAAATAAACGAATTCCTCTTGACCTGATACGCGTTTCATACTTTATAGTGAAAAAAAGACTGGAGGAATCGTTTATGATAAATGGGATGCTTGAATTGACTGATGATTTAGGACTTGATTATTACTTTGTTTCTTTAGCAACTGAACATGGAATACTTGTCATTCGCAGCTTGAATAACTATTGCAAACCAATCAATAAAACTGTAAAATTGGCTGAAATAAAAAGATTGACGTTTGGAGAAGAAGACACACTTGATTTTATTTGCTTTGATTATAAGGAAGAACATTATCACTTTCTTGATTATGGGAATCATCTGATGCCTTTTTTAAGTCATATACTTCGACCTTTGGACGTTAGTTATTAGGTGTGAAAGGAGTCACTTATGGCAAATATTCGTGATATTGCCAAGTTATCAGGCTATTCGGTCACTACTGTTTCTCGTGTTTTGAACAATCATCCTTATGTATCTGAGGAAAAACGAACAAAGATCTTAAAAATCATGCAAGAACTTGATTATATACCCAATGCTAAAGCGCGTGATTTGAGTAGTGGAAAATCAAAACATATTGCCGTCATGATTCCTTATGCCAATCATCCTTATTCTGACAAAATCGTCAGTGGTATTTTGAATGCTGCCTTTAAGGATGGCTATAAAGTAACCTTGCTGCCAACTAATTATGATCCTACTATTGAGATGAATTATTTAAATGCATTAGCAGCAAAAGCTTGGGATGGCATGATCATTACCTCAAAAAAAGTTTCATTTGAGGTGATCGTCCGTTATCTTAAATATGCACCGATCGTTTGTTGTGAAAATACTGGTGATTTTCCTATATCTTGCGTTTCGATCAAACGTGAAGAATCCTATATCGATCTGTTTACCAGTTTGAAAAAACAAGGGTATCATAACATTGGCTTAACCGTCGGACGAACTGAAAAAGAAAGTGCTAGCACAGGATTGGTTTTACAAGCCTACAATTCCATCATCGGCTTATCAGATCCATCTATGATTGTTAGAAACTGCCGTACATACGAAGATGGTATTCAAGCTGGCATTCATTTTGCAACGTTAAAGAATCTTGAAGTGATCGTGACCAATGGCGATGATGTAGCTGCTGGTATTTTGCAGCATATTTCTTTAGCGCAGGTCAGTGTGATTGGGGAAGAAAATTTACTCTCTAGTAGACTGCTCAATTTTTCTACCATTGATCATCATATCGATCAGTGCGGTGAAGCAGCTTTCCAGCTTTTATGGGAAAAAGAAAGTAGAACTGTGTCTATCCCTTATACATTTATTGAACGAAGATAAGTTTATCAAGCTTTGTCACTATTCTTTTCTCTTAAATCAAAAGGGACTGTATTCTACAACTGTTGATACGTTGTAGAGTACAGTCCTCTTTCGCTTATCTCTTATGATAAGTCAATGCTTGTTCAATACAAAAAACCAATTCATTGATGGGTAATTCTTTTTCAGGATCAAGTACAATTGCCCGATTTTTAGAAAACTCGAAAACATCATGAAATAATGCTCTAAATTCCTCCACCAATGTTGTTTGACATTGAAAGAAGAGGGCAATTTTTTCATCCCCAAAACGATCGATACGAATGGGACTACCAGATTTGCTGCTTTTTGTTGCATAGGATGGCTGATTCCACTTTAAACTTTCTTCCAACTCACCAACAATCGTCAAACTCGCTGCAGTATCAAAAATTAATTTTCGAAGTGCAAGTAATGGTTTTCGGTAACGTTCAGGATACTGTTCAAAAACTGTCACTACCTCATCTGCCATTTCTTTCATTATATCCCTCTTTTTATTTTATAGAGATCCATCATTCTTAGTGATCAGCTACACATTTATTTGGTAACTATAAAGTAACATAGAAATGCTGACATCTTTGAGTCATCATTTACTCTTTTAAAGGAAATCACATATCAGCTGAGGTGAAAACATCCGATACATCATCATCTTCTTCTAATTTATCAATCAAAATTTGCAGTTGCTCTTGTTGATCTTCATTTAGCTCTACTAATGTTTGCGGCACCATCGTCAATTCAGCTTGTGCCAATGTATAGCCGTCTTTTTCTAAGGTATCTCTAACTGTAGTAAAATCTTCTGGTGCTGTATAAATTTCAAATACTTCTGCCGATGTTTCCAAATCTTCTGCGCCTGCTTCCAGTATATTTTCAAACATCGTCTCTTCATCAACAGAAAGATTTGAGCGCTCGATCGCAATGTATCCTTTACGATCGAACATATAGCTAACAGAACCTGTTTCGCCTAAAGAACCGCCATTTCTAGTAAAAGCAACTCGGACATTTGTTGCTGTACGGTTACGATTATCTGTCAAAGCATAAACTAAAATCGCAACACCCGCTGGTCCATATCCTTCATACGTAATTTCATCATAATGTTCAGTTTCACCTGCGCTACTGGCTTTTTTAATTGCACGATCGATATTATCATTGGGCATATTCGCCGCTTTTGCTTTGTCCATTACAAGCCTTAACGCCGCATTTGTTGCAGGATCAGTCCCGCCAGATTTAGCTGCTACGTAAATTTCCCTTGATAATTTTTGAAAAATCTTTCCTCGTTTTGCATCTTGCGCATTTTTTCTACCTTGAATATTTTTCCACTTGCTATGACCTGCCATTGATTATTCCTCCTATTCTAAAAGCCGAGAGAGCTTGCTCAGCCTTGACAGGAAAATAGGAAAAAATAACTGAGACGTTCTCTGGCTCATTTATTTTTTATCTTTTTCCCGAAAGGCTAGCTCTTGAAGCTAGATAACACTAACGCTGAATAATCTTACAACGTTTGTTTACCTTCTATTCTACTATGCTTGTAAATAGTTGCAACCTTTACTCTTAATCCATCCATTTGCTATACTAACAATCAGACAGTATTTCATTGAAAAGAGGAAAAATTGTGAGTATATTTTTAAAGAAACTCCAAAAACATCAAGACAAACTCAGCCGGCTAGAAAAGCAAGTTTTAGCTTATATTATTGAACATCCAGAAGAAATTGCTCAAAGTCGTATTGACGAGATCGCTAAAAAAATATATGTTTCGACTGCAACAATCAGCCGAACAAGTAAAGCTTTGGGCTATAGTGGTTTTCAAGAGTTCAAATATACGTTGATCCATCATTTAGAAGAAGAACAGCGACCAGCTTATCAGCCTTCAGCTAATTTCACTCAACTAGCTGAACGTGTCCAAAATGAAATCAGCGAAACCTTACAATTAGTGAATCAAGAATACCTCGACGCAGGTGCAATGCTGCTTGCGAATAGTCAGCGAGTAGAATTTTTTGGTGTAGGCAGCTCTTATTCCTGCTGTTTTGAAGCTGCACGTAAGTTGACTTTTGCTGGTAGAATTGCTAACGCGCGAGAAGACTGGGATGAATTGAGAATCGTTGCCAAACATTTAACAACAACAGATGTTGCGATTCTTGTCAGCTATAGCGGTGAAACGAATCTCCCCTTAGAGTATGTTGCGATTTTAAAAGAAAAAAAAGTACCCATCATCGCAATCGTTGGTTCTGCCAATAGTCCTCTTGAAGAATTAGCTACATTGGTCTTTCATGTCAAAGTTACGAACGGTTATTATGGTGATATCGACATGAGCTCTCGAATTCCGATGCATCTTGTTTTAGAACTGTTGATTCTTCATTACATCGAAACTTATGTAGAAAAATGAAACAGCATACATTTTTTGTAAATCCTTTCTACTTATTTGAAAGCGCTTGTTTTTTGATTTTTCCCCACGTACACTGGAGCTACTATAAAAGAAAATATTTATTTTTCTTATCTAAAGGGGGAATACTACTGTGAAAAAGAAATTTAGTTTTTGGGAATTTTTTCAAGGTATTGGAAAAACATTTATGTTACCTGTAGCCTTGCTCGCTTTTATGGGATTGATTTTAGGCATCGGCAGCTCGTTTTCTAGTCCAACGACAATTGAACTATTGCCATTTTTAGACCAGCCTTGGTTACAAGTGATTTTTCGCTTTATGTCTACCGTTGGCGGATTTGCTTTTACCTACTTGCCATTATTATTTGCAATGGCCATTCCATTAGGCTTGGCCCGTAATGAAAAAGGAGTTGCAGCTTTTTCTGGTTTTGTCGGTTATGTTGTCATGAACTTATCCATTAATTTTTATTTGACTGAGACAGGCAAATTGGCAGATCCAGACCACCTCCGTGAAGCAGGACAAGGAATGGTTTTAGGAATACAATCGATAGAAATGGGCGTTCTCGGCGGTATTATTGTTGGAATCATCGTGTACTTGCTGCATAGTAAATTCTATACGATACAATTACCAGATGCTTTTGCCTTTTTTGGTGGAGCACGGTTTATTCCAATCATCACCACACTTGTCATGGCGATCGTGGGGATTTTAGTCCCAATTATTTGGCCACTATTCGCACTTGGAATCAATAGCGTGGGCTTTATGATTCAAAAAGCAGGAATTTTTGGCCCATTTTTATTTGGCGCAGGTGAGCGTTTGTTATTACCTTTTGGTTTGCATCATATTTTGGTTTCGATGATTCGCTTTACTGAAGCTGGTGGGACACAAATCGTGGATGGTCAAAGTATATCTGGTGCCTTAAATATCTTTTATGCACAACTTCAAAGTGGTTCACCCATCAGTCCGGCTGCAACAGCCTTCTTGTCACAAGGAAAAATGCCAACGTTTATGTTTGGTCTCCCAGCTGCAGCTTTAGCAATGTATCAAACAGCATTGCCTCAAAATCGGCATAAAATTAAGGGTTTATTGATTTCTGGAGTCATTGCTACTTTTGTCACAGGTATTACAGAACCAATCGAATTTTTATTCTTATTTATTGCCCCTGTATTATACGGATTTCATGTGATCATGACAGGAGTGGGCTTTATGATCATGGCGCTGCTTCAAGTTGTGATTGGCAATACAGATGGTGGTGTATTAGACTTTTTAATTTTTGGTGTCTTACAAGGAACGTATACAAAGTGGTTCTTCGTTTTGATCGTTGGTGCCATCTGGTTTGCGTTATATTATGTTGTATTCAAATTTGCGATTCAAAAATTCAACTTAAAAACCCCTGGTCGAGAACTCGTCACTGAAAACGTTTCTGAAACAGAACGAACGTATAAGAAAAAAGGAAACTATAATGGCCCACTGATTCTTGATGCTTTAGGTGGGACTACAAATATCGTTTCGCTGGATAATTGTATCACACGACTACGTTTAGTTGTAGACGATATGAGCGTTGTAGATGAACAAGAACTGAAAAACCAAGGTGCTATCGGCGTTATTAAATTAGATTCAACTAATCTTCAGGTTATTATTGGAACTCAGGTCGCGACTGTAAAAAATGAACTAGAAAGTTTAATGGAATAGGACGTAAACAGATGAAAGATAAAATTGATTTTGATAAAGTTATAGACCGAAAAGGCACTTTTTGCACACAATGGGATTATATCGCTGACCGCTTTGGTGAAGCTGATTTACTTCCCTTTACTGTCTCTGATACTGATTTTGCTGTCCCTGACGAGATTTTAGAGACTCTTCAACATCGTTTGAGTCACCCGGTTTTCGGCTATACCCGCTGGAATCATAATACCTTTAAAGAAAGTATTCAACAGTGGTATCGCAAACGTTTTGATTATAAACTGAATAGTGATTGGATCGTTTATAGTCCTTCCGTCATCTATTCGATTTCTAAACTAATTGAATTGAAGTCGACAATCGGCGATCAGATTATTGTTCAAACCCCTGCTTACGATGCTTTTTTTAAACTGATCGATGCACAAAATCGAACGTTGATAGAAACAAAACTTCTCTACCAAAATAACCAATATACTATAGATTTTAACGACTTAGAGCTAAAACTAAAACATCCAGACTGCCGAATTTTTTTATTGTGTAGTCCCCATAACCCGACTGGCCGTGTTTGGACGCAAGACGAATTGACACAACTCCTCTATCTTTGTGACAAACATAAGGTCTTTCTAATTTCAGATGAAATTCATATGGATATTTTGCGAAATACTGAGCAGCATTCTCCTATTTTTAAGTACGCAGTAAATCCAAACAATGTTGCTTTATGTACCTCAGCAAGCAAAACATTCAATACTCCTGGTCTAGTGGCTTCTTATCTGATGATTCCAGATATTGCTTTGCGGGAACGTTTTTTGACACTACTAAAAAACCGCGATGGCCTTTCATCTACCAGTATTTTGGGAATGGTAAGTACAATCACAGCTTACACTCAATGTGACTATTGGCTAGATCAGTTGAATCATTATCTAGATCAAAATGTCCAGTTGACAGAAGACTTCCTCCAAGAACATTTACCTGAACTAACCGTTGTGTCCGCCCAAGCCACGTACTTACTTTGGATCGATTGTTCTAACTTGTCTTTTTCAATGGAGGAAATTCAAAACGCTCTTGTAACACATGGAAAAGTCGCTATTATGAGTGGAGCGACCTATGGTGAAGCAGGTGCCTCATTCCTACGTTTAAATATTGGCTGCTCCAAAGAAAAATTACTTGAAGGGTTACAACGGCTTAAAAAAAGTATTGTATACTTAAAAACAATATAAAAAAGCAAGGTAAATCAACATTTTTCAACAGTTGCCTTACCTTGCTTTTTTATTTAATCAATCATTTCAAAACGAACCTCAACACCACGTAATACAAACAGTCCACCGTCTTTAAATGGCACCGTACATTCTTCTTGAGTTCCACTTAATAGTTGAATATTAATGCATTCTGTATCTGGAAAAATACGATAAGCTAGCATCCCCAAGCTAGGAATCGTTGCAGTATCTCTAGTCTTGCTTTTATTAATAGCGATAATCTCCATAATCAATCACTCCTCGTCTTATTATAGAATGAATTCTTTTAAATTCCACTATGTTCTACATAAGAGTTTTTTCATTTGACGATAATAATGGTATTTTATCTTCTAGTACCTCTTATCCATCAATTTTTTTTCAGCTCCTAATAATATAAAAAAAGCAAGACTCCGCTCAACAAAGTCTTACTTCCGTTATTTTTTCCTCATTTTTTTAATACCAATCACAAGTAAACACAAAACAATTGCCGTCAGAGCTCCGATAGAATCTAACATCACATCCTGAAATAGTGGTGTCCGTCCTCCTGTCAGCATTTGATGGTATTCATCTAAACCAGCGTATCCCGTAGCCGTAAGCCACGTCACAATACCAATCAAAAGCGGTTGTTTGATTTTCATATTCAATCCAATGAACCAACTACCGCCTAACAAAAAATACGTCCCAAAATGAGCGCCCTTACGAATGAAGAACTCTACAAATTTTGAATATCCTCTCGCTTGAATACTTATTTCACTACCAGCATAGTTAAATGAAATTCCTTTTAACTGTTCTTTAAATGGATGATTGCTGAATAGCTTATCCATTAGGCCCACTTGAGATTGCTGTTCATAGGTTTGAGAAGAACTATAAAATAAAATAGCCATGATCAAAAAAGCTAGAAATATATATGAATTACTATTTTTTAACTGTTTTTTCAATTTGTCACCTCGTTTCAGATACTATTATTATAATTGTTTTTTTTAATAAAATAAACAAGCACTCAATCTTTTTTTCTTATGATATACTAGAAGAAATAGATTTAAGAAAGAAGGAATCAGATATGACGTATTCACTTGTTTGGGATTTAGATAGTATTTTTCCTGGGGGCAGCCACTCCGTACAATTGGAACAAAGATTAACAGAATTGAAAGAGCAAAGTCATACCTATCACCAATTGATCGAACAATGGACACCAGGAAATGATGCTGACTATCAAGAATTACAACAAATTTTAGCTTTACAGGGAAAAATTTCTGATGGTTTTTCTCAATGTAACAGCTTTATCACAGCTCTATCATCCGCTGACACAAAAGATAAAAAAGCTAAAATCTTATCTGGTGATTTGTTTTCATTATTACCTGCAATTCAACTAGCAGAAACAATTTTTACAAAAAAATTGACAGAAATTTCTGATGAACATTGGGAAATCTTGACAACTTTACCTGTCTTTGAAAATATTGCATTTCGTTTAAATGAAATTCGCCGTGATGGTAAGCAACTCTTATCCGAGCAGGAAGAAAACATTATCAACACATTATCTTTAGATGGGCTTAATGCTTGGAGTAGCCATTATGATACGATTGTGGCTAGCATTTCGATTCCATTTAAAGAAGGAGATCAGACACTATCACTTTCAGCTGGACAAGCTTTCAATCGGATGATGAGTGATCCTAACACAGATGTTCGTGCAAAGCTATTCAAAGAATGGGAAAAAGCTTGGAATGAAAAAGCCCCATTACTAGCAGATACGTTGAATCATTTGGATGGCTTCCGTTTGAGTGAATACAAATTGCATGGTGTCACAGATTTCTTAGAAAAACCACTAAACTATAACCGCATGCAAAAAGAAACTCTAGACGTGATGTGGGCAACGATTCAAAAAAATAAAAAACCTTTTATCGATTTCTTGACTCGTAAAGCGCAATTATTTGGAAAAGAAAAAATGGATTGGCAAGACCAAGATGCTCCGATTATTTTAGGAGATTTAGAAGAAAAAGCATATAGTTTTGACGAGGCAGCCGAGTTTATTCTGAAAAATTTCGAAAAATTCAGTCCTAAAATGGCAACATTCGCGAAAGGTGCTTTTGAAAAAAGTTGGATCGAGGCAGAAGATCGCCCAGGTAAACGCCCAGGCGGCTATTGCACAGAACTTCCTGAAACCAAAGAATCAAGAATTTTCATGACATTTGGAAATTCAATCAACGAAGTCGCAACATTGGCTCATGAATTGGGTCATGCATTCCATAGCAGCGTGATGTGGGATCTTCCTGCACTTGATCGGGAATACGCAATGAACGTCGCAGAAACGGCTAGTACATTCGCAGAATTGATTGTTGCAGATGCAACGCTTAAAGAAGCGAAGTCACCTGAAGAAAAAATCAATTTATTAGACACCAAGATGCAAAATGCAATTGCAATGTTTATGAATATCCACTCTCGTTTTATTTTTGAAAATAGCTTTTATGAAGCGCGCCAAAAAGGATTGCTTAGTGAAGATGAAATAACAGAATTGATGCTTGACGCTCAAAAAGAAAGTTATCAAGATAGTTTAGGAACTTATCATCCTCATTTTTGGGCAAGTAAATTGCATTTCTTTATTGACGATGTGCCGTTTTATAATTTCCCGTACACATTCGGCTATTTGTTCAGTATGGGAATTTACGCTTATGCTAATAAACAAGGCAGTGATTTTGAAGATCAATATATTGCCTTACTTCGAGATACTGCATCTATGACTTCAGAAGACTTGGCTAAAAAACATCTTAATATCGATTTAACCAAACCTGATTTCTGGCAAGCAGGGATCGATCAAGTGATCAAAGATGTGAATGAGTTTATGGAACTAACGGAAGAGTATATTAAATAGTATTAAGAAGCTTCAACGCATTTTTCGTTGAAGCTTCTTTTTAAATTGCATGCAAAAAAAGAATCAGACAATCGTCTGATTCTTAAATTATTAAGATAAACTTGATTACATACGTACAGCAAAACTCGGTGTAAATGAGCCAACATTGCTGTATTCAACGCCTGTACTTTCGTTACCAGCGTGAATATAACCACCGCCACCTGTAGCAATCGCTACGTGGTAAGAAGCACCTGGGCTACCCCAGAAGTATAAATCTCCAGCTTGCGCTTCTCCTACAGAGATGCGTGTACCAGCACTTTCTTGAGCGACTGTATAGCCACCGACATTACGGCCAGATGATTGCATGAATGAGTAGTAGACTAAGCCAGAACAGTCAAAACTATTTGGTCCCTTAGCACCCCAAACATATGGTTTACCAACTTGTGCTGCTGCAATAGCAATCGCAGAACCGCCAGTTGGTTCTGGTGGTGTTGGTGTTGGTGTTTTATCTTCTTCCTTTGGAGTTGGAGATGGTGTAACTCCTCCGTCGCCATTATTAACAGGAGGTGTTACAACTCCTGAATTATTATTTTCTGTTGAACTACCTGTTGTTGATTCTTCAGTAGATGAAGCAGTTGTACTTGGTGCTGTTGCTTTAGCCGCTGCAGCTTCTTCAGCAGCTTTTTTAGCATTCGCTGCTACTACTTTTTCTTGTTCAGCAATACGTGCTTGTTCTGCGATTGCTGCTTCTTTTTCTTGTACTAGTCCAGCTTTTTGATCTTCTGCAGTTGCTCTTTCAGCAGCTAATGTTGTTTGTAATACATTCAAATCTGCTTCTGCTTTAACAAGATCGCCTTTTTGAGCTTCAAGTTCTACTTGGTTGTCTTGTAGTTCTTGTAATTTTTCTTCATTTTCAGTTTTCTTTGTTTCAACTGTTTTTTTGTCTTCTTGTTGTTGTTTTACTAAACTATTATTTGCTTTAACAATAGTAGACATTGCTGTTATACGAGTAATAGCATCAGAAACTGATTTTGAGTTCAACAATGTATCCATGTAGCTAGTGCTGTTCCCATTCACTTGTACATCACGTGCTTGATTTTTGATAGCAACTTCGCGTTTGTCGATACGTTTTGTTAATTGCGTAATTTCTTTTTCTAAGTTAGTAGATGTTTTTCTTAATTTGTTTTGTTGTGCTAGCAATGTTCCTGCTTTTTCGTTAATAGAAGCTACTTGATCTTGTACTGCAGCCACTTGGCTTTGAGCGTCAGCTTCTTGAGATTTCAATCCTGAAATTTTTTGGTCTTTTTGTTGAATTTTAGAGTCCACTTCGTCTGCTAATGTGATTGCTGGAAAAGCTACAGATGTAAGGGCTAATGAGCAAGTCATTAGTAATGGTAATATACTTTTTTTCAAAATTCATTCCTCCGACTTTTACTATTAATAAATTCATTGTTTGAGTAATTTTCATTCTTATTATTGATAACGAAACCATTGTAGCATAATCACATGTCATACATATAAAAATAATGTTACAGGAGTATTTCATTTTTGAAAGTTGAATATGACATTTGATATATTGTCATATTAACTGACTAAAAATATATGGATTACAGCTTTCATATTATTTTATGTTGGCTACTAATTCATCAAAAAAAGAAACACCGTATAAAATCGTTTAATACTTTAATGCAAAAAAATTTCCATTAGCAACATCAATCATCTTTGCTAATGGAAATTCCACTTTCATCTTAAACTATCCTGGAAAGCGCCATACAACAGCTCTAAAGTTTGCTGCATAAGGACTTGGGGTCCATCCTGTAGTTGTTGACACATAACCAGAACCTGCTGGATTGTTGGATTCAACAATCTGGACTGAACTACCGTTGACTCCCACGACTAGAACAGTATGAACACCATCTAACCAAGCATCTGGACTAAGAGAGTTTTCGTATTGAACGACATCTCCAACCTGAACATCAGACCAAGAGACTTGAACTGCTCCTGATTGAGTATATCCGCTATGTGGACCTCCTGGTAAGAATCTAACACCTGCTGCATTTAGCCAATTTTGCACGGCTACAATGCACTCACCACTTTGTCCCCAACCTGTTGGATTTGTCTGACCAACAGAATTCAAAGCGATTTGCGCTGCTCTTTTCTTCGCTTCAGACACACCACCAGTACCGATACTGGTGCCACCGCCATTATTACCGTTGTTTTTCCCTGGTGTTGGCGCCGCAGCTGTTCTACTTGTTGTGCCATTTTCTTCTACAAGATTGGTTTGTGTAAGACCTGGATTTGCAGCTTGTGCTTCAGCAAGTTCCTTAGCAGCTTGTGCTTCGGCTTTTCTTTGTGCTTCGGCTTGTTTTACTTGCTTCGCTTGTTCTTGTTCTAATTTCTTTTGTGCTGCTGCTTTTTGTTCAACATACTCAGACTTTTTGTTTTCTTCTGTTGAGCGTTGTGCTTGTAACTCATTTTTAGCAATTTCTTGTTCAAGTTTCAATGTATCTAAAGAAGCTTGTTTATCTGCTAATTCTTTTGTAGAAGTCTCCAGTACAGAGATTTGCGACTCCACTGTCTTTGTCTTTTTTTCTACATCTTCTTTATCAGAAGTTTGTTGTGCTAATAGATCATTGTTCGCACTAACGAGTGCTGTAATGCCTTGTACTCTGCTGATTGCATCAGAAATAGACTCAGAATTGACGATCACATCTAAGTAGCTAGTACTTGTTCCACTTACTTGAACATCACGAGCTTGATTACGCATTTGAACTTCTCTTTTTTGAATACGAACATTCAAATCAGAAATCTCACCATATAATTTCGTGATTTCTTCTTTAAGTGCTTTTTTCTTGGCTGTTAATTCATCAATTTTAGTCGCTGTAGTCAGCATATCTGATTCGATTGTTGCTAATTTAGTTGCAGCTTCTGATTCTTTTGTTTTTAGCCCATCGATGATTGCATCTTGCTGTTCAATCTTTGTATCATAGTCATCGGCAACTGCAGCCATCGGCAACACAGCTGAAGTAAGTGTGATTGAGCAAACCATCAATGCTGATAATATATTTTTTTTCACTCTTTATTCCTCCGGATTTACTTATACATTTATAATTTATGTGTACTATTTCGGTTTTATGTTTCTTGACAACAGTCTTATTGTATCATAGCAGTATGACATACAGATAAACAGTATATTACAAAATTGTTTCATGCAACATAGTTAAATAACGTTTGATATTATTCAACACACTAGAAATTCATAATGTTAAATAACGATTTTTCGCAACATCCCCAAATTCAAAAAAAGAAAAAGACTACTCGTTAGCGAATAATCTTTTTAGTGGATAGGAAAAAATAACAAATATCAACATATTAAAAAGCAACGTTGGACCTAAAACCTTCGTGATAAATAATAATGGTGCAACATTTGATATATGAAAAATAATTTGGAGTCCCATTGCAATCAATTCATACGTAGTTACAAAAATAATCATACCAAAAAATGCTGTTAGCAGATTTGTGTGAACCACTCGTTGGAATCGGTACATCATCATAACTGTTGCCGTCAGTGCAACAGTATAAATACCAATGATCCCGATATAATAACTGTCGCAAATCATCCCCAAGATAATCGCCGTAATTAGTAAATAACGTCTAGACAGATTAGGGACTGCCATCAAAAAAGCCAGCAACAGGAAATGAGCATTTGGAAAATAAACATTATCAGTTACATTCCGCGCAGCTTGAGTCAATTGACCATCGATCAGCATCAGTACAAAGAAAACTACTGGCGCATAGTATTTAACATTTTCTTTTCGGATCACTTGCATCTTACTCCCCCGCTCCAGCTAGTCTCTTAATGATCGTTACAACGGGGATATTATACATTTCAGCATAAGGCTTAACATAAACTTCACGATCTAAACCAAAACTGTCTGGTTTCACTTTTTGAACCACACCAACTGGTAAATTCGCTGGAGAATTTTGACCTAGCCCAGATGTTTGAACAACATCACCTTCTTTGATCTCCATATCTCCTACTAACTGGCTGATGATCAATGTATTATCTTTATCATTGTAATTTTTCAAAAGGCCATATGAATCTCCATTTTCAGAATTGACTTTAACTGGGAAATGGTTAGAATTTTGATTTTTAGATGTTAATAGTTCTACTTTAGAAGACGTCGCATTCACTTCAACCACCCGACCAATCAACCCTTTTTGGGCTAAAACTGCCATATTTGGTTTGATACCGTCATTTGAACCTCGGTCAACAACTAATAAATCTTGCCACATATCCGGTGAACGAGTAATAACTGTTGCTGTTACTTTTTCATAATTCCCCAATGTTTCGTTTAATTCTAATTCTTTTTTTAATGTTTCGTTTTCTTTTTTTAAGTTATCATTTTGGATAGAAAGTTCACCATATCCATCGATTCTTTCTTTTAAGCGTTCATTTTCGTCATAGGTCTTAAAAAGTGTGCTGATTGATGATACTCCGCTTCCGATGACTTTACCTGGAAATGAAATCACTTTGTCAACAAACCCTACGCTATCGTTGACTGCTGATTGACCAAGATTGGCTTTTCCGCTGTTTGCTCTGTGAGCTGCAGTCAAACTAATGATCGTAACCACGATAATCACTACGATCAGCGTGATAATTATATTTTTATTTGGATTAAATTTTTTCACATCGACACCCCGAATAATCTTTAGACTGATAGCAATAATTTTACCACTAATTAGAGGCAAACAAAAGAGCTGTGGTGCGTCTTTACCTATTTTTATTAAATAAAGCTCATTTCCAAGAAAAAACAGAGTAGGCTAAATGCCTCACTCTGTTAGAAAAGTAAAATCAAACGCAATGTGTATTGCTTATTTTTCTTTATTTTCTTCAGTCAACAATGCTTTGCGTGATACGTTCACACGACCTTGTTTATCGATTTCGGTAACTTTTACAAGTACTTCATCGCCAAGTTTCACAACGTCTTCTACATTGTTTACTCGTTCATTGGCTAATTGAGAAATATGAACTAAACCATCTTTTCCTTTGATCAAATTAACAAAGGCACCAAATTTTTCGATACGAACGACTTTACCAAGATAAACTTGTCCAACTTCCACTTCTTTTGTTAATTCTTCAATGATCTTGATTGCTTTTTTGATCATATCAGCATCAGCAGAGGCGATACTTACATTACCTTCTTGATCGATATCGATCTTAACACCCGTTTCATCAATTATTCCGTTAATTGTTTCTCCACCTTTACCAATAACATCTTTGATTTTTGCTGGAGCAATTTGGATCATTTCGATTTTCGGTGCGTATTTGCTTAACTCTGGACGAGGTTCAGCTAACGTTGATGTCAATTCAGCAAGAATTTCCATACGTGCTTTTTTCGCTTGAGTTAATGCTTCTGTCAAGATTTGTTCAGTGATCCCTTGGATTTTGATATCCATTTGTAAGGCTGTAATTCCATCTTTTGTTCCAGCAACTTTAAAGTCCATGTCGCCTAAGTGATCTTCTAATCCTTGGATATCTGTTAAAATTGTATAGTTTTCGCCATCACTGACAAGACCCATTGCAATTCCTGCAACTGGTGCTTTGATCGGCACACCAGCATCCATCAATGCTAAGATTCCTGCACAGATACTTGCTTGTGAAGAAGAACCATTTGATTCTAAGACTTCTGATACCACACGGATCATATATGGGAAATCAGCTTCATCAGGAATAATTTGTGCCATCGCACGCTCACCTAAAGCACCGTGACCGATTTCACGACGGCCAGGTGATCCAGCACGACCTGTTGAACCTACAGAAAATTGTGGGAAATTATAATGATGAATGAAACGTTTACTATCTTCTACACCTAATCCATCAATGATTTGATGTTCGCCAAGTGGTGCTAAGGTCACTACAGACAACGCTTGTGTTTGTCCTCGAGTGAATAAACCAGAGCCATGAACACGTGGTAAAATGCCAACTTCTGAAGCCAAAGGACGGATTTCGTCTAATTTACGACCATCAGGACGGATTTTATCGATCGTAATCAATTCACGAACTACGTCTTTTTCTAAATCTTCAGCGATTTGTTTTACTTCTTTCCCTACTTGCGCTTCTTCTTCATGACCAGCAAATTTTTCAGCATACGCTTCTTTCAATTGATCTTTGATTGCATCGATATTGACTTCGCGAGCTAATTTTTCTTCTGTCATCACAGCTTCTTTCATTGAAGCGTAGTAGGCATCGAAGATTTCTTTTTTCAAGTCAGCATCAACTTGTAATAATTTGATTTCCATTTTTTCTTTACCGACAGCGGCAACGATTTCTTCTTGGAAAGCCACTAATTCTTTGATGGCGTCAAAACCGAAAAGTAACGCACCTAGCATATCTTCTTCAGATACTTCTTTGGCACCACTTTCAACCATGTTAATGGCTTTTTTCGTTCCAGCAACCGTTAATTCGATATCTGTTTTTTCAGATTGTTCGACTGTTGGGTTCAATACGTATTCACCATCAACACGACCGACATCAACACCTGCAATCGGTCCGTCAAATGGAATATCTGAAATTGCTAATGCCAGAGATGAACCAAACATTGCAGCCATTTCTGGTGTGCAATCTTGTTCCACACTCATTACAGTATTTGTGATTTGAACTTCGTTACGGAATCCTTCCGCAAACATTGGACGAATTGGACGGTCGATCAGACGAGCTGTCAATGTTGCACGTTCGCTTGGGCGACCTTCACGTTTGATAAATCCACCAGGAATTTTCCCTACTGAATACATTTTTTCTTCGTAATTCACTGTCAATGGAAAGAAATCAAAATCTCTCGCATCTTTTGAAGCAACAGCCGCACTTAAAACGACTGTCTCCCCATAACGAACTAATACTGCACCATTTGCCTGTTTGGCTAATTGGCCGACTTCAACTTGTAATGGACGTCCGCCCCAAGTTGTTTTGAATACTTGTTTTTCTGACATATATCTCTTCTCCTTCGATTCTTCGGAAAAGTTAGACTGCTACTAAACAAATGAAAAGATTCAAAAAAATTGAGTCCTTTTATTTGGTTAGTAGATTCATTCAACCCTTCCAAAGATGATGATTTTTTAGTATTTTAAGGATAACTAGACCTTTGCTTTTAAATAAGCTAAAAAGCGAGGTTCGTTACGAATCTCGCTTTTCCAGTGTTTGATTAACGACGTAATCCTAAACGTTCGATCAATACGCGGTAACGTTGGATGTCAGTCTTACGTAAGTAAGCTAACAAGTTACGACGATGACCAATTTTTTTCATTAGTCCACGGTAAGAATGGTGATCTTTTTTGTGAACGCGAGCGTGTTCATTCAAGTGATTGATATCAGCAGTCAATACAGCAATCTGTACTTCTGGTGAACCAGTATCTCCTTCATGACGCGCGTATTCGCTAATGATTTCGTTTTTCTTTTCTTTTGACATTGCCATGTTTTTCACCTCTTCTTTAATAGTCATCTTCTTACTGAGTAATGCGTTGGTGATTCGCACAACCAAGTAATAGACGGTATGTTTTCATACAGTTACACTTTACAGGAAAGTTGTTCATAATGCAAGACCCAGCTCAATTTCCTTCCTGTTTTTTGATCAATTTATTCCCACTACTAATAATTTTATGATAAACTGTATAGGCGAATAAATACATTGATGGAAAGATTTAGTTTCTAACTGAGACTGATCTAGACTTTTAACTATAGAAGGAGGGATTATCCTATGATCACCATGGAGGATATTATCCGCGAAGGAAACCCAACACTTAGAGAAGTGGCAAAAGAAGTAGCTGTGCCTCAATCGGATGAAGATATAAAATTAGGCGAAAAAATGATGGAATTTTTAAAAAACAGTCAGGATCCTGTTAAAGCAGAAGAATTAGGCTTACGAGGCGGCGTCGGTTTAGCTGCACCTCAATTAGATATTTCTAAGCGCATCATCGCAGTCCATGTACCAAATAGTGATTTGGAAAATCCTGAACCAACATTGAGCGCAGTGATGTATAACCCTAAAATTTTAAGCCACTCCGTTCAAGATGCTTGTCTGGGTGAAGGCGAAGGTTGTTTATCTGTCGACCGTGAAGTGCCAGGTTATGTGGTCCGCCATAATAAAATCACGCTCTCTTATGTAGATGCAGCTGGCGAGAAACACAAAATTCGTTTAAAAAATTATGAAGCGATCGTCGTTCAACATGAAATCGATCATTTGAATGGTGTGATGTTTTATGATCACATCAATGCAGAAAATCCTTATGCTTTGAAAGATGGCGTTTTGGTGATTGACTAAAAAAAGTGATCTGTACAAAACCGTTTGAGTCTGTACAGATCACTTTTTATTATCGTTAAATCGCCTTTAATTCTTTCAACGCTTTCCAGATTCCATCATTATCATTGGTATCTGTCACGATTTTTGCTTCTTTTTGAATATGAGACAACGCATTCCCCATTGCTACACCAATTCCAGCTTCTCGTAGCATTTCACGGTCGTTTTCACCATCGCCAAACGCAACGATATCTTCACGAGCAATCCCAACACGGTCTGCTAAATTCAGTAAAGTCGCAGCTTTAGAGCCATTCTTAGGGACAATATCCACACTTTCAGAATGCCAGCGAATAAATCGGAATTTAGAAAATTCACGATCAAAAATCCCCTCTGCTGAATCATCATAGAAAGCCAATGCTTGATACACATCATTTTCTTTTTGGAAATTCAAATCATATTCTGGTGCTTTAAAATCGATTGATCCCATCGCTTCAGCCACTTGAGCACGACGGTGATGATTATTTTTTTTCACATCATCTAAACCAACATAAGCCAATCCGATTTCTCTTTTTTCTACTTCTTTGGCAAAACGGTTTAATTCGTCTTGGTCTAGTAGATTTTGGTAATACTGTTCATGATCTAAAAATGCGGCTGCTCCATTACAAAGGACATAATTGGAAAAATCTAAGTCTAAAATAATATCTTGCGCCATAAAACGGCTGCGACCTGTTGCAATTGTTACAAGATGTCCTTGTTGTCTTAACATCTTTAATGCTTCTCGTGTGCTCTCCAACGGTTGTCTGTCGGTTCCAAGCAATGTTCCATCAATATCAAATGCAAAAAGTTTTCTTCTCATGGCGTAATAACTCGCTCGCTTTCTATGTTTTTGGCAAATACTTGCTGCCCTCTCTAATAGCTAATGGGCTTAAATCAGTTGACTTGATCAAGTCTTCGACCCAAGATGGATCAATTTTACTATGTTGACGCAAAGACCAGCCAATTGCTTTTTGAATAAAGAACTCATCTGTAGTTTTATCATAAATGATGGCTTTTTTCAATAACACAGTGTTTGTTTTTTCTTTATATAACAATTGCAAATTGATGGCAATTCGCCTGTGCCAAAAGTTCTCTTCACCAAAAAAGGCGTCAAATAACTGAGGCATTTCTTCTAAATAGTGAAATCCCCAAAGTCCAAAAAATTTACGCCACGCATCTACGCTATCCCACCAAACCTTTTCTACAACAAAAGGTTTGAAACGCAGCATTTCTTCAAAAGAGAATCGTTTGTAGTTAGCCGTTGCTAAATCGATTGCGACATATTGGTATTCTCGCTCTCGTTTATTATAATAAAAACTAATTAAGTCAAATAACTCTGAAAACGATAGTTTTTTGCTGGCTTTTAAGAGCTCTTTCTCCAATATAGCACGCTCAGGTGCAGGAATGCCTGCAAAAGGAAATAAATGCTTCATGTATGCCGACATTTGCTCCGCCTTGTCTTTATTTTTTGGAAAAATCACTTCATTCATTTCATTGCTCCTTTTTCTTCTTTCTTCTATCTTACTTGAAATAACTTTAGACAGCAAAAAAACTGAAACGGAAAATCCGCCTCAGCTTCAAAATTTCTTAATCTAAATAAGTGGTATCTGCATTGTTCAGCCACGCATAACCCAATCCCATCACTAAACCGCCGCCGATAAAGTTACCAATCAAGGCAAAGAATAGATTGTGTGCCACACTGCCAACAGTCATTGCTGCCATTGTTCCGTGAGAAGCGAAATACGCTAAGCTAAACGCAGGGAAGTTGGCGATAACGTGTTCATAGCCTAAAAAAGCAAAGATAAAAATGATGAAAATGATTGCAGCAACTTTACCAGCATCATCTTTCATACGCATACTCACTAATACAGCAGTATTGACCACAATGTTCGCAAAAATACCTTCTACTAAAATCTGTGTTGTGGTTTTATCTAATTTTCCAGCAATCGAAGTAAAGAAGAAACTATCAGATGCTAAATCTTGATAAGGAACCGTCAATGAAATCAAATAACCAAAGAAAACACCACCGACTAAGTTAAATAGAATACACGTAACTAAAATTTTGGCCGCAAAAGATAAATTGATTTTTTTACGATAAACGCCGACTGTCATATACAGCATGTTCGATGTTCCTAGTTCAGCATTCATATACAAAATCATAACAAGTGACCAGCTAAACATAAACGCATAAAGTATCTTGCCTAAGCCATGCGCCATATCTTCGCCTTTCATTGCGATTCCAAAAGCCACGGCTGTTCCTAATGTTAAAAACATACAAGCTAGCACAGCGCGAAAAGCGTAGCGCATAAAACTATTTTGGAATAAGTTCATTTTTTTACTAATTGATTTGTCGATCTGCTCAAATAATGGCGATACAGGTTTCATTGTGTTTCTCCTTTTCAATTTGTTCTCATCTCATATTTTCAAAAACATCCTTTATCATTTTAAAGACTACCAAGCGTTTTGTCTAGTGCTTTCTATGATAAAAGAACGATTTTATTGAATTGATGTGATTTAGTGATCAAGAATAGAGAACTTCATGAACGATAACTTGATTAACTTTCTACTATACCTAATATAATAGAACTCTACTACTTTCACAATTATTTAAAGATAACGACGTTTTTTAAATTGTTTTGTCTTTTGGAAAAAGCTTGAGTTATCCCCTTTTTTGCGTTATACTAATCTTTGTGTAAAATAATGCAGCAGAAAAATAATAGCTCGTCAACAGTTCATTGCCTTGATGTTTAGCTTTTCTCTTCAGGTTCAACTGCGTAACCACGGCTGCAAAGGGCGAAGGTTGAAGAATGAACTGAACGAATATGAATTTTTCAGAAGATTATTTTACTCCAAAAAAACTTATTTTATTGGAGGAATTTTTAATGTCACGTTATACAGGACCATCATGGAAAATCTCTCGTCGTCTAGGTATCTCTCTATCAGGAACTGGTAAAGAACTAGCACGTCGCCCATACAAACCAGGACAACACGGACCAAACAGCCGTGGTAAAGTTTCTGAATACGGTATGCAATTAACTGAAAAACAAAAATTACGTCATATGTACGGTATGAACGAACGTCAATTCGTTAATTTGTTTATTAAAGCAAGCAAGATCAAAGAAGGTAAACACGGTGTTAACTTCATGATCTTACTAGAACAACGTTTAGATAACGTCGTTTACCGTTTAGGCCTTGCAACTACTCGTCGTCAAGCACGTCAATTAGTAAACCACGGTCACGTTACTGTAGATGGCAAACGCGTAGATATCCCTTCATACCACGTTGAAGTTGGTCAAGTGATTTCTGTTCGTGAAAAATCTCAAAACATCGTAACTTTAAAAGAAGCTGTTGAAGCTACTGTTGGACGTCCAGCATTTGTAAGCTTTGACGCTGAAAAATTAGAAGGAAGCTTCACTCGTTTACCAGAACGTGATGAATTATATCCTGATATCGACGAAGCTCTTGTCGTTGAATACTACAACCAAAAACTTTAAGATTTATATTGAGTTGGGCGAAAAAAGTCCACCTACTCTTTTTAGAAAAACTTGCTCAAGCTTTATTGAGCAAGTTTTTTTATACAAAAAAAAGCTGAAACAGAAACTTTTCCCCGAAAGGATTGCTTCTGTTCCTGCCATTTATTCACAGTTAGGGTGTGAAACAAAAGTGAACGTTCCTTTTGTTCCACACCCTTTTTTATGATTTTTGTTTTTCCAATACGCCATCTTTCATCACAAATACTTCATCACAAAATTCAATCAAGCGCTGATCATGCGTTACCATGATCGTTGCTTTATTTTTTTCTTTCGTTTCTCGAGCTAAAATCTTTACCACTTCAAATGCTCTATCCGAATCTAAACTTGCTGTGGGTTCATCCGCTAAGATAATGGATGGATCATTATACAATGCCCGAGCGATCGCCACTCGCTGACGTTCCCCACCAGAAATTTCATCGGGGTATTTTTTCTTTAACTTTTCAATTCCAAGCTCTGTTAATAACTTGTTGACCTTATCCATATCGGTCTTTTCTTTTTTGACTTTATCCACTAAACGTAACTGTTTTTCCACAGTTAAAAATGGAACCAAATTGGATGCTTGCAAAATAAACCCAATTTCGGAAAAACGAATCTTAGAGCGTGTTTTTTCATTTTGTTTGCTAAATGCATCGTTATTTATCTTAACTTCGCCACTTGTCGGAGTTTGTAAGCCCCCTGCAAGTGTTAAAAACGTACTTTTTCCAGAACCACTTGGACCGATCACTGCGACAAACTGACCCTTTTCCACAGAAAAATTTGTGGATTTCAACGCTTCTATTGTCGTGTCGCCATCTAAAAACTGTTTATCAACAGCTGAAAATTCGATTGCCTTCATTATACATTCGCTCCTTTTCTATCCAATTGCTTTCAACGGATCGATTTTGACGATCGTTCGAACTGAGAACAGTGCACCTAATACCGCAATAACCAGCATGATTCCGCCTATCGACAGGAAAAACAGCCAGTTCGTTTGAAATGGAACAGCTGTTGGTAGCACTAATGCTGTTCCTACCGTACCAAGTAAACCTATACTTATCCCCAAAAATGCTAACACAAAGGTTTGTACAATCACAGAGACGGCAATATACATTCCAGAAATCCCTTGTGCTTTCATAATGCCAAAGATATTTGCTTTTTGCATGGTCAAGACATAAATAAAAATCCCTATAACAATTGCCGCAATCACGATCAAGAATCCGATCATAAACCCAAATGTCAGCACTTGAGCACTATATCCTGGTAACTCATTGATAAATTTTTTGATGCTGTAGCTAGTTAAACCATCGTCTTTTAAGTCAATATTTTTTAATGAGCCATCTTTTGCACGAAAAACAATCGCATTTACACGAGCATTTTCTGAAGTATCCGATTTTTCAAAACGAATCTGTTGAAATGCGTTAGTGGATACATACAATACTGGTGAGACATTAAACTTTGCATTGTCTGTAAATCCTACAACTTTAAGCGTTTTGTCACTGCCGGATAGTTTTATTGTGTCTCCAAGTTTAACATCATTTTCTTTTTTCAAACTGTTATCCACAACTGTTTCATTATCATTTGTGAACGGCTTGCCTTCAATGATATTTGGCATTAAAAATTCCTCTTTGTTGATGCCAAAAAAACTGGCGTTGATTTTTTCCGCATTCTTTTTATCTAGTTGGATCACCGCTGCTGTTTGCCCTAATGACGCTTTTTCTTTGGCTTTAACTTCATCTATTGATTTAATCGGAATCATCGACATATTGATATTTGTATTCGATTCATCAGACAAGACGATACCATCCGCCTGCCATTTATCCACAGCTGTTCGATTATCTTGCGCCAATCCATACGCTAATCCCGTTAAAAAAAAGACTAAATAAGAGATTAAAAACATCACACCAATAATCAGTGTATAGCGTAATTTTGAGCGCGTTATTTCATTCCAAGCTAAAAACATAATTTTTCCTCCTCCTTATCAATCGATAAGTTCTATAGAAAGTATAGCAAAGTTTAGAAATGACAACAAAATATTTGCTTAGGTATTTTCTTCAAAAAAAAGAAAAGGACATAATTTTTTCGATTTTTCTTCTTATTTATCAAAAATAATCTGATATACTAAAAGAAACAATAAGTAAAAAGGAGTTTTTACATGAAAAAGAAATATGGTACCCTTTATACAGTAATGCAGTTTGCAATGATTTTACTATTTGCACTTTTTTTGCGGACGTTTATTCTAACGCCTGTGCAAGTCGTCGGCATTTCGATGGAACCAACTTATCATGAATCGGATCGCTTATGGCAGACCTCTTTAGTTAGCCCAAAACGATTTGATATAGCAACATTTCCTAGCCCACGAAGCGGAAAACGAATCGTCAAACGCGTTGTTGGTCTGCCTGGTGATACGATTCGAATGGAAAATGATCAGTTGTATATTAATGATAAGAAATACGACGAACCTTATTTAGATGAATTTAAAGAAGCTTTGACTGACGGTCAACCTTTGACTGCCGATTTTACTTTAGCCAATAGTGCAGCGGGTCCTGCTACTATTGTGCCAGAGGGAAAATATTTTGTATTAGGCGATAATCGCCGAAAAACAGATGACAGCCGTTACTTTGGATTTGTGGATAAAGAGGCTATCGTGGGGGTTGTTTATTTTCGATATTATCCGTTGAATAAGATTGGGCTACAATAACTTGTAATGAGCTGAGCATTGGAGTCCTTTTATTGAAAGCTGTATAATGTAAAAAAACATTGTACAGCTTTTTAATAGGAGCAATAAGCGGATGGAGTTGAGAAAAAGATGGAAAATTCACCAGAACTACTAGAGGGAGAATGGATAATACGAGGGACCAACTTTCCTCTTTGGTTGTCTAACAAACGAAGCAATCCTACTATAAAGTATGAGAAACTAAAAAATTCTCCCTTAACATTTTTGGATACCGTCAGCTATAAAAATAAAAAAAAGCAACAAAAACAGATAATTGGAGTCGATACCTATAAGCAAAATCGATTTATTTGGAGAGGTCGTGGGTTTTTAAAAATTTTAAGTAGCAAATGGTCGGTCTTAACGGTCACTGATACTATCCTTGTCATCAAATTCGAGCGTTCTTTCTTAACACCTGCCGGAATTGATATTTTAGTTCGAAAAGGCATAGAGCTTGATGATCCAAAACAATTCATTTTAAGATCCTTTGAGCAGTATACTATTACAACAAGTGAATTTGATAGTTTGGTTTGGCTTTAGAATACTCGAATCAACATAGCAAAAACGAGACAAACGTGTTTAGCCAGCTAGAGCGCCTCTGATAAAACGAAAGATCAGTTTTATCAGAGGCGCTCTAGTCCTTCTTAATTGCTCTACTTATTGTAATCCAATCGCCAATTGATATAGTGGCAATAAGTCCTCATAAGTTTTCAACATATAATCACGCGCTTTTTCTGGATCATTCAACAAGTTATCTGTCTTTCTAATAATCCTGCCAATTTGAAATTCCCCTTTTTTCACATCACGAAAGCGAGTTAAGTATTTCTCTAAATCTGCTTCATTCAAACGTTCGATCTCAGGTTGTGTATGATCCATCGACAGATAAAAATCATCATCTAATTGTTCAAATAATGAATGATTATCTAAAAACGCTTGTGCAATTTCTTTTTCGTTTTTAGGATTATCAATTAGTGATAACCACATGAAAAGATAGTCTGGCCAAATACCTAATTGAAAATGGGCTTCCATTTTATAGCCGCGTTTTTTCTGACTTAATGCAGACCATGTATTTTCTGGTGGGTAAACTGTTCTGCGACGGTGTTGGGCAATGTGAACAAAAAATTCTGTTTCTAGTTTTTCGCCCAATCTTTCAGCAAAATAATCATCTAATTCTTGAAATTTTGGTTGGATCGTGGAACGAATACCAGCCATCCTTGGGTCTAATCCATCTATTGTAAAAACATCAAAATCTTTTTCAGTAAACATTAACATGTAGTCATTTCTCCTCTGAGCTGTTCTGTAGGTTAGTTATGCAATTTTTGCCATTCTTCGAGCGTGATACCGCGAATAATATCTGTAACGACTTTCCCTTTCCACATCCGGGCATTCGGGATATTGCCTTCTATTTTCATACCTATTTTTTCCATCACACGACCAGATTTGGAATTATCAATATCATGCGTTGCAAAAATACGCATCAATTTTAGCTCTTCAAAGCCTAAGCAAAGTAGTTCGTGTGCCGCTTCTGGCATATAGCCATGTCCCCAAAATACCTTGTTTAAAGAATAACCAATTTCTGCAATATTATGCTGATCTACCACACGCAAATCGATCGTTCCAATAAATTTTCCAGTCGCTTTTAACTCGATGCCATATTTGCCAAGTGGTGCTGCTATGAAGTAGTTTGCAATACTTTCTTTAGTGTCTTTAATAGACTGATGAATCGGGAAAACATAGGTGACCGTTTCTTCATCGGATGCATATTCGTGCATATCATTAGCGTCACTTAATGTTACTGGACGTAACTTTAAGCGTTCCGTTTCCAAATATTGATTTTCTGCAAAAATTAAATTGCGATTGATGACAATCTCCATAATTCCACCTACTTTTCATACTACTTTACAGAAAGAAATGCTCATAGGCAAGAGGAAAAATATAAAATATAAAATTATTTACTGACTGCTTCTTTGATAAACGTACTAACTTCTGCACGTTTTCCTTCACTAAGCAGCTGAACGATCTTGCTACCTACGATCACGCCCGCACAACTTTTCCTAAAACGTTCCACATGTTCTTTAGATGATACGCCAAATCCTGCTAAAACTGGTTTATCACTGACTTTTTGAATATATGCTAAATGTTCATCTAATGTTTCTTGATAATTTCGTCCTGTGCCTGTTACACCGTTGACTGCCACCGCATAAATAAATCCTTCTCCTGATTCTACTAAAGTTGGAATTCGATCTTTAGGTGTGTTTAAAGCAATCAGTGGTATCAACGAAATATCACTGTCTTTTAGTAATGGTGCTACTAATTCTTGATGCTCATGTGGTAAATCGGGGATGATTAATCCTTTTACATCCGTTTCAGCTAAATCGTGAATAAATGTTTCTAAACCATAGGTAAAAATCGGATTGAAATAGGTCATGATTACTAAAGGCCTTTTAGTTTCGATTTTTTTTAACTGCTGGATTATTTTTCGCAATGTTACGTTATTTTCTAAGGCTCTTAGGCCAGCCGCTTGAATTATTGGACCATCTGCAACTGGATCTGAAAATGGAATCCCTAATTCGATAGCACTAGCTCCAGATTCTGTTAGTAGTTGGATTTCATCGGCTAACTGATCTAGACCTTGGGCACCCGCCATGATATAAGGGATAAAAATCGTTTCATTGGCTTGTTGTTTCGCTTTTAGTTGCCTCGTTAATGATTTCATTGGTTTTCCTCCTTTGCCATCAATTCTTTGATTTGTTGTACATCTTTATCGCCACGCCCTGAAAGACACACGATGAGTTGTTTATCTGATCCAAGTTCTTTTGCGACTTTTAGCGCATGGCTAATAGCATGAGCGCTTTCTAATGCTGGAATGATTCCTTCTGTTTGGCATAATATTTTAAACGCATCCAATGCTTCTTGATCCGTCACCGACTCGTAGCTAGCTCTTTGTGTTTCGTTTAAATGGCAATGCTCAGGTCCAAGACCTGGATAATCCAATCCCGCTGAAATCGAGAAGGCTTCTAAAATTTGACCATCTTCGTCTTGGAGCAGCTTCATCATGGCACCATGAAGGACACCTGTTTTTCCTTTGGTGATTGAAGCGGCATGTGCTTTTGTATCCAATCCTAATCCTGCTGCTTCAACGCCGATCAATGCAACATCATCATTAATAAATGGATAAAAAATTCCCATTGCATTACTACCACCGCCTACACAGGCAACGACTGCATCTGGTAATTTGTTTTCGACTTCTAAAAATTGGCGTCGAGCTTCGATTCCAATAATACTTTGATAATCTCGGACAATTTCAGGAAATGGATGTGGACCTAAGACAGATCCCATCACATAGTGAGTATCTTCAACATTGGCAACCCAAAAACGTAACGCTTCATTGACTGCATCTTTTAATGTTTCACTTCCAGAAGTCACACGTTCAACTTTAGCACCTAATAATTCCATGCGAAAAACATTCAATGCTTGACGATCCACATCGACGGCTCCCATAAAAATCGTACATTCCATGCCAAACAAAGCGGCCACTGTAGCAGTTGCTACACCATGTTGACCAGCGCCCGTTTCTGCGACGACTTTTTTCTTGCCCATTTTTTTCGCTAGCAAAATTTGCCCAATCGTATTGTTTATTTTGTGAGCACCAGTGTGATTCAAGTCTTCTCTTTTCAGATAAATCTTAGCACCACCAGCAAAATCAGTTAAACGTTGCGCAAAATATAACGGATTTTCCCGTCCTACATATTGCTTTAAGTAATAATTTAACTCTTCTTGAAAAGCATCATCTATTTTCGATGCTTCATAAACTTCTTCTAACTCTTTCACAGCGTGCATCAATGTTTCTGGAACGAATTGCCCGCCGAACTCTCCATAAAATCCTTGGTTTGGTTGATTATACATACTATTCCTCCTTATAATTAAAGCTGAATGAGCCGATTAGCATCAACGAAAAATAGCAAAACATGGAGGTGGCGTTCTTTGCCACATTTAGGTTTTGTCTTTTTTCTAAGATGTTGGCTCATGAAGCTAGATCGCTTTTTTTAGAAAAGCAATGATTTTTGTTGGATCTTTTACCCCATTTGTCTCAACTCCACTTGATACATCCACAGCATAAGGGTCAAATAATTGTTTAGCTTTTTGTACATTTTCGCTAGTCAAACCGCCAGCGATGATGATTTTTTTATTTTTGATGAATCGTGTATCTAGTTTCTGCCAATCAAACACTTCACCATTGCCTCCGACAAAACGTTTCGGTGGTGCATCGAAAAGTAAAAATTCTGCAGTTGTGTCTTTAATTTTTTTTTCTAGTCCTACTTCAATAACTGGTATTGCTCTGATCAGCGGTACCGAAAACGCCGCTGCTGCCAGAGAACCATGAATTTGCACCATATCTAACCCAGCTTGTTGGATAGTTTCTTCTACTTCTGATTGAGTGGGTGAAACAAAGACCCCTACTTTTTTAACCTTTTTAGGTACATCTTTCGTAATTTTTTTAGCTTTTTCAGGCGTGATTTGACGTTTACTTTCTGCAAATACAAATCCAAGATAATCTGCCCCATGCGCCACTGCAACATCTACATGTTCTTTGGTTTTCAACCCGCAAATTTTCACTTTCATCGTACTACCTGCAGTTCTCTGACTTTGGCTTTCGAGTCGTTTTCTCGCATCAACCCTTCTCCGACTAAAACAGCTTGATAATTTTCTTTCACAAGAGCCACTTGTTCATCAGTCGAAAAACCAGATTCGCTGATATAAACAGCTTCTGTCTTTTGTTTTTTTCCTAGTAGTTGACTTACTCCAATTGAGACCTCAAACGTTTTTAGATTTCGATTATTCACACCGATCAATCGTGCAGATAAGGCTTCAGCAATATTTAGTTCTTGTTCATCATGAACTTCTACCAACACTTCTAACCCTAATCTTGTGGCTTTTGTATATAATTCTTCTAATTTTTGTTTAGGCAACGCTGATACAATCAATAAAACTATTGTCGCACCCGCATTTCTTGCCCGAATCAGTTGTTTTTCATCAATGATAAAGTCCTTACATAAAACAGGGGCATTCACTTGTGATGCCACTTGCCTTAAATCCTCGATTGATCCTTTGAAGAAAACTTCATCTGTTAATACAGAAATGGCTGTAACACCCGCTTGTTCATATGCCTTTGCTTGTTCGACCACATTTACAGACAAATTAATTGCACCTTTTGACGGTGACGCTCGTTTAACTTCTCCAATGATATGCATCTTTTCAGGATGATTTTTGACTTGCTGGTAAAACGAGTATGTTTCTCTTAGTGGTTGAACGATTTCTAAAGGCATCATCTTCACTTCTTGTTCTTTTTCGTTGATAATTTTTTCTAAAAAATCCATTTAAGCGACCTCCTTTTGTACTCGAAGTAGTTGTTGCAACTTATCCAAAGCCGCACCACTGGCTACACAATCTTTTGCCAATACAATCCCTTCTTGTACTGTTTGCACTTTTCCATTACTGAAAAAACCTAATCCAGCATTCAATAGGACCGTATCTAAATAGGGACTTGCTTGATTATTCAAAATAGATAGCAGTATCTCCGTATTTTGTCCGGCATTCCCACCACGAATCGCTTCTATGGGAAGACGAGCAAAACCAACTTCTTCTGGTTCGATCGTATGCATAGTGATTTGCCCGTCTTTTAATAAAGAAAAATATGTCGTTCCAGCTAGCGTTGCTTCATCCAATCCGCCTGAACCATTAACCACCACCGCACGTTTGCGTCCTAATTCGCTCAATGTTTTCGCTGTTTCTTCTAACAAATCTCGTCGATAGGTTCCCATTAATTGAGAATTTAACGACACTGGATTTGTTAATGGACCAATCAAATTTAAAATCGTCGGCGTACCTAATTCTTTGCGAACCTTCATCACATATTTCATTTTCGGATGCATATGGGGAGCAAATAGAAAGGCTAGTCCCACTTCATTCAATACAGTACTTATTTTTTCTGGGGAAAGATTAATATTTACACCTAGACATTCAAAGATATCTGCACTACCTGATTTACTGGAAATACTGCGATTACCATGTTTAGCAACTGTTACTCCACCAGAGGCTAAAACAAATGCTGCTGTTGTACTAATATTGAAACTACCTGATTGATCGCCTCCCGTTCCGCAATTATCCATGATATTTTCTTTTTGACACGTGATCGTTACTGCTTTTCGCTGAATCGTTTCTGCAATTCCTGCCATTTCTTCTGCTGTTTCGCCTTTGCACTTCAGCGCTGTTAAAAAAGCAGCGATTTGACTATCTGTTAATTGACCTTCAAAGATTTTTTCTGCGACTTGTTGTGCTTCTATGCGGGATAAATGTTCCTTACTAAAAACTTTCTCAAATAAATTTTCCATGTTTTTGACCCTCCATTACTTGGATAAAATTTTGAATGATCATTGGACCAATTGGCGTTCCGACTGATTCTGGATGGAATTGAAGACCAAAAATGGGGTATTCTTGGTGTTCGATCGCCATGATTTCCTGATCATCATTCGCTGTTGCTGTAACTGTGAATTCTTCTGGTAGTGTTTTTTTATCTATTATGAGTGAGTGATAACGCATGACTGAGCTTTCGTCTGGTATTCCTTTAAAAAGTCGACTTGCTTTGACTGTTGTAATGTCGGATTGTTTCCCATGACGAATTTCTTTCGCTGCGTTTACCTTGGCACCAAATACTTCGCCGATCGTTTGATGACCTAAACAGATCCCTAATAATGGTTTCTGCTGGTAAAATTGTTGAATTACTTCTTTTACATAACCTGTTTCTTTAGGGGTTCCAGGTCCTGGTGAAATGACGATTGCTGCAGCTTGTTCAGCTAACTCGAAAATATTGTCAGCATCATTTCGAACAATCACTACTTCATGCCGAGTACCAATCAATTGCGCCAGATTATACGTAAATGAATCATAGTTATCAATCAATAAAATCATTGGTCCACCTCCAAAAGTGCCTTGGCTTTTTGCAATGTTTCTTCATACTCTTTCGTTGGATCAGAATCATAGACGATACCAGCACCAGCTTGCACATATGCTTTGTTTTTATGAATGACCATCGTTCGAATTGCAATGGCAAAATCGGCTTGATCATTTTTTGATAAGTACCCAACTGCTCCTGCATAGATATTTCGTTTTACAGGTTCTATTTCATAAATGCGTTGCATCGCTCGAATTTTTGGTGCGCCGCTGACTGTTCCAGCGGGAATTGTTGCCTTTAATGCGTCCATCGAAGTCAATTCTTTTTTTAGTTTACCTGTCACGACTGAAACTAAGTGCATAACAAACCGATATTTTTCTACGATCATGTAAATAGGAACTTCCACAGAACCTATTTCACTAACTTTTCCTACGTCGTTACGTCCTAAGTCGATCAACATCAAGTGTTCTGCGCGTTCCTTTTCATCGGTGCGTAGTTCTTGTTCTAAAATCAGGTCTTCCTCTACTGTTTGTCCTCGTTTGCGTGTTCCTGCGATTGGATTTGTTGTGACGATTTGATTTTTTACACTGACCAGACTTTCTGGAGATGATCCAATCACATAAGTTTCACCAAAATCTAGAAAATACAGATAGGTAGATGGATTGGTCACACGTAATCTGCGGTAATAATCGAAAGGCTCTTCTTCAAAGCTTGCTGTCAGACGTTGAGAGGGAACCATCTGAAATAGATCACCTTGCTTGATATAGTCTTTTACTTTAGTGACGACTTGTTTAAAGTGTTCTTTGGTAAAGTTGCTTTGATAATTCAATTTTTTTAAATTGATTTCTTTTTGTTCTTCTTCATTTGGTGTTTGCAATTCTTTTATTTTTTGTTTGATTGCCTCTTCTAATGTTTCTTTTCCTCTTTTTGAGTAAGTATCTGCTTCAATCAAAAAGATTTTTTCACCCACATGATCAAAAATCAAATAGGAATCGAATAGATAAAAATGAATATCTGGGACCTTTAATTCATCAAACGGCATCTTCCCTAAATCTTCATAGCACGCAATCACATCATAGCCGACATAACCGATTGCACCTCCTTGGAAGGGAAGTTCTTTTAGAATCTCTTCTTTCTGCAATACATAGGTTTCGATTTCTTTTAATGGATCTTTTGCAGTTTTTGTTTGCCCATTGATTGTTAGCTGATGACCATAACAAGTAATTTCGGAAACCGCATCCCACGCGATGATCGAATACCGCCCTTTGCTTTTATCTCTAGGAATACTTTCTAAAAGGCATTTGTTTGTTCCTTGGATTCTTAAAAATGCGGATATCGCCGTTAGATAATCGGCTTTTATTTCTTTGACCAATTGCATGTGATTTCCTCTTTTCTTATTTTTTATCGGTAAAACAAAAAGCCCTCACAAAACAGACTTTTATCTGTTTTGTGAGGGCGAATAATAGTATCCACGGTACCACCTCAATGAAAAAAATATTCTCTTTAAAGTAAACTTAGGATACCGTTCGCTGCTAATCTTTTAGGATTATTGCGTTTGATACTTCCTATTCAGGTTACTTCTTCCCTTTGGCACACCTTATATTGTTCCATCACCCGTTTTGCAAAGTCAGTTGTGATTTACAATAAAATAAGCCCCCAAACCACACAAAATCTGTGGTTTGAGGGCGAAATAATCACGGTGCCACCTCAAGTTTGAAAGAAATTCTTTCCTCTTATCAGTCGTCTATCAACGACCTTACTCTATAACGGGAGTTCCCGAAAATGCCTACTGAGATTCAACATTTCACTCGAAAGTCCATTCACAACCCATCCCTTACTGATTCGCAGTACCATCAGCTCTCTGAAAAGTTCCAGTGTTGTTACTCCTCTTTCTCAAAGCTTTGTTATTGAAGATAATCATATTAAAAAATTCTAATATTGTCAAGTATTTTTTATATAAAAAATGAAAGATTTTTTCAATCCTTAGATTTACCAGCATTTTCTTTAATAATTTCTACGATTGTTTTTGATGCTAATGCCATTGATTCTAGCGTGATAAACTCATATTGCCCGTGGAAATTTTCGCCGCCTGTGAAAAGATTAGGGGTCGGGATACCCATAAACGAAATTTTTGACCCATCTGTTCCCCCACGAAAAGGTTGGATGTCTGGTTTGATTCCAAGATTTTCCATCGCTTTTACCGCAAGCTCAACAGGTGTCATATCTTTTTCAATGATTTCTTTCATGTTGTAGTACTGATCTAGAAAATAAATCGTGATTCGTTTTTTATCTAAGGTTTCATTTAATTCATTGACGATATCTGTGAGTTGTTGTTTTCTTTTTTGGAAAAGTTCCTTATCATGATCTCGAATAATATACGTCAATTCAGCGTGATCTAAGCTACCAATAAACTTCGTCAATAAATAAAATCCTTCATAGCCGCGTGTTTTTTCCGGAACTTCTTCTTTTGGTAATGAAGCATCTATTCTCTCGCCCAGCTTGATTGCATTCACCATCGTTCCATAAGCCGTTCCTGGATGGACACTAGTTCCTTCGATCGTAATCACTGCTTGAGCAGCATTAAATGTTTCATATTCAAAGCAGCCGACTCTACCACTATCTATTGTATAGGCAAATGCCGCTGGGAAATTTGCTGCATCAAATCGATCTGCTCCACGTCCGATTTCTTCATCAGGTCCAAAAGCAAGCAATACTTTTCCATGAGGAATTTCAGGATGTGCCAGTAGATACTCCACTGCGTCTAAAATTTCTACAATTCCCGCCTTGTCATCTGCACCGAGTAAGGTGGTACCGTCTGTTGTGATCAATGTTTGACCGACATAATCTTTTAAATTTGGAAATTCTTCTGTTTCCATGATGATTCCCAGTTTTTCATTCAGTACAACATCTTGTCCATCATAGTTTGGAAAAATAGTTGGTTGAATGTTTTCAGCGTGGTAATCCGCAGTATCCAAATGTGCAATAAATCCAATCGTCGGTACATCCTCCGTTGAAGTTTCTGGTAGAACAGCTGTTAAAAAACCATTCTTTTCATTGTACTGAATCTCAGAAAGGCCAATTTCAGCTAATTCTTCTTCAATGATTCGAGCAAATTGAACTTGTCCTTGTGTGGTTGGAATTGTCTGACTAGCCGCATCAGAACGAGTATTGACTTTGACATAGCGAATAAATCTATCTAATAATTGAGACATCGTGTTCTCCTTCCTTTCAACTATTCAACTTTTTAAACACCTCTATTCTTGTAAATAGGCTGTTCTAAGATTGAAATAGTCACCGTACAAGTGGTAGCTGATTCCTTTGATGTTTGGATTGATCAAATAGTTAGATGCACTTTGATAAAGTGGTACTTGAGCTGCATCTTCATCTAATAAAATTTCTTCTGCTTTTTTGTAATCATCAAATTGTTTATCCGGGTCATTTGCATTGATTGTCCGAGCATCCGTGGTTAATTTGTTGTAATCGGCATTTTTGTATGAACCATAATTATAGGCTGACTCTCCAGCATACAAATTGAAATACGAATCTAAATCACTGCTTCCAGCAATCCATCCTGATAACGAAAGTTCATAGTTTTTCTCTTTACGTGTTTCTAAAACATTGTTTTTTGGTTGAGCATTGATCGTGATTTCTAATCCTTCTAAGTTTTCTTGTAATTGACTTTGTACATATTCAGAGATTTTCTTGCCATTATCATCATCAGAAACTAATAGTGATAATTTGATTTTATCACCTAGGTCTGCTTTGGCTTTATTCCACTCGACTTGTGCTTTTTTCACATCATATATTGAATAGTCGCCACTAAACTTTCTGAAATCTTCAGATGTTTCAGGATTCTTATATAGTCCACTTGGAATCAAACCGTTCAATGGTTTTGAGCCATCATTTAGTACACTTTTTGTTAAAGCATCTTTGTCGATTGCTTGTGCGATCGCTTTTCTTAAGTGAATATTAGCTGGCGCTGTACCTTCTTTTTTATTGAAGTCTAAAAAGTAATTTGCTACATCAGAATGTGTAACATAGCCTGTCTCATCGCTGTATTGTTGAACGTATTGACCACTGATTCGAGTCAGATCTAATTCATTTGATTGATATAAATTGATGCCAGTATTTTCTTCTTTGATGGTATTTACTTTGACCTCTTCTAATTTCACTTTATCTGCATCGTAATATTCAGGGTTTTTCTTTAATGTCCACGTATCTGATGATGCATCCCAATCCGTCAAAATAAATGGACCACTGTAAATCAAATGCTCGCTGTCTGTTGCGTAATCTTTTCCTTGTTTTTCAACATAGGCTTGATTTTGCGGCGCTAACCAACCGATTGATGCAACGGTTAAAAATGACGGTTGTGCTTGTTCTAATGTTACCTCAAATTCTTTATCACTTGGAGCGGATAGCCCGATTTCATCTACTGATTTTTCACCATTGCGAATTGCTTTACTATTTTTTACATTGTCTAACAAATAAGCATTTGGACCGATCGTTGCTGGTGTTACAAGTTTTTTCCATGAATATAAGAAATCTTGTGCGGTGATCGGTTCTCCATTACTCCACTTTATATCATCTTTCAATGTAAATTTATACGTTAAACCATCTTCACTAATCTCAACTTTTTCTGCCAATCCTGGAATTGGTGTACTGTCATCATCAAAACGATACAGGCCTTCAAAAAGGTGTTGAACGATCGTAAAGGTGTTTTTGTCCATTGTTTGTGTTGTGTCTAATGTTGAAAGCGGCGCTGGTGAGCTGATTTTGATTTTTTGACTTGTAGCGATTTTTCCCTCTTCACTCTTGGTTGTTTCTTTCTTGTCGTTGCCCCCGCATGCTGTTAATAATAATCCCGTTAATACTACACTTACGACTACTAATTTCTTCACTTTGTTTCCCCCTTCAGTATCTGTATACATTAACTACTCCTACCAGATTGTGTAAACGTCGAAAAAGCTGAGTAAAATGACTTTTCTTCTCTTGTCTCAAATCTTGTGAATCATCTATCGGCAAAACCACTCGTCGTCCTTTGATTCTTAGCTCATTGGCTCTTAGAAATTGATGTGATCAAAACGATAGCAGTGATTTACTAGTAAGATTTCTCTTTCTATGATTGCAACAAAAAACTCTCATCCTGTAAAAGGACGAGAGTTATAAACTTTCGCGGTACCACCTTCAATTGGCTTAACATAAGCCCACTCTTTCAGTACAATCATACTGAGGCGCTGTAACAGGCGCACCTGAATTGATCTTAACGTGTTCGATCAATTTGTTCAAAGGCCATTTTCCTTTTCATCTTCACTATCTCTTTCCACCAGCCGAGACTCTCTTTGAGTTATCTGAAAAATACTTTCCTTGTCTTCACATTTATTTCTAATAGAGAATGTATTACATGGATTGTAGCACATAAAAATAACGAGCGTCAACCATAATTTTCAATCGCTTTCTTTTATTACTATTCTCGCATTTTATTCTTATAAACATCTCTATTCAACCGTTCAAATATGTTAATTGCAAATCAATTCTATAAAATGAGGACGTCCAATCACTTGAATCAGCAAGGGGATTCTTGGTCCACTATTTTTTTTCAACGTTAATTGATAAATCGCTTGAAACAATTCTTTTTGTTTTGCACGTCGTTCTTGTTTATCTTCTGATTTAACCAAATCATAGACTGTTTGCATCAACTCATCACCCGTTAAATCAGGATTGTTTTTTAAGATTTCAGCTAATTTATTAAGCGTTTCTTTAATCTCTTGTGAAAGGCTATCATAATATACGTTGTCTTGTTCTGTTTGAATCGTTAGTAAGTGATTATCTGCATCATTTTCAATCCAATAGGCTGCTCTAGGAACAATATGATCTAACTCTTCTGAAGTGTAAGGTGCTTCTTTTAAAAGAATATCCTTGGCCATTTGTTGGTCATTATTTGTTAAGGATAAAATGCTAACCGTATGTGAAAAGGATGGATAATTTTTTTGAAGATTTATTTTCGTCAATTTAATCATTTGTGCGGTCAACTCATCTTGATCAGGATTCTCTCTTGATTGTGACACTTTCCGTTCAAATTCTGTATAATTCTTCAACACATCCGTATCTAAACCAATATCAAACTGTGCTTTTGGTAGATATTTGGCATAAAGATAAAAGATCAACTCAGGCGTATAGATAGCTAATAAATCTGTTAATGTAATAATATTCCCTGCAGAACTAGACATTTTTTGCGTTTGTCCTTTTATGTTTATAAAATCATACGGTTCATAGTTTGGTGCTGTATAATCAAAAACTTTTTTTGCAACCATTTTAGCGACATCAAAGCTGCCATTTTTTGAAGAATGATCTTTTCCTCCTGGCTCAAATACAACTTTTTCAAATTTCCAACGCATTGGCCAATCAACTTTCCAGTGTAATTTCACTTTTTGTTTTTGCCCGATCACTTGTGAGCCAGTATGTCCAAAATGGCACGTATAGTCGATTTTTTTTGTGCGTTCGTCATAATTTGTAATTGTTGTACTATCATGACCACACGTGTCACAATACAACGATATAGGATAGAATTTTTCTCGTGCCTCTTCATTTGATTTTTCAGTTCGGAAATTTTCTAAAATGTCATAAATTTCTCTTCTTTGTTCCATCGCTTTTATTATATAATCATCGTATACGCCAGACTCATATCGCTGTGTCTCATATATATATTCAGGCGTAATACCCATTTTCGCTAAATCTGCTTCAAATGTTTTCTCAAAAAATGCGCCGTAGCTTTCTTCTTCATCAAAAGCGCATGGTACTTTTGTATATGGACGCCCAATCTGATCTTCATTCACGCCAAATACATTTGCAGGAATCTTTCTTAAACGATCATAATCATCCCATGACAAGATAAATCTAGGATTTCCTCCTAAATCTTTTAATGCTTCCGTCACAAAATAAGTGGTTACAACCTCTCGAAAATTGCCAACATGAATATATCCAGAAGGACTAACGCCGGATGCGCACGTTAATCCTAACCTGTCTGGATAGTTGTTTAATAATATATTTGCTGCTTCATAAGCCCAATGCATACGTCATACACTCCTTCATCATCATCATTGATTTTTTTACTACTTGTTTTTCACTTTATTTTTTTCTTACCATTCGTACTGAAACAACAAAAAACGGACTATATAATAAAAATAGACTCACTCTTTGAGAAATACCAGTAAAATTACTTATTCTAGAAAGAATCAGCATTGAAAATACTGCGCCGACAAACGTTATACTAGAGAATAAAAGCAACGGCCTATTTTCTTCAAGAATGCTTAAATAGATGAGTAAAAATACACCGATCAATAATCCTGCAAGCCCTATCCCTGATCCGTATAAATGAACCTTTGCTAAAAAACCTCTTTCATTAGAATCACTTACATGATTAGCCAATCCTGAAACAATACAGTCTAAAATTGCAAATGCTGCAATCGATCCGCCTAAAAAAGCTGCAGCTTTTTTAGATGTTTTTTTAAAATGGGTATAAAATGCTGGTATGGTTAATAAAAATAATAAGCCATTCACTAGTTGCCACTTTTTAAACAAGAATTGAACTGGGCTACCATCTTCTCCTAACGCGCTAATAGGCATAGATATAGAGTGATAAGGAGGATAGTACTGAGCCAATATGATCGGTATGATGATCTCACTACATAATACAACTATCATGAGATAGAAGCCTTTTTCTCTTATGAATTTCATATGCTTTGTTCGCCTCTTTCCCAATAAGTTATTTATTAGCTATGAAAATCGCCCACAAATAGTTTTTACGTTGATCGGAATTGCTGATTTAACAGGAATCGTTGGCGCTTCTAGAATGTCATCGTAAAAAATAATCGCATTTTTTACGATCCGCTCATCGACTTGATCCAATTCTTTATATGAATTAAAAAGCTTTGTAGGGATATTTAAGTATTCTTTCTTTTCTTGAAAAATACTCATAATCAACGAGTTATAAAGTTTATTTGTTAAAATCACAAAAGCACTTGTAACCTTTTCATTTTGATCCAATAAAAAAATCACTTCTTTGGTAAATCGTTTAACATAATTTTCATTAAACGTGTATTTAGTTGTGGTTTCCTTTGAAAGAGAACCGAGTACGTAATTGATTTTTTGATAGGTGGCGATCTCTTTCTCGTTTAAATGGACAGACTGTGATGGGAACAATAGTTGCTCATTCAAATAGGCTGTTTTCAACAATTTTGTCACCGCGTTTATAAAGAATTGATTCTCTTTTACCTCTGCCTTAAATTGTCCTGAAAACCGTTCTACAAGTTCAATTGAACCTCTTTCCCCATAAATAAAGACGTTATTTAATTGCGTATAATGCTCATTAAATCTATTGATTGTCGCAAATGTATAGTGACAGGAATTGAGAATGATCGTTAAAAAGTAGAGTTCATCTATAGGTAAATAATTCTCTAAATCACTGAATGTATAAAATTCTTTTAAACACTGAAACATCTCTAATTGTTCTAACATTTTTTTGCGCTTTTTTGTATACTGAACACAATGTTCTCTTCTATTATATGCGGTTAGAAACCCCATCGACACATAATATTTATTTTCTGGTGATAATATGAATCCTTTTTCGATCATCACTGTAAAAAAATAATTTAACCATTTCTGAAATCCCTTGTTTTTTTCCATAGAAAATACAGGCGTTACTTTTAAACTAATATTCATACACAATAAACGATACCCTAATTCGTCTATCTCTTCAAATCTTAACCCTAATTGATTGAATGCTTGTTCCACTTTGCGCTTTAAACTATAAGAAGAACCGACAGAAATATATAATTTTTCAACAAATTCTAAGTAATGAGTGCACTCTTGCAAATACAATAATACCCCTTGCAAAAACCTTGATTCTTTAAAAATCAACTTCTGATAAACATATACTGGTAGATGAGTAGCCAATACTATTTTATACTCACCACAGTAATAATTTTTAGCTAATACATATGGTTTTAATCGCTCACAAATTTCTTCTATGTAGTCAATCAACGTTGCAGAAGATAGTTGAAAAAGCTGACTAGCACTTGAAACTCCAATCGTTTCACCTTGGTATAGAGAATTGATAAGTTCTGTTTTTATTAGAATATCTTTTTCAATATATGATTCTATCAACACGAAAACCTCCCACCAATCATAGTACGTTGCATTTACGCTCGTTTACTCATTTATTTCGTCTGTTCATTCGACTAAATTTTAAAAATAGACTTTCATACAGACGCTTTCATTTTATTTTACTTTCTGATCAAAAAAAACGAATAATTTTGAAAAAAAATACCTACATGGTATGTTAAAGTACATGTAATCACTGGAAAAAATGATGGAGGAAAACGAGATGCAGTTAAAAATTGGTGTGATGGACAGTGGTGTAGGCGGCCTGACGGTTGTAAATGAACTTCAAAAAATAATTCCTGATGCAACGATTTTATATTATGGTGATAGTGGTAACTGTCCTTATGGTAATAGAAGTCAAAAAGACATTATCGAATTATCAAAAAAAATAATCGATTTTCTTTTATCTCAAGAGGTTGACTTCATTTGCATTGCGTGCAATACTATTTCAACTGTTATTGAGAAACTTCAAAAAGATTGCCCGATAAAACTTATTGGGATTATCCAGCCTGTTTCAAATTATATTGCAACAGTCTTAAACCCAAAAAAAATTGGTTTAGTTGCCACAGTTGACACTGTCCAATCACAAGAATATCCTATAAAAATTCACGAAAAAAATAAGCATATCACAGTCATTGGTCAAGGTAGTCCTACTTTGGCAGCACTTATTGAAAGCGGAGAATTTACGACTAAAAAAATTGAGGCCGAAATTCAAAAAGAGATGCAGTTGATTTTACAAAAAAATGCGATTTATTCTGTCATTTTAGGCTGTACACATTATCCGATTGTAGAAGATCACTTTAAAAAGTTGTATCCTAAAATTACGTTCATTAACCCAGCGCACTATCAAGCGCTTGTGGCGAATAAAGTGTTTTTGAACAAACCTATTGAACAAAATACCGGCACTGATACTTATATCTACACTTCTGGTGATATCTCTGTTTTTTCAAGTATTGTAGAAAAAATAGGTATCAAGACCCAACAGCCAGTTAAAAAATTGGTTCTTTGATTGTTTCAACTATACGTGTTATATCATGGTCTATTGAATATAGAAAGTACCTATATATGATAAGTACGCTAAACGAAAAAAATATGCGAGGAGGAAATTTTATGTGTACAAGCTTTACCGTATCCGTTAAAGACCAACAACATTATTTATCTAGAACAATGGACTTTAGTTTTTTACTTGAAGGGCAACCAATTTTTATGCCTAGAGGATTTGAGTGGTCTTCTTTTAATGGAGAAGTTCATCAAAATACCTATGCTTTTGTAGGTACAGGAAAAAAATTAGAGGACTATATCTTTGCAGATGGGGTCAATGAAAAAGGCGTTGTTGCTGCTGAATTATATTATCCAAATGAAGCGGATTATGCTACAGATAGTGTAGCAGGTCAGAAAAACTTAGCCCCGCATCAATTTATTATGTGGCTATTAGGAGAAAATAGCTCGATTGCTGAAATCAAAGAAAAAATCGGAACAATTACTTTAGTTGATTGCCCAGTAGCTTTATTAGGTATTACCGTACCACTTCACTTTATTGTGACTGATTCTTCAGGTGAAACAATTACAATTGAAACCAATCAAAAACAATTGATCCTAAAAGACAATCCAATCGGTGTCATGGCAAATAGCCCCAACTTAGAATGGCACCTGCAAAATTTAAACCAGTATGCTTCAATCAAACCAACAAATAACCCGTCACAAAAATTAGGTCCATTAACCCTAACTCCATTCGGACAAGGATCAGGGACTTTTGGTTTACCTGGAAGTTATGTCTCAACGGATCGTTTTGTTCGAGCTGCATTTTTAAAATACAATATGGTAACGAGTACAACAATGGAAGAAACGGTGAACAATATTTTCCATGTATTAGACAGTGTCACCATTCCAAAAGGGATCGATATTAAACCTGATGGAGAGATTGACTTCACTCAATATAGAGTCGTTATGGATAGTATCAGCTCTTCTTATTTTTTACAATTATATGAAAGCAATAGAGTTTACTCTGTGACAATAGATGCAGAACTTCTGACTAATACAACACCCATTGTCTATCCCGTCAGCAAAGACATGCTTTTTGAAAAATTAGAGCAATCGAATTAGACCAACATAAAAAATCAATCTACCCTTCTTATCATTATGTATGGATAAGAAAGAATAGATTGATTTTTTTATTATGCACATGTGCTACTCACTTTAGCAGCCGTTATATCTCTATTTTAATGCTTTTTGTACATCTTCGATCATCAAGTGTGTAGATTCTAATCCACCACCACTAAGGTACCAAACATCCGGTTGTAATGAAATAACTTTACCATTTTTACCAGCATTCGTTTGTTTGACCAACTCATTATTTTCTACGTTGTCATTTGTGTCATCGCCACCAATTGCTTTTGTCCGATCAATAACAAACAAAATATCCGGATTTTTTTCTAATACATATTCGTAAGAAACACTTTGACCATGAGTTGATGCTTCAATTGCATCATCTGCTTGTTTAAAACCGAATGTGTCATGAACGATTCCGAAACGAGAACCTGTCCCATACGCTGAAAGTTGACCTTCATTTACTAAAACAACCAATGCTTTTTCATCGCTTGCTTGCGCTTTTTCTTTAACATCTGCAATTTCTTTTTCTAAGTCAGCAATTTTTGTTTTCGCTTCGTCTTTTTTATCAAAAATTTCAGCTAATGTTTCGATATTATTTTTGGTAGAGTTCCATGTATCTTTGGCGTCTACTGCTAGATAAATTGTTGGCGCGATTTTGCTTAATTTATCTTGGAAATCTTGTTGGCGTCCAGAAATAATGATCAGGTCTGGCTTCATTTGGTTAATTTTTTCTAAATCTGGTTCTTTGATTCCACCAGCTGATTCTACTTTTTTATAGTCTTCTAAATACTTAGGCAAATTTTTTGTTGGTGCACCAACGACTGCATCCCCTACACCCAAAGCATCCATCGTATCTAATGAACCATTATCAAAAACAACAACTTTTTCAGGATTTTTTGGAACTTCGACTGAACCATTTGAATCTTTTACAGTAACTGTTGTGGCATTTGCGCTTGAGTCTTTCGATGCCGACCCATCTGTTGCTTTTTTATCGTTATTGCCGCATGCACCTAATGTAAGCAGTGCGACCATTGAGATTGTTGCAGCTACTAAAAATTTCTTTTTCATTTTATTTCCCCCAGTTTAATTAATTTTTTTATACCTTGACTTAACATGTTTGTTTCGCCTTTTTTGATCCAGCTACACACGTTAGCCTTTTCTAGTTAAAATACATACAAAATCTTTTTCCTTCTATTTCACAAATGCGGATATTCATATCGTAAAGCTCATTCAATACTTCTGATTGGATAATGTCATCGGTACTTCCGTGAGTGAACAGGCGCCCATCTTTCATGGCGACGATCTCATCTGCATAGCTTGCTGCAAAGTTGATGTCATGCAACACAATAATGACTGTTTTACCAAATTCATCCACTAAGCGTCTTAACGTTTGCATCATTTGAACAGCAAAGTTCATATCCAAATTGTTCAACGGTTCATCCAGCAAAATATAATCCGTATCCTGTGCTAAAACCATGGCAATATAGACTCGCTGTAATTGACCGCCTGACAATGTATCAATCAATTCATCTGCTAAATCTAGTAAGCCAAGATTCTTCATCGCTTCTTCAACTTTTTCATGATCTTCCTTTTTCAAACGACCTTTGCTATATGGAAATCGCCCAAAATTAACTAACTCTCTAACCGTGATTTTCAAATTAATCCCGTTTGATTGTTTTAAAATCGATAGTTTTTTTGACAATTCACTTTGCTTCCACGTTTTTACTTCGTTGTGATCCAAATAAATCTCACCTGTATCTTTAGGAACTAATCGACTCATCATTGAAAGCAGCGTACTCTTCCCTGCGCCGTTTGGACCAATAAAAGCAGTTAGTTTTTGCTCCGTGATGGGCAATTGAACTTCTGAAACAACTATTTTTTCACCATATCTTTTTGAAACATTCTTGATTTCGATCATCTGCGCTGCTTCCTTTCACTAATAATCTTTCCGACAAAATAAACGCCACCGCCAAATTCAATGACGATACTTAACGTCGTATTCAACTGAAATACTTGCTCAACCAGAAACTGTCCAAAAACTAATAAAAGGATGGACAATAAACTACCGCCTAAGAATAACTCCCGATGTCTATATGTTCCCATCAACTGATAGCTCATATTTGCCACAATGAAGCCGAGAAAGGTCACTGGTCCTACTAAGGCCGTTGATAATCCAATCAAACCGCTGATCACTGTCAATAAAATAAATTGAAACCTTGGAACATTGATGCCTAAACTAGTTGCTTGCTCATTACCTAAATGTAAAACGTCTAAAGCATGGCTTTTTATCCATAAAAAGCCTATCAAAAAAGTGATCAAAATACCGGCAATAACTAAATGCTGACTATTCACATTTCCAAAACTGGCAAATAATTTCCCTTGTAGTAAATCGTATTCATTTGGGTCCATCACAACTTGCAGGAACGTACTGATACTATTGAAAAATGTGCCTAATATAATCCCGATCATCAACAATAAGAACAGATCATTTCCGCCTTTTCTCAATAAAAATCGAGACAACATAATACTAGCACTGACCATCAATAAAACGTTCAAAAGAAATGTAGCAATCGTTTCATTCCCTAAAAGTTGTTGTCCACCTAAAAAGAAAAATAGCAAGGTTTGAATAAAAACATACAATGAATCCAACCCCAAAATATTCGGCGTTAAAAAGTGATTTTGTGTCATCGTCTGAAAACTGATTGTTGAAAATGTTGCCGCAATCCCGACAAATACAAAAGCCAACAATTTTTTTCCTCTAAGTTCTAAGGCAAAAGCCCAATTTCCATAGGTTTTATAGGACAAATACAAGGCACAAACCGCAATCACAGCAATCAATAATAATAGGATTTTTACTGTTGATGATTGGAAGAATTTTTTCATGCTGTTTTCCTCCTCATCAATAATGCGATAAAAATAAAGCTGCCAAGTACTCCAACAACTACACTTACTGGAACTTCATAGGGTGCAATCACGATACGAGCTAAAATATCACACGCTAATAAAAAGATACTTCCACCAACTGCTGTGATCGCCAGCGTATTTTTCATATGATCGCCATAACGCATCGATACCAAGTTAGGAACTATTACACCTAGAAACGGGATATTTCCTACCATAATCAAAACAACTGCACTTGATAAAGCCACGATACCTAGTCCAAATAATTGGATGCGTTGATAATTCAATCCCAGATTTATCGCCATATCTTCGCCCATGCCAACGACTGTAAAACGATAAGCAAAAAGGTACGTAACAATCAATAAGGGAATGGTGAGATAAAGCAGTTCATAATTTCCTTTCATCACGGTTGAAAAATTCCCCTGTAACCAGGAAGACATGTTTTGGACTAACTGAAATTGATACGCAAAAAAGGTTGCCACAGAGCCAATAATATTGCCAAACATCACACCGATCAGTGGAATCATGACCTGATTTTTTGCGGGTAAAAAGCGCGTTAAATAAATAAAAATCAATGTCCCACCAAACGCAAACAAGAATGCAATAAACGATCGAAATAATAACGGTGCTGTGGGGAAAAGAATCATCACGACTAAAATCCCTAAACGCGCACTATCCATCGTTCCTGCTGTACTTGGTGATACAAATTTATTCTGTGTCAAATGCTGCATGATCAATCCAGAGATACTGATCGTACTTCCGGCAATCACTAAACTGATCGTTCGAGGCAGCCTTGTAGTCAACAATACTAATTGTTGCTGTGAATCCCATTGAAATAATTGTGTCAGAGAAATATCTTTCACCCCGACAAAAATTGATAATACAATCAAAAGGAGTAAGAGAACAAATAGGCCTATTTTTTTCATATACTTGCTCCGTTTTTCTACTTGCTAGAATGAATTACTCAAAAGAGGAACGAGACTGTTCAGCTTTTCTCTTTGTCTAGCTTTACAGACTAACACCTCGGAAAAAAGATAAAATCTGCTCGTGCCTAAGAGCGGCACAATCATCTTTTCCTATTTTTTTGTCGGTGCTAAACGAGCCTGTTCAGCTTTTCTCTTTGTCTAGCTTTACAGACTAACACCTCGGAAAAAAGATAAAATCTGCTCGTGCCTAAGAGCGGCACAATCATCTTTTCCTATTTTTTTGTCGGTGCTAAACGAGCCTGTTCAGCTTTTCTAATTGAGAATGATTTTCATTCTTATCTACTAGTCTATGCGAAATGGATCATAAAAGCAATACTTTTTTAGCTTTTATTCATTCTCATTTAGTAAGGAAATTCAGTTATTTCGGGTGTTTACTGCCTGTTCTATGCTATAATTTGACTTAGGACTATATGAAAGCAGGTTAGATAATTAATGGCACAAGATGACTTACAGAAACATTTGGATAATGCAATGTATGGCACCCCGCTACTAAAACCAGAAGAACAGCGCAAATATATGGGAACCTTCCGTGAAAGATGCTACCTAACGATGACGATTGCACAGATGAAAAATGCAGAAGACAAAGCAAATTTCTTACAAGAACTAACGCAACATCCTGATGCTACCGTTCTATTAAATGGCACCATGGCAACTGATTTGCAATCTGTTTATATTAAATTGATCAATGAACGACAAATAAAGTTCACTGTGATGAACGATTTTGTTGAGAATACTCCTGATGCTTTGGGGTTAGTTTTAACTGCAAAAGACGCTGTAAATGAAGCAATAATTGACGTTGACAAAAAATATCCTAAACCAGTCTCAGCGACTCGACCTGAACAACCAAAAAAAGGCTTTTGGCATAAATTATTTAAATAAAGGAGAAATCATTATGATAGAGTCATATTTATTAAAACAAGATTTAGCAAATGCTTTGAATGCCCATATCAAATTATTACGAGAAGTAGAACAGATTGAAGAAGATCATATGGATGCTTTCACTTTTATGATGCGTAGTTTTGGATTTATGTTAGATCATTCGCCAAGTGTATTAATAAATCAAGATGATGAGGCGCTGCATTTTATGATGTTTCAATATTATAGTTTATTAACGGAACTCAAATATAATCTCATTTTGAATTATCCTTATGCTCGTATGCAAGGAAAAACAATGAGTGAGGTAGTAGAAGCATTTCCAACGACTTATGAACGTGAGATGAAACAATGGTGGGAAAAGAAAACTGGATTAGAAGTAGAAGAAACCAAACAAACAATCACAATCAAAGCGTTAGAATATTAAATTTATTTGTCGTAGTTCTAAGTTAATTCTTTTGCCAAAAATCTACAAAAAAAGAGGCTATGGTAACTCTACGAGTTATACCATAGCCTTAATGAATCGGAGCAAAAGCAACGAGTGGATGCTTTTTAGTCAAAAACTCGCAGATAAACATTGATGCACAGACTATACTTGATTCTCTGATCTAGATGGTTTTTGCCCAAATATTTTCTATATTTAACATTATTTCTGTTGAAACACTTCCGGATATAACATCTTCAATACATCCATCGTCAAATGACGACCTTGACCTGAATGTGGATAAGCATGCATATGCATAGCTGGATTAAAGTTTGCTTCTATAATGCCATACGTTTGGCTATTCTTCATTCCCTTAACTGATTTATCTGGCACAATCAAGTCAATTCCACAGATTTTCGCTCCTATTGCTTGGACTGCTTCAATGGCAATCTGTTTATAGCTTTCATCAAAATCATCTGTTACATCAATGGAATCTCCACCCGTACTGATATTTGAATTTTCGCGTAAATAAACAATTTGATCTTTTTCAGGAACAGATGTCGTCAAAAGATTCTGCTCTTTTAACATCAATCGTTCAACATCACCTAACTGAATCAATTCCAATGGAGAACGATGATGCGTTCCTCTTAATGGATTTAGATTTTTTTCTGCTACCAACGCTTCAACAGATCGAATGCCATCGCCGACTACATTTGCCGGTATACGAAGTAAGATCGCTCGCACTTTGTCATCTATCACAAAGAAACGATATTCCGTTCCTGGTAAGAATTCTTCGATCAACACAGCTGAATCTTCTTTAAAAGCTAATTTTAATGCTTCTGTGTAATCTGCTAAGGAAGCTCCCTCTTTAAAAATAGTAATTCCTAAACCGTAATTTGTCGTTTTTGGTTTGATCACAAAGGCTTTTTCCGAATACTTCACATAAGCTTGTTCCGCCTGTTCGATCGTATTAAATTCATCTCCAGCAGGTACCGTAAAACCAGCTTCTGCCAAAACTTTTTTAGTAACCGTCTTATTCTCCATGATCAACGGAACAATATAGCTATCTTTACTCGTCATATTCGCATTTTTGACATACTCAATATGGTCGTTGTGCTTAAGTTTCAAAAATTGTTCTGATTCATCTAATAACTCGACTTCTACACCTTTTTGGATAATATCAAATAAAAATAGCTGTGTGGATAACTCCATATTTCTAAAACCAGCTAATTGATATGGCCGCTCAAAAGCCATTCCTTGGTATTCTTTTCCAAAAATAATCCCCAATTCATGATTTGAGTTATTTTCAATGATCGTCCACATTTTTCCAGCGATCGTCAAATCGGGTGTTCTTAGTTGCGCTCGGTGAACTTCTAATGATTTCTTCGCTCTAAATAGACCCAAAGCTTCGATCATTTCATCCATTTCTGCAAAAATACGATCCCCTTCTGCCAATAGCTTCACTTGGGCAAAAGGATGGCCCAATGCAACTTGTTCATTCAAGAAATCACCTGTTGCTACCCAATCATTAGGCGCTTCTTTTTCATCTGTCCACAACAAATACAACATAAACAAATGAATAAACTCAAGTGATTCTTCCTCTACTCCTAATGGCGCAAAGGGATTTAAATCTAGATTTCTAAGTTCGATGTAACGTACACCGGTTTTTGGCAAATCAGCCATTTGTTTCCCACCGCGCAAGCGAACTGCAGAATAAAATTCCTTTTCTTCCGATAATACACCATTTTCAACCATTCGATGAATGTCATGAATATAGTGTTGAAGCGACTCATAAGATACGTTGACATTTTCATTATTTTTATAGCCAAATGAACTGTTTCGTAAACTTCTGACAGGCCCTTTCGGTTGCTCTTCTTGTTCTGTAAAATAGCCAGGCTCACTGACTGGGGATGCGCCAAATAGATACGTAATTAGCCATCGGTAACGCAAATAGTTACGTGAAACTTTCATATAGAGAATATTTTTAAATTCTTCGATTGTTTCGTATTCTGTTTGTTCTGAGAAAAGCTTTTGGACCAATTCGATATCATATTCAAAATTAAAATGAATCCCGCTAACCATTTGCTTGCGTTTGCCATATTCTCTTGCCAAATAGCGACGATAAAGAATACCATCATATTGTTCAAGTTTGGCAATTTTTATGTCTTCATCTTTTAGCGGTAATTTTGGCGGCATACTTAGCGGCCAAAGCATCTCGTGCTTATTCATCGAACGCAGTGCTACATCATGAATCGCTGCAAGATAACGCATCATTTCATTAAGAGAGTTTGCCACTGGTGTGATCAATTCCATTTGAGTCTCACTAAAATCAGTTTGAATGTATGGATGATAGGAGCGATTTCCCAAAACTTCCGGATGATCTGTCATAGCTAATTGACCATCAAATGTTGTGCGTTGGCTTTCTTTTTCTAATCCAAATCGTGCAGCCATCAAATAAGGGCGTGCATTTTTTTTCTGTAACAACTCTTTAAATTTCATACTGTCGCCTTTCTTCCCGTTATTATTTCATCACTCATCATTATATAGAAAAAGAGATGTAAAAAGAATCTTTTAGCTTAAATTTTGTTAAAAAAAAATAAATTTCCTTTGTTTGGTAAAAAACAGTTCTTTTATTCGCTGAATTCTATCCTTTCAAGACATTTAAATTCATTGTATACTAGAAAGAAAAATAATTTATAACAAAGGAGCAAACAATGCCTACTAAAGCTTTGGTAGTAATCGATCTTCAACAAGGTCTAGAAAATTTTGGAACTGGGTTATTTCAGCTTAATGATCTATTGATCGCTGTAAATCAGCGCATTTCAGACTATAGGCAGCATCAATTACCGATTATATTTATCCAACATGAAGATGCCGATTTAGTCGTTGATAGCCCCGACTGGCAGCTATTTGATCAGCTTAATGCTACAACAGAAGACTTTTACGTTGGAAAAACCCACGCAAATTCTTTTTTTCAAACACCATTAAAAGACCTCTTGGATGAACTTTCAGTCACCGAACTTGAATTTTGTGGTGCTCAAACGGAATACTGCGTTGATACGACTATTCGCATGGCTCATGGTTTAGGCTATACCTGTTTTATGAAACGTGGTCTAAGTACAACGTTAAACAATGATCTGTTAGGCGCAAAAACAATTATCCAGCATCATGAACAGCTATGGGATAAACGTTTTCTAACATTCACATAATTAATTAGTGATAAATCTTTTACTTTCTCTAATTTTACCACACTCCCTGACTAAAAAATTAAAAATATCTCATGATATCTTCTAGTTATTCGTGATAGTATAACTAGGGGATATTTGTTGAACTATTTTTCTTTTGCTCTTATTTTTCGTTCAATAGAGAGATACCCGACATTCTATGAAATGGAGGAACAGTTTAAATGAAATTTTCAAAAAGGCAAATCCAAGATACGTTATACGTGACAATTGGCTCTTTTATTTTAGCAGTATCGATCAATTCGATTTTACTACCAAACAAAATAGTAGCAGGCGGCGCCAACGGAATTAGTGTGGTAATCAATTATCTGTTTGGAACCAATCCAGCCTTAGTTTTATATGCAATCAACTTACCTTTATTACTTCTTTGTTTTTTACTTTTAGGGAAAGAGGTAGGGATAAAAACAATTTACGGAAGTTTGATTTATCCGTTTTTTGTAGGGATCACTACGCATTTACCTGTGCTCACACATAATATTTTCCTAGCAACGATCTTCGGTGGTATTTTAACTGGAATTGGGTTAGGGCTAGAATTTAGAGGCAATGCTTCGACTGGTGGAACAGCAATTATTTCTCAAATCGTCAACAAGTATTTTAAAATTTCATTAGGTGTTTCGATTTTATTTGTCGACGGACTAGTGATTCTATCTGCTTTATTTGTTTTTAATACTGACACAGTACTATTCTCTCTGATTTGCTTATATCTCATTGGACGAATCGTAGATATGGTGCAAGTCGGCTTTGTTCGTTCGAAAAATGTGATGATCATTTCACCAAAATATGCGGAAATCAAAGAGAAAATTTTGGTAGAGATGGATAAAGGATTGACCCTGATCCCAATTGAAGGTGGCTATCAAAAAAATCCAAGTATGTTGATGATGACGGTTATCAGTGAAAAAGATTTTGCTAAAATCAAAGAGACTGTTATGGCTATCGACGAAGAAGCATTTATTGTTACGATGAACGCAAGTGAAGTTTTCGGTCGAGGATTTAGCTTGAAGAAAATCGCTGAAGATTATGGAATTGAAACGAATAATTTGTAAATAGAAAAGCGGAATGAACCGTTTAGCTCTGACTGAAAAATAGGGAATCCTATTCGTGATGCTTTTTATCACTAATAGGATTCATCTTTTTTCCGAAGAGCTGGTTCATGCAGCTGGATCAATAGAAAAGCAGAATGAACCGTTTAAACCTCGAACAAATTAGGAAAATCGCTTAAAGATGTTCTTTATCTTTAAGAGATTTTGTCTATTTGTTGAGAGGTTTGGTTCATGTAGCTGGATCAAGAAAAGCGGAATGAACCGTTTAAACCTCGAACAAATTAGGAAAATCTCTTAAAGATGTTCTTTATCTTTAAGAGATTTTGTCTATTTGTTGAGAGGTTTGGTTCATGTAGCTGGATCAAGAAAAGCAGAATGAACCGTTTAAACCTCGAACAAATTAGGAAAATCGCTTAAAGATGCTCTTTATCTTTAAGCGATTTTGTCTATTTGTTGAGAGGTTGATTCATGTACCTAGATCAATAAAAGCGGAATAAACCGCATAAATCTCGAACAAATCAGAAAGCAGAATGATACGCTTTCTGTTTAAAGAAAATAAATGGTTGATTTTCATTATTTCCTCTGTACATCATTTTCCCTTAATGATATAATTAATATACAGAAAAAAAGCATAAGATACACTAACCCCCTAGAGTTTGGGTCTCTAGGGGGTTTTCGTGGGCTAATGCCGCCGTGATTTGTTTTACTTCTTCTTTTTGGTATCTAGCCAATACTCAAATAGAGCAATCAATATCCCTACAAGAAGAGGGCAGAAAACTGCTAAAAGCATAAGATACACCCCCTTTCAGCCGTAAGACTTTCGGGTAGGCGACATATTAAAATACGCTATTTTGCTCTGATGTCATTATTCTTCTTGTTGGCTGGGGTCTTTTCTATCTATGAAAAATATCAGCTCTGATCAGTTAGTATCATTTCCCAGATTTTTTTTATTTTTCCTTATATATAAGAGAGCGATTTTTTGTTGTTATTTAATTGTTTTAAAGTAAAAAATATATTTCATTTTCAGATATATTTGAAAGGTAGAGTAGAAAATAATTCTGTACATAAGAAAATAAATTGGCACTTCATCACTTGACAACAACCAACTGATGAAGCCTTGTATAGACACCACCTATCTATACAAGTTGCCCATCGCTAGTACAAAGTACTAGCATTCTTTATTGTGCCTAATTTTACTGGAAATTTCTAGCTTATTAAAAGATTTTTGTCTGATTTAGTGTACATCCTAAAATTTGCAGTCCTTTTCTAGATCATGGAAGTAACCCGGGAGCTTACACGAGAGAATAATCACCATATAACTAAATTTAAGAATAGTTTTTATCACTATTAAATTTCATTATTAATTTTACTTTGCAGAAGAGCTCCCTGAGGAATAACTTCCACAGAGAGCTCTTTATTTTCTTTAAAATTCATAGGCACCTGAAAATTTTACAGTTAATCTTCCACCTTCAACAATCCCTTAAACAATCCAACCGCAAAATCATTTGCGTCAAACGGTTCTAAATCATCGATTCCTTCACCCAGCCCAACTAATTTCACTGGTAAATGCAGCTCATTGCGAATCGCTATCACGATCCCACCTTTAGCTGTACCATCCAATTTAGTTAGAACTAATCCAGTAACATCTGTCGTTTCTTTAAATTGTTTCGCTTGTGACATCGCGTTTTGTCCAGTTGTTGCATCGACCACAAGTAACACTTCATGCGGTGCATCTGGCAATTCACGTTGGATCACTCGTTTGATTTTTTCTAATTCGTTCATCAAATTGACTTTATTTTGTAAGCGTCCTGCTGTATCCACAAGCAAGATATCCGCATTTTCTGTCTTCGCTCGTTCCACTGCATCAAAAACAACCGCTGCTGGATCTCCACCCGCATTGCCTCGAACAACTTCGACACCAGCACGTTCGCCCCAGACCACTAACTGATCGATGGCTCCTGCTCTAAAGGTATCTGCTGCTGCTAATAGGACTTTTTTTCCGTCTTGCTTGAACTCGTGCGCTAGTTTCCCAATACTGGTTGTCTTACCTACTCCATTAACACCAACAAAAAGCATAACTGTTAGTCCATTTGCTTGAATATTCAAAGCATTATTTTCTTCGATGCCTTCTGCTTCGTACAAATCAACCATTTTTTCAATAATTGTATTTTGAACTGCTGCAGGTTTTTTCACATTACGTAATTTCACTTCTTGGCGTAAAGATTCAGTGATTTTAATCGCTGTATCAAAACCAACATCTGCACCAATCAAGGTTTCCTCTAGTTCTTCAAAGAAATCTTCATCAACTGAACGGAAATTAGCGAATAACTCATTCAAACGTGCGCCAAATGTTTTTCGCGTTTTTTCTAACCCTTTTTCATACTTTTCTTGTACAATGATTTCTTCTTGTTCTTCAATCTCTTCAGGTTCAACGAGTTCTTCTGTTTGAATAACTGGCGTTACCGTAGTCAAAGGGGCGATTTCTGGTTCTTCTGTTGGTGCTTGTGTTGATTCTTCAGGAAACTCTTCTTGTACTTGTTCCACCGGTTCTTGTTCAGCTTGTTTTTCTTCTGAAACTTCGTCTCTTTTCACAGGTTCTTCTAGTGTTTGATCGGTTTCAATTTCAGCTGGTTGCGTTTCTTTTTCGTTCATAAAAGCTTTTTTTATTTTATCGAAAAATCCCATTTAATTTCCTCCTCTCAATGGTTCTAAGACAAATTTTTCAACTGCTTGTGCAACACCGTCATTGTCGTTTGTGTCTGTGATCACGTCTGCCAAACTTTTCACTTTGGGAACAGCATTTTCCATTGCTACACCAAGTCCCGCATATTCGATCATCGGTAAATCATTTTCTTCATCACCGATTGTCATGATCTCGTCTTGTTTAATGCCTAAATCTCTTGCTAATAATGAAATCCCATATGCTTTTGTGATTCCTTTAGGCATAAATTCTAGTAAATTACTTCTAGTTTTGATGATTTCATAGCGGTCGTAAAATGCGCTCGGGATTTTTTTGATTTGCTCATCTAAATATGTTTGATCTACTGCGATCACGGCTTTGTTATAGATTCTATCCGCAGTCAGTTGGGCTAATTCATAAGACTCATATGTTAGTAATTTATTTAGCTGGCTGTATAACGATTCATGATCTTGTGTCGTTGGCAGCTGCAGCACCAGTCCATCAGATAAAATATCCAAAGGAACATTCAATGATTTGGCCAGCTCATACAGATCTTGCACATTTTCTAAAGGCATGGTTGCTTTTTCGATAATTTTACCTGTATCGTTTTTTTGAACCAAACCGCCATTGAAAGTGATACTATAATCTCCATTGTCTCGCAAATTCAAAGTATCTAAATAAATGCCGATTGCTGCTAACGGTCGACCTGTACAAATGACGATTTTAACACCTGCAGCTTTTGCTTGTGTCAATGTTTCTTTATTTCGTACAGAGATTTCTTTTTTACTATTTAAAAGTGTGCCATCTAAATCAATCGCAATTAATTTAATCAATCTGTCGTGCCCCCTATCTTATTCAATTACGTTTCAGCAACGATTGCGCCGCCTTCTTTCACTTCTTCCAAACGAACAGAAACGATTTTCGATACTCCTGATTCTTGCATCGTTACACCATATAATACGTCGGCTGCTTCCATTGTTCCTTTACGGTGCGTCACCACAATAAATTGCGTATCGTCTTCAAATTCACTCAAATAATGACCAAAACGCGAAACGTTCGCATCATCTAATGCTGCTTCGACTTCATCCAAGACACAAAACGGAACGGGTCTGACCCGTATAATTGAGAACAATAAGGCAATCGCTGTTAATGCCCGTTCGCCACCTGAAAGTAAGCTTAGATTTTGCAATTTTTTGCCTGGAGGTTGTGCTTCGATTTCTACCCCGGTATTCAATAAATCTTCTGGGTTAGTTAAAATCAGCTCTGCTCGACCGCCACCAAACATATTGGGGAAGACAACTTTAAATTGTGACCGAATTGCTTCAAAAACTTCACTAAATCGCGCTTTGACTTCTTCGTCCATCTCACCCATCGTTTCGAATAATTGCTCTTTGGCGTCTAACAAGTCATCACGTTGAGAAACTAAAAACTCATGACGTTCATTGACTTGTTCGTATTGCTCGATGGCGTTTAGATTGACTGGGCCTAATCGTTCGATATCGCGTTTCAAGCGTTTTACTTCGATTTTTGCCTGCTCTTTGTCAATCGTTAATTCATAATCTTCATTAGCACGTTCAAAGGTCAAGCTATATTCTTCTTGTAAATATTGTAAGGAGTTATCTAGTTTGATTTCTGAACGGTTTTTCTCAACTTCGATCTTGGTTTGTTCTGTCAATAAATGTTGTTGTTGTTTATTTTCTTCAGCCAATCCAGCATCCATATGATCGACATGCTCTTGTAGTTGTTGACGAGCAGATTTGGCTTCTTGAATGCTTGTCTGTAATTGTTCTTTTTTCTCGGCTAGTTGTTCTAATTGAACAGCTAAACTTTCCTCTGTTACTTGATGATCGGTCGAATGGTCATTCAATTGTTGTAATTGTTGACGTAAGGCTGTTTCTCTCGCTAAAAATTCATCTAATTGCGTTTGTTTTTCTGCTGTTTGTCCATTTAAATGAGCCAATTGTTCCGTTACAACAGCTTGATCTGCCTGGATTTGATTAAACCGTTCAAATGCTTCTGCTCGCAATGTTTCCATTTGGCTGGCTTCTTCATCGACTTGTTTCATTTCTCGATCTAAACGGTCTTTTGTTTGATTCAGTTCTTGTTGTTGTTGTGTTAGCTCTTCTTTTCTGGTTTGATACTCTGTTAAAAATTGATGGAGTTCACGCGCTTCAAATTCAAATAAGCGTTGTTCCTTTGTTAAACGAGTGATTGTTTCTTCTTGATTCGTTAGTTTATTTTGTAATTCTTGTTGTCTTAAACGGCTCGTTTCACCTGTTGAACGTAGTTGCTCTAATTTCTCATTAAGGTGTTTGACGTCCTCCGTTAATTGTTGAACTTCCTTTTCGTTGGCTGTCAATTGCTTTTCCACGCGCTCCATTTGTTCTGTCAGGGTTTGGAGTTCTTGTGTTTGAGAAAATAGACTACCTTGGTTGCCTCGTTTAGTAGCACCACCAGTCATCGAACCGCCTGAGTTCATGACATCGCCATCTAAAGAAACGACACGGTATTGATAATTCACCGCTTTCGCTAATTGATTGGCGCTCTCTAATGTTTCAGCAAGTATAGTCACTCCAAGCAGATTCTGGATGACATTGCTGACTTCATCTGAAAAGTGGACTAATTCGCTGGCAATTCCTAGAAATCCTGAAATATTGCTGACACGATCCCGTACTGCGCTAGAAACCATTCTTGGTTTGATTGTAGTCAACGGCAGAAAAGTTGCACGTCCGCTATGTTGCTGTTTCAAAAAAGTAATACCTGCACGACCATCTTTTTCCGTTTCCACAACGACATGTTGCGCCGCACCACCTAACGCTGTCTCGATCGCCAACGTATAGTCTTTTGGTACATCAATCAATTCGGCAACAGCACCCACGATTCCAGTTAATTGGGCTTTGTGTTTCAAAACAGCACGAACGCCTTGATAGAATCCTGAATAATTTTCTTGGATTTCTTGTAGGCTCTTTTGACGAGCTTTGGCTTGTTGTACTTGGTTCATCGCTTGGTACATTTGCTTTTGTTTCACAGCTAATTGCCCTTGCTTTTGATCCAATTGTTGCTTTAATTGCGTATATTGTTCTCTTTGATCTGATAACGATCGATCAGATGTAGAGACACTTGCTTCTAATTGTTCTTTCTCCGCTAAAGCTTCTTGCATTTGTTTTTCTAATGCTTCATGTTTTTGGATAGATTGTTGATTTTTAGCTGTTTCTTGTTGATACTGACGTTCTAAATATTTTAGATCATTGGTCGTGTTGGCTTGTCCTTGCATCACTTCAACGTATTGACTACGTAATTCTTCTAATAATTCTTTTGATGATTTACTATATTTTTCGACTTCTAGCTCTGAGGCGTTGATTGCTTCAACTAATGATTCACGTTGGGCTTTTTTCTCAGTCACTTTTGCTTGCAGTTCTTGGACTTCTTCACGATAGCGAGTAATTTTCTCCGCATTTTCCTCTAAAGACTGTTGGTATTCACTGGTTGTTTGCATCGTGTGTTTTGAGCGTTCGACTAAAACGTTTTTTTGTCCTTCGGTTTGTTTCAATGCTTCAGTGATTTGTAGAAGCTGTTGTTGTTCCGTTTCGATCTGCTCATCCAATTTATTGCGTTTGCCACGTAGTTGAAATAGTTCATCTTCTGAATCACGAATTTTTTTACTGGCAAGCTGTAACTTTTCTTCGATTCCAGTCAGTTCAGCTGTTTTGATTTCCCAGACTTTTTTTGCTGCTTCGATTTCTGTTACCGTTAAGCTGACATCGATTTCAGTCAAGCTCTCTTTAAGTTTCAAAAACTCCTTGGCCGCTTCGCTTTGTGCAGCTAGAGGAGTCAGTTGGTCTTCTAATTCATAAATGATATCTTGCACACGGCTCAAGTTATCTTCTGTTTCAAATAGTTTTTGTTCTGCTTTTTTCTTACGTTGTTTGTATTTCAGAACCCCAGCCGCTTCTTCAAAAATACCACGTCGGTCTTCTGGCTTACTATTAAAAATCGCTTCGACTTTCCCTTGAGAGATGATTGAAAAAGATTCTTTCCCTAAACCAGAATCCATAAATAAATCGTGAATATCTTTCAAACGGCAGGCTTGTTTATTGATATAAAAATCGCTTTCACCTGTTCTGCGATAGCGACGCGTTACACTGATTTCCGTGAAATCTAGCGGTAAAAAGTGATCACTATTATCTAATACAACAGTTACTTCAGCAATATTCAAGGCTTTACGACCTTCTGAACCTGCGAAAATAATATCTGGCATCTTGCCGCCGCGAAGGCTTTTAGCAGACTGCTCACCTAAGACCCAGCGGATCGCTTCGGTGATATTACTTTTTCCACTGCCATTAGGTCCAACGACAGCCGTCACACCATTTTCAAACTCTATAACGGTTCGATCCGCAAAGGATTTAAATCCTGCGATCTCAATTCGTTTTAAATACACGAATAAAACGGCTCCTTCCAAACTTATTCAGGATTTTGTTTCAGCGCTCGTTCAGCGGCATCCTGTTCTGCTAATTTCTTCGACTTACCAAAACCTGTTCCAATCATTTTTTCATTGACATAAACTTCAACAAAAAAGATTCGATCATGGGCAGGTCCTTCTTCATTGACCAGACGATATTCAATAGTGACATCCCCTTGTCGTTGTAATACTTCTTGTAAGTGTGTCTTGTGATCCATCTCATGTGAAAAAGCACCGGCGTCGATTTTTGGAAAAATAACTTCTTCAATAAATGCTTTGACCGCATCAACTTTTTGATCTAAAAATAAAGCACCTAAAAAGGCTTCAAATAAATCACAAAGCAGTGCTGGGCGTGTCCGTCCGCCAGAATTTTCTTCTCCTTTGCCTAAAAGAATATAGTCGTCGAAATGACATTCTTTCGCAAATTTGGATAAACTGTCTTCACGAACGATCGCAGCCCGCATTTTCGTCAGCTTCCCTTCTGGCATTTCTGGAAATTGTTTATACAAATATTGAGAAACCAATAACTCTAAAACGGCGTCTCCTAAAAATTCTAGTCGTTCATTGTCAGATAATTTTAAGTATCGATGCTCATTCACATAGGATGAATGGGTAAAAGCTTGTTCTAATAGGTTGACATCATGGAAAACAATGCCGTAACGTTCTTTTAATTCTGTAGTTAGCTGATTGTCCATTTGCTACATTCCTTTAAGTTTATTTACAACCTTCTCTATTATACTTTTTTTTGTTGGATTTTTAAATGGTTAGAGAGGAATTGCGTTAAAAACACTGCTGAATTCATAGTATTTGAAGAATTTCCTAATGATTTGAGCATATTTTTATCATAAACTACGAATTTCCTGCTGTTCATTGAATGTAAAAAGACAAAAAGCGCTCAAGATCATCACAAAATCTTGATACGCTTTTGATTTAATTGTCTTCATGAAAAAACCGTTTGATTTCAATTTCCGCGGCGGTTGGTGAATCCGATGCATGGATGATATTTTGGTGACTATTCGCGCCATAATCGCCTCGGATCGTTCCAGGTTCAGCTTCTAAACAATTGGTTGCACCGATCATTTTCCGAACCGTTTTGATAACACTAGTTCCTTCTAAAACGAGATAAACAACTTCTGACGATGTCATATAGGTGATCATATCATCAAAGAAATCAAATTCTTTCACATGTGCATAATGCTCTTGTGCTAATTCACGAGACATTATTGCCACTTTTAATTGACTAAGCTTCAATTGTTTTTTTTCAAATCGCTGCAGGATTTCTCCGACTAATTTACGTGAAACGCCATCTGGTTTGATGATAACGAGTGTTTTTTCCATCTTATCTCTCCTTATTTAAATTATTTACGACACTCCAAATGAAAGCGCTTAACAACAAGATTATCATTCTTCCAAATCTCTGTCTAGTGTACAAGTGACAAAAAATGTTTGTTCTTTGTCACAGTTAGATATAAGCCTCTTGAATTAAGAGTAATAGAGACATCCTTACTTTTAGACCTATATCTACTAAGTAAGCAAGATGATCTTGTCCACTTTTTTTCCAAACTTAATTATCTTATGCTGCATGCTGTAATTCTCCTTCGTTTATAAAGCTGCCATCTATGGAATTCAACAATAATAAAAATAAGAACAAGCAGCTATGAACTTAACTTCATAACTACTTGTTCTTCAATTCAATAGACTAACGTTTTTCAGCTGTTAATTCAATAGTATAGTAATCTCTAGTATTTTCATAATTCCAAGTAAATGATTTCACTCGATCATTAATTGGCATGATTTCATTACGATACAATGTAGGAATAACAGGTGCTTGCTCAAACATATATTCTTGCCATGCATCATAGGCTTCCTTACGTTTCGTATCATCAAAAGATTCTTTTGAATCAATCGCGCTTAATAATTTATCATTTTCTTCTGAAACAAAACGAGAATAATTAAATGCGGCATTACGTCCGTATAAACCGGCTGGAGATGGTGCGCTGTTCACACCCCAAGCAGCTTGGAAAACATCAATCTCTGGATCATCATTTTTAATCTTATCGTAGAATGCTTGGAAATCAATTAAACGACCAGTTGCTAATTTCACATCTAATCCGATTTCTTTCCATTGTTGTAGGTAGTAATCCGCTAAAGGTTGAGCTGTTTCGCCACCTGCCATTGAGGCAAAGTTGATGGTCAATTTCTCCCCTTTAGGATCTTCTCTAAGACCATCACCATCTACGTCTTTATAACCTGCATCGTCCAAAAGTTTCTTCGCTTTATCTAGATCATATTGGTACCCTTTTACTTCTGTATCATGTAACGTTTTAAAGATTGGCGGAATCAATGTTGTTGCTCCAGTACGTAGACCATTGTAGAATTTTTGACCAATTGCATCGTTGTCCACCGCATAACCCATCGCTTGACGTAATTTCACATCAGCCATTTTGGCATCTGGATTTAAAATAGATTCCCCTTTTTCTTTGTCAAAAGTACCTAGTTTGAACCCAATATATGTGTATGCTAATTCTTCACGTCCTAGCATTTGATATCCTTCTGAATCCTTGTATGTTGGATAGTTATCTGTCGGCATTGAATAAATCATATCATATTTCTTCGCTTTTACAGCTTCAACAATCGATGCTGTCGGTACGTTTGTAAATACGATTTTGTCTAGTTTAGGTTCGCCTTTATAGTAGTGCTCATTCGGCAAGTATTCTACTGACTCTCCAGTTACGATCTTACTCATATAGTAAGGACCGAATGTTACAGGATTTTTGCGGACTGCATCACTTTTTTCTTGATCTTTGATGGGAATATCTTTAAAGACATGCTTTGGCATTGCACTTGTATACACGCCACCACTTAATTGGAGCATTCCTGGGTTCATTTCTTTATAGGTTACTTCAATCGTTTGATCATCTACTTTTTTGATACCAGAAATAGTATCGGCTTTTCCATCATGGTATTCGTCCATACCCACAACATTCATAAAGTCGTCATCATAACGAATCCCAGTATATTCTTTATTCCCAATTACTTCATAAGGGTAAACCAGATCATCTGCTGTTACAGATTCTCCATCTGACCACTTAACATCTTTTTTCAATGTGATGGTTGCCTTTTTATTGTCAACGTCTAAATCTAGTTTAGCAACTCCATCATCTGTAATCACGAAGTCTTCATCGTACGAGAATAATCCTTCATGAGATGGAGCCATATAATAATAATCATACGTATCTTGGTAATAGACTTCTGAAAACAATCCTTTAAACTGTGTATCAGAAGCCACAGCTACATCCAAAGTCCCGCCTTTGATTGCTTCTTTATCATTTTTGACCGTCATTGTAAATTTACTGATATCTTCAGTTTCCACATTCTTATTATCAGAACCTGATTTTTTACCCCCACCACATGCAGTTAATGTTATAGCCACCACTGCTGTTAATGTCATTAAACCCAAAAGTTTTTTGCTTTTCACACTAATTCCTCCTCTTCTTAACCTAAACGCTGTCTAGCATCTGCTGAACGTTTAAACGCTTGGCCAATATAATTTATACATAACATCATAACTAAAATCAGTACTGATGCTGGTACCCATATCCATGTTTTATTCGCTAAAACATCACCATTGCTGGCATATCCGATCAATGTTCCAAGGCTCGGTACATTTGTCGGCAAACCAAATCCTAAGAACGTAAGCGTTGTTTCGATTCCGATATTTGCCGCAAAGTTGATCGTTAAGTTCGTGATGATCAATGAACTTAGATTTGGCATGATTTCTCGAAACATGATTTTAAAATCACTTGTTCCTAAGGTTTTTGAAGCACTCACATAATCTCTTCGGACTTCCGATAGTGTTTTACTTCTGAATAGCCGCGCCTTTGCGACCCAGTAGAACGCACTCATGATCCACACAAAAGACCAAACATTATAATTAGGAATGATTGTAACAAAAACAATAATGATCATCATAATCGGTAAGATCATGATAAAGTCAACAACACGCATCACTGCATTATCAAATATTCCACCATAATAACCTGAAATAATCCCTATACCTACACCGATGATCGATGTAAGGATCGTGATAGCAAAACCGATCACAACAGAATTACGCGCTCCAATAATCAATTGACCAAGGATATCACGGCCACCCTCATCTGCTCCTAGTATGAAGTTCCCACCAGGTTCGGCATATTTATCTAAAATACTAACTGTCATCACTTTGTCTTGATCGGTCAATAAAGCTCCTATGAAAACAACCAATAAAATAGCGACTAACAATACAAGTGAAAAAATAGCTAATTTATCTTTTTTGAATTCTCTTGCGATCATTCGAAATCCCATCGGTGGGATCGTTTCTGGCACAGTCACTACTTCAGTTTCTTTATTTTTATCCATCTCGTCTCTTCCTTTCCTTAAAATTGATTTTCTATTGAACCCGAATCCGTGGATCTACAAGACTCATCACAATATCTGAAATCAAATTCCCGACAAGCGTTGCAACTCCTAAAATCAATACTAAGGCCGTGATTACTGCATAATCCCGTTGTCCGATCGAGTCGATAAATAATTTCCCAATTCCTGGATAACCAAAGATTTTTTCAATAACTACCGATCCACTGATCAAAGCAGTAATTTCGTAGCTAAGTTGAGATACGATTGGTAATGAAGCATTTCTGAAAATATGTCTTGTATAAACTTTATTTGTTGGTACCCCTTTTGAACGAGCAGTCCGAACATAATCAAGCGACTGAGAATCAATCACTTCATTACGTAAATATTGGATCGTGATTGCCGTTCCAAGAAGTGCCTGAGATAACGCTGGTAAAATCAAATGATAAAAACGATCCCAGATGTAAGCTGCTGTTCCTGGTTCAACACCACTAGAGACTGAACCTGTCGTTGGAAACCAATCTAAACGGTACCCGAAAATAAATAGCATAACTAGTGCAAAAATAAATGGCGGTACCGCAAAGCTAATAAAGTTGTATACCACTACAAATTTATCTAAAATAGAGTTTTGATAACGTCCAGATAAAACACCTAGTGGTAAAGCAATTGCATACATGATCACAACTGTTAATAAAGACAAGAAAATAGTATTAACTGCACGACCACCAATCAAAGTTGAAACGGGTAACTTGAAAATAAAGCTCTCACCAAAATCTCCATGGAAGACATTCACGATCCAACGTACATATTGTGTTGTCCAAGGATCATTCAATCCAGCTGATTCACGCATTTTTTCAATTACTGCAGGATCTGTATTTGGATTTATTAGCCCTGTAAAAGGATCACCTGGCATCATTTTAGCCAATATGAAGATCAAGACGCTTAAAATCAAAATTTGAGGAATCATTAAAAGTATACGCCGTAAAATTGTCTTCCACATTAGACTGCACTCCCATCTTTTAACGCTACTTGATGCGTTTCACTGATCTTACGTAAATCGTACACGCGACCATCCTGATCATAATAATCTTTTTGATGTTCGATATATTCCTTTTCTACTTGGCGACGCTGCGCTTTATGTTCTTCACGATGCGCAACATCGATTTTAGGAATAGCTGACAATAAGCGTTTTGTATAAATGTGCTGTGGGTTTGTGTAAATGTCCTGACGCGTACCAATCTCGACAAATCGACCTTTATACATGATCGCAATATTATCACACATATGTTTTACAACACCTAAGTCATGTGAAATGAATAAATAACTCAACCCATATTCTTCTTGGATATTTTTCATAAAATTCAAAACTTGCGCTTGAACGGATAAATCTAAAGCTGAAACTGGCTCATCTGCAATAATCAGTTTAGGATTTGTTGCAACTGCTCTGGCCACACCTAAACGTTGCCGTTGTCCACCTGAGAATTCATGCGGATATTTATACAACGCATCTTCCGGCATTCCTACAATATCTAAAAGCCCTTTGACTTTTTTCTTTTCTTCTTGATCACTCAATCGTTCAAAATTACGGATCGGTTCAGCAATAATATCCAGCACTCTTTTTTTAGGATTTAAACTGGACATTGAATCTTGAAAAATCATTTGAACATCCTTATTGTATTTCATCGCTTTGCGATTATGCGCTTTTGTCACATCTTGATCTTGATATAAAATACTGCCATTGGTTACTTTCTCTAAGCCAATAATTGCTTTTCCTGTAGTTGATTTTCCAGAACCAGATTCACCAACTAAACCGTATGTCTTCCCTTTTTCAATAATAAAATCAACACCATCAACTGCCAGCACATGATCGGTCACTCGATTGAAGAAGCCACTGCGGATAGGATAATGAACTTTCAAGTCTTTGATTTGAATGATTTCTGCCATTATACTTCCTCCTGATCGTCTCTAAAATGGAAATGCTGATAGCATGTACAGCGGACAAAATGGCCCTCTGACACTTCATGCAATGTTGGTTCTGCTTCATGAGCATCCTCTGAAATCCAAGGAATTCTCGGAGCAAAACGACAGCCTTCTCTTGGTAACTTGCTTAATGATGGAACGACACCTTCAATTACATGCAGTTGACTATCATCTGAATTTTCTTGAGGAATCGACTGTAATAAAGAACGTGTATATGGATGTTTCGGATCGTTAAACAATTCTTCTGCTGTCGCAACCTCAACAAATTGCCCGGCATACATCACAGCTACCTTATCAGCCATTTCAGCTACTACCCCTAAATCATGAGTAATCAAAATAATGCCAGAACCCGTTTCTTCTTGTAAGTCCTTGAGTAAATCTAAAATTTGCGCTTGTATCGTTACGTCCAATGCTGTGGTTGGTTCATCCGCAATAATGATTGCTGGTTTACAAGCAATAGCAATTGCAATAATTACACGTTGACGCATTCCTCCAGATAATTCATGAGGATACTGCTTCCCAACTCGTTCAGGTTTTGGAATACCTACTTGTGTCAATAATTCGATTACCCGAGCTTGTTTTTGTTCTGCGTTCATATCTGTATGATAAGTCAAACTTTCTTTGATCTGATCTTCAATTCGCATCAAAGGATTCAACGCTGACAATGGATCTTGAAAGATCATTCCAATATCATTGCCTCGAATTTTATTATATAGTTGCTCATTAAACGTAGTTAAATTCAAATCTTTGTACAGAATTTCGCCCGTTACACGAGTATTATTTGCATCATGTAAGCCGATTATCGTTGTAGCTAAAGTACTTTTTCCACAACCCGACTCACCAACAATTGCCAAAATTTCGTTCTTACCTAATTCAAATGACACATCATCAACAGCATCATAATATTCATCTTTAATACGAAATCCTGTGTGCAGATGTTGAACATCTAACAATTGATTACCATCACTCACTTTAATACACTCCTCTATACTCAGTTAAATAACACAACACAGTAAAGAACATTAGTAAAAAAACCTCGTTTTTTAATACTTTCTATTCACTTACTCATTGTAATCGTTCCCAAATAATCTATATTCTCATTGTAATCATATTTAGGCAATTGTATATAATATTTGTAAAAATTGCAACATTTTGGTAATGCAAATTTTTCTAAATAATTAAAAAAGAGGCTAAGACATAACTCTACGAGTTATATCCTAACCTTAAGGAATCCGAATCAATGGCAAGAGCAGAAGCAACGCCTTTGGAAATAAGAGAAAATTCACAAAAATTTTAAGAACAATTTTCGTGAATGTCCTCTTATTTCTCGAAGTTATACACTTCTATCCTAACCTCTGTTTTTAATTATAAGTTATTCATAATATAATCTACAGCAGCACCAACTGTTTCAATTTGCTCTGCGTCTTCATCAGAAATTTCTGTACCAAACTCATCTTCTAGCTCTAAAACAAATTCCATTACACTAATTGAATCTGCGTTCAAGTCATCTTTAATGTTTAATTGATCTGTCACTTTCTCAGCTTCAATATCAAAGTGGTTTGAGATAATCTTCGCTACTTTTTCAAGTACTTCTTCACGAGTCAATTGCATTCACCTCCACTGCATTTGAAAAGCGTTCCTCACGATTGAGTTAAACGCTATGATACATTGTACTCACAAATGATTGATTTGTCCATCCTTTTTTGCAAAATTATTACAATAGAGTTGCAAATAGGTTGCGGACTTAATTATTCTTTTGTTTCATAATAGTTAACCAGTTGAGGTACAACCTCTGTTTTCAGCATTGTATGAATTTGACGAATCGTGTAACGTACGGCTTCTGGTCCTGTCGATCCATGTGTTTTGATGACTGGCGCTTTCAAGCCAAAAAGAACCGCTCCACCATGTTTGGAGTAATCCATTTCATCTTTCATACCACGTAAGGCATTTTTTAAAAGTAATGCGCCCATCTTGCCTTTGAATCCTTCTGCAAGAATCGATGATTTTAAAAGTCCCATCATATTTAAGGCTGTTCCTTCAATTGATTTTAGCACTGCATTCCCTGTAAAACCATCTGTCACAACAACATCTGCTGCTCCACTTAATAAATCTCGCGCTTCGACATTTCCGATAAAATGAATACCTTCTTCTTCTGAAAGTAATTCAAAGGCTTTTTTAGTCAGCTCACTACCTTTAGTCTCTTCGGCACCATTATTTAAAAGAGCCACTCGAGGTTTCGCGATATTTCGAACTTTTTCAGCATAAAATGAACCTAACACAGCGTATTGGACAAGATGTTCTGGTTTATTATCGGCATTTGCACCTAAATCTAACATATCAAATCCACCATCTGGCTGACCAATCACAGGCAAAGTCGACATCAAGCCTGGTCGTTCAACGTTTTTGATTCGTCCAACGATAAATAATCCTGCAGCTAATAACGCACCTGTGTTACCTGCTGAAAAAATTGCATCAGCTTCACCATTTTTTACTGCTTGTGCGGCTAATACCATCGACGCCGTTTTCTTACGACGGATCGCCTTAACTGGCTCATCATCGCTATTGATTTTTTCATCAGTATGGATAACCGTAATATTCGTTTCATCTGTTACATATTTTTTAATGTCATCTTCTTTTCCATAAAGTAAAAACTCAATCTCTGGAAAATCCTGTTTGGCCAACATCACGCCTTCAACAATAGCCTGTGGCGCATGATCGCCACCCATTGCATCAACTGCAATCTTCATAACATAGTCCCTCCTAGGTAAATTACAATAAGTAGTATAACATATCGAAAAGCGGAACGAAGCGTTTAGACCTTGAACAACCAAGTAGGTACCTTTTTACATCAACTCTTTTCATTCGTTGTGTGTCAAGGCAATTAGGAAAATGATGGGAAGATGCTTTTTATCTTTTCATCATTTTATCTATTTGTTGAGCGGTCTGCTTCGTACAGCTAGATCACGAAAAGCGGATCATCTCTCTTCAGCGCATGTAACTTCTCAAACACTAATCAAAAAACTGTTGCTCATCATCATTTGGCTTAATTTTATCAGCAATACCACGATATTCCGGTAAAATCCACCATTGCTCTTTTTTCCAGATAACGCTAGCTTCTTGGCGTGCAACCTCAAGAATATTGAAATCCGTTACGATATCGCCAACTGCAAATTGAGGCACACCCGATTGTCTGGCGCCAAACACTTCACCTGGTCCTCGTAATTCCAAATCCTTTTCACTCAGCACAAAACCATTATTCGTTTCTGTCATGATTTTCATTCGCTCCACACCCATTTCATTCTTCGGGTTTGCAACTAAAATACAATAAGACGCCTCCGAACCTCGACCAACACGCCCACGAAGCTGATGTAATTGTGCTAGTCCAAAACGATCCGCATCCATAATTAACATAACCGTCGCATTGGGAACATTTACGCCAACTTCGATCACAGTAGTAGAAACCAGTAACTGCAAGTTATTTTCTTTGAACTCCTGCATGATCTCTTCTTTTTCTTGATTTTTCATTTTCCCATGAAGCAAACCGACCTGATAAGTAGGATTGAAAAACGCCGACATATGTTCAAATATCTCTGTTGCATTTTTAACATCCAGTGCCTCAGATTCTTCAATCAATGGGCAAATCACATATGCCTGATGCCCGCGAGCCAATTCTTTTTCCATCCATTCTAAGACTGTATCTAATTGAGGCGGACGAATCCAGCGCGTTTCTATTGGAATCCGACCAGCTGGCATTTCATCAATGATCGAGACATCCATCTCACCAAAAGCTGTAATTGCCAAAGTTCTAGGGATCGGTGTAGCAGTCATGAATAACACGTCAGGCTTCAACCCTTTTTCTCTTAAGACTCTGCGTTGATTCACACCAAATCGATGCTGTTCATCTGTAATCACTAGCCCTAGCCGATGGAACAAGACATCTTCTTGAATCAACGCATGGGTACCAATGATGATATCGATTTCGCCTGTCGCTAATTGTTCAAGAAGTTCTCGGCGTTCCTTTGTCTTGGTCGATCCAGTCAACAACGCTGTACGAACTTCTAATGGATCATACAATTGTTGAAGGCTTTCCATATGCTGTTGTGCTAATATCTCAGTCGGGACCATTAAAGCCCCTTGAAAACCTGCTGTCATCGTTGCGTAAAGAGCAATTGCCGCTACAACTGTTTTCCCACTTCCAACATCGCCCTGTAATAAACGTTGCATATGATTCGGACTCATTAAGTCCCGACAAATTTCATTTGTTACTTTTTTTTGAGCTGTAGTCAACTCAAAAGGCAGCTTTTGTGTAAATGATTTTAATCGTTCTACATCATACTGAATGCTCAATCCATTTTTTTCTGCTTTTTCTTGTCTCTTCAATCCTTGCATTTTTAATTGAAATAAGAAAAATTCTTCAAAAACGACTCGCCGCTTTGCTTGATGACTATCTTCTGGATCGTTTGGAAAATGCATGGCCAACATCGCTTCTTTTCTTGGCATCAAACGATATTTCGCTAATAAATCTTCCGGTAAAATTTCAGTAATCAACTCACCGTATTTTTCAAACCCTGTACGAATAAGCTGGATCAGACTGCTTTGACGAACTTTTTTATTTACATGATAAATCGGAGCAAAATCTTCACCATCATTTTTAGCTGCTAAAATTTTCATACCATTCAATGATTTTCGTTTAGCATCCCATTTTCCATAGACTGCAATTTCTTCGGACAGTATGATTTTATCTTTTAAATAAGGTTGATTGAAGAAGGAAACGTTGATCACCGCATGGTCTTGCATCATCCGAAACATCATTCGACTTTTTTTATACCCATAACGACTAACAACAGGTTCAGATACCACTAACCCTTTTAAGGTAACTTTCTCTTGATCTTGAATTTCGTTTAGCTCTTTTTCTTGGATATCATCATATCGAAAAGGGTAATAAGATAACAAATCCTCAATCGTTTGAATGCCTAACTCCTTTAGGTTTTCCGCCCGTTTTGGCCCAACACCCGGGAGTACACCGATGTCATCTGATACGTTCACCACTTTTCCTCCTCTCATTAATAGATACGTGATTTACACTCTATTTATTTATTTTCTATAGAAAAAGCCAAACAACAAGTGTCTGGCTTTTTGATTCTCTCAATTTATTCAGCTGAAAACAGGTAAGGATAAACAGGCTGTCCACCTTCATGAAGTTCTGTCTCTAACTCTTCATATTCAGCAGTCAATGCTTCTACAAATTTTTCAGCTTCTTTCATTGTACCACCGACACCTACAATAATCGTTATGATTTCTGTCTCATCATCGATCATGCGTTTTAGTGTATCCAATGATGCGTTGAACATATCTGGTTCTGATACTACGATTTTGCCGTCGATCATGCCTAGATAGTCATCTTTTTTAATTTCAACATTGTCGATTGTTGTGTCACGTACAGCTGTTGTTACCTGTCCGCTGACTACACTTTCGATCATTTCTGTCATGGTTGTTTTATTTTCTTCTAAAGTTTGTTGATCATTAAAAGCAAGCATCGCTGTCATTCCTTGAGAGATTGTTTTTGTTGGAACAACTGCTACTGGAATATCTGCTACTTCTGCTGCTTGATCAGCTGCCATGAAGATATTTTTATTGTTAGGTAAGATAATAACTTGATCTGCGTTAACTTCTTTAACAGCTTTCAATATGTCTTCAGTACTAGGGTTCATTGTTTGACCACCGCTGATGATATAGCTTGCACCAAGGCTTCTGAACAATTCTTGAACACCTTCTCCTGCTGCAATTGCAATAACTGCATAAGGAACACGTGCCTTTTTAGTTACGGCTGCTTGTGCGTCATGCTCAACTAGCGTTTCGTGTTGTAAGCGCATGTTGTCTACTTTGATTTTCACTAATGAACCGAATTTTTGACCGTAATTCATCACTTCACCTGGATGCTCTGTATGCACATGAACTTTGATGATTTCATCATCGTTTACGACAAGTAAAGAATCTCCTAATTCGTTCAAGTAGTTTCTAAATGTTTCATAATCGAAATCACTGTCCACAGTTGGACCTTCACCGATTTGAACCATGATTTCTGTACAGTAACCGAATTTGATATCTTCAGTCGCAACATGTCCACTAACACCACGGTGATGTTCAGCGTTGACCATCTCATCCATCTCACCTGGGCTTGGCTCATAGATTTCTGTTGCTAAAAATTCGCCAGATAAAGCTTCTAAAAAGCCTTCATAAATAAATAACAAACCTTGACCACCACTGTCGACCACGCCTACTTCTTTTAAGACAGGTAGAAGATCAGGAGTTTTAGCTAAAGCACGTTTTGCACCTTTAACGACAGCTTCCATCACTTCGATACAGTCATCCGTTTCTTTTGCTTTGCGTTCGCCAGAACGGGCAGCTTCACGGGAAACAGTCAAAATTGTTCCTTCTACGGGTTTCATTACTGCTTTATACGCAGTCTCTACTCCATGGGTAAACGCTGCTGCTAAATCTTTAGCATTCAATGTCTCGACATCTGGAATTTGCTTCGAAAAACCACGAAATAATTGTGATAAGATAACACCAGAGTTTCCTCTAGCGCCCATCAACAATCCTTTTGAAAGAATTGTTGTAAGTTCTCCGACTTTTTCAGAACGAGAATCGGCTACAGCCTTCGCTCCACTTGTCATAGATAAGTTCATATTTGTTCCTGTATCACCATCTGGCACAGGGAAAACATTCAATGAGTTGACGTATTCTGCATTCACATGCAGACGACTCGCACCAGCCTGAACCATCTCTTGGAACTGACTTGCACTGATTTCTGTTACATTCACCTAAAAAATCCTCCTTTGAGATTCCTGCAAATAGATGATCGTTCATCTATTTGACAGCTGGCTACCTAGTCAGGCAACACACGAACACCTTGCACAAATACGTTGACCGAATTAGCTGTCACGCCTAATAGTGTTTCAAGGTTATACTTTACTTTTTCTTGCACATTACGAGAAACTTCTGAAATTTTTGTTCCATAACTTACAATAGTATATACGTCGACCGCAACGCCATTTTCTTCTTGACGTACGACCACGCCTTTAGAATAATTTTCTTTACGCAAAATGCCATTTAAATTATCTTTGATTTGGTTTTTACTAGCCATACCGACGATTCCGTAAATATCTGTCGCAGCACCGCCAACAACTGTGGCGATAACCTCATTGGTAATCTCAATGGTACCTGCTGGTGTTTTGATTTTTACAGCCATTGATGAAAGCCTCCTTAAAGAGCACAATTGCCCTATTTTCTTCTATAGTATTTTAACATAGGCGTACCTTAATGAAAAGGAACTTATCTAGATAATTATAGAGAGTCTCATCGAATTTACCAATAATTGTATAATTTACATCGTTTGTAGGAAAATGTCAAACTGATTTAAAATTCCTCTTGCAAAAAACTGCTTTCTATGATAAATTAAGTTAGTATGAGCTGAAAACTATCGCTCCGAGATCAAAGCAAAGGAGGAAACTAAAAATGGCAAAAGTATGTTATTTTACTGGTCGTAAGACAAGCAGCGGCAATAACCGCTCACATGCAATGAACGCTACTAAACGTACTGTTAAACCTAACTTGCAAAAAGTTCGTGTATTAATAGACGGTAAACCTAAAAAAGTTTGGGTGTCAACTCGTGCTTTGAAATCTGGTAAAATCGAGCGTGTTTAATAGAACGTAATCAAAAAGCTGAACGGCATGCCGTTCAGCTTTTTTTATTGTTCATCTCGACTTTGAATAACGGCAATCATTCCTGTATCAAATGAAAACCCAGCTGTTTCGCCTATAAACTCATTACTCGCGTATGAAGTTGGAATTGCGACATCCACATGATTTAAGAGATATTTACTTTCAATTAAAGTTAGGTTTTTAACAGGCGTTAAACAACAATACGCTAGGTAGTTCATCGTAGTTTCTCTTTTTACCACATAGCTTCCAGGGAGATAATAGCTGATACTGTTTAGATGATCTTTAACATTTATTTGCCGAGCAAACTCTTGAAATCTTGGTTCTAAAGGCAGCCATAGATTTGCTAGAAAGTGATCCAGTCGGCCGCCAGTCGCGCCTATGATCATGACTTTGGATTCTGGAAATTTTTTCATTACCAGCGCCAAAGCCAGCTGCGTATCCGTATCATCTTTTTCGGCTTGTGCCTGTACAACTTCTTTTGCTTGTTCTTGGACTACTTGCTTCTCATCATTCGTTAAAGAATCAAAATCACCAACTGCTAAATCTAACGTCCAGCCCTGTTCCAAAATATATAAACTTCCTCGATCGATTCCTACAATGTAATCAAATCTCTCTGAATTTAGTTGCGGCCACTCATCAGGCGAACCACCTGCTACAAGAAGAATTTTCATTAATCTAACACAGCTCTCAAAGCAGCAATACGATTTTTAGGACTTTCTGAATCATAAATATAAGAACCTGCTACAAAAACATTCGCACCCGCTTCTTTACAACGTTTAGCTGTCTCTGGAACAATTCCTCCATCGACTTCGATATCATACGTATAGCCTTTTGATTCTTTCCATTCTTTTAATTGCGCAATTTTATCCAACGAACTTTCAATAAATGATTGTCCACCAAATCCAGGATTCACTGTCATGATCAACACTTGATCAACTAAATCCAACACATACTCAATCGCAGACAATGGCGTCCCAGGATTGATCACAACACCCGCTTTCACACCAGATGCTTTAATCATTTGAACGGCACGATGGATATGCGGCGTTGATTCGGCATGGACAGTGATGATATCTGATCCAGCTTTCGCAAATGCTTCAATATAGTTTTCTGGTTGAACGATCATCAAGTGAACATCCAAAGGTAATTTGGTCACTGGTCGGATCGCGGAAACAACGTTAGGTCCAAGTGTGATATTCGGCACAAATTGACCATCCATTACATCCACATGAATGTAGTCCGCCCCTAATTTTTCGACTAATTGAATATCTCTTTGTAGATTGGCAAAATCGGCACTTAAAATTGATGGTGCTAGTTTCATGAAAGTCACTCCTTTATTTTTTCTTATAAATCGGTCTACGATTTTCTATTTCTAGTAAAAATTGCAGGTAATTATCATAACGCGATTGCGCGATTGTTCCTTCTTCTACACATTTTTTCACTTCACAGCCTGGTTCTTTGCGATGCATACATTCACGGAATTTACATGACGAAGAGACTTTTACAAATTCCGGAAATTGTTTAGGCAGATCTGTTGCTTCCATTTCTAAAAAGTCGATCGAACTAAAGCCTGGCGTATCTGCAACTAAGCCATCATACAAAGGAAGCAGTTCTACATGACGAGTAGTGTGCTTTCCTCGGCCTAAAGATTCAGAAATTTCATCGGTTGCAAGTTGTAAATCGGGAGAGATTTTGTTTAGTAAGGTTGATTTGCCAGCACCTGATTGACCCATAAAAACAGTCAAACGTTCTGGAAAATACTGTTCTAGAGTCTGAACGGCTTCTTCATCATTCGCTTTTGTCGCAGCGATTACGGGATACCCAATTTCTCCATAAACCGTTTTGACATCCGCTACATGTACAGCTTCGGTCCCTTTCAACAAATCAACTTTTGTCAAATAAATGATTGGGGAAATGCCTTTATCTTCTAATGTCACTAAAAAACGATCCATTAAATTGTATGAGAAATTAGGTTCGATCATACTCATGACAACCACGCCTTGATCCACATTTGCTACTGGCGGGCGCACCAGCTCGTTATGCCTAGGATAGACTTCCAGCAAATAGCCATCGGTTGGATTATCACTTTCAAACATGACTTCATCCCCGACTAGCGGGGTGATTTTTCGATTTCGAAAATTCCCACGGGCCCTTGTTTGAAATGTTGCCCCATCTGTATAAATGTAGTAAAAACCACTTAACGCTTTTCTGATTTGACCTTTCAGAAATGCCACCTCCTCGTTTCTATTGGTTCTATTTTACCATAGGTTTGATAAAAGCTAAACGCTTGGCTTAGGAAAGTCGTCTCTTCAAAAAAAGGCTAAGGTATAACTATACAAGTTATACCTTAACCTTAAGAAATCCGAATAAACGGTGGGAGCAGAAGCAACTCCCTCTTGTTTCTCGGAGTTAAACACTTTTGTCCCAACCTCTTATCCTATTTATTAATTATTTTCATTACCTGTCGAATCCGTTGTGCTTGAGAAATTAACGGTTACTGAAGTGCCTTTTCCAACACTGTCACCCACACTTGGCGATACACTCGTTACTTCTCCTTTTGACGCATCCCCAGATCCTTGTTTATATTTTAAGCCGCTGCTTTCTAATTGAGCCTTAGCTTCAGCTGAAGAAAGTCCTATTAGGTTAGGAATACTAACATTACTTGGTCCAGTACTCACTTTTAACGTAATTTTCCCATTTTTAAGATCGAACGTTGCACCAGCACCTGGATCCTGTGAAATAACAGTACCTTTAGCCAAGTCGCTAGCTTCATCGACCCTTGAGATTTGATTTTCTTTGATTCCTAAACTGATCAATGCATTTACTGCATTGTCATACGTATAATTTTCTGCATAACTACCTAAAACAACTGTATTTGATTCAGAGCTAGCCGTCGTTTTTTCTGGTCCAGAGCTTACCGTTAATGTGATCTTCCCTTTTTTAGGGTTAAACGGATTGCCTGCTGCTGGATTTTGGCCAATCACTACATCTTTAGCTACCGTATCACTTGGCTTATCGACACGAGAAATTTGGTTTTCTTTGATTCCATAGCTTAATAATTCAGCTACCGCACTCTCATAACTGTAGCCTAAGCTGGCATAATCAGCTAAATAAACATCGTCTGGTCCTTCACTAACAACTAAAGTGATTTCATCTGTTTTAGGATCAACTTCTGTACCTTCTTCTGGTGTTTGACTGATGACTTTATCTTCATCTACTTTAGAATCTGTTTCTTTCGTAATTTTGATTTGACTCTCTTTAAATCCTAGTTTACCCAATGCTGCAATAGCATCCTTATACTCTTCTCCAGAATAATCATCTAGTTTGATTTTTTTATTTCCAGAGCTTACATAAAGTTCGACTTCGCGATTTTTCTTCACCGTAGAACCAATCTCAGGATCAGTCTTGACCACATTTCCTTCTTTAACGTCATCACTTTGGACTTGTTTTACCTCAGATTTTACTTTCAACCCTGCATCTTCCAGTGTCTTTCGCGCTTCTGATTCTGTCTTGTCTTCTACATTAGGAATTTTGACTTCACTGTTGCCTTGTCCAGCCAAAAAGAACACGCCACCGATGATCAAAGCTAATACTAAGAGAATAATAACGATGATCAATGGTTTCTTTCTTTTCTTCGCAATTTCTTGTGCCTCAATCTCTTCATGTTCATTTCGCTCTTCAGGCGGTGTTTCCATCGAATTAAAAGAAGACGGCATCGCCATATCATCTGTGATCGGGGTTAAAATTTTTGTTTCACCCATCAATCCTGTTGGTTGCCATTTAGGTTCGTTTAAACGATTTGCAGCTAATACCGTATATAGATCACGAGACATTTCTTCTGCCGTTTTATAACGATCAGCTGGATCTTTAGCCGTTGCATGTAAGACCACATTTTCCAACGATTGAGGAATATTAGGATCAAATGTTTTAACTGACGGCATCTCTTCTTGGAAGTGCTTCAATGCAATTGTAACAGCAGATTCACCGTCAAATGGTACATTCCCTGTCAGCATCTCATATAATATGATCCCAACTGCATAAACGTCAGATTGATTAGTCGCCATACTGCCACGTGCTTGTTCAGGAGATAGGTAGTGAACAGAACCCAACATCGTATTGGTTTGTGTAATCGATGTTTCCGTTAATGCAATTGCGATTCCGAAATCTGTAATTTTCACAACGCCGCTTTCATCCATCAAAATATTTTGCGGTTTTAAATCTCTATGAATGATTCTATGTTCATGCGCTAGTGAAACTGCTGATAAAATTTGTTCCATGATATCAACAGTTTTTGCATATGGAATTGGATATTGTGTCTGGATAAATCGTTTTAAATCCATCCCTTTTACATATTCCATGACTAAGTATTGCATGCCATCTTCTTCACCTACATCATAGACACTGACGATATTGGGATGAACCAACTCAGTAGCAGCTAAAGCTTCTCTTTGAAAACGACGGATAGCTGCTTGATCATTTTGAAAGTCAAAACGAAGCACTTTGACAGCTACGTCACGATCCAAAATCAAGTCATGCGCTAAAAACACGTTTGCCATGCCGCCACTACCGATATTGCCAATAATATGATATCGACCATTCAATTTTCTGCCGATTTCGATCATTGGTTTTCCTCCTTATATTCGTCAAAATGAATCACTAAAACCGTGATATTATCCAACCCGCCTGCTTCATTGGCTGTCGCAATCAGTGTTTCAACTTTTTCATTCAATGGTTTTTCCGAAAGTACGATGGTCAAAATATCCTCTTCTGAAACCATATTTGTCAGCCCGTCTGAACATAGCAAAATATAGTCATCAGGTACCCAAAGATGATTGGCAACATCAACTTCTACCATTCTAGGCATACCTAATGAACGTGTCAAAACATTTTTTCTCGGATGATTAGCTGCCATTTCGCGCGTAATTTCACCGGATTTTACTAATTCATTAACTAAAGAATGATCCTCTGTCAGTTGCCGTAATTGATTATTGCGAACTAAATAAGCCCGACTATCACCAATATTTGCCAATACAAATGACTGATCCAAAAGTACCGCACTAACAATTGTAGTTCCCATGCCTATATATTCAGGTCGTGACTGCCCTTTTTCATAAATCATTGTATTTTCGTCCTGAATTTCTTTGATCAACCACTGTGCCGCTTTTTCTGATGTATCGATAAGACTTTCTTGCCATCGCTCGCCAAGGTTATTGACTGCCATTTGGCTCGCTACATCTCCTGCTTGATGACCACCCATCCCATCAGCTAAAATAGCTAAAGAAACTCCTGACTGATTCTCAAATAAACCAGCATAATCCTGATTGGTATTACGTTTTCGTCCGACATCTGTTTGAAAATTGATTTCCACTATGCTTCACCTCGTTTAACAAACTTTCTGCATACAGCAAATAAAAAATCCGTCCGTCCCTAATTGATGCGGGTATAGTGTGAGCATTTGATCCTGTACAGAAGGCTGAACTGCCTCACTGACACTCACATCGATTTTTTTAAATTCTGGATGCTTTTGTAAAAATGCTGCAACTACTTGCTGATTTTCTTCTTCGGCAATCGTACATGTGCTATAGACCATTATACCGTATTGTTTCAATGTTTGGGCAACACTTTCTAGAATTTCTAGCTGAATTTTAGGTAATTGCTCAAAATCTTGAGCTGATTTATTGTATTTAATATCTGGTTTACGCCGCATCAAACCTAATCCTGAGCATGGCGCATCTACTAAAATACGGTCAAAATATTCTGCTGGAAATTCTTCGCCTACTTTACGCGCATCTAGTTTTTCAGTATCGACAACATCTTTCACATGCATACGTTCAGCATTTTGTTTGATCAATTTAATTTTATGATCATGGATATCTAAAGACTTCACACGACCACCTTGTGTAGCATCAAGAAATGTTGCGATATGAGTAGTCTTACCTCCTGGTGCAGCGCAGGCATCTAAAACCACGTGATTTTTTTCAATCTGCATCGCCGGAGCAACTAGCATAGAACTTTCATCTTGAATCGTCAATTTACCAGCATCAAATAAATAATTCCCTGCTAAAAATCCTTTATCTGCAACCACACCATAAGGCGACACTTGGCTGGCAGAGGCTTCAATATGATTTTTTTGTAATTCTTTCAATGCATCAGAAATACTGATTTCACGTGTATCAACACGTCCACTGACATGACTTTTTTCAAAAAGAGATAAGCCTAATTTTTTTGTTTCTTCTATTCCCATTTGTTTGATCAGCTTTTCCGTCAACCACATTGGCATACTGATCTCCACTGATAGACGTTCGACAGGATCTTTGATATTCTCTAAATTAGGAGCTCCTTCACGCTGGAATGCACGAAGAACACCATTCACAAATTTACCGATTCCAACATTTCCTCTGTGTTTTCCGATTTCCACCGCTTCATTAATAATCGCATGATCAGGAATTTTGTCCAAAAACACCAGCTGATAAATCGACAGACTAAGTAAATTTTTCACCCAACTATCGACTTTTTTTGGATTTGTAGTAAAGGGTGTCAAATAATATTCCAGTAACAACTTGCGGCTGATCGTACCATAGACAAGTTCCGTGAATAAACGGCTGTCTTTTTCTCCTAAAGCAGACTTGTTGATCATTTCATTTAATAATAAATTTGAATAAGCGCCTCCGTTATCCACACGTTCAATCGTTCTTAATGCCACGTAACGCACAGAGCTCTTTACTCTTGCTGGTATTTTTTTCCCCATATCAATTAGCCCACCTTATCTGATTCTGCAACTGTTTTACCGACGCCATTCAAGAAATCTTGAATGAATAGCTTTCCTTTGCCAGACGGCTGAATCGTATTTATAGAAAGAACCGTTCCTTCTCCACAAGCGATCCATAATTCTTTTTTACTACGTTTGATGATCGTTCCAGGAGCAGCTCCAGTTGTTTCTTCTAAAGGCGTGACTTCCCATAATTTCCAATTGATTTCATTATATGTCGTGAAGGCTGTTGGCCATGGACGCATACCACGGACCTGATTGTCGATTTGTTCCGCTGTTTTCTGCCAATCAATTCGTTCTTGTTCTCTGGTAATATTTGGCGAAAACGTCACTTGGCTCTCATCTTGTGGGATCGGCGTGATTTCATTCGCTAATAATTTTGGTAATGTATCCAGTAATAGCTCTTTTCCAACGACACTTAGGCGGTCAAACATCGTCCCTACATCATCCGTTTTAGTGATCGGAATCGCTTTTTGCGAAAGGATATCACCAGCATCCATTTTTTTCACCATTTCCATTATCGTGACACCAGTTTCTTTTTCTCCTTCGATGATCGAATAATGAACAGGGGCGCCCCCACGGTATTTCGGCAACAACGACGCATGAACATTGACTGCGCCAAATTTAGGAACATTTAAAATCTTTTCTGGTAAAAATTGACCGAAAGCAGCTGTCACAATAAGATCAGGCGCAAGTTCGATGATTTTTTCCATTTCAGGTGAACCTGAGATTTTTTCCGGCTGTAAAACAAGTAAGTCATGCTTTAGTGCTGCTTCTTTTACAGGGGTTGGTGTGATTACTTTTTTTCGTCCAACTGGGCGATCTGGTTGAGTGACCACAGCCTTTATTTCATAGCCATTATCAATCAATCCTTCTAAAATTGGTACCGAAAATGCCGGTGTTCCCATAAAAATTAGTTTAGTCATCTAAATGTTCCTCCATATATGCATCTAAATCTTCTGGTTTGATCGGTTCAATGATCTTATCAATAAATAGTTCACCATTCAGGTGATCGATTTCATGTTGAAACGCTCTGGCAAGATAACCATAAGCTGTTACTTCGATCTCGTCTCCTTCACGATCAAAATAACGAACGGTGACTTCATCTGCTCGTTCGACTGTGCCATAGGTTTCTGGAATACTTAAACAGCCTTCCACATCGATATCGCTGCCTTTGTGCTCGATGATCTCAGGATTGATCAATTCAAACAATCCAGTTTCTTCATCCACTTCGATTACTGCAAGCTGAAAATTTTTACCGATTTGAGGTGCTGCCAGACCGATACCGTCGTGGGCAATCATCGTTTCATACATATCTTCTAAAATAGTGATTGTTTCATCAGTGATCATTGTGACTGGTTTTGCTTTTTGTTTCAAACGTTCATTTGGGTGTATTACTATAGGATAGCGCATAAAATTTCCTTTCTTTTTAACAAGAGAAGAGCTGGACGAGAAGACGATCTCGATAAGCTGGTTCAAAGCAAAATTAGATTATATAAAATTCATTGGCTCAGCATCGATAGATAGTTTCAGTCCATGCGCTGTTGCTCTTTGGGTGTCAGTCAGTATTTTCTTTAAGATATTTTGTAAATTTGGTTCGTTTTTATATTTAATGATTACTTGATAAAAGTAACGATTGTTGACCCGCATGATGGCATTTGGCGTCGGGCCAAGTAAAATACTTTGATCAGATAATCCTTCTTTTAACTCCTTGACTAGTTCAAACATCTGCTTAGCCGCTTGATTTTCTTCTGGGTGACTAGCTGTGATTTGTACTGTAAAGTAAAATGGCGGATAGTCACCACGATGCCGAACGTACATTTCTTTTTGATAAAAGTCTTCATAATCTTGTGCTTTAGCTAGCTGAATCGCGTAATGTTCAGGATTAAAGGATTGAATGATGACTTCTCCTGGTTTTTCTGCCCGTCCTGCCCGTCCACTAACTTGAGTCAATAGCTGGAATGTTCGCTCACTGGAACGAAAATCAGGTAGATTCAATGCGGTATCAGCATTTAAGACTCCAACCAATGTTACGTTAGGAAAATCTAAGCCTTTAGCTATCATTTGAGTTCCTAATAAAATATCTGCTTCATGATTACCAAATGCTGTCAAAATCTTCTCATGTGCGCCTTTTCGCCTTGTCGTATCCACATCCATTCGCAAAACGCGGCTATCAGGGAAAAGAGCTTTAAGTTCTTCTTCTACTTTTTGAGTCCCTGTTCCATAGTAACGGATTTTATCTCCGCCACAATTAGGACAATGATAGGGAATTCGTTCTTCATGACCGCAATAATGGCATTTCATCGTTTTCGTATCCATATGAAGCGTCAACGAAATATCACAATTAGGACAAGGCAAGACATAGCCACAATCTCGACACATCACAAAAGAGGAATAGCCTCGACGATTTAATAAAAGAACACTTTGTTCTTTCTTAGCCAAACGATCTTTTATTTTTTCTTGAAGTGCTAGCGAGAAAGATGACGTATTTTTATTTTGGATTTCTTCACGCATATCTACCACATCGATCGTTGGTAATGTTGCAGTCTGATTCGCTCTTTTAGATAACACTAATCGTTCGTACACATTTTTTTGCGCCCGTGCTCGCGTTTCCAATGACGGGGTCGCACTTCCTAATACAACTGGGCAATGATGATATTCTCCGCGCCAAATCGCCAAATCACGCGCATGATAGCGTGGTGTTTCTTCTTGTTTGTAGCTAGCTTCATGTTCTTCATCAATGATTATCACTCCAAGGTTTTCCAATGGAGCAAAAATAGCAGATCTTACACCAACGACGACTTGTGCTTCACCACGTTCGATTTTACGCCATTCATCGTACTTCTCACCTTGAGATAAAGCACTGTGCATCACCGCTACCTGCTCCCCAAAGCGACTCTTAAAACGATGAACCATTTGTGGTGTCAGTGAGATTTCTGGCACAAGCATCATAGCTGTTTTCTCTTGATTCAATACTTCAGCAATCACTTGCAGATAGACTTCGGTTTTTCCACTGCCAGTAATTCCTTCTAGTAAATAGGTTTGACTCGTTCCTTGATTCATCGATCCCAGAATTTTTTCTACTGCATTTTGCTGTTCATCATTCAGAGCAAGTGCTGTCGTTTTTTCAAATGTATGGTCAGCAAACGGATCACGATAGGCTTCAGTTTCAATAAAAGTCAGCCATTGCTTATTTGCGCCATCATTTAAAACAGCCGTACTAAATCCTAGCTCTTTCATCTCTTTTACTGTAGTCATTTTTTCTAGCCCTAGTTGCTGTAAATAGTGGATCAATTGTTCTTTCTTTTGTGAGCCTTTTCTAAGCGTCATTCGTGCTTCTTCTAATTGTTCAAAATCTTTCAGCGATTGAATGTAACGAATCATTTTCACTCGATTTCGCGTGTTCACTTCGTAACGGATATCAACTTTTTGCTGTTTTCTGAGCTGCATCAGTTGTGGTAAAATATTACGAGTTAAGGCATCTTCCCACGCAATTTCTTCCAACCCATAGAACAACTCATCTTGCATATCTTCTTCTAATTCATCGGTTAAATATATGTATTTGCTATAATCTGCACGCATCACGCTAGGCAGCATTGTTTGTAAACAGGTGATTTTAAAGGCAAATGTTTTTTCCTTCATATAGTCCGCTAAATCCAGCAGTTCAGCATTGAGTACTGGTTTTAAGTCTAAAACAGAAAGAATTTCCTTCCATTCAAACTGTTGTGCTGCTATCACCTCATCTGAAACTTCCTCAATCGCTAAAACAAACCCTTGCAGATGTCGATTTCCATTACCAAAAGGAACTTCAACTCGCATACCAACTGTTAATTGCTGTTCTAAGTTAAAAGGAATCAAATAAGTAAACGGTTGATCTGTCTGCATCGTTGGGACATCAACAATCACTTGGGCCGCTTTTCTCATAAACATTCCTCCATTTCTATAAAGATCTGTGTAATCTTTTCTATCCATTCCTAATTATTCAACATATTCTTTTAAATTCTCTTTGCTTATTGTACTAAAGAATCAGACATTTGTCTTGTTCCTCTGATTTCTGTAGAAATAAGAAAAGTTATTTCATGTCATTTTTCACTTTATAAATGGGCTATCCGTCCGTTTCTTTTTTAAAATACAAGTCATATAAGTCGGGTGAATTTTCATGGATTTTTTCCGTACCTGTCTCTACAGCTTTTTGGTAATAGTCGATTTTCCAGTCAATTTTATCTAGGTTTGACTCTAAAGATGCTAACATTATCTCTAACTTTTTTCTGTACTCTTGATAGTACAGCAGCCGTTGGTCCAACGTGTGTTCTGAGAAATCGGTCATTTTTGCTATTTCTCCAATTGTATACACCTATTACTCTCCTTCTTGACTTAGAATATACTCAAGGGCGTATTATAACACATATAACGCAAAAATGAGGAGTTTCCTTATGAAATTATTACAGGTGCTAGTTCAGGATTTGATACCGAAATGCCTAAACTATTTAGTCCCCACAATTATCCATTATTACTGCTTGAGCATAGAATTGATAAAATAAATACTTTGCCTCTAAATTTTGATGGTATTTTAGTTAAAGTCTCAGATGGCAAAAGATGCTGGACGTAAAACCTTTGGCAATCATGCTATTTACGCAGCAGGTAAATTTGGTGTACATGCTTTATCAGAAACTGTTCGTGAGGAGGTTTCTGCTCATAACGTCCGAGTAATGGTAATGGCACCGGGTGCTGCTGAGACTGAACTTTTAACTCATATTACAGATCAAGAAGCGATTGAAACCTATGAAAATTGGAAAAAAACAATGGGCGGTACTACCTTAGATCCAACTTACGCTGCAAAAACAGTTAAATATATGTACGAATTACCTCAAGAGATTACAATTAGAGAAGTGTTAATCGCTGCAACGAACCAAGATGCATAATTCAATTTAACAATTAAAATAAAAAAGCCACTATAATCTAGTAAATAGATCATAATGGCTTTCTTTATTTTATAAATTTTTTTCTTCGCGGATGCGATTTTCAAGTTCTTTTTGTTCTTGTTCATGTCGCATTTTTTGTTCTTCTTTTGCCATACGCATTCTTTCACGTTTTTCTTCTGGACGAGGATCATTGATTACTGTTGCAGCGTCGATTTCTTCCAATGCTTGGCCTACGCTTTTTACAGATTCGAAATTTTCTAGTGTTGGTTGTGCACCTTCATCTAATTCGTGCGCACGTTTGCTTGCTAAGATAACAAGTGAATATTTTGATGGTACTTCTTTCAATAATGAGTCAATAGATGGTTTTAGCATCATGAGGCTACATCTCCTTCAACATTTTAATATATTTACCAATTACGCGATCCACGCGGAAATGTTCACTCGCAATAATTTCTTTGATTCGTTTCACTGCGAATGGCACTTTATCATTCACAACAGCATAATCATATAATGCCATCATTTCGATTTCTTCGCGAGCCACACGCATTCTTTCTTCGATTACATCATGATCATCAGTACCACGACCAACAATTCGAGATTTTAACTCTGATAAATCTGGCGGCGTCAGGAAGATGAAGACACCGTCTGGTACTTTTTCTTTGACCTGTTCGGCACCTTGGACTTCAATTTCTAAAAAGACATCTTTTCCTTTATCAAGCGTTTCATTCACATATGAGAGTGGTGTTCCATAGTAATTCCCCACGTATTGTGCATATTCTAACATTTCACCAGCTTCGATCATTGCTTCAAATTCTTCTTTTGTGCGGAAGTAGTAATCCACGCCTTCTACTTCTCCTTCCCGCATTTTACGGGTAGTCATAGAAATTGAGTACTGAAAATCATTCTCTTCACTATCAAAAATTGCTTTTCGTACCGTTCCTTTACCAACTCCAGAAGGACCTGATAGTACAATTAATAACCCACGCTCTGACATGATGACTTCCTTTCAAACTATCTCTTTTAAGTATTACTTCTATAATGCACTTTTTTTCAGTAATTTTCAAGGCTTTATTACGCAATACTTTCAAAAAGACAATACACTATGCTTTATTTCTATTAAAAGGTAGTAATGCTTATGCTACCTGTCGCCTTTTAACAAATTGCCCGAATCAGATGCAGCAGCCGAAAAACGACAATCCCAATGAGTCGTTAGTTCTTTATTTTAGGAATTCGTATCATTCAGCAATTGATGTCTTTATCTGTTTATAAAAAATAAAGGTGAGGAGCGTAATATAGGGCTCTCTCCACCTTTATTTTTATTGTTGAACTTAAAAGCCCATATTTGATAAAGTGTTCACAACACCCATAATTTCATCATGGCGTTTAATTTTTTTATCCACAGGTCCATCTACTTCTTCCGCATCTATGCGGACAACGAAACGACGGTTCAATGTCACAAAGGTATCCTCATTCACTCGAATGTTCAAAACATCCTCTGTAAATGAAACACAGGCATCTTCCCAAACCTCAAAAGGTTTTTTATTAGAAATGATTTCTCTTTTTACCACGGATTTTCCGCTTAACTCATGGAACGTTACATCATAATACTTTGACATAATTATTCACCTCTTCGCTTTATTCTCTTTTATTATAGCTTTAAAAAACAGAATGACAAACTATTTTCTATTATTCTACATTTTGAATTTGCTCACGAATTTTTTCAAGAATCGTTTTCATTTGAACAACTATATTTTTAATCTCGATTGGACTCGACTTAGAACCGATCGTATTTACTTCGCGGTTCATCTCTTGTATCAGGAAATCTAATTCTCGACCAACAGGTTCTGCCTGTGTCAATAATTCTTGCAACTTATCCACATGAATCATCAAACGATCCAATTCTTCATGGATATCTCCTTTTTCAAGTAATATTGCAAGTTCCGTCAATAAACGTGTCTCATCGACTTGACTACCTAGCCAATCATTCAGACGTGCTTCAAATTTGTCACGATAATCTTTTTCATAGAGTATCACAAAACTTTTTAACTCATCCACTAATGCAATGAAATCTTGGCTGTAGCTAGTCAATACTTGTTGAATTTTTTGCCCTTCCTGCAAACGGCTAGCGTCGATACGTTCGACTGCCTTTTTTACAGTTTCTAAAACCAACACACCAAATTGTTCATCTGCTTCCTGTTTTTCTGTGACTTCAACATAGTCTGGATTGTTCAGCAGTTGATTAATACTTTGAACAGGATCAAATTCGGCTTGTGGATAATTAGTTGTCAATTCTTGCTTTATTTCTCCCATCAATTGATGGATGAGGTTCCAATGAACCAGCACTTCTTTATTTCCACTACTCGTTTGTTTAATATTAATATATGTTTCGATTCTCCCGCGTTGCAACGTCTCTTTCACCAATTGTCGAATAGCCATTTCATGTGGATTGACTTCCTTGGGCATTCGTAGTTGAATATCTAAAAAGCGTTGGTTGACACTCTTGATCTCGACATCGATTTGATACGTATTATTTAAAAATGTTTCTTTTCCAAAACCAGTCATGCTTTTCATTGACAGGGTGTCCTTTCTACATAGATTTTATTGCTTTAGATAAAATCTCAAATTCTTCGTTGGTTAATGTAATTCCTTTGCCCATTTTTTCGTGATCGGCAGACCAGTCTCTCAAATCAAATTTTGGTGGACGGCCATTCCAACTGACTAAATTGAATTCTTTACGCCATCCTTGGTTATTTTCTGATAATACTGCGATTTCTTCTACGATTTCATACGAAAATTCTTGTTTCATTCTTCATCCACTCCTTGTAATATAAATTCTTTCATTAAAATTTGTAACGCTTGAACTGGTAATTTATCCATTAAAAAAGTCAAACGTTGCATTTTTTCTTTCTCTTCTACATCCAATAAATTATTCATTAATACTAACTGTTGTTTATCGGAAAGTAAAAAGTAATCTTCGTAATATTTCTTCAGCCATTCTTGGACAGAGATCATTCCGATCGTCTCCACTAAATCCATTTCTACTTGTCCACTCTGTCGTATAAGCTCTACTAACTCTTGGACCGTGTACAATTTAGAAGCTGCTATTCCTTGATTCTTTGCTAATAACTCAATTAAAACCAATCCAATCTTTTCAGTATACACCCTGTCTTTATAAACTTTACGCAATTTTTTACAGATTTTATTTTGTTGTTCTATAGAATCCCATACTTTTATTTGATATGTTTCTTCGATAAAGGTAAAGAAAGCCTGTTGAACTGTTTCTAAACTGTGAAAAGTATCAGTCACGGTGTACCAATAACCATTATATTGTCTACTGATTGCCTTCATTGTTTCTAAATAGCCTAATTGAATATTTTGCATCGAACGAGCACCATCAAATAAAAGTACCGTGCCCATTGACCATGGTGTCTTTAATGTGAGACAAGTTGTTGCAGCTGGAATTTCTACCGATTTTGTAATCCCTGGACCTTTCACATCCACAATGATGCATTCCGTTGCCCCATTTTTCAATGCGATATCCACAGGAATATTATTTCGATAACCACCATCCACATAGTGTTTATCTCCAATTTTCGTCGCTGCCATCGCCGGGAAGAAAGAGGCCGACGCAAGCAGCCAGCTTTGCCATTGATTGGTTTGGTAATCATTGAAATGAATCTCTTTTTCCTGCATACTGGGCAGCTCAGTAGTAGCCAAATAAAAATCTGTAGTGGCTTTCTGCATTTTTTCTTGTGAGAAGGTATCGTGAATCAATTGTCTAAGCGGTTGTGTAGAAACACCGTTTGAGTGGATCGCACTTAATGTGAAAGAGCCAATTTGACTCATCATGCCTCCAAATGTATCATTAGCGACGACCGCAGATGGAAATGCAAGGATTTTTTGGGTTTCGATTTTTCCCCACATATTTCTGGCAGCTTCAAAATCATCTTGTAAAATCAGAGCACCATTCAACGCACCTACCGATGTGCCTGTAATAACGTCAATTGGAATCTTTAATTCTTTCAGCGCTTGCCAAACACCAATTTGATAAGCCCCTCTTGCACCACCACCGCCTAAAACCAATCCAGTGTGATACTTCAGCTCTTTAATGGCTGTTTTAGTTTCTTCCACGCTATACCCATATTTAAAAAAGACTTCTTGTAAATGCAACGTTAGAGATCGCGGAAAATGAAAGGCGATTTTCGATTGAAATGTTTCCTTAAAAAATCGTTCGACTGCTAAAAAAATAGCAGACCAACTTATTTTAATCAGTTCCGGCACCAACAAATTCGTAACGTTTCCAGCCTCAACTGTCATAAACAAAAATGGTGTCTTTCCTTTATAAATGACATATGCTGTGCCTGTATTTTCTAATACTTTTTTTCTAAATAGTTGTCTCGCCAAGGTATGTGTGTCATAAAAAGGTAGTAACTGAATACTTCTAGATAGTTGATTCGAAAAATTGGCCCATTCCGAAGCAACCATTCGCTCACTGCTCATTACAAACACCCCCATCTATTACAGTATACCAAAATTCCAAAAAAAATACTTTTTATTAAAAAACCATATAAAGTATACCTTTCCCTTCACTTTTAACGTAAAATAAATGGATCAAACAAACTAGTATAAGAACAATAATACGTATAAACAGCTTTGCTTCGGCATTGACTTTATCAAAAAACGATAGTTTAATAGAGTGTGACATTTAATTTCACTCTATTTTTTAAATAAATGTTCATTTTCTGACAACAAACAGCAAAATCTGTTAAAATACACTGATTACCTTTCAGAAAATATTTTGGAATAAACGAATCTCTAACCGAAACCCAGAAGACACTTAAAAACCGATTAATTATAAAGGATGTTTATATGAAGATAAAAAATGTTTTACTGAAAATCTGCTCACTACTATTGGTGACTGGTTACTTTTCAGGCTTATTTACAGCCGTTAATGCCTATGCCCAAGAAGATATTCTGACGATAACGCAAAATGCTGGTTATCAAACAAATGAATTCTATAAACCTAAAGCATCGATCGTAATCGAGGCGCAAACTGGACAAGTTCTTTGGGAAGACAATCCAGATTTAAAATGGAACCCTGCCAGTATAGCAAAATTAATGTCAGTTTACCTAGTCTTTGAAGCAATGGCACAAGGAAAATTTACGTTGGATACAACAGTTAAAGCGACAGATAGCGATCAGGCTATTTCGCAGATTTATGAATTAAGCAACAATTCAATTGTTTCTGGAGTGGACTACCCCGTTCGTGATCTACTGTATGCGACGCTCGTTCAATCCTCTAATGTTGCGACTGTGATGCTGGCAAATTTAGTGACCGCAAATGATGAAGCACAATTTATCCATATGATGAACAATAAAGCGAAAGAACTTGGCATGACCAATTCAACTTTTTATAATTCTAGCGGTGCTGAAACTAGTTCCTTCAATGGATATTACCAGCCAAAAGGAATCGATCAAAATGCTGATAATGTAAGTACTGCACGGGATTTAGCTATCTTGTCTTACCATTTATTGAAAAACTATCCAGATACCGTAACCTTTACCAGTCCAAGCCAAATCACGATCATGGAAAATACACCCTACGCTGAAGTTTTAGAAAATCATAACTATTCTTTACCTGGACTAGCTTATGGTTATGAAGGTACAGATGGACTAAAAACTGGCTCGAGTCCTACTGGCGGCTTTAATTATGCGGCGACTGCTAAACGAGAAGATACACGTTTGATCGAAGTCGTACTGGGTGTAGGCGATTGGGAAGATCAAGAGGGGGAATTGCAACGTCACGCTTTTGGTAACGCAATTTTTGATCAAGCATTCGCAACTTATGAGTATAAAAAACTACTCTCTAAAGGAGACAACACTGTCAGCCAAAAAGACATTGTTTTGGAACAAGATTTTTATGGTGTCATTCAGAGGAATACTGAGCCATCATTTAAACTAGCCGCTGATAAAGTAACAATGGAGAATGGCCTGACACAAGTTTCTCCCACAATCAAGGCACCAAGTGTTAGCTTTAAATATGCAAAAAAAATAAAAGAACGACAAAATTCTGTTCTGACGAAAACAGGTAAGAAAAAAAATACCTTGTCTACTTTTTTTGTTAATGGTTTGTTGATTATTTTAGGTCTCTTGTTTGCAACTTTATCGAAATTATTTAAAAAAGGCTCTAAAAGATCCAATAACAAAAAAAGAGTGAGTCCTCTATTCATCTTAGGTTTTCTATTAATATTCGCAGGGATTATTTTAAGCATCTATACGGTCATTGTAGGTCCTTGGATTTAACTAAAAAGAGTGCAGCCCCTTTGTTAGGTAGCTGCATTCTTTTTTAAGATTCTCACAAATTTGAGTAAGAAAATCGAACCTTCGCTATTGGCTAATTAGTTATTTTTCTTTAATTGCTTGATTTCTTTTTCGATTTGATGAATTTGTTTACCTAGCGATTTTTGTTCGCTTTTATTACGTGATACTTTTTTCTTATTGATCAGTTCTTTTTTTTCTTGGATCAATGCACTGACTTTTTTAGGATTATCTACAAGTTGAGCTGAGTTCGCATGCTCTTTATTAGCTGTTACTAAAAATCCTGTTCCTCCGATCAATAGAGCTAAACCAGCTACTACTACACCTTTTACAAATTTGTTCATCATAAATTCCTCCATATGATACTAACTTCTATATATAAATTATACCCACTATTAAAAAAAAGCAAACGACTATTTTATAACTAGCGGCATCAGAATCTTCTGCAAATCCTTTAAAAAATTTTTAGAAAATAAAAAAATAGACCTTTTTCTCTTAAATTCAAGTTGAAAAGGTCTATTTTTACTAGTATTTTTGACTAATGCTTACATTGATCCTTTAAATACGCTCGCATTTTTCACAAAATAATCGACGCCTGAATAAATTGTAAAAAGTAAACAAACATACAACATGATTTGATCTAGTGGAAAACCAATTGCTGCAAACGGGATATTATTGATGAACAATAATATAATCGCAATCATCTGTGTTGCTGTTTTTATTTTCCCTGGCCAAGCCGCAGCCATCACTTCGCCACCTTCAACTAGTAGTAGACGTAATCCAGTAACGGCTAGCTCTCTACAAACAATGATTGCAACGACCCAAGTCGGTGCTTTTTGTTGACCTACTAAAACAATGAACGCTGTCATCACTAACATTTTATCTGCTAACGGATCCGCAAATTTACCAAAGTTAGTCACTAAGCCTCGCGCTCGAGCAATCTTTCCATCTAACCAATCGGTAATACTTGCAACGGCGAAAATAATCGCTCCTACGAACTGCGTCATTGCTAAAGATGTTCCTGCTACTGTGATCGTGCCCCAATCCATCGGTAGGCTGACGACAGCAATAAAAATGGGAATCATAAAGATTCTAATCACTGTTAATTTATTTGGTAAGTTCAATGCTTGTTGCCCCTCTCTTTTCTTCCTTATTTTACGTTATCTCATAGAAGGTGTCACGAAAAAAGACATATTTTCATCCTAAAGAGAATTCACTGATTCGTAATCTCAATAAATGAGCGAGAAAAATAGTTACCATGTCTTGTCGCCATCGTAAATTTTTCTCGCTCATCCTCTATGAACAAATAGAATCCTTCATTTTTCTTTATTGTGGTTGAGACTGCACTGATTGTTCTGTTTCTTGTGTTTGTGCATAAGCTAATGTTAAATTGATATTTCTTGGCCCAATTCCGGCTTGATTCGGATTAAATTCTGCTTTTTGACCGTCCACTTTGAATTCCATGTACTCAGACGCTCCTAAACTAATAACCACTTGGGCCGTACCAGCTGGGATATCAACAGATTTTGGTTGTCCAGGCTGAATTGTTTCTTGGTAAAAGTAGCCATTATCATTATTAGCTGCTGTTGCGACATAAACTCCGACCCAACAAGGTCCTGTTACAGCACTAAACTCAAGTTTAGCTGGATTTGAAACATTGACCGCACTCATATTCACGGTTACACCAGATTCATTTTCAAATTTCACTTCGGTTGGCTCTTTTGGCGTAGAAGAAGAACTTGAACTTGACGTTGATGCTTCTGTACTGCTTGAAACAGGTGCTTGGCTTGATTCGGAAGAAGAATCTCTGATGATATCAGAGGTTGGCGGTTGAATGATAGGTGTCGCCTGCCGATCCTGCCATGTAATGTAAAAAACAACGATTGCGATCGCTAAGCCGATCAAAGAAAATATAACTGCAGGCAAACTGTGCATAAAACGCTTTGTTTGGCTGTTTTCGTCATACATTTGTGTTCGTGATCCATTTAATGTTTCATACTGAATCGATGTGTCTACATCTTCTGGTTCATCTATTCCATCGTAAATTGCAACTAATTCATTGCCGTCTAGCCCAACTGCATTTGCGTACTGACGAATAAATGCGCGCACATAAAAAGTCCCTGGCATAGAATCAAAATCATTTTCTTCGATTGCTATTAAATAGCGTTTTTGTGTTTTTGTTATTTGCTGCAGTTCGTCTAATGACATATTTTGCTGCAGTCGTGCATCTCTTAATTTTTTCCCTATATTCACGCTGGCCACTCGTCCATCTTCTCCAGTCTCTCTAATTTATCAGTTTTGCCTAAATCGATCAGGCGCTTTTTAGTCCTACAACTTTTGAGTAAATAAGAGAAAAGATCTCTGAATAGATTCTTATCTCGCTGCTCTTATATACTTTAGTTGTATTTATTTTATGTAAAACTTTTGAGCAAAAATAGCCCAACTCACTTGAATCATCCAATAAAACAGTTGGAAGCTTCTATTCATCCAACTATTCTAAGGATAACATAAAAAAATACTGATGAGGATAACATTTTTGAAAGTTTTAACTAAAATATAGGACTTTTCTTAGTTCTTGTATCCACTGCTAAAAATACTGATTATTTTTTTGGGTACATGTAAAAACGACTTAGTCCATCTTCTTTGATAAATGCTTGTGCTAATTTTTTCACATCCGTCAAGCGAACACTTTCAATCACTTCTGGCGTATCAAACAACGTCGTTTCACCATAAAGTGATTGTGAAAATTGATTTGCAATATATTCAAGTGAATTTAATGATTGGAAATACTTACCGATCATTTTTTTCTTCAACAATGATAAGTTTGCCTCTGTTAATTCAGTGCTTTGGTCTGCCGTCAAAAGAATCTCTTCAATTCGCTCCGCTAATTGCTCAGGATGATCACTGTCTCCACCAAAATCAGCAAAGTGAAAGCTACGGTCCAAATTAAATTCATAGCCAAAGCTATCGTCTAGCAAGCCTTCATTGTATAAATTCAAATAATTTTGTGACGTATTGCCAAAGAGTAATTGAAACAATAGATTTGCTGTAGTCTTATATTTAAGCAATTCTTTGCCGTCTGTTGGGACTTCATCTAATCCTTTCAATCCAACAATCACTTTGGAACGACTGATGGCCATGGAAAGAGAACTCTCTTTAATAATATCTGATGCAGTTTCTTTTGGAAAATGACGTTTGATTGGTTCCGCTTTTGCAAATGTTTTGGCTGACTGATTTTTGCGGATAAAAGCCATCATTTCTTCTGGATCCATTTTCCCAACAACGAATAATGTCATATTACTTGGGTGATAAAATGTATTGTAGCATGTATATAAGTCTTCTGCAGTGATCTCATCAATACTTTCAACCGTCCCGGCAATATCAATATGCAACGGATGTTTTGGGTACAGATTGCCTAATGTACCAAAAAATAAGCGCCAGTTAGAATCATCTAAATACATTTGGATTTCTTGTCCGATGATCCCCTTTTCTTTGTCCACTGTTTCTTTTGTAAAATAAGGCTCCTGAACAAAATTTAGTAACGTTTCTAAGTTTTTTTCTACTTGGTCTGTTGTTGAAAATAGATAACTGGTCTTTGTAAAGCTTGTAAATGCATTGGCAGAAGCGCCTTGACGCCCAAATTGTTGAAAGACATCTCCATCTTCTTTTTCAAACATTTTATGTTCTAGAAAATGGGCGATTCCATCTGGCACTTTTATAAAATCTGTTTCACCGATTGGTACAAATTCATTATCGATGGAGCCATAGTTTGTCGTAAACAAGCCATACGTTTTGTTGTACTCTTTTTTCGGTAATAGATAAACAGTTAGTCCATTATCCAAAACTTCTGTATAAAGAACTTCATTTATTTGTGGGTATTCTTTTTTAATCATCGACTTTTTCCCCTTCCAAAAAGAAAATGGCTTGTAGTTGCACTAATTTGGCAACACGCTGAATATCAGCTAATGTGACAGCTTCCATTCGACGGATCCACTCGTCATCTTTTAAACGAAGGTGGGGAATCAAATCATTTAAATATTCATTTTCTAAAACCGCACCTACATTGTCTAAAGAAAGTAAATATTGATTCTTCAGCATAGCCTTGGTTTGTTCGATTTCGAGATCTGTCACTTTCCCTTGACGTATGTTCTCTAATTCTACTGAAATCAAGCGCAAAACTTGGTTGCGATTTTTACCATCAATCCCAGTCTGAACACTTAAAAGTCCGCGGAATGTATCAATACTGCTAGATGCATAATATGCTAGATTTTCTTTTTCACGAACATTCATGAATAATTTAGAATGTGGAAATCCGCCAAATACACCGTTAAAAATTTGCAACGCAAAATAGTTTTCATCGCCATAATAAACGTCTGTATGATAGCCTAGATTCAATTTTGATTGTGCTAATGTTTCTTGCTCAGAACGTTCTTCGATTACATTTCTAGACGGTTGCGCATAAAAGATATCTGAAATTCCAGACGCGCGATCTTCAAATGGTAATTTACTAAATAGCGCTGTTACTTCAGCCTTATCTACATCTCCAAGAACAAAAATATCAACTTGATCTTCCTGAATCATTTGTTGGTGATATGCCGCTAGACTTTCAGCTGTTTCTTTTTCTAAATCAGCAATAGTACCAAAGCTTGGCATTTTTTGATCTTCCGATTGACCAAAATACAACTGTTGTAAGGCCAAAGAAGAATAAACTTGTTTGTCTTCTGAAATACTTTCATAATAAGCTTTTAAATTTTCTTTTTCACGTTGGAAAGTCTCTGTTTCAAACTGTCCATCAATAATGTTTGGGTAAAATAAAATTTCTTTCACAAAATCAGCTGCATCCGCCAATACATGACTGTGTTCCAAATATTTGTCATTCACTAAATTCATTGACAGATTCAACCAATGCAAATTCCCTTTTTTGTTCACATTGATTCCAAAACTAGCACCGTATAACTCTGCTAATTTTTCACTTAATTTCACTTGGTCGGGATAGTTCAGACTATTAGTTTCCATCAAGCTAGATAGAAGTGTCCGTTTTGTAATTGTTTCTTTATTCAAACGCGTATTAAAACGAACCAAAATACGCACTGTCTTATATTTTTCTGTTGGAACAACATGTAAGTTGACTCCTTGTGCTAGTGTGATCGGCATATTGTCAGCTCCTCTTTGTTTTCATCATAATAAAGCCCAGTCTGAAATACAATCATCTGGTCATTTTTAAATGTTTTTTTAAGATTTTCTATATTCATTTAATTATAGCACAGCTCAACTGTCTTTCCTTGATGTAAGAGTCTTTCATTTCAATTTTTTTCATTTTTTCTGTATACTGAATTTGATATGAGAAAAGGAGGTTAATCTTATGATTAAAGAATTCAAAGAATTTATTATGCGTGGAAATGTCCTTGATTTAGCTGTTGGGGTCGTTATTGGTTCTGCTTTTACTGCCATTGTTACACAAATCGTTAATGGATTGATCACGCCATTAATTAGTTTGATCTTCGTATTTACCACTGGAGAAAAAAGTGCAGATGATGCATTAGGCGCTCTTGTTTTTAACGTCAAAGGTGTAGCATTCAATATTGGTGATGTGATCAGTGCTCTTATTACATTTTTAATTACTGCTTTTGTTTTATTCCTAATTGTCAAAGCTGTTAATAAAATGAAGAAAAAACCGCAACCCGAAGAAGAAGTTGCAGGTCCTACAACAGATGAGCTATTAGAACAAATCCGCGATTTATTGGCGGCGCAGAATACTGCGAAAACGACTGGTGTTTTAAACGATAATGCTGAAGATATCAACAAGTAACGATCGTAGATAAATCTAACTCAATTTTGTAAATTAACTTCCCAACAAGTGCCTCTGCATTTTTGGGGAAGTTTTTTTATCTTGCAGCAGTGCCAACCTCCCAATGGCGATTGGTGTATACTAAATTGATACTATACATCAAGGAGGACAAAAGTTCGATTACATCTCATTCTTTTATCTTACATACCTATTTTGAGATCTGTTAGAAAGATCATTAATAATTTCCTTAACAAAAAAAACATACTAAGGTCAGAGAACAATGATTCTATTCTCTAGTCTTAGTATGTTTTTACGAGTGATCCTCGGGCGTAGCATTTGGCTCTTTTGAAGTGGCGCTTTTTGTATCTTCATCCGTTTTTTCGATTGGAGGAACTAGGTGTAAATGACTCGGTTTTGATTGTTGTCTGTCGTCCACTTGCTCCGTCCATTGTGCAACCATCTTTTGTGTTTCCAACATTACTTCATGGATATTTTCTAACATTTTGCTTGCTTTTTCGTCTACCTCTTTCATATTTTTTTGATGTTGTGCAAGAGTTTCCTGCCCTAACTTGCGTATCGCTTCTTTCTGACGTTCTTTTTCATCGTCCACAAAATCACTCCTATTCGTGTCAGTTCATTTTCAATGTTGCCTAATGCTATGGTATCACAGTTTTCGTTTTTTTTAGTTACTTCGTTAATCATTTGATGTTGAAATCTTGATATTATATTGTTTAAACGTTTTTCAAGTAACAGCTTCACACATGCCACTAGCCTCTACTACATTACTTCTCATTACAGATACCTCATGAGCAAATGAAGTACCTGCCTGTCCTTTCACCATATCTGGAGCATTTTGAACGAATGTTTCAACGCTACTCCCTAGCTCGAATTGCTCTGTCTTTATTTTGTTTTGCATTTGATCAGCTTCTGCTTTTAAAGCAACTTATTTCTCGGAGTTAAACGCTTCTGACACAGGCTCTTTTTAAGATTCAGCTTCTTTGCATCTGAACATGTGGAATATCATCTTCTAAATACACTTCTGAGATTTCTTTAAAACCAAATGCGCCATAGAAATTTGTTAAGCGTGCTTGTGCACCAATAATAATGGGACGATTTGGGTATTTGTCTTCAACTACTTTTAAAGTTTCTTCTAAAAGTTTGTTTCCTAATTTTTTTCCACGATAGTCAGGATTGATTATTACTCTGCCAAAGGTCACCGTATCTCCTTTATCGATGATTCGTGTATAACCTACGATCTCGGTTCCTTCTTGTAGCCACGTATGCCAAGCGAACTCATCCGCTTCATCGACCTCTTGATATGGACATTTTTGCTCCACCACAAATACAGCGACTCGTAATTTAACGATCTCTAGAAATTCCTTCGTCGTCAATTGTGTAAATTCTTTAACATGATACTCCATTCTATCAACCTCCTCAATCAAGCAAATGAATTAACCTTTCAACCTGATTTTATTCGTTTTCTTTTAACTTACCTGGACCTGAACGATACGTGATTTTGACCCCTTCACTATCCATTGCTGGATATAAAAAGTCAATCAACACAACATTTCCATCTGATACCGATTTTTTCCCAATCTGGGTCATTGTTCCTTCTACCGTATCTGTTGAATCCAATGTATCAACATACTTTTCTTCTCGTAAATGATCAATGTATTGCTTCATTTCTTTTTCGCTGATACTTCCAGCTTTATATGTCAACGTTGTTATACGATCTTTATTTTTTATTTCGCTATTGGTTCCGACGATTTTCTTCTCACCAATGACCGAATAAACCGACGGAACCTTATCTTCATTGATCTCAATTTCCTCAGCTGTACTAGAAGCACAGCCAACAATTATCATACTTGTTATAATCAATACCCCAACCTGAACCACTTTTTTCACTTTCATTCTCCTTTTACTCATTAAATTTGAAACTTTATTATAGCATGAATAACAGCATCTAAAATCGAACGATTCAGTTATTTTTTTACTATTTACTTAATTAAATGAACAATTGTAGGCCATTCCATATATTTAACAACAATACCAAAAGAATCACAATTTGATAAATCTGAGTCACTCGTTCAGAAGAAATTTTTCCGCTGATCAACGCTCCTACGAAACCACCCACAATAGCCGCTGGGATCACATACAACAGAATAGAAAGATCAAACTGTCCAAACCCAGTTCCTTGAGCGATCGTAAGTAGTTTTGCTGCTTGTGAAAAGAAAATCGTAACGATCGAATAAACGGTTGCTTCTTTGATTGGAATTCCAAAGCATAACATCAACAACGCAACATTGATCGGTCCCCCGCCAATTCCCAATAGAGTAGAAATAAATCCTAAAAATAAGCCAACAATCACATACCAAGCAGGATGAGACAAATCCAAAGTGCGTTCATTACCAATTTTTGTATAGAAATAAGCAAATAGCAACGTTACGACTGTCAGTATAATTTGGATCAATTGAACGTATTTTTCATCAGAAAATAATCGCAATAAAGACTCAAATACCGAATTTCCAGAAATCCCGCCTATCACAGAACCTAAAGATACCAGCACTGCTATTGGGATTTTTAATCTTAATCCATTCTTCATCTGCCTAAGAGTAGAGACAATCGACATGGTAAAAACTGCTACGCTAGAATAAAATGAAATTGCTGCTAAAGGATGGAAGTGTAACGTATCTAATACAGGTTTTATGATGACACCGCCGCCCATTCCTGAAATCGCACCAACTGTATTCGCTAAAATAATGACAATAAAGTATATGATTCCTGTATACACAATTTTCAACTCCTAAAAGTGATCAATTTTTCTTTAGGCTTTCCTTCGTCTAGCAAAATCAACAAATTTGAACTTGTCTAATCTATGTCTAGACTCTGTATACTCAAAACAACGTGTATCTTCTAGACTAACGACACTGCGAACGACCACCACATGCATGTCTTCGTGGATAGTCATTAATTTACGATCATATTCTGTTACCGATTCCACGGTGATTTCTTTTTGCGCATAACTGATTGCCAGTCCTAATTCGTTCTCAAAATAATCATAAATAGAATCGGTCGCTCGATCTTCAGGTAAGTCATCAATGATTTCTTTTAGTAAATAATCAATATCAACGATCACCACTTCTCCATCAATCTCCCTTTGTCGAACCAAACGCCAAACTTTAGCCTCTTTCTTCCATCCAGTTAAACGTGCTAAAGATTCACTGACACGCTCTTCTTTTAGTTCCACAACCCTAGTGACACTATGTATTTGTTGCGCACTTTGCAGCTCTTTATAACTGATAACACCAGAAATTGGTAAATCAAATTTTCGAACATTTAATACAATCGATCCTTTGCCTTGTTTCTTTTGGATATACCCTGTATTGATCAACAAATTAAGCGCTTTACGGATTGTTTCCCTTGAAACGGAATATTGTTCAACTAATTGATTTTCACTTGGTAATAAGGTTCCTGGTTGATAATCTCCATCTAAAATTCCCTTTTCAAGCTCTAAAAATATATCATGAAATTTATTCATGTCCTTCCCTCCATCTCAGGATACTCAAAGAAAATGATAGCACATTCTTCCTTAAAAAAATAGCTTTCTCAATAAGTAGACTTTCAACCTGAAACAATTCTTTTTGATTATCTGACTTGTATTTACAAACATTTCATACTATAATGAAAACGAAAACATTAACATGTCTATACAAGTTAAAATAAATCTTAGTCAGGAGCCTTTTATGATAAACTATCTTTTACTTACACTCACGCAAAACAGCTTACATATTCAGGAGAAAACGCAAGACTCTCTACTTTCAGAGCAAACATTTTCCTTCTCTGATTTTGAATTGCCTAAAACTGCAGAAATTTTGGCTGAACAAATCAAAGAACAATTCCCTACAGTCAGGGGTGCTGTTTTTAATAACGTAGGAGAAGAATTTTATACTCAAAATACACGATCAACCGTTTTGAACACAGGTCTAGAAAATCTTATCAAACATTTTTCAGAATTACTAAACTTCCCTATTCTTACAGTCACGGAATTAGACAATGCTCCCGATTTAACTACAGCGTTTGAGGAAAAAACAGCAGCTTTAACTTGGAATTTAGATTATTTTGGCTATACTCCTGGCAAAGAAGAATATTCTGTTGAATCCTTACTGACGATCGGTAACGGCTTTATGGGCTTACGTGGTACGGTACCTGAAATGACCTTGTCAAAAGACCATTATCCTGCTACTTATATTGCTGGACTTTATAATGAAGAAGAATCCGAAGTTGCAGGTCAAATCGTTGAAAATGAAGATTTTGTTAATACACCAGATAATCAACATATCAGTATTCAAGTAGAAGGAACAGACGAGTGGCTATCACTTGAAAAATCAACTTTGCATTATCTACACAGAAATCTTGACTTGAAAACAGGCCTATTTACTTCTCACATGATCATTGAAGATAATCACCAGCATCAATTGAAAATAATCGCAAAAAAAGTAGTCAATATGGCTAAAATGAACAATTACAGCATCCAATATTCAATTCAGGCATTGAATTTTTCTAAAAATATCATACTTAAGACAACCACTGACGGTTCTGTCTACAATTTTAATGTTGAGCGTTATCGCAATCTAACTGCTAAGCATTTCCATGTAACCCAATTGCTTGCAGAAAAAAACAGTGCAATGATAGAGGTACAAACGAATCAATCAAAAATTAGTGTCCAACAAACAGCAACTATTACTGGTGATTTTTTTGAAGCTGATGCGATAAAAAATACGATTGGTAAAGAAATCATTGAACAAGAAATTACTTTCTTGGCTGAGCAAAACAACACCTATACTTTCGAAAAACAGGTACAAGTTAAAGCCTCTATAGCTGAGAATAATTTGGAAACACCTTTACTTTTAGCTACTTCTTTTGATACAGAATTTACTGAGAGTGCTGATGCTTGGGAAACCCTTTGGAAAAAATCAGATATTCAAGTAACTGGTGATTTGATGTCGCAAAAGCTATTGAGAATCCATACGTATCATCTATTAGTTTCTGCTTCTCCATTTAATAATAATGATTTAGACGTTTCGGTAACAGCTCGTGGCTTGCATGGTGAAGCTTATCGTGGTCATATTTTCTGGGACGAGATCTTTATCTTGCCCTTTTACATTCTCCATTTCCCAGAAACAGCTAAACAGCTGTTGATGTATCGTTATAATCGCTTAGATAAAGCCAAAGAAAATGCTCTTGAGAGTAACTATGCTGGCGCGATGTATCCATGGCAATCTGGTCTTGATGGTAGTGAAGACACACAAAAGCTTCATTTGAATCCTTTGAACGGTGAATGGGGTGAAGACCACAGCATTCTTCAACGCCATGTTTCATTGGCAATTGCTTACAATATCTGGATGTATTGGAATAATTCTAACGATGATGCATTCATCAAAGAGTACGGCGCTGAAATGTTAGTAGAAATCGCTAATTTCTGGCGTAGTGCTACAACATTTGATGAAACGACCAATCGCTATTATATCGATAAAGTCATGGGACCTGATGAATTTCATGAAGCTTATCCTGATAGTGACGAAAGTGGCTTAAAAAATAATGCTTATACCAATTTGATGGTCGTCTGGCTATTTGAAGAATTAGAAAACATCCTTTCATTATTAAATACGCAAGAACAAGCAGATTTGTTTAATAAAACTGGCATCACGCAAGAACATCTTGAAAAAATGAAAGACATTCGCAAACGCTTATCGATCGAAGTCAACGAAGATGGGATCATCGCTCAGTATGAAGGCTATTTTGATTTAAAAGAAATCGATTGGGAAAAAGCTAAAGAAAAATACGGCAATATCTATCGAATGGACCGTATTTTAAAAGCAGAAGGCCAATCTCCTGATGATTATAAAGTCTCCAAACAAGCAGACACTTTAATGTTATTCTACAATTTAAATAAGGAAAAAATAGATGAAATTTTAGGGGAATTGGGTTACGATTTACCTGCAGATTATCTTGAAAAAAATCTTTTGTACTATCTAAACAGAACCTCTCACGGTTCAACTTTATCAAGAATCGTTCATGCGCAGTTAGCCGAAGAAGTTGCTTTCCATGATTTGTCTTGGACATTATACCAAGAAGCTTTACACTCTGATTATCAGGATATTCAAGGCGGAACAACCGCTGAAGGAATCCACACAGGTGTGATGGCAGCAACGATTTATGTTACATTGACTACTTATGCTGGAATTGATATTAAAAAGAACAACCTTACGATCCAGCCAAATTTACCGAAAAACTGGACGGAGATGACGTTTAATGTTGAACACAAAGGGATTCACTATGACTTGACTGTTTCAGAAAACGCTGTTCAAGTTTGTCCTTCCCATGACACAACGGTAATCATCAAAGATCAACCTTACAAATTAATTGCCAATAAAAAAACAACAATCAACTACTAAACATAAGACAGGAGAATACACATGAAAAAAGGCTTTGTTTTTGACTTAGACGGCGTGATTACTGATACAGCAAAATTCCACTATATTGCATGGAAAAATTTAGCAAAAACTCTAGGTATCACAATCGATGAGGCATTCAATGAGACATTAAAAGGAATCAGTCGTATGGATTCTTTAGATAAAATTTTAGCTTATGGACAGCGAGAAAATGATTTTACTTTAGCTGAAAAAGAAGCACTAGCTCAAACAAAAAATGATGAATACGTTAAACTTTTGGCAAATCTTTCTGAGGCAGACTTATTGCCAGGTGTTCATGATTTTTTAGTCCAAGCAAAAGAACAAAATGTTCCTTGCTCAATCGCTTCAGCTTCTAAAAATGCTCCGATGATTTTAGAAAAACTAGGTGTTCTTGACTTCTTCGGACATATCGTTGATCCTGAAACATTGAAAAATGGCAAACCTGACCCAGAAATTTTTGTAAAAGCAGCCGAAAGTATTAATATCGAGCCAAAAGATGCGATTGGATTCGAAGATGCCCAAGCTGGTATCGAAGGGATCAAGGCAGCCGGAATGTATGCTATAGGAATTTCCGCAACGGAAACATTAGTTGGCGCTGACTTACAGGTTGCTTCAATGACAGAACTTACTGTAGAACAATTAGTAACAATCTAAAAAATAAAAACAAAGAGGTTGGGACAGCGTTTATTCGGATTCCTTAAGGCTAGGAGATAACTCTACGAGTTATCTCCTAGCCTCTTTATCTTTTACTAACTATATTAAAAATATAGTCACAAAAAATTACATTTAGATTTCAATCAAAAGTCATTTATGTTACAATATCATTACATAGAAAGAAATGGGGTTACGACATAATGAAAAGGAAGTTATTTAGCGAACTATCACCACTCACATATGAAATCTCTATTAAAAAAAATATTTTTCAGAGAAAACTACGAGATTTTCTCCAACAAGAGCAGCTTGCTAAAACTAAAAAAGAAGAACTTTTGCCTGTATCCGTTTACAAGCATACCTCTTTGATTCGTAGAAAATTAGGAAATACAGATTTAACTTTACAAGAAAATAAAGCAACTAATCTAAGTCTAGCTGCACCAAAAGTATCAAACATTCTAATCAAGCCAAATGAAACTTTCTCTTTTTGGTATTTAGTTGGTACATGCTCATCAAGCAAAGGGTATAAAGATGGGGTGACAATTTTTAATGACGCTGTTCGTCCTGGACTGGGTGGGGGACTTTGTCAATTTACTAATTTGATTCACTGGATCATTCTTCATTCACCACTAGAAATCACTGAGCATCACCATCATGATGGCTTGGATCTTTTTCCAGATTATGGTCGTAAAATCCCTTTTGGAACGGGAACATCGATCGTTTATAATTATTTAGATTATCGCTTTAAAAATAATACCGATCACACCTATCAACTGATTATTTCTGTCAGCGACACCCATCTTAATGGGGAACTTCGCTCTGATAATGAACAAGCTTATAGTTACCATATTCGAGCTGAAAAGGAATATTTTTCAAAAGAAGATGGTCAGGTTTTTCGTAATGGACAGATTTTTAGAAAATGTATCGATAAAAGAACAGGAAATTTAGTAGAAAAAAAATTAATCAAAGAAAACCATGCTCGCGTGTTGTACGATACGACACATTTAGAAATACGAGAGTCTTATTAAATAAATAAGCCATTATTCTATTTATAGAAATTTAAATTACCAGCTCTAATCAAAAAGTAATGAGTAAAAGATCATTTTTATTGTCTTTTACTCATTTTTTGATTCATTAGATTTAGACAATTTTTTCCATTTACGGATTTTTGTTCGAAAATTGGTGAAAGGAGCAACCGTATTGATATGCACCCATTTATACAAAGGCCACATCGCTTTTGTTGTTGCATAATCTCGCTGTGCCGGTTCAAATAATTCCTGTTCAGAAAGTGTTGCCAGCCAAGTACACATTTCATCAACAGCTTCTCTTAGCATTTCCCTTTGTTCAGCAATACTGTACTTGCCATATTCTTCATAAAATGACTGATACAAACCACCTAATTTATTCCATTTATATCCTGGAGCAGGCGTTTCCACTGTTTTTCCAGCTTGTTCCTCTTTCTCCCATTGAAGAATCAAATTCACCCAACCAAGTTGATAAGACAAATTTTCAGATGGCGTTTTATCGACTTCTTCAATTCGTTCATTTTTTAAAGTTTCCGGTATCTGTTCAAATTCTCCATCATACATGTCATATCTTTTTTTTATTTCTGCAATCAATTCCTGTTTGTTTACATATGTACGCATACGAATGCTCCCTTCTCTCTTATTAATTTAAACCTTACCATAATGTCAAAGTCAAGTGTACAGATACAACTAAAAAAAGTATACTAATTACAAATCAGACTATTTACTTATTTAGGCTTATCAGAAGAAAAAATACGGCATCCACAACCTAAGAAATAAACTATCCGATAGAAATCAAATCTATGCATCAAGGATAGACAATAGATCAAATTGAAAAATAGCTAAAAAGACATCGACTTTTAAATTATATATATTGAAAAAAACTATAAAGTTACGAGGATGTCCTTGTGTTCTTTATAGTCTTTTCTTTTTATGTAGTATGTTCTACTTAATTCTAATTAATAACTATTATTCCACTTATGTAAATTCTGTTTGACTTAATGGTATTTTTTGTTTTAAAATTAAAAATGAAAGGAGACTGCAGCAGGTGTCTATTAAAGGAGATAAAAATAGAAAATTATTTCTTTGATTTTAGTTTAGAAGATCAAAATTTTATGATTGATTTTTTATTATTTGAAGGTAACATATCAAGAATGTGTAAAAAAGGATCTTCATACTCAAAAGTTAAAAAGAAACTACAATGTATTAATGAACAGATAGGAAAAGCCAGATATTCACAAGATGCTTTAAAAGAGTATTTAGATATTTTTGTTTCTGATGGATATTTTATTTTCAGAAATCGCTAGCTTGATTTATAAAAAACATAAGGAGATGTTATAGATGAGTCTAAATGTCATTATATTGTTAGTGCTATTGGCAGCACAAACATGGTTGATACCTAGATTAAATAATAAGTATTTATTGTTATTAATTCCAAGTATTGTTGGTGCATTAAGTTTGTATATTTTTAGAGAAAAACTAAGTTTATTAATAATTATAGGATTGATGTTAGGGTTCTTTATTTATTATATGGCAGGATTAAGTCAGTGGGATAGAATAAATAAAGAGAAGCAAAAGAAGTATTTAAAAGAGAAATTTTTCAATGAAAAATAAATTTGTGATGCATCATAATTATTTATTATTTTCAATAGTCAAAAATATAATAGGGTTTGTCAACTAAAGTGTGTAACTGACAAATTTAAGAACGAAAAAGAACATTAAACCATTCCTAAATAACCTTCGGTTAAAAGGGTATAAGAAAGAAACCTTACCAAAAAAGGAAAATTTGATGTTCTTTTTTGATGCAACAGTGACTAGGAAATATATAAGCTATAAGTGTTGATGCGCTCAGAAAACTGTTCATTCGCCATTAATTGATTTAAGACCATTGGCCAATTGGGAATAAAACCAGCTTTCCATTTCTTTTCTAATTCTTTTACTCGTAGATAAAGAAGCTTTAAAAGGGCGGTTTCATTTGGAAATGCGCCTTTTTTAGTTACTTTTCTAAAGCTAGAATGAATACTTTCAATGGCATTTGTTGTGTACATAATTTTACGCACTGCGCTACCATAATCATAAAGTTGTTCCACATGAGAAAAATTACGTTTCCAAACCTCTACAGCACCTGAGTAGTGTGACCACCGTTTTTGAAAGGCATCAAAAGCACTCTGACAAGCTTTTAACGAAGGAGCACCATAAAACTTTTTCATTTCCCGAGAAAATTCCTTGTAGTCTTTATAAGGAACATACCGAAGCGCATTACGCACTAAATGGACGATACAGCGTTGAACGATCACCTTTGGAAAAATAGATTTTGCTCCATCTTCAAGACCAGAAACACCATCCATAGACATAAAGAAAATGTCCTGTACACCGCGAGATTTCAATTCATCAAAAATCTGCATCCAGCGGTTTTTACTCTCGGTTTCATTCAACCACAACCCTAAAATATCTTTTTTTCCTTTTAAATCATAGCCAAGAATTGTATAAACAGCGTATTCTTTGACTTCATAATTTTCTCTTAACGTCACATACATACAATCCACAAAAACAAAGGCATAACACTTCGCCAAAGGGCGATTTTGCCATTCCTCCAGTTCTGGAAGAACAGAATCGGTGATTGTAGAAATCATTTCGTGAGAAATGGAGAACCCATAAATATCATCAATGGTATGAGCGATGTCTCTTTGAGACATGCCTCTGGCATACATAGACAAAACCTTTGATTCGATAGCTGAAACATCCCGTTCACGTTTCTTAATAAGTTCTGGTTCAAACGTGGCTTCTCTGTCTCTAGGTACATCAATAGGGACTTCTCCAAAGCTTGTTTTTACTTTCTTAGAGCCGAATCCATTTCTTCGATTGTTCGTTTCTTTCTCCTGTTTTGAGTGAATATCGTAGCCTAAATGATGGGTCATTTCGCCTTGAAGTATTTGTTCAAATAAGGGACCAAAAATATCTTTTAGCGCTTCTTGCATGTCATCGACATTTTCAGGATTGTAGTTTTCTAGAATAGTTTTCGCTAGTTCGACGGTTTTAGAATCTCTTTTCTGTCTTGCCATATTCTCGCATCCTTTCATTTTTATTTTATCTGAATTTTCTTTACACGAAAAGAAAAACTGTATAAGTAACTTATCTAGAATTAGCTACTTACACAGTTTATTTTACACTCTCATATAATAGGTTCAATTTTGGTTATAGGCATTACAAGTTTGATTCAAATTTTTGTAAATCAAAATTTTTTTTGATTGTCTTATAGAAAAACCTAGAGATATTTCTCTCTAGGCTCTCTTCATCATTGGTTTAATTCTTTAGATACTCTTCACCAACATTAGTTGACAAAGAGCCTCTATTATCTATTTATTTGTTTCTATTTTATACCAGCCGATTACTGTCAAAAACACAAGACACAAGCCTGTAAGCCAAATCATATTTGTACTTGACTCATTTGTTGCAGGTAATTTTTTACCGACAGGTTTGGTTGTTCCAATAGGTTTTGTTGAACTTGTAGTATTTTCAGTGATTTTCACCTCAACTACTTGCGCACTTTCTTCTACAAAAAACTCGTATCCTGGATACTTTTCAGCCAACTTTTTCATTGTTTCATCTGACCAGTTATACGTATACGTGAAAGAAGTAGTACCAGCTTTTAGCGCTTTCCACTTTCCTGCTGAATCTATTTCAATGATTGACGGATCAGAGATACGTGGAACAAACGAACCTGTAGCATCTTTGATTCCTTCAATAGGCTTCACTTTTATTTGCCCTGTGTCACCAACTTTTCCATTGATAGACGTGAGATCGATTCGTGGAGTGATATTTAATGTTCCGACAGGCTTAACTTCTACTTTAACACGACTAGCAATAGACCGCGCTTTCAATGTGCTACCTGGATTTTTATCTTGAATTTCTTTCATTGATTCTTCTGAAAGCTGGAAATCTAGCACAAAATCCACCTTTCCAGTTTTTAAGGCCGTCCATTTCCCATTTGCATCAACAGAAATTATCCCTTTAGAATCCTCTGGAATATAGGCGAGATAGGTTCCTTTGGGATTGGCTACTCCCCCCATCGGAGCAACTTTAAATTGACCCGTTTCCCCTATTTTGGCACGGATTGTTCCAACATTAAAACTAGGGGTGATATCCACATTTACTTCTTTTGTTTCTGTCACTTCAACTGGTACTTCTTGAACGATATCTTTTTTGACTAATTGGTGATCGGGATACTTTTCTTGAATTTTTTGTAGCGATTCTTTATCCCATTCAAAATCCAATGTTGCTTTTGTTTTTCCTTGTTTTAACCCTTGCCATTGGCCTTGGTCAGTAATTGAAAGAACACTTTGATCTGCTACAGTCGTTTTGAAAGTTCCTTTAAGATCTTTCATCCCTTCGATTTGTTCAACTTCTACTGTGCCCTTCCCACCAATAGTCGTTTTGATTTCTTTGATTTTGAATTTTGGTGTAAGATCGATTTCTTTTTTTGCTTCCGTCACTTTGGTCTGCGTTTCAGATGATTGAGTTGCTTCTATTTCTACTTCAGAGCTATCCTCTGTAGCAAACGAAATCATCGAAAATGATAAACATACAGAACTAAACAAGATTCCCAACATCAACCCTTTTATTGTTTTCATTATTACTCCCCTCATTTTCATTATAATTATTACACTATAATCTTACCAAACTCTAATCATTAGAGCAACAAAAGTTTATAGTAAAAAAGAATGTGGAGAGGTTGGAGCAGCAGCGTTTAAACCCTAGCCTCTTCACTATCGTTCTTTATTTCCTCTTGACATCACCAGAGCGACGTTCTTTGATTTCATGTTCTTCAGAGATATTTTTTTGCTGTTGGGCAACATCAAATACTCTTGTACTAGGATCATGATTAATGCCACCCGTTCCAGTATTTACCATCTTTCCCCACCCTTTTTTGAGAGGTGTTTTCCCTTTCGCTCGTAACTTATCGTTTTTTTCTTTGATCCGTTTATGCTTCGTTCGTCGTCGCTCGTCAAAAAAATCTGAAATTTTATTCATTATTTCCAAGCTATTCACCTCCTAATGTTTAAATCCATGGAAAAACTTATACGTACAAAAACAATCATATACATTCAATTTAATACAACGGCTGAAACAAATACAGCCAAAACGCAATGTGTGTTCATCCTTTGGCGTTCTGCTAACTTGTTTAACAAAATATAGCATCAAATCCCTAATGAAACAAGCTGTCTTTTCAGCGAAAAATTATCAATACTATGAATAATTTTAAGAGTGCCGGGCATTCATCTAGCTGCTTGAGCTAAAAGTTTTCCCAAAAAAGACAAACTCTGCATATGACTAAAACTGTCACAACCTTTTTTTTCTTTCTGTTAAACTTGAACGATTCCTTGGCCCACCTACTATATTAATAAGCTATTAAACTTAAAGAATCCCCGTTAAAGTGTTATTGAGATAAAAAAGGTATACTAGAATAGTTCCCTTTTTCTTACGTAACCAAATTGATAGAGAGAGCATTGAAATGATTCAAGCAATCATTTACTCTAAATCCAAAAAGAATGCTTTAAAAAAAAGATAGAATGGAGAAACCAATGACACATACATTCCCAGAAAATTTCCTATGGGGCGCTTCAATTTCCGCCCATCAAACAGAAGGTGCTTATCAAACTGATGGTAAAGGCCTAAGTGTTCAAGATACCCGAAAAAGAGACAATCATGAAATCGCTGATTTTACAGTAGCAGTGGATCACTATCATCATTACAAAGAAGATATTCGTTTATTAGCTGAAATGGGCATTAAAGTTTTTCGTTTCTCGATCGCATGGACACGAATTTTTCCAAAAGGACGAGGTGAAATCAATCAAAAAGGATTGCAACATTATAGCGATGTCATTGATGAGTTATTGAAATATGGCATTCAACCTTATATCACATTGAATCATTTTGATTTACCTCAAGCTTTAGAAGATGAAGGTGGTTGGAGCGTTCGCCCTACAGTAGATGCCTTCAAAATTTATGCTGAAACCTTGTTTGAAGCCTATGGAGACCGTGTAAAACACTGGTTGACGATCAATGAGCCAAACATTATGCTGTTAGTCGATAAAAAAATTCTAGGAAAAAATATTCCCCTACAAGAAAAATACCAACAGTTTCATCATCTCATGATTGCTGAAAAATATGCATTCAAAGGGTGTCATGAATTCGTCGAAGGTGGACAAATCGGACCTGTTCCAAATATTTCCTTCGTTTATCCAGCAACTAGCAAACCTATGGATAATCAAGCGGCGCTTTATTTTAATAGTGTTCGAAATTGGGCTTATCTCGACTTCTCTTGTTTCGGTCGATACAATACTGTATTTAAAGACTATCTAAACCGTAACAATATCACGATCGAATTCGCGTCAGAAGATAAGGAATTAATGGAAAATCACTTCCCAGATTTCGTTGCCATGAATTTTTATACGACTGTCACTGTGGAAAAGCCGACCGAAAAGGATGGGATGGCAAACGGTATTAGTGATCAGCAAAGTGAAGATATTATGGAATGGGGCTTTTATAAAGGCTTTACCAATCCTTATTTGAATAAAAATGAATTCAACTGGACAATTGATCCAGATGGGTTGAAAACTACGCTACAAACACTTTATGACCGCTATCATTTACCAATCATCATTACTGAAAATGGTTTAGGTGCAAAAGATGAACTGACCGAGGATGGCAAAATTCACGATCATTATCGCATCAACTATTTGGAACAACATCTTGACCAATGTTTACAGGCCATCGAAGCAGGCGTTGATTTGATTGGTTATAGTCCGTGGTCAGCGATCGACCTGATCAGTGTTCATGAAGGAATTAGTAAACGTTATGGTTTTATCTATGTAGACCGCACAGAACATGATGTAAAGGAACTGGCTAGATATAAAAAAGATAGTTTTTACTGGTATCAAACATTGATCGAAACGAATCAATTGCCCTCATAAGAAAAGGAGAAAAAAATGAATAAAGTATTTACGTTTTTAGAAACAAAACTGATGCCGCCTTTGAATAAAGTTGCGAATTTGCGCTTTATTCGGGCCATTATGCAAGCGGGTATCATTACAGTACCTTTTACGATCGTCGGATCGATTTTCTTGATCATCAATAATCTGCCGCAAATCATTCCGCCACTTGCACCTTTTTTTGAGAACACCATTTTGAAATTCGCACCGATCTATAGCGTGGCTACTACCATGTCGATTGGGTCGATCGCAATTTTTTACTGTTTGGCGACTGCGTATTACTTAACAGATATTTATCGGAAAGAAGAAAGTGACGGGTTGAGTAGTTTTGTTGGGGCTATTTTAGGGCTATTTGCCTTTTTGATGACGATCGTACAAACAGATATCGTTGATGGCGGCGCACAACTGATTCAATCTGAAAGTGAAACCTCGATCGTATATAACGGGGTCGCACTTGGTGCTTGGGTTACTCGCTTTAGCGGCGTTGGGATTTTCATTGGGATCATCACTGCTGTGATCGCGACTCAAATTTATCGTTTTTGTGTGAAAAAAAATCTTACGATTCGAATGCCTGAAGGGGTTCCTGATGGTGTGAGTAAAGCATTCGCTTCATTGATTCCTGCTATTTTTATTGCATTTGTGATGTTGATCATCAATACGATTTTGGCGATATTTCATACTGATTTACATGGGTTATTGTCAAAACCCTTTGAGTTTGTTAAAGATTTGACTGGTTCTTGGTTGGGCATTATTGTAATAATGCTGTTGATCCATCTACTTTGGGCTGTTGGGGTTCACGGGACTGCTGTTATTAAAAATAGTTTTATCAATCCGATTTTACTCGTTGCATTGACTGAAAATGTGAATGGCGGAACCAATATTTTTGCTGGAGACTTTATCAATATGTATATCTTTATCGGAGGCGCTGGTAGTACACTTGGATTAGTTTTACTGATGATTTTTGTGGCAAAATCAGATCAACTTAAAGTACTTGGAAAAGCTGCGGTGCTTCCTGGTTTGTTTAATATCAATGAACCTGTGATTTTTGGGGCACCGATCGTTTATAATCCATATTTGATCATTCCGTTTATTGTAACACCTATGATTAATGTGACAATTGCTTACTTTGCTTCTTCTGTTGGTTTCGTGAGTAAAGTGACGACTGGAATTCCTTGGATTTCTCCTGTAGGAATTGGGGCATTTTTAGGAACTGGCGGCGATTTTAAAGCTGTGCTGATCGCGCTGATTAATTTGGCCGTTTCGGTTGTTTGTTATTATCCATTTTTCAAGATGTATGATGGAAAATTGTATGGGGAACAGATGGCAGCTGGAACGAAAGAATAGAAATCAAAAAGGCTAGGACATAACTCTACGAATTATATCCTAGCCTTGAAAAATCCGAATAAACGGTGGAAGAAACAATTCCCTCTTATTTCTCGGAGTTAAACACTTGTCATATGAACATCTCTACGATTAAGCATACCACCCATTAATTTTACAAAGCCAAATAATAAAAAGTAAATACTAATTAGCACAGGAACCGTAACAATCGTCGTATCTCCGGCTATTAATAACGTTAAGCCAATAACACCACCTATTAAATAGACGACTAATGAAACATAGTAATAGATCTCAGCTATTTTTTTAGCCAAGTCTAGCAAGAATAATGAAATAACCGCATCGCCTATGAACCAGATACCAAATAGCATAGACAACTCTACTAAATCTAAAGAAGTATTTACGAACATTATAATTCCGATAACGATATCAACAACACCTAATAATAAAGACGAATACTGATTATGACGGGTTCTTTTTTTGATATTTGCTCTGTTCAATATTTCAAAAATACCTTTGATCAAAGAAAATACACCAAAAATTCGAATTGACTCTATCAATGTATTAGGTGTGTATCTCAATGCTAGAATCGCCATAAAAATGTACATTACACCAGTGACTACTTGCAAAAATCGATATGACTTTATAAAACTAGTTGTACTATTCATTTGGTCCACGCTCCCTCAATTCATTTTATACTTATATATTAGGACGATAGTAACTTTTTTTCAAAGATTAGCTATTATTAACGGACTAAATTTCCAACTTCATTCACTAAAATACGTCTGAGCTTTCTAATTCCATTTAAAATCATTTTTTTCACAACAAAAAAACCATTATTTCCAGTATAGTTACATACAGGAGATAATGGCTCTATTTTTTATTTGCGTTTCGTCTCAAACAACGGACTAACTGGTTTATTTTCATGAATACGTTTGATCGCATCACCGATCAACTCACCCACACTGATTTCGTCGATTTTATCGATTTTACGATCATCAGAAAGGTAGATAGAATCCGTCACAACTAAACGTTTAATGGCAGAATCTTCAATGCGCTGTAGTGCAGGTCCTGATAAAACTGGGTGTGTACATGAAGCATACACTTCTTTTGCACCAGCTTCTTGTAATGCATTGGCAGCTAATGAAATCGTCCCAGCTGTATCGATCATGTCATCGATCAAGACACATATCTTCCCTTCTACATGTCCAATAATGTTCATCACTTCAGCGACATTCGCTTTTGGACGGCGTTTGTCGATAATTGCAATCGGTGCTTTCAAGTATTCTGCAAGTTTACGGGCACGCGTCACACCACCATGGTCAGGAGAAACAACAACAACGTCATCCCCTTGAATACCGTGTTCCATAAAGTAGTCTGCAATCAATGGAGCGCCCATCAAATGATCCACTGGAATATCAAAGAATCCTTGGATTTGGACGGCATGTAAATCTAATGTCAACATTCTAGTTGCTCCTGCTTTTTCAAGCATATTTGCTACAAGTTTCGCTGTGATCGGTTCACGAGCACGGGCTTTACGATCTTGACGTGCGTAACCATAGTAAGGCATCACAACGTTGATTGTTTTTGCACTAGCACGTTTTAATGCATCGATCATGATCAACAATTCCATCAAATTATCATTGACAGGACTGCTTGTTGATTGGATGATATAAACATGAGAGCCACGAATACTTTCTTCAATATTTACTTGAATTTCACCATCACTAAATTGAGTGACAGAAGATTTTCCTAATTCTACACCGACAGCTGCTGCGATTTTTTCCGCTAATGGACGATTCGAGTTAAGAGAAAAGATTTTCAATCTTGGATCAAAATAATGTTTTGACATGAGGACCTCCACTTTCTTTTACTGAACAATAGTTTCCTTATAAATAGTAGTCACTTTTTCAAAATAAATCAAGTGGTTTTGGGGCATTCCTCCAAATTAATTCGATTTTCTAATAAAAATCGACGTATCTTCGCATAAAAAAAATGAAACCAATCAAAAGATGTAAATTTTATCCTTTTCTTTTGAAAAATTAGAACATTTACTAATGACATTACACACAATATATATTACTATTTAATTGGACGAAAAAATGAAAGCGCATTATTTTCGCAACTCATCTATGTCCATTGTATTGTTCAACAAGCTCACTACGCTTTTGCTTTGAAACACAGTGAATTTAGATGAACTGATGTTGAAAAGTACAAGGGTTTCGAAGAAGCAGTTGATCATTGATTATTATTAAGGAGGAATTTTGTGAAAAAGTCTGTTTTGAAAAAAGTACATCTCGGGTTACAAGTATTGATGGTTTCAGGTTTACTAGCAGGTGCTAGCACTACCACGGCGTTCGCATTCGAACAACAAACTGTAGATTCCACGCAGCCAAAAAGTTCTACTGCTCCAAGTCCAACATCGGATGAACAAGATACCACTACTCCAACTGCTGCGGCAGAGATATCACAACGCCTTACCATTTTAGGGACTTCAGATGTCCACGGCCAGCTATGGGACTGGTCATATGAAGACGATAGGCAAACACCTGTCGGGCTTTCTCAAGTCAGTTCTGTCGTAAAAAATATTCGTTTGGAAAACCCAAAAGGAACGATTCTGATTGATAATGGCGATATGAATCAAGGAACCATTTTAACGGATGACTTGTACAATAAAGCCCCTTTGATCGATAAACCAAATCCAATGATCAAAGCGATGAACTATATGAAGTATGATGCCATGGTTTTGGGGAACCATGAGTTTAATTTCGGATTAGACTTGATCAAAAAACTGAATACAGAGGCTAATTTTCCTATTTTATCCGCTAACACCTATGTCAAAGAATCAAATAACCGTTTTGTTGGCGGTACAATGAAAAAAGAGATTGATTTGGATGGCGATGGCACCAAAGACTTAACAGTCGGTATCATTGGTCTTACCACACCTCAAATTCCATTATGGGACGGCGCTAAAGTGGACAGTCTCTACTTTAATCCTTTAAAAGAAGAAGCAGAAAAAGCTGTTGCTGAACTAAAAGATGATACGGATATTATTATCGCTTCGATCCATGCTGGACGTCAAAATTCTGATCCATCTGCAAGCGCCGATCAAGTCATCAAGAACGTCGCTGGTATCGACGCTTATATTTTAGGTCACGATCACCGTTCTTTCGCAGAGCAAGTTCAAGGACCCAACGGACCTGTTCCTGTCGCAGGACCCAAAGATACTGGAACTGAAATGATCAAAATCGAGCTTGATCTTGAAAAAACGAATGAACAATGGCAAGTCAAAAATAGTAGCCCAGCAATTATAAGTACCAAAACTGTTCCAGCAGATGAAACATTAAAAGCAGAAACACTAGAATACCATAACAAAACAAGAGAATTCATTTCAGAAAAAATCGGAACAGCTACTGGCGATTTTTTACCAGCTGAAGAAGTGAAAGGAATCCCAGAAGCGCAACTTCGTCCGACTGCGATGATTTCTCTAATCAATAATGTGCAACGAAAAGCAACAGGCGCACAACTAGCCGCTTCTGCACTCTTTAAAGCAGATAGTAAATTGAACGCAGGAGATATCTCTTATTCAAATATTTTCGATATTTACAAATACCCTAATACATTAGTCAGTGTCAATATCACTGGAAAAAATCTACTAGAATATATGGAAAATCAAGCAGATTATTACAATACACCTGGACCTGATGATTTAACAATCAGTTTTAATGAAACTATTCGAGTTTATAACTATGATATTTTTTCTGGAATTTCGTATAAGATTGATATTTCTAAACCCAAAGGCAAGCGGATCATCAATCCAACGATCGACGGAAAACCAGTTGATCTTGCAGCAAACTATACCATTGCGATGAATAATTACCGCTACGAAGGGTTATTAGCGCAAGGTCTTGTTGCAGGCGAACCAATCAAATCTACTGATCCTGAAACATTACGTGGCTTGATTGCTGATTATATTCGTGAAAAACAAACCCTAGATCCAGCACAAGAGATCGAAAATAATTGGGAAGTGATTGGCTACCATTTTAATAACAACTGGCGCAAATTAGCAGTTCAATTAGTCAACGATGGTACCTTGCAAACCCAACCTGCAGCAGATGGGCGTACACCTAATGTTAAACCGATCACCAAACAAGATGTAAAAAATGCAGGTTATCAACCAGACTCAGAATCAATCACGATCATGCATACGAATGATGTCCATGGACGTTTAGAAGGAAATGGGAAAGATGTCTTAGGTATGGCACGTTTGAAAACTTATAAAAATATGATCAATCCAGATCTTTTGATTGATGCAGGAGATGCTTTCCAAGGCTTACCGATTTCTAATTTCTCTAAAGGGAAAGATATGGTTAAAATCATGAATGAAGTTGGCTATGATGCCATGGCTGTCGGAAATCATGAATTTGATTTTGGGTTGGAAACAGCCCTGGAATATAAAGACGAGCTAAATTTCCCGATTCTATCAAATAACACATTTAAAGGGGGAAATTTGGTCTTTGAACCTTATACAATCATTGAAAAAGGTGGGAATAAATACGCAATTATCGGCGTGACTACACCCGAAACAGCCACAAAAACCCATCCAAATAATATCGTTGATGTGACCCTTGCTGATCCAATCGCTGAAACGAGAAAAGTGATCAAAGAAATTAAAGATTCAGGCGAAACAATCGCTGCATATGTGGTTACTGGCCACTTAGGTATCGATGAAACTACTCCTCATGAATGGCGCGGAGATACGTTAGCTGAAACGCTAAGCAAAGAATTTTCTGATTTAAATATCACCGTGCTAGACGGTCATTCACATACTGCTGTTGATGGCGGAAAGCAATTTGGAAATGTGATGTATACACAAACTGGAAATTATCTGAATAATGTTGGGTTAGTTAATGTTGATTTAACTGATCTTAGTAAAAAGACTGCCTCATTAACACCAGCAGACACTTTAGCAACTCTAGAAGAAAATCCTCCTGTTAAAGCGTTAGTTGATAAAGCGAAAGCGAACTATGAACAATGGGGATCAGAAATTGTTATTGAAAATAATCCTTATCAATTCAATGGTGAGCGTGACAACGTACGAACACGAGAAACGAATTTAGGAAACTTGATTGGTGATACAATGTTAGATTACGGACAGCATGGTTTTAAAAATAAAACTGATTTCGCTGTAACAAATGGTGGTGGTATTCGAGCAAATATCGAACCTGGAAAAGTAACGTTTGGTGATATCATCGCTGTCATGCCATTTGGTAACAGTATCTCCCAAATCAGCGTTACTGGCGCTGAAGTCAAAGAAATGTTTGAGCTCTCTCTTCGTTCGATGGCTCAAAAAGATGAAAATGGCGCTATTCTATTAGATGACTTCAATCAGCCAAAATTAGGAGCAAATGGCGGTTTCTTACACATTTCAAGCTCGATTCGTGTCTACTATGATTCCACAAAAAAAGGTTCCCTTTTGCCAGCAGATGAAGGCAATGGAACTGACAAAACGATCGTCGGTGAACGAGTTCTACAAGTTGACGTACAAAACCGTTCGACGGGAACATTTGCACCGATCGATGAAAAAGTGACGTATTATATGGCGACGAACGATTTCTTAGCAGCAGGCGGTGACGGCTACGATATGCTAGGCGGCGAACGGGAAGAAGGGCCTTCTTTAGATACCGTTTTGATTGACTATCTCAAACAAGCAACAACCCTTCGTCTATACGATGCTGCATCAAATATCGATTTATCTCAATACAAAGAAGCCTTTCCAGGCAAACGAATTATTTCAATTTCAGAAGCGGAGTTCAATAAACAAAATAAACCCGAACCCGTACCAAATCCAGATCCAAAAGATCCAGATAAAAATAAACCGGATGAGATAAAAAAACCAAAACCCGTTGGAAAAACAGCTGACTACCCAAAAATGGGTGAAAAAATTGTTTCTTATGCTAGTTTAGGTTTCCTCGTAATTGGTCTTTCAGGTTATAGTTTCTATAACTATAATCGAAAACGGAAATTAGGATAAATCAACAGGATATGAGCAAACGGCGAAAGCAGAAGCAACCTCTTCTTATTTTTCGAGGTCAAACACTTCTGTTTCCGCCTCTTTTTTTATCTGGTAAAACTTTTAAATGAGCTGGTTCTCTCTTCACATACTTTGTTTTGCAACTTCTTGGAATGTCTTCATATGTTCCATTGCTGCCAATTTTTCGCTAAAATGTCTGGAGAAATTCGTTTTCCTTTTTCCAGATACCTAATTTCCTTATTATTTTCTCATTGCATCTTATATCATTAGTTTAAACGATCCATAATTTTTTGTATAAATTCGTTGATATACCCCATAACGTCTATATTATTACGTTCAATATACCTCCAAAAAACGGCGCCCCAAAGAAACAAATTTCCCACTAGTAAAAATGAAATGATTCGTTTATTTCTTGCAGAAATGTACGCTCCGCGCCATTTAGGATCATTCCGTCTTCTTTTCAAAAATTCATAGGTATGGTATGCCATACGCTCACTCCTTTTCCTGATAAAAATACCCCGAAATTATTTTCTTTATGTTATACTTGCCATCAATTATGACATAAAAACAAAACAATGACCATGAAAAAGTAAAAAAGAAGAATGCCAAAATCACAGCATTCCTCTTTTGTATTGCTTATTTTTCATGATTCATATACGGCATTTTCTTCCCATAACCTTCTTTATTCACCTGTCTAGCGCGAGCAATCGCCAAATCAAATTCTGCCACATCATCCGTGATCGTTGAACCTGCAGCGATAACTGAGTTTGCTGCAACGTTCACTGGCGCAATCAAACTTGTTGATGAGCCAATAAAAGCATGATCCCCGACCGTTGTCCGATGTTTATCTTTTCCATCATAATTGACAAAAACTACACCGCAACCAACATTGATATCTTTTCCTAAGTCTGCATCACCAACGTAGGTCAGATGACCCACTTTCGTATCTTCTGCCACTGTCGCATTTTTGATTTCTACAAAGTTACCGACATGAACACGTTCACCGATTTCAGCTTTAGGACGAATATGGGCAAATGGTCCTACATCTGCATTTTTTCGAATAATACTTTCTTCAACAACAGATTGCGAAATTTTTACATTATCTTCGATTATGCTATCCACGATTTCAGAATGAGCACCGATAAAACAATCCTCACCAATCACTGTTTTGCCTTTTAATTGCACGCCTGCTTCAATCACAGTATCTGAACCGATCACAACACCTTCATCAATGTATGTTGAATCAGAATCCAAAAATGACACACCATTTCTCATATGCATCGTATTCAAACGACGGTGCATGATTTTATTCGCTTCAGCTAAAGCTACACGGTCATTGATTCCCATCGCTTCTTCAAAGTCAGCCATTTGGTATGCTGCAACCGTTTTGCCTTCTTTTTTAAGGATTTCAATGATGTCCGTTAGATAATATTCTCCTTGTGCATTGTTTGTATTGATCTTAGACAAAGCATTGAACAACGCTTCATTATCAAAACAAAATGTTCCTGTATTAATTTCCTGAACACGAGCTTCTTGTTCAGACGCATCTTTTTGCTCCACGATTTTTTCAACAATCCCCACATGATCACGAATGATTCGACCGTATCCTGTTGGATCTTCAGCGTGAGCGGTCAAAATCGTCGCACTGGCATTTTTTCCTTGATGATAATCAAACAGATTCGCTAATGTTTCAGCAGTTAATAGCGGTGTATCTCCTGTAATGACAAGTGTTGTACCTTGCTTCCCTGCTAAGTGGGCTTCTGCTTGTAAAACGGCATGTCCAGTTCCTAATTGTTCTGCTTGTAAAGCATATTGGCTGCGTTCACCTAGATGTCTCTTGATTGCTTCAGCTCCATGGCCTACAATTGTCACAACTTCACTTGGATTCGTTTTTTCCACTTGGTCCATGATGTGTTCTACCATTGGTTTTCCAGCGACAGGATGCAACACTTTATATAGTTTTGATTTCATCCGTGTTCCTTTACCCGCAGCGAGGATGATGACATATTTGTTTTCCAATTATTTCACTCCTAAGATTTGTTTTATTTTCAATAGTTTAGTTCGACTTCAAATAGCGCCATGTTTTAGTTTAGCTTACTCTTTATCGTTTTTCAACTGAACCAATTGCTTTTTTGCTATACCAATTTATAATTTGGGGTGTTTGCGTTATAATAAAGAAAAATGATATTCATACATAGCTTAGCGTTGTACCTACGCTATTTGGCTGTGCAGGCTGATCACTATGCTCTGCTTCGATCTCAACAATTCCTAAAAGCTAAAACTGTAAGGATTAAAAGTCTCGAAAAAAGATAAAAACAGCATGTAACAAAAAAAACATCTCATTTAATTTTATCACCTGAATGATAGAGAGGAAATCTATGATAAACAAACAAATACAACCCTATCAATTTAATTTTATTAGAAAACAAGCCAACATTTTGCTGCAAGCTCATTTATCTGTAAATGATAAAAACACAATCAAAACGCTTCAGGCAGTCGTAATGGAGAAAATAAATGAACAGTTTGGTGCAGATAAAGACCAGTTACAGCCACTATTTGAGGGATTCTTAGAAGCCGCAACTTCTAAGCCAAAACTGGAACAGTATTTGGCAGGTCTGAAGGAAGCTGTTAGTCCATTTGATCCACCTTCAAAACAACAACTAACAAAGCTCTTTAAAAAGACGAAAAAATTGAAAATTCCAGAGTGGGAAACAATTGATTTGAGAGATTATACTTTTTACAGTTGGAATGATAGTGGGAAGCAGCAAAAATTCATTATCGCTTCAATCGATGGACAGCTAGTAGGCGTTTCCGGCACGATTTCTCCAACCACTCAAAAAGGCATTTGTCCAATTTGCCATGAGACCTCAGAGGTTTCGATGTTTCTGTCTAAAGTGAAAGAATCTGGCGATGGTATGTACACGAAGCGTGGAAATTATATTTGTTATGACAGTGAAGTATGTAACCATAATATCGAGCGTAGAGATGAGTTAGAGGCGTTTATTCAGAATGTGAAGTTTATGAAGTAATTTAGTAACAGATCCACTGAACTTAACGAAGAAGAAGCTGGGACAGAAGTGCTTATTTCCGAAGGCGTTGCTTCTGCTCTCACCGTTTATTCGGATTGCTTAAGGCTAGAGTATAACTCGTAGAGTTATGTCCTAGCCTCTTTGACACCTTCAACATAACTTTGTGAAGCTTCCTAGGCTTAATAAAGTTATGTTGATTGCACTACTATTAAACATAATCTCTAGGTGGAATTATGCTGGATTTGATTATTTATAATGACTAAGATCTCTATATACATGTATCGCTAGAAAAAGAAAGTGATGGACGCTTAGGAAATAGCTCTGGTGGACCTTCTTTAGAACTGGATAATAAATTAATAAGAGCAGATAGATGACAAGTAATTCTTCTGATAAACATTGATTACTCAAAATTCCTAAGATGATTTGTATACCAAATTTTATGGCATTATTCTAAACAACGCAAGAAAAATCGAGAAACTCCTTCTCTTTTATCAAACTTGTCCTCTTTTTTTCCCAATTTTGACTATTTGAGTTCTTTCACACGATTCTATTGACTCTTTCAACATCTTTAAGTTAAACTAAATTTACAACATAAATAAAAAAAGGCGCCTTGTCAGAAGACGGACATCTTCCAAACAGAGCCCTGTATTATCAGCACAAACTAATAATACAAGTTGCCTCGTCAATACATTTCATTGCCTAATCTTATTGTACTGAATGTAAGAACAGATTTCCAATCTTTTTTACCTGCACAATACTGTTAGTGAATGGTTATTTAACGAACGCTTCATGATATTAGCAGCTGACTAATATCATTTTTTGTGTTGAAGTCAGGTAATTAGAGCGAAAAACAAAATAAAAGGCACTCTGCAAAAGGACGGACATCCTCTTACAGAGCCTCATATTATCAGCACAAACTAATAATATAAGTTGCCCTAGTCAACATTTTCATATTGACTCTTTCATTTTACTCAATTTTTGTAAGAAATACCAGAGTTTTTTACAAGTTTTGTTATTTTGATGTCGTCAATGATTAGTTGTTGCCTTTTGCACAGTATTAGTTGGTAGCTAATGCTGTATTTTTTCGCTCTTTTTATAAATAGTTCGCACCTTTATCTCCTTTTTGACTATGTTTTTCATACTCACATTCTACCAATTGGTGCTTACAAGCTAGTGTTACTGGAATCGATCACTACCAAACTGTCACCATTCAATCTAAACAGACAGCCGAGTCAATGCGTATACAAAGCGAAAAAAACAACAGATAAATAACTATTTTTCTAACTTACCCGATTGAATGGCGTAACGTAACGATTGATTTCTAGTGCATCAGTATTCTTAACCATCCGTCTGGCGGAAGATGGATGGTTAAGTAAAAAACGGTCGGCTTTTGCAGGGCTGCTCGTTTCAAACAGTTACTTATCACTCATTTATTACTTGTTTCATCACAAATCTACCATTTATGCGAACACTTGATAAGTCGCTGTTTGTTTTTTATTTGTTTACAAAAATAATTAGCTCTATTGTTTATCGATCATGCTAAATAAGTCGTTGCAATTTCTTTATAAATATCTACCATTTCTAAATAATTAGCTACATCAACATATTCATCGACTTGGTGAGGGGTTTCGTTCCCTGGACCAAAGATAATCACAGGAAATGCTTGTTTTCCTTTGGTAAATTCAGCAGCGTCCGTTGTGCCAGAAATACCAATCATAGGAATCTCTATGTTCACTTGTTTTTTTGCTACTTGTTGCGCAATTTTTGCAATATCAGAATCTTTTTCACTTTTTACTGAAATTTTATTTGCTTCGATGCTCAACGTTAGACGATACGTGTCTTTTTTGTTTAATTCATCAATCAACTCATTCAATTTTTTGATCACAAGGTCGTTGTCATAACCTGGAATCGTTCGGATATTTCCTTGAAGGTTCGCTTCACTAGGAATACTATTGATTTGTTCCCCACCAGAAATCATTGTTACATTATAGATAAAATCACCTAATACTTCATCTGTGTGGATTTCACTGCGAAATAGCTGGTTAGCTCTTGAATAAAAGTCATTCAAATGATCGATTGCATTCACGCCTAATTGAGGCATTGAGCTGTGGGCATTTTTACCTTGAGATTCTACTTTAAAATTGATGGATCCTTTATGTGCATATACAATTCCAGCATAGCCAGAAGGTTCACCGATCACCATTGATGTTACATCATCGACATATCCTTCTTTGGTCAATTGTTCTGCTCCAAGTTCACCGACTTCTTCTCCAACTGTGGCTAATAAACGCAAGCGTCCATTAAAGTCTGCATTTTCTTCTTTTAACTCGATCATTGCGATCGCCATTGCGGCTAAACCACTTTTCATATCACAGGTTCCACGACCATACATTTTGCCATCACGAATTTCAGGTTTAAATGGATCGGAAGTCCAGTCAGAGAAATTACCCGCTGAAACAACGTCCATATGACCTGAAAAAGCTAAAACTTTTTCACTATTTTTATTGCCGATTTCAACAATTAAATTGTCACGACCTTTATCATATTCTAAAAAACTGGTGTCAATTCCATGTTTTTTGAATAACTTACTTAAATACTCTGCAACTTCTTTTTCATTATCATTGACCGATTTGATTGCGACAATGTCTTTTAAAATTTGAATTTTTTCTTGTTTTTCCACTGTGTTGGCCTTCTTTCATATAATTCATCCAGATTCTTATTTTTACTATGTGTGAAAAAACTGGATACTATTGCTTACATATTAACTATACACCTAATTAAGAATTTCGTTAAATAAAAGCGGTTATTTTTTAAGACTGCTGTATTTACAGAAAAAAATTTAACTTCTCCTTGTAACTATTGCTGTAATTCCTGACTGAACAATAGAAACTTTTCTCCACTTTCATCACGTATTGTGTATATGATCCGATTTGCACCAAAAAGAGGCTAGGAAATAACTCTACGAGTTATCTCCTAGCCTCAAGCAATCCGAATAAACAGCGGGAGCAGAAACCACGCCTTCGGAAATAAGGTGAAATCCATAAAAATTTGAAGAGCAATTGTCGTGAAGTCTCTCTTAATTCTTGGAGTTAAACTTCTGTCCCAACCTCTTCAATTTTATTCATCAAAATAATTGCCAGGAACTACATTGATCGTTTTTGTCCGTGTATCTACATCTTCTACATAAAGCAGTGACGTATAATCTTCGATCGCCCGTTGCCCTTTAAATTTAGACTCCGCAAACACCGTGATCCCAACAAGCTCCGCCTCAAATTCTTCAATAAGGCTCTTCATCCCGTTGACAGTACCCCCGCCTTTCATGAAGTCATCCACGACCAACACTCGTGAACCACGTTTTAAACTGCGTTTTGATAATTCCATTTTTTCGATTCGTTCAGACGATCCAGAAACATAATTCACACTAACCGTTGAACCTTCCGTGATTTTTGAATCGCGACGAACGATCACAAAGGGAACATTCAAGTAATAAGAAACAGCTTGAGCAATTGGCACCCCTTTTGTTGCCACCGTCATGACGGCATCGATTTGTTCCCCTAAATATTTAGAAGCAATGATTCTCCCAACTTGGCGCAACAATTCCGGCTGTCCTAATAAATCAGAAAGATACACATATCCCCCTGGCAACAAACGATCTTGCTCTGATAAACGTTCACACAAAGCCAATACTAATTTTTTGGATTCCTCATATGGAATTTCCGGAATAAATCGCACACCTCCAGCAGCTCCTGGAATTGTTTCAAGAATTCCTGTACCTCTTTGTTTAAATGTTTTTTTGATAATCGCTAAATCTTCACTAATTGATGATTTAGCTGATTTATAACGCTGTGCAAAATGGGTCAAAGAAACCAATGCATGTGGATGATCCAACAAGTATTGTGTCATATCAATCAATCGTTCGCTTCTCCGTATTTTAGAATCTGTCACTTCTTCTCCTCTTTCCTTGTGGCTCAGTATCCATTATCTCTAATAAGCAAAACCATCAGATCAATGATACACCTTTTTTTATAGGTTCGTTATTCACTATTTTTCAACAAGTAAAATAAATGATACTTCCATATAATCTATCGCTCCTATTATAAGGTGTTTTGCGAAAAAATTCGAGTATTATTTTAAAAAAACGAAAAATAGTTCGCAATTTAAGAAACAAAAAAGAAAATGAGAGCAAAAACTTTCGTTTTTCCTCTCATTTTTCACTAATTTTTCACTCATTTATCTTTGACTCATTTTTTTATTTCGTTGCATCGTCATAACTAATTTACGGATAATACTTACAAGGATAAATAATCCAATAAAAATCAACGTGATGCTGGCACTTGGCGGTGTCTCTAAATAATAAGACCCCGTCAATCCTGTTAGCATACCGATCAATCCCATGATGACACTGATGATAATGACCGTGTTAAATCCCTTACCGATTCGCATCCCGATTGCAGCAGGTAAAACCATGATTGCTGAAATAAGTAGCGCTCCTGCAATAGGAATCATCACAGCAATCGCCACACCTGTTATCACATTGAACAACATCGACATCCAATGAATAGGCAATCCATCCACATGAGCCGTATCTTCATCAAAGGTCAAAACATACATCGGACGCTTGAATAAGACAAACAAAACCACTAACACCACAAGCAATACAGCTAAAATAATGATTTGCTGCCAAGTGATTGTCACGATCGAACCAAACAGATACGACTGAATACTGGCAGCTGAATTTCCTCCGCTGAGATTCATCAATACCAAAGCCAAAGCTAAACCACCGGACATTAAAATCGCAATCGAAATTTCTGAGTACGTGCTATAAATCATTCGCAAATATTCTAAAATAATAGCAGCAATAATCACAACAACAAGTGTCATGACATCTGGATTCCAATTTAAGAAAAAACCTAAGGCAACACCGGCTAGAGACACATGAGAAAGCGTATCTGCCATTAAAGATTGTCTTCTAATCACAAGAAACACACCCAACATCGGTGCAATCACTGAAATAAAGGTTGCCGCTAAAAAAGCTTTTCTCATGAACTCATATGAAAGCATCTCCAAAATCTTATTCCTCCTTATTACATAAGGCTTTAGAAGCCTATTTTATTTTGCGGGAACAATTGTGAGAACAACAAGTTCTCTTCACTATGCTCATTACGCTTTAAAAACATAAATCGTAAGAATTACGATTAAAGGGCAAGATATACTTTAGCATTATAAAAACAACTAGTCAAGAGAATTATTCTAAATAAATCTGATCCAATCTTTTTACTACTTCTACATCTTCATCAGGATATAAATGCGAATACGTTCCTAAAGTCATTTCTATGTTGGCGTGACCTAATCTTTCTTGAATCATTTTTAGATTCTCTCCCAAATACACTAATAAGCTTGCGTGAGAATGTCTCAAATCGTGAATACTGATTAATGGCAGTTCAAACTTTTGTTGTATAGTTCTAAACTTTTTCCACATCCAACCTTGATCTAAAAAGGTTCCATCATGACTAAATACTAAATCAATGTTACCCACTTTAGATTGGTACTCCTTCCAAATCCTAAGTAATTTTAGAGTTTTACTATCTAAATAAAGCTCTCGTTCGCTACTTCTAGTTTTTGGTGATGAAAAATATTGTTTACTTTTGTGTTTAGCAACATTTCCCAAAGTGTACTCAACCTTAATTTTACCATCTTCTAAATTCATATTCCTCCATAGCAATGTAGCACTTTCACCAAATCTTAGACCAGTAAAAAATACAAATCTAAACTTTCTGACCCAGTTTATTTAAGTAAACAAAAAGAACGTTATGAAGATATTAGAAAACTTCTATCATCATTCAACGTTCCTAATACTCCCGAATCAAGGGAAGCATTATTATTTTTTATGTTTGAACTAAAAGAAAAATTTTAGTCTTCATTAGAAACAACTAAACAAAAAGCTTCCTCAAGAGTTACATCTAATTCTTTACTAAACTTTTCTAACAGTAACAGCAATTCTTTGTCTTTTATCTCCAAATCCAACACTCCATTTTTTTGGATTTGAGACTACTCAATAGAAATATGTATACAAAATCTGCACTACAATTAGTTAAATTTTAACATATTGTCAAATACTAATGAAATATCGCAAATACTTTGGTATACTCAATAGTTGTAGCAGTCTGCTACAAAAATAAGAGTAGCGCACCAAAGCCCTATACTTTAGTGCCTGTCTTTAATGTTTGACATAGGTTGGTAGCCTATGGATGTTAAAGACAGCTCTTTTTTTATGCGCTTTTTACTTACACGTAAATTATGACTTAAAATTTTAAATTGTTTATTATCCACCTACTGTAATAACAAAAATTGATATTAAACTTGAAACTGCAACTAGTAGCTCCATTCTAAAACCTCCTATCTAACATTCTAAAGATTTGATTCACATGTGATTCTCATCTACAAGACAATATTACCAGACATTTAGAAAAATTAGAACCACTTTTATTAAGATTTGGTTATATGACAAAAAGTAATTACTTATTTTATATAAATATAATAAATTTTAAGATTACAGACGTTTTATTTGTTATAATGACAAAAGAAAAGAGTTAAACCCATGAATATAGGCGATACTTTAAGATTTATTCGTACTAAAAAGAATATCAAACAAAAAGAAATGCTACCAAATCATCAAGATTCTTCAACATACTCTCGAATTGAAAATAATCAAAGAATAGTTAAGTTAAATGATTTAGAAGTTATATTACAGCAACTTGACGTTCAAGCAGAAGAATTTTTTACTTTAACAAGCTTAGACAATCAACAAGAGATTTTCAATCATCTTTACTATTATTGTGGTAATCATTTAAACAACCAGTCCACAAAAAAGAAACTCTTAGAAATTTACTATCAAATAGAGAATAAAGCACATAAAAGTATAAAAGACTTATCAAACTATTATGCAATTAAATGTTTCTTTCACAAAAAGTGGGAAGAAGTTGCACCCGTCAATTCTGATGAAATAAATATGATCTACGAAAAACTTGTAGAAACAAATTATTATTTGGGTTTTGAATACAAACTACTATGTAATATGATTACATTTTTTTCGCCTAAACAAGCAAATGTACTTATTTACAAAGCCTTTCCAATAAAAGATGAAGACAAAAGAGAATATACTACTAAAAAGTTTGCGTACAACACGCTTATAAATGCCATCACTGTCACACTTTATAAAAAAGATTACGATCTAACTAGAAAATACATAAAAATCGCCAAAAATTTAGATAAATCAAACAGTAATTATAGTTACCGTATGAACTTAAAATATCTTGAAAACTTAGCCGATTGGTTGGAAACTGGCGAACTAAAATACATGCAGCAAATTAATAATTTTATTACAATTTTAGAAGATATCGGAGATTCTGAACATGCTAAAAATGTCAACAATGAAGTAAAAGAATTAACTCACAATAAAGATAGTGTTGATAACGTTTCATACTCCGTCGGACTTATCAAAGAAAGTTAAAAATAAACATAAAAAAAACCTACTGGGAACATTCGTGAAAACAGTAGGACTTTTTTATGTTTATTTGCACAAAACATGTTTAGTATAAACTTGTTCTAAAAATTGAGAGTGTAAAATAAACTGTGTAAGTAGCTAATTCTAGATAAGTTACTTATACAGTTTTTCTTTTCGTGTAAAGAAAATTCAGATAAAATAAAAATGAAAGGATGCGAGAATATGGCAAGACAGAAAAGAGATTCTAAAACCGTCGAACTAGCGAAAACTATTCTAGAAAACTACAATCCTGAAAATGTCGATGACATGCAAGAAGCGCTAAAAGATATTTTTGGTCCCTTATTTGAACAAATGCTTCAAGGCGAAATGACCCATCATTTAGGCTACGATATTCACTCAAAACAGGAGAAAGAAACGAACAATCGAAGAAATGGATTCGGCTCTAAGAAAGTAAAAACAAGCTTTGGAGAAGTCCCTATTGATGTACCTAGAGACAGAGAAGCCACGTTTGAACCAGAACTTATTAAGAAACGTGAACGGGATGTTTCAGCTATCGAATCAAAGGTTTTGTCCATGTATGCCAGAGGCATGTCTCAAAGAGACATCGCTCATACCATTGATGATATTTATGGGTTCTCCATTTCTCACGAAATGATTTCTACAATCACCGATTCTGTTCTTCCAGAACTGGAGAAATGGCAAAATCGCCCTTTGGCGAAGTGTTATGCCTTTGTTTTTGTGGATTGTATGTATGTGACGTTAAGAGAAAATTATGAAGTCAAAGAATACGCTGTTTATACAATTCTTGGCTATGATTTAAAAGGAAAAAAAGATATTTTAGGGTTGTGGTTGAATGAAACCGAGAGTAAAAACCGCTGGATGCAGATTTTTGATGAATTGAAATCTCGCGGTGTACAGGACATTTTCTTTATGTCTATGGATGGTGTTTCTGGTCTTGAAGATGGAGCAAAATCTATTTTTCCAAAGGTGATCGTTCAACGCTGTATCGTCCATTTAGTGCGTAATGCGCTTCGGTATGTTCCTTATAAAGACTACAAGGAATTTTCTCGGGAAATGAAAAAGTTTTATGGTGCTCCTTCGTTAAAAGCTTGTCAGAGTGCTTTTGATGCCTTTCAAAAACGGTGGTCACACTACTCAGGTGCTGTAGAGGTTTGGAAACGTAATTTTTCTCATGTGGAACAACTTTATGATTATGGTAGCGCAGTGCGTAAAATTATGTACACAACAAATGCCATTGAAAGTATTCATTCTAGCTTTAGAAAAGTAACTAAAAAAGGCGCATTTCCAAATGAAACCGCCCTTTTAAAGCTTCTTTATCTACGAGTAAAAGAATTAGAAAAGAAATGGAAAGCTGGTTTTATTCCCAATTGGCCAATGGTCTTAAATCAATTAATGGCGAATGAACAGTTTTCTGAGCGCATCAACACTTATAGCTTATATATTTCCTAGTCACTGTTGCATCAAAAAAGAACATCAAATTTTCCTTTTTTGGTAAGGTTTCTTTCTTATACCCTTTTAACCGAAGGTTATTTAGGAATGGTTTAATGTTCTTTTTCGTTCTTAAATTTGTCAGTTACACACTTTAGTTGACAAACCCTAAAAATTATCTAATGTTTGTTTTTGCTTATCAAATACTTCTGTTACCTTTTTACCAAATTGACCCTTTACAGTGTCTTGTAGCCCTGTTGTCGCTTTAGAGATAGATTTTTGAGCTCTTTTACTTTCTTGTTCACCTAATTGTATTATTTTTTCTTTCTTTAGTTCTTTACTCTGAACACCAGATCGACCTATTGCTCTTACTTTTGTTTTTTGCGCATTTTTCTTATACTCTTTCAGCAGTTTCTCTAACGCTTCTAACATTTTACTCTCCTTCTTTTAAAACCCTTAATTCTTTTCGATAACGTTGTTCTTCCTCTTCTTGTCGATTCAATAATTTTTTCTTTTCTTTATCTATGTTCATCATAAACTCTTCTCCTAAATTAGCTAGTTCTATTCGTGCATCATTTAAAACTTCATCATCTTCACTAATATCAGATAATAAAAAACGAATTTCTGAATAAGTTTCATCCGCTATTTGTTGTCCTTGTCTCTGAAACTTTTTTATGTCATCTTCTTGTTCTTCGAATTTTCGTCTATTATTTTGATACTCTTTTAGCAACTGTTCCTCTTTATCCATTTAGTTGTTCTCCATTATCCTAATTGTCTTGCTAATTCTTGGTCTCTTTGTACCAATTCAGAAATCTTTCCCTTGATTTCTGATGCTAACTGATTGAATTGTTCACTCATTTTTTTCGCTTTTTGTATTTTTTCTCTAAATTTTTCACTGGGCTCCGTGACCATACTTCGCTCTGTAGAACCTGATGACTCTAGTACGTCCATGACCTCACCATAACTCAAATCTGGGACATCAGAAAACGCTTTTGAATAAATTTTTTGCCATAATTCTTCTAACTCTCTTATACCATCTTGATAAATTTTCACTGTATTTGTCATTACTGCTTCAAATTCAGAAGACGCATATTGAACAACTGCCAAAGCTTGACTGTTGTCTAAATAAATTTGCTCATTCGTTGAAAGACCTCCACCACTTGCGGTAAATTTTTTTTTCAACATTTCTAATGTATACATTCCTAAAAAAAACTGATTTCTTAATTGTCTTTCTGCTTGTTCTTGAATTGCACCTTTATTGTAATCATTATTCTTAATAATCAATCTGCCATCTTTATCAAACGTCCATTTTCCTAAGTCGTGATACGTACCTAGCGATTGAAGCCCCATTTCCATACTAACTTTTATCTCTGCCCCTGTGCCATTCCCCATTAAATTGCCAATCATATCGGCACGATTACGATAATTTGTTAATAAACCAGGGTTTTCTTTAATCCATTTTTTCGCATCAACAGATAATAATTCATACGGGTCTGGTCCATTAAACCCAACATTTTTCCATTGATTCTCAGCGGCAATATACAACGCTAAAAATTCACCCAGAGAATGTCCTGTTGTTGAGATTGTCGCTCCACTGTAATCTTGTTTCACACTGTCCGCAAAAGCAATTGCTGAATTTAATTGTCCTGAAAGACGAGCCTCACTAGGAGACATTGAAAAACCAGGACTTGTTGTTTTATCAAAGAATCCACCCACTGTACGTAAATCAGTTTCCAAGTCATTAAAATCTTTTGGGTTAGTTCCAGCATATGTAATCACAATTTGAGAGGTATCTACATTCCCTTTCTTATCCAAAGGCGCGACTGCCATTGCTTGCATACCATCTGTTTTTGAATTTTCTTGTATTTTTAAGATTTTAAATTTATTTTCACCTAATTTACGAATTTCACCTTCTTTTAAAGTTGGATCATATTTCTTTTTGTCATTAGGATCTAACCAATATACAGCATCACTTATTTTATTATAATTTTTGTCAGTTATATTCAAATTTCATCCTCCTCACCATTTGAGTATATAACCTTGATTTTCTTATCAGTTACTCCTTCCTTTTGAATCCTTTCATCTTCTACACCATAATCTCCAATTTCACCACTATCTTTTACAAAACCATAAGAAAAATAAACAGATTTTCCTTCGTTATTCTTCATGGTAACTAACATTCTATAAGAACCAGTCATACCATTATATCCCGTACGTTCAATATCTACTTCGGAAATATCCACGAAAGTGTTTTTTAACGCCTTTACTGATTGTTTCTCTACCGCTAATAAGTCTTGTTCTTTCTTTTCTTCTCTCTTATCCATATATACTTTTCCTCCTACTCCAATAATAATGACAGCAATAATCCCAAAGACGATTAGCATTTTTTTTTTCATTTTTTACCTCTTTATATTTATTGTGGAGATACCATATAATTATAGTTCTTGGCATTAATTATATACTACAACGAATTAAAAATATACTTATTCTAACAATTGATATAAAATAAATGCACATTATATCATATTATCAAACAAACATAAAAAAGACCTACTGGGAACATTCGTGAGAACAGTAGCTCTTTTTTATGTTTATTTGCACAAAACAAGATTGATAGAAACGCTTATTTTACGGTGTTTTCGCCTTATCCATTACTAGTTCTGAACTCATATGAAAGCATCTCCATTGTGAATCCTCCTTCCGAACTAAACGAATTTGTCGATCAGCATAAGATTTAATATCTTCATGGTCATGAGTGATCATCAATATCGCTTTGCCGTGATCATGAGCATTGTGCCTTAAAAGGCGATAAAATTCATTCCTAGACGTTTCATCCATTCCCGTTGTTGGTTCATCTAAAATAAATAAATCAGGGTCTGTAGCAAAAATACGCGCTAAACTTATGCGCTGTTTTTGTCCGCCAGAAAGTTCTCCGATCCGTTTATGCCGCATCTCCCACATACCGACTGCTTTAAGTGCTTTTTCCACATGTTGATGGTCTCTTTTAGTCAAAGGTTTAAACCAGCGGTTGCGTGGAAAACGTCCTGAACGAACCAACTCAATCACTGTACTTGGAAAACCCGCATTAAATGAAGCCACTTGCTGCGGAATATACCCAATACTAAGTTTTTCACCAGAAGTATTTTCTTTAGCAATGGTGATTTTCCCTTTCGTGGGCTTTAGTAACCCTAAACTACTTTTGATCAATGTTGATTTGGCTGCACCATTTTCCCCTGTCAAAATCACAAATTCACCAGGGTCAACATAATATGAAACTTCTTCTAAGACAGGCTCATCATCATAGTAAAATGTGAGGTCTTTGACATCTAGATAATGCATGACCATCCTCCTTCTTTACACTTACAAACTGCTTAAAATCGGGAAAAAAACTGAACGTCTCTTATCCCGATTCTATTTACTTGATACTTTTCTTCAACGCTTCAAGATTCTCTTTCATCACTGAAATATAGTCTTCGCCTTGATCCTGTTCTTTTTGAGTAATACTTTCTAACGGATTAAGGACCGCTAGTTCTACCTTTGTTTCGCGAGCCAATGTTTCAGCTACTTTTGACGAAGCAGATGTTTCAAAATAAATCACTGAGACATTATGCTCTTGAATATATTTTTTCAATTCTGCTAAACGACTTGGCGAAGGTTCTTGATCCGGTGAAATTCCTGCAATCGACTCTTGTGTCAAACCGTATTGTTTCGCTAAATAACCAAACGCGGCATGTTGTGTCACAAAGGTTTTATTTTTAGCCTCTTTAAATGCTTCTTTATATTCTGTATCTAAATCTTTTAATTTTTCAATATAAGCAGCTGCATTTTTTTCAAATGTTTCTTTTTGTTCAGGATATTTTTTCACTAATGCATCACGAATGGCTTCAACTTCCTTTTGCGCTAAAACCGGGTCCAACCAAACGTGAGGATCTAACTCGTGATCGTGGTCATCATGGTCGGCCTCTTCTTCGTCATGATCGTCTTCATGAGCAGCACCTTTCATTAAATCGATCGAACCTGCAGCTTCTACTACTGCAACTTTTTTCTCATCGACATTTTCCAGAACATCTTTGACCCAAGTCTCTAATTCATGACTATTGTACACAAACACGTCTGCATCTGTGATTTTAGCAATATCTTTGGCGCTTGGTTCATAATCATGGGGTTCTGTTCCAGCTGGAATCAATAACTGAACATCTCCAGCATCTCCTACTACATTTTTAGCAAAATCATACATTGGATAAAATGTTGTCACAACTTTTATTTTATCACTTTTTCCAGCTTTATCTTGCTTATTTGTTTGCCCGCAGGCAGTTAGTGTAAAAATCCCTACTGTTAATAGTAGTCCTATAATATATTTCCAGCTATTTTTTCTCATCTCGTCGCCCTCATTTCGATTTGTCACGTTCAAATCGTAATATTTACGATTTGCTAGCAAGAACTAATTTACCAGAAGAAAAAGAGAACGTCAAGAGAAAACAGAAGAATAAAAATTGGAAATTTGTAAAACTGCAAGCAAATGTAGATTTTCTTTTAAACTCCTAGCAAGCGAAAAACCACCCTATAGAGTGGTTTTTCGCTTGCATTAAAGGCCCTTATTTTCTTTCTCGTTTATTTCAATGTCCGCACGATATAGACTTCTTCACAAAAGCCCTTTAAGCCATTATAAATTCGTTGTGCACGTGTTTTCTTCTCGCACAGAGCAAAAACAGTTGGACCACTACCGCTCATTAGAGCAGCATCTGCTCCGTATTTCATCATGCGATCTTTGATTTGCTGAATCACTTGATGGCGTTTGATCGTCACACCTTCCAGCGCATTACCGATCTTTTCGGCCATCAACTGGTAATCATCCGTTTCGATCGCGTGCTTGAGACCACGAACATCAGGATGCTGAACGTTATTGAAGGATAAACTGCCAAAAATTGTGCTAGTAGAAACGCTCATTTTAGGTTTCACTAAAACAACCCAACATTGCGGCATCGATGGGAGAAACTCGATTTTTTCTCCTCGGCCCGTAACAAAAGCTGTACCGCCGTGAACACAATAAGGAACATCTGATCCGATCTTACTGCCGAGTTCGGCAAGTTCATCTAAAGACAAATCTAAATTCCACAAACGATTCAGGCCTCGTAATGCTGCTGCACAATCACTACTACCACCAGCTAATCCAGCAGCTACGGGTATTCTCTTTTCTATATAAATTCTAACTCCTTGCGTAAGATGAAACGTGTTCTTCAACAATTCTGCCGCCTGATACACATGATTTCTTTTATCTACTGGTAAAAAGGAGCTATCTGTTTCGATTACTATTTCGTTTTCCGGCAACAACTCAAAGGTCAGCCGATCGGCTAAATCTACACTAGCCATAATCATTTCTAATTCATGATAACCATCATTTCTTTTATAGAGAGCATCTAACCCCAAATTAATCTTTGCGGGCGCTTTTTCTATGATTTCCATTCTTTTTCACCTATCTAATCCCATTACCTGACCAACTTCACAATCTTTTAAATTCTAACATATGTTCCTAGATATGTATATATTTGATAAACACTTGCTTCATTTAACTAACACTTCATAAAAAAACATAAAGCATCTCAACATCAATCTGTTCATTGATTTCTCCTTTATATACCTAGCAAAATTCTAACATAATTTTGTCCATAATTCACAACATATCGTAATCACTCGGCTAATTCAAGTATTGCTCATAAACATAGTAAAACTAAACTCACTTCTGTCTTTAAAATCTCATCTATCAAAAAAGTAGAGCTAAAGCGTTTTCGCTTTAGCTCTACTTTTAAAAATTAATTCATGTCTTTAGATTGCTTCACTGACAAATTCAATCTCTACTGTGCGTGTCAGCACATCAGAATAACTATAAGAAACTCGTTCAAATGAGTTTTCATCTGGATCCAAATCTACAACGAAGACAGATGGATACGTTTCTGTCAAAATACCGTTACGTTCAGTTTGACGCTTCCTGCCGGTCTGAGCAACTAATGTGATTTTGCTGCCGATACGACATTCTAAATCTTTTTTAATTGACGCTAAAGTTGTTGGCATTGCATTCACCTCAAGCAACATTATACCACATATTAATAAAAATAACAAGTTTACCATAGTAGAAAATGAATTGCAACTAATTATAATTCATAAATGGATAATTATTTAATGTGAAAAATGACAAACTTCTCATCTAATCATAAATAATCGCTTTCAATTTTTTTTTTGCTCGATCATACGCACTTCTAACTGTAATTTCACGGCTATCGGTATCTTTGGCAATCTCTTCCAATTCCTTGCCGTTCATATATTCTTCAAATGTAGTTCGTTCAAATGGTGATAATACGCTTGGCAATCGTTCCAGCTTTTCTCGTATGATCATCTGTTCTAATGCGTCCCCATCTTCTATTCCTATGTAGTCAAAAAAAGCTTCTCCCTGATTTTCAATTTTTTGATCTAGTGAAATAGATTGTGTATCGATCATCCGTTTAAGCGCACATTGTTTCCTAAGTAAGCTGCGAATATGGTTTTCAAAGTTTGATTTAAAAAAATTCCCAATTGAAACACTATGTCCTTCTTCGTATTTTTCCAGCGAGCGATGAAAGATGATCCGACCTTCTTGCAGCCAATCTTCCCGATCAAAATCCTTCAAATAATATTTTTTTTGAAGCTTGTACACCACTGGATGATAGTTACGATACATCCGGTCAAATGCTAATGGGTCCCCTTTTAAGATTTCTTTATACTGATTCATCAACAACATTCTCCTTCCAAGCATTCTACCAAAATGCTTAGAAAAAGCGTAACACTTCTTCTTAGAGAAACGAAATAAAAAATACATTTAATCTTTATTTTTGGACAATTCATCCAACTTATCGGACAATTTTGACAATTGCTCTAAATTCCATGGAGAATTTCGACGAAAATCTTGAAAATGGATATCTGTCGCATGAATTGCTATCGTTCGTTCCGTTTTTCGAATATTTTTGTACAACTCATTAGCTGACACTCGTAATGCACCTTTTGAAAAAACCAGCCATTGCTCTGCCAAATCACTCGTTGCAACTGTCACCTGCGTTAGGCGAGTATTCTTTTCTCCCGCAGTTCGTTCAATATAGCTGTCTGCTGTCTCTTCTTCTTTAGTGAACACTACCGTTAAATGATACTTTTTATACGTTTGTTGAATTCCTGGAACCAACTGCGCATCGAAAACCACAATCACGCCTAAATCTTCATATTTAGCATAATTGGATAAACGCTGTAGTAAAACTTCTCTGGCATCTTCAAGTTTATTTTGATTCTTTAGCTGCACTAATTCAGGCCAAGCCCCGATCATATTATAACCATCCACAATCAGTAACTGTTTTTTCATTTTGTTTTGTCACCTACTTTATAATGATGGTGAGATAGAAAATCACTGTAAAAGTACGTCTATCTCACCATTAAACTAAATACTACAGAGAATTTCGTCCACGATAAACTTCATACATCAGCAATCCCGCTGCAACACCTGCATTCAGACTTTGGACATGCCCGCTCATCGGAATCGTCAATAATTCATCCACTTCTTTATGCAATCCTTGACTCATGCCACGGCCTTCATTGCCTATGATCAATGCAATCGCACCTTGAGTATTCCATTTGCGATAATCCGTTCCTTTCATATCTGTTCCAAAAATCCAAAAACTATTTTCTTTAAGCGTTGCAATACTTTGCGCTAAATTGGTTACACGTGCAACTGGAACATACTCAACTGCTCCTGTTGAAGCTTTTGTTACAACTGGCGTAATTCCTACTGCACGATGTTTTGGAATGATGATTCCGTCCACACCTGTTGCATCTGCAGTTCTCAGGATGGAACCAAAGTTATGAGGATCTTCTAAACTGTCCAGAATCAAGAAAAATGGTGTCTCTGTCTTTTCTTTCGTTCGATCAAGTAATTCATCCAACGTTAAGTATTCATAAGCTGTAATCGCCAATACGATCCCCTGATGTACGCCATGGTTTGTCATTGTATCTAGCTTTTGTTTTGGTACCCATTTAACAGGTACTGCATTTTCTTTAGCTAGTAATTTTAGATGTTCGACTTTTTCACTTTTACTGTCTTCTTGCAGAAATAATTTATTCCCTCGACCTTGTTGAAGTGCCTCAATCGTCGCATGATTACCAAAAACAAAATTATCTTCGATCTCTTCCTGTGAAACTTCTCGTTCTTTTTTCACCGACTCTTTTTTTACTGATTGATTTCTTTGTGATTTATTGCCTTTAAAAGGACGTTTCTTGTCATTTCTCATCTTTTTCACCTACTTTTTTTATGCACCAATCGATCAATTCTTCCAACCGTTCTGTTTGTTTGGTCAGGTGCAGATAGCCCATCAGTGACTCAAATCCAGTCGCAATTCGATAGGTTGTGATATCGGCATTTTTCGCTGATGTGTGGCTTTTAGCATTACGGCCGCGTTTGTACATTAGTTCTTCATTTTCTGAAAGTAATTTTTCTTCCAGCATTTCTTGAATCAGAAAAGCCTGAGCTTTAGCTGAAACATAATGTGTTGCCATGCGGTGTAAAATATTGGGCTTAGTTTGTCCTTGTTCAACTAGGTAGTCGCGGATATAAATCTCATAGATCGCATCTCCTACATAAGCTAAAGCTAAACCGTTTAATTGAGTATAATCTCTCATTCACTTCTTCTCCATCTAGTTCCTTGTGCTGTATCTTCCAAGGTTATTCCTTTGTCTTTTAGTAAGTCACGGATTTCATCACTACGGGCAAAATCGCGATTTGTACGCGCTTGATTACGTTCTTCGATCAATTGATCGATATCATCATCTAATAATTCTTCTGATAAGAAGAAAATACCAAAAATACTTAACCAGTGCGTGAATTGTTCACTTGCTTTTTCAATTACGGCAGCTGATACAGCCTCTTTTTCACTATATTGGTTCAGCCATTTAGCCATTTCATAAACAACAGTAATACCATTTGCTGCATTAAAATCGTCGTCCATTTCAGCGGTGAAACGTGTTTCTAACTCTGTTAATTCTTGTAGTTTTTGAGTGTCTTCATCCAGTTTTGCTACTGCATCTGATTTTCTAAAGGATAGGTTCTCAAAAGCATTTTTCAATTTTTGCAAATTAACGGCAGCTTCTTTCATTGTTGTTTCACTGTAACGAATCGGGCGGCGATATTGTGTAGTCGCCATAAAGAAACGCAAGACTTGAGGATCGACTTGTTTCACTAGCTCATGAACCGTGACAAAGTTCCCCAACGATTTACTCATTTTTTCATCGTCTTCTCCAATCGTGACAAAGCCATTGTGCATCCAGTAATTAGCAAATTTTTTACCTGTTTTAGCTTCACTTTGGGCGATTTCATTTTCATGATGAGGAAACTCTAGATCTTGTCCGCCACCATGGATATCAATTGTATCACCTAAATGTTTGGTTGCCATAACAGAACACTCAATATGCCAACCTGGACGTCCGGCGCCCCATGGTGAATCCCAAGAGATCTCTCCTTCTTTGGCACCTTTCCATAATGCAAAATCTAATGGATCTTCTTTCAACTCTTGTTCCACACCAGTACGTTGGCTTGCACCAACTTCTAATTCATCGATCGATTGATGACTCAGTTTGCCGTACCCTTCAAATTTACGCGTTCGATAATAAACATCTCCATGCGATTCATAGGCATACCCGCTGTCGATCAACGCTTGAATAAAGGTTAAAATATCTGGCATATGATCCATTACACGAGGATGTAGTGTTGCTGGTTTGACATTCAATATATTCGTATCTTCTTCAAATGCATGAATAAAACGCTCGGCAACTTCTGGTGCTGTGATACCTAGCTCTTTGGCTGCTCGAATGATTTTGTCATCTACGTCGGTAAAGTTTGACACATAATTTACTTCATAACCACGGTATTCTAAGTAACGTCTGATTGTATCAAACGCCATTGAACTACGTGCATTCCCAATGTGGATATAATTATAAACAGTCGGTCCGCAGACATACATCCGGACTTTTCCTGCTTCTATTGGTTGAAATACTTCTTTTTCTCTTGTCAATGTATTATAAATTTGAATCATACGCTTCCTCCAATTTCTCTCCTTTTATCCTGACTACTTTTGCTGGTATTCCTACGGCCGTTGCATCGTCAGGAATATCTGTTAAAACAACTGCAGCTGCTCCAATTTTTGCCCGCTTACCAATTGTAACAGGCCCTAATATTTGAGCATGTGCATGAATCATTGCTCCTTTTTTAACAGTTGGATGACGTTTTCCCGTATCTTTCCCTGTCCCACCTAATGTCACGCCATGAAATAGCACAACATCTTCTTCAATTTCTGCTGTTTGACCGATCACAACACCCATACCATGATCAATAAAAACACCTGATGCGATCGTCGCACCTGGATGAATCTCAATTCCTGTTAAGAATCGCCAAAACTGTGCGTGGATCTTCGCTAATAAAAATAGCCGATGTCGATATAGGAAATGAGAAAAACGATGCCAAAACAACGCATGCAATCCTGGATATGTAAGTAATGCTTCCAATGTTGAACGTGCTGCTGGATCATTGTTTTTGACTGCTTCAACAGCTTTTTTCAACCAACTCATCTTTTTTCACTCCTTTCATTCTACTTTAAAACAAAGAAGCGTCTTTTAAACGAACTAAATCCGTTTAAAAGACGCTTTTGCGTGGTTCCACTTTTTTTCACAGGTCTCCCTGCCTCAAAACAGATAACGGTTGTTGGCCGTTTTCAGCTACGTATCGCTAAAACTATTCAAAGATGCATTTCAAAAAGTGCTGACAACTGTTTTCACCCTCCACAGTCTCTCTAAAGACATACACTTTCTTACTTCTTCTTATCTAAATATTTCTATTATAAAACATTATTTAAATGATCTAGAGCTTTCTCTTTCCCTAAGAGTTCGATCGTATCACCTAATTCAGGTCCATGCATTTGTCCAGAAACAGCTACACGAATCGGCATAAATAAATTTTTTCCTTTTACGCCGGTTTCTTGTTGAACGGCTTTGATCGCCGCTTTAATACTTGGTACATCAACAACCTCCATCGCTTCTAGTTGTGCTTTAAAAGCGGATAAAACGGCTGGAACTGTCTCACCAGCTAATACTTCTTTAGCTGCATCATCTAAAACAGGATGTTCATTGAAGAACAACTCAGAGACATTGACGATTTCAGCTGCGTAACTCATTTGTGGTTGATATAAACTAACTACTTTTTTCAACCATTCTAATTTTTCATCGCTTGGTTGGGCTTCGATTTTACCTTCTGCTACTAAATAAGGAAGACACATATCTGTTAAGACATCTAAGTCTAATTGTTTCATATATTGGTTATTTACCCATTCAAGTTTCTTTCCATCAAAAGCTGCTGGAGATTTGCTTAAACGCTCTGGATCAAAGATTTTGATTAATTCTTCTTGTGTGAAGATTTCTTCTTCTCCCACAGGTGACCAGCCTAATAAAGCAGTAAAGTTAAACATCGCTTCTGGTAAATAACCAAGTTCACGATATTGTTCGATAAATTGTAAAATCGTTTCATCACGTTTACTTAATTTTTTACCTGTTTCAGAATTGATGATCAATGTCATATGACCAAATTCTGGTGCTTTCCAACCAAACGCTTCATAAACCATCAATTGTTTTGGCGTATTGGCGATGTGATCGTCCCCACGCAATACATGTGTGATTTTCATCATGTGATCATCCACTGCTACTGCAAAGTTATACGTTGGCATGCCATCGCGTTTTTGAATAACAAAGTCGCCGCCGATGTTATCTGTTTCAAAAACAATTTCGCCTTTGACTATATCTTCAAATGCAAAAGAAGTATTTCTCGGCACACGGAAACGAATAACTGGTTCAAGTCCTTGCGCTTCTTTTTCAGCTTGCTCAGAAGGTGTCAATTCTGCACATTTACCAGAATAATGAGGCATTTCGCCACGAGCACGTTGCGCTTCTCTTTCAGCTTCCAATTCTTCTTCTGTACAATAGCATTTATATGCACGGTTACTTACCAACAATTGATCGATCAAAGGTTGATAAATTTCACCTCGTTCTGATTGACGATAAGGACCATATTCACCTGGTTTTTCAGGAGACTCGTCCCAATCCATACCCAGCCATGCCAAATTTTCTAGTTGGCTTCTTTCACCGTCTGCAAGATTTCTTTTTAGATCAGTATCTTCGATTCGGATAATAAAATCGCCATTATTATGACGGGCAAATAAATAATTGAATAAAGCAGTTCTCGCATTTCCGATATGCAAGTGTCCAGTTGGACTTGGTGCGTAACGTACACGTACTTTTGTCATTGTGCATTCCTCTTTCTATTTTCAAGTAAAGCGACCGCAATCGCTCCCATACCTTCTTCTTGACCAATGAAACCCATTTTTTCCATCGTCGTTGCTTTTAAATTGATTTGATTTGTTTCAATTTGACAGGCTTTTGCAATGTTTTCTTTCATTTGTTCTAAATAAGGTTTCATTTTTGGCTGTTCAGCTAAAATTGTACAATCAATGTTGCCAATAGTAAAGCCATCAGCTAAAATTTTTTGATTTGCTTCATATAATAACTTAGTTGAATCTGCATCCTTAAATAATGGATCAGTATCTGGAAATAAATGACCGATATCTCCATGTCCTGCTGCACCTAAGAGTGCATCTGTGATCGCATGTAACAATACGTCAGCATCGGAGTGTCCTAACAGCCCCTTTTCAAAAGGCAACTCCACACCACCGATGATCAATTTACGTCCCTCAATCAATTGATGAACATCAAAACCTTGTCCAATTCGTATCATATTCTCACCTAGTTCCTTTTTCGTTTCACGATTGCTTCTCCGATCAGCATATCCTCTGGTGTAGTCAATTTGATATTTTCATAACTTCCTAACACCATCGAAACAGGTAAATAACTGTATTTTTCGATAAGTGATGCATCATCTGTTCCTAAATACCCTTCTTGCTGTGCCCGATCATGCACAGCAAGTAGATCCGCTCCGTAAAAGGCTTGAGGTGTTTGGATTTGCCATAATGTTTCACGTGGAACGGTTTCTTGGACGATTCCATCAACTACACGCTTGATCGTATCTTTAACTGGAACACCTAAAATAGCAGCTCTCGTTTCTTGTACTTTACGATGCAATAATTTCAGTTGTGTCAAGCTGACAAAAGGTCTTGCGCCATCATGGACCATCACAATATTTTCTAGATTAAAGACAGCCTGCAAACCACTATATACACTATATTGTCGCTCACAACCACCAGAAACAATCGTTACTGGGCATCTGTTGTTCTTGGCTTCTTTTTTAACCATCGCACGCAATAAATCTTGTTCACCTTCTTGTGTGACCAAGACAATATGTTTGCACGCCGGATCATTTAAGAAAGTATTCAGTGAATAAGAAATAACTGGCTTACCAATTAAATGTAGTAAAATCTTATTTCGTGTGGTACCCATCCTCTTACCATGGCCAGCCGCTAACAATATAACCTCATAATCCAGTGCTTCATTTCTTTTTTCAGTTTTTCTCATTAGCTTTAGTGTCTTCTTTACGGTCGTCAATCCCACGGCCTGAGTGAGCAGGTTTAGCAAAAATCATTCGACCGGCTGCTGTCTGTAAAGCACTCGTAACAACGACTTGAATATGTTCGTTCATGTAATGTTGTCCATCTTCGACTACGATCATCGTGCCATCATCTAAATACGCAACACCTTGCTGACGTTCTGTTCCAGCTTTTACAACCATTACGTTCATTGTTTCACCTGGAATTACAACAGGTTTTACGGCATTTGCTAAAGCATTGATGTTCAAAACGGGGACATTTTGGAATTCAGAAACTTTGTTTAAATTATAATCATTGGTTACAACTACACCATCCAACAATTTTGCCAACTTGATCAATTTACTGTCAACTTCTGAAATATCTTCAAAATCACCTTCATACATTTCAACTGAAATACCTTCTTCTTTTTGCAATGCATTTAAGATATCCAATCCACGGCGACCTCGAACACGTTTTAAGCTATCGCCCGAATCCGCAATATATTGCAGCTCATACAATACAAAATTCGGAATCAAAATAACGCCTTCCAAAAATCCAGTTTTGGCAATATCATAGATTCTGCCGTCAATGATCACACTTGTATCTAAAATTTTATACTTATGAAAATGATCTTCTACTCGACGCTCTAGAACTTCTCCTTCATTTTCAGTTGGTACTTTCTTTTGCCTAGGAGTAAAAATTTTGCGCCATTCATCAATTCGAGTTGTCCCCATACGAAATCCTAAGTAACCGAAAATGATCATGACAAGAATCGGCAAGACACTATTAACAAATGGGATATTCAAATTGTACATTGGAATCGAAATGATCACTCCAATGACCAAACCCAGAATAGCACCGATGCTGCCAAATAATAAATAAGTTAAGCTCATTTCGTTTAATGTTGCTTCTAATTTTTTTACACCTGAAACAATATACTTTGCTAACCCTAACGATAAAATAAAGAAAATAAGTGCACCAATCAAACTATTCGTAAAGTTATTGTTCAGCCATGTGTTATCTGCCTGATTCGCCATGTCCCAAGCCATCGGTAACAATGAGATACCTAAGCTTACGCCAACGACGACCATCAGCAATGTGACGACGCGTTTTTGCATAGATTTATCCTCCAATATGATCATACTTATTTAAAGATTAAAAGAAGAGATCGACCCTACTTTTTTGATGATCTCTTACTTCCATCTTATTTGAATACTTTTCTTAGTGTTTCTCCGATTGTGGCTACTCCAATAATCTCGATTCCCTCCGGCGGAGTCCAACCACCTAAATTATTTTTCGGTAAATAAATCTTTGTAAAACCTAGTTTCTGTGCTTCACGTACCCGTTGCTCGATACTGTTCACGCGACGAATCTCACCTGTTAAACCAATTTCTCCGATAAAACATTCCGTTGGTTTGGTCCCATTTTCTTTATAGCTTGAAGCAATACTGACAGCTACCGCTAAGTCAATGGCCGGTTCGTTGATTTTCACACCGCCAGCTGCTTTTAAATAAGCATCTTGATTTTGCAATAGTAGTCCGGCACGCTTTTCCAAGACTGCCATAATCAATGAAACACGGTTAAAATCTAATCCCGTTGTTGTGCGCTTTGCATTCCCAAACATTGTTGGCGTTATCAATGCTTGGACCTCAACTAAAATCGGACGTGTCCCCTCCATCGCCACAACGATCGCGGACCCTGTAGCATCCGCCAGTCGCTCTTCCAAAAATACTTGAGAAGGATTTGCGACTTCTTCTAATCCATGCTCCCGCATTTCAAAGATGCCAATCTCATTGGTCGAGCCGAAACGATTTTTCACTGCTCTTAATATTCTGAAGGTATGGTGCTTATCTCCTTCAAAATACAAGACAGTATCCACCATATGTTCGAGCATACGAGGACCTGCAATAGAACCTTCTTTTGTCACATGACCGACGATAAAGATCGCAATACCATTGGTTTTAGCGATTTTCAATAGTTCAGCCGTTGTCTCTCGTACTTGACTGACACTTCCGGCCACACTGGTTACGTCTGGTTGTGTCATCGTTTGAATAGAGTCAATGATTACATAATCAGGTTCTAATTTCTCGATTGCACGACTTATCTCATTCATATCCGTCTCAGCGTATAAATAGAATTCAGTATCGATCGAACTTAAACGCTCGGCACGCATTTTGATTTGTTCCGCACTTTCTTCACCTGAAACGTATAAAACTTTACCACCGATTTCAGCAAGTTGTTGTGATACTTGTAAAAGCAGTGTTGATTTACCAATTCCAGGATCGCCACCGATCAAAACTAATGATCCAGGAACGACACCGCCACCTAACACACGGTTTAGCTCCACTAATTTGGTTTTTACTCTTGGTTCTTTCTTAGGAACGACTTCGGCTAAACGCTGCGGCTGGGTCTTTTTACCAGTTAAACTAACTCTGGCACGTCGATCCTTCGTATCTTGAATAATTTCTTCTGTCATTGTGTTCCACTGCCCACAATTTGGACAACGACCTAAATATTTAGGGGAGATATATCCGCACGTTTGACACTCAAATTGAACTTTTGCTTTTTTTGCCATATGCTATCCCCTCGTTTTGATGTATTCTTTATTTTACCATAGTATAGGTCTCTTAGACTAAGACTTCCCTCTATAAAATACGCACTTCTTCACTACTATTTTTTTATTTTTTGCCTGAAGAGCCAAAACCACCTGTACGTTCATTTTCTACGTCATCAATATCCGCCAAAAGAAATGGTTTAAAAATTCCCTGACCGATTCTTTCACCCTTTTCGATGATCATCTCTTCATAGCCGAAATTCAAAAATTGAAACATTATATGGCCTTCATTACCTTCGTTATTATAATAATCGCGATCAATCACACCAACGCCATTTGCTAACATTAAAAAACGTTTTAATGGGTTTGATGAACGACTCACTAATTCTAAATATTCATTTTCAGCCATGTAAGCTTTGATTCCTGTTTTTACTAAAACAGGTTTTGGTGCTACACCTTGTGCTTGTAATTGCCAAATACTTGGAACCACTACTGTTTCTGCTGCTTCAAAATCGTAACCTGCAGCGCCAGTTGTAGCACGCTCAGGAAGCGAAATCCCTTGGTCTGTATACTTAGTGATAATTTCAAATCCTCGTTGTTTCATCAAAAATCTCCTCTACTTGTAAACTATTTCTATTTTAACATACTACACTGATTTCTATCCTATTTTTACAGTATCTTTACTATTATCTTCTGTTTTTTTAATGTTTACATATCATTTGAACTCATTTTATTTCCCTTTAAAACTTCATAAATGATAAATGAAAAAAATAACATCAATCCAACAATACTGATTATATGAACATGTTCTACTAACTGTAAAGCCATCGGGTTATGCGTCTTATGAGCTGTGATTTGTAGTACTGTTTTGGCTGGTAGTTGTGCTTGTTTAGTCAACAACCACAGAATACTCATCAATAATAACTGATGGCTCACGCTCCCTTTGGTTTGGGTGCTATACTTGGCAATGATTCGCTGATCTTGCGGTAAAATCTTCTCTTGATAGTACTGTTGATTCAAAAAAGTACCAGTGGCACTGATTAGACAACTTAGCAGAAAGATTCCAATTGGGAAAAGCGGTCGAAAAAATAGTAAAAATAACGCCAAGATAAATCCACCCAGATGAACAATTTTAGGATCAACTTTAGGGAATAGGCGATACAAACAATTAATCACAACTGCTGCACCAACAATTCCTAAAACATAAGGAACATATAAATTGGCTGTAAGACGATCGATTCCTAACCGTAATGATACATAAAACGTGCCAAAAAGCAGTAAAAAATTCATACACATTCCATTAGCAAATGTCATTAGATTTAACCATAATGGCAATCTCCATATTTTTCTTTGTTGATTCAAATACCACGCCGCAATCAAAAAAAGAGCAGAAAATCCGATAATACCTATATCCAAAAGCTGAGGCGCTAATAATAGACGCGCAGAGCGTATAAATAACAATAATACAAAGAAAAACAGAAATAAAAAGAACTCTTTGATCGATATCACTTGTTGGTCGACTTCATTAAAGTCGATTTCATAGTCAGGATAATGCGTAACCGTATGATAAGCTGCGATATACAACAAAGCATACTCGGCTAAAACTAAAGGGATCCGTAATTCTTTTGTCAGCATCAACGAAGCAATTAATCCACCTAATATCACTAGGATAAATAAGTATTTTCTACCAGTCAAAGCAGAATATCCCTGCTGTTTTTCATGATAATTAACGGTAGTATTTGCAGCTGGCAGCCAAGAGGCGCTCAGTCCTAGCAAGACTGCTGAAAAAAGATAAGTTGGAAAATAAAATTGCCCAAGCATACCGATCAAACAACCAGCACCTCCTATCAAAATTGAAATGATCAGAATATTAAAACTTGTTAATGCTAATTTGAAACTTTTTAACAGGAATATTCCTGTCATTCTAAATGTATAAAACAAGACAAACGGCAAAACCTTTTCCATCGTTTCACCATCACTTAAACTCAGAAATAAAAAGTACGGGATAAAAATAATGGTATTAGATAAAATAAACGGTGCCACTTGTAGACTGTTTCGAGCTAATTCTTTTAGTTTAGACATTGATTGATCTCCTTTGAAACGGTTTGATATGTATGTATTTTATCACGTTCGTTGGGAAAGAGGAATCGTTGGTTAGATATCCACTTTTGTTCTACAACCTAATTATTTCTCTGGATAACTTTGGCATACTTTTAAACATATTTTTTGTAGATACACAAATGAAAGCCTATAACCTTTTTCCTAATAAATTCTACTTTTCATTACATATTATTTTATCTGGCCTATTGGATGCGTCAAAAATTATCTTTTATGTACGCCTCATATCGAAAATGCTATTTCTCTTTATCTGTTATAGATGATTTTGTCCCTCATTTAAGCTAGTCGTATATATTTTTCAAATACAACTATTTTTGTATATAAAGAGGCTAGGACTTAACTCTACGAGCAATATCCTAGCCTTAATAAATTCGAATAAACGGTAGGCGCAGAAGCAAATTCTTCGGAAATGAGTTGAGATTCACAAAAATTTGAAGAATAATTTTCATGAATCCCCTCTTATTTCTCAGCGTTAGACGCTTTCGTCCCAACTTTTTAACTCTTTATAATAATATTAATTACAAAATTTATATAAGGTGAGTACCTAATTCTTTTATTTATATTAATTATACTACGAAAACATGATTACTTAATTGAATATCATTGTATGTGATTTCAGTCAATGTTTTATCCATGACTTTAGATGTAATAGCCAATCCTTCACCAGATTGGACGTAAACCGTTCGGTTAGTAACATCATAACCAGACCAGTAACGTGTGTAATCTGTGATTTGTTCTTCTTTCTTCGCATGTTCTAATCCACGTGGGATAATCAATGGCCTAAAAATTGCATATAAAGTATTTATACCTTTGTCTGTATCAAAAGTATCAATCATATTTTTATAAATGAAGCTACGTATAAAACGTGATGGAGAGGTATAATCTCCTGGAATACCTAATAATCCATAGCCTGTTCCATTTTCGATAGGTTGTAATGCTAATGTTTTATTGAATACTTTTTCAGATACCCCTACGTTTTCAAGTCCAATATAATTTCTGATGTTTACTGTGTGATAATTGTATTCTGGACTGTTTGTCATCACATCAATATAGTCATATAATTTAAACCCACCAGCGAGTACAGGTTCAAGAACGACACCATCACCTGTTTCATCAATAAACACATAATGCAGTGGAAATTGTAACTTAGTTCCTTGATATTCAAAAGGCTGGTCAATCAACATTAATTCTGTATATATTTCTCTAATTTCTTTTACACTTTTAAAATTTGTTAAAATATACATAAGAAATTCTTCCCCTATAACTGGAGTTTTTCTTTGTACTTTAATTTCGGCCATATTACTTCTCGTCGCTTCAACTAATACTTGACAATCTCCTGTCAAACCATGTTCATTGATACCATCGTATAGTATTGTAGTGTCTTTGGTAGATACTCCTAACACGGCGTATCTACTCTCCCATGGTTGTAATTGACTATCCAAAGTCACACCTTTTGGTATAGAAACTAATTTTACGTTAAGATCTATTCCTTGATCTTCACCAAACATAGACATATTCAAGTCCATAGTACGCCCAAAAAAGATATCTTTATTTTTTGCTGTTAATTTAATATTTGTACACATTCTAAACATCCTTTCTTATTTTAGCATAACATGATATAAATTTTTTTAGAGATTTATTATATATTAAATAAAATTGAAACTGTATTCTATTAAAAATTATAGTATTATTTACATAAGGATACAACCTTTCTAAACCATAAACTCATATGGCACTCTATAAATAACAATTATTTTTGCACAAAAGAAAGACTATTTATGCAAAATAGTCTTTCCAAAATCCGAAGAACATATGAACAGTTTGTCCTGACTTCATCTATTTTTAATTGAGAAAGTTGTCAATTTTGATTTCTATTAAAAAATCTCCGATAAGTTAATTAGCAAAACTATCTAATTTTCTTCTCTTACTTATCAAAAACTCTTTTTACTGATTTTCCAAATCAAATATTGAGTGATCCTTCTATTATATCGTACATATCACGAAGTATTTTTGTATATTAACTCAAAGCTACACCTTCCTGAACATTCCAAGCAGTCCGTGTTAGCAAATTTGAAACACTATATTCTATCATCATTTTTTTGTCAGGCACTGATGGTTTAACACAAATCTGAATATATTTCTAACCAATCAAGGTGTAAAACATCAATAAAAAAATGTTCAATTTAGCCTTAAAAATAACAGATTTACTCAGATTTTACCAATCCCTCTTAAAGAATCCGAATGATTTTCGAGAAAAGGATCAAATGATTCGCAAATAAGATGGAATTCACAAAATTTTTAAGAACAATTTTTGTGAATCCCATCTTATTTCTCGGAGTTAAACACTTCTGCCTCAACCTTATTTAAGCTTATTTTACTTTCATTTTTTATTGTATTTTTACTCTATTCCAACTATTACGCTTTAGACTGATACTTTTTCACTAATCTCTTGTTTCTTTAATTAGCGGCAGCTGTGTTATATAGCTGATACTGAATGGTACCTTTCAATGTAGTTCCAGCGTTCAATTGATGGTTCACATCAACAAATTGAATCGAGGCACTGGTAACAGGAGTTTGAATAGAACCAATATTGGATTCAAGTGTTTTCGCGTTAGGTGCTTGTGCTAAAATAACACCTGGAGCTCCAGTTCCTGCTAACTCTGTTTGATTCACTTTGAAACTAGAAACCGAAAAAACCTTTGGAGTTGCTTCAGTAGTCGTTAATTGATTATTAAGTAGCTTTGCTCGCACAGACCATTCTCGGTCTAATCGATCATTTTTTACCACTATATCTTGCCCAGTTGGTAAAATTTGAGATAATGTGTAGTTTTCCCGTTGAATACTCGTCGTGAACGAAAAAGCGGAAGGAACCGTACTTAATACTAGCTCAGTTTGAGTGGTATCTTTCGGATTCAATGTATCTACTGTTGTTTCCCAGATATATGTTCCTGGATTTGAACCATCGTATCCAGCCATAAATTGCGTAGTAGTCCCTACTGTGTTTCCATCTTTTTTTCGCCAATTTCCGTTGTAGGTTGCATTAGGCGTGATAGCTGGCAAAGAAACTGTATTCATTGGGTCTTTAAATGTTTCTGGTAACGTTAATTCCCTCAAGCTCGTCGTATTACTTAACATATTATTTTTTGTTGTTGCTTTCGAAAAATCAAAACTGCTTAAATTCAATGTTGTAAGGTCTTTATGTCCCCAAAACATCTCTGTAAAATTAGTTACTTTACTTGTCGAAAATTTACTGACATCAATACTTGATAGATGGTAAATTGCTGTAAACATCATCTGCATATTTGTAACTTTAGATGTATCAAACGATGATACATCTAAAGTAGTTAAAGGAGTTTTTGCGTAAAACCCTGCATAAGCAAACATATAGGCCATATTTATGGTATTTTCTGTATTTAAATGCGTCAATCCTTCAATTGCTTCTAAATACCATAGATTACTGTTTTCATTTGTTGGAACACTGTTTCCACAACTCCAACCAGGCGCTCCAAATAAATTCCTAGAATCTACTGGCGCAATTACTGTCTGTGTAAAAATAATTTTCTTGATTGAAGAACTTGCTATTTTAAATTTATCCGTTCGATTCCAAGGGGAGGTCGTATAATCGCCTAGCGTCCCACCGCCAGTAAATGTTAACGTTCCTGTAACACCATCAAAATCCCACGGAACATCTCCCCACACTTTTGTCGATTGCCATATATACGTACCCGGTTTCGTCCCATTATAAGTTTTCATATAATTCGACGAAGAACCTACATTTTCGCCAGTTACTTTATTTGCCCAATTACCCGAATAGGCAGAAGAAGCTGTTATATTTGGTAATTCAGAAGTATACCCTGTATCTCTAAAAGAAATCGGTAATGTAAGCTCATATACAGAAGTTAGTTCACTAAAAATACCAACAATATTTATCGCTTTCGAAAAATCAAAACTACTTAAATCAAGCGATGAAACCTTATTCATGGCCCAAAACATATTTTGAAAGTTAGTGACTTGACCTGTGTTGAAAGAAGAAACATTTATCATCTTTAGATTTTTCATTCCTCCAAGCATCATCTGCATATTCGTTACTTTACTAGTATTAAAAGAGGATACATCTAATGATGTCAATGGCCTATTCGAATAGTAACCCGCATAGGCAAACATATAAGCCATATTCGTAGCATTAGACGTATCCAAAAAATCTAAATGTTCAAAAGACTCCAAATAGAGTAACTTATTTTCAGGATTCGCTGGACCACTACCACTCCAGCCTAGACCACCAAACAAATATCCAGAATTGTTTGGTGCTAATGTCTTCTGGGTAAAAACGATTTTTTTAATTGCTGAACTTGAAATTTTCATACTATCCGTTCGATTCCACGGTGATGTTTTGTACTCGCCTAACGTTCCTCCAGAAGTAAAACTTAATACCCCTGTCCCATCATCAAACGCCCAATTAACATTTCCCCATGTAGCTGACTTTATCGCTCTTGATTGTGTTCGCTCTATACTTTGCTCTTTTACTGGTTCATCACTACTCGTTGATTCTTCTGTCTCCGTATTACTTTCCTCTGAGGATACGCTTATGATAGACTCTTGTTCTACTGTAGAATCCGTTGAATATTCTTTTGATAACTCAGTCGTATTTTCTTCTATTTCTTGTTCTGATGAAGTAATAGGTTCCGCAAATACAGAAAAAATATCAGTAGAAAAAATGATCTCAATACTTAGTAGTGTTATGATAATAACTCCCAAACATCGCAGTACTCTTTTTTTTGACATTGGCGACCCTCTCTTTAATTATTTATTCTTTTTCTGTGTCTTTAGATTGTTTTTCAGTGCTGTTTTTCTTCTTTTTCCAATAATAAAACCTAAGAAGAACGAATATCACAATAATTCCACCAACTATAAATATCCAAGGAAATGGTGCTTCTTTTCCTTGATCAATCGTCACCTGATTGATAGCGTTCGCTTCTTTTGTAGTGATTTCAAAATCTTTGTCAAAGATCCAGCGATTCTCTTTGGCATCTGATACTGTTAAGTGCAAAGTATAGTTTCCAGCTTCTAATCGCTGTTTCCCATATTCGATTGCAAATGGATAAATTGAATTAGGCGCTAACTCCATACCAGCATCGTATTTTTTCTTAAATACTTCTTTTGTCGTCTCCTTCTCAACTATTTTCGCCTCATAAACCAAATGACCAATAGCATCCATAGTTGGGTTTTTAACTGTTGCAACAATAGATGGTTGTCCAAATTTTGCTTCTGGCTGAACATCGATTAACTCTACCTTTCGCGAGACAGACACATCGGTTTCTGTCAGTTTTAAACCTAATATGTAACCATAACTATTGGTTATCTGTTGAGTAGTTTTGTCTGATTCTTGATGCTTATTCACTTGAATACCTGCCAACATTTGCCCGTCAAATTTCTTTTCTGGCATATGTATCATAATCGGCACATCTACAGAAGCATGCGCATCTACACTCACACTTTTTTCGTATGTTAGTAAGTCACTGATTGCAACGGGATAAGTGTTTTTTTCGACTTCTTTTGCATCTTGATAGTCAATAAATCCTTGCTCATTGGTATACGCTTGATTCACTTGCATATCAAACGTGCTCTTTTCATTTGAAGTATTATTGATTCGTACATTGATTGTTTGTTCTTGTCCCGGAAGCATTCGTAAATCAAAATAACTTCGATCAGTAGTTACCTGATTCTCTACTGGGATCATTTGAATGTTAAATCCAACTTCTCCTGATTCTGCAGCATTTACAGGATTTGCTATAAGCAGGGTAATAAATCCTAAAATCAAAAAACTTATATTTCGGTAGTAATTTATCATCGTTTTCTCTCCAATAAAAAACTACAGGAAAAAGAAAGTTTCCTGTTCCTGTAGTTCCATATTTTTTTAATTAATTAGCAGTGACTGTATTATATAATTGATAAGAGATTGTCCCAGTTAGAACATCACCTGCTTTTAATACATTGTTTTGATCTGTAAACCCAATAGAAGTCGTTGTAACCGGTGTATCGATTTGTCCTGTATTGTTTGCAGCAGTTGGTGTCGCATTAGATTTTGCAACGATTCCGGTCGCACCTGTCCCTACTAATACCGCATTATTTACTTTAAAATCTGTTACTGCAAACGTATCAGTCCCACGAACGATGTGATTATCTTTTACTGTAGCTTTAACAGACCACTTACGCGTTGAACGATCATTAAACACACTCACATTTTGATCAGTCAATGTACCATTGACTGCATATGCCTTATTTTGGACTACTGTTTCAAAGTTATATGCCGCTGGTACGGCTTCTAATGTCAATAATTTTTGATCTGGATCAGTCGGATCTAATGGATCTGTTTCTTCTGTATCATCACTGTCTTGAATCGTTACAGTTGCTGGCGTTTCTTTTGTTTGACCAACTACTGTTTCTGCTGATGCTGATGTTGCCGCGATTCCTCCAAAAACGATTGTTGTAAGTGCTGCAATTCCTAATAATTGTACGTATTTCATTTGTATCTTCCCCCGATAATATTTTTTTTATATAGTAAATATAGTTTCCTATACAAACTCACATTTTCCCCTTACGGTATTTCCGGTAAGGCAGTTAATTGAACCTGTTGAATCGCTTTATACGTCCCTGCTGTCGCTGTTTTTGGTATAACCAGCGACACTTTTTCCTTCGGTATGCGGTATTCATATGTTGTATGTGTCGTGTCTTCCACATGAACGACTGTTTGACTCGTCGTTTGAAGGACTGCTTTTTTAGCATTATATCCAGAAGAATCCAAAGTGGTTTTTTCTGATTGTAACTGTCCTTTATCAAGCGTTATTCGTTGGTCGGGTAATGCTGCTTTCTCACTTGTCAAGAGACTCAGCTGGACCCGTAATTCCCAAGGAGAACGCGCATTACTCCGTTGGTCTTTCACGCCAATGACCCAATCGTTTGTAGGGTGGATCACTTGCTCACTTTCTGTCACTTCTCTAGTTGAAAAAGTAGGAATAGTGACATTAGTTAACGCCAATGTTTTTTCTGCAATCGTAATTTGAATCGGGGTGCTTTTTTCTGCAGGTGATACTTCCTCTGCCTGCACACCAGTTGCTGCAAGTAAACTCAAACCTATGACAAATCCTACTCCAATGAAAGAGGACCATTTTTTGTTCATTAGTGTTCCTCCCTTTGTTTTTTCTTACGTAAAGCGACTAGACAAAGACTCCCTAACAGGAGAGCTCCTATCCCAACCAGTCCTATACTCGCTTGTTCATTGGTTGATGGAAAACGTCCTTTTGGTTTCGTACTTCCTGTAGAAGATCCTGTGGCTTCTTTGCTTAGGGTACTTTTCGTTTCTCCTGTAGATGTTTGCGTTCCTTTTTTAGGTATCAAGGTCAACGTTACTTCTTGTTCATTTATATCTCTGACTGTAGCTTCTTCTGCTTCACCAGTCATTCTTCCAACAGTGAACAAGCTTCCACAAAGAATCAATCCAACAATCCCTTGAATCCAACGCTTTTTCATTTAATCAACTCCTTTCTTTTTTATTCAGCAATTGCTGTATTGTATAATTGATATCGAATTACGCCACTTAACTGTGTATCTGCTTTTAATGTATGATCCTCATCTGAGAATAAAATTGAAGCAACTGAAACATCTTTTTGGATCGTTCCTACATTATTTTCCGTTGTTTTATCTGAAACTGATTGTGCCACAATACCCGTTGCTCCTGTTCCTAATAAAGGACTGTCATCTATCATAAATTGTATCAACGAATAGGTTGTTCGTTGTTTGTTAGTTGCAGTGAACTGATTATCTACAACATTGGCCTTAACAGACCACTCACGTTCCATTCGATCATTTTTCACATTAATTTGTTGGCCATTAGGTAAGTTATCTTTCAATATATACGTTCCTTGTTTTAGTTTACTTTTAAATGTAAAAGCACTTGGTACACTTTCTAACACTAACGCAGTCTGTGTTGGATCATTGGGATCTAGTGTATCTCCTGCCGACTCCCAAGTATAAGTTCCAGGATCAGAACCGTCGTAATTTTTTAAGAAATCATCACTTGAGCCGACAATTTCCCCGTTTTCTTTTTGCCAATTACCTGTATACACATCTGTCGGAACGATTGTTGGTAGTCCCGAAGTATTTGTTGGATCTTTAAATGTTTCACTCAGTGTTAAGCGACTGAGCAATGCATCTTGTGTAAATATATCTGTTATATCCTTTACTTGACGCATATCAAACGACGATAAATCTAAGGAGGTCAAACTGGTCATCATCATAAACATTTGTCCCATATCCATGACGTTACCGGTATCAAAGTGAGACACATCTATGGAAGATAGATTCGAATTCATTAAAAACATACTATTCATGTTGGTCACTTGACTGGTCTCAAATCCTGTAATATCCAATGTCTTTAATCCATCTGCTCCAGCAAACATTGCCTGCATATTTGTCACATTACTTGTATCAAATGACGACAAATCAAGTACCGTTAATGAGTGATTGATCAATGATAGATCGTTTCCGAATATTGGTATAAGCATAAACATAAATGACATATCTGTTACTTGACTTGTGTTAAACGAAGAAACATCTAGCAGACGCAATTCGGTCTGTCCAGCGAACATTCCAGACATATCTGTTACTTGACTTGTATCAAATGAGGATAACTCCAAAGTCTCAATTTTCCCCGAAACAACAGCAGATTGAAACATTCCAGACATATTCGTGACTTGACTTGTATCAAAATGAGACAAATTTAGTTCTTTTAAGCTATCTAAATGTGAAAACATACTATTCATATTTGTGACTTGACTCGTATTTAATAACGATAATCCTTCGATCGAAGTAACAGCACTTAAATTGCCAGGTTTATCCATATCATATACGTCAATAGAAAATAAATATGACGAATCAGCAGGGGCATTTACTGCCTGTGTAAAAATAATTTTCTTGATTGAAGAGCTCGAAATTTTCAACTTATCTTCTCGATTCCACGGAGAGGTTGTGTAGTCGCCTAGCGTTCCTCCACCAGTAAACGCCAAAATACCACTTGTGCTATCAAAGCTGTAAGGAACATCTCCCCATACTTGTTGATTATCTGTTTCCCAGACATAAGTTCCAGGGTTTGATCCATCATAGTTTTTTAAAAACTCACTAGTAGGGCCTACACTGATGCCATCTTTTTTCTTCCAGTTACCAATATATCCATTTGTAGTTGGTACATTGGGTAATACTGACTGATTATTGGGATCAGAGAATGTTGCGCTTAATGTCAATGAACTTAAACTCGTATCCCCATCAAACATTGCCGCAGTATCAAAGCTACTAACAAAAGAAAAAGAAGATAAATCTAAGGAAGTCAACTTACTCATCCCTTGAAACATCTGAGAAAATGAGGTTACTTGACTCGTATCAAATGATGATACATCTAAACTTGTCAGATTATTCAAGCCAGTAAATAGGCCTGCCATTGTAGTTACACCACTTGTATCAAATGATGATACATTCAAATAGGTCATCACATGATCTTTTCTTGTATCATTGCTTTGAAACATGTAATCCATATTCCACACTTGACTCGTATTGAAACTTTTTAAATCTAATGATTTTAATTTGTTTAAACCAAAAAACATAAAGTCCATCTCAAATACTAGGCTCGTATCAAATGATGATACATCCAATGTTTCCAATTGACTATCAGCAGTACCTACCGTAAACATATGACTCATCGAATAGACTTGACTTGTATCAAAATTAGACAAGTCTAAGGATTTCAATGCAGGCATCTCTGCAAACATTTCTCTCATACTATTGGATTGACTCGTATCAAATGACGATACATCCAGCTCTGTGATGCTAGAAACACCACTAAACATACTTCCCATATTGGTAACACGACTCGTATCTAAATGACTGACATCTAAACTAGTTAATTTGCCTAATAACCAAAACATTTGACCCATGTTTGTCACTTGACTCGTATCTAAATAGGAAAGATTCTCAAAACTCGTCAAGTTATTTAAATAACGACCTTGATACCCAAACAAACTAAAAGAATTTACAGGCGCAGTTATTTTTTCGGTAAAAACAATTTTAACAATGGCGTCGTTATTAAGTTCACCATTCACCCGCCAAGGTGACGTCGTAGATTCTCCTAACGTTCCTCCACCAGTAAACGTCAACGTTCCCGTCTCAGATTCAAAAAACCAGGGAACCGTTCCCCATGTGCCTGTAGTTGTTGCACGAGTAAGAGATTGTTGTTCTTTTTTCGTAGTCTTCGTGCCACTTTTTTCTGATTTTTCTATCGATGTATTAGTTTCTGATGAATAAAAATTAGAAAATTCAGACAATTCTTCCTTCTCTAACACAGCTGGTATTTTTTCTTCTTTTTGTGAAGAGTTTACCGTTTTTTCTGTCGAAGAGGTTCGTGTTTCTGCAACAGCAAATGATACTCCTGTAGTCAAAAACGAACTTCCTCCTATGATTAAAACCGCCAGAATACTAGCCATTTTGTATCTCCATCGTTTCATACTCCCCGCCTACTTCCTTTCATTTTTCTCCTTTAGACCCTTGGACTCTTCTTTTTTTACTGGTTGGCGCTTCTTTAACTCACGTCCTCTCTTTTTCCGAACTCGTTTTCGATAGATTCCCCAACCCACACCGCCACTAACTAAGACTACTAATAAGGAGAGAACAGCCCACAAACCATATGAAGGACCGCTTTCCATATTTGCTAAGTCATTCCATTGATCAATATCTTCTTGATTCAGAACAAATACCTTTGTAAAAGACCAAGATTCCTCTCCTGCTTTGGCTTTCATCGATAGTGAATACTCACCAGGTGAAAAACGGTACTCTTGTAAGGGAATAGCATAATCAAAACTAGATAATGGCGCCATACTTAAATGTTCCTGTTTATCTTTCAATAACACTTTAGAGGAAGAAGCTTTGGTGATCGTTGATTCAATCGATAATTCCTTTACAATCGTTGGCGTTGTATTTTGAACTTTTGCTAAAAATGCTCCTTCATAATTACGTTGTCCCGTACGCACATCTTTTAATTGTAATACAGGGGCTGGTTCTTCTTTCGTTTCTCTTAATCGTACTCCTACGATATAAAAAAATTCATTAGAAATTTGAATTTTTCCTGTTCGTTTTTGATCTACTTCTTTTTCCTGAGAAAATTTCAATCCCCCTAAAAGCGATCCTTCAAAAGGTTCTTCCGGGATCATAACGGGGATACGAACTAATTTTTGTTCTTTTTCTTTCAATGTAATTGTTGGCTGTCTCTTTACTAATGAGGGAAAAGGATTCTTGAGTGTATGATCCAGCACAGGAGAAGCTTGACTGTAATCAATCACGCCATTTTCATTGGTCGTTGCAACTGTTGGTTCTATAACTATACGCTTCGTTTCCTTTGTTTGATTACTTATTACAACCTCAAGAACTTGCTCCACTCCAGGTTCAACATGCAGATCAAAATAACTAACTGTATGGTCTAGTTGATTTTCAGGTAATTGTACATCTACTGTAAATCCTACGCCTTGAGCTGTAGCCGATAGACTCCCTCCAAGTAAAAATCCTAAAAGAAACCCGCTAATCAAGATACATCTCTTTTTTTGATAACGAAGAGAAAAAAGAAATTTCTTCCATTGGATTTTGTTCTTCATCGCTTTTTCTCGATCCTTCCTTACTATGTATCAAAAAGAAAAGTAATCGATAAACAGACTACTTTTCTTTTTTCTTAAGGGGCATCCACTAGGTACCACCCAATGGTCCCTTCATAAGTTCCTATTTCTTTTGCTTGTGCATCTAAATCAAATATCTTCACTGATAAGCTGGAGGTATTTTTATCACTGACAGAAACTTTTTTCACTGGTGTTTTTTCACTCATTTGTGTTTCTGTCAAGAGCGTTGATACTGTATCACCAAGAATAACTGGTGTACCGTTTTCTTGTGTAAATAGAAGTTTACCGTACATATTCAAGCCATCAGATTGCCGCTGCATATTTTTTTCCATTTTTGCTTGTAGCTGCCATTCTTTTGTTCGATTCGTATTCAGGATCTCAACTGGTACCACTGTTGCATTTGGCCAAAAGGTATTTTGACTAAAGAGTAAATTAGCCACATTTATACTGCCAAATGGAACATATGCCGGAACATCAACTAAGCTTGTTTGAGGAGTGTATTTATAGATTAGCGTAAAATCGTTCGCTGGCACGGTTGTATCTGTACTTCCATCTGAACGACTATACTCTCCTAGTCCTATTTCATCATATCCTGGATAAACTAACGTAATCGTTTGATTGTCGATAGCTTTCTGTATATTTGATTGAATATTACTACCCACAGTCATTTCTATTACATCTGCTGCTTTTAACGTACCATCTGTTGTCGCCTGGGAAAAAATTGCTTTTCCATCTTCCTTGTCTAAGTATTGAATTGTTGCTTTGACAAATGAACGTTCATACGTAATCGTCACTGAAACAGCTGTCTTACTGGCTATTAATGGAAAAGTTGCCGTTTCATTTGTTCCTGTAAGTACTGCTTTAGGATTCTTATAGCCTGTAATAGATGGAAGTGATGCGAGCAATTGGGTCCCTATCGTATAATTTGTTGTGCCAAAAGTTGTCGGTGCTTGGATTTGTGCGCCATCTTGATCTATATAGGCTACTTGAATCGGTTGCGGGATATCCTGAGTTGTGACCGAATCTCTTGTAGAACTATGCAAAAGTATCGTGATCTGTCCAGACTGATCCACTGGATCTGTGATAATAAAATTCAAGCCTTGTAAAAACGTTTGAATCGTTGAAATAGACTTCTCATTGTTCGAAGCAAAAATGTAAGAACGATAGGTATCCGTTTCTGCTCCGGTTTTAGAGGCTCCCCATCCGCTTGGAACGGCTAACGAAGCAAAATTTTGAATCGTTACATTTTTAGGTGTTCTGACTTCAATGGTTGTCGCAAAGCTTGCGACACCCGAAAGAAAATTCATAGTTGATAACTTTGCAGTATTTTGATTTCGGGTTACTTGGTACGTAAAAGTCGCTGGATCAATTGTGTATGTTACAGTGATATCTTGTGGTACATTTTTCACTTGTAATGGAAAGGCTACTTTCGTAGAGGTTCCAGTGACCGTAGCAACTGGATTAACGTAGCCAGGAATCATTTTCCCACTTTGATCCAATACATTCCCAATACGGTAAGGTGTTGTTCCAGTCGTTACATCATCCGCTAAAGTCTTGCCTTGGCTATCTTGATAATGAATCGTCAATGGTTGAGGAATAAAAGCATTTGAACTGATTTCCTTTAAATCGACCGCTGTATCATTTGAAGTAGAAACCGCAAACTTTACAAAATAACCATCCATTTCTGACCCATCTAACAAATTGGATCCAGTAACCGTCCGCGCTTCCCATATTGTTCCATTTAACGCAAGATATCCTGGACTTCCCGTTAAACCATTAAGGAAGTAGTAGGGTTGAGAATTTGAAAATCCGTTATATAATCCCGTTCCGGCTCCAACCTGAGCAGATGCAGAAGTATAGAAAATTCTGCCTGTATTTCCCCAGTACCAGTTGTTTGCTTGTGTACTTGATAATGAGTAGAAGGATGTATCCGTTAAAATTCGAGTCGGAACGCCACCTAGAGTAGAGATTTGTCTCGTTTTACTATTCTGGTTGTAAAGCCGGGTACCAGCTGTCCAACCAACTTGATTCGTTCCATTAGTATATTGTCGAGCAACAGAAGCCAATGTAGTCGTTTCTACTGCGCTCTGAATATCCGGCAGGCCACCCATTGTATTTTTATATACCTCTGATGCAGCTGTCGTTGAAGCATTTACAAAACTGATCCCTGCACTAGGAACAAATTTGTAGTAATTCGTAAAGCCAGCCGAAGTACTCCCCTTAATATAGGAACCATTGCCTATTTTAAGACCAATTACATTGGCTGTCTTAACCGTCCCAACATTAAATTCCATTGATTGTAATAAAGTAATCAAGGTCGGTAGATCAATACTGCCGTTTACTCGCATATTTAATGTATAGACTCGTTTTCCATTAGAATCAATAGTTGGTCCAGCTAGACTCCAACCAGAAGGCATCGTTAACGCTGTTCGGTTTGTTAAAGTTACGGACGTTGGCATAGAAATCTCAACCGTTTTAATATTACTGGTCAGTGATTTATCGATAGATAAATCAACGATTTTAGCCGTGTCGTTGGTACGCTCTAATTGAAATTGAATCGCATTGCCGTTTAACCTTTGACGTACATAAACACCATTCATTGAGCTAGTATACTTTCCAATCAAATCATTCGAATTAAATGCATTATTACCTAGAGGGTTTGTGACCGTTCCCTGCCCTACATCTACCCAGTTTCCTGAATAGGTTGTATTACTTGAAATACCTGGTAACGCCATTGTATTGAGACCTGTCCCTATCTGAAAACCTTTCCCAAGACTTAAAACATTGAATGCCGTAGTGGCAAACATATTATTGACGGTTGTAGACGAACTGATTGTAAAAGAAGAAAGATCTAAGATGGTTGTTTTTGAACTTCTAAACATATTTTCCATCGTCGTAACTTTAGAAGTATTGAAACTTTGTAAGTTCAAATAATCAATCCTACTGTAACTAAACATATTGTTCATAGCTGTAACATTCGACGTATTCCAATTTGATAGATTCAACGAGTTTATAGATGTAGAAGTAAACGTACTATTCATATTCGTTACTTTACTCGTATCCCACTTGGATAAGTTTAAAGTTCTTGTCGGTAAATTAACAGCGTTAAACAAACTAATCATACTAGTTACTTTTGACACATCCCAATCTTCTACGTTATAGGCATCTTCTGTAAAATTGGTCAGTCCTAACATACCACTCATATCCGTCATTCGAGAGGTATCTAATGTAGCTAAATCAACTCCCGTTACTCTTGTAGAAGAAGAAGATCCCAGTCTATAAAACATAAATTGTCCATCTGTTGTGCGACTTGTATCAAGATATTGCCATCCTTCAATTGCACTAAGGTTAGGTAAATCCTGATATGTTGTTCCTTGTCCGAACAATCGCCCAGGGTTTTCCGGAACATAAGTTTTTGCTGTAAAAATAATTTTTTTCACCGCATCTCCTGTAAAAGATTTTATTCCAGAGGATCCCCACGGTCGAGTATCCATACCATTATTCGAAGCTAAAGTCCCTCCACCAGTAAATGTTAATGTACCTGTCGTCGTATCAAACGACCAAGGAACAGTTCCCCAACGACCTGTATAAATAGCACGCGGGCTCGCCTTTTCTATTTCTTCTTTGTCACTCTCATTTGATTTAATCTCTATTGGTTCAGTAGCTTTTTCTTGTACTACCGTTTCTTCTGGCGTTGTTATTATCGGAGCTAATTCAAGTACATCTTTAGACTCTTCTGTACGTTCTATAGCAGCTGATGATTTTTCTGCTTTTATGGTGTGTTGTTGACTATTAACATAGCCTGCAACAAAGATACTTATTAGTGCAATAACACCAAATACACCAAGTAATTTCCCTCTATTCTTCATTAATAGTCACTCCAATTTTCATTTCTTTTAATAATCTTTTCATTCATAAACTGTTTTATATAGATTGTTACAATAACTTTCTCCAACTTTTTTATACGTTTAAACTATTTTGACTCTCTTTTATGGGGCAACAGTATCCGCTAAACTCCAGTGAACAGTACTTGTGAATTTTTTATTGTTTGCATTTGTTGTATCTTTAACTTTCAAACGGACAGATGATACTTCACGAGCTGCTGCTAATGTTGTTGCTTTGTGTGTATTAGCACCAGTTGCAAGATCTTCAGCTTTTACTGCTCCTGTAGAAGTATAATTCGCTACTGAAATTGCTCCTGTAGAAGCTCCTGCTGTTAAGGTTACAAATGAACCAGCAGCGGGACCAGCGTATGCTGGAGAAAGTTTATCATTTAATGCATATAATGAATTTGCATCCGTAATATTTGGTGTTACAACTTTTGTTGCATCTGAATTCACTACATCAATATCAAAACCTTGATACTCACCTAATTTGAACGATAATTCTGCATTTGCTAATTTATCCGCATCTGCAATTGTTCCGCCAGCAGCAGCTGCTGCTGTGGAAACAAAATCATCTAAAGTAGCTGATAATTGCCATTGTGTACCTGAATCCAAGTTTTCTTTGCGGTCATCAGAAACTGCAACATATTGTTTTTTACCAGCTGCAAGCACTTGATTATATGTAACAGCGTTCGTTACGCCAGTTACATCATTACTACCAAAATCAAAGTTGCTTGGTACATAAGCAATCGCTAAGTTCCCTTCAAATGGACCAGGCCCTGGTTTGTTTGTATCAAAGAAGCTAATTCCTGTATCTGTATCCATATTTGTTGCATTTTCTACTGCATGTGCATTTTGTCCAGCTACAAGAGCAGTTCCTAATGCTGCTGTGGCAGCAAAACCTAATAATACTTTTTTATTCATAATTTCCTCCTAATGTTCGGTTTTATTATTGGAGAAAGTTACTGTAACAATCTATATAAGTTGGGAGTAGATAATTATCTACCAAATTGAACAAGTTGATCTTTTACATTTAAAAAGAAATACACCATCATACTAAAGGAGCCAATTGAAAGAAACATCAACAACCAATTTGGTACCATCTTCCAAAAAGAATAGGACAACGCCCGTTTCAATTTTAAATCTTTGATCAAAAAGTAGATAAATAAGATCAACGCTAACATCCCAATGATTCCCATTGCTGCAATCCAAATATATACACTCATATCATCTTTCACCTTCTTCCATTTTTTGTTTTTTTGCAGATAAATAAACTGCTGCTAATAGGATTAGAAGCAACCATCCTAACAATAAAATAATAATAGGTTGCATGAGCTCACCTGTCATAGGCAATGTACCGCCTTTTTTTATTGTAGGATTTTCTGGTACTTTTGGTACTTCAGGTTTATTGGGCTTGACTGGCTTTGTTGGTCTATCACCAGTATAAAATTCAATCCCGCTTGGTGTTTCTATTATTTCTGCTTGTCCTTTTAGTGGCAGGAAAAATAAAAACAGACTAAATAGTATCACCATACTTCCTATTTTTTTTCTAACGTTTTTCATTCTTCGTTTTCCCCACCTTTGCTTTAGGCTTTCTTGCAGGTCGTTTTCCTTTTCGTTTCTTTTGTCCCATTTTTTTCCGGTATTCTCTTACCCATTTTTTTCCACGAACGCTTAAATAGATAGCAAGCAAAATCGTTCCTACACCTAATAGGATCGTCAGTACATAGGCCCATGTCGGTAACGTCAATTTGAATAATGTTTCTTCATTTATTTTTTTGGCTTGCTGACCAGAAATAGTAAATGGTTTCTCTAACTCCCAAGACTTATAGCGACTCTTCGCTTTTACTTTAGCAATGTAATCTCCTGCTGGCATTGGATCTAATCCCCAGTCCACAGAAAAATCAAATCGACTATTTGGAGCCATTGCTCCTTCTTTTAATTGTTGTGATTTCACAACTTTACCGTTTTTTGCTTCTACGATAGTTACATCAGCAGAAAAATCAGCAATCATTTTTGGCTCTGGATTTTGTAAAGTTAATTGAACAGTTTTTTTTGTTCGTTTCAATTCTGCCTTTGCATCAAGTAACTTCAATGATTGACTATCTGAGTATTCTCCTTCTGCTTCTGAGAGCATTAAACCTACACTATATGAATAAGAACTTTTCACCATTTCATCAGAATCTTCTTCTGTACCATCTGCACGCTCAAAATAAATTGTTCCTAATTTGATCCCTTCAAATTTTTCTACTGGTGGCTGTACTAAAATAGTGATTATTTTTTCTTCATCTTTTTTTAGCTCTACCTCTGATTCACTTATCTTTGTGATTTCTTCGATTGAACTCTTTAGCGTACTATCTTTGGGCAACCCCTCTTTATAGAGAATCGTTCCTGTTTCTGCCGTCGTTGCATTTGCTGTAAAAATATTAACTTTTACAGGAGTTTCTGATGTTCCTTTTAATTTGACCTTTAATTCCTGAGGTTTATTAGGTTCAACTTTCACATAAAAATAGGTTTGATTTTTATCTATTTGTGTTTCTGGCAACACTGTTTCTACGGAAAATCCTAATGGATCTTCTGCTGCTTCACTCGTTTTGCCACTAAATAAACAAAATACAGTAACTACTAAAGTGGCCAATAAACAGCCTTTTGATCTCTTTTTCATACAATTTCCTCTCTGAATACCAAATCTTTTTGGTTCTTGTTTTATAAGTATGTTTCCTTAGAATCTATCCATTGCTTTCTATTAGAGTAACCATTACTTATTCACTTTGTTTGATTTTATTTCTTAAGCGTTGTACCATATTCAGATAAGTAAATGAATGTTGGATTACACTACTTAACTATTACATTAACTCCAACTAAAATTGATAACTTCTTTCTATATAAATTAAAAGAACGAGTAACCATTTTTTTAAATAGAACGAATGTATGTTGGGCAATAATAATTATTAGTTGTTTATTTAGAATTTTCGTTCTATGTAGAAGATATTCACTCTGCTGTTTTTTCGGTTTACCATCTTTTTAAGTTGTTGTTTTATGATGCATGAATCAAATTTATTCTTAATTTTCTTTTGTCTGAAGCATGTACCCCTTTGAACGAACTGTCTTGATAGCATATTCATCACTATCTTTTATTTTTTTTCGCAAATGAAATATAATATTAGCTAAACGATAGAGTTCATTTTCATCTGCATTTGGCCATAATCGATTCAGTAAATTTTCATAAGAAAGTGATACATTTTTATGTTCATATAATAATGAAAAAATCTGAAATTCTTTTCTTGTTAATGGCTGCTCCATCCCATTGACTAAAATAGATTGATTTTTATCATTAATTATTTGATGATCGATGGACCTCTTTCGGGTTTTATTTGAATATTCTAAACGACTAAAGGTATTCTTAACTACTTGAACTAAATTAGATTCTCTTGATTTTGTCATTACAACATCGTTCGCTCCAAGACCCAGTAATACATCCTCTTCATAATCGAGTGGGATTGTTGAAAAAATCCAAACAAAAACGCTCGGTGTTTTTTGGCAGGTCAACAACCAATCAATAATAACGCTCATTTGTTTTTTTTCATCCATGGATAAAATCAATCCATCAATTTGTTCTAATTGTTCTTTTTTTTCTACTTTGATTAATTTATAGACTTCTGATTTAAATTTCTTTTCTAACGTTTGATACATTGCAGAGTCAATTCCCAATATTCCTAAAGTTAACATAAACAATCTTCTCTCCTTTCTATTTTTTAAATTTAAGGTGATAAATTTTTCTTTCACTATTTAAACAATTCTACAAATAGTTTTCTTAGAATTTTATATACTAAGTAGTTGACTGTACTCTCAACGAACACAAGTCTTTCAGCTGTTTATGTGACCATGAATGACGGCTTAAAAAACAATAAAAAAAAAGAACCCTCTGTTTCTCTTTAACAAAAGGGCAAACAAGTTCGTGTTTTATTGATAATATACTTTTAATAGAAAACGGTATCAAAAAAGAGCACACCGAAAAATCATAAATAAAAACGACTGTTTTTTTATTTACTCTCTCAACTGTATTTTTTTATTTTGCTTGATCCATCTGTGCAATCACTCGTTGTCGACTTTCAATCAACGAGTCTGTATAAACATCCAATGTCGTCTGGGTGGAACTATGTCCTAATAATTTGCTCACGGAAGCGACATCCCCGTTGGTCTCAATACATCGCGTCGCAAAGGTATGCCTCAATTGATGAAAATGCACGGAAATAATCCCACACTTCTTTCGAATTTTGTGGAAATAGTAGGTCAATAGTCTTGGCTCACACGGGGTACTTTTATTCGAACAGACATATCTACTTGTGGTCTTTCTCTTCCATTTTTTTAAGTATTTATACAACGTATGACTTATCGGGACTATTCTGTTGGAACAGGCCGTTTTTGAACGATCAAAAATCAATTGTGTGCGTTCTCCTCCTCCTATAATAGGCACACGTTGAAACGTTTGGTGGACATGAATCGTTCGGCGCTCTAAATCAATATCCTCCCAGCGTAATGCAGCGATTTCTCCAATACGAAGTCCTGCATTCAGCGCTAACAAAACGGGTAATCCTTTATACAGCGGTAGTGCTTTGACGTTTGTTTCTAATTTAGTTTGTTGAGCTCTGGTTAATGCTTTTGCATGGACTTTTTGCTTTTTGGGCAATCGAATTCGCTGACAGGGGGTTTGGATGATCCGTTCTTGTTCATAGGCCTCATTTAATGATTTTTTGATGATCTGATACAATACATGAATGGTGGTCGGCTTCAAACCCTGATATTGCCACTGATCGATCAGTTTTTGTAGCTGTTCGCTCGTTAGTTCATTTAACGAAATCAGTCCGATCGTTGGAAACGCATATTTTGTCAATTTATAAAGATACGTGCTGTAAGTAGCACTTTTTAGGCAATGTTGGTGTTGCGTCAACCACTGAAGAGCCCATTCCTCATAAGTACACGTACTTTCTCCACGGAGTTGAACAATGGTTTGGTACTTCAATTTATAAGAATATAAGCGATTTTTCACTTCAGTATATGTTTTTCCATAAAGATAGCCATATTTTAACTGGCCATTTTCTTTACGTCCTTTTTTATAACGGCCTTCCCAACGACCATCTTTTCGTTTATAGATATTTTCACCTTTACGTGCCATGTGATTCTTCCTTTCTTGACGGCTTATTTGACGGCATTAAAATAAGTAGAGTAAAGTCTTGATAATTAAGGATTTTTAACCTTTTTTATAAAATAATCGAAAAATCTATTGTATTTCTTGTTTTTTTTATCTATAATTAATAAAGAAATCACAATGATTTACTTAGTATATAAAATTCCAAGAGAGAAACTTCTGTCTCTTTACGCTTACTTGTATTTCTTTCTCAGCTAAAAAAACGCTATTTTATTTAAAATGGCTTATTTTTTTTTCTTTTAGAAAATTAACTTTGAAACTTTACGTATATTTATTTCATTGAAAAAACGTAAATAATGAAATTAAATTTTAATATAAAACGGATGTATTTTGTATATTTATACACAAACTTATATCCTTTTTATACTTTATTGAACCACATTCACCAATTGAAACACCTTTCCTTCAAGAATTATGATCGTACCATTTTCTATCATTACACTTTTTAATTAGTTATAAAAGAAGCCTATCCGTCATCTGACAGATAGGCTTCTTGTGATTATTAAGAATCACATAGACAATATGAAAATCTTTATTTCTATAAGAAAAATACTCAAAAACAACTGTTTTTGGGATAACTTATATATAAGAAAATCTGACACAATTTTTTGTGTCAGATTTATTCTTGTTCAACGATTAAGTTTTTGCACTACTTACAATCATAAGTCATGAGAACCACGTATTATGATTTTTACTGTCAAAATTTGCTCAATTAATACTTTTATATTTCTATTATTCGAATGAATCAAAATACTTTTCAGCTTTTTCTAATTCTTTATCGTCATATTTTTCATATTTTTTTTCGTCATGAAGTATTTTCTTTATTTCATGCATAGCTTTCTTTTCTGCAAACCATTTTCTCATTTCATGTTTTTTATCAACATCTTCATTTAATGTATCGATTTTATCTAGATCAGTATCAAGTTTTTCTACAGCTTTAACAATTTTTTCAAGAACTTTGTCTTCTTTTTTTTCGTAATCTGTCATGTTTAAACTACCTACCTTTCTTTTATTAAATTAATAATACTCCTTTTCTTTCATAAATAAAATAGTGTAAAATTTCTTTTTTTAATTTTGTTCGTAAATTTGTACAGTTATTTCTATCACTAAAAAACATACACTATTTGCTATATAACGTTTGGTTAATGAATATTTTTGAAAGAGCTACTCAAGAACGATAATTTTTTGGTATAAGTAAATAAGAGATTCTTAAAGAATAAAATAAGATAGAAAAGTCTCTATCTTACATCTATATTAAATACCAAAGTGAACTAAAATATAGTCTTTTTTTAGCGCACTATCACATAGAGTACACAGATTTTGTAGTTGGGCTAGCAAATATTCCTTTTCAATCTTAATACTATTAAATTTACCATTCTCAATATCGTAATCACTAGTTAATTCAATTTGGACAGGAGCATATTTAAATATTTGCAACCACCCTACAATGATTCCTTTTAAAGCAGTTATTCCTTCAAAATCTAGATACGTTCTTCCATAATAATCCAAACCGTTAGATTTTTGTTCAAAATTCTTTGAAAATGACGGAATCCATTTTAAAGTATCTATACCATATAATATGAAAGTATCATCTACATTAACCATATTTTTTCTTGTTTCCTTGTTAAATACAACATCTTCACTACTCTTAAACATTTCAAATTCGTGAGTTAAAGCCATATCTATACTCCTTCCTCGAGTTAAGTTTTTCCAAAGGAGATAATTGATCCATTGGGTGCTAAATCAATATATTTCCCATTTTTTCTGTATCTCAACACATCATGTGTAGCTCCTGGTACTGGAGAAGGCTTCACACCTTTTTTCACTGTTCTTGCAAATTCTTGCGCTTTCCTCATGTATTGCTCTATACTACTTGCGCCAACTTCATCACCATGTTTTTCAAAATGATCTTGTATATTATCGGCAGTATTATCAAACTTGCCATTTCCCCATTCTCCATTTTTGTTATTATACGATTTATCTTCAAAATGGTAGCCATCACCTAAACTACCCCAAGCGCTAGTAAACACACCTGCTCCATGACCTGATACTGCTAATCCACTTGCATTGATTGCACCTGCCCCTCCTGAAAAGACAGTGGACGCTGCGTGCTAAAGAAGCTAAATCTGCTACAAATTGACCTACTGCATAATTCTTTGTTCCTGAAAGTTCTGCACCAACTTTTCTTTCACCAAACCATTCATTCAATAAAGATTTTCCATTGTTATTGGCTAACTGATCAATAAATCCTGAACCAAAACCTTTAATCATATTAAAGTTCTGTGTTCTGATCGCTTCTTGTAAGATATTAGTTAATTCTGCATCATATTTACCATCAACATACACACCTAATACGTTGCCGTATTCATCAAATTTTGTTGTGATTTCTTGATTTGCAAGTTTGTATGCTTTTACTTTAGCGTCAATTTTTTCTGTCGGTCTTTCCAACGTATCGTGATTGGCTTTGCCCAATTCATGTCTAGTTTCTTGATATCAAACGTTCCTGAAGCGGCATTCCACGCTTTACAGTCCTTCACTTGGGCAACACCATTGTCTAATTCCTGTTGTGAAGAGTTGTATTCATCAAAGTAGCTTGCTGACTGCGCACTATATGCACGGAACTTTTCTAGCTTCTCTTGTCGTTTCTGCATGGCTTCATACACATTAATTGAGCGCTTTTCTAAATCTGGTCTAGGTGTTTTCGTATCTCGTATTAATTCGTCAATCGTGTGCAACAAGGCTTTGTAGTCGTCAATCTCAGCTAAGATTTTATCCTAATCCATATCTATTCCACTAACCGTTGCTTGATACTCACTTAAAAATTTTTTGTGAGCATTGGCTAACGCTTCACCTGTCATAAAATATAGATAATACTGATAACCAAAAAAAATCTGGAAAATCACTTGTTGGAAATCACAATGGAAAGTGGTGATACAGAATTAGTGACTATCGAGTGATTTGTAAAATTGAAGAAAATGAATTAATTGTTCTTGCATTAGAAGTAGGTCATAGAAGAAAGATACACTAGTTTTCAAATTAATAAAAACTATGCGTGAGATTGTCTCACTCATTTTTTAAAAAGCTAAACTATCAAAACTCAATAGTAATGAAAATCACTGAATAAACTAAAGAAATTAATACCACGATTGATTCGAAGAAATAAATCCTAAAAATAATCAAAAAAAGGAACGAAAAATGAGGGATTACTCAAATTCAATTCCTTAGAATTAACTTCACCAATTACATTTAACAAAAAATTTTTTTAAGCTATCAAGAATAACGTGTACGATTTTCAACGAATAATTCCATTCGTTTCTGTTTGGCTCATAGTGAGAATATCATCAGCTGAAAATTGATTAAAATCGCCAAAAATAGAATGTTTTAAGACACTTGCTGCTGTAGCAAAATCAATTGTCTCACTCGGTGTAAAATCAGCTAATAATCCATGTAAAATCCCTGCTGAAAAAGCATCTCCTGCACCTACTCTATCAACTACTGGATCAATACAATAAGTTTTAGATTCTGATATTTGTTGGTCCATCCACATTGTTCCTGTTAAAAAATGTTTATTCGATGATTCAACGAGTCTTGTCGTTGAATAAAGTACACTAAGATTAGGGTATTTTTTTTGTATGTTTTCATAATAATAGCTCATTTCTGAGTCAGTTCTATTTACGGCTTGATCAAAATTGGGTACATCGAAAAAATGAATAGCATCTAATTTACTTGCTGAACAATAATCAATTAGAGGAAGAACTTTTTTCAAGAATTCTTTAAATTGATTTTTATTCCAAATTTTAGAACGAAAATTAATATCGAAACTAACTTTACAACCTGCATCTTTAGCAAGCAAAATCAATTCTAACGTTAGTCGTTCCCATTCTTTTGATAACCCTGGAGTTATTCCTGAAATGTGAAATAAATTAACGTTTTGAAATATATCTTCATGCCATTCAAGTCTATTCATTTCAGAAAAACTTGAGAATTTTCTGTCATAAACCACTGAAGGTGATCGATTTCCTACGCCTGTTTCCAAGTAATAAGTACCTAATCTATTGCCGTCAAAGAGCAACTGATCCGTCTCAATTTCAAATGATTTTAAAAATTTTTCGACGCTTTTTCCTAGTCTATTATTAGGTACTTTACTTGCGAATTTGACCTGATGGTTAAAATTTGCTAACGAAGCCGCTACATTCGCTTCTCCACCACCAAAAGTAATAGCTAATGACTGACTATTAGAAATAAGTTTCCCATATTCCGTTGAAAGTCTCAGCATGATTTCACCTAATGTGATCACTTTAGCCATTTTTTCCACCCTTTATTTCATTAAAAGCATTTATATATCGTTCAGCAATTTCTGTGATTTTATTAAATTCATCTGTCTCAAGAGGTTTAAGTAAATGTCCACCAACTCCGACCATAACAGCACCTGCTTCAAACCAATCTCTGATATTTCCTAGGTCGACTCCGCCTGACGGCATAATATTCAATTGAGGCATAGGTGCTTTGAAGGATTTAATACAATCTGATCCAAAGACATTTCCAGGAAATAATTTAATGATATCTACACCACTTTTCAAGGCTTCTTGCATTTCGGTCATAGTCATACAACCAGGTAAATAAGGAATTTGATATAAATTACATAATTCTGCAATAGTTCGATCAAAACTGGGACTCACGATATATTCTGCTCCTGACATAATTGCCAATCTTGCAGTCGTAACATCAAGAACTGTTCCCGCTCCAATCACAGTTGTTTTATCAGCTTCATATTCTGTTACTAAATCTTTGATAATCAGTTCAGCATCTGGAACTGTAAAAGTAACTTCAATGCTTTTAATACCACCTGCAATAATGGCTTGGGCTGCTTTTTTAGCTTTATCTTTTGATTGACCTCGTAAAACAGCAATCACACCAGCTTGTTCCATTCTTGTTAAAATATCTACTTTTTTCATAAGTCACCCTTCTCCATTATTAAAAAAAATTAAATTTTCAACCGAATTACCCCTTGATCTTCACCAAAGAAATTAAATAACCTCATATAATCATTTTAATTAAAAGAATACTAAATCGATTTTGGTGCCTATTCGACTTGCTATATTTTTTATAAAGTTGTTGAATCCTCAGTAGAACTAAAAAATAAAACCAATATTTTGTTCTATATAGTAGTGATGATCCACAATTAGCTACTTTTTTCTAACGATTCCCATAAACCATTTAAGTAGCTTAATCCAATAGCACGGTCATATAACCCGTACCCTGGTCTACCTGTCTCTCCCCAAATCATTCGTCCATGATCAGGTCGTATATAGCCATCAAAACCATTATTATAAAGTGAGGCCATAATTTTATACATATCTAGAGAACCTTCAGATGATAAATGTGGTGCTTCATAAAAATCTTTTTCTTGTAAATGTTTAATATTTCTAACGTGTGCAAATGGAATACGGCCGCGTTTTGTAAACTCAGCTAAAATCTCATAAACATTATTAGCTGGATCTTCGGAGATACTACCTGTACATAAAGTGATTCCGTTAAAAGGACTATCTACAATGCTGCAAATCCAATCTAAATCCTCTCTATTTTTAACAATCCTAGGTAAGCCAAAAACAGAATACGGGGGATCATCTGGATGAATCGCCATTTTTATCCCTACTTCTTCACATGTTGGTATAATGGCCTTAATGAAATACTCAAAGTTATCACGTAACTTTTGGTTATCCACATCTTCATACAGTTTAAATAGTTCTTGCACATGTGTTAAACGCTCTGGCTCCCAACCTGGTAAGACATACTCTCCACTTTTTTCTTCGACTTCTTTAATAATATCTTCTGGATTTCGTTCAATTCCAACTCTTTCAAGCGCTAAAGTTGTTGAACCATCCGGAAGTTCATATTCTAAATTCGTTTTGATCCAATCAAAAACTGGCATGAAATTATAACAAATGACCTCAACACCAAATTCAGCTAAGTTTCTAATTGTCTCTTTATAATTTTCTATATAAATATCTCTTGATACTAAACCGATTTTTATATCCTCATGTACATTCACACTTTCAACAACTTTCAAAGCTAATCCAGCAGCTTTAATTTCTTCTTTTAACATTTTGATTCTTTCTTTGGGCCAAATTTCACCAGCTGGAATATCAAATAGCGTTCCAACAATCCCTTTACAACCAGGAATTTGACGAATATGTTCCAAAGAAATCTTATCAAATTCACTTCCATACCACCTAAATGCCATTTCCATCGTTTGCTCCTCCTTGACAACTAATTTATGAGGCTGGGACAAAAGGGCTTGCTTCTGCTCCCAACGTGTATTCAGTTATAAGGTGTGAAACAAAAGTGAATGTTCCCTTTGTCTCACACCCGCGTTTTTTAAAACCTGCTTTATGCCCTCTTTAAATACTAGCTGCATTTTTTCTTCAACCCGATTTTTTACAGTTTTATTCCCATTTTTTGATCTTGTAAACGATCACTGATTTTTAAGAATGGCAAGTAAATGAACACACCTAAAATGATTAGAACAATTTGAGCAATAACTATCCGCCAATCGCCACCAGTAGCAAGATAGCCACTCACAATAGGTGGGGTCATCCAAGGAACAAAGACTACAGTTTTACTAACTAACCCGAATAATGTCAGATAGTAACCAATAACGGAATACAAAGCCGGCATTAATACAAAGGGAATCATCAATGGAAGGTTAAAAACGATAGGAATACCAAAAATTAGCGGCTCATTGATGTTAAAAAGCCCGGGTCCAAAAGACAAACCAGCAATATTCCTTGTATATTTACTTTTAGAAAAAATAAATATAGCTATTAATAAACTGATCGTTCCGCCAGTGCCACCCATTTGTGGGAAACACGTTACAAATGGTTTTGTCAAAATGTGTGGTATCTCTTGACCGTTTTGAAAAGCAGACATGTTATCAGTAATGTTTGAAATTAGAAATGGATCTAAAATACTATTCATAACAACACCTTGATGAATACCCAAGCCAAACAAAAAGTTCCCAAAACTATATAAGAACACAAATCCAGGTAAACTTGTATTAACTTTTCTTAAAGGCTCCTGAATGATCATTACAATTAAAGTAATTAAATCTTTGCCTAAAATCATATAGGAAGCAAATGATATTAAACCAAAGACAGACACCGTTATCATAGTTGGTATCAGCGCACTAAAAGATTTACTAATTTGAGGTGGGACATTTTCACCTAAGTTGATCTCAAATAATCTAACTTTAGTTAAACGAATATAAAGAATTGTTGCAAAAATACCTACAATTATCCCTGCAAACATACTTTGCGTTCCAATATTGTTAAAAAGTACTACACTTTTCGTGGTTGCAGAAGTATCAGGGTTATTTATATCAGAAACAATTGTCGTAACAGGTAAGATCGCAAATAAGGAACTGATAGCAGTAACAACAGATGAATATGGATTGTTGAACTTTAAGTGTTTTGATAAAAAAAAGGCAATTGTAGGCGCAACTAGTAAGCCACTAATATTCAATGTAGCATTTCCAATCGCACCCGTGTAGGCTTGGGCCGTTACTAATTGTTCTCCTTTTAAAACCCACGGGAAGAGGACACTATTTAGCATCGTATTGATCCCGGCTAAAACGAAAATTGGCATCAATGTTGAGAAAGCATCTTTTAGAGCTTGCAAATAAATATTTTGACCTAATTTAAAGGCAATTGTTGTTATTTTTTGAATGAACTTATTCTCTTCCAAGTCATTCGTCTCCATTCTTTAAGTTAGCTGCATTAGAATGAAATGTTTCTTTAAACCAAGCGTAACTTTTTTTCGGGATCCGTTTCAAATCTTTCAAATCATGGTTATCACGATTCACATAAACTGTTCCATATCTTTTGCGCATATCGCCTAACGAACTAGGAAAATCAATCAGCCCCCAACCAAGATAACCTGGAATATCTACGCCATCAATGTCCCTGGCATCAAGTAAAGCTTTGATATGTTTCTCGTGATACTCAATTCGGTAGCTATCTTGAACTGGTCGAATACCGTCCCAAACCTCCATAACACCAATCCCATTTTCAATAGGAAAAATAGGCACATTGTATCGACTATATAATTTATTCATAACATTTCTAAAACCCAACGGATCAATCTCCCAATGCCATTCTGACTCATCCAAATAAGGATTCTTCACTCGTCCTTCAACCAAATAATAATTAGGTGCTTTATCAAAATCAATGAGTTTATGAGAGATAGTATTACTTGCATAATAACTAAAAGCTAAATAGTCGCATGATTGTTTTTTCATAGTTTCTAAATCACCAGGTAAAAGCCCTATATCGATCTGATGGTTTTTTAGGTAACGCATAACACTCTTAGAATATTCACCTCGTATAAATAAATCAGCTATATTATAGTTAGTAAATTCATCCCACTCCCTAGTAGCAAAAACATCTTTTGGATGAGACGTTTCTGGATAAACCTCAGTGTAAGAAAGCATTCCCGCAATGTAAGCATCTGTATTTTCGTGAATATAGTTTGCAACAAAACAATGAGCCATTGTTAAATTATGCATCACTTTAAATATTTCTTCAGTCGTTTGCTCCCCTTCCAAATAACCACTTTTAACAAAACATCTCTCGGGACGTAAGTACAAATTTTGTTCATTGAAAGAAATAAAATGTTTTACTTTAGGGCTGAACTCATCGATCACTCTTTTAGCATAATGTTCAAAAGCATCAACAACTTTACGATTAACAAATCCATTGTATTTTTCGGCCAAAGTTAGTGGAACATCAAAATGATGTAGACAAAGCATTGGTTCGATATTATTAGCAATCAAGTCGTCAATGAATCTGTGATAAAATGCAATCCCTGCTTCATTGAATGTACCATCACCTGCTGGATCAATCCTTGACCAAGATAACGAGAAACGATACATGTTCATTCCTAAATCCTGCATAATTTTAGAATCCTCTTCATATCTATGATAGGCATCAATGCCATCTTTCCAATCTGATATGTTTTCTGCAGGTTCTTTTATATCATAAATAGATAATCCTTTGCCGTCCAAATTCCAAGCACCCTCTGTTTGCATGGCAGAAGATGAGTTTCCCCAATAAAATTTTTTGAACATTAACTTTTATCCTCCGACTCTATATTATTTTCAACTTGTAATCGATTACAACGCTAGTTTATAATCAAAGTAGTTCTATGTAAAGCCTAGAAAAGAGGTATGTAAACTAATTAGTTTACATACTCAAAATAACTATATAGGAGGAATTTTACTATGACTCAATTTAAAAAAATTGCTGAAGATTTACGTCTTAAAATCAATAACAACCATTTTAAAGTCAACGAAAAACTACCTAAGCAATCTGAGCTGGCAATTTTCTATAACACCAGTAGAATGACTATAAGTAAAGCTCTTACTATTTTAAAATTAGAAAATTTAATTTATACAAAAAGAGGAATCGGAACTTTTGTTAAGGACTCTTACACCATTTATGATACTAAGTTTGTTGGGATCACGACGAAAGTCAAAACAACTCAGAAACCTCAGAGTAAAATTATTTCTTTTGAAGTCCGCTTCCCAAATGAAATAGAACAAGAAAAACTGCGATTATCAAAAAATGATCCTGTTTACGATATTATTCGTTTACGTATAAAAAAAGAAGAACCCTTATTGATCGAATATACGATCATGCCAGCTCAATTAATTACAGCTATAAATGAAGAAATTCTACTCTCATCAATCTATCAGCACATTCAAGGAACATTGAAATTGGAAATTGGGGCTGCCTCAAGGATCATTCGCGCGGATAAACCCGATGCTTACGACAAAAAGTATTTAGAATGTACAGAGTATGATCCTGTATTAGAGATAGACCAAGTAGTTTACCTTAAAACAGGAGAGCCTTTTGAATATTCTCAAACAAGGCGACGATATGACAAAGGGGATTGTACAATTGCAAGTTTTTGAACAAATACTTGCTCAACTTTTATTAATGAGGTCAGAACTGCGGCCATTTTTCTCATATGATATGGAAAATTCTATGAAAAAAATGACGAAACTTACTTTTTAATCTTTTTTTAATCTAACCTTTCTGTTATAATGGTTTTCACATTTACTATATAAATAGTCGATGAATGATCTTATCAAAGGAGAGATAACTGTATGAAAACTGTTTACAATTTTTCAGCTGGTCCCGCCGTTTTACCTAAAAGTGTTTTGGAAAAAGCACAATCCGAATTGGTGAATTACGAGAACAGCGGCATGTCCGTGATGGAGTTGAGTCACCGGTCCTCCCTTTTTGAAACGATCATTGAAAATGCTGAAACGTTACTTAGAGAATTGATGTCTATTCCTGATAATTATAAAGTGCTCTTTTTACAAGGGGGCGCAAGTATGCAATTTACGATGGTTCCTTTGAATTTAGCGCAAAATAAAAAAGCTTTATATGTAAACACTGGCTCTTGGGCGAAAAAAGCGATTAGCGAAGCAAAAAAACTGGATAATGTCGAAGTTGAAGTGATTGCCTCAAGCGAAGACAAGAACTTCACTTATATTCCTGAGATCCATAAAGAAGATATTCCACAAGATGCAGCTTACGTCCATATTACGACCAACAACACGATTGAAGGGACAACGATTTATGATTTACCAGACACTGGTAATGTACCGATCGTAGCGGATATGTCTTCTAATATTTTGTCAATCGATTATAATGTGGCTGATTTTGGATTGATTTATGCTGGTGCACAAAAAAATATCGGCCCTGCTGGGTTGACCGTTGTCATTGTTCGTGATGATTTGATTGGTCAAGCAGACATTCTTAGCGCTATGCTGGATTATGATATCCATGCTAAAAATGGTTCAATGTACAATACACCGCCGACCTACAGCATTTACATGGCAAAACTTGTCTTTGAATGGATCAAAGAACAAGGCGGCGTTCGTCAAATGGAAAAACAAAATAAAGAAAAAGCAGCCATTTTATATGATGAAATCGACTCATCTTCCCTATTTTCTTCACCCGTTAATCCGCAAGACCGTTCGATCAATAATATTCCTTTTATTACTGGAGACGACGACTTGGATAAAAAATTCAACCAAGAAGCCTTAGCCGAAGGATTTGAAAACTTAAAGGGGCACCGTTCTGTAGGTGGCATGCGTGCTAGTTTATACAATGCCTTTCCAAAAGCTGGTGTTGAAGCATTGGTGAATTTAATGAAAAAATTCGAAGCAGAAAATGGAGGAACAAAATAGATGTACGATATTAAAACATTCAATGCGATCGCCCCTGTAGGTTTAGCCCGTTTTAATGAGGAAAACTTTACGATCAATAAAACTGAAACACCTGCTGGTATCATCTTACGCAGTGAAAAACTCCACGGCTACAACTTCCCAGCTTCTGTTTTAGCCGTTGCTCGTGCAGGTGCTGGAACCAATAATGTACCCGTCAAACAGTGTACCGAAGACGGAATCGTGGTTTTCAATACACCCGGTGCAAATGCCAATGCTGTAAAAGAACTTGTTATCGCGTGCTTACTGTTGTCTGTCCGTCCAATTTTAAAGGGCTCTAATTGGGTTCAAACACTGACAGGTACAGATGCCGAAGAACAAGCCGAAGCGCAGAAAAAACAATTTGCGGGCACTGAATTAGAAGGAAAAAAACTTGGTGTGATCGGTCTTGGGGCAATTGGAGCAATGGTTGCTAATGATGCCTATCGTTTAGGCATGGAAGTGACAGGTTTCGATCCTTTTGTTTCTGTTGATACCGCTTGGAGTATTTCACGTCGTGTCAAACGGGCACAAAGCATGGAAGAAGTCCTAAAGACTTGTGATTTCATTACCGTTCACGTTCCTTTATCTGAAAATACGCATCATTTGATTGGCAAAGAGCAATTGGCACAAATGAAAAAAAATACCGTTTTACTTAACTTTGCTCGAGGTGAACTAGTCGAAACTGATGCTGTAGTCGAAGCAATCAATCAAGGGGAAATCAGCAACTTTGTGACCGATTTTGCGGATGAGCGTCTTTTACACAATGAAAAAATTCTAGTTCTTCCTCACTTAGGGGCATCAACAGAGGAAGCTGAGATAAATTGTGCTAAGATGGCTGCACGCACATTGAAAAAATTCCTGGAAACAGGCAATATTAAGCGCTCTGTCAATTTCCCAACAGTTGAAATGGCCTTCAATTCGCCATTTCGTTTCACGATCGTGCATAGAAATGTACCAAATATGTTAGGACAAATCTCAACTGGTATCGCTAATTTAAAGATCAATATCGATACCATGATCAATCGCAGTCGTGATGATTTCGCTTATACAATTGTTGATATTGCTGAAACAGATGAAGAAAAAATCAATGCTGCTGCTGAAAAAATCCAAGCTGCCGAAAATATCATCCGAGTAAGAACGATCAAAAATACTGAGGCGGTGAGTTATTAATGGTTACGATCCATCCATTTAAAGGAATTCGACCAGCAGCTGAGTTTAGCGAAAGCATCGCTACATTACCTTATGATGTTTTAAATTCTGCAGAAGCACGTGAACTTGGTAAAAACAATCCTTATTCTTACCTGCATATCGATAAAGCAGAAATTGATTTACCTGAAACTCTTTCGCCTTATGATGAGCAAGTTTACGCAAAAGCAGCCAACAATTTAGAAGCATTTTTACAAAAGCAATGGCTGATTCAAGATGATCGACCACTCTTATATCTCTACGAATTGACAATGAATGGCCGTGCTCAAACGGGCCTTGTGACTTGTACTTCGATTACCGATTATACAGACGGAAAAATCAAAAAACATGAATTTACTCGTCCAGAAAAAGAAGTTGATCGCATCCGTCATATTGACGCGTGTGATGCGAATACTAGCCCGATTTTTCTAACCTACAGAAGAAATGAACACGTCCAAACACTGACGGATGATTGGAAAAAATCGCATGATCCTGTCTATGATTTCACCAGTTTCCATGACGTTACGCACCGAGTTTGGCTTGTAGATAAACCGGAAATCATCGATCAACTAGTTGAAGCCTTTGCTCAAGATGTTCCAGCTTTATACATCGCAGATGGCCATCACCGCACTGAATCAGCAGTAAAAGTTGGACAAAAGAAAAAAGAAACCCAACCTAATGCAACTGAGTCAGCCGAATTCAACTACTTTTTATCCGTGATTTTTCCTAAAGAAGAATTGGAGATTTTGGATTATAATCGTGTTGTGAACGTTCCAATCGAAGCAGATTTCTTTGAGCGTTTAGAAAAGAATTTCACTGTCAAAAAAAACGACACAGGTAAACCCACTCACTCAAAAACGTTCGGTATGTATATAGATAAACAGTGGTATGCGTTGACTGCCAAAAAAGCCATTTTATCTGAAGATCCGGTCGCTGGTTTAGATGTTTCTTTGCTGCAAAACTACGTATTCGCCGATATTTTTGATATTCAAGATGTCCGCACCGATAAACGCATCGATTTTGTTGGAGGAATTCGCGGGATGACAGAATTAGAGCAGTTAGTAGATAGTGGAAAATGGTCAGCAGCATTCGCTATTTACCCGACAACAATGGATGATTTACTGACTGTTGCAGATGCTGGTAAAATCATGCCGCCAAAATCAACTTGGTTTGAACCAAAATTATTAAGCGGATTATTTGTACATGATTTAGAGACAAATGACGCATAAAGCTGTAAAATAGAAGAATAAAATCTAAGCTTGGACAAAAGCCAAATTTTTGTCCAAGCTTTCTTGCAAATAAACGGAAACGGCTATGTAGAAGCTAGATACTCCTATATACGCCTCTAATAAGCGAGGTCAACCATGCGAAAACAATTAAAAGAAGCAAAAAGAATCGTCATCAAAGTTGGGACTAGCTCCTTGATCTATCCCAATGGAAATATCAATCTAAGCGCCATCGATCAATTAGCATTTACTTTATCCGATTTACGCAACCAAGGTAAAGAAATCATCTTAGTGTCGTCTGGTGCGATCGGTGTTGGTTTAAATAAGTTAAACATGGATAAACGACCTCCGACTATTCCAGAACAACAAGCAGTGGCGGCAGTCGGGCAAGCGGAATTGATGAATATTTACAATCAACGCTTTTTAGCTTATAGCCAGCAAATTGCTCAATTATTATTGACCAGGGACGTGATCGAATATCCCGAAAGCCGTAAAAACGTAACAAATACGATGGAACAATTACTACAGATGGGCATTATTCCGGTCATCAATGAAAATGATACGGTCGCAATTGACGAATTGGATCATCTGACAAAATTCGGTGACAACGATCAATTATCAGCAATCGTGACCCAACTGATCCAAGCAGATGCTCTGATCATGTTATCTGATATCGACGGTTTTTTCTCAGCCAATCCGAATACTGATAAGGATGCCACACTCTTTTCTGAAATAAATGAAATCAACGACGAGCTTTTACAAGTAGCTGGTGGCAAAGGCAGTCGCTTTGGAACTGGAGGCATGTACAGCAAATTAAAAGCAGCAGAACGTGTATTAGAACATAATGGCGCTATGGTTTTAGCAAATGGACAGCAGCCAAAGATTATTTTTGATATTTTAAACGGTGAAATGGTCGGTACATTATTTATTTGAACTGGAGGGATATCCGATGACTGATTTAGTACAATTAGGCAAACAAGCCAAAGAAACAGCTTATCAATTAGGTTTAATGGATACAAAAACCAAAAATGATTTATTAGTACACATGGCGATCGAACTAGAAAAAAATACGACCAAAATCTTATTAGAGAACCAAAAAGATTTAGCCACAGCTAAAGAAAACGGCATTACTGAAACGATGCTAGATCGCTTACGCTTAACAGACGAGCGGATCAAAGATATGGCTGAAGGTATCCGCCAAGTCGCAACTTTACCTGATCCAATCGGTGAAGTCGATAAGATGTGGAAAAATGAAGATGGCTTGATGATCGGTAAACAACGCGTGCCCTTAGGCGTGATCGGAATCATCTACGAATCTCGCCCGAATGTCACAACAGATGCCGCTAGTCTTTGCTTTAAAACAGGTAATGCTGTGATTTTACGTGGAGGAAAAGAAGCATTTTATTCAAATCAAATCCTAGTTACTGTTTTACAACAAGCATTAGCAAAAAAAGGTGTTTCTCCTTTTGCTATTCAATTCGTTGACGATACATCTAGAGAAACTGCGCAACAGTTGATGAAATTAAATACCTATCTAGATGTTTTGATTCCTCGAGGCGGCGCTAATTTGATCAAAACGGTTCTAACAACTGCAACTGTTCCAGTGATCGAAACAGGAACTGGTAATTGCCATGTCTACATTGATAAAGATGCCCAATTAGAAATGGCGAAAAACATCATCGTCAACGCCAAATGCCAACGTCCTTCTGTTTGTAATTCTGCTGAAACGCTATTGATCCACCAAGAAGTGGCAGCCGACTTTCTTCCTGTCATCGAAAAAGCATTGGATGAATACAATGTAGAATTACGTGCTGATAAACGAGCACGTGGGATTTTTCAACAATCGATCCCAGCAACAGAAGAAGATTGGGAAACGGAATTTAATGACTATATTTTAGCTGTTAAAGTGGTTGATTCTTTAGAAGAAGCCATTCAACATATCAATTACTATAATACGAAACATTCTGAAAGTATTATCAGTGATAATTACTTTGCCACGCAACAATTTTTACAACAAGTAGATGCAGCCGCCGTTTATGCCAATGCTTCTACACGGTTCACAGATGGTTTTGCTTTTGGTTTTGGAGCAGAAATTGGTATCAGTACGCAAAAATTACATGCACGCGGACCGATGGGCTTAGAGGAATTGACCTCTACGAAATATATTGTTTACGGGGATGGACAATATCGAAAATAGATAAAAAACGTAACTCTTTTTCAGCTTAGTGAAAAGGAGTTTACGTTTTTTTCTTCTCTTATACTTTTTTGAAGTGCAATTTCTTAGTTTTAAATAGGTTCCTACTTTTGATTGGGATTAGTACGTGCTATTTTGTCTTTTCTTCCGAAGATAAAATAATACGCTCAATACTAAAAGAATTGCGCCCAAGATCGTACCACCGACTGAATAAATATAACCTGTTTTAGGTAGAATCCCTGATCTTTTTTCTGGTTGATCAGGCTTTTGAGGTATTTCAGGTGCTGGTACATCAACAAATTTAACCGTTTGATCTAAATCGTCAATGTCTTCATGCGTAATAACTTGTTTCCCATTTCGAGATAGTATTTCGTAAACGACTACTTCTTTTCCTGCAAGCTCACTCGCATCCAAGTCAAAGAGTACTTCCACTACTTCAGTTGAGTTGGTGGATATAAACGTAGTTTTCCCATGCACTTCTTCACCATTTACAAGAATAGGTTTTCCTGTTGACTTGTCCATCAATGTGCCGTCCATCGTATACTCTTTGCCTGGAATTAAATCAGAACAATCGACTGTATCAACAATTTTATTTTGTTTTTCTGGTGTAATTTCTTTATTCCCCGCTTGATCAGTAGCCGATGATTTCATCTTAGGGGTCAAGAATTTCACCGTTTGTGATGGATCGTTGATATCTGAATGGGTTGCAACTTCACGACCATCCGCATATAAGTTTTCAAATGCTACCACTTCTTTTCCTGCTAAGTCTTTGGCTTTGAAAGTAAACAGAACTTCGACTTCACCTGTTGATTTTTCAGCAGTGAACGTCGTTTCGGCTTCGACTTTTTTACCATCGATCAATAACGGCTTGTTTGTTGCTTTATCCATTAGGATTCCTTTGACTGTGTATTCACGGCCTGGCGTTAAGTTTTCATAATATACCGTGTCGACAAGAGTAATTTCTTCTTCTGGACTTGGCGTTTGTGTTTCTGTTTCTTGGTCGAATACTAACGTTGCTCCAAATTCTAAGTAAATCAATCGCTCAATTTTCGTACTCTCTTTCAATAAAATAAATACAAACGGGATCTGTCTATTTTGAATTGATCTAAGCAGTGCACAAATTTGCCCAATAGATTCTTCATTTTTTTCATCTGAAAAATCAAAAATAATCGCTTTAAAATTTAAAAATCGTTCTATTTCTATTTCGTTTCCAAAAGAAAAATATTTTTTTCCAAACAATTTATATACGGAGAATCCGAATTTCCCTCTTTCGTTACATACGCTTTATACTAAAAGGAAAGAGGCCTATTTCATCAATCAACCTGTTTGATTAGCAACTATTTTTTCTGAATATAAAAAATTCGTATAGTTATTATAGAGGAGCGTAAGATGGATATTACAGTTCGTGTTTTTTTAATTGATGATGAATTTGCTTACAGAAAACAACTTCAAAATATCATTCAATCGTTCACATTCTCCCAAAATAATCTGTCTTTACAGGTTATTGAAGTGGATGAACAAGATTCTTTTTATAGCACTCTTGATACTTTTCTAATCAATGATCATGATATTTTCATTATTGATATTGACCTAAAAACATATTACTCAGGTATTGATATTGCAAAAGAAATAAGAAAACAAAACGAAAATCGCTTCATTCTTTTTGTAACTAATTTAGACAACAAAGGTATTGAAATTATCAACGAACAGATCAACCTTAAAACATATCTTGTAAAAGGACTAAATATGGATTCTCGCATCCTAGAAGAGGTCTTTTACACCATTAAAAATGAGATTCTTCATCGCATTCAAGACAAAGAAAGCTATGCTTCTTTTAAAAAATTTGGACAAGTTATTTTTGTAAAATACCAGGAAATCCTTTATATCAAGTCGATGCCAGGCATCAGAAATACCATTATCATTCATACAGAAAATTCTGAACAAATCGTTGAAGGAACAATTAGCTCCTTGAGAGAAACCATAGATTCTTTCTATCTATATACCGAGCTAAAATCTTATATTATTAATCTAAATCGCATTGTAACGTTAGATCGTGCGACAGGTTTAATTATTTTTGATGATCATACTGAACTTGAAGTTGGAAAAAGAATTATTTATAAATTGAAAAAAGCGTTATAATTATGACAAGATTAGAGGTGAGTAACAATGAGCATATCTTTAGCAGCTATTCTGTTGGTAATCAATTATTTACAGATCTGTTGGTTCATAGGGTATAATAAATATTTCAATCTTCGTCAAATGACTCTTTTGACCATGTATCTTTTTTTTCAATTGATTGTCAGCCAACTATATGGCGGGATTCTTTCGTTACTTTTATTTATCCCTTTTATGATCATTGAATTTAGTTTCATTGCTTACTTCTCGAAAAGTTGGGCTTTAGGTGTCCTCTATTCCTTTATCCAGAATACTTTACTGATTTTCTCTTGGTTACTACTTGGGATATACTCAACATCTTAGCAATTAATCATTTCGTTACGCTGGAACAACTTGAACACTATAAATTAGTGGTTTTATTATTACAGCAGTTACTTCTCCTTTTTTTTATTTTCATAATTAAAAAAATTATAAGTAAGTATATTATTTTTAAAGCAGTCTCCCAGCTTCCTAAGAAATATGTCGTACAATCCATTTGTTGTTTTATATTGCTACTTTCATTAACTGTTGTGAGACAAGTCACTATTTTTGATTTAAAATTTTCTTATCTTATTTTTGTATTGTTAGCTTTTTCAGGAATTTTTGGTTATATCGCCTACATAACCGGTCGTGTCTATCTACAGAAAATTTTTCTTCTTTCTAAACAATTGAACCGAGAATCAGAAAAAATAATTTTGGCTAATGAATTTAGGCATGATTACCGCAATATACTTGGCAGTTTAAGTACTTATCTGGAACAAGGACAAGTGGATCAAGCCCGATCTTACCTTTTATCTATAACAGATTATTCTACCTCGTTTATTGAAGAGGACTATTATTCACAGATTTCTGCAATAAATATCACCCCTGTTCAAGGGATACTCATTAATTTTTTTGAAAATTGTTTAAAAAATGATATTTCTATTCGGTTTTCTTTAAATGAAGCTATTTCGTACTTTGATTTAACGATCCATTTACTTGACTTCGTCCGTTGTCTCTCTATTCTATTAGACAATGCCTTTGAAGCGTCTCTTGGTACAAAAAATCCACTTATTCAAATAACAATCAAAAACAGTGAATCCTCTCTTTATGTGGAGATTAAAAACACTTACGAAGGTAGAATTTCAGTTGAAAAAATTTTGAAGAATCACTTCACAACTAAAGACGGTCATCAAGGAAAAGGCCTACCAATCTTTATTAAATTATTAAAGCAATATCGAAGAACTTCTTATTCTTTTCATCGGGATGATCATTTTTTTATTGCAAGTTTTTCTATATACAAAACCGATAACTAATTTTTTAATGTGACTTGGCTTTAAAAATAATAGGTACGATCTTCATTTCAAAATAAATATAATCTAAATTGGGGGAGTTTTTATGAAACGTGATGGTCACACGCACACAGAATTTTGTCCACATGGCAAAGTTGAAGATACGGAGCTACTGATTAAGCGCGCTATCCGTCTTGGCTTTAAGGAGTACAGCATCACAGAACATGCGCCTTTACCTAAAGGCATAGAATCTGCCGCTGCAGGAAATCCCGACGCGTGGACAACTGCATCAATGGCTTTGAATGATGTGGATAACTATTTTAAAAAGATGAATGAGCTGCGAAAAAAGTATGCTTCTGACATTCTTATTCACATTGGTTTTGAACTGGATTATTTTTCAGAATTCGAAGGCTGGACACGGGATTTTTTAGCTGAATATGGTCCACAAACAGACGATGGAATTTTATCTGTTCATTTTCTTGAAGGGCAAGATGGATTGCGAGGAATTGATTATTCTTTTGAAGAGTATAAAACAGGTGTCGTTGATTATTTAGGTAGCTTTGAGAAGGCTCAGAAACGTTATTATCAAAAGGTTTTAGCTTCTTTGGAAGCAGATTTAGGACCATGGAAACCGACACGTTTAGGCCATATTTCTTTGTGCCAAAAATTCGAGCGCTACTTTGATGAATCAACTGATTATTCTTCTGAAAATTCAGCACTTGTCCACACCCTTTTGACACGTGTACAACAGGAAAAATACAGCTTAGATTTAAATGCCGCGGGATTTTATAAACAAGGTTATCAACAGAGTTATCCACAGGTGTGGATAACTGAAAAAGCTAGTGCGTTAGGGATTCCTTTTGTTTATGGATCAGACGCCCATTCCATCACCGATGTTGGACAAGGATATGAAAAACTCGATAAATGGCTTTAAAAAATCCTAAGATTCGTGAATTAAGTTGTCCACGAATCTTAGGATTTTTTTTCAATTTAGTGCTTCATACTGCGGTGTCTTAACCAAACTATAACTTTTTATCTGTCTATCATTGCTTGCCGTCTCATCAAGTTTAATCGTTTGAATCGTAAAATTATCATACATCTTAACGTACAATTGTTTTTTACTTAAATCATAAACACACGTGTATTGTGTATATTGACGATCCTCCCCTTTAGGCTCGTCTAATTTGACTACACCTTTAACGATATCGGATGTGGATAATATATGAAAAGCTTTATTGATGATCTCCTGCTCTCCAACAGGATCACTAAATTTCAAAAGATAAGCCGCTCGAACAAAACGTGAAGTTGCAGTATAATCTCCAGGAATGCCACGTAACCCAGATCCTTTTCCAGCTGATAAAATAGTCTTTTCCTGAAATTGCGCCTCTTTTGCATTTACATCGGATACTCCTGTGTAGTTTTCCAAATTTGTCAGATGCCAGTCAAATTTAGGACTGTTTGTCATCACACCAATGGGGTTCTCATAGACAACAAATCCTAATTTTACTGAAGGTTCAACTACAATAGTACGGCCACTCACATCTGTAAACATAAAATGTTGCGGTAATCCAGGAGCCTTTCCATTTGTCGAAAGATCCGCAATCGCTACATCTAAAATCTTCTTTTCAACTTCTTTTGTATCTTTGCAATTGGCTAATACCCAAAAAACAAATTGTTCCGCCATCAATGGTAATTTTTTCGCTTTTTTTATTTCTTCGACCGTTGAATAGTGATTGAATTCCGCAAAATATTGTGTGATTCCGCCAAGACCACATTCATTGACACCATCGACTACACCTTGAGCGACTGTCGTTTGATTTTCTTTGATTCCCATACCTAATACTGAATAAATTGTCTGCCATTTTTCGATCGTTTCGGTTATTTCAAACTTTTTAGGAATTTGAACACCGACGTAATCAAACTCAATATTGTATTCCTGTGTTCTTCCTAAATAATGGTTTCCTTCCAGCGATTCCACACTAATACCTGTACACATATTCATTCCCTACTTTCTATAATGATAGTATTCTATTCCTTATTATACGCTGATTATTATAAAAATATTCATCAGACTATTTTATTACCCTATTCCTCTATAAACTTTTCTATTTTCCTTAATTTTTTTCTTTCTTACAATCAATTTTTCAATGGATATGCTAAACTATATATATTCTATTTATTACGTTGCGAGGTTGATTATGAAGAAAAAAATACAGGCATTTATCAAAGAAAACTGGCCTTATATGACCGCCAGCTTTTTTATTCCTTTTTTTGTGATGGTCATTATTTATTTAAGTATTGGGATTTATCCTGGCAGTAGCCGCAGTGTGATGGCCAGTGATTCTTTTTCACAGTTTTCCAACTTTCATGCTAGTTTCAATAATGTACTTCATGGAAAACAAAGTATTTTTTATACGTGGAATGCGTCTTTGGGATTAAATTATCTTTCCTTGATTTCGTATTACCTTGGTGGACTGTTTACGCCGCTCGTCATCTTTTTTAAAAACCAAAATATTCCTGATGCGCTGTATTTGATTACCTTGCTGAAAATTGGTTCAGCTGGTTTGGCTTTTTGGGTGTTTGCGAAAAATACTTATAAGATACCCAAATGGGGCCATGTGATGTTGAGTGTACCCTATGCCTTGATGTCATTTGCTACAGCACATTCAGAAATCATTATGTGGTTAGATGCTTTTACTTATCTGCCACTTGTTATTTTGGGCATTCATCGTTTGATGGATGAACGAAAACCGACGTTATTATTTGTCAGTTATCTGCTATTATTTATCTCGAATTTTTACATGGGCTTTATGATTGGTGTCTTCTCTTTCCTATACTTTATCGCCCGAATGTTAACCAACTGGAAAGTCTATAAAAAGCGCATCATACCTTATGGGATCACTTCTCTTTTAGCGGGTGGTGCTTCAATGATTTTAGTATTGCCAGCGGTCCTTGATTTGCGGGCAAATGGTGAAACCTTATCTCAAGTAACTCAGCTTAAAACCGAAGCGACAGCTTTTTGGGACATCGTCATGAAAAATATGATTGGTGTTTATGATACGACAAAATATGGCTCGATTCCATTTATCTATGTTGGATTGCTTCCTTTGATTTTCTGTATCTTTTACTTTGTCACGAAGGAAATTCCACGGAAAAATAAATTATTATTTGGTAGTCTATTCATTATTTTGATCGCTAGTTTTTATATTACGCCATTAAATCTATTTTGGCATGGGATGCATGCACCAAATATGTTCTTGTTCCGTTACAGTTTCTTGTTTTCATTTTTAGTTGTTTTGTTAGCAGGTTACGGGTTGGAGAAATTTAAGACGGATGATTTAGGCTTGTTAGCCGGTTCTACGATCATGTTGATTGCGATTTTTGCATTAGCTGAAGGAACCAAAAGTACGACGAGTTATGACTATATTCCGATTTCAGCGTTTATTATAACCGTTTTATTTTTACTGCTGTACCTTGCTGGAATCATTTTTTATCAATTGAAGAAAATACCAATGCACTATTTGATTATATTATTACTATTACTTGTTTCAACTGAAGCTTTCATTAATACAAATGCGATGATCAAAGGGATTCTGGATGATTGGAATTATGCTTCACGTAGCCTCTATTCAGAACCATATCCATCGATCAAAAAATTAGTAGATAAAACGAAAGCCGAAAATGATTCCTTTTATCGCTTAGAAAATTTGAATCCCGTTTCTTCTAATGATAGTATCAATTACGGTTACAGCGGTGTCAGTATGTTTTCTTCTATCAGAAATCGTCATTCTTCCTCTTATTTAAACGACTTAGGTTTCCGTTCTAGAGGAACTGGTTTGAATATCCGCTACCCAAATAATACATTATTGATGGATTCACTAGTTGGGATCAAATACAATATTTCTGAAAACGATCCATTGAAATTTGGCTTTTTACCAACAGATAAAGCGAAAAAATACTCATTATATGAAAATAGCAATGCACTGCCTTTAGGCTTTTTAGCAGACGAAGATATCTATAAAGTCAAACAGCCAGCTAATGATAATTTAGGTAGTCAAACTGAATTATTCAATGCGTTATCTGGACAAAAAGAAAATTACTTCAAGTTTTATCAACCAACAATCGTTGATAAAAAGAATGTTACAGTCGAGCAAAATACAGGTTCCGTAACCTATAAAGAAATCCAAAACAACATTGCTAAAGATATCACTTGGACTGTCGATGTCCCTGCAAATACGCAAGCGTATCTTAGCCTGTTCCCAACTGATTTTGGACAATTGGAAAGTTCAAGTGCCACAATGTCCGTCAATGGAACGAGCCAAAAATCGCAAATCAATATCACTGGCCAATATTACAATATCGGTTATTATGACAAACCGACGAGTGTTACCTTTACCGTCAGCTTTTACGGTACGACTGCCGTTAGCTTTATGGAACCAAAAGTTGTTGGTTTAGATACACAAGCCTTTGAACGTTCCGTTCAGGCGATTCAAGATAAGGGAGCTGATTTAACCGCTAAAGGAAGAAAAGCGGTTGGAACGGTGAATGCAGAGAAAGATCAAGTTCTTTTAACTACGATTCCCTATGACAAAGGATGGAAAGCCTATGTAGATGGTAAAAAAGTACCGATTGAATCCTTTAAAAAAGCCTTTGTTAGTATTCCTGTAACGCAAGGTGAACACACGATTGAATTTGTTTATCTGCCAGAGGGATTTGTGCCAGGCGTGATTTTGTTTATCCTTTGTATCGGTGGTTTTGTGGTTTATGTTAGAGTGACGAATAAGCCTAAACTGGCGTTAGTAAAACCTACTGAACGGAAACGTAAAAAACGTTAGAAAGAATGGTTTGTGAAGAGGTTGGGATAGAAGCGTTCAACTCCGAGGAATAAGAGGAAATCGGCTTTTTCGAACTACAAAATAAAAAATCAAATTCTCCTAAATAGAAGAGTGAAGAACAGAACCAAAGATGGGTTTGTCAACTAAAGTGTGTAACTGACAAATTTAAGAACGAAAAAGAACATTAAACCATTCCTAAATAACCTTCGGTTAAAAGGGTATAAGAAAGAAACCTTACCAAAAAAGGAAAATTTGATGTTCTTTTTTGATGCAACAGTGACTAGGAAATATATAAGCTATAAGTGTTGATGCGCTCAGAAAACTGTTCATTCGCCATTAATTGATTTAAGACCATTGGCCAATTGGGAATAAAACCAGCTTTCCATTTCTTTTCTAATTCTTTTACTCGTAGATAAAGAAGCTTTAAAAGGGCGGTTTCATTTGGAAATGCGCCTTTTTTAGTTACTTTTCTAAAGCTAGAATGAATACTTTCAATGGCATTTGTTGTATACATAATTTTACGCACTGCGCTACCATAATCATAAAGTTGTTCCACATGAGAAAAATTACGTTTCCAAACCTCTACAGCACCTGAGTAGTGTGACCACCGTTTTTGAAAGGCATCAAAAGCACTCTGACAAGCTTTTAACGAAGGAGCACCATAAAACTTTTTCATTTCCCGAGAAAATTCCTTGTAGTCTTTATAAGGAACATACCGAAGCGCATTACGCACTAAATGGACGATACAGCGTTGAACGATCACCTTTGGAAAAATAGATTTTGCTCCATCTTCAAGACCAGAAACACCATCCATAGACATAAAGAAAATGTCCTGTACACCGCGAGATTTCAATTCATCAAAAATCTGCATCCAGCGGTTTTTACTCTCGGTTTCATTCAACCACAACCCTAAAATATCTTTTTTTCCTTTTAAATCATAGCCAAGAATTGTATAAACAGCGTATTCTTTGACTTCATAATTTTCTCTTAACGTCACATACATACAATCCACAAAAACAAAGGCATAACACTTCGCCAAAGGGCGATTTTGCCATTCCTCCAGTTCTGGAAGAACAGAATCGGTGATTGTAGAAATCATTTCGTGAGAAATGGAGAACCCATAAATATCATCAATGGTATGAGCGATGTCTCTTTGAGACATGCCTCTGGCATACATGGACAAAACCTTTGATTCGATAGCTGAAACATCCCGTTCACGTTTCTTAATAAGTTCTGGTTCAAACGTGGCTTCTCTGTCTCTAGGTACATCAATAGGGACTTCTCCAAAGCTTGTTTTTACTTTCTTAGAGCCGAATCCATTTCTTCGATTGTTCGTTTCTTTCTCCTGTTTTGAGTGAATATCGTAGCCTAAATGATGGGTCATTTCGCCTTGAAGCATTTGTTCAAATAAGGGACCAAAAATATCTTTTAGCGCTTCTTGCATGTCATCGACATTTTCAGGGTTGTAGTTTTCTAGAATAGTTTTCGCTAGTTCGACGGTTTTAGAATCTCTTTTCTGTCTTGCCATATTCTCGCATCCTTTCATTTTTATTTTATCTGAATTTTCTTTACACGAAAAGAAAAACTGTATAAGTAACTTATCTAGAATTAGCTACTTACACAGTTTATTTTACACTCTCCCAAAGATCGTTCTGTTCTTCACTCTTTTACACTTATCAATCACATTTTCCAATCGCTTCTAAAAACCAATTTCTAAACTGTTTCTCATCAAGATCCACACAAACTCGACAATTAGCTGCTTTGCCTAAATATCCCTCTAAATCAACTAAAGTAGCTCCTGCAGTCAATAGACCTTGCGTTTCAACTGCTACATAAGCCTCTTTTACTTCAAACATTTCAGGCTCTAACAAATAAGCAACCGCACAACCATCGTACATCTTCAATCCAGTCTCTAAACTACCGCCGCGGTAGTGTCTAAACAAATGATCGATCATATCACCCGTTCTATTCATTTTTTGGATCTGCTCACGCTCTTTAGGCAAAACCAAGGCTTTCTCACCCACATCTAAACCGACCATCGTCAGTTTAAGGTTACTCTCAAAAACAATCTTCGCAGCTTCTGGGTCTGCAGCAATATTGAATTCTGACAATACACCTGCATTCCCTCTACCTAAAGCTCCCCCCATGATCACTAGTTCTTCGATTCTTTCCACACATTCTGGATAGACTCTAAGTAATAGTGCAATGTTCGTCAACGGACCAATACCAACAATCGTCATTTTCTCTTTGGAATCCATCAATACTTTGTATATCTCAACTACCGCATGATTTTTTGTTAATAATTCATATTTAGATTCTGGAAATTCATAGCCATCCATCCCTGTACTTCCGTGAATATCGCTTGCGTTGATTGCTTCACGTAACAATGGACGATCAGCACCAATTGCTACAGGAATCTCTCTGTTCCAAAATGCGAGTAGTTTAAGCAGATTTTTTGTGACTTTATCTACGCCTACATTACCTGCAACTGTAGTAAATAGCTGAATCTCTATCCGTTCATCAAATAATGCAGCAGCGATTGCAACGGCGTCATCAATCCCAGGATCTGTATCCATGATGATTCTTCTTGGTTTTTTCAATTGATTATTCCTTTCTTTTCAACTTTAGCTATGTAAAAAGCGAAAAACAACAACGTATCTGTTTCTCGCCTTCTTCTATTTTAATAATCTAATTGCTTCAAACGTAATAAAAATGACTCTTTTGTCAGCTGCTTGATTGTATATAAGCGCTCGATTTGCTTGCGCATTTTTTGATCCTCTTTTGTCGCAGGTTCAAAAATCGCCATCAACTTACTGATTCCATATTCTACGAGCATCCCTGTCCCATTGCTCCCAACTGAAAAACCCAACATATCCGTATCACTTAATTGTCCTTTTTTGATTTCTGCGATGTCTGGGTTAAAGTTACCTTCAACGATGATTTCATCTGTTTTTTTATCTAACGCTACTGCTAATTCAGCTTTGTTTGTTACTATTATTTTTTCAATCTCCATCCCAAAAACCTCCCATTGTGCCTTTTATACTTATTATACGCCAACTATATTTTTTTACTAGTGGGACTTAAGGCTTAAAAACAAGAGGTTAAGACAGAAGTATTTAGGCCCTAAAAATAAGAAGGAATTGCTGCTGTTCCCACCGTTTATTCGTACTTAGGTGTCGTTCTTTTATGAGCCAGTCATTACCTCTTCCACTAAAGAAACGGCTCTTCCCTTGCCCCGTTCGATCAATAATGCCAACTGGATAAAAGCAAATAACACGTTACTTTGTTTAGAATAAGCAAAGTATCTTGCTTCCCAATTCGTTACATAGCTCTCTTTTTCTTTTCTCGTGTCTTTGAACCCATATACTTGATCGCCATACTTATAAAAAATATTGATAAAACGTTCATTTAAAAATGAGTATTTTGTTTCCCCAACCTTAGACAAAGGGGCTGTCCCTAAATCAACAGAAGCGTATCCTTGTTTTTGATACTCTGCAATAAAATGGGTCAATAAAAAGTCCATAATACGCTCTGGCGCTGAATCTGAATAACGTAATAAATCATAAGATATTTCTTTATTTTGAATGATTGGTTTTGCTGTAATAAAACCAACCACTTCATGCTGCGCATTTCGTACAATACCAAGATCACTTAATGCTATATACTCTTTATCAAAATAACCACCAACAAAATTTCGCTCTCGTTGCGATCCTAACCACTCTTGTGATACACGAGCCAACTCTTTTAATAACTCATTTGAAACGGGTTCACGATACAGTGTAAATTTGTACCCCAAATTGCTTAAATGCTTAAGCTCCATGCTATTTGTTGCTAAAGAAATCGGTAGTGATTCAACACAAGAAAAATCGATGATTCCTTCTTCTCCAATTTTCATAAAATTAAATCCTAAATCGTGTAATACCATTGTGTATCCTTCACTAACACGATAGAATGCGGCTTGATATCCTAATAAATCCGCAGCATCCATAAAAGCTAATGTGGCTTGTGCCCATTTTTCTTTATTGCCAATTGGATCGACTAAAATAAAACATTTATTCGCTTTGACTTGATACGCAAATAAAACAGTATCTTCTCCATTTTCTTGATAATAATAATAGAGATAATTTTTTAAATACAACAGATGACTTCCTTGCGTTCCTCCGTATTTCTCAATCAATGCTGTCAAACGGACTTCCTGATAAGATTCCCCTAAATGCTTTGATGTATCAGCTAAGTATTGATACAACGTAATCAAACCAATCATTGAAATCCCCAGACCAATCAAACCTGAAAACCAGACGTCGTCTGAAGGGAAAAGTAAAAACGTATTTGGTAGAGGACCGCTCTTACCTGGATGAGAGCTATAATATCCAGCAACGGCATAGATAATAAATAGGAAACTAAACAAAACCCCATCAACTGCGAGCGCTCCCCACGAATATACAAATTTTTCCCGATAAAACTCTTTTCTTGCTAAAAAAACAGCTGAGAGAATCACAAGATAAACCAATATCAACTGCCATGAAGACGTTCTAGAAATTGTATTCACAATCCCAAAGATCAATAACCCAATCGTTGGCCAATAGGCTTTTTTTACTTTCATCGAGATGCCTCTGGCTAACCCTAATAATAAAAAGCCGATCAGCATATTGAAGGTTTGGTCTAAAAAATCAAAAGAAAATGGCAAGAGAAATTTAAACAGTCGACTAACATTCGACAAGTTTGTGATTGTGGAAAGCAACACCATCATGATCCCAGCAAAATAAAGAGATGCCACTAAAATAAAATGTGCGATTTTTTGCGAGAATATTCGTGGTAAATTATCAAAGAATCGGTTGATTTTGATTCCCGTTTGATGAACAAATAAAATAATTCCAGTAATAAAAGGTAAAACATAATAAAATAATCGATAATAAATCAGCCAAACGACTGCTGTTGATTGCCCCACACCTAACTGTGACAAACCTAAGATCATCAACACATCAAAAGTACCCATACCTCCTGGCACCATTGTCAGCATCCCGATCAGCGTTGCGATCACAAACATTGGGTATACCGAGAACAGCGATACATCGACTTCCATCAATGCGCCCACACTTAAAAAGACAAACAGCGCACCTAACCACTGTCCAAGTGATGCTGCAAACAAGAGCCAAATACCTTTTGGGAAAAAGTCTTTAAATAAGGTATATTTCTTTAGTTGCGTAAACAACAATAAAGCTGGTGCAATGAAACTTCCAGCAAGTAGCCAAAGCCAGTATTCACGAAATAAACTATCCGGGCGAATAAAAAAAACATCAACAAATGCAATACACGATAAAATAGACAGACCGGAAATCATAAATAATGCCACTTTAGAAACTGTAGCAACAACTTTTTTACGTGGTGCATCTTTGCTGTAAAAATTAGCTCGTAAGGTTGCGCCAATGACACCACCAAATCCAGCAAGATTATTGATCGTATTCGTTACCCAAGCAGAAACAAACCACTCCCAGCGATTCATTTTCGGTTTTCCTTGCTCTTCAAGCACTTTTACCACGACTAAATCATATAAAAGCATTGGCAGTACACCCATTAATCCTGCTAAAACCATTCCAATGATAGCAAAACGACTCTGCTGCCCCATCGTATGGAAGACATCCTGCCAAGTCATTCCCTGAACAATGTGCGTTACTTGATTGGCTACAAAAATCAAAACAGAGCCAAGAAATATTAATTTTAATAGTAAACCGTGTTCTTTCATCCAGTGAAATAGCTGGTTGATTTTATGTTTCATCTGCTCACCACCTCTGTATATCTTAGAGAGTTTTCTTTTATATGTTAGCTTATAACTAATTATTTTTCCAGTTTCCTTCTTGAAATCTTTGTTTTATGCAAAAAAACAAGGGGCTAGGACATAACTCTACGAGTTATACCCTAGCCTTAAGGAACCCGAATAAACGGTGGGAGCAGAAACAACTCCGTACTCCTAATTTTTATACTCTTTGCCAATCCTATCTGCCACAATGATCGCGGCTTTTACTTGATCTACCGTAATCGGAAACGGCATTGAATGGATCGATTCTTCTGGAATACAAGATTTTTCAGCCACTTCCGTTAACTCAGCATCCGAAATTTCTTGCACACCTAAATCTGCCAAACAAACCGGTAAACCAATCGATAAAGCAAAATCCAATACTTCATATAATTCAGCTTTTGGGGCATTTTCCAAAACCAACTGACAAATCGTACTGAATGCTACTTTTTCACCATGTGTTGCACCATGAGCATCCTGTAAAACCGTCAATCCATCATGAATCGCATGAATTGCAGCCAAACCAGCACTTTCAAACCCTAAGCCTGAAAGTAAGATATTTGCTTCAATGATATTTTCCAGTGCAGGTGTCACCACATTATTCTCTGAGGCTTCTTTGGCTTTTAGACCGTCTTCTAAGATCGTTTCATAACATAATTTGGCAAGTGCTAATGCTGTATTGGTTCCTTTGGCTGGGGGACAAACGCCTTCACGTGCGCCACAAGGCAATTCAGCATTAACATTCGAATAAGAATTATGTGTCGCTCTTGCTTCAAAATAAGTGGATAACGCATCACCCATCCCGGAAACGAGGAAGCGCGTCGGTGCATGTGCAATCACTACCGTATCGATCAAGACCACACTTGGGCTTTGAACAAAGTAAGCATAATCATCAAACTGGCCATCTTCTGTATAAAGCACTGCTGAATGACTCGTTGGTGCATCTGTTGCAACGATCGTTGGTACAATGATCAGGTTATGACCTCCCGCGACGCATTTTGCCGTATCGATTGCTTTACCGCCGCCAAGACCGATCACACAATCACAATTATTTTTTTCTGCTACTTTTTGCAGACGTGCGACTTCTACACGCGATGCTTCCCCATGAAAATTACTTTCCACAAAAGAAATATCAAAATTTTTAGCTGTTTTATCCAATTTATCTTTTACTCGATTCACGTCGTCTGCATGAGCAATCAGTAAGGCTTTTTTCCCAAAAGTTGTAACAAAGTATCCTAAATTCAATAATTCATCTTCACCTTGAACATATTTTGTTGGACTAATAAACGCTTTTCTCATGATCACAAACTCCTATCCTCATCTTATTTTATCTTTAAAGAGACTAGTTGCTCCTGTATTGCTTCGATTGGTGTATCCACTTGTAATAATGCTGCCGCTGTATAAGCGCTCTCTACTAAAGCCGTATCAAACAGTAAAATTTCTTTTTCCGTCATATCGATAGCCATTTCCAAATTCATTTTAGCGCTACCTAGATCATAAAACGCGAGTAAAGTCTGAGCGGAATTTTTTTCAAAGGCATCCATTATTTTTTCAAATGACGTTCCGACCTCTCCTTGTTCTAATCCCGCAGCAACTGTTATCGGAACATCTTTTGCTACTTCTTTGATCAAGCGGTCGACGCCTTCACCAATTTCTTTGACATGGGATACAATCACTACACCATTACGCATCCAATACACCTGCTTCCATTAAAGATTGAAAGAAGTACAGACTGGACATCGCCCCTGGATCGATATGACCGATAGAACGTTCACCAACATAAGAAGCACGCCCTTTTGTTGCAGCGATATCTTTTGTTGCTTCTACAGCTGATTCCAATGTCGTTTCATTCAACTTATTATTCTTGATTGCTTCTATTACTGGCGCCCACTCATCCAACATCGTTTTTTCACCAGGTTTACTGTTCCCTCGCTTTTCGATCCCTGCTAACCCTGCTTCTAGAATAGGCAGTGCATCAGAAGTTGTCGCTGAGGCTTTAGCCATTTCCATCATCGCTGTTCCATAGAGCGGACCTGAAGCCCCGCCGACTTTGCTGATCAAAGCCATCGCTGTTAGTTTAAAAATATCTTGTATTGTTGCGGGTTCTTTACTCTGCAAACTCTCAGTCACGGCATCCATTCCTCGTGCCATATTATTTCCATGATCACCATCGCCGATCGGTGTATCTAATTCGCTTAAATATTCTTTATTCTTATCGATTTTTTCTTTGAATAGCTGTAATGATTTTTTTAAATTATCTACAGTAAACATTAAATTCCCCTCCGTTTTTCAAAATATAAACAACAACATCCAATCCATATCCGCCTTTACCAAGCTACTGTATCAACCTCTTCATTCAATGCTTCTATCCAATCAGCTTCTGCTTTCAATAACGTGACAGAAATGCCAGCCATTTCCAAAGAAGTCATATAATTCCCAACTTTTGAAAATGAAATCTCTACACCTTCTGCATCCAATAAACGCATTGCATCATCATAAAAAATATATTGTTCCATCAAGGGTGTTCCACCTAATCCATTGACCAAAATAGCAAAACGATCACCTTTATTCCAACTAAATGCTGCTGCTAATTTTGAAATCAATTCTTCTGCCATTTCTTTAGAAGGTTTGATTTTTTCCCGTTTGTAACCTGGTTCACCGTGAATCCCAACCCCAAATTCGATCTCATCATCTGCTAAAACAAATCCAGGTTTACCCACTTCTGGAACTGTTGCTCCTGTTAAAGCAACACCGATCGTTTTTAAATTTTTAACCACTCGTTCACCTAGCGCAACTAACTCTTCCACTGAGGCACCTTTACGTGCCGCTGCTCCTAAAATTTTATGAACCAAAATCGTCCCGGCTACCCCGCGTTTACCTTGAGTATAGGTGCTATCTTCAACCGCAATATCATCGTCTACAACAACTGTACCCACTTTGATATCTTCCATTTCAGCCAAGTCTTTCGCCATATCAAAATTCATAATATCGCCAGAATAATTTTTTACGACCATCACAACGCCTTGCCCCTGGTCAATAGCTTTGATTCCTTCAAAGATCTGATCTGGTGTTGGAGAGGTAAAGACTTGCCCACAAACAGCCGCCTGCAGCATTCCTGAGCCAACAAATCCTGCATGAGCTGGTTCATGACCACTACCGCCTCCACTGATCAACCCAACTTGTTTGGTTATTTCTTTTTGTTTCAAAACGAATGTTTCTGGTACTTGCTCAATCGTTTCGTGATGAGCACGAACAAATCCTTGTACCATCTCTGGAACTACATTTTGAGCTTGATTGATAATTTTTTTCATGACATTCCCTCCTGTTTTATCTCTGTTTGATGAGTAAGTTCATTTAGCTCTCACCATTTGTATACGTTTACAATACTCGCATCTGAAAAAAGTTGCAACGGACAAACAAGTTTATGTGTCCGCTTTCATTTTAATCTTTCACCAAACTATAGTTTTCACTAGAAAGACAGCGTATAATAAAAATAGATATTACGTAAAAGGAGCACGCCTAGATGAAACAATTGATCAATTCCAGTAGACACATTCGTCAACAATTATTGGCTGGCCTCACGTATACATATAATGACAGACTAGATTGGCAAAGAGAAACTGGCATCATCACTAAAAAAACGATTGCAGATGACAAAGTTGTCCTAATCAGCGGTGGCGGCTGTGGACACGAGCCAGCCCACGTCGGATATATCGGAGAAAATATGTTGGACTGCGCTGTGATGGGACCTATCTTTGAGCCGCCTGCCAGTAACGAAATTCTTCAAGCTATTGAACAAACATACAATGGACATGGGACATTACTGATCATCAAAAATTTTGAAAAAGATTTAGCTAGTTTTCTAGAAGCTGAACGCTTAGCCAAAGAAAAAGGATTAATGGTGACGCACATAATTGTTGATGATGATTGCTCTATCGAAATTGGTACATTTGAAAAACGTCGTCGTGGTGTTGCCGGGACAGTTTTTGTCCACAAAATTCTTGGGGCAGCAGCCTCTGCTGGTAAATCATTGAGTGAACTGCATGAACTAGGTCAAGAGTTGGTTCCAATGATCAAAACATTAGGTGTCGCTTTTTCACCTGCCTCTCCAATCGGTCTTATTCCACAACAATACGAATTGGCAGAAGATGAAATGTACTTTGGCATCGGCATTCACGGAGAACCAGGGTATCGCATTGAAACAATGCAATCTTCTGAACGAATTGCAATCGAGTTAGTCAATAAATTAAAACAGCAATATACACGAAAAACGTTCACTAAAGCAGCTGTTTTAGTGAACGGGCTAGGGGGAATCCCTCTCCTTGAACTTGGGATTTTCATGAATGATGTCCAACAGTTACTAGATATTGAAGATATTGAAGTGGTTTATAAACGAATGGGCAATTTCTTAACTGCTTACAATACAAACGGCCTTTCTTTAACGTTATTACTAGTCAAAGATGAAAATTGGCTAAAATACTTAAATGCACCGACTGACGCCTTTGGCTGGAAATAAGAACAAAGGAATGCAGTATCCAGCTCTTGAGCAAATTAAAAACGATCTATAAAGGCGTTCTTTGTCTTTACAGATCGTTGTCTACTTGATGATCAAACTGCTTCATGTAGCTGTGTTATAAACTCGTTCAGCTCTGACGAAAGAATTAAACAAAGATAATGAATACCTGTGCCGCTCCCGCTTACACACAAGTACTCATTATCTTTCTTCAAAACCCATTAAAAATGCGATTTTCATTTGTTCTGCAAAACGCTGTGAATCCACCTTACATCCGCCAATGATCCATTTTGTCGTTAAGGAAACCAATGCGTTCGCATAAAATTCTTCTAAAAACAAATGATCAGATTCTTTAAGTAACACTTTAGGTTCACTCTTTACAACAAGAACGTGACGGATCAACACTTTTAAATGCTGCGTATAAGATTCTTGAAATGAATTTTGACCTTCAAAAAGCAGAATATTTCGGTAAAATAGTTGATTTTCTTCAAAATAGACAAACAAATTTTCTAAAATGACCTTCCAGCCTTCATAGGCAAGATTATCTTCTATTTTTTCGATTGCCTCTTGTTGAAAAATCCAGTCCACTAAATCATATTTATCCTGAAAATAATCATAAAAAGTTTGGCGCCGTATGTGACTTTCCTGCATTATTTTTGCAATCGTTACTTTTTCAAAACCGATTTGGGCAACAAGTTTTTTAAATGTTTTAGCAATTTTCTTTTTTGTAATCAACGATCCGGTCATTTGCTTACACCTTTAATTTCTTTAGTCCTTTTATTGTACCAGTTAATCCGTATTTAGAAAAATAAAGATTCAAAAAATGAGAGAGGAAGCTGGACTTAGTCTGCCAGCCTTCTCTCTCATTTTTTTTACAAATTTTGTCTTTCTAATGTTCTTAACGAAATATAGCCAAAAACAACTATCGATAAAATCGTCAAGAATAATTGGAAAATATAACTTCCAGTTGTACTAAAATCAAATGAATAAGCTAACGTTTGTAATATTCCAGTTATCATACTGCTCAGAATATTGAAACCGATGAACAATAGAAATGAGAGATTTTTACCTTTCATGATGATACAAGACGTCGCAATCACCATCAGCATATTCAAGTAACCCAATAATCCAGAAACAATAAATTTCCCAAAACTCAAATCAGTATAATAAAAAGCCGAATTAAACCCTTCCGCAAAACTATCCCACACATCTAATTGGACTAATTTTACCAGAAACAATATCGTAGGAATCAATGCGATCATCAGCATCAACGCAATCGTACAGATAAATATAGCGCCTATTTTTGCAAAGAATAATTTTCTTCTGTTTACGCCAGAAGCGACCATCATCGCCATAACATTGTTTTTGTAATCCATAGAAATCATGTGAAATGGATAAACATAAGCAAAAATAACATTCCCAAAAAAGACAATTGCGCCAACGATTGCAACTGTTCCTATTAGCGATGCAGCAGCATTTGATTCATAATATGAATCCGAAAAATTTGACGCTAGACTTAAAGAAATCAGTGTTAAAACAATATTCAACACCCCTATAACTCCAGCGGTGATCAAAAAACTTTTATCTCGTAAAAATTTAAATAACTCCATTTTAAATATTAATTTTCCAGTCATTTTCGCCCCTCCTAATTCAATTTCTCATCTAAAATTTTCACTTTAGATAATTCAGAAATTTCAATTGATTCCTCTGTCAAACATTGTTTCACAAGTGCCCAACGTTTATCAGAGATGTCCAATTTAACGCCACCATCATCTTCTACCTGATAATAATAATTAGCGTCATCTAAAATTTCTATCAGACGACTATTATTTGTCGTATCAATACGGCGAATTTGTTTTTCTTTTTCAGCATTGATATCGATTGTTTCAGAAATTCGACCGCGATCGATCACATACACAATATCACACAATGCTTCTAAATCATTTTGGACATGACTGGAAATTACCAATGTTAATCCTTCTTCTGTCAATTGTTTCAAATAATGTTTAAACCATTTAACTGTGTCGATATCTAAACCACGAAATGGTTCATCTAGAATCAAAACTTCTGGTTTATGCATCAAAGCAATCAACAAAATCAACTTTTTCTGCATACCATAAGAATAAGTTTTTACTTTTTGATCCAACACGACATATAAATCCAATTCTCTCGCCAAATCTTTTGCTTTTTCTTCATCAAACATCCCACGTAAACCAGAAAAATACTGGATGTTGAACCAGCCTGAACGATTCGAATAGACAGACATGCCGTCTAAAACGATTCCTACATTCAGTAATACTTCGTTATGCTGTTTTACAGAAGTATCATCAATCAAAATATCTCCTTGATAATTAGAGATAATATTCGTCATACATTTAAATAACGTCGTTTTACCCGCACCATTGTGTCCAACTAAACCATATGAAGTACCTTTTTCAAAGTCTAATGAACGAATGTTCAAAACTTCAGCACGACCATAGCGCATAACCAGATCCCTTACTTTAATTTCCATAGTAAACTCCTTTAAATTTTTTGTTGTCTTTTTCACATTCAGAATGCTTAATGTGAAAAAAGATGAACAATATTAGTTTATCATGTTTTTTCTTATATATGGGGGTCGATTGAAAATAAATTTTTTTGCTAGCATGCTACTAAATTTAAGGATCCTGGCATATAAGAATAGAGAAGTTCCATATTTTCTTCTAAAAAAACTGTTACTAAATTATATCGATTTAGTTCCTAGAATTTGCTTTACTATTTTTAATTAACGCTCAGACTTCATTAAATTCAATTATTTATGTTTCAATTCAAATATAATATTACAATTTTTTAGAGTAACTAAATTTTTATTTTTTACATTTTTTATTAAATAGAAAAACTTTATAAAATTAATATCAAATTATCAAGGCTTTTATTTTTTAAATATATATTAATGATGTTATATTTAACTTGTCAAAAAAAAAAATTCAAGTGAAGGACGTGTTTTTTATGTGTACGAGTATTTTTACCGAAACCAAAGATAACAAACATTTACTGGCTAGAACAATGGATTTTTCATTTACGTTGGATCCCAACGTTTTATACCTTCCAAGAAATTATGAGTGGGTATCTGAAGCAGATAAAGAAAAACATCAGTCTAAATATGGACTTTTGGGAGCTGGTCGTTTACTAGGAACTTCTTATTTTGTTGCTGATGGTGTAAATGAACATGGTTTAGCTATCGCAGAATTATACTTACCTCAAAAAGCAGTTTATCAAAAAGAACTTGAAGATGACAAAATTAATTTAGCACCACACGAATTTATCACATGGGCTTTAGGGAAATTCAAATCCATCTCAGATTTAAAAAAAGAACTTTCTAAAGTTAATCTTTTTGAAGTTCCTGCACCACTTATAGATACCGTTACCCCTTTACACTGGATTCTAACAGATACAACTGGAAATTGTATGGTGATTGAACCAACTGGAAAAATGCTTCATCTTAAAGAAAATCCAGTCGGTGTTATGACAAATACACCTCTTTTAGAATGGCATATTGAAAATTTAAGTAATTATTTGAATGTTCGTCCTAAACAATACGATCCTGTACAATTTGGAACCTACACTTCTCACGCATTCTCTCAAGGAACAGGAACATTAGGATTACCTGGTGGTTATACTCCTCCTGAAAGATTTATTCGGGCAGCTTTCTTTAAAGAAAATATCGATCAACCAGCAATTGAAGTTGAAGCGGTAACAAACGCTGTCAAAATTTTAGCAACGGTTCAAATTCCTAAAGGGATTGTTGTTACAACTGAAGATAAAGAAGACTATTCTCAATATATTGGCATGATGTGTAATGAAAGTAAAACCTACTATTACACCGATTACAACAATACGCGTATTTCTCAAGTAACATTGACTAAAGAATTACTAGAAAGAGAAACACCAAAAGTGTTTGTGACTAAAAAGGCAGAGGATATCAGTATTCTTAACCAAGAAACTATATCACCAGAAGAAAAAGTTTCTAATCTTGAACAAAAAGAGTCAGCTGGACTAAATACATTAGATATGCTTCGTCAAGAACTAGCATTGGGCTTAAAAGCCGCAAGTGATGGCAGTTTGGATAATGATGCACATCAAACAATCGATCAAGCGATAGAACAACTAAAGCAATTAAAAAATAATATCTAGACTTATCTGACCGACTGTAACATTCAAATCTTTTCCCACAATTCCTAATGGGATAGTCTGAATAAGGCAGTTATATAACTGCCTTATTCAACTTAAAACAACCGAAAAAGCCGAAAAATTCATTTTTTTTAGCTTTTTTATAACATCCTAGCATCTATTTATGAAGTATTAAATATAGGAAATACATTAATTTTTTGTATTTAAAATAAATAAACTGGTCTATCTATTAGAGTTTTAAAACAAAAAAATTTGAAAGATTAAAAATATTAAATAAGGGGGGAATGAAAAGTGGATAAAAAGAGAAACATTTCCGCATTTGGTTTTTTCGCGATGACAGCTTCGTTGTTTATTACAGTTTATGAATATCCGACTTTCGCTGATTCAGGTAAAACATTAATTTTTTTCTTATTACTTTGTGGAGTATTTTGGTTTTTACCTGTTGCGTTAAGCTCGGCTGAACTTGCAACCATAGAAGGTTATCAAGAAGGTGGGATTTTTAGTTGGGTTGGTGAGCCGTTAGGCGAAAAATTTGGTTTTGCAGCTATCTTTTTTCAATGGTTTCAAATTACAGTTGGTTTTGTAACGATGATTTATTTTATTATCGGAACAGTATCAGATGTTTTGAACATCCCTATTTTAAATAATAATGTCGCTGTAAAATTTCTTTTTGTCATTTCAATATTTTGGTTACTGACTGTTCTTCAATTTAAGGGAACAAAGATAACCGAACGAGTAGCAAAATATGGCTTTTCTATTGGGATTGTCGTTCCAGTATTGCTCATGTTAGTTTTAGCAATCAAATATATTGCCTCTGGAAATCCGATTTCAACAAATTTTACGGATTCCCACTTTTTACCTGATAAAAGTAATATTGCCGCACTCGTTTCATTTGTACTCGCATATATGGGTGTTGAAGCGTCTGCTCCACACATTACTGATTTAGATAACCCTAAGAAAAATTATCCTAAAATCATGTTTGCTTTAGTTATTGTTGGGGTTGTTCTTAGTACAATCGGCGGTAGCGTTGTAGCCATGGTTTTACATGGAAATATTTCAGCCAATACAGGCGTTGTAGATGCACTAAAACAAATGATTTCACCAGGGAAAGAATCTCCCCTAGTCATTATTTTGGGTTTACTCGTCTCATTTGGTGTCATGGCACAGGTAAGCTCATGGATCGTTAGTCCCACAGAAGGATTGCAATTCGTTGCTTCAAAGGGTTTATTACCAAAAAAATATGAAGAAACAAATGAGCATGATGTTCCAGTCCCACTATTAATGGTTCAAGGACTCGTTGTAACTGCTTGGGCGGCTATTTTGACCTTTGGTTCTGGTAGTTCAGGAGGCAATGTTTCATTTCAAACTGCAATTTCATTAACGGTAATCATTTATCTAAGTGCCTATATTTTATTTTTCATCGCTTATCTAGTTGTCGTTTTCAAAAAGAAAGAACTGAAAAGAGATTACCAAATACCTGGTGGTCAAAAAGTTAAAATTTTTGTTGCCAGTGCAGGTCTATTGGTTTCGATCGCTGCTATTGTCACTGCATTCATAATACCTGATACAATGACAAAATCAGAAGGTAAAACGTATATAACCACATTGATTTTTAGCTACATCGTAACTGTCGTTGCTCCTTTTCTATTTTATCAGTTCTATAGCAAGAAAAATAAATTGAAAGGAGTGGTACATCATGAAGATGGCCAAACAAGAATGGATTAATTTATTCCGTAATAAAATATTATTAATTTCAGTCATCGCGATTACATTTATACCGATCTTATATTCATCTATTTTTGATAAGTCTGTTTGGGACCCTTATGGTCGGGCGAAAGATTTACCGGTAGCAGTCGTAAATGAAGATAAACCGACAGAATTATTAGGACAAAAAATGAATGTTGGTCAACAAGTTGTTGATAATTTAAAAAAAGATCATCAGTTAGATTGGCATTTTGTTTCAAAAGAAGAAGCCGAAAAAGGCATGAAGGATTTAAAATACTACATGATCGTTACAATCACTGAAGATTTTTCAAAAAATGCGGCTAGTATCATTAATCAAACGCCAGAAAAAATGGAAATTATTTATACAACGAATGACTCATTAAATTATATCGCCAATGAAATTTCAACAGTAGGTGCTACTGCTCTGGAAACGCAAGTTAGAGAACAAGTTGTTACAGCTTATGCAACTGCCGTTGTAGAGGCGGGAGAAAAATTAGTTGGTGCGCTTGGGCAAGCCGCTGATGGTGCAAATCAACTTGCAGGTGGTGGCAGTCAACTTCAAACAGGACTAAAACAATATACTGACGGTGTCTCTCAAGCAGATGACGGTTCTAATCAGTTAGCCGATGGAACAGGTCAATTAGCGAATAGTATTGGGCCATTAGCTTCAGGGGTCTCACAATTGGATTCAGGTGCGAATCAATTAAGCTCTGCCTTGAATCAAGCAAATGATGCTTTAGCTCCAGTCCAAAACAATATTACAGGTATTGACGCTGGTTTAACTCAATTGGCTGCTGGTACTCAGGATTTGGCCAATGCTTTGACCACATTCGAAAATAATTTAGATCCAAATGTAAAAGCCGTTCTAGACAATGATTTACAAAATATTCGTAATGAAATCAACTCCATTATTACAAATAAAGATAAACTATTAGGTATTTCCGGTGAAGCAACAGCTGTAGCGGATCAAGCAACAGTGGCTAGTAATAGTTTGAGTGGTGCCAATTTGGAGATTCAAAAAATACAAACGGATATTGATTCTTATGTCGCTGGATTACTTGCCAACACCACGATTCCAGAGGATGAAAAAGCCAATATCGTAAGTTCGATCACGAATAAAGTTGATACAATTTTAAATGAACAGATCGCTTCAGCAACAGCACAAATCAACACTTCTTTAGCAACAGTTGAATCCGAACTAGCTACTTTAAGTGCTAGAGCCGCAGAGTTATCCGCTTCAGCAAACGATATAAGCAATATAACAAATGCTATGGCAGCTTCTGCACAACAATTATCTGCTTCTGAAGCAAGTATCCAAGCTGGCGTCAATACGTTTGATTCCTTATTGAATCAAGTGCCAGGTTCATCAAATGCCGTAGGATTAACGAATGGTTTGTATGCCATCAGCTCTGATTTAAATCTTGTGGCTACTAAGCTACCTACTGCTTTAGCGGGAGTCAATCAATTAACAACAGGAAGCGGACAATTATCTTCTGGTTTAGATCAATTGCAAAGCCAAATCCCAACACTTTCAAGTGGGGTCAATCAATTAAATACAGGTGCCGATCAACTGCAAGCAGGATTAGCAGAATTAAATGAAAACTCACCTGAACTAATGAGTGGCATCGGTCAGCTAGAAGGTGGCGCAAAAGAATTAGCCTCCGCTTTAGATGAAGGAGTTAATGAAAGTTCAACTCTAAAAATTACGAAGAAAAATATTGATCAATTCGCTGCACCTACTTCGTTGAAAAATGATGAATATAGTAAAGTAGCAAATTACGGTGAAGCATTAGCTCCTTATATCATGTCACTTGCGCTATTTGTCGGCTCTATGTTGTTCAACTTTATCTATCCAATTAGAAAAATTTCTATAGCAGGACAATCCAGTGGAGCATGGTGGTTGAGTAAAGTCAGTCTAGGTTTTGGTGTTTCAAGTATGATGGCAATCATCCAAGCAAGTGTGATGTTATTGATTGGATTACACGTTGATAATGTTTTCCAATTTTTCTTAACAGCATTTGTTAGTGCCTGGTCATATATGGCTATTACAATGTTCTTAGCAATGACCTTCGACAACCCAGGGCGATTCGTAGCGATGATTCTCTTAGTGTTACAACTAGGCGGTGCCGGCGGAACATTCCCGATTCAATTACAAGCACCATTCTTTAGTATGATCCATCCTTATCTTCCAATGTCTTACTCCGTTTATGCGTTTAGAGAAGCCATCTCTGGCGGGATCGGGGCTCCATTATTTATAAAGAGTATCTTGATTTTAGTCGTATTGATGATCGTATTTGTCGCACTATTGCGCTATTCAATGCATATACTACAAAAGAAACACCTGCAAAATGTTTCTGAATTGAATGATAATCAAAAATTACAAGGTCTAGAAAATTAAAAGTGCCAATAAAATTTCGAATTGTAAATAATCGAGTTGATGAATTAAAATCTAACAAGTTACTAGTTTGTACTGTGCAAAGTTTATAAAAATAAACAGAGAATAGGATGGATTATTATGACAAACAAAGATTTTTCTACTCAAAAATTACCTTCAAAAACATTTTTTGAAGATGGTATTGGCTCTGAAGTTGCGTATGATGCGATTAAAAGTTACTTAATCGATGAAGGGAATTCAAGACAAAACTTAGCAACCTTTTGCCAAACTTACATGGATGATGAAGCAATCAAGTTGATGTCTGAAACCTTAGATAAAAATGCTATCGACAAGTCTGAATATCCAAGAACAGCTAAAGTCGAAGCCTCTTGCGTAAATATGTTGGCAAATCTCTGGAATGCACCGAGTGAGAATTTTATTGGTACTTCAACCGTTGGTTCAAGTGAAGCGTGTATGCTAGGTGGAATGGCTATGAAGTTTAGATGGCGCAATCTAGCAGAGAAAAAAGGAATTGACGTCACAAAAAGAAAACCAAACTTAGTTATTTCATCAGGTTTTCAAGTTTGCTGGGAAAAATTCGGTGTTTATTGGGATGTTGAACTTAGAGAAGTTCCTGTCGATCCCGAGCATTTAAGTTTAGATTTAGATCGAGTGTTTGATTATGTTGATGAGTATACGATCGGTATTGTAGGGATTTTAGGGATTACGTATACAGGTAAATTTGATGACATTCAAACACTAGACAAGATGGTCGAAGACTATAATGCAAAAAACAATGTTGACCTCGTTATTCATATTGATGGCGCAAGTGGCGGAATGTTTGTTCCTTTTGTCAATCCAGAATTAGTTTGGGATTTCCGCTTGAAAAACGTCGTTTCAATTAATACCTCTGGTCATAAATATGGATTAGTCTATCCAGGTGTTGGTTGGGTCATTTGGAAAGATCGTGAATATCTTCCAGAAGAGCTGATCTTCGATGTTAGCTATTTAGGTGGGCATATGCCAACAATGGCAATCAATTTCTCAAGAAGTGCCAGCCAAATTATTGGACAATATTATATGTTTTTAAAATTAGGTTATAATGGGTATCGTCAAGTTCATACTGAAACGAAAGACGTCGCTATGTATCTCGCTAAATCCGTTGAAGAAACAGGATTGTTTGAAATTTATAACGACGGTTCAAATATCCCGATTGTTTGTTATACCTTAAAAGAAGACGCTCAAGTGAAATGGACACTGTATGATTTAGCTGATCGTTTACTCATGAAAGGTTGGCAAGTTCCAGCATATCCATTGCCAAAAGATATGGACAATGTCATCATCCAACGCTTTGTCTGTCGTGCAGACTTAACTATGCCGATGGCAGAAGAAATGGTTGAAGATTTTAAAGAAGCAATCAAAGAGCTAGCAACTGCTACTGTTTTAGGTCATGATAGCGGTGAAAAAGTTCATGGATTTACCCACTAGTCATAAAATGTCTAACAGGATTTATTTTCTTTAAGTCCTTAAGTTATAAGCTTCTTTTAGAAATTTAGATGCTTTATCAATTAATACTGAGCGCCCATTATAATAGACACAAGGAAAAACAACCATTTTTCTAGTCTAATATAGTGGGGGTTTTTTATATTGTGTATAAAGCTTATGTTCATCAAAAAATTATAACTAGCATAAATTAAATTCTACTAAAATACGACGACCTAACGCCAGTAGAACTCTGGGTTATAGTCGTCGAATGATCCTCTTTATTTCATTTGAAAAGCATCGTTTTGTACTTTATTTAAACGTAACCTTGAATAATTCTTTTTCCAATGTCAACTTGCTAAAGTGTGATCCACTACTATCCTTCATTTTGTCGTGCAAGATACGCCTCCAGATATTCACTCAATAATTTATATCCTTCCATCTTTTGTTCCACTTCTTTAGGACAATAAATCCACTTACCCATAACTTTTCGTTTCTTGGACAGTATTTCTACTTCCTCTAAGAAGTCATTCAGATCGTCGATCAGCTGTTGACTACTTAATTCATTACCCAACAAAATATCTTTCTTTTCACGTTCATATACTGATGCCCACAAATACGGCAATACTTCTATTTTTCGAATATTCGCATAAAAAGAATCTTTAGGCATCATCCCTTTATGTCCCATCCCTCGTCCTTGTTGGAAAAACGAATGGATATCCCACTCTAATTTCTTCAAATGACGTAAAGACAATCCTTGTGCCTCTTCGGATTCATGACTATTTTGATTATATCCATCCTCTAATGCCCATGAACTTCTAGTTCCCACTGTCTGAGGATGCTTTTCTGAAACTCGATCAAGCATTTCTTCGATTGCTAGCGTAACGGTTGGCCTTTCCTCGTCTACCATAGGTCTTGTTGGTCGGTTTGCTTGTAGAAAAGCCTCTTTACTTGGGAAACTTCTGCTTTCTTGCACACTGGGCTTTTGCTGTGACGCTGTTGGAAGCGTTGGCTTAACAGCAGGTGGTGGTCCTATTATCGTGTTGTTCGTTCTTGCTACAGGAGTTTGCTGAACGATTGGAGCTGGTTCTTGTTTTGCGATTGGCGCCGCTTTTGTTGTTTGGCGCATTTTTTGTTCTAATTCAGCAATTTTTTGATGCGCTTTGATCAATTGAATATCAACTTTACCAACTGTTTGCGTTAATTTTTTTATTTCTGTAGCATTTGATTTTAATTGCTCTTGATCTTTTTGATGTTGTTCAGCTAATTTTTTAGCTGAATCACTTTTTGTTAGTCTGACTGTTGGTACTTTTTTCTTTTCATTTTTGATTGTTGTAAGCTCAGTTTCAACGGTCTGCAGTTTCATTGTTAATTGATTTATCACTTGATTTAATTTAACAGTCTCTGATGCTGTTTCTTGTAGTTGTCCATGATCTTTTTCTATTCTTGCCAATGCTTCAGCATCCGATTTTGTTTCAACTGTTGATTCAACAACGTTCAGTTTATCGTTTATCTGCTGTAATTGTTGGGCAATAGTTATAACTTCTTCATTTGTTGTCGCTAATTTATCCGCAAGCTTACTTTGTTCATCGATTGTCTTTTTAGCAATAGAAAAATTTAATTTCGGTCTTTTCACTTGTTTATTTTTATCGATTGTTTTATTCAGTTCTTTGACTTTTTGATCTGAAAATGCTAATTCTTGCGCTAATGCATCGATTCTCTTTATGGCGTCTTCTAAACGAGTTTCCATAGTCGGTCCTGATTCTTCACCTGAGCCAAATGTGATTTTGAATTTAGGTGGGATTTTGGGCTTGGGAATGGTCGCTAGTTTATTATTTACATGGGCTTTGAATAGTGAAAATTCTTCCGCTAATTGGGTAATTTTTTTAGTTGCCAAAGTTAGTTTTTGGGCATTTTCGGATTCCAATGCCTCTTTAGCAGCAACTTTACTCTGTATTACTTTGACTACTGGCGGTGTTCTCTTGTCTTTGACTGATTGAACTTCTTTGTAAACATCATTTAAGTTTTCACTAAATTGATTCATCATTTCTGTTAAAAGTAAGACTTCACTATTTGTTTCCTGCAGCCCTTTTATCATTTCGAGTGGAACTTCTTCAGTTACACTGGACACATGCTCTAAAGGCAATTCAGGCACTTCTAAGCTACTGATCCAAGTCCTTAGATCGCTGATTTGCAACTTACTTAGCGGATGTGCCAAGGCCAATAGTAGTGTGACATAAACGGCTTTTTGTGTCATACGTACATATAGATTTTTCGCAACACAATCTTCAAATTCATGATTAAACTCTTCTGGAAGCACTGTTAAAAGTGCTTCAAACTGTTCAGGTTGCTCATAATCTTCTGATAACTCAAATTTTCTTATCAGATAAACTGAATATTGACTCAGCACTTCATCTGAATAAATCTCTTCCCCTAATCGATTTGCTTCAATTTCTTTTCTTAAAAATACTTTTTTATTTACTGTTGTATTTTTTGTAAGATTCAACTTTTCCATATGTACTAACGGCCCCTTTTTATCTTGTACCTTACCTTTTTATTTTGAAACGCTCTTTTTCATTCAAAGAGGCTGAAACCAACGTATCGTTTTAAAAATCAAAACCCTCAACTTAATTATCATTCGCTTAACAGTCGATTAGATTAAATGAGTCATAAAGTGTCAAAACAATTTTCGCAGTAACAGTTTGATTGGATTGAAGCAACTACAAATAGCGCTATGCTACATATGTTCCAATTCCCTCTGCATCCTTTTTTTAATTATATGTTTATTACGTTCATTTTTTAACAATCATTTTTAATTTTACCTTAAAAACAACTGGATTTGTTTTCATAAAATGTCAGAATATCATAAAAAATTGAGAATAACCATAAAAAATCGATGCAGAATTTTTTTTAATGTCGGTTTATCTATTTATTTAACAAAATAAGGCTGGATTAACATTCCTGCTATCAATAAAATCTCCGACCTAAGCAATGGTAAATAAAATGACAATGCCCGTCTAAAGGTGGAGAGAAAATCAGCCTAAAGGTGGATTCCGTGTTCAAGAATTCTTGCTATACTTTATTCATAGAGAACAAGAAAAAATGGAGGATTTAAAAAATGAGACAACAATCAATGGTAATGAATATCGTAATGGTCATCGGGTTATTTTTTGTAGGAAGTATTGTTTTAAGTATTGTGCTTGGGCTTTTAGGTAGTCTATTGTGGTTTGCTATCAAAATCATGATTCCTGTAGCAATCGCCGTTTGGTTGGTTCGTGTGATTTCAGTTCCGTCAAATAACCGTCGTAGATATTATTAATCGTAGTAGTCAATTCAACTTTTTAGGTTTCATTATAAATCAAAAACGATTCCATTCTTAAATGAACGGAATCGTTTTTGATTTTATTTATACAGATTTCCACGGAAAGCTTGTTCCAGGCTATCAAAGTAATTGATCGATCCTTTTGTTTGAATTTCCATCTTCCCTTAACATTTGTTATTCTACTACAGTGGGGAGCCTGTTTTGTCTCAATCTTCTTGGGATTGGTGTAATTTTTTGAGAATTTAAGTTGATTTGTTGATTTTTTTTGCATACATTTTATCTCGATGAAGTAAAAGTTGCTGCTCTTTAATGTTTTCAATTGCCTGAACTGCATAAGCTACACCGCTATGATAGTCTTTATGAACTTGCTTAGAAACGGTTAAAAGGTTTGCTTCATGATCACTTCCACCTGCTGACACTAACACTAAGTGATGGATTTCCAGTTGTTGATTACTTGCTGGTATTCTGACGCCAAAACGATTTATCATTGCTAGATCTTCGCCTGTCACTCTACAATAAAATCGATCTCTGCTCGCAATCCTATAAGGTAACGTAGAAATTCCCCGTTTGAAAAACGTCGCTTTGCCATAATTACGACTACAACGGTCCGAACAAAAGGATCTTCTTCGTCCTTCTAAGGGGCGATTACACCATTTGCATAGTCCTATATCTTCTCGAAAATCAATCGTTTCAAAGCCGATTTTTTCACCAAAAACTTTTTCATATTCATATAGACTTAACCATCGTCTTACATAAGTATCTGATTTTTCTTCTAAACGTAATTGACTACCCTTCGCCTTATAAATGTATTTATCTGGTATTTCTTCCACTATTTCCTGAATTTCTTTTTTTCGTTCAATCGTAAAAGCCGAAAAATCATTTGTTGATAATTCTCCTACACCGAATTGCCCGATGGTCTTACATTTAAAGCAAATATAAAATTGCGGCGATAGTGAAGATTCTTCTGAAAAAAGTAGTTCGACTTTTCTGGAACATTTTGGACAATAGGCCTTAGGCAATTTAAAGCGATGATAGTTCATAGTGTCATTCCTTTATGTTTTTTTCTATTATAACGTACTTTTGAAATCAAAAGAGGCTAGCACATAACTCTACGAGTTATATCCTAGCCTTAAGGAATCCAAATAAACGGTGGGAGCAGAAGCAACTCCTTCGGAAATAGAGATTTCTGTCCCATCCTCCACTTGTATACTATTCAATCAAGAATCAGATATTAGCCTAATTCTTCTGTTTTTTTAACGATTTTTTTAATTTCATGAATAGCTTTCTTTTGTTCCAAGTAGCTTTTCACTTTATTTTCGTCTCCATCGATTTTACCTAAAGTTGTATCTAGTTTGTCGATTTCAGCATTGATTTGATAAACTAATGACTCTTGATCATCAATCCAGTTTTCAGCATTTTTAACTGCTTTATCTTCTGCTTTTTGTTCTTCTTTTTCGATTTTATTTTCTTTACGGATAATTGATTTCACTTCATGCAATGCTTTTTCTTGTTCAAAAAAATGTTTGACTTTGCTATCAGTGTCTTCCATTTTTCCAAGAGTAGTATCTAATTTATCAATTTCTTTACCGATTTTTTCTACTAATTTTACTTCTTTTTCTGCATAATTTGTCATGTTTATTTCCTCCTAATTTTTTATCTAAATGCATAAACGATATGCGTAATACCAAAAAGCATAAAATAAAATCCAACTAAAAAACTTAATGTTAGTGCAGAAGATAAGGGATTCATCAATAACATGATTCCTAAAATGATTCCTAAAACATCCACGACTAATGTAAACCAAAAATAACCAGTACTAACTGATTTCGCCAAATCTAAGGCGAATAGACCAAAAACAGAATCCAAGATAAACCAAATCGCAAATATGAATGGTAACGCTGCAACACCGATATTTAGGTTAAATAAAAAATATACCCCAATAATAATATCGATTACACCTAAAACGATTGGTGCATATGCTTTATACCCTGTTAATTCCTTCATTCTGTTACGAGCAAAAATTTCAAAAATTCCTTTTAAAATCGCAAAAATGGCAAACACCATCACGATTGCAATTAAGTTTCCGGCTGGATCTTGAAAAGATAGTAATGCTGTTAGAACAAATAGAATTCCCAGAATCAAAGATCCCCAGTCTATACCTTTTCTGCTTGTTTCGTTCATAATATTACACTCCTTTGTCATTCTCTCTACATTTTTATGGTACTCCTAAACTCTAATATAATCAAAAGATAACACTTAAATATCAAAATTCTAAACATTCTAAAATGATTTTGTTAAAAATATCATACTTAAGTTTTTAACAACTATTTCTAAGAAGATACCTTCAGGTCGATTACACCATTGGTTGACCATTTTAGGTGCCTCCATTTTGATAGGTTGGAATAGAAAAAAGCCTGGCAATATAACACGCCAGACTTTTTTATACCTATCCTTTTTTCTTACCCAACGAAAGAAACGCACGCTTGATCACATCAAAAAATCCTAAAGACTGCACCATATGATCCGGTGCTACATATTCCTGTATTTCCCGAAGCACTTTTTTTGGCTTTTTAGAAGAGAACGTAAACGTTCCATTTTTCTTTGTTTGGATTGCGTAGCGTGGAATCCATTTTCCCTTAAACATCACCGAAGCGATCACATAATCGACTTCTTCCCACGGAATTTGAACAAATTTTCGGCTATCACGAGAATTGTAAAATTCAAAACCTTTGTCACCGATCATAATTTTCCCATAATCCGTAAGTCCTGTAAAAGCGGTGGCATCCGTTATGAAATCTACTTTTGTATTTAGTGATTGAACCATTTTATTTGCCTCATTTCTTCAGTGATTTATCTTGTTCATTATACGTTTTTTCAAACAATTAAGCTATGTAAAAGAACTTAGGGCAAAACTGGGGAATCTTTTGCCCTAAGTTTAAAATTCAGATTATATTATAGTAAGCCAACGACATGACCAAGTACGCCGACTACGAACAAACCAAGAATAATAACGATCGGTGAAACTTTTTTCTTCAATAACCACATACAAAAGAATGTTAATAGTAATGCTGCTAGACCAGGAATCAATTGATCCAAGTTATCTTGTAAAGTCGTCACTTTCATTGCTGAGAGTGCTTTACCTGAGCCAACTTCTTCAAAAGCTTTTTGTAGTCCATCTCCACCAGCCGGAAGTTTGTCCCACTCTATATAGGCACCTTTGTCCAATTTAACAGTAGAAACGATTGGGAGAAACTTGATGGATACCCACCGTTGTACTAATGCTGCCAGTACAAACATCCCCAAAATAGAAGCACCTTTTGTTACATCTTGCAATAATCCGCCAGAAAGATCTTCTGTGATTTTAGAACCTGCTTTATAGCCAAATTCTTGTGTATACCACATAAATGACCAACGAATAATATTCCAAGCTAGGAAGAAAATGATTGGACCAAGAATGTTACCACCAATTGCAAGGGAAGCACCTAAGGCACCCAACATCGGACGAATCGTAAACCAGAATACTGGATCACCAACACCCGCTAAAGGTCCCATCATCCCAACTTTTACCCCTTGAATCGCTACATCGTCAACAGGAGCCCCATTGGCACGTTCTTCTTCCAAGGCTAAGGTTACACCAAGAATCGGTGACGCAATATATGGGTGCGTATTAAAGAACTCTAAGTGACGTTTTAAAGCTGCTGATTGATCTTCTTTTGATTTGTATAATTTTCGAATCGCTGGGATCATTGAGAAAGCCCAACCACCATTTTGCATACGTTCATAGTTCCAAGAGCCCTGAATGAATGTAGAGCGCCATGCAACGGCTAAACGATCTTTTTTGGATAATTCAATTTTTTCTGCCATGTCTCTTCTCTCCTCCTTCAGGATTAATAATCATTTAAAATATCGCCAAGTGGATCACCAGTATTGCTTCCACCGCCGCTACCATTTGAAGAACCGCCCATTTTAGAAAGATTCAAGTAGATCAACGCTAAAGCTACACCTAAAGCACCTAATGCGATTAATGTTAATTGAGAAATTGCTGCTACGACAAAACCAATGATAAAGAATGGCCATACTTCTTTTGTTGCCATCATATTGATTACTAAGGCATACCCTACAGCCACAACCATACCACCACCGATAGCCATACCTTCTGTCAACCATGCAGGCATTGATTCTAATGCTGATTGAACCGTTTCTGCTGGAATGAATAAAAGTGCTGCTGCTGGAATCGCAATCCGAATCCCTTGCATACATACAGCTAAAATATGAAGCATTTCGATTTTTCTAATGTCACCTTTTTCAGCTGCCGCATCCATCATGTGTACGATTGGGACAGCAAGTGTACGAACGATCATTGTTAAGAAAAGGCCTGCTACTGCAAGTGGTACAGCAATCGCGATTGCTGATGGAACACCTTTAACGCCTTGTCCACCTAATACTAAAATAATTGCTGATGCAACAGATGCTAATGCAGCATCTGGTGCTACTGCGGCTCCAATGTTCGCCCAACCAAGTGCGATCATTTGTAACGTTCCGCCAAGAACGATTCCGGCTTCTAAATTACCTGTTACTAAACCGATCAAGGTACACGCCACTAACGGTTGATGAAACTGGAATTCATCTAGAATCCCTTCCATACCAGCTAGAAAGGCAACTAAGATTACTAAAATAATTGATATAATAGACATGATAAGCCTCCTATTTTCATTTAAGATTTTGTGTTATTTTGAATGTGCTTGTGCTAACTCATGCTTTGCTTTTTTAAGGATTTCATCCATGTTGGCACTAGAATCATTCGGCACTTTACGAACATCAAATTTAATACCCAAATCTTCTAATTTTTCAAATGCCTCAACATCTTCTTGTCCCATTGACAAGACTTTACTTACGACTACTTTGCCGACTGAATGCGCCATAGAACCAACGTTTACTTCTTTGATCTCTACGCCTGCTTCAACTACTTTCACCACATCTTCTGGGTTTTCAAACAATAATAAAGCTTTCGTATTTCCAAAGCGTGGATCTTTCGCGATCTCAATCATTTTGCTGATTGGGATAACGTTTGCTTTTACGCCAGGAGGAGCTGCTTGTTCAATCAATTTTTTACGGAGATCATCTTTTGCTACTGCATCTGAAACAACGATGATTCGATTTGGTAAAACGGATTTTGTCCAAGCTGTCGCTACTTGACCATGTAATAGACGAGAATCGACACGTGTTAAAACAAACTTGATTTTGCCATCACCGACAACAGTTCCAGCAGGTAGCGCACCTTTTGGTTGTTTGTCTTCAACAACTGCTTTAGGCGCTTCTGTAGGTTCTAGTTCTTCTGGCTTGATTCTCACGCCTTCTTTGGCAGTTTCAAGGATATGTGTAGCGATTTCTTGCGCCGAATTCATTGAGAAACGTGATGCATAAGCTTCAATCAACATTGGTAAATTCAATCCGCTAACAATTGCCCATTTGTCTTTATGTTCTTCAAAAAGGCTATTTGCTTGGTTAAACGGTGTTCCTCCCCATAAATCGACTAAGAATAGTACTTCGTCTTCTTCATCAAACGTTGCGATTGCTGCTTTTAACTTTGCTTTTAAATCATCTGGGCCTTCGCTGGGCATCAATACAACTGCTTGTACTTTTTCCTGTTCACCAAAAATCATGGAACCGGATTGTAAAATGCCTTGCGCAAATTCTCCATGGCTAGCAATAATAATTCCTACCATAATTTGATACCTCCTATATTTTTTTCAATTACTTTGTCATGACTATTATCAACAGATGAAAACACTTACTAAAAAAATAGAAAAAGAAAAAATGCGTTACTCACCTTGTGTTATCAATCACTTCTTGCGATCTGTCAGATAATTTTTGATGACCACCTACTACTCAACGATCATTTCACGTATCAACTTTGATCGATCGGACCACTCCTTCCAATTTCTATGCATAAGATACGACAATCGATATTAAGCTAATCCGTCATGCCATTTATATAGAAGCTGAAAAAGAATCATACTAACTGTTCTTTTTTCAGCAATTCCATCAAATCTACTTGGTTGTCTGCAACCACTTTGCGAATTTCTAATGTAATACCTTGGTCATGTAAGTACTTGAATGCCATGATATCCTCTTCATTTACAGCAACAGCATTTGTGATCATACGCTTGCCGCTGGTAAAACTCATTCCACCAATATTGACAGAACTGAATACTACATTGCCTTCAATCACACGTTTTACATCTTTAGGATTCGTAAACAATAACATTACTTTTAAGCGATCGAAACGTTCATCCGAAAAAATTTCGATCATCTTTTCAACTGTAATAACATTTACTTTTACTCCAGGTGGCGCTGCTTGTACAAGCAATGCTTTTCTTAATGTATCGTGTGCAACAGCATCGCTAATGACTAAGATACGATTTACATTAGTACTTTTGGTCCAGACAGTCGCAACTTGTCCATGGATCAAACGATCATCGATTCGCACTAAACGAATATCCATCATGTATTGTGCTCCTCCTCTTGGTTAGTCGGATCAGTAAATGCTGGACTCGTTATTAATAAAATACTATGCCCTGACATTTATTGCCAAAATAACGACTAGCATCATAGCCAAATCATTACAAATGGACTGATTGAATAATAGACAGATTTTGTCTTGTGACTTATTTAAAGCAATTTCCGTGCCAAAATTAGTGTATTGCTAAAATAAATAGAAATCTAAGGGTTTTTTTAAGAAAATACACAAAGAAGATACACTAAAATAGTGTATCTTCTTTGTGTATTGGAGCTAGTGTATCTTCTGTATTTTGCGCTTGATTCAATTGTGTATTTTTGATCAGCTGAATAATATAATAAACTTCTTCCGGAGGTAACTCTAGTTTAAAGAGTTGTTTTAGATAGCGTGCTGCTTTCATTATGATTTCATAACTAGGTTCTATTGTGATTTGTCCTTGTTCTTCTTCCGTGATCGTTAGTGTATCGCGCTGTACTATTCTTTCTAGCATACCGGCTAGATGCATGACTAAATTAACATAAAACGAATAGTCCAACTGCAACTTAAGCTTCGTTCTGATAATGTCCGCAAATTCCCACAGAGGCTCGATCACTTTTTTAGGATTAATGAAGGTAAAACTTTCTTCCATATAATCAATACAGATTTTTTTGGCGACAGCTTCATCCATTTCTTGTATTTCTATATGAATTTCGCTATCCATCAATAGCTGATTGATCACAGACTCCGCTTCGCCAGAGAAAAAGGTTTCCATTGGAATAAATGGTCCTGAAATTTTTGGATCGGTGATTCCAGTTGTCGCGATCACACGGTATTCTTCTTGAATCGTAACGAGCTGGTCTTTCATATCAATAATGGATAACGGTAATACTTCTAATTCTAAGCCTAATTGCGGTGGAACAGCCGCTTCAATCATTTCTTTCATTCGTTTAGCTGTTCCTTCACCAGAAGCACAAATTGCAATGATTGCCCGTTTTTTCCAAGAAGACGAAGAATCAACTTCTCTTTCTTGATGGATATCCGCATATCCTTGAAAGTTTTTCAATGAATCATATAAGGTATCTAGCTGTGTATCGATTAGTGTCGTTTTTCTTGCTGTTTCTAAAACAATAGGGGTCGTGACCATATCGACGGTTCGTACTTCAATTCCAGTTTGGCGTGTGATTTCATCTGAAAAAGTAGCTAAAGAACCCATATCTACTAAAAGAATCACGCCACTGTCTTCATTGACTTCTTTCACTGCATTGATGATTTGACGCAGTGCTTCTTTTGGCTGCATCTCCAGCGGCATGTCAATCGCTCTTAAATTGTCGACATTCAACAGCTGAGATACCACTTGTACCATACTTGTGGCTGTACTTTTCCCATGAGCTGCAACGACGATCCCGATCCGTCCTGCATCTTTGTTTTCTCTCAGTGAGATTAGTAACACAGCTAGATAATACGTTTCAAATTCTGGAATCTTCATTTGATAATTGATTTCTATAATGCGTTTTATTTCTTGTGCTGTCTCAAATTCTACTGGATAATCCAACACCATATTCCGAATATTTTCGTTTAATTGATGCTGACGCTCTTCGCCATTTTGGATTCGTTTCAAAAATGAGCTAATGTGTAAGCTCATCGCGTAAATAAAATTGGACTGAAAATTGTAATTTAATTTTTGTTTGGCGAAATTGTAGATCTCTTTAGTGACATCGATAATACGCTGATCTACGATTTCTGCTAATTTGTTTTCAGTATCAAATGTAAAACCGTGATCTTTATAAAAAGATTTTAAATGGACATTAATGTCTGTCGTTATAAAATTATTGATCACTTCTTGTTCCAGTCCGTCTGCTTTTAACAGGGCTGCTTTATCTCCAATGATTTCATATAAATTATATGGTAGTTCATAAGAATCCGATTGTATCTTCACTAAAGGTTCGTTTGGCGTAACGATCATTTGTGGTTCTAAATATTTTGATAGTTCGGCCAACGCGTCACGATTACTTGCCAATTGCATCATGCCTTCTTTAATGCTATCCGTCAATTCATCGATCGTGATCGTCAGTTCATCTTGGTCAATATGGTTTAAAAAACCTCTAGCTGTCACTAGCTGAACATTCGACTTCAACTGCCCTACATTTCCATATGAAACACTCCCGATCAAGGCTTTCACTACATCCTCTGATAACGATATTTTTTTCTGGATACGAGAAGCTTCCATTGAAATCATCACTCTAAGTAAATCGATTTTCTCTTTTGCCGGCCGATCGATAAAATTAGGCAACTGAATGATGATCGGAATTCTACGGACAAATGTGTTCAATAACGAAGATGTTGGATTTTCAGTTGTTGCACAAATGATTCGTACTTCTGCACGGCGATTCTTAACGGTTTCACCTAACCTTGAATAGGTCCCATGATCCATAAAATAAAAGACCATCTCTTGTCCTTCTGGTGGTAAACGATGAACCTCGTCAAGAAATAGAATACTTCCATCTGCTTCATGGATGATCCCTTCTTTGGCTTTGGTTGCACCTGTAAATGCGCCTTCTGCATAGCCGAAAAGGTGAGACATCAATAGTTCTGGATTATGGGCATAATCTGCACAATTAAAAACAATAAGCTTTTTATCTGAGTCGATCACATGGTTAAGTAGCGCAAATTGGAACATCGCATGAGCAAAATAGGTTTTCCCAGAGCCAGTTGGTCCAGTAATCAAACAATTCAAGCCTTTGGGTGGGTATAAGATTGCAGCTTTCGCTTGTTCAACAGGCGTTCTCATACTACCAGTTGAACCAATCATGCCTTTAAAAATATCTTCTCCGGCAAACTTTTTAACTGGTTTATGCGTGCGAGTCACAGATGTGGAATGGTCTTCAATTAGGCTCTGTTCTCGGTAACTTTTTACAGGTTTCGTCAATGGTTGGTATTTGAAAATGGCTTGATCGACATATTTGACTGGACGTCCTTCTATCTTCTCCAATAATCCTTCACGAACCAGCTGATTCAAGTCTTTACTGGCATTCGTTCGTTGAATAGTCAAAGCATTGGAGACATCTTCTGTCGTCACACCGCTTCCAAAAGAAACATCATTTGATGTCAGATTTTCTGTCTGCTCTTTCACATAAAGATAAATTCGTTCGATGCGCTTCACCTATTATGTCTCCTTTCAAATTTAAAAGCTGAATAACAATAAACGATACACTAATTTTATGTGTATCATACAGTGTATCGTTTTAAAAGTACACTAATAACCTTTTATTAAATTGTTTCACATGAAACACTGTTTTCTTAAAAAGTCAGCTCATTTTGATAAAATCCATAAGGTATTTCTGAAAAAGTCTGAAATTCCTTGAAATATATAGCTTTCCTCGCTATAATGCAGAGAGGTTTAACTATTCTATATGAAGTGAGGAAATCAATTGATTACTGTAAATGATGTAAGTTTGCTATTTTCAGACCGCAAACTTTTTGATGATGTAAATATTAAATTCACCCCTGGCAACTGTTATGGGTTGATTGGCGCTAATGGTGCAGGTAAATCAACATTCTTAAAGATTTTATCTGGCGATATCCAACCAACGACGGGTAATGTTGCTTTAGGCCCTGATGAACGTTTGGCTATTTTAAAACAAAATCATTTTGATTTTGAAGATAATACTGTTTTAGAGACAGTTATTATGGGACATAAACGTTTGTATGAAGTCATGAAAGAAAAAGATGCTGTCTACATGAAAGAGGATTTCACTGATGAAGATGGAATCAAAGCGGCAGAACTTGAAGGTGAATTTGCAGAGTTGAACGGTTGGGAAGCTGAACCTGAAGCAGCTGTTTTACTGCAAGGTTTAAACATTCCTGAAAGTCTACATGACCAAAAAATGAGTGAATTAACTGCTGGTCAAAAAGTCAAAGTGTTGCTTGCGCAATCACTATTCGGCAAACCAGATGTTCTACTACTAGATGAGCCGACCAATGGTTTGGACACTCGTTCGATCAATTGGTTAGAAGAATTCTTGATCAATTTTGAAAACACTGTTATCGTTGTTTCCCATGACCGTCACTTTTTAAACAAAGTATGCACACACATGGCCGATCTTGATTTTGGTAAAATCAAATTATATGTCGGGAACTATGATTTCTGGTTAGAATCAAGCCAATTAGCGGCAAAATTACAATCGAATGCAAACGCGAAAAAAGAAGAGCAAATCAAAGAATTACAAGACTTTATCGCTCGTTTCAGCGCGAATGCATCGAAATCAAAACAAGCGACTTCTCGTAAAAAAATGTTGGATAAAATTACATTAGATGACATTCAGCCATCTTCTCGTCGTTATCCATTTGTTGGATTTACTCCAGATAGAGAAATCGGAAACGATCTACTTCATGTAGAGAATGTTTCAGTAACGATCGATGGCAAGAAGATTTTGGACAACATCTCATTCTCTTTAAATAACGTTGATAAAGTAGCCTTCATTGCAGATAATGATATCGTTACGACAACTTTATTCAAAGTGATCATGGGTGAAATCACACCGGATACAGGTAGCGTACGTTGGGGTGTTACAACAACTCAAGCTTATCTGCCAAAAGACAACAGCAAAGACTTTGATACTGATCTAACCATTTTAGATTGGTTACGTCAATTTGCAAGTAAGGAAGAAGATGACAATACATTCTTACGTGGTTTCTTAGGAAGAATGTTATTCTCTGGTGAAGACGTACTGAAATCAGTAAACGTACTTTCAGGGGGCGAAAAAGTTCGCGTAATGCTTTCTAAATTGATGCTATCTAAATCAAATGTGCTTGTTTTGGACGATCCAACCAATCACTTAGATTTAGAATCGATCACTGCTTTGAATGATGGATTGATGGCATTTACTGGTGCAATTTTATTTGCTTCACATGACCACCAATTTATTCAAACATTAGCAAACCGAATTATTGCTGTTTCTGACAAAGGTGTGGTTGACCGTGCAGATACAACTTATGATGAATTCTTAGAAAACAAAGACGTTCAAAAACAATTGGATGAATTGTTTTCTGGTGAGTATTAATCACTATTACTGTCTAAAAAATGAGAGGGTGAGACAAAAGTACTTTTTACTTTTGTCCCACCCTCTTATTTCGTTTATCCATTTAAATCCTTTTTTTCCCCTACATATTTTTTTCATACCCATATAATTTTAATTTTCCTGAGAGATACTCACCTAGATAGATTTCATTGATTCCTTTATACGCTTCATTTTGAACTTGTTCTGTTAGCCAATCAATATCTTTGTTGATCAATTCCAATACATCATAATTTGCTTGACCATCTACAATGATTGGATATCTAATATTTTCATCGCCGAATTCTATGATCGTCAGTTGACCATTTTGTTCTAAAACAGCTCTCTTCACATTCTCAACTTCGTAAATAGCATTTGCTCTTAATTTAAACATCAATTCATTCGCTGAGATACCACATCTTAAACACTCATTCACATCCACTTTTCCATCTTTGATCAATGTGATGGGTCTGCCGTCCACAATATACTTCACATAGCGATTATGCTCTTTTGCAAACTTAACAGTCAAGACAAGCAAAGTCCAAATAATCAACACTAAAACAAACTGTAAAACACCAATCGATTCATTATAAATCACGCCGCCGATAATTCCACCAAGTACATAATTTTGAACTTGATCCATTGCTGAAGAAGGTGCTAAATTGCCTTTTCCCATTAAGTTGATTTGGATGATTAAACAAATAATCCCCAAACCAAGTTTGATAATAATTGGACTATAAAGTTGCATGTTATCTTCCTTTCTATTCTATTATTTCGTAATTGAAATATCCGGGTTCATCAAATGAGCTTCTTCTAAAATGTATGAGTTTTGATCGGCACTTAATGTCGTTTTATAATAGTTGTCTTCGATTTTTATAAGTGTTCCGTCAACTAATTGCGTTGAATTTACAAGAATATCCTTTTTATCGACACCTTTTTCTTTTGATATTTGTTTCACAAAATTAACCATTTGAGAGGATTGTGAATTTTTGCTTTGATTCAGTGTGTAATCAGAGTACTGAACGCCAAGTAAAAACAGTAACAGCAAAAAGGTGATAATACTCAAGTCACGATATTTGGTTTGAATACGATGACGCATATACAAACTAAATGCAATGATCAAAACGATCAAAGCACCAAAAATAAAAAAATATTTGATATAATCATTTAAATTCGATTGTGTCTCTAAATAGTCTATACCGTAAAAATTCAATAAAAACGCCTCCCAAGAATTAGTCCCTAGAATAGGTAGTAGTCTACCTTATTTTTTAAGAGTTCGATATCAGGTAATACTTACTTCCAATTCATTACTGACCTAAACAAAACATACCTCTTACAAAAAATGTAAAAGGTTTGTATCAAATACTGTTTTAATTATCTTTTTTTCCCTCTAGAAAATACTGCAATGCAGCCATTTCCTGTATGACTAGTAATGGTTGGTCCAAGTGGATGTAAACGAATCTCTTTGACTTGAATTTTTTCTTCGATCAACGATTTTACTTTCTCAGCACTTTCTAAATCACCCGCATAAGCAATGAATACTGTTTGCTTGGTTGGTTCAATCATTCCTTGAACGGTTTCATCAGCGATCTTTTTCAGCGCCTTACCGCGGCCGCGAACTTTACTAATATTTTGCAGCTTTCCTTGTTTATCTACTACAATGATTGGTTTAACATTCATTAGTCCACCGATTGCAGCAGCTGCTTTAGAAATTCTACCTCCACGTTCTAAATGCTTCAAATCATCCACCGTGACCCAAGAATGAACGGTCATTTTATTTTCAGATAACCACAATAAAACATCTTCTAGCGAATGGCCATTATCCTTCAATTGAATAACTTCACTGACTAACAGACCTTCACCTAAACTAGCCGCTTTCGTATCGATCACAAAAATTTCGGCGTCCTTATATTCTTCTTTCAATATATCAACAGCTTGCATGGCACTTTGATAAGAGCCGCTTAAACCAGAAGAAAAAGCTAAGTACAATATCGGTATTTTTTTTTCAACAAATGGTTTAAAAAATTCTATATAGCGCCCCACGTTTACCTGAGAGGTGGTCGGCATACCACCTTTTTTTATTTCTTGTAAAAACCAATCATAATCAAATGTTTTCCCTAAATCGTCGACTAATTCTTTCCCATTTAATTGAATGGTCATACTGATAAAATCAACATCATTTGCTTCTAAATATGTATAGGGTAAATCACAGCATGAATCTGTCATTAATTTGAATGTCATTTAAAATCTCTCCTAACTATTTTTCTATTTTAACACATAATCATTTGATACTCATTCTTTATTAGGTAAACCAATGACGGTAAAAAAATAAGTTCGATTTTGACACTACTCATCAAAACCGAACTTATTTTTCCACAAAAGACGATTGTCCCAAAATCTATTGATTTTAATGCCTCTTGATCTTTACTTCCAAAACCGAGTCATATCGTTCACTAGGGAAGGATATGCGTAAATTTGTTTTTTCAAATCATCTTTTGTCCACTCTGCATGTAGCGCCATTGTTATATAATTAATAAAAATATCCGCTTCTTGGCTCATCACCGCAGCACCTGCAACCCGATCATCGCTCCGTCTCGTAACAATTTTAAGCAGTGCAGTGTTCTCACTTTTTCTTTTTGCATCCATCCACTTACTAATATCCATTTCCTCGACCGCATATTCTTCTGGCTTTGCCAATGCTTGTTCAGTTGAAACACCTACTTGAGCAATCCTTGGTTCGCTGAAGATCGACATAGAAGCCATTGGATAGTGAATCGGGGCCAATTCTTTTTTAAGTAGATAGGAAACAAGATAATCCGCTTGATAAGCAGCAAAGGTAGCTAATTTAGGAACTTTAGCATTAGAGCAATCGCCACAAGCAAATATATGTGACTGATTTGTTTGCAAGTATTCATTCGTATCGATCCCATGAGCATCATATAGAACTTGTGCATTCTCAAGTTTTAATGAATCAATCAATGGAACTCGTCCAGCAACATTATATACTTGGTCTACTTCAAATACTTCACCTGCTTCTGTCTGCACGCGTAATAGGCCCTTTTCGGTCTTTTCTATTTTTTTCACGCTCTCATTAAAATGAAAAGAAACGGCTCTCTTTTTATTGATTTCTATTAACTGACTGACAAATTCTTGATCAAAATTCTTCAAGGCCTGTGAATCATGCTGCAACACAATCACGTTACATCCAAAAGCTGCAGCAATCGTAGTAAAGGCAAATGAAATAATTCCTGCACCAATAAAAAGCGCTGTTTTAGGCAACTCCTTTTGTGTTAAAAATGCAGCACTATCCGATAAATAGTTGCTTCCTTCAAAAGTAAATGGACGATCTGCACCACCACTTGCTATAACAAACTGTTCTGCCGAATAAACGATACCATCTACCTTCACTTCATTTGGCGAAACGAATGTGGCTGTTCCAAATATCGTTGTAATACCTGCTTCTTTTAATGCCAACTGATGTTGATTATCTTCGTCTCCTTCAATGCTATCGATCCAGTTCATCGTATCTTGCCAATCCAATTCAACTGGCGTCGTGATACCATGTGCTTCAAAACGTTGATTTTGCAATGCATGCTGTGCAATCGTTACTAATTCTTTTTTTCGAGTACTGCCGACATTATAAACGACACCACCAAAAAAAGTAGACTCAATAACGGCAACTTTTTTACCGCCTTTACTAAGACCAAACGCAGTAGTCAAACCAGCGACACCACTGCCAATCACAATAACATCAAAAACCATGTTTTCTCCCCCTACTAATTTGGATCAATCGTAATTACTTTGTTTTCGACTTTGATCACTTTCGAATAAAACGCGATACAGACTAAAACAACGGCAGTAAACCATAATGATTTTTCTCCATAAGCAGACGTCAAAACAGTTCCAATCAAGCCGCCGCCTGCAAATCCAATCAATACAGAAAAATATAACCAGCTATTTTTCCAGGCATCTTTCGCACCGACGATCGCTTGAATAATATAATTGAACGCCAATTGCACGACTAGCGTAACAGCAACATTTCCATAAAGCATTCCATCAATTTTATGAAAAGCATTTCCTTGCATACCCGCAAGAAATGAAATCAACATACATAAGTGCACAACACTAAAATACCCATTGATCGGGGCAAAACCCAGTCCAACCAAAATCAATGCTTCTACGAGTAAGATTTCAAAAGCCCAGATTTTTTTCTTTTTAATTCCTAACACTTCGATAATTCCTGTAACCATGGCTCCTAGGCCAAAACATAAAATAGTCAACGCAACTGTAGCAAAATGGCTCCAATTTTTTGTGGCGATCGTCTGGCCTAACAAAATAATATTCCCAGATTGTACGGTACTAAATGCTTTTCCTACAAAAAACGTATATCCATCCATAGAACCTGCTGCAATTGCTAAAAAGAACGCGATCCATGGCAATTCCATGACGGGATATGTTGGTACTTTCCGATTTTCCATCTATGATCTCTCCCTTTTATCATCATAAAAAAGCCTAGAAAAATTTTTTCTTTTCATTTTCTAGGCAATTACTGAACATTATTCAGGTTTTTTATACCAGACAACTGGTTCAGGTTTTTCAGGGTTTGGTAGTGATTCAGCAAATTGTTTGGTCACATTCAAGTGGTCAGCGACCATTTGAGCTGGAGAAGTTCCTAACCATTTATTTAATGAAATATCTGAATAATCAGCTGTTTTAAACACTTCAACGAAGCGTAATGGTTCGTCTCCAGTATTTTGAACATAGTGTCCTGCTACGATTGGAACAACACCTACATCTCCTGCTTTAAAATCAAAGGTACGTGCCAATCCTGCTGAATTAAAGACTGTCATTTTTGCCTGTCCTTGAATGTAATATTGCCATTCTGCAGCTTTTGGATGCCAATGTAACTCTCTCATCCCACCTGGTTCTACTTCAACAAAAGCTGCTGAAATTGTTTTAGCCACTGGGAACACATTTTGATCCACAATTTTTACTTTACCCGCTTCTGAAATAACAGGATCTAATGTGTCGATATGGAAAGTAAATGGTGACGGTACTTCACCATTATTACTTGGACGATCAACTGCTTCAATTGAATCTGGTACATTTGCTTTAAAAATATATTTTTCAGATTTAGGGAAGCTTTCCAAATCACTAATTTGTTTTTTGAAGTTTGCTGCCACAATGTCTTTTGGTGTATGTGCCAACCAATCTGATAAAAGGAATGTGTTATTTTCAGAAAAATCAGGTTCACTGAATACCAGTAAAAACTCGCACCCTTGATCCAATGCTTGAATAGAATGTGGAATTCCTGCTTCAAAGTTCCAGATATCCCCTTCTTTTACGTCATCAATGAAACTACGTCCATGTTCATCGATCGCTGTAACACGCGCATTTCCATAAAGCATTAAGCCCCATTCTGCTTCTTTGTGCCAATGCATTTCACGATAAGCACCAGGTTCTAAACTCATGTTTACCCCTGCAACATCTTCAGAAATTGGTAATTCACGATTCGTGATCTCTCTTGTCCAGCCACCTTCTTCTAATCGTTGATGAGCATCAGAATAACTGAAGCGTAAGTTATTCACCGTTCCATGGTCAGTTGCTGGCGGTACTAAAATATCTGGATTTTCTTGATCTCGAGAAAGATTACGAGGACCATGATCTATCCAACCTTTGCCATCTGATTCTCTAAATGGTTCAACTCTGTTTTCCGTCATAAAAAACTCTCCCCTCGCTATTAAGTACACTTTAATAGTAGGACAAAGATTTATAAAAATCAAAAATATATGCTCATTATCTTGTGATTATTCAATTTATATATCTATATTATATAACTTATAAAAAAGGCTTGATCTATTTTTCGAACATCTAGTCATGTTATTTTAAGTTAAAATTACTTTTTTGTACAGAAAGAGGCTATGACATAACTTTACAAGTTATATCCATAGCCTTGAGAAATCTAAATAGACGGTGGGAACTGAAGCAACTCCTTTTAGTTCTCGGAGTTAAACGCTGCTGTCCTAACCTTTTTCATACTTAAATTTGCGCCCAAACGCTTTCCAATACATTTGTTTGGTTACGGTCTGGACCGACTGAAAATGTTGAAATACGCACGCCAACTAATTCAGAAATGCGGTGTACATAGTTTCTTGCATTCGCTGGAAGTTCCGCTAACGTTTTACATCCTGTAATGTCTTCTGACCAGCCTGGTAATTCTTCATAAACTGGTTTACAACGACTCAACTCTTTCAAACTAGCTGGGTAATGATAGATCAATTCGCCATCTAATTCATAAGCTGTACAGATTTTCACTGTGTCTAAGCCACTTAAAACATCGATAGAATTCAATGATAAATTCGTGATTCCTGATACACGTTTAGAATGACGCATCACAACAGTATCAAACCAACCTACACGGCGTGGACGACCTGTTGTTGTACCGTATTCCTTCCCAACTCTGCGAATCGTTTCTCCTGTTTCATCAAACAATTCTGTAGGGAAGGGACCATCACCAACACGTGATGTATAGGCTTTACAAACGCCAACAACTTTATTGATCTTAGAAGGACCAACACCGCTACCGATCGTAACCCCTCCAGCGACTGGATTTGATGACGTAACAAATGGATAAGTTCCTTGGTCGATATCTAGCATAACGCCTTGTGCACCTTCAAATAATACGCGTTTGCCTGCATCTAATGCATCATTTAAAATGACAGAAGTATCTGTCACATATTGCTTGATTTGTTGGCCATATTCATAATATTCTTCAAAAATATCTTCAAAAGCAATAGGTTCACTGTCGAACATTTTGACAAATTGACGATTTTTTTCTTCTAAATTGATTTTTAAACGTTCTTCAAAAATTTCTTTATCTAATAAATCTGCTATACGAATCCCTACACGAGCGGCTTTATCCATGTATGCAGGTCCAATTCCTTTGATTGTTGTACCGATTTTATTCTCACCTTTTGCATCTTCTTGCAATTGATCCAATTGGATATGGTACGGTAAAATCACATGAGCGCGATCTGAGATACGTAAATTATCTGTTGTGACATTATTTTCTTTTAAATAAGCGAGTTCTTTTACTAAAGATTTTGGATTAACTACAACGCCATTTCCAATCACGCTAATTTTGTCTTTGTAAAAGATACCTGAAGGAATCAAGTGTAGTTTATAAGTAACACCATCAAATTTAATGGTATGACCTGCATTATCTCCGCCTTGATAACGTGCGATGACCTCTGCATTCTCACTTAAAAAATCTGTGATCTTTCCTTTTCCTTCATCGCCCCACTGGGTTCCGACTACTACAACTGATGACATTCGAACACCTCGTTCTAAATTATTTTGTCCTGATTCATTGTACCAAGAAAGCAGAATGTGTACAAGCAAAAATCGAATGTTGTTTTTTTTGAAAATAAAAAAAAGAGTAAAACACGAACATTATTTTGGAAATCATTTTATATCAGATAAAAAAAGCGAAAATTTATTTATTCTCTGGTAAAGAAATTTCATTTTGTTATAATCTTAAACAATACATTATGAACCTTAATAGGAGGTATATACGGGATATGAAACATTCTTTTAGTTTAGAAATTGACGACTCTTTATCTTTAGTCCAGCCAACACTTGAGATGGCACACGATCTTTTTGAAGTTGTTGATTCAGATCGGGATCATTTAAGGAAGTACCTTGATTTTGTGGATTCTTCAACATCTTTTGAATCGCAAGAACAATATATCAAGATGAAATTAGAGGGCTATATCAATGGAACAGATCGTTTATTTTTAATTGCTTTTGATCATAAAATAATCGGCTGTATTGATTTACATTTTATTGATACTGATCATAAAAAAGCCGAACTTGGTTACTGGCTTCATTCGTCCCAAACCAATAAAGGCATTATGGCAAAAGTAGTTAAAAATGTTTGTGCAATTGCATTTGAAAACATGAACTTAAATAAATTAAGTATCAGAGCTGACACTGAAAATATAGCGAGTAATACGGTTGCGGTTAAAAATGGTTTCTCCTTTGTTGGAACGGATAAATCCGAAATTCTTATGTATGACGAATTTAGGAACCTAAATAAATATTCTCTGCTAAAAGCGGATTTTAACTAAAAAGATAGCTCAAGTAAGTTTTTAGTAGACACTTACTTGAGCTATCCTTTCACAATTAAAACTCTTCTCTTGTTGATAGTGAAGCGAATTTATTGAACTCTTTAATAAACAACAGTTCCACAGTTCCACGAGCACCACTACGGTTTTTCTCAATAATAACTTCAATCACGTTGTCGATTTCCGGCTCCTCACGAGCACCATCTTCGCCTTCCTCACCACGATCATAATAATCATCACGATAAAGGAAAGCCACGATATCCGCATCTTGCTCAATAGATCCAGACTCACGGATATCACTTAGGACAGGACGTTTATCCTGACGCTGCTCTACACCACGAGATAACTGAGACAATGCAATTACTGGTACTTTTAATTCTTTCGCTAATTTTTTTAATTGACGGGAAATTTCAGATACTTCTTGTTGACGACTTTCACGCCCAGTCCCTTCAATCAGTTGTAGATAATCGATCAATATCAATCCAAGATTTCCACGTTCTTGTGCTAGTTTACGACATTTTGCCCGAATTTCTGTGATTTTAATACCAGGTGTATCATCGATATAGATTTGCGCTCTGGATAAACTTCCCATCGCAATAATCAAATTTTGCCACTCTTCTTCTGACAACTGACCTGTCCGTAAGTGTCCAGCTTCAATTGAACCTTCCGCACAAAGCATCCGATTAACTAAGGATTCTGCTCCCATTTCCAAACTGAAAATAGCCACAGAGCGATCTGTCTTAGTCCCAATATTCTGCGCAATATTTAAGGCAAAGGCTGTTTTCCCTACGGCTGGACGAGCCGCTAAGATGATCAACTCTTCTGCTTGTAGTCCCGCTGTCATTTTATCTAATGCTGGATAACCAGTAGGTAAACCAGTAATTTCCTCATCATTTTGATAAAGTTGGTCTATATTTGCAATCGACGTATTCAATACATCTGCGATCGATAAAAAACCACTTCGATTTCTTTTTTCTGAAACCTCTAAAATGCTGCGCTCTGCATCGTCTAGTATTGTTTCAACATCTTCACCTTGCTCAAATCCTTTAGTAACGATCTCTGTAGCCGTTTGAATCAGGTTACGAAGCAACGATTTTTGCTCAACGATTTTCGCATAGTACACAATGTTAGCGGCTGTCGGTACAGCTAACGCTAAGTCTGACAGGTAGCTTAAACCACCCACATCTTCCAGTAAATTTTCTTGCTCTAAACGATCTTTGATCGTAATAACATCAATTGCTTCATTTCGATCATTCAAGGTAAGCATAGTCTGAAAAATCAATTGATGATTACGGCGATAAAAATCTTTTGGTTCTATGTATTCTAAAGCATCGATAATAACCTCAGCATCTAAAAAAACCGACCCTAAAACGGCTTGCTCTGCTTCCATACTTTGGGGCGGTACTCGATCTTGCCATACTTCATTCATTTTTTTCTCTCCTATAGCTATAGTTACGCTTTTCAGTCTTTCTATTTTAACAAGAAACAACCGAAATGTACAATGACAATATTAAGTCATTTCTTCTTATTTGATAAGCAAGAAGAGGCTAGGACATCACTCTACGAGTTATGTCCTAGCCTTAAGGAATCTGAATAAACGGTGGGAGCAGAAGCAATTCCCTCTTATTTCTCAGAGTTAAACGCTTCTATCCCAACCTCTTTTACTACTTTATTCTTCCACAACATGAACGTTGATGGTTGCTGTTACTTCATGATGTAATTTCACAGGAACTTTTGTAAATCCTAATGAGCGAATCGGTTGAGATAGTTCTAGCTTACGTTTGTCTAATTTGACCTTATATTGCTTGTTTAAGGCTTCTGCGATTTGTTTTGAAGGAATAGACCCAAATAGACGTCCGTCTTCACCAGCCTTCGCTTTAAGCTCTACAACCGTATCTTCTTTTTCTAAGAACTCCTGCATCTTTTTCGCTTCTGCTAAAATTTCAGCTTCGTGCTTATCTTGGGCTTTTTTTTGTCCAGCAAGCGCACTGATACTTCCTTTATTTGCTTCTTGTGCGTAGCCATTTTTGATTAAAAAATTTTGTGCGTATCCTGTAGGTACTTCTTTTACTTCCCCTTTTTTCCCTTTACCTTTAACATCTTGTAAAAAAATGACTTTCATACTATAATTCCTCCTCGATTAGTACTTAATATAATAAACATAGATAGACAAACTTTCAATTCCTCTGAAAAACTAGCCTAATGAATCTGAATTATACATCACATCTATATTTTGATGAATCACTTTTAGCAACTGCTCTTTTACCTCAGCTACTGTTACATTAGATAATTGTACCGCAGCGTTCGTAAAATGACCACCTCCGCCCAAGTTTTCCATGATTAGTTGGACGTTTATCGACCCGTTACTTCGTGCGCTAATGCCTATCTGTTTATCTGTACGCTTCGTTATAACAAAGGCTGCATTGATTCCAACCATTGATAATAAAGTATCTGCTGTTTTAGCCGCTGTCACACTATCATATTCTTTCTCTTCACTACCTGTCACGATGACCGTATCTGGTGTCACATATTCACTTTGAGCAATCAAACTATTCATTTCCAGATAACTGGTTAAATCAGAACTTAATAAATATTGTACTAAAGATGAATCTGCGCCACAAGTCCTTAAATAACTAGCTACATCAAAGGTACGTGCGGTTGTGCGAACACTGAAACTTTTAGTGTCAACAACAATTCCTGCAAGTAATAAGGTGGCATCAAATTTATCTAGCTGTTTTTGTGCATTACTTTGATATTCAATTAATTCTGTCACCAGCTCTGAAGCTGATGAAGCTGATGATTCAATATATGAAAGTAATGGTTTAGCTGGAAACTCATCACCACGGCGATGATGATCAATGATCACAACTTTATCAAATTGTTCATATAACTCCTGTGAAATAGACAATGATGGCTTATGATAATCTACCATGATCAATAAACTGCTATCCGTTTTTCTTTTCATTGCTTCTTTAGGTGTAATGATTTTTTTAGCAAATTCTGGATATTTTTCCAATGCTGACATCACTCGTTCAACATCTGGTATACTTTCATTTTTCTCTAACACAACCCAGGCATCTTTATTATGAAACTTGGCTAACCTTGCCATACCAAATGCCGAACCAATCGCATCCATATCAGGAAAGCGATGTCCCATGATATAAACATCTGAGGACTCAGAAAAAATCCCTTGAATAGCTGTGCTCATCGCACGAGAGCGAACGCGCGTTCTTTTTGCTACAGATGCCGTTCTACCACCATAAAAAATAGGCTTAGCATTATCTTTCGCTTCTTTTACAACGACTTGGTCACCACCTCTAACCAACGCTGTATCTAAATTCGTTTGTGCTGTGTTACCTGTCTGACTCAATGTTTCACCGCCATAAGAGATCCCCATACTTAATGTAATCGCTATCTCTCTTGTATGAGATTCTTTTCTGATTTTATCTAAAATTTGAAATTTAGACTCCATCATCTTTTTTACATCCTCTAATTGAGCAATGAAAAAATAACGCTCGGCGTTTAATCTTTTGTAAAAAACTTGATACTCATCCATCCAATCAGAAACCATTGTTGTAATAAAACTATTTAAGTAAGATATTTCTTTTTCGTCCATACTATCAGTAATATCATCATAATTATCAACGGAAACAATCCCGATAGCTGTTTGCATTTCTACTTTTTCATGATATAGATTACTTTCTTCTGTAATATCTCTAAAGGTAATTGTATTTTGTTTTATATCAACATTGAAACGATAAACATGATCCCCAACTTTAAAAATATCTTTACCCTTTTCAGCTAATGTTACATAGGTTTCTATTAATTCTGAACTAATAAGCGTTTGACCATCTTTATGAAAAATATCTTCTGCAAACGGATTTAACCACTTGGCTTCTTTTGTATCTGGATCGTAATTTATGATTCCAACAGATACTTCATTAAAAGCATAATCCAATGATTTTTCTGCAATCGTACTTGCTTCTCTAATTTTTTCTGTATTAGATATCTCAATTTTTTTGATCAAGTAAACTATTCGATTGATCAATAAAAGATTGAGTATCAGTAATGCAGCTATAAATATATATTTATTAGATATGTAGAAAAATAACATTACTTCTACTAAAAAGAGAACGAATACAGAACTCAAAATCCGTTTCATTCCATTCTTTTTCATTATAAAGACTCCTCCATGTTCTATAGATAAAGATATTTTAGCATAAAAAAAGGTTTTCTGCGAATCACAAAATGTTTCACGTGAAACATCTGAAAAATGATTCTATGTTTAAGCGATGAGTAAAAACACTTGATTTTTATTATTCTATTTTAAAAAAAACAATGATAATATCAAAAAAGAGATCAAAGAAACTAGTCCTTTGATCTCTAAACAAACTTTATATTATTGCTCTTCACCAACAAATGGTAATAAGCCCATGATACGCGCGCGTTTGATTGCAATTGTTAATTTGCGTTGGTTCTTAGCGCCAGTACCTGTTACACGACGTGGTAAAATTTTTCCACGTTCAGAAATGAATTTTTTTAGTAATTCGATATCTTTATAGTCAATATATTCAATATGGTTTGCTGCAATATAATCAACTTTACGACGTTTACGTCCGCCTCTTCTTTGTTGTGCCATTCTTATTCCCTCCTATCAAATTCGTTTAGAATGGTAAATCATCATCTGAAATGTCAATAGTAGAACCTGTTCCACCGAATGGATCAGAATCTCTATCAAAATCAGGCATACCGTTATTGTTAGACTGAGAGGATGATTGATTAAAATTGTTTTGTCCTGAAAAATTATTATTCTGTGGTTGGAAACTTCCGCCGCCAGCATTATTATAGGTCGGAGTTGAATCTGATCCTTCTGTCGTTTGTCTTTGTTCTGAAGCAGAACGAGACTCTAACAACTGGAAATTCTCACATACAACTTCAGTTACGTATACACGTTGACCTTGTTGATTTTCATAATTTCTAGTTTGAATACGACCAGTAACGCCTAATAATGTACCTTTACGCGCATAGTTAGCCATTGTTTCAGCAGGTTTACGCCAAATCACACAGTTAATAAAATCTGCTTCACGATTTCCATTTGCATTCGTAAAGTTACGGTTTACCGCTAAGGTAAATGTCGCAACTGCTGAACCACTAGATGTATATCGTAAATCCGGATCTTTTGTTAGTCTTCCAACTAATACAACGTTGTTAATCATTTGAACATCTCCTTTCGTCAATCAAATGTTTCACGTGAAACATTTGGTTATGCTTCTTCCTTGATAATCATGTGACGAATAATATCATCATTGATTTTAGCAAGACGATCAAATTCATTGATTGCTCCTGCAGTTGATGGAGAAGATACTTTAACGATATGATAGATGCCTTCACGGAATCCGTTCATTTCATATGCTAAGCGGCGTTTTTCCCAATCTTTTGATTCGATAACTTCTGCTCCGTTATCTTTCAAGATTGTGTCGAAACGTTCTACTAAAGCAGTTTTTGCTTCTTCATCAATGTTCGGACGAATAATGTACATAATTTCATAATTCGTAGCTTGACTCATTGACTTTCACCTCCCTATGGACTTTAGGCTCTTAGATTGCTAAGAGCAAGGAGAGTTATCTAAAATATATAGACTACTCACAAGTTTTAATTATACAGCTAAAAGCTGATAAAATCAAGCGTTCTTCACAATTTTTGATCATCTTTTTAATCAATACCATTTTCTCTCATGTCTTACTTTAATATACGTATAAATCGACGCTTTTCATTTTTTTACTATTTATTTAGGTTATTTATTTTTCATGGTATACTATTCCTTGTTCGATATTACACAAATACTTAAACATAGTTTGAAAGGATGCTGTCACATTGAATCAATTGTTAGAATACAAACCACTTAACTTGTACACTAATTATCTTGAAGCTGCACTTACCAACCCTGAAACGGCCATTATTCATGACGAATCTTTACCAGCTTTTCCTGAACTTGGAACGAATCATACGTATCAACTAAGTCATGAGGCGATTTTAAATCGTGCCTATCAATTGGCAAGCCTCGGGGTACAAGCAGAAGACAAAATCATTATTTTCAAAAGTTCAAAATTTGATACGTATTTGTTAGCAGTTGCTGCTTCTTATTTAGGCGCTGTTCCAGCAATGATTTCTTATCATTTTCCAGCTGAAACAATTGAGGTTTTTGTTGATCGTTTGGAAAATCCATTTATTTTATTTGATGATGAAACTGCTGAAAAAATTGCGACCGTTAAAAATAGTTCCCCAGAAAAACAAATTTCCGTGACAAAACTTTTACAAGCTCCAGCTAAAAAAGTACCACAAGTAGAATTACCTAAAGATACTATTGCTTACATGACACATACCTCTGGAACGACTGGCATCCCTAAATTGATTTGTCACTCAGCTAATTCGATGGGCTGGCGTACAAAGTGGCAAAAAACAATTTTTACAAAAATTGCCGAGAAAAAACTGGTAGGATTCCATATTTCGCCTGTTCACTCTCGCTTTAATATCGGGATTTCTTCATTGATGGCTATGGGTTTTCCGATGATGCCATTATCGATTTCAACGAGTGATTCTGTTTCAAAAATGCTTATCAGCCACCAACCAATTGCACTTGAAACACATCCAAATAATTTTGTTCAATGGACAACTTTGGCAAAAAAAGAGCCTGAAGCTTTCGCAAGCATCCGTTATTACCATTCTACGTTTGATGCGATCAACAATGCAACGATGGCTAGTTTCTTAAACGCATCAAAGAAGAACGACCCGATTTTCCTTCAAGTCTACGGTCAAAGTGAATGTGGTCCAATGATCTTAAAAGCTCATACTTTAGCGTCTCTTAAAACGTCCGATGCTCGTGATATGGGGGTTGGTTTGGAAGGATTGACTGAAGCACGTATCGCAGATAAAGAAGGCCATGTTTTACCGCCTATGACAGATGGACATATCCAATTCTTATCTAAAGGACGCGCGCTAACATATTACAAAGAGGACGTTCGTTTTCAAGAAACAGTCTTTGGCCCTTGGTGGGATAGCGGTGATTATGGTTTTATGGATGAGAATGGTCATTTATTCCTTAAAGATCGTCAGGTTGATCTGATTGATAAAATCGATAGCAATTTGGCCATCGAGGACCATTTGTTGGATGCCCTTGATTTCCTTCAAGAAGTAATTGTTGTTAGAGCAAAAGATAATTCTCCTCAACCAATCCTGGCAGTTGATCCAAAGCAGGGGATGAACTGGGATGCTTGGTGGGAGCAAGTCGCTGATTTACCTCATCTAAACAAACCGATTATTATGGATTGGGACGAGATTCCTCGCACAGCTACTATGAAAGTACAACGATTACAGATTGAAAAAGCATTAAAAGAAGATTAATGAGCTGATACAAAAAGAATCAAAGGCTAGAAAATAGTCTTTGATTCTTTTTATTTAATAAATAGTGTGTCATAAAGACCATATTTTAATAACGTTTCTTGAGATAAAGAAACACCGATCCCAAAGCCATTGGGTACACTGATTTTACCTTTTTGAATTTCAATAGGATCCGTCAAGATATCTTCATAATAATAACGATCAGAAGCTGAAATATCTCCAGGAAATTTGAAGACTTTTTGAGAAGCAAACTGCAGATTCAAAGCCCGTCCTACACCAGATTCAAACATTCCACCAAGCCAAACAAGCAAGTCTCTTTCTTTACAGAAATCCACTATTTTCATTGCTTCTGTAATTCCACCCACTCTAGGAATCTTTAAATTGATACTTCTGCAACTCCCCAAAGAAAATGCTAACTCACAATCTTTAAGCGTTCGAATATTTTCATCTAAACAAATATCTGTTTGCATTTCTTTTTGTAATTGCGCATGATCCAGAAAATCATTCGCAGCAAAAGGTTGTTCGATCATTGCTAAATCATAGCGATCTAATTGTTTTAAGTAGGATATATCTTTAATCGTATATGCTGAATTGGCATCGACCATCAGCAGAATATCTGGGAATTTATTACGAATCGCGTCAATTGGTTTCAAATCGTAGCCTGGGCGAATTTTTAATTTGATTCTTTGGTAACCTTGAACTACATATTCATTAATTTGATCTATTAGTTTAGCTAAATCAGTCTGAATACCAACACTGACGCCAACTGGAATTTTAGTTCTAGTTTCATTAAAATAAGTTTTTAGACTGGTGCCATTACGTTTGGCATATAAGTCCCAAATTGCTGTCTCAAGACTGGATTTAGCCATTTGATTGCCTTTTACTTCGTTGAAAAGCAGGGATACTTCTTTAGGATGGTGGATATCTGCATCTTTTATTAAAGGAATCAAATGGTTTTCTATGATAATTCGGGCTGTAGCGATTGTTTCCTCTATGTAATCGGGCTGCTCAAAAGGCACTAGTTCCCCTATCCCTTGATTACCTAATTCATCTGTTACTAACAAAATATCAAAGGCTTTCTCTGTTAGGCGACCATAACTTGTTTCAAAAGGAATCCTTAAAGGCAGCCGAACACGGTAACGATCGATGCGGTGAATTTTCAATGTGGTGTCCTCCTTTTAAAAGCGAATCTAGATACTATTTTAAACAAAATAATTCACGTAATTCTTTAGAAAATTAGCATCAAAATTCTTGTTCTTCGATAATTTATCTATTTGGGTAGCTAAATAAAAATGTATGAACAAGATTCGAAAATATTTCTGGTTTTTCCAAATGAACACAATGCCCTGTATCGCATACAATTTTAATAGATACATCTGGTTTATTAGTTTTTATTTTTTTTGCAATTTTTTGAAATTTAAAGTCGAGTTCTCCCACTATCAAAAGTATAGGAACTTCTATATCGGACAACGCTTGCCAAAAACTAGGCTGAACGCCTGTCCCCATAAACCATAAACTACAAGCAAGGCCAAAAGAGCTTTGGGATAACCGTTCATTACGAAGCGTTTCTTTGATTTTAGTTGGTAATCTTTTTTGGCTATCAAAAAGAGACAAGTTCTCCCACTTATCAACAAAGGCTTCAAGCGTATGGCTCATGATAAAACCAGCTAAATGCTCATCAGAATTTTTCCGTCTCATTCGCTCTGCCTTACTCTCTAAGCCAGGCGAACCACTCTCTAAGATTAAATACTGCACTTTCTTAGGAAATAGACAGGCGAAAGCTAAAGCTGCTCTAGCACCCATTGAATAGCCTAGTAAAGAAAAATCAACTATCCCCAATCGTTCGGTCAACAATGCTATATCCTGACATAAACACTCTATCTGATAACGATATGGATGGACATAACAATCCGTTTTACCATGGCCAAGTAAATCGATTGCTAAAATATTGATATCATTTTCTTTTTGAAAAACTGGTGCAAAAGTCTGACTAGTACCAGTAAATCCATGAAAACAAACCAACGTCTGACGATTTGGTTCATAGTCCGAAAGCCATTCATAATAATAATTTACACCGTTTATGTTTGAATTCATTTATTTTTTCCTAACTTTTCTTTTAAACCAGCCATTAGTCGTTCATACAATAAAACATTTTCCTGACGATCACCGACTACTTCAATTATTTGAAATTTTGGTTTCCTTTGTGTCGCTTCCAGCAATAATCCTAATTGTTCTAAACTTTCAGCTTTTACGTATTCTGCCTCGTATAATTGAGCAACCAAAGAAAAATCTAAATCGATTGGTGTACCAAAAAGAGGTTCGAAATCCTCTACCTCCAATTGACGTTGTGAGAGAAAAGAAAAAATACCGCCACCATTATTGTTTAGTAAAACAATCGTCAAGGGTAAGTTATATCGTTTGGCCAACAATAAGCCATTCATATCATGGTACATAGCCAAATCACCGATCAACAATATATTTTGACAAGCTGGATGAGTCGCACACATTCCTAATGCTGTTGAAACAATACCATCAATTCCGTTAATACCACGATTGCCGAATAACTGATAGTGATTATTTTCAGGTGTTGAAAATCGGTCTAAAAAACGAATCGCATTACTGTTCGAGACAAATAATTGGCCATTTTTTGTCATTTTTTTATGAACAAGAATGCTTGCGGACGTTTCACATAGTGTATTCATTTCGCTAAGTTTCATTAAATGTTGGTCCGTTGTTTCTTGCCAGTCCATCCACTGACTACACCACAAGTCTGAGGTTTGTACTGTAGCTCTCTTTATGATTGCCTTAGCAAAAGTTTGTTCTTCTGCCTGAATAGCTACTTGCGTTTGTTTTAATTGATCTTGCCATTCACCCGTTTCATCAACGAAATAAATCTTTGTCATTTCATTAAGCGAGTGTAGCCAGAACATCGTATTTTTTGAAATTGGCAACATTCCAAACCGTACCACGACTTCAGGGTATTGGATCATTTCGACTTCTTGGATAAACAAGTCAGCATAACTCATGATCAAAGGACTATTTTTACTGCACGAAGTAATATTTGCTAATGGATCACTAAGGACCGGCCAATTTAGTGTTTCTGCCAATTCAATAAATACTTCAGCTTCTTCTGGCGTATGGCTTCCACCAACAATTAAAACGCCTTTTTTTCCTTGCCATGCATCGACGAACTTGATTAATTGTTCTTCTGATAATTGCTGTTTACCTGAGATAATTTCTGTTGTTTTTTCAGTAGTCAATGATCGGTTTAAATCAGGCAATAATGGTTCACGTAATGGAAAATTCAAGTGAACAGGACCTTTCGGTGTTTGACAAGCAGTATCCGTTGCACGCATTCCTTGCCAATAGGCATAGTCTAACATCATCTTCGTTCCTTCTGGAATTGCCATCTCTATGAATTCTTTTACATGGTTTTGGAATAAATGTAATTGATCCATTGCTTGAGGTGCACCTACTTGCCGCAATTCAGGTGGTCGATCCGTTGTTAAAATGATCAATGGAATGTAACTCGCTTTGGCTTCGCAAATCGCTGGATAATAATTTGCGGCGGCAGTTCCTGATGTGCACAACAATACAACTGGTTTAAGACTGGCTTTACTTAATCCTAGGGCAAAAAAAGCTGCCGAACGTTCATCTACTTCAATAAATGTATCGATTTTTTCTTGTCGATGCAATAATAATGCTAGTGGCGTAGAACGAGAACCAGGGCTTATCACAGCTTGTTCGACTCCACTGCTGATCATTCCTTCAACAAAGGTTTGTAAATAATTAGTCATTTCACTTTGATTTGTCATGAGCATCCCCGCCTATTCCTCTTAACATCGGTTGAAATTTTATTTTTGTCTCGATTCTTTCTTGTTCTGCTTGAGAATCTTTAACGATCCCACATCCTGCATATAAATAGCCTAAATTTCCAGAAAGTACAGCTGACCGAATTCCTACTGCAAATTCGCCAATATCTTCTTTAATAGCGATCCAGCCAATAGGAGCGCCGTACAAACCTCGATCTAACTTTTCATGCTCTCTAAGCCAGTTCAATGCTAAATCTTTTGGTTCTCCGCCTAATGCTGGCGTTGGATGAAGTTGCTGAATTCCTTTTAAAAAACGATATTCTTTTTGTCGTCGTCCTTCTATAGGTAGATGTAAATGTTGAATATCGCGATTTTTTAATAGTTTGGGGGTTTGAGCTTGTATAGATGTTCCTGTCATCTTTTCTAATTCTTTGATGATTCTGTCTACAACAATTTTATGCTCTTGCTTGTTTTTCATATCATTCAATAAATAATTACCAAGCTCATCATCCTCAATTTCAGTTGTTCCACGTGAAACAGAACCTGCAATACTTGCTGTTGAAAAAGTCTCTGTAGAAGCTTTCAATAAACGCTCCGGTGTAGCCCCGATAAAGATATGTTCATGAGACTCTAACACGAAAAAGTACGTATTTGTTTGTTGTTGTTGAAGATTTTTTAAAATAGTGTCAGCGTTAAATAGATGTTCACTTCTCACTTCCATTCGTCTTGCTAAAACAACTTTTTCTAATGGTCCTGCTTCTCTTAGTTTTGCTACAGTTTCTTCAACTACCATCATCCATTCTGAAACAGCGATTTCTTCCGCTTTGATCTGTGCAATGTCTTTCTTTTCTATCACTTGAGTATTTATCACTTCTACGAATCGTGCTGTAAGTTTTTGCCACTTGGACTGTAAAATTTCTTTATTTTCTGCACTGAAATTGATCGTAAGGTATTGTTTGCCATCGGTTTCTGTAAGCAAAAAGGTCGGCAAATGAAACAAACCTTGTTCCATAGCGCCCCAGTCATTTTGTTTCGTTTGTTTGCTATCAAAAGCAAATCCACCAAATAAAATTGCACCTGTTCCTGGAATCGATTGGTTTTGATAAATTTTTTCTTTTTCCTCTATTATAAATTCATCCACCTGCTCAAACGAAGCCCGTTCATAGGCTAATTCTGCTTCTTTACCGAAACCTACTAAAGTAAAATCATTTTCAGGTGTTTGCCAATAAAAGCGCTCACTGCTGTATTTTTTTTGCCCCTTCTCAAATAAAGTACGCAAAGAATCTAGATTTTCATTTATTTCTTTAACCCAGCTAAATTGACGATAGCCGTTTTCGTAAGCTTGCTCTAATTTTTTAGGAATGCTCATTTGCTTAAAAAAGCCTCCCTTTCTATTGATGTTAAGCGGTGTTTCGCTAATTTTCCATTAGCTGTTTTGGGTAGAGAGTGGCATAAATAAATCCGTTTAGGTAATTTGTATCTTGCTAAATATTTTTTTGCAAATTTATTTATGTTTTCTACCGTGATCTTCGTTTCTCCAACGATATATGCTACTGGAACAGCGCCCCATTTTTCATCAGACTCACCAACGACTGCAACTTCTTTTACACCGGGAAACTCTTGGAGTACGTGCTCGATTTCTGTAGGATAGATATTTTCGCCACCTGATATGATCAACTCACTTAAACGGCTGACTAAATACAGATATCCGTCTTCGTCCAGATATCCCATATCACCCGTTTTAAACCAACCATCTGTCGTCCATTTCACCGCTCGCCATCGCTCGCCGTTCAAATATTGGCGAATGACATTTTTGCCTTTTAACAGAATTTCTCCAACTTCATTTGGCAGTCGATTTTTCTCTTCCTCATCCACGATTTTAAGTGTCATTCCCAGCAATGGTCTACCCGCCGAACCCATTTTTTTCGCAGCATCCTCAAAGCTTAATGCCACGACTTGAGAACAGGTTTCAGTCATTCCATACGATTGAATCACAGGAATACCATAACTTTCGCATTTTTCCAACGCTTTAGGAGAAATTGGTCCACCACCAAGCAACATCGCTTTAAACTTTTCACTGTAGCCTTTATTAGGATAGTTCTCCAGTAATTCTTGCAGCATGATCGACACGACAGAAATCACCGTTCCTCGATTTTCAGCTAGATCATTTGTCACTATTTCTGCATCAAATTTATTGTATAGACGTAAACTACATCCCAATGCTAATTGACGAATAATGATCGATAAACCACTAATATGAAATAATGGTACCGGACAAAGCCAGCAATCTTCCTCTGTGATAGCCATATTTTCTTGTGTTGCCAATGCACTAGCCAAATGATTACTGAAACACTGTACAACGCCTTTAGGGTTTCCTGTTGTACCTGATGTGTACATGATGGAAGCTGTGGCATCTAGTTGGTATCCAGACAGGTGTTCAAATGAGCTTGATCCTGTTATATTCGGCTGTGTCATTTCGATCAGCGTTATCTGATTCAATTCAGAAAGACGCGATATATTTTCAGTAGAAACTACTACCATATTTACCTTAGCATCTGTCAATTGATAGTGAAGTTCTTGCAAGCTCAAATGCGTATTTAATAAAACTAACTCTTTTCCTAATTCCCACAAAGCTAGAATTGAAAAATACATTTCTTTTGAATTGCGGCTGAATAGACCGACTCGTTTTTCTTTACTTGGAATCTCTATAGAAAATAAGGATGTCCATCGTTTGATTTCTTGTGCTACTTCAGCAAACGACCAAACTTCATCCTCCCAGTAAAAGGCAGGATGATCGGGCTGTTCATTCACTTGTTTTTGTAGCCAACTACTCATGTTCTTCACCCTTTTATTTTATGGAAATTTAGGAAATTGATCAAAATCAGGATCACGTTTTTCTTTAAATGAATCGCGTCCTTCTTTAGCTTCATCCATTGTGTAATATAGTAATGTTGCATCCCCTGCTAATTGCTGAATTCCAGCCAGTCCATCTGTGTCAGCATTTAAAGACGCTTTGATCATACGCAATGCAAGTGGGCTTTTCTTCAACATCTCTTCAGCCCATTCCATTGTCACATCTTCTACTTTGTCTAAAGGGACAACCGTATTGATCCAGCCCATGTCCAGTGCTTCTTCCGCTGAATACTGTTTACATAAGAACCACACTTCTTTGGCTTTTTTATGACCGACCACACGTGCTAAATAACCAGATCCATAGCCACCATCAAAACTACCAACATTCGGTCCAGTTTGACCAAATTTAGCATTGTCCGCTGCAATTGTTAAGTCACACACAAGTTGAAGTACATTGCCGCCACCGATCGAATATCCTTTGACCATTGCAATAACAGGTTTTGGAATCACACGAATCAAACGTTGTAAATCTAATACATTTAAACGAGGAACACTATCTTCCCCAACATAACCACCATGTCCGCGGACTTTTTGATCTCCGCCAGAACAAAATGCTTTGTCTCCTGCACCTGTTAAAATAATTACGCCAACATCTTGTTTATCACGACTAATGTTGAATGCATCGATCATTTCCATGACTGTTTTTGGTGTAAAGGCATTATGCACCTGCGGGCGATTAATCGTGATTTTTGCCACTTTACCTTCTTGTTCAAATAAAATTTCTTCGTATTCTTTGATCGTTGTCCAGTTTCTCATGAGGAAACCTCCTTATAATTTTAAAAGCTGAGCAGGCTCGTCTAACCTCGACAGAAAAATAGGAAATGATGACTGAGGAGCTTTTTGCCTCATTCTTCATTTTTCTTTTTACCGAGAGGTTAGCCTGCAAAGCTAGATAATTTTAAAAGCTGAGCAGGCTCGTTCAACCTCGACAGGAAAATAGGAAATGATGACTGAGGAGCTTTTTGCCTCATTCTTCATTTTTCTTTTTACCGAGAGGGGGCCTGTTAAAGTTAAATTAGTTTTCAATGTTTCTATTATACACAAATATACTGATTTTAGAATGATAGACGTTTTAGAGTGTGGTGAAAGATTATGCGAAAAAAATCTAGAAAATATAGCCGCAATTCATTTTTCTTACTTACCTATTTAGCATGTAGTACAACTAGCAACACTTTTTTTCTTTTGATCATCTGCTGACTACATTTGTACAATATCCAAACTGCAGTGTTTGATTCTCTCCCTAAAGATTCAAACGTAATTTTGCTGTACGTTTAAAATCCTATCATTGTAAGACTTTACATCTAAATTTTATTAGACATATATGCATAAACCCATCAAAAATCTCAACTAGCAGACTTTTGATGGGTTTTATATTTAATCATTTACATTGTTATCAATGTGCTAACATCTCTTGTGCAATATCAAATCCAGTCATCTCAACAGGATAGTAAGTTGGCCAATTATCCATTTCATCCAATAATTTTTGTTGACTTTCATTACCAAAATAGATATGGAAGTGTGCTGTTTTTGAAGGTGCGATTCCATGATCTGAAAATTGAACATACTTATATGGCGTGTCTTCTGTTGCTTCAAATAAATAGCGAACCCCACGATTTCCTGCTTTGTAGGTTAGAATTTCTTTTCCTGCGTATTTATATTTCGACGTGTACTTTTTATCACCTACTATAAAAGTCATAGCATCACTGCTAATGTCGATTCGATCCACGTCCGTTTGATACCCTTTTTGATAATAGTCTTTGTATTCTTCAGCAGTCATTTTTTTCGTTAATTTCTCTTTGTAATCAAATACTTGGTCAAACGTGCCGTCTTCTAAATAAGGAAATACCGATTGCCACTCACCTGAATAATCAGAAAGGTCACGATCTTTAATATCCTTATCATCAAAATAGCCATTTGAGATAGTCTTATTTACTACTGGCTCAGCTACTTCTTTTTTAGGTGTAACCTCGGTTGATTTTTCTAATGCTTCTAAATTTTCTTTCATCACACTGATATACGTTTTACCTGCTTTCATGTCTTCTTTAGTAAGACCTTCTAACGGATTTAAAACAAGTAATTCTACGCCTGTTTCGTTTGCCAAGGTTTTCGCTACTCGATCATTTGCATTTTCTTCAAAATAAATATAGTTGATTCCTGTTTCTTCAACCAATTTTTTCAGTTCCGCAATTCGAGAAGGCTTTGGTTCTTGATCTGGAGAAATCCCCGCAATCGGCACTTGTTTTAGATTGTAATCTAGAGCTAGATAAGAAAAAGCTGTGTGTTGGGTAATAAAATTCTTTTGTTTGGCATTCATTAACGTTGTTTCATATAGTTCGTGAAGCTCTGTTAATTGTTCAATATAATCCGCCGCATTTTTAGTAAATGTTGTTTTTTGCTCTGGAAAATTCTCAATCAATCCATCTCTGATTATTTCAACTTCTTTGATTGCTCGAAAAGGGCTTAACCATAAATGGGGATCATAGTCATGAGAATGCCCATCATGATTTTCCTCTGCAGAATGGTCATGATCTTCACTCCCAGGTAAAAGAACCAGTCCGTCACTTGCTTTGATACTCGTGATATTCTTTAGTGATTTTTCCATTTTAGGAACCCAGGTTTCCATATATTCACTATTATAAACAAAGGCATCCGCATCTTGTAATTTGGCAATTTCCTTTGCTGAAGGTTCATAATCATGTGCTTCAGTTCCAGCTGGCACCATCAAGGTAACCTCACCAACGTCACCAACAATATTTCTTGTAAATTCATACATTGGATAAAAAGAAGTGACAATCGTTAGCTGTTTTTTATCTTCATTCGTTTTTGTTTCAGTTTTTGGCTTAGTACAAGCCGTTAAAATAGCTGTTAGTAAAAATAAACCCGTAATCATTAGTATAATCTTTTTCTTCATCCCTAATCTCCTCAATCGCTATAGTTATGTGCTCATTATCAGTATGAAAAATGCATTCTTTTCCATCGTTTATTTGTTTATCTGAATACTCCTTTCCGATTCATGGTAAACAAAACGTAATGATTACGTTTTAACCACATGAGAATATACCAATTTTTTTTATCGTTGTCAAGAGACGAATAAAAGACCAAGAAAAAAACAATTACGTTTTTCTTGGTCTTTCTATTTTTCTAATTTTTTTACTATTATTCCATATAAACACTATTCGATGGCACCACTTGCGCTCCAAACGGCATCAACGCCAACTTAGCCAACTTAAATGACTGCATCCCAAATGGAATTCCAATAATCGTCACACACAGAATAATTCCGCTAAAACAATGTCCAATTGCTAGCCAAAAACCACTGAAAACAAGCCAAAGAATATTCACTAAAAATGAAGTTGTACTTGTACTATAAACAACTCTTTTACCGAACGGCCAAAAACTCAATCCTGCAAGTTTGAAACATTGCAAACCAATCGGAATCCCAACAATCGTGATACACCAAAGAACTCCAGCCAAAAGCCAAGCCAAACCACCAACGAAACCACCAAAAATAAACCAAATAATATTTCCTAGACAACCCATCTTTGAACCCTCTACTTTCTTCCTGATCATATGAAAATAAATTATACTACAAAAGTAGAAAACAAACTATTTCTCATACTATAAATTTACTAAATCATATAGATTTCCTTGTGCATCTTTTAAAACTTAGTTACTATAATTATCTAAAGTCTTATTATGAATAGTAAAGGAGATTATTTTATGAGTACCGCAATTGTAGTCTATCAAAGTACACCTATGCTTGGGAAAAGTATCCTTCCAAATGGAAACATTCTAGGTATGTTTAATCAAAACAAGCTAATAACAAAACTAAATCAAGCACTGGAAAAAAGAAATAGTCACTGGCTTGCTGTTTTAGATGATTCAATAGCGGACATTGACGTTATTGCTCAAGAGGCGGATGCTATTATTTGTGTCCCTGGGTTGCAAAAACAGTTTGATATAAAAAATTTTCCCAAAGAAAAAGTATTCTACTTTGATTCTTTAAGCTATCATGAACTGAAACTGGATAATGTAATCAATTTTCTTGAGACGATTCAACAATGATTTTTCAGTAACATGAAAGGATTGATTTTCATGCATTTATTAGATTATTTAAAAATCGAAACAACAGAACTATCTAAAGAAAAAGTTATTTTAACGATGAAAGTGGAAGATTTCCACAAACAACCTTATGGTATTTTACACGGAGGAATGAATGGTATTTTGATTGAGACCGCCTGCAGTTTAGGTGCTAATGAGCAACTTGCTAAGGATTCTTATGCTGTTGGAGTAGATCTTCAAATCAATCATCTGAAAAGCGTTGCTGGCGGAATAGTGACGGTTATAGCGACTGCCGATCGTGTAGGGCAAGCAATCCAAGTTTGGGAAGGCCGTATAATTAATAATACTGGTGAACTCACAGCTGTTGGCCGTTGTACGTTAATGAATCAAACCATAAAAAAATAAAGAAAAACGCACGAGCTTAGTTTTCTGTTCGTGCGTTTTCAGTGTTCTATCTAGAGTATTTCACCTGTAATAACTTTTAAATTCATCAATAAAGAAGATATTACATCTAACTGTCTTTGATCCACCTCTGAGTATTTCTGATTCATTATTTTTTCTCTTTCCTTTTTGACAAGCAAATACATTAAATTCAATTCTTCTGCTGTTAATTTCGATAAATAAACATGATTGGGTTCAGAATATGCAGATGCTTCTATTTCAAATGTTTCTGGATTTCTTTTCAGGCTTGTTCTGATTTGAAAACCATTTGAAAAAGTAATCATCTCGACATAAAGATATTCTGAAAAAGTAATCGGTCTACGTTCATAAACAGTTGTTTTTCCACCGAATATTTCCAGTATATTTTCAATAAAGTTGGATAATGCCGTTCCAATATTTAATTGTTTTGAAAAAGTTTTAGATAGTAACAATTTCTCTTGTGTCATCATTTTTACCTCTCACTTCTTATTACTCTTATTATAATCATACTTTTTTCCAAAACAAAGCAAAATGATATTATAATTTTTTTGAATTTAAAATCAATAAAAAAAAACATCTCAGCATTTTGCCGAAATGTTCTTTTTAATTTATTGAGGACTCACGACTGCATCTATTTTTTTGCTGAATTGAACAGTCTAGTTTATGCATCTGATAAGCTCAAACCACTTTATCTGGATTTATTACTTTCATTGAGCTAACCTCTCCACACTTAGTACAAAAATCTTACTTCTAGAGCAGACCCATGTAATGAACTCTTTTTTTTCTTTATCTGCATAAATTGTACACCTTTTTCAAATGTATCATTGCCGCAGTTTTTACATTTTTCTGTCATTGTTATATCCTCCTTTATACAATGTTGACGCTGAACCAAAACATGATACAGAGCCCCATGTACCAGCAATTTCATTCATTTTCATTTGTTCTTCAATTAGAATTGATTTCGAAGTAGATAACGAATATTTATAAAATTTATATTGTCTTATTTATAACACATAAAAATAGTTAATAGCTATACAAATGTGAAAAATATTTTTTTATTTGATTTATTCAGAAGGGTAATTAGGTCTATAAATAACCACATAGTATCCAAATGTTAGCTTTGCTAAAAAAGTGGCTTGACTATTCAATAAGGTTCCACTATCTTCTTATTATTAAAAAACCCTCGATTCAGTCCATTGTTAGACTGAATCGAGGGTTTACTCTTATTCTTCTGTTGTTGGGTCAGTTTCAGTTATTTCCGTTTCAATAACTGTTTCTTCTACACTTTCAACTTCTTCAACAATTTCATCTGGTTCTGGCTCTACAACGGCCATCGTCACAACTTTCGCATCCTCTTCCATTCTCATTAAACGAACACCTAATGTCGCGCGCCCTGTTTGAGAAACGGAATCGACATTGAAACGAATAATGACCCCTTTATTGGTGATCACTAGAATATCTTCATCCCCACGAACAGTCGTAAGTCCTGCTAATGGACCATTTTTTGCTGTAATATTCGCAGTCTTGATTCCTTTACCGCCACGGCCCTTCACAGGGTACTCAGAAGCTTTTGTACGCTTCCCGTAACCATTTTCCGTCAACACTAGAACTTCCGTGTCAGCGTCCAGTAAAGAGGCTCCTACGACGTAATCTTCTTCTCGTAGACGAATACCGCGCACACCTGATGCTGTACGGCCCATATCACGGACTGCCGTTTCAGCAAATGTCACAGAATAACCATTGTGCGTTCCAATGATCATGTTTTGTTCGCCATTGGTCAAGACAACATTGACTAGCTCATCTTCTTCTTTTAGACCGATTGCGATCAAACCATTACTTCTAATGTTAGAGAATGCTTTGACAGCTGTACGTTTAACGGTACCTTTACGAGTCGTAAAGAATAGATAATGTCCTTCTTCAGCTTGACCTTCAACAGCAATGATTGCCTGGATCTTCTCACTAGAGTCGATACCCAGCATGTTGATTACAGGAATTCCTTTAGCTGTTCTGCCATATTCGGGAATTTCATATCCTTTGGCACGATAGACTTTTCCGTTATTCGTAAAGAATAATAGCGTATCATGGGTTGAACAAGAAACTAGATTTTTCACGAAGTCATCATCATGAACACCCATTCCTTGCACACCACGGCCACCTCGGCGCTGTGCTCTAAATTCACTGTTGGCTAAACGTTTGATATAGCCATTATTTGTTAGTGTAATAACAACTTCAGCTTCTTCGATCAAGTCTTCATCTTCTAAACTTAGGACTTCACCCACTAATAATTCTGTGCGGCGAGCATCGCCATATTTATCATGAATCTCACCTAACTCTGTTTTGATGATCTCAACGACACGTTCTGGTCGAGCTAAAATATCATTCAAATCAGCAATGAATTTCAATAATTCTTGGTACTCATTTTCGATCTTATCGCGTTCCAAACCTGTTAAACGGCGTAAACGCATATCCAAAATCGCTTGTGCTTGACGATCTGAAAATTCAAAACGTTCGATCAAAGAAGCTTTTGCTTCATCATCTGCTTTTGAATTTCGAATAATTGCGATGATCTCATCAATGTGATCTAGAGCAATTCGCAAACCTTCTAAGATATGTGCACGTGATTCAGCCTTTTTCTTATCAAATTCTGTACGACGTGTAATAACTTCTTTTTGATGCTCGATATAATTTTCAAGAATTTCTTTCAAGCTTAAAATCTTAGGAATCCCTTTTTCGATTGCCAACATATTAAAACCAAAAGAGGTTTGCAATGCCGTCATTTTATAAAGGTTATTCAAAATAACAGAGGCACTGACATCGCGGCGAACATCGATGACGATACGCATACCTTCACGAGAAGATTCATCACGTAAATCAGTGATTCCTTCGATTCTTTTTTCGCGATGCAATTCTGAAATTCGTTCGATCAAGCGCGCTTTATTAACCATATAAGGCAACTCAGATACTAAGATACGTTCTTTACCATTTGGCATATCAACGATTTCAACTTTCGCACGAATCGTAATGGATCCTCTACCTGTTTCATAGGCACGGCGAATACCTGATTTCCCCATAACTAAACCACCAGTTGGAAAGTCTGGTCCAGGCAATACTTCCATCAATTCATTAGTCGTTGCATCGGGATTTTCCATCAATAAGCTTGCAGCTTCAATTACTTCCGCTAAATTGTGTGGTGGAATATTTGTTGCCATCCCAACAGCGATCCCTGTTGTTCCATTCACTAAAAGGTTAGGAAAACGTGCAGGAAGTACATCTGGTTCTTGTTCTGAGTCATCATAGTTTCCATGGAAATCGACTGTATTTTTATTGATATCACGAAGCATTTCAAGAGCAATCTTACTCATTCTAGCTTCGGTATAACGCATGGCAGCAGCGCCATCACCATCGACAGAACCAAAGTTTCCGTGCCCATCGACTAACATACTACGGTAACTAAAGGGTTGAGCCATCCGCACCATTGCTTCATAAATGGAGGAATCTCCATGTGGATGGTACTTACCCATAACATCCCCAACGATACGAGCTGATTTTTTATGTGGTTTATCAGGTGTTACACCTAACTCATTCATCCCATATAAAATACGACGGTGAACTGGCTTTAACCCATCACGAACATCTGGCAACGCACGCGCTACAATAACGCTCATCGCATAATCAATGAAGGATTCTTTCATTTCACTGGTCAGATTGACGTCTTGAATGTTCTCTTTCATTTCTTCACTCATGAACTTTTCTCCTTCTTATGTTAAATATCTAGATTTTTTACGTAATGGGCATTCTCTTCAATAAATGCTCGGCGTGGTTCAACACGGTCTCCCATCAACATTTCAAAAATTTGATCGGCTTCGATCGCATCATCGACACTGACACGTGACATTAAACGTTTTTCAGGATCCATTGTTGTTTCCCATAATTGATGATCATCCATTTCCCCAAGACCTTTATAGCGCTGAACGCTTGGTTTCGGACTAGCTGGTAATGACGCTAGGACTTGCGCTAGTTCTTCCTCAGCATTTTTACCTGGTTGAACGTACGTAATATTTTTCCCTTGTTTGACCCCATATAAAGGTGGTTGAGCGATATATACGTAACCTGCCTCAACAACTGGGCGCATGAAACGATAAAACAACGTCAGCAACAGCGTACGAATATGTGCGCCATCGACATCGGCATCGGTCATGATCACTAGTTTGTGGTAACGAGCTTTAGCTACATCGAAATCAGCCCCGAATCCTGTGCCCATCGCTGTAAATAGTGAACGGATTTCTTCATTTGCCAAAATTTTGTCCATGCTGGCTTTTTCAACATTCAAAATTTTCCCACGAATCGGTAAAATCGCTTGGAATTCACGACTACGGCCTTGTTTTGCTGAACCGCCGGCTGAATCTCCTTCGACGATGAAGATTTCGCATTTTTCAGGATCTTTACTTGAACAATCGGCTAATTTACCAGGTAAATTACTGATTTCAAGTGCTCCTTTACGACGAGTCACTTCACGCGCTCTTTTAGCAGCCATACGGGCTTTTGAAGCAAGTAGGCCTTTTTCGACGATTTGTTTCCCTACAGTTGGGTTTTCCATCAAAAATTTATTGAAATACTCAGAGAATAGACGGTCTGTAACAGTCCGAACTTCTGAATTTCCTAATTTCGTTTTAGTTTGTCCTTCAAATTGTGGCTCTGGATGTTTGATAGAGATGACCGCAGTTAAGCCTTCACGAACATCTTCTCCTGTTAGGTTTTCGTCATTTTCTTTCATGATCTTTTGTTTACGGGCATAATCATTGATCACACGCGTTAATGACGTTTTAAAACCTGATTCATGGGTTCCGCCCTCATACGTATGAATATTATTGGCGAAACTTAATAGATTAGTGTGATAGCCATCTGTATATTGCATAGATACTTCCACAATGATCTCTTGTTGTTCCCCTTCAATAAAAATTGGTTCAGGGAATAACACATCCTTATTCGCATTCAAATGTTCAACGTAACTCTTGATCCCACCTTCGTAGTGATACTCTTTCAAGACAGGTTTTTCTTCACGTTTATCTTCAATAGAAATTTTTAACCCTTTATTCAAAAAAGCTAATTCTCTAACACGTGTTGCTAATTTATCAAAGTTAAATACAGTTGTTTCTGTAAAAATTTCTGGATCTGGAACAAAGTGAACAGCCGTTCCATGACGGTCAGTGTCACCAATCACTTTTAAATCATCTCTAACAGCGCCTTGGTGAAACTCTTGATAATAAATTTTGCCTTCTTTATAGACTTTTACATCCAATGTCGTTGATAAAGCATTAACAACAGAGGAACCTACCCCGTGAAGCCCGCCGGAAACTTTGTATCCGCCGCCGCCAAACTTTCCTCCGGCATGGAGAACGGTAAAGACTGTTTCTACTGCTGGACGTCCAGTTTTAGCTTGAATACCAACTGGGATTCCGCGTCCGTCATCAATAACAGTGATACTGTTATCTTCTTCAATAGTCACTTGAATCGTTGAAGCAAATCCTGCCAAAGCCTCATCGATCGAATTATCCACGATCTCCCAAACTAAGTGATGCAATCCTTCTGAACTTGTTGATCCTATGTACATACCAGGACGTTTACGAACTGCTTCAAGACCTTCTAATACCTGAATCTGACTGGCATCATATTCTTGTGCACGTTCTTTCATATTTTTTTCTTCTTCTGTCATATTATGCTTCCCTCTCTATTTCTCCCTGATGAACATAAAATATATCGGGTTCAACAGTTAATTTATTGTTTAAATGATCCAAACTTGTCGTTGTTAAAAAAGTCTGAACTTTTCCTTCAATCGTTTCTAACAAGTGCAATTGTCGTTCATTATCTAACTCACTCATGACATCATCCAATAACAACACAGGATATTCTCCTGTTTCTGAGTACATTAAATCTATTTCCGCAAGCTTTACACTGAGTGCCGTGGTTCTTTGTTGACCTTGTGAGCCATATGTTTGGACGTTTTGCCCGTTGACATTAAAAATCAAATCATCTCGATGAGGACCTAAAAAGGTATTTGCTTTGAACAACTCTCGTTTTCGGTTGTCAAGTAGGCTCTGCAGCAATTGCTTTTGGATCTCTTCTAGTGAAAAATGCTCTTTATCTAATGGGATACTTGAAAAATACTCGATCGCTAGTTCTTCTTTTTCATGGCTGATTTTCTTATGAAGTAAATTCGCCCAGTGCTCTAATTTTTTGATAAATTCTAGACGAGCAAATAAGACTTTACCGCCAAATTCTGCCAATTGTTCAGTCAAAATATCTAAATAGATATGATCGGACTGTTTTTTTTCAGCCAACTGTTTTAAATATTGATTGCGTTGTTTTAAAACAGATTGGTATTGAACCAAATCATACAAATAAATTGGATTGACTTGGCCTAATTCCATGTCGATAAATTTACGACGTAATTGCGGTGACCCTTTGACCAAAGATAGATCTTCTGGTGCAAATAATATGACGTTCAGCTGACCGATATATGAACTCAAACGCTTTTGTTCAATATGATTCACTTTTGTCTTACGGCCTTTATTAGAAATAATGATTTCAAGTGGTATCGTGCCTGTCTTCTTTTCGATGACACCACTAATTTTTGCCGAATCAGAATCCCAATGGACCAATTCTTTTTCATTGCTGGTTCTGTGACTGCGGGTCATCGCTAAAACATAAATACTTTCTAAAAGATTCGTCTTGCCTTGCGCGTTTTCTCCTAGAAAAATATTTAAAGTTTTAGGAAAATCTAAGGTCAGCCCATCATAATTACGATAATGCTGTACCTCGATTTCATTCAGTCTCATCGACTACCTCGCCTTTTTTGACCATAAAAAAAGTACCTTCTTCAGGTATCTCGAGCATCATACCAGCATATAATTTTCTGCCGCGGCGATTCTCTAATTCCCCATCTACGAAAACACTATTTTCAGCTAAATACCATTTGGCAGCACCGCCACTGCTGATAACGTCGACTTCTTTTAAGACTTGACCTAGTGTCATGTAATCAGTTTCTAAAACAATCGTCTTTTTCAAAATGCATCCCTCTTTTTTGTTTTCACTTTCACTCTAATATTATACTCTTTTTTACATCAAAAAACAAATTTATCCGTCTAATTTTCTTTCTAAGCAATTTTGAAGGCAATCGACAAAAAATATTCTAACGATTAAAAAAGGCTTAAAATGCATTTTAAGAAGAAATTTACAAGTTTTGCCTCTTGAAAATCTTTTCAGTATTTTTCATTTTACTGAACTGATAAATCGAAAGAGCTAAAAAAACTTCTTTTTTCTTTACACTAGTTGACTTATACAGTTTGACGATATAGTATAAAACTGTACAGTTAAACTGTATAAATTAACGATATAAGGTGTAGGATAAAATGAATATTAATAAGTTTTTACCTCTAACAGAAACAACTTTTTATATTATGATGTCGCTAATAGAGCCTTCTCACGGATACGCCATCATGCAAAAAGTAGAGGGCATCAGCAATGGTCGTGTACGTATTGCGGCCGGTACAATGTATGGCGCAACAGAAAATCTTTTAAAACAAAAGCTCATTTGTGAGGTTCCAGGAGAAGATAAACGTCGGCGTGTCTATCAATTAACAACGACTGGTAAAAACGTTTTAATGCTTGAAGTTGAACGATTAAAAGAATTAGTGACACTTGCTGATCATTTATTATAGGAGGGACATATGAAAAAAGTCAGGATGTTTGTTGATCTAAAAAAAGAAGAGCAGTATTTAAAAAAGATGGCCGAACAAGGTTGGGGCTTAGTCAAATATAGTTCATGGAATGTCTATACGTTTGAAAAAATAACGCCGAAAACATTAAATTACAGGATTGATTATCAGATATTCAAAAAGAAAGCTGATTATATTGCTTATCTGACTTTATTTGAAGATAGTGGTTGGCAGCATATCAGTGGGACAAAAAGTAGTGGATTTCAATTTTTTGCACCACTGAACAGTAAAAATCAAGATTTAGATATATTTTCAGATGCTTCTTCAAGCAATGAACGCTATAAGCGTTTATATGATCAAGCTATTATGTGGGCGGCATTAATGATTCTTTATTTCATGATCTTGCAACCTTCTTTTAAAAATATCTCTTCCTGGTACTTAACACCAAGTATTTGGGCATACACTGGTCCGCAGTTGTTTGGAATGATTATTATGCAAACCTTCTTTTTGATCATCCAGATAATGCCGATGATGTTTTTTATGTTTGTCGCTGTCTATTTTACAATTATGGGGATCAAAACAAAAAAACTTATCAAGAAGTATGAGACTGGATAAGTAATTCAGTTTTAGTCGCAGTACAATAAATACAAAAAAGAATGTGTGAAAAACCAATTCAGGTTTTTCATACATTCTTTTTTAACTACTCACTACTTCTTGATTTTTTAATTCGTACGAACTGGTGTAATCAACTGAATGAAGTCTAAATCCGTTTCTGTCGGTTCTAATGTAAATGGACGAATCGCAGAAATAAATTTAACTGTAATACTCATGTCCCCAAATGCTCGTAATGCATCTTTCATGTAATCCGGATTGAACGAAATTTCCAATGGATCGCCGGTTACTTTTTCATAATTTAGTGGTTCTTCCACTTTACCGATTTCTGGAGAGTTTCCATAAAGAACAACAGAATCAGAAGCAATTGCTAAACGAACGATATTATTGCGGCCTTCATGTGACAATAACGAAGCACGATCGATAGCCGATAATAATTCTGGTACATAAAAATCAATTTCAGTATTAAAGCTTGTTGGAATCAAACGATTCGTATCAGGATAATTTCCTTCTAACAAACGAGAATAGAAATACATATTTTGTGTTTTAAACAATACTTGGTTTTCCATAATGCTGATCTCGACCATTTCTTCTTCATTTGTAAATGAACGAGAAAGCTCAGTCAAACTTTTTCCTGGAATGACAATATTGAAATTTTCAGCAGCTTGTTCGATTGGAATGATTCGTTGGCTCAAACGATGTGAATCTGTCGCAACAGCCAATAATTTTTGATCTTCCAAAATAAAATGAACCCCAGTTAAAATAGGACGACTTTCATGAAGAGAAACAGCAAATCCTGTTTCATTGATAATTTTTGTCAATAGGTGAACTGGTAGCTGAATTTGATTCTTAGCATCAATAACGGGTAGGTGTGGATAATTATCTGCATCCAGTCCGTTGACCGTAAAGTCGGCTTTTCCTGAAGTGATCGCAACTTGATTATTTTCTAACACTTCTAATGTGAACATATCTTCTGGCAATTTACGAATGATTTCACCAAAGAAACGTGCTTGTAAAACAATACTACCCGTTGAATCAATGGTCATTTGAGCTTTTTCGTCTTCTTTACTTAAAAAACTTTCAATAGAAATATCCGCGTTACTACCTGTTAAAGATAAGCCTTCATCCGTTAAAACGATTTTTACACCTGTTAAAATTGGAATAGTCGTTTTGGAAGAAATAGCTCGTTGAACGGTTTGTAATTCTTGTAAAAATATATTTCTTTTCACAGTTAATTTCATAATAGTTGAACTCCTTTTTTAATTGATATTGAACGTAGAAATCTTGCTAAGATCGTTTTGTATTTATATATAAATAAATAATAAAAGTAGTAGGTCTTGTTAATTCTGTGGAAAAGTCAGGAAACGAAATAGCAGATAAGTTTTCCACCTGTGTATAACTTGTGGAAAACTTTTTACTTTTACGTTTTTTTATCCACAGGCTATGAATTAAGCAAGTTTTTGATTTCGCCAACTTCTTTTTGAATTGTTGGATCTTTTTCCATTAATTGTTGAATTTTTTCATGAGCATGGATGACTGTCGTGTGATCTTTTCCGCCGAATTCGGCACCGATTTTTGGTAGAGAATTTTCCGTCATCTCTCTAGAAAGATACATTGAAATTTGTCTAGGAACAACGATCGACTTCACACGTTTCTTGCCTTTTAGATCTTTTAATTGGATATGGTAATACTTTGCCACTTCTTCTTGGATTTGTAAAATCGACAGATGATTTTGACTGCCGACAGATTTTAAAGATTTCAACGCATCAGCTGCTAGACTAGTAGTAATATCTTCCCCATTGATAGTGGCAAATGCTTGAACTCTGACTAAGGCACCCTCTAATTCACGAATATTGGAATCAATTTGACCTGCGATGTAGCTGAGCGTGTCATCAGGAATTTCTAGCCGTTCTGCATCGGCTTTTTTTCGTAAAATAGCAATTCGCGTCTCTAAATCTGGTGGCGTAATATCGACAGAGAGACCCCAAGCAAAACGTGAAACCAAGCGCTCAGGTAGTTTTGGGATATCATTTGGCGGTCGATCACTTGTCAACACGATTTGTTTGTTTTCATTATACAAATCATTAAAGGTATGGAAAAATTCTTCTAATGTTGCTTCTTTCTCCGCCAAAAATTGAATATCATCAACTAAAAGTAAATCGACATTGCGGTATTCTTTTCTAAATTGTTCTGAATTTTTCGTTTGGATCGAATTAATGAATTCATTTGTAAATGTTTCACTGCTGACATATTTTACTTTTGCGTCGGGTCGGTTTTGTAGCATTTGATGGCCGATAGCATGCATCAAATGAGTTTTTCCTAGACCAACACCACCATAAAAGAAGAGTGGATTGTAAATTGAACCAGGATCTTCTGCTACAACTAAAGCTGCAGCATGAGCCATTTGGTTTCCTTTTCCGATAACGAATGTGTCAAAAGAATACTTTGGATTCAATAAAGCTTTTTTCCCATGCTCGGCAATTTTTTCCTGCGTCACAGGGGCTTTTTTTTCTTCTTGAACCGGCATCATCTCTTTCTCACCAGTTACAACAAAATGAGGCATCACTTCAGCACCTGTCAATTTAAAGCCAGTCTCGACAATTTTTGCGGCTAAATTCTTTTCCCAATAGTCTTTATGCACTGCGGATGGAACCTCTAACCATAGTTGGTTATTCTCCAACTTTAGCGGTTGCGTTGTTTTTATCCAAGCATCAAAACTTGGTGCAGACAAAACAGATTGGTAAGTATCTTCTAGATCGTTCCAGAAACTTTCCATATCGGGCATATGGTGACCTCCTTAATTTAAAAGCGGAACAAGCCATTTAGCTCTAATAGAAAAATAGAAGATTATGAATAAGATGCTTTTTATCTTATTCATAATTTTTCTTTTTTCCAAAGAGCTAGCTTGTACAGCTAGATAGAATAAAAGCGTAGTGGGCTTGTTTAGCCCAGAAAGCTAGATAATATACGGTAATAACGTTCTTCGTTTCACCTTGAACTTTGAACCACTAGCCTGTGCTTCAAAGTAGATGCATAGTGGACTCGTTCAGTTCTGCTAGGAAAATGATCGTTGTAGCAATTTTTGTCACAAATAGAGTATAACTTTTTCTATATAAAAACCTGAACAAATATAAATAGATAAGCAAATAGAATTTTAGCATTTTTTTAGAACTTTTTCCACAGGCAAATTGTGAATTGTGGAAAAAAGATGCACAGAGGGTTATAAACTTATCCACATACAAAGATAAAACAGTGGATTTCTTTTTGTTATTTTATTTATCCACAGGATCTTCTGTAAAACAAACGCTGATAATTATGGATTTTTAAGGAGTTATGCACAAGCTGAAAACAAAATGTGCATAACTTTTTAACATCCTGTTTTTTTGTGCAAAAGTGTGGAGAAAACTAAAAATTAAATGTGGCAACAGAAAAAGCTATCCACAGCTTATTCACGAATGTTTCTCTTTTGTGGATAACTTATTTACATAAGAAGAAAATTTATTCCAGAAAATTTATTGACAAATCGACCCAATACTAGTTATACTATCAAAGTATGTCTATGTATTGATGGATAGTTACAATTTCAGGAGGTGGAACAAGAGATGAAAAGAACGTATCAACCAAACAAACGCAAACGTCAAAAAGTTCACGGTTTCCGTAAACGCATGAGCACAAAAAATGGTCGCAACGTATTAGCGAGCAGACGTCGTAAAGGCAGAAAAGTTATTTCAGCATAATCTATGTTGACTTTAAATAACGAATCAAGTTTAAACTAAGAACCCTTTATTATCTTCACAATGTATGTGTGGAAATAATAAAGGGTTCTTTTGTTGTGAATCACCAAACGCTTAACAAAAAAATAGCAACAATGAAAGTCGCAATATATAAGAGACTAAAAAACGATCAGGTTATAAATTACGTCCATTGTATTTCAACCTCACCAATTTCTAAAAGCTAACTAACCTCCAAAAAATCTTTCAATCCTATAAAATAAAGTGAAAAAAAACTAAAAAAATGATAAGATATTAAATTAGAGTCATTATCACCAAAATCTCTGGAGATTTTCCATCAAATTTGGAAAAAAAGGGCTGAAATATGCTATTATTGTAGAGTGAGTAAAAAATGAAAGAAACAAAGGGATGCAGATGAAGAAATCCTATAGAGTAAAAAAAGAAAAAGAATTCCAAGCAGTGTTTCAGCATAAACAATCCTGTGCCAACCGAAGATTTGTTGTTTATGTACTTGAAAAACCAGAACAAAAACATTTCCGAGTCGGAATTTCTGTAGGGAAAAAAATTGGAAATGCGGTCGTTAGAAATGCTGTTAAGCGTAAAATCCGTACGTCGATCTACCAATTAAAAGAATCAATCGATCCAACTTGTGATTTTATTATCATCGCAAGACCTGGTGTCGACAAGTTGACATCAGAAGAAATTCACAGCAACCTGACGCATGTTTTAAAACTTGCAAAAATTTTGAAATAAGAGAGGAACAGTTTTGTGAAGAAGTATAAACGCCTATTATTGATGGCAGGTCTAGTAACACTTGTTTTTGTGTTGTCTGCCTGTGGAACAGCCCCGATTAACGAGAGCAGTACAGGAATTTGGGACCGCTATATTGTCTATTATTTCGCGGAAGCGATCAAATTCTTATCCATTTCAGCAAATACTGGTATTGGGATCATCCTATTTACTTTAGTGATTCGAATCATTTTATTACCTTTGATGCATTTTCAAACGAAAAGCATGCGTAAGACGCAAGAATTGCAACCTAAACTAAAAGCATTACAAAAACAATATTCATCAAAAGATCCAGAAACACAACGTTTGTTCCGTGAAGAACAACAAAAATTATATGCTGAAAATAATGTAAATCCGTATGCCGGATGTTTACCATTATTGATTCAAATGCCAATCATGATGGCACTATATCAGTCGATTTCCCGTGTACCAGAATTAAAACAGGGAAGCTTTATGTGGTTGAACTTAGGCAAACCCGATCCATATCTGATTTTACCGATTTTAGCGGCGATCTTTACATTTGCCAGCACTTATTTAACGAGTATGAGTCAAATAGAATCGAATGCGTCATTGAAAATCATGAACTTCGCAATGCCAGTTATGATCTTTGTAATGGGGATGAACTTAGCCAGCGGATTATCACTTTACTGGGTAGTCTCGAATGCTTTCCAAGTAGGGCAAACGCTCTTACTCAATAATCCATTTAAAATCCGCAGAGAGCGTGCAGAAGCAGAACAACAAGTGAAAGAACGCGAACGAGCATTAAAGAAAGCAATGAATCCTAAGAAAAAAAATAAGAAAAAATAAAAGGAGGTTTTCCAGATGCCGGTATATGAGGGAAACACAATTGAAGACGCAACAACTAAAGGCTTAGACGCACTGAATTTGTCAAAAGAAGAAGCGGAGATCAGCGTGATTACAGATGCTAAGAAAGGTTTCTTGGGTTTTGGTAAAAAACTTGCTCAAGTATCGATCGAACCTACTGTCAGTGAACAAATCACAGAAGCAGTTGCTGAGACAGTCGAAGAGATCATTGTGACAGATGAGGAAGTAAAAGTAGAAACAGCAGTTGAAGAACTGCTAGCTGCTAAAACGTCAGATTCTGATCCCTCTAAACCAAAAGTCTTGGAAAATCTAGAAGATGAAGAAACAATCGCTGAATTGGATACGTATTTAACAAGCATTTCAAAAGAATTGAATGCGCCAGCTTCAGTCCGATTAGAACGTAAAGATGGTTTGTTGGTTTTTCATTTAGATACGGACAAACAAGGCATTTTGATTGGGAAACACGGAAAAGTTTTAAATGCATTGCAATACTTAGCGCAAGTGTTCGTTCATCGAGTTGCACTGAACAAATTATCTGTTGTGGTAAATGTTGGTGATTATCGTGAAAAACGTCAAGCAATCTTGCAACGTTTAGCAGAAAGAACAGCAGAAAAAGTCAAACAAACTGGCCGACCTGTTTTTCTAGAACCAATGCCAGCATTTGAGCGAAAACAAATTCATTTTACCTTGAGTAAAGATGATCATATCAAAACGCATTCTGAAGGCGATGAACCTTATCGCTATTTGGTTGTTGAACCTGTGAAAAAGTACTAGCAGACAATAAAAGACCCTTTAAAAAGTAATTTTTTTAAAGGGTCTTTTATTGTTTAAATTGAACAATTACGTGAAAAAAATGCATTGACAAATACAGTTAAACAAAGTATATTTTAAACGAAATCATTCTTATCAACGTATAAAATACGATGATAAAGTAGTTGGAGCATTCGTGCTTCTTCCAGCCTGGTTCTTTTCGAATCAGGTTTTTTTATTCATTTAACCTATCGTTGTTTGAGTAAACTGGACCACGGTGCCATAAGCAAAGATTTCCACGACCCATTTCCCTTGATATTCCACATATTTCTCTTCAAAATGACAATTGATCACAGCATCTGCTTCATATTCAAATGCAATCAATTTAAGTTGACGGTAAACGCCGCTGAAAACATCATTTGGATTGATTTCTGGTGAAAATAAGTCTGTTTCAATTCGATCAGTCGCAAAAATAATATCCCGAACGATATATTTTTTATTCACATTTCCTGTAGACAATGTGATTCCGCTTAAACGATTTTCTAATTCTTGTTCGTTAAATTCAGCTTTTTTTGTTCGTCTCATTGTAGAAACCTCCTCGCCTTATTAAGTTTATTTTAAAGATAAACAAGAAGAAATGCAACGTTAAAGAACGTTTCCAGCAAATAAATAATGTTGCGAAAAAAAAGAAAATATGCTATTCTATGTCATGAAATTAATAGGAATTGATGCAGTGAAAGTGCTAGATCCAACCTGAAAAAACAGGGGTGGAGTGGGCGCTTTTTTTGTAGCCAAAAATAGATGTATACATAGGTTAAAAAATACAAGAGTGGTTTAACGTAGTCATTATTACGCGAAAAACGACTCAATCTATCAATGAAAGGAAGTCTGTCAAAAATGCAACAAATAACGTTAGAATTTGATACGATCGCGGCAATTTCAACGCCTCCTGGAGAGGGTGCAATCAGCATCGTCCGTTTAAGTGGGGATGAAGCAATCGCTATCGCAGATAAAGTATATCATTCTGGTAGTAAACAATTAATGGATGTTCCTACTCACACGATCCATTATGGACATATCCTTGATCCTAAAGATGATAGTTTACTAGATGAAGTGATGGTTTCCGTTATGCGGTCACCGAAAACATTTACCAGAGAAGATGTTGTTGAAATCAATTGTCACGGTGGAATCGTTGTTGTAAATCAGTTATTACAGCTGCTGTTAAGAGAAGGCGCACGTTTAGCTGAACCTGGAGAATTTACCAAGAGAGCCTTTTTAAATGGGCGCATGGACTTATCCCAAGCAGAAGCTGTGATGGATTTGATTCGAGCAAAAACGGATCGAGCAATGCATGTAGCGTTAGACCAACTTGATGGAAATCTCTCTTCACTGATTCGTTCATTAAGACAAGAAATTTTAGAAACGTTAGCTCAAGTTGAAGTTAATATCGATTATCCGGAATACGATGATGTCGAAGAATTAACGACGAGATTGTTACTTGAAAAAGCTGGATTTGTTAAAGCTCAGATCGAAAGCTTACTGACAACGGCAAAGCAAGGAAAAATTTTGCGAGAAGGCTTAAGTACAGCGATTATCGGGCGTCCAAATGTTGGAAAATCAAGTTTATTGAACCATTTACTACGTGAAGAAAAAGCGATTGTGACAGATATCGCAGGAACGACACGTGATGTGATTGAAGAATATGTCAATGTCCGAGGTGTACCACTAAAATTGATCGATACAGCTGGTATCAGAGAAACAGAAGATATCGTTGAACGTATTGGCGTTGAACGTAGCCGTAAAGCATTGGCTGAATCCGATTTGATTTTGCTAGTTCTAAATCAAAATGAGCCGCTAACAGAAGAAGACCGCCAATTATTAGTAGCGACAGACGGATTAAAACGTGTAATCCTACTGAATAAAATGGACTTGCCTTCTCAAATAGATCGGGAAGAATTAAAACAGCTAGTTAAAGAGGAAGAAATTTTACCAGTATCGGTCTTATCTAATACAGGAATGGAACAATTAGAATTAAAAATCGCAGACTTATTTTTCGGTGGACAAACAGGGGAAAAAGACGCGACATACGTATCTAATACCCGCCATATTGCTTTACTAGATCAATCTGCGATAGCGCTGGATGAAGTGATTCGAGGAATCGAAGCCGGTATGCCAGTCGATCTCGTTCAAATGGATATGACCCGTTGTTGGGACTTCTTAGGTGAAATCGTCGGGGACAGTGTCCAGGACGAACTGATCACCCAATTATTCAGCCAATTTTGTTTAGGAAAATAGAGAGGAAGAGTCGATGAATCAATTTAAAGCAGAATCATATGATGTAATCGTAGTTGGAGCAGGACATGCTGGTTCAGAAGCAGCCTTAGCGTCCGCTCGTATGGGCAGTAAAACACTGCTTTTGACAATTAATTTAGATATGGTCGCATTTATGCCATGTAATCCATCTGTCGGAGGTCCAGCCAAAGGAGTTGTGGTCCGAGAAATCGATGCATTAGGTGGAGAAATGGGTCATAATATAGACAAAACATACATCCAAATGCGGATGCTGAACACAGGAAAAGGGCCGGCCGTTCGCGCCTTGCGCGCCCAAGCGGACAAACACGCCTACGCTACGGAAATGAAACACACGATCGAACGCACGGATCATTTATCTTTACGTCAAGGGATCGTTGAACGTTTAATCGTTGAAGAAGGTATCTGCCGAGGAGTCGTGACAACAACGGGTGCGCAATACCAAAGTAAAGCCGTGATTATTACAGCTGGAACAGCACTTCGTGGTGAAATCATCATTGGCGAACTAAAATATTCTTCAGGACCTAATAATTCATTACCATCTATTGGTTTAGCGAATCATTTAAAAGAACTAGGACTTGAAATAGATCGCTTCAAAACAGGTACACCACCTCGCGTGAAATCTAGCACGATCGATTATTCTGTTACAGAGGAACAACCGGGTGACGAACAACCCAATCACTTTAGTTTCAGTACACCAGATGATGCGTATAATTTAGAACAACGTTCTTGCTGGCTGACCTATACGAATGAAGGAACCCATGAAATCATTCAAGACAATCTACATCGTGCACCGATGTTTACAGGAATCGTAGAAGGCGTTGGCGCTCGTTATTGCCCTTCCATCGAAGATAAAATTGTTCGATTCTCAGATAAACCTCGCCATCAATTATTTTTGGAGCCGGAAGGATTAAACACAGAAGAGGTTTACGTTCAAGGACTTTCGACGTCATTACCAGAAGATGTTCAAACGGATATCCTACATTCCATTGCTGGTTTGGAGAAAGCTGAGATGATGCGTACAGGTTATGCGATTGAGTATGATGTGGTCGTGCCACACCAATTGCGTCCAACATTAGAAACAAAAGTGATCGATGGCTTATTTACAGCCGGACAAACAAATGGTACTAGCGGCTATGAAGAAGCAGCAGGCCAAGGTCTGATCGCTGGAATCAATGCAGCATTAAAAGTTCAAGGAAAAGAGCCTTTTGTGATGAAACGCAGCGATGGTTATATCGGTGTTATGATCGATGACTTAGTCACTAAAGGTACGAATGAACCGTATCGTTTACTGACGTCAAGAGCGGAATACCGCTTGATTTTGCGTCATGATAATGCTGATTTACGTTTAACTGAACAAGGACATGAAATTGGATTAGTCAAAGAAGACCAATATAAGGCATATCTTGAAAAGAAAAAAGCAGTCGAAGCAGAAATTGCTCGTTTAAGTTCAGTTAGAGTCAAGCCTACAGCGGACGTACAAGCGTTTTTAGACGCGAAAGGATCTGTTCCATTGAAAGATGGCGTCTTAGCGAGTGACTTCTTAAAACGTCCAGAAATGACCTATCATGAAGTGACACAATTTATCCCCGCATCTGAGGTAGAATTAGACGATAAAGTCATCGAACAAGTGGAGATTCAAATCAAGTACGAAGGCTACATCAAAAAAGCGTTGGAAAAAGTTGATAAACTAAAACGAATGGAAGCTAAACGGATTCCAGAAAATATCGACTATGAAGCAATCAACGGTCTAGCAACAGAAGCAAAGCAAAAATTACAAAAAATTCAACCAGAAACGATTGCCCAAGCAAGCCGAATCAGTGGTGTTAATCCAGCAGATCTATCGATTTTGATGGTTTATATTGAACAAGGGAAGATAGCAAAAGTGAAGACAGAAAAGGCTTGATACTAAGCCTTTTTTTTCATGTGAAACATTTAGAACTCATTGAATGCTATATTGAATGCCATTTGTTTAAAAAGCCATATATTTTGAGAAATTAGCAACAGTCTCAGTTTGTTTAGTAGGTGTGACTTTAACATAAATATCAGTTGTTGTTTTTGTAGATTTATGACCTAAAATTTGTGCCACATCTTTTATACTTGCTCCACTCTCAAATAGTAAAGATGCATTTGTTTTTCTAAAATCATGTACTTTTATTATTTTCATATCTGGAAAGTGTTTCTGTACTTTTGCCATTACATGATTGGGGTAAGATTTTCCAAGATATTGTTTTTCTCTATAAAGTACCGATTGGCTAAAGACTACATTGTCTTCAAAATTATCATTTCTAATACCCAGAGAGAGTTTACGTTGGAGGATGTTGTTTTTCCATTCTTTTAGGATAGATGCTGTACGATCGTCTATTCTAATTGTTCGATTAGATGAATCAGTCTTTGTAGACTGCACAAGTAGTTTGCCGCTCTGTAACTCCACAAGCGTTTTATCAATAGAGATTACTTGATTTTTGAAATCAATGTCTTTCCATTGTAAAGCCATAGCTTCACCTTTTCTTAAGCCTAAGAATGCTAATACTCTAAAGAAAGTAAAAGCTCGTTTGTCTTCTAACCTTTCTAGGCAGTCAAAAAATTCTTTTAATTCGTCTTTTGTGTAAAAGCTCTCGGCTTCATCTTTGTGGATCTTCAATCTTGATTTAGGTGTAACAGTTCTTATCATAGGATTATCCTTAACAACACCAATAAGTATGCCATATTTGAATACCATGTTTACATAGGTTCGTAATTGCTTGTAAGTAGCAAGTTGCGAAGCCCATTTGTTTAATACTTTTTGGCAATATAATGGTTCAATAGAATTTATTGAAAGTTCACCAAATTTAGGAAGTATGTGTTTATCAAAATGTATTCTAATTCGTTGTTGGGTGGTAGCTTTAATGTCTAATGAATGTTGATGAAACCAAATTTCGTAAAGCTGCTTAAATGTTTTAATCTTAGTAGAAGAATCATTATACTTTTTTGTTTCAAATTCATTGAGAATCTTATTGAGAACTTTTTTAGCCTCTTTTTTCGTTTTGAAGTCTCTTCTAGTAGTCTTTACGGACTTTCTAGTCGTTGGATCAATACCTAAATATGCTTGAAACATCCAACGTACAGAGCCATCCTTTTTTTTATATTGTTTAATAGTTGCCATATCTCTGTATCCCTTCTCTTGTTTAGTTTGACGTAGATGGTAATGATTCACTAGAGAGAAAACTATAACTATAGTAACTATGTTTTAAACATTAATCAATCATTGTTATAGCTTCACATCTCTAAAACTACCTTGTTTATGAATTGTTTTTTTTATTCTATATTGTTAAGCATAAAACGTTCTAATTCTTTTTTCTGATAATAGACACTGCCATCTTCTATCGGTTTGCATCTTTTTAAACCGTGTTGTTCATACTTATGCAATGTATTGATACTTATTCCATCATAATAATTTTCGACATTTTTTTGTTTAATAAATTCTGGTAAATTATTAGCTTGCATTTCGGCTCTTCGTAGCATGTCCATATGCACTTGTTTAATGTAATTAAACAGTTTTTGTTCAAATTCTGAACTAAACATAATTTTGTTCCTCCTTTTGTATGTTATAGTAATAATTTTTTTAAATTTGTTCGAACCAAATTTGTAAAAATATGATAACATGGAGAAAACGGTTGCAATACAAAAAATCATAAAAGAAAACATTCTTTTTGCATTTAGGTAGTTTAAACCTTGTAACAAAGGTGTTTTAGCTTAAAAAAATTTTTTATTTTGACGGTATATGTTTGTGAAATGAATATTTATAAGTGATTTATACCGTTCATTTTGAGTGTTTTTGTTTTGTTGCCCAGATTTGTAATTAGAAGTTATATTTTATTTGTATATACTTTCCTTTCTGTTGTTATGAGATCAGATTAATCACATTGTCTACCGAGTTCTTAGTGGGAACCATTCTAAAACTATTAGAAATTGTTTACTGGTCTGTTCTCATTTTCAAAGTATTTTTCCAACACAGGCAACACTTCTTACCATGATTGCAGTTGTTCCCATACATCATAAAGCGCATAAATATCTTGGTGACTAATTTCTTTAATTGGTTGCTTATTTTCTATTTGAATTATTTTTTCACTCCTTCAATTTTTTGATACACGAAAAAACGGTATCAGTGGTTGTTTCCTCACTAATACCGTTTCAATAACTTTTACATTTTCTAGTTGAAATGATTGTACACTTAAGAAACGGTCAAAAAGACTAGAAAAGTTCTTTGAATTTTTGTACAATAAATACAGCTAGCTTTCTGTTAGCTATTGGCAACTTGATTAGTGAGCTTGGACTCACTATTCAAGGCTCTATTTTCTCGATTCCCGTCGAGTAGTAGAGTGCCTTTTTTATTTATTAATCCTTTAAATATGATTTAACTATATTTTTTGATGCTGGAATTAAATCATCTTCAATATCAACATGCTTACCATTAATACCAGTGTATAAGCATTCATCACAAAATTTAATAATTTGACTTGTTTTACTAGCTGTTATGGTTAAACGCAAGTTACTATCATGACAACTGGGGCATTCCTCATCTGTCATATATGCACTTAAATCCCAAATAAGCGAAGCAACTTGATTAGATAGTTCTTCTTCATTTAAACCTTTGTTAATTTGATTCATATAGAATGGTATTGCAATCTCAAAATTGTCATCCGAGTGTCCTAAAATTAAATTTTTTGAATCCAATTTTTTAATTGCATCTAAATATTCTAAAGAAGTATATTTTAAAAAGATTGAATCATATTTATTAACATAGCTTATCAATTCATCAAAAAAAGTATCTAGATTATTAATAGAAAAATTGTTATAAATTCTTAAAATTTCTTCTTCCATATATCCTCCTATGGTTTTGGTATAGGATAAGTTGTAATTATATTACCTGCTTTATCCGTTATAATTTTTATCCATGTAGTAGGTTCTCCACCTAAGCTAGGTTTAACTGTTCCAACATTTCTTCCTACATCTACTATCCTTTCAAATCCCCCAGACTCTATTTGTTTCACAGGTGTATTTATAACAGGTTTTGACTGTAGAATATTCTTCAAATCTGTTTCAGGAATAGTAAACTGTCCAGCATTTTTTGATGGGTTAAAATGCCTATCTCTAACATGTTTCATTCCAGCATTTTTTGATGGACTAAATCTCGTTGGATTTTCTGCTACATTAATTCTTGACTGAACAACTCCCACATTCGGTTTCGGAACATCAGACCCACTGGCTTTCTTATTAGTATTTCTAGGTTTAACATTTTGCGTTTTCCCTACATTAACTACGCCTTTGACCATCACACCGATCGTAATCATGCTATTCGCTAACAAGGAAGCTTTTCCAAGCATTTCCGCTTGAGTTAGTTTCTTCCCTGTCACACTATCAATCCCCGTAGCTAATTCTTTTATCAGGGTAGCATTTTGCTCATAGAATAATTCATCTACACCTTTTTGACGATCGCCTTGAATGAAACTTAAGCCGTATTTATCAATCATTCGACTAAGCCATTTATTGTAGGCTAAGGTTACATCAATATCTGCGGCTGTGGCGGACGTCTTTCCTTTTTTCACCCACATCCACATTTTACCATACCCTAAATCAATTAATCTGTATTCTCGATCACCTACATCTGGTTGTCTATCCTCATTGAAATCCTTTTCCTTCAGTTGATTAAACCAACTCTTATCTGTTCCTTTTGGCAGTTGATATGTCCCGTCACTATTAACAATCGTATTATTTAGTACCATGACACCCTGCATGGCAATCTTCATGTCATTCAAACTATTGCTAAAAAGACTACTCGTTTGTGAAGAAAACTGATGCAGTTTTTCTAACTTCTTTTGTAATTCTCGGATATCATCTTCAAACGTATTTGACATACGATTCAGATTGTTTTGAACATCTAACAAGGCATCCAGTACTTTCGCAACAGGATTATTTCGTGACAATGCTCTAGCAACAGCTGCAGAAGCATCAACAGACGCTTTCATTGCTTTTTTTGTGGCAACTTGTTGATTCTGTTTGTCTTCATCCAGCGTTCCTTCACTTGATATATTCTGATCAGCGTTCGTATATGTTTGTAGCTCTTGCTCAATACGATCCATCGCGGATGTTACTTTACTAATAGTCGGTAAAACTAAATCACTAAAGAGACCTTTTCCAGCGGTATAAGCAGCACCAGAAAGCGTTTTGCCATCTACTGCAGCAACCACTTTTTGACTGCCTGCTTTTAGTTGTTGAGAAGCCTCTTTCCCACTTTGGAGATTCTTTTTTAATGCACTGATTAATTGTGCTGAGTCTGAGCTAGAATAAATTAATCCCAAGGAATTTCACCTCTTTTTCTATAGAGCTCTTCGGTTTCATCATCGAGGACTTTTCTTTGTTTCGTATAACTCTCAGAGAGTTCTTCCACAGCTTCGCTTAATTGACGTTTAAACAAGTGCTCTTGTTCTTCGTTTTTTCTTTGTAATCGCAGGCTTTCTGGGTTTTCACGAAACTTTTCATCATTTAGCATGCTAAGTGTGCGATACCCTCTCTGTAAATCATCTTGTAACTGTTGCAAACTATCTTCTATTTTTCGTTGGTCATTTTTTAAGTCATCAACGCTGTTTTCCTTTTCGATGATTAAACGATTATATGTTGCTCGTTCTTGTTCATTCTTATCCATGGTACAACCCCTTAAAACTTGATCTTACTATCTTCAATTGCCATGATTTCAGCTATCTTTGGAAATTTTTGACTCTGCTCTTTCACACAATCAATTAACTGCGATAAATCAGATAGTAATTGATTTGTCACTTCAGTTCCTTTTTTTATACTACTGATATTGCTTTTGCCTAGAGAAACGTGAGTTCCTTTATTCACGGAGACAGCGTTAATTCCTGTGGTTGCTCTAGTAGCAGCTCCAACATTTGAAGCAATATTCAACATGCGTTCCCTCCTTAATTTTGAGCGTAGTTTAAATTAATATTACCATATAATCAAGATATCTGACATTCGTTGGAAAATTTTTTTATTTATTTCATTCATTTTTCTTAAGATAGTTGATAATTTTACTCTGTTTGTAGATTATATTAGAATTATCAGTTTAATTGTTTATACTACAGTTCTTTATTAATCTCCTAAACTCACATTTGCTTGTATTAAATAGCTTCTAAATTTATTTTGATTGCTTTATATTAATCAACGCATTAATTTGTTGTGCTACCAAAAATAAAACATCTAAAAGATATCATTTAATAGGATCATCCTTTAGGTGTTCTTTTACTCAGCCGATGATACATTGCTACAAGCACTCATCTTTTAACACTTTCAACTTTCTAATCAACCTCAGCAATTCTTTGTACTCTTTGGTATTTAGTTGTTTTTTTTTTGAAATTGTTTGCTTTGCTCTACGAGAGTCTGAAACTTATCTATCAGCTTCTGAATGTTTTGTAATTTTTCAATACTTCTATATAATGAAATAATATTAATCGACTATATTAAACAAGGCAAGATAGCGAAAGTTAATAAAGAAAAGGCTTGATATCACTATTCTATTGTGATCGCTAAACAAATAAAAAGTAACTGATTACACAAAATCGTAAAATTAAAAAGACATGTATTTAGCAAAGTTTTTTAGCAGTCTCATTTTGTTTAGCTTAAGTGACTTTAATATAGATACCTGTCCTAATCTTTGTGAAATCTTTTTAATACCAGCACCACTTTAAAAAAGTAAAAAAAATTCGTTTTATGAAAATCATGAGCATTGATTATTTTCATATCTGGAAAATGCTTTTTTACTTTTTTCATTATTTTTATTGGAGTTTTAAGGGCGCTTTATCAACTAATATTGGTGAAGAAAATTCAAAGAATTAAGTCGATTATTATGATTCCTAGAGGAAATTTTCTCTAGGTTTTTTTGTGTACTTGAAAAAAATTTGTGGGTGATAAACAGACCTTAGAGGCGATAGAAGAGGCAAAAATTTTAATTTACTATTATAAAGATAGATAAGAATGATTTTCCTATAGGGATATTAAAAGGATGATTATTTGTAAATAGTTATCAGGGAAGTTTAGCAAAATGCTTAATTTCTCTTTTTTTTAAACATAGATAAAATGATCTTAAAATAGAAAAAAAATTCCGAAAAAAGAAAAAACAGCCTGTTGTATTTGAGTGTTTTTGGATGGTAAAATATAAAAGACAAAAAGTTTTTTTAAATGTTCTATATGGAGTGAAGGAGTGATTACATGGCAATTAACAGTAATATAAGTGTTGCTGGATGTGTCTCGGCTTTGTTTAGGCAATCAGCTAGCGCATTAAATAGTATCAGTGCTTCGACAGTTTCTTCAAACACGAATGTATTAGGCAACGCAAAAGCAAAACAAGCAATGAATAAGTATGAACAAGGACTAAAGCTATTATCTTCTAGCGTCGTTTCTGCGGGGAATAACATTCATTCCGTTGCAAAAGAATTTGAAAAAGTCGATCAAAATATTGCTCAATTGACAAACCTGAATAATTTGGGAGGTTTTCGATGAATGAAATTGAATATGACCAAAAAAATTATCAGTATCGCATGCGTATCAAACAGTTACAAGAGGATCAGCTAGGTATTAAGAAAGAACAGCGCCAAATAGAAGAGCAACAAGAAGCCTTATTTTGCCTACAACAAAAAGAACAGAAAGCTTATGAGCTCGTTTTGAACAATTGGGAAGCAGAAGAACGAGCCTTTTACCAAGATCGTGGAGAGGAAAGTCTTCATTTGGCTAAAAAAGCGCAAAGAGAACTTGAGGAACAACAAGTTGAGCTACAAAAAGAATATCGAGCATTGTTAGATCAAGAAGAATCCGTAAACGCAGAACAAACTTCTTTTGTGAAGCAAAAGGAGGAGGAGCCAAATGGGACTTAATTTTATATCGGTGAAGTTCAAGCACAAGCGAATCAAACCGCTCGGATGAATAATCAAGCGAGCCAAGCAATCGCTTCACTGCAAACGAGTATCCAATCCTTTTTATAAGCGCCCTTATCCAGTAAAGCCTATGATTTATGGATAAAAAATCAGATCGAACTTTACGGCAGAGATACGGTTTTAGGTAAAGAAGAACCTGATTATTTGACGAAATTAACGATTGAATTACGAGATGGGAAAAATTATGATACAGGTAAACCATTAACTGATCTTGAAAAAGTACAACGTATGGCAACTGTCGCTAGTATGATTGCGGCGATGGGGATTGCGAGATATTATGCGAAGCATCCGTTGACTGTGGGACAGATTACGCCTAAAAGAACGCCTGCCACTGGGAGTAAGGATGGAAAAAACTTTACACTGGACAGAAATAAGAGTAAGGGCAACTGGAGCGTCAAGATTCCGAGTGGAAGTAATCTTAGAAATGTTATTAAAAATGGTGGGAAAATGCCAAATCATATAGTTATCCAAAAGGGAGGGTTATCTAAAGATGGGAAACCAAATTCTTCTGCAGATATTCTTAATCCTGATGGGAGTGTTAAACAACGAAGATATTATGATGAAAAAGGTAGAGCTACAGAAGATATAGATTACAATCATTCAGATGATGGAACTCATGAGTTTACACATAGACACAAATGGGATTGGTCAAATCCTGAAAAGCCAAAAAGATTAAAGTGAGGATGAATAACAAATGGAATGGAAAAATTTAGAAACTCAATCGGATATAGATGAATTAATGCAATCGCTAGATAATTTCCATGATAGTTGCATAAAGGATTTGAAATATACAAGTGGTACTTATGTAGATGAAGATTTCTCTATGATAATGAATACGAATCCCGTTGTAAATCTATTTATTCAAAGACAATCAGAATTTATGACAACGATTGAATTTTGTTTAGAGGGTGTTAGTCATTTTCATATAAATAATAGTTTAGATTCAACATTAGAAATATTCAAAGCTAGCTTCTTTGAAAAAGAGGAAAATTTCTATTGGTATAGTAGTGATGATATTGAGGATGAAACTGCTACAAGTTTTGTATGTAAAAAAATTAAATGGAGAGAGCTTTCATAAGACATGAGGGTAGAGAAACACTGTGACGTAGAAGATTCCATGATAAACGTAATAGTAGAGTTTATAGCGTTTTCATAGTTTAAAAAAGACTTGTTACATCAATGAAGATGTAGCGAGTTTTTTCATTTAAATAACTTCCTATTGAATTAATATATTTTTCTGCGAAGTTTAGCAAAATGCTTAATTTCTTTTTTTTTTGTTTTTAAACATAGATAAAATAATCTTAAAATAGAAAAAAAAATTCCAAAAAAGGGAAAAACAGCCTGTTGCAATGGTGTGTTTTTTAGTGGTTAAATATAATTAACAAAAAGTTTTTTTAAAATGAATAGATTATCAAATGAAATAAAGGAGTAACTGTATGGCAATTGATTATCTTCTTCCTCTCAAATAGTAGAGAAAGCTGTTAAAGGTCAGTTTGGAAAAAAAGTAACAGAAGTATTTGAAAAGCAACAACAAACTTTAGATAAAATCTAGAGGGAGTTGTTGCTTTTTTTAACAAAAAAAGACTTGCACATCCATTAAAGATGTAGCAAGTTTTCTAGTTGATGAGCTATTAAGGTGTCTCAAGCTCTTTTTTGACTACTTTTTTTTAAAAAATTGATCTGTTTGAAAATATATGAAAATCAAAATTCCGACTATATCGAACAAGAAAAGATGGCGAAAATTAACCTTAGAATACTTATGTATCAATATTTACACGCTCTTCAATATAAAAACAACATTTTTCAAACCCATAATTCATTAATAAAATGACAAGAATATAGTCACATTGGGGAGAATAATGACAGTAAAACAAAAGTCTCAAGCGATAAATTTACCGTAAGATGAATACAGGTAAAAAAACGGACGTTCTTATGAACAATTGAAATAGACACACTGGTCAAAATAAAACGAAAGGATAAAACAATGTATAAAATCAAAACAATTGAAGAATTTTGGGAAGCAATAGATGAAATAAGAATCAAAAAAGAACTTAATTGGGCAGACTTAGTGAATGAAAAAGATAAATTAGCTGCAAGTAAAAAGTGGAATCCTACACTGAATCATATCCTTAAAATACAAAAGAAATTGGATGTAGAGCTGATTAGTACTTTGTCTTATCAACTGTTTGAATCAGAGATAGAAATCACTAAAGACCCTGAGACATCCAAGAAAATGAAGCTTATCTACAAATGGATCCAATCAGATGATTGGATGGAGAATGAAGAGATAGTTCAAAAAGTTCAACAAATAGCTGGGACAATTATGTGAGATAAATAATCTAATTGTGCGTGGATGATCTAAAAATTGTTAGAAGTATCTTTATTCTTAAATTCTGGTACTTAATAGGAACATGGCTATAAATCAGGATACGTTTGTTTCATGTGAAACATTTAAAGATAGGTGTAGCGTTGCACGTTTGAAAGTGTATTGCTACATCTATTTTTTATGACGGAATAATTTTGGGAGACTTGTAACAGAAAATAAAAAGGAATCGGAGAAATATAAAGCGTAAGATTTAGTCATAGATCGTTTATCAAAAAAGATAATAAGGAGTGGAACAAAATGGAGAAAATTGAAAAAATGATTCAATGGATGTCAGATAGACAAGGAAAAATTACGTATTCTATGAATGCTCGCTTAGGCCCAAATAGTTATGATTGTTCTAGCGCCGTATACTTTGCTCTAATTAATGGAAATTTTTTGCCAGTTGGAACAATGGGGAATACAGATACGCTTTTTTCACACCTTGAAAAATCAGGATGGACTCAGATAAAAGCAGATGCAGCAGGTCATTATCCTGCAAAAAAAGGAGATATTTTTATTTGGGGAAATCGTGGATCTTCTGGTGGTGCAGCAGGCCACACTGGAATTTTTATCGATGATCAAGATACAATCATCCATTGTAATTATGGATATAATGGGATTACGAAAAACGATCATGATACAATTTGGGCAATAAATGGGTATCCATCCGTAACAATTTACCGCTATGGGAAAAATGAAAATGATCCGTTAAAACCACAACCAATTACCCCAAAACCGAAACCAGTGCCACAAAAGACACAATCTGAATTAATTCCGATGTCAGGTATTTTTTATCCAGATAGACAATTAGCAGTAAGTGGAGACACTGATCCAAATGATACAATCAGCCCAGCTCTTGACTACTATTTACCAAAAATGAGTATTCAGTATGATTACTACACACACAGTAATGGATATGTCTGGATCAGCTATAAAGATTACGGAGGAAATCGACGTTTTGTTGCTGTGGGACCGGATGATGGCCGTACAGATACAACTTGGGGCAAAGGATTTTTTAATTAACAGATCCAACATAAAATACGATAATAAATAAATGTAGAAATGAACTTTATTGAGAAGAACAAATGAATCGATTAATTCCGCTGAATATTATGAAAAACTAAAAGAAATTCAGATATTTACCAAACAATCGTAATAAATAAACCGAAATTTCAACACAAAAAAGTCATAAATTCAAGTTATTATATATTCATACCAAACAAACAACCCTAACAAAACACTTTTTCATTTTTTAACTCCTTTTCCCACTCTTCCCCAAAGAGTGGGTTCTTTGTTGTGAATCACTACGATTGGCTACGCCAGAGTAGATGATGAACAATACTTGGCGACCAGAGGGAGAGAAGTCTCCTTACTAGTGGATCACGCCACTTCGTTACGATCACATTAAAGCACTAAGAATGGAAGGATTACGACTGTTTTTTCCAGAGTAGATGATGAACAATACAAGGCGTGCAAAGGGAGAGAAGTTTCCTTACTAGTGGATCACGCCACTTCGTTACGATCGCATCAAAGCACTAAGAATGGAAGGATTACGACTGTTTTTTCCAGAGTAGATGATGAACAATATTTGGCGACCAGAGGGAGAGAAGTCTCTTTACTAGTGGATCACGCCACTTCGTAACGATTGCATTAAAGCACTAAGAATGGAAGGATTACGACTTGTTTTTCCAGAATAGATGATGAACAATACAAGGCGTGCAAAGGGAGAGAAGTCCCCTTACTAGTGAACCGCCAAAAGCTTACGTCTAAAAAATAGTAGAAATAAATAGTAACTAAAAAAAGGCCAAACGTACATCATCCTGAATTTGAATTACCAAATATCGTTTCGATATCACCACTTTCAAGGCATTTTAGGACTACGGAAACTAGGTCCTTTAAAATAAAAAAACCCAGAGAATCAATCCACTTCGCAATGGTTGATTGATTCTCTGGGCTTTTTGTCATTCTAAAGTATTGAGTAGAAAACTAGAACTTATTTACTATGCTTTCCTTTTTTTCTCTTCCAGAAAAGAAGAGATCCAGCTGCTCCTGCCATTAAGGTCCCCATTCCTTGGCCTGTTAGAGAAGTTTCTGTTCCTGTGTTAGGTAATTTTCTTCCAGAACGAGTATTCGGAAGTTTATTACTTGATGGGTCTATGACTGTATTTGTTTTAGTCCCTTCAGTCACAGGGAAAATTGTTTCTTTCTTTTTCTTAGGAGCTACTAGTGGGACAGAAGCTTCAGGTAGCTTATTTGCTACAGGTGCTATTGCTGCATTTGGTTCAATTGGTGCGATGATGTTGATCGGTTGTTCTACTGCTGGTGCTATAGGATCCACAGCTTCTGGTGCCGTGATTTCTGGAATAACGGGTATTTCGACTTTTGGCACGTTTTCTAACTCTTTTGGCCGTTCCAAAGGATCTACAGCTGTTACTTCTTCTAAATCATTTAATTCAACAGGAGCGTCAGGTTGAATGCTCCCCTCAGCTTCTTCTGTATTTGGCGTCACATCAGTCACGTCTTGTGAAGTACCCAATTCTACAACGGAATCTGTTGGTTTTGATAGAAACTCAGTTGTTAAAGCAGGTAGGTTGATACCTGTGATATCTAAAATTACTTTTGTTGAAGCTGTAGTAGGTGCTAAAGTTTTATTTGTTGGTTCTTCTACCGATTTAACTTCTTTAGGCACGCTAATCCCTATTGGTTCCACAGGTTTTATAGGCATATCAGGAACTATAGGAATATCTGGGGCAGTGAGTTCATAAATTTCTACTTTTTTTAATGTAGGTTTCTTTGCTTCAAAAACAATTGGTTCTGTAACTGGATTAATGATTTTTTGACCATTTATTATCCCAGTATATCCTTGAAAATTACCAAAATAGTAAGTGATCCATTCGTAAATTGAGACTCCATCATCTTCAGAAAAAGGCATATCTGCTAAGTTTTTTAAATTGAAATCAAGTGCTCCTTGGAAGCCACTAACAATTCCATTGGCTTGATTGATAATGGGATCAGTTCTGTTTGTTAAAGTAATATTATTATTAGTTGCTTCGTTAAATGCATCTATTTCTTTTTGGAATTTTTCTCTAGCAGAGGCCCATGTATTAGCCACATTATTCAAATAATCAGAATATAAGGAAGCTTTTTGAATAGCATCTTCTGTTTTTGATTTATAAGTGTTTATGAAGACTTCCCAATCAGCTGTAGTATTTAATGCATACAGATCTTCAACACTGTATCCTATAGGTAAAAAAGCATTAGCACTTTCTTTTTTATCTAAATTAATTTCCAGAGAATTTAGGATAGGTTGCCAAGTGTTGATATAATCATTATTTGGATCACCAATATTATTTGGGCTCCAACCTGCAGTATAGTCATTGAATGCAGTTTGAAAGTCATTATAGTCAATGTAGTATTTTTGATAAGCTTCCGCACTGGCGATATTGTCCTCTACAGTTTTTTCTGCAACTTGAAGATCAGCTAGCAATTGTGTATCAAAATCTATAGGACCATAAGCATTGACTGTATTACCGTTTGGTACAATAGAACTTTCATTGTAAATATCATTTTTTGCTTGATAGTCTTTAATAATTGGCCAGGATTCATCTAATGTTGTAGTTAGTGTGAGTTTAGCTTCATTATATTTAATTTGCCACGTAGCTAATTCAGCTGGAATGTTCTCAAGATTTTCCTGTGTAATTTCATTAGCTGGAAAATCAGCTAGAATTTGATTCATATTATCAACAGCAGCATTTATTACTCCTTCAGCAGTAACAGCTTTCTCATAAGCTAAAAGAGCATCTTTATAAGGTTTTGCAGCAGTGGTAAAACTTTCTGTCGCAAGGTCATACTGACTCTGTAGTTCATTAAAGAGTTCAAGTGCTGTATCATAGTCAGCTTTAAGTGTAGTAAGTTTGCCATTTGCTACTTTATAGGCAGTATTGGCTGCTTCCCACGCATCATTTGCTTTATTGTATGCTGTATCAATGTCAAGGTAGTTTTTATGAAGTTCTGTAAAAGAGTCGTTTAACTGTTCATACTCTGTTAAAACAGCTTGGTACTCCTCATCATGTGCTTTGTGCTCAACCTCAACTTCACCCAACGTGATTTTTGTAGCGTCATAAGTTTTCAGTGTTTCTTCATATTTCGTTTTAAGACCAACATAGTAAGCAGCTAAATCAGTATACTCTTTTTCGCGAAGTACAAAAGAATCTTTCGCTTTTTCGATAGCTTCTGCTGCACTTGTATAAGCTGTTTTGGCAGTTGTATATTCTATGCCCAAATCAGCATATTGTTTCTTTATCTCATTGTAATTTTCCATTGTTTCCGTATATTGTGTTTTTAAACCTGTGTATTGCTTTTGCGTAGTTGCTAATAACTTTTCTAAATGGGTGAAAGATGTTTCTGCTAGTAAAAGATCAGATTTTAACTGTGTTAATTCATTCTTTAGTGTTTGGTATTCAGGGAATAGTCGATCATATTCGTCGCGCGCTTGCTCATATTTTTGGGTAACGTCTTCATATGTTTTGTTTGCTTCAGTATATTTTTCTGTGGTTGCTTCAAAAACGTTTGAGCCCTCTGTAAACTTCGCTAATAGCGTATTATAGGACAAAGTCAGCTGATCAAATTGCGTTTTTATGTCGTCAGATTCTTTAAGTGCTGTTTTATAAGCTATTTCTGTTTCAGTGTAGACAGTCATTACGTGAGTATAGCTGGCACTAATTGTTTGATACTCTTTCTCTAATTGCTGATACTTATTTTTGGCTTGCTCATATTGTGTTACAAGAGAATCGTATTTCAGCTTGATTGCTTGATAAGATGTAGCAATTACTTGATACTCACTTGTTGCCTTTTCATATGCTTTGTTGACTTCTTCAAATTCAGCAGTTAATGAATCTACTTTTTCTTTCAGTTGCTGGTATTCTTTATTCACTTCATTGTAGCGATCATTATTTTCAGTATAGGCAGCCAAAGCAGTAGCGTATTCAACAGTACCTTCTTCATATTGCGTAAGAATTTTTTGTGCAGCTATACGTTTTTCATTGTAGGTATTCAAATCTGTTTCGTAAGCTGTAAGTCTAGTATCATATTCTAATTTTTGTTGGTCGTAAGTTTTCTTATCTATTTCATAGGTTTTTGTTTTTTGCTCAAAAGCAGTCTTTTCAGTTTCGTAGGTCGTGCGTTCGGTCTCATATTGACTGGCTGACTCTTTGAGTTGACTTGATAAGGTATCGTAGTTTATTTTTGCTTCTTCGTACGTTTGTTTAGTTGTTTGGTACTCGTCTTTGATTTTATTGTACTCAGTAAGTTTGTTTTCGTAGTCACTTATTGATTTTTTCAATGTTGATAGACGTTTTTCATACGTCGTTTTTTCAGTGAGATAGTTTTCTTTCTCTTCGTTATACTCAGTTAACAAAGAATTGTATTCCTTGAGTCCTTGATCATATTCTGTTTTGATTTCAGTGTAATCAGCTTTTGCTAGTTCTAGTTCTGACTTTAAGTTGTTGTATGATGTAGTCGCCAGATTGAATTTTTTTGCTTTTGAATCATACTCCGCTTTTTTAGTAGTATAAGTCTCAAGTAGGTCCTCGTAAGAAAGTTTTTGTGCGTTATAATCCTTCAATTGAGATGTATAATTATCGTTTGCTTTGTTATAGGCTGTTTGAACTGTTTTATAAGCTGTCGCGGCATCTTCATAGATCTTACGCTTATTTTCGTACGCAATACGCAAAGTTTCATATTCTTCTCTTTTTTTCTCTGCATCCTTATTTAATGTTTCATAGTCAGTTTGCGCATTTAAATACTTAGTTTGCATGTCAATAAATGTTGCTTCGGACTCTTCGTAAAGATGTTGCTCTGTTTCATAAGCTTCTTTGGCTGTATTGTACTCATCGATATGTGCTTCATAATCAGACTTGTTTTTTTCATATGTAGTCTTACTTGCCTCATAGCTCTTAGTGGCTTTTTGAAATGCTGCAAATTGTGTTTGGTAGGTTTCTTTTAATTCATCTAAAACTGTTTTGAGCTCCTCTGCCGTTTTATACGTTTTATCTGCTTCACTTTTCGATGTATTATAGTCGTTCAATGCAACAGTGTAGCTTTTTTCTGTTTTCTCGTATTCATTTTTTGCAGTTGTATATTCTTCTAATAAAGTCATGTAATCTTTTTCCAAGACTGTTTGAGCTGATTGGGATTGAGTGACTAGTCCGACTGTTGCAGCTAATCCTTGTACAGAAGTACCACCTGAGATGAAAAGTGTACTTGAATATAACAAAAATTTAAACGAACCTTTTCTCCATGAATCATTCATAAAAAAACACGTACCTTCCTTTTTTATCATACTGTTTATATAGTATATATATGAAATCTTTAAGTTTTTTATATATATATAAATGTAATTATACAATAGGTTTAAGTAATTTATTTATCATATTTTTTACTACAATTATAATTTTTTGATAAATAAGGATAAAATATACGCTGAATATAGGAATGATATTTTTCAAGAATAGGTAATTTCGCTCTTTTAAGAAAAAATAGTAAAGTATTTATAGTACGTTTTTCTACTAGGGTATAACGAAATTTATGTATTTTATAATTTAGTTATATCGATTTTGTGTTATAATTATATGGTATACAAACGTTGCAAATTACAATGTTCCGAAAAATTCAGATTTTCACCAAACAATCATACTAAATAAACCGAAATTTCAACACAAAAAAGTCATAAATTCGAGTTATTATATATTCATACCAAACAAACAACCCTAACAAAACACTTTTTCATTTTTTAACTCCTTTTCCCACTCTTCCCCAAAGAGTGGGTTCTTTGTTGTGAATCACTACGATTGGCTACGCCAGAGTAGATGATGAACAATACTTGGCGACCAGAGGGAGAGAAGTCTCCTTACTAGTGGATCACGCCACTTCGTTACGATCGCATTAAAGCACTAAGAATGGAAGGATTACGACTGGTTTTTCCAGAGTAGATGATGAACAATACAAGGCGTGCAAAGGGGGAGAAGTCCCCTTGCGAGAGAATCATGCTACTTTGTTACAATCAGATACTGACGATACAAGGCGTGCAAAGTGAGAGAAGTAACCCTTGTTCGTAAATCGATAGATGATAAAGATAAAAAATAATAGAAGTACATATCAACATAAAAAAATTGATGTTCATTTTTCGAAAGAACCTTTTATAAATTAGCAGTAGACTAAAGAGACAATATGAAGGGATGGATGATCAATGAACGAAACTAAAACAGCACAATTCAAAAAAGCACATAAAAAAGACAAACCACTCGTTTTACTAAATATTTGGGATATTACAAGTGCTCTTGAACTAAAAAAGAAAAAAATCTCGATGATTCCAACTGGTAGTTACGCAATGTCTGATCATTACGGTTATCAGGATGGTGAAAATATGCCTTTTGACGAACTATTAGGTTATATTGAACAGATGGATACAGTTGATAACTACGTCACGGTAGATATCGAATCAGGATATGCCAAGAATTTAATAAATCTGTCAGAGAATATTGAAGCACTTATAAATAGCGGGATTGTTGGGATCAATATTGAAGATAAAAGAGTAAATACAGAAATACTTTATTCCATAGAAGAGCAAAAAGAACGACTACTTTGTATCAAACAAACATGTAGTGCTATGAAAAAAGAGCTATTTATCAATGCTAGAACGGATATGTATTTTATCGGAGATATTGCTAAAAATAATCAAGATGAACAGCTCCTGAACCAAACAATCACACGAATCAACACCTATGAAAAAACAGGAATCGATGGTATTTTTATACCAGGATTAAAAAATAAAGAGCATATCAAGAGAATGACAGCCGAAATAACAGTCCCTCTAAACATCATGCTAGACATTAAAGAAGATTTAATTGCGGATTATCTAAATATAGGAATTTCAAGAATCAGCTTTGGTCCATCGATTTATATGCTTTATAATGAAACTGAAAAGAACGACTTGAATACATTTTATACCTCATTACTAGATGAGCTGATTCAGCGTGAGGAACAGGGTCAAATTGAACTGTTCAGAATAAAGTAGAAAGGGGAAGGCCTGATGATTGATGAAAAGGAAAAGAAGCAGTATTATCAAGCTTTATTGACAAAAGATTCAACCTATGACGGAATTTTCTTTGTTGGTATCAAGTCAACGGGTGTTTTTTGCCACGCAACATGTCCAGCAAGGAAACCTAAATACGAAAACTATACCTTTTATGAAACAGCAGAAGAAGCGCTCTTATCTGGTTACAGGCCATGCAAACGATGCAAGCCATTATCTTATCCGAGAGAAATACCGCCGTTGGTTCAACAAATGGTGGAATTAGTAGAAAAAAATCCAGAAAAGCGCTGGAAAGACCAAGATTTCGCAGAATTAGGCATTCACTCAATGACAGCCAGAAGGCAATTTAAAAAAGTCTATGGCATGACATTTGTTCAATATGCGCGTTCAAGAAGGATGGGTATGGCTTTAAAATCTATTAAGAATGGCGAAAAACGAATTGATACCCAGTTGGATGTGGGCTATGACTCTTCCAGTGGATTCTATGATGCTTTTTCAAAAATCATGGGGAGAAATCCAAAACAATCAAAAGAGATTAAAATAGTCTCTGCAGATTGGATCGATACGATACTTGGACCCATGATGAGTATTGCGGATGACGATTATCTATATTTACTAGAATTTGTTGATCGCCGTGGGTTGGAAAGAGAAATCGAGCGTCTGCGAAATCGAATGAATGTGTCGATTGTTCCAGGGAAGACTAAGATCAATGAGCAGATCAAAGAGGAATTAGCGTTGTATTTTGAGAAGAAGCTGGACAAATTTCAGACACCGTATCTATGCTTAGGTTCTGACTTTCAGAAAAATGTGTGGCAAGCGTTGACGGAAATCAAACGTGGTGAAACGTCTTCTTATAAAGAATTGGCAGCAGCGATTGGAAATCCCAACGGAATGCGAGCAGTTGGGAATGCCAATGGTGCGAATCAATTGGCGATCATTATCCCGTGTCACCGGGTGATCCAGACGGATGGCAGTATAGGTGGATATGGCGGCGGAGTTGAGCGCAAGAAGTGGCTGCTGAAACATGAACAGGAGTATGATTTGTGAGAAAAGAAAGCGGTAGCCACGTCTAAATTGTGGCTACCGCTTCTTATGATCATCTATTTACCAGCCGCCAGAAAAACCGCCTCCGCCTGATGAACCACCGCCACCGGAGCTACTCCCACCACCACTAGAAGATCCGCCAGAATCACTACTTCGGTAGCTTGACGTACTAAAATATTGTAGCGTTTGATAATTTGCTAAATTCATGCCGGGTATGGCACCAAGAAATAAACATTTATCAAGATCCGTGATCGCTTTTTGATAATAGTCAGATTCGATTTTTTTAAAATCCTTCTCACCTTTTTTAAAAGCTTTGGGCAATTCATTTTCAAAATTACCTGCTTCTGTTAAAAAATCTTCTTTACTGGTATCTTGGCCTTTTAACAGATGGTAGGAAACAAGTAAAACTAATAATTTTTCTTTTTGTTTTGTGTAAAATGATTTCGATACATGCTCTTTGACGTAAACTTGCACAATCTTTCTCGTTTCCATGAAAGCAACTCTGGCTTGAACGATTCTTTGTAAAATTTCTAAGTAGTCATTATCTGATTGCTTCAGTTGTAAGTGTAGTTGTTCTTTTGCGTGATTGATTTTCTGTGGGTCTGTGAGGAAATCGCCTAAATATTGGAAATACGCTTCATAGTAACGCTCGCTGATTTCTAAACACATGGTACAATACGTTAGCTTGTTGGCTGGGGTGAGATGATGCATACGATATTTACCAAGTTGTGTTGCATAATCGATGACCTCGCTTGTAAATAAAATTTTAGCTAAGTAGCGTTGTGACGCTTTATATTTATCAAAATTGGCTAGAATCAATACCCAAATAGGCACTTCTTTAATATAAAACATAATCGCTTTTTCTCTCACCGCTACTTTACCGAGCCAACGTACCTGTAATTCTTGGCTAGAATCAAATAGAGGCATCTTCAAAAGCCGTTTTTCTAAGAAACTCCTAAAGGAAAGGAAGCCGATAAACAGAGATACAGCAACAAGGAGCGAAAGGACAAAATGATCCATGATAAAAGCAAAAGCGCTCCCAATATAGTTCGAAATATTCTTTTTTGGTTCTACATAGTGGTATTGATCGTCATCATAAGAGTTATCTGCCTGTTTCAGATCTTGAACTTCATTTTTAGCTGCTTCGTAATTGCCATAACGTTCATTCACGATCGTTATAATATTGTGGCTGATGATAGTCAAGCCTTGATCATACTTTTCCTCACGAAACAATTGTTCCACGCTTGTAGGCACAATGTCACGCTTCATACTATCTGTGATCACGTCTTCTAAACCATACCCAACTTCTAAACGATATTTTCGGTCAGAGACTGCAATGACAAATAAAAAGCCATTATCCAAGACCTTATCGCCGATGCCTAATGTTTGAAAGGTTTCATCTGCGTAAGTTTCGAGCGTTTCGTTTTTAGGTAATTTCTTGATGGTTTTTAAAACAAATTGCGGGCTGCCAGGTAGTTGCTGGAAATCTAATTCGTTTGCTTGGATGATCATTTGTTTTGTTTCCTCACTTAATAGACCAGCTTGATCGTCGACGAAGAAACTTTCGGCTGAGCTGGTTTGTGGGGTGGAGAGAGTGAATAGGAAGAGGGTAGTGAGAAATAGGATTGTTTTAAAAAGGTTTGCTTTGGTAAAGTGTGTGATTTTTTTATGTGTGTGATTTGAGTTCATTTTGCTCCTTATGATCATTTATTTATCTTTTCTATTTTGTGATGCACATGTTCGAGCTCTATTAATATAGGATCGCTATAATTCCCTGTATCATCAACAAAATGTCTTGTTAAATCCATGATATTAACATTACTAATAATGTTTTCACCACCGTCGATTTGTTCTAAAATATGGTTTATGGAACGTTCAATTCTAGCTAAGCTATAGTTTGAATTGTCGTTTGTATGATTGATCTTAATTAATTCTAAAACTTGTTTACAATGATATTCAATATTTTTTAGATTACGAAATTTAATTTTATTACTTACCGTTGAGAACAATTCTTCACTTCCAATCTAATAAAGGGACTTCTAAGGACTGAGGATCTTCTTCTATAAAACCTAACCTGGTAACATATATCTGTTTATTTAAATCTCTCAATATTAAATAATTAATTATTCTATAAACTTCTAATTCTTGTTCGTTTGTCAATTGTATTTGTTGTATGGCCATTAAAACCCTTAAACGCGTTTCTTATGGCTTTAATTCATTTGAGAAAATGAAAATACGCATTTTTCTGATCAACGGCTTAATCGATATAACATAACAAAAAAATCAGAATAAAAGAGTGAATCCTCTGTTCTGATTTTCAATTGATCTAGCCTATCAGTCCTATTTGAAAAAGAGCCATTATAATTTCCTTGTTTTTAGAAATGCTGTATATGTTTTTTTTGTTTCATCTTTAAATGTCCTACTCATCGGTAAAGCAGTCGTTCTTTTTTGTCTCGCTTCATTTTCTAGATGTGTAACAAATACTTCATTTTTAATGATTTTAACAATATAATTTAAGTTCACCACATAACTTCCATGTATCCTAGTAAATATATTTGTATCTAACTTGTCTAGGATTTCAGTCATTGTCAAATATGTTTTGTAAATTTTTTCAGTTGTGTGGATATAGGCGATACGACCGCTTTTAGCGATATAAACGATTTCATTCATTGTTAGTACAATAAGCTTTCGATTAAAAGAAAACTCAAAGTAAGCATCAATGGTATTAAAATAATTTTTTGCTCGGTCCATTGTTTCTAGTAGACAGTCATCAGAAACTGGCTTCACTAAATAATCAAACGCGTGGACTTTGAATACATCAGGCATGCGTTGAATATCATTAGATAAAAAAATAATCAATGCATCTAAATCGAAACTGCGTATCTGTTGCGCTAATGCAATGCCATCTATTTCATTTAGCTCAATAGAAATGAAGTAGATGGTATAATTTTCATCAATTTTCTTGAGATGCCTAACTAACTTTTCCCCATTACTAAAAAAATCACATTCACATTCTTGAGAAGTATGTAGATGTATAATTTTTTCGATTTTTCCCATTTCTCTTTGGTTGTTATCACACAATGCAATCTTCAATGTCTCATCTCCCTTGAGTTTCAGATTCGAAATGTATGTTTATATAATATTTATAATTTTTTGCTTTCTTTTTTTATCAATTCTAATCATATCATATTTTTATTGTAGAAATTCTCAAAAATTTTACTGAAATCCGTTATTTTAGAAAATTTGCTATAAATGCTTATTTTAATGGAAGTAAGTAACGCTGGTTATACAATTTTTCGTCTATTTTTGTTACACTAGAGTAATAGACAGGAGGGGAAGCGATGAAAGAAAAGACTCAATACAATCAATACAACCAACCAATCGGCTATCCAGTAAACAATTGGGCTAAAAGAAATTATCCGAAAAAAATAATTCTAGAAGGTAGTTACTGTCGATTAGAAAAAATCGACCCATTTAAGCATTTAGATGACTTATATCATGTTTATGGACCAGAAAGTAATCCCCAAAATTGGACCTATTTACCAATGGCATCTTTTGAGAATAAAATAGAGTTTTCAGCGTATCTCACCTCAATTAGTCAGTCACAAGATCCTTTTCACTATGCAATTATTGATAAAATAAGTGATAAAGCGCTCGGAACAGTGGCTTTGATGCGAATCGATGCAGATCATGGAACAATTGAAGTTGGTTTTGTTATTTATTCTGATCAGTTGAAAAAGACGAGAATAGCCACAGAAGCACAATATCTTTTAGCTTGTTATGCGCTAGATGAATTAGGCTATCGACGCTATGAATGGAAGTGCGATGCGTTAAATGAACCTTCTAAACATGCAGCGTTGCGGTTAGGGTTTGTTTTTGAAGGAATTTTTCGTAATGCGACAGTTTATAAAGAACGTAATCGAGATACTGCTTGGTTTTCTATTATTGAAAGTGAATGGCCAAAAAGAAAGGCTCGGATGGCCTCTTGGTTATCTTTTTCCAATTTTAATGAACATGGTGAACAAAAAAGACGTCTGGATGAGTTTTAAGTATAAAAATAATTTATTTGAAGGGAATTCAATGAAATGAAAAAGCCAGAAGTTCAATTAACAAAAATTTCTAAGCCAGTGATTTTTACAAATGTGGCGCCAACTTTTTTAACTGATAAAACGATGGATGAGCGAAAGCAAAAAGTATTATATAATATGAAAGCAGAAGGGTTTGACGCTTTAGTAATCTATGCAGACAAAGAGCACGGAGGAAACTTTGAATATTTAACAGGGTTTATTCCACGGTTTGAAGAAGGATTGCTTGTATTAGAGGCTACAGGTGAATGTACACTGATCCTTGGAAATGAGAACCTGAAAATGGCGAAAGTTTCCCGAATCGACAATAAATTGATTCATTCTCCGCTGTTTTCTTTACCAAATCAACCGATGGATAATGAAGCAAGGCTTGAAGAGATATTTGAACATGTCGGTTTATCTAGTAAAAATAAGATCGGCGTTGTTGGCTGGAAAATGTTTACGACGACGGAATCAGATAATGATGCTTATTTTGATTTACCATATTTTATTATTCAAGCACTTTTAACAAGTAAAAACGAACAAGCAGTGCTTAAAAATGCAGCGCATCTATTTATTAGAGGTGATAAGGGTGCACGTACGACGAATAATGCGAATGAAATTGCGCACTATGAGTATGGCGCAAATCTGTCTTCCAGCTGTATGCTAAATGCGATGGATGCAGTTGAAATCGGTGTAACGGAAGCGAGCATAGGGAATGAACTGACTGGGGAAGGGCAAACCAATACCGTTGTAACGATTGCTGCAACAGGGCAACGTTTTGAATATGGGAATGTCTATCCAACACATAAGCAAGTAAAATTGGGAGATCCATTATCTTTAACGACTGCATTCAAAGGCGGTCTATCAAGTCGAACAGGATTTGTGGTAGAAAATCAGGCGCAGTTACCAGAGGCACAGCAGGATTACTTAGAGAGAGTTGCCAAGCCTTACTATCAAGCTGTTGCGACTTGGTTAGAGACGATAAAAATCGGAATGCCGGGCAAAGAGCTCTACCAAACGATTGAAACAGTTTTTCCTCAAGCGGAGTACCATTGGCATCTGAATCCAGGACATTTAGTATCAGATGAAGAATGGATGTCTTCACCAATATATGCTGACTCTGTGGAACGTTTGAAGAGCGGCATGATTTTACAAATTGATATTATTCCATCTGTGGCAGGGTACACAGGAGTAAGTGCGGAAGAATGTGTTGCCTTAGCAGATAAAAAATTACAACAACAAATCCAAGAAAATTATCCAGAGCTATGGCAACGTATCATGACAAGAAAAAATTACATTAAAGAAACACTGCAGATTGATCTAAGTGAAGATATTATTCCGATGTCTAACACGGTTGGGTATTTAAGACCATTTTATCTGGCAAAGGATCAAGCTTTTCGATGGGCTAAATAGTAAGAAGAAAGAAGGGTGTGAGACAAAAGGAACAGTCACTTTTGTTTCACACCTTAAATGCGAATAAATTGTGGAAACGAGGCTGGGACAGAGGCGTTTAACTCCAAGAAATAAGTTGCCTCTTCTCTTGCTATTACCCTAAAAATTCAGTGTTACACGTGAAACATTTGTTTTGTTTTCTGTAAAATAATTTTAGATTTCAATGTTTCGACATTCTATAGAGACATATCTTACAGCTTTTTCAAGAGCATTACTCATCCCATAAGTCATCTATAGCTACATGCATGAGATCCAAAAACTAATACTAGGAGGGAAATGATGGAACATGATATTAAATTGAACATTCACTATCTCTGCTATTTTAGTATTTGGTATTTTAGTTTTGAATAAAAGTTGTTCAACTAATTTTCTATCTATATACGTTATACGTCACCTTTTCAAAATTCTCTCAAATTTACGATATCATCGACTTTGAAATTCCTATCATTTCTCCTGATTTCAAAATTTTTCAAGCCTTGAATAACAGCTTTAAAATATTCTGGTGCAATCTTTAAATCGTGATCCGCTCTATTCTCTAAGCATGAAGTGCAAAGATTATCAGTAACCCAGTAGCAACAGCCTACACATGCATTATTCTATGCACAGCCACAACCATCACATGTTCTTGTATCTTCATCAAAAATGGATTCCATTATATTTATCTCTCCTTTATTTTGCTATATCAAAAACCGTCGTATATCGTAATGTTAATGATTCTTCTACTCTAAGTTTAATGTAAACACCTGAATAAGCTTATTTTTAATTCATCGATCTAATCATTTAAATAAGGCAGTTCTATTTTATTTACTTACTAGAAATTGTATTCGAGATAAATAAAATTATTTTTGTATAAATAAATAGTCCAACATCTTACCATCTTTATCGTTGTAAGCTAAAATCAACTATGTATTTCCAGAAGTAGCAGGTCTTATTACTGCAAAGACACCTGTAATACTTAGTAGTTGGCAAGTATTTACTTCTACAAAATTTTTGAAAGGTCTATTGCCAAAATAGTTAAATTCATCAATAAAAAATCTAAATCTTGCAAGTTTTTTAGATAAATTAGTAATGACTACATCTATGGTTTTAGGTCCCTTGTTATCACGAGTACCAGCTTATTGTGCGCCAATTGAACTTGTACATACTCAGATGCATTTACACTATTTAGACTAGAAAATGTAAAAATACCGATCTAATCCAACTACATTTAATAGGAGTTAAAATACGACTAAAACCATTGCAAGTTATACTGATTTACGTTAAAGTAAGAAAAGAGAATTGTGAAACATTTTCTGTTTCACGCAAGGAAGGAAACCTATGACACCAGAAGAATTTAAACATTTACTAAGTCAAAAAGAGATCCAGTTATCGAATAAACAAATGGAACAATTTGCACGTTATTTTGAATTACTTGTTGAGTGGAATGAAAAAATGAACTTAACTGCGATCACAGAAGAAACAGATGTGTATTTAAAACATTTCTACGATTCGATTTCGCTCGCATTTTTTGAAGATTTTTCAACAAATAAATCGATTTGTGATGTAGGAGCCGGTGCGGGATTTCCTAGTATTCCGTTAAAAATTGTTTTCCCTACACTACAAGTAACGATTGTTGATTCATTAAATAAACGAATCACATTTTTAACAGAGCTAGTCAACGAATTGGAGTTAGAAGATGTCTCTTTGTATCATGATCGAGCGGAAACGTTTGGGCAAAAAGAAGAATTTCGTGCAGCATTTGATTACGTAACAGCTCGTGCGGTAGCGCGTTTGAACGTTTTGAGTGAGTTATGCTTACCGTTAGTTAAGAAAGAAGGCTTTTTCTTAGCATTGAAAGCTGCTAAAAGTGAAGAAGAAATTATTGAAGCAAAGCCAGCAATTGCAACTTTAGGTGGTAAATTTCAAAAAGAAGTTTCATTTGAGTTGCCAATAACAGAGGACGAGCGACATATTGTAGTGATTCAAAAGAAAAAAGAAACACCAAAAAAATACCCAAGAAAACCAGGATTACCAAATAAACAACCAATCAAGTAAGATGGAGGGACACAAATGGCACGAATAATTTCTGTAGCAAATCAAAAAGGTGGTGTGGGTAAGACCACTACCACTGTGAATCTAGGTGCGTGTCTTGCCTATTATGGTAAGAAAGTATTACTGATCGATATTGATGCTCAAGGAAATGCAACTAGCGGTATCGGTGTCCGTAAGCCAGATGTTGCGACAGATGTTTATGACGTATTAGTAAATGAAGAGCCAATCAAAAATGTAATTCAGCAAACATCTAGAGAAAATTTAGATATTGTTCCAGCAACCATCCAGCTTGCCGGAGCCGAAATTGAATTAACATCAATGATGGCTAGGGAGTCTCGTTTAAAAGCAGCTATAGAAGAAATAAATGATATGTATGACTTTGTTCTAATCGATTGTCCGCCATCGTTAGGACACTTGACTATCAATGCTTTTACAGCAAGCGATTCGATTTTGATTCCTGTACAATGTGAATACTACGCACTAGAAGGATTAAGTCAGCTATTAAACACTATTCGTTTAGTTCAAAAGCATTTTAATCCTGAATTACGTATTGAAGGTGTATTACTGACTATGTATGATGCGCGAACTAATTTAGGTGCTGAGGTAGTGGAAGAAGTTCGTAAGTATTTTCGTGAAAAAGTATATGATACGATTATTCCTAGAAATGTTCGATTATCTGAAGCGCCAAGTCATGGTTTGTCAATTATTGATTATGATCCTCGTTCACGTGGTGCCGAAGTGTACCAAGCACTAGCAAAGGAAGTGTTGGATAATGAGTAAAGGAAAAGGTTTAGGTAGAGGTATTGATGCATTGTTTCAAGATTTTGCTAGTCTGGAAGATGTTGATGTTCAAAAGGAAGAAGTACTTGAAGTTCCATTAAATGAACTCCGTCCGAATCCTTATCAGCCAAGAAAAACATTTGATGAAGCATCCCTTCAGGAATTAGCAAACTCAATTCAGCAATCAGGTGTTTTTCAGCCAATCATTGTTAGAAAATCAGCTGTTAAAGGATACGAAATCATTGCCGGAGAAAGACGTTTTCGCGCATCAAAATTAGCAGATAAAGAAACAATTCCGGCAATTGTCCGTGAATTCGATGAAGAAGCAATGATGCAAGTCGCAGTGTTAGAAAACTTGCAGCGTGAAGACCTTAATCCGCTAGAAGAAGCAGAAGCGTATGATATGCTGATGAAAAACTTGAAGTTGACACAAGTAGAAGTCGCAGAGCGTTTAGGAAAAAGCCGTCCATACATTGCGAATTATTTACGTCTATTAACATTGCCGACACAAGTCAAAGAAATGGTTCAAGGCGAAATTTTATCAATGGGACAAGCAAGAACACTACTTGGGTTAAAAGACAAAGACGTGATTTTAACATTAGCAAAACGAGTAGTGAAAGAAAACTTAACAGTTCGTCAGCTAGAACAAATCGTCAATGATTTAAATGAGAATCAAGGCAAAAAAATGCCTAAAAAAGAAAAGAAGGATACAAAAGATAAACCTTACTACATTCGTGAGAGCGAAGATCGTTTAATGGATAAATTTGGTACAACTGTTGCGATTCAAGAAAAAGAAGGCAAAGGAAAAATTGAAATAGAGTATCTTTCACAGTCAGATTTGGCTAGAATTTTAGATATTTTAGAGATTCATTTTGATGAAGTTTGATTAATCAAATGAATAATTGAATAAAAAGCGTAATGTAAAACTAGACAGTAGTTTTACATTACGCTTTTTTGTATGTGGATTTTTAAATCTTGGCAATAAACACAATAACACTAAGAAAGCAATTACATCATCTATCTATTGTTTTCTATATAATTCTATATTTTTGACACCTATGTATTTATAAAAATCTTTATATGTAAAAATAACGTATTTTTTCTTGTTTTTATATAAAATAAGAAAAATCTATAATTGTTTAAATTAAACCTTAGGAATCTTGTTTATTCAGATACTCAAGTTAAGTAACCTATACTATGAGTATACAATAAAGAATTTAAGCATGTCAATGAGGAATGGAAAATAACAATACATTTAACTTATATAAATTACAACCTATACAGCATATAAGGGTATCAAATAACGAAAATACAGTGAAAATAGCTTTGCTATTATAAAAATTTAAAGTAGACTGTTCCTGTTTTTTTGCAGTTTATGCTAGATAGAAACGTACAATGAATTTACTTATTTTCTTAAGCCGTCAAATGAACCGTCAACTATAATAGTTAAAATCAGCTAGTTTTCTTTCGTATAGTTGAAAGAATAGTCTATATGAAATCGTTAATTTACTAATAATAGTTCGGAAAGATCATGATTTTCCGTATTTTTTCAAATTCATTAAAAAATGTGAACTCTCCTCAAGGATCTGAAAAAAAATAGTCAAGTGTCGTTGTAATATAAGTGATGCTGAATGAAAACAAATAGAACAGTTAATACCCTTTTTTTAAAGTTATAGATTTTTTTTGATTCGTTTATTTTTATAAAATTCATTATTTTTCAGTTATTTTTTAATAGGCCGTCGATTAACCGTCAACGATAAAGTAAAAATGTTTGTATACCAAACTTTGAAAAATCATTTTTCTTATTTTATATAAGAATAGGAAATTTCTATTTTTAATATGTACAGCTTTATGTAGTACAGCATTAAAAGTTCTGTATAACATTTATCTGTACAAGGAATTTTATCAAAAAATAAATGGTTGGAATTTACTATATATAAAAATTAAGAGGAGGATTTTCTTTATGAGGAAAAAAATTATTATATTGACCGATACACTAAGCGCTAATGGACTATTACAAAATAGTTTATTAAATATGGATTATGAAATAATGGTTTCAAAAGATATATTGACGCAACCAAAAGATAAAGAGTTTTATTTTTTGCAAAATTTTGATCTCATTATCTATCAACAGTCTATGTATAGCAGTTTAAAGGAGTCGTTTTTAGATAACTTAGCATTATTGAACAAACCAATTATTGTGTTGACGTTTGAATCGGAGCAGGGCAGCAAATCTAAGTATCTGAATAACGCTAATGTGAGTTTTGTACGCTATCCAATATCTGTTACGAATCTAGCCAGCAGATTGGCGACTATTTTTGAGGATGTTACCAACCGCTCTGGCAAAAATAATCAAGAAAGAGAAGTAAATTCTTCTATGAAGAATGAAGGAGCTTCTCGAAATACATCATCAACTTCAAATTTAGTCAAGGTAAAGAAACAGTATTCTTTCCAATTAAAGGACCGTACATTGATTATCGATAACTGGCTGATTCCATTGACTAAAAAAGAACATCAAGTACTAGAACATTTCATTGAATCTGATCAAAGAGTTTTTTCAAGTCAATCACTATGTGAAGCGATTTGGACAAATGCGAATCAAAAAAACAAACAAGCATTGTTGAGTAATTTGATTAATCGTATCAAGCAAAAAATAATGGAAAAAACATCGATTTTTGATCCATTTATTCTAAATAAAAAAGGGATAGGCTATTACTTGAACCAAGAATTTGTGTCACTAGACGAACAAAATGGCGAAAAGATTAAAGATCTACTGGTAGGTAGTGTCTAATTTAAACTGGATATGATAAGAAGGGAAGCGAAAAAGTTGGCAATATTCACTAAAAAAAGCAAAAAAAGCAATCATGATGGTGAGTACGAAGAATACTATGATGAATATGACGAGTACGATGAGTATGAAGAAGAACCCTATGAGCCACCTAAAAAAAGCCGTCCAGATACTTCAACGAAAAGAGAGCGTTTGGAAAATACTATGAGAAAACAAAAGAAAGAAACACAGCAAGAACAAGCAGCAGTAATTGCACATTTAAACAATGAAAATCAACAATTTCAAAAAGAGATGCAGCGTCAAAAAACAATGGCTGAGCGCTTGAAAGCAGAAGTTGGAAACAAACAGCAAGAAATCGATCAATTAACAATGCGTCTAACAAGCTCATCTAAGTCGAAAGACAGAATCCTTTCACTCGAAGGTCAAGTAAGTCAATTAGAAGAGTTGAGGGCCCAATTAGACGAACAACTGTTAGATGAACGCAATAGAAATGCAGAGACTGAAAAACAACTACGGCAACAAGATCAAATGAAAAATCAAATTGCAGAAGTTTTAATGGAAGCGAAAGAAAAAGCTCAGCAAATCATTGAACATGCAACTATTGAAGCTGATCGAACAGTAGATGCAGCTAGACATGAAACCCAAAAAGCAGTTTCAGAAGCTTCAATTGAGTTAAAAATGATCAATCAGGAAGCTGAAAATTATCATACACGGATTCTTCGTTTGCATAGTGAAACGAATGCGCTGATGGAAGATTTATTAAAAAAATCCAGCCGACTAGCTAACCAATCACTAAATTAAGGGAAGGGGACTAAGAAGTGGTTTATCAAAATATTATGGTTGACATCTACCAAGCCGCTTCTCCAGCAGTAGGTGAACGTCTTTTTGATGATGATATGTTGCGGGATATCTATTATATTTGCGAAGAGATTTTTCAAAAAAGGAATAAAAGAATTCCCTATCCTCAAAAAGAAGTGGAAGAATATTTTGAAGAATTTCATACCATAATTTCTTTTTTTAAACATGTAGAAATTACCTTGGATCTTGTAGATCTTGACTGGTCCGCTTTGCTAGATGAGCTGATTCATACATTTCCTCAAATTGCTTGGATTGGCGGATCTAAAGAAAAAGAGGACAATCGTGTCGTTTACTATATAGATTTTGTGCCTATTGCATATAGAGAGACTGGGTTTCCTTTCATAGTTAATTTATTAAAATCGTTAGATCAGCAGTTATTTTATGAGAATAACGATGTATTGGAATCATTTATTTGTGAGATTGAAAAGCTCGTAGCCAAGTTTATTAAACCTATTGAAGCGTCTGATTTTAGCTCTGAAGAAGAAGCCGAAATTGCAGTACCTAACGCAAATTACTTAATAAAAATAGAGGAAGCGGTCAGTAGAGAACGGTATGCAAAAGAAAGGATGCGACTGGCAAATAAGAAATTGGAAGTTGTAATTGATCAGATGGAGCGACAAAATCTAAGTAGAGCTATGAAAGAATTAAGTCAATCTAATAGCGATGAAAATGAAAATTGGGATCATATATTAAAAGTTGACTTGAGAGAATATTCTCAACTAATGCAAAAAGCTAAATTTTTAGAACAGTCTTGGATAATGAATAAAGAATTAATGACAAAATCAGAAAAGATGACGATTTCAGATAATCAATTGACCTACGAAAGAGAACAGGTAAGAAGCTTTAAGGATTCAGTTTCTACAAATGAAATTTACTTGATTTTAGACGAGTGTAAGTTAATTGAATCAAGAATAAAAATCAAGAAGAAATCTTGGTTTCGTCAACCTCATGTTCGAATCATGAAGATGGATTATGACAGCATATTGAATAAAGCGGCTTATTTTGATCTTATACAGGGAGAAAATTACTTACTTGAACAGGTTGTATTACATGAGGATTCAATTATTGAGGATTAAAATAGTCCTATTATTGGATTTCTATGAAGAATAATCTGTTTTTGTTTAAAGACGCAAAAAGGATTGGGAAGTCACTTTTCCAGTCCAGTACTACATAATGAATTCAACTATCTGCTCAGGGATAAATAAGACAAAAATCTCACTAATATAGCGAAATTATCAAATGTAGACATCAATAAATTAAAAAGAAGATCAATTAAAATAGTAGGTGAAAATAACCAGTAGTATCTATTATTTGAATTGATCTTCACAATGGTGATACTTTCTTATTCAAATTTATACATACGATTTTACTATTCCATGGAGCACTCTCCTGCTCATTTTAAGAAAATAAGAAAAGGAAAAAAAATTCTATAGAATCTAAACCACTATAAAAATAGAATTTTAGAAACATTTAAATCAGATTACAACTTCGGAAAAGAAGTGAGTCTTATATTAAAATGATTTTCACCGGTTAGGTAGTATATTTCTTATTTACCAAAAAAGAGATAAAACCAGTTGTTGCGGTTCTAAATATAAAATTGATTATCCGAAATTGATCAATCATCTTAAATCATGAAAATTGGCTATATAGTATAAAGATTTTAGGAGTTGTAGGATATGAGCGTAGCTGAACAAAATACCCAAAAACAAGGAAAAAAAATAATAAAAAAATATATTCTCCATCAAAAAGTTAATCCAAGACTTCTAGGAGTAGAACTTTTTAACAATCGCTTATTTACACCTCAGGAAGCCTATCTATCCTGTAAATTGATTTTCAAAAAAGATGTTCACTCATTGAGGGAACTCGAATTAGTTGCAGAAAAAATATATGAAATGTGGACTGAAGAAAATGATGGATTGCCTATTAAAAGAATCAACGTTTATATGTCAACGGCATATATCATATTAACATTTACCATCGGGTTTTACGAAGAAGTACAGATAAAACAGCTGTGGAGATTAAAAGAATGTGCCAAAGAATTCATTGAAACATATGATGATGTGATTAAGCGGGAAAAAGAAGCTGAACATAAGAAAAAAGCAGAAGAAATCCATGCTGTTTTAGAAAAGTTCGATCAGCTCGCTAAGAAGATGGATGGTCTAGAAAATCGTCTTATGAAGAATGAATCAATCGTTGTAGATTCTGGAGAATTGCTAAAAAATGAACTTATAAAGGTGAGTCAAACGATTAAAGAGCAAATGAATCAAACTGAAAATAACATAAAAGAGAGCCAAAACGATTCTGAGAACGAAGAACAAGCAATGAAAGTAGCAAAAACAAAACGAGAACGTAAATATAGTATGGATCGATCTAAACAATTTCCAGTCAATTTAAAAATAAAAACTTGGCGATCAGATCGATTGCAAAAAAAGATGGTCAAAGGAAAATCGGACCCGATTAAAGCAAAGACGTTGAAAGAACCAATATCTCAACTTGAAATGGACATTTTGATGTATTTTACCGAAAATAAACAATTGCCAAAAAAACGAATGATACAAAAAAAACAATTTTTAACTTTAAAAGCGAAAGTAGAATTTATCGATTATTTATGGATGTTATTGGAGTTGGAAGGCAATGATGAACTTATCATTGCCGATGAGCTAAGTTGCAGAGAGCTTATCAAAGAGTTAGGTCAGTTTATGAAACGTGTAGAAAAAGTTGCTGTAGGTCCAACAATTTTTAATTACTGGATATATTGCCCGCAAGAAATACTGGTAAAACTGGAAGGGTACATAGCATTAAAAGATTTTTTGAGCAGATCCTTAAAATTGAGCAACAATACTCTGATATAAGAAGAATGGATCACTGGTTATTTTGAAAAAAAGGGGTAGTGTACAAGAAACTAGAAAAGTTTCAGATGTATAAGACCTCTTTCTTTTATCTTTAATATTATATAAATAGTATTTGCATAACAAATATAACAGACAAATCACTTCCAAAAATTTTCTTTTTTAGGGAAAATTTTGAAACTAAGTAAAAAAGAATATACTGCATACTTAGTTAATAAAATTAAACGTATTGTAATATCTCGTTTGGGTTTGGTAGAGAGTAAATGGGAAAAATTAAATATACAAATTTTAAATAAGTGATTATATGTCTGAAAAAAACATAAAAAATATAGTGGTGGCTAATAATTTCATTTTCTTAGATTAAATTTCAGAAAGGATCTTAATTATGGCAAGAAGAGGAGAAAATATCTACAAAAGAAAGGATGGCCGTTGGGAAGGTCGATACATAAAAGGTAGACAACAAAATGGGAAAATTCATTATGGCTATATATATGGCTACAAGTACTCAGAGGTAAAGCACCAACTTATTTTGATGAAATATGAAAAACAGACAAGTATTAGTAAAAACTTGCTTCCCTATGAAGGGAAATTACTAGATTGGACAAATTATTGGTTAGCAACATTCGTTCGGCCGAAAGTAAAAAGTAGCACATATGCTAGCTATAAAAATAAAATGGATGTCCATGTATTATCAAGAATCGGTTCAATCAAATTACAAAAACTAAAACGATCAGACATTGAGTCTTTAATTAGAAAGATGGATCAGACACTGAAAGCAAGTTCAATCAGATCAATATTTTCAGTATTGAAAAATTGTTTACGCAAAGCTATATCCTTAAATTTGCTGGTAGAAAATCCATGTATGGGTTTGGAACTTCCAAAAACAAGAAGAAAAACAGTACAAGCTTTGTCTATTAAAGACCAAGACAAATTAGTTAAAGAAATCAATACAAATCAAAAATTTTTTTCTATTATGCTCGCTTTACAGACAGGACTACGAATTGGCGAGATTTGTGGGTTAAAATGGGAAGATATAGATTTCGAAAACAACACACTAGGTGTTAATAGAACAGTGCTGAGAATTCAGGCAGAAGATAATGCTGGACCAAAAACGGAGATCATAGAAGTCACGCCTAAAAGTGACAACGCACAACGAAAAATACCAATCAATAAGTCTTTAAAGAAAAACTTGTTGGAACTTCAAAAGGTGTCAATGAGCGACTACGTTATTTCGAACAAGCGTAAAGCACTAGAACCTCGCACGATTGCCTATCGTTTTCAAATTATTCGTAAAAAAATTGGATTAGAGAAATTTTCGTTCCATTCTTTAAGACACACTTTTGCTACGCGTTGCCTAGAAGCGGGTGGAAATATTGCAACAATAAGCTCGTTATTAGGACACTCTTCGACAAAAATGACATTAGATTGCTATACAAATTCATTTTTTTCTGAAGAACGTCAGCTTGTGGAAAAACTTAAGTTTATTTAGTCTAAAATCTAGAGGGTGAAACAAAACACTTTTCCCATTTTTTTCCCCCCTAGTTATTTAAAAAGAGTAACTAATTTAGTTAATAATAAGAATAAATGTCATATAATAACTGATCCAAATCGGAGATATCTTTTTTCTCATTATAATTGGTTAAAAAGAAAAAATATTTTCCTCTTTTTTTTAGGTAGGAACAATCTACAGTACTAATAACTAAATCATAAAATTGATTCGAAGATAGGGGCTCTGCTTGGGCAAAAGAAGTCAAGCCAATATAGTTGATCCATCGTTCTGTAAATTTTTTCTTGCAAAGTAAATCACCTTCAATAAATATTCCGACAGATAATTTTACTTTGACGCATTCTTCATAAAAACATAAGGCATGAGCGTATTTTGTAATAAGAACAGTATCATGGATATCATCTATGAAAAGTACTGGGTATTTTTCTTTTAAGCAATCAATAAATGAGAGAATCGTTTCAGAGTGTTTCTTTTTTTCTCGTTCTATATAATTTAGTTTCCAATAATAGTCAATATGTCCTTTAAATATAAAATGGCGATAGCTTATAGCATTTAAATAGTAACGAAGCATTTTATTTTGGGAAGGGTTTAAGCAAGTATTTGGGTAACAAGTTGTCATAAAATCAAAAAATTCTTTATTTAGAGTTTGTATGAAAAATCCACTGTATTTTTCAATTAAATCAAGTTCTTTTAAACAATGAGAATTAGCTGGAATGATTTCTTCTCCGAGCATGAAAAGAAGCAATAAGGTGGTTTCATCAGGAAGCATTTTAAAAGAATAATACACTAAGAATGACTCAAGTATAATAGTGATTTTTTTGAATAAGTGAGAATTTTTAAGTGCCATTACAAATCTTTTTTGACTCGGTATATCGGATTTGTTACTGAAAAAAGGTTCTTGGTCACTATAGTTGGTTATGTTTTTTTGTGCATTTCTTCTTTTTAATAGGCTTAAATAGATAATCAGTTTTTTTCGTGAAAAGGTAGATAATGGGCTACCTAAAACCTGTTGAATAGCATTGACCGTTTCGTAAATTCTAGGATCAATATTTGGGACTTTTAGTTGACGCTTAGGATCTGTGACATTGTAAAGAGAGACATAAAAGAAACGAATTTGTAGTTCGGAACCTAATAGAGAGCCATTTTGGATAGTTAAATCAAATTCTTTTAATAAAACGTTCAACTCGTTTATTTTTCTAAAATAGGTAGAATGACTGATTCCGATTTTTTCGGATAAACGAGTGATATCAATCGTCCCATAATGCAGTAATTCTTCTAAAATTATATATTTTGGTGCAAGAATGATCAATTCATTATATAAAGTATGAAGAGAATAGTCAGGTTTTGTCTGAAAGGTGATTGTTTGTTTATTTACTTCAATGGACAGGCAATCATTCGATTTTTGAGCGGAGGTCATTAATTCTTCGAGTAATTTTGATAAAAAATACTCGCCTATATTTAAATATTGCAAAAGCTCCTTTTTTGTTGTGGTACCGCCAACATTACTTAGATGAATCAATACGTTAATTTGATGACCTTCAAATTTTTCTAGTAAGTCAAATTTTATCATGGTAATACTCCTTTAGATATCGGGATAGAGAATAGTTTCTATTTGTGAAGTGAGCTGCTCAATATTATCCAATATAAATCCAACAAATACAACAGTATTTAAATCGCTTTATTTTACTTTTTTGAAAAATAACCACAGTACATATTTTGTGTTTCTATGTTAAATATAGATTTAAGGCAAATCAATAAAATAGCTTTGCTTGATTGCCTAAAAAATGGTATTGTATCTTTGTATGTTTATGTCTGATTTCATGAATATTGATGACTATTTTTAGAAGGGACATGTCTGTTATGTATGATCTTGGTGATATTATAGAAATGAAAAAGCCCCATGCTTGTCAGGCAAACCGTTGGGAAATTATCCGAATGGGCGCTGATATTAAAATAAAATGTACGAAATGCGGTCATATCGTTATGATGACACGCCGTGATTTTGAAAAAAAGATGAAGAAAATTTTGGAAAAAAAACTGATAAAGGATAGTGAATAATCAATGGCATTAACAGCTGGAATCGTAGGTTTGCCTAACGTAGGGAAATCTACTCTTTTTAACGCAATTACAAAAGCAGGAGCAGAAGCGGCAAATTATCCATTTGCAACTATTGATCCAAATGTGGGAATGGTTGAAGTACCAGATGAGCGCTTGCTACGTTTGACAGAGTTAGTGAAACCAAAAAAAACAGTACCAACAACTTTTGAGTTTACTGATATCGCCGGAATCGTTAAAGGTGCAAGTAAAGGGGAAGGTTTAGGAAATCAATTTTTAAGCCATATTCGTCAAGTAGATGCGATTTGTCACGTGGTACGTTGTTTTGATGACGATAATATCACCCATGTTGAAGGACGTGTAGATCCATTAGCAGATATTGATACAATCAATTTGGAATTAGTATTAGCTGATCTTGATTCTATTACAAAACGCTACACACGTGTAGCTAAGATAGCTAAAACAAAAGATAAAGATGCAGTAGCTGAGCTCGCTGTGTTGGACAAGCTTAAACCAGTTCTGGAAGAAGGACTTTCTGCTCGTACGATTGAATTTACGGAAGATGAGCAAAAAATCGTTAAAAGTTTATTCTTATTAACAGCAAAACCTATTTTATATGTGGCAAATGTGTCAGAAGATGAAGTAGCGGATTCAGATAATAATCCTTATGTTCAACAAGTTCGGACTTTTGCTGCAAATGAACAAGCTGAAGTAATCGTAGTTTGTGCGCGTGCCGAAGAAGAAATTGCAGAATTAGATGATGAGGATAAAGCAGATTTCTTAGAAGCGCTAGGTATCGAAGAATCTGGTTTAGATCAACTAATTCGTGCTGCCTATGATTTATTGGGATTGGCAACTTACTTTACGGCAGGCGAGCAAGAAGTACGTGCCTGGACTTTCCGTAAAGGAATCAAAGCACCTCAAGCAGCGGGAATCATCCATACGGACTTTGAGCGTGGATTTATTCGTGCAGAGACTGTTTCGTTTGATGACTTGAACACGTATGGGAATATGCAAGCAGCGAAAGAAGCAGGCAAAGTTCGTTTAGAAGGAAAAGAATATATTGTCCAAGATGGCGATGTTATGCTTTTCCGTTTCAATGTATAGGAAAAAAATTGCTAAAAACTGTTTTTCTCCCTAAAAAATGTGTTAGAATACTTTTTAGGTAAAGACTGTCCCGTTGGCTACGGGCGAGGAGGACGCAAAATAATGGAATCAGAAGCACTTCGAGACATTGTTTCAGAAAATCGTGAACTTGAACAACAATTGACAAAGAGAAACGAACAATATATTTTTGACTTAAAAAAATCATTAGTTGCTGCTAACCTTTCAGAAGAAGCGCAGACACTTGCTTTGCACGAAATTTTACCTCATTTAGTAGAAGGTCAAAAAAGTGGAAAAACAGCGCGTCAGCTTTTCGGAACAGTGGCTGAACGTACGGAGTCTATTTTAAATAAACCAGAAGAACTTCCAGAATCAACACCAGCTTTGATGTGGTTGGATAATACATTATTATTATTCGGTGTGATGACGATCATGTTTTCAGTTATGATGATGTGGTCTAAAGGAAAATCTCAGCCATTAGGTTTATTGACATTGGTTCTAGCATCAATGGCTGGAGGGTATGTATTTTATTTGATGTATAAATATGTATATCAATATGATCGTCCTGGCATGGATAAATCTAAACGCCCAGGTTGGTTTAAAACAGGACTTATCTTAGTTGGTGCGATGCTTTTATGGCTCGTCGTCTTTACAGGTTCTGCAATGCTACCAGTAGTTATTAATCCAGTATTAGATCCAGTGGTCGTCATCATTATTGGTGGGATTGCTTTGGGTACTCGTTACTTGTTAAAGAAAAAATACAATATGCGTAGTAGTTTGGCGCGTTAATAAATAAAAGTAAAAGAGTCTTAGACAAAACGCTCAGTCGTTTTGTTTAAGACTCTTTTTTTTTACGATAAATAAATAACTTACTAAGCAGCATAAAAATAAAAGGGTTCATGTTTGAAAGAAAAGCTTCAGCACGGTACCATAGAAACTAATAATGAAATTTGCAATTAATTTTCATATTAAAGAGGTGGAGCAATGAAAAAATGGATCAAACAATACAGTCAGTTACTTATATTGCTAAGTTTTTTTGTATTAAGCGTATTGTCTTTGTACATTGTATATATTAAAAACGGTCATATTATGATAGGTGATGATTACCATTTTCATCAAAATCGAATTGAAGGTTTGGCGGAGTCTTTAAGAAATGGCTTATTACTGCCGAAAGTCAGCTACTTTTTCATTGGAGGATATGGCTATGCATCAAGTTTATTTTATCCAGATTTTTATCTGTATTTGCCTGCAATTCTGCGTGTTTTTAATTTTTCGCTCGCGACTAGTTTTGTTATTTTTGCTATTGGAATAAACATCGTTACTTTTATTTTAACCTATGTATCTGGCAGATACATGGGATTAACGAAAATAAAAAGTTACTTATTTTCATTATTGTATACTTTGTCGATTTATCGATTACAAGACTTTTTTAATCGACAGGCTATTGGAGAGTTATTGGCAATGAGCTTTTTTCCATTAGTTTTGGCAAGTCTGTATCTATTGAAAAACGGTAAAGAGAATAAATGGCTATTGTTGACAGTGGCTATGACGGGAATTGGTTTAGCTCATTTCATTTCATTGGAAATCATCAGCATTTTTATAGGCATGTATATTCTTTTAAATTCGAAGAATTTTTTTAAGAAAGAGGTCATCGTTGCGCTATTGAAGGCCGCTGGAGTTACTGTTTTATTACTCGCCTTCTACTTAGTACCCGTTTTTGAACAGATGCACCATGTTACATTTCAAGTGACATCTAATCCGTTGACATCGATTTCAGATAGAAGCTATTCTTTGAGTGAACTAATCGCCAACAGTTTTAAAAATAGCGTATTTCACGCGTCCTCAGCGAATATAGGTGTCATTCTTTTATTTGGTTTGACCATCTACACAGTGATGATTTTTAAGCAAAATTCATCCAATCGCGAGTTGATCATCCTTGCGTTACTATTTATGTTTATGACGACGAATCTTTTCCCTTGGCAGCTTTTTGACAATACTCCGCTTAATACAATTCAGTTTCCTTGGCGCTTTTTATCGATCGTGACTTTATTGCTAGCGTTTCTTATTGCAAATGACAGTATAGGATTATTTAAAAAATTTCCAAGTAGTCAGATAATATTAGTTATGGTTATTTTAATTGGAGTTGGATTGTACGAAAAAGAAAGTATTGATACTGAAGGGAAACGTATCTTATCACGCAAGACATACGATCAAACAAATAGTTATTATATTGGAGCTGGACATGAATATTTACCCAAAGAAGTTGATTATGCCACTATTAAAAAGAATAAAGATCGAAAAGTCGTTTATGATGATTCTGAAATCGAAGTAGCCGATGTCAAAATGAATTTTGACTCAGTAGCATTTGACTATCGAACGAACGGTACGCAAAAAGCAACAGTTACGGTTCCGTTTATCTACTATTATGGCTATCAAGCTCAAATAGTAAATGATGGAAACAAAAAAACAATTCCAGTATCATTAAATAGACGAAACGGATTAGTCGATGTTCAGTTATCTAAAAAAGGAAGTATCTCTATCGTTTACCATACAACTTTGGCTCAAAAAATTTCGTTGGGTATCTCTGTGATTACTCTTTTCGTTTGTGTAATATGGAAAGTGACACCTAAGCTTTCAAGCAAGTTTAAATGAAAGAAATGCCTATGTTTTTAATTGTATTTTGATAATAAAAAAATGAGTAAACGCTCATGTTCGGAGGATTGAAAAGAAAATCTTGATAAACAGGAAAATGCGGTTGACTTACCTTTTATTATCTGTTATTTTCTTATATAAAATTAAATAGAGGAGTGGTCTGAAAAATGTCTAACTGGGAAACGAAATTCGCGAAAAAAGGTCTTACATTTGATGATGTTTTATTGATTCCAGCAGAAAGTCACGTGTTGCCCAACGAAGTGGATATGAGTATCCAACTAGCAAAAAATATTAAGTTGAATATTCCTCTAATCAGTGCAAGTATGGATACAGTAACGGATAGTAAAATGGCCATTTCAATGGCTCGTCAGGGTGGTTTAGGTGTTGTTCATAAAAATATGAGTATCGCGAAACAAGCAGATGAAGTTCGTAAAGTAAAACGTTCTGAAAGTGGTGTTATCATTGATCCATTTTTCTTAACGCCAACGAATTTAGTAGCAGATGCTGAAAATTTAATGAGTAAATACCGTATCAGCGGAGTACCGATCGTGGAAACGATGGATAACCGTAAATTAGTTGGGATCATTACGAACCGTGATATGCGTTTTGTAACAGATTACCAAATGAAAATCGACGAAGTGATGACAAAAGATAACTTAGTTACAGCTCCAGTTGGTACTTCTTTAAAAGATGCTGAAAAGATTTTACAGAAACATAAAATCGAAAAATTACCAATTGTTGATGAAAATAATCGTTTAAGTGGCTTGATTACGATCAAAGATATTGAAAAAGTAATCGAATTTCCCAATGCAGCGAAAGATGAGCATGGACGTTTGTTAGTTGCAGCAGCCGTTGGTGTCACAAGTGATACTTTTGAACGTGCGGAAGCTCTATTAGATGCAGGAGTAGATGCGATCATTATCGATACAGCTCATGGTCATAGTGCAGGTGTGATTCGTAAGATTAAAGAAATTCGTGATACATTTCCAGATGCGACATTGATTGCTGGAAATATCGCAACAGCTGAAGGGGCTAAAGCACTTTATGATGTAGGCGTAGATGTCGTTAAAGTTGGGATCGGACCTGGTTCTATTTGTACAACGCGTGTTGTTGCAGGTGTAGGTGTTCCTCAATTAACAGCTATCTATGATGCAGCTTCTGTTGCTCGTAAATATGGTAAGGCCATTATCGCTGATGGAGGGATCAAATATTCAGGCGATATCGTAAAAGCTTTGGCTGCCGGTGGACATGCAGTTATGTTAGGCAGTATGCTCGCAGGAACCGATGAATCACCAGGTGAATTTGAAATTTATCAAGGCCGACGTTTTAAAACATATCGTGGAATGGGTTCACTAGGTGCCATGGAAAAAGGTTCAAGTGATCGTTATTTCCAAGGCGGTGTCAATGAAGCCAATAAATTAGTTCCAGAAGGTATCGAGGGCCGTGTTGCTTATAAAGGGAGCGTCTCAGACATTGTTTTCCAATTGATTGGTGGCTTAAAATCAGGTATGGGCTATGTCGGTGCAGCGAACTTAAAACAATTACGTGATGAAGCACAGTTTATCCAAATGAGTGGTAATGGATTGAAAGAATCTCATCCGCATGATGTGCAAATTACGAAAGAAGCACCTAACTACTCTGTAGAACAATAAATCAAGATAAAAAAAATTCCGACGTCGCTTGTGACATCGGAATTTTTTATTTATTGAACAAGGCGTTCATCTTCAGAACCATAATACATATGAAGTGGTTTAGCTTTTTTTCCTAGTAATTCTGTAGACGGTAAAATTTCATACCCTTCTTCACGTAAGTGATCGATCACAGTTGCTACAGCATTAACAGTTTCGGGATGAATGTCATGCATCAAGACAATCGTGTCATTATAGGCGGTATCATCGATACGTTTAATGATGGATTGTGCATTATTACTTTGCCAATCTTGCGAATCGACAGACCACTGAATAATAGGTTTACCAATGATGGCTGCAACATCTTTATTTACAGCACCATAAGGCGGTCTAAAATCAGTTGGTAGCTTGCCAGTAGCATGATAGATTACCTTGTCTGTATTTTGAACTTCCTCTTTTACTCTTTGAGCATCGACGCTAGTTAATTGTGGGTGGGAATAAGAATGACTTGCAACTTCATGCCCGTCTTCTGCTACTTTTTTTACAAGTGATTCATATTTTACAACATTTTGACCTAGCATAAAGAATGTTGCTTTGACTCCTTTTTCTTTTAGAATATCTAGAAGTCGTGGAGTGGTTTCAGGATTAGGTCCATCATCAAACGTTAGTGAAATGTATTTCTTTTTTGGATCTAGAGGTTTGGGTAATGCATCTTTGATCGACGTTGGATCTACAAATTCTGGATTTACGTAACCAGCAATTTCTTTATAAGGCAACGTGATTTCTGTTTTACCAGTTGGATTTTCTGGTAGGTCTAAGCTGATTTTGTCGGAATAATAGGTAAAAGCAGTACCGTCTAACGAAATATTAGGCATGTTGAGAACACCATCGATAATGGCATTACCATCAGGACTTTCAGAAAGTAATTTTTGCTGAATGACTTGCTGAACTGCTAAAATATTGGATTCATTCATGAAAATATCTAGCAAATTTAGTGGTTGTTTTGTTTTTTGATTGACGCAAGCTGTATATTTACCCGTTTCAGTTTTCTCAGACCAATCTGCTTTTTCTTGATTCCAAGTGTAAGCCTCAACAACAGGTTGGTAGCTGACCACTTGTTCAGTGATTTTTTTTAGTTTCACATAACCGACGAGTTTGACTGCTGTCTCTTTTTGGTTGCTCTTTTGAGCAGTTTCCATCAAAGTAGTTAATTCGGTTTTGATTGCTGGTAGTTGAGGAATAGAGTTAGTTGCGGCTGGCTCATAAAAAAGTGTTTGAACATTGCCAGCTTTTTTTTCTTGCTCTATTGTCTTAAAACTATCTTGATTTTTAGATTTCCGAATTTTTTCTAGCAACGAGGCTTCTTTTTGTTCAAATTGTTGCTTATCTTCACGTGTGCTGGCATCTTCAGGTTTACGCTGTATAGCATAGGCAGCATAAATGCCTCCGCAGATCAAAATAAATGAAAGCATACAAACGGACACAAAAGCCATTTTTTTTGAAAAACTGTGTTTATTCCGTTTGCGTCGGCTGTTTCGAGTTCTTCTTGGGTAATTATCTCTGTCCATAACGTTTGATCCCTCTAATTTTATAAAATTTGATTGTTTACAGTAATTAACTGTATCATGCTTGTTTTGGACTTTCAACAGCAAGAGAATTAAATTAGATATTTTATTTATTTATTTAATTATTTTCAAATTACCCATATAAGGAACTAAAACTTCTGGAATCGTTACGGTTCCATCTTCATTTTGATAATTTTCTAATATGGCAGCGACAGTCCTTCCCACAGCTAGACCTGATCCATTTAATGTGTGCGCATATTGCACTTTATCATTCTCATCACGATAGCGGATCATCGCACGACGAGCTTGAAAATCTTCACAGTTTGAACAAGAGCTGATTTCGCGATAGGCATTTTGGGCTGGAATCCAGACTTCTAAGTCATATGTTTTCGCAGCTGAGAAGCCCATATCGCCTGTAGCTAGTGACATGACACGATAAGGAAGGTTCAATTTTTGTAAAATATCTTCTGCATTTGCCGTCATTTTTTCTAATTCCTCATAAGAATGTTCTGCATCACTGAATTTCACCATTTCTACTTTATTAAATTGATGTAGACGAATCAAGCCGCGTGTATCACGACCTGCACTTCCAGCTTCAGAACGAAAAGATGGACTCAGTGCGGTAAAATAGATAGGTAAATCTTTGCCATCTAAAATTTCGTTATTATAATAGTTTGTCAAAGGAACCTCTGCAGTTGGGATCAAGGTCATATCTGTTCCTTCTAACTGAAAAACGTCTTCTTTGAATTTAGGAAATTGACCAGTACCGAACATAGAATTACTGTTTACGATATAAGGTGTCATCATTTCAGTGTATCCATGGTCATAAACGTGCATATCCAGCATAAAATTGTATAATGCTCGTTCTAGTCTAGCACCTAATCCTTTATAGTAGACAAAACGACTTCCTGAAACTTTTGCTCCACGTTCGAAATCAAGAATATCTAGTTTTTCAGCTACGTCCCAATGTGGCTTTGGTTCAAAAGCAAAATTTTTAGGCTCGCTCCAACGACGTACTTCAACATTATCGTCTTCATCTTTCCCCACAGGTACTGAATGATGAGGGAGGTTTGGTAAAGTTGTAGAAATTTCATGTAGTTTGACATCGATCTCTTCGATTTCAGTGTCCATTGCTTTAATATTACCGCCAACTTCTTTCATTTCAGCAATTTTAGCTGTAGCATCCTCCTTATTTCGTTTTAACTGGGCAATTTCTGCTGAAACATCATTTCTGTATTTTTTCAGTTCTTCTGATTTTACTAATAAATTCCGACGACTTTCATCTAAGCGTAAGAATTCTACTAATATTTCTTCTTTTACACCACGGGTTTTCAATTTTGCTTTTACATCATCAAAATTTTGACGAATCATTTTTACATCTAACATAAATACTCCTCCTTAAATTTAAAAGCATAATGGACTTGCTCGCTTTTTTCCGATGGCCTTCAATTCGTGAAGCTTTAGCTCTTAGGAATGGAAGAGATCGGTTCAGAGCTCAACATTAGTCCATGTTGCTAGATAATAGTGTAGAAAAATAAAAAGCCACTCCATCCCTAGAAAAAAATTCTTGGGACGAAATGACTTGAATTTCGCGGTACCACCCAAGTTCAGCTATAACGCTGCCCTTGTAATGCAGATAACGGCTGCAGCCGGTTTGACTTATTTCATCAAACGCATGTAATAGAGACGGACTTCTTCATAGCAGAATATTTGCTCTCACCACCGCAAACTCTCTTTGATTCAACACTATAAATACTTTTTCTCTTTGCTTGTCATTAGGATACAAAACTTTCGTTTGGATGTCAACCTTAGTAAATCAATTTCTCTTTAAAGGCAAATGAATAATGAAAGACGTCCAGTGATTATCAGAAGTTGCATAGATATACCCGCCATGCAAGGCTACAATGCTTTGTGCAATTGCCAAACCAAGGCCTGTTCCACCTGTTTCTTGGGAACGTGATTCCTCCACACGATAAAACCGATCGAATAATTGATCTAACGATTTCTTAGGAATTGGCGGACCATCATTTCTAACAGCAATGACAGCTTCAGTCCCAACTTTCTCTACATCAATGACGATATTTTTACCGCCTTTACCATATTTCAGTGCATTTGATAATAGATTATTGAAGACACGAACCAACTTCTCAGTATCTCCATCCATTTTAATTGATGAAGGTGTCGCATTGACGTGAATCGTCATATTGTTTTTATCTGCTTCCAACTCAAAATCAGCAGCCAATTGTTCAATCAATTGCGCCATGTCGAAACTGATCGTATTTATAGGAACTGACGGCTGGCGGACTTTAGTGTACTCAAAAAGGTCGTCTACGAGTAGCTTCATTTGTTTGGCTTTTACATAAGCAGTATGCGTGTATTTTAGTAAATCTTCTTCATTATGGAATTGTCGATCTTCAATCAAGCCTAAGTATCCTATAATAGAAGTCAAAGGAGTTCTAATATCATGGCTGACATTTGTAATCAATTCATCCTTTGATTTTTCTATTTTACGTTCGTCTTCGATGGCAGCTACAGTACTATCAACTAATCCGTTGATACTAGTGACGACTTTTGCCAAATCACCGCTCAATTCGAAAGGAATACGGTGATCGTAATTACCATCAGCGATATAATGAAGCTCACTGATGATATGCCGTAATTGCATTTGTCGATAACGACGAATCAAACGCCAGTATAAGACAGCAACATCCACTATAAAAAATATTGGGATAACAAATTTACTTAAACTCCAAAATAAATCTGTATTTAACTCTTGAGCAAAAGCACCCTTAGTTGCCCAGATAATTCCCTTTAAGGTTTCGCTGGCACTTAGAATAACTGTAATTGAGACATTTAATAGAAGTAACAGGATAATCGTGACAATTCCTTCAGCAAGTAATTCGCTAATTTCCTTTGATGTTAGAGTGATTCGTTTCTTCTTTTCAATTTTCTTTTGTCTAACGAGCATCGATCTTATATCCAACTCCCCAAACTGTTTGAATGACTTTTTCTCCACCAGTTGCTTCTTCTATCTTATCTCTCAAGTGACTGACATGAACCATGACTGTTTTTGCAGAAACAATACTTTCTTGTTGCCATACACGCTCAAAAATCTCATCGGCACTAAAAACACGGTTAGGATGACTAGCTAATAGATACAAAATGCCGAATTCTAAGGCGGTCAATTGAATTTCCTTCCCATCAACTGTCTTCACTTCATGTGAATCCTTATTGATGATCAGTGAGCCAATTTCAAGTACATCTGGTTCGTCTGCTTTAAGCTGCATTTGGCTGCGTCTCAAAATGGACTTAACACGAGCCATGATTTCTAATGGATTGAAGGGTTTAGTCACATAATCATCTGCGCCAGCAACAAGTCCTTTGATCTTATCCATATCAGTTGTTTTAGCAGTTAGCATAATAATTGGAATTTGAGATTCCTTTCTTAACTCTTTCACTACTTGCATACCATCCATGATTGGCATCATGATATCCAAAATAAGCAAATCAATATCTGATATTGTCCGGATCTTCGACAAAGCCTCTTTTCCGTCATAAGCTTTCACCACTTCATAGCCTTCATTGTGAATATAAATACTCAGTAGTTCCACGATCTCTTTATCATCATCAGCAACTAAAATTTTCATATCATTCTTTTCCTCCATATATATAGTAGAATTCTTCTTCTACATTCTAACAAAAAAAATGAGAAATTGACAAAAACAAAGAGAAATTACGGGAAATTTAGAATATGTTACTAAAAATTAAAAAATAAGTCTAAAATTACTTTTTTCTCTGTTAAAAACGAACAATAAAGAACAAAAGTAATAAAATAATCGGCAAAGAAAAAAACTTTAAAAAAAGTGCAATTTTTAGTTGACCTAAGCCCAGAAACTTGGTATATTATATCTTGTCGCAAGGCACTGATGTAACACGCTGAACGATATGGATAAGATAACAGTCCAAGTTTGAAATAAACTTTGGAAATCAGTAAAATAGTTGTTGACAAACAATGACTAGCCTGATAAACTAGTGAAGTTGCCTCAAGAATTACTGGCAATTGAAACGAACATGAAATAACAAATCAAGTTCGAAAGAAGCTTGAAAAATCAGGAAGAAAGTTGTTGACAAATAACAAACGACCTGATAAACTAATGAAGTTGTCGCGAAACATTCGATAACATCAAGCAGAGAAAAACTTTGAAACTTTTTAAAAAAAGTGTTGACATCGAATCGAAGATTTGATATGATATAAAAGTTGCTGCGAGGTAACACAGTAGACCTTTGAAAACTGAACAAAGTAAGACGAACCAAATGTGTAGGTTGTTTTTACAACGGTAAAAACAAACAACAATTTTTAACAAAGCGAAGCAATATGCTAGCAACCAAATGAGCTTAACAATCTTCGGATTGTGTTCAACTTTTATTATGAGAGTTTGATCCTGGCTCAGGACGAACGCTGGCGGCGTGCCTAATACATGCAAGTCGAACGCTTCTTTTCTACCGAGTGCTTGCACTCAGTTGAAAAGAAGAGTGGCGGACGGGTGAGTAACACGTGGGTAACCTACCCATCAGAGGGGGATAACACTTGGAAACAGGTGCTAATACCGCATAATAGTCGACACCGCATGGTGCTGACTTGAAAGACGCTTTCGGGTGTCACTGATGGATGGACCCGCGGTGCATTAGCTAGTTGGTGAGGTAACGGCTCACCAAGGCCATGATGCATAGCCGACCTGAGAGGGTGATCGGCCACACTGGGACTGAGACACGGCCCAGACTCCTACGGGAGGCAGCAGTAGGGAATCTTCGGCAATGGACGAAAGTCTGACCGAGCAACGCCGCGTGAGTGAAGAAGGTTTTCGGATCGTAAAACTCTGTTGTTAGAGAAGAACAAGTAGGAGAGTAACTGCTCTTACCTTGACGGTATCTAACCAGAAAGCCACGGCTAACTACGTGCCAGCAGCCGCGGTAATACGTAGGTGGCAAGCGTTGTCCGGATTTATTGGGCGTAAAGCGAGCGCAGGCGGTTTCTTAAGTCTGATGTGAAAGCCCCCGGCTCAACCGGGGAGGGTCATTGGAAACTGGGAGACTTGAGTGCAGAAGAGGAGAGTGGAATTCCATGTGTAGCGGTGAAATGCGTAGATATATGGAGGAACACCAGTGGCGAAGGCGACTCTCTGGTCTGTAACTGACGCTGAGGCTCGAAAGCGTGGGGAGCAAACAGGATTAGATACCCTGGTAGTCCACGCCGTAAACGATGAGTGCTAAGTGTTGGAGGGTTTCCGCCCTTCAGTGCTGCAGCTAACGCATTAAGCACTCCGCCTGGGGAGTACGACCGCAAGGTTGAAACTCAAAGGAATTGACGGGGGCCCGCACAAGCGGTGGAGCATGTGGTTTAATTCGAAGCAACGCGAAGAACCTTACCAGGTCTTGACATCCTTTGACCACTCTAGAGATAGAGCTTTCCCTTCGGGGACAAAGTGACAGGTGGTGCATGGTTGTCGTCAGCTCGTGTCGTGAGATGTTGGGTTAAGTCCCGCAACGAGCGCAACCCTTATTGTTAGTTGCCATCATTCAGTTGGGCACTCTAGCGAGACTGCCGGTGACAAACCGGAGGAAGGTGGGGATGACGTCAAATCATCATGCCCCTTATGACCTGGGCTACACACGTGCTACAATGGGAAGTACAACGAGTCGCTAGGCCGCGAGGTCATGCAAATCTCTTAAAGCTTCTCTCAGTTCGGATTGTAGGCTGCAACTCGCCTACATGAAGCCGGAATCGCTAGTAATCGCGGATCAGCACGCCGCGGTGAATACGTTCCCGGGCCTTGTACACACCGCCCGTCACACCACGAAAGTTTGTAACACCCGAAGTCGGTGAGGTAACCCTTGTGGAGCCAGCCGCCTAAGGTGGGATAGATGATTGGGGTGAAGTCGTAACAAGGTAGCCGTATCGGAAGGTGCGGCTGGATCACCTCCTTTCTAAGGAATATTACGGAAACTTACACATTCGTCGACACTTTGTTCAGTTTTGAGAGGTTTACTCTTATATAAAGAAGTTAATCATTGGATTTTCTTTCTTTTTATATGATTCTCTCAAACGAATTGTTCATTGAAAACTGGATATTGAAGTATAAAAGTAATCAAAACAAACCGAGAACACCGCGTTGAATGAGTTTTTTAATTAAAATAGTTCGAAGCTTATTTTATTGGTCACGCCTCTATCGCTAGAGAAACGAACCAAACAAAACCGATCGTAAGATCGTAAGGTTAAGTGAATAAGGGCGCACGGTGGATGCCTTGGCATTAGGAGCCGATGAAGGACGGGACTAACACCGATATGCTTTGGGGAGCTGTAAGTGAGCTATGATCCAGAGATTTCCGAATGGGGAAACCCAGCATCTTTTATAGGATGTTACTATTCAGTGAATACATAGCTGGATAGAGGTAGACGCAGAGAACTGAAACATCTAAGTACCTGCAGGAAGAGAAAGAAAATTCGATTCCCTGAGTAGCGGCGAGCGAAACGGGAAAAGCCCAAACCAACAAGCTTGCTTGTTGGGGTTGTAGGACTCCGATGTGGTAGTCTGTCAAGATAGTCGAAGAACTTGGAAAGGTTCGCCAAAGTGGGTAATAGCCCCGTAGACGAAATGTTGGCAACACCTAGGAGGATCCTGAGTACGGCGGAACACGAGAAATTCCGTCGGAATCCGCGGGGACCATCCCGCAAGGCTAAATACTCCCTAATGACCGATAGTGAACCAGTACCGTGAGGGAAAGGTGAAAAGCACCCCGGAAGGGGAGTGAAATAGATCCTGAAACCGTGTGCCTACAACAAGTCAAAGCCCGTTAATGGGTGATGGCGTGCCTTTTGTAGAATGAACCGGCGAGTTACGATTGCATGCGAGGTTAAGGTGAAGAGCCGGAGCCGCAGCGAAAGCGAGTCTGAATAGGGCGAATGAGTATGTAGTCGTAGACCCGAAACCATGTGATCTACCCATGGCCAGGTTGAAGGTGTGGTAAAACGCACTGGAGGACCGAACCCACGTACGTTGAAAAGTGCGGGGATGAGCTGTGGGTAGCGGAGAAATTCCAAACGAACTTGGAGATAGCTGGTTCTCTCCGAAATAGCTTTAGGGCTAGCGTCGAAGTTAAGAATGATGGAGGTAGAGCACTGTTTGGACTAGGGGCCCATCTCGGGTTACCGAATTCAGATAAACTCCGAATGCCATTCATTCATATTCGGCAGTCAGACTGCGAGTGATAAGATCCGTAGTCGAAAGGGAAACAGCCCAGACCACCAGCTAAGGTCCCAAAATATATGTTAAGTGGAAAAGGATGTGGGGTTGCACAGACAACTAGGATGTTGGCTCAGAAGCAGCCACCATTTAAAGAGTGCGTAATAGCTCACTAGTCGAGTGACCCTGCGCCGAAAATGTACCGGGGCTAAACATATTACCGAAGCTGTGGATCACACCTCTGGTGTGATGGTAGGAGAGCGTTCTAAGGGCGTTGAAGGTCGATCGTGAGGACGGCTGGAGCGCTTAGAAGTGAGAATGCCGGTATGAGTAGCGAAAGACGGGTGAGAATCCCGTCCACCGTATGACTAAGGTTTCCTGGGGAAGGCTCGTCCGCCCAGGGTTAGTCGGGACCTAAGCCGAGGCCGATAGGCGTAGGCGATGGACAACAGGTTGATATTCCTGTACCAGTTGTTTTTGTTTGAGCAATGGAGGGACGCAGGAGGCTAAGGAATGCATGCGACTGGAAGTGCATGTCCAAGCAGTAAGTCTTGAGTAGAGTCAAATGCTTTACTCTGTACGGACAAGCTGTGATGGGGAGGGAAATAATAGTACCGAAGTTCCTGATGTCACACTGTCAAGAAAAGCTTCTAGTGAGAAAACAACTGCCCGTACCGTAAACCGACACAGGTAGTCGAGGAGAGTATCCTAAGGTGAGCGAGCGAACTCTCGTTAAGGAACTCGGCAAAATGACCCCGTAACTTCGGGAGAAGGGGTGCTGACTTCGGTCAGCCGCAGTGAATAGGCCCAAGCGACTGTTTATCAAAAACACAGGTCTCTGCAAAATCGAAAGATGAAGTATAGGGGCTGACGCCTGCCCGGTGCTGGAAGGTTAAGAGGATGGGTTAGCTTCGGCGAAGCTCAGAATTGAAGCCCCAGTAAACGGCGGCCGTAACTATAACGGTCCTAAGGTAGCGAAATTCCTTGTCGGGTAAGTTCCGACCCGCACGAAAGGCGTAACGATTTGGGCACTGTCTCAACGAGAGACTCGGTGAAATTTTAGTACCTGTGAAGATGCAGGTTACCCGCGACAGGACGGAAAGACCCCATGGAGCTTTACTGTAGCTTGATATTGAGTGTTTGTACCACATGTACAGGATAGGTAGGAGCCGATGAATCCGGAACGCTAGTTTCGGTGGAGGCGCTGGTGGGATACTACCCTTGTGTTATGAACCCTCTAACCCGCACCACTTATCGTGGTGGGAGACAGTGTCAGGTGGGCAGTTTGACTGGGGCGGTCGCCTCCTAAAGAGTAACGGAGGCGCCCAAAGGTTCCCTCAGAATGGTTGGAAATCATTCGCAGAGTGTAAAGGCAGAAGGGAGCTTGACTGCGAGACTTACAAGTCGAGCAGGGACGAAAGTCGGGCTTAGTGATCCGGTGGTTCCGCATGGAAGGGCCATCGCTCAACGGATAAAAGCTACCCTGGGGATAACAGGCTTATCTCCCCCAAGAGTCCACATCGACGGGGAGGTTTGGCACCTCGATGTCGGCTCGTCGCATCCTGGGGCTGTAGTCGGTCCCAAGGGTTGGGCTGTTCGCCCATTAAAGCGGCACGCGAGCTGGGTTCAGAACGTCGTGAGACAGTTCGGTCCCTATCCGTCGCGGGCGTTGGAAATTTGAGAGGAGCTGTCCTTAGTACGAGAGGACCGGGATGGACTTACCGCTGGTGTACCAGTTGTTCTGCCAAGGGCATTGCTGGGTAGCTATGTAGGGAAGGGATAAACGCTGAAAGCATCTAAGTGTGAAGCCCACCTCAAGATGAGATTTCCCATTTCTTTAAGAAAGTAAGACCCCTGAGAGATGATCAGGTAGATAGGTTGGAAGTGGAAGTGCAGTGATGTACGGAGCGGACCAATACTAATCGGTCGAGGACTTAACCAAAGAAACGAAATAAAAAAGTATATCGGACTGTTTGATTACAACTTCAATCCAGTTTTGAGTGAATAATCACTCAATTGAATAGCAACAACACCCAGTGTGGTGGCGATAGCGAGAAGGATACACCTGTTCCCATGCCGAACACAGAAGTTAAGCTTCTTAGCGCCGATTGTAGTGAAGGGTTTCCCTTTGTGAGAGTAGGACGTCGCCACGCTAAAGTGTTGTCTTGGAGGTTTAGCTCAGCTGGGAGAGCACCTGCCTTACAAGCAGGGGGTCGGCGGTTCGATCCCGTCAACCTCCATTTTTTGAGCCGTTAGCTCAGTTGGTAGAGCATCTGACTTTTAATCAGAGGGTCGCAGGTTCGAGCCCTGCACGGCTCATAGGAATATTTTGCGGGTGTGGCGGAATTGGCAGACGCACTAGATTTAGGATCTAGCGCCTTACGGCGTGGGGGTTCAAGTCCCTTCACCCGCATTTTTAGTCTCGTTTTATAACTAGGCGAACATCACGCCGGCTTAGCTCAGTTGGTAGAGCATCTGATTTGTAATCAGAGGGTCGAGGGTTCAAATCCTTTAGCCGGCATCCAGACTGCGGAAATAGCTCAGTGGTAGAGCACCACCTTGCCAAGGTGGGGGTCGCGGGTTCGAACCCCGTTTTCCGCTTAGCTTGTTCTTTCGCCGGGGTGGCGGAACTGGCAGACGCACAGGACTTAAAATCCTGCGGTGAGTGATCACCGTACCGGTTCGATTCCGGTCCTCGGCATTAGAAATGTAGCACCCATAGCTCAACTGGATAGAGTGCTTGACTACGAATCAAGAGGTTAGGGGTTCGACTCCCTTTGGGTGCATAGTTAAAGTATTTGACTGCGGATTAAAAGGTTCAGAGAATTTAGGTCCTTTTGAACGTTTAGTCTTTTTTTATTATTATAGCTACGGGAAGTAGCTCAGCTTGGTAGAGCACTTGGTTTGGGACCAAGGGGTCGCAGGTTCGAATCCTGTCTTCCCGATTATTTTAATTTCGTATGAACACCACTCATTCTTTTGAGTGGTGTTTTGTTGTTTTATAATATTTTAAAGAATTGATTGAAAAGAACTTAGCGGATAAAATAGAAAAAATTGATTTTTGAGGTTATCAATGGAATAGCTTTACGATAATCATTGTATCTCTGGGAAAGTTCTAGAAAAGTATGGGGTTGGGACAGAAGCGTTTAACTTACTTCCTAGCCTTATACTTTAAATTTACTAAAAGCTGTAAATAATCTTTTCTTATCAAATTAGGCATTCTCCTTTATTAAACACTTAAAATTATGTATAATTAAGGTCAGTATTAGTCAAGGGAAAAGGATGAGTGTGATGAGTAATCAAAATACTTCGGATTTAATAGAAGCATATTTAAAAAAGATTCTTGAAGAAAGCAGTAAAATTGAGATTCGTAGAGCTGAAATGGCTCACTTATTCAATTGTGTTCCCTCCCAGATTAATTATGTTATCAACACGCGTTTTACAATTCAACGAGGATATTCTGTGGAAAGTAAACGTGGCGGTGGTGGTTACATTAGGATTGCTAAAGTCCAAATTTCTGATAGTGACCAATTATTAAAGCAAATGGCTCAATTTACGGGTAGTGAACTTTCAGAAAAAGATGCGTTGATTTTCGTACAAAAGTTGTATGAAGAAGAAGTTATAACTAAAAGAGAAGGAAATCTGATACTGTCTGTTCTTGGTAAACAGGTTTTAGGTAAAACAGGATCAAATGAAGATTATTTACGTGCTCAATTGATGCATTCATTTTTAGAACGTTTGAGTTACGAGGAGGAATGATAGTATGGATGAATTATTTACTGAAAGTGCCAAGGCAGTATTAGCTATTGCACAAGAAGAAGCAAAATATTTTAGGCATCAATCTGTTGGCTCAGAACATTTATTGTTAGCATTAGTCTTAGAGCCAAATGGAATTGCCGGGAAGTCATTGCGTCAATTAAACGCAGATAAGAATGATATTCGTGAAGAAATAGAACACCTAACTGGCTACGGAACTGTTAAGGGATACCCCAAAGGTGCATATTTGCCTTATTCTCCTCGTGCAAAACAAATTTTTGCTTATGCAGGTGATGAAGCCAAGCGTTTAGGAGCACCAAATATCGGAACAGAACATATTCTACTAGGATTGTTAAGAGATGAAGATATATTAGCTTCACGTATTTTATTAAATTTAGGTTTAAGCTTGTCTAAAATGCGTCAGTTAGTGATGAAAAAAATAGGCATTACTGATCCACAAATGAGTGGTAATGTGGGGCGTCGTCGGAATAATCAAGCCCAAAAAGCAGCGCCTAAAGGAACACCAACATTGGATTCATTAGCGCGTGATTTGACGAAGTTGGCACGTGAAAACAATCTAGATCCTGTAGTTGGACGTTCGCAAGAAGTTAGACGATTGATTCAAATTTTAAGTCGTCGTACTAAGAATAATCCTGTTTTAGTTGGTGAACCTGGGGTCGGTAAGACTGCAATCGCTGAAGGATTGGCGCAAAAAATAGTGAACGGTGAAGTTCCTGAAGATATGCTGGAAAAACGCTTGATGATGTTAGATATGGGTGCTTTAGTTGCGGGGACCAAGTATCGCGGTGAATTTGAAGATCGACTAAAAAAAGTCATCGATGAAATTTATCAAGATGGCGAAGTTATTTTGTTTATCGATGAATTGCATACTTTAATTGGTGCAGGTGGTGCTGAAGGTGCGATCGACGCATCAAATATTTTAAAACCAGCACTTGCAAGAGGAGAATTGCAAACGATCGGTGCAACAACATTGGATGAATACCAAAAATATATCGAAAAAGATTCAGCATTGGAACGTCGTTTTGCTCGTGTACAAGTTGATGAGCCAACTCCTGAAGAAGCAGAAGAAATTTTAAAAGGGCTGCGTTCACGTTATGAAGAGCATCATGGTGTAGAAATTACGGATGATGCATTACATGCAGCTGTTCAATTATCTGTACGTTACATCAATTCTCGTCAGCTGCCAGATAAAGCAATTGATCTGATGGATGAGTCTTCAGCTAAAGTTCGTCTAGATTTAGCGGATGAACCTTCTGAAATCAATAATTTGCGTATAGAAATCGCTCGTTTAGTTCAAGAAAAAGAAGAAGCGATTCAATCACAGTCTTTTGAAAGTGCAGCAAGACTACGTCAAAAAGAAAAGAAATTGGCGCGTAAATTAGAAAATATTCTACTGCTGGAAGAAAAAGAAGCTTCTGGTTATGCGAATCGTGTAACTGAAGAAGACGTTGCAAATGTTGTGTCACAATGGACAGGTGTACCGCTACAGCAATTAGAGAAAAAGGAAAGTGAACGTTTGCTTGAATTAGAAAGTATTCTACATCATCGAGTAGTTGGTCAAGATGAAGCCGTTCAAGCTGTGTCGCGTGCCATTCGCAGAGCGCGCAGTGGGTTGAAAGATCCTGATAGACCAATTGGTTCATTTATGTTCTTAGGCCCTACGGGAGTAGGTAAAACTGAGCTTGCAAAAGCTTTAGCTGAGACAATGTTCGGTAGTGAAGATTCCCTTGTTCGAGTGGATATGTCTGAATTCATGGAAAAATATAGCACGAGTCGCTTAATTGGTTCTCCTCCAGGGTATGTTGGATATGAAGAAGGCGGTCAATTAACTGAAAAGATTCGTCAAAAACCTTATTCTGTCATTTTATTGGATGAAGTAGAAAAAGCCCATCCAGATGTATTCAATATTCTATTACAAGTACTGGATGATGGTCATTTAACTGATTCTAAAGGCCGCAAAGTTGATTTCAGAAATACAATTTTAATCATGACGTCAAATATTGGTGCAACTGCGATTCGTGAAGAAAAAAATGTTGGTTTTAATGTAAAAGACCTGACAAAAGACTATGATGCGATGCAAAAACGGATCATGGAAGAATTGAAAAAAGCCTTCCGTCCAGAATTCTTGAACCGAGTGGATGAAACAGTTGTCTTCCGTTCATTGGACCAAGAAGAAATCCATGAAATCGTGAAAATCATGAGTAAATCGATCATTAAGCGTTTGAAAGAGCAAGACGTTAATGTGAAGATCACCGCAGCTGCTATTGAAGTGATTGGAAAAGTTGGCTTTGATCCAGAATATGGTGCAAGGCCGATCCGTAGAGCATTACAAAAAGAGGTAGAAGATCGTTTAAGTGAAGCATTACTGTCGGGTCAAATCCATCTTGGAGATAAAGTAACCATTGGTGCAAGTAAAGGTAAAATAACGTTGAATGTTAAATCACCTAAACCTGAACAAGTATTACAAACAATTTAATGACTAAATGTTCATTCGCTGTGCAAAACGAATCTGTTTTGCACAGTTTTTTTCTTTAATGAAAGTAAATGAACGGTATTTATTTTGTGAAAAATAAGCGTTAAAATATAGAGAGGTTATTGGAAAGATTGTGAACTTGTGCTACTATGAAACAGTTGTTAGAAAGCTGTAGGAAATAAAAAATATTGTTTTAAATTTAGTTTTTTAAGGACTGAACGAGCTCATACAGCTTTAAAACTATCTAGCTTTATTGGCTAGTCCTAGTAACAAATAGGGAATAGCTTACGCAGTTTTTAGGGGAGGATACAAAATGATTGAACTTATTGCAACTGCTGAGTCGATTGAACAGGCAGAGGCGCTGTTATCAGTAGGAGTAGATACGCTATACATTGGAGAAGAAATGTTCGGATTGCGCTTACCGACGTCATTTTCTCGTGAAGAACAGCAGATCGTTACTAAAAAAGCACACGATTTCGGTAAAAAAGTGACTGTTGCGTTAAATGGGATCATGCATCCAGAAAAAATGAAGAAGGTTCCAGAATATTTAGCATTTTTGCAAGAAATCAAGGTAGACCAAGTAACAGTCGGTGATCCTGGAATTGTCTTTGTAATGCAGCGTGACAAAATCGATATCCCATATATATACGATGGTGAGACCTTAGTTACCAGCTCTCGTCAAATAAACTTTTGGGCAAAACGCGGAGCAATCGGTGCAGTATTGGCACGTGAAGTACCTTTTGAAGAGATGAAAGCGATGAATGAAAACTTGATGGTTCCTGCGGAAGTTCTTGTGTATGGTGCCACATGTATCCATCAATCTAAACGTCCATTGCTGCAAAATTATTACAATTTCACTAAAAATGCTGAATCAGCAGGCAAAGAACGTGGTTTGTTTATATCGGAACCTAAAAAAGAAGAAACACATTATTCAATTTATGAAGATAGCCATGGCACACACATTTTTGCGGACAATGATGTAAATTTAATTGGTGAACTTGACAAGCTTCATGAACATAATTACACAAAGTGGAAACTTGATGGAATCTACGCACCAGGAGAATCTTTCGTGGAAATTGCTACGTTATTTGTCGAGGCAAAAGAAAAAATTGAAGCAGGTCTTTGGTCGGAGGAACAAGCACAGAAAGCAATTGAGAAAATAGAAGAACTTCATCCAGAAAACCGTGGCTTAGATATCGGATTCTTTGATTTAGATCCAGACGAGATAAAATAAGGAGAAAAAATACATGACAAACGAACGAACATTGAAGCGTCCTGAGGTCTTAGCACCAGCAGGGACGCTAGAAAAACTAAAAACAGCGATTCACTACGGAGCGGATGCAGTATACATTGGCGGAAACGCTTATGGTTTACGCAGCCGTGCAGGTAATTTCACAAAGGAAGATATGATCGAAGGCGTAGCTTTTGCTAATGAACACGGTGCAAAAGTTTATGTGGCGGCAAATATGGTCACGCATGAAGGGAATCAAGAAGGAGCAGGGGACTTTTTTAGAGAAATACGAGATGTTGGTATTTCTGCAGTAATCGTGTCTGATCCAGCTTTGATTGAAATTTGCGCAGCGGAAGCACCAGGATTACCGATTCATTTGTCAACGCAAGCATCAGCTACGAATTATGAAACATTAGAATTCTGGAAAAATGAGGGGCTAGAACGTGTTGTGTTAGCACGCGAAGTATCGATGGATGAAGTGGCAGAAATCCGAAAAAATACAGATGTAGAGATTGAAGCATTTATCCACGGAGCAATGTGTATTTCTTATTCGGGTAGATGTACGCTGTCTAACCATATGTCGATGCGGGATGCAAATCGTGGCGGATGTTCTCAATCTTGTCGCTGGAAATATGAACTTTATGATATGCCCTTTGGTGGTGAACGGACAAATTTGACTAATAAAGGTGAAGTCGAAGAAGAATTTTCAATGAGTGCTGTTGACATGGCGATGATCCAACACATTCCTGAACTGATTCAAAACGGTGTCGATAGTTTTAAAATCGAAGGACGGATGAAATCAATTCACTACGTTTCAACTGTGGCGAATGTATATAAAAAAGCTGTCGATACGTATATGGAAGATCCTGAAAATTATGAATGCCAACAAGAATGGATCGATGAACTTTGGAAAGTGGCGCAAAGAGAGCTTTCAACCGGATTTTATTATCATGTACCGACAGATGAAGAACAATTATTCGGCGAACGCCGCAAGATTCCTCAATATAAATTTATTGGAGAAGTCATGGCATATGATCCCGAAACAAAAGTTGCGACGATTCGTCAGAGAAATCATTTCAGTGTAGGCGATGAAATCGAATTTTACGGTCCTGGGTTCAATCACTTCCATCAAACAGTAGAAGTTATGTATAATGAAGAAGATGAGTCAATCGATCGTGCACCGAATCCAATGATGATTTTAACGATGCCGGTTGTACAGCCAGTTGCAGTTGGTGATATGATTCGTAAGAAAAAATAAATAATAGGATTGAGGGATCGGCTATAACAGCCTATCCCTTTCATTGCAGAAAGGAAAAGTGGATAATGTCAAAGCAATATGATTATATCGTGATTGGTGGCGGCAGTGGTGGAATTGGTTCTGCTAATCGTGCAGGGATGCATGGTGCTAAGGTTTTGTTAATCGAAGCTGGAGATATTGGCGGAACATGTGTCAATGTTGGCTGTGTACCAAAAAAAGTGATGTGGCAAGCAAGTTCAATGATGGAAATGATGAGGCGAGATACACAAGGATATGGATTTGACGTAGATGTAAAAGAATTCAGCTTTAAAAAACTCGTTCAAAATCGTGAAGCCTATATTGATAATTTGCATACAGCTTATCATCGTGGATTAGATAGTAACAAGGTAGAAGTTTTATCTGAATATGCAACATTTATTGATGATCATACAATCGAAGCAGGTGGTGAAACTTATACAGCACCTCATATTTTGATTGCTACTGGTGGGCGTCCTAAAAAATTGGGGATTCCAGGTGAAGAGTATGCGATAGATTCTAATGGCTTTTTTGCTTTAGAGGAGCTACCAAAACGAGTAGTGTTTGTTGGTGCTGGTTACATAGCAGCTGAACTTGCTGGAACGATCCACGGATTAGGTGCTGAAACGCATTGGGCATTTAGAAAAGAGCGTCCGTTAAGAGAATTTGATGAAATGCTTTCTGAAAAAGTAGTAGAGCATTATATGGAGGACGGTATGCATATTTACCCTCATTCAACTCCGCATTCAATTGAAAAGTTTGACTCTGGGGAATTGATGATCACTTTTGAGAACGGCACTAAAATTACGGCGGACAGTATTGTTTTCGGAACTGGACGTCAACCAAATACGGATCGTTTAGGACTAGAAAATACACAGGTTGAGTTGACAGATAAAGGCTATGTAAAAGTGGATAAATTCCAAAAGACAACACAGTCTGGTATATATGCTGTTGGCGATGTGATTGGTAAAATCGATTTGACTCCTGTTGCTATTGCAGCTGGAAGAAGGTTATCTGAACGACTATTCAATGGTAAGGAAAATGAGTACTTGGATTATGAAACAATTCCTACCGTAGTCTTTACGCATCCTCCTGTTGCTACAGTTGGTTTAACCGAAAAACAAGCAAAAGAAAAGTATGGTGATGAAAATATCAAGATTTATCAATCAACTTTCACTCCAATGTATTTTGCATTAGGCGAATATCGCCAAAAATGTGATATGAAGTTAGTTTGTGTTGGTGAAGAGGAAAAAATCGTTGGATTGCACGGAATAGGTCTAGGCGTAGATGAAATGCTGCAAGGATTTGCAGTTGCGATTAAAATGGGCGCTACGAAAAAAGATTTTGATAATACGGTTGCGATTCACCCGACAGGTTCGGAAGAATTTGTGACGATGAGGTAAAAAAATGGGATGAGAAGAAACTGATTTTTAGTTTCTCTCATCCTTTAAATCTCGATAATTCAGTGCGATTTATTTATACAGATTAATTATATTAGGAGTAATGTTTCGGTATGAACTTTATACATAGCTATGTTAAAAAAATAGTTAAAAAAACTATTTTCCTTAGTACAGCACTGGTATTTTTAATGGCAGTCAGTTTAGTTGTTATATCTGCTGTTAATGGGTTAAAAATACCTCATGCTAAAAAAGAAGATATCTTACTATTTCTTATTTTTATTTTTTCAATGCCAGCTATAATTTTGGGAGTAGCAATAGGATTACCACTTTTAAAAACATATTATCAAATCAATAAGTATCTTGGTGAGAGTTCAAAGGAAGAACAGGAAGAATTGCACGGATTACTGAAAAGAGAATGCTCAGAAAAAGAGGCCAGGTGGCATTTTCAAGCGCGTTATAGTGAGCAATTTATGGTTTTTTTACCAGATGTTGTTATAAAAAAGGATGAATTATCATCCTGCAAGCGGTTAGGCACAAAGAGGTATTGGAAAGGTGGGACGTATTATCAGGTAAAAGTTATTTTCAAGAGCGGTAAAAAGAAAGTAATTGATTATTCTACGTTATCTAGTGTAGATACTACGATCAGATGGTGGAAACAAAAATAGGTCAGGCCGATAAATAATTATGGCCTAACCTATTTTTAACTTGTTCGTGCAAGAATTGCTTGTGTGATTGCTAAAAGTTCATTTTTAGCATCATTAGATGTTTCGGGTAACTTGTTGATACCCTTTAATGCTTTTTGAGTATATTTTTCCGCAAGTTTTTGTGCTTTAGCAACACCGTCAAATGAATGGACGAGTTCATAGATTTTATTTGTTTCAGTCTCAGTCAATGCTTCTCTTTTTTCTAGATAAGGAAGTAAGGTTTCACGTCCTTCTTCTAGAGCGTATAATAATGGCAATGAATAAATTCCTTGGCGGACATCTTCAAGTACAGGTTTCCCAATTTGTTCAGGACTTTGTGTATAATCTAAAACATCATCGATGATTTGAAAAGCAAGGCCGATGTTTTCCCCAATTTTTCCACAATTTTTAGCAAAGCGTTCAGAAGTTCCACTTTCATAAGCGCCGACAAAGCAACTTAGTGAAAAAAGCTCAGCTGTTTTACCAGAGATATTTTCAAGATATTGATCGATTGTCGTATTAAGATTATAACGGTTGTCCATCTGCCCTAACTCACCGCTCAATATTTTTTCCATACTTCTAGAATTTAATTGAATACTTTTTAAAGAAGATGAATAGTCAGCTAGTAGTTTGAAACAGCTGACAAATAAATAATCACCAGCATAAACGGCGGTACTATTACCGAACTGAGAACGAATCGTAGGCAAGCTGCGTCTAATATCTGCATCATCTACGATATCATCATGTATCAAGGTTGCAGTATGCAGTAATTCAATAGCTGCAGCTAAAGCAACAGCTTTTTTAGTGTCTCTTTTTTCACCGAATTGTGAAAATAACAGTTGGTAGGCTGGTCTCAATAATTTACCGCCAGAATGGATCATTGACAGGACTGCGTTTTCGACTTCTTTATTTTTTAAAGTAACACTATTTTCCATCAGCTTTAATGTACTATTTAAATCTTTTGCTAGTTCAGGATATTTTTTCCACATTGGATGAATGTTCATAAAATGACTCCTTTGATTATACTCGATCAGACGATACTATTACTGGAAATATTGACTCCATTTATGTTTAGTTGTTGATTCATAATTTAACTGAAATTGTCGTAAAGTTTGAACGTGACGTAGCAAGTAGTTTGCTGCAATCCCTATTGCGATACCGGATAATAGACCGATAAATGAAAGAAAAGGTAGGTAAAGCATCGGAGCCCACGATTGAGCGAAGAAACAAGTAGTCAATAACTGTCCAACATTGTGTAAAAATCCGCCAGCTGCACTGATGCCGATAATGCTGACACGCTTTGGTCCTAACTGCATAATGATGAGCATACCAAGATAACTAAGTAAAGCACCGCTAGCACTGTAAAAGAAGGTAGAAATCGTTCCACCGAGTAAGGTCGTTAAAATCAAACGCATGCACACTAAAAAGAAGCTATCTCTTTTTCGCATTGTAAAAATGGCAATGATCGTAATCAAGTTAGCCAGTCCTAATTTGGCACCTGGAGCGAAAGCAAAAGGATAAGGAATCATATTTTCAATCAAACCAATGATCACACCTTGGGCAACTAACATTGAAATGTAGATGTTTTTTTGTAATTTACTCATAATATATTGGCAATGTTTAGTAAATCAAACTGCCATCCTCACTCCCGTCAGCAGCTTCAACTGTGATGAATAAATTATGTGGTAAACAAGCAATTGGTGTTTCTCCTGCTTTAGATATCCATCCTCGTTGTACGCAAATTTGATCTCCGCAGTTTGTTTCAACCATACGGATTTTGTCTCCGCTGACTTCAATTAAGTTATAATCACCATCAGCCGCTTCATATTTATATGTATAAGTTGGGCCATCTTCTTTTAAATCAAAGACTTTGATGACTTCACCATTTACTTTTAATACTGCTTGCTTCACAGCATCGTCTTGCGCCGTGTTTTGTATGCCAAAAACAACAAGGGGCAAGAAAGAACTGATGGTTAAAAGCAAAATAATAGCAATATCCCATGGGCGTATGTAACTTTTTTGAATAAATTCTTTAAAATCCAACTCTTTCCTCTCCTTTGTAGTTTTTAGTTAAATATAGTCTATCATAATGAGAAAAGAAAGTTCTAGGAGTAAACCTAGAACTCTCTTAGATCTTTCTATAAAGTTACTTATTTACTGCCGTATCTAGATTTGGGTGTTCCATACCACCATTTACCTAACGTACGTTGTACCCAAGGGATAACCCAGCGGTCTAAACCAAGTGAACGACCAGAACCGTTCATCAAAGCAAACGCTACGAAGATAAACCAAATATTTACCCAGTAGAACATACCTGAAAGACAGAAAGCAATTGTTAAACCAATTGTTGCAGCACTACTCAACCAAGTGAATAATCCAGCAATCAATGCTAACGCAATCAAGATTTCAACAATGGTCATGAATTTTTGCATGAATAAAGCAACTTCTTGATTTGGCATCATGAATTTCATTACACTTTCAAACCATTTAGGCATATGTTCAAAAACTTGCATTGGCTCTTCACCATAGGCATAGCTTAAACCAAATGTAGCTTTAGCTGTTTCTGTTGTAGCTTCTCCTGCCGCAGAAGCGCCTGTAGTAACTTGTTCTTGCAGCCAAGGGAACGGGAAGGCAACTTTATCAGTAAACCATGAACCTTCACCAAACCAAGTGCTTGGTTTTAAGTAATCGCCAGTTCCGACAATTTTTTTCATTGATTCGACTAGCCAAACCATACCGTAGAATACACGTAGAGGAACGCTCCATAGAACATTACCGTAACGAGAAGAATGTCCACGTGTTACATTGCGGTCGTCTTTAATATGGAAAAACTCGTGCATGATATATTGGAACATATAATAACCAGAACGGATATCAAAGAAATATTTCAAATTCACGATATGCTTCATAATGATAGCTAAGAAACCACTAAGGTGAATTTTATCAAATAAGTTTGCCACACCCCATTTAGAGCCGACAGAAACCATGAATCCTTGATAATTCCCTTTAAACTTGTGTTTTTCACTACCTTTGATGTCAGCCACGATATTAGCAGCGGCTGTGTGACCTGTTTGTTCAGCTGCTTGAACGATTTGCGGCGTTGGTGTTTCAGGAAATTCTTCGTAATAAACCAAGTCACCAACAATATAAATATTTTTGTCTTCATATCCTTTAGCTTGCATAAATTCATTTGCAATTAGACGATTACCACGAGCTGATTCCAAACCGAAGTCAGCAGCATCAGAAGTAGCTTTAACACCAGCAGTCCAAATTAATGTATGTGTTGGAACTGTAGAACCATCTTTTAGTTTGATGTGATCTGCAGCTACTTCAACGATTGGCGCATTCAGCAATAATTTAACATTTTTCTTCTCTAAATAACGTTCAGCTTTGGCTGCATCATTACGAGAAAGCATGTTTAAGATTGTCGGCATTGCTTCAACGACCATCAATGTAAATTCATTAGGATCAAGTTTGAAGTCTTTAGCAAGACGATCTTTCCAGTCGATTAGTTCACCGATCATTTCGATACCAGTAAATCCTGAACCGCAGACAACAAATGTCAGCATTGCTTTGCGAACTTCTGGATCTGGTTCGATAGCTGCTTTTTCAACTGTTTCCAAGATATGTTCACGAATTTTCAGAGAGTTTTCAAAAGACCATAAAGTAAATCCGTGCTCTTTAACTCCAGGAGTACCAAAATCATTTGGTTCGCCGCCCATACCGATGATCAATTGGTCAAATTCATAAGAACCTAACATTGTTTGAACAACTTTTTTGTCTTTGTCGATACCAGTTACAGTATCTGTTACAAGAGTGACATTCTTTTTACGTGAAAATAAACGTTGCAAGTCATATTGGATCGCAGAAGGTTCAACGCGTCCTCCAGCTACCTCGTGCAACTCAGTCATCATGGTGTGGTAAGAATGACGATCAATTAAAGTAATCTCAACGTCAGAATCTTTTTTCAATTTTTTGGCTAAAAATTTAGTAGCTGAAACTCCAGCATAACCAGCTCCCACAACGACAATTTTTTGCTTTGTCATTGATAATCCGCTCCTTAAAAAATAAAATAAAAATTGATAATAATTACACAATCGTATCTATTATATAGCGATATTCAGGTTTTGTCTAATAACATTTCTTAAATATAGGAAATAAATTTTTTTTATTAAAAAAACGTGAAAAACGGGTAAATTTTTCTTTTTTATTGCAACTTTAATTGACATAATTTTAATTTTCTATAGAATGTATATTGTATCACAAACTTAATTTGTTGAATACATAAGAAAAGGAAAAGGTGACTAACATGAAAATGAACAAAATTGTAAAGGGCTTCACAGCTATTGCACTGACATCTCTTTTATTAGCAGCATGTGGATCAGATGACAAGAAAGACACAGCAAAATCTTCTGACTCAAATACTGCAACATCAAAAACAGCTGAATCTTCTACAGTAGCAGAAAAAGAAGCTGGTGGTGATTTACAAGACGGCACTTATAAATTAGAAGAAAAGAACGAATCTAACGGTTACCGCGCAACATTTGAAATGACTGTTAAAGATGGTAAAATCACTGAATCTAAATACGATAATATCAATGCTGATGGAAAATCAAAAGCAGATGACAAAGAATATGAAGAAAAAATGAAAGACAAATCTGGCGTAGGGCCAGCTGAATATATCAAAGAATTAAACGAATCTTTTGTTGCGGCACAAAGCGCTGATGGCGTAGAAGTAGTAACAGGTGCGACTCACTCAAGTGAATCATTCCAAAACTATGCACAACAATTGATCCAAGCTGCTCAAGCGGGAGACACAAAAACAATCGAAATCGATAATGGTGCTGACCTTAAAGACGGTACGTATTCATTGAAAGAAAAAAATAATTCAAATGGCTACCACACAGAATTTTCAATTGTTGTTAAAGACGGTAAAGTAACTGAATCTAAATTTGACAGCGTCAATGATGAAGGTAAATCTAAAAAAGACGATGCTGATTATAACAAAAACATGAAAGAAAAATCAGGTACAGATCCTAAAACATACATTCCTGAACTAAATGATGAACTTGTTAAAGCGATGAATGAAGAAGATGGCTCTCCTGCAAATGTAGAAGTAGTAACAGGTGCAACTCATAGCTCACACTCATTTGTAATCTATGCAGAACAATTAGTTAATGCTGCTCAAAAAGGCGATACTAAAGAAATCGTTATAGATAATATCGTAATGAAAAAATAATTTTTCATAGGATAAATTGAAAGATAATTATGTGCAGAATTCAGATATTTGTCTGAGTTCTGCTTTTTGCTGTCCAACACTGTGACGGAATTTACCAGAGTGGATGTTGGCAACCCAAGGGAGAGAAATAACCTTACTAGTGAATGGTCAAGAATCAAAGCCAGTTCATAAACAGATGATCATCGATATAAGGTGACTTGCAGAGGATCTTGCTTTATTATCTTGATGTATACAAGTAGAAGATTTCTCAAGTGGATAGCGCGTCAATTTATTAAATAACATCAAAAACAAATAGAAAATCCTTCCCATTCACGTAAAAAAGCGCTACTATATATAAGATAATTTTTCTATTCAGAAAGAGGGATATGATGAAAAACAAAAAATCACGAATTATTTTAATAGCAGTTCTATTTTTAGTCATTTTAACAGGGTGCAATACGAAAACTGAGAAATCAAAAATCAATAAAGAACCGTATTCAGACCAGCAGTCATTGCTAGGAACATATGTACAAGTAAAAATCTATGACAATGGCAAAGAAGATGTGTTAGAAAAAGCTTTTGATCGAGTAAAAGAGTTAGGAGATAAGATCACTGTAAATGAAAAAGGCTCAGAAATAGATGAAATCAATGAACAAGCTGGAATCAAGCCAGTCAAAGTATCTGATGATATTTATCCATTAATAAAACGGGCATACGAATACAGCGAAGATTCTTCTGGTGGCTTTGATATGGCGATTGGACCAATCACACAGCTATGGCATATTGGTTTTGACGATGCGCGCAAACCATCACAGGAGGAGATCGATCAAGCCTTAAAATTAGTTGATTATCACAAAGTAAAATTAAATGATGAAGATAAAACAGTCTATCTTGAAGAAAAGGGCATGGAACTTGATTTAGGTGCGATTGCCAAAGGATATATAACGGATGAAGTCGTGAAAGTATTAAAAGACAATGGTGTAACGACCGCAATCGTGGATCTCGGTGGAAATGTTTATGTTCTTGGACATAGCCCTCGTGGTAAGGATATGGATTGGAACGTCGGCATTCAAGATCCTAATAAAGCACGTAATACTGTGGTCGGAACTGTTCAAGAAAGTAACAAGACTTTAGTAACTTCGGGCATATATGAGCGCTTTTTAGAAGTTGACGGTGAAAATTATCATCACTTATTTGATCCTAAAACGGGTTATCCTTTTGATAATGACATTGCAGGTGTGACAGTCATCACAAATGAATCAGTTGATGGAGATGGACTATCTACAGCGGTATTTTCTATGGGTGTAAAAAAAGGGTTAGAGTATGCTGAAGGATTAAAAGATGTCGATGTGATTTTTATTACAAAAGAAGATAAAGTATTTGTAAGTAAAGACATTGAGAAAGATTTTGAGTTAGGAAAAGATTCAGGTTATACAATGGGTGATCGTAAAGATCTGAAATAAGGAGAAGGACTATGTCGTTGAAAGTATTTTTGCAAGTTGTGGAAATCCAGACAAAGTTAGCAAGTCTATTTCCCTTTGCAGTTGGGGTATTATTTTCTGTTGCTTATTTTAATCAATTTCAACTAGGATATACAATTTTGTTTTTTGTTGGAATGGTTGTTTTTGATATGGCGACGACAGCGATCAATAATTATATGGATTTTAAGAAGGCGAAATCTGAAGTGTACAAATATGAAGAGAATATTATTGGCAGTTCAGGGATCGCTCCTGCTCTTGTTAGAAATATGATTTTTGGAATGATTGCTTTTTCAGCACTGATTGGACTCATATTAACAGTTAAAACAGGTTGGCTATTTTTAGTGATGGGCGGTGTGTGCTGTTTTATTGGCATATTTTACACATTTGGGCCAATTCCACTTTCCCGAATGCCTTTAGGGGAAGTATTTAGTGGTTTTACCATGGGGCTCGGGATTTTCGCGATGACGATTTACTTGAACGTCCAAGTAAGCCGCCCGTTTTATTTACAACTTGATTGGAGTAGCGGAACATTTGCTTTGACAGGAAGTTTGTGGGCGGTATTCGCAATCCTTTTGGCATCTTTACCGATGGTGTTTACGATTGCGAATATCATGTTAGCAAATAATTTAAGAGATTTAGACACTGATATTGAGAATCATCGGTATACATTGGTCTATTATATTGGGCGAAGTCAAGGTGTGATTTTATTCCAATTGTTGATGTTCGCGTGTTATTTGGTTGTTTTGGTTGGATTACTATTTGGTGTTTATCGCTGGCCGATTTTGACTGTATTCTTCTCATTCCCAATTGTTTGGAAAAATCTCCAGTTGTTTAAAAAAGAGTTGCCGCATCCTAAAAGTTTTGGTTATTCGATCAAAAATTTGATGGCATTTAATGGGAGCTATTTGTTAGGCTTGTTACTAACGATCGTATTAGAAAAAATATAAATAAAAAAGAAGAAAGCCGTATGAACCAAAACGACGTTGCTTTCTTCTTTTTTTGTACTATTCATTATTGTCTGCAATGGTAATACGACGTAAAAGTAGTGTAAAAAGGTTAAGTAGTCGTATTTATTCTATTTAAACTGATTTCTCCAGATGAAAGAACTTTTTCTGTTTGATCGTTTAGCGTGACAACAAGTTCACCATGATCGGTGATTGACGTGGCCATTCCTTCATAATCTATCCCTGCCTGTGTAAAAGAAACTGTTTTGCCAAGCACAAAGGATTTTTGACGATATTCTTCTAAAAAAGCTTGTTTAGGAAGTTGGTGCAGTATATTATAAAATTGATTCCAAATGGCTCCAATCAATTCGTTGCGTGTAATTGTAGGGTCTTTATCTGGGAATAAAGAGGATGCTTTTTTTCTTAGTTCTTCTGGGAATTCGTCTTGTTTTACAGAAAAATTGATTCCCATGCCAATAATGACAGTTGAAATTTGCCCAGATTCAACATCGCTCATTGCTTCTGATAAAATACCGCAAACTTTCTTTCCGTTGATATAAATATCGTTGACCCATTTGATTTCGGTTTGTATTTTAGAGAAATTATCCATTGCGCGTGCAATCGCTACAGCCGTTATTACGGTATATTGTGCCATTTCTTCAAAGTTTTGATTGGGTCTTAACAATAGGCTCATATAGATACCGCTACCAGCTTTTGAGAAGAAAGGACGTCCAAATCGTCCTTTTGGTGCTTCTTGGATATCTGCTACGATCAGTGTATTATCTGGTTCTCCATTCATTGCTGCTAGTTTAGCGTCTTTCATCGTAGATTCTGAAGAATTTAGAACTGTGATCGAAAGAGTTGGTGTTTTGGAATCAAGAGCCAAACGAATTCCTTCAGCAGATAAAATATCAGAGTTGTCATAACAATACCCTTTGTTTCGGCTACTTGAAATATGGTGTCCTTCTTTTCTCAATTCATTGATTGCTTTCCAAATCGCCGTTCGAGATAAAGAAAGCTGTTGTGCCATTTCTTCACCTGAAATATATGTTAGTTTTTTTTTCATTAACAAGGTCAATACCTGACTTTTCGTAGACATAGACTTCTCTCCTTTATGGTAGTTTCATTGTATCTGATGGGAAGAAGCTGGGTCAACCATAATAAGACTGAAAGAGGAGTAAAAAATCCTTCTTAGGATGTATGATTTCTCTTTAAAGACTTGCTATACTTAAGAAGTAGAAATAAAGAACAAAGCGTTATGTTCAAGAAATAAAGAAATTTATAGAGATGGAGGGTTCTGTTACAAAGTTGTAAATAAGAAAAGTCTACGCTTCTTAACAGGCTATTTTAAACCGCTATTCCCATTAATTGTTTGAGTTCATCGCATACTGAAAAGTCGAAGAGATTTCTTCGATTTTTTTGTATAAGGCATGGACTGTTTCTATCCCTTTAATTGTATCTGATGAGGTCCTTATGGACCGGTAGAATTTGTGTCTTTTCTTAATAGGTCGATGGTCCTGTTCAATGATAATATTCATGTATTTACTGGTTCGATGAGTAAGTAGAAGTGGAATTACCTTCTAATTTGAACTGTTTAAACGCGCAAGAGAGCGATGGTGCCTTATCCGTGACAAGATCCCTGGTTTCACCAAATTGTTTAACTAGCCGTTTGAAAAAAGCGTAAGCTGCTTGACTGTCGCGTTTCTTACGTAACCTAATGTCTAGTGTCAACCCAGAAGAATCAATTGCGCGATATAAATAATGCCATTTCCCCTTTACTTTAATGTAGGTTTCATCCATTCGCCAAGAATCGCTTGCCGTGCGATTTCGTTTTCCCAAAGGTAGTAAGCAATTTGACTATATTCTTGAACCCATCGGTAGACAGTTGTATGGCAGACGCCAATTCTACGTTCAGGAAGGATTTCTGAAACATCACGAGAACTTAAGTTATACTGTAGATAGTAGCCTACGGCTACCATGATAATGTCTTGTTTGAATTGTTTGCCTTTAAAATGGGCCATGATTGTTCCCATTAGATTCCGTTTCTTTCCATTTTACATTATATGACCCCTTTAGAAAAACTTTGCAACAGAACCGTTTTATTTCATAACTATCTATTTATAGATGATCGCGTTAGCTAAAAGAATTACTATTAAATTCAATGGTATTAACTGAGTTGCGGACAGAAACTAAGGATTGTTCCAATTTTTTACCAATTTTCCCTTTAATCATTTGTTTTCCTTTTATCGCAACAACTTTTTTACTTGCATTTTGTGCATCTGAATTAAGATTTTTTTTAGTTTTTTAGCTTCAGGTTTGTATTCGTTTCAGACGGTTTTACATTCTTGTATTAACGCTAATTTTTGTACTCTCCTTTTCTCTTGTTTTTTGTAGTAATCGAGCTCTATCTTCAACAAAGTAACATTCGTAGTTTTGTGTGTTAAGCTTTGTTTATCACTAGGTTTCTGAGCTTCTCTATTGTTTTTCCTAGAGGAACAAATCCAACTGGATCAAGTTCATGCCTATAATCCCTAATCTTATTATTGTAGTATCCTTGATCTACTGAATCTCGATATTTTTTAGGTAGAATACGATAACTACGAGCGGCAGAAAAAGTTGTTGCATTTTTATTATTCATAACGCCCATAAATTGAGCTAATGCACCACCTAAACTGTGACCAGTAAAACTATAATCAGCAGTTTTTCTATTCTTGACTACTTTATTTACCCATTTTTCATATTCAATAAATTGATGATTATCACTGGCAGAACCTTTACTCCAGCCAGATAATGAATGAGAAAGGATAGGATTTTTAATAGTATTCGCTGCATTGTCTGCAATAAATCTTATGTATTGTGTTTTGGAAGAATTCTCTTTTATTTTATCTACTGACAGGTTTGTTCCTAGTTGATTAAAATTTGTCGTCCAATCCTTTAGTTCAGAAGAGCCACGAGAAACAAAGATAATATTATCAGGCTCTCCACCTTTTTGAATTTTGTCATAATCAGCTTGATTGACCACTGCAACTGCTTGTAGTCCTGATTCTTTATCAATAGAATTAATTACAACAAACTTTCCATCTACAGTTCTAATAACACTGCCTACTTTTAAAAGTCTATCTTCGTAACTATCGAAAGATAACTTTGAAAAAGTTTCATCTTTAATTTTATTAGACATCGAGCCCTCCGTGTATTATCATTTAGTAATTAATAACTATACTATCACAAGAGGTGTGTTATGATAAGAAAAAAATATATATGGTTAAGTATTTTAATGATGATGATTGTACTATTGTTTGGAGGGTGTAAAAGTATGGAAAAAAGCGAAATGGATTATTACATGAAAGAACAGAAGCCAAGAATTGAAAAATTTTTAAAATATCACTATAATAACATCGATTCTGTAACTTTAACAGGTACTCAAAAGAACCCTATGGGCGGTTTTTTTATACAGGGATATATTAACGGAGATGAAAATCTATCAATATCTGTTCAAGGAGAAGTTGGAACAAATATTGAATATGTTGATGGGCTCAATATTGACTTTGATAAAAAAAATAATAAATCAAACAACAATAAATCAGTTTCTGAAATAGAAGCAGAGGAAAAAACAACAATGTCTTCTTCCGCTAGAATGAGCTTATGGAAAGAAAAATATGGATCAAAAACAACTTTATTTTAAAAGAGAACGGAGGTAGATAAAGAGGAGTCGACGATCAAGCCAACTCCTCTTTATCCTCATCCTGAGAAACATCAATTGCTATTTTCTGCACGTAAGAACGTTTCTTTGATTTTTAACATGTCACTCACAGCGTTTGATGAAATGTGTTTTGCTTCCCACTGCTCTTTTGACACAATCCACACCTCTTTATTTAATTTAGCGGTGGGGTCATTCGATAGTCTCTATCGGTTTGGACGTGGCAGGATCACACACTTCATACGTCAGTTCAAAATAAGACGATTCTGCTCGTGTAACGAGCCAATCTGTTGCCCAAATTTCCGCTAATTCATTTGTAAAGGCTTGTTGCTGACTAATGACTTGCTGATCGACAACACTCAATTCATTTTTTTAGTTTGAAGAACTTGATCCATTTCTTTAATGGATTTTTGGTTGTCTTTATATTCTTCAACGATCAATTGTTTCTGCTCACTGCCTTTGATCCCGCGCTCAATCTCATGTCCTCGTTCCTGAAGATAGTGGGGCAATTCGTAAAAAATTGGATTCCATTTCTACATTTGTAGAAACTCCAATCCAAATTTTTTTACGCCGATTCCTAGTCAAAAAAGGGTGAAGCGAAAAAATGTCTCCCCCCTTTCTCGAGTAATACAAATAGCCTATTTTCTTTTGGATCTAAAAACGTTAAACTATATAAGACAACATGTTAGTAAATATAAGGAGGATCTTATGGGAATTAAAAGTAATGTATCTGTCGCTGGGAATGTCTCCGCTTCTTTTAGCAAGTCTGCGACGGCTTTAAACACTATTAATGCTTCTACGAGTGTCGCTTCTCGTACAAATGTGACAGGCAATGCCTCTGCTAAGCAATCAACTATTGCATATGGAACCACATTGAAAAGTCTCTCTTCTAGCATTGTTTCGGCTGGAGATAAGATTCATTCTGTCGCGAAAGACTTTGCGCAAATTGACCAAAAAGGAGCACAAGACTTTCAAAAAAGTCTTTCCCCTATGAGTAAGTGGGGACTTTAATGGACGTGACAAGTAAAACGCAATTAGAAGCGATTCAACAAGAACAATCTGTATTGAAACAAGAGATAAAAATGCTCCAACAACAACAAGAAGCGTTTTTTCAACTTCAAAAACAAGAAGATCGACTGTATACAGAATTGATTGATACAAGTGCACCAGAGGAACGCATTTTCTTTCGCAATAAAGGCGAAGATAACCGCTACTTAGCGAAAAAAGCACAGAATCAGTTACGCGAACTAGAAAAGCAATTAGAGCAACGAAAAAAAGAATTAACTACACAAGAACTTGAAGCAGAGCGAATGTATCGAGAAGCACAACGAATAGAAGAGGAGGAGTGAGGCGTGGGGTTACAATTTTATGTCGGTGAAATCCAGGCACAGATAAATGAAGCCGATCGAATGAACAACGAAGCAAAGCAAGCTATATCAACTTTACAAAGCAGTATTTCGCAATTTTTATCAGCACCTCTTTCAGGAAAAGCTTATGATTCAGCCAAACGCTATTTTAGCGTTGTTTACACACCGTTGTGTCGTTCGGCTACCATGACAGGCGAAGCCTTAGTTCAAGCGCATAGAAAGCTTTTAAGTGACTATCAAGGGTCTGTTAGTAGCATTGATACCGTTGAAGACCAAATCAATCAACAAATTAATCAACTAGAAGCGTTAAAGCGAGCGATTGAAGCTCAAATGCAGACGGCGAAAACGATGCGACCTGATTTAGAACGACGCTATATGAATGCGTGTGATAGTATAGCTAAGAAGCGAGAAAAACTACAGAAGTTTCATGACTATAATTCTCGGTCAGCTAGTATCTTTTCAGAATTTGATGCGTCTCAACGAGAATTTGCTCGAGGGGTCGCACAAGTTCAAAATTCTAAGGCGTGGAACTCATCAAGTGGAACATTTGATTTAGGTCGACTAGATATGTCTTGGGCTGTTTCGATTAATGAGCGTTGGGAGCAACGGGAAAAAAGAAACGAACAAATGAGAAAGGTAATGGTTAAAAATGCACTAGGGAAATTAGAAGGATATACCATTATTCGCACAGAATTAGGTGAATGGTATCTAATGAAAAACGGGAAATATATCATGGCAGATAAACATCCAGACTTGTATGCGGAGCTAGAAAAATGCAAAAACTATTTAACAAAAGATCAATATAGTGATGAAAAATTAAAAATAAATCGAGACGAAATTACATTTGTTCCTGGTCTTGGTGGTGCAGGATTACTAGGGAGAGGCGCAGATATTCTTAGAAAAGGAACGAGTATCATTAAAATTGGGGAAAATATTGTTGATGCGATTAATAATGCGCCTACACTGAATGCTTCAAATGAGACAGCAGAGTTAGACAAAGCAAGGGAAAAAGGAGAACCAGCTAAAAATCACAAAGTAATTCCGGCTGACGAATCTAAAAATTTAAAACGTGATGGTGAACCTAATTCCTCTGAAGACTTATTGAATCCAGATGGTTCGGTGAAACAACGAAGATACTATGGTCCAGATGGTCGTGCATTAGAAGATATAGATTTTAATCATCCAGATGATGGGACACATGAATTTCCACATAGACATAAATGGGATTGGGACAAAAAAGTACCTAGACAAAAAGGAGAATGGTAATTATGCATAGTGTACATGATTATGAAATAACAGAATATAGTATGAATTTTAGAACGAAGAAATTGACAATTGAGGCAACTTTGGATGATAATTCCAAAAAAATAATATTCACAGATGTTTTAGCCTACGAGTTTTCTGATGAAATACCGTATAGCACAATTTTAGATATAGACAAAATCGATATTCAAAATTTTTTCAAAAACAATAAAGAATTATTAGAATCTAAGAAAAATAGTGGTTGGCCAGTTATATATCAAACAATGGAAGAATTGGAACAAAAAATTCAAAAAGAGGAAGTAAATTATTATATATTATTCTCTTCGTATGGTATGACAGGTTGGATATTAGCTCAAGATATAACAGTTAAAAACAATTAAATTTGTTATTCAACAAGATGGTTCACATAATCTCGATTAACCCAAGTAGCCCGCTTATCAACCGATAAGCGGGCTCTCTTTGTGAATTTCAATTGGTCTACCTAACAACACCCCGCCAATACTCTTTTTTCATCCTCAAAAGATTGTGAAATGTGAGTGTAGAAGACAGAGAGAGTTGTTATATTATTAACCACTCACTAAGATAAAAGTTGTAATTAAAGTAACAACAGCTATTGAAGAACAAATCATGTTTACTCCTCCTTTTAAATTGATGATTATTCTTTACATACTTATTATGATACAATTCAAGTAAAAAAGGAATGGTTTTATTTGAATATACAAGAAACTTTATTGTACATACGAAAAAAAAAGGATCTACCTCAACGAAAATTATTAAAATATGTTGATTCTTCTGTGTATTCAAAAATTGAATCAGGAAGAAAAAATTTAACCTTTTCTGAACTAATTGAAATTTTGACTAATCTATCAATTCCTTTAGATGAATTTTCTAAATATTTTGATAATAATTCGATCGGAAAAACAATGAGAGCATTACTAGAAGACTACAAGATAACTCCAAATGATCTAGTGATCAAAGAACAAATTATTACCTATTTTAATCAATTATATTTTTCGCGAAATATGTTATTAGAGGAATTATCCGATTATATCGTTATTAAAACTTTATTTTCCAATCAATGGAAAGAAATTCCGCACGTATCTGCTAAAGAATTAGCAGAAATTTTTATTCTTTTAAAAGAAAAAAAATACTACTTTCATTATGATTATGCGATTCTTTCTAACACGATTTATTTATTTAATGATGATCAAATAGAAATTCTACTGACAAAAACGTTCCCGGTGAAAGATATGAAGTATCGAAATGCAGCAACAAAAGAATTTATTACAAACTTAATTTGTAACTTGATCACTACATTTATCAGAAAACAGGAGTATGAAAAATGTCATGATTATATAGAGTTAGCAAAAAAAGAACGTAATAATTATGACTTACCATTTAAGATTATGCTGACTTTTTTAGAAAATATGATAGCATATGTTCAGAGAAGAGATTCAAAATCTAAAGAAGAATTAGAAGGCGCAATTAACTTTTTAAATTCAGTTGAAGAGCATGAACTGGCAAATGCTTTGCAGTCAGAGCTAGAAAATGTCCTTGCCACGAATAAAGAACCGACTATTATTTTAAGGAATCATTTTAACAAACAGTATTAAAGAATTGCTAATTTGGCAAATTATACTTGTTTTTTATGTACAAAGGGTCGCACTATTTATATTATGAATACATGTATAAATAAAAATCCCTTAGCTTTTAGTATAGACTTTGGAAAGTTTGCTAAGAGATTTCTATAAGGGATTTGCGCGCCTTTTTGTAGTGTATCACTACATGTATCAGCATATCATAATTTGTTCTATTTATTTAACTTAAATGAATGCAAAAAATTAGATTTTCAAGAACAATGGTTTTGTTATTAGTGATTCAGTCGATAAAACCTTCGAAAAAACCACTTCAACGAGTGGTTTTTTTATTTTTTCAGAGAATGCCACCATTTTTTATCCTGAATTGAATCAGGATCCGTTTGTTCTTCTTCAGCTGAAGCCTTTTTCTCTTCAGACGTTTCAGATCCAATTTGTAATTGAGCTTCTAGCTGTTCAATTCGTTTATTGGTTCTGTTGCAAAGTTGTAAATAAGAAAAGTCCACGCTTCTTAACGGGCTATTTTAAACTGCTATTCCCATTAATTGTTTGAGTTCATCGCATACTGAAAAGTCGAAGAGATTTCTTCGATTTTTTTGTATAAGGCATGGACTGTTTCTATCCCTTTAATTGTAGCTGATGAGGTCCTTATGGACCGGTATAATTTGTGTCTTTTCTTGATAGGTCGATGGTCCTGTTCAATGATAATATTCATGTATTTACTGGTTCGATGAGTAAGTAGAAGTGGAATTACCTTCTGATTTGAGCTGTTTAAACGCGCAAGAGAGCGAGGGTGCCTTATCCGTGACAAGAGCCCTGGTTTCACCAAATTGTTTAACTAGCCGTTTGAAAAAAGCGTAAGCTGCTTGACTGTCGCGTTTCTTACGTAACCTAATATCTAGTGTCAACCCAGAAGAATCAATTGCGCGATATAAATAATGCCATTTCCCCTTTACTTTAATGTAGGTTTCATCCATTCGCCAAGAATCGCTTGCCGTGCGATTTCGTTTTCCCAAAGGTAGTAAGCAATTTGACTATATTCTTGAACCCATCGGTAGACAGTTGTATGGCAGACGCCAATTCTACGTTCAGGAAGGATTTCTGAAACATCAATTGCTATTTTCTGCACGTAAGAACATTTCTTTGATTTTTAACATGTCACTCACAGCGTTTGCTGAAATGTGTTTTGCTTCCCACTGCTCTTTTGACACAATCCACACCTCTTTATTTAATTTAGCGGTCGAATATAGTCTGGGGTCATTCGATAATCTCTATCGGTTCGGCCGTGGCAGGATCACACACTCCATACGTCAGTTCAAAATAAGACGATTCTGCTCGTGTAACGAGCCAATCTGTTGCCCAAATTTCCGCTAATTCGTTTGTAAAGGCTTGTTGCTGACTAATGACTTGCTGATCGGCAACACTCAATTCATTTTTTTAGATTGAAGAACTTGATCCATTTCTTTAATGGCTTTTTGGTTGTCTTTATATTCTTCAACGGTCAAGTGTTTCTGCTCACTATTAAGAATATGAGGTAAAGTTTATGAATATAAATATTTTAACAATTTCAGAATGGAAAAAAATTATAAGTAAAAAAAAGAATTTGAGGACTTAGATAGCTCATTGGAATATAAAAAAAATTACAATCCGTACAAAATTTTATCTAACGAGAAAATTTGTACGGATTAACTTCAATCTAATCAAATTTTCATATTGACTTAATATTTATTATTTGCTATATTTTGATTACAGTATAATCATATTTAATACTGAATGAAAAAAAGGAGTTTATAATTATGAGAAAAAAAGTACTTATTGGTTTAATGGCGTTAGGATTAGTATTTGGGTTAGGTTTGAGCATATTTGGTAATTTGTCGGGTGATAATATTGCTCATGCAGCAACAGACAACAGGACTCGTCGAGTTGAAATTGGTTATGACATAAAATCTGTTTACACAGAAAATGGAAAAAAACTTAATCCACCTAGACATACGAAATACAATGTTAAATATGCAAATGTGAGTATCCATGCACGTTATCAAAAAACTACTTCAAAAGTAATCAGTAATTTTCCTTTAGTTAGTCGTTATACAGTTATTTATAAATAACTATTATTTAAAATTTTATAAAGAGCTTAGGACTTATGTCCCAAGCTCCTTTTTTGTTTAAACCAATAACAATTGATCATCTTTTAATTCAGTGCCACTATTTTTTTGGAACATGTCCATCAATTCATTAACAGTTAAATCTTTTTTCTGTTCGGCAGGCACATCTACCACGACGTTTCCCTGGTGAAGCATAATCAGGCGATTACCGTAGCGGATTGCATCTTCCATGTCATGTGTCACCATAAAGGCAGTTAGATTTTGCTCTTGAATCAATTTTTCAGTTAAGGCCATAACGGTGATTGACGTTTTAGGATCAAGCGCTGCGGTGTGTTCATCTAACAAAATCAATTCCGGACGAATTAAGGTAGCCATAAGTAAGGTAATCGCTTGACGCTGTCCACCAGATAACAAGCCAATTTCAGCTCCTAGACGATTTTCTAAGCCTAAATTCAAGCTAGCTAGTTGTTCTTTGAAGAAATGGCGGTCATTTTTACGAACACCATTTCCCAAGCCACGTTTTTTTCCACGTTTCATAGCAAGTGCCATATTTTCTTCTACAGTTAAACGAACAGCGGTCCCCATTTTAGGATCTTGGAAAACACGACTGATTTGTTTTGAACGAGCCACTACACGTTGTTTTGTGATGTCTTTGCCATTCAAAGCTACCTGACCTTCTTCAATTGGTAATGTTCCAGCGATACTGTTTAGTAAAGTAGATTTACCAGCACCGTTTCCGCCGATGATCGTAATAAATTCGCCTTTATTGATAGTTAAATCGATTCCTTTTAGGACATGGTTTTCATTGACTGTTCCGCGTTCAAAATATTGATGTAAGTTTTTTATTGTTAATACTGGCTGCATCAATTTGTGCCTCCTTTACGTTTTCCTAGTTTAGAAAAACCTAATTTTTTTTGAATCAGTGGTGAAGATAAACAGATAACTAGAATGATTGCTGAGAATAATTTCAAATCTGCTGGATCAACACGAAGTTCTAAAACGCAAGCCAGGATGAAACGATACAAAATAGCACCGATTACAATCGTGATCAAACGCAAACCCAAGGATTTATTTTTAAAGAGAACTTCAGCAATAATGATTGAAGCAAGCCCGATAACGATTGTTCCAATACCAGAATTTAAATCAGCAAAGTTATTATTTTGAACGAGTAAAGCACCTGCTAATGCGATACATCCGTTAGAAAGCATATAGCCGATGATTTTCATATTGTCTGTTTTAATTCCATTCGCTTCACTCATGTCGATGTTGTCACCAGTCGCTCTAGTTGCTAAGCCAATTTCTGTTTTAAAAAATAAAACAAGTAAAACGATGACTAAAAGTACGATGAGCGAACCAACAAAGATCGTACTGTTGACTTTAGTGAAACCTAACGACTGCGCATGAGAGAAAATAGAATCGGTCCCAATCAAAGAAATATTTGGAGCGCCCATGATTCGTGAATTGATACTGTAAAGTCCGGTCATTGTGATAATTCCTGCTAATAATGCGGGAATTTTTAATTTTGTGTGCAATAGTCCAGAAACAAGACCAGCTAACATACCAGCAATAAAAGCAAAAAGTAATGCGACAATCGGCGCTATCATAGAATGAATATCAAATAAAGACTGGATCGGCGCAGGCCAAGTAGCGGGATCTTTTGTTAAAATAACTGCGGCTACAGCACCACCTAAAGGGAAACTTCCTTCTGTAGTCAAATCAGCAATGTCTAAAATACGGTAAGTCAGAAATACTCCAATGGCAAGTAAGGACCAAAGCAGTCCTTGGGATGTTGACGAAAGTAATATGTCTATCAATAAAATCAGCTTCTTTCAATAAAATTTATGTAGAGCATGAGAAAAAAGCGTTTAGCTTAGAAAAGTCAATTGCTTTTTTCTCACTGTTTATTCAGGTATTAAGGTGCTTTAATGGTATCTGGATCGATATCTAAAGCTTTTGCCATATCTTTATTTACGAAAAGCTTTAAGTCTTTTGCTTTTTCAACAGGCATGTCAGCAGGTTTTGCTTCACCCTTTAGAATTTTCGCTGCCATAACACCTGTTTGCTTGCCTAGTGATTTATAATCGATTCCCACAGTTGCCAATCCGCCTTCTTCTACTTGTTCTATCGAACCTGCAATGACTGGAATTTTGTGTTCTTTGGCTACTTCACCGATGACAGCTGCTGCTGAAGCGAAAGTATTGTCTGTTGGAATATAAATTGCATCAACATCTTTTGCTAAGCTTGTCGTTACTTGTTGTACGTCATTTGTTGAATTAGCTGTTAAAATTTTCGCTTTGATGCCAGCGTCTTTCAAGGCCTTTTCAGCCATATCAGCTTGAATTTTAGAATTTGCTTCACCAGCATTGTACATAATACCTACTGTTTTGGCATCAGGTACGATACTTAATAACAAAGCTATTTGTTTGTCGATTGGGACGATATCTGTGGTTCCAGTCACGTTTCCCCCAGGTTTCTCATCTGATTTGACTAATTTTGCACTAACTAAGTCAGTAACTGCTGTGACTAAAATCGGGATATCTGTTGTTTCGTTCAATAATGATTGGGCGGCAGGCGTTGCGATTCCTAGTAGTAAGTCTGGTTTTCCTTTGACTAATTTTTCACTCATACTTTTTAACTGTGCTTGATCATTCTGGGCATTGCTGTATTCAATGGTTAAGTCTTCGCCTTCTTTAAAACCATTTTCAGCTAGACCTTCTTTGAATCCTTCGAAAGCAGCATCAAGTGAGCCGTGCTCAACGGGTTGCAAAACGCCCACTTTTTTAGTATCACTATTTGTTCCGCTGTCTGTTTTTTTGCCATCTCCACATGCTCCGAGAGCCAATAATGCTACTGCTGATACGATACTTAGTCCGACTAATTTCTTTTTCATCCTGATTCCTCCAATTGTAGTTGATAAAACAAAAAATCCATTCAGACAATATGCCTAAATGGATTGATAAAAGTCGTAGGTAAACACTTCTTCTTTCGCCACTTAGGATTGTCTACGTGGCTGCTTGTTCAGTACAAAGCGCTCTAGCCATCATAGATACAAAAACAGGTTTTTGCTGTTTGTACCCACGATTTCATGAATACAAAACTATCTAAAGTAGCTAAAGTAAGCTATATTCAGTTGTGCGTTGATAGAGTGTGTCATAAAAAGTCCCCCCGCAAATTGAACTGTGTTTAGTATAAAGGAAAAGTAAGTCTGCTGTCAACTGATTATTTGAAATTTTCTGAACATTCGTATAATAGACTAGAAAAAGACGATATAAATGGTAAAAGTTTGTGAATAGCTTAGATTAATAGGAAGAAGTCACACGAAAGTGGATATCTTTGTGAATTTTTACGTGTTCATGCTAAAATTTAGTTGTGTAAATAAATAGTAAATAATTAGGAGGAGTTATATGATTTCAAAAAAATTGATTGCATTCGGAACATTAGCAGCAACAGTATTAGTTTTAGGGGCATGTAGTAGTGATAATAAAGATTCTAAAGATAGTTCATCTGACAGCAAAATGGAAGAAACATCAATGAGTTCAAGTGTAGATACTGTAAGTGGTGCTTCGATCAGTGACAAACCAGAAGTAATTGAAAAAGCGTTAGGCAAAGATGGAAATTGGATCGTTGCTGCAACAGCAGATATTACTTTTGATAAAGATGTGACTGTTTCTGGAGAATTTCATGATAAAGGCGAAACATCAGGCGATATTTATAGAAAACTAGCATTATACGCACAAGACTCAGATCATAAAGTGACGGATGAATATACACTGACTGTACCTAAAATGACTGTTGAAACAGAAAACTTCAATATCGTGAATGGAACAGTTAAAGGAGATATCTTAGTTAAGGCAAATGGTTTTGTTTTAAATGGAACAAAAGTAGATGGTAAAGTGACATTTGAAAAAGAAGAGTACAAAACTTCTGCTACTTTAGATAAAGAAGGCGCTGAAGTAACTGGCGATGTAACAGTTCAGTAAGTAAGATTAGTTGAATAATCAAAAATGAGGCACTCGATTTTTATTGAGTGTCTTTTTTTTAGGAGATTTAACTGTTTAAAACTTCCGAAAATCCTTGACTTTTACTATAGAAAGAAGTACAATTTATAGATGCAAAAACTATCTGAAAAATGACAAAGCAGGAGCGAAATATTGTCCGTTCCGGTTTTTAATAGGGAAACAAAAATAGAAACGCACGAGAAATTTTCAAGAGCACATTCTATTTTTGGTTTTTTTTTGCCTAAAAACTGCAAAAAATGCTCAATATTACGAATATTTAATATTTGTAATATTTATGAAATATTTCGGTTAGTGTTTTGATAGACTTTTAATTAGAGGAGTGAAGAGCTTGGCTGGACACGTAGTAAAATACGGAAAACACCGCGAACGTAGAAGTTTCGCCCGGATCAGTGAAGTGTTGGAATTACCCAACTTGATCGAAATTCAAACAGACTCTTATCAATGGTTTTTAGATGAAGGGTTAAGAGAAATGTTTGAGGACATTTTACCGATCGATGATTTCCAAGGTAATTTATCTTTGGAATTTGTGGATTATGAATTAAAAGAACCTAAGTATACGGTTGAAGAAGCGCGCGCACATGATGCAAACTATTCTGCACCGTTACATGTCACTCTACGATTGACCAACCGTGAATCTGGAGAAATCAAATCACAAGAAGTGTTCTTCGGTGATTTTCCTCTAATGACTGAAATGGGAACATTCATCATCAATGGAGCAGAACGTGTTATTGTTTCTCAGTTAGTTCGTTCACCAGGTGTTTATTTCCATGGAAAAGTAGATAAAAATGGTAAAGAAGGCTTTGGTTCAACAGTGATCCCTAACCGTGGTGCATGGTTAGAAATGGAAACAGATGCCAAAGACATCTCTTACGTACGTATCGACCGTACTCGTAAAATTCCTTTAACTGTTTTAGTTCGTGCCTTAGGTTTTGGCTCTGATGATACAATTTTTGAGATTTTCGGTGAAACATTAAGCTTACGTAATACGATCGAAAAAGATTTACACAAAAATGCGAGTGATTCTCGTACTGAAGAAGGCTTGAAAGATATTTATGAGCGTCTTCGACCTGGTGAGCCCAAGACAGCAGACAGTTCTCGTAACTTGTTAAATGCTCGTTTCTTCGATCCAAAACGCTACGACTTAGCAAACGTTGGTCGTTATAAAGTCAACAAAAAATTAGATTTAAAAACTCGTCTATTGAACCTAACTTTAGGAGAAACATTGATCGATGCTGAAACTGGTGAGATCATTGTCGAAAAAGGAACGGTATTGACGCACCAAGTAATGGAAACATTAGGTGAACATATTGATAACGGCCTAAACAGTGTAACCTATTACCCAAGTGAAGACGGTGTGGTTACTGAGCCGATGACGGTTCAAGTAATCAAAGTTCTTTCTCCAAAAGATCCAGAACGCATTGTTAATGTAATCGGTAATGGTTATCCTGATACAAGTGTGAAGACTGTTCGTCCAGCAGATATCGTGGCTTCAATGAGTTATTTCTTTAACTTGCAAGAAGATATCGGTAATGTAGATGATATCGATCACTTAGGGAACCGTCGTATTCGTTCAGTTGGTGAATTACTGCAAAATCAATTCCGTATCGGTTTAGCTCGTATGGAACGTGTCGTTCGTGAAAGAATGTCGATTCAAGACACTGAAACACTAACACCACAACAATTGATCAATATTCGTCCAGTCGTGGCAAGTATCAAAGAATTCTTTGGTTCTTCTCAGCTATCACAATTCATGGATCAAACAAATCCTCTTGGTGAGTTGACACACAAACGTCGTCTATCTGCCTTAGGACCTGGTGGTTTGACTCGTGACCGTGCCGGCTATGAAGTTCGAGACGTTCACTATTCCCATTATGGCCGTATGTGTCCGATCGAAACGCCTGAGGGACCAAATATCGGGCTGATCAACAGCTTGTCAAGCTATGCCAAAGTCAATAAATTTGGTTTTATCGAAACACCTTATCGTCGTGTTGATCGTGCAACAGGAAAAGTAACTGATAAAGTAGATTACTTAACTGCTGACACGGAAGATCACTATATTGTAGCGCAAGCAAACTCACGTTTAAATGAAGATGGGACATTTGCTGAAGAATTAGTAATGGCTCGTTTGCAAAGTGAAAACCTTGAAGTAACGATTGATAGAGTCGATTACATGGACGTTTCACCTAAACAAGTAGTTGCTGTTGCGACAGCATGTATTCCTTTCTTGGAAAACGATGACTCCAACCGTGCTTTGATGGGTGCCAACATGCAACGTCAAGCAGTACCGTTGATCCAACCTCGTTCACCGCTTGTGGGAACTGGTATGGAATACAAATCAGCACATGACTCGGGTGCCGCTTTACTATGTAAACATGATGGGGTCGTTGAATATGTGGACGCATCAGAAGTACGCGTTCGCCGTGATAATGGCGCATTAGATAAATATATGGTAACAAAATTCCGTCGTTCAAATTCAGGAACAAGTTACAATCAACGTCCAATCGTTCTTTTAGGCGAAAAAGTTGAAAAAGGCGATACATTAGCTGATGGACCTTCTATGGAAGAAGGCGAAATGGCTTTAGGACAAAACGTCCTTGTCGGATTTATGACTTGGGAAGGGTACAACTACGAGGATGCGATCATCATGAGCCGTCGTTTGGTGAAAGATGATGTCTATACTTCTATCCATATTGAAGAATATGAATCAGAAGCTCGTGATACAAAGTTAGGACCTGAAGAAATCACGCGTGAAATTCCAAACGTCGGGGAAGATGCATTAAAAGATCTTGACGAAATGGGAATTATCCGGATCGGTGCTGAAGTTAAAGATGGTGACCTATTAGTAGGGAAAGTAACGCCTAAAGGGGTAACTGAGTTATCTGCTGAAGAACGTTTACTACATGCAATCTTTGGTGAAAAAGCACGTGAAGTTCGTGATACATCTCTACGTGTGCCTCACGGTGGCGGCGGGATCGTTCATGATGTGAAGATCTTTACCCGTGAAGCCGGAGACGAATTATCTCCAGGGGTAAACATGTTAGTTCGTGTCTATATCGTTCAAAAACGTAAAATCAACGAAGGCGATAAAATGGCTGGACGTCATGGTAATAAAGGGGTCGTATCCCGTATTATGCCAGAAGAAGATATGCCTTTCTTACCGGATGGCACACCAATCGATATCATGCTGAATCCACTAGGGGTACCATCACGTATGAACATCGGACAAGTATTAGAATTGCACTTGGGTATGGCTGCTCGTCAGTTAGGTATTCACATTGCAACACCAGTATTTGATGGTGCCAACGATGAGGATGTATGGGAAACAGTTCGTGAAGCGGGTATGGCTCGTGATGCGAAAACAGTTCTTTATGACGGACGTACTGGTGAACCATTTGATAACCGTATCTCTGTTGGTGTGATGTACATGATCAAATTGGCCCACATGGTCGATGATAAATTACATGCCCGCTCTATTGGACCATATTCACTTGTTACCCAACAACCACTTGGAGGTAAAGCTCAATTTGGTGGACAACGTTTTGGGGAAATGGAAGTATGGGCACTGGAAGCATATGGTGCAGCTTACACATTACAAGAAATCTTAACGTACAAATCTGATGACGTAGTGGGTCGTGTGAAGACATACGAAGCAATCGTCAAGGGTGAACCAATTCCAAAACCAGGCGTGCCAGAATCATTCCGCGTATTGGTAAAAGAATTACAATCACTTGGATTAGATATGCGTGTATTGGACATTGAAGAACAAGAAATCGAATTACGTGATATGGATGACGATGATGATGACTTGATCACAGTTGATGCCCTAACAAAATTTGCCGAACAACAATCAGCGAAACAATTAGAAAAAGAAGCAGCTGAAGCGAAAGAAGCTGCAGATGCAGTTCTTGAACAAGAAATCGAAACGGCTGAAGATACAAAAGACTAATTGTTTAGAGTCTTATTAAAATTGTCAAGTTAGTTTTGTTTCATACTCACTTTGTAGAAAGAGAGTTGAGACAGTTGGTGGAAGAAAATGAGTATTAAAAAATACTGTATTTTTCTTTTCACCCTAACTTTTCCTATCAAGAAATGGAGGGAATCCCTTTTGATCGATGTAAATAAATTCGAAAGTATGCAAATAGGTTTAGCTTCTCCAGAAAAGATCAGAAGCTGGTCTTACGGCGAAGTAAAGAAACCTGAAACGATTAACTACCGTACGTTAAAACCTGAACGCGAAGGGTTGTTCTGTGAACGCATTTTCGGCCCAACTAAAGACTGGGAATGTGCCTGTGGAAAATATAAACGTATTCGTTATAAAGGTATCGTTTGTGACCGTTGTGGTGTAGAAGTAACTCGTTCTAAAGTTCGTCGTGAACGCATGGGACACATCGAGTTAGCAGCACCTGTTTCACATATCTGGTATTTCAAAGGTATTCCATCTCGTATGGGTCTTGTATTAGACATGAGTCCTCGTGCCTTAGAAGAAATCATTTACTTTGCCTCTTATGTGGTAATTGATGCTGGAGATACATCTTTAGAGAAAAAGCAATTATTAACAGAGCGCGAATATCGCGATAAACGTGATCAATATGGTCAAGGTTTTTCTGCTGCAATGGGTGCAGAAGCTGTTAAACAATTATTGGATAACGTTGATTTAGATGGCGAAGTTGCTGGTTTGAAAGAAGATTTAAAATCAGCGCAAGGTCAAAAAAGAACACGTGCGATTCGTCGTTTGGATATTTTAGAAGCATTCCGTGCTTCTGGAAACTTACCAAGCTGGATGGTTATGGATGTTATACCTGTAATCCCGCCAGATTTACGCCCAATGGTTCAACTAGAAGGCGGACGTTTTGCGACAAGTGATTTGAATGACTTATATCGTCGTGTAATCAACCGTAACAATCGTTTGAAACGTTTATTAGATTTAAACGCACCAAACATCATTGTTCAAAATGAAAAACGTATGCTGCAAGAAGCGGTGGATGCGTTGATCGATAATGGTCGTCGTGGCCGTCCTGTTACAGGACCAGGTAACCGCCCATTAAAATCTTTATCTCATATGTTGAAAGGGAAACAAGGTCGTTTCCGTCAAAACTTACTGGGTAAACGTGTCGATTACTCTGGTCGTTCAGTTATCGTCGTAGGACCTAACTTGAAAATGTTTCAATGTGGTTTGCCAAAAGAAATGGCAATTGAATTATTCAAACCATTTGTAATGCGTGAGTTAGTTCAACGCGAAATTGCAACAAACATCAAAAACGCAAAACGTAAAATCGAACGCGGAGAAGATGAAGTTTGGGATATCTTAGAAGAAGTTATTCAAGAGCATCCAGTATTGCTTAACCGAGCACCTACACTGCATAGACTTGGTATCCAAGCCTTTGAACCAGTATTAGTTGAAGGTCGTGCAATTCGTCTTCACCCATTAGTCTGTGAAGCCTATAATGCCGATTTCGATGGTGACCAAATGGCCGTTCACGTTCCGTTAAATGAAGAAGCGCAAGCAGAAGCACGTATGCTGATGTTGGCTGCTCAAAACATTTTGAATCCAAAAGATGGTAAACCAGTTGTAACACCTTCTCAAGATATGGTCTTGGGTAACTACTACCTAACAATGGAAGAAGAAGGACGTGAAGGGGAAGGTATGATCTTCCGCGACATGAATGAAGCTGTTTTAGCATGGCGTAATGGATATGTGCATTTACACTCACGTATCGGAGTTCAAACAACATTACTTGGTGACAAACCGTTTACGGATTGGCAAAAAGAACGTATTTTAATTACAACGGTAGGTAAGATCATCTTTAACGAAATCATGCCTATAGAATTCCCTTACTTGAATGAACCAACGGATTACAACTTAACGGTGCAAACGCCAGATAATTACTTTGTAGAAGCGGGTACAGACATTCCTACTCACATTAAAGAACAAGAACTAGTCTTACCATTCAAGAAGAAAAACTTAGGAAATATCATTGCTGAAGTCTTCAAGAGATTCCATATCACTGAAACTTCTAAGATGCTTGATAGAATGAAAGACTTAGGGTACAAACATTCTACTCATGCTGGTATGACTGTTGGTATCGCGGATATCATGGTATTGCATGAGAAACAAGAAATCATTGATGATGCGCATAAACAAGTAGAAAATATTACGAAACAATTCCGTCGTGGTCTGATCACAGATGACGAACGTTATGAACGTGTTATTGCTGTTTGGAACAAAGCCAAAGATGAGATCCAACAAAAACTGATTGAAAGTATGGATGCTAAAAATCCAATCTTCATGATGTCGGATTCTGGGGCCCGTGGTAACATCTCCAACTTTACTCAGCTTGCTGGTATGCGTGGTTTGATGGCCGCACCTAATGGCCGTATCATGGAACTACCGATCATCTCTAACTTCCGTGAAGGACTTTCTGTCTTAGAAATGTTTATCTCTACCCATGGAGCCCGTAAAGGGATGACCGATACCGCCTTGAAGACAGCCGATTCAGGTTACTTGACTCGTCGTTTAGTTGACGTTGCACAAGATGTTATCATTCGTGAAGACGATTGTGGAACTGACCGTGGTCTAGTGATTCAATCTATTCGTGAAGGAAATGAAATCATCGAGCCTTTAGAAGAACGTCTACTTGGACGTTACACTCGTAAAGCCGTTATGCATCCTGAAACAGGCAAAATGATTATCGGTGAAGATCAATTGATTTCAGAAGATCTTGCAAGAGAAATCATTGATGCTGGTGTTGAAACTGTAACGATCCGTTCCGTATTTACATGTAATACCAAACATGGTGTATGTAAACACTGTTACGGCCGTAACTTAGCAACGGGTTCTGGTGTTGAAGTTGGTGAGGCAGTTGGTACAATTGCCGCTCAATCAATCGGAGAGCCTGGTACTCAATTAACAATGCGTACGTTCCATACAGGTGGGGTTGCCGGAGATGATATTACGCAAGGTCTACCTCGTGTCCAAGAAATTTTTGAAGCACGTAATCCTAAAGGGCAAGCAGTCATCACAGAAGTAACCGGTGAAGTGATCGATATTTCTGAAGATCCTGCAACACGTCAAAAAGAAGTAACGATCAAAGGGAAAACTGATACACGTACGTATACAGTTCCTTATACAGCTCGTATGAAAGTTGCGGAAGGCGATACGATCCGTCGTGGTGAACCATTGACAGAAGGTTCGATCGATCCTAAGCAACTATTACAAGTTCGCGATGTTTTATCAGTTGAAAACTACCTGTTACGTGAAGTACAACGCGTTTACCGTATGCAAGGGGTAGAAATCGGCGATAAACATATCGAGGTAATGGTGCGTCAAATGCTTCGTAAAGTTCGTGTCATGGATCCAGGTGACACCGAAATCTTACCAGGTACATTACTAGATATCGCTGAATTTAAAGATCGTAACTATGACACATTAGTAGCCGGCGGCGTTCCTGCAACAAGCCGTCCAGTCTTACTAGGAATTACAAAAGCATCATTAGAAACAAACAGTTTCTTGTCTGCTGCGTCATTCCAAGAAACGACTCGTGTGTTAACAGATGCTGCGATTCGTGGCAAAAAAGACCCATTACTTGGTTTGAAAGAAAATGTTATCATCGGTAAGATCATCCCAGCTGGTACTGGTATGGCTCGTTACCGTAACATGGAACCAAAAGAAGTTGGCGTAGCGAGCGAAAATGTCTACAGTATCTCCGATATTGAAGCACAAATGGCTGCTGAAGATGCTTTGAATGAGTTGAATAAATAGTTAAATAGAAAAAGGCTTGAAATCAATTGATTTCAAGCCTTTTTTACTTAGTTTAGCTCTGAAGCAGCTTCTTGATCTAAAACAAGTGTTAAGTTCGGATGTGTTTGTAATAAAGAAGCTGGAACTTCGTTTGTAATTGGACCAAAGAAAGCACGTTTGATGATATTCGCTTTTTTCTTTCCGGTAGCAAATAGCACAATTTCTTTGGCTTGCATCACGCTTTTTGGACCCATGGTTACGTAAAATTCTGGACGTTCATTTTCATCTCCGCCTACTTCGTTTAGTAGGATATCTTTCATGTTCTCAGTAGCATCTTCTCCAACATAAGAAGTTAAGTCTTCAAACTTGGTTGTTCCTGGTAGATTTCCACAGTAATGGCCATCTGCTCCGATACCTAACAGAATCAAGTCTAATCCACCGTCTTGTTCAATTCTTTTGTCCTGTGATTGGTAGTTCGTTTCATCTAATGGATGAATCTGACTTTCAGGAATTTTTGCTGGTTTAAAGAAGAGGTTATTGAGATTTGTCATTGTCACACCCCATCCTTTTTTCTTTTTGAATGGGATTTCATCGAAGTTATAATAATGAACATTATCAAAATAGGCCTTATTTTTTGTGTCAGTAACCAAATATTCATACATTTTGACGGGTGTTGAGCCAGCTGTAATTGCCAGATTAACTCGTTTATGTTGATACATTTTTCCTAGTAGAATATTAGCAGCGACACGGCTCATTTTTTCGTAGTTTTCTTCAATGATGATTTTCATAGTATTGACATCTCCTTCTTTTTATTCAATTTATCATGTGGGAACCATCCCATGTCAATGAAATTTTTTTACAAGCAAATCTATATCATTATTTTTTTATTCGGCTTATGATAAAGAAAAAAAGAGGTGACGTAATAATGGAACATAATTATGAGAAAGCAATTTTTGCCGGAGGCTGTTTCTGGTGCATGATAAAACCTTTTGATACGCAACCGGGTATTATATCAGTTGTCGCTGGCTATACAGGAGGACACGTTGAAAATCCAACTTATGAACAAGTCACGACTGGTTTGACGGGTCATACAGAGGCTGTTGAAATAACATATGATCCCACGATGATCCCATATGAAAAACTGGTGGAAACCTATTGGCAGCAAACAGACCCAACAGATGCTTTAGGACAATTTGCTGATCGGGGCGATTCCTATCGCCCAGTCATTTTTTATGCAAATGAGACTCAAAAAGAAATCGCAGAAAAATCGAAAGCTGCATTACAAGCAAGTGACCGTTTTACACAACCAATCGTGACCAAAATCGAGCCAGCCCAAACTTTTTATCCAGCAGAAGACTATCATCAAGACTATTATAAGAAACATAGCATACATTATAACCTATATAAAGAAGGCTCTGGACGTGCTGGATTTATTCGGAAAAATTGGAAAGATAAATAACTTATAAATCGAGACAGAAGCAGATTATACTTTTGTCTCGTTACTTATTTACATAAAAACACAAAAAATAATCCGATGCTCAAAAATGGTACAAAGGGAAGTTGCCGTACTTCTTTCTTTAAAATATATCGGGCAACTAAAAGAAAAAGCAACCCACTACTGCTGGCAATGAATAATAAAAGGATAAGAGATTCAGTGCCTAAGAGCGCTCCCCATAAAGTTAGTAGGAGAATATCTCCGCCTCCCACGGAATCAGATAAGATATAGTTTAAGGCATGTAGGCTAAAGAAAATAATAGTACTTGTGAAAAGATAAATTGGCAAAGCTAAATAAATATGCCCGAAACATAATAAAATAGAGAATGGAAAAAAAATTTTAGGCTCAACGATTAAATAGAATATGTCTGTTAAAGATAAGGTAACTGCTGTAAATAAAAAGCAAAGAGAATACAACGGATAAACAGACTTAAAAGCAACAAAAAAACAAAGCAACCCACAAATCATCTCACTGTGAAAATAAACGGATGATAATTTATACCCACAATAACGACAACGAAAGCGTAGAAAAATTATAGAAATAATCGGAATCATTTCAAAAACGGTCAACTTAGTCTGGCAATAAAAACAATGAGAAGCGGGATATAAGATAGATTTACCTATAGGAATTCGCTCAGCTGCCAAACAAAGAAACGAACCAATCACACAACCAAAGATAAAATAAATAATCGACATAAAAATCTCCTTTCATAATAATAAATACGCATTTAAATGCTTTTTTAACTAGACAAATATTTTTTTATTAGGAATAATGAAAGTGAGAAATGAGGCGAGAAAATGGAAAAAATAGCAATTGGTGTGGATATTGGTACAACGCAGACAAAAGCGGTCGCTTTCAGAGCAAATGGAACAGTTCAGGCATCTGCCTACGTTCGTTATCCACTTATTCAGGAAACAGAAGGCATGGCAGAACAAGATGTGGAGCAAATTTTTCAAGCAGTGATCATGTGTATCCAGCAGGTGGTCAGTGATGTACAGCCTCTTGAAATTTCACTTATCTCTTTTTCTACAGCGATGCACGGGTTGATTGTTATGGACAAAAATAATCAACCGCTGACTCGAGTCATCACTTGGGCAGATAACCGTGCAGAGAAATATGCAGAAGAACTAAAGGATACATCTTTAGGAAAAATGATGTATCAAAATACAGGATTGCCGATGCATCCAATGACTCCATTTCACAAAATTCGTTGGTTAAAACAAGAATTTCCAGAAATATATGAGCAAGCAGAGAAATTTATTGGTATGAAAGAGTACGTTTTTTATCGATTATTTGATCAATATATCACGGATATCAGTACAGCTTCTGGGACTGGATTTTTAAATATTCATGATCTCATTTGGGATCAACAAGCTTTAGCCGAGATGGGAATCACAAAAGAACAGTTGCCATTGTTGGTTACACCGACTCACCAATTAATAGGTTTAGGTGCGCAATGGTTAGAGCAATTGGGAATAACCGCAAAAACAGTTTTTGTATTGGGAGGGGCAGATGGTCCGTTATCTAATTTAGGATTGGGTGCTATAGAAAAAGGTACGGCTACGTTGACGGTTGGAACAAGTGGAGCTGTGCGCTATATTGTTGAACAACCTTGTACGCATCCACAAGCGGAGACTTTTTGCTGTGTTCTAGATGAAAACTATTGGGTGATCGGAGGAGCTACCAGTAATGGTGCTGGGATTTTTGATTGGGCATGTGAAACATTATTAAAAGAGGCCCAGACGGAAGCTCGTGAAGCTAGAAAAAATCCTTATGATGCAGTAATGAATCGTGTAATGGAAACCTCGGCAGGTGCCAAGGGATTGATGTTTCATCCTTATTTACTTGGAGAACGTGCCCCGCTATGGGATGCGGAAGCTGCTGGTGGTTTTATTGGATTGAAGCGAAATCATGATGACAAACTCATGATGCGTGCAGTGATTGAAGGGATCTGTTTGAATTTAAAGCGAATTTTAACAGAATTAGAAGAGCTAGGCGGATCAGTAAGAGAAATACGAGCGACAGGTGGTTTTGCTGATTCAAAAGGATTTAAGCAAGTGATGGCAGATGTCTTTGGGTATACACTTTCATTAACTGAAAGTGTTGAAGCGTCGGCTTTGGGTGCGGTTATGTTAGGCTGGCAAAGTTTAGGCATAATTTCTGATTTAAAGACTGCTTGTGAGAAAGTTGAAATTTATGAAGTAGTAGAGCCTGATAAAGAAAACTATGAAATTTATCAACAGATTTACCCACTATTTATCACAACACAGCAGCAATTATCTGCTAGTTATCATCAATTAGCGAAATTGAGAGCAGATTTAGAATAAAATTATTTTGACAAATAGCGCTGAACTTGTTTTACTAGTAGTAAGAGAACGGAGGAAAGGACATGAAAAAGTTATGGATTATCTCTTTGGTTTTAGCTGGGATTTTTCTGACAAGTTGTGGATCTAAAGGGATCTCAGCAGAAGATGCGGGTGCGTTGTTTGTTGATCGTATGATTTATCAAAAAGAAGAAAGTAATTTTACCAAAGAATTTCGCGACGGTGAACAAGTTGGTAAAGAACTAGATGACAATAGTAAAACATTTGAAGAAAATTTTGCTAAAGGTTTATCTTCGACAGGAGCAAAAGTTCCAGAAAAACAGGCAGATCAATTAACAAATGAACTTTTGAAGCAAACAAGAGAAAAAGCAACTTATAAGATCGTTCAAATAGATGAAACGAAAACAGGAGCCACAATCACTTATTATGTGACTGGATTAGACTTAGTGAGTGCGATGCAAGAGATGACGAGACAACTAGTAAAAGATACATTGGCAGATCCTGAAATAGTTAAGGATGAACAAAAAACATTGGAAGCAACTTTTTCTATCTTGGAAGAACGGATCAAATCAATAAAAATCAAAACAGATCCAGTTGAAGTGAAATTACGTTTAGAGAAAGAAAAAGGCAAATGGTTTGTACCAAATAATCAAAAAACGGCAGTATCTAATTTATTTATGGCATTTGTTTCTGGTTCAAAAGATATAGATACGATGAATAAGGAATTACAAGAAGCGTTGAATGACGTTGCGAAAGAGATCATTGATTCAATGGATATGATACCGATACCTAGTAATGATTAGTATTTTAGTTTATAATGATTATTAAATGAGAAAAGTTTTAAATATGAAGATATTAGTTTACTTTTTTGTTGTTTCGTACTACAATTGTAGTAGATATAAATTTAGGAGGATGATGTATAATGAAATTTGAACAAACTAAAGAAGTATTGAATCAACTAGTTGCAGACTTAAGCCAGTTTTCAGTAGTGATCCATCAAACACACTGGTATATGCGTGGTCCAGAATTCTTGACATTGCACCCTAAAATGGATGAATACATGGATCAAATCAATGATCAATTAGACGTTATCTCTGAACGCTTGATTACATTAGATGGGGCTCCTTACTCAACATTACAAGAATTTGCTGACCATACTGGTATTGCAGATGAAATTGGCACATATGAACGTACGATTCCTGAACGTATGGAAAAATTAGTAGAAGGCTATCATTATTTAGCGGACTTATATCAAAAAGGTATTGAAGTTTCTGGTGAAGAGGGCGATGATTCTACACAAGATATCTTTATTGCAAACAAAACAGACCTAGAGAAAAACATCTGGATGTTACAAGCAAAATTAGGGAAAGCACCTGGTATTGATGCAGATTCACGTGCTAAAACTCGTTAATCTAAATAATATAAGAGCATATGGAAGATAGTTGGTTATCTTCCATATGCTTTTTTAGCGTTCTTCACTTTCTAGTTTTAACTTGCTACGTTTGATTGCTGCATTTACCTGGTCAAAGCCAGTTCCGCCATATGAATGACGACGTTCGATGGCGGTCTTTGATGCTAGGGTTTGGTAGATATCTGATTCAATCAACGATGTAATTGCTTGATAGTTTTCCAATGGGACGTCTTGCAAATAAATTCCTTTTTTTGTACAGTCCAAAACTAATTTCCCAACGACTTCATGTGCTTGTCTGAAAGGCATTCCTTTGTTTGCAAGATAGTCTGCCAACTCTGTTGCATTTGAAAAATCTTTTTCAGTTGATTTTTCCATTATTTCTTTATTTAGTTTCATTGTTTCGACCATACCTGCCATGATCTCTAAACTAGTTAAAACTGTGTGAGACGTATCAAACATGCCTTCTTTGTCTTCCTGCAAGTCTTTGTTATAAGCTAACGGTAAACCTTTTAAAACCGTTAAAAGACTGAATAAATTGCCATATACGCGGCCTGACTTTCCACGAATCAATTCTGCCATATCTGGATTCTTTTTTTGGGGCATGATCGAACTACCCGTTGAGAACGTATCCGTCAATTCAATAAATTGAAACTCATGGCTGCACCATAAGATTATTTCCTCGCAAAAACGTGAAAGATGCATCATCAAAATAGAACTGTTACTAAGGAACTCTAAGATGAAATCCCGATCGCTCACGCCATCTAGGCTGTTTTCATAAATAGAAGAAAAACCCAACAACTCAGCTGAATAGGATCGATCTATCGGAAAAGTTGTTCCGGCAAGAGCTGCAGAGCCTAATGGCGAAATATCGATTCGTTTTAAGCTTTCCGAAAAACGTTCTTGATCTCGTGTCAACATGCCGTAATAAGCCATCATATGATGAGCAAATGAAATAGGCTGCGCGTGTTGTAAATGAGTGTAGCCAGGCATAATAGTCTCAATATTTTCTTCAGCTTTTTGGACTAAAACTTTACGAAATAAATGGATTTTTTCAATGACTTCTTGAACGATTTCCTTTAAGTAAAGATGCATGTCTGTAGCGACTTGATCGTTTCTACTTCGACCTGTATGCAATTTACCAGCGACAGGACCGATTTCATCATGTAGATGTTTCTCAATATTTAAATGGATATCTTCGTTTTCTATACTAAATTCAAGGATTCCGGTGACTAATTTTTTTTGAATAGTAGTAAGTCCAAGTGTAATCTGTTCAGCCTCTTCTTCGGTTAAAATACCTGTCTTTGCAAGCATTTTTACATGTGCTAAACTTCCAGTGATATCTTGTTGGGCTAATTTTTGATCAAATGCAATAGAAGCCCCAAATGCATCTATCCAGGCTTCATTTTTTCCTTCAAAACGTCCACCCCATAATTTTGCCATCATAAACACCTCATTAATTATTCATTGGAATAAGTAAGTGATCACCTATTTTTCAAAGCAGATGATCTGTTTACTTATGAATTATCTATTAGAAATAGTATTAGCGGACAAGAATCAATTTTTAAGCGGAAATTCTTGTTCTTCGTTGCAACGAGCTTAATTATCGGATGAAGACTTATTGATTTCCTTATTTCGATCCACAAATCGAAAAGAAACGCTCCTAGGATAAGTCGATTGAAATAGGCAAATAAAATCAGTATTCCTTATTTTTGTTTAATGCCGCTTGAACTTCTGCGTTGACTTTAGTTGGTAATCCCCAAAGTTTGATAAAACCAACGGCCGCATCTTGATCGAACGTATCGGCAGATGTGTAAGTTGCTAAGTTTTCGTTATATAGACTGTTCGGTGATTTACGACCTTCAACAATGGCATGTCCTTTGAATAATTTTACTCGAACGATACCATTGACATATTTTTGTGTAGATTTTAAGAAAGCAATCAAAGCATCAGTTAGTGGGTTGAACCATAATCCATCATAAATAATTTGAGATAATTGATTTTCAATAATTGGCTTGAAGTGTGCTACTTCGCGCACGAACGTTAAATCTTCTAGTTCTTTATGGGCGGTCATCAGCGTAATCGCTGCTGGACATTCATAAACTTCGCGTGATTTGATACCGACTAAGCGATTTTCTACATGATCAATTCGACCAATACCATGTTTACCAGCTAAATCATTCAAATCCAAAATTAAATCAGATAGCAACATTTCTTGTCCGTTGATAGCAGTAGGGACACCTTCGACAAAAGTTAGCTCGATAATATCTGCTTTATCTGGAGTATTTTCTAAACTAGCCGTTAATTCATAAGCGCCTTCTGGCGGAGTTGCCCATGGATCCTCTAAAATACCACATTCATTTGCACGTCCCCAAAGGTTTTGATCAACGGAATAAGGATTATCTAAATCGGCAGGAACTGGCACGCCTTTTTCTTTTGCATAATTGATTTCTTCTTCACGAGACCATTTCCATTCACGTACTGGAGCAATAACGTTGAGCTCAGGTGCAAGGGCATTGATCGCTACTTCAAAACGTACTTGATCATTCCCTTTTCCTGTACAGCCATGAGCAATCGTTGTAGCTCCTGTCTCGTGTGCTAATTCTACTAATTTTTTAGCGATAAGTGGGCGGGATAACGCGGATACTAATGGATACGATTGCTCATAGAATGTATGCCCTTGTAAAGCAATTAAAGCGAATTCTTGTGCAAATTCTTCTTTGGCATCAATAGTATAAGAAGCAGAAGCGCCAACTTCCAATGCTTTATTTTTGATGAAATCTAAATCTTTTTTTTCACCAACATCTAAGCAGCAAGCAATCACATCATATCCTTCGTCAACTAACCATTTAACGGCAACAGAGGTATCTAATCCCCCGGAATAAGCTAAAACAACTTTTTGTTTCATCATGTAACACTCCTTATTTTCTAATTTTCTTTTTTGATTGTTCTCATCATATCACTTGAAAATGCAAAAATCAACACTTTTTATAAATAAATATACATAAAAATGGATTAAAAAGTAAAAATATGCAATTTTTATTTGTGAGATTACATAATATACATTACGTATTTTTTTGCAATTTTCACTTTTTAAATAGACACTATTTTTGAATCAGAAAAATTAGCAAGAAAAAATAGTGGAAAACGTCAGAAATTCATTGACTTTACTAGTGATAGAAGGTATCATGTTAAATGGTATTGTTTGCCCCACAATGAGCCCCGGAAACTCAAGTGAATGTCAAACATCGAATAGAAAATTGGAGGAAAGAATCGTGCGTACAACATATATGGCCAAATCTGGCGAAGTAGAACGTAAATGGTATGTAGTAGATGCAACAGATATCCCAATGGGACGTCTATCAACTGTAGTTGCTTCTATCTTACGTGGAAAAAATAAACCAACATTCACACCACATGTGGATACTGGAGATTTCGTAATTGTAATTAATGCTGACAAAATCAAATTAACTGGTAACAAAGCAAGTGATAAAATTTACTACCGTCACAGCCAATACCCAGGTGGGTTGAAATCTGTTACTGCTGGTGAATTACGCGATAAAAACTCTCGTCGTTTAATCGAAACTTCTGTAAAAGGTATGCTTCCTAAAAACACTTTAGGCCGTAAACAATTTACTAAGTTGAACGTATACGGTGGAGCTGAGCATCCACATGCTGCACAACAACCAGAAGTATTAGATATTACTAACCTAATTTAAGGAGGGAAATTCATTGGCTCAAGTACAATATATCGGCACTGGCCGTCGTAAAAATGCAGTTGCCCGCGTACGTTTAGTACCTGGTACTGGTAAAATTACTGTAAATAAAAAAGATGTTGAAGAATATATTCCACACGCTGACTTGCGTGAAGTTATCAACCAACCATTTGGTGTAACTGAAACTAAAGGCGCTTATGATGTAATGGTAAACGTTAATGGTGGAGGCTACTCTGGTCAATCAGGTGCGATCCGTCACGGAATCGCTCGTGCATTATTAGAAGTAGATCCTGATTTCCGTGCTGCTTTAAAACGCGCTGGACTTCTTACTCGTGATGCCCGTATGGTAGAACGTAAAAAACCAGGTCTTAAAAAAGCCCGTAAAGCTTCACAATTTTCAAAACGTTAATTGTTGGAACCGTTGCGAATTTATTCGCTTACGAATACAATATGGGACGGAGATTTTACAAGAAATTGAGTACCATTCAATTGCGACATCTCAAGACACTTTCCAAGTTTTTGGAAGGTGTCTTTTTTTGATTTGAGTAAGATTTTTTTTTGACTTGCTACCAATTAATCTTGGTTTGTCTGTCTATATTTTTCTAAACATATGATTATATCAATTTTTGTCTGTTAGCATGACTATAAACATCTCGAATTCTTGCTGAAATTAGCACAACAAAAGTATGCAAAAAATAATGAAACACTAAAAACTACTTTCAAATACCGAAATAGCCGAAATTCGAAGACCGATTACCTTCAGGTGCTAATTAATAGATTTGAGACTCTAATAGAACAAAGTAGAGTATTTCAAAAGAAGCAACTAAACAAAAGAGAGCGTAAAGAATTACTAAGGTTTATAAGAGAATTGAAGAAATTTAAAGATGGATGTTTGTAGTATAACGTCATTAGTTAAGTAAAAGACCACCTAGAAGATACTCCTGTCAAAGGCTGTCTTTTAAGTATTCTTTTGATATGTACTAAGAAATTGTACTTTGTCTTATAATCTGAAAAATTATAAATTTATCATAAAGTGATATTTAAATTAAGGTGAATAGAAAAGATAAACTGTTTCAATTCAACTATTCGAATAAAAAAGGTACAGGAGCTACCAATATGAATAGTGATCATATATTAAGAAATCAAGCACATGCAACATTTTTTGAAAAAAATACTAAAAATAAAAAATTTGATTGTCATTAGTTTCCTTTAATTTATTTGCTAGGACTATCAGAAATAAGCAGAACTCATTTTAACGAAATTTATTCCAGTGGAAAGGGCGCTAAAATATGAATCTATTTCTGCAGATTGGCAAACCGAAGAATCAACTCGTCTAACAATTGTAGCATTTAATCTATATGAAGATTATTTATTTAGTTTTAGTGATCAAGCCTATCAGCATAAACTAAATCTAGAGTTTAATGAAGAACAAAAAGAAAACTGGAATAATTTTATAAAAATTAATTCAATTAGTAATCTATTCTCGGATTTAAAGCTGAGGGAATTTTATCTCCAAGCAATCGGTTTGCGTTTAGATTAATTGTATAAAAAAACTTACAATTAAATAATATATTTTTCCCTTAAAAAATAATCAATTAGAATCTGAATACTTGCATTAAATCGTATTTTTATTTCTAAAAAACGTTGACAAGAAAACTTAATGACCGATATACTTACTTATGTAAATGATTTTATTATAGAGTAGGAGCAATTTCAGTCACGCCCGAGCAACTGAAATCACAAGCAAAGGTTTATACACAATCACAACAACGAATCCAAGATGCGATTCGCAAAGTAAACTTAATGACTCAACAGATTGCTCAAGAATGGAAAGGACAAACTTTTCAATCATACTTAGAGCAATAAAATCAGTTAGAAGGCAACGTGAAAAAATGGAAAAATTGCTGATTAGCATTAATAGTCAATTAAACAAATATGGGGATACAGCCACACAACGTGATCAACAAGATGCAAGTTCTTTCGGTTTAAACTAAAAAATATAGTGACAACAAAAGCGTTCGTGCAAAGTTTTAGTAAAGGAGTTTAACGTTTGAATAAGAAAAGAGCAGTTAAACTAGGAATAATTACAGGAATTATCGTACTTGTAGGAATAATAGGTGTGTTAGGAGTGAAAAAAATGACCGAACCCTCAACAAAAGAAAAACAGATTGCTTTTCTTAAGGAACATGAAGGTGAATTGACTAAATATATCAAAACTAAAAATACCAAAAGTAATATTACACGCATTGTTTATAGTTGGAACTCTTTAAAAATTGAAGATAGTGGAGCGTTTACTCAAAAAGAATATGTTCTAAATATTAGTCTATATGATAATGATAACCTTAAAATTAATGGTGGCATTATCACCATTCGACCTGACAATATAGACATACCTTCAAAAATAAATGAATTATCAACCAATAACTTTGATAAAGAGATAGGTGAAGAAAATCATGGCTAACTTGGATAATTTCACAAATATATATGCAGACTTAGCTCAAAGTTCTTATACCAATAGAAAAGACAGCAATGGAAACATTTATAATTTTGCTAACGGTTTAACAGACAATCAACAAAATAAATTAAATTCTAATGAGTCCGTAAAATTTAATTTTTCAGATACAAAAGATGCACATGGAAATAGTCTTGATTCTGTCTATTTACAACCAGAAAGTCTTGCGCTAACGCTTTTTTTAGTAAAGGAGTCTAACTTGTGAATAAAAAAAGAGCAGTGAAACTAAGCATATTAACAGGAATTATTTTAATTTTAGCAATAATAGGTGTGTTAGGAGTGAAGAAAATGACCGAACCAACAGAGAAAGAAAAACAAATCACTTTTCTCAAAAAACATGAAAATGAAATGAATGAGTATATCGAAAATAGTGTTGAATTTCAAATATCAAAAGTTACTTATAATTGGGATAGTGTAATAGAAAATACGATAGGAAATGGTCTGCCTAAAGGAGCAGGTAAAGTTATTCAAATATTTGGGTTCGTAAATAATAAAGAGAATTTGGATTTTAGATTGGACATTCCAATAGACAATAGTAACCTCCCCGACCTAAATACTATCAAATATGGTCAACAATTAACTGACGAAGGAGAATGACATGGCTAATTTAGAAAAAGTTTATAATATATATGCTGATTTATCACAAGGTGCATATACCGGTAGGGAAAACAACTTTCCTTACAATGAATTAAAGCCTAGTCAACAAAATAAATTAGATTCTAATGAGTCCGTAAAATTTAATTTTTCAGATGCAAAAGATGCACATGGAAATAGTATTGATTCCGTCTATTTACAACCAGATAATACCGTTAAAACAGTCACTGAAAAAAAGTTTTTTGGCAAAGACAAGGAGTATCAAAAAGGGTTATTAACCGATGAAAAAGCAGGTTATAACTCTTATTATCTAACTAATACCCCTACTCTAAATACAGACACAAAACATACCTACTTCACTACCAGAGGAAGTGATGCTCTTCCTACAGGTGTGAAGGATGTGACAAAAGGGTGGGTAGGAAATAATTTAAACGATTGGGTGGACAATAATCTCGTTTTTGCTGAGAAAGGCTATATTCCTCAAGCGAAACTTGCTACAGAAGCGATGCACAAAAAAATAGAAGAGATGAGAACTAAAGCGCCGAATGCAACCATCTCAATGACTGGACACTCATTGGGAACAATGGTCACGATTCAAGCAGTCGCCAATCTTCCAGCAAAAGATATCAGCAAAATTGATAAAGTGATCTTATTTCAAGGTCCTGATGCTCGTGAAAGTATTAATAATATGTCTGAACAAGCACGAAAAAATATTCAACTGCTGGAAGAACAAGGAAAGATTGAGTACTACGTCAATGCATTTGATATTGTATCAATGTTAAATCGAAACAAAAAAGGCGTGGATGAAATTGGAAAAGTACATTACTTACTTCCGAAAACATTCACGTCTACGTTTGATATGGGTGGATCTCCAGGATCAAGTCATGATTTTGGCCAGTATCAATTAAATCCTGATGGCACGCCAAAAGAAGCGAATTTAAAAGAACATGGCTATATCTTTGCAGCTGGAATTAAGGTCTCAAATTTAATTGATAAATACATAAAAAAACTGATTAAAGAAAAAGACGGCGCTGGCAGCCTTTCGTATTATGAACTTGTAAAATTATTAACCTCTGGTGACTATAAAGACTTTGAAAAAGAATATTCAAAGATCATTGCAGATGCAGAGGTTGCCAGTAAATGGAATGGGAAAGTATCCGGTTTACAGGCAAGTATACGTGGGGCTTCTGGTAGTAAAAAAATTGAACTTCGAGGAGAACTTGCCACAGAAGTCGCAAATAAAGCGAAAACAGTTGGCGACGAATATGTATTGATTCAAAAAAATGAGCAACAAGAAGCGGAAGATGAAGTAGATTTAGTCGTCCGAGAAATTCGAGAAGGTGCTCTAGCAATCCAACAATCCTTAGAAAGCTATGAAGTTGAAGCTCTAATAGCGCCTTATAAAAAAAATAACTTGTGGGATAGTGGACAAGCAACAAGCAATACTAACGAAGCAAAAAAATATAAAGAAAAATTGACCGCATTTAGTAAGACGTTAACGACTGTTGCGAAGAATATTCAAGAATATGATGGCAATGCAGGGAAAAATATATTCACGAAGAAGTAATAAAGGAGTTTTATTATGGATGAAGAAAAAGCCTTGCTTTTAAAATTAAAGCAAGAACGAAAAAATCAGGAACGGATCGCTATAAAAGCAATAATTACCGCAAAAAAGGCACGGTTAAGCACAACAAGACAAACTTCTACTAGTACGCTAAATGAACTAGCAGAAGCCATGTACCAACAAAGCAACAGTGTCCTTCCGGGCGCACTAGAAGGAGCTTTACAGGGAAACAGTGCAACGTCTGCCAAACAGAGTTTGACCCAGTTAGCGAAACCAACCTTTAAAACCCCTGTAAAAGAGGTTTAATCGAATGAGTCCAGAAGAACAAAAAAAGAAACAACGACAAGCAACAGAACAATACGAGCAGGAAAAACGAGCTCTTCAACAAACACAGAAAAAAATGGAAGAAGAAGTGGATCGCTTCAAAAAAGACACCGAAAAGTTGATGGATAAAGTTCTCTATCTAACAAAAAATGATTCCTGGGATAAACGAGTGTTTTATAGACAAATGGAAGAAAGTCAAGCAACGATTCAATCTGAAAATCGACGATTCACGCAAAAAGTGGAAGAAAAACAAATCGAATTAAAACGAACCTACCAACGAGATATAGAAAAAATAGATCAGACCGAAGGAACAACCTGAAACTTTGACTTATAACAGAATCAAAACCTATTCCTGTTTTAGAGAAATGGGAGTATAGATGTATAAGAAATAGTTCAAAAATTATCGAATGACCATCGATATTCTTTCACTTCAGTATTATTTATTAAGGTTGTCTAAATCATCATCAGAACTTATTTTAATAGAATATATGCTGAAAGAGAAGCTATTAAGCATGAATCTATCAGAACAGATTGATAGTATTTTATAAAGATCAATTATATCAGTCACTTGTTTTCTGATATAAAGCTGAGTGAGTTTTATCTACAAGCAATTAGTTTATGTTTAGATTGATTACATAAAAGGTTACAATTAAATAATATATTTTACCTTTAAAAAAATAAAAATATTCAATTAGGGTTGAAGAATTTCCTTGGGATTGTATTTTATTTCTAAAAAACGTTGACAAGTATACTTATTGACCGATATACTGTTTATGTAAACAATTTTATTACAGAGTAGGAGAGATTATAATGGCAGGAGCAATTTCGGTCACACCCGAGCAACTGAAATCACAAGCAAAGGTTTATACACAATCACAACAACAAATCCAAGATGCGATTCGTAAAGTAAATTCTATGAATCAACAAATCGCACAAGAGTGGAAAGGTCAAGCGTTCCAATCGTATTTAGAACAATACAATCAATTAGAAGGTAACGTTAAAAAAATGGAAGAGTTGTTGATCAGTATCAATAGTCAGTTGAACAAATATGCTGACACAGTAGCACAACGTGACCAACAAGATGCAAGTTCTTTCGGTTTAAACTAAATTAATTTTTGAAATAAAAAAGCGTCAGTGCAATTCATTGCGCGGACGTTTTTTATTTAGGAGAGAAGAGCAAATTGAAAAATAAACTAAAAAAATACATTCCTATTATTTCGATTATTCTCGGCAGTATATTGTTCTTATCTATTCTTTCTTATATTGGGTTTAAAAGTGATAATATCCAACAAAACTCTAATGAAAAGGTAACAAAAATGCAGTATGTATTGGTAAATGAAGATAGAGGAACACTTTTTGAAGGGAAAAAATACTCTTTAGGAACGGACTTTGTCACATTGATCAATCAAGACACTGCTAACCGTTGGGAGACCACGACCAGAGATATTGCTAGCCGTGGAGTTGCAGATGGACAGTTTGATGCACAGATCATTATTCCGCAGGATTTCTCTGAACGATTGCTTTCTTTGCAAAGTATAAATCCTGAAAAGGCTTTAGTAGAGTATCAAGTAAGAGAAGGTCAAAATGAGATAACCAATCAGGCGATTCAGGTAAAAGTGAATGATATTTTAAAAGATTTCAATCAAAGAATTGTACAAATGTATTTTTCAAGTATTGTAGGAAATCTGTCAGAGGCCCAACAAAACGTCAATCAAATTGTTGGATTGGAAACAGATCACAAAAATAATTTGGAGAAAACAATTTACTTACCATTTAAAGAAGTACCAACTAATTTCTCAAATGTTATTGATACGGCAAGTATCTTTGATGAAGACAATAAAATGTTTACATCGGAACAAAAAGCATTTGTTGAGTCAGTGAAGCAGTTGATGGAAAGTAACAATACTGGTTTGGAAGCAAATAGCCAATCAACAGAGGAAGTACAGAAATCTGTGGATGATTATGCAGATGAAGCAAATGAAAAATTGGAAACATCTATTAAACAGTTTAATGAGCAATTTGAGCTACAAAAAGAACAATTAGAAAATCAATGGCAAAACGATTTGAAGGGATACAAAGCTCAATATGATGATTTTGATGATAGTATAAAAAATCAATTGGGACTGTTTCTTACAAAAGGGTCTGAAGAATCTAATAATACTGGCGTTTACGCGAATTTTTTAACGAATGCTTATGCGTTTAAAGATACGCAAACTAAGAGAATTGAAGAGCTAACAAGTGAAATAAAAGAATTGGAAAAACAAGTAACTGAATTAACAGTTTTAAAAGAAGATGTTGCTGAAAAGTACTACAACGATAGAGGTGCTAATCCAGAAACTGCGATAGAAGATCAAGTGAAACTAGCTATTTCAAAGTTAATCTCACCTGTGGATAAAGAATCAGAAATTAAGGAAGACGGGGAATATTTAACCGCTGTAAAGAACGAACTTATGCAATTACAGAATCTTGCTCTTCCATCAAGTGCTGATTTTCCTATTCTTTTAAATACGCTTTTAAATAAAGGGTTACTGACACGAGCGGCAAGTGATAAATTAAATGCTTCATACAATATTGTTACACATTATGAACCAACTCTGACTGGTAATGGGAATCAATTCAATATACTCACGACAACACCAAAAGAAGATCTTTCATCTGTATTCACTGTAACGAATACAGTAGGAGTAAATTTGAATCCTGGAACCAACCAATATTTACAATTCTCACATACTTTTGGTTCTGAGAGCAGTGGTACAGTTGAAGTCATTAATTTGGAAATGATTAGAGCAAATTTAGAAAGAAATATCATTGCAAATTTAACTGGTTCAAGCTATACAGCAACTGTTTCTATTAATGGAACACAACTAAATATAGCTATTATACTTAAGGACACCGAGAGTAGCGCACCGCCAAAAGCGCCTACACAATCTCAGATGTCTTACACATTTGATTCTGAAATAAAATGGACTTATCCAAATGACTACAGTAACAATGAGTATGTTCAATGTAATTACTCTTGGAGTTTAAATCGTTCAAGAACATCTGGGCAATTAGCTGCTTATATAGATAAAGATCAGCCTCTAAAGCAAGATTTACCTGAACTTTTTAACCTATTCACAACTCTGACTTCAGCTGCTGATAAATTGACAACAATCTATGCTGACCCGACTCAACAAGATATCATTAGTTTTGCTGGCTATGTCACAAGTAATCCAGATAAATCATTCAAGGAGTTAGCTACACCTAATTCTGTTTATTGGTTGTATGATAATATTACGGATACTAAAAAAGTTTCACAAATTTCGGAGTCACTTTATAAAAATTATAGTGCAAACGGAGATAGCCTATATAACGATATTGTAGCGCAAATCGACAAATTAAACGCCACAATCGGAACAAGCACCGATAAAAATGAAGGCGAAGCCATGACGTTATATGGGACGTTAAATCTGATGACTATTCCAGATATGATGTTACAAGAAGCCTCGATTTTAGGTGAGTGGTTCGATAAAGCCAGTCAAGAAATCGACGGGACCTATAATTCATGGACAGAAACAGAACGAGTAGCAGCAGAATCTGTTATTACGGATACAAATGCACATCCTGATAAGAATGATACGGCTGCAATCAATTCTACTACGGAAAACTTGGTGAAAAGTATCCAGACATTAGCAAGTAGTTCAAGAGAAACGGCTAAAGCAACAGAAGAATCCGCAGCACAGGTCAAAGACGTTGCACCGATTATTCAAACCTTGAAAGAATCGACAAACAAAGTACAAACAAATGCAAATGACATTTTAACGAACTTAGATAAAACTGTTACTAAAGTGGATGAAAAAACAAATGACAATGCGAAGTACGCAGAAACATTTGATAAAGTTCTTTCTAATACAAGAAATGGCGGTTCGGATAATTCAACAGTCTTTAACTTCCTTTCAAATCCAATTCAGGAAAAAGGCGATTTTGGTAAAACCAGACAAAATTCTTTGATTCCTTATTATGCAACGATTATTGCTGCATTTATTATTATTTTGGTCGCGACCGCGATGCAAAAATACATGAAACGAAGAAAAGTGTCTAAAACGGACTTGCTGATGAATCCATCAAGAGCTTGGTACAATACGTCAAATGTGATGGTGATACTGCTAAGCAGCGTTGCTTTGTCGATCGCATTTGCCCTTAATTTGAGTCTAGTTGTTGGGATGAATGCAAAATTAGCTTGGTTTAGTTATGCCTTTTTAGTTTTACTAGCAGGATTGTTGCTGACACTTGGCTGTATGAGACAGTTCAGATTACTGACGCTTTATCTTAGCGGTGCAATATTAGGCTTATTCTTTATGCTGACACCACTACTAGGAGTAGCCACTAAAACAGGCACATTCGCCAATATATTGTATCGAGTATCACCATTACAAAATATTCAAAATGGCTTCACCGCATTGCTAAACGGAGCCAGCATTGGTTGGGTAAGTTATCTGATTCTCGTAATTTTAGCATTGAGTGGTATTCTATTGAATTTTTGGGTGAAACCAGAAGACAAAAAAGTAAAAGCATGATCTTTTCTATTATTTGTAAGGGAGAAAAACGATGCGACATAGACCAAAAATTGATGTTAAAACGATTTTAAAAGGAATGCTTGTTCCTTTACTCTTCATTTTCTTACAAAGCATTCCTGTTCATGCAGATACTGGCGACTTAAAAATAAATAACCATGTGATCTACGATAAAAATGAAGGTAGTCAGAGTAATTCTGCTACCTTTACGATCAATCAATTATTTATGAAAGATATGTCTGCTCAGGATAAACAATTAGATGAAGAAAAAATGAAGGTAATTGCAAATGCACAAAAAGAAGTTTTTATGAAAGAAACACCAGCACAACGTACAGTTAACCAACAAACAACACCCCTTCTTTTCTCAAACGGATATGTCTTGAACGACAGTTTAGATTCTGGAGATTCAGGGTTAAAGCAAGGGAATAACATTGGATTTATTGTATTTTGTGTAGTCGGTGGACTCCTTGTGGTAGGCCTTGGAATTTTATTAGGTCGAGCATTTCCTGCATGGGTAAAAAAAGGATAGGAAGGTAGAATTTTATGAGGAAAGATACATCTATTGGTATTGGGTTACATGTGGGTAAACAAATTATTGATTTACAGATTCCTATAAAAGTTTCTGGAAATCGTTTAAAAGAACTATTGAGAGAATCACTAGAATTATTGAACATCTCTTTACCAGATACATTTGAGTTAGAGATATTGAATAAAGCAATTAAGTTAAACGGAGAAGTTCTTCTAGCAAACTATGCACTAGGTGATGGGGATCAATTAATTGTTAGAGAAACGATGAAAAAGTAAAGGGGCCTAAAACGTGAGTGAAGTAAAAGATATATCAGAAAAAATAGATATCCAAGTTCAAAAAGATAAGGTGCTAGTTACGCTACAAGCGAACCAATATCGCTTATCAGAGTTGGATCAATTTCAAGCCGTTCTCCAAAAAAGAGACGCACTATTAGCTGGAGAACTATTGGAGGCAACAGAAGAGCAGTTAGTCTTATCATACGAAAAAGATAACTACGCGGTACCAATCGATGAAGCAATAAAAAAAATGACGCCATTTAAGAGACTGCTTTTAGCACAAAAAATTCGTTTTATTGAGCCGTTCATCCATTCTACGATTCAACCATTTATCCACCCAAGAAATATATTTCTTTTTGGAGAAGAACTTTCGATTGCACATAGAGGTTTTATGAATCTAGTTGTTCCACATGTGACGAATGAAGAAGATTTTTTAAAACAATATCGTGCGTTGATCCTATTGATTCTTCATCCAAAATTAGATTATGAACGGTTGATCGAAGGATCTGGAACATTACAAGATCCTCTGTCTAAAAATATTCAAGCTGCACTTTCACCAGAACAAATCGATCAAATGATCAGTGAACAAGTCGTTATCCAAAAAATGAAACAAGAAAAGCAAAATCAACTTGTAAACAAAAAAAGCTATACGCTGTTTAAATGGGGCAGTCTTGTGTTGTTGGTTGCAACGCTTATTTTAGGTTTCTTTGTTGGAAATTATGCACTGAAAGAAGTTCCTACGCAAGAAAGAATCATTACAGCAGAAGCAAATTACATTGCTAATGATTATTCAGGCGTATTAAGCACGCTGAAAGAAGATACACCAGAGAATCTACCTAAAAGTGCACAATATGTCTATGCAGTAAGCTCGATACAACTGGATAATTTATCCAATGAGCAAAAAGAGATGATTTTAAATAATATTTCACAAAAATCAAATGAAAATACACTTTTATATTGGATCTATATCGGAAAAGGCGCGTTCGAAAAAGCTCTTGATATTGCGCAAAACGTAGGAGATAACCAATTTATTTTACATGCTTATACAAAACTGTATGACGCAACAAAACTAGATACAAAAATGAATGGTGAAAAGAAACAAGAGCTATTAACGAAATACGAAGAAGCCATTGCTAAATATATGAAACTATTAGGAGGAGCAACCGATGATTCTGAAAACGAATAAAACAGAAGATGAGTCAATTGTTCCTATCGATGATCAAATGCAGCCAGCTGCGGATGTTCTTTTTGATGTTTTCTATTTTGGCGATGTCTTTTCTCATCATCAGTTGACAACAGCGAAACAAGAACGAATGATCGAGGAACATTCAGTATCTTATGATGGACAGAAGATTTTATTTGATAACAAACCGTTTGAAAAAAATAATCCTCAATTTATTATTGTAAAACCAACCGAGTATCAAACGATTGCTACAAGTAAACCTAAAAAAGATTTTACGATCTCTTCTACGGCTTCCTCCGCAATTAGTTTACCAACTGCGGCATTTGTTTCAGTTACAGTTGAGGCAAAAACGACTAATTATACTGTTGATATTTATGCAAATGAAGAAACGATTTATTTCAACGGACAACGAATTGCTAAAGGAAAATTTGACTTTGGTACTGGCGATCAGCTAGTGATTGATAAACTGATTCTAGAAGTACGAGAAAATCAGCTGAAGCTAACAAATTTAGGTACTGATTTTAAATTGAATCCATTTGAAATCATTGAACAAAACTACGAACCTGAATACCCATCAGAATTTCCATTATTCAGACGAAGCCCGCGTATCCATTTAAAAGAACCGAAGATGGATGTAGAAGTAATGACACCGACACCGAAAGAAAAAGAAGGAAAAAATGAACTCTTAAGAACCCTTGTTCCTCCTTTGGGAATGGTGGTTTTAAGTGGTGCTACAAGCTTTTTAAGTGGCGGAAATCCAATCATGATGCTAAGTATGGGTGGCGCTAGTTTATTAACGGCAGGTTTTTCAGTTTCCAGTTATTTTACCAATAAGAAAGAAACCAAAGAGAAAAACGAACGTAGTGAAGGCTCTTATAGACAATACCTGATTCAGAAAAAAGGGGATATCTCTCTTTTACAACAAGAACAGGAACACGCTCTTACGTATATGTATCCTTCAATGAATGATCTTGCCTTGATGGCCAAAGACTACCAAGCACGGATCTATGAACGCATGACAACCAACGAAGATTTTCTGAAAATCCATGTTGGTACTGGAGAAATCAAATCAAGTTTTTCTGTAAAATATCAAGCAAATGAAGAAAGTGATTTAAGTTCGCTAGCGGAAAAACAACTCGTTTGGCCGTATCAACAATTAGAAGCTGCGCCAATTATTATTCCTTTGATGGATCAAACAGTTGGTCTAGCAGGAAATTATCCAGTATTACGGACCGCTGTTCAAACGCTCTTATTCCAAATCTCAATGCTGCATTCGTATCGAGATGTTGAATTTGTGACATTGGTTCCAGAAAATGACTATGATACTAATTGGCATGCGTGGCGTTGGCTGCCTCATTTGAAGATTCGCAGTTTGAATCTAAGAGGGATCATCCACAATGCCCAAACACGGGACATGGTGCTTAACTCGTTTTACCAAATTTTAACGAAAAGAAGACAAGAACTGAAAGAAAATGGCAATGAAAAGATTCGATTCCAGCCGCATTATGTATTCTCTATTTTAGAAGAGAGCTGGTTATCTGGACATGGGCTAAATGAATTTTTAGCAGAAGACATGAGTCCGTATGGTGTGACCGTGATTTGGGGGAAAGATGCCTTACCGATGTTGCCTGAGACAACGACGACGTTGATTGATTACCAAAGCAGTGAAGCGGCGATCTTGATCAACCAAAATAATGAATATGTGAATCAAGCGTTTGTACCGACTCATTTACCAACGGCTTATCCGATTGAAGAAGCGTTGCAGAGATTGGCGAATTTACATCATGTTGAGGTAGAGAAGAATGCCATTCCAGAAGCAATCGATTTTCTTGAATTATACGATGTAAAAGCAGTTGATGAATTAAACATCGGCACACGTTGGACAAAAGCAGATACGTCTAAATCATTAGCGGTTCCATTAGGTGTGCGCGGTAAAGACGATATTGTTTACCTTAACCTACACGAACGAGCACATGGGCCTCACGGGTTAGTTGCTGGTACAACAGGGTCTGGTAAATCAGAAATCGTTCAAAGTTATATCTTATCTTTAGCGGTGAACTTTGCACCAGAAGATGTTGGCTTTTTACCGATTGACTTTAAAGGTGGAGGGATGGCGAATTTATTTGCTGACTTACCTCATTTACTGGGTTCTATTACCAATTTAGATGGCGCAAGTTCTGCCAGAGCTTTACAAAGTATTCGGGCAGAATTACAAAAAAGACAACGTAAATTTAGCCAATTTGGTGTGAATCATATTAATGGCTATACAAAATTATATAAACAAGGCAAAACAATTACAGATCCAGAAGAAAAGAAAAAATACCCAAGCGACCCACTACCACACTTATTCTTAATCAGTGATGAGTTTGCCGAATTGAAAGCCAATGAACCTGATTTTATGGCGGAACTTGTTTCAACGGCTCGAATCGGTCGTTCTTTAGGTGTCCATTTAATCTTAGCTACTCAAAAACCTAGTGGGGTCGTGGATGACCAAATTTGGTCGAATTCTCGTTTCAAACTAGCGTTGAAAGTAGCCGATGCTAATGATTCAAATGAAATTATCAAAACACCGGATGCCGCAACGATCACACAACCAGGTCGTGCGTATTTACAAGTCGGAAACAATGAAATTTACGAACTATTCCAATCTGCTTGGAGCGGGGCAAATTATGATCCGTTTGTCTCACGAGAAGAAAAAGTAGATGAACGTATTTGGTTGATCAATCAATTGGGACAATACGAATTATTAACAGCGGATCTGTCACAAGAAGAAGATACCGTTGTGAAAAATGAAGAAGAAAAGACGCAGCTGGATGCTATTGTAGAAGCAATCCAAGCATATTCAGAAGAAACCAACGCGGTATTACCAGAAAAACCTTGGCTTCCGCCACTAGAAACAGTGATCGATTCGCCTATCTTATCGAAGGAATGGCGCGATACAAGACAATTAAGTGTTCCGTTTGGCTTTATGGATATTCCTTCTAAACAAGAGCAAGTCGTGTTCAACTTTAATTTTAACGAACTGACACATACGGCGTTTTATGGCTCACCAGGTTTTGGTAAATCAACGGCGCTTCAAACATTAGTGATGAATCTTGCGCGACTAAATACACCAAGTCAAGTGCAGTTTAATTTATTTGATTTCGGTACAAATGGTTTGCTTCCGTTGAAAAAACTTCCTCATGTCGCAGATTTAGTGCGTTTAGAAGAAGAAGAGAAGTTAGTGAAATTCTTGAAGCGAATCAGAAAAGAGATTCAAGAGCGAAAAGATGCATTTACCGATTATGGTGTCGCAAGTCTATCGCAATACGAAGAAAAATCAGGAAACAAACTTCCTGTAGTGATTACGATCATTGACGGATTTGATGCCATCAAGGAAAGTCCGTTAGAAGAAGAAATCGAATCTGTTGTGAATCAGTTGCTACGAGAAGGGGCTAGTGTAGGTCTGTACGCTGTTTTATCTGTTCTTAGAACGTCTACCTTCAAGATGAGCATGGCAAGTAATATTCCATCTCATATCGGTCTATTCCTTGTAGAAGAAGGCGCAATCAGAGATGTTGTTGGGCGAGATGCATTGATTCCACAAGAAATCATTGGACGAGCACAAATCAAATTAGATGATCCACATGAACTTCAAGTCTTTCTTCCAACACATGGCGAAAATGATATTGACCGCTTAAATCATTTAGAGCAAGAGATAGAAGCAATGGATCAAGACTGGACTGGTGAACGTCCTATTAAGATTCCGATGCTGGCAAAAGTGGTTTCAATGGCTGATTTCTACGAGTCAAAACAAACACAAATGATGCTGGAAAATATGCAATTGCCAATTGGTTTGGATAAAGAAACAACCAATGTAGTCGGATTTGACCCACAAGAGCATGGCTACTTTGTGATTGGAGACGATTCACCGCAACAAACAGAATACATTGAAAAAGTCATTGTAGAAAATCTAAAACACTTTGAAGGACGAGCGCAACGAGTAGTCTTTAACGGCTCAGAACGTTTCGGTGGTTTTACGGAAAGCTTTGACATGATGGTTGCAGAACCTGATTATAGTACCTTTGTAAATGATTTAGTTAGCGAAATCGAGGTTCGCCAGGACGCAACAGATCCAGAACCAATGTTTGTCTATGTTCCAGAGGCGCATGTATTTGGAGACAAGACATTCATTACCAATGATGCAATTGACGTGTATCTAAGAAAAGCAGCGAAAGTGAAGATTTACTTTATTTTCCAAGGCAATCAAAAACAAATTGAAAATAGCTTCGATGACTTTAATAAACGACTACGTACGAATATCCCAGCAGGAATGATCGGTACACGTTTAGCGGATCAAGGATTTATCAATGTGAAATCAGGCTATAGTGAACCGACAGTTGAACTAGATGAGTCTCATTTCTTTGTTGGACGGAATGCTTGTCGAGTGAAGTTGGTTAGTGAGTAAAATAAATAATTATATGCTGTAACAAGGAGGAAAAAGCGATGGCTAAAGATGATGCAGCAGAAAAAAAGCGTCAGGAGAAGAATGCTCAAAATAGACGAGAATCAACAAGATGGCAACAAATAGGAAATGAACGAAAAGCAAATTATGATAAAAATCAAAAAAAATTAGAACGATTAAAAGAAGCAAAGAGCAAATTAGAAAAATCTATGAAGAACTTTTCGCAATTTGAGAATCAAGTGAAGCAATACCCAACAAAATTAAGCACTGGACAATTCAAAGGAACGCTTCGAGACAAATTTGATGAAAAGGCTAAAAAAATGGGTACGACATTGCATAAAGAGGAAAATTCCTATCAACAAAATATGGCAAAACTAGATGCAGAAATAGCAAAGAAAGAATTAGAACAAGGGGATTTGATGAGTGCTGTAGAAAGTGCTTTTGATATGGCAAAAAATTTCTTGGCTTCTATCTTTTAATCTGACACAAGGAGTGATTATAGATGGGGAAAACAGGTGTAGATAAGGCGGCATGGGATGCAGTAGTTTCAAAAGCAGATAGTGCTGTTTCAAGTATTTCCAAACCAACGATTAATGAATTGGGCAAAACAACCCTAAAACGCTTTAAAAAAGTGATAGAGACACAAAAAACATTGGTGAATACAGTAGAATCTTTCAAAAATGTTTCAAGTACTGATACACAGAAAATGAAGCAAGTTGCTGAAAATATTGTGAATGAAGATAATCAAGCATCTAAATCATTTGAACAAAATACAACCAAAGTGAGGTTTAAATGATGGCGAATTATGATTCAAAGAAATTTTTTGAAGGTGTTTTAATCAATGATGAATCACTTACCTTTGAAGTGACAGAAGAGCTGATCCTAACAGGTGTTCTCTTAGGATCAAATTTTCAGCTATTAAAATCAGTCTATAAGACACACCGAAATTTAGAGCAACAATTTGAATACAAACCGATGATCGGTGCTAAATTGAGCGTATTCTTTGATTATGAGGAACAAACGGTCACCTTTGATCGCCAATCAAGTCAAGTGGTATTGACTATTCCCCAATTTTTACAATACATTGGCAAAATTGATGTTGCGTTTGCGCCTATTTATCCAGTTGGAACAACCGTTGAACTGGATGAAAGTATGTTGCCAGACAGCGTAGCAGAGATGTTTAAAGACGGCGATTTAGGAGCAATTGTCACTCTTACTGGAAGAAAAGTTCCGTTGATGTCAGGGTTTGATCACTATGTTGTCGATTATTTAGGACGACTATGGCCGTTTGGAGAAATCCCAGGGAATGATCCAGTCTTGATTTCAAATATGATGATTAAGCGTGTAATTGCCGAAAGTTATACGAATGAATATGAAGAAGCCTTTTCCTTTGATGTATTACGGGCTACCCAAGTATTGAATCAACAGATATCTACAGCCTACATGACGACAGAAGATGCGATTTCCTATTACGAAGCACTTTCTGAAATCACAGAAACAGAGTAAACTATAAAGAAAGGAGCATGTTATGGGCTTTCACGTAGAAACAGCCGAAATGAAAAAGGCGTTGGAACAGTATCAAAAACTATCAAGAACCGCACAAGAACAATTAGATAATGCCAAAAGGTCAATGAATGGTATCATTAACAGTAATGCGATGCATGGTCAAGTAGGCCAAGCAATCGCGGCTGATATCAATAATAATAAAAATGCCGTACTTGTTGGCTTAAAAAATAGCTATAAGTTAGTAGAAGCAGACCTCCAACAAACTTATGCAGATTTTGCAGGAACCACAGGAGAAACCTCACAAAGTGCGGTGTTAGATGAAGATGTTTTAACGAAGGCAAAAACAGCCATTGATAAATTTAAGACGGAGCACAAAGAAAAAAGACAAACAATCAAATCGACTTACAGTGATATAGCCGATTTGATTTCACTTTCTATGCCAAGCAGTAGTACCTTCACTAGTGCTTGTGATGAAGCAAAAAAGCACTTGGATAAGATTATTCAAAAAGTCAATGAGTTTGATAGTAAGCAACCACCAAACTCAGCAGAAGAGATTATCAATGCTCTATCTCAACAAATCAAAATGTCTGAAACAGCGAGCGGTGTAAGCTACACAGACCCAAGATTTATGGAGTTTGTCTCCCAAACAGGGTTAGCAGAATCAATCCAAGCTATTGACAGTCAACTAGCCAAGGCAGAAGCAGAAGCAAAATTAGAAGCAGAAAAAGCCGCAAAGGAAAAACAAGAACAATGGGCAAAAGATCATCCATTAGAGAATGCGTTACGTAATTTTTCAGACGGCATCGGTTCTTGGTGGAATGGGATTGTCAAAGGAACAAAAGGGCTCAATACGGAAGGGTTTTTCCTCTTAGAAACAGGCAAAGGTATTTTATTAGCCTTAGAATCTACAGTAGGATTTGTAGGAGAAGGGATCAGTTCATTAGCGATTGGGAGTGTACAAGTTGGGCAGCTTTTAGGTGGAGGACTCGCTACAGGGATTAATAATTTAAGAGGAGTAAAATCCCCAGATTGGATTGGGAAAGATTGGTCAGGAACTGTTAAGAATGTTCAGGCACTGACGCCTTCCGCTATTTTTGAAATGAGTAAAGCGGCGATCGGCTCAATGGCTGATGACTTTAAACGTGGAGATATCTATGATATGACGACAGATGTTCTGACAGTGGGAACGATGTTAACGGCAGCGAATGGATTGAAAAACACGGCGAAGAATGTTACAACTAAGTTGAAAGCGCCAAAAGTTGGGTCGGTTGTGGATGATGTAGCTAAGAAAGCCAAGAAAGCTGAAAAAATAATGAATAGCGCGGATGCTGAAAAATACGCTTTTAATGCAACAAAAGGTGCCAATAATTCAGATTCTATTGTATTAGGAAAATTTGATGGTGGTGGACCAACCGCTTATACTACTAAAGCTAAAAAAATTGGTGCACAATACTTTGAGTTGGATAATTGGGATGAATTAAGTAAAATGTATAGTGACAAAGAAATTTGGAAAATTAATGAGAAATTCTTAGATATACAAATTGCTTCTGGAAGAGAGATATATTTTTCACATAATCCACTCGATTTTATTGGTGATGGTTCATTTTATTCACAAGAAATAGCATACTTGCAGAGTCACGGATTTGGATTTGAAAAGATAGGAGACCTTTGGCATGTTATCAGGTGATGAAAAATTTATTAATAAACACTATTTAGACTATACGAAAAAAATTTTTTTGGAGTATTTTGGGCAAAATATATTTTTAAAAAAAGAAGAATGTTCTAATGAGGCAGCAGGTATGGGATTCTATAGACTTAATTATGAATATTCAAAGTATCAGATAGTCTTCGAGTATGAAAGATTACGTTTTACAATTAGAATCAAATGGAAAGATGCTGTTTCAAATTTCTTCTCACAACATAAAGAACTATCAAATGGTTTAAAAGAAGAAGATATAAAAAAGTCAATTTCTATTCTAAAAAATGATATTGATAATGGTTGTTTGGATTTTTTTCGCATTTCAAAAAAAGGTGAAATAAAGAAGATTGAAGGGGCGCTTATTGATGAATCAAAGATTTAATTTTGATAAACAAGTTGATGAGAAATATTTAAATAACAGATTACGAGTTTTGGAATACACAAATCAAGATATGAATTTAAGCCTTGAAAATAACAATCAAGTTTATATTGCAGTATTTGATATTCCAACAAAAACTAATATTATCGGTTTTCAGACTGAAACCCTAGCTTTAGTTTTTGGTTTAAATGTCCATCTTTATCATGGAAGTGGTTCAGTAATTACAAATTTAGAGCAATATCCAGAAGTAATGAAAGCAATGCAATCTTTATTACTAAGTAGCTCCCAAGCATTACCATATATGAAATTAACTGAGGATTTTAATTTCTACAATAGCGAGTATGTGAGAGTCTATTTAAAAACAGAGCAGGGTGTACATTTTAAAGAACTCAATAAAAAAGATAAAATTGACATTTTTTTGCAGAATATGATGAATTATGTTTTAAATGAGATTACGAAAACTAATGCTTTGAAATAAAAGCTACTTAATCACGAAACAGGTAACCAAGTGATTAAGCCTTGAATAGCAACAACTAAACTGCTAATAGCTAACTAAATAAAAATGTAATTAGCTAATTAGTATAGACTATGGGAACGGTATTAGTGAGAAACAACACTAATATCGATTTTCGTATATCAAAATTAAGAGGACAAATTTAAGGAAATCTTAATTCAGAGGTGTCTTCGGTGTGTATATATAAGCATGTATGACCAGAGAAGATGCGATTTCCTATTACGAAGCACTTTCTGAAATCGTAGAAACAGAGTAGATAGTAAAATGTAAAGAAAGGAGCATGTTATGGGCTTTCATGTAGAAACAGCCGAAATGAAAAAGGCGTTGGAACAGTATCAAAAACTATCTAAAACGGCACAAGAACAATTAGATAATGCGAAAAATTCAATGAATGGTATCATTAACAGTAATGCGATGCACGGTCAAGTAGGCCAAGCAATCGCAGCAGATATCAACAACAATAAAAATGCCGTACTTGTCGGCTTAAAAAATAGCTATAAGTTAGTAGAAGCAGACCTCCAACAAACTTACGCAGATTTTGCGGGAACCACAGGAGAAACCTCACAAAGTGCGGTGTTAGATGAAGATGTCTTAACGAAGGCAAAAACAGCTATTGATAAATTTAAGACGGAGCACAAAGGAAAAAGACAAACCATCAAATCAACGTACAGTGATATAGCCGATTTAATTTCGCTTTCTATGCCAAGCAGTAGTACGTTCACTAGTGCTTGCGATGAAGCAAAAAAGCAGTTGGATAAGATCATTCAAAAAGTCAATGAGTTTGATAGTAAGCAACCACCAAGCTCAGCAGAAGAGATCATCAATGTTTTATCTCAACAAATCAAAATGTCTGAAACAGCGAGCGGTGTAAGCTACACAAACCCAAGATTTATGGAGTTTGTCTCCCAAACAGGGTTAGCAGAATCAATCCAAGCTATTGATAGTCAAATAGCTCAGGCAGAAGCAGAAGCAAAATTAGAAGCAGAAAAAGCCGCAAAGGAAAAACAAGAACAATGGGCAAAAGATCATCCATTAGAGAATGCGTTACGTAATTTTTCAGACGGCATCGGTTCTTGGTGGAATGGGATTGTCAAAGGAACAAAAGGGCTCAATACAGAAGGGTTTTTCCTCTTAGAAACAGGCAAGGGTATTTTATTAGCTTTAGAATCTACGGTAGGATTTGTAGGAGAGGGGATCAGTTCATTAGCGATTGGGAGTGTACAAGTTGGTCAGCTTTTAGGTGGGGGACTCGCTACAGGGATCAATAATTTACGGGGAGTAAAGTCACCAGATTGGATTGGGAAAGATTGGTCAGGAACTGTTAAGAATGTTCAGGCACTGACGCCTTCCGCTATTTTTGAAATGAGTAAAGCTGCGATCGGCTCAATGGCTGATGACTTCAAACGTGGAGATATCTATGCAATGACGACAGATGTTCTGACAGTGGGAACGATGTTAACGGCAGCGAATGGATTGAAAAACACGGCAAAGAATGTTACAACTAAGTTGAAAGCGCCAAAAGTTGGGTCGGTTGTGGATGATGTAGCTAAGAAAGCCAGCGGGGCTAATATGGAAGAAACAGTCACATATAGCAGAGTTCAAGGTGGAGGCAGCAAAGATTTACTTTTAGTTAATGATGATGGTACACTATCGTTAAATGGTAAGTGGAAGTCTGACCATAATTTAAATGTTTCAACTGGGAAAGACCATGCAAATTATTTTCAAGGTAAGCGTCCAGATTCCTATGTAGTTGAGTTTGAAGTACCTCAATATTTAGATGATTTAATTAAAGAAAATGCAATTTCTCAAAATGGCTATAAAGCCAACCCTTTAAATCAAGGTGGAACAGCTCCTAAAATAGTTGATAAAGGTATTTTTGATAAATATAATTTTGAAGGTGTTGCTTATGAATTACCTGATCCTATTAATCAATGGTTAGTGGAGTATGCCCAAAATGCGCGAGTAGTAAAGTGAAAGAGGTGAACTAGCTGGTATGCTGAAACCCATGTATGCAGAAAATATTATTGTAGGAGTAAGATATAAAGAAGTATTCAATTGGTATATTACTGATACAGAATTATGGTATTTAGATTACAATCAAGCTGGATATTCAACTGAAGAATATCCAAAAGAAAGAACGAATATAAGTGTCTTAAATGAAGACACAGAGAGTATTTTTTTGGAAAATGTTGAAAAGTATAAAGTTTCAACAAATTCTATTAAACTAGACTTTTTTAAAGAGTTTAGAAAAGATAGAGAAGAAGCTATATATGATTATAATCCTAGCTTATTAATAGATTTTGATAATCAAATTTTTTATTCTAATTATCCTGAATCTATATCTTTTGAAGAATATATTCCTGATAATTGGGTTGGTCATTTCCAAAAATTTTTTGAAAGAATTCCCTCAAAATATAGATATTGGGAAGAAAAAGGTATAAATTATTTAACTAGAAAGGATTAAGTTATGGAAAACGATAAATTAACAATGATAAAAGAAACATTTAAAAATGATAAGACTGGAGAACTAACACCAGCTGTCACAATAATTCTTGATGGTAATGTAGCCCAAGTATTGGATATAATTATGAAAAAGAAAGGTTATTCTGATTATCCAGAAGCGCTAAGAGATGTTATTTTTGAGGGGATTCATAGTTTTATAAAACAAAATAATTAAATAAAAAGGCACTTTACTATCTGATTGGAGTCGAATAGCAAAGCTTTGACTAGTAAGCACTCACTAATCAAGTTGTCAATGGCTAATAAAAAAGATATGAGAATAACTAACTCTTTCAAGAGAGTAGGGTTCCCATATCTTTTTTAGCTATCGGTAATTGTATTAAATTTAGCATATTCCTTTTTATAATAATCTATCTGTTGTTCAAAATAATTTTTATCTGTTTTAAATTCAAACTCTGACTCTAAAAATCGTAAAGTATCTTTAAATAGCGTTGTTACTTCTTCGTTAGATAATCTGTTTTCACTACTCATTTCCATTACCTTATAAACAATGTCGTCGAATTGAGTTTTATATTCTCTGGTTATTTTTGAAAATGAATTACCTATGTTCAATAGCTCTTTTTTATGGTCTTGTACGTAACTATTTACATCGCTAACTCCCAATAAATAGTCTACAGAAACATTAAATAATTTCGCAAGCTTAGCGAGTGTGACAAAATTAGGCTCAGTTTTTCCATACTCCCAGTTAGAATAAGTTACACGATTTACATTCAGTAAGTCTGCAACCCCTTGTTTACTCAAATTTTCTTTCTCCCTAAGTTCAGTTAATCTATCAGTGAAAGTAGCCAAAATGAACGCTCCTTTGAAAAAAGTAATTATTTTATACTTTTTTATTGAATTAGTATCAAAATAGTGCTAATATGATTCTATAGTAATACTTTAATACGATTTTAGCAAATTAGGAACAAAATTACAATCATAGAGGAGGCATAACAATCTACGAGTATCAAGAAGTGATTTCTTTTGTTGAAGGGTTATCCAGTATTTCTACACTAAAACGTTGGCGAAAAAAGGCAGAAGAATTAACAGGGGTAACGTTCAAAGTTGAACAGATTCGTATAGGCAGAAAATCTACTCAAACGATTTATACGTTTACAGATGCGGACGTTCAAAAGTTCCAACAAGTCGCTGATACAAAAAAAGAACTAGGATTAGACAAGGCGATTATTACCGCATTTACTACATCTGATAAACAGACTGTTTCTATCTCTGAAAGAGTCGGCGTGTTAGAACAAGAGTTAGCGCAACAGCGTACTGATTTCGTCAACCGTATCAACTGTTTGGAAAGTCAAAATAGGCAATTTCAAACAGCGATTACTGACTTACAGGTTCAACTCCAACGGATAGAAACACAACCAAAAGGCTTAAGAAAGTTGTTTCAGTCCGAGAACGATAAGCACCGTTAATGGTGGGCGAGTGGCTAACACAGTAGCCCAACCAGTAACGAGTTGCACTAGCGGTCGAGAACGTTTCAAGGGTGTCTAGTAACACCACCCTCTGCAAGAGACAAAAAACGGCTGTAAGTGCTGGTATAACTAGTTTTTACCGAGAATATTTTTCTCAAAAACGTGTTGAAAAAAGAGGTGAGAACTATTGCGACACTAAAGAACTTAAGGGGGCTAGAAGATTGGCTACAAATTGACTTTCTACAAACAAATTTAGAGATGATTACGACACAATTAGGATTATCACTTTCTGACTTCAACTACTCTGAACAAGGATTGACCTATTATCCATTTGATTGTTGTTATAGCTTAGGTGATGTCAAAATCTACGGAATGGACTATTATTCAGTAACGGATACCGCTAGGTATATGTTAGTGCTAAGTGGGAGAGGCTGTCAGTTTTACCGAGAGTATACAAACAAAGAAACCTTAAAACCTTTGTTGAAAACATTCTTTAACGATTATGGAGACACAATAAAAGTTACTCGTTTTGATGTCTGTATCGATGATTTTAACCAAAAACCTTATTACACCCCTAGCCAGTTATTGAAATTTTGTGAAAAGAAACGATTTCACTATGGGAAAAGCACAACATATCAAACGTATGGGAATAAACAACAAGGCGTTACGCTTTATTTAAAACCAGCAGGTTCAGACGATAGACTGCGTATCTATGATAAACATATGGAACAAGCCAAACAACTTGGCATACGTCCCAAAGACTATGAATTTCCCTCATGGATACGGTATGAAGTAGAATTTCACCGAGAAAAAGCCCACCAACTAGCGAAAAAATATGCTTATGGTGAGAGTGATATAAAGGAATTAGTCAAAGGGTATCTAAAAGAAAAATTAGTATTTTATTCAGATGATTCCTTTCAAAAAGTTGCTCAACGATGGAAAGAGTTTTTAGGACAATCAGAACCGTTTAAATTAGTTATTAAAAAAGAAAAAAGCCCTTTGCTTGATAAGTTTGAGTGGTATCAATTTAAAGGCAGTTTAGCGATTTACAAGGCGATGATTTTTTTAGAAGAGAATCAGCTTTATCCTAAAAGCATAGACACACTTGACGAAGCAATAGATAAGACAACATTCTCAACAGAGTTATCAGATGAACTAAAAAAATACGTATTGTTGTATGGTCGAGAAGACCTACTTTCAGAAATAACAGTCAATACAAAACAACGAAAAAAATAGAAAAAGAAAGAGGAAGAAAAATTATGGCAAAATTATTATCCCAAAGGGATTGGAACTTTAACGATATTGGTACGATATTTGAATTGGATGAAGTGATTCCAGTGTATGAAACAGAACACCGAGCAGACGAAAACGGAGAAGTCATCAAAGATAGAGAAGGAAAAGCTCGTAACTTTCAAACAGAAACATTAATTGGTTATACCTTTAGTATCACTATTTTAGATGGACAATTTAAGAAAAAATCAACGCAAGTCAAAGTATTAGATACCAATTTACCAATAACCAACGATGAAATTATGAAACGTGATAGTGTCAAATGTACCTTTAAAAATTTACAAGCGAGTATGATTAGTACCGTTATGTATTATAAAGCAGATAGTATTACCCTTGTATCACCAAAATAAAAAAGCAGAATTTCAAAAATAAGAAACGAATTTCTTAGATTTAAAACTCTACCGTAGACAAGTTGAGTATACCATAATTTAAGAAATTCTCCAATTCAAGAAATGGGATAGGCTGACGCTTTCTTGCCCGCTACTCGTCATCATTGAGTATGCAGAGGCTTCAAACTGAGATTGCCACTCACTGATTGAATAGAATAGGAGAATCAATGGACAGAACACAGTATTTATATGTTGGTATGGATATACATAAGGAAACACATACTGCTGTATTATTAAATTATCTAGAAGAAAAACTAGGAGAAATTAAAATCAAGAATACCTTACAAGGCTTTCACAAACTAGAAGACTATGTAAACAAACAAAAAGGAGAACTGATTCCGATTTTCGGATTGGAGGACGTGACCCACTACGGTAGAAACTTATCTATATTTTTACTCGATAGAGATTATCCAGTAAAAGAAGTGAATCCGTCACTTTCTTATATGGAACGCATGAGTTATGCGAGTACACGAAAAAATGATAGTTGGGACGCTCAATGTATTAGTGCTGTCTTAATGAGAAGGTCACACTTATTACCAGAGGCTAACCCTCAAGACTATTATTGGACAATGCGCCATTTAGTCAATCGGAGAAATGCCCTAGTAAAGGCAAGTACAAAATTAATGCAACAATTTCATGAACAGATACAAACAGCCTATCCAAACTATAAAGGTTTTTTCACAGAATTAGACTGTCAAACGTCATTAACGTTCTTTGAACACTATCCCTCACCCAAACACTTAGAATGTATGTCTGAGGACGAATTAGGGGCATTCCTACGAGTTCCAAGTCATAATACCTGTTCAACCAATCGAGCTCGTAAAATCATTGATTTAGTGGCTCAAGAGACGACAAAAGAACGCGACTATCAATTTGCCCGAGATACAGTGATTCAAAGTATCACACGACAGCTAAGAGCCTACCAACGTGAAATTAAGGTGTTAGAACAGACAGAAAGAGAAATGTATCAAGAACTAGGTTACCAACTAGAAACAATGTCGGGAATTGATATCGTAACGGCTTGTGCGTTGGTTGGACATATAGGTGATATCCACCGTTTTTCTAGTGCGGATAAATTGGCGAATTATGCGGGTGTCGCACCCTTACGATTTAGTTCAGCGGGAAAAGGAAAAGATGTAAAGAACAAGTCACAAGGCAATAGAAAGCTGTATTCTACGTTGTATTTTCTAGCGATACAACAAATTTATCTTACAAATAAGGGAGAACCACGAAATCCAGTATTTCGGGCTTATTTCGAGCGGAAAGTTTCAGAAGGAAAAACAAAGATACAAGCGTTATTGTGTATTATGCGAAAATTAGTTAAGATAATTTATAGCATGATGAAGCAAAAAACAGTCTATAAACTGCCCGAAATTGAGGGGAAAATCGCTAGTTAAGAAAAACAGGTTGAAATGTTGATATGCAAGCGTTTTGACTGATTTTTAAAAAGAGTAGTTTTCCGCCCCGAGAAAGCCAGTGGACTTGATTATCTAGATGACCAATTGGGAAGCATGAAAAATAATGTAAAAGTTAATAAATATGAATCAGCCGAAAGTGTCAATAATTGGTGGAAAAATCAAGGATACGCGGAACCACCATATACTTCTAAAACAGTAGTTCAAGATTTAAATTTATTAGATGAAGGAAAATTTGTAAGAGTTTATGACAAAACTAATTCTAACTTGCATGGTGGATGGCTTATGAAAGCAGATGATATTAAAGGGTTAACTCCTGCTCAAATCCAAGATAAATTTGCACTCCCTCACTTACCAGAATATGTTGGAGAAGTAACGATACCAAAGGGAACTAATTTACGAATGGGCGAAGTAAATCCATTGTTCGGACATAAAGGTGGAGGTGTTCAATTTGACTTGAAAGGTCAATATATTGGGGATTTTAAAGAATTAGGAACTATTAAAGAATGGAGTGGGTTAAAATAGATAATAAAGTTGAATACGAGAATAATGAATTAACAATTTCAGGAGGGAAAATAGTATTTCAATATAATATATCTGAACTGAAATCAAATAATAATTATATTTTTGTAAGGTTAGAAATTCCTTCTGGGCGAAATTTGACCGAAGAAGAACTTTGTAATGTTGTTGCTGTTAATCAATCTGGAAGTATTAAGTGGCGAATAAAAAATATTCCTCCTCAAAATAATCCAGACTACATTTGTGCTCCCATAGTTGGGATGAATTTAGATGTAAATGACATATTATTTGTTACGGATTTTATGGGAAGAAAATTTCAGGTTAATCAAGAGACAGGTAGTTTAAACCAAATTGAAATTGTAAAATAAAATGAATGAGCTTGGGACGTAAGTCCCAAGACAAATGAAATAGCAGACCGAAAATCGAAAAAAGGATTTTCGGTTTTCTATTTTTAAAATTATGGGGAGAATCATCCTTGTTTGATAGCTTATTTAGACTATACTTCCTTAATAGACTCCAAGATAGATACTGCACTTTTACCAGAATGGAGTTTGTCTCCCAAACAGGGTTAGCAGAATCAATCCAAGATATCGATAGTCAAATTGCTAAGGCAGAAGCAGATGCAAAATTAGAAGCAGAAAAAGCCGCAAAGAAAAAACAAGAACAATGGGCAAAAGATCATCCATTAGAGAATGCGTTACGTAATTTTTCAGACGGCATCGGTTCTTGGTGGAATGGGATTGTCAAAGGAACAAAAGGGCTCAATACAGAAGGGTTTTTCCTCTTAGAAACAGGCAAGGGTATTTTATTAGCTTTAGAATCTACGGTAGGATTTGTAGGAGAGGGGATCAGTTCATTAGCGATTGGGAGTGTACAAGTTGGTCAGCTTTTAGGTGGGGGACTCGCTACAGGGATCAATAATTTACGGGGAGTAAAGTCACCAGATTGGATTGGGAAAGATTGGTCAGGAACTGTTAAGAATGTTCAGGCACTGACGCCTTCCGCTATTTTTGAAATGAGTAAAGCTGCGATCGGCTCAATGGCTGATGACTTCAAACGTGGAGATATCTATGCAATGACGACAGATGTTCTGACAGTGGGAACGATGTTAACGGCAGCGAATGGATTGAAAAACACGGCAAAGAATGTTACAACTAAGTTGAGAGTTACTAGACCTCAGACTTTGGGAGAATTTTTGAAAGAGATGGACGAATTACCCAGAGCTAGGCTATCGAAAAAAGTAGAAGACGGGCTTGTAAGTACTCCAAAGGGAGAAAGATTTGATCCTTCTATATATATGTCTAAAGCGGAAATAGAAGCACATTTATCAATATTTGATGACGGTGTCGTAAAAATTCAAAGCATAGAGGAATTCAATAATGGGCTTCGAAAATTTGGTGGTTCTATAGGGCACCCCAAAACTGGAACATACGTCTTACCTAAAAATGTAGTGGATAAAGCGATATCTGTTTCTAATGGAGATCCTAAAGTTCTAGAGAAACTGTTAGGATTGGAACCAGGATATCTGGGTAAAAATCCTGTTTTATTAGATATTAATAAAGTAGATGGGTTAAGGGTTCCAACAGGGAATGAAGCTGGGGCTTGGCAAGGCTTGTGGGAACCTGGTGGGGAATTCCAGAAGCAGTCATCAATCAGCTTCCCTCAAATGGATATACAGTAACAGATGTATTTAAGTAAAAAAAGGAGGATAATTATGGAAGAAATATTCCCAGGTAACGGTTTTGCAGTGATCAAGAAAGATGATAAATATACAATTGAATGGCCTCAAGGACCATTTGATCAAATAACATCATATCCAATAACTAAAGAATTGGCAGATAAAGCTTTTAGATCTTCTGACGATGCTTATGAAGTAATGATATATGCTGAAACAGGTCTATGGCCAGATAGAAACACAGAAGAAGAAGAGAATGAAAGAGTTAGAGAATTTGTAAGGAAATTCCCAGAGTTATTGATAAAAGTTCCTGATAATCAAGATTTATTTACAGAAGAGGAACTGAAAGAATTACTTCCTTTAGGGGAGAAAAATTTATCAGAAGAAGAGTAAGTTAATAAAATAAAAAGGCTCTTTACTATCTGATTGGTATCGGATAGTAAAGTCTTGGCTAGTGAGAACTAATTCACTAATCAAGTTGCCGATAGCTGATATAAGCTATCTGTATTTATTTTAGAAAACTTCAAAGGATTGTTCTAGTCTTTTCGAATACTTCTTTGACGTATAATCAGCCGGATTCTAGGCTCTTAAAACGGTATTGGTGGATAAATTACGATCACTGTACCGTTTTTCGTGTATCAAAATAAAAAGCTAAGATAGGGATATTTTAGCTGGAGATCTTGTTATGTTTGATGTACTGCGTGCGACCCAAGTATTAAATCAACAAATTTCTACAGCCTACATGACGACAGAAGATGCTATTTCCTATTACGAAGCACTTTCTGAAATCGTAGAAACAGAGTAGATAGTAAAACGTAAAGAAAGGAGCATATTATGGGCTTTCACGTAGAAACAGCCGAAATGAAAAAGGCGTTGGAACAGTATCAAAAACTATCCAAAACGGCACAAGAACAATTAGATAATGCCAAAAGTTCAATGAACGGTATCATTAACAGTAATGCGATGCACGGTCAAGTAGGCCAAGCAATCGCGGCTGATATCAATAATAATAAAAATGCCGTACTTGTTGGCTTAAAAAATAGTTATAAGTTAGTAGAAGCAGATCTCCAGCAAACTTACGCAGATTTTGCGGGAACCACAGGAGAAACCTCACAAAGTGCGGTGTTAGATGAAGATGTTTTAACGAAGGCAAAAACAGCTATTGATAAATTTAAGACGGAGCACAAAGAAAAAAGACAAACCATCAAATCAACGTACAGTGATATAGCCGATTTGATTTCGCTTTCTATGCCAAGCAGCAGTACCTTTACAAGTGCTTGCGATGAAGCAAAAAAGCAGTTGGATAAAATCATTCAAAAAGTCAATGAGTTTGATAGTAAGCAACCACCAAGCTCAGCAGAAGAGATCATCAATGTTTTATCTCAACAAATCAAAATGTCTGAAACCGCGAGTGGCTTAAGTTATACAGATCCAAGATTTATGGAATTTGTCTCACAAACAGAATTGGCAGAAGCAATCAAAGATATCGATAGTCAAATAGCTCAGGCAGAAGCAGATGCAAAATTAGAAGCTGAAAAAGCTGCAAAGAAAAAACAAGAAGAATGGGCAAAACATCATCCAGTAGAAAATTTCCTTCAAAATATGTCAGATAGCATCGGCGATTGGTGGGGAAATGTTGTCCAAGGAACAAAAAATCTTTCTATTCCAAAAGGATTTAAAGATATTCTTCTATTTGGAGAAGGGTTCCTTGGCGGTGCAGGTGAGATGGTAAGCTCAGTAGCTATTGGTGGTAGTCAAGTCATTCATTTAGGTGTTGAACTAGTCGAATGGGGTCTTGATTCAGCGAGAGGTATTGAAACACCACAATGGAAACTAGACGATATCAAAGGGGCATGGGAAAATACGAAGGCGATTGGCAGTACGTTAAAAACAATCGGTTTGGGGCTTCAAGGAGCCACGAATCCATGGTTATTGGCAGTGAGTCCAACGCATCGAGAGGCGTTAAAAGAAACCTTTGACATGGGTGCAGGAATCGTTAATACTATAGTTAACGATATAAAAACAGGAAATGCCTATGCAATAGGTGGCTATGTATTTGATGTAGCGAGTATGTTTGTCGGAGTAGGCGAAGTAAATGCGGCGTTGAAAGGAACGAAGCTAGGTGCAAAAATAGCTGAGGGATTAAATGCGTTCAAAGCAACAACGAAAGCCACGACATTAAGTAAATTAGGCAAAGTCACATCGATGATGGATAAAGCGCTGAAATATGGAGATGATGCGCTAAAAGCCTTTGTGACCAAATTAAAAAATATTCCGATGCCGATAATGGATGAGTTAGCAATTGCAGGTGGAGGAAGCGTTAAAGTCTTTGGTAAGGGAACGTTGGATGATTATATGAAGGCAGCAAAAGCGAACTTTAGTAAGGGAAGTGGCGCTGTTGATGATTTTACCGGTAAACTCCGTGGCAAAGAGCATACTTTAAAAAATGTTAAAACTGAAGTCATTGATTATATTAAGAGAAGTCCTTCAGAAGCGAAAAAACTAAGAAATAAATTTGATAGTTCAGTAAGAAAAAATTTCTTAAAAGAGTTAGGTACGGATGAAAAATATCTAAAGCAGTTAGGATTTAGCGAAAAAGATATAGCAAGAATAAAAAATGGAAATGTACCACAAGGGTGGCAAGTTCATCATAAGTTACCATTAGATGATAGTGGTACTAATGATTTTGCTAATCTTGTACTGATAGAAAATGAACCTTGGCATAAAGTTATTACTAATCATCAAAATAGTGTAGCAAGAGGAATGAAACCAGGAGACATTAAAAAGGTTGAGTGGCCTATGATCGATGGAAATATATATCCAAAATAGGAGGAAAATAAATGTGGAAAGAAAATTTAAACCGTGTAAAAAAAGTAGAAGAATCCTATGATGATAAAGTTAATAGAGGTGCTACAGATTATGAAATAGCTAATTTTATAAAAAAAGGTAGGGAAGATCTTAATATAGAATTTCCTGCAGAATATATAGAAATACTAAAAGAAATAAATGGTCTAGATTTCAATGGTTTTGTGCTATATGGTGTTGACGAAGAGCAATTAGAAAACAGAGAGAATATTGAGCAAAGGATTTATGGAGCTATAGAGTATAATGAGATATGGTACGACGTAGAAGAGAATAAAGCATATATATTTTTAGGAGAATCCAATATTAGTTGGTATGTATATGAAACAAAAACAAAGCTATATTGGGAACTTGACAACCCTTCTGGAAGTGAAATGTATAGCTTTAAAACATTTTCAGAATTATTTGATAAAATGTTAAGTGATTCATTACTATAGAAGCTTCTTTCCTAGGTTAAATAGGGGAGCTAAAATAGTTGAAATATGATTATTTAATATCTAAACCAGAGAGTAGTTCTTATCCAGTAAGATCAGATGAAATTGAGAGTCTAGACAAAGATTTAGTGTTGCATTATCCTAAATAACTTAAATATTTTTTTAATTGTTGGTTAAGGATTCATAAAGGATCTGAGTATAATATTAACCGTATAAAAAGAAAAAAGCGCAGAATGCAAGCTCTGCGTTTTTTGTAATTATTATGGTTCGTGGGATGGATGATAGTAATAATGTAATTAGATTTACTACATTAAGCTAACTTTAGTAAGGGGAGTGGCGCTGTTGATGATGTGGCTAAGAGCGCAAGTAAACTTGATGGAAAATTACTAAGAGATTACGTTAGGGACGTCGAGGCACGAACTGGTAGAAAGTTTGATAAATCTCAAATAGAAAATTTAAAAGAAGCACTGAGAAATAATGAATATGAACGTATGATACCAAAAGAAGTGGCGAAACATCGGGCAGAGTTCAATAGAAAGAAAAATTCTATGATTAGTGACTGGGAGAAACAAACTGGTCAACAATGGCCTACTTATACCGAAGAGGTAATAGGAAAGAATGGTGATGCAGTAAGGAAAATTGGAGATAGGTATGATGCGCATCACATAATAGAGAACTCTTTCGGTGGAAACAACGAGTGGTGGAATATTCACCCAGCTAAATTTCCAAATGAACACCAAGCAGGTATCCATAAAGCAGGATCCCCAGCAAGGGAGTTATTTAAGTAATAAGGAGGCACCAAAGAATGTTCAAAGATATCAAGGAAAACAGCAAAAATATTTTTTATGCTGTAAAAATGGAAGATATAATTGAAGTAGAAAAAGCGCTTGGAATCATTTTTCCCAAAGAACTTAAAAATTTTTATTTAGAAGTGGGCTATGGATTTATCCACAGTAATATTGGTAATGTAAACAGAATTATGCATCCATTCTCAGTTAGAGATTTTAGACTAAGACAAAACGATTTTGAATATTATCCTGATATCGAAATATATGATGAATTTGAAAATGAAAAATTAATATTTTTTGAGGGCAATGAGGCTTCTATGCTATCTATTGGACTTGCTCCAGAAGAAAACGACATTTTTTATTATGATGAAAAAGTAGCTAATAGTTTTTCGGATTTTTTGATGAAGATTAATGAAGATGATACTTTTTATTATGATGCTCTTTAATCTAAAACTTAAGAAGAAACTCGAAAAATATTTTCACTATCTAATTATATTTTATGTAATAGCTATTAAAGAGTAAAAATAGAAGTAATAGTATATAAAAACTAGTGATTCGTTCAAAGATTGCTAGTTTTTGTATATTTAAACTACCAAGTGAATCCGTGTATAACAATCTATGGTGTGATCTCTTGTAAGATATTGCTTTTTGAGTTTTCGAAAACAGCAAGGGAACAAAAATACGAAAAATGATTTTGAGTGGTATTACATAATTTTAATGAAAGTCTTATAAATAGAAAATTCTAAATCTGAAAGAAAGTTCTACAATATTAAGAAAAAGGCTACCATACCTCCTAGTGGAACTATCAAAATGTAGAATCTAAGGTAAGTGATTCTTTGCTGATGAGAGAATGTTAGAATTAGAAAAATGTCTGGGAATTTTTGAAAATTTTCATCAGAAGTAGGTTGAAATAAATGAAAGAATTTAAGCAAAAAATAGGAAGTAAAGAATTTATAGCTACTGTAGAAAAAGAGTTAGAGCCTCAATTGTTAAGCCTGTTCTACATTCTAAAAAATATGAATGAGGAAAAGTTAATAAATGGATTTTCATTCCAAATTGGCTGGTCAATTTATTTTTTAGAAGAAATAAATAAAGACTCATTCGTTATACTAACAAATGATACTAGCAAAAATCCTTTTGAAGATAAGACTAAAGATTTAACCTTGGCACTATGGGTACAGTTAGAACAAGGTCATTTTTTGAGAAAACTAAACTTAGAAGGCAAATCAATTAGTTTTAGCGATAAAATCATACTTCAAAAAAATATTTTAACTTTCGATACAATGTATATGCAAAGATCTAGTGATGTGGAACTAGGTGATTCAGGTTGGTATATAGGTAGTATAGAAGAGGATAATTCAGAAGAAGATCTATATGCCTTATATGCTTATCAACTTTTAAAACAAAAACCTGAGATAATTCAAGTTCTGGCTCTCCCAGATGAATATATGGTAATTTATGAAAATAATGAAATAAAAACTGTATTGAATGAAAATGATGAACCAGTTCTATAAAAAATATATGAGCAAAAGCTATACTTATTTACGATAAAATAAGGGAATAACGACTTATGATTAAATGTAGCGAAGATAATAGTGGGAATATTTTTTACAATATAAAAATGGAAGACATAATTGAAGTAGAAACGGCATTAGAATTAGAAATTCCTAAAGAACTAAAGGAATTCTTTTTGAGTGTAGGTTATGGTTTTATAAAAGGCTCTGAATATAATATCAACCGTATAATGGATCCTTATTCTATAAGAGATTTTAAATTAAAACAAAATGATTATGAATTTTTTCCAGATATTGAAGTTTATGATGATTTAGAAAATGAATTGGTATTTTTCGAAGCGAATGAAACCGCGATGATTTCAATAAAAATATCTAATAATGAGAGAAATGAAATTTATTATGATGAATTTAAGATAGCCGACTCGCTAGAAGAATTTTTAAAAAAGATTTCGGAAGATGATGAATATTATCTGAAGTTAATAGATTAATCAGTCTCAATAAGTCTAGTAAAATGGTATCAGCAAAAAATGCTGATACCATTTTTTGTGCATAATTGTAGGATAATCAAATTTTCGATAAGAGAACTGTTTAAATAATAAAAGACTTATTGAAATACATCAGAACAAGTTCAATGTATTTTATAGATTCTAAATAATCTAATGGTCAAAAACTAAGCCAGAGAGCAGTATTAAAAAGTAAAATTCTTACTATAAAAACAGTGTAAGTTCCCAAATGATGGTGTTTACACAGCATTTCCTACTCATTTCAACCGAATTATTTCGGAGATATCATCAATATCCAAAGCATCTGCTATCCTCTCAATATGAGGTAAATAAATTTTCTCTCTTTTATTATTAGCCAATTTATTAACAATTGAAGGCTCGATATCTGATAAACGAGCAAGTTCTCTTAAAGAGATTCCTCTATCATCAACTAGTTGTTTCAAACGAATTTCTATTTTTCTTTCCACAGAATTCTCTCCCTTTTTAGTGTTGTTTATAGGAACATCATATAATATAATGAAAAAAGAAGTGGTGTTTGTATAAGCATCGATTCTGAAAAAAGTAGGAGAATTATGGAAAAGCAAAGTTTAAAGACAACAAATAATCAACCTATTAAAATGGTAAGTTATCAGGAGGTATATTCTCTGCATGATCTGTTGGAACAACTAAATTCATGGGAGCGTACTTTAAAACTACTAAATGAATTTTTTAGCGATCAAAAACGTCCTTTTAATAAAAAGAAAATAGCGAATGAATACTATGCTTGTTCTCAGATATTAGCCATTTTTCACAAAGATTTTCACAGATGACTGAAGTGCAGATACGCACATATATAAGACTTGGAATGCTTACTAGAACTGGACTATCACATCGTTTGATAGATTACGACTGATGTGCGAAAAAAATTATTAAAGAAGAGATAGCTCTGTTTAAACGATTACTCAGATCTATTTAGATGACCAACTTGAGTTGGATTTAAATAAGCTACCTGAAACCGTCAGTGTGGAACAATCATTGATTGCTATAGTAGAGCCAGTAATAGAATAACTGACCTAAAAATTTCTTTCAGTAATAGAAGGCCTGTTTTGATTGGCTTTCTTTGATATCGACTACCATTTAAGGCACTCTCCAATTTTTGGAAGGTGTCTTTTTTGATCATTTAAAAGTTGAAATAGTTCTTTTTTTATACTCAGATATGATTTTTTAATGAGTAAGACGTTTATAGACATCTCTTTTTATAGGATCATTGTTTTTCTATTTAGACGTTTATTGATTGTTATTTAATACTTGGAAATCGCTATCCGAGCTCTTTTTCGTTAAAATGTAGTTCGGTACTATGATGCAGAATCAGAAAAAAAAAATTGGGAATCAATCCTCATAGAAATGTAAGCGGTTTTCGTGTAAATTTATATCAAGGAGTAGATGTATATGAATCTGGATGAGCGAAGCAATCAACTATTTATGTCAATCCTTCACAATCCTAAAGAAACAAGCAAACAGTTAATGGAAAAATTCAATCTTAGTAGAGGGCAATTAAATTATGATAGTCAAAAAATCAATGATTGGCTAAAAGAGCAACAGCTGGAAAAAATTGAGCGAACCAAAAGCGGTTATTTTATTGTTCCTAATGAAGTAAGAAAGAAATATCAAACCAAGAAAACGACTATTACCAAACAAGATTTTTATCTGTTTTCTATGTTGGAACGAATGTATCTACTTGAGCTAATGCTATTAAGTAAAGAAGAGTTCATTTCGTTGAATCATTTAATAGATGCTTTGCAGTTCAGTAAAAATACGGTGCTACGTTCCTTAAAAGAAGTAGAGCAAAATCTTACCCCGTATCATCTAAAACTAAACTATTCAAGGGCGCGTGGTTACTACATTGATGGAAAGGAATGGGATAAGCGACAGTTACTAAGAGATGCCTTAAATCTTTTAGCTGGAAGTACAAATAGTAGTGATCGAATCGGTGAATTTGCTCAATTAGATGGGGCAGATATTAAATGTTACAAGGAAAAATTTGAAACAATTGAAAAAGAATTAAATGTTCGTTTTACAGATGAGCAAATGACGATTCTACCATATTACTTCCCTTTGATTCTAAGAAGGATCGCAAAAGGAAAAACAATCAAATATAATTTTGAAATTGATTTTGAAGTACTAGTTGATACACAAGAATACAAGGCAACGAAAGAAATTACTGGAAACATTTACATTAGCGAAGAGGAAAAAATCTATCTGACGCTCCAATTACTAGCAACAAATGTCTCAAGTTCAGATACCTTAACTAAAGGTGAACTGACGAGAATGGAACTTGCTCTGAATGAAGTACTTACATTATTTGAAAAAGGTTCAGCGATTAAAATTGAACACAGAGCCAAATTGCTAAATCAGTTAATGCAACATATGAAACCTGCGTATTACAGAATAAAATACCAAATGAACTTAAAAAATCTTTTCTATGAAGCTAATAAAGAACAGATGACGTCACTTTTTTATTTAGTAAAAGAATCTCTTCATCCTTTAAACGTATTTTTCAATAAACCAATTCCTGATGTCGAAGTATTCTTTATTTCTTTATTTATTGGAAGCCATATTTTAGATACAAGTGATTCAACAAAAATAAATAAACAGTTAAAGGCAGCGATTGTCTGTCCAAATGGGATTTCTGTTTCTATTCTTTTGGAAAAAACATTGCGAAAATTATTTCCTGAACTTAATTTTTTGCCCGTGATGTCAATTCGAGAATTTTATCTTCAAAATCCAGAGGTAAATTATGTTTTTTCAGCTACGCCGATCCAAACAGATAAACAGTTATTTGTAGTTAATAGCTTTTTAACTGAAATAGAAAAACGACAATTGCGTCAACGAGTGTTCCAAAAAATTGAAAATGCAGAAAAAACCGTTTTAACTCCAGAAAAAATCATTAAGATTATAAAGAAACATGGGGCCATAAAAGATGAACAAAGCCTCTACCATGAGTTGCTGGAGATGATCGATAATGAATGGTCAGATGAAAAAGATCTTCCATTGACATTGACCGACTTGTTAAAAAAAGAGTACGTTCAGGTATTTACAGAAGACCTCAGTTGGGCGCAAACAATTGAAGCATTGGGCAAACCATTAGTGGAGAAAAAAATCATTACCCCACACTATATTTCTAAAATTATCACGGACTATCCTACCATTCCAGCACATATTGTATTAAGAGAGACCATTGCATTGCCTCATACTGAAGCGGAATATGGAGCATTAGGCGTAGGAATGAGCTTAGGTATTATACAAAAAGGACTTCCGTTCAACGAAAAAAAAATCTATCTTGTTGTTCTTATAGCCTCAAATGATAAGAAAAAACACATTGAGGCAGTGTTACAATTAATGGATTTAGCGGGGAAAGAACAGATCATTGCTAAGCTAGAAAGAGCATCGTCAAAAAAAGAGATTGTTCAAGTAATCAACGAATTTATGCTGATTTACGGGAGGGAAAAAAATGAAAGTAAGGCAATTAGAGCTCAATGACTTAGTACAAGAGTCATTGTTATTTTTGCAAAAGGATTATCAATCAAAGGAAGAACTGTTCGAAGATGTTTATCAAAGCACATTTAAGCAAGGGTTAGTTCGAGAAGACTTTTTACAAAGAGTACAAGCACGTGAAGAAGAATACCCGACAGGAATTCAGCTAGAAACAATAGGTGCTGCTATTCCTCATACTGACTCGGAATGTGTGCTACATGAATTTGTTGCAATAATAACGAATAAAAAACCTATCGAGTTCCAACGAATGGATGATAAAAACCAAACTACTCAAGCGAAGATTATCTTTCTTTTAGGACTCAACCAACCGCATACGCAATTGAGTATGCTGCAAACATTGATGGGATTGATGCAGAATCAAACGCATTTAGATAGGCTACTAAATAGTACAGAAAAGAAAGAAGTCATTGACTATATTGCTGAATTAAACAACAAAGAAGAGGAGAAAAAATCATGAAAAAATTAAATGTATTAGTTGCCTGTGGGGCAGGAATCGCAACGTCAACTGTAGTTATGAAGAAAATTGAGGATCTATTTAAAGAAAACAATATTTTAGCGAATTTTTATCAAATAAAAATCTCAGAAGCATCTTCCAAGCAAGACAATGCTGATTTATTGATCTCAACGACGGTTTTACCGACAAATTATTCAATTCCAGCTGTGATGGCGATGCCGTTTCTAACAGGAATCGGTGAAGAAAAATTAAAAGAAAAAATTGTTTCACTGGTACGTGATATTCAAAATGGTTGATCAACTTACGTTATAAGAGCTCATAATGTAAGCAAATAAAAATAAAATGCGCGCATAAAAAGAAATAGCTTCACATCAAAAATAGGCTAGGAGGATTCTTTTATGAATGTATTAATGGATGTAGTTCAAAGTATTTTGGATATGGGACCTAGTGTAATGTTGCCGATTATTATTTTTATTATTGGTCTGATTTTTCAAGTGAAACCTGGAAAAGCAATGGTTTCAGGTTTGACTGTAGGTATTGGGATGATCGGGATCAATTTAGTGATCAATCTCTTAACGTCAAGCGTAGGACCAGCTGCTCAGGCAATGGTGGAACGATTTGGTTTAAATTTGACGATTATTGATGCTGGATGGCCGGCGGTTGCTGCTGGAACATGGGCACAACCACTGTCAGCAGTCATGATACCAATTATTTTACTGGTGAATGTCTTAATGTTGATCGCAAATAAAACGAAAACCTTAAATATCGATATTTGGAATTATTGGCATATGATTGCGGCAACATCTACAGCGTATGTTGTCACAAAAAATTGGTGGTTCAGTATTTTATGTGGAATTGCTTATGAGATAATCGTTCTAATTATTGCAGATAAGACTGCACCAGCAGTTCAAAAATATTATAGCTTAGAAGGTGTCAGTTTTTCAACAGGATCGACTGCGGGCTATGCTGTAATTGGTATCCCAGTAGGCTGGTTAGTAGATAAAATACCGGGTATCAAGGATTTAGACGTTAATCCAGAAACGATTCAAAAACGATTTGGTGTGTTTGGAGAACCAATGATCATGGGGATTGTTATTGGAGCCACTTTAGCCGCACTAGGTGGATATGATATTCCTGGTATTTTACAAATGGGTATGACGATGGGTGGCGTGATGTTTTTAATGCCTCGAATGGTAAAAATATTGATGGAAGGGCTAATTCCAATACAAGAGAGTGCACAAAAAATGTTACAAAAACGATATGGTGATCGTGAAATTTATTTAGGTATGGATGCAGCATTATCAACAGGTTCACCTGCAACCTTAGCAACGGGATTATTAATGGTTCCGATCACACTCTTTTTAGCAATTATTTTACCAGGAAATAGAGTATTACCTTTTGGAGATTTAGCAACAATACCATTTTTTGTTGGAATGATCGTACCTAGTAGAAAAGGAAATATTGTCCATTCAGTGATTTCATGTACCGTTGTAATGGTTTTTGCGCTGTGGATGGCTACAAATTTTGCACCTGTTATTACTCAAATGGTTGAAGGAATCGTAGAATTTCCAGAAGGTGCTGCAAAAATCACAAACTTAGATACTGGTGGAAATATTTTAAACTGGGCAGTCTTAAAACTGTCAGAATTATACAATGCAGTATTTTAAACGATTGCTATAAAAGTGAATGGTAGAAGATTACTGGAGGGATTCATATGATGGAAACAAAAGTTAAAACGATGATGACTGTTACAAAAGTAGCAGATGGCTATGATCGAATGGAGCTAAAGGAAATTTCAATCCCTGAAGCGACAGGCGATAAGGTGCTGATAAAAGTAGCTTATACAGGAATTTGCGGATCGGATATTCATACATTTAAGGGAGAGTATAAAAATCCAACGACCCCAGTTGTTTTAGGGCATGAATTTTCTGGCCAAGTCGTAGCAGTAGGAGAAAATGTAACATCTGTGTCAGTTGGTGATCGAGTAACGAGTGAAACAACATTTTCTGTTTGTGGTGAATGTGAGTATTGTGAAGAAAAACAATATAATTTATGTCCGAAACGTAAAGGACTAGGTACACAGCAAAATGGGAGCATGGCTGATTATGTACTCGCAAGAGAAGAAAGCGTTCATACTTTACCGGATCATTTAAGTTATGAAGGCGCATCATTGACCGAGCCACTAGCATGTTGTGTTCACGCTATGTATCAGAAAAGTCAGCTGGTTCTTCAAGATAAAATTATTATCATTGGACCTGGACCTATTGGATTATTGCTCTTGCAAATTGCTAAAGAGATTGGCTCGTTTGTGATCATGACAGGAATAACGAAAGACAAACATCGCCTGGATTTAGCCAAAAAAATGGGGGCTGACATCATTATTGATACTCAACAAAATGATTTGTCTACTATTATAAATGAAGCGACTGAAGGATATGGTGTGGATAAAATTTATGATGCGTCGGGTTCTATTCAAGCAGTAAATGCTAGCTTACCTTTAATGAAAAAAGGTGGGACGTTTGTTCAAGTAGGGCTGTTCAAACAAAAGATGAATGCCTTAGATATTGAATCGACAATTCAGAGAGAGATCAAATACGTCGGGAGTCGTTCACAAAATCCGTTTGATTGGCCGATCGCTATCCATTTACTTGCCAAAGGTGCAATCAATATTGATGAAATGGTTACGAAAATTTATCCATTATCTGAGTGGAGAAAAGCGTTTATTGATGTTATGGATGGTAATGAAATCAAAGTGTTACTTGAGTCTAATAATGGCGAATTAAATGAAAGAAAAAAGGTGTAAGAATGAAAGTGGCTATTGCGAATGATCATGGTGGTTTCCATTTAAAAGATAGGATCATCAGCCATCTACATGAAAATAGCATAGATATTTATGACCTAGGAACCCATAATGCCTTTGAATCAGCAGATTATCCAGATTATGCTGAAAAAGTAGGTTTATCTGTCATAAAAAAAGAGGTAGACTTAGGTATTTTATGCTGTGGAACAGGAATTGGCATGAGTATTGCGGCCAATAAGATACCAGGAATTCGAGCAGCAGTCGTTGGGGATGTTTTTTCCGCTCAGAGAACAAGAGCGCACAATGATACAAATATTCTTTGCTTAGGAGAAAGAGTTATTGGGGAAGATTTGGCATTGATGATTCTTGATGTATGGTTGAATACATCTTTTGAAGAAGGACGGCATCAAAGAAGAGTGGACAAAATTTCGAAAATTGAGCGTGCGTATTAAGTGATAAATTGAAAGAATAAGAAGAGAGTATGAGACAAGAATTAGAGAAAAATCTGATTCTTGTCTCACTTTTTTTGAATGTACTGTACATAAAAATTACTCAAAATTATTTAACTGTAAGAACACACTATTTGTCAAAATTTCAAATTCTTTTAAACTATTTAGAGAAATTCTGGCAGATATCTATTCTTATATCTAGTTTAAGTACAGGCACTATTAGTATTTAAAAGTGAGTTATCAAGTAAAATTATATGCACATTTCATCAGGTAAGCGTTCGCATTCTCAATGGTATTATTGTACAATATTATCGAAACGTTTCGATAAAAAATGAAAAGGAGCTTTTAAGTGAAAAATAGACTAAAATTTATAATTTTACTTTCATTACTTGTACTACCGTTATTCTTTACTATCAATACATTCGCTCAAAATAATGAAAAAAATCAAAATACGGAAGTACAAGCTATGAAAGATGAACGATTAAGTATGTTATATAGAAACAGTTATGATGTTTTTAAAGACTTAAGAAATGATCTAGGTGTTTATAGAGATAGTATATTGCTGGAACCTGGTGAAAATTATCACCCTTCATCAGTTGCTGCAACAGGTGTGGGTTTGATGTCATTAACGATTGCCGATAAAAAGAATTGGGAAGAACGTGCATTGGAAAAAACTAGACAAACTGTAGCAACGATGACAGATCAAACAGCAGGTTTTCATGCTGATAGAACAGCAAATGGTTTTTACAGGCATTTCATCAATATGGAAACAGGTACACAAGAATGGAATTCTGAATATAGCACGATTGATACAGCAATATTTTTAGTGGGTGCGATGTTTGCTGAAAAATATTTTAATGATGAAGCGTTAAGTGAGGCGGTTGCTAAACTCTATCATTCTATTGATTTTGAAGCGGCAATTGCGGATGTTGAGACTGGTGGCATTTATCTTACAATGAATGAAGATGGAACTGGTGGTTTGAATTCAATAACATTACCCTATAATGAATACATCATTGTAGCATGGTTGGCTTATAATCAAAATAGAGCTGTTCCAGAAAGTAAAGCAGTCAAATTCTGGCAAAATCATTACGCAACACCAGACAAACTTCTAAATAAAACATTTGCTGATATAAGCCTTTTAACGGATCATTCAGAACATTATTTGTCATCATTTACATTGCTGTTTCCTTATTATATGGTGAATATGTTTTCTAAATCAAACGAGTATAATGTCTACATTGAAAATGGCTATAAAGCAGATAAGCTTTGGAGTGAAGAGACAAAAAAAACGGCTTCTTATGAATGGGGAAATGGTCCTGGAGCTTCTCCAGAAGGATATGGGTATCATGCGGATGCAATAAACAACAACCAATCAATAACCATTTCGCCTCATATTATTGCAGGTTTTTTACCTGTGAATCGTAGTGGCACTCAAGACTTATTCGATCTATACACAAATAAAAAAGGAATTTATCGTTTACAATCTGATAATTCTAAAGAAATCCTTTGGAGGTATAGCGTTGAAGATCCCACATGGAGAGCGAATTCAATACAAGGTATTGACTATTCGACGTTCTTATTTGGGCTAGCAACATTAGATGACAGTATTGGTCTTTCTTTTTTTCAAGATAATAATAATTTTTTTACAACTATAGATTTTGATTTAAATGGTGGAACCAGTGAGACACCGATGCCCCAACATTTAGCTGTGGGTGATATCCTGCAAGAACCATCGCCTAAACCAACGCGGCCCGGCTATACTTTTTCTGGATGGAGTACAGATGCAGATGGATTAGAAGATGTGTGGGATTTTTCTACTGGTATAACACCTGATAATGATTTAACGCTATATGCACAATGGCGAATGGATATGCGTACTGTTACGTTTGATCTAAATGGCGGAACAAGCGTCCTACCCCCAGTGCAAAGTGTAGCAATTGGAGCGCACATAAACGCCCCAACGCTTGAACCGACTCGTTCTGGCTATACTTTTTCTGGATGGAGTACGAATGTAGATGGGTCAGCAAAAGTATGGGATTTTTCTACAGATGTAATGCCAGATAATGATTTAACGCTGTATGCACAATGGCGAATAAATACGCATACTGTTACCTTTGATTTAAATGGCGGAACAAGTGTGGAACCAACAGCACAAAATGTAGCAGTTGGATCGTATATAGAAAAACCAAAGTCAGAACCTACCCGCTCTGGTTATAGCTTTGCTGGATGGTACGATGCACATGATGATTTATGGGATTTTAAAAAAATGACTATGCCGGACGATGATCTATTATTATATGCACGTTGGAAAACGATTGATTCTGGCTCAATAGATTCAGAGCATAAAGATACTTCAAAAAAAGAAGATCCTCCTTCGACGAGATCAACTTCACTACCAAAGACTGGAGAAAAATTAAATTTTTTAAGTATATTGGGATTCTTGCTGTTCGGTTATCTAGCTATTGCATCTTATAAAAAATATCTAAAATTTAACTGGGATTAAAGAATACCTTTTTACTCGATGTCTCTTAAGTATGCCCAAACTCACATGATTTTAATGGATCAATACCGATCACCTTAAAAATATTTTAAAGCAATTGAACTGTCTCTCAAAGTTAGTTTTTCTCTAACTTTAAGAGGCAGTTCAATACATTTAACCCAAGAAGATTCTGGAAGATAGACGCAGCTTGCGATGTGTACTACTATGAGAGTGACAAATATATTTGTTTAGAGATAAGGAAGTCCTAGATTATCTCAGAATGAATTGACTAGTTAAAGGGTTTCTTAAATTTAGATAATGACTTGGAGGATTTGTTTTGAAAAAAGTGAAGAGAACTATTTTGTTCGGTTTTTGTACGGTACTTTTGGGGGAATTAGTGGGATGTAGTCATTTAGATAAATCAAGTGCAGATACTGTTGAATCATCTAGTGCTAAAGTCATGACAGAATCAACTGTTAGTAGTAAAGAAGCTAAAGCAACCACAGAAATAACGACTGAGCAATCGAGTAGTGTTCAGGAAACGAAAGAAGCTGATGAATTAAATGCATCGGAAAAAGAAGAGCAAGTAAAAGTCGTAACAGAAGTAATGAATCTTGCTCAAATTCAACAAGGAGATTATTCAAGCCTGAATGGAACGTGGGAAAACGGATTAGGTAAGACAATCTATGTAGAAAATAATACAATGACTTTTACAGACATCTCTAATCAAGAACAACCAGCAGGAATAACGGGACTAAACATAGATATTCCCAAACTAAATTCACCTGATGGTACACCTGAAATAGTATCCTACATGGGGGATAGCAACAAAGTTAAATCGTATGAACAACAATTAGGGATTGAAGAGAATCAAGGGTTTATTTCCTTGAGAAGTAATCTCCCTGGTGCAGTAATCTATGTATCCTTTTTACCAAACGGTATAGTGGGGGACATAGTAGAAGGAGAGATTGACAGAGATAAAATTGTAGCTGTGGGTACTCAAAATACAGCTACCTCTGTTCGAGCAGCGTATGTTTATTATAAAATCGACTAAGTCATCCGAGCATGAAAGGATCTGTTCGACAATTATTAAGGTATATCCTTAATTGTTGTGATACCTTAGAAGGTGTGGGACAAAAGTAACATTCACGTTTGTTTCCCACACCTTTTTTATCATACTCTTTTTGCACTTCCTGAATTTCGGTAGTAAAAAGAAAAAACGCTCTTATCTACAGAGCGTTTAAAACAAAACTAGATACCAATATCATTCTATGAAAGACTCACGTGTCTTCTGTTTATAAAACTCCTTCAAAATCTCCCGAACCTCATCTGTAGATTTCGTCCCCATCAATTTCACTCGTAAATCACTAGCTCCAGGAAATCCCTTAACATAAATCTTAAAGAAACGATGCAAGCCAACAATCGAGCGGGGAATCATTTCAGCATACTGATCTTGCAAATCAAGTTGCATCTCCAACAAACCAAGCAACTCTTGAGCAGAGTGTTCCCTTGGTTCTTTTTCAAATGCATAAGGATTTTTAAAAATACCGCGGCCGATCATAATCCCGTCCACACCATATTGTTTCGCAAGTTGTAAACCAGTTTTACGATCAGGAATATCGCCATTGATCGTAATCAGTGTTTGAGGGGCTACACGATCACGGATTTCCATGATCTGAGGAATCAAATCCCAATGTGCATCCACTTTACTCATTTCATTTCGGGTTCGCAAGTGGATCGATAGGTTCGCGATATCTTGTCTCAGCAAGTGTGTAATCCAGTCTTCCATTTCAGCTATTTTGGCATAACCAATTCGAGTTTTAACGCTGACGGGTATTCCACCTGCTTTTGCTGCCTCAATCAATTCAGCCGCTACATCAGGTCGTAAAATAAGACCGCTTCCTTTTCCACGTCCTGCTACATTAGGAACGGGGCAGCCCATATTGATGTCGATCCCTTTAAAGCCCATTTCGGCTAAACCAATACTCATCTCTTTGAAGAATTCAGGCTTATCACCCCAGATATGAGCGACCATCGGCTGTTCATCTTCGGTAAAAACTAAGCGTCCACGCACGCTTTCTTTCCCGTCTGGATGGCAATAACTATCAGAATTCGTAAATTCAGTAAAAAAGACATCAGGTGCCCCTGCTTCTTTTATGACGTGGCGAAAGACAACATCGGTCACATCTTCCATCGGTGCTAATACAAAAAAAGGCTTTGGTAATTCTGCCCAAAAATTATTTATCATTCTATATTCTCCACTCTATTACTTTCGGTTAGATTTTGAAAAACACACTCATTATACTAATAATACTAGAAAGAATCAAAGAGAAGATTTTATAAGCTGATAAGGGCAACGTTGTGCCAAAAGAGTTTGTATAAATTGCTTATTTTTAGTAAGTATATTATACTGATTTCATCAGTTTGGTTCTAAACTTAAAAAGGAGGATCAATACATGGAGGAATTATCACTTTCAGAAAAAGTAAAATTAAGTAGCTGGATGTCTATTTTACAGTTTGTTCAAAAGAGCAATGCTCAGTCTAATGAGTTCCTAAAGCAATATGATTTAAATGTTTCAAAGTTTGATATGCTTCATCATATTCAGGAAAATCAACCAATCACGCAAAAGGAACTTGGAGAGAAGTTATTGATCTCTAAAGGTGGTGTTTCACAAATGATCAAGCAATTTGAAGCGGATGGTTGGATTGACCGTCAGCAAGAATGGAAGGAAAAATATATTTCTTTGACAGATAAGGGACAAAAGCAATTAAATACTTGCTTTATTAAACAGAGTAAATTGCAGGCATCTGTTTTTGATAATTTAACGAAACGTGAAGTCCTTGAGCTAGCAAAAATCAGTAAAAAATTAATGCAATCATAACTCTATTTAGAGAATGAAAAAGGAGTGTTGAAAAATGAATGAAACATTTGGCATCAATCCATCAAAAGGCATGGAAATTGGGTTGTATTCTTTAGGCGATCACATCAAAAATCCAATGACAGGAAACAAAATTAGCGAACAACAACGAATCAATGAGATAATCGAAGCGGCGAAATTTGCGGATGAAGCTGGGATCGATGTGTTTGGTGTCGGTGAAAGTCACCAAAGTCATTTTATTGGACAAGCCAATCAAGTGATTTTAGCAGCAATTGCGGCACAAACTAAAAAGATTAAACTCTCTAGTTCAGTTACAGTTTTAAGTACAAATGATCCGGTACGTGTATATGAAGAGTATGCTACATTGGATTTACTTTCAAATGGTCGTGCAGAAATCGTAGCAGGCCGAGGCTCTCGTGTCGGCGTGTATGAACTTTTAGGATTTGATTTAAAAGATTACGAAGAATTATTTGAAGAAAAAATGCATCTGTTAAAATTATTGAACGAAGCTTCACCGAATGAACGACTAAATTGGGAAGGGAAATTTCGCGCGACACTTCAAAATGCAGAAATTTTGCCACAACCCGTTCGCGGATATTTACCTATTTGGCGAGCAGTAGGCGGACCAGCAGATAGTGCAATCAAAGCTGGATTAGATGGAATTCCAATGATGTTGACGACATTAGCAGGACCTGCACCCATTTTCAAACGGGCAGTAGATGCCTATCGTTTGTCTTTGGCAGAAGCAGGTTATGATGAAAAAGAATTTCCACTTGCTACAACGAGTTTATTTTATGTTGCAGAAACAGGCAGTCAAGCACGTAAAGAAATGTACCCATTTTTAAATGCTGGTTGGTCAGCGATTCGTGGCGGCATCTATCCGAAACAACATTTTGCTCAATCACAAGATTCAAGAGATACACTGATGGTTGGAAGTGTTAATGAAATTATTGAGAAAATTCTTTATCAATACGAATTATATGGACATCAACGTTTTATGGCACAAATCGATTTTGGTGGTGTTCCGCTGGATCTTGTTAAGAAAAATATTGAATTGATTGCAACAAAAGTGATGCCAGAAGTTAAAAAATATACTAAACATTAGGAGGCCGATTTATGAAAATAGTAGCGATCATTGGCTCGGCTTTCGGTAGTAAGTCAAGAGTAGCAGTAAATTACACGGTAAACAAAATAAAAGAAGTACGAGAAGATATTGAACTTGAAGTGATTGATTTTTCTGAAATACAATTCCCATTTGCAGATGGGCGTGACTATTTTCAACATGAAGGAGAAGTTGGAGAAGCGCTGAAAAAAATCATGGAAGCGGATGGTTTGATTGTTGGAACACCGATTTTTCAAGCGTCAATGCCAGGCACGTTGAAAAATTTATTTGATATGTTGCCAGTTAATGCTTTTCGAAATAAGGTAGCTGGAATGATTGTGACAGCAGGATCTGAGAAACACTTTTTGATTCCTGAACAGCAAATTCGTCCAGTTTTGAGTTATATGAAAGCCAACTTGGTGCCAAATTATGTGTTTATTACGGATCAGGATATTATCCGCCAAGAAATCAAAAACCCTGATATCGAATTTCGGTTGGATCGATTTGTAGATGATTTTTTCTTGTTGTTGGATACTTACCAAACAATGATTCAGCAAAAAGAGGCGGAATATGATTTTTAATAATCTTTGTGTTTATACAGATAACAGCGATTAGTAAAAAAAGTTGAAAATTAGATAGATCGTTTATTTTTTATGAAAAATCAAAAAAAGGCTAGAACATAACTCTAGCCTTAAGTAATCCGAATACACGATGGGAGCAGAAACTTATTTGGAAATAAGTTTCTGCTCCCAATCTCTTTTGATTTTTTTATTTAAACTAGCTAACAACAGTCCATTCATTAAGTGTTTTACCATTCGCGTCGACCAGCTCCAGCCAACTATTTGTTCCGCCAAAGTATAAAAATAGACCGACTTCATTGACACTTTTCAAGATGATATCTTCAGTGGTAACAAAATTTTTCACTTTATCTTTATGATCGTCTCTGATTCGTTGCCCCATTTTTGCTGCGAATCCTAAAGACCCATCTTTATTTAGAGGCGGGTCGGCCATCATTGTTGCCCCAGCTTTTAAGAGCATTTCATTTCGTTTGTGCCAAAGAGCGGTCGCTTTGCTTTCTCTGGTATCGATAAAAAATTCTATCTGGCTGATTTCCTTAGTCCATCTATGCCGTGCTTTTGCAAGTTTTGCTTTGATTTTTTTTGGTTCTTCGTGGTGTTTTAAAGGATAACCAAATTTTTCAAGAACTAACAAAACATTGTCTGTATAAGTGGTAACCGTTTTTTTATAGCTCGTCGGGATTTTTGTTTCCGCTTGAGATGCATGGCTCAATTGAATCCCATTATCGGTTGCTTCTACAATAAATTGTTGTTCTAAATACTCTAATTCGATATCCCAAGACGGTGAAACGGTGATCATATTGTCAAAATCTACTTCATTTTGGAAAACCCCTAATTCTGCTTTTCCGATGGCAATAATAGAATTGCTTTTAACCAAAATATAAACAGCTGGTTGATCGAGTATGAGTTCGCTGTCGTTTTGATCGAATATATTGATCGTTCCTTGTTGGTTCTTAAATGCAATGCTCGTTTTCGTTTCTGTAATCTCTACAGTTAGTTGGATTTGCATAGTAGTCTCCTTTAAAAAATAGATTTATTTGCTATGTTCACTTTTTTTAATTTTTGGGGTAAGTCACTTGATTCTATCATGAAAGTAAAAATAAGTCTTGTAAGCTGAAATTGAGTAGGCAATACGTTTCATATTTGATTGAGACTATTCAAGAAATAAATGAACATCTATCTATTGACATTTTTGGTTAATCGCAGTATCATCTTAATGTAACCTTAGAAGTTACTAATAATTGGAGTGATAGACATGGCCATGTCGACGAAATTAAGTGTGGCGATCCATATTCTCAGTTTGATCGAAATCGGGCCACCCGAACAGGTCAATTCTGAATTGATTGCATCAAGTGTAAATACGAACCCGGTTGTAGTCAGAAGGCTGATGAGCAAGCTAAAAAAAGCTGGATTTATTCATACAAGCAGAGGGACAACCCAAACCTATTTATTGAAAAAACCAGAAGATATTTCGCTTTATGATATCTATGAAGCAGTCGAATTGGATCGCGAAGTATTCAATATCCATCAAAATCCTAATCCCGATTGTCTGGTAGGAGCAACGATACAAACGGCGTTAGAAGGACAATATAAAAAAGTTCAACAAAGTATGGAAACAGAATTAAAAGAGATTGCTTTATCTGATGTGATTCATCAAATCAAGCAGAAAGAGACGTAGGTCTCTTCTCTTTTTAAATTTAAATGTAACAAAATAAGTTTCATTAAGAGAAAGGAAGATAAATATGAAAGTAGCAATTTTAGGCGCAAATGGTAAAGCAGGTTCAGCAATTTTGAAAGAAGCAAAAAAAAGAGGATTAGACGTTACTGCTGTTGTTCGTGACGCAGCCAAAATTACAGATGGAACTCCTGTTATTGAAAAAGATGTTTATGCGTTAAAGACAGAAGATATATCAGGTTTTGACGTTTTGGTCAGCGCATTGGGTTTCTGGGGTGATGTAAGTGAATTTACAGGATCGACGCAACATTTGATCGACATTTTAACAAATCAAAAAACACGTTTATACGTTGTTGGTGGCGCTGGAAGTTTATTTGTAAATCCAGAACATACTGTACGTTTGAGTGAAACACCAGATTTCCCTGAAGCATTTAAACCATTAGCTACTGCAATGGGCAAAGGACTAGATTTATTAGAAGCTGCAAACAATGTTAATTGGACGTATATTAGTCCAGCAGCAGAATTTGATGCACAAGGTCCAGCAACGGGTGAATATGTTATCGCTGGTGAAGAGTTAGAAACAGACAAAGAGGGAAAAAGCTACATTTCTTATGCTGATTATGCGGTCGCTATGGTAGATGACATTGAAAAAAATGCACATCCGAACCAACGATTTAGTGTGCACCAATAAAACGCAATTTAAGAGAAGACTGGCATAGAAGCGTTTAACTTTGAGAAATAAGAAAAGGTTGCTTCTGTTACTATCATTTATTTGTATTTAGGGTGTGAAACAAAAGTAGAGTTTACTTTTGTCTCACACTCTTATTTTTATTTCTAACGGATATCGTTCATATAACAAAAATGATAGGCTCCTGAAAGATGATTCTAAGGTGAAAGAGTAATTATTCTTCTATAATTAGTTAGACGAATGTGTAAGGGGTGTATAACAATGAGTAAGTTTAAAGGTTTTACTACATTTGATTTAAAAGTAATTGGAATCATCTTGATGTTTATCGACCATATTCATCAAATGTTTGTTCCAATGGGAGTACCACTTTGGGTAGACTGGTTTGGTAGACCTGTTGCAACACTTTTTTTCTTTGTTAGTGTGATCGGTTTTATACATACGAGAAGTAAAGAGAAATATATGTTACGTTTGTATTTAGGCATGGTCATCATGACGCTAGGAAATAATGTTTTGGAGCAGATGGTTGGATATGATGAAGTGCAGCTGATGAACAATATTTTCCGTGACCTTTTGGTGGGTGCATTGATGATGTATGGAATTGACAAAATTTCTGAAGGGCATTCAAGTAAAAAATTCAGCAAAATAATTACAGGGATCGTCATTATTTTATTTCCTATATTGTCTTCAGGAGTATTTATGATTCTTATGTCAAATCCGAATACGATCACGGCAGCAGCTCTGGGTGTTACTTTTATTCCGGCTTTACTATTTGCGGAAAACAGCGTGCTGGTATTATTGATTCCACTTATGTATTTAGCTAGAAATAAGCGATGGTTGCAATGTTTGTTGATTACGATTATCGCAGTATTCTTCTTTTTCCAAGGTATGACACAATGGATGATGATTTTTGCAGTAATTCCTATTTTGTTGTTCAACGGTGAAAAAGGAAGAGGGATGAGAAACTTCTTTTATTTCTTTTATCCATTGCATATTTGGATTTTATATTTGATTTCTGCGTATTTATACATGCATTGATTGGAATTAGAAATTATTACTGTAAAAAACACCTATAGCAAAAACATTCTATTTATAAACGACAAGAGTTTACATGCAAAAAACCTCTACACTAAATGTAGAGGGAGTTGCTCTTGCTCCCGCCGCTTATTAAGGCTAGGATATGACTCGTAGCGTTATGTCCAACCTTCGTGGCATTTTTGTGTGTTTTACAAAAGTATTAAAATAGTTGTTACATTATTGATAGCATTTAGAACAAGGTGTAAGTCCTCGAGCTTTTGCTTGTTCTAATGTCGCAGGAGTATAGGTTCCACTGCCACATTTGTGATTATGATATTTTTCTCCTGTGCGAGTAACTAGAACCATTTCTCCTGTTTCTTGCGTGTCTGGTACAGGCGTTTCCGGCGTTTGAGCAGCAGCTTGTTCTTGTTCTAAGGCGACTTTTTGTGCTTCTGCAAGTTTTTTTGCTTCTTCTTTTTGAGCGGTGAGTGTTTGTTTAACCTTGTTTGCTCGCTTGGTTAATTCAGTATTACTGTTTGGCAATTCTTTGATCTTAGCAATTGCTTGATTGTAATGATCATCTGTTGGCTCTTGTTCGGCTTTTTCAACAGCTTCACGAGCAGAAGCAAGTTGTTTTTCTGCTAATTCTTTTTCTGTGATTTTTTGTTGGACCGTGGTCAAACGTTTTAGTAACGAATCTTTATTTAAGGTTGCATTAGCCACTAAGTCAGTTGCTGAATCGACTTGTTCTTTTGTTTGTTTCGACTCCGCCAATTCAACTGCTTCGTAGATGGGTATATTTTCTTTGACAATTGCTAAACGTTTTGTAAAGTCGTCTTTGTCTCTTGTTAAAGTGCTGATACGAGTTGCGGCTTCATCATAATTTTTTTGCGTCGGTTTGTTTTCTGCTGATACTAGAGCTGTTTCAGCTTTTTTTAGTGTTTCTTGTCCTTGTTTTTCTTCATTCAAAAAAGCAACGAAGGTTTTTGATGGCTTAACTTCGATTGTTTCAACTTTGTCAGTATTGCCAATGGAAGCAACAAAAGTAAATTTTTGCGAGTGATCATCTGTTAACGTTACTTTGTAAGAAAATTCACCGTTTTTTGTTTTGATTTTTTCGCCGTCAAGACTGATGCTGCTTTCGTCGTTTGTTTTTCCTTCGATTATTGCGATTCCTTGATCATTTGTTTCTATTATTTTTTTAGATAAATTAATTCGTGGAGATGCTGGTGTTAAGGCAATCGCTCCAACCATCATGATAAAACTAGCGCTAGTTAAAAGTAAAACTTTTTTCTTCGGTTGTTTCTTAAAGACTGCTCTCAATAAAAGAAAGCCACCAATTATTATTCCTAAAAAACCTATAAGTCCAATAAATACTGACATGTTCCCCTTTTCCCCCTTTTTCTCAATAAACAAATTGTAGCATATTATTATTTAAATGATAAATTATTTACCTTTTTGATTTATAAATGAATCAGAGTCGTTTCACCGCGACAAAAAAAATTCCTGTGATAAAATGAAATAAGAATTATTTACGTATCTTATTAGAGAAGAGGAGAAAAATGAAAGCAGAGATTATTGCAGTCGGTACAGAGCTGTTACTAGGTCAAGTTGTCAATACAAATGCGACTTTCCTATCAGAAGAGTTAGCAGATTTAGGAATCGAGGTGTATTATCATACCGTTGTAGGAGATAATCCTCAGCGTTTAGAACAATTGTTAGTGGACGCCGAAAAACGTAGTGATTTGATTGTTTTATGTGGGGGATTAGGACCGACAGAAGATGATTTAACGAAAGACACAGTTGCTGCACACATCCATCACCCTTTAATCCAAGATGAGCAGGGGCTTAAGAGCCTTCATGAATTTTTTACTTTTTCAAAAAATAAAATGACCGAAAACAATTTAAGACAGACCTTAATGATCGATGGTGGAATCGCTGTTCAAAATCCCACTGGCTTGGCAGTAGGCACCTTGATTACAGAACAGGATACGACCTATTTATTATTGCCGGGTCCACCGAATGAATTAAGACCCATGTTCCGACAAAATGCTCGTCCACTATTAGAAGAACGTTTCCCACAAAAAGAGCAGTTGATATCTAGAGTTTTGCGATTTTATGGGATTGGTGAATCGCAATTAGTGACAGAATTGAAGACATTGATCGATACACAGACAAATCCGACGATTGCGCCTTACGCTAAGCCTAATGAAGTAACATTACGCTTAACAGCTAAGATTGTTGATGAGGTAACAGGTCAGCAGTTATTGGATAATCTAGAATCAAAAGTCATGGATCAAGTCGGCGAGTATTTCTATGGGTATGGCGATGAGAACAGTTTAGCAAAAGTTACAGTCGATGCGCTAAAAAGAAATGGAAAAACTGTAACAGCAGCAGAAAGTTTAACAGCAGGTCTTTTTCAAAGTACTTTAGGGGATATTTCAGGTGTTTCAAAAGTATTTAAAGGAGGTTTTGTTACTTATTCTGCTAAAACAAAAGAACAGTTTCTAGACATTGATCCTAAGTTGCTTGAAAAAGAAGGAACAGTCAGTGAGGCTTGCGCAATCGCGATGGCAGAGCAAGCAAGAAAGTTAGCAGATGCAGATTTTGCCGTATCATTTACAGGTGTAGCGGGTCCAGATGAATTAGAAGAACAACCAGCAGGAACAGTCTGGATTGGTTTAGCAGAAAAAGGGCAACCGACTGTAGCAGTGCTTCAACATTTTAATCGTGATCGAAGTTACATTCGTCAAAGTGCTGTGATGAAAGGCTTAGACCTGATTCGAAGAGCAGTTGATAAGAAAAAATAAAAAGGCGAATGTTTGTTCGTTTTTCTCTTGCTTTTTTTAAATAAACCAGTTATGATATATTTATTGAAAAGGAATTTAAATCGTTTATATATAAGGAGGATTATCGATTGGCAGATGATCGTAAAGTGGCCTTAGATGCCGCATTAAAAAAAATCGAAAAGAACTTTGGTAAAGGTTCAGTAATGAAATTAGGGGAAAAAATCGATCAACAAATCTCGACTATTCCGAGTGGCTCACTAGCACTGGATGTGGCTTTAGGTGTTGGTGGGTATCCCCGGGGACGAATCGTTGAAGTCTATGGACCAGAAAGTTCTGGTAAGACGACTGTTGCATTACACGCGATCGCTTCTGTGCAACAAGAAGGCGGGACTGCTGCATTTATCGATGCAGAGCATGCTTTAGATCCTCAATATGCGCAAGCACTAGGTGTCAATATCGATGAACTGCTCCTTTCACAACCAGATACTGGTGAACAAGGATTAGAAATCGCAGATGCATTAGTTTCTAGTGGCGCCATCGACATCGTTGTTATTGACTCTGTAGCGGCGCTAGTACCTCGTGCAGAGATCGATGGGGAAATGGGCGCAAGTCACGTTGGACTGCAAGCACGTTTGATGTCACAAGCCTTACGTAAGCTTTCAGGTTCGATCAATAAGACGAAGACGATTGCAATCTTTATCAATCAAATTCGTGAAAAAGTCGGAGTTATGTTTGGTAACCCTGAAACAACACCTGGTGGTCGTGCCTTGAAATTCTACGCTACTGTTCGTTTAGAAGTAAGACGTGCAGAACAATTGAAGCAAGGAACAGATATCATCGGTAACCGTACAAAAATCAAAGTGGTTAAAAATAAAGTAGCACCGCCATTTAAAGTAGCTGAAGTAGACATCATGTATGGTCAAGGAATTTCTCAAGAAGGTGAGTTACTTGATATGGCTGTCGAAAAAGACATTGTTGATAAAAGTGGTGCATGGTACAGCTATAAAGAAGAACGAATTGGTCAAGGTCGTGAAAATGTCAAAGTCTACATGACAGAACATCCAGAGATGGTCGAAGAAGTTTCTAAGCGTGTACGCGATGCATTCGGTATTGGCGATGGAACAGCTGTTATTGAAGAAGAACAGGCGCAAGAAGAACTTCCTCTTGACGAAGAGTAATATTGAATACAAAGCAAGCCGATAAGCGCTGTCAAAAGCATCTTATTGGTTTGTTTTTTTTTGCAACAACTATTCTTTTCTACAAAGAAGCTCTTTAAACCAGAAAGGGCTTTTTTAAGTTGACACACTGGTGTACAAACATTAGAATAAAGTTGTATACAAATATTAGTATATAACTTTTACATGTATGCAAGTAGACATATTGATAATTGATTATAGTTTATCAGAAAACTACATGAATATTGAAAATTTGAAGATAGTACGGAGGTGGAAACAATGGGTTTAGAAATACTCCTCGCTATCATCGGTGTAATTGTCGGTCTTGGTTTAGGGTTAGTCGTTGCAAAATCACGTCATGAAAAGGCTATAGATGGTGCAAAGTCCTCTGCAGAAGGAATAATTGAAGGTGCCAATAAAGAAGCAGAGACTCTGAAAAAAGAAGCTTTATTAAAAGCTATGGAAGAAAACCAGAAGTATCGATCAGAAATTGAAAGTGAGTTGAAAGAAAGCAAACTAGAACTTAAATCTCAAGAAAATCGTTTATTACAAAGAGAACAAACGTTAGATCGTAAAGATGATTCTCTTGAAAAACGTGAAAACTCACTGGAAGAAAAAGAAGAGAAACTTGGTGCTAGACAGCAATTAATTGATGAGCGAGAAAAAGATGTAGAAGAACTAGTTGAAAAGCAACACCAAGAAATAGAGCGTATTGCTTCACTATCTAAAGATGAAGCAAAAGATATCATCATGAAATCAACAGAAGAAGAATTAAGTCATGAATTAACAGTGATGGTCAAAGAATCTGAACAACGTGCCAAAGAAGAATCGGATCGTAAAGCTAAAAATTTACTCTCTCTAGCGATTCAACGTTGTGCAGCTGATTCAGTTTCTGAAACAACTGTATCTGTTGTTAGTTTACCAAATGATGAGATGAAAGGAAGAATAATCGGACGTGAAGGGCGTAACATTCGTACATTAGAGACCTTAACAGGAATCGACTTGATTATCGATGATACGCCTGAAGCTGTTGTACTTTCTGGATTTGATCCAATTCGTAGAGAAATCGCTCGTATGACTCTCGAAAAATTGATTCAAGATGGCCGAATCCATCCAGCTCGTATTGAAGAAATGGTAGAAAAGTCTCGTAAAGAAATGGATGAACGTATTCGTGAATACGGTGAGCAAGCAGCCTTTGAAGTTGGGGCGCACACATTACATCCAGATTTGATCAAGATTTTGGGTCGTTTACGTTTCCGTACAAGTTATGGCCAAAACGTCTTAAATCACTCGATCGAAGTGGCTAAATTAACAGGTGTTTTAGCGGCAGAAATAGGCGAAGATATCCAATTAGCTAAACGTGCCGGTTTATTACACGATATCGGTAAAGCATTAGATCATGAAATTGAAGGTTCTCACGTTGAAATAGGTGCAGAATTAGCAGCCAAATACAAAGAAAATTCAACAGTCATCAATGCTATTGCATCCCATCATGGTGATGTAGAAGCGACTTCTGTTATTTCGGTATTAGTAGCAGCAGCAGATGCATTGTCAGCTGCTAGACCAGGGGCTCGTAGCGAATCAATGGAAAATTACATTCGACGCTTAGAAAACTTAGAAAATATTTCTAATGGATTTGAAGGAGTTGAATCTAGTTTTGCTGTACAAGCTGGTCGTGAAGTCCGCGTGATGGTCAAACCAGATGAAATCACAGATTTAGAAGCTGTTCGTTTAGTTAGAGATATTCGTAAGAAAATCGAAGACGATCTAGATTACCCAGGTCATATCAAAGTGACCGTTATCCGGGAAACGCGCGCAGTAGATTATGCAAAATAATTAAACAAAAAAGAAGGAACAGCTTAAGGCTTGTTGCTTCTTTTTTTACGTTTAAATTAGAAAAAATTCAGAATATTTTTACTAAACTGCTCATAGTGTTTAATTACGAATGCCCATTAACTTTGTTATATTTTGTATAGATTTTACTAAAATTGGGGGGTTTTTATATGAAATTAAAGAAAAGTGCCTTACTAGGAATAATTGCAGTATCCAGCATTGCTCTGGCCGCATGTGGTGGAAACGCTAAAAATGCCAATAGTGGTTCAGGCAGCGATGAGAAAGTATTTAGATTCATTGAAAGACAAGAAATGCCAAGTGCGGATCCTTCACTTGCAACTGATGAAGTAAGTTTTGTTGCGTTGAACAACGTTTATGAGGGAATTTACCGCTTAGATAAAGAGAGCAAACCTCAACCTGCCGGAGCAGCTGAAATGGCTGAAGTCAGTGAAGATGGCTTAACGTACAAAATAAAATTAAGAGAAGATGCAAAATGGACAGACGATAAACCCGTAACAGCGGCAGATTTCGTTTATGGCTGGCAGAGAACAGTTGATCCTGCGACTGGATCAGAATACGCTTATATGTTTAATTCTGTGAAAAATGCTGAGAAGATTTCTAAAGGCGAAATGAAAAAAGAAGAACTTGGTATAAAAGCTGTTGGAGATTATGAATTAGAAATCAATTTAGAAAAAGCGACACCGTATTTCGATTATTTGTTAGCCTTCCCTTCATTTTTACCACAAAGACAAGATATTGTTGAAAAATATGGTAAAGATTATACAACGGCAAGTGATAAAGCTGTTTACAATGGTCCATTTACACTAACAGATTTTGACGGACCAGGAACAGATACTAGTTGGTCTTACACAAAAAATGATAAATACTGGGATAAAGATACCGTTAAACTAGATAAAGTAGCAATTGACGTTGTAAAAGAGGCGCCAACTTCATTGAACCTATTCCAAGATGGTCAAGCAGACGAAGTACCATTATCTGGTGAATTAGCGCAACAAATGAAAAATGAACCTGACTATATTGTCTTAAAAGGTGCAGCAACTTTCTATCTTGAGCCAAATCAAAGAGAAGAAGACTCGCCTTACCGCAATGCCAATCTACGTAAAGCATTATCGTATGCGATTGATCGCAAAGCATTAGTTGATCAAATTTTAGCAAATGGTTCAGCAGTGCCGATGGGATTAGTTCCAGAAGGCTTGGCAGTAAATCCAAAAACAGATGAAGACTTTGCTAAAGAAGCTGGCAATGAAGCGATTTATGATGTTGATAAAGCAAAGGAATCATGGGAAAAAGCAAAAGACGAATTAGGTATTTCTACATTATCAGTCGATTTATTGATCGATGATACGGATAATGCGAAGAAAATGGCTGAATATCTTCAAGGTTCATTATCAGACACACTAGATGGATTAAAAGTATCAGTTAGTCCAGTACCATTTTCTGTTCGTTTGGATCGCTCAAATAAAGGAGACTTCCAAATCGCAGTGAGTGCTTGGGGTGCCGACTATGCCGATCCAAGCAGCTTCTTAGATTTATTTACAACGGACAACTCTTATAACAGAGGACATTATTCAAACGCTGAATATGACAAATTAGTAGAAAGTGCCGCTACAACAAATGCAAACAATCCAGAAGCACGTTGGAACGATATGTTGGATGCAGAAAAAGTGATCATGGGTGACATGGGTGTTATCCCACTTTATCAAAAAGCGGAAGCACACCTCCGTTCTGAAAAAGTCAAAGATGTTGTATATCACTCGACTGGTGCAAAATATGACTTTAAATGGACTTACATCGAAGATTAAAAAAAGTGGGTATTTGTCAACCAATGTTGGTGGACAAAATCCAAAGAATCAAATCGATTGTGATAAAAAGATTGGGACACAAGTGTTTCAAATTGAGAAATAATAAGAAATTTATGTGACCAAGTAGGTAATGTAAAGCACCAGTTCATTACATCCACTTTGCTTTACAGTTTCAGCTTATTTCTGTAGTTCCATCGTTTATTCGCCTTTAGGGTGTGAAACAAAAGTGGATTTTACTTTTGTCTCACACCCTTTGGTCTGTTCTTTTTCTAGAGAATTTTCATTAACATACAGAAAATATCGAGCTAAAATACAAGCATGGGACAAGTTATATATACTTTTGTCTCATGCTTGTGTTTGATTAGATTTAAGATAGGGGATGATGGTTTTCTCAAAAAAATTTTCAGAGATGAATGATAACTATACCATAACGATTATTAAAGGATCTTGATCGTTTATTTTGTCTTTAACTTCAAAGGCCTAAGCAAAAATATCCGTGACTTCTTTATTTAGTGAATTGGCTATATTAAAAGCTAATGAATCGGAAGGTTTATATTTTCCTTTTTCTATACTTTTGATCGTTTGAATAGAGACACTGACTTTATCAGCAAGTTCTTCTTGAGTAAGGTTATTACTTGTGCGGGTTTCTTGTAAATTATTTGTTTTTTTAATTGTTTTTTTCATACCGATGATGTCCTCTCTCTTTTATTATTTATGTTAGTAAGAAAAATAAATGATGGAGCATTTTAATTATTACTAAACCTAAAATAGCAATATTTTTAAAAAGATATACTAATTCACCCTTTATGTGGTATATTCAAAACGTAACAGTATATACATATCCCTCCTACTAGAATCAATTTAAATGAAAGAAATTACTTGTTGTATGACAAATTGTATCAAATAATACTTGAATAATAAATAGATATTCGTTAAAATTGTTTAAAATGATGAAAATAGAGACGATTATACATAAATATAGTATGACATTCAAATAATGAAGAAATTTCATGGCAAAATAGCATGAAAAGGAGAAGGCAAATGGAAATACATGAGGTTTTAAGATTTTTTAGAAAAACGTCGCATTTTACTCAGAAAGAAATTTTACCAAATTTAGATCCTTCTGTTTATTCTAGAATTGAGGGTGGAAAACAAGAAATTAAAATAAACGACATAAAGAATATTATGAATACTTTATCACTCGTTCCAGAGGAAATTTTTTCGAATGCTCCATTAGATTTGGAGCAATACAAATATAAAAAGCTTTTTTCATATTGTTCTGAAAATTTGCAGAATCAAAAGCAAAAACGAAAATTAGTAGACTATTATCAAACGCTCTCTTGCAAAAATAAGAATTTAAGGGAATTGTCTAATTATTTGGCTATTAAAAATTATTTTGCTCAATTTTGGGAAGAAGTCGACAAGATTACTGGAGAAGAATTACAAGAAATATACCAAATTCTATTGAATAAGAACTATTTCCAACACTATGATTATGCAATAATTCTGAATACTATACGGTTATTTGATAAAAAACAAATTGATCTGATTATGACAAAAGTTTTTTCTTCTAGAAATAAAAATTCTGATCTCATCTTTTTAAGTAATTTGGCGCATCATATTATTTTAAATGTAATCACCGTTAGAATTTATGAAAAAGATTATAACAGTGCGTTCAAATACATTTCTTTAGCTAAAAAACATGATCAAAGCGAACAGAGTCTCTATTACCGAATAAATTTTAAATATTTAGAAAACTTACTAGAATACTTAGTCACAGGTGACTATCAATATATGCAGCGAATTCAAGAATATATTCGGTTACTTAAGGATATTGGGGATAATGCTTTAGCTGAACAACTTGAAGCAGAAATAAAAGTAGTTATACACGGTATTTTAGTAAGTTCTAGTCAGAATACTTTTCCAGTTACTTTAATTAAAGGAGATTAAAAAATAGTTGACTCTTTTACTGAGTACAATCTTTTATAAACACTCTTTTATACAAAACTAGTTTTTTTAAAGATTAGCAAATTTCCATCCCTTCCCTTCCACTCCAAAAACCTCTATAATGAAAGCAGAAATCAAAAGAGAAGAGGAAGTTTTTTGCGTATATTATTTATAGGAGATGTAGTGGGATCATTAGGTCGAGATACAATAACGACCTATTTACCAAAATTAAAGAAAAAATATCGTCCTCAAGTAACAATCCTTAATGGTGAGAATGCTGCATCGGGTCGAGGAATTACGGGTAAGATCTATAAGAAGTTTTTACAAGACGGCGTAGATGTTGTCACCTTAGGGAATCACACGTGGGATAATAAAGAGATTTTCGAATTTATCGATGATGCCAAAAAAATGATCCGCCCAGCTAATTTTCCACAAGGGACACCTGGTCAAGGGATGGTATTTGTCAAGGTGAACCAACTTGAACTCGCTGTAATCAATATGCAAGCACGTGTTTTTATGGCGGACATCGATGATCCATTTCGCAAAGCAGAAGAATTGATCACAGAAGCACGTAAGCGAACGTCATTGATTTTCGTCGACTTTCATGGAGAAACGACAAGTGAAAAACAAGCAATGGGTTGGTTTTTAGATGGGAAAGTCAGTGCCGTTGTTGGCACGCACACACATGTGCAGACTAATGATGCTCGAATTTTACCTGCAGGTACCGCGTTTTTAAGTGACGTTGGTATGACTGGACCTTATGATGGAATATTAGGGATGAAGCGCGGACCGATCATTGAGAAATTTAGAACCGCATTGCCAAAACGATTCGAAGTGGTTGAAGAAGGTAGGAGTTTATTATCAGCTTGTGTGATCGATATTGATGATCAGACAGGACAAGCGAAAAAAATCGAACCAATCCAAATCAGTGAAGATCGCCCATTTATGGAATAAGGCATCTAAAAATAAAAAAGTATCCTAATTCATATAAATTAGAAGAGGTTGGGACAGAAGCGTTTATTCGGATTCCTTAAGGTTAGGATATAACTCGCAGAGTTATGTCCTAACCTTTTTTTGCTAAAAAGCAATTAAGCAGGTCTATCAATGGTTAGGTGCAAGAAGTTGGGTTCCTAATTTCGTTTTTTACCAACTATTTCAAATCTCAATCTTATAAACTATACGAATATGGGTTCTATTTTTCTCCACAAACTGTTGATTCTGTTTGAATTATGTTAAAATAAGTAGACTTGTTTTAGTACAAAATCTTACCCAGAATAAAGGTGTGAAATCATGGAGCCATCCATTACAGATAAAAAAATAAATGAAGAATTAACGAAATTATTGACCTTGCTCGGCGAGGACGAATTGATTCAGCGATATAAAGAACTAGAAAAAAAAGTTCAAAATAACGAGAAACTTACAGCCTTAGTTGAACAAATCAAAGCAGCTCAAAAAGATGCCGTTCAATTTGCCCATTACGACAAACCAGAAGCAGAAAAGGCAGCAATCAAGAAAGCGGATGAACTGACGAAAGAATTTGATGAACATCCCTTGGTTGTGGCATACAGAGAACAATTGATGGAAGCGAACGACCTCTTGCAGCACGTCACAGATATGATCCAATATAGAATCAACGAAGAACTAGAGAAGGAAGGGTAACAATGCCGCAAAAAACAAAACACACACCAATGATGGAACAATATTTAGCAATCAAAGACCAATACCAAGATGCTTTTTTGTTTTACCGATTAGGCGACTTTTACGAAATGTTTTATGAAGATGCAATCAATGCGTCGCAAGTGCTAGAACTGACCTTAACAAGCCGTAATCGCAATGCGGATGATCATATCCCAATGTGTGGAATTCCTCACCATGCAGCCCAAGGATATATCGATACATTGATTGAAAAAGGCTATAAAGTCGCTATTTGTGAACAGGTAGAAGATCCCAAAACAACAAAAGGGATGGTCAAGCGAGAAGTAGTTCAGCTAATTACACCCGGAACAGTTATGACCAGTAAAGGCTTAGATGCCAAGGACAATAACTATTTAACTGCTATCGTTGAAGAAAACGGGATTTTTGGATTAGCCTATGTTGATTTAAGCACAGGGGAACTAAAAACAGCCGTACTGAGTGATGAAGATGGTGTGATCAATGAGGCTTCAGCCTTACAAACCAAAGAAATCGTTTTAGGCAGTACATTATCAGAAACACTGCAACAAACGTTAAAGGATCGTTTAAATATTATTTTTTCAGAACAAAACCAAGCAGAAGAAAACGCGGAATTCAGCTTTTTAACGAGTGAATTGACTCATCCGCTAGAAGTAGATGTGACAGGAAAACTGTTGACTTATTTAAGTGTGACGCAAAAACGTGGGTTATCTCATATTCAAAAAGCCGTGGAATACCAGCCTGATCATTTCTTGAAAATGGATCACTATTCTAAATTCAACTTAGAATTAACACAGTCGATTCGGACGGGGTTAAAAAAAGGCACCTTATTATGGTTACTTGATGAAACAAAAACGGCAATGGGTGGCCGTTTATTAAAGCAATGGCTCGATCGTCCGTTGATTCAAGAAAAACAAATCCAAACCCGTCAAGAAATGGTTCAATCTTTATTGAATGCTTATTTTGAACGTGTTGACTTACAATCTACACTGACAAAAGTCTATGATTTAGAGCGTTTAGCTGGCCGTGTAGCTTTTGGCAATGTGAATGGCCGCGATTTGATCCAATTGAAGACATCATTAGAACAAGTACCATTGGTTCGTGAGCTGATCGTGGGCATCAATCAAGGAGAGTGGAATGACCTATTATTAGATTTAAATCCAGCCGAAGATGTCGTGGAGCTGATCAATCGTGCAATCAACGAAGAAGCACCGCTTGCGATAACAGAAGGCAATATCATCAAAGACAATTACAACGAAAAACTAGATGAATACCGGGATGCGATGCGCCACGGCAAACAATGGTTAGCGGAATTAGAAGCCAAAGAACGCCAAGAAACTGGGATCAAAACGCTGAAAGTCGGCTTTAATCGCGTGTTTGGTTACTACATTGAAGTGACAAAATCAAACTTAGCCAACCTAGAAGAAGGTAAATATGAAAGAAAACAAACCCTAGCGAATGCGGAACGCTTTATTACACCTGAACTAAAAGAAATGGAAACCTTGATTTTAGAAGCAGAAGAAAAATCAGTTGATTTGGAATATCAATTATTCCTAGAAGTCCGTGAACAAGTCAAAGCCAATATCGAGCGTCTGCAAAAATTAGCGAAAACAATCAGTGCAGTTGATGTTCTCCAAGCTTTTGCGACCGTCAGTGAAAGATACCAATATGTTCGTCCAACACTTAAAAGTAACAGCAAAGAGCTAAATATCGTTGAAGGACGTCATCCAGTTGTTGAGAAAGTTTTAGGACATCAAGAATACATTCCAAACAGTGTTCGTATGAGCAAAGACAATATTATTTTACTTATCACAGGACCAAACATGTCCGGTAAAAGTACGTACATGCGTCAATTAGCACTGACGGTTGTGATGGCTCAAATCGGTTGTTTTGTGCCAGCTGAATCTGCTGAATTACCTATTTTTGACCAAATTTTCACAAGAATCGGAGCATCAGATGATTTGATTGCGGGACAAAGTACGTTTATGGTGGAAATGATGGAAGCCAATCAAGCATTGCGTCACGCAACACCGAACAGTTTGATTTTATTCGATGAACTTGGTCGAGGAACTGCAACGTATGATGGAATGGCACTAGCACAAGCAATCATTGAATATATCCACCGTGAAGTCAAAGCGAAAACACTATTTTCGACCCACTATCATGAACTAACAGTCTTAGATGAAAACTTAGCTGGATTGAAAAATATTCACGTAGGAGCAGTAGAAAAAAATGGTGAGGTTGTCTTCTTGCACAAAATGATGGATGGTCCAGCCGATAAGAGTTACGGGATACATGTAGCCAAGATCGCTGGCCTGCCAAGTGATTTATTAGAACGCGCCGCAACCATTCTCTCAGCCTTGGAATCAGAAGAACAACCACTAGTTGTTGAATACAAAGACGAAATCAAAGAAGATACAGAACAGTTATCTTTATTTAAAGAAGTATCCACTGATGAATTAGGTGTGATCGATACATTGAAGAAGATAAACCTATTGGAAATGACACCGATGGATGCGTTAAATAAATTACATGAACTACAAAAAAGAATCTAAACGAACTTCAAAAAACTGAGCAAGGAAAGGATCGTAAAGATGGGAAAAATACAAGAATTGTCAGAGCAGCTTGCCAATCAGATCGCTGCTGGTGAAGTAGTAGAACGTCCTGCATCAGTTGTCAAAGAACTTGTAGAAAATGCGATCGACGCTGGAAGTACTCAAATCGATATTTTTATTGAAGAAGCAGGACTTAAAACGATTCAAGTCATCGATAATGGTGAAGGGATCGCAAAAGAAGACATTTTAAATGCGTTCAAACGCCATGCTACCAGTAAAATCCATACACGAGATGATTTATTCCGCATCCGTAGTTTAGGATTCCGTGGAGAAGCCTTGCCCAGTATCGCTTCTGTTTCCGAAATCATCGTAGAAACAGCTGTTTCTGAAGAAGAGGAAGGCAGCTATGTCCAAATGAAAGGCGGTAAAGTCGAAGAACATCGTCCGGCAGCATTAAGAAAAGGAACCAAAATCACTGTTTCAAACCTATTTTTTAATACACCAGCTCGTCTAAAATACGTCAAAACGATCCAAACTGAGTTAGCCAATGTAGGCGATATCGTCAATCGTTTGGCGCTAAGCCATCCCAAAATTGCCTTTCGCTTGGTTCATGACGGCAATAAAATGATGAACACAGCTGGTAATGGTGATTTGAAACAAACAATTGCTGGCATTTACGGCATAGGTACGGCGAAAAAAATGCTGAAGATTGAAGCCGAAGATTTAGATTTTCATTTAACCGGTTATGTTTCATTACCAGAAGTCACAAGAGCGAGTCGAAATTATTTGTCAACGATCATCAATGGCCGTTATATCAAAAACTTTGCACTGAATAAAGCAATTGTAGATGGGTATGGCTCAAAACTTATGGTTGGGCGTTTTCCTCTTGCGGTATTAGAAATCGAGATGGATCCATTGCTGGTGGATGTCAATGTCCACCCAACAAAACAAGAGGTCCGTTTAAGTAAAGAAAAAGAATTGATGACTTTGATCAGTGAAGCGATTCGAGAAGTACTAAGTCACGAGCAACTGATTCCAAATGGGGCAGATAATCTTCGATTTAAAAAGAAAGTCGAGCAACAGTCAGTAGAACAAATGGAAATCCCATTGACAGAAACAGGAGAGACAAGCAAACCTATTCGTAAACCAGGCAGCTTAAGTTATGATGCTAAAAGTGGAAATTTCTTTGTTAAAGAAACATCACCAGATATTCCAGCACACTCGCCTGCTAAGAACTATTCAAAAGAAGAACCACAGACCAAAGAAGAACAAGATAAAGAAGCGTTAATGGCGTATGCGTTTAGCTCACCTGTCGAAAGTGAAGAACCGCAAGTACCTACTAATGATCAAGTGATAGAATCAATAGAACCAGAAGAAATCACTCAGCCTGAAGAGACGACGATCGATGAACAAGTCTATGAAGAAGAATTAAGCCATCATCCTGAATTTGATTTTTCAACAACAAGGGCTAAAAATGATTTGAACAAAGTATTGAATAAATTGTCTGACGAACAGCCTAAAGAACGTTTTCCAGAATTAGACTATTTTGGACAAATGCATGGCACGTATCTGTTTGCCCAAAGTAAGGACGGTCTGTATATCATCGATCAACACGCTGCCCAAGAACGGATCAAATATGAATATTTTAGAGAAAAAATCGGTGAAGTGACAAATGATCTGCAAGAATTATTAGTACCTATCGTAATCGATTATCCAAATAGCGATGCGTTAAAAATCAAAGAGAAAAAAGAAATTTTAGTAGAAGTTGGTATTCATTTAGAAGATTTTGGCCAAAATAGTTTTCTTGTTCGCGCTCATCCAACTTGGTACCCAGCTGGTGAAGAAGAAACCATCATCCGCGAAATGATCGATATGTTTTTAACGACAGGTTCAGTCAGCGTGAAGAAATTCCGTGAAGCCACCGCAATCATGATGAGCTGTAAACGTTCAATAAAAGCCAATCACTATTTGAATGAACAACAAGCCCGTGTGTTATTAAAGGATCTAGAAACATGTGAGAATCCATTTAACTGTCCACATGGCCGACCTGTTTTGATCCATTTTACCAATTCAGATATGGAAAAAATGTTTAAACGAATCCAAGATCCACATTAAAAATAAGGGAAGAAGGTTTTATCTTAATGGCAGTAATATTAGCCTCCCAATCGCCTCGCAGACACGAGCTGTTGAGTCGAATTATTTCTGATTTTACCGTTATGCCAGCTGACATCAACGAAGAAGTTAAACGTTATTTTACGCCAATGGATTATGTCCTGACAATGGCAGCACAAAAAGCAGCCCACATCGCAAAACAATACCCCAATGATTTAGTGATCGGCTCTGATACGATTGTAACGATCGACAATGAAATATTGGGTAAACCAACTTCCAGAGACGATGCTTTTCGAATGTTGCGGCAGTTAAGTGGTCGAACACACAAAGTTTATACAAGTGTCGTATTAATGAAAGGTGATCAAGAATCTTCGGCTACCGTTCCTGCGACAGTCGAATTTTATGACTTGACTGATGAAGAGATCGATCGTTATTTAGATACAAAAGAGTACCAAGACAAAGCAGGAGCTTATGGAATTCAAGAACAAGGTGCGTTACTAGTAAAAAGTATTCAGGGCGATTATTATGCGATCATGGGGTTGCCGATTGCGACGTTATATCGGATGTTGCCAGCTTTTGATGCGTAATGGCCCAATGAAAGAAGGAAACAACAAATGAAATGTTCACAAACAAGAGCGATTCAAACACATATGATTACATATCCTCATTTAAATTTTCATAAGACCTTATTTGGAGGACAATTAATGGCTTGGCTAGATGAAACTGCTGGTATTTCAGCTGTTCGAGTATCTAGGGCAGCTATCGTTACAGCTTCTGTCGATCATTTAGATTTTCTAGCCCCTTTAAAAGCAGATCATTCTGTATGTATTGATACGTATGTATCTGGTGTTGGAACACGTTCAATGGAGCTATTCGCCAAAGTGATTGGGGAGGATTTATTTACAGGAGAACGTTATCTTGCTGGAACGTGCTTTATGACATTTGTAGTGCCTAAAGGAGCTAGTTTGCCCCAAAAAATCGAACCTGAAACAAAAGAAGAACGATTTATTTGTCAAGGTTATGAAGCGAGAAAGCAATTCAGACAAGCCAAAAGACAAGAAAGTATTGATCTTGCCGAAAATATCGATTTAGCTATCCCTTGGAACTAATATATAGAAGCAAACACTGACTTTCTAAACAGGAAGTGAGTGTTTTTTTCTCAATGGTGCTATGATAAGGGTAACTAAAATGTAAGGGTGTGAGTTGTCATGGAAAAACCATCTAAACAAGACTTAAAAGAAAAGCTATCCGATATTGAATATGCTGTAACACAGGAAAATGCGACTGAGCGACCTTTTACTGGTAAATATGATGACTTTTACCAAGAAGGGATTTATGTGGATGTGGTAAGTGGCGAACCACTTTTTAGCTCAAAAGACAAATATGATGCAGGTTGTGGCTGGCCGGCGTTTACCAAACCAATTGAAAAACAAGGCGTCAAAGAAAATTCTGATTTTTCATTAGGAATGCGTCGTGTAGAGGTCCGAAGTAAAGAAGCAGATTCCCATTTGGGGCATGTTTTTACAGATGGGCCGCAAGAACAAGGCGGATTACGTTATTGCATCAATGCTGCAGCTTTACGATTTATTCCAGTGGAAGAGTTAGAAAAAGAAGGATATGGAGAATATAAATTCATATTTGAATAAGTTAAAAGCCTATTTAAGCTAGTAAAGTCTGCTTAGATAGGCTTTTTTAGTTTAGTAAAATAAAAAATAGTTTGTTCGGTTATTTTTATTTTAAATGATTGCTATTTATGCTAATTTCCGTTATTATAAGAATATTCAGAAAATTAAATTTCAGAAAGAAAAATATTATTTATTGAGGAGAAAAAAATGAAAAAAACAACGATTACGAAATTAATCAGCGTTATGATGCTGTCTACATTAGTATTAGCAGCCTGTGGTGGCAATGACAAGACAGGTTCTACAGAAAATAGCAAGGATGGCAAAAAAGCGAGTGGGGAACAGCTTTTCAAATTAGTCGTCCAACAAGAAATGCCGAGTGCAGATTTATCGGTAGCAACAAATACAATCAGTTTTTCAGCGTTAAATAATATATATGAAGGATTATATCGTTTAGATGACAAAAGTAAACCACAACCAGCTGGGGCCGCAGAGCTTGCTAAGAAAAGCGATGATGGCTTGACCTATACATTTAAACTTAGAGAAGATGCTAAATGGTCAAATGGTGATCCTGTGGTAGCTTCTGATTATGTCTATGGATGGCAACGCACAGCGGATCCTAAAACAGCAGCAGAATATGCTTATATGTTTGAATTAGTCAAAAATGGCGCAGATGTCTCTGCTGGGAAAAAAGGATTAGATGAATTAGGGATCAAAGCTATTGGCGATCATGAATTAGAAGTGACGTTAGAGCAAGAAACCCCATATTTTGATTATTTGCTGGCATTTCCTTCGTTTTTCCCGCAAAATAAAAAAATAGTTGAAGAAAAAGGGAAAGATTATGCAACAACGAGTGATGCATCTGTGTATAACGGACCATTTACATTGACTGATTTTGATGGACCAGGAACAGATACCGAATGGTCCTATACGAAAAATGATCAATATTGGGACAAAGATGCAGTTCAATTAGATAAAATCGAGGTAAATGTGGTTAAAGAAGCACCGACCTCATTGAATCTTTTCCAAGATGGACAAGCAGATGATGTAATATTGAGTGGAGAACTAGCGAAGCAAATGGCTGAAGATCCAGAACTTGTGATCGAAAAAGATGCACGAACATCGTATCTTGAATTTAATCAAAGAGATGAAAATTCACCTTACCGAAATGCGAATTTAAGAAAAGCCATCTCTTATTCAATTGATCGCGACGCATTGGTAGACCGAATTTTAGGAGACGGTTCGATTGCATCTACTGGTCTTGTTCCAGCAGGAATGTCCTTCTCGCCAAAAGACAATAAAGATTTTGCTGAAGAGAATAAAAATGTATTGACACATGATACAAAAAAAGCGAAAGAAGAACTAGGAATTGATTCATTTAAATTTGATATTGTAGGCGATGATACAGATTCTACCAAAAAAGTCTTAGAATATATCCAAGGAGCAGTCAAAGAAACATTGGATGGTGTGGATGTAACAGTCACAAATGTACCATTTACCGTTCGTTTAGATCGTGGTAAAAATGGTGACTTTGAAGTTATCATGGGTGGTTGGGGCGCTGATTACGCAGACCCAAGTAGTTTTACTGACTTGTTCTTAACCGGCGGATCTTACAATAGAGGCCGTTACTCAAATGAAAAATATGATGAATTAGTTCAAGCATCAGGTAGTAAGGATGCTTCTAACCCAGAAAAACGCTGGACAGATATGGTGGATGCCGAAAAATTATTGATGGACGATATGGGGGTTTCACCCGTTTATCAAAAAGCTGAAGCACATATGCGCAGCAACAAAGTCAAAGGTGTAGTGGCTCATGGTGCGGGCGCACGTTATGACTATAAATGGACGTATATTTCTGAATAAAAAAATAGAAGTATTTAACCTAGAAAAATAAGAAGGGTTGCTTCTTCAGGCAATGTTTCACCGCATTTAGGGTGTGGGACAAAAGTAGATTTTACTTTTGTCCCACACCTTTCTTCTTTATTCAGCTACTGATTTTCTTGAATCTGTGCTAAAATAGAAACGTATGTGCGTGTAACGCATAAGAAATGTTGGTGCAAGAGGAGTAATTCCTTTTCCAACTTCAACGGTATCGAGAAAGGTGAAATTATGTACGAATATATCCTTGGTAAAGTGACATTTATCAGCCCTTATTATATTGTAGTAGAAACAAATGGCATCGGATTTCAGATTTCTGTAGGCAATCCCTATCGCTATTCTGGAAAAACTGATCAGCAAATTAAAATTTATGTCCATCAAGTCATCCGTGAAGATGCTCATTCTTTATATGGTTTTAGCGATTTAGATGAAAAACAACTTTTTTTAAAACTGATCAGCGTTTCAGGGATCGGTCCTAAAAGTGGTTTAGCGATTATGGCTTCAGAAGATCATGGTGGTTTAATAAATGCAATCGAAAGCGAAGATGCTGCGTATCTAACCAAATTTCCTGGCGTCGGTAAAAAAACGGCACAACAGATGATACTTGATCTAAAAGGAAAACTAGGTGAACTTGAAACCTCAGAAGCAGCTGTTGAAGCAATGGCTAAAACACCAACGAATCAATCAGTGAACCAGTCACTAACAGAAGCGCTGGAAGCACTAAGTGCATTAGGCTATAGCGAAAAAGAAATCAAACGAATCACACCAAAATTAGAAGAACTAGGCAAGTTAAAGACAGATGAATACTTACGTAATGCACTGAAATTCATGATGAAACGCTAAGGAGGAATCGCTATGACAGAAGATGAAAGACTACTTTCTGCTCAAACAAGCGCGGGGGAAGAGTCACTAGAAAAATCACTACGTCCGCAATTTCTCGAACAATATATCGGTCAAGATAAAGTTAAACAAGAACTAACAATCTACATTGAAGCTGCACGTAATCGGGAAGAAGCATTAGACCATACACTTTTATATGGACCGCCAGGTTTAGGGAAAACAACAATGGCCATGGTGATTGCCAATGAAATGCATGTCAATATCCGTACTACCAGTGGACCTGCAATTGAACGTGCAGGAGATTTAGTTGCAATTTTAAATGAATTAGAACCAGGCGATGTGTTATTTATTGACGAAATCCATCGTTTACCTCGAATTGTGGAAGAAATGCTCTATTCGGCAATGGAAGATTTTTATGTGGATATTATGGTGGGACAAGGAACGACCGCTCATCCAGTTCATTTTCCGCTGCCACCGTTTACACTGATTGGTGCAACGACTCGAGCGGGAATGTTATCTGCACCTCTTCGAGATCGTTTCGGTATTATTTCTCATATGGAGTATTATGAAACGCAAGACTTAAAAGAAATCGTATTGCGTTCGGCTGATATTTTCCAAACAGAAATCGTAGAAGAAGGTGCCTTTGAAATCGCCCGCCGTTCTCGTGGAACACCGCGGATCGCCAATCGTTTATTAAAGCGTGTTCGCGATTTCGCTCAAGTCCAGTCAAATGGTACCATCGATCGCAGCATTGCAGATCAAGCGTTGACTTTACTGCAGGTCGATCATCAAGGATTGGACTATGTCGATCAAAAATTATTGAAAACAATGATTGAACTATATGGCGGTGGTCCCGTCGGTTTAAGTACGTTAGCCGTGAACATCAGTGAAGAAACAGAAACGGTCGAAGATATGTATGAACCCTATTTGATCCAAAAAGGCTTTATTAAGCGGACACCAAGAGGACGAATTGCGACAGCTTTGGCCTATGAACATTTTGGTTATGAGTCTTATTATCAAGAATAGAAATAGAGCATAAATGTATGACGCTGGCAATGATCTCAAAATGAACTCTTAAAAAAATAGACTAAGACTAGAGGAGAAAACAGGCTCTTTGTCAACTAATGTTGGTGAAGAAAATCCAAAGAATTAAATCAATGATGAAGCCTAGAGGGAAATGCCTCTAGGTTTTTCTATTTGGTTGAAAAAGAACAGACCCAAAGCATAAAGTAATTCTCAATTTAAAATTATAGAAGTTACGGAAGCCGTAGGCATTTCTCTTTAATACTTTGATATGGTTATTCAAGCATTCTAACGGTCCGTTGGAATAAGGCAAATCCAACGCATTTTTAATGCCCGTTTGAACTTTTTTAAAGGTAGTAATTGTTGTTTGATAATAAGCTGGAAGCCTAGAATAATCTTGTTCTAATAACACGTGAAACCGTGTGTAATCTCTTGTTTGTATGGCATAGAGAAAATCCTGATAACAGGTATAGCCAGCTTTTAATTCTTCATCATAGGCAAGTAATCGATCCACGAGTTCGGTTTCTGTTAAATAAGCACGGAAGGAAGGACGCCATTGGCGTTTTTCAAAATGGAGCTTCGATTGATTCTTTTGAAGTAGTTTCCAGTATTTCTTCAAGTGACGGTATTTTTTTGCTTCTACAGATCCTTGATGGAGAAAGGTATTCATTCGTTGAATGCGGTGTTTTAAGAACGTTCGCCCAATATGTTGCACAATATGAAAGCGATCAAGAACAATCTGAGACTTGGGAAATAGTTTCTTAATTAAAGAAAAATAAGGCGCATACATATCGCAAACAATGTATTTTACACCTTCACGAACAGATAAAGAAAATCGTGAGAAATAGCGTTCTAAAAAAGGCAACTGGCGGTTTTCAACGACATCGAGTAATTGCGTTGTTTGTCCATCCATCATAATGAAACTCATAGAGGCAGCGACTTGTTTCACTGATTTAAATTCATCAAAACAAAGAACTTCTGGCAAGATGAGTCGATTGATTTTTTGGGGTTCGTAAAACTGTTTCAATACGCGATAAACAGAGGAAACAGAGACCTTCTTTTGACGGGCAATTTCGGTCATAGACGAAGTGTTTCGTAGACGCTCGGCAATCGAAAGCTTAACTTTCTTAGAGATCGAGCAACACTTTTCGATAAGACTTGTTTCAGCGACAAAAGTTCTATCACAAGAATGGCAGAAGAAACGACGTTTCTTCAAGCGTAAGTATGTTTGGTATTCAGAAACATCATTCAGTAAAATCAGACAGGTTGTAAAGCTCCAACGAATAATCGATCCGTCTTCATGGGCACCACAATGAGGACAGGAGTGCGCTAAATAGTCCAACGTACCAGAAAACTCCTGGCAGATCCGTCCTTTAATGCGTTCTTTTTTTAAAGAATTTTCATTAAAAGTAATGTTTAAGTCTAGAATATCTAAGGTTTCTTTGATAAGATTTGTATAGGACATCTTGATTTCCCCTTTTGATTGGTTTTAGACGACTTAATTCTAAAGGATATCAGGGTGTCTTTTCTATTATTTTGCATTAAAAAAGATGCCGGTGATTGTTCACCAACATCAAAAAGTATAGAGCCAGAAAACATCTCAATTGATGAGTTTTCTCTCTATTTTTTTGTCATTTTTTTATTCTATCCCAAATTGAGAGGCTATTTAAAATAATAGATAGAAATAATCCACAGTAGATACAAATCAGTTTTATTTTGGGCTTTAAATCCGAATAAAGGCTGTTGGCTCTGCCTTCTTTTTTGTTTTAAGGCTATTTTAAGTCTATTCAATCATTAAAGGAAAATGAGCAAATGATTCAAATAAATCGTATCATTTGCACAAAATATTTTCTGCTTTTATAGTTAGCAGTGTACTTAAGTTAATACAATAAAATGAGCGAAAGGATGGGAATTATGGAAAAGAATACGAGAAAAAAAGGGTTTGTATCGTACTTAACAACGCAAGATGAAGCAGGGGTAAATATCTCTTGGGGGGCAATCATTGCAGGACTGGTTTCCTTCTTTGCGATTTTCTTTACTTTGAGTTTGATTGGATCAGCGATTGGTTTTGGCATGATCGAACCAACGTCGGATAAGCCTTTAGATGGTGTGGAAACAGGACTTATTATTTGGACAGTTGTAACCTTTGTCTTTTCATTATTTTGTAGCGGATTTATTGCAGGGGTAGCAGCTCGTAGAGTTGGTTTAATTCACGGGTTCTTAACTTGGGCAACAAGTGTCTTAGTTTTATTAGCTATTCTATCTTATACAGCAATTGGTGCATTTTCAGCAATCGGTTCATTATTTGGTAACCTTGCTCAAGCAGCAGGAAGTGGTGTACAAACTGTAGCCTCTGGTACGTCAGATACAATCAGTAAAAGCTTTGAAAAATTAACTGATGGTGTTGGAACAGTGAATACTACTGAGCTTCAAGATCAAGTGCAAAAAGTTTTATCTGATACAAATGTTCCAGAATTACAACCAGACTACTTGAAAGATCAAATGAAAGAAGCAACAGATGAATTGAAAAATGCAGGAAAAGAAATTGTAAAAAATCCTGATAATGCAGATCAAATTTTCAAAGATACAGGTGATTCTTTAAAAGAGAAGGCTGAAAAAATAGGTGATTCAGTAGATCGTCAAGCAATTGCGAACGCTGTTGCATCAAATACAGATTTGTCACAAGAAGAAGCACAACAAGCAACTGACAATATTTACAATGAATTACAAACAGCATCTAAACAAGCACAAAAACAAATTGACAACGCACAAACAAGTCTAGAAGAAACGAAAGATGACTTAGATGAAACCATTAAAGAAGCAAGACAAACTGCGGAAGATACATCAAATACAGTAGCAAAAGCCTCTATTTGGGGATTTGTGGCAATGATTCTGGGGATGGTAATTACTTCTCTAGCAGGTTTATGGGGATCAAATTTAGTGAAAGATCCTGTCACTGAAAGTAAATTATAGACAAACATCTATTAGAATTTAAAGGAAAAAAATATAGCGTAGGCTATGCTCTTTCTATTCATTTAAATAATATCTAGTATAGTAACAAAAAATGATTTAGAGAAAATTTCTCTGAATCATTTTTTTTACTATATGATTGCGGAAAAAATTCTTGAACTAGAAAAGAATGAGCAATTTCAATAATTTTGCTATCTATTTTGCAAATCCTAGCACACTGTCACAACTCGGTCTGAACGAGAATTCTAACGGTCCCCTACGTAAAGATGCTCTCTCTAAACAGGTGAATGTTGATCAAGTGAAACACACATTTGTTCCAGCTATCGCTTCCAAAAGAAATCTTATATAGTGAGGTGGAATTTCTGGAGATTCAAACGTTATGAAAATCATGTCGAAATGTTAATTAACTAGTCGATGGTATTTTCTATCAATGAAGAGAAGAAAAAATTTAGTACTATTTGAATGTCAAACAGTGATGAAAGAGGAATAAACAATTTTTAAAATATTTCCATTAAGAAAGGCTATCTCATTGAGAGGCCTTTTTTTTACGGCTAAATATCGTAGATCAAACCCATGAGGAAATGATATTTAAAGTATAAAAAAAATATAAAATGTGTATTGTCATGAAACTTTATGCACTTTTCGTTATAAAATAATATTTATATATATTGTTATTTAAAAAAATATATATACACCCCAATTCAAGGGTCAGACCCCTGAAAATATATATAAATAAGCTATTTTAAGTAAAATAGCTCTATTATAAGTTCGTTGAAATTTATTGATAGATGTAAATGAGAGAGTAATTTATATCTTGGAATTTTATATACCAAGTAAATGATTGTGATTTCTTTGTTAATTATAGATAAAAAAAATGGAAAATACAATAGTTTTTTTATATGTTTCATAAAAAACATCGATAACCCTTTATTATCAAGACTTTACTCTACTTATTTTAATTCCGTCAAATAAGCCGTCAAGAAAGGAAGAACCACATGGCACGTAAAGGTGAAAATATCTATAAACGAAAAGATGGTCGTTGGGAAGGCCGTTATAAAAAAGGACGTAAAGAAAATGGCCAATTAAAATATGGCTATCTTTATGGAAAAACATATACTGAAGTGAAAAATCGCTTATATTCTTATAAATTGAAATACCAAACCATTGTTCAACTCCGTGGAGAAAGTACGTGTACTTATGAGGAATGGGCTCTTCAGTGGTTGACGCAACACCAACATTGCCTAAAAAGTGCTACTTACAGCACGTATCTTTATAAATTGACAAAATATGTGTTTCCAACGATCGGACTGATTTCGTTAAATGAATTAACAAGCGAACAGCTACAAAAACTGATCGATCAATGGCAATACCAGGGCTTGAAGCCGACCACCATCCATGTATTGTATCAAATCATCAAAAAATCATTAAAGGAGGCCTATGAACAAGGACGGATCATCCAAACCCCGTGTCAGCGAATTCGATTGCCCAAAAAGCAAAAAGTCCACGCAAAAGCATTAACCAGAGCTCAACAAACTAAATTAGAAACAAACGTCAAAGCATTACCGCTGTATAAAGGATTACCCGTTTTGTTAGCGCTGAATGCAGGACTCCGTATTGGAGAAATCGCTGCATTACGCTGGGAGGATATTGATTTAGAGCGCCGAACGATTCATGTCCACCAAACGTTTCAACGTGTGCCTATTATAGGAGGAGGAGAACGCACACAATTGATTTTTGATCGTTCAAAAACGGACTGTTCCGACAGAATAGTCCCTATAAGTCATACGTTGTATAAATACTTAAAAAAATGGAAGAGAAAGACCATAAGTAGATATGTCTGTTCGAATAAAAGTACCCCGTGTGAACCAAGACTATTGACCTATTATTTCCACAAAATTCGAAAGAAGTGTGGGATTATTTCCGTACATTTTCATCAATTGAGGCATACCTTTGCGACGCGATGTATCGAGGCCAACGGGGATGTCGCTTCCGTGAGCAAATTATTAGGACATAGTTCCACTCAGACGACATTGGATGTTTATACAGACTCGTTGATTGAAAGTAGACAACGAGTGATTGCACAGATGGATCAAGCAAAATAAAAAAATACAGTTGAAAGAGTAAATAAAAAAACAGTCGTTTTTATTTATGGCTTTTTGCCATACTCTTTTTTGGTAGCGTTTTCTATATTTGGTGTTTTATAAAAAATATGAACTATTTAGTATTGTTTTTTTTTTAAAAACAGATGCTTTTTTATTTTTCTTTTTCTTTTTAAGCCGTCATTTATAGTCATACAAGTAGTCAAACTGCCTGTGTAGCTTGACTTTAAAGTCAACGACTTAGTATATAAAATTCTAGGTAAAAAAAGATATAGATTTAAGCTATTTTATCGATTATTAGGATATTTACTCACTTTTTATAGAATTTAATAAAAAAATGAAATAGGAGAAATATTTATGCTAACTTTAGGAATTTTAGAAACAACATCGTCAACGTATGAAAAAATTAGTCAAGAATTTGAAACAGAACAATATCATTTAAAAAAAATAGAGCATAAAGAGCAAGTGAAAAATGTAGATGGACTAATTATACCTTTAGAAATAAAAGAACAATTGGGACAAGCTGTTGAATGGTTAGTAGCATGTCAACAATTTTCTGCGGTTTTCATATGGGTAATATCTAATGATTTTTTAGACTATGAAGAGAGTATTTTATTGGATCTTGGAGTAAATGCTGTAATTAAGACTGAAGAGAAAGAGTTTCTGCTAAAAAAGATCGTTAAAAATACTTTTAAAAGAATAGAAAATAGTAAGCCGTATCGTAACAATAACTCGTCAGAGTTCTCACTAAATGATGAAAATCAATCAATTATAGTAAAAGGAGATGAACAATTATTGACCGTAACAGAATTTAGGGTAATGAAGTTCTTATATAAAAATAAGAACAAGACAATTTCATATGATGAAATAATGCCCTATATGTGGCCAGGCACTTCATCGGAGAACATCTATAAGTTAACAAACATTATATTTCATATTCGAAAAAAATTAAATAAAAATGCTCCGTGTAGTATAAAAACTATCCGTTCAATAGGATATAGATTAGAACTAGAAAATGAATGTTCCGAGTGAAAATTCAATAATTTTTTGTAAGCAATTCAAAATTTAACTATGAAAGAGACATTTGATAAATATGAGGGAAAAAAAATATAGTTTTTTTAGTAGGAAAGTACGAGTAACTAGAGTGTTAACAATAGTAATGATGATTTGTTGGGTTGTATACAATTTTAAATTTAGTAGATTTTATGAATATTTATATTTTTATATTGATAAAAGTTTACCAAAAGAGTATCAAATTATTTTTTATTTTAGCGAAGAGTGGTCGCGGTCAATAATTTATCTAGTTAATTTTTTATGTTTATCTGTGATAACAATGTTTGTTATTGCCTATGCATATCGTACTGAGTCGAAATCAACAATGACTATTTTGTGTGTCTTATTATCTATAATTATGTTGTTTCTATTTAAAACGTTATGGTGTTTACTTTTTCTAGTTGAGCTACTACTGGCTTTCAGTATTTTCTACATTGTATATATTTTAACTTTTAAAAAATATTCAGAAAATTTAGAAGAAGATTAAAACGTAAACGATAAACATTTTAGTTTTGAAAAATTACTATTTCATGATGGAAAGAGGTTTAGTTTTGAGTAATAAAAAAAAAATTATTTTTGCATTAATTTGTTATTTAGGAATATTTACACCAATTTTGGCAAATGCGAATGAAGAGGATATTGGGTTCATAGTAGAGCCGATTCACAATAATAATCAGATCGATCCTGAGGTATCTTATTTTTATGTAAAAACTGTACCTGGAGAACAACAAGAAATTAAAGTGAAAATAAAAAGTACACGAAAAGAAGAAGTAAAAGTAAAAATCCATGTTGCGAATGCAATAACAAGCGAAAAAGGAACTATAGATTACTCTGCTGATACACAGACATTTAACGACACTTTACAAGCACCATTGTCAGCCATTGTTTCAATAGATTCTCCTGATGTCACAATCGGTAACTACGAAGAAAAAGAAGTGGTATTTAAAGTCACTCCTCCAAAAGAAGATTATCTGGGAGCAAAAATGGGAACGTTAGTTTTTGAAACAACTGAAGAATCTGAGGATGAAAGTAAATCTGGTGTAGATAATAAGTTTTCTTATAGAATCGGCTTAGTAGCCTCAGAATCACCTGATAGCTACATGGATGGTAAAACATTAAATTTGTTAGATGCAAAAGCAAGTATTAAAAGAGGGAAAAAAATGATTTTAGCTACTCTTCAGAATCCAGAGCCTAAAGTATTAGCTAATTTAGCTCTTACTGTAGAGTTAAGAAAAAAGAATGATGAACAAATTATAAAAAAAAGAGAGGTGAGTAACTATACATTAGCGCCTAATAGTAACTTTGACTTTGAAATTGATTATGGTAGTACTGCTATTTCTCCTGGAGATTATGTGCTGAGTGTAAAAGGAACAAATGGATTAAATAGTTGGAATTTAACCAAAGAATTTAATATTTCTGGCTCTCAAGCAAAAAAAATAAATGATGATTATGCGTTGAAAATAGTTACACCAACATGGATTAAAATCTATACGCTTCTCAGTTGTCTGATTACAGTTATTCTTGCATTTGTTTTGCGTAAACGAAGAGTTTATATGGAAGAACAATGGAAAGAAAAACGAAAAAAAATACGAAAAAAAAAGGAACAAAGGAGAGAGAGAAATGAAACATAGGAAAATGTTAGTAACAGCCATTACCGTAAGTATTTTTTTTTTGGAAGTCACAGCGAGGTTCAAGCAGAAAAAAAAGCTTCTACTGATGTAGGAATTTCGTTTGTACAATCAAGTGAGCTACCTAAGCCAATAAATAAAATAGAGCCGAATTTTCCGAACAATAATGAAAGTATGTCTAACACTGATAAGCTCCCTTCAACGGGTGAATTGGTAGGTTCAATTATTGTAGTTCTATTTGGATGTACGGTGATATTAATAGTTTTGGGTATTTTTTTGGTAAGAAAGATTTTTTTAAATAATACTTATGGGAGATGAAAAAATTGCTGGATTACATTTGGATTATCATTTTAGGAATTCTAGGGTTAATTTCACTGTTGATTTTTTTATTAAGTTTATCCAAAGATTCATTTTTAACAAACAAATTGAAAAGAAAGAAAACATTAGCATTAAATTTTTCTTTACTCGCTATTAGTTTAGGAAATTTAAGTGTAATTATTTACTTATTTATACTATTAAAGAATCAAATTGAGCTAATGAATATTTAATATATAGACAATAAAACAATTTAAAACAATAACTCTTTACACGATGTACTACAAAAGAAAAGGATGAACTAAATGAAAAAATTTATGATTATGGGTTTGCTATCAGTTTCAACATTGGCTATGTTTGCTTCAACGGCAGATGCCCAAACTAAAGAAGATAAAACAGATGTAGGTGTGAGCTTTAAATCGGACGGAGCGAACGATAATGGGGAAAATAAACCGTTTAAAAATAATTTATCCCTAGTATGGAAACCAACAGCATTTACTTTTGGAGAACAAAAAGCTGTTGGTGGAGTTGCGACCTATAATAACACCATCAAAGATAATCAATATTTAATCGTGAATGATGATAGAACGGATGCTACTGCTGGCTCTCAATGGCTATTATCAGCAAAACTATCAGATATGGTGGCATCTGATGAAACTAAATTAACTTCAAATATTACATTTAATCTAGGAGATGCGCAAAAATATACAATTGGGACAGCTATTGATCCTGATACAAATGACTATATTCCAGCAGTTCCAGACGCAAGCTCTTTATCTTCATTAGATAGTACTGCAGGAATTACAATTGGAGACAACCAAGTTAAAGCTATTAGTTTAGAAGCAGGAGCAACAGCTCCAGTAGCGCTTATGTCTAAGAAGACTAAAAACACTGTTACTGGTGGAGTAGCTACTCAAATTTCAGATACAAAACTAGTTGTCAAAGATAGTAAAAATGCGGCTGGTAAATCGTTTAAAGGATCAGTTACTTGGACATTAGACGATGCACCAGTGTTTAACTAAGAAAAATTAGTTACTTTAGTATTGGATGATACACCAATATTTAACTAAAAAATAAATAATTGTACGTTGTGTAAAGAGTTATTGTTTTGAATTGTTTTATTTAAGTATATAAAAGTAATTTTTTTATGTGGTTTACATTGTTTTATAAACCGTTTGTGATGTTAACGTATCTTTGTGAGAAGAGGGGTGATAGTAATGAGCAGGGAAAAAAAGTTTAAAATTATATTTATTTTCTTTAATATTTTCTTGTTTTTTATAGGTTCTAAAAACGCATTAGCTGATCAAATAGTTCCAAATAATTTATACGTAGCTTATCCTCAGAATGCTTCGAATCAGTATTTAGATATATCGCAGTCATTGGGAAATGATAGAAATTATCTAATTACTTATGCGGGACACGGTTTAGGAAATCAATTGATGGGCTATGAATATAGGCCTGAAAAAAAAGGTTATATAATTTATTCTGCTCAAGATCAGAATCAGCTAATAGGACAATCAGCTGATTCTGGAAGATCCGAATATATTAAGTCAACAAAATTTTCTGAACAAGTGAATAGTTTGACGGATATTCCAGATGAATTTATTTGGGATATTAACTTGGTTGATAGTTCAGAAGATTCATATACTATAGCAAATAGAAAATCTTCGTTATATATGACGGCTGTAAGTACGTCTAATGATTCTCTTATAAAGTTGAGTCCATACGCAAATAATAGTAATCAATTTTTTAAGCTGCGTACTAAAAATGGTATATATATTATTCGATCACGTAGCCAAAATAATATGGTTTTTGATATTGCTAATGGTGTTGCTGTAAACAATAATGTTATTGCCTACAATTATCATGGAGGGGACAATCAAAGATGGTTAGTCACTTATAATCCACGTAGTAATGCATATATGATAGCAAATTCTAGTAGGAGAAATTTACTTTTTAATCAACCATATAATTCTACTTCTATACCTAATGGCTCACCTAATGTAATAAATAATAACTTACCTTTTGAACGGGGAATACCATGGGGGACTGGATTCCAATTTACGACTGCAGGAGCCCCATTAAATAACAAAGAAGTTGTGAATGTCCAAAGTCAATTGGGAAACTATGTCATTAAAAAAGATAATGTTAATAGTGGTGTAAGTACACTTTCGGCAGTTGCAAGAGATTCTGCTTTGACAAGTCAGTGGGTTTTCGATTTAATTAGTCCGCTTCCTGAACCTACAGTAAGTAATTTAATTATAGACGGATCAGTTTCTGGTGAATCAAATAATTTCTTTGTTGGAGAAAAATTAACTATTTCTGGTGATGTTAGCGCTGTTGGTTTTTATAAATTTGATGTTTATTATAAACTCAACTTAAACTCTTCAACGTTGGTTTCACAAGATACATCTTTGAATAGTGCTTCAGCTGGAAAATTTAAGTATCAAATCGATACGTTAAGTTATTCTGAAGGCATAAACTCTATGGAATATTTTGTTAGAGCGGATAAGGCTTTTCTGTCGAATAAAATTCCTAAAAGATTAAATTTTAAATACCCGACTCCCACTGGAGATGCAGTGCCTCAAAATATAGATAAAAATACTCCTATAAGTAGTCTAGATTTAAGTAAATTTGTGGTCAATTTACATGATGAATTAGGTAATCCAGTTACAATAGATAGTATCAATAAGATTGATACTTCCGTTTCTGGAATACAACAATCTGAGGTGACACTACGAAATAAGTACAAAACATCCGTTGTTAAAGTACCAGTAAATATTATAGATAAAAGTGCACCTACAGGAACTGGTAAAATTACTGTAGTAAATCAAAATGATACTAGTATTTTGCAAGGTTCCGATTTAAGTGTATTTATTGATGATCTAGTTGATAAAAACGATGTTACTATTTCAATGAAAGAAGGGCAAGATATCAATCAATTAGTTTCAACTGTTGGTCCAACTTATTTTGATTTAGTTTTAACTAATACTAAAAATGGTTTATATAACGAAGTCAGAGTTCCTCTGTATGTTAAAAATGAAAATACAAAAGCAGCTTTTGATAAAAATAATTTGTTGCTAGGAAATGATATTTCTGTTACATCAGTAGAGGATTATCCTAAGAATGATTTAGAAATGTCTGAGTTTATTCAAGAAAATTCTAAAAATCAATTGTGGCAGAAAAATCAAATAGGAGAACTGACTGGTATAGATTCATCTGAGTTAGTGTTGAATACAAGTCTTTTACCTAAACCAGGAACTAGTCTTACGGATGGTGATTATGCGTTTACCTATACTTATGGGACACTGAGTTTAAATTTAAATTTAAATATTAAGATTGATATATTACGAATAATAACAGTTTTATTTGTAGATGAGGCTAACAAGAATATACGTGAACCGATCAAATTAGAATATCATACTTCTCCGAATCCATCGAAGCCGCCTGTAGCTGATTTATCTATGTCACCGGAGATAAACGATCAATTATCGGATTTAGAAAATGATAATTATTTAATTGTTGAGCGTCCAGAAAATGAGAAGCATGTCTCTCTTGACACTGATTCTACCATGATTTATCAATTAGCCGGAACATTATCTATCAAATCTTATCCACAAAAAATTAATTTCGGGCAGCAACATCTGATATTACCTTTCATAGATGATGATAAATTTTCTTATGATGCACCATTGATAATTTGGGATAATAGAAAAACAAAAGATAATCAAAGAAAAAATTGGCAATTAACAGCAACATTAACTAAGCCGCTGACTAGTGAAGTTGACCCTACAAGTATTATTTATGATGCACTCTATTATCAAATAAATGATAAAAATATCAAGTTGCCTCTAATCCAAGATCAGGCTCAAACGATCAAAGAAAACAAAAATGATATTAATCAGCCAGAATTTAATTTAAGTAAAGAATGGGAGAATAAAAATGAAGGCTTACAATTACAGTTATTCAGTAAGCAAGTAAATCAAGAAGGGAACTATACGGCCTCAATACTATGGAAAATTGGAGATTTGCCATAGTATTGTAGAAAGGTATCTCAAGAAAAAATTGCATATTGCGACTCAGAATGTATTTATTCCGAGTGATAATTTTCTAGTATTCGGAATTCATTGATCTAAAATTTTGTATAAGTAAATTTTCCCTTGTATTATTACTTCGAATAAGATAACAATGCCAAAGGGAAATTATTGCACAAATTATCATAAAAAACTAATTGAATAAATAAAATTTGTAATAAGGTTGGGACAGAAGTGTTTACTTATGTTTAAACCGTTTATTCGGATTCATTGAGGCTGAGGTATGACTCGTAGAGTTATGTCTCAGCCTCATGTACATAGAAAAATACTATAGAGTAAGCGAGGTTTAGTATGAAAATAGTTACAGTTTTTAGAGAGCAAAGACTTAGTATACTTTTAAGTTTCCTGATTGTTGGGTTCTTCCTTTTTCAAACCAATTCCAGTTACGCTGTAGAGGAGAATCTTGCAGGTGCAACAGGTTTTAACTACAGTATCAAGTTTCCCGATAATCAAATAGACAAAGAATTAGGCTATTATCATTTAAAAATGGATCCAGGACAGCATCAAAAACTATCGATCATCTTAAGTAATCCCAATAAGGAGAAAGTGACGATAGATGTGAAGGTGAATGGAGCGAAGACCAATCAAAATGGTGTCATTGAATATGGAGAGTCGACAATAGAAAATGATCAATCGTTGAAATTTGACTTTACGAATCTTGTAAAGGCACCAAAATCTGTCGAACTGGCGCCAGGGGAAACTAAAAACTTAGAATTAACGGTTGATATACCAGAAACAGGCTATGATGGGGTTATCGCTGGAGGTATTCAGTTGATGCGTGCCGAACAAAAAGATACTACAAAAAATAATAATAAATCGAAAATCGATAATAAATACGCTTATATTATTGGGATGGTCTTACAAGAAAAGGAGATGGAAGCCAGTCCAAATTTATCTTTAAATAGTGTAAAAGTAGGTCAAAATAGTTATAATAATGCCATTTTCATCAATTTTTCCAATATAGCAGCTGTATTTTTAAACAATGTGACTGTGAATGTACAGATCACAGAAAAAGGAAAAGAGACGGTTTTATTCGAACGTAAACAATCAGAGATGCGAATGGCGCCAAACTCATTCATTGATTTTCCTATCAGCATGAATGGAGAACTGATAACTCCAGGTAATTATGAAGCTGACATCTTGGTGACCTCAGGAGATAAGAAATGGGATTGGAAAGAAGACTTTGAAATTACAGATGAAGATGCCAATAAATTCAATGAGAGCGATAAGGAATTTGTACAAGAAAAAGGATTGAATTGGCGAATGATTCTTCTATTAGTGGCGGCTTTTGTATTGATTATGATGGTTCTTTTTTCGCTTTTACGCTTTCTTAGAAAAAAAAGCAAGTCAAAAAAGCAACGGAAAAAGTATGTAAAAAAGCCATGAAAAAAACTAAAGAATTAATTGAGCCTAGAATCTTAAGATAATGGCTATTCTAGATTTGATTTTAACTATAGTTAGCGTGCTAATTATCGTAATACTCCTAAAAATCTGTCTATTTTTTGGTTCAAGTCTTATGAACACAGCAACGAGTATTTAGGAACTACACTTATATTATTCTTTAGGTAAAAGATAGAATGAGTCTTTCTGTATCAAATTAATAAGCAGTCAAAGTGATTTTGTGTAGTTGTAACGAAATCACTTTCTTTTTTTTATTGATAGAATGAAAAATAAAAGGTATTCTCCAAAAAGGTGAGACGTCCTCTCGCAGGAAATTATGCAACTAGTCAATATTAACTATATAAGCTGTTTTGATTCGTTTTTTCACTTAATTTATTAAAAATAGCAATTATTTTTGAAAATTTTTTAGAGTTAAATAGCAGCAAATAAATGATTTTTAATGTATTTAGTGCGCTTTTAAAAGGTTAATTCACTCATAAAATGCTGAAAGTACAACCGAAATAAGTCTTTCCGTTGCCAAAACGAATGAATGGACGTTTGAGGTACCAAACAATTCCATTAACCGTTGTCTCAGACGGATAACCAATGAGTGACAAGTACAATAACTAGAGAATGTAATATAAAAAATAACGAATTAAATTTTTCAAATGAAGCGACAAGTATTTTTTCTTTTTCATTCCATAGTAAAGACGTGAGGAAAAATGTATTCCCTTACTTTATCAACCATTAACAATCCCTAAAAATCCCTCAAAACCTTATATTTTCCCAAATTTTTTTGGTATGATGTACCTAACTAAAAAAAGTGAGGAAAAAAACATGAGCGAATCACAGATAACCAAAAAAGCCATCTCATCCGCATTGATCGAATTATGCGATCGAAAACTGTTCAATAAAATCAGCGTCCAAGATATCACGAAAGAAGTTGGTCTCAACCGACAAACTTTCTACTATCATTTTACGGATAAACAAGACCTCTTACGTTGGATATACACCCACGACGCATTGATCTACCTAGATTCATCTGATGTCAGAATGAACAACTGGGAAGAGCAAGCGCTAAAAATGTTAAAAGCGATCCAATCCAAAAGTGATTTCTACTATAATACAGTCATGTCAGATTCAGACATCTTAAGAAACTGTTTTTCAACGATCACCAATAATTTATTTATCAATCTATTCGACCAAATGGATAAAGAAAAACAATTACTTCCTGAAGACAAGATATTTTACGCACGATTTTTTTCATACGGCTGTAGCGGTGTCTTGATTGACTGGATTTTAGGAAATTATAAAGAATCTCCTTTAGAGATTGCGACACAGCTATTTCGTTTAGCTAAAGACACTGAATTTTTCTCTTATCGACTATATGCGCAAGAAAATGAATTGTTGTGACAAATCGTCCTTGTTGTCTAAAAAGAAGACGGAATGATAATGCTATCACAAGACATTTATCTGGAATCATTGTACGCTAGATTCATAAATTGAATCGGGGGGATTTTCATGAAAAAAAGTCATATGGGATTAGCTGCAGTAGGCGCAGTAGGTGCAGCTTTACTAGCTAAAAAAGTATCTGCTGACAAGAAAGTAGGGAAAGTTGCTGAAGTAGAAGAAGAGATCAACAGTCGTTATTATGGGGACAAACAGGTTTACTTAATTGGCGGTGGGATTGCTACAATGGCAGCAGCAGCTTACTTGATTCGCGATGCAAATTTCAGTGGGAAAAATATCCATGTAATCGAAGGCATGAAAATTCTAGGTGGAAGTAACGATGGAATCGGTACGAATGAAAAAGGATTTGTTGCACGCGGCGGTCGTATGTTGAACGAAGAAACCTATGAAAATTTCTGGGAATTATTTGATAGCATTCCCTCACTTGAATGGCCTAATCATAGTGTGACAGAAGAAATCTTGAACTTTGATCATCTGCACCCTACGCATGCACAAGCTCGCTTGGTAACGAAAGACCGAGAAATCCTTGATGCACATTCAATGGGCTTTGATAATGAAGATCGTCTAGCGATGACGAAATTGTTAGCTACTTCTGAAGAAAGTTTAGATGGTGTAACAATCGAAGAGTGGTTTGGTTCACATTTCTTTGAAACGAATTTCTGGTATATGTGGCAAACGACATTTGCTTTCCAAAAATGGAGCAGTGTATTTGAATTGCGTCGTTATATGAATCGAATGATTTTAGAATTTTCTCGTATCGATACCCTAGAAGGGGTAACACGAACATCATTGAATCAGTATGATAGTGTGATTTTACCATTGAAATCATTCTTAGAAAAACATGGAGTAGATTTCACTTTAAATGAAGATGTCGTCGATCTTGATTTCAAACCAGGCTCTGATATTACCGTAACAGCTTTAAAACTAGGAAATGGTGAGATCATCGAGCTGGATGAAGATGATGTTGTGATCATGACCAATGGAACGATGACAGATAGTTCTACAGAAGGAGATTGGAAAACACCTGCACCAGCGGTCACAGAAGAATCAAGATCTGCTAGACTTTGGCGTAATATTGCGAAGAAAAAAACAGGGTTAGGTAATCCTGAGCCGTTTTTTGGCAATGAAGCGCAAACAAACTGGGAAAGTTTTACTGTCACTTGCCGTGGCGATAAGCTATTAAAACGAATGGAAGAATTTTCAGGCAATATCCCAGGTTCTGGAGCCTTGATGACATTAAAAGATTCAAGCTGGCTGATGAGTACAGTCGTTGCGGCTCAACCCCATTTTAAAAATCAAGATCCGGGGACAACGATTTTCTGGGGCTATGGTATTTATACAGACAAAGTCGGAGATTACGTAAAGAAACCAATGCGTGAATGCTCGGGAGAAGAAATTTTGTATGAATGGATATGTCAAATGGGCTGGCAAGCGGATTGGGATGAAATCATTAAAGACGTGGTAAATGTGATTCCTGCTTATATGCCATACATTGATGCACAGTTTCAACCACGCAAAATGACAGATCGACCTCAAGTTGTTCCAGAAAATAGTACGAACTTTGCTATGGTCAGTCAATTTGTAGAAATACCGAAAGACATGGTGTTTACAGAAGAATATTCAGTACGTGCAGCAAGAATTGCAGTGTATACACTATTCAATATCAATAAGGAAATTATTCCTGTGACGCCATATAATCGCGATCCTAAAGTATTAGCAAAAGCTACGCAAACCATGTTTAGGTGAACCTAAATGTTATTAAAAAAATTTAAATGGAGTTTTAATAGAAGATAAGCAACATTTCTTTATAAAATACCAAATGAAAAACCTAACCTGATTTTGACAATAATCATCAAAATCAGGTTAGGTTTATATTTTAACGGATTATTATCCACACTCTTTTAGCGATTGGTTAAAGTAGAAAACAAAAAATAATCAAAGGTACTGTACTCGTTTGTAAACTAAGAAACTAGTTTAGAATAAAGTATACAATCAATAACCCAGATGAGTATAAATTATTCTCAGTTCCATGATCTTCAAAGTGTTTGTAGCGTTACTTTTATAATTGGAGTAAGAGTAATTTATCAGATTTAGGCTTCCTTCTTCATAGATTAGCATAAAAAAACCAACGAAATTCTGCTAAATAACAGTAATTTAATTGGTTTCAATAAGAGTATGGTGGAAAATTAGAAGCGCACCACTATTTTTACAACGTCAACTGTTCCATTTGGAATGCATCTGTCATAGCTTGTGTTGCCTTTTTTATCGGTGTCACAGATTCCAATTCGCCTTGAACCGCAATTCGTGTTGTTGCATACATATCCCCACAAGTGATCAATGTAATCATCTTCTTACCAGGCACATCGTCGATCAACTCCACACGAGAAGGATCGATTTTTTCAACATAAGTGATTTTATATGTATAAACATTATTTAAATCAGTCGTATAGATCAATTCTCCAGGTTTAGAATATTCTAATGGTGAAAATAAAGAAACCATATCTTGTACACGGTGGCTGGCTAGTGCGTAATTCCCTTTACCCATTTCTTGGTCAGGTTTCATTGTTCCAGCTCCCGTTAGTAAAACAACATTATCGAGTCCTCTAAAAATCGGCAAGTTGATCTTTACATCAGGAAGTGCGACAGCACCAATAACAGGCAAATTTTTATTTGCAAGCTGGGCTTTGAGAACCGCTTCTGTGCTAAGAGATTCAACTGCGTCAAAATCGAACGAAGTGTCCGTTTGATTGTTTTTTTCAACAATTTCAGGGGTTAATTTCTCTACTGCATAGGCTTTACCATTTTGCTGGATCAGCATATTTCTGATTTGTGTATTAAAGACAAGTGCTAAACCAACAACCAATAATAAGAATAGGAAGATATTGATCAGCCAATTTCTTTTCTTATTTTTTTTCTTTTTAGAGCGTTCTTTTTTCGAGGCCATAAGCTTCCTCCTTTTTTTACTTAAGTGTATCATATTTCAAATTGAAACCCTAGTTTAAAATCTTTATTTTTTTATTAATATTATTCTTTAAAAAGGAACCTTAAAAATATTAGGATTTCTTATTTTTTTAGCGTATATCCTTTATTTGATAGGAAAATGACCCTATTATAACGCTTTGTAACTGAATCTTAAAATAAAAGACACAAGCTTTTCTCACAGAAATATTGTAGAATGGAATAGAAGATAAATAATGGGGGTGATGGAACAAATGTTGGACTTGATTTATGTACATATTGATATGACAAGTAATGCAGTATTATCAAAAGGAATCACACATACAGACTTTACGAATTCCATTGTTCATCACCCTAAGAACTTGCTATTACTGAATCCTTCTGCTGAAGAAGGGGAATACGATATGCATAGTGGAATGAAGATTATTCGCGGACAAGAAGCTGTAGAACACTATTTTTCGACTGCTCATCGTCGGAAAATGGATGAAGAAATTAAATGGATCGATTTTTCTGATGTTGCGATGTTGAAAGAATTGACACCTATGGAGATTTCAGAGCTGCTGTATTTTGGGCATATGAAAACGAGTCTGCACTCACCTTTCTTTTATAAATTACAAAATGATTTCGTCTTTTTTGAATTTGTCGATCATATGACAAGGGTTTATTATCGATATATAGATGAGTTCTATCGAATTTTAGCGGATAAAATCACTCGGGTGATCTTGGAGAAAGTAAATGATCGGAAAACATTTTTTAAACGAGCCGTTCCAGTTGAGAAGTTGGACGTAGAATTACTGAAAGAAATGAAGCCGATTTTACAAGAAGGGGTTGTTTTTTGTTTCGACCAAATGGATATCAAAGGGAAAGAGTATCATATCCCGATCCATGTTGTGGAAGATTCATTGTGGAAGACAAAAAACTTTGCTTATCGAAATGAGCCGGTCATTGCAATATTGATTTACAATACGGGCAAGCGGACATGGCGTTTGATGCAAGAAGATGAGTTTGGATTTACTGAATTGCCGAGACGGGCATAAAAATAATCAGCGCAAAAGGCCAATAACAACATTTTTAGTTATTCTAAAAATGGTTGTTATTGACCTTTTTGAATTGTTTTAAAGTACAGAAAGTTTTATTGTGTAATAAGTCTTACGGATTCCCTGATATTTAAGGTGGGCAGAATTTGTTTATGAATTAAGGGATCATCGTTAGTCTTGATGCGTTTGATCAATGTTTGAACAGCTACTTCCCCCATATAAAAAAGATTCGTTGAAACATTAGTGATGGGAGGGCTTGCCATTCGCGTAAATTCAGTATCATCATAACAAATAATATTAATGTCATCTGGGATCATATAGCCGATTGACTGTAAGTAAGAATTGAGCATAAAAGCTAGTCCCGAATTAGCGCAAAACCAAGCATCTGGCATTGTTTCGATTTCTTTCAATTTTGTATAAAGGGCACCTTGGCTTTCTTCAATAGAGGTGATTTCAATACTTTTATCTTCAACAAGATCCATATCAGCTAAGGCTTGTTTATACCCTTGATAACGTTCGAGATAACTAGGAGAAAAGGCAGTGTCTCCTATAAAGCCGATTCTTTTATTATTATTTTGAAAAAGAAGAGAGATGGCATGATAGGTTCCGTCAGTATTTTTAGATAAAATAGCATCAGCATGCAAAGATGGATCATGATGGTCCACTAAGACGCAAGGCAAACCGTAGTCGATAATTTTTTTTATATATAAGTTGTCACTATGAGATAGGATAATGATGCCTGTAAATTCAGCAATGTTATTTGGTAAACTGAATGTACGCAATGCTTCTCTTGAGAGGGATTCAGTAACAAGTTGATAACCGTTTTTTTCACAATTTTTTCGAATACTGTCTACTATTTCACCGAAAAAACTTTTTTGAGAAAAAACAAAGGTTGTTGCGATTAATAATATCTTACCCAATTGCTTGTTTGTTTGTTTTTCACGGTATTCATAACCTAAAGAGTGAGCAGTTTCTATGACTGCTTTTTTTGTTGCTTCACTGACCCCATCTGTATTTCGTAAAGCCTGTGATACAGAGTTTCTTGAAATACCTAATTGATCGGCAATATCTTGCATGGAAACTTTTTTCATGGCGATTCTCCTTTTTTATAAACTAACGTAATTATATCATATTGCTTTTTTATTTTGTAATGTTTTGTAATCATCGTTATGTAATGTTGACATTTGTTGAGTGCGGATGATATTATGGGTTTATAAAAAGAAAGCGTTTGCTTACAGGGGGAGAAATTATGAAGTTGAAAAAAATTTTACTTGGCATGTCGATTGGTTTAATGGGAATGTTGCTTTTAGTCGGTTGTGGTTCATCAAATAAAGAAGGGGCTTCTTCTGATGGAAAAACAAAGATTACATTTTGGGCAGCGCCTAATCCAACCCAATTAAAATATTGGGAAGATATGGCGAAAGAGTTTGAGAAAAGCCAAACAGATATTACTGTCGAAGTGTCTCAAATGAAAGAAAGTCCATCTTCAGAAGCAACGATTCAATCAGCGATTGCCTCTAAAACGGCACCAACATTATCTGAAAATATTAATCGAAGCTTTGCAGCTCAACTAGCTGCGAGTGAGGCAATTTTACCCTTGAATGAACAAGAAGGTTTTTCAAAAGCAGTCGAAGAAAGAAAAATGAGTAAAAGTATCAAGAGTTGGGAATTTTCGGATGGCAAACAATATGTTTTCCCTGTCTATTCTAATCCTATTTTATATGCTTGGCGCATAGATACATTAAAAGAAATTGGAGTCGATGAAATTCCAGAAACCTATTCTGAATTATTAGAGGTAGGAGATAAATTATCGAAACAAAAAAAAGACGTAGCGATTTGGGCCAAAAAAGATTTGACGGATCCTACTGCTTGGATGCGTTGGTTTGATTTTTTCCCATTGTATAATGCTGCCAGCAAAGGTGCTCCTTTTGTTCAGGAGAATAAGTTTGTTGCTGACCGCACAGCTACAGAAGATGTCTTTGGTTTAATGAATGAGCTTGCCAAAAAGAAATTACTACGTACAGGTGAAGCGACTGATCCATTTGAAAATGGCGATAGCTTGATGGCTGAATTAGGACCGTGGACATTCCCTAACTGGGAAGAAAAATATCCTGAATTGACATTCGATGAAAATTATACGATAACTTCTCCCGTTGTGCCCGATTCAATGAAAGGAGAAAAAAATATCTCCACATATGCCGATTCTAAAGGAATCGTTATGTACACACAGGCAACTGAAGATGAACAAAAAGCGGCGATGAAGTTTTTATCTTTTGTTTATGGGGATGAAAAAAATGATGTGACTTGGCTTGAATTAACGAGTTTGATTCCTGCTAGAGATGATGCAACAGAAAATCCTGTATTCAAAGAATACTTTACAGAAAACCCTGCGATGAGAGTGTTTGCAGAAAATGTTCCTAACGCTGTCCCAGCAATGGATAATGAGAAATACAATGACATTCAGCAAGTTTTTGGTGAACAAGCATGGGTTCCTGTTGTAAGAGGAGAGAAAAGTCCTCAAAAAGCTTTTAAAGATGGAGAAAAAGCAGTTGAAGGAGCGCTTCGGTAATGAGAAGGAATAATAAATTAGGCTGGTTATTTACGAGTCCTTATCTGATCTTTACACTAATTTTTTTCTTGTTACCTTTGTTATGGTCTTTTTGGTTGGCGCTAACTGACTGGGATATGATTTCCCCGACAATTAATTTTGTTGGGGTTCAAAATTTTATGACTGCCGTAAAAAGTCCAGCCGTTCAATCCGCTTTTTTAGTTACTTATAAATTTTTACTGGTATTTGTTCCGCTGGCGTTGGTCTTATCTATGGTGATTGCTTTATTGGTGAATAGTTTACCGAAATTTAAAGGCCTTTTTATGGTTGCTTTTTTCTTACCCTATCTTTCAAGTGGTGTAGTAACTTCTCTGATTGTGAAAGGATTGTTATCGTATAATGGCCCATTTAATATTTTTTTACGGAATACATTCGGTTTGGATATTGATTGGTTGGGCGATCCGAAAGTAGCCATTTTCATCGTATCTTTGATGATTGCTTGGAAAATGTCAGGTTATTATGGATTGATTTTGATTTCAGGTTTATCAAATATTAATCATGAAATCTATGAAGCAGCAGCGATAGACGGGGCTTCGAGATGGACGATATTTTGGAAAATTACGTTTCCTATGATGTATCCAGCATTTTTCACAGTTACAGTACTAGCTGTAGGTGTGAGTTTCGGGATCTTTACCGAAGTTTATCAGTTGACAGGTGGTGGACCTAATTTTTCTACGAATACATGGCAGATGGAAATTTATAATCAAGCATTTGTTGGATTGAAATCAGGTTATGCATCCTCTATTGCTTTGCTTTCGTCAGTTGTTACGTTTGCTTCTATTGGTGTTATTCGTAAGTTATTAGAAAAATGGGGTGAAAAAAATGGTTGGTCGTAAGAATACTAAGTTATCAATGAGCATCAAATATCTTGTGACAACACTTTTGATGTTGATCATGACATTTCCTTTTATTTATTTAGTTATGCACTCTTTTGCTTCATGGGATGAAGTCGATCGTAGATTGATTCCGAGTCATTTTGATTTAAGATCGTGGGAATGGTTATTCGGAGATGCCTCTACTTCGGCTAATGCACCGTGGATCGGCGCTTTTATAAATACGATTATCGTTGCGACTATTGCGACGTTTTTGATGTTATTATTTGCGCTGACAGTTGGTTATGCCTTAGCAAAAATTGAATTTAAAGGAAAGAAATTTGTAAATAACTTTATTTTATTTCAAATGTTTTTTCCAGCGATCATCTTATTGATTCCCCAGTTTTTATTGATCACGAAAGTTGGTTTGCTTGATACCTATGCTGGAATGATCGTTCCGACAGTGATGAGTCTGTGGGCTATCTTTATGTATACAAATTTTTTCAAAGCGATCCCAGATACGTTGATCGAGGCAGCTAAATTAGATGGTGCGAGTGATATAGCGATTCTTTTTAGAATAGTATTGCCGATGTCTAAATCGATCACTACGGTTATTTTTCTATTTTTGTACACGGATCGTTGGACAAATTTATTATGGGACATGATCGTTTCCAAGAGTGATAGTACAACCACGTTAAATGTTTTGATATCTCAGATGTTTGGTCCTTATGGTACGTATCCAGGTCCAATGTATGCGGCGTCAGTTTTACTAACGTTACCGTTAATTATCTTGTTCTTAGTTTTTTCTAAACGATTCCAAGATGGTATGCAATTTACATTAAAGTAAGGAGATCACTATGAGTTGGTGGGAAAAATCAATTTTTTATGAAATTTATGTTCCATCTTTTAATGATAGCGATGGTGACGGTATCGGAGATTTAAAAGGAATTAGCGAAAAAGCAACTTATTTAAAAGAACTTGAGATTGATGGGATTTGGCTAACACCGTTTTTTCCTTCTCCCAAAGTGGATAATGGCTATGATATTTCAGATTACTACAGCGTAGATCCTATTTATGGAGACATGTCAGCGATGGAAACTTTAGTAAAATGTATGCATGATGTCGGGATAAAAGTCATCATTGATCTAGTTATTAATCATACCTCTGATCAACATCCTTGGTTTCAAGAAGCGAGGATGTCGAAAAATAATTCCAAAAGAGAATGGTATATCTGGCGTGATAAGCCAAATAACTGGGCATCTTTTTTTGGTGGAAGTGCTTGGCAATTTGATGAACAAACGCAGCAATATTATTATCATAGCTTTTCTAAAGCACAAGTGGATCTTAATTGGACGAATCCAGAAGTGAAAGCAGCAATTTTTGATGTTATTGATTTTTGGATTGAAAAAGGAATCGATGGCTTTCGTTTAGATGTCGTCAATAATTTAACCGTTGACATTGAATGTAAAGACAATCCTTATGATGAAAATGGGACACAAATTCATCAATATGATGTGAACCAGCCAGGTATCATAGAAACGATAAAAGATATAAAAGCCTTTCTTACCTCCAAAAATAGTCAGCTGTTTACTGTAGGTGAGATTAGTTCTGATAAATTAGAAATAATCCAGCAGTATGCAGGAAGAGAACTATTCGATGTGACGTTCAACTTTAATTTTGGAAGTGTCGAATCCTTTGATGAGAAAAAAATTGTGCAAGAATTGACCGAAATGCAAAAAATATACGGAGCGCAACGTTTGCCAACGTTATTTTTCAATAGTCATGATATATCTCGTTCTTGGAATCGTTTGAGTCAGGAAAAGACCTCACGCTATTTACAATTAGCTGCGCTGTTACTTTTAAATAGAGGGGTTGCATTTTTATTTCAGGGGGAAGAATTAGGCGTGGGCGATTATTTACCAGCTGATTTTTCTGATATAAGAGATATTCAAGCAATTAATAAGTTTGATGAACTACGGCTACAAGGGGATTCCCATGAAGAATCGATGAAACAAGCAAATTTGGTCAATCGAGATCGTTCGAGAGGGATGATTCCATGGGATACAGCTAAAGATAATAGCTGGATAGGTTATGGCAAAAAAAATGCAGAGTCAGACACTATTTTTACTTGGTATCAAAAACTAATTACGCTTCGTAAAACGTATTTGCAAGAGACTGACTGCATGAAGATACTAGAAAATAAAGACGGTTTATTGATGTATCAACTCTCAGGATTAGTAATCATCGTAAATTTTTTGCCAAACTGGAGTCCTCCTTTTAAGCTTTCAGCACAACATACAATGTGTTTAAAAAATGGAGAATTAGTCAAAAAACAAAAAAACTATTATTTATCTGGGTATGGTATTTGGATAGGAAGGAACTAATAATGATTGATATAGAGCTATTATTGACGCATCACCGTGAAAGGAAAGTGAAAAATAAGGCAGTAAAGCTTCAATTTTCAGGAGTTGCAGATCAAGATGTATACAATATAACTGCCCCATTTAGCATAGGGGATCGAGAAGTTATCGCGGGTCGTATCGAAGCTAGAACAAATGAAGTAGCACAAATTGGCTTGTTCGAAGAGGTAGAAGAAAACAAATGGAACTTGATTGAGGGAGCTATCAAACTAGCGTTACAAGATCCATTTGTTACAACAATCGATGGAACAGTTATTTTAGGTGGTGTAGAAGTCTTTTTTGATAAAGAAGGAGCGCGTTGGCGAACTATTTTATATCGACTAAAAAGTATTAATGAAGCTGAAAAAATTTTTGAAGGCCCATTTGGAATGAAAGACATCAGATTGAAACAATTACCTGATGGAAAAATTTTAGTTTTGACTAGACCACAAGGAGAAAAAGGGGGTAGAGGCAAAATTGGTATTGCATGGGTAGATACGTTAGCACAACTATCGCTAGAAATAATCGAAGAAGCAACGCTGCTTAAACAGCAGTTTTCTGATGTTGATTGGGGTGGCGCAAATGAAATTCATTTAATTGATGAACGAATTTGTGTACTAGGCCATATTGCTTCCTTTGATCAAGTTGGAAATCGTCATTATTATGCTATGACATTTGAAATAGATAAAAAGAAAGAGACAATGGAAAATCCGAAAATCATTGCTGAAAGATCGGATTTTTTACCAGGTCCATCTAAAAGAAATGATTTAATCGATGTAGTTTTTAGTGGGGGCTTAGTTTTACATGGCAAAGAAGCGACATTTTACGCTGGAATTAGCGATGCTGAGGCTCAAAAAATAACTATCCAAAATCCATTTTAGAAAAGGAAGAAAAAATATGACTATTTATCGTTATGAAGAAAATCCGCTTATTACTCCGTTAGATGTTCCTCCATTGCATAAAGATCATGAAGTGATTGGTGCATTTAACGCCGGAGTAGCCAAATATAAAGACGAAATATTATTATTATTGCGCGTTGCAGAAAGACCGATTTCAACGTCTGAAGAGACGATCAAAGCGCCGATCATTCATCCTGAAACAAAAAAATTGGAAATCATAACGTTTGATCGAACAGATCCTCAGTATGATTTTGAAGATCCACGAATGATTCGATTAGCAGATAACTTAGATGGGTTTGTCTATTTGACGTCACTTTCATATATTCGAATTGCACGGAGTAAAGATGGTCGCCAGTTTACAGTTGATGACAAAGCGTTTTTATATCCATTCAATGAATATCAAACATTTGGAATTGAAGATGCTCGGTGTACGCAAATTGGTGATACGTATTATGTGAATTTTAGTTCTGTGTCACCAATGGGCGTTTGTGATTCAATGATCTGCACAACTGATTTTGAGCATTTTGAAGATATGGGAAATATTTTTGCACCAGAAAATAAAGATGTCTTATTATTTCCTGAAAAAATCAATGGAAAATATTATGCTTTGCATCGTCCATCATTAAAGAGTATTGGGAACTACGATATTTGGATTGCCTCCTCTCCTGATTTACAAGCTTGGGGGAACCATAAACATCTGATTGGTATACAACAAGATAGTTGGAACAGTGGGCGTATCGGTGGTGGGCTAGTTCCTATAAAAACAGAAAAAGGCTGGCTTGAGATTTATCATGGGGCAACCAAAGAACAACGTTATTGCATGGGGGCAGTCCTATTGGATCTTGATGATCCGACAAAAGTAATTGCCCGAACAAAGAATCCAATCATGGAGCCTGATGCTGAGTATGAGAAAAAGGGATTCTTCGGAGATGTGGTTTTTGGTTGTGGTGGTCTTGTCGATGGAGATAAGCTAATAATGTATTATGGCGTTGCAGATACCTCGATGGCGGGTTGTGAATTAAGCATTAGTGCAATTCTTGAACAATTAGACAAAGAAGGTTGATCTCATGAGTTGGAAAAAGAAATATGCTGAGTGGTCAAATGCAGAATGTCTATCAGATGAATTAAAAAAAGAATTGGCTAACATTGAGAATCAACAGGAATTAGAAGACCGTTTTTACCAGTATCTTTCATTTGGAACTGGAGGAATGCGTGGGGAAATTGGCGTTGGAACGAATCGTATCAATGAGTATACGATTAAACGTGCTGCCTTGGGTTTAGCACAATACATTGAGAAGAAAGGGATAGAAGCTCAAAAGGCAGGTGTGGTTATTTCTTATGACAATCGTTTTTTTTCAAAAGAATTTGCGCAATGGACAGCGACCGTTTTAGCTTCAAAAGAGATAACCGTTTATTTATCGAGTATGATGCGTCCAACACCTGAATTATCTTTTTTTGTAAGGGAATTAAATGCTTTTGCAGGAGTAATGATTACAGCGAGTCATAATCCTAAAGAATATAATGGATTTAAAGTGTATGGTTCTGATGGCGGTCAAATAACGCTAGAAACAGCGACCGAACTGATGCACATTTTGAACAGTTTAACGAATGAATTAGAGATCGATCCCTTTTCGCTGTCTGATTGCCTTAAAATGGGACGTATTCATTACCTCGATGAAGAGATGGATAGTCTGTATTTAGAGAAGCTGACTTCCGTTTTACAAAATAAGAAGAACGTTAAGCAAAATGGCGATGAAGTATCTATTTTATATACACCTCTCCATGGTTCGGGAGAAAAATTAATTCGAAAAGGTTTTGAAAATGTAGGATTTAGTGATCTGTCCATTTTAGCGTCACAATCCGATGGGGATCCTGCTTTTTCAACGGTCAAATCACCGAATCCAGAAGATCCTGAGGCGTTTGAGTTAGCTTTAAAAGAGTCAGAGAAGAAAAAAATAGATTTGTTTCTTGCAACAGATCCAGATGCAGATCGATTAGGCGTAGTTATTCTAGATGAAAAAGAACAGCCAGTACTACTTAACGGGAATCAAATTGGCGTTTTATTATTAGATTTTTTAATTCGACATAAAAAAAGTGAAAAAGAAAACATGTCAAACTATTTTATTGCTAAAACAATTGTAACTTCTGATTTAGGTGAGAAGATCGCAGCACAAGCTGGGATAGAAACGAGAACCACATTGACCGGGTTCAAATTTATCGGAGAACAGATCGCGTTATCTGAAGAAAAAAAAGACAAAGAATTTCTTTTTGGCTATGAAGAGAGTTTTGGTTATTTGATCAAAGCGTTTGTGAGAGACAAAGATGCGATTCAAGCAGCTATTTTAATGGCTGAGCTGGCATTGGAGTGTAAACAAAGAGGAGCAACCGTGTTAGCGCAGCTACAAGCTATTTATCAAGAGCATGGTTTTTATCATGAAACGTTAGAAAGTATCACTTTCAAAGGGAAACGCGGACAAAAAGAAATGGAAACGCTTATAGAAACGTTGAAGCAGAAAAATTTGCAAAAGATAGGTTCTAAAAAAATAAAATTGCAAGAAGATTACAGTATTGGATGTAAAAAAAATCTCGTGACAGGTGAGATAGAAGCGTTGAAGTTACCTCAATCAAATGTACTAAAATACATTTTTGAAGATGGATCGTGGGTATGCATCAGACCTTCTGGGACAGAGCCGAAGTGTAAAATATACTATTCAGTACATTCTGAAACTGAAGCACAATCAAAGAAAGAATTAGATATTTTGCAAAGGGAAGTGAAACAACTTCTTTTGCAAAAATAAAATTGAAATACAAATAAGCGACTTAAAAAAGGGCTGGGCTATGACTCGTAGAGTTATAGCCCAGCCCTTTTTTAAATCGTATTTTTAGAGATAACTGCATTTTAAAATAGGAACACTAAGAGTTTTTGCTTTGAATTGTTTTTTCTTCAGTCTCATTTTCTTTATCTTTCAATGCATCTTCAATTTCTTTATGCAGGAAATAAGAAATGACTGTTCGGATCACTACTAAAATAGCCAGTTTTAAAATGTCTTGAAAGGTTGGTTTGATAATCGATTCAATAATATCTGCGGCAATTAGTATTTCTAAACTAAGTAGAATATAACTACCTAAAAAACTTTTAATAAAATTATTTTGTCGGGCCATCACAATACGATTTCGATTGTCTTTTTCACTTTTTATAAAATCAATCCCCGCCATAATAACCCCCCAAATCAAGACGAAGATAGAGAAAATGTTCAAGGCTAAAATAAAGAGATCAAAAAACGGAATCAAGTGGTTCATGATATTTTGGGCTAAATCGTGCATTCGAGATTCCTCCTCTGGTTTGTAGTAGACGATCGAAGTGGTTTAGTCATGTTGTGTTACCTTTTTGGCTGAAACCAAAAGCATCATTGGTCTACGCAGCTCGTTGCGCATTTCGGCACTTTCTTTTAGCAATTCAGGAGCAGGCATGGGTTCGACGATTCTTGTAAGCTGAAAACCGTTTGTTAATAAGCCGTCTAGGTAAGTTGTTAATGTCTTGTGGTATTTCATTACTGTCTCACCTAAAAAGGTTGTTTCACGGATGCTTTCGTCAAAATAGCGGTCAACAGGCCAATAAATCGGTTGTCCCTGATCGTAAATCCAATCTTCCGTTCCTTGTGCTGTAAAAATAGGATGCTCAGCAGAAAAAATGAAATGGCCACCAGAATTTAAAGAGTGATTGACCTTCTTGGCGATTTCATCGAATGAAGGAACGTAATGAAGTGCTAAAGAGCTGATCACAATATCGAATGTTTCGCCCAATCCATCGATTTCTTCCATCCCCATTAAATGATAACTGATTTTTGGAGAATCCGTCATTTCCATGGCTTTTTCGATCATCCGTTCAGACAAATCGATGCCAATAACTTTTTCAGCACCATTCTCAACTGCGTAACGGCAATGCCAACCGTAGCCGCATCCAAGATCAAGAACTGTTTTTCCAGTAAAATCAGGTAGCAATTTTTTTAATTCATGCCATTCACCAGCTCCTTCTAAGCCTTTTCTAGAACGATCCATTTGGCTATAAGTTTCGAAAAAATTAGGATTATCATATTCATTGTTCATGTTTTATCTCCTTTTTAACGTGTGTAAGTGCGGTCTCTTTTATTGTATCAGATTGTCAGAATAATACCCATAAAAGAGAATAGAACAAATTATTGAAATGTATGGCCGCAATCCTGTAAAACATGAATAGCTTTTTCTTTATCTTTGTTTTTAATTAAAAGATAATCAGTGTTATAGGTGGATAAAGAAAAAATTGAAATTTTATTTTCAGCTAATGGATTGGCTAATTGAGTCAAAATACCAACTAAAGAAAAATCTAGTTCACCGACAACTTGAATAATAAACCAGTCATCATCGACAGAAAGCGCTAAGTCCGTTTCTAATGTGTTAGAAGGTACGATAATGGAACATTCATCATCTGTATAAGTAATACTTTTGAAAGCATTTATCTCATGAAATGAAGCAGGGATCTCGGTATGAGTAGGAAATTTCATGATTGTATAGTTTGTTTTGTCTAATAGTTTTAGCTGCATAGGAAGTTCTCCTTAATAGTTTAAAATAGGAAGCTGTAAAAATACTTGAGAGTCTTAAACAAAAAGACTTAAAGAACTTTTTTTAGTTTATCATAAAAAATATAGGGATTGCATAAAGTTAGTGTTTTTTCTCTATACTACTATGTTATTTAGACAAAAAAACAGCCAACGCGAAATAACATCGTTGACTGTTTAGTTTATTTAATAAGTCTTTTGTCATTTTTAGACAAGGTACTCACTTTTTTTATATGTTCAACAGTGATCATCCGGATTTGTTGGCTGTCTTCTTGTAAACGCAGCATGATCGAATCACCTATATTTTTGGAAACGATCCAACCTGAAACGGTCTCAAACTTTTGAGAAGTCGGCACTTCTTTTAATTGTAAAACAACTAAACTTTTTTGAGCAGAAGCGACTTGTAATTTCTTAAGAATTTCTTCACGCTCTTTATTTTTGCTCTGCTTATCTTTAGAGTCATCTAAAAATGCCGAAAAGAAACTTTGGGAAGATTGGCTTATCAATTTTGAAATGCTTTTCATTGTTGATTTGTGGTTATTATCCATTCTTCTACCTCCTTCACGAATTTACTGCTAGTATCAGACTCTGAATAATCAGTTACTATCATTCTACCTAAAAATTGGAAATAATTCAAGAAAATATGTTCGTAATCATTTCAAAGATAATTATTCTTACTTGCTTTTTTTGTTAGATTCAGTAATATTAGAAGTATTGATTACTATTTATCTAATTCGTTTGAAAGTGAATGGCTCTAGTAAATCTTTCAACTTAAAAGAAGGAGATATACATGAAACAAACAAAGAAATCAAAAGCTTATATCATAGCATTATTAGTAATGGCTACATTTTCAGGAGCAATTTTAGCGAAAGTGACGCCATTGGAAGAAGGACATGGTTTTTCATCTGTGTTTTCTGAAGAAAAGATTGCTGAAGTAAAAACATCTGAAACAAGTGAAGTCAAAAAAGAACCGGAAAAAGTCAAAGAATTGACGTATACTGAAAAAATCAATCAAAATATCAGCGAAAGTAAATTTGCTGACCGGATGCCAATCAACTTGCTATTACAAACAGATGATAAATGGAAGACAACACCATATGGCATGGAAAATCCTGATGGTAATACATTAGAAATCAACGGTTGTGCGATCCTTTCTTTAGCAATGGTATCTTCGTACTTAGATAATAAAACATACATACCTCAAGATATTCTAAATTGGTCAAAAAATGATTATTTTGTAGATGGAGAAGGTACGGCTTGGTCCATTTTCTCTGATTTTGCGATGATGAAAGGGTATCAATTTGAAGATCTTGGCACAGACATTGCAACTGTTGAAGAGCAATTAAAACAAAAACACCCTGTGATCATTTCGGTAAAACCAGGTTTATTTACAGAAACAGGACATATTATGGTACTTAGCGGTACGAATGATGGGAAGTTCTGGGTGAACGATCCAAACGATTCTGAGGCAAAAGGACATTCCAAAAAAGAATTTACAGCGGATGAATTAATGAACGAAGCATTGAATTTTTGGACTATTTACAAATAGAAAGTCAATACAAATCGAGCATGAAATAGACGATATTTTTTCTTGTCGATCATCCAATTTTAGAATGTAGAGCGCGACTGATTTTCTGGTTTTGCTATCCATTCTTTTCTGTTTTCAATAGTGAAAGGAAGAAACTTCTCTATTTTTTATATACCATTGACATGGGATGGTTCCCATACGATACAATGAAGGTATAAAAAGGAAATGGAGTGAATCAAATGAAAATTATTATTGAAAAAGACTTTGAGGCAATGAGCGAAACCACAAAAAATATTTTATTTGGCCATATGAGCCAAGATAAGCGTGTCAATCTATCTATTACAGCCGGAAACACTCCTGTTGGTGTCTATAAAAAAATGGTGGAGACAGTAAAAGATTCGCCAGATTACGCGAACGTTCACTATTATAATTTTGACGAAATTCCTGTATCAGGCCAAACAGAAGGGCTGACTATTACGGATTTACGAAAATTATATTTAACACCCGCTAATATTGATGAAGCTAATATTCATCCGTTGACTGTGGAAAATTATGAAGAACAAGATAAACGTATAGCGATGGATGGCGGTTTAGATGCCATGTTGATCGGCTTAGGTGGAGATGGACACTTCTGTGGGAATATGCCTACAACGACAAGCTTTGAAAATTTGACTTATAAGATAAAAGTAACAGGTGACGAACCTTGGTTTGTGCCAGATATGATGGAAAAAGGGATGGAATTCGTTACTATGGGACCTGTTAGTGTAATGCGAGTTAAACAGTTGATTTTGATTGTAAACGGCGAGAAAAAAGCTGAAATGGTAAAAAACGTATTGCAAGGACCAGTAACAGAGGAGTTTCCGGCATCTGTTTTGCAACTTCATCCGAATCTTACGGTTATTTTAGATGAAGCAGCAGCAAGTAAATTAAACAAGTAAACCGCAAATGAAAAAAAACGAGATAAAAGTATTTAGCTCCGAGAAATAAGCTGCTTTTTTCTCACTGTGTATTCGGATTTAGAGCTTGAAACAACACTGATTTTTAGTGATGTTCCGAGTTCTTTTTTTTATCTCGTTTACAAACATACGTTCTCATGTTATTCTTAGATAAAAGAAGCTAAGATAGGAGTCGAATATGGAAAGAATCAGGTGTGATTGGGCAAATGGAACTGAATTAGAAGAAAAATACCATGATGAAGAATGGGGAACAGCAGAACATGAAGATCAAAAACTTTTTGAAATGCTAACCTTAGAGAGTATGCAGGCGGGGTTAAGTTGGTCGACGATCCTTAAAAAAAGAGAGACACTAACTAGTGCTTATGATCAATTTGACTATGTGAAAATTGCTGAGTATACCCAAGAGAAGATTGATGCTTTACTAGTAGATCCAGGAATTATTAGAAATAAGTTGAAAATCAATGCTACAATCAATAATGCACAAGCTTTCATGAAGATCCAAGCAGAATATGGCAGCTTTGATCGATTTATTTGGGCTTATGTGGATAGAGAAACTATTAAGAATCGTTGGAATAATATCAAAGAAGTTCCCTCATCAACAGAATTATCGGATAAAATAAGTAAAGACTTAAAGAAAAAAGGTTTTAAGTTCTTAGGGACAACAACTGTCTATGCTTTTATGCAAGCAACAGGGATGGTAGACGATCATTTAGCTCATTGTTTTAAAGCGCTAAAGTAAGATGATCGATCTGTAGTGTCCTCGATATATAAAGATCGATCATCTAGAAGTAAGCATATCTTTCATTTACAGAAATATGAAGTATTTCATAAAGAGTTGCTTCATTGTGAATTGGTTTTTCAGCATAAAATCCAAGTATGACCGCTTGCCATTTGTCTGGATTATAGATGACAAGTTTTCCCAGACTTTTTTTGGGAAAAGTTTTTTGGATGTCCACTAGTTGCTTCGGGGTATTAGTCAACGTTTGCTGTTCCGTGATTGTAATCGTTTGTTCTAACAGGTAAGTCGCATCTTTAAAATTATCCTCTAGATTTATGGTGAAAGGAACACCAATTTGAATGGCTTGCCAACCAAAATCGCGAATAATAGCGTCGTAAAATCCTGTAAAGATAAATTGATTCATTCCTTCAACATTTTCCCATACATATAAAGGAGCATAGGAATTTGAAATTGCCCCTTGTACTTTTTCTGAAATAAGATAAGATTTAAAGAGTAGACTTTGGAAGTTATCTGTTTTGTACCCATTTTCTTTTACTCGTTGTCTAATCAGTGACATGTCATAATTATCCGGTAAAATTATTTTATATTGCATAGCGTTCATCTAAATCAGCTCCTATTAGCTCAAATCGATGAAATTGAAATGCATTATAAGAAATTACCAATAAAAATTGGTTGCACACAAACAATCGCATCTAATTACTTTGAATTGACAGATGTCATCAATTATCAGCCGGCAATCGAATTGTTTATCGACACAACAGATCAATTAGAAAAACTATATCAAAAAAAAGAATTGGATGTGTTGATCACAAATAAGAGGACTGCCTTTGATAACGATGTGTTATTTAGCGAAAAGATTGGCTGGCTATCTGCAATAGCTGCGCAAGATGTATATTTGATGAATCGTGATAAGGAATGTCCATATAGAAAGATGATGCTATCTTTAATCAATCCGCAGACGTGTAAATTTGTTGAAGTTGACTCTATTTACTCGATGATCGACCTTATAAAAAAAGGAGAAGGTCGATCGATTTTACCTAATCGTTTCTTTCTGGAGGAACAGAATCAATCGTTGCATTTCAGCAAAATAGAACAGGAAGTTCCTATTTATATCGTTGGAAATGAAAGGAACAATCACTATGTTCGTTTATTTTTAAAGGATAGCAACGGTTTGGAATGAGAGGATTTGATTTGTGTGAGTGATATTTATAAAGATATCAATTCAAACTATGAGAGATTATCGGAAGCTGAACGGGAAGTCATTGAGTTTATTCTAAGATTTGAGGATATTGAAGGGCTGAAATTAAAAGATATTAAAGATGCGCTGTATATATCTAATTCTACTGTCATCAGAGCGGGGAAAAAATTAAATTACCCAACATTTAAGGAATTGAAATTTGGATTCGTTCAAGCTAGAGAACAGAAGAAAAGAAGCTCTCCAGTAAAATCTGATTTTTTATATGAAGTAAATAGTATCAAAAAAGATACGTTGACAACCTTGGAATTAGTAGATGAAAAAAATATCGACAAAATATGTAATTGCCTAATTAATGCAAGGAGAATTTTTTGTATTGGAACCGGTTCAAGTTCTCAAATGGCGTCTGAATTTAATTATAAGCTTAAATCAATTGATCTTTGGACAAATAATTTTTCAGATCCCTTTTTGGTTGAACGTATTCCTCAAATCAGCACGTTTCAAGACGTGATTGTTGTTTTTTCATTAAGTGGTCAAGTAGATGAAATCAATGAGATCATGATTAAAGCTAAGTGTAACAGAACGACAATTATTGTGATTACGAATATGGCAGAGACCAAACTAAGATCAATCAGTACATACTCTATAGTGACAAGCAACCCTAGTAATAAAAAAAAGCTTTGTTCAAGATTAATGCTGTATATGATGAGTAGTCTGATTTATGAAAAATTGCTGACGAAAAAAGAGCCTGAGACAAAAGCGTTCAGCTTCGAGAAATAAGAAGGAATCCACAGGACCTATAGTTCAATTTTTTGTGACTAAGTAAGTATCATGAACTGTCAGTTCATCACGATCACTGAATGTTGTGACAATTTCAACGTATTTCAGAATCCGTTGAATCTTTGTACTTTAGCACTCGATTTATTCTCAACGCAAAGGTATTCTTATTTTGTACAAAAAATCAAGAGCTTGGGACGTAAGTCCCAAAAACCTTAAAATAAAAGACCGAAAATCGTAAAAAATGATTTTCAGTCTTTTATTTTTTAGATTATTGGGAGAATCCTTCATGTTTTCTAGCTTACTTAGCCTATATTTCCTTAAATTTACTGCGATTAACGCGAATCCAATTTCATTGTGTGCCTGTTGTTTCCCTCGAACAGAGAACCGAGTGAACCCTAAACAAGCCTTCAAATGTCCGAAAGCTGGTTCGACGTCAATTTTTCGTTGACGATAGAGTTTACCTGTTTCTTCTTCTGAAAGCAGCTGTTGAATTCTTGCTTTAAAGTATTCCCAATTCATGTTCTTTTGAATCTCACGATTCTTGTCACTCTTCGCTTTTGTACACTGGCTTCGAAGAGGACAATTCGAGCAGTCTTCACATTCATACCGTTTTAAATAACGTTTAAAGCCATATTTATCTGTACGAATAGAATAGTTTCGAAAATTCATTTTTCGTCCGTTTGGACAAAGAAACGTATCATCTAATTCCTGATACGACCAGTTTGCTGGAAGGAACGGATTTTGTTTAAACTTTTTCTTCTGTTCTTTATGGTACATGGCATAAGTGATGAGTGGTGTTCGCTCGTGATCCTCTAAAACCGCTTGATAGTTTTCTTCTCCTCCATAGCCGGCATCTGCGACAATATAGTTTGGCAGATCAAAGAAACGCTCTTTTAAAGTGGTTAAAAAAGGGCGCAATGTTCGTGTATCTGTTGGATTTGAGAAAAGATCATAGCCTAAAATATACTGACTGTTCGTGGCGATTTGAAGATTATAACCTGCTTTCAACTGACCATTTTTCATATGATCGTCTTTCATGCGCATAAAAGTGGCATCTAGATCAGTTCTAGAGTAACTGTTTCGTTGCCCTAAAATCTGTCTATGTTTTTGATAAGCGAGTTTTCGCTCTTTAAAGTCCTTGAAAAGTGTCCTTAATTTTTTAGGAATTTTTCGTTTAGAACGGATTGATTTGCGCGTAATTCCATCCTCTGCTTGTTCGATTTTTTCTGTAAACTTTTCGACAACATGCGCGAGATTTTCTTCAATCTTACCTAATTCAGTGACAGATAATTCTTTTGAGGACTCTCGCTCAATTTCAGGAATAATTTGATTCTTTAACAATTCATCGTAGAGAAAATTTGATTTTTCAGTAAGCTTTTTATTAAAGTTATCAATGGATTTTCTCCAAACAAAGGTGTATTTATTGGCGTTGGCTTCAATCTTTGTACCATCGATAAAAATGGCTTCTTCATCGATTAATTGTTCCTTGACTAATTGGCTACGGAACTGGACGAAGCACTCCCGAAGGAGTGCATTCACTAAAGGATTCACTCGAAAACGATTGATGGTTCGATAACTAGGTTGATAACTTTGAGTAAGCCACATCATGCGAATACTGTCTTTCGTCAAGGCTTCAATCTTGCGACCAGAAAATACAGATTGTGTGTAGGCACATAAAATCATCTTCATCATCATTTTCGGATGATAAGAAGAAGGCCCCATTTGATGATGAAAAGGAAGAAAGCGTTCCTCCGGAATACTTTCAACTAATTGATCAATGACAAACGCAATATCGTTTTTTTCTAACTGAAAACTAAAATCTAGAGGAAGAACGACTTGATTTGTGGTATAATTTTTAAACATAAGAACACCTCGCTGACTTATTTGTTTAGTCACTTTTATTTTAGCAAAGGTGTTCTTATTTTTGTACAAAAAAACAATCCAGATGCCAATCAATTTGACTGGTATCTGGATTTTTCGTTAGTACTTACGTCCCAAGCTCTTTTTCGTTAAGATCTATGTCTTAAGCTCCTTTTTTTTCGTTTTTTGGATCAGACTTTTCATATGATCTATAGCACCGATTCAACTGCTATCTTGAAAACCCCGTGGGTAAACTTGCTGAACGATGGCTTCCTACTACCAAAGGTTTTTCGTTTTTAGCTGAGCCATTTTTTTCTGTTGCATCTACGGACACGGCAAATCCATAGGGTGTAAGCTCAATGATCTCTTTGTCGAGTGAATGCATTTGGGTTGAAAATAAAACGCGCTCTTTTTTGATATAAACAGGAGATTGACCTGTGTTAAAAATACTGCGGATCATTTTTCCTTCATGTTCGTAAGCAAAGTCGAGAATTCCTGTTTCCTCATCGATTTCGTGCCAGCGCAGTTTGCCTTCCGATAGAAGTGTTTGATGTTCTTTTCTAAACGCAATCAATGTTTTTAAGAATTCGTACATATCTAAATCTTGTTTATCAGATTCCCAAATCATACATTTGCGGCAATCTGGATCGTCCGCACCATCCATTGCATATTCGTCTCCATAATAAAGACAAGGCACACCTTTTTGTAAGTAGGTAAAGGCCAAAACTTGCTTCATCAGTTCTTTATTATTTTGAGCGATTGTCAATAAACGTGGTGTATCATGAGAATCCAGCACATTAAACATAATTTGATTGGTTTGTTCACGATAAAGCATTAATTGGTGATTTAGCTCAGAAACTAGCTGGCTTAATGAAATCGTTTGATAGATAAAATAAGAAAGAATGGCATCTGTAAAAGCATAATTCATGACCCCATGAAACTCATCTCCTTGAAGCCAAGCTTGAGAAGAATGCCAAATTTCACCTAAAATATAAATATCCGGTTTTGCTTCTGTACAAACGTCGTGGAATTTACGCCAAAAACGATGATCTACTTCGTTTGCCACATCTAAACGCCAAGCATCGATATCAAACTCCATAATCCAGTAGCGAGCAATTTCTAATAAAAAGTCCTGTACCTCTTTGTTTGCCGTATTTAATTTCGGCATATGTGGCGTGAAGGCGAAAGTATCGTACGTAATAGCATCAGAGAATTCAAAATCAGCAGTCGGTGTGTAAGTAACTGGGAATTTATGAATGTGGAACCACTTTGCATACGGTGAATCCTCACCATTTTTGACGATATCTTGCCACTGAGGTGAAAAATCACCCATATGATTGAAAACAGCGTCTAACATGACACGGATACCTCGTTTATGACATTCGTCTACGACTTTCTTAAAGAGCTTTTTATCTCCGAAAGCTGAATCGATCTCGAAATAATCAATCGTGTCGTATTTGTGATTACTGGTGGCTTGGAAAATTGGACAGAAATAAATGCCATTGATGCCAAGATCTACAAAGTGGTCTAAATGATCTAAAACTCCCTGCAAATCCCCACCGAAAAAGTCTTCACGTCCGGGATGTTCTTTGCTGCCCCAAGGTAAAGTACCTTTCGGGTCATTAGTTGTGTCACCATTAGCAAAACGTTCAGGAAAAATTTGATACCAAATCGTTTCTTTTGCCCATTGAGGTGCTTTGAAACGGTCTGTTTCATGAAAGTAAGGTAGTTTAAAATAATTGCTGGCTGATTTTAATGTAGAATCTTGGTAAGGAAAGAATCCGTGATCGCCGTAAAATAAGACAGTTCCATCCATACCTTCTATTTTGAAAGCGTAACTTAGGCGTCTAAATGGTGCAGAAGTCTCGATTATCCAATAATCATGTGTCGTAGTAGATAAATATTTTTCCATGGGGATCGTTGATCTGAACCACTCGCTGTGTTCAAATTGATAGGGGTCACCATTTAATAGTTCCACACGTTTAATATCTCCTCTACCTGTTTTTAGCCGGATGTGCATTTTGTCTGATGTGTATAAATAAGCATATTCACTTTCTGGTTGATGATGGATCGCTGCAGTATTCATCTAATTTCTCCCTCTGTAATCGACTTCGTATTTTATTTAGTCATACTTTTCTAAAAACCACTCATATTATGACATATAAGAAAAACGTTTTCAATATATTTTTTCGCAATCGCTTGCGCTTTGTTTTCTTGATTTGATATTTTACTTGATAAATAAAGAGAATCATCGTAAAAAAGTTCTATTTTAGCTTTTTTTAATTGATAATCGTTGTTTTATCAGTATTTTTCTATTTTGGAAGTAAGAACTTTAACCCCTTTTTTATTGGGAATAAAGAAAAAAATACAAATTTATTTATATATCTCTTGACAATTAATGCAAACGATTGCACAATATAAGAGAATAGAAAAGTAAAAAATTCCTAGGAGGAACAAAAGATGAAAAGAAAGATGAAAAAACTTTTGACATTAGGGGTAACAATGACAGCAGCGGCGTTCTTACTTGCAGCTTGTGGTGGTGGAGCATCGGAAGAAAAAACTTCTGACGGAAATGAAAACGCTTCTATAAAGTTGTGGGTGGATGTAGCATTTGTTGATACGTACAAACCATTAGTAGAAGAATTTGAAAAAGAACATAAAGATTGGAAAGTGACTATTAAGCCAAGTGAATCTGCAACAGCACAGGAAAATCTGAAAAAAGATCCTAGTGCCGCAGCAGATGTTTTCATGATGCCTCACGATCAACTAGGTCAGATGGTGGATGCTGGAATTATTTATGCCAATACAAAATATGAAGATAGTGTGAAAGACAATAGTACTGAAAGTGCCGTTGAAGCGGCTACGTATGATGGTAAATTATATGGCTATCCATATGGCGTGGAATCACAATTTTTATATTATAACAAAGAAAAATTGACTGAAGAAGATGTAAAAAGCTGGGACAGTTTAACAGCTAAAGGCAAATTAGGCGCAAACTTTGGAGAAGCGGGTGCAAACTATATCTTTACGCCATTATTCATGTCAAATGGCGATGAATTATATGGTGAAAATGGCGAAGATATCAACGGAACGAACTTTAATAATGATAAAGGTGTCCAAGTTTTAAAATGGATTCACGCACAAAAGGATAATTCTGGTGTCGTTCAATCAAATGCTGATGCGCTTTCTAATTTAGGAAATGGTAAAATCGATGCTTTCTTATCTGGTCCGTGGTCTAAATTAGATGTAGAAAAAGCATTAGGAGATAACTTTGCGGTAGCGCCGTATCCGACTGTTGATTTGGGCAATGGTCCTGTTCAACAAAAAGCATTCTTGGGCGTGAAATTATTTGGAGTGAATGCATCAACGAAAAGTCCAGTTGCGGCAATGGCACTAGCTGACTTTTTAACAAATAAAGAAAATCAATTAATCGTTTTTGAGAAAAATGGGACAGTACCTGCAAACAAAGAGGCGCAAACAGATGGTAAAGTGACCTCTGACAAGGTAGCAGAAGCTGTAATGACAATGAGTGATGCAGATCATTCAGTGGTGATGCCAAAACTTCCAGAGATGGTTTCATTCTGGGGTCCTGCTGATGCGGTAATCAATGATACGTATAATGGCAAAATTGCTGAAGATCAATACTTACCAAAATTAGATAAATTAGTCAAAGATACTAGTAAAACAGGAAAATAATTCTTCACCATTTTCAAGGTGACCTTGAGGCTGGAACGAAACTCTATGAGCTTTGTCTCAGCCTCATTTCTTATTTAAAGAACAGGAAGTGAAATGCTATGAAGCAAAAGGCAAAAACTGAGGGGTCGATTTCTTTTAGAGAGTTATTCAAAAACGGCGATAAATCAATCAAGCTTTCTTATTTATTTATGGGGACAGCGAATATCATGAATGGGCAAATCGTCAAAGGTCTGGCATTTTTAGCGTTGCAGATTGGATTTGTAGCATGGTTGATCATTAATGGATTTCATGCATTGTCGATGTTGCAAACGTTAGGGACGAAATCTCAAGGATGGGTCATGGATGAGTCACTTGGGATCGAGGTGCAACAACCAGGTGATAATTCGATGTTACTATTATTGTTTGGGATCGCTGCAATTATTCTTATTTTACTTTTTATTTTTTTGTACATCATAAATCTGCGAAGCGCCCGTAAAATTTACACGTTGAAACAAACAGGGCAACCTTTGCCGACATTAAAAGAAGATGTAAATAGTTTGCTGAATGAAAAATTTTATGTGACGTTGATGAGCATTCCGTTATTAGGTGTGTTGGCATTTACCATTTTACCGTTGCTTTATATGATTTCTATTGCCTTTACTAACTATGATCATAATCATTTGCCACCAAAAAATTTATTTCATTGGGTAGGTTTTGCTAATTTTGGGAATGTACTCACAGGTGATATTGCTGGAACCTTTTTCCCGGTGCTTACTTGGACATTGATTTGGGCAGTTTCGGCGACGGCGACGACTTTTTTCTTTGGCATTTTACTAGCTTTATTGATCAATGCTAAAGGAGTAAAAGGGAAAAAAGTTTGGCGGACGATTTTTGTGATCACGATGGCGGTCCCGCAATTTGTTAGCTTGTTGTTGATGGCAAACTTATTTAATGGTTCGGGTCCAGTCAATGCAATCCTGCAAAACTGGGGATTGATCGATCAGCCAATACCATTTTTAACTGATGCTTTACTAGCGAAAGTCACCGTTATTTTTGTGAATATGTGGGTTGGAATTCCAGTAACAATGTTAGTTGCCACTGGAATTATTACGAATTTACCAACGGATCAAATAGAAGCAGCAGAAATCGATGGAGCGAACAAATTTCAAATTTTTAGAAACATTACGTTTCCGCAGATTTTGTTTGTTATGGCTCCTAGTTTGATTCAGCAGTTTATTGGAAATATCAATAACTTTAATGTGATTTTCTTATTGACTGGCGGACAACCAGCGAACAGTAATTTTCACTCGGCTGGTGAGACGGATCTTTTGGTCACGTGGTTGTATAAATTGACAGTTACCGCTGCGGACTATAATCTTGCATCCGTGATTGGGATCATCATCTTTGTTCTTTCGGCAGTCTTCTCGTTATTCGCCTATACACGAAGCAGTTCATTTAAAACGGAAGGGGCGTAAATAAGCTTATGAAATCGAAAAAAAGAAAAAATTTAGTTTTTTATTATATCTTATTGACGATTTTATCGATTGTCTGGATTTTCCCAATCGTTTGGATTGTTTTGACTAGTTTTAGAAGTGAAGGCGGAGCTTTTGTGACGTACTTTATCCCTAAGCAGTTTACTTTTGAGAATTATAAAATGTTGCTGACAAGTTCGACGTATCCTTTTGTGCAATGGTTTTTAAATACGCTATTTGTAGCAATATGTAGTTGTATTTTATCGACGCTGATCACGATTGCAATGGCCTATTCACTGAGTCGCTTACGCTTTAGAGCGAGAAAACCGTTTTTAAAATTAGCATTAGTATTGAATATGTTTCCAGGCTTTATGAGCATGATCGCTGTTTATTATATTTTAAAAGCAATGAATTTGACAGGAAGTTTATTGGCATTGATTTTAGTTTATTCATCTGGAGCAGCACTAGGTTTTTATATTGCGAAGGGATTTTTCGATACAATTCCGATGGCGTTGGATGAATCTGCGATGATCGATGGAGCGAGCAAGTTTGAGATTTTCACGAAAATTACATTGCCGTTGAGTAAACCGATCATTGTTTATACCGCATTGATGGCGTTTATGGCACCGTGGATGGATTTTATTTTTGCGAAAATCATTTTAGGCGATAACGTGAACAAATATACGGTTGCGATTGGGTTGTTTACAATGCAGACGAAAGATAAAATCGATCAGTACTTTATGGCGTTTACAGCAGGTTGTGTGTTGATAGCCGTTCCGATCACATTGTTGTTTATCTTTATGCAGAAATATTATGTAGAAGGAATTACGAGTGGTTCGGTGAAAGGGTAAGAGGAAGTTTTGTCAAAAGTATATAGCTCTTAGAAATAACAAGAAATTTACGAATAAACGGTGGAACAGAAGTAACTCCGAGAAATAAGTTTGCATTCACAAGAATTTGAAGAGCCGTTTTCGTGAATTCTCTCTTATTTCTCGGAGTTAAACGCTGTTCCAATTTCTTTATTATGTTCTTCTTTTCGTGAAACGAGAGGATTGTCCTTCAATGACGTTGGCGATTTCTATTGCCAGCTGTTCTCTTGAGAGGGGGTCGTATCCTTTAACGAGTTTTCTGAGGCCTGGAATTTTTTTAAATCCTTGGATCAATTGACCACCAATAATAGAAGAATAACGTTTTTTGTCCATAACTAAACTAGGATAAAAAATGACGTTTTGCTCGGTTTGTGCTTTGATTGATTGTTCTGCTTGAAGTTTAGCATCCATATATTTTCTTAACGGAAAGGGAGCACTGTTAGCAGATAAAAATAGAAATTTAGCTGGATTTTCTTGTGTATCTAAATAGGTTAATATGATTTGAACAGGTTTCAAAATAAATCGTTCGTACGTGATGTTTTTAGAAGGGATTTCTTTAAGTATTCCAATCGCATCGATGATCCAGTCGGCTTCTTTTGCAGCAGGATGCCAGTTTTTATCTGTTAAAATATCAGAACGAAGCCAATGAACTTTTTGTGCCCAAGCAGTTGTTAGGTCAATTGGTTTGCCACTTCTAGAGACACAAGTTACGCTGTGACCACGCATTATCAATTCTTCTGAGAGTTTTTTTCCAATAAAACCGCTGCCGCCAAAAATAGTTATCTGCATTTTCTCTACCCACCTTTTTAAACTTAATAGGATAAATCTAGTTTATAACTAGTGTATCATTATCCTTCGAAATGAAACAAAAAAACGTACGAAAAAGAGAAGGTTTTCTCTTTAACGTATGTTTTTATTTTGTTGAATGAGTGCTGAAACACCGAAATGATCGCTGATAACAGGGGCGTTTTTTTCATCAAAAACGATTTCGTAGCTAGAAATCGTTAAATTTTTTGAAGTGAAAATATAGTCGATCCTCAGTTTTTCCTGATTTTCTCCCCAACCATCGATTGCTTTTTCCACGGTGTGTTCACCGATTTTTTCACTAGCTGTCAAAAAACTGTCTTGCAATTGTAATGAACTGTTTAGAACAAGATCATACCCCATTTGTTTTTTTGATGCTGGATTGTTAAAGTCACCCATGATCAGTAAAGGAGAAATATGATTTTGTAAGGCTAATTCGGTTTTTCGCCATTCATCTGCAAAACCGTCAGCTTCAGACCACCAAGAGTAATGGCAGCTTAAAACAGTGATGTTTTTCTCGTCTAATTTTGTTTGTCCTATCAGTAAGACTCTTCTGCGGTAATCACTGGGCTCTTTTTCTGCGGAAATGACGACTGCTTGCGGTTGGATCGGTTGTTTTGAAAGAAGAGCAACACCTTCATGGTAGATCGAATAGCCAATATGGTTATATGTCCAGCTCCAGTGATAGTCTTGTCCGCGTTCTTTCAAAAACTGAACTAAAAGATAAGCGAAATTGTCTTCATGGATCGGTAGCTGAGTTTCTGTTGGATGGAAGTTATGCGTTGAAATAACAGGTAAGCTATCAATGCGTTGATTAACTTCTTGTAGAGCGATCAGTGCGTAATCTTCTTGAATGATTTTCTCAGCCAACTGTTGTAATTTTTCTATAGGATGACTTTCTAGCCAGCTGTGGGTGTTCAGTGTAAGTACATTCATGTTTATTTCTCCTCCAGTAAAAGAAAAAGGAGTGGCATAAAGCCCATAGAGGTTTATGCCGACCCGTTTAAGTTTTCTTATATTAAATATCTAAACGACCAATAGGAGTTCCAGGTTCTTGTTTACCTGTTTTATCTAAATGGAAACCATTGATTTTTTCGCCATTTGTAAAGACGACGATCATGGTTGTTTGTTTGCCTGAAGCTTTTATTTTTTCTATATCAGCGGTAGCGATTTTTTCACCTGCAATAATTTTTTGTCCTTCAGTTACAAGAATTGTAAAAGCAGATTCTGTCATTTCGATCGTATCAAGCCCCATATGGATCAACACTTCGATTCCTTCAGAAGTTGTAATACCTAGCGCATGTTTTGATGGAAAAATACTGCTGATCACACCATCGATTGGTGCGTAAATCGTCGTATCAACGGGGATAACGGCATAGCCATCCCCCATCATTTTTTGTGAAAAGACAGGATCATCGACTTGATCGATGGCAATCACTTCACCATTTGCAACAGGTACGATTATTTTGGTGATACCTAGATATTCAGTTGACTTAGATGATGGATCGGTTATTTCTGTTTGTTTAGGTGCTGGGATCGTAATGCCAGAATCCAATAAATCTTGGATATCTGATTTTAGCACATCTGCTTTTGGTCCGTAAACTGCTTGAACCCCGTTATCTTTAATGATCAATCCCATAGCACCAGCTTTTTTCCAAGCATCTTCCGCTCCGACTTTATTCTTATCTGTAACACTGACTCGTAGACGAGTCATACAGGCATCAACATCTGTAATGTTTTCTTTTCCGCCTAATAAATGAACGATTTCAATGATTTGTGGATCGATTCCGTCTGTATTTTGAGTATTTACTTGCGTTGAATCGTTCGTTTCATTATTATCGTAGTTTCCATTTCTGCCAGGAGTAGCAAAATTAAATTTTTTGATCATAAAGTTAGCGATAAAATAAGTGAGAACACCGAATGCAATAGTGCAAAGAATGAAATTCAGTAAATCACCGCCTAGCCCAGCTTTTATGGCTAAAGGTGTTCGAGTCAAAAGCTCAATATTTCCGAAAGAGTGAACACGCAATGCAATGATATCTGCCATGGCAAATGCTGCACCTTGGATTATGGCGTAAACAACATATAATGGGACGGCCGCAAACATAAACATGAATTCCAAAGGTTCAGTAACACCCGTTAGAAATACAGCTAAAGCAGCTGAAAGGTACATTGATTTATAACTTGCGCGTTTGTCGGGATCGACATTGCGGTACATGGCTAGAGTCATTCCCATTAAAATACCGGATGCACCGATCATTTGTCCGACTTTAAAACGAGCTGGAGTCCAATTTGCCAAGACATAATTGTATTGGGATGTGTCACCGGTCCCTTTTAAATTAACTAAATCAGTAGCCCAAGCAAGCCACAATGGATCTTGTCCAAAAACTTGCGTTCCGGCCTGTGCCCCGGACAAAATTTCGTATGTTCCGCCTAGTTGAGTATAGTTGATAGGGATCGTCAACATATGGTGTAAACCAAACGGCAATAGCAAACGTTCTAATGTTCCGTATAAAAAGGGAGCTAAAATTGGCGCTGTATCTTGTGACTGAGCGATCCAAAGACCAAAATTATTGATACCGGCTTGAATGTATGGCCAAATAATGGCTAAAAGAATAGAAACGATCGTCGACCAAAGAATCACAACGAATGGGACGAAACGTTTACCATTGAAAAAAGAAAGTGCATCAGGTAATTTGCGATAATTATAATATTTATTGAAGGCCATCGCGCCGACAAAACCTGCGATGATTCCCACAAAAACCCCCATATTTAAAGCTGGCGCCTCTAAAACGCTGGTGAAAAATCCTTTGACCATGATTTTTGTACCGAACAATGTGTGAGTAAACGCTTTATCATCTGCTAACATTTCACTTGTTACGCCGAAAATTGAACCTGTGATTCGGTTGATCAAAATAAAAGAAAGTCCTGCAGCGAATGCACCACCTGCTCGTTCTTTCGCCCAACTACCACCAATCGCAAGGGCGAACAAGATATGCAAGTTACTGATGACACCCCAACCAATGTTTTCAATGACGCCGCCTGTTGTAGCAAGTGCGGCCCAATCTGGGTTGATCAAAGGAATAGTCTTACCGATACTGATCATTAATCCCGCAGCGGGCATCACGGCGATCACGACCATCAGTGCTTTACCAAATTTTTGCCAAAACTCAAAACTAAATAACTTTTTCATCTTTTTTCTCTCCTTTGCAATAATAGCGCAAACGTTTTCGTTGAATGTAGTATAAATCACTTCTTTATTTTTGTAAACCCTTAAAAAAATCAATTCCCTTTTTATGTCTATAAATCAATAGTATCATTATAGACATAGTTATTCTAATAAATAAGCTGTTTGGTAAAATAAATATTTGACAATGCAAGCGGTTGCGTTTATTATGGTGTTAAGGTGCGGAACGTTTACAGGAGGAGAGAGAATGAATCATTTATTTGAAATAGACCCATGGAAGATCGCTACACATCAGTTAGAGCGGAATGAACGTCGATTACAGGAATCGCTGACTTCAATGGGAAACGGTTATATGGGAATGAGAGGGAATTTTGAAGAACAGTATACAGGAGATCATCATAAAGGAACTTATTTAGCAGGTATTTGGTATCCAGATAAGACTAGAGTTGGCTGGTGGAAGAATGGTTATCCAGAGTACTTTGGGAAAGTCATCAATGCAGTGGATTTTATCGCAATGGATATTTTTGTGAATGGGAAAGTAATTGATTTGGGTATTCAAGACCCGAAAGACTTTTATTTAGAATTAGACATGCGCAATGGTCTGTTGACGCGTACATTTATCCTTGATCATGAGGATACGAGTATTAAATTCCGTTTTGAGCGTTTCTTGAGTATTGTGCAACAAGAATTGGCTCTGATTCGAGTAACAGTAGAAGTTCTTGAAGGGACCTCAGATATTGAGATTGTATCAAAAATCGACGGCGATGTTCGCAATGAAGATAGTAATTATGATGAAATGTTCTGGGAAGCACAGCAGTCAGGTTTTGAAGAAGCCGTCGGGTTTTTAACGACGTCTACGATCCCTAATCCGTTTGGAATCGAACAATTCAGTGTAACTGCGGCAATGAAACATGTAACCGAAGCTAAAGCAGGTTTAGCTGAAACAGAACCATTAAAAGTACAACAAGTATTTCATGAAACTTTGCAAAAAAACGAGAGCATGACAGTAGAAAAACAAGTGATTGTTTTGACCAGCCGTGATGTTCCAGAAACAGAGCAGCAAGAAAAAGCGATTCAATTATTGAAAGAGAATACCAAAAGTTTTGATGAACTATTAAATGAACAAAATGAAGCTTGGGCGGCACGTTGGGCACTTTCCGATGTTGTGATCGAGGGTGACGATGCGGCGCAACAAGGCATTCGTTTCAATTTATTCCAATTATTTACCACATATTATGGTGATGATGAACGCTTGAATATTGGCCCTAAAGGCTTTACGGGTGAAAAATACGGTGGGGCTACTTATTGGGATACCGAAGCGTATGCTGTTCCTCTTTATTTAGCTTTGGCTAAACCTGAAGTGACAAAAAATTTATTGAAATATCGTTATAACCAATTGGAACAAGCTAAGTACAATGCACGTCAACAAGGCTTAGCAGGCGCCTTGTATCCGATGGTTACATTTACCGGTATCGAGTGTCATAATGAGTGGGAAATCACATTTGAAGAGATCCATCGAAATGGTGCGATTGCCTACGCTATCTACAATTACGTGAATTATACAGGCGACAACGAGTACTTAAAAAACGAAGGGTTACAAGTTTTGACTGAAATCGCACGTTTTTGGGCAGATCGTGTTCATTTTTCTAAACGGGCTCAAAAATATATGATCCATGGTGTTACCGGGCCAAATGAATATGAAAATAATGTCAACAATAATTGGTACACAAATACGATTGCAGCCTGGGTATTGCAATATACCTTAGATAATTATGCTAAGTACAAAACTGAAACCCCCGTTGAAATTACAAAAGAAGAACGAGAACATTGGCAAGGAATTATCGAAAATATGTATTATCCATTTGATGAAGAGCTGGATATTTTTGTACAGCATGATACTTTCTTAGATAAGGATTTGATGCCGAGAACCGCTATAACACCAGCGGACTTACCATTGAATCAGCATTGGTCTTGGGACCGTATTTTACGCTCTTGCTTTATCAAACAAGCGGATGTATTACAAGGAATTTATTTCTTTGGTGAACGTTTTTCACGAGCAGAAAAAGAGCGGAATTTCTTGTTTTATGAACCAATGACCGTCCATGAATCCTCTTTATCGCCAAGTGTTCATGCGATTTTAGCGGCTGAACTCGGGATGGAAGAAAAAGCAGTGGAAATGTATCAACGGACCGCTCGTTTAGATCTAGATAACTACAATAACGATACGGAAGATGGGTTGCATATCACCTCTATGACTGGCAGCTGGCTTGCCATCGTGCAAGGGTTTGCCCAAATGAAGACTGCTGATGAGAAATTAAGTTTTGCACCGTTTTTACCAAGTACATGGACAAGCTACGCTTTTCATGTGAATTATCGTAACCGCTTGTTATATGTAACGGTGGATAAAGAAAATGTCCGTTTGCAACTTATTTCCGGAGCAGAGTTGCCTCTCTCATTATATGGAAACAAAGTGGTTTTAGTAGATGAATTAGTGAGTGTGATGAAAACGAAGAATGAACATGTTTAAAGGTATTTTAGCTGATTTAGATGGTATGCTAATTAAATGATTATTATGTATAGAGGCTTCAAAAAATCAGTCCAGCTAATGTTTATTCCGGAAGATCCAGACTTGTTAAGACATTTAAAAAACAAGGAATCAAAATGTCGATAGCAACAAGGTATCAATCTGTGGTATTATTTTCTACGATAGAATGATTTATTGATGAATTTATAATGAACCGCGAAAGGAGTGGAAAAGATGACGATTACAGTGAAAGATGTTGCTAAAAAGGCTGGTGTTGCGACTTCTACAGTGTCCAGAGTAATCAATGATCACTCCAGTATTTCAGACGCTACGAAGAAAAAAGTCTACAAAGTAATGGAAGAAATGGGGTATGTTCCAAACATTGCAGCCAGAAATCTTGGAAAACGTTCTTCAGGAGCTGTGGGTGTGATCTTGCCGCCGCTAGATTCTCGTGAGCGAATGGGAAATCCGTTTTACTTAGAGATTATTGAGTCGATCAATGATGAAGCACGTAAACATAGCATGACAACGGCAATTGCAACGGCGCAATCCTTTGAAACTTTACTGGAAAACGTTCAACTAATGCACCGACAAAAACAAGTCGACGGCTTTATTCTGTTGTATTCAGATAAAGAGGATCCAGTTATCGATTACTTATTCAAAAATCAAGTTCCTTTCTCCTTGATTGGTCAACCTTATACAAATGAAGACAAAGTTATTTATGTAGATAATGATAATCAGCTATTAGGAAAACATGCAACTGATTATTTGATTGAAAATGGACACAAAAATATTTTATTTATTACAAATACAACGCATGAAAATGTTTATTATGAACGCTATTTTGGGTATCAAAAGGCTATGATGCTAGCGAATTTAAAGGTATTGCCTTCAGTTGATATGGAAAAGCCAGAAGATTATGTTGCATTTGAGGAACGTTTAAAAGAGACAAATGCAACGGCCGCTGTCGTGATAGACGATATCTTTGCGATGCGGATGATTCAATTAGCGCAAATGTATGGTTATCGAGTACCGGATGATTTTTCGGTGATTAGCTTTAATAATTCTATTTATGCGACATTAGTCCATCCTTATCTGACAAGTATCGATATTGATATTGCAGAACTAGGCAGAACAGGTATGCAAAAACTGATTGAATCATTACAAGAAAAAGAAGCAACGGGCGTTCGAATGGTGATTCCGCATAAATTGATTAAGCGCGAGACGGTACTCAAATTGAGAAAGTAGTTCGTTATTTAATGCGAAGAAGGAATAAAGATGTATTTCCAAAGAAGAGTGTGATAAAAGTATTTTCTACTTTTGTCTCACTCTTTTTACGCTCATTTTTACCTAGTTCTATTGAATCGGTTGTTTTATTTATCTTTCATGGATAAGTGTTTTATCAAAAAAAATCTATTATATTTTAATAAAAAATAAAAGGCTGAAACGATGTTTTTCAATGGTTTGTAGTATACTTAACAAAAGCAAAGAAGTACGCGTTGGAGGGAAGATTATGGTAGAGAATTCAACAAAAATCGAGACGACCGAAGGCATTGACGAAGCCAGTAATGATTTAAATATAAAAGTCCTTATTATATATGGGAAATTGATGTTAGAAAGTAATTATGGTGTATCTGAAGTGCGAAGTAATCTCATTCAAATGATGTTATTTATGGGGATCAATTCTTTTTCTTTCTATATTACACCTACAAACTTAATGTTGATCAATCAGCAAACAAATGATGTGAAAATGTTAAGCATACAAAAGTATTCGTATAATTTTGAAAAAATGAGCCATATAAAGACAAAAGTCGATGCATTTTTAACAAAAAAAATCACAACAGATGAATTATACAAAGAATTTAAGCAGATAGATAAACACGATTATGCGTTTCCGCGACATGTTCAAATTTTTGTAGCAGGTATTATTTGCGGATCTATGTACATTTTGATCAATAAATTATCTATGGCTGCTTTTTTAGCCTTTCTAGTCGGTGTGGTCGGCTATTTTTGCTATATTATTTTAGAAAAGTACATCAATATTAAAATTTTCTCAATATTCTTATACTCAACGATTGTCTCGACTTTGGCGGTGTTGCTGGTGAAAAATAATATCACACAAGATTCTTTTTCTTTGACCCTCAGTTGTATGATGCCGCTATTGCCTGGGGCTACCTTAGTCAATGCAATAAGAGATAGCATTGATGGTGACTATTTATCCGGTATCTCGCAAGCCTCTGAAGCAATCAATACCGCATTGATGTTGGGGCTACCAGTCGCGTTCATATTGACAAACTTTTAATAAGGAGGCATAGCAATGCTTACACAAATCATTTTTAGTTTTTTAGTTAGTGGCAGTACGTCCATTTTAAATAATGTTCAAAAAAAATATTTTGTACTTTGCGGAATCTCGGGTGTTATTGCGGCACTTGCTTATAATTATTTTATTGCGCATAACAATGCGGCTATTTCTTCTTTAATCTCTTGTGTGATCCTATCGATTTGCAGTCAATTCTTTGCCCAAATGACAAAAATTCCTAGTATGGTTTTTACGATTTCTGGTATTATGCCGATCGTTCCTGGAAGCTTGCTGTTCAAAGCATTCAATTCGCTTGCTGAAAATAATTATAATCAAGCTATTAATTTTGGGACACAAGCAATTTTAGTTGGTTTTTCAATTGCCATTGGGTTTTTAATTAACGAAGTCCTCTCTTCTGTTCTATTGAATTTAAAAAACGCAGTTAAAAAAATTTAACTGCGTTTTTTAGTATGTAAATTTTTTTTTAGTATGTAAATTTTGATTTTGACGTTAGTTGTCTTCTTTATTTCTAGTATCTCAGCGTAGAAGATATATTTTGTTTATAGAACCTTATCGTCGTATTTAAAAATAGAAAATGTCATTGCCTTTGTATTTTTTCGATGGAGGAAGGATCGTTTATCTTTCGTTTCGTAAGTTTACTTATTGTACTATATAAATTCATAGGGAACAATCTGAAATGTTGAAGCAGGCTTAATCACGAAAGAAAAATAAGAAGTGTAAATATATTTTATTTTTTTGTTTTTTGTTTATATTAGATTATTTGATTATAAAATAAGTTAGAGTGTTTTCTCCAGAAATTGGGATCGAAAAAACTTTCGATGGTGTCTTGTTCGCTTCAAAAAGTCTAGTACGTTGATTTTGAGAGTGGAATTATGGGGAGAGTTTTTAATAACTTATTTCTGGATGAACTTATAAAATTTTTCGGAATATCAACAATAATAAGGTATTAAATGAATTTAAATTTTGACTAACTGATATATAGTTGATTAATGGAGCGAGTGATTCGCCAAAAAAAGTACTGATAGTTCAATGCACAATTAGCTTGAAAAAGTTTTTTTATTTTTCCTATCGATTACAATTAAAATATATGTTTTTTAGTATAATATCGTTATATAAATAAAATTTTCAGGTTGATTTATATTTTTCCTGTGATAATATGGGGTGGTAATACGATTGGAAAATCATAAGAAGGAGAGAAAAAAATGTTTATGAAGAAAAAGGGAATGACAAAGTTATTGATCACTACTGGATTATTAGTAGGTGCGTTCTTAGTAGGACAATCAAAAGTCGACGCAGCATCGCTAACGTTTAACGAAGATTTAAAGGGATATGACGCGACCATCAAAACAGAAAATGGTAAAAATGTATTGAGTACAAGAAAAGGTACTTGGGATCTTGACGAAAATACACAAATATTTAGTTCAAAAAACCTAAAAATTTATTTGAATAATACAGAACCTGTAAACATCAATTCAATTTATTCAAAACATGACTTGGAATTCAGAGGTAGTGGTGAATTAACAGCAGATACAGATGGCCAATTTGGTATAAATGTTGGTGGTTATCTAAAAGCATTTAAATATACTAAAAATGGTGTAGGAAAAGTTGTAGGAAAAGGAACGGAGTCAGGTATCCGCGCATACAACGAAATCCAAATGGAAGGAGGAACACTGGAAGGGTATGGAGTAAATTATGGTATTTGGACATATAACGACATAAAACCTTATTACAGTGCGAATCTAAAAGCAGTTGCTTCTTCAGAAAATGGTGTGGGTATCTGGGCGTATAGAGATATTTATGCTTGGAAAGGGGCTAATGTCTATGGAGAAGGAGGCGCTAGCGGTGCTTATACAGAAATCGCACACATCCAGGCAGAGAATGGAAGTACTATAAAAGGTGTTTCTAGAAATATCAACAGTCCGTTAAGTGCATTACACGCTCAAAAACAAATGCCTCGTGCGTATAGCAGTGCTAAAGTTATTGAAGAATATGTCTTGACCAGACAAGATACTATTCAATGGAGACCTAGACAAACAATTGCTATTACTGATTACACTTCAATAAAACGTAATATGAGCAACGTACAAAATTACGTTTGGAGTACGAATGGAACTGGGCAAGTAGTAGCGGTTCCTGGAGGACTGCAATTTACACCTCCTATGGCTCGAGCTACTGTGCAAGGCGTACGTTCTACTGCTGTGAAAAGTGAACCAACGCAATTGAAGACACAAGGTTCTCATATTATTCAACTAAGTAATGTTTCATTGGGCGGATTTTAAACATTTAGGAACGCTATAAATTATTTAACAAATTTTGGACATAAGCTACAAAGAAAAAAAAGACCAGAAATCGAAAAAGATTTTTGGTCTTTTTTTGGTTTCTCAAGTACTAGAGTAAAGAAATATCAGTTTTCATTAGTTCTCGTTTTATCGACTGGATTTTTGTGTTGACAAATAGGATATTCTATCTTAATATAAAGAAGAGATATAACGACTACAAATATAGTCGTATCTGTTACGAGCATAAAAAAACACTCAAGCAAAGGAGAGGGACTAAATGGAAGCAAAAACATTTGATATAGAAGGAATGACGTGTGCTTCATGTGCGCAAACCGTAGAAAAAGCCACTACGAAACTTACTGGTGTGTCAAAAGCAACAGTCAATCTAGCAACAGAAAAGCTAAATATTGAATACGATGAAACCAAACTTTCAGAAAGTGATATTCAAAAAGCAGTTGCAGATGCTGGGTATGAAGCGCTAAGTAACAATCAACAACGAACATTTGATATAGAGGGCATGACATGTGCCTCATGTGCACAAACAATCGAAAAAGCAACAAGTAAATTAGCAGGTGTCGAAAAAGCCTCTGTAAATTTAGCAACAGAAAAAATGGTCGTTGTTTTTGATCCGTCAGTACTAAATGTCTCTGATATTACCAAGGCAGTATCAAATGCAGGCTACGAGGCTGTGGAGCAAATCGATTCAACGGATACAGTAGATCAAGACCGAGAGAAAAAACAAAAACACATCAAAGACATGTGGCAACGTTTCTGGCTATCAGCAGTCTTTACTGTTCCTTTATTATATGTAGCGATGGGGCATATGATTGGGTTGCCGTTGCCGACATTCTTAGATCCGATGATACATGCTGAAACATTTGCTATGGTTCAATTGATTTTAACGATTCCTGTCCTGTATTTAGGTAGAAGTTTTTTTATAGTCGGTTTCAAAGCACTATTTAAAGGGCATCCAAATATGGATTCTTTAGTTGCGCTGGGAACAAGTGCTGCTGTTGCCTATAGTTTATACGGAACAGCGATGATTTTTGCTGGAGATCCACAATTTACGATGGCACTGTATTATGAATCTGCAGGTGTAATTTTAACATTGATCACATTAGGAAAATACTTTGAAGCTGTTTCAAAAGGAAAAACCTCAGAAGCAATCAAAAAATTGATGGGTTTAGCACCGAAAAATGCCCGTGTTTTCCGAAATGATCAAGAATTCGAAATTCCAATTGATAGTGTGCAAGTGGAAGATATCATTGTTGTACGTCCAGGTGAAAAAATTCCAGTAGATGGCGTTGTGATTGAAGGTTCTTCTGCAATTGATGAATCCATGCTGACAGGTGAAAGTATGCCCGTTGAGAAAAAAATTGGAGACAATGTAATCGGTGCAAGCATTAATAAAAATGGTAGCTTCCGCTTTAAAGCAACAAAAGTCGGCAAAGATACAGCGCTATCTCAAATTATCAAATTAGTAGAAGATGCCCAAGGTTCAAAAGCACCAATCGCTAAAATGGCGGATAAAATCTCTGGTGTGTTTGTCCCGATTGTAATGATTTTAGCTATTTTATCTGGTTTCGCTTGGTATTTTTTAGGACAAGAATCATGGGTCTTTGCTTTAACGATCACCATTTCAGTTTTAGTTATTGCTTGTCCCTGTGCTTTAGGTTTGGCAACACCAACAGCAATCATGGTCGGAACTGGAAAGGGTGCTGAAAACGGTGTACTAATCAAAAGCGGGGATGCACTGGAAACGACCCATAAAATCCAAACGATCGTTTTCGATAAAACAGGAACAATCACAGAAGGGAAACCGAAAGTGACCGATATTATTACAGCAAATGGGATGGATCAAGATGAGTTACTGCGAATAGCTGCATCTGCTGAGAAGGGCTCTGAACATCCGCTTGGTGAGGCAATTGTCAACGGAGCGCAGGCAAGAAACATGACCTTTGCGCCGATAAAAGACTTTGCTGCTATTCCAGGTCTTGGAATCGAAGTAGAAATTGAAGGAAGTCGTTTATTACTAGGAAATAGAAAATTGATGGATGATCGTAATATTTCTTTAGCAAATCTACTCAATACATCAGATCAATTAGCTGAACAAGGGAAAACACCAATGTATATCGCAAAAAATGGCAGTATTGCTGGAATTATCGCAGTAGCTGATACGATTAAAGCAAACAGTATTCCAGCAATTAAAAAGCTGCAACAAATGGGTATTGAAGTTGCGATGATCACAGGTGATAACAAGCGAACAGCGCAAGCTATCGCCAAACAAGTAGGGATCGATCGTGTGTTAAGTGAAGTTTTACCAGAAGACAAAGCAAATGAAGTCATGAAACTACAAAAAGAGAACAAAAAAGTTGCGATGGTCGGGGATGGAATCAATGATGCACCAGCTTTAGCACAAGCAGATATCGGAATTGCTATTGGTTCTGGAACAGACGTTGCGATGGAATCTGCTGATATTGTATTGATGCGAAGTGATTTGATGGATGTACCAACAGCTGTTGAATTGAGTAAAGCGACAATCAAAAATATCAAGGAAAACCTATTTTGGGCATTTGCTTATAACACATTAGGAATCCCTGTTGCTATGGGTATTTTATATCTATTCGGTGGTCCGTTATTAAATCCGATGATTGCAGGAGCTGCGATGAGTTTTAGCTCGGTGTCTGTATTATTGAATGCATTGAGATTAAAAAGATTTAAGCCTTCTGTATTGAAAAAGTAAAGAGATAAGCTGTCAGGACGGGTGAGCTAAATAAGAAAGAGGCTGGAACCGAAGCATTTAAGCTCGAAAGAGTTGCTTGTGTTCCATCCGTTTATAAGCATTTAGGGTGTGAAACAAAAGTGAATGTTACTTTTGTCCCACACCCTTTTTTACTGCGTTCTCTTTTTTTGTAAAAGAAAAAATCAAGTTATTTTATAAAATATCTTCAAAATACGAAATATATTGATATTTATATACAAAAAATAAAAATATTATAACGAAAAGGTGGAATTTTAATAGTATATTGTTATAATCAGATTAAATAGATGTGCTAAGAAATTTCTTGAACGTATCAAGTATAAGAAAACAGTGAATCTACTTACTCTGAAACTGCATTATCAATCCAACTATAACTTCATTCTATCTTAAAAATAGAGAGTAGTCTATAATGAAAAGTTCGTTTTTTTATCATTTTTTTGATAATTTTGATAAAAAAATGAGAATACTTGTATATTATTTTTATTTATAGGTGAATTTAGTGGTGTAATATCTTGTTTTTATTTTATTTTGTCTAGTAAATAATCATACGGATATATTGAGAAAATAGATTCATATTTTTTAGCCGTCAAATAAGCCGTCATTTTTTTTCGGAAAGGGTGTTAGAGGTTGAGTAGAAAAGGTGAGAATATTTATAAAAGAAAGGATGGTCGATGGGAAGGACGGTATATGAAAGCAAGAAATGAAGAGGGAAAAATTATTTATGGGTACATCTATGGAAAACGCTATACTCATGTAAAAGAAAGATTAGCTGAATTGAAAGTTCGCTATTCTCTTACCCGGAGTAGTATTGATTTATACGAAGGAACTGTTCAAGATTGGCTAAACCATTGGTTGAATGTATTGATGCGCAAAAAAATCAAGTTATCAACCTATTCAAGTTATCGTTTGCGTATGGATAGATACATCATTCCTTTTTTAGGCAAAAAGCAATTGACATTACTGAAAAACCGCGATATAGAAGCGTTTGTTAATTATTTAATGAACTTAAATTTATCTCCTTCGACAATTCATTCTATTGTGACCGTTTTAAAAAGCGCGATGAATAGAGCTTTATTGGAAAACTATATTCTGTCAAATCCTTGTCAAAATCTATTGTTATCAACAGTACCAATGAATGAAATTTCAGCACTAAGTTTGAAGGAACAAGAACAGCTGGAACAAGTTGTTTTGAAAGAAAAAAACTGTTCTGCTGTAATTTTGGCTTTGTATACAGGATTAAGGATCGGTGAGATCAGTGGATTAAAATGGAGTGATATTGATTTTGAAAAAGATATTATTTATGTGAAAAGAACGCTTTATAGAATTCCTAATACTATAAATGATAAAAAAACTGAGATCATTATGGCCGAACCAAAGACGAAAAATTCTAAACGATCCATACCTTTAGCAAAAAATCTAAAAGAATATCTATTGGAAAAACAACAAATCACTGTTTCTGAATATGTGATTTCATGTAAAAATAGTTTTGCTGAACCAAGGGTCATCAGCTATCGGTTTGGAAAAAGTCTTGAACAAGCAGGAGTCAGGGCCGTTCATTTTCATATTTTGCGTCATACCTTTGCGACAAGATGTGTTGAACAGGGAATTAATATCGCTGCACTTAGCAAATTATTAGGTCATGCTTCTATAAAATTGACTCTGGATACGTACACTGACTCTCTTTGGGAAAATAGGAAAGAAGCTGTTTCGATCATTGATACTAAACTTGATATTACTACTGTTAGATCTTAGAAAAAGAGTAGTTCCATATAAAAAGAAAACACGCCCGATTTTGACAATTAATATCAAAATCGGGCGTGTTTTTACTATCTTCATTTTTTTTAGCCGTCATAAAATGGTCAAAGAGGAATTTAAACATAGATGAATAAACACGAAAATCATCTTTTTCTTATATTTGATACGTTCAAGAAAAAAACAGGCCAACTATCTGATTCCCAGATAGACCGTTATCGTCTATTTATTTAGTCCTTAGCTCGATAAATAGACGTATAAATATTATAGTCGGAAATCATGAATTTCTAAACTCTAACGACTTCAAAAGTGTAAAAACTTTACAAAAAACCTAAATAAAATAAAGAATCAAAAAAGCAGTGATGGGAGGGAATCACGAATGTACAGGATTGGGTACATCTCATTTGATAATGAATTAAGTGAACAATATCAAGAAGTTTTCAAAGCACTTCAATGTACAGTCCAGATCATAAAAAAAGAAAAAGTCAATCGATTGCTGGAAACAGAGAACAACACATTACAATTATTTGATGCATTGATTATTGACGATACAGAGTTGAACAATATAAATTGGGTTTGTGAGTTCATTATAAAAATACGTACGCAAACAACGTTACCTCTTTGGATCTTAGTTTCCTCCGAAAGTATAAATCGAACGAACCGAATTGTCTATTTACAATTAGGAGTAGATGGGATTATTGATCAAGGCCACGAGTTAGATGAATCCGTATTAATGATGAGAAACCAACTAAAACGAGTTAAAGAACAGGAAGTATCTTTAGAAGTCTCGAAAATATCAGAAATCAGAAAACCTACTGAATTTAAATTGATACCGCAAAATCTAAGTGTGTGTGTAGACGAAGGCTTAGAAGTTAATTTAACAAAATTAGAATTTTTAGCTATTGAATATTTACATAAAAATGTACGTCAAACAATGACTTATGAGGATATCTATAAAAATGTTTGGAATGATACTTGCCGAAACAGAAAATACCGAGTGTCTAATTTAATCTTTCATTTGAGACAAAAACTTGAAATAGATATCGATAAACCAAAATACATCAAAACGATTCGCTCTAAAGGGTATATGTTGAATATTTAGTCCTAACGGTCGTTAAAAACATCATGTAGAAAATACTGAGAATCGGCTGATGTAAAGCATACTCAGTATACATAAAAAAACATATGTTTTTTATGAAGATAGGAGGAAAAGGTATGCGTACACTTTTGATGTCAGTCAAAAAAATAATTTGCGAAACTGGTTAGAAATAACGAGTGCGGCAAGTAGTTGCTCGTTTTTCTGGAAAGGAGGAGGAGTAAGAAGCGTTTCGTTAAAACATACATTTAGTTTAGGAGGAAGAAAATTGAAAAACACACAAGTAATAAAAAGAAGCTTATTCACTCTAGCTGCAACCGTAGCATTAGGAGCAGTCGTTTTAACAGTTCCAGCACCATTTTCAGGTCAGTCAGTTGTTGCTTATGCAGCGGAAGGAACAGCAGAAGTAGCAACAATTGGAGAATTTGAAGCAGCCTTGAAAAACCCAACGATCACGGTGATCAATGTGAATCAAAGTATCCAATTTAAAAAGAACATCACAAATATTCCAAACCGCGATCTGACGATTAACGGGAATGCTGATCAGGGTGTCGTGATCAATTCAGCACACAACTCAATTTATGGTAAACAAAATACAAAAGGGACTAACCTTATCACAATTACGAATGCAAACATCGTTGGTGCTGATGGCGACGGTCGCTTTTTTACAGGCGGAGCAGGTAACGGACCTTCAAGCTATGGTTGGAATGTTTTAGCACAAGACGTAACATACACAGGTGCCCGTTTTGTTCACTTGAGTGAAGGTAAATTAACTTTTGGCGGAACAAATACGATTACGACCCGTGCTGAAAATGCTTGGGTCCATGACTTAGAATTCTTGCCAGGAACAGTTTATAACGGAATTGCTGCCAACAAAGACCACGGTCAATTTAGTGCGTTTTACTTTAATGGTGCATTGATTAAAGGAAAAGCAACTGGCGAAGTGAAAATTGGAAGCCAAGCGAATGTCAATGTCAAAATTGGCCCACAAAGTAATGTAAATCATTACTACCCAGTATTTTATGACAAAGTACAAAAAGTTGATATTGATTCAGGGGCAACTCTTGATGTAGATGCTGCAGGTGTAGCGTTTGAATTTATTCCACGTGCTGATTACGTAAATAAATTTCCTTCACTAAACTTGGCAACAGGTGCCAAAGCATACTTTAATGGCCGCGGTGGTGGAGACTATCCAGCAATGTATCTTCAATACTACGGTACGCAAGTAAACTTAAGTAGAGGTTCTGAACTTGTAGTCACTGGTAATAGTAAAAAAGGTGCTGTAAGAAGTGAATACAAAGGGGCGCAAATCAATCTTGATTCTCCAAGAAACTTTGAAATTACAAATAAGAAACCCGGTGCACAACTATTCTACAGTACAAATACAACGATTAATGCTAAAAATGTAGGACGCTTGTCAACATGGGGAAGAACAGGTGGAGAGTATTTAGATCCTGCTGAGACAATTTTCGCAACACGTGATTTCTCTGTAAACTTTGGCAAAATCATTAATAGTAAAACTTTATCAGTCACGGGCGTAACATCAGGTGACTTCCGTATGGAAAATTACGGAAAGATTTCATTACGTAGTGGTGGATTTTAAAAATTTTTTACTACAAAGTGAAAGATTGAGTACGAAATATTCCAAGAAAGGAGGTGTCTTTTATTGGAAAATAAAAGAAAAAAATATTTATTAGGGTTGATAAGTGTTTTTTGTTTAAGCGTAGTACTGGGAATATATTTTATGAATCCCTCACAAACAAAAATTTCGGCGGCAACACCATTACCTGGGTATACAATGATGAATCAGGCGCCAGGAATTAATCTGGTTTCTACTGGTCCAGCTAAAAATGAAATCTCAGGAGATTATGGATTCTCACTCAAGCTCACTGATGCAGTTTCATATGCTCCTATTGGAGGGCCAAAAGTAGTCGACGGTTATCCTGGCAGTCCTACTAAAGTTTACAAATTTAACAAAGAAGATGCTGCAAAAGCAGACGAATACGGCGTATGGATACGAAATGCCGGATTGTATAATGGTCGTAGTGTTGACGTGAAATTTTTGGTGGATTCTATGGATGTTAAGCCAAATGCAGATAATAAAGGGGCAAATCCGGAATTTCAATTTTTTGCCGTTGATGCAAAGGACAGAGATAAAAAGACAGATGCGACTGTAAGTCCTGATGGTAGTCAAGGGACATGGTCTATGGCTTATTTTCAGACGGGATCTGGTTATATTGATCATTACGTGTACTACAGTTTTGGAGACAAAATTAATTTCCACTATGAATTTTATTACAATGACACGAATGAGAAATTACCACTTAAAGGATCGTGGAATTACAATAATTTAAATGGTCTCAAAACAACGACAACCACATTCGCTGAACCTGATTTTAAAAACTATTTTGTAATGGATAATACAAAAATTTCATATAAAGTAGAAAATGGTCTTCTTGAAATGTCAAGTTCTGATGACTATGCTCTAAATGTTCCTGAAATACAGCTGACGCAATTGTTTGAAAAAGAACAAATACCTATCTCAATGGCGTACAATCCTGCTGACTATAATGGCGCAATGGCTATACTGTATTCTACCGAATCCTTAACACGAATTGCTCCAGCTACTCCAATTGTCTATGGACAAAGAAATTCTACCGATCATACTGATCCAGCATACAAAGAGTTAAAATACTCTATCTTGCAAGGTGTGGCGGATAACAGAAAAGAAAATAGAAATGACAAAGTAATTATCGATACTGAAGTACCTGACTTCTATGATATTACAGATGTAAAAATAGTAGAATATGGCACTACAATTGATAAAACTAATCTATTTACACCAAGTATAACTGGCTCAAAACTAACATTGACATCAAAAGATTCAACATCAGATGCGTTTAACGGTAGCTTGTTTGATATTCAAATTACAGCAAAACCAAATAGCAAATTTAAATTTGATCGTACTGATTATGGTTATGTAAATGATGCAGCAAATCTTGATGACAATGGGTTTATGCTTTTCGAGTTAGGTGGTTCAAAGACTAAAACAACGTATACCTATAATAATTTAGCCAAACCTACCAATGAGTTACAATCTCAGGTAGTAAAAGGCCAATCTGTGTCTCAAGTTCTTTATGAAGGAATACCTTATGGAACGGCTAAAACAGATGTGACCATTCCGATGGGTGGAAATATTGCAACAGCATTTCCAAATCCTAAAGATCTACTTGAGTCATATGATGTAGATACGGATAACGATATTGATCGCCCAGTTACTGTTTCATATAAAAATGGAACACCGCCAAGTATCAATGCAGCGCAACCAGGCGATGTAATACCAGTAGAACTAATCATGACTTCTGCAAAAGGGATTGAAATGCCTATTACGGTAAATATCACAGTAACTCAAGTAATGTTTGAGTTGGATATTGAACATTTAGATGCGGAAACAGGTGCGGTGATCGGTACGACGAATCCATTACCAAGTGGGGAAAAAGACGTAGAATACACAGCGACATCACAGCCGATTGCAGGCTATATTCCTACGGCGGTATTGGTAGATGGTGTGGATAAAACGCCTTCAGTTTTAACAGATCCGTTGACGGTTACAGCGAAATTTGTAACAAACAAAAAAGTAACGTTTAAGTACACGAAATTAAGAACACCAGTGATTACAGCTGATTTCGAAGTAAATCATACGACGGCGCCATTAGGTGGTCAAGTGGAATATACGGCTAAGCTTCAAAATACAGCCGAAACACCTTCGAAATGGCGTAACGTTTCTTATAAGGTGGATACCGCTTTTCCAGAAAAAATCACACCTGATGTCACAAGTATTACAGTGAATGGTGTAGCTGTAGCAGCAGGTAAAGCTGTGTTTAACGAAACAACTAGAGAGTTTAGCATTGATCTGGGTGATTTAGACCAAACGCAAGTGATCATTAAATACAAGGTTATTATTGCACCAGATGCTGCTTTACAAGTTTTGAAACAAACGTATACGGTATCTGGCGATGAAGGGTCAAAACAATCAAATGAAACGTCTCTAAATGTTATTGCTGGTGAAAGCCAGCTGACGGTCAAGTATATGAAAAAAGATGGAAATAATAATGATGTGAAAATGGATCCGGATTATGATAATACGACAACAGAAAAAGATGGTACAGCGTTCGATATAGAACTAAAGACCTTTGATGGTTATGTGCTGGATAAAATTGTTGTAGATGGTACGCCAATAACTGGCACTTTACCAAGTTCAATTAAAGGAAAATATGGTGAGGTTTCCGTGATCGAATTCCATTATAAAGGAACATTACTAATTACCTCTTCACCAGATTTACTTGATTTTGAGATGCAAGAAGCAAGTGCTAAAAAACTACGTGTAGAAAGTGCTAAAACGGATAAAGATTTAGTGGTTACAGATACACGTTCAACTAAACAAAGATGGTATTTATATGCCAAAGTAACAGAAGATTTTAAAACAACCGATGGATCAAATAAAACTCTTTCAGGAATTCTGCGCTATAACGATGGCGGAATAAATGAGAAGAAGTTCCCAGTAAATCAAAATCAACTATTGACTTCGCCTGATAATTTTTCAGAGACACAATATAACATTAGCCAGTCGTGGACTGCAGGTGGTAAAGGATTTAAAGTTGAAGTTCCAAGCGATTATGTTAAACAGCTTGGAGAATATCGAGCAAAAATTGTGTATACATTAAGTGAAGTGCCTGATCTTCCTTAAAGCGAAGGAGAGAAAGTCAATGATGAAGAAAATGAAACATGCGTATGTTGGCCTAATTTTACTCGCATTAATAGGAGGATTCTTGGGTATATTCACTACTGCCTATGGAGAAGAAGCTGCTGTACAAACAAATGGTGAGATTGTTTTTTCTACTGAAACGACAAGTACATCAAGTAGCGAACCTGTCGAAAAACCAAGAGGGAAATTTCCTTCAACTGGTGAACTTGTTGTGAAAAGTTTTGTTATCAGCGGAATAGTCTTAGCAGCATTTGTAATACTCTTTTATCTGATTAAAAGGAAAAAAGACATGAGTGAAAAGGAGGGGTAGATAATGAAAAAAAAGACATGTATCAAAGCTGCTTTTCTTTTAGCCCTTCTTTTTGCAACTGCTCAAGCGAAGACTTTTTATGCGAAAGAATCGTCATTACCTGGGGATGCGACTATCGATTTAAAAGGATATAAGGAAGAAAATCCAATTATTCGAGATCCGGAAAATCCAGAAGTGGAAGTGGATCCAGGAGAGACGCCACAAACTGATGGCGAGCTACGGATTGATTTTGTGCCGAAGCTGAATTTTAGTACAGTAATGATCTCAAAGGAAAATACCGTTTTTCCTGTAAATGCCCAACTCTTTCATGGCAATACATCTGCTCGTGGGAATTTTGTTCAAGTATCAGATTATCGAGACGATCCCACAGGATGGACGTTGCAAGTTAGACAAGAGAATCAATTTAAGCATGCCACTAAAGCTGGTGCACAGTTGAAAGGCGCGGTCATCTCCTTTGATCAAACTTGGGCTAATTCTACAAGAGATTTGGCGAAAGCACCAATGGTATCTAAAGACGTTATCCGCATGAGTAATGTAGGTGAAACGTATAACTTAGCTGAAGCACAGCTAGGCAAAGGTACGGGAACGTGGAGCATTGTGTTTGGAGCATCAGAGGAAAATCATAACGAACGTCCAAATACATTACAAATTAGAAAAGACGGTTCTGGTAAAGAAATGACAGATCCGATTTTCAAAAAGCCTGTGTACACCAATCGAGCAGTTACGCTCTTTGTACCAGGAGCGACTGAGAAAGAGGCAGGAGCATATTCAACGGTGCTAACTTGGGTATTAGCCGAGTTACCATAAATAGAACAAAAAACTTAGGGGGAAATACAAATGAAATTAACACACAAATTATGTGGTGCAGCATTATTAACTGTACTTGGGGTAGGCCTGGCAGCACCAGGAGCAACAAAAGCGGCAGAAGACAATTCAAAAGCTGGAGATGCAGATATCCAGTTCACTAAACCTACGTATGGTTCTTATGATTCAACAGGTGGTGTAATTCCGCCGGATACTGATAAACAATCAACTACAGATACAGATCCTACTAAATTAGTAGATGGTGAATTTGTTGTTCAAGGGATGTCAAAATTAGTATTTAACGAGCAAGCTGCTACAACAGGTGCTATTAAATCTTTTGCAAAACCAACGACTGCGAATGATCCAGCTGCAGCAGATTATGTTAGCCAACGTGCAAACTGGGTTCAGTTTAAAGATGACCGTCTTGTAGATGATCGTACGTATGAATTGACAGCTAAACTTGTAGATACAGATGGTAAAGGTGCATTTAAATTTGATGATAATGGAAAAATAAGAAATATCGCGGGAACAACAATCGATTATAAAAATACAAAAATTGTAGCCCATGAAGACAACGTTAGTCTTTTACCTAGTACTTCAGGATTAAAAACGTCGATTCATTTAGCTGAAAATGTACCTGCTAAATTATTTACAGCAACTGAAAATAATACGGGTAAAGGCCGTGGTAAATATGCGGTTTACTTTGGTGATACACTAACGAATACAGATACTGAATCAGTTGAACTAAGCATACCAGCAAATCAAGCAGATGATATTCGTGATGGGAACTATTCAGCAAAAGTTCTTTGGACATTGTCAGAAACACCAATGCAATAAAGAAAATAGTTAAACAACGGTTAAATTGAGGCAGAGTCAAAAACACTTAGCTTTGAGAAATAAGAAGGAATTCACAAAAATTGTTCATAAAATTTTTGTGAATTTCGCCTTATTTCCGAATGAGTTGCTTTTTTCTCGTCATTTATTTAGATTTTGAGCTGGAAATAAAACAGATTTTTTGCTTCGTTCCGGTTTTATAATGAGAGAGAGGATAACAAATACATGAAAAAAAGAATTTTATTAGGTCTCTTTTTATGTTTATACATAGTTTCAATTTTTGGTTTTTCAAACAAGGCTTATGCTGAATTACAATTTGCATATGAAACTGTACTTCCTGAAAATCAAAAAGGAGACGGACGCTATTTTGACTTACGTATGACTCCTGGGCAGGAACAAAAGGTTCAAATAATGCTCACGAATCGTGCAGACCAGGAACAAACGATAGAAGTTTCTTTAAATGGAACAAAAACAAATTCTAATGGTGTCTTAGAATATGGTCCTAGTGCCTTAAAAAATGATGCATCTTTAAAATATGATTTTAAGGATATCGTTAAAGGTCCATCGGAAGTAACCTTGGGTCCCAATGAAACAAAGCCTTTAGAACTAACCATTAAGATGCCGGCGACAAGCTATGACGGCAAGATTGTTGGTGGTATTTATTTGAAATCAAAACCGACAAAAGAAGAAGAAGAAGCAAATGAGAAAGCCAAAGGTGTAATCAATGAGTATGCTTTTTTGGTTGGAATGATGCTGCAGGAAACAGATGAGCCTGTAACCGTTGATTTAAAATTAAATAAGGTCTATGCAGGACTGTCAAATTATCGAAATAGTGTATTTGCTAATTTTTCAAATATAAAAGCTGAATATTTAAATAATATGACGGTAGAGATGGAAGTAATGGCTAAAGGATCAGATGCTGTTTTATACGATACAAAAAAAGCAGATATGAAAATGGCGCCTAATTCAATGATTGAGTTCCCTTTAGAACTAAACGGGGATGAGATGGTAGCTGGTGATTATAAAGCGCACATTTTAGTTACAAGTGGCAAACAGAAATGGGAATGGACGAAAGACTTCAAGATCACCAATGAAGAGGCAGATAAATATAATGCGCAAGATGTTTCTTTGATCCAAGAAGCTGGAATTAATTGGAAGCTCGTTGCTTTGATTGCTGTAGGAATTTTTGTAGCATTTTTACTTGTTTTCTTTATCGTTCGGACCGTCAACAAGAATAAGAAGAAAAAGAAGGGAAATAGGAAAAAAAAGAAAAAATAAGTTAAAGGAGGTTACCGTAATATGGGTCTATTAGACTGGCTTTTCATTGGATTACTTTCCTTTGCGACCCTTTGCTTTTTATTTGTCTTCTTTTTCTTTTTCTATTCGTTCTCTACTCGAAAAGAACTAAAAAAAATGAAGTGGCGAAAACGACCTAAAAATAAAATGAAACGAAAACGTTGGATGAAAGTGCGAAAACAATTGGAAATGCGCCGGAAACGTTCTGACAGAACAATCATCATTTTAGTTTTACTCGCTGTTGTAGCATCAGGAAGTGCGTTTTATTCTCGTTATTATCAGATGACCCATTTAACAGCTGAAGATGCTAAAGGAGTCGTTCAAGGTTATTTTATGACAGAAGAAATCGAAAATAAATTAATCACAATGAGAGACGGCGGTAGTATCGAAAAAGAATATCCCACCTATCAGGAAATTAGTTCTTTGATCGTAACTTACAGTAATAGATCTATCTCTGATGGACTATCTGAAGAAGGTAAGAGAGTATTGACCCGTTATAATGTCGGCATGAAAAACTTAGGATCAAATCTGCATAGTTTAACAGAACAACAGTTAGAAGATAAAGAAAAGATTGAGAGTTATTTGAAAGATATTCAAAAAATGAAGAACCAACAGAAAGAAGTCTTCAAGTATTTTAGGGTCAATGAATCAGCATTGAAACAAAAAAGTTAAAGCCAACTGATTTTTGAGGGAAACCACATGAAGCAAAAAGAGAAAATAACTAAAAAAAAACGCGCACAAAAAGAGTTATCAAATAAAAAAATGGAACAATCAAAGAAACGAAAAAAAACGATCAATAAAACCAAAAAACGATCGAAAAACAAAAAGCTAGCTAAAAAGAAACGCAATCGAAAAAAAGAAAAACGTCAGCAGTTTATAAAAGAAATTAGTATTAGTTTGTCAGTATTGCTGGGATTGTTATTTTTAATTCAAGTCTTCTTTTTTTCTTTTCCAAGCGTTGAAGGATACGGCATGACTCCCTTTTTGAATGATGGAGAACGAGTGATCGTTATAAAAAAAAGGCCAGTTAAACGATTTGATTTAGTTTATATTCGACAACCAGGGACACAAAGAATGTTGATACGGCGCGTGATAGGCTTGCCTGAAGAAGAAATTGACTACCGAGAGGATCAATTGTTCATAAATCAGCAACCTGTCGTAGAACGCTTTTTAAAAAATGAACAAAGTGAAGCAAAAGCTGAGAATCGATTATTGACCGATAATTTTAGTCTAAGAACGGTGACAAATGAACATCGATTGCCTAAAAATAGCTATTTTGTATTAGGTGATAACCGTCATTATGCGGCGGATAGTCGAAATTTTGGCTGGGTTGAAAAAAAAGATGTTCTAGGTGTTGTAAAAGTAAGAGTCTTTCCTCTTCACCAAATGACACAATTTTAAGGAATCAGTAGGAGGGCAGATATGGCAAAAGCACCTCATTTTTCTATGCGAAAAAAGCAGACAAAAACGTCTTTAAGTCCAAAAAAAGTAAGAGCGCAAAGGCTGAGTGACCCCAAAAAAAAAATGAAAAAGGAAATAAAGCGTAGGAAAAATTGGCTATCGGAAAGCCTGTTTTTCTTGTTGATTGCTGTAATTATTCTCTTTTTCTGGGGATTTAAAACGCATCGAGTTTCTGGAGAATCAATGAAACCAACATTTGAAACAAATGATCGAATTATCGTGAAAAAGAATACACTCCCTAAACGATATGAAATCGTAACATTCGATCCAGAAATTCCAGGTGACCCAAGTTATGTGAAACGAGTAATTGGCGTTCCAGGTGATCAAATTTGGACGGACTCACATGCAATTTATATCCGTCCATCCAACGCTACGCCGTGGAAACAAGAGGAAGTGTCAGAAATGGTTACGAGCATGTTACCAGATAGTACGCTCAAAATAATAACCAGCGATGAAGTGGCATTGAATCTAAAAGGTATTGCAACAATTCCAAAGGGCAATTACTTTGTACTAGGAGATAATCGAGCTGCGTCAAAAGACAGTAGAAAATTAGGACTAATCAAAGAAAAACAGGTTGAAGGTATTGTCGTATTTCGTTATTTTCCGTTCAATAAGATGGGGTTTGTTCATTGAGAGTATTAATTGAAGATGTAGTATTTAATAAGTATCGGTACACAACGATCGATCAAAAGATTAGAAGGTTGCAAGTAGGAGGAAGTAGGGCATGAAGATAAAAAACTGGCTTGAAAGAAAAGGTTGGGCATTTCTTTTAAGTGTACTTATACCCATTGGAATAATGGTAGCTGTTTATTTAACGATGGGCATTTATCCTACAAGCGAGAGAACTGTTTTGGCTAGTGATGCGTTGTCTCAAACATCTAATTTTTTTGCTAGTTTCAACAACGTTTTGCATGGTGAACAGAGCATTTTTTATACATGGTATGGCTCTTTGGGATTAAATTACTGGTCGTTTATGGCCTATTACATAAATGGGATTTTTAGTTTCTTAGTTGTTTTTTTTGATAATCAACATATTCCAGATGCCCTTTATTTTATTTTACTACTTAAATTTGGGGCGATCGGTGGTACGTTTTGGATCATGAGTGATCGTTTATTTAAATTACCGCAAATAGCAAAAATCATGTTGAGTATTAGTTTTGCTTTATGTGGTTTCAGCATTGCGTATTCTCCGCAACAAATGTGGTTGGATGGGCTAATTTATTTACCGTTAGTTATTTTAGGGATACACCTTTTAATGGATGAACGCAAACCAAAACTTTTGTTTATTAGTTACCTGCTATTATTTTTATCAAATTTTTATATGGCGTTTATGGTTGGTGTATTTTCATTTTTATATGTATTTTGTCGATTTTTGACAGAGCCCAAACGCTACAAAACGGCGTTGCTTCCTTATTTGCTTACTTCTTTGTTGGCCGGTGGTGCTTCAATGGTCACGATTTTACCGACTTTGCTAGATTTGAAAAATAATGGAGAAGGGTTGACACCAATCTATAGCTTTCTAACAAAAGATACTGATATTTGGGACATACCTGCTAAAACGATGGTTGGTTCATATGATACTAGTAAGTATGGGAGTGCTCCTTTTATTTATTTTGGTTTAATAGGATTGGTCTTTTGTCTCTTTTATTTTGTGAGCCGTAAAATTCAGTTACGAAATAAATTGATTTATGGTGGTTTGTTTTTGTTGTTGATTGCTAGTGTGTATATTGAACCAATGAATCTTTTCTGGCACGGCATGCATTCACCGTACATGTTTCTATTTCGTTTTAGTTTTCTAATCTCTTTTTTAGGACTTTTATTAGCTGGATTTGGATTAGAAAAAGTGACGAAAGATGATGTTAATCAATTAATAAATTGTATGTTGGGTTTGGTTTTGCTTTATGTCTTGATCAGCTTTGTTGCTAATCGAAAAAGATATGAGTATTTAGATCAGAAAACAGTACTGTTTACATTATCTTTAGCACTGGTATATCTACTACTAGGTGTACTTATTCAAAAGTGGCCGAGACGTATGATGCTTATCAGTGGTTTATTTTGTGTGATTTTTATAGGAGAACAATTTATAAATGCACAACGAATTGTGAGCGGAATTGCAGCAGAATGGAACTATCCAGATCGTAAGGCTTATGATGATCATTTTTCAGATATTCAAACATTGATTGATGTCACAAAAGAAGAAAATACAAGCTTGTATCGAGTGGGAAATGTTGACCCCACTTCTCGAAATGAAAGTTTTATTCATGGTTATAGTGGTGTTACGATGTTTTCTTCTATCCGAAATCGTCATTCATCCCAGTATCTAGATCAGTTAGGGTTCCGCTCGACTGGAACCAATTTGACGATTCAATATGAAAACAACACATTGATCATGGATTCATTATTAGGGATTAAATACAATCTTGCAAAAGAAGATTTGATGAAATATGGTTTTACAGCGAAGAAAAAAGCAGGGGCATACACACTTTATGAAAATCAATTTGCACTACCCTTGGGTATTCTAACAGATAAAGGGATTTACAAGAAAAATGCTGTGCAAAACCAAACAGAATTACTTCAATATCTTTCAGGCGATAACTCAAGTATATTCACTTTTGCTGAAGTCGAAACGATCAAGGAGAATAATGTCAACGTAGAAGAACAAGAAGGGGGCGTCTATTATTCAAGAACTTCTATATCGAATAGAGAATTGACCTATTCGGTAGATGTTCCCGCCGACTCACAAGCCTATCTCAGTTTATATGGAAAAGGATCAGGTGTAGATGTAATAACCAAAGTTAATGGGATCCAACATTTAGGAAGCTTGGATTCTAGTGGTCAATACTACAATTTGGGCTATTATAAAGAAGCGACAACGATTGATGTTCAAGTCGTATTTGCGGGTGAAAAAGTTGTTCAGCTCGTTCAGCCAAAAGCTATGTTTCTTAACAGCGATCGTTTTGAAAAAATGATGAAAACAATACAAAAGCAAGGAGTTCCTTTTGAAACAACGGGCCGAACTGCGGAAGCAAAAGTGAATTTGTCTAAAGAACAAGTAGTTTTAACAACAATTCCTTATGACAAAGGATGGAGAGCATACATCGATGGCAAACGTGTAGAAATCCCTACCTTTAAGGATGCCTTTTTAGCCCTACCAGTTCCTAAAGGGAAGCATACAGTGAAGCTTGTGTTTTTACCGGAAGGATTTAGCGTTGGACTGTCACTATTTATTAGCTGTATTCTTCTTTTTATAATATACAATTGGTGGGAAGTAAAAAGAATGAAGCGACAGACACTTTTAAAGAAGGAGAAAGAACGATGAGAAAAGCAACATGGTATTTTCCGATTTTAATGTCTATTTTTATTATAATAAGTGGCTGTTCCGCTAAACTATCCGATAAAAAAGAACCCTTTGAAGCAGACGGCATTGATTATCAATTTCAGCTCCCAAGTACTTGGGAACCAACTAAAGACTACAAAACCACGTACAATAAATCAGCGGTATTTGGAGCAAAAGATAAAAAAAGTAACTCTTCTTTATTTATTTTAGCCTCTCGCAAAGAAGAGGTTGACTTAAATGATTTTGGTAAACGAACACGTAAAGAATTAGCCAAATTATATAACTATAAACCAGAAGACATTTATCTGAAAGAATCTAAGGTTGGGGGCTACAAGGCCTATAAATATACACTTTATACTACCTTTGAGGACCGTTCTTATTGGCTTCATCTCTATTATATAGAAACTGAACATGGATTTATTCAACTGGATTTTTATTCTGCAGATGACGGGAATTATAAAAAACGTACGGCTGTCATCGATTCTTCCGCATACTCGATCAAAGAAGTAAAAGATAACGGACCAGAAAAAGAGGAAGACGAAATTGCCTTTGATTCACCTATGTACAATTTAAAAGTAACGGGTGTAATGGATTTAGCTGGTGACAAAGAAACTTCTGTTTATGCAATACGTTATGCGTTTACGAACAAAGGGGATAATGGAGATGTTACACCAGAAAAATGGAACGAGCTGATTCAAGTGACACAAAACGATCAAGTATTAGTAGAAGGAAAAGCAAAAGAGGACGAGCAAGTAGTTGATATTTCAAAGTTATTGAAACAAAGAGCCGAAAAAATTCCGACTGGAAAAACTATCGAGGCAGTCGTGGTATACACTTTGAAAGATAAGAAAAGCAACATCGAGCTCACCCCATCGAAAGAGATATTTAAAGATGCTGAATCTGTACAGCTAACACTTTCAACTACTGGTGGAAAGGAAGACGAAAAGTGATGAGAATAAAGAAAGGTACGTTATTTTGTCTAGCAACTATTGTTTTATTTGGATTAAGTGCCTGCTCTGACAACCAGAAGGATATTTCGATAGAGCAGGAACAATTTATTTGGCATGAAACAAGAGAAAAACCATTCGGACAATTCGATTATCCAAAAATTTCAAAAAATGAAGGCCTTTCGTTATTAAAAGACAAATTTAAGCTAAAGGTACCTACTCTAATCGCTCAATCAGAGACATTAATGGAAAAAGAGTTGGTCACAGATGAAGTGAAAGCTGATACGCCTGAATATACACTTTATGCAGAAGGGGATGAACTAAGGATAAAGGGATACTATCCTTTGGTAAAAGGAGATCAGTTAGAAGCGATTGTAGCAATAGAATTCAGCTATCAGTTTAATCAGAAAGAAAAAGAAGTTCGATTAAAAAATCAGAGTTTCACTGTTGTTAATGCAGGAGCAAGTGCTGAATTTCCTCAAGAAAAGTTTATTGAACTACTAAAACGTACAGTAGATTTGATTGACGTACCTAAAACAACTTCAGAGCGTTCTATTAAAAATTTTGAAAAGGAATATGAGCAGCCAGACGATCGTCCAGAGGGACAACGTGTAAAAGTCTACAGTAATAATGAAGAGATGGAAGAGAAAAAAGGGATTTCACAGACTATCATCGTAGAGTTTAATGGGCAAAAAGGAATGAGAGGGATTCAGGCGTTGATTGTGGATAATACAGAATAAGGGAGTAAGCTGCTAAATACCGCAATCATTGACGCTATTTTTTGTTAAAACTCTCGTTACACCATAATAATCTGTATAAATAATCTCTTTAAAACCATCTTTACCTTGATAAACAAAGACAAGTGTCTCATTGATTTTTTCTGTTTTAAACACAATACTGTTAGAATCAGCGTACACTTGTTTCAGTCTTAGTTTGTAGTGAACGTCATATAACTTAGGGACAATCAGAAAGAGCTCTTTTTGTGCAACGATTTCAAAAGAAGTAGAATCTGCTGCTTCATATAGCCCGATAAATTGTTCAAAAGAAATAGCTGATGTCGTTTTTATGGGATAGGATGTTAGCTTGAATGTGTTATCAAATTTCAAGTGTGCAATTTCTTTTGTGATCGCACTTACTGGGATGATATCAAGGTTGCTCAGAAAAATGATGGTTAATTCGTCTGTTTTAAATTGCTTTATAGAGCTAACAAACCCACTGATATCTCCAAAATGCTGTTGGCATACTTGACCGTTGATCTTAGCAATATCCCAGCCACAAGCATAACTTCCTTGATTAGGTGTAAACATCAATGTAGTCAGATTTTCTGGAATCAGTTGGTGCGTTCTAAGAGCTCTATCCCAAAGATATAAATCGTTTGTCGTCGAATAAAGGCCATACGCACCTAATGGAAATGAGTTGTTTGTCTGCGGTGTATGGATTTCCTTTTCCCAGTAACTATAATTCGCAGCTAAATTTAGAATAATATCTGTTTCATTCATACAGCCAGTATCTGACATGTTTAGCGGTGTAAAAATATGCTCTTTTAAATACTGAGCGTAAGTCTGTCCGGAGATCACTTCAATGATTTTTGTTAAAACTAGATAACCAGAGCTAGAGTAGGCATACGCAGTACCTGGGTCAAATTCTAGGGGTAAATCTTTAAATAGCGCCAACAAATCATCTAATGTCCAACTAAGCCGCATCGTAGTTTCCCAAAAATGGTCAAATGAAGCGAAATCAGGAAAGCCAGAGGTGCATGTCATGCAGTGGTAAATAGTTATGTTATCCCCATTTGGGAAATCAGTTAGATAGGTATTGATAGAGTCATTAACAGATAAAGCCCCATGATGTTGTAATAGTAATAACGCCATAGAGGTAAAAGCTTTTGTTAACGACCCTATTTGGTATTTCGTATCATCCTTGTTAGCAATTTCGAATTCAACGGAAGCTAATCCGAAACTTTGCTTCAAAAGGATACCCGTTTTATCTGCAACAAGTAAATTTCCATGAAGGTAGCCTTGTTGTTCATAGGTGTTTACATAGTCCGTTAATTTCGTTTTAAAATCCATCTGTCCCCCTCATTTCTCTACAAATTCATCATTTTCAAAAAACTGAGCAGAAAATGCTTTATGCATCGTCCAAACATCTTGCCCTAGATTACTCATGATCGTAATAGCTAAAGTTGAAACTGGATCATAAGAAGAGATAAACGAAACACCCGGATCGTGCCCTTGCATATAAGGGAAAGGGTGCTCATTTTTTTTAGCGATCCAAAAACCGTAACCATAATAATCAGAGGCTTGTGTGGTTTGCATCATATGGACTGCTTGTTTAGAGATAATCTTTCCCTGAGAGAATACCTGCCAAAAACGTTCCAGATCTTTTAACGTTGTAAAACAGCCACCTGCCCCAGTACCTTTGGCGTCTATACTATAAATATTACTGTAATAGTCCTCTAATTTCTCATCGTAGACATACGCATTTGCAACATTAGCCGGCAGTCGGTCTAAAGAAAAGTAACCAGTTGAAGACATACCAGCGGGTTCAAAAATAAGTTTCTTTAAATAACTGTCAAACGGTTGTTGAGTCAGTTCTTCAATGATCGCAGCTAATAGGACATAGCCCGTATTATTATATTGAAATTTTTCCCCAGGAGCAGCTGTCATTTTTTTATCAATAAAAAGGGGGAGCAAATCACTATTTTTGCGTATTTTATAATTAGGGAAATCTTCCCATAATTCAGCATAATCCGTTAGTTCGTCTTCATCGTAATAATCTCCGATACCTGAGGTGTGATTCAGCAGCTGATGAATAGTGACGCCAGGATCGATATTAGGCAAGGGATATGAGATGATTTGATTGATCGGCTGATCAATCCCAATTTTCTTTTCTTCAATCAGTTTCATGATGGCAACCGCAACAAATGTTTTGCTGCCAGAAGCTGTACCGAAAATCGTATCAGCAGTATTTTTTATTTGATTAGGAAGATCGCGATTGCCGAAAGCCTCAAATAATACTGGCTCATTATTTGAAGTGATCTGAATAAAACCACTGAAGTCTGGTGGGATAGATTGTTTCAAGTTCATGAGTATAGCTCCTTTAGTTAGAATGTTTATTTGCTTTTTATGTATTATGATAAGTTTATCATTAATTGATGGGGAAAGGGTTTGTTTTTTTTTTACTTTCTAGAAATAGTTTGAATTGACAAGGAATTTAAATGATTGGAGTCCTGTTTTTTTACAATTGAAATCAGATTAGGTTTTATGCTACCATGAGAAAGATGTGAAATGACCGTATAAATGAAAAGGAAGTGATTAGCAGATGGATACCTATAAATTAATATTGATTATGCTCCCGCCGCTTCCCGGAGATAGATGTTTTTTTTCAACCCTTTAATTTAATGAACTGGTGAAGTGGACTAGTTCCGACTGAAAAAGATAAAAATCGAATGAGTCAAAAAAGCGACTCAATCAATTTTTCCTATTTTCAGACGAGACTGAACAAGCCCGCTTCGCTTTTAATTTAGGAGGAACTTTCTTGAAAAAAAGCATCAAAACTCGTGTGCCATCGTTACTATTACTGATTGTTTTAATTGGATTTCCACAAATCAGTGAAACGATTTTTACTCCGTCGCTGCCAGATATTGCCCATGATTTTCAAACGTCAATGGCAAAGGTTCAATTAACGTTGAGTATTTATTTTCTAGCTTTTGCGCTAGGTGTGTTCTTTTGGGGCTGGTTGTCTGATTTTGTTGGACGACGTAAGGCGATGCTTTATGGCTTGTTGTTTTATGGAATGGGTAGTTTTCTTTGTTTTCGTTCAGAGACGATTGAGCTATTGTTAGTAGCTCGATTTGTTCAAGCATTTGGTGCTAGTACGGGTTCTGTCATCACTCAAACGATATTGCGGGAAAGCTATTCTGGCAATCAGCGTCATGCCTTATTTGCGCAAATTTCTGCAGCGCTTGCTTTTACCCCAGCGATAGGACCGCTGATTGGTGGTATTGTTGATCAATATTGGGGATTTAGAGCAGTTTTCCTTGTATTAGTATTAATGAGTGTGTTGATTTTTTGCTACGCTTTTTTACGTTTACCGGAAACGTTTGAAATAGATAAACGAGTACCAGTGAAATTAGTGCCTGTTATTAAACGGCTCTTAATGAATCCCAAAGTTTTGACTTATGGATTTTTGATAGGTGCGATCAATGGCGTATTATTTAGTTACTATGCAGAAGCACCATTTATCTTTATTGAACAATTTCATTTATCAACAGCAATGTATGGATTTTTAGGCATTGGTGTGGCAGGGGCTTCGATCCTAGGATCTTTATTGTCTAAACGGTTATTGCCGATTTATCAGCCGGAAAAAATCATTCTGATCGGAATCAGATGTATGCTGCTTGGAGCTGTTTTCTTGTTTTTTGTGAGTGCAACAACTATTTTGCCGGAAATGGTTCAATTTTGGTTGATGTTGATGGGTATCTTTATTTTGTTGACTGGGACAGGAACGGCGTTACCTAATTGCCTTAGTTTGGCATTATCCGATTTTCAAGATGTGATTGGAACGGCTGGCGCTTTCTTTAGCTTAGGCTACTATCTATTGGTTAGTCTATTTACATTTGGCATGAGTAGACTCCATAACGGAACGTTACTTGTGATGCCAATGTATTTTTTGGCTATCGGCAGTCTGATGTTGCTTTTAGCAAAAAAATATCTATTGCCTAGAAATAAATAGTGAGACTAAGACTATTTTAAGCATATGAAAATAGAAAACATCTGCGTAAGAAAAATTTACGTGGATGTTTTTTGACTCTTTATTATTAATGATTTATATTTACTGTCCACTTTATTAGATACTATTCAGTATTTACATTTCTTCCATGGTTCTTTTTAGAAGCTACTTCGAGTAGTTCCACAGGCGTACGCTATGCTGTAATTCGTATTCATGGTAAAGAAGTCGATCGATTTAACCTGGATGAAGTTAAAGAGCTGACAAAGACTTATTATCCAGGTAAAGATCAATATAATACTATAGAAATTAAAAATGGAGAAATTAGAGATAAGGAGGATAATAGTCCAGATCAAATTGGTGTTAAGAGAGGTTGGATATCAAAAAAAGGGCAAACAATTATTTGTTTACCCCACAGCTTATTAATCGAGATTCATCAGGACGGTGTTGAAGATTACTATATATATTAAGAAAAATTGATGATTGAGTCCTTGATATAACAAATATAAAAATCGTATTTCAAAAAGACTAGTGGTAATAAGTCAAGTTAAAGATCAGGAAAAATTTGATAGGAAGTGCTAATTTGAAACGCACTGAACTAGACCCGACCAAAAATCAATTTTTTTCGGGCCGATTCCAAGGATTGCGTCAATAACTAATCGTTATTTATCTATCACGCTCCTTGGTGGCATGTAGAGTTGATGGTTACGTAGTAGCGTATCCACCAGACGCACAAATTTTCTTGCAGTTAGTACGAGTGCTCGTTTGTGTTTATGCTGGGGTGTCTCTGAATATTTCTTTGTGTAATATGCTTTATAGTCGGAATCGTATTTTTTTATCGAGTTGGCGGCTTCAACTAAATAATAGCGCAGATAACGATTCCCTCGTTTAGCGATGGGTGTATGTTCATATTCAGTGTTCCCAGATTGATTTTGTCTCCAATAAAGACCGGCATATTTAGCGATCTTGGTTTCATCATGAAATCGTTCAATCTGACCGATTTCAGCTAAAATTCCTGCTGCGTAAACTGGACCAATACCAGGTATGCTAGTTAGGCATTGATATTCAGGTAAAACAACAACTAAATCATTAATTGCCTTATCAAGGTCTTTAATAAGTTTTTCGAGGCTGCGGATTTCCCTAGCTAAAACACCCAGAACAATATCAACAGATTCTTGGTGTAATTTTCCAAGTTTATAGGAATTTCTAAGTGCACTAGAGATAGCCTTAGCTATTTTTTCAGGGTTCTTAAATTGATATCTACCAAGTTTTTGAATTAGGTCTGCGAACTCCTCTAAAGAGAGTTCCGCCAACTGTCCCATTGTGTATTCTTCTGTCATGAGAGTAACCAATGTTGCACTTAAAATAGAACTACCTTCAGATTTTAGTTCTTTAGATAAGGTGTTACACTTGTAGTAAACATTCTCGATGAAGTGTTGTTTTGTTCGGACAAGATGTTTGATTAATTGATAACGTGTTCTGGTAAGGTGTTGCAGTGCTAGATACTCCTCTTCTCTTACTATAGAAGTTGCCTGGCGTTGGATACGAAAGTAATCGGCAATGTAGAATGCGTCAATTTTATCATTTTTGTTTTCTTCAAAAATCATTCGATACTTTTTGATTTTATCAGGTTGTTCTACAGAAACCGTAAGGTTGAATTGATTTAAATCATAATCTTCCTTGAAAAACATAGCAGGATGAAAACTATATAATGATGTGGCTTCCATACCAATGACTAACCGTTCGATCTCTAACTATTGAGAAAGTTCTAGAATAATCTCTTTGATCCTATTCGCTCCAAGTTGACTATTTTCAATAGTGGATTCGTTTAGAACAGACATGGTATCGTCGTCGGTCATAAAGCAGGCGTCTAGTTTTTCTGAGCTGACGTCTAAACCTACAAATAATTTCATATGGAAGGACCTCCTTTCATGTGTATTAGGAAATGCTTGGATACTGTGGGATATCCCAGAATCACGTTGCCTAACGACAGCCTCGCATAATAGAGTTCAATTCATTAAACTTCAAAGCCACACCAATCCCTACTAGGGTTGGTAGAAGTCAATGGACTCAGCTAGTGTGTTGGATGTTTTATCAACGGTTCGGGTCACAGTCTTTTTGGGGCAGTCGAGCTGCAGGATCAGTCAGTATTTTCCCGTAAGTCCTTTCCAAGACTTATTATTCAGGAATATCCTACAATATCCAAGCTTTTTTAGTTATTTAAGTGAAAAAAATTAGGAATAGCCCTTAAGGGTGATTGAAGGAATAAAAGCTCCTTCTAAATATATATTACGAGGATCAATAAAGGAGATAGAACATTAAGTAATTTTCAAAATTAATATTAAATAAGAAAAGAGGTTTCAGAATTGATTAAAAATAGTTATTCTCCACAAATCAGCACATTATTGCAAGACTTTACTCAGAAACATCCTCAAGTTAATATAACTGTGGGAATGTTGAAAAAAAATAAAATAGTTTTAGATGCTTGGAATTCAAAGAATGAGAGTATTTCAACAAATTTATCCTATGATATAGGTTCAATAACTAAGCTTTTCACAACATCACTGTTGAGCAAACATCTCGTAGATAATAATATTGATTTAGATACGAATTTAAACCATTATATTAAGATCCTACCAGACCGTTTTTATCCGACAATCATGCAACTTGCAACGCATGCTTCTGGTTATCCAAATCAGCTACCATTCACTAAATTTGAAACATACAAAATGTTATTACAGTTAAATAAACCTAATGGTTTTTTACATGAGAATCCTTTCCATGGAACTTTAAATGAAGAAAAAATGCTTGAGATATTAAGCGATACGATTATTAAACCAAAGCAGTATAAATTTGAATATAATAATTTTGCTTTTGGAGTTCTTGGATACATACTAGGACAGTTTTCTCATCAAACAAGTTATGAAGCAATTAATGAGTTTGCTTTCAAAGATTTAAAATTAAATGAAACTCAGGCAGGAAATACTGTAAATATGTCTGGTCATGATAGAAGAAAGAATCCTACAAAAAATTGGAAATGGGATCATAATGATATTATATCCTCCGCTGGCTCTTTGGTTTCAACAGCCCGTGATCTCCTGCTGTTTGCACATGCTCACTTGCATAATAGACTGAATTATTTAGAATTGACTCATCAGAAATATACAAATGGCAATAATAAATGGGATATGGGTTTAGGTTGGCGTATTGATAAGAAATCAAGTGTACATTGGCATGATGGAAATGCAGGAGGATTCAGTTGCATACTAATGCTTGACTTAGAGCGTGAAACGGCTGTTGTCATAATGACCAATTACGGAATGTTAAATTTGAAGGAGCTGGGCTCAGCTCTTTTATCAGAGTGCAATAATTCTGAAGTCTTTGAAAAATTAATTTTTAACGGTGCCAATATACACTCTATATAAGTCTATTTTTTTAAACCTCAATTAATTTGTAAGGATCAAAATTTGAGAATACAGTAGCAGCTTCTTTGTTCGCTCCAGTTAAATTCACAGGTTCCTTTTTTTGAACTAAGAATTTTTTTGTATCAGTATTTTGAATAATAAATACCATAAGATCATCTCCAGTTCTATTGTGTCAATATGTAAGAACTATTCAAACGATTTTTACTAAAAAATGAAGTAAATAATTCTAAATATGATATACTAATCAGTGTAAAAAAGTTATGAGGGTGGCTACTTCCGAAAGGTGGTGGTGCTTATGAGAATAAGTTCTGAAGTCTATGAAAGTAGAAAGCCTTTTGTCCGCATTAGAAACAATTCAATTGATTCTAAGTTTTGGTATGTTTACCATAGCTTTGATTAAATTGATTGTAGACATGCTTAAAAACGACAAAAAACATATTAAGATTAGTTATGTAAGCTAAGGCATTGGCTTACATAACTATTTTTTTTATAGTTAAAGTGAAGAATAACTCGAACGGTTATTAGAACGATAAGTTCGTAAAAAAAACAGGGTGTCTTTACTATCTCTAATTGAATCAGTTTTTAATATGTTGGATCTACAAGATCGTGTAAAAGAAAGTGGAATCGGTAGAGCTAGGTAAAGTTCTTCAACTAATTAATGTAGGAGGATATTTTATGAAGTATGTTGCAGCGTTTGATATTAGTATGGGAAAAAGTTTTATGGTTTTATATGATGAAGAAAATTGTATTAATCAAGAGTGGATTCCGCACACAGTTGAATCGTTCATACATTTAAAACAGTTGTTTGCGAAATACACTAAGGTTGATTCAAACACGTTAGAAATAGTATTTGAAGCCACGGGTGTATACTCCAAAGCACTAGAGAGATTTTTTATGGAAGAAGGATATCGCTATACAAAATTGAATCCTTTGGAAGCAAGTTTTCAATCTAAAACTTTACGTAGTAATAAAAATGATAAAGTAGATGCTCATAACCTTGCTTTGTCTCATATGAAAAGTAAAAGTAATTTTTATAAAAAATCTGATCAAAAATATGACGAATTAAAACAGCTTTCACGGTACTATTCTGAAATAGATGAGGAACTTTCGGTTATGAGGGGGCGACTTCATAGTTGTGTTCAAGTCACATTTCCCGAATTAGAGCAAGTATTCACAACTAAAAGTTCTTTGTTTTTAAACATAGCACAGATATATCCACATCCTAATCTTGTTCTTAAGGATTCTAAAACCATTATCAAAAATAAAATATTAAAAAATACTAAAAAAAATCTATCTTCTTTTCGAGCACAAAAAAAGGCTGAAATGCTAATTACAGCAGCACAAAATAGTTTTCCAGCTGTCGATGAATTCCATCCAGTAATTTTACAAGTTAAACACTATGCCTATAGATATCAAGAACTTGTAGATCAAAAGAATGAAATTACGGAGTTAATGGATAACATAGCTCAATCATTACCTGAGTATAATGTTCTCCTTAGTTTCCCTGGAGTAGGCATAAACTCTGCAGTAAGAGTAATTGCTGAATTAGGGGATATTAGACGTTTTGATAATTCAAAACAAATAAATGCTTTTGTTGGGATAGATATAAGAAGATATCAGTCAGGTAAGTTTCAAATGCGTGACAAGATAAACAAACGAGGAAATAAGATTCTTAGAAAAATTTTATATCAAGTAATTATAAATATGATTCGGACAAAGACTATAGAAGATAATCATATCAAGGAACACTATTATAGATTAAAATCAGAGCCAATGAATAAATGTCATAAAGTTGCAGTCATAGCTACCATAAATAAATTCTTAAGGATATTATTTTATTTAATAAAAAAAGAGACTTTGTATAGTTATGAAAAAGCTATAGCTTAATAAATTTTTTGAGTATTGGGCTAGGTTTATTTACTGTACCCTTTTTACAAGATATATGATTTTACTAAAAAAACTTCTATAACGTGTTTAAACTTAGAAAAGATTGTTATAATAAATCTGTATAGGCTAGATATAAATAGTGAACTAATCTATCTAATTAATGAATACTTTTAATAAGGACAAGATAAATATGGATGATAAAACTGAAAATGTCAGCTCCAGGCAAATATATATTCGATTAATAAATAAAACTGAAGATTACATAGAAAATAACTTGAAAGAAGCAATATCATTAAAAGACTTAGCACGAAATGCTCATTTGTCTGAATTCCATTTCCATAGAATTTTCAAAAAATATTCTTCTGAAACAGTAAATGAATTTGTGACTAGGTTTAAAATGGAACGCGCTGCCATTTTTCTATGTGTTAATCCTAAGATTTCCATAATTACTATTTCTGTGGAATATGGATATAATGACTCTAGTTCATTTAGTAGGACATTCAAAAAACATTTTGGAATAAGTCCTGTTAATTACAGAAAACAGCAAGAATTGACAAGAAAAAGTAATTGGTTCATGAAATAATAGGTATATAAAAAATAAGGAGGAATTATTATGATTGAACCAATCAATATCACTACAGAGGAACTAAAAAACCAACGAATTATCTACATTCGATTTAGAGGAAGTTACGTTGAGTTTAGAAGAAAGAGTAAGAAGCTATTCAATGAATTATTCGATTTTGCTACTACAAATAATTTAATTGACCCTGACAAAACAAAAGTTTTGACAATTTATGATGATAATCCGTTCATTACAGATGAAAAAAATCTTAGAACCAGTGTGGGTATGACTATACCGAAAAATGCAAAAGTTGTTGAAAGTGGAAACATTTGTGAAACTAGCATTTCAGGAAAATTTGCTGTGGGTCATTTTGAAATGTCAAGTAACCAATATGGAGAAGCTTGGCAGTATATGTATCAAGAATGGCTCTTCAAAGATAAAGCTAAACCAAGAGATGCAGTACCATTTGAAATGTATATAACAGAACCACCTAAAAATCTAAAGGATAAGAGTTTTACCGATATTTACATTCCAATTGTTTAAAATAGGTTAAAAGGCAATAAAAAAAAGGCTAATTTCAATAAAGAAAAAAGACCACTTTTGCTATTGACTAATCGTAAGAAAATAACCGTTCATATCTTTGGCCAGATTACGGTTATTTAATATAATATAATTTTTGCTACCGTCTTAAACGGTTCTACATAAGAGGGATATGTTAGCGCATATCTCTCTTTTCATTTCTATTATAGCATTATCTAAGCTTAAATTCCAATAGCTAGGCTACAATACAATAATTTGCATTAAAACAACACTACTAAAGTCATTCATTAGTAGTGTTGTTTTTTAATCTTTCTTCTACCCATTCTAAAACTAATTGAAAATCTTCTTCAGTAGCGGTTTGTGTAATAAAATTTTTAGTAGCCGACTTTTTGTTTCTGTACTGTTTAGCTTCTGGATTTCTTTGTTCATAATTTTTGGATGCTCTTCGTTGGGCTTCAGTAGTTGAGTATTCATTTTCCATAGAAATATCCACTCCTTTATTTTTACATAATAACATAAAAATATCAGGATATCCACATATTTCCCTTTACAATATAGGGATATCCTGATATAATAAGTATATAAGATAAAGAGAGGAAGAAGTTTTGAAATGAAAAAATTAAGTGCAAAGTACACCAGTGAAATGGAGCAGGCACAACTATTGTATTCTGAAAAATATGGAATCATAGAATCAATGCGAATTAAGAACCGTATGGTTTATTACACTTCGTACCCTTCACAGGGACAAGATAAGAAAATTACTTACAAAATAACTGTTGATTTAGAAAATTTAGAAGAAATAGAGCGTACAGAGCTTAAGAGGTACTATAAGAAAGGTGAAGTCAATATGTGCTTATAACGCATATTGACTTCAGAGAGGACGATATAAATTGTATATAGAGTTAATGGAAAAGGAAAAACTACAACAACGAATGTTTTATGAACTAGAGAATTTAATTGAAAACTTACACTACAATAATCAAATAAACTTAGTCGAATATACAATCGCCCGTGATATTTTATGGGATTGCACTGAAAATCATCACTGCATATCATTAGAAAATAATATCGCTCAAGACTTTATTGATAATTCTGAAAGATTTGTTAGCAATTTACACAATGGATATGCAAACTTTAAAAGTGATTATCCTGATGTGGATGGTTGGGTACACGATGAAATAAACGATATTTCAGCGGACTATAGATGCTGTGCATACAATTAGTATTCTACAAGCCCCAATATAATGGGGCTTTAGAACAAGCACTGGCACGGGGAGTAAAGTGACCTACAAATGTTGATTTATAATCGACGGTTTTTGGAAGAGGTGAAAAGATGGCTATAAAAAAAGAAAACAAATGCGTACAGTCGAATTTGAATCCTAAACTACAAAACGAATTGTCTCACTTAACTAAGAAGTACAATAAAAGCGAATCAAAAATAATGGCCATTGGTTTGGAATTACTTGCTGAACAAGATCGAGCAGGCTTTGACATTCCGAAGCTAAATAAAAAGTGATGTTACTTTTATATGTTTTTCGGAAAAAGTGACATTACTTGAATAACTACGGTTTTTGGTACATAAAAGAAAGGATGATGACTTTGATATTTACAAAAAAGCAAAAGATACTGAAACTAATAGAATTAACTACCGACAATATTATTGTATACGAGGAAAAATATTTTTTAAATGAGCTTACTTTATCTGCAGTTAGTATCCACGATACTTTAAAAGAACACATTGTTTTTCCTTTGAGAGTAAAAAGTAAGATATTTAGTTTACTGGAGACAAACAATTGCCAAATAATTGAATTTGATGAATGGGTAAAAATCAAAGTAGAAAAGCAGTTTTCAGGGTTTTCTAAATAAAAAAAGCATGCTCTTAATAGACGGTTATTGGAAAGGAGAATATCATGAAATTTGTGTGGTACATGATTACTCATACGTCTTCAGATATCGATGTCGAATTATTTTCTTCAAAGAAAAAAATGAATAAAAGAGTTGAATCACTCTTAAATGAATTTAATGATCATTCAACTTCTCTAACTGTAAAGATAGATGATAAAGGATTTTCTGTTTACGACGAAGATGAAATGTTGATTACAGCCGAGGTTGGAAGGAAACGCATTAAGTAATTTTTGGAAAGGATAGAATGATCCTTTTATTTTATCCTTTTTATGTAAATTATGAGTATAGTCATAATTGAATTTATCTGGAGCTGATTCTAGTAGCTTTTTAGTGTTAATTTTAAATATAAACTAATTGTATTTTGTTAAAAGATACAAAAAAATTTACCAATTGAATTAATTATTAGTATATGGTATATTTTACGTTAGTAAGAGTTTGAAATCTACTAGAGGAGATGTTCAATATGAAAGGTAAAATAGTAGGCTTTTTAGTAGTCACTGTATCAACTGTATTGTTAGGATCAACTTTTGTTCTCAGTAAAGGTAATGCATATACTAAAAGTTCAGATAAAGTTATTATTAGTGAAGAGGTATCAAATATCAATTCGAGTAGTGACTCGGTACCTGAAAGTAGTAGTATCGAAGAAAATGACTCGATTGTTGATTTTAAAAATATAAATGGTGAGCAACTTTATAATACTTTTAAAGGCCCTAATGCTTCTGAAATTGTAAATCTGCTAGATCAATTTCATGTTGATTCGGATCGAGTTGTTGTTACTTCGTATGGAGAAATTCTAAGTGGTCAGATTGATTTTAAAGCAGAAGGGTCTAATAAAAGAAAGATAGATACTTCAACTTATCCAAAAGGCATAACTATTTACGACCTAAAGGCATTGGTTGAAACTCATAAAGATGAAATAAATGAGTTGTCTGAAAAAAACAGTCAATAAATTTATATAAATAACAAAAAAGGAGTTTAAAAATGAAAAAAATATTATTAGTTATATTATTGAGTCCAGGTCTGTTTCTTTCAAATACTCTAACGGAAGCTGCGGAGTATAAAGAACCCACGAAAGTAGCCCAGAGACCAACAGAAGACTTCTTTTTTCCTGGGTTAAAAGATACAGATAAAGTTGTAAGGTTAGAAAATGGAACGTTTATTTATGGTGAAGCTACGGTAGGAGAATTTGGATTAAGAAAAAACTTGTTAACTATCGTGAACAGTGAGACAGATCCAAATTCTATAACGGTTGAAACAGCTAAAAAGATATTAGAAACAGAAAAACCTGAAGATAGCAATAAAATATCACCTAGAGGGATTACTTCTTCTTTTAATTATGTGGGATTAAGACACGGTGGACATGCAGAAGGGCATTTTTCAAGAAGTGCTGGATGGAATTCTCTAAATACAGTTTATCAATCTACAGCCAATGGTCCATATCTACGGTATTATTCAGGTTACGATTCAGCAATGGTTGGTACTGCGCAGCAAGCATTACGCACGTTTTCAGGTGGATATGCAGGTAATTTTCTATCAGCAAATTCATATCAATACTTTTCAGGTATAAACACGATGTATACGTATTACGGAAGTGCTAATGTCCAATGGCAGGCGTATCAAATTATTAATATTTAATCCATCTAATAAATTATAATCATTTTTGGGCTCCTGTTTTTAAGGAGCTTTTTATATTGATTAGGTACCGGTTATGCATTATGGGAGATTTTGGGGAGAGAATCAACAGGTTAGATGATATTGTTCTTGTTATACTCAAATCATATTATTGCGCAGTGATATAAAGATTATAACAAGAAAGTGGGATATATATGGATCAAATGGTTTTTGAAACACAAAAATGGTTAAATAAAACTTATTCTTTTGAAACTGGTATGGTACCTCAAGATGGAAAAACTGGATGGCGAACTATTTATGCTTTAAGAAGAGCGTTGCAACAAGAAATGGGGATCACAGCTACCTCTGATAATTTTGGACCGACCACAGAAAAATATTTTACAGAGAAAGTGGAACCGACATTTAAAGATAGAGGTACACCAAAGGTAAATATTGTAAAGATTTTACAAGGTGGATTTTGGTGTAAAGGAATTAATCCAGGTGTTAGTGGGACTAATCCCTTAGATGGTAAATATACTAAGTATACAAAGGATGCTGTTTCAGAATTTCAAGAAAAGGCAGGATTAAAACCAGATGGTTATTTAACAGCAATGTTAATGAAAGCTTTATTGGATATGAGTGCTTTTGATCTAATTGGAGATCCGAAGATCCGATTGATGCAACAAGAATTAAATAGAAACTATAATGAATATTTTGGCTTACTTCCATGTGATGGAATTTATCAAAGGGATACAAACCAAGCGATTATTTATGGTTTACAATGTGAAATGGGCATGTTTGTAGGTTTTGCAAATGGTTATTTTGGACCTAGCACAACAGTGGGATGTCCTACGATTTACGTCGGACATCCAAATAAAGCGAATATCAAATTGTTACAGTATGCATTATATGTAAATGACGAATACAAAGGGCCTTTTGACGGAGTATTTACTCAACAGGTTGCAGAAGCAGTTCGTAACTTTAGAAAATTTATGAAGATTGGAGATGTAGAGCGAGGGAGTGCAGATATGCCAGTAATAAAGGCGTTGCTAGCGACGACTGGAGATACTGAACGACCAACGAAAGCATGTGATACTTCGATGCAAATTCTAAAACAATCACATGTAGATATCCTAAAAAATGCAGGATATAACACGATTGGTAGATACTTAACAGGAACCGTTGGAGTTGGTGCGCAAGAGCGACCTAAAAATCTTACCGTGAATGAAATAAATCTATTAAAGAAAAATAATTTTAAAATTTTTCCAATTTATCAGGATGGCGGTTGGTATTTAGAGTACTTTAAAACAGCAGGTCAAGGCTGGACAGACGCTCGTTTAGCAGGGGCTGCAGCAAAATCATTAGGATTCAAAGACCATACAACCATTTATTTTGCCTGTGATTTTGATGTTTTAGGTGATGAAATTCCGTATATTATTGCTTATCTAAGAGATGTAGTTGATTCTATGCGTCAACACTATCCAGAGTATAAAGTTTCTTTGTATGCACCAAGAAATGTCTGTGCACAAGCAACAGACCAGATTGTTCAAATCACTAATTGTTTTGTTTCGGATATGTCTTCAGGGTTCAGTGCAAATTTAGGCTATAAAATGCCAAGAAATTGGTCATTTGATCAGTACCATGAGTATATGTTACAAGGAATTCCGTTGGACAAAGTTGCAATGTCAGGTTTGTTTGATGTTGGCCAAAGTACATTTAACAAACCACAAAGTGTTGATGAAAATAACGTATCTTTAGATATTAAGGCAGCAAAGCAAGCAGAAATCGCTAATGAAATTGCTAATCGACTAAAAGCTTTTCGTGAAGTTGTAGGACTTGATTTTAAATCAGAGATTGAGCATACTGTTTATTTTGGACAAATCAAGATGATTTTAAAATTAGAAAATGAAATTTCAAGTAGTGGCGATGCAGATGCAAAATTTGTTATTAAAAATGGAAAACCCGAGGTTAAATTTGCTAATGAATTAGAGGAACTTCAAAATGCATTGGATATTGTGGGGGCTGATGATTCATTAGTAGAAACAATTAATCAGTTAGCTGATATTGCAAACGAAGGAGAAATCAAAGTGCGATTTAAAGCCGATTCGTTTACTGAAGTGGGAATGGAAATTTATTTTACAGGAACTTATGTAGTTGGGAATATTGATGGGCAAGATGTACCATATGATTATCAAGTTACTCTAGGGCTATTTGTCGATCCTGGGAAATTGCCACCTGGTATGAATGCAGATGTTGATCGGATTCAAGAGTCTATGAAACGAGTTGATGCACAATTAAGAGTCGCAGGTTTCGTTGGCTTAACAGGATTAGCGTTATGTGGTGGCTTTATTGTAGCATCAGGAGTTAGTTTTGGAACAGCTGTAGCAACGACAGGTACTTCTATTATTCAATCAGTCGCTAGCTTTTTTGCTACATTGAAAGTAGTAGGATGAGTTAAAGGAATGTAGGAAAACAGTTGTAGTGTCCACAAAAAGATATTTTTTGTGGACACTATGTTTTTATTTAGTCGCATTTTTTCTTATAAATTGATATTATTAAAAAAACAACTTTACAATATATGGAGGAATGGATAAATTGAAAACGCAAAAATATATTTTTGTAGTATGTAGCATACTTTTTTTTATGATAACAGGTTGCAGTGATCAGAGGCAATTAGAAGAATATAGAACTAAACTATCCAGTGTAGAGGAAGAAATAAAAGAGGATCAGCTGGTAGAAAACCACGATTTAGCTACAGAAAAAAAGGAATATGGCATTAATGAGCGAGTTGTCATAACAAAAGCAAATCAACCCTTAGTAGCATTTACTATTACGAAAGCAAGTAGCAGATTGAATAATCCTAGAAGCGATGTCATATATTCTGATGAAGTTAAACATGCAATAACAATTAGCATAACATATGAAAATATTAGTTACCCAGAACCATATAAGATGAGATGGACTCTTTTAAGTAACTCGAAAATAACTGACAATAAGAATGAGCTAGTAAATTTTGGTGGTAGACAAAACGATAAAGATATAAATAAAGGTGAAACGAACAGTATGACATTCTCAATAAAAACCAAACAGTTAGCAAGTAAAGTAGATTATCTTACATTTAAATATTATTATCCTCAAAGTTTATTGAGTGGTACCTATTCTGAAAAAGATTTTTTAATAATAAAGGTACCAGTTGAGCATTGATTGGAAGGTAGTTCTTTGTATATTGATTTTTGTTAAATATAAATAAGTAAAATGTTCAATAGAGTATAGGTTATTGATCATTTTTTGAACGCCGCTGTTATAGGATTGTTGAGTGTTCAATAGAGTTGCCCAAAATAAGTGAGCGATAACAATGAATGCTGACAAAATGTTTGTTAAATTAATCTTAACTTTAAAAAAGGAGAGATTACAATGTCAAACACCCAATCAATTCAACATGAGTTAGTTGTCGTAGCTACTACAAATGCAATGAGGTTTCCTGAAATCCAGTTCTTTTATCAACCATGTCGAAATACAAGAGATTATTCATTCTTATTTGCATTCGAGGAAGACGATTTAATTGTCAAAGGACTAAAATTATTTTCTAGAGGGTCTGTAGCAATTTGTAATTTGGAAACGAAAAAAGTAACACTGATGCAAGGAATATTTACGCTATTAGATGTCAATGAAGAGCAGATAGAAGAGTACAAAAATCAATATGAAGAAATTAGGCAAAGAATAAATCCTATCTTATTTGAATTTCAAACTTTAAGAAGAGAAGAATTAGTCATTCATTAACTGACTATTGAATTTGGAAAAGACTATTTTTAATAGATAGTCTTTTTTCTATACCAAAAACATTCGTTTTAGGTATAGGTAAATTCTTCGTTTTTAGTACAGTGTATTTTTTTAGGGAAGAGTTGACAATGTTTTAGAAAAACTTTATAGTGTACTTATAAAGTGCATATAGGTACACTATAAAGAGGATGTTGAATATGGGAAGAAAACGTGTTTTTGAACCAGTAGTAACAACAATGATAGCAGCAGATCGCGCTAATCATGCAGAATGTATTTTCTTTAAAGTTTCATACGGATTTGAGTTAGACAACCCGAATGCAGTTTTTAAGGTTCAAATGGTTGGGGATGGGTACATTAAGGGGAGACAAGCACCTTCTTACGGTGATAATGATTTTGATAAAATTATCAAGATAAGAGAGATCCTGAAACAGAGATTTGAAAGTATGGATAAACGTTTACGAGATATTGAAATTTCAGAAGAGGAAATCGAGCAATTACTTTAAAAACAAGTAATTGAACTAAACGAGTAAACTTTTTTACTCGTTTTCTTTTCAGCGGCGTTTCTATCAAAACTCAAAAGTATCGATCGAATAAAATCAAGCAATAGGAATCAGGATACTAAGCTATCAAAAGATACGATCATAATTTAAATAATAATAGGGCTGGCACAAAAAAAAGTATGTCAGTTTCTCTAAAATGTGCGCTTCCCAAAAACATTCAATTTTGGTTGATGTTGATGGGTATTTTTATTTTGTTGACTGGGACAGGAACGGCGTTACCTAATTGCCTTAGTTTGGCATTATCCGATTTTCAAGATGTGATTGGAACGGCTGGCGCTTTCTTTAGCTTAGGCTACTATCTATTGGTTAGTCTATTTACATTTGGCATGAGTAAACTCCATAACGGAACGCTACTTGTGATGCTATTGTATTTTTTGGCTATCGGCAGTCTAATGTTGCTTTTAGCAAAAAAATATCTATTGCCTAGAAATAAATAGTGAGACTAAGACTATTTTAAGCTTATGAAAATAAAAAACATCTGCGTAAGAAAAATTTACGTGGATGTTTTTTTATTGAAATCGGTGAGGAATAGAATTTATTTTGCTATACTTTATGTTACTGTTAGAACTAGATAAGTGAGGGGCGAGTTAGGTGAAAGAAATTTTAGTCCAAGCGATTGGATTTTGTTTTATGATATTTTTGGGGTATTTAATGAAACGGATTGGTTTATTAAGTAAAGCAGATGGTGGAATGCTATCTGTCATTATTGTAAATCTAACGTTGCCTGCAACAGTCATCGTTAGTTTAGCCAGCGTGGTTGTTTCGGGAACGTTGTTTTTTTTGTTGATAATGGGGATTATTATGAATGTTTTAGTGATTTTGATTGGCGGACGAGTGAGTAAAAAGCGTCCCGTTTTAGATCAAAAATTTCAAATGTATTCGATGTCTGGGTATAATATCGGCAATTTTAGTTTGCCGTTTATTCAAGGTTTTTATCCTTTAGCTGTCCCATTTCTGTTGATGTTTGATATTGGAAATAGCGTGATGCTGACAGGAGGGACTACCTTACTCATCGATAAAGTAGTGGGGTCAAAAGAAGAGACAACGCTAAAAAAAATTCTATTGTCTTTGTTAAAGTCTGCCCCGTTCACCGTTTATATGGTCATGTTGTTACTTAGGATTGTTCAAATCGAATTGCCTATAGAATTGTTGGGTATCCTAGAAATGATTGCAAAAGCAAATGGTTTTTTATCGATGTTTATGATTGGTTTATATTTTGAATTGAGGTTACCCAAAAAAGCGCTTCATTTAGTGAAAGAAGTGCTGGCTTGGCGCTATTTATGCGGTGTAGCATTTGCGTTATTGTTTGCTTTTGTAATCCCCTTAGACCCACTATTACGAATCGTTCTAGTCGTGCTGAGTGTAGCACCGATGCCAACATTTTCGGTGATTAATAGCGTTAAGGCAGGCATGTCAGAAGAAACCGTTGGGTTTACCTCTTCAGCAAGTATTTTAATCAGTTTGGTACTGATGACGCTTATAATGATGTTGATGGGCTAAACTAAAAGAGGCTGGAACAGAGGCTTATTTCCGAAAGAGGTGCTTCTGTTCTCATCGTTTGACCACATTTAGGGTGTGAAACAAAAGTGAATTGTACTTTTATTTCACACCCTTTTTAGTTTAGGATCAATTGTTCGGCAATCTGGAAATCACCTTCATAGAGGATATCTTTTCCACCGATTTTTTGATATAAGTCAGCCCCCTTACCGGCTAAAACAACTGCATCTTCGGGTAGGCTCAACGATAAGGCTTTTTTGATTGCTTCACCGCGATCAAGTACTGTTTCGATTTGGATATCTGTCGTGATATGGGCTGCAATCTCAGCACAGATGTCAGCGGGATTTTCATCAGCAGGATCATCTGTAGTTAAAATTGCAATATCTGCTAATTCAGATAAAACAGTACCAAAATCTTTACGTCTAGAAATCGCTTTGTTTCCTGTGCTACCAAGTAAAACAAGTAAACGACCCTTAGGATGTTCTTCTTTGACAAATGTGAGAAGGTTCTTTAAACTATCATAATTGTGAGCATAATCCACATAGACTTTTGCACCATTTTTATTTGTTAATAACTCCATTCGACCAGGAACGGTTGTGTCATTGATTCCTTGTCGACAATCACTACCTGTGGCGCCGACTAGAGCACTTGCAATAGCTGCACTCAATGCATTACCTTTATTGAAATCACCGCCTAAACGGACGTGATACTCACCAGAAATGGCCAGTGCATCGTTTTTTGCTGTGACAGAAAACGCCAATGAATCATTTGGATTGCTTTGATAGCTATAATCTGTATCTGCTGAGGCTTGATTGCCATAAACGATATAAGGTACTTCATGAAGCTCGGCAGTTTCTTTCAATAATGGAAAATAATCAGAGTCATGGTTTAAAATCATCGTTTTTGAATGTTTGATCAACTGGCGTTTGCAATAAAAGTAATCATCGAATGTTGGATGTTCAATTGGGCTGATATGGTCAGGTGTGATATTTAGGAAAATTCCTACATCAAAAAATAATCCATACACTCGATTCGTTTTATAAGCTTGAGAGGATACCTCCATAATGAAATGAGTCATGTTATTATTAACAGCTTCTGCCATCATTTGATAAAGATCAAGAGATTCAGGTGTTGTTAAATGTGATTTGAAAAACGTATGCCCATCCAAAGTAGAATTCATAGTAGACAACATCGCTGTTTTTTTATTTGTGGCGTGATCTAAGATAAATTTAGAAAAGTAAGCAGCAGTTGTTTTTCCTTTCGTACCAGTAAAGCCGATCAGTTTTAATTTAGTTTGTGGATAATCAAAAAAAGCCATACTTAAGACAGCCATTGCTTTTTTGATATCGGTCACAATGATACCTAATGCTGCAGGTACCTCATAAGGTTGTTCTGCTACATAAACGTCAAGTCCAAAATGGACTGCTTTTTCTAAATACTCAGATTTGAAGTTCATTCCTTTACAGAAAAATAGTGTGTCAGCTGTTACTTTACGGGAATCATAGGAAAGAGTAGTAAACGTTTTAGTATTCAACGAGCTAGGTAAGTCCAAAGACCAGCCTTCTGCTGAAATAAATTCTTTTAATAGATGTTCTTTTAGTAAACATTCACGGATTATTTCTAGAGAAATAGTCATCATTACGCCTCCAAGCAGTATCTAAATCAGAATGTAAGCTTTTTTCGAAAGAAAACTTTAGAAGTTCATCATACAATTTAAACGGCAAAAATTCAAGATGCTTGCTAGCAGCGAAAGAAAATATCAATAGAGTATTAAAATAAGATAGATTTGATTTTATATGTAATAACTTGATTAAAATAACAAATGAATAATAAACATATTATAGTGAATTGTTAAAAAATATGTAAATACAAACGGATATCTGGTATTTTTTATCCGAAATATAAATAAAAAAGAAATAGTTATAAATGAGGGTACTATTTGCTTTTTGGATATTTTAGAAAGGAATACGACCGTTTTTTTACAAAATCTGTGAGGAAAATATAAATAAGTTAATTTATTCGAGAAAGTCGTTGCATATACTTGATTTAACAATTAAAATAAAGGAAGCATGTTCAAAGAAAGATGGAGGAGTTAAATGATAAATCAACCAAATCCTGCTGATCAACCGATCTTGACCAATCAAGAGAAAATGGTTAAAGGATCGGCTTGGATGACAGCTAGTAATATAATTTCTCGTTTGTTGGGTGCGGTATATATTATCCCATGGTATGCATGGATGGGAGAACACGCCAATGAAGCAAATAGCTTATCTTCAATGGGGTATACCGTATACGCTCTCTTTTTATTAATATCTACAGCAGGAATTCCTGCCGCTATCGCTAAACAGACCTCTTATTATAATTCATTGAATGAATATAAGCTCAGCCGACAGCTTTTTTACAAAGCTCTTCAATTGATGGCAGTCTTAGGAGCAATTTTTGCTATCGTGATGTATTTAGCTTCGCCGCTTTTGGCAAAATGGTCTGGCGGGGGAGAGGAACTGATTCCAACGATGAGGTCGCTGAGTTTAGCTGTTCTAATTTTCCCATGTATGAGTGTAGTTAGAGGGTATTTCCAAGGGAATCAAGATATGATGCCATATGCTTTGTCACAAATTGTTGAACAAGTTGCTCGTGTGTTCTATATGCTGTTGACCGCTTTTATCATCATGAAGGTGATTGATGGTAATTACGTCGATGCAGTAACACAATCAACATTGGCAGCATTTGTAGGAATGTTGGCGAGTCTTGTTGTTTTATTTTACTATTTCCATAAACAAAAACCAATGTTTGATTATCTTGCATCACATAGCGCTAATGAACATCAAGCATCAACGCGGGATTTATTGACCGAGACATTAAAAGAAGCCTTGCCATTCATCATTGTAGGTTCTGGTGTGACTGTCTTTAAATTAGTCGATCAATTTACATTTTCTAATTTTATGGGTACATTTACTACGTATTCAGGTAGTCAATTACGAACACTTTTTGCGATTTTTAATGCAAATCCAGATAAGCTAACAATGGTCGTGATTGCTTTAGCAACATCAATATCCGCTACGGGTTTACCGTTGATCACGGAAGCAATCACTTTGAAAAAATACCGAGATTTATCAAAATTAATCAGTAATAACTTGCAGTTATTTATGTTTGTGATGTTACCAGCAACATTTGGTATGATCGTTTTAGCAAAACCACTTTATACAATGTTTTATGCACCAGATGCTTTAGGTGTATCGCTCTTGATCCAAGCATGTTTGGCAGGCTTATTTATGGGACTGTATATGTTATCGTCAACCATGTTGATGGGAATGTATGAGAACAAAGCTGCAATTAAGTATTTTGGATTAGGATTGGTCTTGAAACTGGTCGTTCAGTATCCAAGCATACGACTTTTCGAAGTATACGGTCCAATGATTGCCACAATGATTGGATTTACGTTATCCTGTGTGCTGATCATGAGAAAAATCAAAAAAGTCAGTCATTTTAACTTTGGATTGACTTTCCGACGTGGCTTATTGATTTTCTTGATCACCTTAGTTATGGTGGTTGCAGCGATTGTTATGAGGCAATTCTTGTACCTATTCTTAGATCCAACCCGTAAATTCCAATCATTTATGATTATCATAATCGTAGCAGCATTTGGTGGAGCTGTTTACGGATATATCACACTAAAATTACGCTTAGTAGATAAGCTATTAGGAGCACGAGTAGGGAATATTCGTCGTAAGTTGAAAATAAAATAGAACAAATCAAGTAGCGGGACAGAATGTTCCGCTTTTACTATATCTAGCTTCACAGGCTTGTTCTTCAGAAAAAAGATGAATGAGGAAAGAGGTAAAAAGCCCCTCAGTCCTAATTCCCTATTTTTCATATAGAACAGGACGAGCCTGTTCCGCTTTTAAATTGGGAGGATCATATGCGTTTAGATAAATTTCTTGCAGAAACAGGAGTCGGTAGTCGTAAGGAAGCAAAGCAATTGCTGAAAAAGGGCTTGGTAACGGTAAATGATCAAATCGTCAAAGATGGTAAAACACAGATCGATGAAAAACAAGCGATCATTAAGTTTGCTGGAGAACAATTGATCTATCAAAAATATTATTATTATATGCTGCATAAACCGAATGGCGTGATTTCAGCAACAGAAGATAAATGGGATCAAACGGTCATCGACTTACTGAAAGATGAAGATTATCGTGAAGATTTATTTCCAGTTGGTCGATTAGATAAAGATACAGAAGGGTTACTGTTATTGACAAATGATGGTCAGCTTGCACATCAATTATTATCACCCAAAAAGCATGTTGATAAAGAATATTTTGCAAAAGTTCAAGGAATCGTGACGGAAGAAGACGTTCGTCATTTTGCAGCAGGATTTGCTCTAACAAATAAGGAGCAAGTCAAACCAAGTCAGTTAATGATTGAATCCGCGGATGAAACAAATGAAATCTCAGAAATTCGCCTGATTATTCAAGAAGGAAAATTTCATCAAGTCAAACGCATGTTTGAAGCAGTCGGTAAAAAAGTTGTTTACCTGAAACGATTGCGGATGGGAAATTTATGGTTAGATGAAGAACTAGCTTTAGGAGAATATCGAATTTTGACTGAAGAAGAGCATGAAAAATTGAAGAAAAATCAATAAGAAAATGGAATGGAAGCTATTGTTTTTTTTAAACCAAGGTTTCCGTTACATTTTCTTTGACTCTTCAGTCAAGATAGCGATATACTTTGATTGACTAACTAGTCAATGAGGAGGAAGCGTACAATGAATGCCATTGAACTTAAAGGATTGACCAAATTATATAAAAAACAGCCAGCCATCGATCAAGTAGATCTTTCAGTAGAAAAAGGCGAAATCTACGGTTTTATCGGTCCAAATGGTGCTGGGAAATCAACAACGATCAAAGCGATGTTGAATTTTATTTACCCAGATCAAGGAACCGCTTCTTTACTTGGTTTGGATAGTATTAAAGATGCTAAAGAAATTCGCAAACGAACGGGTTATGTCTCAAGTGATGTCCGCTTTTATCCAAACATGACAACGGTTGAGGTGCTTAAATATGTGGCAGAATTTCATCAGTTAAAAGACAGTAAAAAGCAAATCGATTATTTTATCGAGTTATTCGATATCGATGCTCAGAAAAAAATGTCCGATTTGTCTTTAGGGAACAAAAAGAAAATCGCCATCACTGCAGGAATTTTACCAAATCCGGAGTTGTTGATTTTAGATGAACCGACGAATGGCTTGGATCCCCTAATGCAACATCGTTTATTTGAAGAGTTGGAAAAGTACAATAAAAAAGGCATGACGATCTTTTTGTCCAGTCATGATTTAAATGAGGTCCAACAACACGCACACCGAGCAGCGTTTATTCGACAAGGAAAAATTATTACGGTTCAAGATATTACAAAAGAAAAATCATTAGGCAAAGTCATTACATTGATTGGCGATCATATCCCGCTTTCGATAGTTGAAAAAATGGGTGCGGCTATTTTAAAACATCAAGGGAACGAAACACGTTTATTATATGAAGGAAACCTACAGGAGATATTACCGTTATTAGGAGATTCCTCAATTCAAGATTTTACAATCACAAATCCTGAATTGGAAGATCAGTTTATGGCATTGTATGAAGGAGGGGATGGAAAATGATTACAGCTAAAATTGAAAGTAAGTCTTTGGTAAAAGGATTGATCATTTGGACTATTTTATTTGCTGTTATTATTTTTGGCTTTAGTGCGGTGTATCCTCAGATGCACAGTTCAGCGATGGAAGATCTTTTAGGTGCGAAACTAGATGGGCTATCTCCGTCCTTATTAAAAACATTTAATATTAGCGTAAATGGACAAACAAGCTTTTTAGTCGCAACTGGTTTCTTCGGTTATTATTTTCAATATATGTTTTTGGCAGCATCAATTTATGCTATGATGCTCGGTAGTCAAGCGCTGATTAAAGAAGAGACAGATGGTACGATTGAGTTTTTATACGCGCAACCAGTAACACGTAGAGAAATCATTACGAGCAAATTTGCAGGAAATTTATTTATTTTAGCGATATTCTGGTTGATTTCATTGGGTGTTTCGGTGGGCTCCACATTACTTTATCGTCAGTCGACGGATTCAGCGGCGACGATCACTAGAGAAATTAGTAAGATATTTATGCAAGAAAGTTTGATTTTGCTATTTTTCCTAACGCTGGGCTTTTTTGTTTCAACCTTTTTAAAATCTAGTAAACAAAGTACCAGTATTTCTTTAGGTATTGTTTTTGGTTTTTATTTGATTGGGGTTTTTTCCGATTTGAATGACTCGTTTAGCTGGGCCAAAAATATTTCTCCCACACATATGGGCATTCCAGGTAACTTGTTGGATAAGGGATTATCCGCTGGCAATGTTATTTTATTAAGCATCCTGATTGCTTTATTCCTAGGCGGAACGTATATGGTTTATCAACGGAAGGATTTGAAGGTTTAGTGAAAGAAATCAACATCGATCGACAAAAATACGAACGAATTTTACAGGCGGCACTAAAGCAATTCGCAACGTTTGGTTACCAAAAGACAAATACAGACGATATAGCGCGTGATGCAGAGGTTTCTAAAGGATTGATCTTCCATTATTTTGGTAAAAAACAAGTGTTGTATGAGCGTACGATCAGTAGTGTGATTGATTTTCTAAATGAACGATCAAACAATTTATTTACAAAGAAATATACGGACTTGGTAGAAGTCGTTGTCGTATCGACTCGGTATAAAATGAAATTAGAACAGCAATATCCTGATCATGTTCATTTACTAATTGCAGCGTATGCGCAAAAACATAGCTTACCTAAGGAAATTCAAGCAAAGTTAGCAAAATATTTGGATGAAAATATGAAAATCGTACATCAGTTTTTGACTGATATTGTAATGAAGTTACCGATCAAAAAAGAGATTGCACATCAAGATGTTGTTCAGCTAGTATTGGGTGTTTTTAATCAAATTTCTGTGGAGAGCGTGCAGTTTTTGAAAGCTCATCCAGAAGTGACAGAGGTCAAACAGATGCAGTTTCTAGCAGAACGAGCAGAGATTTATATGAAGATTTTACAGACAGGATTTTTAAAAAATGAATAAGATAAGTCGACATCATCAAATAGAAAAAATAAACGTGTTTAACTTAAAAAGGAACCTAAAAGGATTATTATTTGTATAGGCTTGCTAATTTGCCTTGCATGGCTTATCGCCCAGCTTTTTTCCGATAGTGAATGAAAAACGGTGCAATAAAACCAATGCCAAACTGCAATTGCCAGAAAGTTTATTTTATGATAAGATGTAAGTGCTTTAATAAGGGAATAAAATGGCATAGTGATTGTTTATATAAATAAAACAAGCTAGACCCATTTGTCAACGAACAACGTGAGAGAGACACGTTTGTTTAGTTGTACAAGTGAGTCTTTTTTCTATGCACTAAGGAGGCCGAATAATGGGATTATCAAAGAATTTTTTATGGGGCGGTGCTACAGCTGCAAATCAGGTGGAAGGAGGCTATAATGAAGGCAATCGTGGGTTAGCTAATGTAGATTTACTACCTTTTGGATCTGATCGCGATGCAGTAATGAGTGGGGAACAGAAAAGTTTGTCCTTTGAAGATGGATATTATTATCCAGCGCAAAAAGGCATTGATATGTATCATCGTTTCAAAGAAGATATTGCGTTATTTGCTGAAATGGGCTTTAAAGTCTATCGCTTTTCGATTGCTTGGACACGGATTTTTCCAAAAGGGGACGAAGCTGTTCCAAATGAAGAAGGCTTGGCATTTTATGAAGCGATGATTGATGAGTGCTTGAAGTATGGCATTCAGCCATTGGTGACAATCTGTCATTTTGACTGTCCTATTCATTTAGTAGAAAAATTTGGCGGATGGAAAAATCGAAAGATGATCGATTATTATGTTCGCTATGCTGAGACGTTATTTACTCGTTTCAAAGGCAAGGTTCGTTATTGGATCACATTTAATGAAATAAATATGCTCTTGCATGCGCCTTTTATGGCAGCGGGATTAGTTTTTGAACCAAGAGAAGATCGTGAGCAAGTGAAATATACGGCAGCGCATTATGAGCTTGTGGCAAGTGCAAAAGCAATAGCTATAGCGAAACAAATAGATCCTGAAAATAAGATTGGCTGTATGTTAGCAGCAGGAGATAATTATCCTAATACGCCTAATCCAACTGACGTCTTAGCAGCCAAAATGGTTGATCGTGAAAGTTTCTTTTTCACAGATGTTCAAGTACGCGGTTATTATCCTGCTTATGCTTTAAAAACCCTGTCACAACAGAATATCCAATTGGATCTAACAGAAGAAGATACGAAATGCTTAGCTGCACATACAGTGGACTACTTGGCATTTTCTTATTACTCTTCCTCTGTAGCCAGTGGTGACCCAAAAGTCAATGAATTACGGGAAGGAAACTTGTTTCCTACGTTAAAAAACCCTTATTTGGAAGCAAGCGAATGGGGATGGCAAATCGATCCAGTAGGACTCAGAGTTACGATGAATACTTTATACGACCGCTACCAATGTCCGCTGTTTATTGTAGAAAATGGGTTAGGTGCCATCGATGAGCCTAATGAACAAGGAATCGTGACAGATACGTATCGAATTGATTATCTATCGCAACATATTAAAGAGATGATGAAAGCAGTCGAATTAGATGGTGTTGAATTGCTGGGCTATACAACATGGGGATGCATTGACCTGATCAGCGCAAGCACGGGTGAAATGAAAAAACGATACGGTTTTATTTACGTGGATGCTAATAATCAAGGTCAAGGCTCGTTTGATCGTATTAAAAAGCAGTCTTTTGAGTGGTATCGTCAGGTCATTACTACCAATGGTGAGTGTCTAAAAAATAGCTAGTTAAGGGATAACAACTAAACGAGAGGAGAAAACGGTGAAAATCAAACGATTATTTAATAATAATGCTGCATTGACTGTGGATCAATCAGGTTCAGAAATCATTGTTTTAGGCAAAGGCATTGCGTTTCAAAAGAAACAAGGGGATGTGATCGAAGAGGAAAAGATCGAGAAAATTTTTCATTTATCCAATACGGACGCATTTCTAAAATTTCAGGAACTATTAACAGAAATCCCGCTTCCTTATATGGAATTAAGCGATGAGATTATCACGATGGCAAAATCCCAATTAGGAAAAAAATTAAATGATAGTATTTATGTTTCTCTAAGTGATCATTTGTATAATTCAATGAAACGTTTTAAAGAAGGTATCAGTATTAAAAACGCATTATTGTGGGATATTCGCCGTTTTTATCCAATCGAGTATAAAGTAGCTATGGAAGCATTGGGATTGATTCACGAACAATTTGATTTGCAACTGCCTGAAGATGAGGCTGGATTTATCGCGTTGCACTTTGTAAATGCAGAAGACTTGGAAGAAAATCAAGACTCCTATCAGGTAACAAAAATAATGCAGGAAATCAGTAATATTGTCCGTTATTATTTCCAGATAGAGTTTGATGAGGAATCAGTTTACTACTATCGATTCGTCTCACATCTCAAATTTTTTGCGCAACGTTTGACTAGTAATAAACTACACAGTGACAAGTATGAAGAAGGATTGCTGGACGTAGTGAAGATTCGTTTTCAAAGTGCTTTTCGATGTGTTGAAAAAATTAGTGAACACATCGAACGTAATTATCAGTATACGTTGACCGATGAAGAAAAATTGTATTTAACGATCCACATTCATCGTGTTGTTTATAAAGATTAATTTAATGAGAAGGAGGAGCAAGAAACACAGTTCTTTTGGATAGTGACATTCAGTTGGCTAGACCTTCATTTTATATAATAATGGAGGAAAAAAACATGGGAAAATATCAACAATTAGCAGAAACAATCGTCACCGAAGTAGGTGGGAAAGAAAATATTATTAGTTTAACACATTGTGTGACACGTCTTCGTTTTAAATTGAAAGACGAAAGCAAAGCAAACGATGAAACAATCAAACAATTGGAGGGTGTCGTCACAGTAATGAAAAGTGGCGGCCAATATCAAGTAGTGATAGGTAATCATGTATCTGACGTATATGAAGACGTTATACCGTTGATTGGGGAAGTGAACGCTACGGCGCAAACGGACACAGGGAAAAAAGAATCATTATTTGATCGTTTCATCAATGTTATTTCAGGAATCTTCCAACCTGTACTAGGACTGATGTCTGCGGCAGGTATGCTAAAGGGACTAAATATTTTGTTTAGCATTTTAGGTCTATATTCTGAAACGAGTGGGGTTTACATTTTTTTAGCAGGTATCTCAGACGCATTATTTATGTATTTACCAGTGATTTTAGGGTATACTGCTGCAAAAAAATTCAATTTGAAACCACTCATGGGTGTATTATTGGGCTTAGCATTATGCTATCCAGCTTTGCAATTATCGACATTATCTGAGGTCGGAAAACCGTTGTATACGTTATTTGAGGGGTCAATGTTTAGTTCGCCTGTGTATTTGGATATTTTTGGTATTCCATTGATCAGTGTCGACTATACATCAACAGTGATTCCTGTTATTTTGATCGTCTATTTTGCCTCTTTCTGCCAACGTCTATTTGATCGGGTGATCCCGGATGTTGTCAAATTCTTTATTGCACCTATGTTGACGATGGTCGTGGCTTTGACGATTGGTTTCTTGGTGATTGGCCCAATCGCTACTTTTGGATCAAACTTGATTGCTGAAGGTGTACTAGCTGTACGTAATTTTAGTCCGATGCTCTCTGGCGCTTTGGTCGGTTTTTTCTGGCAAATACTTGTTATATTCGGGTTACACTGGGGGATCATCCCAATTTATGTGAACAATATTGCAACTTTAGGCTACGATAATGTAATGATGCCCTTTTTTGCAGCTACTTTTGCTCAGACGGCAGTCGTATTCGCTATGATGTTGAAGACCAAAGATAAACAATTAAAAAGAATGGCTTTTCCATCTGTGATTTCAGGGATTTTTGGTATTACTGAACCAGCAATTTATGGAATCACATTACCGCGAAAAACGCCTTTTATCATAAGCTGTATCGCATCAGGAGTTGCTGGAGCGTACTATGGTTTTGCTAACTTACGTGAATATATATTTGGTGGAATGGGGATTTTTGAGTTTCCAGCAATGATCAATCCTGAAACACACGGTATGGGAGATATTGTGGTTGGGGTGATTGGCTTGGCCATTGCGATTCCAATTGCTTTGATTTTAACGTTTATTTTTTATAAAGATCCAGAAGAAGTACACGAAGTAACAGCGGTACAAGATAACGCTGGGGCTGTTGAAACAACAATCAAACAGACAACAGTCTTTAGTCCGTTGACTGGAACCATTATTCCACAAGAAGAAATCAAAGATACTGCTTTCTCACAAGGATTACTGGGAAGTGGTGTAGGTATTTATCCGATGATAGGAGAAGTGGTAGCGCCTTTTGATGGAACCATTGTAACACTATTTCCGACTAAACATGCGTTAGGGATTGTTTCAGAAGAAGGGCTAGAATTATTGATCCATGTGGGGTTGGATACCGTCCAATTAGAAGGGAAATATTTTACTAGTCATATAGAACAAGGTCAGACTGTTAAAAAAGGACAAAAATTAGTGTCCTTTGATATTGCTGAAATCGAAGCAGCGGGCTTTAGTGTGGAAGTTCCGATCATTGTTACTAATACAGCGGACTATGAAGATATTGTTCTAACCACAGAAAAAGACCTTCAGCAGCAAGACTTTCTCTTATCTGCTTTGACCTAGTAAGGATAAGTTGAAAAGATAAATTTTTAATCAGTCGCTAAAGTGATTGGGTTGACCATGGATGATTACACTAATAATAGTTTAATATGTTCGAGGTTGAGGCAAACAGTTCATTTCTAAAAAGAGAACAGATCCGGTTTTGATACGTCAGGTCAAAATCGGGTCCGTTTTTTCTATGAAACACCAGAAAAGCATTGTCCAAGCCTCTCATTGTTCAAATTTTTTCATGTAATAAGGCAAATTCTTGCTAATTTCAGTTGGTAATACGACATACTGTTCTTTACCCAATTCTTCTCCAATTAAACTATGAAGATAAACCGCTGTACAAAGAGCCGCTTCTTTATCTTGAAATTGAGCTAGAAAACCAGTAATCATTCCAGCTAATGTATCACCCATTCCTCCAGTTGCCATAGCTGGAGTTCCTAGTGGATTTCTATATTGAAAAGAAGGAGTATAAATTTCTGTTCGATGGCTTTTTAAAACAATCGTTGCACCTAACAGCTTTTGTGCATTTTGATTGTTTACAACCGTTTGGGCAGTGATTTTGAGTCCGCTTAGACGTTCCCACTCCATTTGATGCGGCGTGAATACAACTTGTTGTGGATACTTCAAAGAATAATGATTTTGAGCAAATAATGTGATGGCAGACCCATCGATCACGAGCCACTGTGATGATTTTTGCTTTTGTAAGACGTTGTCTAAAATTTGCTGACTATGCGTAGCTAACCCTAAACCTGGTCCAATCAAAATCACATCCGCTGTATCGAGCAAATCATTGCATTCTTTGGTGAGCGTCCAATCAAGTACCATCGCCTCAGGTAAACGAGCATGAAGCGCCGTATGATTTTTTTCCGCAGTCACGACCGAAACCAAACCACTGCCTGCTTTGACACAAGCTTCAGCACTCATGATGATTGCTCCGCCATACAGGTTATTTCCGCCAATCAAAACAGAACGCCCAAAAGTTCCTTTGTGAGAATTTTGTGGACGAGTCTTGATCACAGCGGTCAACTCTTCTTGTGATAGTTCTTTCATCTGAGTCCCCTCCTTTAATGATTTAACTTTAGTATAAATCTATTTTGAATGAAGAGCAAAATACTACGGAAGATAGTTTTCACCTTTTTCTTTTAAGCCAGTTAGTGGTATGATGGAAAGGTAGAATAATGAATTGGAGTGACTAAAAAATGACAATTGATTGGCAAAAAGAAGTAGACGCGCGGAAAGATGCGCTATTAGAAGATTTACAAAATTTATTACGCATCAACAGTGAGCGTGATGATTCAAAAGTAACCCCTGACGCACCATTTGGACCTGGTCCGGTAGCAGGCTTAAAACATATGTTAGCGTATGGCGAACGTGATGGTTTTGTTGTGAAAAACGTGGATAACTATGCTGGACATATCGAATATGGGCAAGGCGATGAAACATTAGGCATTTTCGGACACATGGACGTTGTTCCTGCTGGTGACGGTTGGGATACGGATCCTTACGAGCCTGTCATCAAAGACGGTAAAATCTTTGCGCGTGGTTCAAGTGATGATAAAGGCCCAAGTATGGCGGCTTATTATGCATTAAGAATTATCAAAGATTTAGGGTTGCCATTATCTAAAAAAGTTCGTTTTGTTGTTGGTAGTGACGAAGAAAGCGGCTGGGGCGATATGGATTACTACTTCAAACATGAAGAAAAACCAGATTTTGGTTTCTCTCCAGATGCCGAATTCCCAATTATCAATGGTGAAAAAGGAAATGTCTCTTTATACGCTCGTTTTGGCGGATCAAGCGCAGGCGAGTATGATTTAGAAAGCTTTAATGCTGGTTTACGTGAAAACATGGTTCCAGGTACAGCAACTGCTGTGATCTCAGTTCCGACTGCCGAAGCGGCAGAAAAAATGCAAGGTGCATTTAGTGTTTTTGTGGATGAAGAACCAATTTCTGGGACCTTAGAAGCGAATGGTACATCCGTTACGATCCAAGTTATTGGGAAAGGTGCACACGGCGCTAGCCCACAATCTGGAATCAATGCGGCAACCTTCTTAGCAGTCTTCTTAAACAGCTATGCATTTGCTGGTGCAGCGAAAGAATTTATCCGAGTTGCAGCAACACTTGTTCATGAAGATTTCTATGGTGAAAAATTAGGTGTAGCCTTTGAAGATCCTAAAATGGGTAAATTAACAATGAACGCTGGTTTATTCGTCTTCAAGAAAGATGCTGAAGAAGGCAACTTTATGAGTTTGAATTTCCGTTACCCTAAAGGAACAACGGCCGCTGATCTAGAAGCGGGTGTGAATGCTACAGCAGGTGCGATCGGTGCAGAAATCGTCCAAGGAGGACGCAATCAAGAACCGCATTACGTGCCAGCAGATGATCCATTGGTTGAAACACTATTACAAGTTTACGAAGATCACACTGGTCAAAAAGGCCATGAACAAATCATCGGCGGTGGAACTTACGGACGTTTACTAAAACGTGGTGTGGCGTATGGCGCAATGTTCCCAGGTTACACAGATACAATGCACCAAGCCAATGAATTTATGGCATTGGATGATTTATTCCGTGCGACAGCTATTTATGCAGATGCGATTTACCGTTTGGCGAAATAATAAAAAATCATATTTATTTGGACTCAATCATGGTTTTTTTACATCGCTTTGAGTAAACGGGAAAAAATGAATAAAATGATGTTAAGTAGGGAACTTGACGGGACATTTCCATTAAAAATAGGAAATATCTCGTCAATTTTTTTATTTGATTACTCGGTTCCTTGATATTAAATATGTTGGAGGTTATTTTGTGTGTAATTCTTTGTAATAATGATGCTTTTTTATTTGGAATGGGATTTCCAGAATCATTGTTTTAGTTGTAAAGTTGTGTGAAGTATCACCTACATAGTTGTTTCTTTTAAAAATTAAAAAATTCATGATTTGCTTGAAATATATTAAACGAATATTTTGAAGGGACGCTTATTGTGAAATTTAACTTGGCAACTCGTGAAATGGAATTGAAGAATATAATTTTAAAATTGATACATAAAGGTTAACAAATTTTTCGAGCTAATATAGTTAGTATAATCTTATTGGGTATTTATTTATAATTGATATTGTGTTGGAATTTAATTTCAATATGTATTTTTTAGTTTATTAATTATAATTAGGTAGAAGGAGAGTAATACAATGCAATTAAGAGAACTGAAGATTAAAAATTTTGGATGTATTGGCGAGAATGAACTTATTATTAAGATTGATACAATTGTTGTTTTAATAGGCTCTAACAATGTTGGTAAGACAACTGTACTTGAGGCTTTTAGCAATAGATTCATTTCATCAATATGATAAAAATAATAGTATAGAAATTACTGGGAAATTCTCTGACATTACTGAGGATGATAAAATATTGATTGGAGAAAAATGGATACATGATGACACTGAGTATGGGGATTGCATAAAATACAGGTATATTTGGTTGACTCCTAATGCCAAAGGACAGAAACAGTTATAATAAGGAAAATAATGAATGGACGGATGGGACTCTAAAATACAAAGCTGTATACCAACATCATTGATAATTAATCCTTTGGACAATCCTGAGACTTTAGAAAAAACTATTATAGAGATTTTATCTTCAGCAGTTAAAGAGAGCTCAAAAATCTCTGGTTCGAAAATTAACGCATTAACAGATAGTCTTAATAAAACATTGCTGAAGAAATTCAAACGGAGATAAAATGCGAGCTAGATGAGGCTACAAGTGGGATTGAATTAAATATAAGGAGCATTTTTCCACATACTATTGAAGAACCCGAATCTTTTTTACATCCGCCAGCTATTAGGGAAGCAAGAGAGGCTTTGTATGATATAGCTAAGGCGGATAGTTGGCAAGTCATGATTACTACACATTCTCCAATATTTATTGATGTTTCTAAAGAACATACAACAATTATTAGAGTAGATAAAACAGAAACTGGTGAAACTAAAAAATTCTCTACAGAAATAGCTGAATTTAATGTAGAAGAACGTGAAAGACTAAAAATGATTAGAAATTGCAATCCAGAAGTTAATGAATTCTTTTTTGCTGATAAAATATTATTAGTTGAGGGTGAAACGGAATATTCTATTTTTAACGAATTAAAAAAAGATAATAGTGTCCACATAGTAAATTGCTTTGGTAAAGGTAATATTCTAACGTTTCAAAAAATACTAAATCATTTTGGTGTAACTTATATAGCTCTACACGATACTGATTGTCCTAAAGTTAAAAGAGTAGTAGACAAAAAAACTAAATGGTATAAAAATAGCGTTTGGACAATAAATGAGAAGATACTAGAAGAATCTTTAAAAAATGAGGGGAATATTATTTTAGCTAGTGTACCAGATTTAGAAATTAATTATTTTGGAAAACTACAAAAAGAAGATAAACCCTATCAAGCGATAAAAAAAATAAAAGATAAAGAATTTCAAAAAACGGATGCCTATTCTAAGTTAGTTCAAATCGCTAATGTAGAAGTGGAGTATTTCAAAAAAAACAAATTGAATTTAGAGTCTAAAGAGCAGTACAAAGAACAAGTAGAGGAATATGTTGAAAAACATGGACTAACTGATGAAAAGTGGATATTTGATTAAAAAAATGTAATTCATATAAGTAGCTTTTAGCAAAATAAAACTAAACCTTGACAGACAGTTGTCAGGTTTTTTTCTGTACAATAGAAACAAGTCGTTAGAAACATCGGACATTTTCAAGTATACTTATAAACATACTTAAAGATAATGAAAGATTACCTAAAAATAAATAGCATATGCATATAAGAAAAAAATGAGGTGAATAGATGATTAATTTTCAAAACGTATCAAAAAAATACAATGACCAATTAGTCTTAGAAGATTTCGACGTCTCGATTGAAGACGGTGAATTTTTTGTATTAGTCGGTCCAAGCGGCAGCGGGAAAACGACCACCTTAAAAATGATCAATCGTTTGATCGAACCAACAGATGGTGATATCTATTTTAACGAGCAAAGACTAATTGACTATAATCTAAAAGAGCTACGCTTAACGATCGGTTATGTCCTTCAACAAATTGCTCTTTTCCCAAATCTAACGGTTGCTGAAAACATTGAATTAATTCCAGAAATGAAACATTGGAGTAAAGCTAAAAGACGGGAAAGAACAGAAGAACTATTAAGAAAAGTCAGTTTATCACCCGAAGAATATCTACACCGAAAACCAGCTGAATTATCTGGGGGAGAGCAACAACGTATCGGAATTTTAAGAGCGATCGCAGCCAAACCAGATATCATTTTAATGGACGAACCATTCAGTGCATTAGATCCTATTTCTAAAGGTCAGCTGCAACAATTGATCAAAGAATTGCATAGAGAATTAGCTAGTACCGTCGTTTTCGTAACACATGACATGAATGAAGCGCTATTTTTGGGCGACAGAATTTGTGTTATGAAGGAGGGAAAAATTGTTCAAACGGACACACCCGAACAAATCAGAAGCAATCCAGTCAATGATTTTGTGGCACAATTTTTCCAACAAGATCATTCTAGTTTGGAAAATTATTGTGCAAAAGATTTGATAGAGTCTGGTTTTGTTGAAGACGGTCAAGTAGACAGCGAAATAAAGATCACCCTAGAAACGCCATTGCCGGCAATCATTCGTCTCCTTGTAGCTGGGGAAAAGGTCGTATTAACAGACGGAACCGGTCCAATCGGTGAAATTACGGATCGAACGATTTTACGTTTCTTAGAGACAAAGATAGAAGGTGATCAATAATATGGGAAAACTGATAGAAACATTCGTTGCCCGCAAAGAAGACTTTATTCAAGCGGTCGTAGAGCATATTCAATTATCGTTGCTGTCTCTATTGATTGCGATTCTTATAGCGATTCCATTAGCGATTTTATTGACGAATTATAAGAAAGCCGCTGAATTTGTATTGCAAATCACAGGTATTTTCCAAACAATACCGTCGTTAGCGCTACTTGGTTTATTGATTCCAGTGATCGGTATCGGCAGTCCCCCAGCAATCGTTGCCTTGGTGATTTATGCACTATTTCCGATTTTGCAAAATACCTACACAGGGTTGACTGAAATCGATCCTTCCTTAGAAGAAGCAGCCGAAGCATTTGGGATGAATAAACGAGAAAAACTAATCAAATTTGAACTACAATTAGCTTTACCTTATATCATTTCAGGGATTCGTACGGCGACAGTTATGATCATCGGAACAGCTACGCTTGCAGCTTTGATCGGTGCAGGAGGCCTCGGAACGTTCATCTTACTGGGAATCGACCGAAACAATGTCTACCTGATCTTGATCGGTGCCATATCTTCTGCTGTCTTGGCGGTCTTGTTTAACTTTGGGATTCATTTACTCGAAAAAGCTACAGTGAAACGCATCGTAGCGGCATTTATGGTCTTACTTGCGTTATTAGTGGGATCGTTTGTCTACACCCACCAAGAAGCAGAACAAAAAGAAATCACTGTTGCAGGGAAACTAGGTGCGGAACCGGATATCTTGATCAACATGTATAAACATTTGATTGAAGCAAATAGTGATATCCATGTAAACTTAAAATCAAATTTTGGGAAAACCAGTTTTCTATTTAATGCACTAAAATCTGGTGAAGTCGATGTCTATCCTGAATTTACTGGAACGGTTCTTGAAACATTTTTAAAGGACAATAAGAACACGTCGAAAGACCCAAGAGAAGTGTACGAATATGCACGAGATCAAATCAAAAAGCAAGAAAATATGGATTATCTAGAACCAATGCGTTATCAAAATACCTATGCTGTTGCGGTTAAACGATCATTTGCAAAAGAAAATGATTTGAAAACAATCGAAGATTTGAAAAAAGTTGAAAGCCAGTTGAAAGCTGGTTTTACGCTAGAATTTATTGACCGTGAAGATGGCTATAAAGGGTTACAAAAATTATATAATCTGAATTTAGATGTGAAGTCGATGGAGCCTTCTTTACGTTACCAAGCAATCAACAATGATGATGTCAATGTGGTGGATGCTTATTCGACAGATAGTGAATTGAAGCAGTATGATTTGGTGATTTTAGAAGATAATAAACAACTATTTCCACCTTATCAAGGAGCGCCATTGCTGAAAGCTGAAACGCTTGAGAAATATCCAGAATTAAAAGAATTATTACAGCCTTTAGTTGGTAAGATCACGGAAGAAGAAATGAGTGAGATGAATTACCAAGTCAACGTTGAGCAAAAAGATCCAGCGACCGTTGCACATGATTATTTGGTGGAGCATAAGATGTTGGAAAAATAGTAGTTGATAAATGAACAGGTAAAACGAGGAAGATGGATCGCTATCTTCCTTGTTTTACCTGTTCGGACTATCATAAGTTATTTTTTGTATGCTTTATAAGGTATAATAAAAAAGAAGGTAATCATTATTCATTATGATTACAAAAAAAGCCAGTGCGGATACACTGACTATGTTGAGTTTTGACTAAAGCTCGATAGTTTGTTGCAACGCCACTATCTTACTTTAGCGGGTCAGATAGTGGTCTTTTTTTACCTAAAAATCAAAGTGATAAAAAGTTTAATCCCTTCGACAATATAGTAAGCCACCAATGTAACAACTATTTTCGAAGCGATATCTTTTAACAAATCTTTCAAGGACCGCTTTTCCTATAAAATAAAGTAGTACAAAAGCGATAAAGACATATCTTTATGGCATCAACTCCTTTTTCAGAGCCTCAGCCGTTATTCAACTATTTATAGTATATCAAAGATTGTAGCGGTAATGTATTAAATGTTTTACAAAAATCAGTATGATAAGTTGCTTTTCAGAGACTTTATAAGGTATAATTGATGAGAAAGTAATCGATAATCATTACGATTACAAAAAAGTCAGTGCTGATAACACTGACTCTTTAGTTGAATATTGACTAAAGATTGATAAGACGAATTGCCACTATCTTACTTTAGTTGAGCAGATAGTGGTCTTTTTTTACTCAAAAATCAAAGTGATAAAAAATTTAACCACTTCGACAATATAGTAAGCCACCAGTGTGACGACTATTTTCGAAGCGATATCTTTTAACAAATCTTTCAAGGACCGCTTTTCCTATAAAATAAAGCAGTACGAAAGCGATAAAGACATATCTTTATGGCATCAACTCCTTCTTCAGAGCCTCAGCCGTTATTCAACTATTTATAGTGTGTCAAATATTATATCGATAATGTATTAAATATTTAATAAAAAAACGCACAAAGAGCATCAAGTCTGTTTTTCTTTCAACAGATTTGATGCTCTTTAACTTTTTAACCAGCTTTATCACAGCAGATAAAAGAACCACCTTCAATCCAAACGATTACGTTGTTTGCCCCTGAATTAATTTTACAGGCAACAGATAATTCTTCTCCAATTTTTTTTCAGGATTTTGTATCCTCTGCAATAACAGATCAACTAAAATATCCGCATAATCAGCCATCGGTTGAGCAATCGTCGATAATTGAGGAAAATAATTTTGAACGAATTTTGTCCCGTCATAGCCAATGATCTTGAGCTGTTCAGGTACGTTTATCTGTAATTGCTGGCATTGATTATAGGCAAGAATAGCGGTTAGATCATCTGTACAAAATAAACTGTCAATGTCTTCTGTCTCTAAAATATGCTTGATCTCTAAGTTTTTTAGCGTCGTTGATCGAGCCGTCGTTTGAATATGAAAAATTTTAGGTTCCAATTCATGTTCTTCTAAAAATTTTAAATACCCGTTTAAACGAAAATTTGTTGGGGAGTTCGATTCATGTGAACCTGTCAGGATCGCAATTTTTCTTGCTCCTCTAACGTATAAGGTCTCGGTCGCTAAATACCCACCTTGGAAATTGTCACTGCCGATAATGGGAATAGTATTCCCTAAAAATCGGTCAAAAGAAACAATCGGAAGTTCAACATCCTCATATTCAGTGATTCCTAAGTTGTGGGCACCAGCAATAATGCCATCAACTTTGTTTGCTGCAAGCATATTTATATAATGACGTTCTTTTTCCTTATTATTGGCACTATCACACAAAATGACCCGATACCCCAAATCAAAGAGTTTTTGCTCGATTCTTTCCACCAACTCACCAAAAAACGGGTTCGCAACAGTTGGGAAAATAAGCCCGATTAATTGTGTGTTTTTTCCTTGTAGTGAACGAGCTAAAGAGTTTGGTTGGTAATTAAGCTCTTTCATCGCACGATTTACCTTATCAATTGTCTTTTTGCTTAATGAGCCGTAATTATTAATAACACGGGAAACAGTCGTAGGAGAAACACCAGCTTTTTTTGCTACATCTGTTAATTTGACGACCATACAATTCCATCCTTTATCGGTTAGTTTTCCGCAGTTGCCAAAATTGTCCTTGATAGTCTCCGTCACACGTTAAATGAAATCCTGTGTGTCCTTTTTCTGGGAATACTCGCATGGTTGCCACTTTTTCACCATCGTTGATGAAAAGTTCAACAACGGAAGAATCGACAAAAATTTGTAAATTCAATGGTCTTTGCTCGATAGAAAATGATCGTATAACGCCATATTCTTCTCCAAAAGGAACACCAGCATGACTGCGGTCTATTGTCATTTTACCACGTTGGGAATCAAAATGAATCGTTAATCCTTGATTCTGTTCTTTATCTGCATATAAGGTAAGTGTTCCAGTGGATAGGGAATGAAAGGATAGTGCTAATTCATATTGATTTGTTGTCGTCTCATGAAAAGAATCCTTGCTGTTATCAAAATAAACCGCTTCGTCGATGCGTAGTTGCTTCATCTCTTCAACAGGACGTTGATATAATTTTTTATCCGTTACAATCAATTCCTTCACGATGCTTAAACAATGTGCCCATTCTTCTTGATCAGTGGGATAATCGATTTCAGGTAAACCAATCCAGCTGATCGATAATAAACGCTCGTCGGGTGCTTTAAATGCTTGTGTAGCGTAAACGTCAAAGCCTTCATCTAAGTTTTTCAAGCTAGAAGGATTTGTTAAACTGTTTGATTCAGACTGATAAGAGTCGCCAATGATATACATATTTGGATAGATATTTTGGTAAGGGCAAATATCAGGATCTAACCCTTGTGGACAAAAAATAAGTAGAGCAAATTCTTCCGTTAAAAGTAAATTGGGGCATTCGATCATAAACCCCATGTCCTGATCAGTAAACCCTAATTCACCTATACATTGCCAAGAAAGTAAGTCAGAACTTTGGTAGGTTAGAATTTTTCCTTTTTCTGCTTCATTTTGCGCTCCGATGGTCATTAGATAGCCAGACTTATAACGAAAGACCTGAGGATCTCTGAACTCAGACGTATAGCCGACTGGCGGTGCAGTAATAAGCGGTTGTTCGATTTTTTTAATGCTACCTGATTTATCCATCCAGGCGCCTAATTGATAAGAATGACGAGTCCAATCATCATCACGAACGTTACCTGTATAAGCAAGAAATAACTGATCAGAAATCGGCAGAGCAGTTCCTGAATAAACGCCATGGCTATCGTATAGGCTATCTGGGAATACTTTTGTTCCCTCTTCCTTCCAATCAATCAAATTATCAGAGGTCATGTGGTACCAAGATTTTATCCCATGAACTGGGCCCATTGGATAAGATTGATAAAAAACGTGCCACTGATCATTGAAAAATGAAAAACCGTTTGGATCGTTTAGCAACCCTGTAGCAGGTTGAATATGATAGCCTAAACGCCAAGTTGAGATGTCGATCTTCTGTTTTAGTGAGGCAAGGTGTTCAGGTCCCCATTCTTGATAAGGCTGATAACGTTCTTCTTTAGACCAAACTTTTTTTACGGACATATATATTCTCCTCGTAAGCGTATTCTCAGATATAGTGTAACTATTTTTTATTTAAATGTCAAACGTATGACAATTCAAGCGTTTTAATTTTATTTTCATTTGTTTGGTTATGATTAAAATTGATATACGTTTGACAATCGGTTGAAATCATGGCATACTTTGTAGGTGAAAAAGCGATTACATTTTTTGAAACACAGAATAGTTTCTTCTATTTCAGTAGCGCTTAAATGACAATTAGGGGGAAAGAAGATGGATTACAAAAAAGTAGCAAAGGAAATCAACGAAGCACTTGGTGAAGACAATATTCAAGCGGCCGCGCATTGTGCAACTCGTCTAAGGCTCGTTCTAAAGGATTCAAGTAAAGTGGATCAGAAAGCTTTAGATAATAATGAGGCTGTGAAAGGAACGTTTGAAGCCAATGACCAATTCCAAATTATCATCGGTGCTGGAGATGTAAATAATGTGTACGATGAACTTATAAAAATCACCAATGTTAAAGAAGCATCTACAGCTGACCTAAAAGCAGTCGCATCGAATGGTAAAAAAAATAATCCCATTATGGCCTTTATTAAGGTATTATCTGATATTTTTGTTCCGATTGTCCCAGCATTAGTTGCGGGTGGATTATTAATGGCTTTAAACAATGTATTGACTGCTCAGGATTTATTTGGTCCTCAATCAGTCGTGGAACTATTTCCGAATGTAAAAGACTTTGCGAGTATCATCAATCTATTAGCGTCTGCTCCATTTGCTTTCCTACCGATCTTGGTCGGTTTTTCTGCTACTAAGCGCTTTGGTGGAAATCCTTATTTAGGGGCTGCAATGGCAATGGCGATGGTTATGCCTGATTTAGTTAATGGCTATGGTGTGGCAAATGCAATCGCAGATGGAAGTATGCCGTATTGGCATATTTTTGGAATGGATGTTGCACAAGCCGGCTATCAAGGTTCCGTATTGCCTGTATTAGCGGTTTCGTGGCTTTTAGCGTCTTTAGAAAAATTTTTCCACAAACGGATTCCCAATGCATTTGATTTTACATTTACACCTATGCTGGCGATCATTATTACTGGATTTTTAACATTTATTGTTGTGGGTCCAATGATGAGAATTGTATCAGATGGTCTGACGAATGGGCTTGTTTGGTTGTATGATACAACAGGAGCAGTCGGCTTAGGAGTGTTCGGTCTATTTTATTCACCCATTGTAATCACTGGATTGCATCAAAGCTTCCCAGCTATTGAAACGACTCTGTTAGCAGATGTCGCACGAACTGGCGGATCATTTATTTTCCCAGTCGCGTCTATGGCCAATGTGGGTCAAGGAGGAGCGACGCTTGCGATCATGTTATTAACAAAAAATAAAAAGCAAAAAAGCTTAGCAACATCAGCAAGTATTTCTGCTATGCTAGGCATTACTGAACCGGCGATTTTCGGGGTCAATTTAAAGCTTAAATTTCCATTTATTTGTGGAATGATTGCGTCAGCTGTAGCCTGTTTATTTATCGGTGCTTTCCATGTACTTTCAGTAGCGATGGGACCAGCAAGTGTCATCGGATTTATTTCGATTGCACCAAAATCGATTTCATATTTCATGATCGGTATTGTTATCAGTATCTGTGTAGGCTTCGTGACAACTTATGTATACGGAAAACGTCATATGGCCATTTTTGTAGACGAAGATGAAACAGCTGGAGAAGTTGCCGTTGAAATCAACGAAGATCCTGAAGCAGGTGTGACAGCTGTCCAAGATGAAGTATTGGTTTCGCCTGTAAGTGGTACACCTATTTCCTTGAAAAAAGTAAATGATCCTGTATTTGCACAAGAAATGATGGGAAAAGGGATTGCAGTGATTCCTGAAAAAGGTATTATTTATGCACCTGCTGATGGAGAATTGACTGTTGTTTATGATTCAAAGCATGCCTATGGACTTAGAACAACAAATGGCGCAGAGGTATTGATCCATATCGGAATCGATACAGTTCAATTAAAAGGCGAAGGTTTTGAAACAAATAGAAAATACGGTGAATTAGTAAAAAAAGGTGATATTTTAGGTACAGTTGATTTAGAGAAAATCAAAGAGGCTGGTTTAGATAGCACCGTAATGATGATTATTACAAATACGGATGACTACGCTGCTGTAGAAGCGATTGATCTACCAAAAGTGGATGGAGGCCAAGCTCTATTGGCGATAAGTGCACATTATGAAAACTAATTGGTGGAAAAAAGCAACGATTTACCAAATCTATCCACGTAGCTTTCAAGATACAAATGCTGATGGTATCGGGGACTTAAAAGGGATCATTCAGCGTTTGGACTATCTGTCCCTTTTAGGGATAGAGGCCATTTGGCTGAGTCCTGTTTACCAATCGCCCAATGAAGATAATGGCTATGATATTAGTGATTATGAAGCAATTGGCTCAGAATATGGCACCATGGAAGATATGGATAATCTAATCGCTGAAGCACAGAAAAGAAAAATCAAGATTATTATGGATCTGGTCGTAAATCATACGTCATCAGAACATCCGTGGTTTCAGTCAGCACTTCAAAATCCTACGAGTGAGTATCATGATTTTTATATCTGGAGAAAAGGAAATGAAAGTGAAAAACCGAATGAACTTCAATCAAATTTTGGTGGTTCTGCGTGGACCTTTGTTCCAGCACTAGGGGAATATTATTTTCATTTACATGCAAAAGAACAGCCAGATTTAAATTGGGAAAACCCTGTGATGCGTCAAGAAATTTATCGTATGATGAATTATTGGATTGAAAAAGGGGTTGGCGGCTTTCGCTTAGATGTCATTGATTTGATTGGAAAAGAACCTGATCAGTTGATTACTAAAAACGGACCAAAGCTACATGAACTACTACAAGAAATGAATCGAAATACGTTTGGAGAATATGATTTAGTTACAGTCGGTGAAACCTGGGGGGCAACACCAGAAATCGCTCAGCTTTATTCCGATGAGAGCAGAGAAGAGCTATCAATGGTTTTTCAGTTTGAACATATCAATTTAGACAAGCAGGCAGGCAAAAGAAAATGGGATATCAAAAAATTAGATCCTAAAGAGTTGCATCAAGTGTTTTCTAAGTGGCAAACGGAATTAGCGGGGAAAGGGTGGAACTCACTGTTCTGGAATAATCATGATCTACCTCGAATCATCTCTCGTTGGGGAGAGGATCAGAAGTATCGAGTGATTAGTGGAAAAATGCTGGCTATCTATCTGTACTTCCTTCAAGGAACACCTTACATTTATCAGGGAGAAGAGATTGGCATGATCAACTACCCGATTAAAACGATCGATGAAGTTGATGATATCGAGAGTCGTAGAATGTATGATGAACGTATCAATTCAGGTTATACGAAAGAAGAAATTATAACATCGATCAATGCAAAAGGGCGGGATAACGCACGTCATCCGATGCAGTGGGATGATTCTGAACAAGCAGGTTTCACAAAGGGGATTCCATGGCTTCCAGTAGGGAACTCGAATGAAATCAATGTAGAAACGGCCTTAAATGATCCGAACTCTTTATTTTATACGTATCAAAAACTTATTCAGCTGCGTAAAGAAATGCCGATTATTATAGAAGGAACATTTGAAAGCATTCCAACTAATGATGCAACAGTTTTAGCCTATATTCGCGAGTATCAAGGTGAAAGAGTGCTCGTTGTCGTCAATTTCTCTGATCAACCAGCACATTTTGCTTTAGGAAAAATAGGAGTAATAAAAGAAATGATCATCCATAATGATGAAAAAGAGATCACAGATGAGCTACTAGCTTATGAAGCATATGCAGTCTATTTAAAGTAAGCAAAAGAGAAAAGCATATAGCCCAGAAAAATAGATGACCTCTACAAAGGATAGAAAAACGATTTTTGTAGAGAATATCTTATTTTTCTGGGCTGTTTTGATTCTGAAAAATTAGTATAGAAACTAGTTAGCTAATGAATCAAGAACGGTCCAATGTTTATAAAAGCATTGGAAATCTCCTTTTATTCTTGGAACTAGTATTCCGGCATGATTTAATTCACTACCACTGAATATGTTTCCCGTTTCCGTGTCTTTATAATGTGCAGATTCGTCTAAATAGTTTGTTTTTAAGTATTGAATAGGTTGAGCGGGCTTGGCAAGACCATTGGAATAAACAAGCAAAGCGTCTGTTTCATTTTTAAATAACCATGCAGTAGCATACGTTGAATCAATTTCTTTGATACGGTAGAATTGCCCAAATTGCAATAATCTCCGATGTTTTTTATAAAATGTAATTTGGTCTTTTATTTCAGCTAATGCTTGTGGAGACTGTTTTTCTATTGCTAGTTCGTAGCCGAAATTTCCACTCATAGCAATTAGAAAGCGACTTTCTAAGGGTGTATTTCGGCCTAGTTGATGGTTTGGGGTATCTGAAACATGCGCGCCCATCATGATAGGTGGATAAAGATAGCTGTATCCGTATTGGATTTTCGTCCGACATAACGCATCGGTGTTGTCACTTGCCCATGTTTGAGGCATATAAGCGACCATCCCCGGATCGAATCGTCCTCCGCCGCTCGAACAATTTTCAAATAATACGTGTGGAAATTGTTTTGTGATCTCAGATAAAATATGATACAACCCTAAAACATACCGATGACTCACTTCTTTTTGTTGATCATCCGGTAAAATAAAGCTGCCAACTTCAGTTAAGTGTCGGTTCATGTCCCATTTTATATAATCGATTTTATTTGAAGAAAGATAATTGCTTAATACCTGAATAAGATACTCTTGGACTTCAGGTAAGCTTAAATTTAAGACAAGCTGTTGCCTTCCTTGAGTTTGAGGATAGTCAGGGACTTGTAAACTCCATTCAGGATGTGCTTCAAATAAACGACTTTTCACAGAAATCATTTCTGGTTCAAACCACAACCCAAATTTCATATTCTGTTGATGTAGAATATCTGCAAACTGTTCAATGCCATTAGGTAGTTTGGTTTTATTGACAACCCAATCCCCCAAAGAGGTGGTATCATCTTCTCGTTGCCCAAACCAGCCATCATCTAAAACAAACAACTCTATTCCTAAATCTCGTGCCTGTTTTGCTTGGCTGATTAAGTCCTCTTCTGTAAAATCAAAATAATTTCCTTCCCATGAATTAAGCAAAATTGGCCGTTCCTGTTCTTGCCAATATTCTGGTATTAAATATGATTGGTACAGTTTATGAAATGTTTGAGAAAGGGCGTTGAATCCCTGATTGCTAAAATTCAACACGACTTCAGGTGTTTGGAAACTAGACTCAGGCATCAATTTCCACTCAAAAGTTTCTGGGTTGATCCCTATCTGAATTCGTGTACTGCCGTATTGTTCTACTTCGGCTTGGGCAACGAAATTTCCACTGTAAATGAAATGAAATCCGTAAACCTGTCCTTGGTCTTCATTTGTATAGTGATCGGCAAGTCCTAAAAACGGATGATGCTGTGGACTGCTCGTCCCTCTGGTCGAACTTATTTTTTGGCTACCTGGATGAAGTGGCTGCCGATGAATCGTTGCTTCATTTGTGTGTGAACCATTAAGTGTTATTAGATCAAAATCAGACCGCGGCAAGTCTAATAACATGGAGCCAGCATTTTCTAAATAAATAGGCTGTAAGCCATTATTTCGATACTCAACACTGCGTGTTATGACTGGAAGATCATCATAAATGGTATAGCGAAGAACCATCTCAAGAGATTGGATCGGATCGATAAGGTAGATTTCTAACGTTTGCTGCGTTTCCCCACGTAATGAAGGTAATTCTTTCAACGGACATTTACTTTGCAAAATTTCAAAGCGATCATACACAAAATCAGTGATTCGAAAACCATCTAAATTTCGAAACTGATAATTACTTACCCGATAATCTAAACTTCCTTGTGTACTCGTTTCAAGAGGCAAAGCGTTTAAAGAAAATGTTCGTTCTTCACTGATCGGATTCGTGGCAAAACCACGATCGATATACTGCAATTGATTGACTTGATGGTAATTGTTTAAATAGGGGCCAAAATATCTATGGGTAAGATATTTTTCTTTTTCAATGCCGATGATATAGCTTATTTTATTATTGCTTAGGTGGAAAATGTTTTGTGAATCATCGAAATAAATCGTCATATCAATCATTCCTTTTCGTTTATTATGTACATAGTATCGAGTATAATAGGAAGAGACAAGACAAAATAATTTTAAGGAGGGTAATAAATTGCGGAATTTTGTTCGGCAATTCCATTATACAGATGATCAACATTTGCCGATCATTCGTGGAGTTGGGATAAGTGAGGGCAGTAGTACATATAATTGGGATGCTCGTGTTCGAAAAGAACAGCTGATTGTTTTACAGGTGACATTAGCCGGGGAAGGTTTCTTAGAAATAGGCGGAAGAAGAATTTCTCTAACGAAAAACAAAGCCTTTTTTGCAAAAATACCTGGGAATTATCGCTATTTTGGTGAGGAGTGGCGTTTTTTATTTATCGAATTTTCAGCGATAATGACGCAATGGCTAGATACCTCACTTTCTATTATCGAATTATCAACGGATTTGATTGAAAGACTTAGAAGTATAGTCATTGATTTAAAAGAGCGTGAGTTGAGTGCAATGCAAAATGCTAAAATGGCATTTGCTCTTTTTTTAGATATTAAAGAAGCAATCCAAAACGAAATTCAACAAAAAACGGAGGGGATCCAGGCAGTAAAAAAATACATTGATACTTATTATTTTGAAGACATAAGTTTAGATTTCCTATCTGAAAGATACATGATGTCAAAGTATACATTGATTCGTCAGTTTGAAGAAGCCTACAAATCATCCCCCATAAACTATTTAAAACAGGTACGAATTATTCAGTCTCTTTCTTTATTATGGGAAGAAGAGGAAATTGGTGAGGTGGCAAGAAAAGTTGGCTTTTCAACGGGAAATTATTTTAGTAAAGTGTTTAAAAAAGAGATGGGGATGTCTCCTAGCGAATACAGAAATCAAAAAGAAATTTATTTTCCACACTAACCCACAAATCGAAAAGTGAATTCTGTAAAAGTAGAGTATTGAGAAATATTTTAGAGAAAAGTGGTGAATGATTGTCTGATAATCGCTGATTTTTTATAGATAAAGTAATTTTTACCAAAAAGAAATGCAAATTTTTCAAAATTTCGCTATAATAAACAACTTCCATAAAACAAGTTTTGCCATACTAAAAAATAATAAAATTTAAACTCAGTGAAAGACGAGCTTTTACAAAATAAGACGGATTGAGTAATTTCCTGATATAATAGAATTAAACGAAAGAAAAACATGCCCAAATTAACCGCACTTTATAGTCGCTCGGCGACTGACAACAAACAAGCTATAGATAACCAAATGGCTGAACTAAACAATTACTGTGAAGAAAAAAATATCCAAAATTTTAAGCATTACATAGATAATAACGAAAGTGGAGCTAATTTGAATCGTCTAGCTTTTAAAGAATTAATATAAGATTTAAAAACTGGAAAAATAGACAAAATTATCGTCACAAACAGCACTCGAATAAGTCGGAGCGTTCTAGAAGTAGCACAGATCATTCATTGTCAAATTAAACCTAATCAGGCAAAACTAATCACATTAGATAGTGGCGAATATTGGCTAGATGATTACAATCCAGAACAAGGATTTTTTACAGGTTTTACAAACAGTTTAAGAAAAAATTTAAAGCTCGGTGAGTGATGAACTTTTTTAATTGAGTAATTGCAAAATATGATAGTATTGAATCCTTCTAGAAATTCCTGAGATCAATAAAAAAACAAAGATTGTATGTGTACTGCAATCTTTGTTAATATTTGAAAGTTCTTGTATAAAAAATTAATATAGCCAACAGCCTATTCGTTATACCATTCCTTTTTTTCAAATTCATATTTTTTTCGAAAGTCTTCTGAATATCTCTGTAGAATTAATCCATCAGCGAGGATTTCTGAGTTCAAAAGAAGTGTGGGCAGTAATGTAATCGTACTTAATAAAAATATACCTATAAATACTGAAATGACAGATAATATATTTCCAATTACGGAACCATTTAATCCAGAAAGGAAATTAAAATCATTGTTATTTATCCACCATTTATTAAATCGGTAAAACTGTATTACGATAATTAATATAGCGATAAACGAAACTAATGTTGCTGAAAATACTCTTACAATTTTTATAATTCTTTTTTTAGATAACTTCTCATTTTTAGATAAATATTTGTCTTGTATACTATCAATTAGTTTTATTTTTACTATATAAAGTGACAGTGAGTAGCTCAGTATAATGTAAATTATAGACAGAGACCTGTTCAGAAGAACACTACTCGATATTTCTAAAGAACATATATAAAAAATAAACATATTTTGTGTGAAAAGGTAGATTACACTGTTGTAAGCTGCTTTTTTAAAGTATAGAGGGCTCTTAAAATAGAGCACTATCCCATAAATAATAATTAACAATGATAAAATAGGAAATATAAACCAATTTATACCTGAGAATAAGCTGATGCTCCAAGAAATACTTGCCAGTATTAGAACTTTAAGAGTTTTAGGAAATAACTCTTTTTTGGAATCATTTATAGTTTCATATACTTTATGAAGCGCATTTTTTTCTAAGGCATTTGAAAAAGATATGGTGTCTATTAATTTAGAAATATTTTTCATCTATTTATTCCCCCAATTATTTACAAAAGCCTTATTTTTAGATTGCTACTATCATTCACTGTACCATTCTTTTTTGGTATAGTTATACTGTTCCCTAAATTCTTCAGCATATTGCGAAATAACTTTCCCTTGAACATAATGCTTTGCATTAAATAAAAAATAGGTCGGTATCAAAGAGATGAGTAGAAGTAACGGAATTCCTACAAATATTCCTATAAGGTCATCCATTAAACTATTTTGAGCTAGTGGATTTTCGGCTATAGCATTGTTTAACCACCACTTATTTAATCGATACACTTGCATACCTATCAAAATCAATATAGCAACAACACCAGATACTTTTAACATGATGTTCATTACTTTTGACGTCTTATAATTCCTATTAAATGTTTTATTCATTTCTTCTAAAATCATATTTTGTTCTACTCTATAATAAAGAAACAAGAGCACTAATATACAGAAAGAAAATATAACGAACGTAACTTTATAGTCACCCTGATTCATTCCAAATCCTACAACAAAGTAGGAAATGTACGCTAACTTAGCGCTTGTATAACAATATTTTTTATAGCCCCAATTACGTAAAAAAATATTATATGGTTTTAAAAATTGATATACTATTGAACCGATAATTAGTAGTTCTAATACGATAACAATTACTTTAGGGTAAAAAGAATTATTTGTCGTGGTAACTTCTTGAATGAAGACTAGCTCCATAAAAACAGGAAAAAATAGTGCAGCGATTAAAATTAATAATTTCTTTATTCCCATAGAAAATTTCTGATCTTTCTTCCCATTCATAACTAAATCAACATCTTCCAAATTAATATATTTATTTGCTTCGTCTAAAGATATAGAATTTAAACATTCCTCTATTTTGTGATTTAACTTTTTATTCATATAATTTAATTCACTCCGTTCGGGAATATATTTCCACTATTGATATTAGGATTTGAATTAGGACTTCCTGAGTGTGAGGGAATACCTGGCTTATAGTCACTGTTGGGTATTTCAAAACCTGAATAATCACCAGTTTTTAATCCCTCATGTCTTTTGTCATAAATTTCATACTGTTCTTTTATCCAGTTTTCTTTGTCTTTTTCACTAATAAATGTGTGTTTTTCATCTATCTAATTTAGAGCATCCTTTATATAGGGAATTTTATTTACTCCAGGAACATCAGATAAACCACCGCCTTGACCAAAGTAATTTAGCGTCCCAGCTACTGCACCTATAGCGCCGCCATACTGAGCTCCTTCCAGAGGTCCACTATTTACTAAAAACTTATTAATACCACCATATAATGCTTTACTTTCATTTCCATAAGCAGGACTTTTAGGATTGGTATATTCTTCATAAGCATATCCAGTGATTGTTAATGCATCCCCACCATATAAGAGTCCCTCTCTTGCAGCTGGATGTGCTTTTATAAACTTAGAAACCGGTTCTAGTTTTTTAAACAATGTTAATCCAACTTTAGAGCCTGCAATCACTTTTGCACCAGCTTTTGATTTAGATAAAACACTTGTTACGTATCCTAGGGGAGCTAATACGTCCCAGCCTTTGTCACTTAAATGCAATAAATTACCATAAACTTTAGCTTGATTATCTAAAGATAATTTACTAACGTACAAACCAAATTTCGGATTATTTAATACCTTCTTCGCAATATTTTTAGGAAGTTGATTCCAACTTTCTTGCATAATAAATAGATTCAACGCAGCATCTTGAATTCCTTCTGGAAACTGATCTAGTGCCGCAATGACGTAACCAAATAAACGGTCATTATTTTTAATTTTTTCGATTGCAGCCGCTGGGTTTTTAGCAAACAAATCATTCAGCTCTTTAATTGCTAAATTCTTTTCTTTTTCTTCCATCTCTTTTAGCTTAGCTGTATTTTTAAGAGAATTAAACCAACTTCTATCTACCCCAGCAGGTAAAGTATATGAGCCATCAGGGTTTACAATCGTACCATTCAAGACTAGAACACCTTGCATTGCTATCTTTAAATCATTAAGACTGTTATTGAATAGCCCATTTGTTTGAGAAGAAAAGGTGTGCAACTTTTCTAATTTTTTTTGAAGTTGATCAATATCATCTTGAATACTATCTGACATCCGATTTAAATTCTTCTGAAAATCAAGTAAAGCATCTAGTACTGCTGCAACTGGATTATTGCTTGAAGCTGTTCTTGCGACAGATGAGGCAAAGTTTACAGAAGCTTTCATTGCTTTTTTTGTCGCAATTTGTTGATTTAAATTGTCTTCATTTAAATAGCCCTCACCTGAAATAGCTTGATCAGCTGATTGATATTTTTGTAATTCCTGTTCGATTGCTTCACAAGCGGTCGTTGCTCGTGTAATCGTTGGGATAATCAGATCGCTAAATAATCCTTTTCCAGCAGTATAAGCAGCTCCTGCTAGAGTGCGTCCATCCACGGCTGAAACTATTTTTTGACTGCCAGTTTTTAATTGATTGACTGCTTCTTTTCCACTCGCCAAATTACTGGTCAAGGCTTGAATCAATTCTGCAGACTCACCACTTGAATAAACTAATCCCAAGGAACATCACTCCGTTTCTTATAAAGCATTTCTCGTTCTTCATCCATCTTTTTTGTTTCTTTCTTATAAGCTAATACAATTTGTTCATTGGATTCGCGTAGTAATTGACGAAATGATCGCTCTTGTTCTTCGTTATTACATTGTAACCAACCAGTTTTGGAACCACTAAATCTTGAGTTTTCATCATTTAAACTATTTAGTTCCTGAAAACCTCTATGAAAGTCTTCTTCTAAGGTATAAATAGATTCTTCTATTTTTCTTTTTCCGTTATTAAGCTCATCAGTTAACTCTTCATTTTCTAAAATTAGACGATCATATTTCACACGTTCTTGTTCATTTGTCTTATTTTCCAATTCTTTCACCTCTTAAAACTTAATCTGGCTATCTCGAAGTGCAATAAGTTCTGCAATTTTTGGGAATTTTTCACTTTGAGTTGTTACACATTCAACTAATTGAGCTAAATCTGATAACAATTGGTTATTGACTTCCATTCCAGTTTTCATACTAGCTATTGTACTTTGCCCCAAAGAGACTTGTTGTCCTTTATTGATAGTGACCGATTTAACACCTGAAACAGCAGCGGTTGCTAAGCTAGTACTAGAAGCAATCTTGCTCATAAAAAAGCCTCCTCTCGTCATTTATTCTAAAGTTTCGTCTAATTTATTATAAAATTAGTATATCAAAAAAAGCTACATAATGTAAAAAAACTAAAGAATTTTTTTCTAGATGATTCATGATTTACCATATATAAGTAACACAAACTAATATATGGAGGTTTTTCAAATAATCAACTCCATAAAATAACTTCTATCAATAAAAGTAAGCTAAATAATACAGGGTATGGTGTAAATATAAAAATTTTATAATATACTTCAAACTTTTTTCTTTATCTGGATACAAGTTTATAACCAAGTTAACTCTATATCACCAATAGTTTTTCTATCAGTCCAATAGCTCCCCTTTAGAGTATTTTTTTCGATTTCCAATATTACACTTCCATAATGGATAGCGCTTCTATTACGGTGAACAGACTTTGGGATATTTATATAAGTATAAGTTAATTTGTTTTGTTGATTATCTTCATCAATAATATAATTACAGGAAATACTTTCACTTTTACTTTCATCAGTAGTCATAACACAGCTAATTTTAAATAAAGACTGTTTAATTTTTAAGGTTATACCAATAGGTTTAGAATCTTCCCAAGTAGGAATTAAAGTTCCTTCCCATGTTCCGTTCAGATTTGGAATTTGCACAAACCAGCTTTTGAAAATTTTTAATTTCCATAAATATGAACAAAATAAAACGGAAACTAAGCTACAGATAGTAACAGATGCAGAAAAACAGTCTAACAAAAAAGTAAAATTTCTTTCATTAGGATTTGTCATTAAAAATTTGAATATACATGTAAGAATCACCAATCCCACCAAAATATTGAATGCTACTGAACTTTTTATTGGTTTCATTTTAATACTCCATGAACATCCATAAAGAATTTATAAAGCTTTGAACATCATTAATGGTCCACTTTCTGCCACTGTGAAACATATATAGCATTTCGCTAACTTCGCCCCATTTTTCGTATGAGCTATCTTTAATTGATTCATTTAAGAATATTAGCGTTTGTTTAATTGTTTCGTCCCATGTATCGTAATTGTTAATATACTTATTAGGAACATTCCAAATAAGACATTCAATTAAGAACGATGTAATATTTTCATTATTAAAATAATTGTCTAAAGCCATTTTATTTCTCAAGCGTTTAATTACCCTAACTAATCTCTTATAGTTTCTACCTGTTTGTGTATTTTTTGCAATTCCATTTTTAATATGAACTTTAGGGTAATTAACCACAGAAGTATGGTCTGATGCGAAATACTTTATACCTTCAACAAAATTACGTTCTGAGGAACTACTATTATATTTATAATTTCTATATTGAAAACTTGGTATACAGTCAGCTTCAACTCTATAAGAATTTGAGTCAATCTTGATTGATTTATTGCCAACCGATAATTTGTCTGATCCAAACTTATTAATAAGTGCAGTAAGTACTAATTGCTTGTACTCATCATAAGATATACTTCCGTTGGTAAAACCATAGTTGGAGCCATCCTTACCTTCAGAATATTCAGGAAAAAAGGTACTGGTAAGCATGATATTCACATCAATATCACTGTTAACTCTAACATTAGTATTGTTTCCATAAGAACCTTGTACAAAAACTTCGTAGCTTAAATTATCAAAATTCGTGTCATTCTTGATGGCAGACTTTATCATACTAATCGCATTGTTAATCTTATCTTCTTCAGTGGTACTTGCTGGTTTTGTCCAACTACTTAATGTAGTTTCACTAAATTTGCTCAATATAATCTCTCCTTACATATTATTATTCTGATACTATCTAAATGTTGTTAGTGTTATTGAATCAGTTACATTTTTATTTTAGCAACACAAGCTTCACCTTTTTTCTACAACTAGCAACTAGAGAAATTATTTATTATTCATACGTTTTTAGCTTAATTCGCTTGCAGCCACAGATACCATGGCGTCTTTTCTGTAGTCTTCTTTAGTTTGAGTTTTCCCATATAAAATCCGATCGATAAGTTTTTGTATTTCCAGATTTCTATTTTTCCCAGAGAATAAGAGTATATTTTTCCCGTATTCTAAAAATTCTTCTTTCGTTATTCGGTGGATGTTATTTGTGCTACTGTTGTAATAATCAATATAAGGGTGCTTATATTTTCTATAGTCTATAATTTTATCTTTTAGATTATGCAACTCCCAAAAATATTTATCTTCATCAAAATATTTCAATCTTAATATTCTGTTTAGCTCATTCCTTAAAGTGATTGAATTGCTATAATTTTCATCTTTTATAATATCACTAATAGCTTTAGCAATCTGTTTATGTCCTAAAAACACATAATTTTCAATTATTTCTTCAAACTTTGATAGATTATCGTTCCTTGTTTTATATAGTTTTCTTATATTGGGTATGGCATATTTTAAAGGTATATAGAATAGAAAATCAGGATATTCACCTCTAGAAAAGAGCTTATATCGAATAGAAATATTATTATTGTAGCGGGCAATACTGCTCCAATTGATTGAGATTAAACGTTCTAGTTCATCTATTTTTTCCTTGGATGTCATTTTTCTTTCAAGTTTTTTTATTTGATTTTTTATCGAATTATTTAATTGACTATTTTTTTTCGAATACCAGGGAAAATATGTTGTATATCTTCTAAATTCCAGCGCTCACGATTATTTGTCACTAATTTTTTACTGCTTCTTGATATTTCGTCACCCAGTGTATCTATACATGTCGTACCTACATTAATTATTTTTTTCGTTTTCTTATTTTCAGCAATACACATTATATGATGTTTCTTATTGCATAAGTCGCAAGGGATTTTGTCTGGTTTTTTAAAAACATCAACTTGTTTCCATTGGTTTCTGGCCTCTTTTAGCCAAATATCCTTATTGTTTTTTATAAACTCTATATCACCATTAGAAAATCCACGTTTTTCGAGAATTTTTTTATTCAAAGCTAAGTTTCTTTTCTCGTTTAATATTTCTAATATCCAATAATCTCTGTCTTTATCAAAAATAGAACTATGTTGTAGCAGCCTGTACTCATTTAACTTCAAAATTGTTCCCACATATATACCTCTTTTCATAAATTTAGATTATTCTACTATTAGATAATTTTCAAAAAAGTCTAGAGATAGTCATTATATATTAAGTTTACCATTTTTTACATTTTGCTACAAACTGAACTTTTCCACTAGTTTTTTTAATTTTTCTATTTTCGTCTTACCATATATAGGTAACACAAACTAATGTATGGAGGATTTTTAAATGAAGAAACAGCAACAGGACAAGCAAATCAATTTAGAGAAGATGGAAAAAGTAAAGATTGGCTATACAAGAGTTTCTAGCCAAGTAGACAAACAACGTCTTGGAATGGAGGTTCAAAAATCCGCTTGAGCGACTGTGATGTTCTATTTACAGAAAAAGAAAGTGGTGGTAAAGATAATCGGCGGGAGCTCACAAGCGCTATTACATTAGCTAAGGAACTAGCAAGTAAAAAAATAGACGTTTCAATATGTGTTTATCGACTAGGCCGATTAACTAGAAGAATATTTACTCTAATATCTCTAATAGAAGAATTTAATGAACATAACATTCGACTTATCAGCTTACAAGAAAACTTAGAGTTGGTAAAATGCTTGTGTAGAGAGGTTTACTAACCTTCAAGGGTTTTGTTGTTTTACGGAAGATGCTATAATAAAGAAAATAACCAAAACAGGAAGTGGAAACATGAAAAAAACAGACCGACAACGGTTGATCAAACAATTGATCACAGAAAATGAAATAGAAACCCAAGACGACCTGATTGCACTTCTTGAAAAATCTGGCGTCAAAGCAACCCAAGCAACGGTTTCAAGAGACGTTCGTGAGATGAGCATCGTTAAAACGCACGGCTCAGATGGTCGAGTGAAATATGCGTTATTCTCTCAACAACAAGCATCCAGCAGTGAAGAAAAACTAAAAGAATCCGTGAAAGATTCAGTGATTCGCATGGAACGCGTGCAATTTATGGTGATCGTCCGCACAGACATGGGTGCAGCAGATGTAGTGACAAATTTTTTAGATGAAGTCAGTTATGAAGAAATTGCGGGAACAGTCGCGGGAGTTGATACGATCATTATCATTGCTCGTTCAGAAGATGACGCAATAACGGTAGTTGAACGTTTTGAAGCGATGATGGATTAAGCATAACCAATCAAAAAATGAAGGGAGATTTGGTTACATGGATTTGAAAGCGTTACAAAATGGGTCAGACATAAGAGGGATTGCGGTAGAGCATGAAGAGAAGACAGCGAACTTAACACCAGCGCAAGTCGGGAAAATTGCAGTAGGAATGGTTCATTGGCTTCGGGATGAAAAGAATTTAGTAGAAAAACATCAATCGAGAAAATTAAAAATCGGTATCGGTCATGATAGCCGTATTTCAGCTGATAGCTTGAAACAAGCATTGATCGACAGCTTCGTGGAACAAAACGTTGAAGTTTTAGATTTTGGTTTAGCTACAACGCCAGCAATGTTTATGGCTACTCAATTTCCTCAATACGATTGTGATGCAACGATTATGATCACAGCAAGTCATTTGCCGTATTATTTTAATGGACTAAAATTATTCACTAAATCTGGTGGTGCAGAAAAAGCGGACATTGCGTATATCTTAGAACACGCTGAACGACCAGCACTTAAAGCAAAAGGATCAGTAACCAAAACCTCGATTTTAGAGGATTATTCCGCTGACTTAACGGATAAAATTCGTAAAGGTATGAAAACAACAGAAGAAAAGCCTCTAAAAGGGTTTCATATTATAGTAGATGCTGGTAATGGCGCAGGTGGTTTCTTTGCTGAAAAAGTCTTAGAAAAGCTTGGCGCGGATATCACGGGTTCGCAATTTTTAGAACCTGACGGTATGTTCCCAAATCACATTCCAAATCCAGATAATAAAGAAGCCATGGCAAGTATTCAACAAGCCGTCTTAAAAAATAGAGCTGATCTCGGAGTGATTTTTGATACGGATGTGGATCGCTCGGCTGTAGTGGATGCATCTGGTGAAGTGATCAATCGAAATAATTTGATCGCTGTCCTGGCAACGATCGTTTTGGCAGAATATCCAGGTAGTAGCATCGTGACGAACTCACCAACGTCAAGTCACTTGAAGGAATTCATTGAGTCAAAAGGCGGCAAACAAGTGCGCTATATTTCTGGTTATCGTAATGTGATCAATAAAATGATCGAGCTCAATGAAGAAGATATCGATACCCAATTAGCAATTGAAACAAGCGGACATGCAGCCTTTAAAGAAAACTACTATTTAGATGACGGTGCCTATGTGATTGCCAAAATCCTAATGTTGTTGCCTAAATTAAAAAAAGAAAACGCCACTCTTGGTGACTTGATAAGTTCATTAAAACAACCAACAGAAACTCAAGAGCTGCGCTTTGAAATTCTAGCTGAAAAAGTCCGCGATTATGGTGAGCAAGTAATTCGAGATTTAAGTGGTTTTGTTTTAAGTCAAAGAGGGATGAAAGTTGACTCTGAAAATCATGAAGGAATTCGGGTGAATGTATACGAGGATTATGGAAGTGGTTGGTTTTTACTGCGGATGAGTTTACATGAGCCATTATTAGTTTTACAAGTAGAAAATGATCGATCTGGCATGAATCAGAATGTTTTAGAAGTCTTATCTGGTTTCTTTGAGGGGTACAAACAATTAGATTTAGCTAAATTAAATGAAGTATTGAATAAATAATAAAAGCTAGGAAAGAACAGAAAAGTTCTCTCCTAGCTTTTTTAGCTTACCATAGACTTGGAGAAGCAATTGCCACAATCGTTTGTCCAGTAAATGGATGAGTCAGATGTAGTTCATAGGCATGAAGCATCAAACGTCCTACAGGCTTTGAATGGTACAACGGATCACCAACGATTGGATGGCCAATACTTGCTAAATGAACACGGATCTGATGGGTTCGCCCAGTTTCTAAAACGCAGTATATAGTTGTTTTATTGGTTTTTTTCAAATAATTCGCAACATCAACATGAGTAACAGCCACGTCTCCGCGCTGTTCATCAATTACTCGTTTTCGGCGATCATGGCGATCACGTCCAATTTTTTTACGAATGGACAAAGACTCTTTTAAATGACCTGAAACTACCGCTTGATAGCGCCGATAGATTTCTTTACGCTCCAATAATCGACCTAAAATCGGCAATACAAAAGGATTTTTAGCAAATAAAATCGCACCACTTGTCTCTTTATCTAATCGATGAACCACATACGGAATTTGATCTTTAGCTGCTAGGTAAGCAGCTAAATGGTTAAGTAACGTATCATTTTCATCGGGTTGATTAGGGTGAGTTTTCATTCCAATTGGTTTATTCAAAATAATCAAGTGTTCGTCTTCAAATAATACATCAATAGTAGAAGCATCCCCTAAAAGAATCGCTGGTGTGGGGTAATCTTCTGGTTCAAACTGTAACGTAACAATATCACCACTCTTCACAGGAAAATGAAATAAAGCAGGCTCTCCATTGATCAAAACATTTTTTCGAGTTCTTAAAAAGTGACGTACTTTACGAGGAACTAACCATTCTTGTTCGAGTAATTCTCGGACGGTTTGTTCTTCAAAATTCTTAGGTAACTGGATGGATACTTCCATTTGTTTTCCACCTTTTCAATAGCATTCTATCTTAGTTTAACAAATGAAAGGATAAGTTCAAGTCGTTAGCTACAATTAAAGTGATAGAGGAGGAAGTTCGCTTGCTTTTTGAGATGTATGGTCACTTTGTACTGTAGCTTTCAGTTATTTGTGAAAAGGAAACGTCGCTCGCTATGTTGGCTAAATATTGTTCATCATTTGTTCTAACGGAGCTGCTACGGGTAGTGACAGGACACAAAGAACCCGTCCTTTGGGGAAGGACGGGAAAGGAGTTGAAAATGAAAAAGTGTTTTGTTAGGGTTGTTTGTTGGTATACATATATAATACAAATCAAATATGAATTTTTTGTGTACTAATTTATTCGAAACTGTAAAGCTTTTCTAAAGAAGTGTTTAAGTTTTACACGAAATTTCACTAACTAGTTGTTTTTCATTGAATTGATTAAACGGTTGGTCCAGCTAAAATCAGTTTTTGTGATCGTATCATCCCCGAATTGTTTGCCATCTCGATCGATCGCATAAACGAACATGCCGCCTTTTGGGCCATCTTTTGGATTCCATTTCGCATAAGAATATGCCCGACTTGTTTCATAAGGTTCTACAGTATCATTCCAACGATTACGATCTTGTTCTTCTGGGAAAGAGACTCCAGGAAGAATTTGTTGCGGTGTAATCGAAGTTTTATAAGTGTTCCATGTATTATCTAAAGAACTAGCTGACCGGCCGTATGCTTGGATAAATAGATAGTCAACATAAGAAGCAACTTTTTTAAATAAAGAATGATTATCTTTATTCGTATCATAAATCAACAACTTCCCAGTATTGGAATTTGGACCTAATTTTTTAGATAATGCTTTGAATGTACCAGCAGCCATTTCCTCTTGTTTAGCAGTTAAACTAGATTCCATATCAATATCCAGTCCGTCTAAGTTCCATGGAGTCAGATAAGTATCGATCAAGTGTTGTGCATATTTATCATATTCTGCAGCTGTTGGTGTTTGGCCGGTATGAGGGACAGCCCAAACTTCTCTAATATCAATCGTCCGAATGACACGAGTTCCTCTAGCATGTAATGTCGGAACATAAGTATCTTTTAATGTATCCCAAAATTTTTGTTGATTTGTCCCAGGATTGACATAATGGAAAACTGAGACAATATCTACGTCTTCAGGAATATCTGTCATCGCAGTAACATTTTGATCAGGTAATGTAGAATTTGCATTGTGAGGCATCGTAACGTCTCGCCATGTGCGATAATAAGCCATCATGATCGGATCTGGCGTTGTTTGCGCTGCATCTGACTGATCAGGTAGTAAACTAAAACTTAGTAAAAAGAAAACCGGAATAAGTAAAAGTGGAAGCTTTTTTAACATAAGAATTCTCCTTCTCTATTTTTTGTAAAGCGGTTACATTCTAAGGGAAGTGTACCATAAAAAAATCTATAATAGCAACTTGAAATGTTCTGACAGATGAGTTGAAAAGAAGTTTTATAACTAATTATAGCTGGAAATTTTCGCAGAACAAAAAGATGAGGCTAAACGGTGGGAGCAGAAGCAACTCCCTCTTATTTCTCGGAGTTAAGCACTTCTGTCCCAACCTCGAAAAGGAGTTAGAAAATGAAAAAGTGTTTTGTTAGGGTTGTTTGTTGGTATACTTGTATAATAAAGGGAAAATATGATTTTTTTTATGATCAAAGGATTGCTAAATCAGCATTTTTTTCAAGAAAAATAAGAATTTATCGTTCAAAACACGATTTTACTCTATACTACCATTGATTTCTTGAGGGATTCTTAAACTTTTCTACATAAAAATAAAAGAAAAGCATGGTAAAATAAGCAAAACAAAATTTATGTGCATTATTCATGCTAAAGCCGTATGAATAATAGTTACGATATATGTTAAAATGGCTTAGAAACTTTTATATAAAGAGGGAGCACTATGGACTTTAAAACAATTATGGGAAAAATAAAATCCGGTTTTCAGAGCTTTTGGGCTTGGATCAAACCGTATCTTGTTCGTTTTCATCACTGGAGAAAACGAATTTGGAAGAAATATCAAGTCAATAAAATCATTTTACTGCTAGGTATGGTCGTTATTTTAGTGACGAGTATCTATTTATTTACATTAGCGAAGTCAGCGAATGTGGGGTCGTTAAAAAAAGGACTGGAAGAATCAACTGTCATCTATGATAAAAATGGAGAGGTAGCAGGCAAGCTGTTTGGGCAAAAAGGAACCTTTGTGACTATAGACCAAATTTCTCCATATGTTAAAGATGCATTGATTTCAACCGAGGATCGAAATTTTGAGACGCATCATGGATATGATATCAAAGGGCTTTTACGGGCAGTCGTTGGAAAAGTAAGTCTTGGTATGATTGGCGGAGGCGGTGGTGGTAGTACGATTACTCAACAACTAGCTAAAAATGCCTATCTTACACAAGAACAAACGATGACGCGTAAAGCAAGAGAGCTATTTCTAGCAATTGAAATCGAGAAAAAATATGACAAACAACAAATTCTTGAAATGTATTTGAATAATTCATACTTTGGAAATGGTGTTTGGGGGATTGAAGATGCATCTCATAAATACTTTGGAGTCAGTGCAAGTGAGTTATCGGTTGGTGAAGCAGCGACTTTAGTTGGTATGTTAAAAGGACCAGGTATCTACAATCCGCTCGATTATATCGAAAATTCGGTCAATCGCCGCAATACGGTCTTACAATTAATGGTAGATAATGGCAAATTATCTCAAGGAGAAGCAGATGCTCAAGCAGGTGTCGATATGGCAAGCATCTTGGCGGACAATTATTCGGATCAAAATTCAGATTACAGATATCCTTACTATTTTGATGCGGTCATTGATGAAGCCGTAAATAAATATGGACTAAAAGAAGAAGATCTACTAAACAAAGGGTATAAAATATACACAGCATTAGATCAAAACTATCAAAAAGCGATGGAAGAAACGTATGCTAATGACGCATTATTTCCACCAAATGCAGAAGATGGCGCAATGGTTCAAAGTGGTTCTGTTGCACTTGATCCAAAAACTGGTGGTGTACAAGGTGTAGTTGGCGGTCGTGGCGAACATGTGTATCGTGGTTTTAACTTTGCGACCCAAACCAAACGTTCACCAGGATCATCTTTAAAACCAATTTCAGTTTATACACCTGCCTTAGAATCAGGAATGAAACCAAATAGTATCTTAGAAGACAAACCGCAAGATTATTACCCTGCTGAAAACTACAGCCGTACGAATAGTGGGGAAGTGCCGATGTACCAAGCGTTAGGTGAAAGTTTGAATTTACCAGCTGTTTGGACGCTGCATAAAATTGGTCTAGATAAAGGGTTTGAAAAAACAGAAAAATTTGGAATTCCTTTAGACAAAGAAGATAAATATTATGGATTAGCTTTAGGTGGTTTGAAAACAGGCGTATCTCCTTTAACGATGGCGAATGCATACAGCCCATTTGCGACTGGCGGTTCTCAGTCAGAAGCTCATTTGATTACGAAAATCGTTGACTCTACAGGAGCGGTAATCGAAGATAATACCAAGGCTAAAACAAAGCAAATTATTACAAACGATACTGCAGAACAAATGACAAGTATGCTTTTAGGTGTATTTAGTTCAGGAACAGGGATCAACGCTGATCCAGCAGGATATGTGATGGCAGGTAAAACAGGAACCACAGAAACCAATTTTGATACAGATAAAACAAATGATCAATGGGTCGTTGGCTACACACCAGATGTCGTTGTCGCAACTTGGTTAGGATTTGAACAAACGAGCGAAAATCATTATTTGCAAGGTAGTAGTGCGACACATGCGTCTACCGTTTTCAGCAGCCAAACCCAAGGGATTTTACCGTATACTGCACAAACACCATTTACGGTAGCTGATGCGTATGCAACAGGGGGCGTAGTACAACCGGCTGGAGAGGTTCCATCTACTGAAACGAACGAAGCTTGGAAAGATAGTGTCAAAGATATCGGTGGTCAAGTCACAGAGGGAGCCAAAGATATCGGCGGTAAAATAAAAGAAGGTTGGGATAATACCAAAAATGGACTGAAAAACTTCTTTGGTGGTTTAACAGGCGAATAATCGGTTTGAAAACCAATCAAAGAATGGTACAATCAAAGAGAAGAATTTATAGAAACGAGGGAGATTGCATGAGTAATATTTATGATACAGCCAATCAAGTAGAGCGTGAAATTCGTGATTTAGAGGAATTTAAAGCATTAGAACAAGCTTACGATGAAGTAAAAGCAGACGAAGAAGCGTATAAATTATTCAAAGAATTTCAAACGTTCCAACAAGGATTACAAGAAAAACAAATGCGTGGAGAAGAATTCTCAGAAGAAGATGCTGAAAAAGCTCAAGCTTTAGCAACAGAAGTTCAAAAAGCAGAAGTGATCAATCAATTGATGCAAAAAGAACAAGCTTTTAGCATGATTGTGAATGATTTGAATCGTATTATTATGACACCGATTCGTGATTTGTATAACGATTAATAGGCCAATATATAAGCTTTTAGAGACAATTGATAGGAAGTATCGTCAATTGTGTTTAAAGGCTTTTTTTATATACTTTAATCGTTGGTTTTAGGTGAAGGAAAGAATGATACATTTTATATTAAGTTAGTAAGTAGTTAAAAGTGATTTTGCGCAGATGCAGCGAGATCTCTTTTTTTTAATTTATATGTATGTGACTGATCAGTATTTACAAAAGTATGTTAAATCAGATTTTCTTAATTAGATGAGTCCTAAAAACAGTCATATTAGTAGAATTGAGAGTCATTGTCGGTTAAATGAATGATACAACATTATCAGTTTTAAAAAGAATTAGTAATTGTTGACAATAGGTTAGTCGATCAATTATTAATAAGGTATCTGTTGTTCTGTAGATAAGTAATTAATTAATATATAAAACAGAAAAATTATATTTTTATTCACAAAAAGTTGTGTATTTCGAATCATATCTTTTGACGTATAAAAATATAAGCTGTTATCTTTATATTAGAAATATAAATTAAATTGACAATAAAAGGAGAAAATTCAATGATTAAAAAATATTTTTTAGTTACTTTGTTAGGGACACTGCTGATTTCTACTTCAGTCATAAATATGACTACACAGGCTAATGCTGAAGAAGATTTTACTGGTTCAGGAAGAGCAACAACAGTAGTACCAGGTACGCAAGAAAGTCAGATTGAAACGGCTTTTAGAAACCCATCAACTTATTTTGATCCTACGGAAGGTATGGTTACAATAAGCAATTTTAATATACAAGGATATACGGATCGTTTAGTTGTTTCATTCGATCCTATTACTGAGAACTTGTATGGGATGAGAGTAAGTGCAGATGGTACAGTCCAGTCTAGAAATATTGTTGATAAAGCGAATACCAGTACATATGGTGAAAGTATTTTTGGTTTTAATACTAGGGCTCAGATTAAGTATAATAGGACTACTAACCAGTTTAATGTAAATACTAATAATAACGGAAATCATATTGCAAGAGCCTACACATTCACTGGTGCTGGTTCTACAAATTATGTTGGTATTGTAAATAATGCGATTCCCAAAATTCAAAAAGTTACTGTAAAATACGTTAATGTTGATACAAATGAAGAAATTAAGACTGAAACTGTTTTTAATGAATATGGTGCTCAAGACTACACAATAACTGTACCGCAAACAGTAAACAATTTAAGATATATAAAAACTGAGGACACCGGGAACGGCTATATATCAACAAAAGATATAGTAATCACAAATTATTATTCAGATTTAGCAATTAATCAACCAACAGAAGGCGAGTCTAACGTCACGGGAGTTGCTACACCGGAAGATACAATTAGGGTAACTGATGCAGATGGTAATACAATCGGTCAAGGAGTAGTAGATAGTGATGGGAACTATGCTATTACACCAACACGACCTCTCGTTGTTGGAGAAACTATAACAGTTACTTCATATGACCCTGATAACAATGAAGGACCTTCAAAAAATGCTACGGTTATTGCGTTCGATGCGAATGCACACAAACCAACAATCAATCAACCCAGTGCAGGAAGTGATCCAATTACAGGAACTGGTACACCTGGAGATACGGTTGTCATCACAGATGCGGATGGGAATACAATCGGTACAGGCACAGTAGATGGGGATGGCAACTACTCAATTACACCAACGCGACCAGTGGTAGAGGGAGAAACCGTTACGGCAACTCCAACAGATCCAAACGGGAACGAAGGAACGTCTACAAACACCAATGTAGGAACAGGTGATTTTGATGCGGATGCACATAAACCAACAATCAATCAACCCGGTGCAGGAAGTGATCCAATTACAGGAACTGGTACACCTGGAGATACGGTTGTCATCACAGATGCGGATGGGAATACAATCGGTACAGGCACAGTAGATGGGGATGGCAACTACTCAATTACACCAACGCGACCAGTGGTAGAGGGAGAAACCGTTACGGCAACTCCAACAGATCCAAACGGGAACGAAGGAACGTCTACAAACACCAATGTAGGAACAGGTGATTTTGATGCGGATGCACATAAACCAACAATCAATCAACCCGGTGCAGGAAGTGATCCAATTACAGGAACTGGTACACCTGGAGATACGGTTGTCATCACAGATGCGGATGGGAATACAATCGGTACAGGCACAGTAGATGGGGATGGCAACTACTCAATTACACCAACGCGACCAGTGGTAGAGGGAGAAACCCTTACAGCAACTCCAACAGATCCAAACGGGAACGAAGGAACGTCTACAAACACCAATGTAGGAACAGGTGATTTTGATGCGGATGCACACAAACCAACAATCAATCAACCCGGTGCAGGAAGTGATCCAATTACAGGAACTGGTACACCTGGAGATACGGTTGTCATCACAGATGCGGATGGGAATACAATCGGTACAGGCACAGTAGATGGGGATGGCAACTACTCAATTACACCAACGCGACCAGTGGTAGAGGGAGAAACCGTTACGGCAACTCCAACAGATCCAAACGGGAACGAAGGAACGTCTACAAACGCCAATGTAGGAGCAGGTGATTTTGATGCGAATGCACACAAACCAACAATCAATCAACCTAGTGCAGGAAGTGATCCAATTACAGGAACTGGTACACCTGGAGATACGGTTGTCATCACAGATGCGGATGGGAATACAATCGGTACAGGCACAGTAGATGGGGATGGCAACTACTCAATTACACCAACGCGACCAGTGGTAGAGGGAGAAACCGTTACGGCAACTCCAACAGATCCAAACGGGAACGAAGGAACGTCTACAAACACCAATGTAGGAACAGGTGATTTTGATGCGGATGCACATAAACCAACAATCAATCAACCCGGTGCAGGAAGTGATCCAATTACAGGAACTGGTACACCTGGAGATACGGTTGTCATCACAGATGCGGATGGGAATACAATCGGTACAGGCACAGTGGATGGGGATGGCAACTACTCAATTACACCAACGCGACCAGTGGTAGAGGGAGAAACCCTTACAGCAACTCCAACAGATCCAAACGGGAACGAAGGAACGTCTACAAACACCAATGTAGGAACAGGTGATTTTGATGCGGATGCACACAAACCAACAATCAATCAACCCGGTGCAGGAAGTGATCCAATTACAGGAACTGGTACACCTGGAGATACGGTTGTCATCACAGATGCGGATGGGAATACAATCGGTACAGGCACAGTGGATGGGGATGGCAACTACTCAATTACACCAACGCGACCAGTGGTAGAGGGAGAAACCCTTACAGCAACCCCTACAGACCCAAACGGGAATGAAGGGACGTCTACAAACACCAATGTAGGAACAGGTGATTTCGATGCGAATGCACACAAACCAACAATCAATCAACCCGGTGCAGGAAGTGATCCGATCACAGGGACAGGGACACCCGGAGATACGATTGTCATCACAGATGCGGATGGGAATACAATCGGTACAGGCACAGTAGATGAGGATGGCAACTACTCAATTAAACCAACGCGACCATTGGTAGCGGGAGAAACCCTTACAGCAACTCCGACAGATCCAAACGGGAATGTAGGAACTTCAGCGAGTATCGTTGTTGGCAAACTGAAAGCTAACAGTGAAAATGGTACAGGGAATATCAAAGAAAATCAATCTTCAAAAAATGGTTTGAATCAAAAAAGACTGTTAAATGCGGGTACTACTGAATCATTAGGTTTATTTTTAATAGGTGCCATTTTGATTTCTTTATCTGGATATTTATTTTTAAGAAATAAAGGTAAAAGGAAAGTTTTATAAACTATCATTGAAAAGTGATTATGGTGATACCAAATAAAAATGTAGTATCGACAATACAGTGAAAGAATTTATAATATATAAAACCAAGGGTATTAGGTACCCTTGGTTACAGTATGGGTCAGAATAAATTATTCTGACTTTATTCATGTCCAGTAAAGTACACTTTTAAAGTACAAAAGCAATTATTGTTTTTGCAATTGTAATAGCGTGAATTTTAATTGAACAGTAATTAATCAAAAACATTGGTTTTAGGTTAAGTAAAAACGATACATGGACTACTTGGGGTAATTTAATTTATGTTACGTTTGACGATTCTTAGAAGCAGCTCTTGAAAGTAGTTAAAAGCTCTCAAAATGTTCTGAGAGCTTTCTCTGCGAGTAATCGAAAAATAGGTTGAATAACTATTTCAATTTGATATAACTGTATAAATACGCCTGAAATAGAGAAATGTATTAATTATTTAGATGTTTTTTTAACTTCTCAATAGTATTATTTTCCTCAGAAGGTATATTGATAAATAGAGTTAATTCCTCCCCTATATTATTCATATATGAAAAGCTTAGAAATTCAAAAGAAAGAGCTTCCAAATCAGGATGAATAATTAATTTATTTAAAGTATTTATATTCATCACTTCATGTTTATCCCAGCACGCTTTAAAAAAATCACTTCTTGTTTTCATTGATTCGATAAAGTTTAATAAATCATCGTTTTTAAATTCTTTAGAAAAAGTTAGGCGAAACTGTGCTAAAAGTTCTTTGGCTTTTGCTTGCCAATCAGAAAAAAGAATTTGGTAATGTTTATCTAAGAAAATTAATTCAATCAAATTTTCATAAGCTAAATCTTGACCACTATCATAAACATATGAAGCAATCTCATTAGCAAGAATAATATTCCAATGTCTATCTAAAATCATCGACGGAGCTAACTCAAGTGAATCTAAAACAAACTTTAGAGAAGGTGGTAATTTTGTTCTTATTCCTTGGCTTGATTTAATAGAGGCATAACCAGCTAATCCTAAAGCGTATTTTTTTTCGGTTAATGAACATTGCAAAGTAGATAATATACTTGATAATAAGTGTTGTGAGACTTGGATATCTCGACCTTGTTCAAGCGAAGTATACCAGCTTAAACCTACACCAGATAGTTCAGCAACTTCTTCCCGTCTTAATCCACTAGTTCTTCTGACACCTTGAACTATGATACCTACATATTCTGGGAGAGTAGCGTCTCTTTTTCTTTTTAAAAAATCTCCAAGTTCTTTTTTAGAGTTATAAGTCATTCGTTTTATCTCCCTAGTACTAATTATCCTATGATAATTTCAATTCTATCTATATTAGTATAGCAAGGTTACAATGTAAAAGTAAACTTAGAGACAAATTAAACGATAGAGAGTAGGATAGCCAAATGAAACAACTAATATATACAACTGAAAAGAAAAAAGCATTTAACTTGGTCGGTTATAAAGATGAATTATCTTTAGTTAATGGTAAAGAAAATTACGAAAAGATTATTTCTAAATGGCGAAGTTTAACTGAAACTCAAATGGGAAAATTATTTCCTTTAATGGATGGTTTTATTCCTACATTAGTGGGAGTTTCTGAAAAAATAAGTGCTACCAAATTTAACTATTCTATAGCAGTTACTACGAAAGAAAGTAATGTAGATCAGTTATATACTTATAAAATTCCTGAATTAGAGTGGATTATAATTCCATGTGTTGGTGCTATTTTTAATACTGAATTAAGCTCTATGGTTAAACTGAAAGAGCAAGTGTTACATGGCTGGTTGGAACAAGAAGGTTATATCGAAGATAAGTATCCACGAGTTGAGGTGTACCCTCAAGGTGATATGGCAAGTTCTGATTATGAGTCAGAGATCTGGATACCTATAGCAAAATAATTGATAATACCTTACAAAAATGTAAGAGATAGTTATAAATGAACTGAGAGGAGATATACATGGAAGTAACAGATGTTCCCAGTATTTATAGTGATTATTCCCAGAATGAACAAGATAAAATACAAGAAATAATTGGTGTTATTGTATCAGTATCAGAAGATTTAAATATAGAGTTAACTACTAGTATAAAATGGAATCAACTATCTTTTTCTTGCCAAAATGGAACCCCCATTCGAGTAGACCGTTTTTCAGAAGGTGTTATTGGCATTTTTGTACATTGTCAAACTACATTAGTTGAAGAATGGAGAGAAATATTTGGAGGAACAATGCTTTATTCTAAAACAAGGGCTATCTTATTAGATTCTAATAAACTATTACCTGAAAAAGAATTAGAAATGTGTATACAAATGGCATTAAATTATAAAAAAAGAACTTAGTATAATACAACTTATAGATATTTTATTTATGAGCTTGGGACGTAAGTCCCAAAAACCTTAAAATAAAAGACCGAAAATCGTAAAAAATGATTTTCAGTCTTTTATTTTTTAGATTATGGGGAGAATCCTTCATGTTTTCTAGCTTACTTAGCCTATATTTCCTTAAATTTACTGCCATTAACGCGAATCCAATTTCATTGTGTGCCTGTTGTTTCCCTCGAACAGAGAACCGAGTGAACCCTAAACAAGCCTTCAAATGTCCGAAAGCTGGTTCGACGTCAATTTTTCGTTGACGATAGAGTTTACCTGTTTCTTCTTCTGAAAGCAGCTGTTGAATTCTTGCTTTAAAGTATTCCCAATTCATGTTCTTTTGAATCTCACGATTCTTGTCACTCTTCGCTTTTGTACACTGGCTTCGAAGAGGACAATTCGAGCAGTCTTCACATTCATACCGTTTTAAATAACGTTTAAAGCCATATTTATCTGTACGAATAGAATAGTTTCGAAAATTCATTTTTCGTCCGTTTGGACAAAGAAACGTATCATCTAATTCCTGATACGACCAGTTTGCTGGAAGGAACGGATTTTGTTTAAACTTTTTCTTCTGTTCTTTATGGTACATGGCATAAGTGATGAGTGGTGTTCGCTCGTGATCCTCTAAAACCGCTTGATAGTTTTCTTCTCCTCCATAGCCGGCATCTGCGACAATATAGTTTGGCAGATCAAAGAAACGCTCTTTTAAAGTGGTTAAAAAAGGGCGCAATGTTCGTGTATCTGTTGGATTTGAGAAAAGATCATAGCCTAAAATATACTGACTGTTCGTGACGATTTGAAGATTATAACCTGCTTTCAACTGACCATTTTTCATATGATCGTCTTTCATGCGCATAAAAGTGGCATCTAGATCAGTTCTAGAGTAACTGTTTCGTTGCCCTAAAATCTGTCTATGTTTTTGATAAGCGAGTTTTCGCTCTTTAAAGTCCTTGAAAAGTGTCCTTAATTTTTTAGGAATTTTTCGTTTAGAACGGATTGATTTGCGCGTAATTCCATCCTCTGCTTGTTCGATTTTTTCTGTAAACTTTTCGACAACATGCGCGAGATTTTCTTCAATCTTACCTAATTCAGTGACAGATAATTCTTTTGAGGACTCTCGCTCAATTTCAGGAATAATTTGATTCTTTAACAATTCATCGTAGAGAAAATTTGATTTTTCAGTAAGCTTTTTATCAAAGTTATCAATGGATTTTCTCCAAACAAAGGTGTATTTATTGGCGTTGGCTTCAATCTTTGTACCATCGATAAAAATGGCTTCTTCATCGATTAATTGTTCCTTGACTAATTGGCTACGGAACTGGACGAAGCACTCCCGAAGGAGTGCATTCACTAAAGGATTCACTCGAAAACGATTGATGGTTCGATAACTAGGTTGATAACTTTGAGTAAGCCACATCATGCGAATACTGTCTTTCGTCAAGGCTTCAATCTTGCGACCAGAAAATACAGATTGTGTGTAGGCACATAAAATCATCTTCATCATCATTTTCGGATGATAAGAAGAAGGCCCCATTTGATGATGAAAAGGAAGAAAGCGTTCCTCCGGAATACTTTCAACTAATTGATCAATGACAAACGCAATATCGTTTTTTTCTAACTGAAAACTAAAATCTAGAGGAAGAACGACTTGATTTGTGGTATAATTTTTAAACATAAGAACACCTCGCTGACTTATTTGTTTAGTCACTTTTATTTTAGCAAAGGTGTTCTTATTTTTGTACAAAAAAACAATCCAGATGCCAATCAATTTGACTGGTATCTGGATTTTTCGTTAGTACTTACGTCCCAAGCTCTATACTTCACTTATTAATTAAAAGAGCTATTTCAACCTAATAGATTAGAAGTAGCTCATCATTAGAAGATATAGGTAAAATTATTCTCCACCCTATCTGCACCATAATAATCTTGTTCAGCCTTTCCTATAGCTATTATCTCTTCCTTTATAACGGCAGTATCAAGTGAATATTCAGTAATAACGTCTTGATACAGCTCAAAAATATAGTATTCCGAAAATTTTTGATAAGGCAGTCCTAAGCAAGCGATGTAGAATTTCTCTTGTGACCATTTGTTAATGTCTTCTCCAAGATATTTAGTCATATTTGAGAAAACAGTTCCGTTGATATTAGTTCTGATATTACAAATGTAGATACTTAATAAATACTCGCTGAATCGATTGCTATTTACATAGTTATTTTTATTGTAGTATTCCTGCATACTATCAAAAATAATGTTTGTATATAGAATTTCAAATACCTTTCTTGAAAGTATCTTATTGTAACCTGATTCAAGAGAAACACTCCGTAACAACTGCATTTCTAGAGTCGAATAGCCACGAATAATTTGTGGAATATTACTATACCTTTTTAGTGTGTTTCTGATGCCTATATCCTTGAGTGATTTCCAAAAAGTCTTCATTTTAGATGAAAGTAATTCGAATGAAACAGAATGCCCGTTTTTGGTTCTGGAAAGATAAGTTTTGTCTTCCATACATACCAAAATTTGAAAGTATTCTTTGTACGGATCTAAATCACTTTCATTTATAGGTGGGATAAACACTTCCTTGAGTAAGGAATGGAAACTCTTTACTTTAAACTTTTCTTGTGACATTTTAAATATTGCTATGAAAAAAAAGATTATCGATAACCCTTGAACTAAAGAATTACTGAGAGTAAAAGGAAAGAAGTTTATTTTTGAAATATAAGTTTGAAATCTGGTGCTAGCAAAGACAAAGGAAATTAACAAAAGTATGAACTGATACTGAAAGACCATTAAAAACAAGAAATCTAGAACCTTGTATCTTAGCTTTGTAATAAATTTAATTTTTTCCGAATCCTCAGTTAAAAATTCAAGATAGAGAAATGAAACAATAAATAAAAACAATAGACTTTCTTTAATACTTATAATTTTTAGTATGACTAAACCAAATGTCATTAAATAAAATAATATCATTTTTTGAGTTTCAGACATTCTGGAATAATTCATAATTGTTATACAAGCAAAAAGAAAAAGAAAGAATATGTTATCACCAAACAATCCATTCATTAAATACGACCTCCTATACAGTCTTTGTATATTATATCACTCAATTTATTTGATTTGTTAAAATTAGTAAAAATAGAAAGTTATTTGGGAGAGAAATGAAAGTAAGTAGATGTAAAACTTCAATCTGAAACTATCAAAACTTAAAAGTATCGATCGAATAAAATCAAGCAATAGGAGTCAGGATACTAAGCTATCAAAAGATACGATCATAATTTAAACAATAATAGGGCTTGCACAAAAAAAGTGTATCAGTTTCTCTAAAATTTGCGCTTCCCAAAAACATTAGAAAAAGGGATCTTCTATGACTGCAATCAAAAAAACAAAATCTAAAAAAATTTCCCAAATTATGTTACTTTAATGCTATAGTAATATTAAAAGAAAAAGGATTGGGGAACAAAAGGTATGATTGGTATTTACGATTACACGGTTATTTTAACTTATGGGAATGCAATGTTTTCTATTGTTGGTATGTATTTAGCCCTTACGCAGCATGTTGTCGAAGCTATTTTTTGTTTAATGCTCTCGGGTATTTGTGATATGTTTGACGGATTCGTGGCTAACCTTAAAGAGCGTACAAAAAATGAAATGTGCTATGGTATTCAAATCGATTCATTAGCAGATTTGATTAGTTTTGGGGTTTTTCCAACTGTTATCGGCTACGCATCTGGACTCACACAGGGAATTTATTTTCCCTTATTTGTATTTTATATATTAGCCGCATTGATCCGTTTAGCTTACTATAACGTGACTGAGATGGAAAGAAAAGAATGCACGGAAGGGTGCCGTGAATATTATGAAGGACTGCCAGTAACTAGTAGTGCCGTGTTGATTCCACTGTTATTTTTTATTGCAGGTCGTTTCAACATCGCTATTACATTAGTCTATCCAGCAGTATTATTAATGATTGGACTTTTATTTATTTCAAAGATAAAAATCAAAAAAGTTGACCCTAGAAAATTAGCTATTGGGGCATTTTTAGGAGCAGTTGTTGCTTTTTTTGTTCGCTAAATTTTTCAAAGGGGTAAATGCATGGAGAAGTATTTTAAAACAAAGCCTATCAGTGAAAAGGATAGTTGGTCGTTACATTTTTTATATAAAAATCCAATTGGCCGCATTATTTTAAAAGGAATCATTCAACCACCATTCACAAAAGCTGCAGGTGTTTATTTAAATAGCTCGTTGTCAAAAGGCATGATCAAGCGTTTCATCAAGAAAAACAATCTTCAAATGGGCGAATATGAACCTGCGACATATACGTCATTCAATCATTTTTTTATGCGTGAAATCAAACCAGAAGCGCGTTTATTAACTCAAAATAAAGCATTTTTGAATGCACCTTGTGATAGTAAGGTCACAGCATATCCAATCGATGAAAATCAACTGTTTAAAGTAAAACATTCTGAATATAATCTTGCAGAATTACTTGGTAGTACAAGTCTTGCGGAAGAGTGGCAAGCAGGTTGTGCTGTCATTTTTCGTTTAACGCCTGATGATTATCATCATTATTATTTTATCGACAAAGGAACGATTATTGAGCATCAGAAAATAGCTGGTATTTTTCATACAGTTCAACCGATCGCAATCCACAATGAGCCAGTCTTTTCTAGAAATGCAAGAGAAGTTACAGTGATTGAGACTGAGAATTTTGGGAAAGTTGCGCAAATCGAAGTGGGTGCGTTAATGGTAGGGAAAATCAAAAATCTGAAAAATTTAGGTAGTTGTCAGCGATTTGAGAAAAAAGGTTGGTTTGAATTTGGCGGCTCTACCGTGATTTTATTATTTCAAAAAAACCAAGTAAAGATTGATTCAGAAATAGAGCGAAATACTGAGAATAATCTTGAAACGATTGTGAAATTTGGACAAATTATTGGTGAAAAACTGGAGGAAACTCATGAATAAGTTGGCATTTTTGATTATTGGAGTATTGTTTCTTTTAGGTAATTTTTACATTGGTAGAAAGCTTATATTCATAGTAGAACAGTTTTCCTTTTTTAAGAATCCATTGATTTTATGGGTGTTGATCGGCCTATTAGCAATCGCATCGATGCTGACAATGCTATTGTTTGATACGAATGTAGGTAGTTTGATTGGCAAAATTGGTAGCTACTGGTTATCATTCTGGTTTATATCTTTAGCCATTTTTGGGCTAACAGACTTGATCATGAAAATTGCAGGAAAAATCACAACGATCCACTCAAGAACAGAATTTGTGCTGTGGTTGGGCGCAACTGTTTTAATTGTTGTTCTATTCTGTTATGGCACATGGCAAGCACAGCAAATTAGAACCGTTAAGTATCAAGTAGTAATGGGAAAATTAGTAAATAACAAATAAAAAAAATTAAATGCTGTATTGATCAGTGATTTACATTTAGGCTATGTGAATGACGTAAATAAGTTGAAAAAAATTGTAAGTAAAATCAATCAACTGACCCCAGATATTGTATTTATCTCAGGAGATTTGTTTGATGGGAATTATAATGCATTGCAGGATGTAGAAGGGATGAAAGAACAATTCAAACGACTTTCTTCTACTTGTGGAACGTATATGTGCTGGGGAAATCATGACGCTGGAGAAACATTTGAAAAGATGAAGACGCTAGTTGAAGCATCGGATATTACATTACTGGAAGATGAAATGACGATTGTTGGTGAAGAGATTTTAGTTGTTGGCAGAAAAGACAGTCGTCCAATTGGTTCACAAGATGGCACTAGAAAAAGTATGCAAGACCCATTCAAAAAGGTCGGCAATCAATTGCCTAAAATCATCTTAGATCATCAGCCATCAACAATTGATGAATATAAGCAAGCAAATGAACTGATTCTTTCGGGTCATACTCATCAAGGGCAAATTTTTCCGTTTAACTTAGTAACAAAAGCTTATTTTACTGTTGATTATGGCTATTATCGCAAAAATGAACATAGTCCTCAAGTGATCGTTTCTTCAGGTGTTGGAACGTGGGGACCACCGATGAGGATTAGTACTCAAAGTGAGATTGTTCAAATCGAGATCATAACTGAATAGATACAATGATTAGAAGCTAGAATGAAACTCACAGAGTCGAATAGTAGCTTCTTTTATTTTATCATAATAAAAAAATGAAAAACGAACAAATTTTCGTATGTTTTTACTGACCGCTTCTGAATAAAATGATATGATTAAAGAAAACAATTAGGACGAATAGGAGGATCTAATGAAAGTATTGCATACAGCAGATCTACATCTGGATCGGTCTTTTGAAGGCTTAAAAAAGAGCCCAAAACAAATCATTGAAAAATTACAAGATGCGAACCATGAAGTAGTGACTTCGATTGTTGATATAGCGCTGGAAAATCAAGTGGATGCGGTTATTTTTGCTGGAGATACCTTTCATCAAAGTCGGACATCAATCAGAACACAAGCGTACTTTATCGAGGAAATGAAACGTTTAGATCAAGCGGGAATTCCTGTAATCATGACATTTGGGAATCATGATTATTATGTAGCTGAACGTTACTGGTTCGATTTTCCTAAAAATATGTTTCTTTTTCAGCAAGAACATGTTGAGACGCATTATTTTATGACCAAGAATCAAGAAAAGGTAGCAGTCTCAGCCTTTAGTTATGAGCATTCTTGGATCAATGATAACAAACTATCTGCTTTTCCTGCAAAAGATCCGGCAGCGGATATACATATCGGAATTTATCATGGAGATACGGTAAATAATGGTCAGCAAAATTATGCACCGTTCTCCTTTAATGAGATGAAAACTAAAGGCTATGATTATTGGGCTTTAGGCCATATTCATCAACCTCAGGTAGTAAGTGCAGAGCCTTTGATTGTATATCCAGGAACACCGCAAGGACACACTAAAAAAGAACGAGCAGTTCAAGGCGTGGCAATCGTCTCGATAGAATCAGGACATGCAACTGTTCGATTTGAGCCAGTAGCCAAAGTCACTTGGCAGGTGGAGAAGTATTCATTGAGCAATACAAGAAGTTTGCAAGAGTCATTGAGTATACTTACTGAACTTCTTTTAAAAGAGAAGGCAAACAATAAACAAGTAGTCTTAAAGGAAATCAAATTGACAGATATAGAACAACTTGGCGAAGAATTCCAACTAGCATACGAAAATGGTGAACTACTTCAGTATTTACAAACAACCTTACTGCAACAAACAAATCGATCATTGTTTTTATTCAACGTACATATGATGACGGATGATCTTGATAAAAAGATGACGATTACGGCAGCACCGGAATTATTAACTCAATTAGAGAAAAACTTTTTACAGCCAGAAATATTTTCAAATACTTTACAAGAGCTCGTGCAAAACCCGCTATTTTTTTCAATCGTACAAATAAATGAAGAATGGCGCAAGCGCAGTATTGACCATGCGGATCAAAAAATCAAAGAAGATTTTGTCATTCAGGAGGATCGATCATGAAACTCATTGCAATAGAACTTGTAGGATTTGGCAAATGGCAACAGCATAAAATTGAGTTTCTACCAAAAAACCAATTATTATTCGGTGCAAACGAAGCCGGTAAATCAACGATTTATCAGTTTATTCAAGCCATGTTTTTTGGATTTCCTGCTAAGGGCAAACGAAAAAAAGATTACCAGCCGAAAAATGGAGCAGCCTATGGCGGACGATTATGGTTTTCCCATCCTGTTTATGGAGAAGTGCAAGTTGAACGATTCAAAGGGCAAAATAAAGGCCGAGCGAAAGTTTATTTTAATGATCAAATAGGCGATGAAGCAACGCTAGAAAAGATGATTCATCCGCTGACGAAAGAACTATTTCAGTCAGTATTTACCTTTCAGCAAGAGCAACTCAGCCAATTAGAAAAATTAAATGAAGAAGAACTGCAAACATCGTTACTTTCTTTGGGATTGTCTGGAAGTCAACAATTATTAGTGAGTAGAGAAGACTATTTTAAGAGCGCTCAGACAATTTATAAGGGAAAAGGTAGTCAACCACTATTGAATCAAAAGTTGAGTGCATACCAAAGCATACAACAGCGTATCAACGAAAAAGAACAACAGGAACGTCCCTTCCAACAATTAGTTGTTGAACTTTCAAATACTGAGCAATTGATCGCTGAAAATCGCCAAAAAATGCAAGAAGTCAAGAAAAAATTAATGATTGTAGAAAAGCAAGTGATGAACTTGCCTCTATACGAAGAGTTGCAATCTATCGAGCAATCGAAGACAACTATTGTACTAAAACCAGAAGAGCAAGAACATTTACTTTCGATTTATCAGCAGTATCGTTTTTTGAGTGAAGAATTGACTCGTTTGAATCAAAGTATTGCTGAACAAAGTGAGACGGAAGAAGAGACGGATGACTATCAGTTTTACTTAAAAGAAGAAGAACATATCCATCAGTTACTCAATCAACGGTATGATATTGATAAATTGCTATCTGAAATTAGTTGGATGAATCAATCATTACAGCAGAATCAACAAGAAATGTTGGCCTTAGAAAAGAAGTGGGAATGGAACTCAGAGACACCACCACAATTATCCTTTGAAGAGCAAGAGATCAATGCAATGAGAGATGAAATCGTTTCTCGCTCGGTCAAGTTGCAATCTACTCAGACCGACTTACAGTTGTTAGAAGAAGAAATTTTGACACGTGAAGAAAATTTAAGTACCTTTGAAGCGATCAATAAAGAAATGTTTCGAAAAAACGATAGACAAGACAGTAAAACGATTAATCTATTGTTTTGCGGATTTGCAGGAATTATTTTGTTATTGAGCTTCTTTTTACCCGTACCGCTTCGATATGGAATCTTAGTTTTAAGTGTAGGTTTTCTGATTGCAGGTATAGTGCCCCTTTTTTATAAACCAAAAGACACCTATGAAAATGAAAAACGGCAATGGCAGGAAAAGTTATCACAATTAGATTATTTAAATGATCAGCTACTCAAAATAAAAGCTGAAATCAAAAAAATCCGTGAGGAAGAAAAAGAAATGGCTCGATATATCGCTCAAAAGGTAAAAGAAAATCATTTGGGGCGTATGGATCAAGTCGAGATTTGGCTGACGCATCGGGCAGATATTACCCGTTATTTGATTTTATTAAATACGAATCAAGAACTTGAACACCAATTGAAAGCCGATCAAAACCGCGTGACTATTTTAATAGAACAGACAGAGCGCTATACTGCAAGATTACCAATTGCTGGAACTTCATTAGCCCAACGAGTAGGCGCAATCAGTAGTTTTGCTGATAAAATGGAGAAAGTTCGTTTTGCAAAAGAATATCAGGCTGATGCCTATTCACGTCAAACGATTCGAGAAGTCAAAGAAAAACAGCAGCATGTGATCGATCAAGCCAGTCCACTATTGCAGAGATTCCAGATGAATTCAATAAATGAAATTCCAGCAAAAATTCAGGGCTATCAAGAAGCTACGGCAAATCACAAACGAAAGCAAGAATTGCAAACGATGTTGGTTGGACTATTTTCAGACTCGAGTGAGACAAAACAATTACCGTCCAAACAAGCTGAATTGGCACAACAACTTAATGAAATAGAACATACTATCCAACAATTGCAAGAAAAAGAACAAAAAATCCTTTATCAGCGGCAGCAAATGATCTCAGACGGTACATTAGACGAACTGTATCAAGAACAAATGGAACTGAAGACGGAAATCGAAGAACTTGCATTAGATTGGTCAGCGTATCAATTAGCTGGTCAGTTGTTAATGGATCTTTTAACAGAATTGTCAGAAAAACAACTACCTAATTTATTGAAAAAAGCGACAGACTATTTTAAACTCTTGACCCAAAATGCATATCGCGGCATTCAGTTAAATGAAGAACAATTGATTGTTATTCGTGAGGATCAGCAACATTTTATGCTCCATGAGTTATCCACCGGTACAAGAGATCAAGTCATCATGGCAGTTCGTTTTGCATTTCTCTATTTACAAGAACAGCGTAGTTTATGTCCAGTTATAATCGATGATGGCTGGCTGCATTATGACAGTCAAAGAAAAGAGCAATTAGCACAATTATTTGCTGTTTTTTCTGAGCATCAGCAGGTCATTTGTTTTTCTTCTGACCAAGAAATGGTAAGCTATTATAAAGAGTTGAAACAACCGATCATTGAATTAGAAGGAGTGTAAGTATGAAAAAAATCCGTGAATTATCTGTAGATGAAACATTTGAATTATTTCTTTTGATCAAAAATGCTGATGTACGTATGGCAAAAAATGGTAAAAAATTTATCGCGTTTACTTTCCAAGATACATCGGGCACGATCGACGGGAAATATTGGGATGCTTCAGAAGAAGAAATCAGTCGCTTTACAGCAGGGAATGTTATTCTTTTAAACGGTAAAAGAGAAGTGTATCAAGGCAATCCTCAAGTGAAAATCGTTCATATGCGTGTTGCTCGTCCAGATGAGCCTAGTCAGCCTACATTGTATATGGAGCGGGCGCCATTGAAACGAGAAGATATGGTAGAAGAAATCAACCAAACGGTCTTTGAAATCACAAATGCTCATTGGCAACGAATCGTTCGCTATTTATTGACACAATACCAAAAAGAATTTTTCGATTACCCAGCAGCAAAACGGAATCATCATGCATTTGCTAACGGTTTGGCGTATCATACGGTGTCTATGCTTCGTTTAGGAAAAGCTATCTGTAAAGAATATAGTGAACTGAATGCGGCGTTACTTTATTCAGGGATCATTTTACATGATTTAGGGAAGGTAAAAGAACTCTCAGGCGCAATGACGACTGAATACACACTTTCAGGAAATTTGATTGGTCACTTAGTTCTTGTTGATGAAGAAATCACGAAAGCGTGTATTGCGCTAAAAATCGATGAAAATGATGAAGATGTGATTGTGTTGCGTCATATGGTTCTAGCACATCATGGATTATTAGAATATGGTTCCCCTGTTCGACCAAGAATCATGGAAGCTGAAGTACTACATCAAATCGACAACATAGATGCCTCGATCCAAATGATGTTAGGCTCTGTTCGCCAAACAGAACCAGGACAGTACACAGACCGAATTTTTGGGTTAGATAATCGTAGCTTTTATGTGCCGAAAGATATCTAAGTGAATGAGGAGATAACAATGAATCAATCAGCAATAGAATTGTGGGAGAAATTCAAGGATCTACATACAATCACACATGATGAGTACGAAACTTGGGCCTTTGGAAACTCGCCAAAAATGGCAGATGAGCTATTAGCTCATGTTCTTAAAGGAGAAAAGACAGGTACATCCTCATTGCATCTTTTGTATGAACAAGAGTTTGAAGATGAAAAATTGCCAAAAGTTGGCGATTATAGTGTACTTTTGAGTGGCAATGATCAAGCACAAGCGATTATTTGTACAAAAGTCGTTGAGATTCTTCCGTATATTCAACTATCAGAAGTACATGGCTATCTAGAAGGGGAAGGAGATCGCACATTACGCTATTGGCGCAGTGTCCACCAACCCTTTTTTGAGCAAGCATTAGAAAAGTATAACTTAACTTTTTCTGAAGATATGTTGATTGTTTACGAAGTATTTGAATTAGTTTTTCAAAAATAGTACACAAAAAAAGAGATGAATTTCATCTCTTTTTTTTGTGTACTTATTTAGAAGAGTCTTCCGTTTTGCTTGATGATGCTTCTGTCTTGCTTGAAGAATCTTTAGATTTTTCAGAATCGCTTGATTTAGACTCTTTTTCTTCTTTCTTAGAAGAATCACTTGAAGCGGCTGAATCTTTAGATTCAACTAAGCCAGCTAATACTTGATCAAATGCTTTGTCTTTGATTTTAACATTTGCTGCTGTTAAAACTTCAGAAGTTACTTTTTGAGTGAATTCTTGGTCCGTTAATTTTGCTTCTTCAGCAATTTTTGTTAACTCTTTTTTGTAAGGAGCCATGTCATTGCCTTTGTCTTTGTTTTTAATCATTTTTACGATAGTGAATGTTGATTGGTAACCAGTAGAATCAGTTGCTTGGATTGGTTCAGAAACTTCACCGTCTTTTAATTTGAATGCTGCTTCTTTTACAGCCGGTGCAATTGTTTCTGTTTGAGAATCAAATTTCACTTTACCGCCATCATTTTTTGTTGCTGCATCAGTTGATTTCTCTTTAGCGATTTTTGCAAAGTCGCCACCATCATCTAATTGTTTTTTGATTTCTTTTGCTTCGTCTTCAGTAGCTACTTGGATTACTTGTGCTTCTACTTCTGGGTGGAATGTTTCCCAAGCAGTTTTTAAATCTTTATCTGTAATTTTGATGTGTGCTTTAAGACCTGCTTGATAAGCTAAACTTTGTTTGATTTGTTCTTTGTAGCTTTTTTCTGTCAGACCTGCTTGTTTTAATTGATCTACAAAGTTTCCGCCTTGGTCTTCAATGCTTTTCTTCGATTCATCAAACTTAGCTTGAACGTCTTTTTCAGAAACGTCTTTGCCGTATTGTTGATCGAATACTTTAAAGATGATCATTTGTTGAACAAGTTGTTGACTTTGTTGACTTGTTTTTGTTTGATTGTAAAAATCGTCAACAGTGATTGTTCCACCTTTCATTGTTGCGATGTCTTGTGAACCGCCTGAACAAGCAGCTAGTGTAAAAATACTGAATATGCCTGCTGCAGCTAAAATTAGTTTTTTCTTCATTTTCGTAAGCACTCCTAGGGTTATTTTATTTTTTATTATGTAGAAATTAATTCTCACGGTTATAACTATACCACACTCTGTTTCATAAAAGAAACACGTAATTCATTCTTTCAAAGAATTTTCGAATTTAGGACACAATTTCCTCTATAAATTTAGTGAATTTAGCGTAAATGATGAAACTAATTGGTGAATTAAATGAGTTGCATCCACTAAAAAATGTAATTAATTGAATTAAAAGAAAAAATGCCTACCTATCAAATAGTAAAAGTTACGGTTACGTTACAGCTAAAATGCAGATGAAAGACAGACGAAGAAACTTCTTTTGGAATAGGCTGGAGTTCACAATAATTTACAGAATGCAGTTAATCATTCAACAGTGAAATTGAAAACTCCGTGTTTCTTGCCAATTTTGTAAATTGCTTCTTATTTTTTCGAGAGTAATTATTTTTGCCACAGGTTCTAATAATCATTCGTTTTCTGAGGGCATCTCGGGTAGTTCAGTTTGTATCTTTTCAACTTGTTCTTGAATTTGTTCTATTCTTGGCTCTGCTTGAAACATAAAGTTTTCAACATCCTGATTAACGCCATCAATAAAAGGCTCAATATACATGTCAGCCGCCGCTTGTAATGCGTGTGCGGATTCCTTGAACTGGTCTAATTTCTCAGTGAAATCTTCTTTTAAATCGGACCACTCTTCCAATTCATCTACAAATTTTTGACGAGTAGCTTTACCACTTCTTGGTGCAAAAAGTAAACCACCGGCAGCCCCTACGACAGCACCAAACAAAATTCCTTTAGAAAATTTTCCCATTATTGTTCCACCTGCTTCATGATTTTTTCAGCGATATCTTGCATTTCCTCTGGCGAATAGACACCTTGATTATTACCAAAGTGAATGGAAAAGTCATCTGTTTTACCGTAACGAGGGATTAAATGGATATGAGAATGAAAAACAGATTGATAGGCTAATTCTTTATTATTATTGATAATATTCAATCCCTGCATATCAGGAAATGCTTTTTCAAGAGCACGTGCTACTTTAGGTACACATGCAAAAACCTCTCCTGCAAGTGTTGGATCGTACTCAAAAATGTCGGTGACATGTTCTTTAGGCACAAGGAGTGTATGACCTTTCGTTACTTGAGTAATATCTAAAAAGGCATAAACCTTGTCGTCCTCATAAACTTTATAACTTGGAATTTCTTGATCGATGATTTTACAAAAAATACAATCTGTCATGGTTTCCCCTCTTTCATTATGCTGTTTCTTCTACTTTACCATATCTTGAAATTTATTTGGTAAGAAAAGTTCATGAAACCTTCAAAAAGTTCGTGGTATAATAGATTTACGATAAAAATAGTTGGAGGTACATTAATGAGTTTAATAATTGAACATTTAACAGGAGGATATGGCCATATTCCTGTATTAAAAGATATTAATTTTGACGTAAAATCGGGTGAAATGGTTGGTTTGATCGGTTTAAATGGGGCTGGTAAGAGTACAACCATAAAAAATGTGATTGGCTTGCTAACGCCACAAAAAGGGAAAGTCTCTATTGATGGTGAGACATTAAAGCAACAGCCGGAAAGTTACCGCAAGAAAATCGGCTATATCCCTGAAACACCTTCTTTATATGAAGAATTAACTTTAAGAGAGCATATCGAAATTACAGCAATGGCATATGATATTCCGATTGAAGAAGCTTTTAAGCGCGCAGATGCATTGTTGAAGACATTCCGTTTAGAAAATAAATTGGATTGGTTTCCAGCTAATTTTTCAAAAGGAATGAAACAAAAAGTGATGGTTTTATGTGCCTTTTTAATTGAACCAAGTTTATATATTATCGATGAACCGTTTTTAGGATTAGATCCCTTGGCCATCCACGCGTTATTAGAATTGATGGATGATATGCGCAATCAAGGTGCGGCAATTTTAATGTCGACGCATATTTTAGCTACGGCTGAACGTTACTGTGATCGTTTTGTTGTTTTACATGATGGGGAAGTTCGAGCTGTAGGTTCGATGGAGGAGCTAAGGGAAGAATTTAGTTTACCAGGTTCTTCTCTAGATGATATTTATATCGCATTAACAAAAGAAGAAAAGGTGGGTTAGTATGTCTGGATTTTTTGGCATTCGTTTAGCACGCCATTTAAAAAAAATGATGAAGTATATGCGATATGTTTTTAACGATCATTTTATTTTGGTTTGTGTGTTTTTATTGGGTGGCTTAGGTTTTTACTATTCTCAAGTATTAAAAACATTGCCTGCAAATTTTGTTTGGGGCAGACCAATCGTCATAGTTCTTTGGTTGGTGTTACTTCAAATCGGTCGTATTGCTACTTTGGCTGAAGAAGCAGATAAAGTTTTTATCTTACCCAAAGAACCTGAAATGAATAGTTATTTAAATCGTGCCATTCGTTATTCTATGTGGTTGCCACTAGTAGCATTGTTTTTAATGGGCGGTATGTCGATGCCGTTAGTAGTCGTTTCCACAGGTTGGGCTTTTTCAACATTTTTCTACTTTATTGTGATGTTGGGAATTTTAAAGGCGAGTCATTTGCGTTTACAAAAATATGAGTTATATCAAATTTCTTCAAAAGAGCATTATTTGTGGTTTACATTGTGGTTCGTGACAAGTTTTGCCGCAATCGCTCTTAGTTTATATGTTGCGCCTTTGGTAGGCCCTCTTGTTGCAGCAGTCCAAGCTGTCGTTTTCTATGTTAGTTTGAATAAAAAAGAACAACTAGTATCGTTAGACTGGGAAGGGATGGTTCAAAAAGAAAAAAATCGGATGCATCGGATTTATCAATTCATCCATTTATTTACAGATGTTCCAGAAATTTCTAGTAGTGTGAAACGTCGGAAATATCTTGATCCATTCCTGAGTAAAATCAAGAAAAAAAGCCAAAATACGTATTTATATTTGTACGCTCGTAGTTTTTTAAGAGGTTCTGAGTATAGCGGATTGTTTATTCGTTTAGTATTAGTTGGCGGAGTGATTTTGTTTTTCCTAAAAGAGTTTTGGATCTCAATGGGTGTGTCTGTATTATTTGTTTATCTGATCGGATTTCAGTTGATCCCAATCTATACACAGTTTGATTATATGGTGATGACGCATTTGTATCCTGTGTCAGATGGACAAAAGAAACAGGCTGTGAGTAAGCTTGTGACGGTTCTATTGTTTATTGCAGCGGTTTTGTTTAGTATATTTGTTTTGATCGCTCTACCTGATTTTAAAGAAGGATTGATGATCGTAGGGGCGTTGATTATTGAAGTATTACTGTTTGCTAAGTTTTATGTTCCGCATCGTTTGAAGAAGATGGAGGGGTAAGGATGCATATTTTATGGAATGATCAAATCGTTAAACGTGAAGAAGTAAAAATAGATATTGAAGATCGCGGCTATCAGTATGGTGACGGTCTGTATGAAGTGGTTCGGGTGTACAATGGCCGTTTGTACATGGTGGAAGAACATTTGACTCGATTGTGGAGTGGTGCTGAAAAAATCAGAATGCATTTACCGTTCACAAAAGAAGAATTGACAGCTAATTTAAAAAAATTAGTGAAACTAGAAGGAATCAATGAAGGCAAACTTTATTTTCAAATAACAAGAGGAATCGATTCACCAAGAAACCATGCACTGCCAAATCCAGATAAAGTCAAAGGTGTTTTAACAGCCAATATCAGCTCCTATGAACGACCTTTGAAAAAAATGGAAGAAGGGATTACAGTAGCTGTAGTACCTGATACACGTTGGTTGCATTGCGATATCAAGTCATTGAGTTTAATGGGAAATATTTTGTCATTGGATGAAGCTCGTCGTCAAGGGTTTGATGATGCAGTACTTGTCAGAGACGGCAAAGTGACAGAAGCATCCGCAGCGAATTTCTGGGTCGTTAAAGACGGTACTGTCTATACGCATCCAGATGGTAATTTGGTTTTACCAGGAATCACTAAAATGAATATTATCGAATTAGCAAAAGAATTGAACATTCCAGTGAAAGAAGAAGCCGTTTGTGAAGAAGATTTATTTACAGCAGATGAATGTTTTGTATCAGGGTCTTTAACAGAAATCGTACCCGTCGTAAAAATAAATGAGCACATCGTTGGAACCGGAAAACCCGGTAAAATTACGAAACAGTTGCTAAATGCTTATATTAAAGGTGTTGATGCAGTATGTGGAACATCCAAACATTAGTTTAAATGTCAAAAGAATAAGAGAGATGCTTGACGTTGAACGCTATGGAAGCTAAAATGATACTTACTGTAATTAATTATTAGAAGTTGTTAGGATAGGAGATAATTTCCATGGCATTTCAGTTGGATAAGGAATGGCGCTTGCAGCCAATAAAAGGTGCAACTGGCCAAACTTTCATGGGTATACGTGCGACTGAAAGAGTATTTATTAAACGAAATACTTCTCCTCTTTTAGCTGCACTGTCTAAAGAAGGAATTGCCCCTAAGCTTGTTTGGACGAAACGAACGGTGACAGGCGATATTTTAACAGCACAAGAGTGGCTAGATGGTCAAGTACTCAAGGCCCAAGAAATTGGTCAAAGAAATGATGTTGTGGATGTTCTTTATCATTTGCATCATTCACATATGCTGAAAAGTATGCTGGGAAAAATCGGCGGTCAGATCCATTCGCCTGCGATGATGCTTCAAGCATATGGACAGCGATTGCCTAAGGAGCTTCAAAATAATTCATATCTTGCTAGAGTCTATCGCTATCTACAAAAAAATATACCAAATTATTCTGTTCATAATTATATGGTCGTTCATGGTGATGTGAATCATCGTAATTGGATCGTATCGAATAATTATCTCTATTTAGTTGACTGGGACTCAGTTATGATAGCCGATCCAGCATTAGATCTGGGCATGTTGCTCGGACATTATGTTCCACAAGCAAGCTGGAATAAATGGCTGTTATCTTACGGGATGCGTCCTAGTGAAGAAGCAATGACGCGGATTAAGTGGTATGCATTATTCAATTTCCTGCAAGAAATTCTACGCCATCATCAATCAGGAGAAAAAAGAGACATGAATGCAGAAATTTTAAAATTAAAACAAGCATTTGGGTATTAGAAGATGTAGAACGATTGTTTACTAAAATAATAGAGGGCAACAAGGTTGGGACAGAAGCGTTTAACTCCGAGAAATAAGAGGACATTCACGAAAATTGCATTTCAAATTTTTGTGAATGTCAACTTACTTTAAGAAGGATTCCTTAAGAGCTTGGGACGAGTCCTAAGAACCCTACCCTTTGAAACGTTGTTATAAAGAGAGGAAACATAAAACATGCGAATGAGAAAAAGACCTGGAGCAGCCGAGCTTTTGGCGAGTCATCCTGAATTAGTTGTTGATGAGCCAGCTAAATGGCAAGGACGTTGGGCGGAACGTTTTGGGAATGATCATCCTATTCATATCGAAATTGGCTCTGGTAAAGGACAATTTGTAGTAGGGATGGCAAAAGCCAATCCAGAAATAAATTATATTGGGATCGATATGCAATTAAGTGTTCTTTCGATCGCTTTAGAAAAAGCGTTGGAAGAAGAGCTACCTAACTTACAACTGCTTCATGTCAATGGGGAAGAATTGACACAATATTTTGCAGAAAATGAAGTAGATCAAATCTACTTGAACTTTTCTGATCCATGGCCGAAAACACGTCATGAAAAACGTCGTTTAACCTTTAAAACATTTTTAGAGACGGATGAAAAAATTCTAAAACCAAATGGCGAAATTCATTTTAAAACCGATAATCGCGGTTTATTTGAATACTCATTAAGTAGTTTTTCAAAATATGGAATGGTTTTGGAACAAGTCTGGTTAGATTTGCATGCTAGTAATTATGAAGACAATGTTATGACGGAGTATGAAGAAAAATTTTCAGCTAAAGGACAGCCGATTTATCGCGTTGAGGCGAGATTTCAGGCTGAGAAAATGAATAAGTAAGACTTGTTTGATTGAGAAGAATTCAGCAGTTCAGGTATCCTTTATCGCGTGAGTTTTAATAAAGTATAGAAAAATAGATAGTTACAAAAAACAGTTGAAACCACTCTGCTACAATGTGGTTTCAACTGTTTTTTTTATCTTACTCTTTAATTCGCTTCACATCAATTACAGTTCCTGTAAAAGCATCGGCAATAAATGCATACTGAACCATAGTCCCATCTTCTAAACGTGAAATCCCACCATTATAAGTTTTAGAATGAACTGCGAATTTTCGTAATGGTTTTTTCTCAAACTCAATCCAAGAGCCTTCAATCGGGCCTTCTTTCAAAAAGGCTTCTTTCACATTTTCTAAAACCCAATCAGCATCTAACGTACGTTTTTTCTGATACCATAATGTTGAAGCGATACCGCTTAATATACCAAGACTGACACCAAGCGCTAAGCCGCCTTTAAAATAGCTTAATTCATTTTCTTCATTCATGGGGAATAACCTCCGCGTATTTTCAAATGTTTGCCAAAATTACTCAGCTTTAAGTCTATTCTAACACAATGTGTGAAAATATCGAAAAACAAAAAACGTGGGAAATTAAAATAATTTGCGTTATAATGAATGTGAAATCATATGAAAGGAGTATCTGCTATTTTTGCTTTAAAAGAGTGTTATTTTTTAGCCAAAATGAACGGCTTGTTCTGATTAGAAGAGCTGGCAGATAATACAACGATGGAAGAAAAAACATTTCAACGCATCAAAGAATTAACTGAATTACAAGGAACAAGTGGATTTGAAGATGATATTCGTGCGTATATGAAAAAAAATATGGCACCATTAGTAGACGAGATTCAATATGATGGTTTAGGTGGGATTTTTGGACTTAAAAGAGCTAAAGAGCAAGATGCACCACGTGTTATGGTAGCAGCTCATATGGATGAAGTCGGGTTTATGCTAACACAAATCAAAGACAATGGATTATTCCAAGTCGTTCCTTTAGGTGGTTGGAACCCTTATGTTGTCTCTGCCCAACGTTTCACACTAAAAACAAGTAAAGGCAATTATCCATGTATCTCTTCTTCAGTTCCTCCACATTTATTACGTGGAACGGGCGGCCAAAAGCAATTAGAAGTGGCAGATGTACTATTCGATGCTGGTTTTGAATCAAAAGAAGAAGCGGAAAGCTTTGGCGTACGCCCAGGGGATTCAATCGTACCGCAAACTGAAACGATCAAAACGGCTAACGGTAAAAATATCATCAGTAAATCATGGGACAATCGTTATGGTTGTACGTTAGTGTTAGAAGCATTAGAGGCCTTTCAAAATGAACAATTAGGTCATACATTGATTGCTGGTGCTAATGTGCAAGAAGAAGTAGGATTACGTGGTTCTAAGCCTTCAGTGCATAAATTTAATCCAGATTTATTCTTTGCGGTAGATTGTTCAGCAGCAGATGATATCCAAACGAAAAAAGGAACATATGGACATCTAGGTGAAGGAACATTGTTACGTATTTACGATCCAGGTATGATCACATTACCTCGTGTACGAGAATACTTATTAGATATAGCTGCAACGCATAACATTCCTTATCAATACTTTGTATCTAAAGGTGGGACTGACGCAGGTGCTGCACATACAACCAACAATGGTGTACCAAGTACCGTGATCGGTGTTTGCGGACGTTATATCCATACACATCAAACGATGTTCAATATCAAAGACTTTGAAGCAGCCCGTGAAATGTTGATCCAGGTGTTAAAAGGATTAGATAAAACAACAGTGAATACCATTATTTACGGAAAGTAGGAGGCAAATTATGATTATTCCAACTTCTTATGAAGAGCTAGCTAGTTTTGTGTCTGAAGGGAAAAGTGTTTTCTTTTTCACTGCAGATTGGTGCGGGGATTGCCGTTTTATCAAACCCGTAATGCCTGAAATCGAAGCTGAATTTCCAGAATTTCGTTTTATAGAAGTTGACCGAGATAAGTTTATGGAACTGGCTTCTGAATGGAATATTTTCGGAATTCCAAGTTTTGTTGTAACAAACCAAGGCAAAGAGTTAGGTCGTTTGGTCAATAAAAATCGCAAAACGAAAGAAGAAATTACTACATTTTTGAAAAGCATCAGTTGATGTATTAATTAAAAAAGTGAGTCTATTCAAGAAATAAAATAGATCAATCGGGAGATGAGTCTTATGTTGGCACAAACCTATAAAAATATTTTAGTTGGCGTAGATGGTAGTGATCAAGGGAATTTAGCGTATCACCAAGCAATTGAGGTAGCTAAAAGAAATAATGGCCGTGTAATTGTTACTCATGTAATCGAAAATAAAGTCTATACGATGATGGGCTATTCCTCGTTGAATGATAGTTTACTAGATCAAGAAACTGAAAGCGGGAAAGAAATACTAGCTGATTGTAAAGAATATGCCAAAAGTGTTTCATTTGATCAAGTAGAAACGGTTTTAACATATGGTTTGGCAAAAGAAGTGATGTGCCAAGATTTACCGAAGAAATATGATATTGATTTGATTATGGTAGGACAGTCTGGTTTAAACGCAGTGGAACGTTTGATGATCGGAAGCGTGAGTAGTTACATTATTCGTCATGCCCCTTGTGATGTCTTGACTGTTCATCCTGAGAAAACTAAAAAATAAATAGATCGTGTAAAATAGGTGAAGCAAGGCGTAACCGTTTTGTTTCACTTTTTTTTCTGAGATAATCAATCGATAAAAAAATAACATGCAGTTTATCTATTTATTTGTTAAGATAAGACAATGAATATAGTATCTTTTAAAATGATAAAAGTGGAGTGAGAGAAATAATGATTTTTGCTTATAATAAAGAGCATGTGGGTGATGTCTTAATGGTCATCGCAGCAGATGATAAAGGACTAGAAAACCGTGTAGAACGTAAAGGAAATGTGGCACGCGTGACTGTAGCAGAAGATGGACAAGTCGTTGCGTGGAATATCTTTGATGCATCAACGATTTTAGGCGAAATAGCAGGAACGGGTCAAGTGGACTTGACTGAAGAACAATTAGCTAAAGTAAATGAAGCGTTGACTAAATCAGGATTCTCAGAAACACTCGTTAAAGTGAGTGCACCAAAAATCGTGGTGGGCTTTGTCAAATCATGTAAGAAACATCCTGATTCGGATCACTTATCGATCACTCAAACAGAAGTGGACAATGGTGAAGTCTTGCAAATCGTTTGTGGTGCACCAAATATCAAAGCCGGACAAAAAGTCGTTGTAGCAAAACCAGGTGCGATGATGCCGGACGGATTGATGATTTGGCCTGGTGTTTTACGCGGTGTAGAAAGTTTTGGCATGATTTGTTCAGCTGGAGAATTACGTTTGCCAAATGCACCAGCGAAAAAAGGGATTTTAGAATTACCTTTCGATGCTGTTATTGGTGAAGCATTTCCCGTTGGAAAATAAAAAGTTAAATTTAAAGCCCTAAACAAAACCATTTTTCAGTTTTATTTAGGGCTTATTTTTGTGATTAGTCACCGTTATATTCAGCAAAACTTGGACCGTCAGATCGAACTTGATTTTGCTCTTCTTCTTCTAAGGCAGTAAATAGAGTACTATCATTTAAATAAGTATTCCAGTCAGCATACATCATTGCATTTAAAGAATCTACAGAACTATGCCCCAAAACATCAGTATTTACACCTTCATCTGTGACGAAATGTCCATTTTCATCGTGTTTCGCTTTTTTTAGTTCGTTCAAATCATGTGTCTTACCAAATAATTTATCCCATTCTTCACGTAATTTATGAGCCATAGTACATCCCTCTTTCTAAAGTTTTGTCTCTCTTTATTCTACAATAATACGTGATTTATAGCTCGTAAAAAGGTGTATAGATAAAGAAAAAAAACTAGGTCAACAGCTTCCTTGTAAGGAAGCGTAACCTAGCTTTTCGAGTGTATCTATTTAAGGATTTTGAGAATTTTCTGAGTTAGATGAATTTTGTTTAAGTGCAGATTGATCGATCGTCAAATCAATATCAACACTTTGTTCTTTTCCATCACGATAGAAAGTAACCTTCATTTTATCACCGACTTTTTTCTTGTATAGAGCGCTTTGTAAATCAGTAACAGAGCTGATATCTTCGCCATCGATTTTAGTGATGACGTCATATCTTTCAAGTCCTGCTTTATCAGCTGGAGTAGCTGTTTGAACACTACGAACAAGTACACCCATTTGGACTGATTCAGGAAGTTTTAAAATTTCTTTTCGTTGTTGTGTGGATACATTCGTTAATTCTTCCATCGTAATTCCTAAGGCTGGACGAGTGACTTTACCATCTTTTTCTAGTTGGTTAATGATATTTACAACGTCATTACTTGGAATCGCAAAGCCCATTCCTTCAACACTTACTTGGCTTTCAGATTGAACGATTTTAACAGAGTTGATCCCGATCACTTGTCCTTCGATATTTACTAATGGACCACCAGAGTTACCAGGATTGATTGCAGCGTCTGTTTGGATCGCATTGATATTGATTGCTTGTCCATTATTTTCATTTTGGATATTTCTATTTAATGAAGAAATGATCCCTTGTGTTACAGAGTTAGCATATGCTGATCCTAATGGAGAGCCAATTGCTAATGCTGGTTCGCCAATTTTTAATTTATCAGAGTTACCAAATTCGGCGATCGAATCTACTTTATCAGATGAAATTTTGATCACAGCAAGGTCAGTATAAGAATCTGTACCAACTAATTCACCTTGAACTTTCGTGCCATCATGTAAAACAACTTCTAATCCTTTTGCTTTGTCAACTACGTGATTATTCGTCACAACATAAGCCGTTTTACCATCTTTTTTATAAATCACGCCACTACCTTCACTTGCAGCTTCTAGCTCACTATCATTCGATTCGGCTCCGCTAGCGTCATTTTCATCATTGCCGCCGAAGATGCTGCCAAAGCTTCCAGTTTCAGTATTTTGACTAGGGCTTTGTAAATTGATAACTGAAACGACAGAATCTTTTACTTTATCCACGGCTTTAGTAACGTCACTACTTACATCTAAATTAACATTTGTTACTTTCGTATCCCCTTTGTTATCTTTTACAGAGTTTGTTGTTGTAGGCGAATTAGATGAAGACGGGTTTTGCCCCATGATAGCATAAGCCCCACCAAAAGCGAGTGCACCTCCCAGTAATCCTCCAACTAAACCAATTCCAAATTTTTTGAATACGCCATTTTGTTTTTTATCTGAATTAGGTGTAACATCTTTTTTTTGCATATAAGCAACCTCCTATTTAATTTTCATTATTTATTATATTTAGTATAGTCTTTCAACGTACCTTTAGTCTACCCAAGAGCTTTGAATTTTTTATGAATAAGTTAGGGAGAAAAACAGATACAAATAATGAAAAAATGTGAGTATTGAAATACTTATACACAATAAAGTGTGAAAAACTTTTGAAAAATAGAGGAAAACTTCTGTGAAAAAGTTATCCACAAAATGTGGATAATGTGGATAAATGAACGGGAATATGTGTTTGTATCTTAAAATACTGTAAAATAAAGGATGATAAGACATTCATCTGTGGATAAGTCTGTGCATATGTGTATAACTTTGTGGGAAAGTATGTGGAAGAGTCAAAACATTCATGATAAAATTGTGAACAAGTAGAATGTTATAAATAGGAAGAGACGTGAAATGAATGAAAATAAAGATTATTACTGTGGGTAAGTTGAAAGAGAAATATTTGGTTCAAGGAATCAATGAGTATTTAAAACGCCTGCAAAGCTATGCAAAAGTCGAAATTATTGAGGTAGCGGATGAAAAAGCACCAGAGAATTTAAGCAATGCAGAGATGTTACAGGTTAAAGGGAAAGAAGGAGAACGAATTTTAGCTAAAATTGGGGATCAAGATCATGTTTTTGTGTTGGCGATCAATGGAAAGCAGTTCAGCAGTGAAGAGTTTTCAAAAGAGATCGAGCAGTTAGGAATCAATGGGAAGAGTCAGCTGGCTTTTGTGATTGGTGGTTCGTTGGGATTGAGTGATGAAGTATTGAAAAGAAGCCAACAGCAGATGTCATTTGGAAAGTCGACTTATCCACATCAGTTGATGCGGTTAATTTTGGTGGAGCAGATTTATCGAGGGTTTAGGATAATGCGAGGGGAACCGTATCATAAGTAGGGATATTTTTTTTAACGTATAATGGCAGGAGCCGAACGAAAGAATGTCCTGTAAAGGGGAGTAAACTTTTGTTAAAATAAATGTATTGTGTGTTTTTTTAATGATGCTAGTGGAGGAGAAAAATGAAGAAAAAAAGTTTGGTTGTAGGTATAGTTCTTTTTTTAAGTATTTTTGTTAGTGGATGTACAAGCAAGGAAGAAGCAGAACAGTCTGAAAATAAAGAAAAACTGATCAAAAAAGCAGAAAAATCAATAGCTAAGCGTCCAATTATTTATATGTCTAACAATTTTATGGGATTAATGGATGTTGACGGAACTGTTTTAATGGATGGAAAGAAAGAACGAATAAAAGAAATTGATGCATTTTCTAATAGTACATTGTTGCAATATACTACAACTATGCATGATGTGTTTTATTTTAATACAGATAGTTATCAAATTTTCCCTGAAAATCCAGAATTTAGAATTCACAATAGTACATTTGAAAATAGTAAATATGGTAGGTATGAGGATACCAACCTAAATAAATTGGGACTTATTTTGAATGATGGAACACTTGTGAAGGAAGCCAAAGATATGCCAGATGGTATATCAGAATTTATTTTTAGAAATGATAGTTTCGCTCATGTTCATTTCAAAGATGGTACCGAAGGGTTAATGAATAATGAAGGTAAGTTGTTATTAAAAGATATTGAAAGCTTTGATTATCTGGAAGAAGAAGGAACCGATAGCATGTTAGCGGTTGTTAAAATCGATGGAGATTATGGAATTGTTCACGAGGAGAAAGGATTGATTTTTTCTCCGGAAGAAGTAAAGAAGCTCGAAATAACAGAGATTTTTCCGTACGTACAACGTTCAGCAGCCATTTATAAAACAGAAGAAGGTAAGTATGGTTTAATTAATCAAGAAGGTAAAGTAATCTATGAGGATGAAGAACCTTTATTGTTTAAACATATTTCGTCTTTTTCTGAAAAAGGTCTTGCTTTAGCTACTTCATATGGGGATGATCTTGTCATTAATGAAGCTGGTGAAGTTGTGACCAAAGTTGCTGATGAAGCAGAAGAGGGGATTTCTGTTGTTGACGGCTTTTTGAAAGATGATACTATTTTAGTTAGAATTGGGAAACTGCATGATGAAAAGTATGGCTTGACGAATGAAAAATTCGAAGTAATCAAAAAGTTTCCAGATAGTTACGAAAGAGCCCCTTTTTATCTTGGTAATGGGTTGTTTTCTATTCAAAGACTGGGTGAAGAGGCTTTTCCAGCCATTATAAACAGTTCTGGAAAGAAGATTTTCTCTGAAACAGAAAGCCAAACAAAGGAGATTTATACGTTTAGTGAATTTACAGATTCTGGATTATCTATTTTTGACACAAAGAATCACGATCAAGGTTTAGTGAATCAAAAAGGTAAGATTCTTATTGAAGCAAGCGATGGCTCGGAAATTGAGATAGAGAAAATGCAAAATGTCTATCAAGTATCTAAAAGTTTGCCAGGGAAAATGCCAACGAAGTACTATTATGACAAGGATGGAGAGTTATTCTACCAATTAAAAGAAAACGAACAGATATTTTTATCCAAAGGACTAATTATGATTGTAAAACCAAACGGAAAGACTAGTGTCCATGATGAAAATGGCTATTTAATCAAAACAATCGAAGCGAAAACAGATAAAGGAGAATAAATTCAAAATATATTTATCTCAATCAAGATCAATCATCTTAATCGGTGATTGATCTATTTTTGTATTAAAAAAAATCATCTTTTCGCTAACAAAGAAAAAGCTATATTGAGAGCAACGAACCTTGTAAAAAATGTGAAGTAAATTTAAAACCAGTACCAGTGTAGGGAGGATTGATAATCAAAAATCAATTTATACTATAATAGAACTAAAAAATAATAAGGAAAAGGCTATATGTACGTTGATTGACACAGTAGTGCTTGAGGGTCAGATATTCTTTTTTGATTTAGCGGAGCGCTGGAAAGTTAAGCCAAATAAAAAATCATTAGTACAAGACATTGCAACAAGTTCTTGAAAAGAATTGTCATATAAAAAAGTAAGCGTTACCGATATAATCAAAAGTATAAAAGATGGTAGTGCTTACATTTTGGATTTCAGAGATGAATTAACCTAAGAACGGAGGGAAAGTATGGAATTGATACAGAGACAATCACTTCTTGCGTCATTACTAATAAAACAGAATGGTTTTCAAACAGTTAAGTACTATGCAAACCAATTAAACATTTCTGAAAGAACGATACATTCTGATTTAAAAGTTGTAGAGAGGTATCTCTTGCAAGAAGGGTATCAAATAGAAAAAAGACCTGGTATTGGGATTAGCATAAAAAGAAGTGTTGAAATCCCGCAGAAAAAAAATGAGGTGTTAGAAAAAAACATATACTCTACAGCAGGTAGGCGAGAAAAAATCATTCAATTACTACTATTTGAAAATCAAACGGTGACGTTTGAATTATTATCAGAGATGTTTTTGATCAGTAGAAGTTCTATCAATAATGATTTTAAGTTTATAAAACATCTACTTACAACTGGAAACACAGTAAAAATTGTTAGTGACTCAAAGGGAACGAGATTGTCTGGACCAGAAAAAGAGCTGCAAAAAGCCTATCTTGAGTTTAATCGTTATTTAACAGAGGGGGAAAATAATTTATTTGAACCAAATGATGAAAAGAAAGAGGCATTGCTTACTCAGTACTATGGAGAGGATATCGTTCGAGTGTGTACACGGGTTCTTTATGGCTATATCAAAAATGATGTCACAGTAATAGCGGAGCATTATGTTTCAAATGTATTAAATATGATGATTATTTTAGTCTATCGAGTTAAAGCGGGGCATCATATTGAAGGATTAGAAGAACCTGAGCCTGAAAATGAGCATATCTTTTTTGAAAAAAGTGCGCAAGAGATGTTGAATAAAATATCATTGCGACTAAATCTTCAATTTACTCGCAATGATAGTGAATATTTATCAACGTATTTAATTTCAAATCGTTTTGAACCTTTACCAACGAAAAAAAAATACCATAGGATTGTGTCAACTATTATTGAAAAGGTAAGTAAGTCGCTCAAAATAGATTTTATTAAAGATCAGAAATTAAAGGAGCAGTTAATGCTGCACATACCTCCGATGATTTATAGATTACGAGAAGGCGTTCAAACCAATAACCCTTTTATTTACCAAATAAAGAATGAGTTTACGGTTATGTTTAACTCGATATGGGTCATTTTAAGTGAATATGAAGAAGAATTGGAAGTCACTTTTAACGAGGATGAAATAGGGTTTTTAACGATTTATTTTCAGTCTGCAATTGAGCGAGCAAAACTAAGTAAGAAAATTTTGATTGTATGTCCAACGGGAATAGCCACCTCAGAGTTACTTTTAAATCGAATCAAAAATATTCTGCCTTCTTTTGACATGATTGAAGTCGCATCAATTAAAGAAGTAGACGCACTTGATTTGGCACAAATAGATTTTATTATCTCCACAGTGCAGTTAAATCGATTGGATAAAAAGGTTGTTGTTGTTTCACCACTGTTGAGTGATCAAGATATAAAGAACATTACAGCAGCTTATAATGAACAGTTTATTTTCTTAAAGGAGTATGAGGATGGAGCGATAAAGGAATTAAATAATCTTAGTCCTTATTTATTAGAAGAATTTATCTTTTGGAATGAGAATTTCAAGACAAAAAATGAGCTGCTAAAAGAGATTGGCAAGAGACTTAAAGAAGCGGATATTGTCACAGAAAAATTTGTTGAAAGTACGATGAACCGAGAAAGACTTGGTGGGACGGACTTGTCGACAGGAGCTGCTATACCTCATGGTAATCCTAAGTATGTTAACAAAACAGTGATTGTGGTTGTGAAAAATAAAAAGTATATCAAATGGAATGAACACTCTGTAAAACTAGTCATGATTGTTTGTATTGCCGAAAAAGATATACAAGAAATTAAAGGAATATTATCTGATATCTACCAAATAGTAGAAAGTAAAGAACGATTGAATCAGTTTGAAGAATTTACAAAAAAAGAAGTGTTAAGTCAAAAGATAGGATGTGAGACTCTTGAAGGATAGTGCAAGTGATGTGATTAGAAAAGACATGATTTTACTGCAGACAAATTTTGACACAAGGGATGATGCATTACGTGCATTAGTCCAAATGGCAGATGAAACTGGATTGATTTCGGAAAAGGAAGTTTTTCTAAAATCAGTATTGAATAGGGAAGAAGAAATGCCTACTGCAATTGGGTATCAAATTGCTATTCCACATGGGAAAAGTGAGGTAGTGAGAACGCCTTTTATTGGTTTTTTACAGACAAAAGAGGAATTTGTTTGGACTGATGGGCATGAGGAACAAGTGAAACTTGTCTTTCTAATCGGTGTACCAGCTGAGAATGAAAACAATATCCATTTAAAATTTATCTCACAGCTCAGTAAAAAACTGTTAGATGAGGAATTTAGAAAACAATTACTAGAAGAAAAAAATCAACAAAATGTCTTTAAGCTGCTACGTTCAATTAAAGCAGCAAGCTGAAAAAGAATAGGAGGAAATAGGATGAAAGTTGTAGCAGTAACCGCATGTCCAACAGGAGTAGCGCACACATATATGGCACAAGAGGCAATTGAAAAAGAATGTAAAAAAAGAGGGTATGAGGTACAAGTAGAAACACAAGGAAGTATGGGGATCGAAAATGAGTTAGAGCAAGAAGATGTTGATGCTGCAGATGTGGTCATTTTAGCCGTTGCAATAGGAATTGAAGGGGAAGAACGTTTCGATGAAAAAACAGATGAAGGAAAAGTATTGCAAATAGATCCATCAGACGCAATCAAACATCCTGTTGAGGTGCTAGACAAGGCTGAAAAATTATTTAAAGCATCTGAATAAATCAAAATAGAGGAGATGACTCGGAATGAAAAAGGAAAATAAGTTTTTTAAAGATCTACAAAAAGCTTTTAATACGGGTGTATCATTCATGCTGCCTGCTGTTGTCGTTGGTGGAATTTTCTTAGCAGTGGCATTAGCGACAGGGAAAGCGACAGATTCAGGAATGGAGATCACCAACCCCTTTATGCAAAATCTAAATGATTTGGGTGCTGCTGGTTTTGCCATGATGATTCCATTACTTTCTGGTTATATTGCAAATTCACTTGCAGGAAAACCAGCCTTAGCACCAGCGATGATCTTAGGATTTGTTGCAAACAATCCAATTGGAGAAGTTCAAGTGAAGACGGGTTTCTTGGGTGCCATGATCATGGGGGTAGCGGTTGGTTATTTTGTTCGTTGGTGTAAAACGTGGAAAGTTCCAGCAACGATTCGAACCATTATGCCGATTTTGATTGTGCCAGTTCTAACAACATTTGTTTTAGGAATGATCTATATCTATATTATTGCAGTGCCAATTGGTGCTGGGATGGATTGGTTAGTAAAAGTATTAGGAGAAATGCAAGGTGGTAGTGCGATTATTCTAGGTCTTATTATTGGTGCGATGACCGCAATAGATATGGGAGGACCAATCAATAAAACAGCAACTGCTTTTACGTTGGCATTAATGTCTGAAGGGATTTATGGGCCTAATGGCGCACATCGAATTGCCGTAGCAATTCCTCCTTTGGCGATGGCTATCTCTACGTTTATTGATCGTAAGAAATATACAGCAGAAGATAAAGATCTTGGGATTTCTGCCTTTTTTATGGGACTGATTGGTATTACAGAAGGAGCAATTCCTTTCGCTGTAAAAGATATAAAACGAGTACTGCCAGCAATTATTATCGGTAGTGCAGTTGGTGGTGCATTGGGTATGGCCAATGGTGTAGAAGCGTTGGTTCCTCACGGAGGTTTAATTATTTTACCAGTTGTTAATGGAAAACTTTGGTATGTTTTATCCATGCTGATTGGGACCTTGATATCTGTAGCAATTCTACATTTTACAAAACCAAATTTAGATGAAGAAGACAAAATGAAAACAGAAAAATAGTACAAACTAAAAGAATGGAATTGGAGATGGCAAATATAATGGGAAAATTACCAATAAAAAAAGTAGTAGAAAGCTTGTTAGAACTGCAAAAAACAGGTGAAAGTGCAACGCTGTTAGGAATTGGACCTATGTCAAAAAATTGTGTTCAAGCAACACTTGAGCTATCCAAAGAAGATGATTATCCAGTGATGTTTATTGCCAGTCGAAATCAGGTCGATGCAGATGAACTTGGCGGGGGCTATGTTAATGGCTGGAACCAGTTTACCTTTGCCAAAGCAGTAGAAGAGGTAGCGGAAGAAATTGGCTATGATAACTTCTATTACATGTGTCGTGATCATGGTGGACCTTGGCAGCGAGATCAGGAAAGAAATGACCACTTACCAACAGAAAAAGCAATGGAGTTAGGAAGAAAATCCTATGTAGCAGATATTGAAGCAGGCTTTGATTTACTGATGATCGATCCTACAAAAGATCCTTTTGAAGTGGGGAAAGTTATTCCATTAGAAACAGTCTTAAATCGTACAGTAGAATTGATTGAATTTTGTGAAACTGAACGAAAAGTGCGAAATTTACCAGAAATTGGTTATGAAGTAGGAACAGAGGAGACCAATGGAGGATTAACCTCTACAGAAACATACGAAACCTTCATTCTACAATTGAAAGAAGCGTTAGAAAAACGTGGATTACCAATGCCGACATTTATAGTTGGACAAACAGGAACACTGACAAGAAAAACGGAACAAGTTGGTACGTTCAATTTTAAAAACGCTTATGATTTAGCACAAATGGCAAAAGGTTATGGTGTTGGGTTGAAGGAACATAATGGTGACTATCTAGATGATGTAACCTTGTTAGAGCATATTCCTTCTGAAATTACCGCAACAAATGTTGCGCCACAATATGGAACAGAAGAAACGCGTGCCTATTTAAATCTTGCAGCAGTAGAAGCAAAATTAGTGGAAAATGGTCTTGTAACAGAGCCGTCTAAGACAAGAGAGGTTTTACTTGTACATGCAATTAAGAGTGAACGCTGGAGAAAGTGGATGGTAGGGGATCAAAAAGAATTGACTGTTGACGAAATTATGCAAGATACGGCACTGTCAGATGAAATTCTTGATATCGCTGGACATTACACATTCAATGATGATGAGGTGAAAAACGAAATCGTAACACTTTACGCAAATCTTGAAAAACATAATATTCATGGACAACGCTATGTTATTGATCATATCAAGCGTCCGATTAGAGACTATGCGGAATGTTACAATCTAAAAGGGGTAACGACTCGGATTAAACAATTAGGCTAAAAGAATAAGACTAGCTAAAAAATACTTTTGTATAAGGTAGATTCGTTTTTGGATAAAGCAAAATGTGTCCTGTTTTGTTTTATCCTTTTTTGCCTATTTTAGAATCAACACGTAACAGAGTTAGGAGGAAGAACGTGTATAATTTTATTTTTGATGTGGATGATACGTTATATGATCAATTAGAGCCGTTTAAGAGGGCGTTTCAAGAAAATTTTTCACCTAAGAAAGTCATTTCTATAGAAGCATTGTATCGTTATAGCCGTAAATTCAGTGATGAGGTTTTTGAACAATCGCAACAAGGAAGGATTTCTATGGATGAAATGTATATCTACCGTCTTACAAAGGCTTTTAATGAGTTTGATATTTCAATTCAGCCAAAACAAGCCTTAGCTTTTCAAAAAGATTATGCCGCTTTTCAAGATGAAATCACTTTACTTCCAGATATGGAGAAAACACTAAATTACTGTACAAGGAAGCAACTGGTCGTTGGAATTATTACGAATGGCACCTCTAAGCATCAACGAAATAAAATAAAAAATTTAAATCTGACTCATTGGATAATCCCCAAGCATATATTCGTTTCGGGAGAGGTGAAAATGGCAAAGCCGGATAAAAAGCTTTTTCATTACGTTGAGAACCAGATGAAATTAGAACCCCAAAATACATTTTACATTGGCGATTCCTATAGAAATGATGTACTTGGAGCGAAAGAGGCAGGATGGAAAACGATTTGGTACAATCGACGTGGTTATTCTATAAAAAATAAGGAAAGTCAGTCTGATTTTATTGTGGGAAAAGAGCAGAAAATCTATGATTTAGTGAGAAGTTTAGTAGAATAATTTAGGATGAATAGAGCGATACTTGTGAAAATCTTTCTAAGTTAAAAAGCTTGTTCGGCAACTTTACTGGCTAGTGAAAGATAACAAAAAAATATTTTGCCCAGAATCTCTTGATGAAAGAATATTATGTAATAAGTATGTTTATTATCCTGCTATTACGAATAACGATCACTATTGCCGTTCCTTAATTTAAATAGTCCCTTGCATCAATAAAGATACAAGGGACTATTTCTAAAATAACTAGACAGTTATTCTAGGTGAGTGTTACTTAATAAAAATTAAACATTAACCCAAATAAAAACTGAAATAGCAACCGCAGTAGCAACTGTAATCATGGCAATCCCTCCTTTCAATAATAGAATATTTCAAACATTTTATATGTAATAATGTGCTATACTTAGACAAAAAGGGAGTGGAATTATAATGAATGTAGAAGAAGCACTTTATTTTTTTAGAAAAAATAAAAATTTAAAGCAAAAAGATATTCTTACCTATACGGATACTTCCGTCTATTCCAAAATTGAGACAGGAAAAAAAGTGTTAAGATTTTCTGAACTAAGAGATATTTTAGAACGCTTCTCTGTTCCACTAGAAGAATTTTCAGAATATTTAGAAGACAGTATGGAACAAAAAAAGTTTCGTAAATTGTTTAGACAATGTGCTAATAATCCTATAGATGAATCCAATAAAAAGAAGCTACTTAACTACTACAACCAATTAACCTTTTCTAAGGATATGCATCTTAGAGAAATGGCAAATTTTATCGGGATAAAAACATTGTTCTCCAATTTTTGGAAAGAGATTTCTCCAGTAAGCCAAGAAGAGTTAAATCAAATCTATGAACTTCTCATGGAAAAAGAGTATTTTTTTCAGTATGATTACGCCGTATTATCCAATACAATTTTTCTATTTAATGACAATCAAATCAAGCGCCTAGCTAAAAAAGCGTTATCTGTTAAAGATATCGAAGTCAGAAATGTGGAGACAACAGAATTTATTAAAAATATGATCAACAATTTAATCACAACTTTACTACGTAAAAAAGAATATGAGGCAAGTCGTTATTATTTAAGATTAGCCGCTACAAAAGAAGGCAATCTTACGTTTGATTACAAATTAGTTATTCAGTACTTGGATAATTTAACAAGCTATTTAATTACTGGTGACGATTGTTATAAAGAAAATATTTACGACTATATCCACTTATTAACGAAGCTTGGAGAGCAAAATTTTGCGAAAAGTATTGAGCGAGAAGTTCGCTCGATCCTTTCAGAAAGCAAAGATGTTCCGATCTTTATTCAAGCGGATATGTAACCTACGTACTGCTATAGTAACTATAAACTACTACTAGCATACCACATTATTTGCAGTTGTTTTACTCAAATTGTAAATAATACTAATTTTATAATCATACGCTGTTTTATTTCTCACGAGAGATTATTTTTTACTAAATGGTCTGTATTCTTACTCTTTATTTTGTTAAACTATACTTATTGGAAATAATAAGAGAGTAAACTAATAGGAGGAGTTCTTCAATGTCAGAAACAAAAAATGATCCGCAACAAGCTAGTATATTTGCTAGTGGGCTTGTGATGCCATTCATGAATGCTTATTCTGGTAGCAGTGAAGCATTATCTATATCGGATGGTGCTGCATCAAAAGATGTTAATACTATTCTTACACAAACAAAAGCAATCATGAGTACGTTCGAGAGTAGTTTAAAAGCCGATGCAGACAATCTTTTATCTATTAGTAACACATATGAGGCTGCCAATCAGGCGATGGTGGATGTGGTGACGCATGGATAAGAAGAAAAGTGTGATAGAAGTATCTAATCAGTTATCTGCATTAGAAGATGAAAAACTTTCCATTCATAAAAAGAAAAATCTGTGGGAAGAATACCAAGAACATTGGGCCTACTTACAAAAAGAAGAACAATCTATATTAGAGGAAGTGGCCTATCTCAGTCAGGGAACAGAATCGCTGAACCATGCCACGCAACAATTAATCTATTTTGAAGAAGAACAACGAGCTGTTGCCCAAGCATTTGATTCAATTGAAGAAGGATTTGAACAAAAAGAAAAAGAATTTTACAACAGAGAAGATCATCTTAACACTGCTTATTATGAAGCAAAGAAGCAGGAGGAATTAAGCGATGACGAAATTTAATTATTCCGAAGTTCAAGGTGTTTTTACTAGTTCTCAATCCGATCGGGTCGCGTGTTTATCTAGTTTTTCTACAGTTGAAACAAACATTGCGCAATTTACAGCGTCAAGTGCATTAACAGGTCCTGGTTGGGATTCTGCTAAGCAAGCATTATCGCCCTATTCCGTTGTCACAAAAGCCTTATATAACTACCATTGTGATTTCGGTGAAACCTACACAGCCTTTTTAGCGAGTTTTGAAGGAGAAGTAGGGGAAACAGGTAAAACACTAGACACAGAAGAATTACGAGAACTTCAAGAGAAGTTAAATCGAATTCAACGAGAAAAACAAGATCTTCTAAACAAAATAGCTGGAAATATCGCCTTAGAAATTATCGGTGGTTATGGTGTGATGGCAAAGGATTTTCAGCTTGGTGAGACGCAAAAGAAAATTGATTTACTAGAGAAATATGAAACATTTGAAAATGGTCATGCAGGTGATTTTTCAGCGATTGTTTCAACTGGCGGTGATTTGACCTCTGCATTGAGCGATCTAGGGAAAAGTAAATCCTTTAACGCCGCAACAGGAACCTATACGTATTCAGATTTAAAAACAAAAAACTGGTATACTAATTTAAAGACTTATAATGACTCTTGTCCATCGCAACGAATAGAAATTGTGAAAACCGATAAATATGGGTATGGTTTGAAAGTATACATTAATGGAAAGTATAGTGAAGTAGCGTCAACTAATTTGATGTATGCCCAATCGAAAGAAGGCATGAAAGAATTAGGAATTACAATGAAAGATATGGCTGGGGAAATGACAGGGCTATATAGTTTGTATCGTCTGTTTAATGGGAAAGACCCAGTGACAGGGGAACAAGCCAGCCGATTAGAAGCAGGTCTTTGGGCAGCATTGTTATTATTGCCACAGGCAAAAATGATCAGTGCGGCAAGAGAACTGCGAGCAGGGAATCGTTTATTAACAGGTGCTAATTTGACCGCAAAGGACTTACAAATTTTAAATAAAGCTGGGTATTTTGATGATGTTGGCAAGATAGGTAAACTTGAGAAAACTGGTGGACTTACTAAAGCGCAAAAAGTTGAGAACTTCCAAAATAGAATTGATAATATTAGGAATAGAATGCCAAATTCGAAGCTGAAAAATCAAGGAAATATGGCTGTCGCTGATGTTAAAATAAAAGGTTTGCCAGACGAGTTTATGGCACATAGTAAAATTCACGGACCAAGTAGCAAAGGTGCAGATTTAGGCAATTTCTCACCTGCATCAGAAAATAGGATTTTCGAATCATATACAATAGATAAGTTCCCAAGGTATAATGATACTGAGGTTAAAATTCTGGAGGATATAGCATCTAAAATTAAAGATCCAAAACTTTCTGGTAAGATAGATTTATATACAGAACTACCAGCTTGCCAAAGCTGTACAAATGTTATATTAGAGTTTAGAAAAAAATTTCCAAATATAGAACTTAATATATTTACGAAGTAGGTGGAAAAAATGAGTGAAATTAGTTATTTAGAAGCAAAAGAATTAACTTTAGAAGACTATGAAGATTTTATTGAAGATGAAGGGTTTAGCCCCAACCAAGCAGTAGCCGCAACTTTTGAAGATTCTGTATTAATGATGAAAAAAAGTCATAAAGTTTATGTATCAGTTATGGTAAATCTCTCGATTTTGAGTTTAAAACAAGATTTTTTACCAGATTATCTATTAGAGAAGCAAGAAAGTTTGAAAATGGTTAATGGTTTAAATGAAGAAGAACAGTCTGTTTATGATTCAGATATAAGTACTTTGAATCAGTTGTTAAGCAATCAAAAATTTGAGATAGATAAAGATGAAGAATATAAGCTAAGAGTTAACATGTTATTAGAGTAGTACTGATTATAGAATAATAAAAAGGTGCACTATTCTATAATGGTAACCGGATAGTAAAAATTCGATTAGTAAGCTAAACTTACTATTTAAGTTGCCAATGAGGCTAGTGTAGTCTGAGGTAAGTCATGTTTTAATTGCATAAAAAAAAGGGACCAATTATTTCATCCATTAGATATTTTATCTAGAATACACGCTATTAAGACGTACTAGGAGAAAAAATAATTATATATTATATCTATGAAGATCAATCATCTTAAATGGTGGTTGGTCTATTTTTGTGTTTTAAGGAGGGAATAAAATGTTCGATAACAAAGAAAATCGTTACGTCACGAGAGGAGTGGACGAACAAGTACCAAAAAAAATCCAATTATATTGCTGGAATTTAATTGACAAAAAAAGAAGTGAAACTGAAACAGAATTAGACTACTTACAAATCTTTGAATTCAATCCAGATAATCAACGCCAAGCAATTGAAGTGATTCATCGACAAGAAGAACCATTTTTCATTGAGTATCATACCTACACCATAAAGGGAAAGATGCCTGATTTCCAAATTAAAAAGTTATGGGTGATCGATGATCGTAGTCATCAAACGATGTTATTACCAGAAGATTATTAACTGCATTTTTCTAAGAACCAACTACAACAATCAGTAAGGAGAAAGACATGAAAACAAACCAACCGAGAAAACGTGTAGCTATTGTCAGTCTTGAACTGGTGAAAGAAGCCTCCACTTTTTACGCCGCTAGAACCTGTACTAGTCCACAAGCAGTCTACGAGTTATTCGCCCCGTTTATTGAAACAAAAGATCGAGAACATTTGGTGGTCGCTGGTTTAAACGTAAAAAATGAACCAACGGCTATTCAAGTGGTTCATATAGGAACCATCAATCAGTCTTTAGCTTTTCCTAGAGATATCTTAAAGATGGCACTGTTGTCAAACAGTGTGTCTATTTGTGTTGGGCATAATCATCCTTCAGGTAGTGTGACCGCTTCATTAGCGGATATTGAATTTACTGCGAAGTTAGAAAAAGCCTGTCGATTGCTTCAAATCAATTTACAAGATCATCTGATTATTGGTAGTGGAGGAAAATATCTGTCTATGAAAGCAGAAGGGTATATAACCGATAGTAAGTAATGAAGCCTTATGAGGGAAGCTCATAAGGTTATTTTTATACCATAGAAAGGAAAAAAGCCATGTTAAATGAAGCAATGAACATTTTACAAAAACAAATGCAGCTTGTAACAGTACAAGAGGAATGGAGCTATGAATCTGTCACATTGGAAAGGGAAGAACTAGACGAAGCTACTCTTCCAGAAGGAGCCAAAAAACAATTACCAAAACTAGTTATGACCCATTTGTATTTACATGTAGATAATCAAGACAATGAATATGTTGTGTATTTTCTTACTGATGGTACTAGCCAAACCACGTATATCAAAGGTTTATTAAAGAATAATACACGACTCTATTCCAAACTTTTACCAATGAAGGATGGAGCTGAATGACCAAAGAGGAATTTTTAGAATTGATTTGTCACTGTATGATGCAAATAGTAGAAGCAATAAGAGAGGGGCAAGAGTAAATGGGTTTATGGATTCGTTTAATTTGTTTAGTTGCTACCACGATCATTACGGAATGTTTTAAATGGTCAGCAGCATAGAAAGGGAGAAAAGGAATGATAAACAAACAATTGATAACCATAAAGAGTGAGGCTTGGACAAACGAGAGAAATACGCACCGCTATGTGCTAAGAAGAGAATGGATAGAAGGTACTGAAGATAAAAAGGGAGATTTAGCGGCAGTTATTACGATTCGTCCTAGTAGTACAAGTCCCTACACAGAAGATTTAACCATGATGTTAATTGAGAAGCATGTCCGTCAGTTAGGTTTTTCTGGTTTTATTGCAGTAAATCTTTTCTCTTCTATTGAGGCAAAAGATAGAGCTTCTTTTTTAAAAGGTGTTGATGATCAAACATTAGAAGTATTTACTACTGTTTTGGCAGAGAAGCGAATTAGTCAAATTGTATTTGCCGTGGGTTCGATTGTGACGACTAGCTCAGTAGCTATGGATCAAGCAGAAAAATGTTATGACTTATTGACCCCTAAACAAAAGAAAATGACACAAGTGTTGGTTAATTCAAAAGGAGCTATTGCCCACCCCTTAAGTGTGCAGGTAAGAAAAGTGTGGAAATTGGAGAATGCAAAACTGCTATTTTCAAAAAAGAAGATGGAAAAATGAAAAAATAAATGTTTCTCAGATCGTTAGTTATTTCTAAAATTGCTAGTAGCGACAAAAAAATAACTTTGTCGATGAAAATGACGCAAGATAAGTCTAAAGGGAATCGTTATTATTGTAGTAGAAATTGAAAGGAGGAGAAAGAGTGAATGAACCAGAGGTGCAAGGGTGGAATAAAGTGTATCGTGATTTGGAACGAGTAGTAGGCAAACAAAGCACTCTGGCTATCTATCAGGAGTTTCGAGGACTGCAGGTGAATTTTCCTATTCGATTAATCAGTCGTGCTTACATGAAAGATTTATTAAGAACGGAGTACACGGGAAAAAATAAACAAAAGATAGCGACCCACTATGGGTATAGTCAACGTTCAATTGAAAGAATGTTGAAGGAATTAGAAAGGGAAAATCCAAACCAAGTGAAAGAAGCGACATACCCTTATATTGCACAATGGAAGAATCGAGCACATTGAAGAACAAACATGTCCTTATATATCCAAATAGCTATAGGTACAGAAAATGGAGGGAAAAAGATGGAGAATAGTTGTTATTGTACGAATTGCGGGAAAGAGATAAATAAAGAAGCAGAGATATGTACATCCTGTGGCGTGCGTCAAGGAAAAGTGATTCATTATTGTTACAACTGTGGAAATGAGATCCAACCCAATCAGGAATTGTGTCTGGGATGTGGCGTTAATCCTAGAAAAATAAAGCGACAATCCATAGGGAAAAGTCTAGGTAATACAGGGACAGGTTCAGTGAATGTTGTACTAGCAGCTATTTTAGGCTTCTTTATTCCAGGATTGCCGTCCCTATTATGGTATAACCAGAAAACAAAAGGCATTGTGATGATTGTGTCTGCTATACTAGTGACCATGATTCTTCCTTTGCTTGGGTTGATTGTTGTAATTGTTGGTGCCGTAGATGCCTATCAAATAGGACAACGTGTAAATAATGGTGAAACGCTAGATGAATGGACGTTTTTCTGGTCTAAGTAAACAAAATAAAAAGGCGAGCAGATACTCAAATGTCTCTCGTCTTTCACTTTATTAGGAGGGATACAGATGAAAAATTTGTTTAAAGCGTTCATTATTTTAGGCTGTACGGTTAGCTTATCCGCTTGTTCTACACAATCAAAAGAAGGAAAAAAAGTAAATGAAACGCAAGCTACTTCTTCAATATCGAGTCAAGAAACACAACGAAAGGAAAACGCTCCAGAAGTAAATCAATCAAAAGATGCTTCTTATTTTGAGGTGGATAGTAGTCGCCAGTCTGCATTAGAAGATCGAATAGAGCGGAAATATAAAAAAGCATACGGACTTGGTTATGAAGGAAATCCCACAACAAAGCAAGTAACAGAGCTGAAAACGTTAGAAGATATTCAACAATTTTTACAAGAAAAGTACGAAATGAGCTTTCCGAATAATCAAACAAAAACAGGGGAGTATTATTTTGCGTTTAACCTAGATTATTTATATGGGTTAGTTATGGACGATGATTATTTTAGTTTGTATACAGAGGTATATGAGAAAGGGGAAGTAGAAGGTTACCAAGAACAAGTTATTGCGCTAAATCAGGCAGCGTTTCGTTTATTGAACCAGTTAGACATAGATCATTATTTCCGTTTAGTGGTAGAAGCAGGTGAGCAAAGCGAGTCATTTACTGAACAACAGATAACAGATACCTTAAAAACAATGAAACAAAAATTGGTTGATAGAGAGGAGGTTGTAAAAGAAGATGCTCGTTACTTAGGTATCGCATATGATACAAGCAGTCTTTCCTATAAAGAACAAAATCCACACAATCTATTTATGACCGAGAGAAAATGGGAAGTGATCCGTATTCACAAGTGTTTAGTGATTTAGGTGGTTGGTATCAAATTATGTATGTCTTAACGGATAAAGAGATTACTCAAAGAGGAACAAAGGTAGGGCAAGGTAAAAATCTGTATGAGGGATTCTTGAAAAATTGAATCATCTGAATAAATCTAAATAATGGTAGGTTGACTATATGAGGGATGCTCGTCTTGGATTTTAACTACCATTGTTTCTCATTAGAATAAAAAGTTATATTAGTTCCAGTAGTTCCAAAGAAATAAAATAGTAAGAATAAATGATGAGAGAGTTATATTAAAGTGTCTTGCTTGGAACTGCTGGAACTATTGCCATTTGTTTGTTAGAATTAATGCTAATAAACGAATGGGGAGCGAATATTATTGAGTGAAAAATATTATAATCAAAAAGATTTGTTCAACAAAATTCCAAATATGAAAAGAACAGCATTAATGAATAAATTTGAAAATATTTTGAGGAGCTATTCGTTAAAATATGATGAAGATGAGTATGATGAAGCAAAAAAGAATGATAAAAATACTAGCTACATTTATATAAAAGATGTTGATCAAAAAGAATTTGAATTTACCAAAGAGGAACTAGAACTATTCGCTATATTATTAAAAGTATCGAATGATTTCCCCTTTAAAATCACAAAATCTTGGGAAAATGAAGCAGATTTTAGCAAAAAGACATTGAACGAGTATCTTGATTATTATTCTGGATTGATAACGGAGATTGAGTTAGTAGATGATCTTGAGTTAAAGTACCTTATAATGAGCTCGCTTCCATACAGTGTGACAAAATTAGAAGTAGAAAATTTAACCCTTTTTAATGAGAGCATCAGCAATTATTTAAATAAGGTGTCAACATTAACAAGTGAGTCAAGAAATAGAATGTACACAATTCAGCGCAGGCTGTTTCAGTATTTAGATGCGGAAATGTTTTTAGAAAAAGAAAAAGTACAATTACGCGTAGCTAATGACAAAAAGAAGTATGAAGAAGAACTAACGGGTTTTAATAATCAATCTGAAAATTATGCACAAGAAAAATAGAACAACTTTCTTTGGATTATTTTAGTAGTTATGAAAATACACAAGTAGACCAATACATAATTGAGTTAATTTCTTATTTTAATTATAGAAAAAGAATCAAGGAGTTAGATACCTTAAGAAAGTCTGGAGTACCAATAACAAAACTTAGTAAACGTTTAGAAATGTATCCCAATAAAAAAAATGAGCCACTTGCAAAGTATTTAAAGCATTTTCAACAAACCAAAAAAAATATGAGAGAGGATACCCCGATAGTTCAACATATGTCAACAATGTTTGCGGACGGAGAAGATTTGTATACACATTCTCTTAAGGAACGATTGACATTACTGGAAAATAGATTTGAACACTACAAGTTGAAGGAAGTACCATTAATACCAACAGATATAGACGATGTTCTTTACCAGCTCGAATCGTTGCAAATGGCTTTACATTTTTTAATTCGCTTGGTTAAGAAAAAAATCTTTCCTTCGATAGCAGACAATAACGAAAAGGAAGTACAATGGGTTCCGTATTTAAGAGATAAAATGGAAGAGCTTAATCATTATGTGTATGAAATAGCTAATTGGGGGGATCGATACTTTGAGTTAAGGCATGGTTATTCAATAGAAATCCAGTATATAATAACAGATATTCGTTATTTTACTAGTTCGTCATCTGGTTATTTAAACTATATGATGTTTAAAATAGATGAATTGGCTATTCTATTAAATAAATCAATGCCTACTGAAGTTGAAGAAGTTGAACAAGTATTAAACGGCGGTAATGATTTGTTAAACGAATCAGTGTTAGTTAAAGCTGAAGAAGCATTAAAAGAAATAGATAATAATTTGAGGAATATTAATTTTAGTGCTAGAGCAATTATAATAAATATATGGGGACAAGAGTTCCCAAGTCAAAAAAATGAAAACCACGTCAATGATTTATCTGGTGAATTTTTGATTCAGTCAATTAATAAGCAAAGAAAAAAATAATTTTTTATTTAGAGACAGTTCATTATGAACTGTCTTTTTGTTATTTTTTAATTGCTAAATACTACTAAAAAAGCGTCATTTATGATTTTTTGTCCTTTTGTTCGTTATTATGTCTAAACTTAAAAACATTTTAGACACAAAATGCAGTCCCAAAACTAATGGTTTAAACTAAGGTTATCGATAAATAAATTTATGCAGCGCTGCGTAAGAAAGAGGAATACAATGGAATTTGACTTAAACTTTAAAGATTTTTATGAAGAAGGTTTTGCTACAAAGTGGATAATAGCTACGCTAACTAATTTTTCAACTCGTGAAGTTAATTTCGGACCAGAGCCGATAGGAACTGATTTTCTACTAACGTTTAACGTTGAAAAATATATTGGTTTTAAAAAATCAGAATTTTTTGAGGATCATCAATACATTCATGGTTTTCAACTTAAATATGGTACACAGGTTAATCGTAGTTATTTTGCAAAAATCATGAGAAACACAGGATTTTATTTCCAAAAAGGGCGTCAATCTATGAACACGAAAGAGATGGAAGGAAAAATATTTATCATTGGATTACAAGACAATCAGTCAGAAAAGACACAGAGGGTATTTCGTAATATAGATACAATGTTCCCCATCTCTGAAGACTTTTTACAAACATTACAAGAATTTGAAGTGACGAATGAATGACCTATTTACGAAAAATGAAACCCCATCAATTATTAGATCAATACCTATATATATTAAATGTTGAGAATGGTTTGATAAAATTGAAAAAAAATCGGATTTATAGTTTTAAGGAGCTATCGATTGAAGAAGCTAAATCAATCATTAGCTCGGAATCATGGATAGCAAATGAGCAGTTTATCTCTTTTTTAGTGGAAGAAACAGACATTTCAAAAAGTAGAACATGTATTAAGCGAAAGATTCCTGAATACTTAAAACAATTGGTTTTTGAAACGTATTCTTTGTTTATATTGGCGCTGTTTGAGTTTGATGATAGGAACTATAAGCAGTCCGAATTGATTTCTAAGGTAGCGGTGTTCTTCCATAAAGCTTCAAAATTAATAATAGTAAAAGAGATTAACGAGATGCGTATCTATAACAAAGTAACAGGCGTTTATGAATCTGCGGAAAAAGTGTTACCACAAATAATTGCTATTTTCTTGGAAAATTTTTTAACTGTTTCTTGGAATAGCAATACAATTAATGAGATAATCCTACGAATTAAAGCGAAAACAGCTATAGTGAATTGGAATGAATTTGATGTACAAGGCTTTGCGTTTGCAAATAAAACGCTGCTATTGAATACTATGGAACCATACTTCGTTAATCACTCGCCAAATTTTTATCTAACAAAAAAATCAACTGTTCATGTGGATGAAACAGCCAACTGTCCAATGTTTTATCATTTTTTAGAAGAAATCATTCCAGATGAGATTAAATTTATTCAAGAGTATGGCGGTTATATGTTGGATCAAACAAATCGAGCGCAAAAACTATTGATTGCTTTCGGTGGTGGACGAAATGGAAAAAGCGTGTTGTTTGATGTGTTTACCCAAATTATAGGGGTTGAAAATTCAGCTTCAGCAAGTATGGACGAGTTATCTTCACGCTTCGGGAAGGAAGTAATGTTGAATAAAAAAGTGAATATCTCCAATGAGGGAGCAACTTTTTCATATAATCCAGATACGTTAAAAGCTCTTGTATCAGGTGACCCGTTGAATGTAGACAGAAAAAATAAACCAGCTATAACCACCTCTTTGTACGCAAAACATGTATTCATCACAAATAAACTACCTCCAATTTATGACCAATCATTTGGTTATAAACGGCGACTGTTGCTGCTGAAATTTATGAAACAAGTGTCAGAAACAAAGGTGGATCCTTTTTTAACAGAAAAATTGTTACAAGAGTCTTCTGGAATACTAAATTTTTTAGTGAAAGGGTTAACACGTTTGCGTCAGAACAAGTATCATTTTTCTGAATCAGAAGGAATGCTTCAAGCAAAGCGAAACTATTTTAATTCAGCCAATCCATTGTCAAGCTTTATATCAAAAAAAATAGAGATCCGTGTTGGCAAACGATTATACAGAAATGAAGTTATTAACTGTTATCAAGAATGGTTAGTTAGTAATAGCCTTTATGACCGTGTTGCGACAAATACCCAATTGTTCTGGAAAAAATTTGAAGAAGAGTATTATGACCAATTTGATCATTTGCCTATCGTAAAAAAGAATAAACAAGGGCGTTTTATAGAAAATGTAAGGTTCAAAACTAGCTAAGAAAAAAATCACGAAGGAGATTCGCGAATGATGAATGATAATTTTATTGATGACACGGAAGAGTACTGGAATTCACTGTTGGAACATGAACCATGTGATTACTCTTCAAAGATTGGAAAATTGATTGTTAGACCTGAAGATATTGATTTTTAAATAAGGTAGGTCATTTTACCTTGTGAAACAAAAAATAAAAAGTATTTTATCAAAAGTGTACAAGCTGTAGATAATTGCTACGTTAAAATGCATTTTACGAGGAGGAAACAATATGAAGAAACAGACAGCTCATCACTTGCCTATGGATAATGAGTCACAGGATCAATTTGAACTACTAGCTAAGTCATTGGCGAAAGGGTTACTGCATTACCTGTATTAAACATAGAATGAACGAAGAGCTATTAGTAGTTCTTCGTTCTATTTTGTAGGAGGAGGGAGAAAATTGAATGTCATTTATGGACGAACCTCAGAGTGGACGGCTGGAAAAGTATCATTAAGATCGCAGAGAGCACAGTGTCAACGAAACGCATCAAGAATGAATCTATCTATTCTTGATGAACATATACTTTTGGACTATGGGCAATCTGGGCGGAATTTAAAACGACCTAGAATGAAAACGTTACTTGAATGGATTGAAGCTGGGAAACTTGATAATGGGCACTTATTTATTGCTAGTTATGACCGATTAACAAGAGAACTAAGTGATCTAACATACTTACTGGAATTGTTTGATAGACACTCAATCAATGTCCATTCCGCAAAAGAGAAGATTCCAGAAAGTATGGCACCGTCTGTCCGTACGTTTTATATCTATTCGCTAGGAGCAATAGCGCAAGTCTACTTAGAAACAAGTCGCCAACATGCACTATCAGCGATTGAAAAGAGAAGAGAAGAAGGTAAACCGCTAGGCGCAGCTCCCTTTGGTTACCGTTATACAAAAGAAAGATTGGTTCTAATTCCAGAAGAAGGAAAAGTTGTTTGCCTTATCTTTTCGTTGTATTTGTCTGGTTTGGGCTATAAAAAAATCTGTCAAAAATTAACTAGAGAAGGTGTAACGATCTATGGAAGAAAAATAAGAGAGACTGATATTTACCGTATTTTAGGAAATCAAACTTACGCTGGTTGGCTAGGTAAAGGAATAAACGTATACAAAGGAAATCATCAAGCAATCATCACAATAGCGGAATATGAACAAGTCCAACAGCTTCGAAAAAGTAAAACACAAGAGAAAAAACATTTTGTAGAGTACCCACTAAAAAATAAACTACGTTGTTCTTGTGGTTGGGTATTGAGTTGTCATATGTATGCACCGAAAAAAAGAAAAAAGCGCCGTTATTATGTTTGTTCAAACCCCATCCATCGAGAAAACAGTTGCCCAGCAAAATTACCAGCGGACCGAATGGAGACAGAGGTACTGGCGAGGATAAAGAAATTTTTGACCAATCGCTCGTTTATTCATCAATTAGTTCAACAAGTTCATCACCAACAAAAAGCCCATACCGTGCTTGAACAGAAGCGGACCGCATCTATCGAGAAGAAAAAGCAACAGCTCTTCGTTCTGTACGAACAGAACAAACTAACTGCACCTGAGTTAAAGGAGCAATTAGATCAATTAAAAGAAGAAAGTTTTTATGTTAAGTCACAAAAATTAGTAACAGAAGAAGAACTATCCGAACTTATACTTACGGATACGCAAATAGAAGATTCATTTTTTTACACGTTAATTCAATGCATTGAGTTAAACAAAACTGATGAAATCATAAGTATCTATTTGCAAAAAGTTCCCACATATAATCTAATGAAGTTGGAGGAATGAACATGTCGCAAGAAATCATTTTACCTGATATTAACAAGTTAACGAGAAAACAACGACGAGAAAAAGGAGTCAAAGTAGCTGTCGGGTATACTCGTGTTTCTACTCAAGGGCAAGTAGACGATGGTCTGAGTCTAGCAACACAAGCGGAAAAAATAGAAGAAAAAGCTGCATCATTAAGCTTGACCTATCACATGACGTACACAGACAGTGGTATTTCTGGCGGAGATATTGCACATCGCTCAGGAATGATTCAATTATTGGAAGATGCCAAGAGCGGATTATTTGATGCCGTAATTATTTATTCTGTTTCCCGTGTAAGTCGTGATTTGGATGATTTTTTGACAATTGTCCGTACGTTAGAGCGTTACGACATTGAACTAATCAGTATTTCAGAATTGATTGATGCCAGTAATCCAGCAGGAACGATGTCCCGAAATTTAATGGCAGTTGTTGCACAATTTGAACGGGAACGAACAAGTGAATTAGTGGCTGAAAGTATGAAAACTGTCGCAAAAGAAGGCCGATTTACTGGTGGTCGTATGTTAGGGTATTATTGTGGGGTAGATGAAGAAGGACGTAAAACACTGCTTATAGAACCGAAAGGAGCGGCTATCGTTCGGACCATTTTTGCCAAGTATGCATCAGGCGAAGGCTATCGAGCCATTGCGAATTACTTAAATAGAAAAGGAGATACAACCATCACTGGTAAGTCGTTTACTGCAGGTGGGATAAAAACAATCTTATCGAATCAAAAATATGGTGGCATTATTGAGTACGGAAAATATCAACAATGGAAAAAGAAGCGGAGACGAGGAGTGAATCCTACGCCAATTGTACAGAAAGGCATCCACGAACCGATTATTGACGAGGCATTATTTTTAAAAGTGAGGGAACGGTTGGAAATGGAAAAAAGGCAACCTAATTGGAATCATCGTGGTGAAAATGTGTTAACAGGATTACTCACTTGTCCAGTATGTCATGGACCGATGGCCGCATCTAACGTGACTAACACGCTAAAAGATGGGACAAAAAAGAGAATTCGGTATTATTCTTGTGCTAACTTTAGGAATAAAGGTGCTTCTGTGTGTGGAGCCAATTCCATCCGAGCGGATTATGCAGAAAAGTTTGTCTCTGACCGATTGCGGGAACTTGTGACGATCCCTGAGTTCCTCCCTGTACTTGTCAAAGAAATGAACCAAAAAATAGAGGAAGAGCTCCAACCATTGGAACAGGAGCTTGCAGTTCTTCTAGTCAATATGACTGACATTGAGAAAAAAGTAGAAGTATATCACCAATTTGAAGAACTAACAGATGAACACCAAGAAGATATCTCCTCTCAAAAAGAAAAGCTAAAAGAACAACTTATTTATAGCAAACAAAGAGAGCATGAAATTCTTTCTGTATTGAATCATCAGCATGAAAAAATTACTGTTGATAATGTATCACAGATATTTACTGCACTCGATCATTTTCTGAATAAAGCAGATAAGGCAATGATTAAGTCAGTTTACCGCACGTTTATTCAGAAGATTACGTTTGATCCATTAACGAAAGACGCAATTCAACTGACAATGACATTTAACGAAGAAATTATTCATCAACTAAATCAACTCTATCAAGAGACTCTATCCAATCAAACGGATGGGGTCCTTTTTGTGTTGAAGCGTCCATTTACTTTGGTGTTGTAAATAAGCACAATAAATCAGTCGTTTTCAATTCGTTTCATTCTATCCGTAAGAAAAGTCTCGTGTACTTCATCTCCAGCAATTAAGCTACTTTAGCGAGGTAAAAGCGGTGAATCATTGTAGACTTGATAGGAGAATAGGGTGAATGAAGAAATAGCAATAGGAAAAGTGTGTGGCGTAACAAAATCCCAGCTATTTCAAATAGCTGGGTCCGTTGTTATGGAGGTGCGTAACATCTAAATGATTTAATATATAATTCGATTTTTATTATACATGCAAATAAAAAAATAAGAGTATTTAATTAACTTCTGACATCATGGTATAATAACATTGACATCGATTAATGGAAGTGTAAGCAAGTGACTCGTGGAAATTATATGAATTATGAAGCTGACTACGTTGTATCATGAAATAAAAGTAAATTAAAATCTGAGGTTTCTTGATGCATAAGAATTTACAATGATTTTTGATTATTTGTGAGACGTTGAACTAAAATATGATGAAGCGTACAAATCTTACCAAGATAAAACGGTGATTACGTAAATATAGATATCCACCAGAAGGTATGGAAGATGCTATTTACACTTTGATTGGTCAATGTAAATCTAGGTAGATGCAGGGGAATATAAAAATTATAGAGGCATAAATAAATGTCTACTAAACATGTTTCTCAGATATTAGCCCAAATCCATCCATGATGGATGCAAAAAAGCATCACTATTGATTGTGATTTAAGATTATTATAAAGGAGTTGTATAGATTTGATATTTTATAAGAATGTACAAGAAGTACCTGAAAATATTAGTTTTCCCGTATGCATACTAAGTGAGTATGGTTCTTGGAATGATAGAGGCATGATAACGAGCTTTAAATTAGAATATATTGATTCTTTAGATGACTTAAATAATGATAATATAATTAGTATAGGTGAAGTGAAGATTTCTGAAAAAGGTTTTCGTCACGATGATTCGAAAGCGTTCTTGGAAGATATAGTACATATAAAGTTGCCTGAAAGTCCATATGATAAATTAGAAGATAAGTATTTTTCATTGGGACAAAGTCAACTTTATTATGAAAAATTAATGGAGTTGCCGAATGAAGTTTCGAAAGAGATTTTAAAAAGTTTGAATGATGTTGTTTTTAATGAAGATTTATACGATAAATATTCTAATGAACATTCAATGATATATTCACTTCAAAGAGAGGTTTCGATATTATCTATTAAAGGGCAATTTAAAAGAATTATTACTGGAGAATCACTATTAACAGAATTTGACTTTTCATATATACCTAAGCATTCATACAATGATGGGATTATGAATTTTATTGTCAAACCGAATAGCTATCCACCGACTAATATTCAAGTGGTAATAGGAAAAAACGGTGTTGGAAAAACTTATTTATTAAATGGTCTATTAAAAACAATAGTTTTTAAATCAAGAGATGAAAAGGATGGCACTTTTATTGGTGTTAACAATTCTGCAACAGATACGTTTTCTAGTGTAATAGCTATGTCATTTAGTGCTTTTGATAAAGTATTAGAAGCAAATTTGAATAAAAAAACAATAATACCTTTTTATTATGTAGGATTGAATGATGAAAATAAAAAAAATACACACAAAATTTCTGAAGGACTTTTAGATATAGTAAAGAAATGCGTTCAAAATGGAGAAATAGACGAAAAAGATTTTCGAAAAAAAATAGAAGGGGAATTAGAAAAAGTAGAAAGAAAAAATAACATTCCATCATATTTTATTGATAGTCTAATAAATATAAAAAAAAATAGTTTTAAATTTGAACAATGGAAAAAAAGTGTGAATATTTTAGAAGATGATGAGGCGTTTGAGAGATTAAATATTCGAAGAACTGCTTCTTTTAATTTAGATGATATAAAAAAAAGAGAAGAGGCTGAAGAGTATTTCGATACTAAATTAAGTTCAGGTCATAAGATTGTATTACTGATTATTACGAAGTTATCTGAGCTAACTGAAGAAAAAACATTAGTACTTTTTGATGAACCCGAAAATCATTTACATCCACCTCTTTTATCATTAATGTTTAAGGCAATGAATGAATTATTAATCTATAGGAATGCTGTTGCAATAGTAACTACACATTCTCCTGTAGTATTGCAAGAAGTTCCTAAAAATTGCACTTGGATTCTGAAAAGAATAGGAACTGAAATGAGGTTTAGAAGACCTAGAATAGAAACTTATGGAGAGAATACAGGCACATTGAATAGAGAAGTTTTTCGATTAGATGTTCTCAAATCGGGCTACCATACATCTATTATGGATGCTATAAAGGGCGATGATACTTTAGAAGATGTTTACAATAAGTATAATAATAACTTAGGTAGTGAAGCAAAAGAGTTAATTAAGGCTCAATTATTTGAAATGAGAACGGGAGAAGAATAATAATGAATTATCGTGTAGTCCCATACAATCAAGATATAATAGAGATAATAAGTGACTCAATTTCCAATTATGAGAGTGATTTAAAGAAGGAACGATTAAAATATTATTCACCCCAAGTTTGTAAAAGTGAATTGAACTTTAAAGAGTTTATGGAAAATGGTCAAGTGGAAAAATTTGAAGAAATTTTTACATATAAAATAATATATTCAATGGATAAATTTAATCCAATATACAATAGTAATATAAAAGACTTGCAAGATTTTTTATATTTTAAGAATTTCAACGAAAACATTGTGTATAAGTTAAATAACTCTAAAGAACTAATGAAACAAGATATGATAGAGTTATATAACTCGAAATTTTCGAAAATAGGGCAACCTGGAAGAACACATTATGATAGGATAAGAAATTTAATAGATTATTGTCCTTATTGCCAAGAAAATGATGTGAAACATTTAGATCACTTTCTTCCTAAGACTCAATTCCCATCATTATCAGTCTCTCCTATAAATTTAGTTCCATTATGTAGTGATTGTAACACTGCAAAAAAAGCAACAACAGGATTTTTTAATCCTTATTTTGAAGATGTTGATTCTGAACAGTATTTATTTTGTGATATCTCATTTCAAAATGATGATTACATTATAAAATTTAAATCAGAACAACCATCTAGTTGGAGTAAGCAAAAGTATAGTAGAGTCGAGAGTATCTTTACTAAGATGACAAAAGGACATGAGATTTTAGTATTATTTAATAAGTGGGCACGTACTACCATAAACGAATCTAAAAGGCGTCTAGTTAGGTCAGCATTAAGAGGACAAAAAGATTTTCGAGAAACATTGTTAGATGATTATAAGGATTCAGTTGAAGAACAAGGTATTAATTATTGGAAATCGACACTATATCAATGTTTGTTAAATAATCTGGAAGATACACATAAATACTTTTCCTCCATAGTAATTCAGGACTAAAAAATTCTTATTTATGATGAAGATTTGGAGTGAAAATCAAAAAAATGAGGGCTACTATAGACTTCTCCTAATATCATTCACTTCCGATACGCAGAGTACTATCATAAGTAAAATTGGGCTATGAAGGATAAAATTCACGAATACATTTCATTTAAGCTATATGGCAAGGTTTTATAGTTTATTTAATGAATTAATATTTATTTTTTTACAAATTGGTTTGATGAAGTTGTGAATTTTATGTTATCAGTAGACCTTAAAAATAACAGGATTGAATGATATTTTTAAGGTCTTATTATGTGGAGATACACGTGCTTTTTATATGATATGAATAATATAATTATATTTTCTGACTATTCATTTATTTGTTAAAAATTTGTTTTGAAATATTTAACAACTTGCTATACTTAAAAGTAGATATTTTTTTATTTCAAAACTACTCATTAACTTCTTCGGAGATAGTTCTTATCTGCTCAAGCTGTTTTTCAAAAAACGAATACATTTTTTTGTCTTCTTGTGTGATTAAAAAGTTAATTCTTTCTCTTAGAGGGACGGCGTAAGTGTATAGTTCAACATGTATTTTTGATCTTTTTTTGTCTAAATCACTAGCAATTATAGAGTAAGGAGGAACTGTATCATATAAAAAAATTTGTATACTGTTTGGAAATTCGCTTTTTAGAGTTAAAAATCTGTTTAATGTTTCTTTAATCTTTCTATTATAAGAGTTTTCATTTTGAGATTCATGTACAACATTTTTACCTAGCAACTTTGAGGCTTCGGTATAGGGTCTAATCATATAGATTTGAATAGTACATCCATTACTCAATTTTTCTCTGAAAAAAGGAAGATATTCCTCTCCTAAACGTGATAAAGAACCTCCAGTGATAATAAGTGATGAAAAATTATTAAATCTATCTTCTAATGGAGCAGATTCAGTTTTCCTACGATTCGAAATTAATCCATCAATACCATTACTGTTAAAACTATTGGATAAAATAGTTAGCTTCTTCTCGATCTTTCTTCCTTGAAAAAAGCGATCAGTTAGGTTTGAAACGGAAATTCCAAGTAATAGGAGGAGTATTATATCCAATTTTTCTGTATTCGATTTTGTATTGACTACTGAGAACCAACTAGCTATCAATAATGTAATAATTAGAGGGAGATACTCAAGGATAAATCTTATTGCTTTTTCAACAATTATACTCATACTATTCTTTTTCATTTTTGTTCTCCATTTTTCTCACAAATAAAAGCAACCCATTTTTTATCTCTATCCACTTCATTCGTATAAAGTTTCTCTTTAATAGAGAATCCATTTAGACATACGAAATTTTCGAAACTCATTTCTGTCCAATATCTTCTAAATCTTTTTTTTGATCCTAAGTAATCGTTTTTTCTGAAAAAGCCTTCAATTTCAACTGAATTACAAGTAGTGTTAATAAACAAAATGCCTTTTTCTTTTAACCACCTTCTGACATCCTGCATCAATTTCATTGCATCTTCTATAGGGAATAAATGTATTAATGCTCCCATATAAATTATGTCGAATGAGCCGTTGAGAAATTCTGCATCATTAATATCTAAATTCAAAATAGTCGATGTTGGAGAAGTTTTCTTAGCTATTTTTGCCATGTTACTAGAAAGTTCAATCCCAACAGTTTTATAACCGTTATTCTCAAAAAATGATAGCATTTGACCAGCTCCAGGTCCGATTTCGAGTACTAAACTGTTTGTTTTTTTCTTAGTAACATGATTTAAAACGGAATTACCTAGTACTTCTGTTTTTTCTTCGAATTTTGATATATGTTGCCTTCTGTTATCATATTCAAGTGCTAATAAATCATATGTTTGTTTATTTATTTTAATATATTCTCTCATGAAAATCACATCCTAAATTATTTTCTTAAAATATGTTTTTTCAAAAATAAAATTTTTGTCTAGGTATGGCACATAGTGCTTTTTTTCAAAAAAAGTCGATACTTTCTTCTTTTTATGTAATATACGGATGTAAATTATTTTATACTGATTTAATTTAGCATATTCTTCTAATTCAGATAATAAAGTAGTCCCAAAACCTAAACCAGAGTATTCAGGACAAATATAGAAATAGCCAATCTTTAACACATGGGTTTTTGAATTCTCTTTCAAAATGCAACACCCTACATTCTTTTCTTTAAAAGATACAATTAAAGAAGGCCTTTTCTCTAGTTTACATTTTTTTATCCAAAGTAAGTGTTTGGGATAATCAGATAGAATATCTTTAGGCATCAATAGATTTTTATTTATATTATCAGCTGTAACTATTTGTAGTTTTATCATGATAAACTGTTCTCCTTAAACTATAATAATAGTAACATGATACTATTTCTATAGTAATATGAACTTGTCGAATAGTAAATATAAAATTCTAACTATTTTTTTGCTTACTATATGAATTTATTCTTAGTTCTAAACATGCACAATTTCCAAATACAGATTAACTAATATTGAGTGGAGCATAATACTTTCAATTATGAGAATTAAAGCTACCGATGTATAGAATGAATTTATAGGTAGTGCTACCTATAAAATGAAATACTTAATTTTAATGATGAAAAAGCATTTTATGAATATCATCTCCTTCCGATACGCAGAACCATATCATAAATAGGGATATTTTTTTAATTGTTCTCTTTAATCTGTATTAAGATTAATTATTCTAAATAATAGTTGCTCTTTTTTCATATTCTAAAAGTACCTAGTGTGATAAAAAATACCTTCAAAACTAAAGATGAAGTTTTGAAGGTATTTTAGCTATAGTTACTTTTTATACTTATCAAGAAACTTAATTATTATTATCCTAGTTCTTGATTCTTTTGATAGCCAATCGTCCAAGTTAATCCAAAAGATACTCCAAATGCTACAAGATTAACTAAAATGTAAAGTGGTAATTGCTCATTAAGATACAACAATGTTCCTGGAATTCCTGTAAGAGCCATACCGCTAGCTCTCAATTTAAAAATAGAAGCTAGAAATCCACCAACGCCTCCACCGATCATCGACATGATAAATGGCTTAACTAAACGCAACGTAACGCCAAAAACTGCTGGTTCAGTAATTCCTAGAGTTGCTGATAGAGCGGATGGATAGGCAATTTGCTTCATCTTAGGCGAAGTAGATTTCATAGCAACTGCTAATACTGCCCCTGCTTGTGCGATGTTTCCACAAGTACCAATTGGATTTAAATAATTCCAACCATCTTGTCCCAACATACTAATCTCTAAAAAGTTAAGAACATGATGAATACCAAAAATTCCCAACAATTGTCCAAAACTACCGTAGATTAAGCCGCCAATTCCAAGAGGAAGATTTAATAGAAACTCTACTCCGTGTAAAACACCTATTTCCACTTCATGAAAAATAGGTCCAATAATAAACAGTGCAAGCGTAAGGCCAGTTAATAGTGTTAAGAATGGTGTCAAAATTAAATCTAATGAATCAGGAATTCGTTTTCTCAAGAATAGTTCAATTTTAGAGCCTAAAATTCCAGTTACAAAGGCAGGTAATACCGAACCTTGATAACCAACAACTTTGATAAATCCAAAAAATACTAGTGGTTTGGCTGTTTGCTGTCCTACTTCATACGCATTTGGCAGTACTGAACTTACCAGCATTAATCCTAAAACAATCCCTAGAATGGGTGTTCCACCAAATATTCTAAAAGTAGACCAAGCTACTAAGGCAGGTAAAAAAGCAAACGCCGTATCCGTTAAAATCTGAGTGAACATCAGAAATTGTTGTGGGATGTCATCTGGCGTGAGTCCGATGACACCTAAAACTGCTTCTTGTGTGAACAATCCTCGCAGTCCCATAAATAAACCAGTAGCTACCAAAACTGGAATAATTGGAACAAAAACGTCCCCAAATATTCTGATTGCTCGCTGGAAAGTTATCTTTTGTTTCACTGTAGAATCCTCAGAAATGTTTCTCCTAGAACCGTCGATCAGCGGAATGAACTCGTCGTATACCTTGTTCACTAACCCTGTACCTAAAATGACTTGATATTGACCTGAATTGAAGAAACTACCCTTTACTTTATCAATATTTTCTACGCCCTTAATATCAATTTTATCTTTATCATTAACGATAATTCTAAGTCTCGTCGCACAGTGTGTCACCGATTGAACATTTTCATTTCCGCCAACTAGTTCTAAAATTTGTATTGCGATATCTTTGTTATTCATTCGTTATCCTCCTCAATAATTATAAAACATAACTGATCCGTTGTGACCTAAATTCTGATAATATGCATCTCTGTTGAAATGATTGCTAAATGTTCTCATTGAAAAAACGTATTCTCCATCATTGATAAATATTTCCATCGTTGAATTATCATTAAAAATCTGAAGTTTAAAAAGTGAGCTTATCTCAATTTCCTTCGATTCGCATTCTCCTGAAACCCAATTAATTCGGCTAATTTCTAATCGTCCATTAGTATAGTTAATCGAATTCATATCTGAATTTAAGGTGATTGAAAAGTGATTGATCCATTCAGTAAAGTCAATCATTATCTCATATGTGTTGTTTTGATTTTTGATCAAATGACAACAGTTTTTATATTCTCTTTTTTCTTTTCGTAGTACTTGATACTCTTCTAAAGGTAATTGGTAAAGGCAATCGTTTTTCCACTTCAACTCTCTTGGCATTGTTAAGCAATGGATATACCCATCTGTAACAGTCGGACAACAAGCTTCTTCTTCCTCTTCCATTCGAGACATCCAAGCGGTTAGAATACGCCGTCCTTTGTCATCTTCAAACGTTTGTGCAGCGTAGAAATCAAACCCATAGTCTAATTTTTGAATCTCTTCTTTTACGACAAATTTCTTTTGTTCGTAGTCCACTTTCCCAACTAAATATCCCGCATAACTAGACAATGATAAGTCAGTATCTTCAATAGGGGTTCTTTTTTGAGGACATAAGGTTAATATATCCACATCATGACTTAAAGAAAATACATCCGGACACTCACACATCTGATCCAATGATTGATCTGAATAAAACTCACCTTGAAATTGCCAATTGCTCAAATTACTCGATTCAAATAATGTGATAGCGCCTATATTTTCTTCCGACTGTGCTCCTACAATCATCCACCATTTACCGTTCTTTTCCCAAACCTTAGGATCACGATGATGCTCAGTAAAACCAACTGGGGTTTCGATAGCTTGTTCCTTTTTAATAAAGGTTTTTCCATCTTCAGAATAAGCAATTTTTTGATAGCTTTTTCTTTTCCCATACTTTTTACTATTTCCAGTATAGAAAAGATACATTACTCCATCTTTTTCAACAGCACTTCCCGAATACACGCCATCTTTATCACTCGCTAAATCTGGTAAAATAGCAGATCCTGGGTTTTCCCATGTTACTAAATCCTTTGAAATAAATAATCCCCACTCTTTATAAGAGTGATTAGTTTCAAATCGATTCCATTGATGAAAAAAATAATATTTCCCTTGAAACTGGATCAATCCGTTAGGATCATTTAATAATCCTTTTGCCGGCTCTATATGGAAAGAATTCCTATATTTATTCTCCAAATTCTATAAACCCTCCTTAAGATAGTCTAAATTAATGCGTTTTCATAACCTTGGTTGATGAAATCTTAACATCCTTTATTACATTTCGAATATGGAAAAAGTTAATGGATATATGGGAATTTCTAAGATAGACATCTTTTGTTAAGCGTTCCCATGTATAATAAGTACATGAATAATAATTTGAGAGAATATACAGATAAATTTACTGACTTTTCGAAAAAGAGTATATCAGACTTCATTTTGTACAACTGCGGAATTGAATATTGTGAACCTAATTATAGTTATGGTCCCAAAAGAAGAGACTATCATTTTATTCACTTTGTTAAGGAGGGCAAGGGGCTGTTAGAAATAGAAAATCAGCAAATTGAAGTTCATGAGAATCAACTCTTCATCGTTCCTGCAAACGTCGTTTCAACATACACAGCAAATAAACAAGACCCTTGGAAGTACTCATGGATTGGATTTACCGGGATAGAATCAGTAAATTTTGTTCAAACGTTGATTAAATCGAGCACATCTGGTTTTGTCATGGATTGTTCAGATGCTTCTTTTTATGAAAAAAGAATCGAAGAAATTATTGAACTAAATCAAAACACACTTGCTTCATACTTTAGAATTAATGGTATTATGTATGACATTGTCGGTACCCTTTTAGGAGAATGCGGTATAGAAGCTGTGAATAATCATGAAACCTCACCTTCATTTCAAGCAATGAGATATATGGAGCTACATTATCATGATGATATTCAAATTTCTGATATAGCCTATTCCGTAGGTATCCATCCTAATTACTTATCCGCAATGTTTAAAGAAGAAATTGGCATTTCACCCAAGAAATATTTAACTAGCTTAAAGATCAATAAGGCGAAAAAATTACTGACGGAAAGTGATGACCCAATTAACTTAATTGCAGGCTCTGTTGGCTTTACTGACGCACTTTCCTTCTCCAAATTTTTTAGAAAAGAACTGGGACTCTCTCCTACAAAATACAGAAAGGATCACAACTAATCATGCAGGAATTCATTCGCTTCAACTCAGAAAATAATATGTTTACTTTATCGAATAACCATATTACTTATATTATGGAAATTGTTGAACACTCATACTTAGTTCATCGTTATTGGGGTAAAAAATTAGCAGGCTATCATTTTAGCAATCGACCACTTTTGAATAAAAGAACTTTTGCAGCGACACCTAACAATGAGAAGACTGAAATATCTCCGGAATTTCTACCATTCGAGTTACCTTTTTCTCACCAAGGAGACTACAGAAGTTCTGCTATACAGATACAGCAAGAAAATGCCGATGAGATTACTAGATTTTGCTACAAGAGCTATGAAATCCAAAATGGGGCAATTGAATTAACAGATTTACCTCATGCTAGAAACACTGAGGAACAAGCCCAAACCCTGATTATTTATTTATATGATCAGATTGCTGAAATCGAGCTGGCTTTGTATTATACAATTTTTGAAGATTCACCTGTGATCGTCCGTTCATCCAGAGTAAAAAATGTTGGCACTCAGTCTCTAAAAGTAACTAAATTATTGAGCGCTTCAATTGATACTAGATATGATCAACAGCTTGCTACGACTTTCTACGGTACTCATCAGAAAGAATTTCAGTTGAATCGTAGCAAGATTCAACATGGCTTATTTAAAATTGGAAGTTCCAGAGGGGCGAGTGGCCCACAATATCCGCCGTTTATTGCTTTATCAAAAGATGCAAACGAATTTCAAGGGGAAGTCCATGCAATCACATTGATTTATAGTGGTAATCACGAAATTGCTTTAGAAAGAGACCAATACAATCATTTGCGAATACAAATTGGTTTAAATAGTGAGACTTTTTCATGGAGATTAGAGGCTGGAGAAACTTTCTATAGCCCTCAAGCACTTCTATCATACAGCGATCAAGGATTTAACGGCAGTTCTCAAAGTTTCCATCAATTCTTCACTAATCATTTAATTCATCCTGCTTGGAAAAGTAAAGATCGCCCTATTCTTATTAATAGTTGGGAAATGACTTATTATGATGTGAATGACAAATTAATAAGAAAATTGATTGATGCTGCTAGTGATTTAGGTTTTGAAACGGTAGTATTAGACGACGGTTGGTATGGACAGAGAAATAGCAGTAAAACATCTTTAGGTGATTGGAATGTAGACACAGAAAAATTTCCCGAGGGGATCAAACCATTGGTTGATTACGCAAAACAAAAGAATGTTGGATTTGGCATTTGGTTTGAACCTGAAATGATTTCTCCAAATACGGAATTAATTCAAAAACATCCCGACTGGGTCATGAGAAGTAAAAACTACGAGCCATTGCTTGGTAGAAGTCAGTATGTATTGGATCTTACAAACGTTGACGTCCAAGAATTTATTATCATAACATTATCAAAGGCAATCGCTGAATGGGGTGTAAATTATATTAAATGGGATATGAATAGGCATATGACGGACCCTTTTTCACAGAGCCAAACTTTTGAATCTTCCGAATACAGTCATCGTTACATGATAGGTTTTTACCGCATTGTCAACGAGCTAACGAATGCTTACCCTGAGGTTCTTTTTGAGAATTGTTCTAGTGGTGGAGGTAGGTTAGATCCAGGAATGCTCTTTTATTTTCCACAAACATGGATCAGTGATAATACCGACGGTTTAGATAGGCAGCAAATTCAATATGGTGCTAGTTACTTATTTCCGATTTCATCTATAACAGGTCATGTTTCTGATGTACCTAATCATCAAACAAATCGTGTCGTCTCCTTTAAAACCAGAGCAGCTCTGGCTTCTTCCACAAATATGGGCTATGAAATGGATATTATTCAGATGTCAAACGAGGAAAAAAAATCCATTCGTAAACATTTGAAAGACTACAAACAGGAAAGAGCGCTTATTATGAAAGGAACTTTTTATAGGGTGCACTCTCCTTTTGAGAGCAATACTTGTGTTTGGATGTTCGCGAATAAAAAACAAGCCATTATTTATGTATTCCGCAATGTGTATCAAGTATATGATTTGAGTTTATTAATCAAAATCCCTGCTCTTGATAGTCAAAGTCTTTACCAAGAGCAAAGGACCAAGCAAGTGTACTCAGGTTCAGAGTTAGCAAACTGCGGTCTAGCTTTGGAAAATACCAAAGGTGATATTATTGTTCAGAAGATAAATTTGAAAAAATTAGAAGAGTAACGTTTTAGGATCTGGAATCAAAGTTAAGCTGATATATAAGATAAAAAAGTATTTTTATTTATGTTTTGAAATAAATACGTAATTGTAGCCACTAAAAAATACTATATAGTTTTGGTGGCTTTTTTACTTCTGCAAGTAAAGGTACTCAAAGATGTTCAAAGTATCTGTCTTATGTTATTAAAAATAACTATACATTATACCTGTGAAGAACAATCATCGCTACTCGGAGATTGATCTATTTTTGTGCATCAAGGGGGAATTAGAATAATTGATAATAGGGGAGGGCTCTGTATCATGAAGGAAGTGAATGAGTAAATTATAAGGAGAAGATGGTAGGTTATCAATAAAAAAGTAAGTTGGCAGAAATGAAACTGAGCTACTTACAAATCAATGGATTTAATCAAGGAAATCAATGCTAAACAATTATGTATAGTCATCAATATGAAAAATCATTTTTATTATTGTGATTGTCCAATCTAAAAGAATAGACTTGGATCTCAAATTAGAATTTAATATTAGACATTACTTAATTAAAATAACCCTTGTATCAAGAAAAGATACAAGAGTCCACTTATGAAATAGCTAAACAGCTATCTCAGATAATTACGGTTTAATCAAATTAAACATTAACCCAAATAAAAACTGAAATAGCAACCGCAGTAGCAACTGTAATCATGGCAATCCCTCCTTTCAATAATAGTATATTTCAAACATTTTATATGTAATAATGTGCTATACTTATACAAAAGGAAGTGAAACTAGAATGAATGTAGAAGAAGCACTTTATTTTTTTAGAAAAAATAAAAATTTAAAGCAAAAAGATATTCTTACCTATACGGATACTTCCGTCTATTCCAAAATCGAGACAGGAAAAAAAGTGTTAAGATTTTCTGAACTAAGAGATATTTTAGAACGCTTCTCTGTTCCACTAGAAGAATTTTCAGAATATTTAGAAGACAGTATGGAACAAAAAAAGTTTCGTAAATTATTTAGACAATGTGCGAATAGTCCAATAGATGAATCAAATAAAAAGAAGTTACTTAACTACTACAATCAATTAACCTTTTCTAAAGAAATGCATCTTAGGGAAATGGCAAATTTTATCGGGATAAAAACATTGTTCTCCAATTTTTGGAAAGAGGTTTCTCCTGTAAGTCAAGAAGAGTTAAATCAAATCTACGAACTTCTAATAGAAAAAGAGTATTTTTTTCAGTATGATTACGCTGTATTATCCAATACAATTTTTCTATTTAACAATAAGCAAATCAAGCGCCTAGCTAAAAAAGCGTTACCTGTTAAAGATATCGAAGTCAGAAATGTGGAGACAACAGAATTTATAAAAAACATGATTAACAATTTAATCACGACTTTACTACGTAAAAAAGAATATGAGGCAAGTCGTTATTATTTAAGATTAGCCGCTACAAAAGAAGGCAATCTTACGTTTGATTATAAGTTAGTCATTCAGTACTTGGATAATTTAACAAGCTATTTAATTACGGGTGACGATTGTTATAAAGAAAATATTTACGACTATATCCACTTATTAACGAAGCTTGGAGAACGGAATTTTGCGAAAAGTATTGAGCGAGAAGTTCACTCGATCCTTTCAGAAAGCAAAGATATTCCGATCTTTATTCAAGCTGATCTGTAACCTATATTCGGATAGAAAAACCATCAACCATTATTAGCATACCACATTATTTATAGTCTTTTCACTCAAATTGTAAATAATGTTAGTTTTATAGTCATACGCTGTTTTATTTCTCATGAGAAATTACTTTTTACCAAATGGTCTGTATTCTTACTCTTTATTCTGTCAAACTATACTTATTGGAAAACAATGATTGAGTAAACTAAACGAAGGAGTTCTTCAGTATCAGAAACAAAAAAACGATTCACAACTTGTCAAGGAACTTTACTGAGTGTCTGACAGACGCTTTTCAGCTAAATTTATCAAGTAAAAACTTGTATTTAATAGGGGCTACAGACGCTGCTGTGGTTAATCGGGATTATGTCTACCTAGATGTTTAATAACATTACTTTTAAATTTTAGATACAGTTATTACATGGTTTTATGAATTAAATGACTATGTTATAGTTAGCTTACTCTTACTTTAAGGAGAAAAAGATGAAAAGAAAAACTCTCATAGCGTTAAGTATAATCATTTTAGTAGTCATTGGAGGAGCATGGTACATGAAAAAAGAAAAAGATTTAGCAGAATTACATGATATTCAAACAGATTTAGCTAATTATTTGTATAACAACTATCGACTTTACACGTTTAACAAAGAAGAATTAGATCAATTAGATAAAGATTATGACAATGGAAAAATGACGTTTCCTGAATATTCTAAACGTGTAGATGATATAGCTAAATACTCGGATATCGAAAAAGTGGAATTTACTAAATTTTCTGTTGGACCAATGAAAGATTTAGTCGTTGATTTTAAAATCAATGATGTGTACTCAGATGATACGTCATTAAGTACCATTTCTGCAGAAACAGGGAAATGGTTGTACAGCTTCAATTCTATGAATAACCGAAATGGGTATGTTTTAGAACGAAAAGAAAAAAGCACTGACAAAAAAATGGCTGAAGAAAACATTATCTACAACAATAAAGGGGTGGAATAACTATGGCTAATATAGGAAAACCACCACAAAAAGAGTTAGACGATTATAACAAATTATCGAAAGAGTCTTATCAAGTGGAAAGTAATAACGTTCAGACTGGTGACCGATTAGTAGAGGATAAGTATTTAGTTTTGGACACCATTAACACAAACAAAGATACCTTAAAAGCAGAATATACCCCAAGAGAAAATTAGTTTGGCGAATCAGATGGGGAGTAAGTTCACCACGCTATCGAAAGAAATTATGGTCAAAATAGGCGAGTTAGGCCAACTAGACCAAGACTTAGAGAAACAACTCGCTTAAATTCAAAGGGAGTGAACCCAACATGAGGAATGAAGCAGAGTACCACCAAACAAGGCGACAACTTGTTAACGGTTATTATTACGTGGTTTTATGAATCTTATCGCTATGTTATGATTATCTTACTTTTACTTTAAGGAGAAACGAATGAAACCAAAAAAAAACATAGTTCTAGCTATAATAATTTTAGTAGTAATTGGAGGAGCATGGTACATGAAAAGAGAAAAAGATTTAGCAAAATTACATGATATTCAAACAGATTTAGCCAATTATTTGTACAACAACTATCGTCTATATACTGTAGATAAAGATAAAGATGACAAATTAAATGCAGAATATAATAAAGGGGAAGGGAATTTAACTACTGAAGAGTTTTTAAAAAAATCAGATGAACTCAAAGAATACTCCGATATACAAAAAATAAAATTTAAAGGATTTTCTGTAGGCCCAATGAACAGTTTAGAGGTGAAGTTAATTATTAACGATGTTTATACTCTTGAAGCATCATCAAATACAATATCGGCAGAATCAGGAAAATATATATTTGATTTCAATACTGGAGAAAGCCAAAACGAGTATTTTTTAGAAGAATCAGAGGAAAGCAGAACAAATAAATTACCTGAACAAAATATTATTTATGATAATAAAGGAGTAAAATAGCATGCCTAAAAAGAAAGAATTAAATGATTTCAATAGCCTATCAAAAGATTCTTATCAGGTAGAATCGGGGAAAATTCAAGTGGGTAGTAAGGTTGGGCAAAAAAAATATTTAGTTTTAGACACTATCGACACAAATAAAGATACCTTAAAAGCAGAACATACCCCAAGAAAAAATAGTATGCAAGCTATGACTGTAGCGGAAATTAAAGATGAGTATAAGCCGTATAGCGATGGCAAATTAAAAGAAGTTAAAGGCTATCCACAATCGATTGTAAAAAAAGACATCACAATCGTCTATGCTGGCACAAGTGGTTTGAAGGATTGGACATCAGATTTCATAGAGATTGGACTAGACGCTAAATATGAGAATGGAGCGTTCTCTTCTGCGATAGATTACGCTAAGGAAATTGAACGGAAGTATCCAAAAGAAAATGGCTTTAACATCGGAACAACAGGTCATTCATTAGGTGGGGCAGAAGCGATTTATGTTGCGGTATTATTAGGCTACAATGCCTTCACTTATGGTGCTGCTGGTTCAGGCTTAACAGCCGAACAGATTAAACAGTACAAAGGAACGATTGTGAATCTGTTCGATACAAGGGATGCCGTGACGAGTGGTGTGTTGACTGGTGGTCGGAAAAAAATACCTTTTTTGAGTATGGGTATCGACAATCCATGGTGGAGAACCGCTGGTCATTCATTAGATCAGTTTCAAGTAGATAAAAAAGGAAACTATATCAACAAATACGGCGATATAGTGGTTTATTCTGACATGAATGGCGGTATTTCGATTGAACAAACTCTTTTAGCGCAAAGTATCGTTGAAAATAAGATGCAAATGCGCAGATTAGAACAATATGGTGTACATAAAAGTAGCAGTAAAAAAGAGTACCAACAATTAAAAAAGGAAAATGAGTGGCTTCAAACCCAAATTGATAGTTTTACCAAATTGAACGTCTTACGTAAAAAATTTACTGCTAGTGGTGGCGGTTTATCTGGAAATGAACAAATCTATTTAGACGATAGTCAGGCGCTAACCATTGTAAATCTTGCGTCTTCAAAATTTGATCTAGCAATGGAGAACGTCGTAAAGCTCTATAAAGATGCGATTAGGGAGTTAGAAGAATTGTGGCAAGAAGGGCTTTCAACGATTCAAGGAAATTGTTCTGAATTGTCGTATGGAGAAGTTCTGGATGCAATGCAAGTAATGGGGTGTACGGAACAAACAATGGTGACGATCCCTTCACAAGAATTTCAAGAAAAACTAAGTTTAGCACATCAAATGAGTAGTAAATTTAGTACCCTAACCAAAGATATTACTGCAAAAATAGGTGAATTAGTTCAACGAGACCAAGAATTAGCGAAACAACTCGCCTAAAAAAGGGAGAGATACGAGTATGGATCAAGAAGAGCAAGCATTAGCGGATTATCAACAAACGAGACGACAACTTGAAGAAGAATCTGACGCATTGACGAGAATTAGGCGACAAGCGGAACAAGCAACGAATGATACCTATTCTGAAATGCAGCGGCAGGTACAACGATTTGGTGAAACAAATGAGCCTATGGAATGGGCAAGACGTGAGCTATCACGTCTTGAAGAAGATTTTTTCTCAGAATTAGACAGAGAGAAACGGACCCTTTCGTTAAAAGAAGACGAAGCGGAACAAGTCTATCGTAAAAAACTTCAAGAACAAACTAAATCGTAAAAGGAGTATGATTACGTGTTAGAAGCAATCGAAAAACTATTAAAAGAATATAAAAAGAATTTACAAAAAATGAGCGCTCAAGCCACTGCAATGGCACTTGTTCAAAAAAAAGATAGTTTTGTGAAAAAAACAAAAAAATCTGGAGAAACGGAATCAGAAAGTGCAAAAAGTTCGATTACTTCTGCAACAAGTGGTCTAGGGGAGACAGTAAAAGGGCAGTTTGGAAAGAAAGTAACACAAGTTTTAGATGAACAAGGAAAAATGCTAGATAAATTTTAATTGAAATAGAAAAAGGTGTGTTTCTAGTGGATGATAAAGAATTAGAACTGCGCAAGGAAGAACAACAAGTCCAGAGAAAATAGGCAGTCATGCTGGAGAAGTGAAGCGGGATTGGTGGAACAACAACAAACAAATTTTAAATAATATTGAGAAAAGTTTTAAGAAGCTTAATACTATATTCGATCCGACAAAAAAAATTACAAGTATATTATAGATTACTTATGAAAAATGATTTTGAGGTGTCTTAGATGAAAAATGATAAAAAAGAGAATGAACGAGCACTATCTGAGGTAAAAAAAATCAAAACAAGGACGTTTTATTCTATTTTAGGAATATTTTTATTGATTGTTATAGGAATCGGAGGAAAAGTGTATATGGATAACAAACGATTCAATGATGAAATGGTGAATGTGGTAAAAAGCGGGCAAACAAAAAGGGAGATAGAAATAGGGTTAAAAAACTTGGATTCAAAAGCTTTAACGCCAGAGGGAATTATCAAATCCTATGAAATAGATTATGAGAGTATAGAACACAATCCTATGGGTGGGATTATGTATGAGGTTGTTGTTAATCAGGATAAGGATTTAACAATAGAATTTGATATAAGTAAAGACTCAGATGGCTTAAAAAATGGTGGTGCAGTAATTTCAGAAAAATTGAGTGATCTTTTGGAAAAATAAGGAGGAATAATATGGCTAATTTTACAGATGAACAAAGAGTAGAAATTGCAAAACAAGAATATAAAGATTTAAAAATTAATAAGAAAGTAACAATAAATAATAATGATACTACAATCGGCTATGTATCAAAAGTAGTAAATGATAAAAAAACTGGAGAACAAGCCTATATTATCACAGATGGCGATCCGAAAGTACAAAAACCGTCTGAAGTGAACAATGTAACGGTGCTGTATCAAGGCTCCACAAGTCCAGAGAAAATAGGCAGTCAAGCTGGAGAAGTGAAGCGGGATTGGTGGAACAACAACAAACAAATCTTAAATAATATCGAGAAAAGTTATAAGAAACCGAATACTATATTTGATCCGACAAAACAAATGAAATCTTCTGCTGAAACGCTGAATAATGCGATGGATAAGTATTCAAATGCTCGTTTTGATGTATATGGTCATTCCCAAGCTTCTTCAAATGCCCAATATGCTTTAGGAGCATTGGATTCAAAAGATAAATTAAACCGAGTGAATGGTGCCTTTCTTTATCAAGGACCGAATGCTTACTGTATGATGACAGAAAAGCAACGAAAGCGAGTGGCTCAGTTAAAAGACCGTATCTTTAATTTCGTAGATGAAAAAGATATTGTGCCTATTGGATATAGACATACAGATTGGAACATTAAATTGTCACATGTAGGAATGCTTATTTTTGTTGATTCAAAGAAAAAAGGAATGATCGACCAACATATGTGGGGCGGGTATCAGTTTAAGAACGGAAACCTACAAGTAACGAAAGAATCGTTAGTACAATTCCAACAAGCAAAACATGCGTATAATATGTTGATTATGCGTGATCAAGTAAAGAACTTGGAACAATTAAAGAAGAAATTCACGGCAAGCGGTGGGGGTCTGTCATCTGGTGAACAAATTTATTTAGATGATAGCCGAGCATTAGCGGTTGTGAACCATGCTTCCTCAGAATTTGAAACAGCGATGTTATCAGTTGTGATGGTGTATCAAACAGGCATACAAAACGCAGAAAAATTATGGATAGAAACATTATCTGATGCCCGATCGATCGGTGTTGATTTATCTGAAGGAGAAATCAAATCTGCCTTAGCAGAAGGTGGTTGTACAGAACGAAGTATTGTGACAGAACCCGTAAATGAATATAAAGAAAAGATAAATAAAGCCAAAAAAATGGCTGAAAAGTTCCAACAATTAGCCCAAGAAATACGAAGTAAAATGAATGAACTTGTTCAAAGAGATAAAGAACTAGCGAAACAATTAAAAGGGCTTGTTTCATAGAGGAGAAAAAATGACTATAGATGCAGAAGAAAAATTATTCCAAGAGTATCAAAAAACTAGAGCCGATTTAGAAGAACAAGAAGATATCGTGAAAGTCTATCTCCGAAATGGAGCGGATTATACGCAAGAACTGTTGTATCAAGTACGGCAAGTAGTAGGAAAAAGAGAGCGTTCTCTGGATTCATTGATGGATATACAACGAGAATTACAACGCAATGAAGCGAATTACTTGGAAGAATTAACCCAAGAACGAAAAATATTGATTCAACAACAAGACGAAACGGAATATGATTATCGAAAAAAACGTCAAGAATTAATCCAACAGGAGGACTAAAGGGATGTCAAAAGAAGCAAAAGAACGGGAACAAAAAGCACGAGAAAAAGCGTTCCGAAAAGAAAGTCAAAAAATAGCGCTGCGTGGACTGGGACAAAGTACAAGTGCCCAAATGAACACGGATAAAGAATCAGTCAAAGTAAAAGGAGAAAAAGGGATGAGTGAAGCGTCTGCGATGATTGGATCAACAGAAAGCTCCTTTCAAGAATCAGTGAAAGGTCAATTTAGTAAAAAGGTAACGCAAGTATTTGAGGAACAAAAACAAACGTTAGATTCTTTTTAATAGGTATTTTCCCGAAATTTCATTCTAGTTCATTTGCCGTGGTCATGGCAATTATATACGTTATTTATGAAAAGTATAACAACTAATGAAAAAAGCTGGCTCTGTTTTGTATCTTGAGTAAACTGATGTATCTAGCTCAAAAATAATTATATAGTATATCTATGAAGATCAATCATCTTAAATAGTGATTGGTCTATTTTTGTGTTTTAAGGAGGGAAATAAAATGTTTAATAACAAAGAGAAACGCTATGTTACGAATGGAGTGAACGAACAAGTATCAAAAAAATCCAATTATATTGCTGGAACTTGATCGACAAAAAGAAGTGAAGCTGAAACCGAATTAGACTACTTACAAATCTTTGAATTCAATCCAGATAATCAACGCCAAGCAATTGAAGTGATTCATCAACAAGAAGAACCATTTTTCACTGATTATCATACCTGCACAATAAATGGAATAATGCCAGATGTCCAAATTGAAAAAATATGGGGGATAGATGATGGTAGTCATCATACCAGAAGACTATTAATTGGCATTTTTCTAAGAACCGACTACAACAATCATAAAGGAGAAAAACATGAAAAAAAATCGACCGAGAACATTTCCCTGTTTCATAATCTTGCAACGCGTTTCACATTTTAAGAAAACGGTTACAAAAAAATATTATTTCAATTATGATCAAGTTGTACAAATATTATTGAAATGAGGAATGTATATGCGTCACATAAAATTAGATCCATTTCCCGTTAATTTTTTATGGGGAAGTGCTTCTGCTGCCTATCAAGTTGAAGGAGCCTACAAAGAAGATGGAAAAGGACTATCTGTTTGGGATACATTTGCTAGAAAACCTGGAACGACATTTAAAGATACAAATGGTGATGTTGCAGTAGATCATTATCATCTATTTAAAGAAGATGTGAAATTAATGGCGGAACAGGGACTAAAAGCTTATCGTTTTTCCATAGCATGGTCTCGTATTTTCCCTAATGGTAAAGGAAAACTTAATCAAGCGAGGCTAGATTTTTACAGTCAATTAATTGATGAATTATTAAAATATAATATAGAGCCGATTGTTACTATTTATCATTGGGATCTTCCTCAAGCACTACAAGATGAGTACAGTGGTTGGGAATCGCGCAACATAATTGAAGACTTTACACATTACGCAAAAGTTTTATTTGATGCTTTCTCAGGTAGAGTGAGATATTGGGTAAGTTTGAATGAACAAAACGTTTTTATCACTCATGGCTATCTACTTGGAACTCATCCACCGGCAGTTCGCGATAGCAAGCGAATGTTTGCTGCCAATCATATAGCCAATCTTGCCAACGCTTCTGTCATTAAAGCTTTCAAAAAAGGTGGTTACTCTGGAAAAATTGGTCCGAGTTTTAATTATGGGCCTGCATATGCTTTCGATAGTAATCCTTTAAATGTTTTGGCTAAAATTGATACAGAAGAACTAATGTCTTATTTTTGGTTAGATGTTTATGCAACTGGAAAATATCCACGAACCGTATTAAAACAATTGGAAAAGTTAGACTTAGCTCCTGCTATTACCGAAGATGATCAGAAATTGTTACTAGAAGGCACGCCCGATTTTATCGGGTTAAATTACTATCAAACGGCCACTGTTGAGAAGAGCACGAACGATTCATTTTCAAAAGAACTAAAGATGAATAACTCTGGGAAGAAAGGAACTAGCAAGGAGCTAGAAATTCCAAGAATTAGTAAATTTGTTAAAAATCCCTATCTTGAGCAAACGAATTGGGACTGGACTATTGACCCGGTTGGCATTCGTATCGCTCTGCGAACAATTGAAAGTCGTTATCAACTACCTGTATTAATTACGGAAAATGGTTTGGGTGAGTATGATAAGCTTGAAAACAAGAAGATTCATGATCCTTATCGTATCGAATATTTAAAAAGGCATTTACAAGAAATTCAAGAAGCAATTTCTGATGGAGTGAACGTTTTAGGCTACTGTACTTGGAGTTATACAGATTTGCTTAGTTGGTTAAACGGTTATCAAAAACGCTATGGTTTTGTTTATGTTGATCGAGATGAAGCCTCAGAAAGGACTTTAAAGCGTTACAAAAAAGATAGTTTTTATTGGTATAAAAAAGTAATCGAAACAAATGGTGGTTTTTTAAACGAACAGGAGGAAAAATAAATGGAAGCTTTAGAAAGATTTTTGAACAAATTTATTGGTCCTATTGCTCAAAAAATGAACAATAGTAAGTTTTTTAGCGCTTTGGCTGAAGCGTTTATGAGAACAACGCCAATTACATTAGGTATTGCCTTATTAATGATCATTGGTAATTTCCCCATTAGTGCATGGATCGATTTTTTAGCAAAAACTGGTATGAATGTTCATTTTAATGCAGCATTAGGGGCAACTATCAACCTACTTTCAGTATATGTTACGTTCAATTTTGCATATATCTATTCTAAAAAAGAAGGACATGATCCATTACCAGCAGGTCTTTTAGCAATAGGCTCGTTTTTCTTATTAATGCCCCAAACCATTCAAACCTATACATTAGAAAAAACAGTAACCGAATTTCCAGCGCAAGTTGTTGTCTCAGCAAGTAATAATGTAGAAGCATTTGCTAGCAATTACACTGGTGGTAGTGGTTTATTTGTTGCAATCATGGTAGGGTATTTTACGGCTATTTTGTATAGTTTTTTTATCAGAAAAAACTTAATAATTAAAATGCCTGATACTGTTCCATCAAACGTTTCAGAATCATTAAGTCCAGCTATTCTATCTGGTATTATATTGGCACTTTTCTTTATTGTAAGAGTTTTATTCTCGTTTACACCATTCGGAAACATATTTGAATTTATCACAACATTGATTCAAACACCATTGCAAGCATTGACTGGTTCGCCCATTGCGATTATCTTAATTTACACTCTAGCAAATACGCTATGGTTTTTTGGTATCCATCCAAATATGGTTTATGGAGTTGTAATGCCTGTAATGACAGCAAATTTATTAGCAAATATGACCGCATATCAGCAACACCGTGAATTGCCCTATCTTACTATGGCAATAGTTGCTTTTGTTTGCGGCAATGCATTTGGTGGTCAAGGAAGTACGTATGGCTTGGTAATATCAATGTTCACTGCAAAATCTGAACGCTATAAACAATTATTTAAGCTAGCAGGTCCTCCCGTTATATTCAATGTCAATGAACCTTTGATTTTTGGAATGCCCTTAATGCTAAATCCATTCTTTTTTATCCCGATGATCGCTTCTCCGCTATTAATGGGTAGTGTTGCCTGGGGACTACTGTCAATATTGGATTTCTCTAAGTATAACCCTTTGATTGCGTTACCTTGGACGACACCAGCACCAATTGTAATGGCACTTAAAGGTGGTTTTAACTATCTGATTATCTTTTTTATCGTATTGTGTATCAACATTTTAATTTGGTATCCTTTCTTCAAAATGGCTGATAGAAAAGAATATGAATTGGAGCAAGAAATAGCTCAAGAACTTACGAAGTAATTGATGAAATGATAGAGATCAATAATTAAAACTAAAATAAGCTGACCGGCATTAAATACGTTCCTGTTTTTTTAGCAAAAAAGCAACTAAATATTCAATTAAGGCAACAGTCGGTAATTGAGATGATAAATCAAAATTGTATGGTAAACGTCGATTTTCTATATAATAAGGAATGTTTAGAGTCGAAAGCTTAGCCAAAGTATTATTATGTGTATTAGTAACACTAATTATTTTTTGATTATTTGATGTTAATAGCTGAACTGTTTTAATTATTTCAGCGGTCTCGCCTGAACTAGAAAAAATGAGGCATATGCTATCATTTTGTCGTTTAGAATCAGAAAAAAAGGGTGCATAAGGTTCATTTGAATGCATGGATTTAAGACCAATAGTATTCAATTTTCGCGCTGCATAACTTGCCATGATTCCAGATGAGCCCATTCCGACACAGTAAATAAAGTTTGCTTGATTTAATAAATTACTTGCTATCTCAATCTGCTCGTCTATGTCATCAGCAAACACTTGATTAACAAAAATTTGTTCAAGTGATATCGTATCTGAGATACCCTTTCCAGCAAGTTGATTTATTTCATTTTTCATATAGTTTTGAAAATCATAATATGAAGAAAACCCACATTTTTTTATAAATCTTGTAATCGTTGAAGGAGAACAAGGAATTTGTAACGCAAGTTTGCGAGCCGAATAAGTAACAATAGTTTCTAAATTTCTAAAAATATAATTTTGAATAATTTCATCAGCATCAGACAGATGTTTGATATCTGATATTTTTTCCAGCATTTTATTTAGCCTACTTACTTTTTAAATTTATATGTAAATTATAGTGGACACGCTTATATAAGTAAAGTAGTGTTTATTGCCATTAGTTACAAATTTTAGGTGGTCTACCCATGAAGAAAATTCTTGTATTGGATATTGGAGGAACATTTATTAAATATGGTCTGATTGCTGACGGGAAATTAGAACTAGTTCATCTGTCATGCGAACTCGATCCGAGCAGATCAAGCAGCTATACCGAATCTTTATTCAAAAGATTACCTTTACGCCAGATAATAAAGAGCACTTACAATTGAGGATATATTTTGACCAATCAATCATTGATCAGCTGAACAAGCACTATAGAGAAACCGTATCCCCTTCAGAGAATACGGTTCTTTTTGTCTTAACAACACCGTTTCTCTTTACTGTATAGTACCAATGATTAATCGGATCGACTGTGATCGGTCTCGTATCAATTCCCTAGCGGTTCATAATCACTAGGGGAACTGTTCTGGAAGTGCGTAACACACTCTTTGATTCTTTTCCCCTTTTTTTCAGTTTGATGATAAAATAGAGACATGACAAGTAGTAGGAGAGTGTAAAAATGGGAGCAGAATTAAATCATCAATTATTTAGTGCCGCAGATAACCTACGCAGTAAAATGGATGCGTCTGAATATAAAAATTATTTATTAGGATTGATTTTCTATAAATACTTATCTGACAAACTACTGGTTCAAGTGGTGGAATTAGCCGATGAATCGCTAGAAGAATATGACACCCAAGAAAAACAAACGAAACTGTATGAAGAATTAGTATCTGACCCAGACGTTAAAGGTGACCTACTAGCAACTATAGTTGATACGTTAGGTTATGAAATTGAACCGAAATATCTTTTCCATGTATTAGCGACACGAGCAAAACAAAATATCTTCCAATTAAACGAACTGAATACCGCTTTTATTCACTTATCCACGAACTATGAACAGTTTAATGGTTTATTCGATGATGTGGATTTACAGTCTAAAAAACTAGGATCAGATGATCAACAACGCAATGTGACGATCACCGAAGTCTTGAAAAAATTAGATGCGATCGATGTTTTAGGGCATGAAGGAGATGTCATTGGTGATGCGTATGAGTATCTAATCAGTGAGTTTGCCTCTGAAGCGGGAAAAAAGGCAGGAGAGTTTTATACGCCACATATGGTCTCTGATATGATGGCTCAAATTGTCGCAATCAACCAAGAAGATAAGAAGCTTTTTAGTGTATTCGATCCAACGATGGGTTCAGGATCATTGATGTTAAATGTGCGGAATTATCTAAATTATCCTGATTCAGTGAAATACCATGGACAAGAATTGAATACGACGACATATAATTTAGCCAAAATGAATTTGATCTTACATGGGGTAGAAGCGGAAGATATGAACTTACGAAATGGCGATACGTTGAATAAGGATTGGCCAACGAATGAACCCTATACCTTTGATTCTGTCGTGATGAATCCACCCTATTCAGCCAAATGGTCAGCAGATACCACATTCCTAGATGATTCTCGTTTTAATCGCTATGGAAAACTAGCACCGAAATCAAAAGCAGATTTTGCCTTTCTTTTGCATGGCTATTATCATTTAAAAGAAACAGGAACGATGGCGATTGTCTTACCTCATGGTGTCCTCTTTAGAGGAGCAGGTGAAGGTGTTATTCGTCAGAAATTATTAGAAGATGGCAGTATTTACGCAGTGATTGGGATGCCAGCGAACTTATTTTTCGGGACATCCATTCCAACTACGGTGATTATCTTGAAAAAGAATCGAACGAATCGTGATGTCTTATTTATTAATGCCAGTAAAGACTTTATTAAAGGCAAGAATCAAAATAAGTTATCCAAAGAAAACATTGATCAAATCGTAGCTACTTATAAAGAACGAAAAAATGTGGAAAAATACGCTCATTTGGCTAGTTTTGAACAAATCAAAGAAAATGACTATAACTTGAATATCCCGCGCTATGTAGATACGTTTGAAGAGGAAGCACCGATTGATATGGCAGCCGTTGGTAAAGAAATGAAAACCATCCAAGCGGAAAAACGAGCATTAGAAAAAGAACTGTATGAGACTATTGCATCTTTACAAACTAGTTCAGAGAATGAAGCATGGCTTAAAGGGGCTTTAGAGGTGTTTGATTATGGGGAATAGAAAACAACCAGAAATTAGATTTAGTGGATTTTCTGACGATTGGGAACAGCGTAAGTTAGGGGAAGTGACCGAATCATTCGATGGAAAGCGAGTTCCCATTGATTCAGGTCTTCGTGTTTCAGGTGAATACCCCTATTATGGTGCTACGGGAATTATCGATTATGTTGATGATTATATATTTGATGGTGAATATGTTCTACTTGCTGAAGATGGAGCAAATATCACTATGAGGAATTATCCAGTAGCTTATTTAACCCAAGGAAAGTTCTGGTTAAATAATCATGCTCACATTATGAGGATGATAGATGGAAGTAACTATTTTTTAGTTCAAATATTAGAAAAAATAGATTATATGAAATACAACACAGGAACAGCACAACCAAAATTGAATAGTAAAGTAGTTAAAAATATTGAATTTAAACTTCCACATGTTGAAGAACAACGAAAAATCGGTTCCTTCTTCAAACAACTCGACAACACTATCACTCTTCATCAGCGTAAGTTAGATTTGTTGAAAGAACAGAAAAAAGGTTTCTTACAAAAGATGTTTCCAAAAGCAGGGGCAAACACCCCAGAGATAAGATTTGCGGGATTTACTGATGATTGGAAAGAGCGCAAGTTAATTGATGAAGTAGTAAATATAGGAACTGGTAGGAGTGTTTTTTCTTCAGGAGTAAAGAAATCGGAGTTAACTCCTTATGAAGTTTTAGGATCAACTTCAGTTATATCTTATGCTAGTGACTTCGATCATTCAGGGGAGTTTGTTTTGACAGCTAGAGTAGGAGCTAATGCTGGGAATTTATATACATTCTCTGGAAATGTAAAAATAAGTGACAACACTGTATATATTCAAGCTAGTAATTTGAATTTTATTTATTATTTACTAACTAAATTTGATGTAAAAAGACTCTCTTTTGGAACAGGTCAACCATTAGTTAAAGCCAGTGAGCTAAAAAATTTAATTTTATATTTTCCAAATAAAGAAGAACAACAAAAAATTAGCTCATTCTTCAAACAACTAGACGATACGATCGCTCTAAATCAAAAGGAACTAGATCTACTAAAAGAAACCAAAAAAGGATTTTTACAAAAAATGTTTGTGTAGGAGGAACGGGTTGAATGAACACCATACATCGGGATGAAGCAGAAATTGAACAACGATTGATTGATGTTCTAGGGGAAGGACACAATCAATGGACGTACCGGCCAGACATCAAGTCAGAAGCCGCACTTTGGCAAAATTTAAAGGAAAAAATCACGCAAAATAACTTGTTTGAATTAGGCGATGTCCCACTAACAGAAAAAGAATTTGAGTCAATCAAAACTGAACTTTTATTGAAAACACAAACCCCATTTTATGCCGCTAAGTGGTTAAAAGGGGAGAATGGCATTGCGCGCTTATCAATCGAGCGGGAAGATGCTTCATTAGGTAGATTGTCATTGATTCTTTATTCAAATCAAGATATCGGTGGAGGAATTTCCACCTATGAAGTCGTTCATCAAGTAGCCAAGCAACGAGAAAGCATTGACCGTCGAGATCGTCGCTTTGATGTGACCTTATTGATCAATGGCTTACCGATTGTCCAAATTGAATTGAAACAAGTAACCGCTAAGGATGGTGTTTATCAAGCCTTCAATCAAATTAAAAAGTATGCGGAAGAGGGACTGTTTCGGAATAATATCTTTTCGACACTCCAATTATTTGTGGTGTCCAATGAACAAACCACGCGTTATTTTGCCAATGCCTTACCAAAAGATATGCATAAAAAGTTCTTATTTAGCTGGCGAACCAAAGACAATAAGAAAGTCGATCAATTGTACGAATTTTGTAAGCAAGTCTTGAATATTCCGGATGCCCATCGTTTGATTGCAAGTTATACGATTGTTAGTGAAGATCAAGACAATAAAGCCTTAATGGTATTACATCCTTACCAAGTCCATGCGATTGAAGCACTATTTACAGCAGCCAATAAACATCAATCAGGTTACGTTTGGCATGCGACGGGTTCAGGTAAAACGTTGACGAGCTTTGTCGCAACCAAACTCTTAGCACGAAAGTCAGGGATTGATCGCACGATTATGCTGGTCGATCGAAAAGACTTAGACAACCAAACAACGAGTGAGTTTACCAAGTTTGCTTCTGAATTTAACACAGGAATTTCATCAGGAGACGGAAAAGCCAATAGCTTGATTGTTGGTACAGGAAGTGCCAAAGAATTAAGTGATACGCTGTTGTCAGATGCCAACTCCAACGTGATTATCGTTACTACACGTCAAAAATTAGATGCAGCCTTGAAGTATGCGCGAAAACAAGAAGCGCAAAAAGGAACGAACCGCTTTGAAAAATTAATGGGGCAACACATTGTGTTTATCGTCGATGAATGCCATCGTGCGTTAAGTGCAGAAAATATGGAAGAAACCAAGAAATTCTTTCAAAATACTACTTGGTTTGGTTTTACAGGAACGCCTATTTTTGAAGAAAATAAAAAACAAGCCAAAGGGAAACTGGCACGAACAACCTATGACCAATATGGTGATTGCCTACATACTTATACGATTAAAAATGCGCTAGAAGATGGTGCGGTTTTAGGTTTTCAAGTAGAACATGAAACAACAATTGAACCAACCTCAATAGATAACCAATTGTATCGTCAGTTAATGAATGACCCAAGCTATGCTTCATATACACCAGAGCAGTTGAACGAAGAAGTCGATGCGATGACTGACGTTCAAAAGGAAGCTAGTTTATCAAAAGAAATCTATGTGCAAGAGGAACATATTCAAAAAGTCATTCATAAGATATTTCGTCCAGATAACGCCTATACGAAGTTTGATTTCCGCAATGGTCGTCCCACGAAAGCCGCGATTTTAACCACTAGCTCAATCGCCATGGCAAAACGATATTATCATGCAATTAAGGCTATGACAAAAAATAGTGAATGGATGCAAGAAACCTTTTCGAATCATCCTATTCGCGAAGGAAGAACGATGGATGATCCTGATTTTCCACGGATTGCGATCACCTACTCCTTAGAAGAAAACAGTGATACGTCACAACAAGAGCAAGAAGAAATGACGGCGATTATTCAGGACTATAATACGTATTATCGTACGGCTTGGTCCCTACAAGATATTGAGCGTTATAACGGTGATATCAACAATCGTTTAGCACGAAAGAAAGCGGAGTTCAAAGAATTTGGTCGTCAAGTGGATGTAGTCATTGTTGTGGATCGTTTATTGACGGGATTTGATGCACCAACGATTCAAACGTTATTTGTGGACCGTAATTTAGAATATGCAGGATTGATTCAAGCTTTTTCACGAACCAATCGAACCTATCCAGAGAAAACCAAAGGATTAATTGTGACCTTTAGAAAACCAGCAACGATGGAAGAAAATGTTAGTAAGGCGACGAAGCTTTATTCAGAAGCACAAGAAGAATCTGGGCTGATTTATCCAACATATGAAGAATCGAAGAAACGATTCAAGAAGGCGTTTCGTATGCTAAAAGAAATCACGGAAACAACAGAAACGATTGATGAACATACACCGATTGAAACGCGTGTGGATTATGTTAAAGCTTTTCAAGAGTTTAGTCATGCCTATGAAGCATTGGTGACTTATGACGATTATAATAACGATATGGAACAATCACCTGCATTGAAAGAACAAGTATCGATTCTAGAGGAACAGGTAGGAACCTATGAAACAGTCAAAGGCTCCTTGATGAAGGGCGAAGAGGATTCGGAAGTTATCGAGGAAGATTTTTCGGGAATTACCTTTTATAGTGACGCCTCAGTGAAGTTATATGACATTGATTCTGCTTACATTGACCAATTATTAGGCACCTATGCCGCGAATAGTTCAGATGTACGGGAAGAACTTGAAAAAGCGTTACAAAAACTAAATAAGACAGAGCAAGTCAAAGAAGTGTACCGTTCGATCTTAGCAGCTATTGATCAACAACAAGTAGCAGAACATGAAGATATTTTCAGTCTGAAGCGTCACTATTTCACTCAAGAGCGTAATCAACTCATTCATGTATTTTCCAAAGAATGGTTTGTATCAGAAGAAGAGCTTCAATCCTCAGCAATGCAATATATGATTGGGATGGATCCCATCCCTAATATAGGAGCCATTATAGAGAGCAAAAATTATGAAGGATATAAAGCGATTCATCCAGAAATGAAACTATTTAAGTATCCACAAGCGATGAAACGAGCGTGGAGAGAACTATTGAATGAAGCGATAATTCCGTTAGAGGATGAATTGAGGTAACCGATTGAAAAATTGTCTGTATTTTTTTATATAGATTTTATTGGAATTCTACATCATAAAGAACATATTGGAGGAGAAAAATGGTAAAAAAAGTATTTTGGTTACTATATGTTATGTTAATTGTTTTAATGGTATTTTTAAATCCATTGATTAGTCTGTTACTAGTAATAGCTGGGACAATAAGGTTGGTGGTTAAAAAATGAAAAAGATAACAAAATTTTTAAGTTTTAAAGTATCTTTATGGATTCTTATATTATTAGTTGTTATTTCGATAGGTTTTTATATCTATGGAAATATAAATGCAATTTCTTCGGGCACTAAGAGTTCCTATTCTATGGTTCAATCAATTGAAAAAGTAAATGAGCAAGTATTTTTAAACGTTGGTATCGCAACAGTTATTTCAAGTTCAGAACATACTGAATTTCCGTTGACGAAAATAAAAATTCCTTTGACTGAAAAAAAAGCATTGATTGTTGTAAATTACAAAGCGAAATTAGGCATAAAAAAATCTGTAAAAATTGAAATGAAGAAAGAGCAGGAATACAAGATAATTGTTCCTAAATACGAAGTAATCGGTATTAGTTTGGACAAAGATAATCCTTATAAGGTCTATGACAATTCTGGGGATATTCTAAGCTATTCAACCAAAGATATTGATACAGGGGAACTAGTAACTGATGAGTTATCTGATGAGATGCAGAATAAGTATTTGAAAGAATATAAAACGCAAATGGATGAATCGGCAAAAGAATACTATGAGACCTTATTCAAGGCTGTAGATACTGAGAATAAAGTAGAAGTTGTCTTCGAATAGAATTGTTGAGATACGTAAAATAGGAGGAAAATGTAATGGAGCCAAAAAAGAGAATAAGGACTTAAAAATTGAAGAAGCAGAAATTTCATTTATAAAATGGATAGTAGAACAAAAAATACCTGTAATTCTAGTATTAACTAAGTGTTATGATTTGACTAAAGCTATTCTACTAAAAAAACAAATTGAACAGCTTGTTTTAGATGCGAAAGCTGTCGTTTTAGTTCTCGCAAAAGAATCAGATAACTAATTAGTTTTTGGGATTGAAGACTTGATTCAGACAACTGTCGATTGTTTGCCAGAAGGATTACAGGTTTCTTTTATTCATTCGCAAGAAGCGTCAATTAATATTAAACATAACGAAGCATTGAAAGTAGTGGCCGGGGCAATGGCAGCAAACTTTGGAACAGGATTCACACCAATACCAGGAGCAGATGCCCCTAGTATGATGGCCTCTCAGTCAATGATGATCACGAAAATAACAGCAACTTATGGTATCGATATTGATAAGCAAAAAATTGAAACGGCGCTTGCGGGAATGTTAGGTGTTTATACGGCTATGATCTCTGGAAAGGCAATTGCTGGTGGGATCACAAAAATGACTCCTAGAAAAATAATATCATTATGTAGGAGATGAAAAAATTTTATTCTGTAATATACGTATTTGGAAAAAATGTGTAGAAATAAATATCTGAATATAAATTAGGGTAATTGATTGTCGTAATTACCCTAATTTTTTTTTATGAATTATTTCTAAAACCGTAGAGAGTAAGGACCTTATGCTTACGGGTAGAAGAAACATTCGTATAAATTTCAGTTGTAGAGATATTTGAATGTCCCAAAAGTTCTTGAATATCTCTTAAATTTGCACCATTATTTAACAATTGTGTTGCAAAACTATGCCTTAAATAATGGGGAGTAGACAAAGAATTGATTTGAGATAAATGCCTATATTTTTTGTAAATATTTGATATTCCAAAGATCGATAGACGAGTCCCATATTTATTCAAGAAGAAAGCATCCTCATTAGATAGAGGGCTATATTCTTTACGAAAAGCCAAATAATCATTGATTATTTGTTTTGATATATCAGTAGGTAAAAAAAGAATTCGTTCTTTGTTATTTTTTCCATGAATAATCAGATCACCGTTATTATAGTCACGCATGTTGATATTACTTATTTCACTAATTCGAAGACCTAAATTAATCATAATCTCTATGATTGCCATATCTCTTAAGTGGTCTCGCCTTTTTTTTGCAGATAATGGATTATAGTTCTTGACGCTAGCTGTTAATTGACGAAGTTCTAGCACGCTTAGAGTTTTTGGTAATTTTTTTTCTTTACGTATAGCTACAATAGGCAAATTTTTAAGTAACAAATTTTCTTTTTCGTTTAGAAAACGCCAAAACATTTTGATTGAAATCAATTTTCTTTTTTTTGTGCTAGATTTGTAGTCACATGTTTGAAGTAAAAAGATAGTGTAATTAGCAAAACAATCATCAATAGTTTCATAAGTAGGATCGTAGTATTTTCCAAGTTGCTGTAAATCAGTTGTATAAGCGTGAATTGTTTTAGTCGAAAGATTTTGCATTTTTTTATAAATAATAAATCTATTGATATAGTGTTTCATATGTTCTCCTTAATAAAAGTTTATATTTTTTTACAACATATATGATATAATAAAACTACTAATAATACGCAATTATTTGGAGGTTTTAAAGTGGAAAATAGAACTATTTCAACTAATTTTTCAATTACAGGAATCAGTAAAACAAATAACCGAGACTATATAGAAGCTCTAAAAATATACAATATGGTTACCCCTCGTGAAATAAAAACAGATTCTAATGAAATCACGAAGATGCTTGAAAATGAAGAAAAAGAAGATTTTAAAGTATTAGGGTTTATTCTGAAGTATAGTGATAAAGTTAGTGGCCTAGCAATTTTATCTTACTTAGAAGACTCGAAAAGTATTTTGATTGAGTATATTGCTATTGAAAATTCTATTCGTAATAATGTATCGTTTTTAACCTACTTAAATTTATTGCAAACCTTTATTTCTGAACTACCTCTAGATGTTGCATACTGGATAGTTGAAATTAGTAATAAAGACAACGGAAAAAATGTGGACAAGGAAAGTAGATTTTTTCGAAAACTTTTGTATTTAGAAAACTTTGGTGAATTAAAAGCTTTATATCATACTCTACAAATTGGTTTTGATAACTTTGAAAGTTCATTTGAAGCAAAATTATACATACAAGCAGATGACAACGTTCCTACACTTTCACGGCAAACATATATACAAATAGTGAAAAGTGTTTATTCTTATTCAGTTGAATGGTTTAAAATTTTTAATAGTGATAACTTGTCCAATAAATTTGAAGAAAAAACCGCCAAGAACTTGATAGAAATAGAAAAATCTACGAAGAACAATCCTAAAGTGCATATTGAATATTCTAACTATGGTAGTTTAAAAAACAAAGATTACATTGAAAATACAAGTAAGCTTCTTCCATCAGAAGAAAACATTTCAAATAAAAAAATCTTCTTGTTTGCAATCATGGGACTAACAATTGGGGTTGGACTGATATTTGGTATGAACAAACTACTTGATTATCTTGGTATAAAAATGAGTGAAATTAATTCAATAGTAGGAAGTGTTTTCACGATAATATTCGCGCCAATAGTTTCCATTTTAATTGGAAAAAACAAAAAAAAATTATAACTTTATAGCTGATATTATTAGGTTATCTGAATGATTTTTAAAATAAGGGATCTTTTCTAAAAAAGAGTCAAATTTATCAAAATATGCTGCCTTGTTTTCATTTTGAGAAAACCTAAAGTGTAATGAGCTAAGTATATGAAATTTTTTGGTCATGGTAATTTTAAAGCCATAACTATTTAAAATACTTTCAATGTAAGAAGGCGAATAAACCCATTGTTTATGATATGAATTATAATATTTTAAATCCAATATTTCAGCATCCTTTTTATAAGCTTTTGTTTTAAGGTGCTCAAACCCCCAACTACTCTCAAATTCTAATATAAGTTGTCCTTTACTTTTTAGAACTCTGGATATTTCGGAAATACTTGCTAAGGCATCTGTGTAATTAAGGACACTACCTACACAAATGACGCAATCAAAACTATTATCTGGATATATTGTGTTTTCAATACTTCCTACGGTATAATTTGGAAAAATGTTGATTTTGTTTTCAGCTAAGTCTAAATGTTCCATTTTGTTTGATAAATTATAGTCACTTCCTCCAGAACCTGCATTCAAAATGTAGTGGTTAGCTGCTATATTTTGATTGAGTATAAATTTTTCAATAATTTTTCTCGAATATGTATACCATTTATCTTCTTGCCAAACTGCATCAACTTCTTCATAAAATTGTTTCACTTTTTCTGTATCAATTTTTTTCAAATAAAAAACCTCCAAATAATTGCGTATTATTTGGAGGTTTTAAATCAATTTAGATTTTAGAAAAATATCATTCACTTCCGATACGCAGAACCGTATCATAAATAGGGAGATTTTTGGAAATATAATACTGATCTAATACTCTTTTAAGTTGATAGATATAGGTTGGGAAGGGAACAGGTTAATGCAAATGAATGAATTATTGACCGAAAATGAAGTAGTTAAAATTATGATGAGCTATTTAAATAGTCAAGGGTACACAATAGAAAGATACGCAACTACAACACAAACAGGAATTGACATTGAGGCATTTAAAAATGGAAACAAAATCTGTATTGAAGCCAAAGGGGCAACGTCTTCAATGAAAGATTCTGCTAGGTATGGTAAGCCATTCAATGATAATCAAGTAAAAAATCATATTGGAAAAGCAGTAGTTGCCGCACTAAAAGTTTTAAACCAAGAATGCAAAGATACTATTTCTGCTATTGCTTTGCCTAATAATGCTACGCACAGGAAACAAATTGATCAGATACAAACACCACTTAAACAATTAGGTATAAAAGTCTTTTTTGTATCTAAAGATAGTGTGTTGGATTATTTTTGAAAATTGCAATTAGGTAGTAAGAAAATGAAATTTAGTGATGTTTGTTTAATTGAGAGTATGTTGACTATGAAACTATATAACACCAACTTTACACTCTAGATATTGTTAATACGTAGTTTTATGAATTCAATAATTGTGTTATAGTTAATTTACTCTTACTTTAAGGAGAAACAAATGAAAAAGAATATACTCATAACTTTATCTATAATAGTTTTAGTAGGTTTAATAATTGGAGGGAAATGGTACATGGATAGAGAAAAAGATAAGCAAGAATTATTAGTGATTCAAACTGATTTAGCTAATTATTTGTATAATAATTACGTACTATCTACTATTGATGAAGAACAAAAAAAGAAAATATTTAACGAATTTAATAATGGGAACGGTGATTTAACAGAGTCTCAATTTTTTGAAAAATTAGAAGGAATGGAGAAGAAGATTAGTATTGAAAGCGTTGAGTTCACGAATTTTTCAGTCACTCCAATGAATACAGTTAGAGTTTATTTTAAACTAAACAATGTTTATGAAGATAGTGTTTCTCTAGATACTGTTTCAGCAGAAAATGATAAATTAATCTACAACATACGAACACTTTCGGGAGAAGGTCCATATTATCTTGAGGAGAAACCAGAAAAAACAGAAGCTAGTATGCCCTCTCAAAAAATTATTTATTATCACGGGACGGTGAACTAATGGATCAAAATAGACAATTTTCTGATCAAGTTTATCAAGTTGAAAACGGAAATGTACCAGTTAATGAACGATCACAAAATAAAGAGTATATCATTCTAGATAAAGTAGACACGAATAAAGATAAAATTGGTACAGATAAAGCTCCAAAAAACAACAGTATGCAAGCCATGGTTGTAGCAGAAATTAGGGATGAATATAAGGATAAAAAAACAGAATATTTGAAGCAAATACCTGGGTATCCTGAATCAGTCGTAAAAAAAGACATAACGATTGCCTATGCAGGAACAAGTGGATGGCAGGATATAAAAACCGATGTCCGAGAAATCGCTCAAAATGACAAACATGCAAATGGTGCTTTTCAGTCTGCTTTAGATTATGCTAATGTTATTGAGCAACGCTATTCTAAAAAAGATGGCTACACTATTTCTACTACAGGGCATTCATTAGGTGGCGCAGAAGCTATCTATATTGCTGTTTTAAAAGGATATAACGCTATTACATATGGTGCTGCTGGTTCGGGTTTAACGGATGCACAGATTAAAAATTATAAAGGGGTTATTGTTAATATCTATGATACATCTGATACGGTAACTAGTGGTTGGATGACTGGTGGTCAGAAGAAAATACCATTCTTAAGTATAGGCATCGATAATAAAGGGTGGAAGTTATTTGGTCATTCAAGAGATCAATTCAAAGTAGATAAAAAAGGGAATTATATTAATAAATACGGAGATATAGTCATTTATTCTGACTTAAATGGTGGGATATCAATTGAACAAACCCTTTTAGCGCAAAGTATTGTTGAAAATAAGATGCAAATGCGCAGATTAGAACACTATGGTGTACATAAGAGTGGCAGTAAAAAAGAGTACCAACAATTAAAAAAAGAAAATGAGTGGCTTCAAACTCAAATTGATAGTTTTACCAAATTGAACGTTTTACGTAAAAAATTTACTGCTAGTGGTGGCGGTTTATCTGGAAATGAACAAATCTATTTAGACGATAGCCAAGCGCTAACCATTGTAAAGCTTGCATCTTCAAAATTTGACATGGCAATGGAGAACGTCGTAAAGCTCTATAAAGATGCCATTAGGGAATTAGAAGAAATATGGCAAGAAGGACGTTCGACGATTCAAAGTAATTGTCCTGACTTATCTTATGGCGAAGTTTTAGATGCTATGCAGGCAATAGGTTGTACGGAACAAACCATGGTGACGATCCCTTCACAAGAATTTCAAGAAAAACTAAGTTTAGCACATCAAATGAATAGTAAATTTAGTACCCTAACCAAAGATATTACTGCAAAAATAGGTGAATTAGTTCAACGAGACCAAGAATTAGCGAAACAACTCGCCTAAAAAAGGGAGAGATACGAGTATGGATCAAGAAGAGCAAGCATTAGCGGATTATCAACAAACGAGACGACAACTTGAAGAAGAATCTGACGCATTGACGAGAATTAGGCGACAAGCGGAACAAGCAACGAATGATACCTATTCTGAAATGCAGCGGCAGGTACAACGATTTGGTGAAACAAATGAGCCTATGGAATGGGCAAGACGTGAGCTATCACGTCTTGAAGAAGATTTTTTCTCAGAATTAGACAGAGAGAAACGGACCCTTTCGTTAAAAGAAGACGAAGCAGAACAAGCCTATCGAAAAAATCTTCAAGAACAAACTAAACCGTAAAAGGAGTATGATTACGTGTTAGAAGCAATCGAAAAACTATTAAAAGAATATAAAAAGAATTTACAAAAAATGAGCGCTCAAGCCACTGCAATGGCACTTATTCAAAAAAAAGATAGTCTTATGAAAAAAACAAAAAAATCTGGAGAAACGGAATCAGAAAGTGCAAAAAGTTCGATTACTTCTGCAACAAGTGGTCTAGGGGAGACAGTAAAAGGACAGTTTGGAAAGAAAGTAACACAAGTTTTAGATGAACAAGGAAAAATGCTAGATAAATTTTAATTAGAATAAATAAAGGGTGACGAAAAAAGCGTGGAGATGAGTGTGTTATATCCGAGAAGAGTGAATTAGTATTATGAAGTTAAACTGATGTATCTAGCTCAAAAAAAAACTATATATTATATCTATGAAGATCAATCATCTTAATCGGGCTCTTTGTCAACTAATGTTGGTGAAGAAAATCCAAAGAATTAAATCAATGATGAAGCCTAGAGGGAAATGCCTCTAGGTTTTTCTATTTGGTTGAAAAAGAACAGACCCAAAGCATAAAGTAATTCTCAATTTAAAATTATAGAAGTTACGGAAGCCGTAGGCATTTCTCTTTAATACTTTGATATGGTTATTCAAGCATTCTAACGGTCCGTTGGAATAAGGCAAATCCAACGCATTTTTAATGCCCGTTTGAACTTTTTTAAAGGTAGTAATTGTTGTTTGATAATAAGCTGGAAGCCTAGAATAATCTTGTTCTAATAACACGTGAAACCGTGTGTAATCTCTTGTTTGTATGGCATAGAGAAAATCCTGATAACAGGTATAGCCAGCTTTTAATTCTTCATCATAGGCAAGTAATCGATCCACGAGTTCGGTTTTTGTTAAATAAGCACGGAAGGAAGAACGCCATTGGCGTTTTTCAAAATGGAGCTTCGATTGATTCTTTTGAAGTAGTTTCCAGTATTTCTTCAAGTGACGGTATTTTTTTGCTTCTACAGATCCTTGATGGAGAAAGGTATTCATTCGTTGAATGCGGTGTTTTAAGAACGTTCGCCCAATGTGTTGCACAATATGAAAGCGATCAAGAACAATCTGAGACTTGGGAAATAGTTTCTTAATTAAAGAAAAATAAGGCGCATACATATCGCAAACAATGTATTTTACACCTTCACGAACAGATAAAGAAAATCGTGAGAAATAGCGTTCTAAAAAAGGCAACTGGCGGTTTTCAACGACATCGAGTAATTGCGTTGTTTGTCCATCCATCATAATGAAACTCATAGAGGCAGCGACTTGTTTCACTGATTTAAATTCATCAAAACAAAGAACTTCTGGCAAGATGAGTCGATTGATTTTTTGGGGTTCGTAAAACTGTTTCAATACGCGATAAACAGAGGAAACAGAGACCTTCTTTTGACGGGCAATTTCGGTCATAGACGAAGTGTTTCGTAGACGCTCGGCAATCGAAAGCTTAACTTTCTTAGAGATCGAGCAACACTTTTCGATAAGACTTGTTTCAGCGACAAAAGTTCTATCACAAGAATGGCAGAAGAAACGACGTTTCTTCAAGCGTAAGTATGTTTGGTATTCAGAAACATCATTCAGTAAAATCAGACAGGTTGTAAAGCTCCAACGAATAATCGATCCGTCTTCATGGGCACCACAATGAGGACAGGAGTGCGCTAAATAGTCCAACGTACCAGAAAACTCCTGGCAGATCCGTCCTTTAATGCGTTCTTTTTTTAAAGAATTTTCATTAAAAGTAATGTTTAAGTCTAGAATATCTAAGGTTTCTTTGATAAGATTTGTATAGGACATCTTGATTTCCCCTTTTGATTGGTTTTAGGCGACTTAATTCTAAAGGATATCAGGGTGTCTTTTCTATTATTTTGCATTAAAAAAGATGCCGGTGATTGTTCACCAACATCAAAAAGTATAGAGCCCTTAATCGATGATTGGTCTATTTTTGTATTTCAAGGAGGGAATAAAATGTTTAACAACAAAGAAAATCGTTACATCACAAAGGGAGTGAACGAACAAGTACCAAAAGAAATCCAATTATATTGCTGACAATTGATCGACAAAAAAAGAAGTAAAGCTGGAACAGAACTAGACTACTTACAAATCCTTGAGTTCAATCTAGATAACCAACACTAAGCAAAGGAGAAAAACATGAAAACAAACCAACCAAGAAAACGTGCAGCTATTGTCAGTCTTGAACTGGTGAAAGAAGCCTCAACTTTTTACGCAGCTAGAACCTGTACCAGCCCTCAATATGTTTACGAGTTATTCGCTCTGTTTATTGAAACAAAAGACCGAGAACATTTGGTGGTCGCCGGTTTAAACGTAAAAAATGAACCAACGGCTATTCAAGTTGTTCATATAAGAACCATCATTTCCTAGCGATGTCTTAAAGATGGTGTTGTTATCCAATGGTATATCTAGTTATGTCAGGCATAATCACTCTTTTCACTAGCGGGTATTGAACTTGCGGCTAAGCTAAAAAAAGACTGTCGGTTCCTTCAAATCAACTAAAAAATCATTGAGACTATTTTACCAGAGTTCAAAATATGTTTCAGCTTAAATTCTAAAGCTTCTCCGAATTTAATTAATTATTGTAATACGATAATTAATTTCCTTTAAATGATAATAAAATATTGTTTGATTGTGATTCTTGTGATATGATAATCGTAAAAGGAGGACTATCTATGAATATAAAAAGATTTTAAGGAGTTCTAAATTAATTTATATGTGTTTGAGAATACTTAGTATTATGTGTATTATCCTGTTTTTTGTATCAATTATTTTCTTTGTACTTAGGAAAAATAATTTAATTGTATTTCAAGATTCAACGTATTTACTAAATTTTTCTACCCAAAGTCACATAGTTTATAAAGAAATAGATGATAGTGTACGTTCTTTTTTGAGTATACCGTTATTGTTAGTAAACGGATACGTATTTTACCTAGGAAGTAATTTTTTTGGTCAAATAAGTGATGGATGTACTCCGTTTTCCGTAAATAACTATCTTTTATTAAAAAAAGTTGGAGCGATATTAATAATAACTAACTTATTGATTCCAATTATTCATTCAATTTTACTCTCAATAAATAGTCCGCAAGGCTATTATATTTCCATAGGGATAAGTATTGAAGTGCTTGTTGGATTTATTATTTATTGTTTAGGGGAAGTATTTGAATACGGAGTCAGCTTACAAAATTTGTCAGATGAAACTGTCTAATAGGGGGGAGAATAATTGGCGATCATTGTGAGATTAGATAGAGTAATGGCAGATAGAAAAATTTCCCTCAAAGATTTAGCAAATGAGGTTGGAATTACCAATGCCAATCTATCAAAGTTAAAAAATGGAAATGTAACAGCCGTTCGTTTTAATACATTGAATGCCATATGTAGAGCATTAGATTGTCAACCAGGTGATTTATTTGAATACAAAGATGAATAGAATAGAAAAAAATAATAGGAGACAATAGTTTGAAAAAAAATAATCCAATAAAAAAAATAAGGAATTGGAAACGGAAAAAACTAATTCTAAGTATTTTATTTTTACTCTCAATTATAATCATATTTATAATTATAAAGAACAATAATAACTTTTCTGTCCAGAAAGAATTTCCAAAACCTGTTGGAAAATACACTGTTGGACGAACTCAAATGGACTATAAGTATATAGCTTCGGATAATATTGAAAGAGAAATAACCACTGTAATTTATTATCCCTCGGATACTGATGAAGGAAAGAAAACTGCTGAATATGGATTTTCAGAATTTCAAGAACAAAGAAGTAGATTTCTAAAAGATGCAGAGAATGCTAAAGAAGATAAACTGTTTAATCCAGATTTCAAAACATGGTCGTATGAAAATTTGAACGTTTCAGCCAAGAAAAAACAATACCCTGTAGTTTTCTTTAGTCCTGGAGCAGGAGCATATGCGGAACAAGGAACAGTTTTTGCTCAGGATTTAGCAAGTTCAGGTTATATCGTAGTTGCCATGGGACATGCTGAATCAGGAGTAAACAAATTTCTTGATGGTCGAGTTGAAGGGGTGTCTTCACGATTTATTGATAGTTTATCAAATTATACTTCAGAATTTTTAGATAAAATCAAATTTCGTTTATATATAGCAAAGTGGAAACTTCCAGAAAAAAGTGCTATGAAAACATCAAGAATGTTGACAGCAGCGCCAAAAGGGATAGAATTTTCAAAGTATGCTGAATTACAAAGTGAGGATATTAGTTTCGTAGCAGATAATTTGTATAAGATGAATTCTGGGGAAATTGATTCTATTTTTAAAGGACGTTTACAGTTAGATAAAGGATTAGGTATCTTTGGACATTCTTTTGGAGGTACAACAGCTGCAATGGTCAGTCGTGATGATGATCGGTTTGTTGGGAGTATAAATTTAGACGGAAATATGCTAGGGCTTTTAGATAGTGACTTAAAGAAACCATTTTTACAATTGGGAACAGTCCTTGCCTATAATACAAATACGTTTCTTCTTCAAACGAATAGTAATGATACCTATTTTGCTATTATAGATGGTGTTAAACATGGAGACTTCTCTGATTCTCTATTTACTGCAACTGAAAAAAGTCAACGTGGTTCTAGAGATGCCTTAAGTCAGCGAACCATACTTTCGACATATATGAAAGGTTTTTTTGATAAGTATTTACTGAAAGAAGATTCTAACCTTGATCGATTAAATTATGATGGCGTTCGATTTTTTAAATCTCAATAGAAGTGGATAGATGTTTATAAAATAAATACAAAAAAGTGTAGGGACCCAAAGATACCTAAAATATGCTTCCTCCATTCTTTGAAAGAAGCGGGTGTTAAAATTCCAGTAAACACAGAAAAAATAATCAAGTTATGAATAACAAATTGTATTTTATCTTCCAAAAAACAACTATATACTATAACTGTGAAGATCAATCATCTTAAGTGGTGATTGATCTATTTATATGTTCAAAGGAATAAATGTTTGATAACAGAAGGAACATTGTTCAGAATAAACTTGGGGAAATGATGAGAAATGTGGAGTTTTAGAGATATCATTCACACATCGAAAAAGTTGATTCTTAGTATGAAGCGTAAAAAGATCGTAACAACTAGAAAAGGTACAGGACAAAAGAAATCATAACTTTTGTCCTGTACCTTAAATGAAAAATAAACGTTGGAAACAGAAGCCATTCCTTCAAAAATAAGCTGAAATTGGTGTGTTTCACAGTACTTACTTGGTCATGAAAATTTGAGGAAATATCAACTAGATACCAGTTCTCAACAGTTCGTAAGCTTACTGTACTACGTGGCAATTTTCATAAACTTCTTCCAGAGTTAAGCGCGTCTGTCCCATCCGCTTATAGGTTACTTTTATTTGTTCACTTTTCGTTTCTTAACTAGAAACATACTGAAGACGCCAAAGATTGTCAATAAGCCGCTGGTTTTTAAAGTATAATTATTTTTTTCGCCAGTTGACGGCAACTCTTTGCTTCCTGATAATTTAGGCTTAGTAGAATCTGTCGTACTTTCTGATGGCTGAGTGCTAGAACTATTAGTTGTTTCTGTAGTAGAGTTTGTAGTATCTGCCAACGGGATTTTGAATTGTGTGCTTTCACTAAATTCTACTCCATCGGGTGAAGAAACTATTGCTGCCATCAAGCGGCCACGCTCGAAGTTGTCTGCTGAAATAGAAAAGTTCCCGTATTCATCTGCTACAGTAAAAATCTGTTTGAACTCTTCACTAGTAGCTAAACCAACCTTGTAGAAATTAATTTTGTGATTCGGCAATGTTTTTCCGTTCAGTATATGAGTTTTTGCATCATAAGAAAGCTCTGGCGCTAGGATAGTATTGATGTTGTTTTGCACTGAGTAAGAACAAGTGATTAAATAGGTTGTTTTTTCATCAAGATCAGCTAATATCTTAGTTACATGAATCCCTACTGTGTCAGTAATGAACTCTTCACCATTTTCAAAGCGATAATTTGTAAGTTTTTTGTTTAATGATTTCTCTATGCCGACTTGAAAATCAAAAGCACTGATTCTATCTCCTTTTTCATGAAAGGCAGTAATCTCTGAAGAAAGGTCTATTTCAACAATGGAACTGGTAATAGGATCTTCTCTTTTGTCGGTCTTGCTTGGATTAAATGGTGTTGAGGTGTCAGGTAGTATATTCTCGTTTGTGGAACTATCTGAGCTTTTTTCTGATTGATTGTCAGATAGTGATGTTTCTGTGGTTTGAGTAGAGCTGTTCTCCAACTCAGTAGGAACTGTTTCTGCAAATGCTTTTGAATTAATACAAAGAGATAATGTTAAAATACTAACCAATCCAACAAACTTAATTTTTTTCATTTTTACGTCCTCCTAAATGTGATTGAAATACTTGTAACAATATTGTAACTTAAATGACTTTAAAATGCAATGAATTTTGAACTTATAAATATAAGTCTTAAAATGAATGAGAAAGTGTCATAATGTTTGTTGAGGGAATTTGTTTTAGATGATATAAAATTGAGTACGATTATTAATTAATTTCATATTAGGTGTCTGATCTTTATAGAAATTTTTTAGATTTGGTCTACAAAAGAAGTATCTCTTAAGGACTAAGTAATTGAATGATCATCAGTGTATTTATACGATAGAATCAGTGATGTAAATTATTTGAAGTTCCTTTTTTACTCAATTTAGCTTATATGGATATAGAAATATCTAAAAAATTTAAGGAAAGATATATTTTTTGAGAGATACATCAAATACAAATTACTGCAGTTTCTTAAGATTTTTTTAAGAAAAACAGCATAAAAATACCTTTATTTCATTTGTGTTACAATGATTACGAAAAAGACAAAAATGTTACTTTGGAGAGGAGCTTAAAAATGATGAGAACGTTTAAATTGTTAGGGGTAGGCTTTTTATTGGTAAGTGCGGTTGCTTTTACAACTTCTGCTGTGTATGCAGATTCTGAGGAAGTCAGTGAAGGGACTGTTCAAAAAGCTGAAAGTAGTACTGAAGAGGATATAAAAGTAGAGGAAACTACAGAAAGTACGGATGTTCCAAAAACTAAAATTGCTGAGGAAAAATTAAAACTATGGGATGTTTTCTATGACAGCAAAAATATGGAAATTGTCGGGAAGACAACTCCTTATGCACTGATTGTAGCGGAATCATTAGATAATCCTGAGCTAGCTAACGGATTATTCAAAGCTGATGCGAATGGTTCATTTATTGTTGTTAATCCGCCATCAGGAATTAACAGAATAACTGCTAGTTTGGACGATAAAAAAAGTGACCCAGTTGATATTGAGGTAACGAAGCCAAAAGCAGAACCTTCTCTCGCTATTTCAGAAACTATTTTTAATCAAAAAACAAATACATTTACGGGGAAAACAGCACCAAATGCAACTGTAAGTATGTATGTTCCCAGCACGATGGGACAAGGATCTGTTAAAGCTGATGCGAACGGCATATTCATCATAGTAGATCAATTCAGTCCTGGCTTGGTGATGATATTAACAGCAACTGACTCACAAGGAAAAACTGGAGAGCCTTATAGTTTTAGAGCACCAGAAGTGCAAGCGTTAGATTCCTTAAAAATTCTACAAGTTGACTATGATCATGAGACTAAAACACTTTCTGGAAAAACAGCACCAAATGTCAGAGTATCTATTGATTATTTAGAAGGAACTGGACGTTCAAGTATTAATTCAGATGAAAATGGTTATTTTTCTTTAGTTGTTGAACTTAGTCCTGATAAACAGATTGTTTTAAGAGCAAATGATACAAATGGAAATTGGGGTGAAAAGTATCCTTTTACTGTTCCTAAAGTTTCAGCTTCAGAAACTAAAGAATCTAAAAATAATGCTACTAGTCAAACAGAAAAAGCTAAATCAAAAGAGAAAACTAAAGGTAGTTTACCAAGCACAGGAACAATTCAAAATACTATTTTATTTGTTTTAGGTATCCTGTTACTTATCGGTGTAATTATCGGTTTCAAGAAGAAAGTGACTGTGTTAAAAAAGTAAGAGCCAATTAATAGAAGTAACCTAAATTTTTAGTTAATGGATGGATAAAATTCATTAAAGTAGATACAAAAAGAGAAAGTACTCAAGTATTCCTAACAGGTGATTTATCCATTCTTAATAGAAGCGCCTGTTAGAGTGCTAGTAAACAAAGAATAAATACTATATACTGATCAATCAACTTAAGTGGTGATTGGTCTATTTTTATGTTTAAAGGAGTAAATAAATGTTTAATATGGGGACAAATATTTACTAGGATTATTCTAATTTAACATAGAAAGCTTAGGCCATAAGTCCAAATAACAGTCAATTTGACTAGTATCTAGATTTTTTTAAAAAGGTAAATTACGATTTTTGTCGTATTATCCGACAAAAATGAATAAAACTTTATTAGGTTCAAATGTTAAGTAACGTTTTGTAGAGAAAAAAATAAATTTATTTTATTTACGAGAGGATTTTTTTGAACATCTATTATTTCGATTTGACATCGCTTTCATCTTGTGTTAAATTGAAAACAGATATAAGAGGAGTGTAACTGACTCGATCAGGCACCACCAAATCTACTGTAGGATCAATCTACTTTAGTTTGGTGTTTTTTTGTTTTTCTGACCTAAGAGTAAGAGGTGATCAGAATTTATACAATGATAAAATCACTAAATAATAATCTTGTCCTGGCGGTGAACGATGGCGCAGAAGAATTTGTATTATTTGGCAAAGGAATTGGTTTTAAAAAGAAAAAGGGGGATGTCATCGATCATACATTAGTGACAAAAATTTTTGAGTCAAAGAACCAAACGCAAAATTTCAGTGCGATTTTAGATAATATCTCATCTGAGGTGCTATCTGCTACGGAAAAAATTATTGAAAATGGTGAAAACGAACTAGGTAAAAAAGTAAATGCTAGTATGATCGTTTCATTATCCGATCATATACAAGCTGCGATTGAACGACTTAGAAACGAGCAAGTAACGGAAAGTGCTTTACAGTGGGAGATTCCATTTTTATATGTTAAGGAATACGAGATTGGGAAGAACGCGTTATTACTAATTGAAGAAGAATTAGGTGTATCATTACCGGAGAGTGAAGCATCGTTTATTGCATTGCATTTTGTCAATGCACAAGATGGATTAGAATCAATGGACGAAACGATGCTAATTACAACAATCACTAAAAGTATCGTGAAGATAATTCAGTCGCTATTTAATATCGTGTTAAATAAGTCTAGCATTCATTATTCCAGATTTGTAACACACATTCGTTATTTTATGAATCGCCAACTACGTAACCAAGCGTTCATAGCTGAAAATGATAATGGTCTTTATCGAATTATTCAGGAACAGTATCCTAAAAGTTTCGCATGCGGTTTGATCATTCGCGACATGTTAAAAAATGAGTATCAAATGGTTATTCGCGACGATGAACTCTTATATCTTGTTATTCATATCCAAAGAATCACCAAAGAAAATTGAATCTTTTTTGAAAAGGCGTGTCATTGCATTTATAAGCAAGCATTAACCTGAACAAAAGTTTGAATGATTATACGTTATACGTAAATTCATATAAATTTTTGTTTGGGTTTTTTTGTTAAAAAAAGACAAAAAGAAAAGAGGGAGAAAATGAATAAAAAAGAATTAGCCAAACAGATTGTGGCTGACTTGGGTGGTATAGAGAATATCAATCAAAGTTGGCATTGTATCACTCGATTGCGTTTTAATGTTAAAGATAAAAACCAAGTGGAACTAGAGAAGTTAAAAGAATTAGATGGAGCAATTGGTGCGCAATTTCAAAGTGGACAATACCAAGTGATCATTGGTAGTGAAGTAGAAGCAGTATTCGCTGAAGTTTCTTTACTTTTAGGTGAAACGGACGTTTCTGATAATGAGCAAAGTGAAACAGCTAAAAAATCTATTTTAGATAGTATTTTTGATACTGTATCTGGTATTTTCAATCCTATTTTACCTGCTATTGTTGGCAGCGGGTTATTAAAAGGAATTATGGCGCTATTAGTCAGTTTTGATTTGTTATCTGAAACCAGTTCAAATTATGAAGTTTTAGGGTCTATTTCGGATGCTGCTTTTTATTTCTTGCCTTTTCTAATTGCTTTTTCAGCAGCTAAAAAATTCAAAACAGATGCTTCATTGGCAGTAACTTTAGCCGGAGTATTGATGTATCCAACGATTATCCAATATGCGATTGGTGGCGAGGTAAGTAGTTTAAAATTTTTAGGGCTAAGTATTCCAATGAACAATTATTCTTCTTCAGTCCTACCGATTATTTTAGGTGTTTGGCTGTTAAGTTATATCAATAAATACATTAAACAGGTAATTCCAAAATCACTAAGTATTGTATTTGTACCATTATTAACGCTGATCATAACAGCTCCTGTAGTATTACTTTTTATTGCTCCTTTGGGAAATTATATGGGTATATATCTCCAACAATTTTTCACGTCATTATTCAATATAGCTGGTCCTATAGCAGGATTACTGATGGGAGGCTTGATGCCGCTGATTGTGATCACAGGAATGCACTATGCCTTCTTTCCTAGTACGTTTGCTAGCTTTGAAAAACTTGGCTACGATTTAGTCCTATTACCAATGAACTTAGTCGCAAACTTTGCTCAGGCTGGAGCCGTTTTGGGCGTATTATTAAAAACGAAAGATGAAAAAATGAAACAACTATCCGTTTCTACTCTATTGCCAGCATTTTTTGGTATTACGGAACCCGCGATTTATGGTGTAACGCTCAAATTAAAACGTCCATTTTATGCAAGTTTGATTGGTGGCGCAACGGGTGGAACTATTTTTGGTCTGCTATCAGTAAAAGTTTTTTCTTTTTCTCAGCCAGGTATTACAGCGTTGCCCTCTTATATTGAAAAAGGCACGAATAATTTTATCTATGCCTTAATAGGTATTACAGCGAGCTTTGTAGTTGCTTTAGTATGTACGCTACTCTTCTTGAAAAATAGTGAATGTAATGAAGAGGAAGTCAAAGAAGTAGAAACAAGCAATCAAAAGAGTACTTCGAAATTGAGTATTAAAAATGCACCCATTCATATTGTTTCACCATTAACAGGAGAAGTTCATTCTTTAGTTGAATGTTCAGATAACACGTTTGCTTCAGAGTTAATGGGCAGAGGAATAGGGGTAATTCCCTCCATAGGAGAGGTTCGTACACCATTCAATGGAACTGTAACGACAACGACCAAAACCAATCATGCGATTGGATTAACGTCAGTTGAAGGAGTCGAATTATTAATCCATGTTGGCATAGACACAGTAACACTAAATGGAGAAGGGTTTGAATGCTTTGTTAGAGAGGGAGACTCTATCTCTAAAGGAGACTTATTAATACAATTTGAGATTGAACGAATCAAAAAGGCAGAATTGAGTCTATTTTCACCGATTATTGTCACTAATACCGCTGATTTTTTAGATGTTCTAACAACAACTAAAGAAGGAATAGTGAATGCAAATCAAGATGAGTTGTTCATTGCGGTTAATTAATAGTATAAAAACGAGTATAGTAGGAGGAATTTTACAATGAAAGAATTACAAGCAGGTTTTCCAAAAGATTTTCTATGGGGCGGGGCAACAGCTGCAAATCAAATTGAAGGAGCTTATTTAGAAGATGGTAAAGGATTATCTACATCAGATTTTGCAGCTTACAAAGATCCTTATATAACAGGTAAAGTCGATAATTTTACATTTAATGTAAGTTCAAAAGAATTAGAAGCGTATAAATCCCATCCAGAAAAATATCTGTTTCCTAAAAGATGGGGCATTGATTTTTATCATCGCTATAAAGAAGACATTGCATTATTTGCTGAAATGGGGTTTAAAACATTTAGAATTTCGATTTCTTGGGCGAGAATTTTCCCCACGGGATTAGAGGAAAAACCAAATGAAGCAGGGCTGGATTTTTATGATAAAGTATTTGATGAATGTATAAAATATGGAATTGAACCGTTAGTAACGATGTCTCATTATGAAATGCCGATCACATTGACTGAAAAATATAATGGCTGGGTAAGTCGAGAATTAATTCCACTATTTGAAAAATATGCCCGTACTATCTTAAAACGCTACAAAAATAAAGTGAACTATTGGATTACATTTAACGAGATGAATATGGATATGAATAGTTTATATACAGGTGCAGGAACACTTGAAGACCTGGTTGAAGATACATTGACAGCGACGTATCAATCTTCACATCATCAGTTTTTAGCCAGTGCTAGAGCTGTAAAAGCCTGCCATGAAATTATTCCAGAAGCTAAAATCGGCTGTATGATCAATCAAATCGAATCATATGCAATGACGACAAAACCAGAAGATCAGTTACAAGCGTTAAAATCTAATCAATTAAATATGTTTTATCCAGATGTTCAAGCACGTGGTGAATACCCTAGCTATATGGCTCGCTATTTTGAGGATAATGCTATTCATGTAGTGATGGAAAAAGGGGACGAGGCGTTATTAAAAGAAGGAATTGTAGATTACGTTGCAATCAGTTATTATATGTCACATGTGACTGAAGCTAGAGAAGATGCTTCAAAATTAGCAGGCTCATTTGATAGTCCAATAAAAAATTCGTATCTTGAATTAACACAGTGGGATTGGCCAATCGATCCTATTGGGTTACGTATTTCTTTAATAAAATTAAATGATCGCTATGAAAAACCATTGTTTGTTTGTGAAAATGGTTTGGGTGCAAAAGATGAATTGACTAACAACCAAAAAATTCATGATGACTATCGCATCGATTATTTGAAAAAACATGTGCTTCAAATGAGAGAAGCAATTAGAGATGGCGTTGATTTAATGGGGTACACCACTTGGGGATGTATTGATTTGATTAGTTGTGGAACTTCTCAAATGAGTAAACGGTATGGATTTATCTATGTAGATCAAGATGATAAAGGACAGGGAAGTTTGGCACGCTACAAAAAAGATTCGTTCTACTGGTATAAAGAATGCATTGCATCCAATGGAGAAACTCTATAAAGTATAAAATAAAAGCTAAAGTGATTCGTCTTTCACTTTAGCTTTTATTTGTTTTAACATTAAGAAATCTTTTTGTCCACTTTTCGGATAGTTCATACGTTGTATATATGAAAGGAGAAAATAGAATGAAAAAGGATGTGACATTTGAAGAATCATTGCTTTTGTTGGGGCAAGAAGTAATAGGTTCATTAATAAAAAAAGGGAGTACGATGGAAGATGCTGAGGATGCTGTATCTCAAACATATAATAGTTTATTTTCTTCACTGATGTATATTACACAAGAAAATTTGCGTCCATGGTTTTTTAGAGTATCGTTCAATAATTATATTGATTTATTTAGAAAGAAAAAACGAGAAAAAGCCTATGTTTCCGATTACCTTGGGATTCAGCCAGAGCTGATCAGTGAATCTCAAAATTTTTGGATGATCATTGATCCACTAAAAAAAGAAGAACAAGAACTGCTTATTCTTAAGTATTATTATGAGTTATCATATGAATCTATTGCTGTCATGCTAGATCTAAATATAGAAACTGTAAAGAAAAAATTGTACAGAACTAGAAAAAAATTGAAGGATATTTGGGAGGATTAGGGATGGATTTGAATAAAAGTATTAAAAAAGCTAAAAGAAAGCAGTTATTGATTATAGGTTGTATCTCAATTTTTAGTTTTTTTGTTCTATCAGGAATAATGGTTATTGTATTAGATAGAGCGGCTGCAAATAATTACTTTGAATTAAATAAATCGTTGTTTGACTATCAAGCGATTGCTTCGCCTAATACACAAATAGATTCGCAAGTAATTTCTAATAGTTCTATATTAGGAGGCGAAGTAGTAACGAATCAATCAAAAAATATAAATGGCTATATCGTGCCTTGGAGTAATTTAAAAAGTCGGTATAGTATTTTCAGAGGTTCAGTCGATTATAATGAATTAATGCCATCTTGGTATCAGTCCTCTAAAAACTCATATGAATACAATCGTCAAACTAAACAAAAAATCGCTACATTTTACAACCCAAATATTGAAAATTATTATGATGATGTGGAAAATGAACTGGATGAATTCAATCATATGGAACATTCTGTCGCAGAAGTTGCACTCTCTTTTGATAAGCCTTATTCTTACAGTGAAGTAAAGCAAATGATTCCAGAAAATCTTAATGTAGTATGGTTGTATTTGTTTTCTGAAGAAAGAGATGAACACTTAGGACCGTCTGGAACACCAATTTATGGGTTTCAATTAAATGTGAATGAGGAGGGTGACATTGACCCGCAAGCAGATAAAGAGAACTTTTTCAGTTCCTTTAAAGCATATTCTGTACCTATGAATAATAAAAAGATAGACACCTTTATTCGAGATAACGAAGACAAGAAAGTTGAGGAGTTAAAGATTTTAGGCGTAATGGTTACCGGACAAGGGGAAAATTTAGTGCGTTTGAAAGACAAATCATTCGTTAGAGGCAGTTCCATAGGAGTAACAGCACCGATCGTACCATACATTACCCCGGAAAAATAAAAAGTCAGCTCAGTGTAAAAAATACACAAAAAGAGATCAATCATCTTAATCGATAGTTGATCTCTTTTTCTTATTAAGTAATTATAGAAACCTTCTCGTTTAAAACAAATGAGCAAATCCATTAGGATACGTATTTAATATAGAATAAATGAATCTAATCGCATTTTTTTGGTACTTTCAATGTTAGAAGTAATGCAATGACACAAAATATTGTCGCGACTAAAAAAGAGCCGCGGTATCCATCTAAACGTTTTAATTCTCCAGAGGTATTAGCAGAGTAGCTCGTAACATAGGTCATAACACTGATCATAATTGCAGTACCAAAAGAGCTAGCTACTTGTTTGGTCGTTTTATTGATGACGGAACCATCACTCAACTCAGAATCAGGAAGAGCATTCATACCGAATGTCGTTACAGGCATCATTACCATAGAGATGCCTAATAAGCGAAATGTATAGAGAATGATGATGAAAACCATTGGTGTAGTTGCTTGAATGAATACAAATGGAAAAGTGAAAATTGTTAGTAACAACATTCCTCCAATGCATAAGTTTCTTGCGCCATATTTATCGAATAACTTTCCGGAAATAGGACTCATTATACCAAAGATCAACGCACCCGGAAGTAAGGATAGTCCTGAAACTAATGGAGAATAGTGACGAACGTTTTGTATATACATTGGAATAACTAATTCAAAGCTAATCATAGCCATATTCGATAGCGCGACGAGATAACATGAAAGTTGATAATTTTTTTGTTTTAAAGGTTGCAAACTTAAAAACGGAGAGGTGATCTTTTTTTGGCGATAGAGAAATAATCCTAAAAAGATAGAACCGACTAATAAACAGAGTAAAACGAGCCAGATATTTACGTGACTTGTAGAGACTATGGATAGACCGTAAAGTAATAACCCTAGGCCAAAACTTGATTCAATAATTGACAAAATATCAAGCTTTGTTTTTTTGATGGGCAATACAGGTTCCATAAAAAATAAAGCCATAATGATTACTAGAATAATGATAGGAATAAGCATTAGAAAAAGCGCATGCCATGTATATTTCATAAGAATAAATCCAGATAAAGAAGGACCGATCGCTGGTGCTAATCCAATTACAATACCGGCTAGACCCATTATAGATCCGCGTTCATTTTTTGGAAAAAGAGAAAGCAAAACAGTTTGAAAAAGAGGCATGGAAATCCCTACACCCACAGCTTGGATGAGTCGACCGGCAAGCAAAATTAAAAACGTTTGCGCAAAAAAGCTAAGAGTCGTTCCTGTCAAAAAGATAATTAATGAAGCTAAATACAGCTTTTTTGTATTCACTTGATGAAGTAGCCATCCTGATAAGGGAATAACAACCCCAGTTACAAGAAGAAATCCCGTCGTTAGCCATTGTACGTAATCAGCTGATATAGAGAAATCTTTCATTAATGAAGGGTAAGCAGTTGTTAAAAGAGTCTGGTTTAAAAACATGCAAAATGTTCCTAATAATAACGTGGAAATAAGTAAATACTTTTGTTTGTTAGCCATATAATTTCACCTCTACTGTTTTTCTGATACTAGTATACAAACAAATGATTCCAGTATTTCATAAAATAATGACGCTTACTACGACAAAATTAAGAAATAAAAAGATGTATTTTAGAGGCTCCTAAGAGATAACAATTTCTGTTCATCGATTTTCTCGTATCATGCTTAGATGATATGAAGAAAACTTAATGTGTTTGTTGAATTTTGTACGTTTTGTTCTTAAATAGGACAAATGAACTAAATAGTTCGATTGAAAGGGTGTAGAAATAAATACTTTTATCCCAGCTTTTTTTTAACTTTTTTAATATCTGTCGCTTTGTTTATTTAGTTTCAATTCAAGAAGATTAGTGGTGTAATAGTTTTTTTAAATTCAAAACTAAAGAGTATTAATCGATATATTTTGGATAAAGACGATGAAGTAACTTTTGCTTTTCAGGGTGGAGAACCTACGATGGCTGGACTTACCTATTTTCGAGACTTTATAGACACAGTGAAAGCCCAAGCGAAAAAAGTGAAGGTTCATTACTCGATTCAAACGAATGGCACAATCGTTAATGAGAAATGGTGTGCTTTTTTTAAACAGAATGAATTTTTAGTTGGATTGTCGATTGACGGACAAGCACATCAACATGATTTAAATCGTGTGGATCCAAAAGGAAAAGGAACCTTTCAACGTGTCTTACAAACGAAGGAGTTATTCGATGAGTATGAGATTGAGTACAATATTCTCTGTGTGTTGACCAATTCCTTGGCGAAAGATGCAAAGAACGTTTTTAGATTTATTCAAGAACAAAAAATCGCATATATTCAATTTATTCCTTGTTTAGCTGATTTAGATGCTGAAGAAAACAGCATCTATGCTTTGACACCTGAAGGTTTTGCCAGTTTTTATCATCAATTGTTCTGTTGTTGGTTGGATGAATTGGAAAATGGAAATTATATTAGCATCAAATTATTTGATGACCTCATCAATTTGTTGGTAAAAAGACAAGTAACGGCTTGCGGTATTTTAGGCAATTGTCGGGTGCAGTATGTCATTGAAGCGGATGGAAGTGTGTATCCATGCGATTTTTATGTCTTAGATGAGTATCGTATGGGGTATATTCAGAAACAAACGTTAAAAGAATTATTTGAACAAGAGGTGTCTAAAGAATTTCTATGTAACCGTCTATCATTACCAGATAAATGTTACGACTGCACCTTCAAGCCAATCTGTGGTGGTGGCTGTAAACGAATGAAAGACGTGATGTATGTTGACGAAGGGTATTGTGGCTACGCAGAGCTGTTAAAGGAATTTATACCGAAAATAGACAGGATTTTAACCTTAGTCCAGAAAAGTCAGATCGGATAAAAAATAGCTGTGTTACTCTTATTGAAGTAGCCAATACGATTTTTTTCAATTAGTTATTTTAGAAAGAGGGAATGATTTATGATTCAAATTCCACAAGGGACATATCGTATTGGGACAGATAGCTTGGATGGTTTTGAGGCGGATCGTGAGGGACCCAAACTTACTATTGACCATCCAACCTTTTTGATTGATGAGACGACCGTTACCAATCAAGAATTCAAAACTTTTGTGAACGCTACGAGCTATCTTACAGAAGCTGAACGCTTCGGTTGGTCTTTCGTTTTTCATTATTTTCTAAGTGAAGAAACAAAAAAATGTAGCCAATTAATCCCTAATATGAGCTGGTGGTATGCTGTAAAAGGAGCAGATTGGGCTCACCCAGAAGGGCCAGATTCCGATATTGTAGGACGCTTAGATCATCCAGTAGTACAGGTTTCGAGAAATGATGCTATTGCGTATTGTCTTTGGGCAAATAAACGTCTGCCGACTGAATGTGAGTGGGAAATTGCAGCAAAGGGAGGAACTTCCTATGAGAAGTATCCTTGGGGGGAAGAATTTTTAGCTGATGGAAAACATCACTGCAATATTTGGCAAGGAGTATTTCCAAATGATAATACCACGGCAGATGGCTTTGCGAGTACAGCACCTGCGAAATGGTACGAACCGAATGCTTTTGGGCTGTATCAACCAATCGGGAATGTGTGGGAATGGTGTAGTAATCCAGCGCGGATTGAGTTGATGACGTTTCAAAAAGAAAGTAGCCAATACTTTTGGGAACACTTTCAAACCATTGATGATGAGGTCTATGCAACTCGAGGTGGTTCGTTTCTATGCCATCAATCTTATTGTAAAAGATATCGTATCGCCGCTAGAAATGGAAACACAGGAATGTCCGCAGCAAATAACATAGGGTTTCGTTGTGTCAAATAATAAAATGAGTTACTAATTAAGAAGCATTATAACTGTATCAATTACCAAAAAATCAGAAATGTTAGTTTAGAAAGATCAATCATCCTAATCGATGGTTGGTCTATTTTTGTAGTTCAAACAGCGAATACAAGCACAATAAATCGCTAAATTTATAAAAAGTTTATTTTTAGTTAATAGTCTATTTATTTCTCTTCAGTAACATAGAATATATAGTTACCAATAGACTTTGAGCCAACAAACAAAAAAATATACAACGGTCATTTGGATTGTTTTGTATAAAAATTAGAAATGGAGAGTGTAGAGATGAAAACGGAAATAAAGAAAAAACAGGTTTATGGTTTTTCACTTGCAGCGATGTTACTAGCATTTGTTTTTCTATTTAGTGGAAATAGTGTATTTGCGGCAGAATATGAACCAAATCAAGTTTTAGGATCAACAAATTGGGAAGGTACGTTTGTATATGATGCCAAAGGAAATGATGTAACGACTGAAAATAGTGGCTTTATTGGCAGAGCAAGATATGATTCAACCACGAATCGCTATGAATTTTTTGATAAACAAACCAATGTCAGCCGTGGAGATAAAGGTGTTTTCTTTGTCACTCAGGATGGTAAGAAAAGAGTGTTGTTATCAGAATTGGGTTACCGTGTCGTTGTAGATATGGTGAGATTAGATGAAAATATGTTTACTTATCGTAGAACTGGTGTACAAAAAGATGGTTCTCAAGGAAATGTTTTCGTGGAGCATGTACCATATAATGGTGAATTGACATTTACCTCACAAGCACCTGTATTAAATAAAGAGACAGGAACAATCGTGAAAGATCAACCAGGAAGAACAATTTTAAGTACAACAAAATGGCAAGGAACAAAAGCCTTTGATGAAAACGGAAATGACGTATCTGACTACAACAGAGGATATCTAGGTTTAGCTCGTTATGATAGCAAATCTGGAAGATATGAATTCTTTGATGTACAAGGAAACGCAAGAAATGATTATGGCTATTATGATGTTATTAACGGAAACAAAGAAAGAACAATAATTTCACTTGGTTCAAACTATGCAGCGACTTTGGAGTTAACAGAATTAAACAATAACCGTTTTACTTACGCTAGAAATGGGAAAGATGCACAAGGAAATGATATTGCAATCACTGTCGAGCATGAACCCTATACAGGAGAATATCCATTAGACTTTACCTTTACACCAGCGGACGAATTGATTGTACAACCAGCAGCTAAAGTTCCTAATCAAGATGATTTAACAAATAGTAATGCTGTCGTAGAAGTTGAAAGTATTATGAACTCTGGGACGGTTAAATTTAGTGAAGATGCAAATACTGAAGCAAGTATTGTTTTTTCTAAAATAAATACAAAAGACAAACAAACACTTGTAAATGAAAAAGAAGCTGGAAAAGCAGCAATTAGTATTATTGATACACGTACAGGAACAGAGGAAAAAAATGACTGGAATGTACGTACAAAATTATCTGATGGACCATTTGGGAATAAAGGGTTTCTTTTAAACCAATTAGGTGTTGTACTGACACCGTCAACGCAAGAAGGCTCAATTGAACCCGCTGCAAACGTAACGATGAATGATACTGAAGAACATCAAGCGTTTACCGTTGGGTATGAGCAAGGAAGTAATGAAAGAAAAGCAGTTACATTGAATCCTCAATTAACAGTAGCAGATACTAATTTACTTCAATCAGGTGTGTATGGTGCAAATATTACTTGGACATTAACGCCGAAAGTGTAATCATAAAGAAAAGAAAAAGCACTTATCCAATTTAAGAAAGTTGCTTTTTCTTTTTTCTACATATTAATAAATGAAAAGGAGTGGTGAAGATGAAAAAAAATAGGTGTAGTAAATGGTTGATCAGTTTGATTTTATGTTTCCCTTTTTTCTTTTTTCTTCCTATAAAGGGGTTAGCAAATAACTCTGGTTTTTATGTGACCCCTGTTATACCAGAAAATCAGTTGGAAAATACGGTTGATTATTTTAATATTGGTGTTCCAGCAGCGATGGATCAAACACTGGAAGTCGTTATCGTGAATGAATCTTCAGAACCAAAAAAATTACAATTAGTTTTACTTGATGGTATGACGACCAAAGATGGAACAATCAGTTATGACAAAGACCATACATATGATGAGAGTCAGCGATATAGAATGTCAAAAATAGCAAAATTGGAACAAAATGAAGTAACGGTGGAACCAAATAGCTCTGCTACAGCAAAGATACAACTAAAATACGATATAAGTGATTTTTTTGGTACCATTTTAGGTGCCATCAATGTGAGTGAAAAAGAAGAAGATAGTGCACAAGTCGGTGTGAACAATTCTTTTGCGTATAATATTCCAATAAAAGTAAGAGTAGCGGAAGAAAGTAACGAGAATGAATTGAATTATAAAGGGGTCAAATTGAATGCAGAAAAAACAAAACAAACCTTAGATGTAACATTTCAAAACCCCAATCCCACTATTCTTAGAAATTTAAATTTATCTTTTAACGTTTATAAAAAAGAGAAGCCTTCAGATAGTCTTTGGTCGAGTGAAATGAAAGAAGTTGAATTAGCACCGAACAGCTTATTTTCTCCAGAGCTATCACTGATAGATTCTAAGCTAAAAGCAGGAAAGTACGTCTTGAAGATCGTCGCTAAATCGGATGTGATCGATCGTTCATGGGAAAGTGATTTTACTATTTCTGCTGCAGAGGAACAATCGATGAATGAAGGAGTAGAGATTCTTTCTGAAAGTAATCAATGGTGGCTAATAATAGGAGCTATCTTAGTTTTAGGAGGGGCGGGATATGTATTGTATAAAAAGAAATCTTAAGTATATAGTGATTACGATTTTTATGTGTGGCTTTGTATTTAATCTGTTCTTGAAGACGGTTCATGGAGAATCCATTGTAAGTGATGCAACCGTTGAAGTAGTTCAGGAAGATCCTGCTGTAATACCAGAAGATCATGCACAAGACCAACTCCCAAAAACGAATGAGCAAATGAATCATTTTTTTGTATGGCTAGGAATATTGATGATCATTTTCTGGGCAAAAAGCCTGTACGACAAATTTAGACTATAAGATATCACTTTGTAGATAGTTGGAAATAAAATAGCCATTCAATGAAATTTTTAAAAAGGCATTGCTTCTGCTCCCGCCGTTTAGTCGGATTCTTTAAGGTTAGGATATAACTCGTAGAGTTATGATCTAGCCTTTTTTTGTTTTGATAATATCTGACCTAATGAAAGGAGTCGGTTTTTTAGTTTATTCATCCGAAACTTAAAATAATGATGGGATCGTCGAAGTTTTTTCTTCAACACAGTCATAACAGTTAGTTAAAGAAACAGGAATCAACAGTTAAAATGTCTAATTTAGATATAAAATGAATTTGAATTTTATAATCATAATGTTGATTAAAAATGAAAATAGGTCAAAAGAGAGATCGTTTGTTTTACGTTCTTAAACTTAAACGATTGATACAACAATGTTAGTCATCGTGCATGCATAGGCTTGTAGTGAACGATATGCAAGTAATAATTTAGTTACTTCTGTTATATATTAAGAGAAAATAAAGAAGGATTTAAAAAGGAGTATTTGAACTCTTTTTTTTTTGGTCAAAAATAGCAACTTTTTTTCAAAATTTTGTTTAAATTAACAGGATTTTGATCAAATAAAAAAATTATTGATAAAAAAGTGAGTAAAATAAGGGTTAAATTTGTTTTTGATTAAAGTAAACTAATCTTTTTATTATCTAAAAAAGCTCCCTAATAATGGAAATAGAACTAGAAACATTTTTTATGGATAATTTATTTGTAGAATATTTTCTTTTAAAACGCTAGTTTAGCGATGTTTTATTTATGAACGAGAATAATAAGCGAAGTGATCCACCTAATAAAATAGAACCTAGAGTCAGGTGTTTTTTCACGGAAACTAATATTTTTTATTCTTCGAAAAAATGCGTTTTGCTTTGGAGATTTAAAAAGGAAATGAACCATTTTTATATAGATTTTATTTATTTTTTATACTATGATTAGAAAACGGCGATGCCTCTATTGAGTAAGAAAGCTTATGAATGCTAGTTATTCTCTTATTTTTGAGATGAAACAACCTTGTAAATATTTTTTTAAATATCCGAATAAAATGATATAAAAAAGAAATGCTTTTCATTTGACGGATGCAAATAAAAAAGTATTTGGTTGAGTATTATACATATAGAAAAAACGTTAATCATTTGTTCATAGCTTATTTATTTTAAAGAGTCATGCCGAAAAGAATTTCTTGTTTCTACTATATATAGTAAAAACAAAATCTATTTAAATAGAAAACTGGAAAGTAGGCGATAAAGTTATGTCTATTATCCGCTAGCTCTTGCCAAACAATCCAGTAAAAGTACCGATGCCTATTCTTGACTTCAGTGATGAGCTAACACACATGAGTCGAAGGAGGTGATGTTAAATGTAGTCTGAGATTCCTTGTGCTAAAAATAAAAAGAAAGGAGAAATAAATGAAAAAGCAACAAATGAAAAAGCTGTACCTTTTTGCGGGACTTGTTTTTATAGTAACTCTTGCTTTAGGTGTAACGTTAAGTCGTACAGCACCAATACAAGCTTCGCCTGGTACACCTGATGCCCTTGAAAGAGGATTAGAGCCGGTAGAAAACGAGCAAGGATTGAAGTTCACACCGAAAGTTTTGGTCTTAGCGCAAAATGCTGCTTTTCCGAGTTTGACAACAGTTGCTGGACGTAATCTACTATTTTCAGAACAAGTGATTCCACAATCACAGTACGGAGCAACCTATAAGTATGTCGATGAAAATGGTAATGCGAAAGCGCCTAGTAGTGCTCAACCAGGATTTCAAATCATTTATGTAGAAGTCACTGAGAATTACGAATTAACAAGTATTCGCGTACCGATTCCAGTAACCGTGACAGATGCAGGAACAACGATGACTACAAATAATAAAGCTGCTATTCAAGCAGAGTATACCTCAGGAAAAATTGTTTTATATCCAGATGAAGTCAAAGGAAAAGATACAGTACAACTTCAAGAATTAGTAAAAAGCAAGACAACTCCTCGTGCTTGGAATGCGGAGACAGGTGAGGAGGTTCCAACAAAAATAGCAAGTACAACAATTTCTACAACAACTGTGGGTTCTTATAAAGCAACCTTAGAAGCCGATTTAGGATCAGAAAAAGCAACAGCCGAGAAAAATGTAGTAGTATTTGGTGCTGATCCACTAGCTTTTGTGACAGTTGTACGAAATGGAACGCTAGCATTAAGTACGACACCCACGAACCTATTCTCCAAAACGCAAACTTTGAATAGTACAGTTAATACGAATGCGACCTATCAATTTGTTGATGAGAATAACACGGTATTAACTAAATTTGATACAAGCCAAACTGGTTTCAAATGGGCCAATGTAAAAATGACCGACAAAACCAACACAGCGATTTCAACAGTAATCAAAGTGCCGGTCAGTGTCACTAGTACAGGTACAACCATTACGACAGCTTTGCTCACAAATAAGGTAATGGTCAAAGCTGATCCAGTAACCATTTATCCTAATGAAACAAAAGGAAAAAGCAAAAGTGAGCTACTTGAATTAATTGAATCAAGATCTAATGTAAGTGCTTGGGATATGAGTACGGGAGAAGCAGTTCCAGTGTCTTATACAAACACAACGGCAGTTAATAATTCTGTGGGCTCTTATACGGGTACGATCACTGTAGATTTCAATGGAACAGAGGCGTCAACTAGTCGAGCAGTTACTGCATTTGGCGCCGATCTAAAAAATCCTAAATATTTCAATGTTCAAAAAGGCGTACCCTTTTCAATGGGGACCAACGGCGCAAGTGTCTTTTCAAAATATCAAACGGCTACAACTACTGTAGCAACAAATGCAACCTATCAGTGGGTAACTGATGAAACTGGAACGAAGACAATGTCCAATTTTGTTTCCGACTCAGTAGGTCATAAATCTGGTTATATTAAAATGACTGACAAAAACAATACGGCTATTTCAACAGTTATTGAAATTCCAATGAATATTTTTGCTGACAATCGTACGTTAGATCTAGGTTCTGGGACGGGATTAGATTACCAATCATTTATTCCTAGAAGCGATATAGCTGGTAAAACAGTGCCGCAAATAAATAGTATCTTAAATGAAAAAATTATTTTAGGTGCTTGGGATTTTGCTGAAGGAGAGTCCTTAGATGCAACAGTCACTTCTTCCAACATTGTTCAAAGCTCTCGTGGAAACAAGACTGTTGAAGTAACGGTAACAACGAAAGCAGGACAGACAATAAAGAAAAATCTTACAATTACGATTGTTCCTGATGATATATTCGGCGACGACACTATTAGTGATTGGGTTCCTGTATTAAAGGGGACTACTCAAGGATACATTCAAAATCCGATTAACAACTCTAGAGCAGGGTTTGTTAATCGCGGGATGCCAGCGGATTCTATGACCTCTGATTTAGGCTTTGCGGTGAGAGACTCTGCTGGTAGGGGCTATGTTTATAGTGCAGGACTAGGTCGCGTATCTGATATTCCAGGAGTTGACGGTACTTCTTTATACCCATACAACACTACACCTTCTTATGTATGGAATCGATCTAATGGTCTTGGCTGGTCCTATGTAGGAGGTTCAGAACCAACAACGAATAAATATACGATGAGCTCTACCCATTTCTTACGCAATGGAGATAAGCTAAAACAAATCATTGTAGACTCAGAAAGAGAAGTTATTTATGTTTATGATATTTCGCTAAGTCAAAATTTGAATTTCTCTATTCGCTTGGATATGTATAATTCTTCGACTAATAATAGAAGCTTTTCGATGCTTGAAAGTGTTGATACAGATTATTATAGTGACACCGTTCCGCTTTATGCGCTGGGAAATAATGCTGGTTTTTATATGCTTAATGGATCAAACAGATTCACGATCAAGCTGAAAGGAGCTCAAGGGAATTGGTTATCTGATTATACTAAATATAATGCAGGCGCTCTGGGAATGGTTAGTAGCAACTCCTTTGGTGACGATTATAAGACAGCACAAACAGAAAGCCGAAATTTATCACAAGGAGTAGTGATTGCATCAGGTATTGACACTGCCTATCAGCTTGGTGCCCCTTGGAAAGATGTTGCACCTGATAAAGCATTGAACACAGGCTATGAAGTGTTTGCTGGGGCTGAATTGCCATATATGGTACTTGACACAACTCCGAAAGCTTTGAATATTTATCAGGATCATACCGAAGAGTTGCAGGCAGTTTATAACTTAAGTAGTATTCCTGCTGCAGGTAATACTGGGAAAATCAATGTCACATATCCAAATGCGAGTAAAACGACAATCCCATTTACTGCAGACAGCCAAAAGAAAGCTACTGGGAACCTGACAATTCCGAGAAATACGTTACCAGAACAGCTGAATGATCAGTCTGGAACAATCAAATCCTATGAAACTGGGCTGCTGGCAATCAATGAGACTGAAGGTGCAATGAAAGGTTTACCATCTAATGAGTACTCATTTAAAGTTAATGTTTATAATTTAGGTGCGACACCAATTGCCCAAACAGTTAAAAAAGATAGTAGCTTTACAAAAGCTGCTAGTGCGGTCGTTAAAGATGGCGTCGTTTTACCAGGGCATACAGCAAAATATGAGTATGTCACGCCAGTAGATACGTCAAAAGTTGGCTTACAATATGCAGAAGTAAAAATGACTGACACTAATGAACCAACTCGGACTACTATCATTCAAGTACCGGTAATGGTACTTGACGGCACTGTACCATCAACTGGGGTAGTTATTACTGCAAAAGATTTCGAACTAAACAAAGCAGATGTTTCTGGTTTATCAAAAGCAAAATTAGATGCGTTGATTATAGAGAAATCTGAAGCATTCGCCTGGGATGTTACAACAGGTTTAAGTGATGGCATTGAATACTCTATTAAAGCAACAACTTTGACGAACAATCCTGAGTTTGATTCAACTTACACTGCCACCATTCAAGCGAAAAAAGGTGCAGCAACTGCAGAGACAAAAATTAATATTGAGGTTCTGCCAGAGTCTACAACAGCAGATTACACAGTAAAATTCGTTGACGAAAAAGGAAATAATTTACGAGAACCATATGTTGGAACAGAAGAAACTGGAACGACCATTAAATTAAATGAATTGACTGCAATACAAGATATTATCAAAGAACTGCAAGCTGATAATTATGATTTAACAGAAAGTCCCTTTGGTAATGTTCTGCTAATTAGCAATGGAAAAAATGAAGTTGTTTATAAGTTTAGTGGGACATTAAAACTAATTTCAGCTCCGACGGTTTTAGACTTTGATATTAATAAGGTCAATATAGCTGCGGCAAGATTTACAGATCCTAAGGTTGTTGGAGAGCCATTGGTTATCTCTGACACTCGAGCTGATAAGGTGAAATGGCATCTAAAAGCTAAGCTAGATCAACCATTAACAAGTTTAGAAAATAACACAGTGGTTATTCCAGAGTCAATCAAATACAACAATGATGATGAAGAAATTACCTTAACAGATGAAGATGTGGTGATCTTTAGCCATACAAACACCGTTTCTGGAAGCTATGATATTACTGAAGAACATTGGTCTAAAGGTGATGGATTTTTAATAGATCTAGCACCAGGAGCAGTTCGGGCACTTGGGAAATATCAAGCGAAAATGACGATCACTTTGGAAAATGCGAAGTAGGTGAATGGAGGAAAATGATGAAAAAAAGAGTTAGTTTAATAAAAATCGCGCTTTCTTCTATCTTAGCACTCGCTTTTCTAGGGCTATACGCAGGAAATGTCATTGCTGAAGAAAATCCGGAAGTTTCTGTGAAAGGTGAAATTACACTATTTGAAGAAAGGGCTGTAGATAGTAGTGAGCCGCCAATTTCTAAACCATCAGGGACTACGCCGGACGAAACGGTAAAGCCTAAAGGCAAGCTTCCCTCTACTGGTGAGTTGGTCAAATATGGTTCTATGATGAGCGGTGGTTTATTACTAATCGTAGTTACACTTTTCTATTTCATAAAAAGAAGAAAAGTGCGGACTGAAGCAAAAGAAGGGAGAGATGAATAGGTGAAAACAATTCATTGGATTTCTTCATTATTACTGCTTACTACTGGAATGCTAAGTAGTGCTATCCCAGCTGAAGCACAAGAACCAACCCAAGCAAACGGAGAGATGGGCATTACTTTTGACGGACTGGTCGATCCAAACTTTGGCATTCGAGATCCAGAAGCGCCTAAAAATGAGTTGACGACGGATGAGACGTATGGCAAGACAACAGGTCCTTTAAGAATCGATTTTGTTCCAAATCTCAACTTTAATAGTAATAAAATCGTTGCAGGAGATATTGACTACGCGGCTGATGCCTTATTATTCAAAGACGTTATTTCACCGAGAGGCTATTTTATCCAAGTTTCAGATTATAGAGAAGATAGAACAGGGTGGAGTTTACAAGTACGACAAGAAACACAGTTTATAAATCAAAGTAAGGCAAACAGTCAATTAAATGGTGCAGTTCTTTCATTTGATAAATCGTGGACCAACACACCAAATGGTGGCAGTCGCCATCCAGATGTTTCTAAAGAAGTAATTCGTCTAAACAATATAGGTGAAACTTATACATTAGCGAAAGCTGACAAGGGAACAGGTGGGGGAACGTGGAGTATTACATTTGGCGCATCGCATGATAATAAGAATAATGAGACGCCGACATTTAGCCCACGATTAGATGAAGCAGGTCAGCCAGTTATTGATTCCGCTAAGGGAAATCAAGCGGTTTATATGAATGATGCCGTTCATTTGTCCGTGCCTAAAGGTACAGATAAAGAGCCAGGAACGTATTCAACAGTATTAACATGGATCATTTCCGAATTACCATAAACACACGCATTAACAAAGAGGAAACACAAATGAGATTCACACACAGTAGTTGAACAATTCAGAAAATTTATCTTTAAAAGATAGTCCAAGAAATCGAATGTATTTTTCTTTCTGGAATAATACATTCGATGGGAGGAATCATAGCTATGACAAAAAAAATGAAAAAATTGATAGGGATCGTCCTGTTCGTTGCTCTTAGTTGGCTTTTTGTATTCACGAAAGCTGAAGTCGTTGAAGCATACTCTTGGAGTAAAACGCTTGGCAACTCTCCTAAAGTCGTTCAAATAGATCCTGAAAATCCAAACATAGGTGATGTAGACCCGAACGCAATTAATCTAGGGCTAGTTGGGGTAGATAACACGATATCTATCTACAATACAAGTGGGGTATTAACTAAAACTATACCTCTGTACCCAACTTCAACTGTTTATCACAATAATTTCATGCCGAATGAAACGGCTAGAGTGTCAAAAGCCGGGATTTACAAAGGTCGATATGTAGATCTAATGTTTAAAAATACCGGAGTGTATAGCGGCAATATAGACATAAGTCCAAACGGTACAGTAACATTTTATCGTGCGAATACCTATGAGGCATATGCAAAATACTTGACGATGAAGATAGTTGATCATGAAACGAGTGAAGAATTTAAGGATAACACTTTTTACATGCCAACATATATGGGAAGTATTGGCTATTCGCTTGGAAATTACGTTAAAGGCTATGATAAAAGCTTGACTAAGGCTTATTATATCCCATCAGCAGATGCGTTTTTAAAGAGCAGTGCATACCTTGATACTACATCTAATGCAGCGTTTGATTTCATGTCAGCTCAAGGAAGCAATAAAACTGGTGAAGGCTATTTTACAATTTATGGACAAACTAGCGCAGCTGGTTATTCATTTGGAAGTATTACCAGTAATAGTGGCTCTGCAACGGCAATGCCTTTTTTCTCACCAGGGCTGAAATCTCCATTACCAGTGGACTATCTTCCATTAGCAATTCCAAAGACGGCTAGCCCATCTGCGGATCAAAAGAAAATGGAACTGACGATGAAACAAGAGTTAAGCAAACAAACTATTGATAAGTATGTTCCCGATAATGATAGTTTTAAATTAACTATTACCGAAGAAAATACCGATTTTCTAGATATCCAAAAAAATGATTTCTCACTCTTTATGAATAATCAAGAGGTTGTAAATGATGGCACAGCCTATGTTTTAGATCTAGCTAAGTCGGGAGATAAGACAACAATCACGGTTAATTTAAAAACGAGTTATCTTAAAGAACAAAATGGCATTGCACAAGCGAAAGCAATAGAAATCCGACAAAGTTCAGCAATAAAACAGAATGAATCTGACATGAAAGCGGCTATGAATGAACAAAAATTTACAGTACCAATAGCTGCGAAACTTTCATATGATCTGAAATTTGATGAAGCAAGTACTCTTAAAAAAGAGATAAATACGCCAAATCAAGATGTTGCATTAGCGCTGACACCACCATTGACTGCGGATATCACAGCAAACTATATGGTTACCTCGGGAACAAAAGTAAGTGATATTCCAATAGATAACTTAGTTAAAAATCTTAGAAATACGATGTACGATTGGGATCAAGTCACAGCTTCATACGCTAGTCCGACAACGAACTTAAATGGTACGGGAAATCAAATTATTGTGGTCAATCTAATTAGTGACACATTTGGAAACAAAGTACCAGTGAATGTGACAGTCAGAGCTCAGAGTAACTATATTTTGAGCTACAATGCCAACGGCGGACAAGGAACACTACCCGCACAAGCGACATTTACTTCATCAACGACTGCCACAGTAGCGAGTGGGGCAACTTTATCTAAAGAAGGCGCCACCTTTATGGGCTGGAGCTTAGAATCCGATCCAAAGAATCAGACTAAAATTTATAAGCCGGGAGATAAATATGGTACCCTAGCCGCTGAAAAGAAAAGTGCAACGCTCTACGCGGTCTGGAAATTAGATGCAGTTTTGTATACCTCTTGGGATGATAAAACACCAACTAAAGAGTTAAGTAAAACCATTTATAGAGATACTACTGAAACTGTGCTTCCATTTTATTGGAAAACCACAGACAAAGTAAAATATAAAGTCAATGTAAGCTTGAAAGATGAAGTTATCTTGACTAAAACGATTGAAAATACAGTGGATGATCAGCAGTTAACCAAAGCTGAGCTCGCTATTTTATTAGCAAAAGTACCAGACAATGGCAGTAATGCTTTAACGGTGGACTTTTACGAGCTAGATACTACAGGTGATGTTCTCAATCCATTGAAGCCAAGTGATACATTGAATCTGGCACTTACTATAGAGGTACCGCCTATTTCAGAATATACGGTGAATTTTATTGATGAAAAGGGCAATGCTTTGCACGATCCTTACGTTGGGTCAGGCTTAACAGGTTCCGTGGTGAAACTTAGTGACGTAGAAGAAATCAAAGCTATTGTTGATGGCTTGAAGGCTGATAATTATAATCTAATCGAAAGTCCAGCCGATGAATTTTCTATCAAATCAGGTGGCAGTAGTATGGATTATAAATTTTCCGGACTATTAACGCTACTTTCAGCACCAAGCTCATTAGATTTTGATATCAAAAAAGTCGACATTAGAGCTGAAAAGTTCACGAATCCAGAAGTTAAAGGTGATCCATTAGTCATTTCTGATACAAGAGCTGACAAGCTGAAATGGAACCTTAAAGCAAAATTAGATCAACCATTAACTAGTTTAGACAACAAAGATGTGATTATTCCTAACTCGATCAAGTATAACAACCAAGATGAGGAAATCGCATTAACAGATGAAGATGTCGTGATTTTAAGTCATACGAATACAGCATCTGGGCAATACAATGTTACACAAGAGCAGTGGTCTAGAGGAGATGGGTTTATGCTAGATTTAGCGCCTGGTGCAGTTAAGGCACTTGGCAAATATCAAGCAAAAATGACGATTACGTTGGAAAATGCCAAGTAATCAGAAAAAAATAAAACATGGGTCAATTCAGCCTATGGAGCTGGGTGCTTAGCATGTGATTTTTAATGTAGCATAAAATGCAAAGAAAATAGCATCATGCCTAAGCTTTTAGATAGTCTGGATGCTCTGGTGAATTGACCCGCCCGACGATATTGTTTTTTCATATTAAAGAAACAGTTCGTCAATCCCTACCTGGAGGGATTAAAAAAATCAGGAACATATATAACGGTGCTAACTTGGATTAACGCCAAGCTAACATAAATAAAAAAAAAACACACATCATAGGAGGAAACACAAATGAAATTAACACACAAATTAACTGGAGCAGTATTATTGGCAACTTTAGGCGTAGCGGTAGCAGTACCAGGGATCACAAAGGCAGAAGACGCGTCTCACTTCAAAAAAGGTGATATGGATATCCAATTCACTCGTAATACAGACGAAGATACAAACACAACTCGTCCTGTTTTCACTGATACAGATGGTTCAGAAGACTCAGGCATTATCTCTGGAACGATCACTCGTCCTTTAGAATCAGTTATCTTCGGTGTTCAAGATGTAACACCATTATCTTTTGGCGGACACGCAGTAGTGAATGACGGAAGCGCACGTACATTCTTTGCTAAAAATTATGTTGAAGAAAAAGGTGCAGCAGCAAACCATGTGATCATTAAAGATACACGTAGCACATTAGATCACAAGTACAAATTAGAAGCAAAAATTACAAAACCAATGACTACAACAATTGAGGGTGAAGGTGATCACGCACTTTCAGGTGCAACATTAACGTATACAAATATTGGGATCAAATCAACTCAAGCAGCAGATTTAGCATTGAGCGCTGATACAATCGCGGCTCCTTCAATTGATGTAACAGAAGAGGGTGTAATATTCATCAACAACGAATCAGAAGGTAAAGGAATTGGACAATCACTAATTCACTTTGGTGTATTATCCGATGTAGAAACTGAACAAACTTCTGATAAATCAGTGAAATTAACTGTTCCAAGTGATAAAGAAATCATTGAAGGTAAATATAAAGGTGAAGTTACTTGGACAATGTCTAACACTCTATAATTAAAATTTTTAATACCTATCAGTATTAATCGCGAGTACCGATCTAAGAGGATCGGTACCGCACTTTAAAAAAAATGACTTGAAAGGAATCGACGATGAAACAATACTTTAAACAAGCAATATTTTTATTACTATACATAGGCTGTCTATTACTAATAATCCCACAAACTACATATGCACAAGATGGAGACGGGGAGATCGGCTATAGCTACAAAATCATAAAGCCGGAAAATCAAATTGGTAGTGCTGGTTATTTTGATTTACGAATGTCACCAGAGCAAAAACAAACCGTCGAAATCGAGCTATACAATATGACAGATGGTGAATTGGGTGTTGATTTATCTGTTCATAGCGCAAAAACAAACAGTAATGGTGTGATTGAATACGGTCCGGCAAAAATTGAAAAGGATCCATCTTTGAAATATGACATAGGAGATATTGTAAAAGTCCCTGAAACTGTTACTCTTGCACCGAAAGAAACCAAAAAAGTCCCTGTTGATATTTCTATGCCAAAAGAGAGCTTTGATGGCCAATTGTCTGGTGGGATCTATCTGCAAAAATCTGAAACAGAAGCAGAGAAAAAAGCAAGTGAATCAGCTAATGGTGTAGTAAACAAATATGCCTTTATCATAGGGATGTTGCTAAGTGAAACAGATACAAAAATCCAACCAGAACTAGCTTTAAACAAAGTATATGCAGGTTCATCAAACTATCGTAATGCCTTTTTGATCAACTTTTCAAATTTGGAACCGACCTATGTAGAAGGGATGACTGTAGATGCTAGAATTTTCAAAAAAGGATCAGATGAAATCTTATACGATTCTAAAAAAGAAAATTATCGAATGGCACCAAACACACAGATGACCTTCCCGGTTAATTTAAACGGTGAACAATTCGCTCCTGGTGATTATGATAGTCATATCGTCGTTACTGCAGGAGATAAAAAATGGGAATGGAAAGAAAGTTTCTCAATTACACAAAAAGATGCAGATAAATACAATGCACAAGACGTCTCACTTATCCAAGACCGAGGCATAAACTGGGTCATGATTGCGATGATCGCTGGCGGAGTTTTAGTTCTCTTGTTCGTTATCTTCATTGTGGTTCGCACCACGTCGAAGAAGAAAAAGAAGAAAAAAGCAGTTAAGAGAAAAAAAACTAACTAAAGAAAGGAGGTAGAATATGACTATACTAGATTGGCTGTTTATCGGTTGCTGTTCTGCCTTCCTTATAGCCTTTGTTATTGCGTTGTTTTCATTTGCACTTTCATTTGCAACAGCCAAAGATTTTAACGAGCTGAAGAAAAGGCGCCCTAAAAATAAACAAAAGCGAAAACGATGGCAGCGTAATAGGCAACAACTGAAAAAGAAGAAAAATGCACAAGTAAAACGAGGAATCATTTTCATCGTTTTAAGTATCCTCTTTCTTAGTGGTGGCCTGTATGCCCGTTACTATCAATTAACAAACTTATCTAAAACAGACGGGAATATCATTGTGCAAAGCTATTTTGTTACGGATGAAGTCAACAAGACCTTAACGAGTCTTCAAAATGGCTCTGATGTTGGAGAATCGAAACAAAAATTGATGGAATTGACTTCTCTTTTAGCATCTTACGGTAGTTCTACCCCTTCAAATGGTCTTTCAAAAGAAGGACAAACATTACTGAATCGTTACTATGTTCAACTACGTGAATATGGCTCAAATACCTATTCGCTTTCAGAAGAACAATTGAACAACCAAGAGACAGTTTCAACTTATATTAATGATTTGAAACGAATTGAGCAAACACAAAAAAAAGTTTTTAAAGAATTTAATGTAAATGAAACAGCATTAAAGCAAAAAAAATAAAGTGAATCAAAGGGGTTTTATCATGAGTGCCAAAAAGAAAAAACCTTCTCACTCACGCCCTAAAAACACGTTGGATAAACAAGCTGGGACTTCTGTTAAAAAAAGGAAATCCCAAAAAAGCGATCCGACATACATAAGAAAGAAGAAAAAAAGATCAAAACAAACGATTAAAAAGAAACAAAGGCAAACTTGGCAGACATCTATTAAACGGTTGATACTTGAACTGGGACTGAGTTTGATTTTGTTGGGGACTGTATTGTATCTGTTATCCTTCTTTACATTTACTTTTGCTAAGGTAGAAGGCTATTCAATGGTACCTACATTGAATAATGACGAATGGGTTTTTGTCAGTAAGTTAGCTAAGCCGAAGCGATTTAAGTTAGTTTTACATAAAGATCCAAACACTAAAGAAACTTCAGTGAGAAGAGTGATCGGTTTACCAGGTGAATCGATCAGCTATAAAGATGACCAATTATACGTCAATGATCGTGATGTATTTGAGCGCTTCTTGGAAGATGAAACGAAGCGGGCAAAAAACAGCGGCAGTGTTTACACAACCGATTGGTCTACAAAATCAGAATACGTTCCTAAAGGGAAATATCTGGTTTTAGGTGACAATCGTCCGTATGCCTCAGATAGTCGAGACTATGGTTATGTGGATGAAAAAGACATTGTCGGCGTTGTAGAAATGAGAGTCTTACCATTCCACCAGATGCAACAATTCTAGCAAAGTTAGTGACCCGAAGAAAGGATGGTTCCTATAAAAAATAAGAATCAAAAAAAAATAAATAAGCGCATTGCGAATGAAAAAGTAGACGAAAGAAATCCAAATCGCAAAAGAACAGCATTAAAATATTTTAAAAATGCTTGCTTTTTACTTGTATTATTTTTAGGCATTCTATTTTTGATAAAGATCAAACCTCATCAAGTTAGTGGTGAATCGATGATGCCTACTTTAGAGAACGGAGATCGTCTATTTATTTTAAAAAATGAAGACCCACAGCGTTATTCGTTGATCACTTTCGAACCAAAGGGAAATAAAGACGAATCATACATAAAAAGAGTGATCGGAATGCCAGGTGATCGCATTTGGTTAGATCAAAATACCGTTTATTTAAATAGTCAAATGGCTGAAACAAATCCCACTCCACCAAATGAAGAAAACCTTTCAGGTGTTGAGTTGCCCGATGGGACGTTAAAAGTTCGCGTAGACTGGGAAATCGCAGCAGAATTAGAGGGATTATCAACGATTCCAGCTGATCACTATTTTGTGTTAGGCGATAATCGAAGACATTCAACAGATAGCCGGGAAATGGGTTTGATCGATCAAGATCAGATTGAAGGCGTCGTAAAATTTAGATACTTTCCGTTTAACCGACTTGGTACGATTGATTAAAGAAAAGCGAGGATATACATGAAACAACAAAATAGAAAAATATTTTTCAAAAAAAATAGCGCAGCAATCATTCTTAGTTTTCTTTTACCGGTTGCAATTATGGCAATCAGTTACTATCGACTAGGAATCTATCCAACGAGTGACCGTACGATTTTAGCTAGTGATGCATTTGGTCAGTTAGTCAATTTTTATTCAGGATTTAATAATATGCTTCATGGTGACCAGTCCTTCTTTTATACTTGGTCAGGTTCATTAGGACTGAATTTTGTGTCTTTAATGAGTTATTATACCAACAGTTTATTCAGTTTTTTGGTATTTTTCTTTGACAATCTACATATGCCGGATGCGATGTACATCATATTATTGACTAAAATTGGCGCTATGGGAGTAACTTTTTGGGTATTTGCTCATAATACATTTAGAATACCCCAGTGGACGAAAGTATTTTTAAGTGTGTCGTACGCTTTGATGAGTTTTACGATGGCGTATTCCATTATGCTCATGTGGATGGATGCAATGGTTTATCTACCTTTAATTTTATTAGGGATCCATCGCGTTATGGATCGACAAAGGCCTGTGCTATTGTTTATCAGCTACTTTTTATTATTTATTACAAATTATTATATGGCTTTTATGGTCGGTTTGTTTAGTTTTTTATATTTTTTCATTCGTGTGTTTACAGAATGGAAGATCTACAAGCGTTCGATCGTACCTTACTTGATCACATCACTATTGGCAGGTCTGGCTTCTATGATCATTATCTTACCGTCGGTGCTTGATTTAAGAACCAACGGAGAAAAGCTTGACTCGATCAATAGCTTTATTACAAATGATGTTGGTCCTTGGGATTTTGTTGTAAAAAATATGACTGGTGTTTACGATACCTCTAAGTATGGGAGTAGTCCGTTTATCTATGTTGGCCTGTTACCGCTACTATTTTTCATTTTTTACTTTGTGACGAAAAAAATCCCGCTAAAAAATAAATTATTATTCGGTGGTTTACTATTAGTCATGGTTGCCAGTGTCTACATTCAGCCATTGAATCTATTTTGGCAGGGAATGCATTCGCCAAATATGTTCTTATTCCGTTATAGTTTCCTTTATTCCGCTCTAGTCTTGATATTAGCTGGTTTTGGTTTGGAAAAATTTGAGAAAAAAGATCTCAATATACTCGGCAATATTATGCTGTCACTTGTCGGTATTTTTATCGCAGCTGCAATTCTTTCCAACAAAAAAAGATATGGCTATATTACACAGGAGACTTTGATTATCACGGTTATTTTATTAGTAGTCTATGTACTGCTCTTTATTCTTAAAGATAAATTGCCAAAATATAGATGGTTGATGCCAGTTTTACTGATTAGTGTAATGTGTGGGGAAATGTCGTTCAATACACATCAAATCATGTCAGGGATCGATAAAGAATGGGGCTACACAAGCAAAGAACGTTATACACAGGGGTATAAAGATATTGAACCGTTAGTGGAAAAAGCCCAATCAATAAATGATACCTTCTATCGACTTGAAAACTTAAACCCAATCAGTAGGACAGACAGTTTTAATTACAATTATTCTGGTGTAACAATGTTTTCATCGATACGTAATCGTAATTCTTCACAATATCTGGATCGTTTAGGCTATCGTTCAGAAGGAACGAATTTAACCATTCAGTATGAAAACAATACGATTTTAATGGATGATCTATTGGGAGTGAAATATAATTTAGCCAAAAATGACCCTCAAAAATACGGCTTTAAAGAAATTGAGACACATGGTGATTATACTCTTTATGAAAATGAACATGCCTTACCATTAGGAGTCCTAACAGATCAAGGTATTTATGAAACGAAAAATAATAACAATCAAACAGCATTGGTCCAATACTTATCAGAAATGAAAGAGCCGCTTTTCCAATTTACTGGCTTAACAGAAGTTTCTCGAACCAATATGATCGTGCAAGAATCTGGTGATTTTACCTTATATTCTGAAGAAAGCAATACTGGGGAAGAAAAAAGTATTACATGGGAAGTCAACGTCCCAGCCCAGACACAAGCTTATCTATCATTAGATACTAGAGCATTGAATAGTGTTGATAATGGCTCAGTAGAAATCAGTGTTGATGGGCATAAAAATGTCAGCGGACTGTCTTCAACAGGTACTTATTTTAATCTAGGACATTATGAACAAGCAACGAAAGTCAACGTTACAGCTAAGTTTATGGGCAGCTCAGTGGTACAAGCCGTTCGTCCGTCAGTTTTAGTTTTAAAAACGGATGTACTGGATCAAGCAATCACTGATATCAGAGAAAAAGAAGTTCCTTTTAATGTTAAAGGCAATCATGTTGAAGCCAAAGTTACGACAGAAAAAGAACAAGTTATTTTCACAACGATCCCTTACGATCCAGGCTGGAAAGCAACTATTGATGGAAAACCGACAGAAATCAAGGCAGTTCAAGATGCTTTGATCACCGTTAAAGTTCCTAAAGGAGAACATACTGTTGAATTAACGTATTATCCTGAAGGAATGAAACTTGGCAGCTTATTATTTATTAGCAGTGTCCTGTTATTTAGCGGCTACGTCTATTGGTATCAGAAAAAACAACAAAAAATAAATCAAAAGGAGTCAATCCATTGAAAATAAAAGGAACCATTATGTTATCTTTGATCGCTGTATTACTTTTTTTTACAGGGTGTTCAAAACAATTGGAAGACACCGAACAAAAATTCAGTGATAGAGGTGTCTCTTATGAAATACAACTGCCAGGTGGCTGGAAAGCAGATAAAGAAGTCAGAAGTGATTACGGACTTCAAACAGCTTTTAGCGCAGAGGATACAAAAAGTAATTCCTATCTATTTATTACAACGACACCAGTAACAGAAGTAGAACAAGATTCATTTGGAGAAAAAACAAGAGAAAAATTAAAAGAGCGCTACAATTATAAAGATCTTGAAGGTATTTATATGAAAAAAATGAAAGTAGGAGAGTACCCGGCTTATAAATATACCTTGAATACTGTTTATAAAGAAAAAAGTGTCTGGGCACATTTCTACTATATTTGGACAGAAAACGGTTTTGTTCAGATGACATTTTACTCGGCTGATGACAATTCCTACGAGAAGCGTTCAGAGAAAATCGATGCCTCTGTAGCGACTCTTAGAGAAGTCAGTTTCGATGAGAAAGAGGCTGAAAAGACGGAAGAATCAAAACAAAAAGCCGAAGGTGATATCATCACAATTGAAAATGATGAGCTGAAAATGGAAACTACAGGTGTAAGACAAGTGTCAGGGAAAGAACAACAAAAACTAGTGGCGATCCGTTATAACTTTACGAATTTAAATGAAGAGCCTGTTCAACCGTCCATTTGGCAAGAACTTGTTACAGCTTCACAAAACGGAAAAACGCTCTCGGTAGCGACGTTACCAGAAGACTCAGCTTTTTTGGATGTAAAAGAACTTGCTGACGCTCAGACTAAAATGGTTGCTAAAGGACAAACGGTTGAATGTGTCGTTCTTTATGAACTTTTAGATCAAAGTACCATCGAATTGAGTTTTTCACAAGACGCATTTCCAGGTCTTCAAGCAGAACGGGTGGTGCTTCCAGAATGAGTAAACGAACAGCAACGATAGGAATCATCATGTTAATGCTTCTGTTTGTTTTTTCGGGATGCAGTAAAGCAGGTAAGTACGATGACTTCTCCAAAGAAGATCAGGCGTTAAGCTGGCAAGCGGAGCGCAAGCAAACATTTGGTAATTCTGATTATTCAAAAATAGCAACGGAAAAAGAGGCTTTTCAGCTTGTTGAAGAAAAATATAAGCTGCATATTCCTGCTTATTATGAAGAAACGAAAAAGCTTATTGCCGATGAAATCCCTTCTGATACAGTAAAACCGGGGGAAACAGTATATGCTGTTTTCGCTAGAAATAAAGAGCTGAATTTTCAAACCAGGTATACTTTTTACAAAGAAGAAGAGTTACAGATCGTTTCGGAAGTGACCTTAAATTATGAATATTCAGAAACAAACAGCTTAGCCTATTTACGTTCACAGACCATTTCGATTAAAATTGCTCCAGTCAACGGTGTATTACCTAATGATAATCTTCCTGATCTTGTCGAAAAAATGGGTAAGAATATGAATATCCCTGCTGAAAAAATCAAGTCTGGTTTGGCCGGCTACGAGAAGCAAGTAAGGGAATCAACTAGTCCAATTACAGAAGAGTTCCTCCCGATCGTAACAAATCAGGAGAGTATCGATAAAAAAAATGCATTCAACAAACTAATCGCAGTTAGCTATGATACAAACGGAACAGTAAGAGAGCTCTACGCAGAAATATCGGAATAAGTAGCTCAACTGATCTCGCTGTTTCTTCACATGTTAGTATATAGAAGGGAAAAAATCACCTTTAAAACAAAAAGTAAGTTTTAACAACTATCTGGACTGTTGCTTAGAGAAGTGCTAGACGTGTATAGAAAAATCAAGAGATCAAGTATAACTTACAAAGTTATACTTATTCTCTTGGGCTTTTTTACTTGCGTTTGCTTTTGTGTAACTTAAAAAGAAGTATGAGCGATCGTTTATCTTCGACAATGTTTAGGTGAGTGTGGTACAAATCAAGGGGAATAAACATTTAGTCTTAGTTTTAAGCCTAACGTTTCTGATCAGTTGTTTATCAGTTATTGTCAGAAATCAATTATCTAATTGCAATATTCTTAATAAAAGAAAGTTAATTGAAACGAGAGCTTAGTTAAAGAAGCAAAGCGTGCATGATACAGCATGCGAAATTGTCGTAAGACGCGACAGCATCGCACAGAAAAATAGCCCTCCTGTAAGTATAATAAGGAGTATGAAGAAGAGTAACAAAAATCAAGAGACAAAGGTTGTGTTAGAGAGCGTATGTATAAAGTGTAGAAGAAAAATCTTTGAGTAAAGATTATCGGAAATCATTAAAAAGATACAGTACGTGAAATACAGTTTTAAAAATTGTCGAAAGAACCGACAGGATCGCGAATTAAAAGAACTGAAATGTATGTAAAATAGGAAGTATAAAGAAGAACATCAACACTAAAACTAAAAAAGGAAAGGACGTGGCTCAATATGTTTACAAAAAGAACTGACGTGAAATCTCTTCTATCAAAAACAAAGCAGTTCTCATCCTTGTATCATGGTAAAACAGATAAAGAGGGATCGGATCCCGTATAATAATTTGCCACAACTAGTATCTACAATTAAAATTTACAAGAATCAATACATATAATCACCAAATAGTTTTAATATTTTTCTCGATTTTCTATAAAAACTCCCCAGTATTTTCTAAATATACAACTTTGAATTGTAGATAGTCACTATCAGTTGAACATTCCTCTATCTATTGTTCAGCTAAAAATAATGATTTTTTCTTCCCGACACACCGTTTATTCTTTTTTTAATCAATGAGAATACCGCTGAAAAAGCCCCTGCAATGTAACGTAACTTGCCGTTGAATGAATTCAAACAATAACAATAAACCTTTAGTATTATCATCGTTTAAATCAGTAATATCACTATCTAAAATAAGTCACTTGCTTAAAAAAATGAATGAATGATAAAAGTTAAACGAGTCTAAAATTAGAATGACTTTTAAAAGAAGCATAATATTTTAATTAAAATTCGAATAAATAAATACGATTAAGAAGTAAAAAATAAAAAAACGAAAAAACATTATTTATTTGACTTTTTTATTTCATTGAGATTTTTTTACAGAATATTGTTGCAAATTACAAAAAAAGTGGAGAGAGTGGTTAAAAAGATGGAGATGATCCTTATTTTGAAAAAAATAAAACTATTGATGAGTAATTTTTATATTTTAATAAAATATAAAAAAAACGAATATGCGATTTAAAACAAAACTATTTTCGTTAAATGTCTATTATGTTGGGAATTTTAAAACTATGAGCTGTTGAAAAAAATATTTTTTGAATTAAAATTTATAATTAGTAGTATATAAAATTTATAGATAAAATAAATGAAATTAAAAAAATATTTGTAAAATGTCAGTAAGATGAGATATTGTCAATTGAAATAGCAAAAATAACGGAAAAGAGGGTGGGTCATGATTAAGATATTAGATAAAATGTCGACTAGAAAATTAGAGTTAGTGAGGATATTAAGTTCGGAGACAAGGTACTTTAGTGTGAAGGAATTGTCAGAACAATTAAATATCAGCAATAAAACATTGGTTCGGACTGTTGAGTTATTAAAAGAAGACATGGAATCTTGGACAAGCCATGTAGAAATTTTAGAAAAAAATATCTTGGGCTATTCATTAAAGCAATTGAATGGTTTCTCAATTCAAGAGATCGAAGTTTATTACTACAAAGGATCTATTATTTATCAGGTGATTGATGAACTATTTCATAATAAGTTCGTAGACATCAAGACATTTGCAAGTAAACGCTATCTCAGTTATACCGTTGTATACACAAATATCGTTGAAATCAAAGAATTGGTCAGTGATTTTTCATTGGAGCTTGAATTGAATAAAAATATTCACTTGAAGGGTACGGAAATGCAGATCAGATATTTTTACTTTAGTTTTTACTGGACTATTTTTGGTGGTATTGAATGGCCCTTTAGATTTTATGATAAGCAAAAAGCGTTTGAATACATAGAGGTGATCGAATCTTTTTATTCACGAGAATTAAGTGTTTCGGAAACGGAATTTTTTCTTTATTGGATCGGCACGATCTTCAATCGAGTTCATTTGATGAAAAAAAATGTTGATTGTAGTGAATTTCATTCATACAAAGGATCGTATAACGAAATAGAAAAAATACTGAAACCTAAATTGTTAAGCAAAAATTTTCCTGCAGATAATATAGATGAAGAAGTCCTATTCGTTTATCTTGTTCTTTTCGGTTTTCAACCAAGAAGGATATATGGGGAACAAGATCAAACGCAAGTAAGGACAGAGCTGAACAAAAATGTCGAAAGCATAATTTCCAGCTATTGGATGCGAGAATTTTATGAACATTTTTCAGTAAATTTAACGATTTCTGAACAAATTACGTTATATACTAATTTAGTTATCCAACATTTTCAACTGATAGCATTTAAAGGAGGAAACATACGGTTTGACAATAGCGAGGTCTATTCATTAGATTGTGATTCTACTGTGGAAAAAATGGTGAAAAAAGCTGTCACTAAAATTACAGATGAATTGTGCCAAATAGAAGAGGTCGAAAGCTTAAAGTTAAATAGGGAATATTTAGAGACCAATTATCAACAAGAACTCTATGAACTGTTATCTTCTGATCATCGTATGGGAAATATCAAAGTAGCCATTATTTCTCAATTTGGTGAGAAGACAAATCAACATTTAAAGAACATCGTTGTTTCTAAGACAAATGTAAACATTGAATTTTGTTCTTTTACAGATAAAGATGTTGATTTAATAATATCTAATCGCCTATATTCAGAAATTATTCGGAAAAAAAATAACGATGCTGAATTAATTATCTGGAATGACACGCCAACAGAATTAGACAAGAAAAAAGTTTCCGAGGTCTTGAAAAAAATTGTGAACCATAGACAGTGTACTGTTTTTTCAGAAGTGTTAAATATGGGGATTGAAGAAAGAGTTAATTAAGTATACGTGACTGAAAAGAGCGTTGAACAATAAGAGCCAATCATTTACTGACTATTCGAGTGTATAAATAAGCAGCTCAATGCTTCTAAAAATCATGTAGATAGTGGTCTGTCAGATTATAAAATAGACTGCGAATGATTGGTTTCTATATTTTAAGTTGAAGGGAATTCGCTTAGAAGGCAAACCATAAATAATAATATAGTTAGCAATGAACGTACCGATCGTTAAATAGTTAGTTGTAGTGTCTGGTTGCTTTTTAAGTAGTATTTATAAGAATGCAAAATATGAAGGAGGAAATTTAAAAAATGTACAAAGTAGCGATTATTTCATCTGAAGACTATTCCTTAGATGGTTACGCACAAGCGTTTGCACAAGAACAATGTAAGATTGTATTTTTGAATATAGAAGCTGTAGAGGTGGAAGAGATCCAAGGGATGGATGCCATAATTATAGAAGAAATGAGTTCGGAAAATATCGGGCGGACATGTGAACTCATTATCAAAATGAAAAATTATACTACAGGTATGATTTGGATTGTATCAAAAAATTCTAAAAAAAATAATCGAATCATTTATTTACAATTGGGTGCGAGCGCTACTGTGGATACCCGAATAGAACCAGATGAATTTTCATTGCTGATCAGAAAGTCGTTTGACCGTGTTTATACCAAAAGTGAAGCTACTTTTATAGATAGACATATGAATAAACCAATCGAGGATTCTAAAACGGAAAAACCAGAAGTTGAATTACTATCAAATGTTATGGGTGTTAAGATCGCTGGTCAAAAGGAAATTTTATTAACACGCTTGGAGTATAAAGTGTTAGTAGTGTTAAATGAACAACTGAATCAGGTTGTTCCTTATGCTGAATTGTTTCAACGTGTTTGGGGAGGAGAATCAGATTTAGATACGTTCCGTTTAGCGAATTTGATTTCTCATTTAAGAAGAAAAATCGAGGGAGATCCTGAAAAACCAAAATATATCAAAACGATTCGCTCGAAGGGATATATGTTGTCGGTTTAGTCTGCTTGATTTAAACTTGCTATAAAGGTTGAAACGAAGTTGAACATCAATCTGAGGTAGCGATACCATTAGTATTAGCTAACGAATAAAAAATAATGCTGATTAAAGAAAGCTAAGATAGAAGAGGATATCACCAAGAATTTACTATTGTAAGTTCTTGGCGGTATTTTTTTCTTTTCGATGAGAATGCGTTTACAATTTTAAAAGGATATGTTAATCTTAACTTGTTCGAACAAGTTGGAAATCTAGATGAGCTGCCCTAAAAGAAAGTAGTGATAGATAAAAAAATGTAAGCGTTATAGAAACGTAGATTTCAAGTAAGATGTGAAGGATAAGTGAGTGAGAATGGAAAATTCACCAACAAAAGCAGAACTAAATAAGAAGACTAAATTAACAAGTATGTATTTTAATCGTTATTTGATATTTCGCTATGTTACAGCGCTTTTTTTCTTTGTCAATTTATATTGGAGCGTATTGAGTTTTGCCAATGTGAGCAGTTGGATGATCGTTCCACTAGGATTACTTATAATTGATATCGCTATTATAATTGAACAAACTGCCAAATATTGGAAACCGACAAGTCGATTACCTGTAACGAAAATTGGGTATGCCATACAAATGATCAGTAATGTTTTGGGGATGGTCATGATTCTACTTGGTCATCAAAAGCTTCTTTTTCCTTTTATTAATAATGAAGGGAAAAGTTTATTAGTGGCATGTCTTGTTTTAGGGTTTGTTATAGGGGTGTTCGTTGAATGGCGTATTTGGCAAATTGAGCATAATAAAGATGCTTACTTGAAATACATGAAACAATTTGAAAATAGTATGAACTAAGAAAGGTGATAAAAATGGAATCAGAGGGTAAAGTATTTAAATTTTTAAATAACTATTTAATGGGACCGATGGGGAAAATTTCTCAATTTAGAATTGTTCGAGGAGTAATGGCTGCTGGTATGGCTTCCATTCCTTTTACAATTGTAGGCTCAATGTTCTTGATTATTGCTGTTTTACCGCAGAGTTTTCCAGCGTTAGAAGGCATATGGGATATTTCGTTTAATCGAGTTCAGAATTTATATATGTTAGGAAATATGGCAACAATGGGGATTTTGGCGCTGTATTTTTGTATAGTATTTGGTTACGAGTATACAAAAATTCAAGCACAAGAAGAAAAAATCAATCTTAATCCTTTAAATGGGGCATTATTATCTATGATGGCGTATTTTATGTGTTTACCTGAATTGATTTTTGATGGTGGAATCGCTACACTGGTGAATGTTGTTACGGATGACCAAAAAATCATTGATGGTTGGGAAATGTCTGGTGGGGTTACTCGTTTAGGAACAACAGGTATTTTTACAGCAATCATCATGTCTATTATCGCTGTGAAGATCTATGCGTTGTGTGTGAAACGTAAATGGGTCATAAAAATGCCGGAAACAGTTCCGACAGGCGTTTCTAATTCTTTTACAGCCCTTATTCCAACAGTTCTAATTGCATTGGCAGTTATTGTTATTAATGGATTATTAGTCGCTTTAGGAACAGATATCTTTAAAATGATTGCTATTCCATTTGGATTCGTAACGAATTTGACGAATACGTGGGTAGGGTTATTAGTAATTTACTTTTTAATGCATGCATTGTGGATCGTTGGGATTCATGGTGCTACAATTGTTACTTCATTTTTGACGCCGATTGTTTTATCAAATATGGTTCAAAATCAAAACGGTGCAAACCTTCCGTTTGCCGGTGAATTTAACAACAGCTTTGTTACTATTGGTGGGTCTGGAGCAACACTTGGAATGGTTATTTTTATCACTTTTTTTGCCAAATCTGCCCAACTGAGCGCCTTAGGAAAAGCAGCTGTTGTGCCGTCACTTTTTAATATCAATGAGCCGATTTTGTTTGGGATGCCAGTTGTATATAATCCATATACTGCTATTCCTTTCTTCTTGGCACCAATGAGTTCGATGTCAGTCGCTTATTTTGCTATCAAGTTTGGCATGGTTAATCCACCGATTGCACAAGTTGCTTGGCCAACTCCACTTGGGCTGTCTGGATTTATTGGTTCAGGCGGTGATTGGCGAGCGTTTGTGTTAGCGTTTGTCTGTGCGGGCATAGCCTTTCTGATTTGGTTCCCATTCATCAAGTTTTACGATGGGAAATTGTATCAAGAGGAGCAGGACAATACGGTTACAAACTAGAAACAGTCAAACGATTTCTGGAAAAATTGCTATGAATAGTAAAAAGATTTAAACTGTTTGGTGTAGGGCGGTCAAGAGGGGTTGTCCATTTTATTTAATGAAAAAGGAGCTTGGATGATGCTACCAAAGAAGCCGATTGATATTAAAATGTTAGTAAAAAAGATGATAGATGAAATCCAAGACGGAAACCTTGCGGATGAAAATGGAAAACTACCAAGTGAACAACAGTTGATGGCTCATTACACGGTTTCCCGTTATGCACTGCGAAGAGCATTGTTGCAACTTGGTGATATGGGCTATATCTATCAAGCGCAAGGAATTGGTTCATTTATACGTCCAAAATATCATGAGAATCTGCTGAATCTGCAAAATAATGTAGGGTTGACAGAAGAAATTGCGCGACCAGGCCGCACCATTCGGACTGTAGAAGCCACTCAACGTATCGTAAGCGCTAAAGAAGCGGAGTTTTTACCAGAGAATAGTGGTTTAACTTCTGAGGTGCAGCTGATAGAGATCGAGCGTTTAAGGACACTTGATGATGAACCTTATCTAATTGAACGATCCTATTATTTACAGTCGATTGCTAAAGAGATTCCAGCAAAATCGCTATACGATTCTGTTTTTAACTACTTTGAACAAGATAAAAAAATTAAGATTGGATTTATTGATAAAGTGATCAGTAGTGAGCCGCTATGCAAGCAAGGAGCGAATTTCTTCAATTTAGCAGAAGGTGCTCCCACATTAGTTGTCAGAGATGATACGTTTTTAAGCTCTGGGAAATTATTAGCTTTTTCGAAAATTTGCTATGATTATCGCAAAGCTGAATTATTCATGTTTAAAAAAACATATTGAGATCTGTATCTAGTTTTAAATAGGTCGAGACAAAAGTGTTCGGCAGATTCTAGGTAAGGTTGGAATAGAAGCGTTTATTTCCCAAGAAATTGCGTTTGCTCCCAGCGTGTATTCGAGTATAGGGTGTGAAACAAAGGTGAATGTTACTTTTGTCTCACACCCACTTGTCGTGTGATGGAGAAGTCTAGACACTTTTTCTAAAGACAGAGATAAAGCGGGGATAAAAAGGAAAAAAATCCTTAGTAGGATATGATACAATACGTTGAAATGAAGGCGTTATCTTGACTCCTTCAAATAAGTGATAAAGGAAGTTGAATTTATGTACGTGGGGTTTGATATCGGAGGAACAACCGTTAAATATGGTGTCTTAGATGAGAGCGGGCGTGTTCTGGAAAAAGGAACGATGGAGACAGAATATGAACCTACTATTTTTTATAGGAATCTTTTAAAACGTATTGAAGAGGCTCAAACACGTTATCAAATAAAGGGAATCGGAATCAGTGCTCCGGGAATTGTGCAAAAGGATGGATTCATGCTGACTGCAGGTGCGATCAGTTCTTTATATGGAGAAAACTTTAAGCAAAAATTAGAGGGACTAACGGGTCTGCCTGTTACGGTTGAAAATGATGCAAATGCAGTTGCTATAGCAGAAAAATGGATCGGTAATGCGATCAATATGGAGAATTATTTATGCCTGGTCTTAGGGACAGGAGTTGGCGGAGGAATCGTCATCAATGGGAAGGTTTATCGTGGCTCACACGGCATGGCAGGAGAATTCGGCTGGATGATGATTGATAAATTACCTGAAACAGGAAATCTTGAGACGGTATCGATTAATAGACGGGCTTCGATCGTGGATGGTTTGATACGATTATATAATGAAGCCCAACAAAAAAATATAGAAAATTTTGTGCCTGTTAGCGATGCCAGAGATATTTTTGATTTAGCTGAAAGAGGCGACAGACTTGCAAACACGATCACGAAACAATTTTATGTCGATTTATCTGTAGGACTGGTAAATTTAATTAGTTGTTTTGATCCAGAAGCTATTTTAATTGGCGGTGGTGTGAGTGCAAATGAATTTTTCCACCAAGAACTTCAGAAAACCTTGACTGAAGTAGAGAAGAATCATGCAGCAGTCAACTATCTAAGAGGGAAGACGATTGCACCTGTTATTCCAACTAAATTGAAAAATGATGCAGGACTTATCGGTGCTGTCTATCAAGTTCATCAAGTCGTCAGTAAATAAAATTTTTATGGTATAATTTTCTTAGCGAATCAAAGGAGATTAACGTAAATGGCGATATTTGATTATCTGAAATTAAATGACCTGTCCTCTGTAGAACAAGAAATTTATCGATTTATTGCAAATAACTTGGAGAAAATCCCCTATATGCGTGTTCGAGATATTGCGGATGGTGCACATGTATCATCAACATCAGTCTTTCGTTTTGTTCAGAAAATAGGATTTCATTCTTTTCCGGAGTTTCGATTTTATATAAAAGCCCATTTAGATAAGGTTCGCCAAGAAGAAAATAAAAAACATATTGGCATTGAAGAACGAGTAAATTCTCTTAACATAGGCATCTTTCATCCCGATGTTGAATATCAAATAAAAAATATGGCACAAGCTTTAGGTGACAGTGATTTTATATTGTTTATGGGGATGGGGGCTTCTGGTGCAATTGCCCAATATATAGCTAGGAAACTAGCGAGTTTAGGCTATGTGTCGATCAGTTTGGATGATTTGACCTATCCAATTCGTAGTTTTTTACGTAAAGACCAAAAAAATGTCATAATTTTTTTAAGTGTTTCTGGTGAAACCAAAGAATTAATAGAAGTAATCGCAAGCTTAGAAGATAAAAATATAGTTCAAAAGTATTGTATTACGTTAAATAAAAAAAGTACGCTTGCACAACTTTGTGACTACTCTATTGAGTATGAAATAAAAGAAGAGCGTAAAGATATTTTTCTAGATCTAACGAGTCAGTTGCCATCGATCGCAATTTTGGAAACGCTTATTAGCTATCTTAAAGATTTTCATAATGACAAATGATTGAATGTAAACTATTACCATCGTTTATTCGGATATAAGGTGTGAAACAAAAGTGAAGGTTACTTTTGTTTTCACACTTATTTTTTTGTTAAAAATCAGGAACAGGTCGTTCCGTTCAAGGAATATATTTTATTTGCTTAGAATATATTTTTTAAAAGTAGGCGCTTACTTTTTTGCAGCATAATTTAGGTATAATACGATTATAAATGAAAGGAGTTTTATCTATGCAAAAATTTAATGATATTATCGATCGTGCATTGGTTCCTGTTGCAACTAAGTTAAATAATCAACGTCATATTGCAGCGGTTAGAGATGCCTTTATGTTGATTTTTCCATTAACGATTTCGGCTTCACTTGTTATTTTGTTAAATAATATTTTGTTTTCAAATGACAGTTTTGTTGTGCAATTATTACGCTTATCCAGTATTTTTCCTAATTTAGAAGACGCACAGCAAGTGTTATCTTCTGTAGCAAATGGAACCATCAATATCATGAGTATTTTTATAACCTATCTTGTTGCGCAAATACTTGCAAAACATTTTGAAGCAGATTCAACGTTAGTTGGGCTAACAAGTATCGCAAGCTTTATGATCTTGTATCCTAAACCATTTAATGCGGATGATTTAAATGTTATCAGTACACAATACTTAGGAGCACAAGGTTTATTTGTTGCGATGATTGTGGGCTGTTTAGTGGGAGAATTTTTGCCCAAACTGTTTAAAGTCAAACGTTTAAAAATCAATATGCCAGAAATGGTTCCACCAGCTGTCTCACGTTCTTTTTCAAGTATGATTCCGATCGTTATTGTCGTTGGACTTGCAGCGATCATAAACTTTTTAGTCTTAATGATCGCACCAGAGGGAATCAATGAGCTTATCTATAAAGGAATTCAAAGCCCCTTACGTGATTTGGGCGGAAATGTTGTAGGAGTAATGTTATTAGCATTTATTCAAACCTTGCTATTTTCAATCGGTATCCATGGTCCAAATACGCTAAATGCGGTTCGTTCTGCTATATTTACAGAACAAGATTTAGCTAATCTTGATTTTATAAATCAAGGAGGATCACTTTGGGATGTTCCTTACAAAGAAACATGGGGAATTTTGAATGATATGTTTGCAAATATGGGAGGAACAGGTATGACAATGGGGCTGATCATTGCAATATTTATTGCCTCAAGACGTCCTGAGCAACGAGAAATTGCAAAAATGTCATTAGTTCCAGGGATCTTTCAAATTAATGAACCCATCATTTTTGGCTTGCCGATCGTTTTAAATCCCTTATTAATCGTTCCATTTATTTTAGTCCCAATGGTCAATATTATGATCGGTTATTTCGTTACGGTGGTTTGGCCAATTATGCCTTCTCCGGCAATTGGTGTTCCATGGACTACGCCTGGAATCATTAATTTATTTTTAGGGACAGGTGGGAATATTGTTGCGATATTAGTCGGTATAATATGTTTGGCAGTTTCTGTTTGTATCTATTTGCCATTTGTTATTGCTTCTAACCGTGCACAAAAAATTGACTTATAAGTAAACTAAATTTGAAAAAAGGGGTATTAGTATGGCGAATAAACTAGCAGAAGATTTTTTATGGGGTGGCGCAATTGCAGCGCACCAAGCAGAAGGAGCTTGGAATCTAGATGGGAGAGGACCTAGTATAGCAGATGTAATGACCGCTGGAGGAAATGGCATTCCTCGAAAAATAACGGAAGGTGTTCTTGAGGGAGAATATTATCCAAATCATGATGCGATTGATTTTTATCATCATTACAAAGAGGATATTAAACTTTTTAAAGAATTAGGGTTGAAATGTTTGCGAACATCGATATCTTGGAGCCGTATTTTTCCTAAAGGTACTGAAGCAGAGCCAAACGAAGCAGGTCTGTTATATTACGATCGACTGTTTGATGAGTTAATAAAAAATGATATTCAACCCGTTATTACCTTGTCTCATTTTGAAATGCCCTATTACATCTATGAGAAATTTGGTGGTTTTGGCAACAAAGAAGTGATTCCACTATTTGTAAAATTTGCAAAATGCGTTTTTGAGCGTTACAAAGATAAAGTGACGTACTGGATGACATTTAATGAAATCAATAACCAAGCAGATGGACAAGAACCTTTACATGTTTGGACTAATTCGGCGATGATCATTGAGGATGAAGCGAAAAAAGAAGCGCTAGTCTTTCAGGCTGGGATCAATGAATTGATTGCTAGTGCAGCCGCTGTGATTGAAGGAAAAAAGATAAATCCTAACTTCCAAATTGGGTGCATGATGGCTTATGTTCCAGTCTATCCATACTCGTGCAATCCAGAAGATATGATGGCCTCTGTAAAAGCGAATGAACGAAGATTTTTCTATAATGATATTCATGCTCGAGGAAAAATTCCAACATACGCTACAAAATACTGGGAACGTAAAAACTATCAAATACAGATCAGTGAACGTGAATTAGCTATTTTGAAAGAAGGAACAGTTGACTATATTGGTTTTAGTTATTATATGTCTGGCGCAATTTCTACACTTACAGATGTCAAAGGGTGGCAAACAGAAGATATTCCAAACGCAAAAATAGTAAAAAATCCATATATAAGTGTATCTGATTGGGGTTGGCCGATCGATGAAGTGGGATTACGCTATGTATTGAATACCGTCTATCAGCGTTACGATTTACCTCTATTTATTGTAGAAAATGGCTTTGGGGCGTATGATAAATTGACAAAAGAAAATACCGTTCATGACCAATATCGTATTGATTATTTGAGCAAACATATTGAACAAATGGAAAAAGCCATCATCGAAGATGGGGTTCCGGTCATTGGCTATACCCCTTGGGGAATTATCGATATTGTAAGTTTTGGCAGTGGTGAGATGGAAAAAAGATACGGTATGATTTATGTAGATAAGGATAATGAAGGCAAAGGAACACTGCAACGCTTGAAAAAAGAGTCATTTTATTGGTATCAAAACGTAATTAAGACCAACGGAGAATATATTTAGATCACTAGCTATGCGTTAATAAACGTAATAACAAAACCTTTTAGTCAAGAACTTGATCGATTGACTAGAAGGTTTTTTGTAATCTAAAATCTATAAGATAATAGTTTAGGAGTTTGATGTTAAAGAAGCATTGTAGTAAAGTGAGTGGTAGATACTGTTTTAGGTTACTTATGAAAGGAGAAATCTACAATGAAAATCACACAATTATCTATGGATACCTTAAAACGAGCACAAGAACGTTTTGAAGAGACACTCGGCCAAATGGAAGTGGATGAGGCAAATATGATGCCAGCGCCGTTGATCAAATCAGTTACTTGGCTGATTTGGCATACTGCACGAGAGTTGGATTACCAATTCGCAGAACTGAACAACACGAAACCATTATGGGTAGAATCAGGTTGGAGTACTAAATTTGCGTTGGATTTACCAGATGATACGGAAGATTGGCAACATACTCCAGAACAAGCAGCAAAAGTTGTAGTGACGGATAAAAAATTATTACTTGATTATCTTGCCGCGAGTATTGAATTTACCAATATCTATCTATCAACAATTCGTGAAGAGAGTCTTCATGATGTCGTGGATACAAATTGGACACCTGTCGTTACGCGTCAGGCTCGAATTGTTTCTGCTATTGACGATGCTGTGATGCACTCAGGTCAAGCTGTTTATACAAGAAGATTGGTTATTGGGAAATAAGATAGGATAAAAAAAGAGGAGTGTGGGACAAAAGGAACAATCACTTTTGTTTCACACTCTAAATACGAATAAATAATTGAAGCACTTTTCTCTTTTACCTATCAGGTTGATTGACTAGACTCTCTCAAAACTAACGAAACTGGAACGACAATTTGTCTCCCAAGTTCGCCTTTATTGTTGATTAATTCTAGTAGTGTTTCAACCGCGTGATTTGCTATCAAAGTAGTATTTTGTTTTACAGATGAAAGAGTCGGTGTTGTGTATTGACCAGAAGCCGTATCATCAAATCCGATCAACTTTATTTTTTGCGGCACATCGATATGATTTTTCTTTAGGTGTAGCATTAATTCTAAGGCGATTAAATCATTTATAGAAAAAATACCGTCTGTACTTGGATTTTTCTTCAAAAACGAAAGCAGTTTTGTTTCAAACTCTGAACATCGAACATCAACAGAAAGTAAATGTTGTTTTGCATCAAAGGAAATACTATTTTTTTTCAACGCGTCTTTAAATCCTTTAAGACGTTCTTTTGCACTAGTTGATTTTTGATTATGCATCGCAATGATCGGAGACTGACATCCTTCATGAATCAACGCTTCAGCACTTTCAAAAGCCCCTTGATAATGATTGGATGAGATAAAAATAGTATCATCTTTCTTTTTTGGTTCTCGATCAATACAGATATAAGGAATCTTTTTTTCAGCCCCGGAAGAGTCAAATTCAAATTCCTCAGCCCCGGATATCACGATCAAGCCATCCACACCTTTTCCTTCTAAAATACGTAGGTAAGCAAGCTCTTTTTCCGAGCTTCTAGAAGTATTGCAAATAATAGTGGAGTAGCCTTTAGCAAATAAAATCTCTTCTAATTTTTGAACTACATCAGAGAAGAAAAAGTTACTTATGTCAGGTACTAAAATTCCGATCGTAAATGATTTATTCATTCGTAAATTTTTAGCGCTGTAATTCATTTTGTAGCCTGTCTCTTCAATGACTTTTAGAACTTTTTTTCTTGTTTCCTCAGAAAAACGTCCATTATCGTTGATTACTCTAGAAACAGTTGCAACTGAAACGCCCGCTATTTCAGCGATATCTTTAATTGAATAGTTTTTCATAAATGTGTCCTCGTGGGTAATCGTTCTCTTTGTTTTGTTACTATTTACCTGTATTTTCCCATAAAATGAAGCTGAATACAACTATTCAACACAAATTTTTATTGACAGGTGGAAATATTGGTGATATATTATGCCTAAATAGAGGTAAACGATTACTCAAATATTTTTTTAGACACTGGGTAATCGTTATCTCAAAGGAGGAGAAGAAATGCCCAAGTTATTATGCCCGTCAATGATGTGTGCGAATTTTTCTAATTTAAAAAAAGACATCCAAGAACTTGATCAAGCTGGTGTGGATATTTTCCATATGGATTTTATGGATGGTCGTTTTGTGCCAAATTTTGGAATGGGGTTACAAGATTTTGAATTGGTGCGTTCTGTGACAGATAAACCAGTAGATGTTCATCTGATGATTCAAGAACCAAGTAAGTATGTTGAGAAATTTGCTGATCTTGGTGCAGATATTATTTATATTCATCCTGAAGCGGACCAACAGGCTGCCAGAACATTAGATATGATTCATCAAAAGGGAAAAAAAGCAGGTATTGCCATTAATCCGGGAACATCAGTTGAAATGATTCAAGGATTACTGCCTTTAGCAGACTATGTAATGGTGATGACAGTCAATCCAGGATTTGCAGGTCAAAAATATTTAGAGTATACAGATCCTAAAATAGAGAAATTAGTGATCTTAGCAAAAGAATATAACTTTGAAGTGATGGTAGATGGTGCAATTTCGCCTGAAAAAATTGAACAACTAAGCAAAATCGGAGTATCTGGATTTGTATTAGGAACATCCGCATTATTTGGAAAAACTGGAACCTATCATGAAATTCTTGCAAAATTAAGAGCATGATACGTTTAACTTTATACTAACAGGAGGAATGATTGTATGAAATTAGCAATTGGAAATGATCATGTGGGATTTGAACTAAAACCAATCATTATAGATTATCTAAAAGAACTAGGACATGAGGTCGAAGATTTTGGCGCGTACTCAGCAGAAAGAACTGATTATCCACGTTACGGAAAAAAAGTTGCTGAAGAAGTTGCTTTAGGAAATTTTGATGGTGGAATTTTGATTTGTGGGACAGGAGTAGGTATATCGATTTCAGCGAATAAAGTAAAAGGGATTCGTGCCGTTGTATGTAGTGAGCCCTATTCAGCGAAACTTTCGAAAGAGCATAATAACACAAATATCCTAGCCTTTGGTTCCCGTGTAATTGGAAGTGAACTGGCAAAAATGATCGTAAAAGAATGGTTAGAGGCAACATTTGAAGGCGGAAGGCATGAAAAACGAGTAGAAATGATTCAACAGATAGAAAATTAATGTAAAATAAATTTACTTGAAAATGGATATTTTTGATAATAAATGAAATAAAATGGAATAAAGTGATTGAAAATGAAAAAAAAGCATGCTATTATGAGGAGGAAAAGAGAATAGGGGGAATAAAGAATGAAGTTAGCGACAAGAATCAATTCGTTTTTACCAAAATTCAATAATAATGTAGCAGAAGTTTTAGAAGAATTTAATCGTTTAGGATTGACCCATGTTGATTTCAATTATCCAGAACATGTGGCAGATATTCCAGCAGAAAAAATGAAAGAGATCTTACAAAAAAATCAGTTACAAGCGAATGGCGTTGCCCTACGTTTTAGAAGTGAGTTTATCAATGGCGAATTAGGGAATTCAGATCAGAGTATTTCCCAAAACGCAGTAGCACTATGCAAAGAAGCATGTGATTATTGTCGTGAAGTAGGCGGCGAAGTCGTAACGATTTGGCTAGGATTTGATGGATTTGACTACTCTTTTCAGATCGACTACGAGAAGGTTTGGAATCAAATCAAAGCCTGTATGATCGAAATCACAGATTATGCGCCGGATCTTAAAATCAGTATAGAATATAAACCTTTCCAACCAAGAGCGTATGCCTTTTTAGATAGTTTTGGCGTTGCGCTGTCGATGGTACAGGAAGTAGGTCGTGAGAATCTAGGGATTACGTTAGATTATTGCCATATGTTAATGAAACATGAAAATCCTGCTTATGGAGCAAGTATTTTAGGGAGTCGGAAAAAATTATTTGGGGTTCATTTAAATGATGGCTACGGTTTAAACGATGATGGGTTGATGATTGGTACAAGTAGCTTGATCAAGACAATCGAATTTATCTACTATACAAAGTTGCACAATTACGATCATGCTTTTTATTTTGATACATTTCCGATTATTGAAGATCCTGTAGAAGAGTGTGAGAGAAATATCAAGATGATCAAAAAAATCGATTCAATCATTGAGCGATTAGGGATGGATTATATTGCTGAGATCATCAAACAAAACAGTGCAGTTAAAGTAAGTGATTTAGTATTAGAAATCTTGATTTAAGATTTCTAATACGTTAGTCCAATATTAAAAAGGATTAGAGGAGTGAATGAAGATGGATTTCAAATCAGCAGCAAAGGAAATTTTAGAACAGGTTGGCGGCGCAGATAATTTAGCGAATATGACTCATTGTGCAACACGATTAAGATTGACGCTTAAAGACCCATCTAAAGTAAATGATGAAGCAGTAAAAGAAATCGATGGGGTTGTCAATGTTGTCAATAAAGCAGGACAATATCAAATTTTAATTGGAACAGAAGTGCCAAAGCTGTATGATGAATTTGAAGCATTGGTTACCGGTGATGATGGCAATGTCCAAGTAAACAATAGTGGTGAAGGTTCTGGCAATATTATAAGTAATATTTTTTCAGCTATTTCAGCTATTTTTGCTCCGCTATTACCTGCATTGGCTGGTTCAGGAATTTTACGGGGATTATTGATTTTAGCTGTACAAACGGGCATTTTATCAGAAAATAGCGGAACATACAGTATTTTGACTGTTGCTTCAATGAGCGTCTTTTATTTTTTGCCAGTATTGTTAGCGTTTACTTCTGGTAGGAGATTTGGAGCTAGTCCTTATTTATCTGCTTTGATCGGTGCAGCATTATTGAATCCAGAATTTATTGCATTGATGGGAGATACTGGTAACGGGACAATGACTAGCTTTTTAAAAATCCCTGTCGTTTTGATGAATTATAATTCTACAGTTGTTCCAATTATTCTTTCGATTTGGGCATTTTCTTATTTATACAAATTTTTAGATAAAAACGTTCCTGAAACCTTAAAATTAGTTGTCGTTCCTTTGATTTCTTTAGCAGTAATGATCCCTCTGACGATTATCGTAATTGGTCCGATTGGAGTTTATAGTGGAGAAGCAGTTGCCCAAGTTGTGAATTGGTTGATTGAACGTAGTAGTATCCTAACTGGTGTATTGATCGGTGGTGGTTGGAGTGTTCTTGTAAGTTTAGGTATTCATTGGGCAGTTAATCCAATCATGATCAATAATGTATCGACTTACGGATTTGATTATATTGTACCATTTACGTTTGCTTGTAACTTTGCGGTGATTGGTACTACGATTGGTGTATATTTTAAAGCAAGAAACAAAAAACTACGTAGTTTTGCAGTAACCGGTTTAGTAACGATCGCTCTTTCAGCAATTATAGAACCGACTTTATTTGGATTATTAGTAAAAAATAAAAAATTATTTTTAGCGCAAATTATCGGTGGAGCTGTAGGTGGGGCTTATTTAGGACTAATGAAAGTCGTGACGAATGCTTTTGTGTTCGGAAGTGTCACCACATTTCCAGCCTTTGTAACTGATAAATCGTCAAACTTTATTCAAGCAATGATCGGACTAGCAATTTCACTAGTAGTGTCAGCTATATTAGCTTATATGTTTACCGAAAAAGAAGAAACATTATCTTAAAATCTAACGATAACTTCTTTCAAATATGTTGATTTCATTACTATTTATCTAGATTTGTGGTATTTTAATAAGGGATATCTTTCTTGAAAATAGTAGGAGTGAAAAATGAAAGGAGTTACTTATGATTCCATATGTTCGACAAGAGAAAATTATAGAAATACTGGAAAATAGAGAGTTGATACGAATCGAAGAATTACAAAAGCTGATACCAGAAGTTTCGATTTCAACTCTTCGACGTGATCTAAAAGAACTTGAAGGGTTAAATAAAGTACAAACTTTATCCGGAGGAGCTGTCAAGCTTAGTTCAAGTGTTTCAGAACTTCCCATGTCAACGAAATCCAGTTTACAAACCAAAGAAAAGCTTCATATAGCTGAACTTGCGACACGTGAAGTTTTGGCTGGAGATACGATCTATTTAGATTCAGGTTCTACATGTACGACCCTATTAAGAGAAGTGCTGAAAAAGAAGATTCGGATCATTACTACAAATACGGATGTTTTGCGATTGACTGGAGATTTTGAAGCAGAAATCACTATTTTAGGTGGAACATACGATCCTAAAATATCATCATTAAGTGGTCCTTTGGCAGAAGCGAATATCAAAAAATATGTTTTTGATAAAGCCTTTTTAGGTGCAAATGGCATAGACTTAAAATTTGGCGTAACGACTCCTAACTTGGTTGAGGCGATTAAAAAGAAGACTGTGATAGAGCATGCGAAAAAGTCATTTTTATTGTGCGATAGTTCTAAATTCCATAAGACATCTGCAGTGAAATCGTTTGATTTAAATGAAGTCGTTTTGATTACGGATAAAGTTGATGCTGAGCTGGGCAAAGAAATGAAAATCATTGCTAAATAAAAGCTATACAAAAAGCACGTCTCTATTTTTTTTATAGACGTGCTTCATTATATTTCAATATAATTCAAAAATACTCAAAAAAACGATACAATAACTCAATCTATTTATACATATAACAGAACTGATTGGACTATAAAATGATCTGTATTTGATTTTTAATGGTTCTGAACAAAAATTGCTTCAAAGGTAAAATCACTATATAGATGTCTTGTGACGGAATATTCGAAAGGTTTACCTGATTCAAGAGAAACGATTTTTTCAACTTCCATCATAAAAAAGCCATCTTCAACTGAAAGAAATCGCTTGTCCATTTCAGTTGCCAAGTCCCCTTTTATCCATAGGTGTGAGGTTAGAATCGTTAAATTTAATTCTTCCGTAATATAATTGTAAACAGACTTTTCTAAATGCTTTGGCTGCAAACCAGGGATGATAGATAGCGGCATAAATGTTTGCTCAATAGAATAAGGTTTATGATCGATATAGCGACTTCTAACAATGTTATAAACGTAGTCTTTATTTGAAACTTTTAGTAGTTTGGCTATTTTTTTACTAGGAATTTCTATTGAAAAACTATGTATTTTTGATGTAACATGTTCTTCTCCTATGATATTTAACAATCCTGCATTCGGTCCAAACACATGTGTCGTATCCATGGGTTTTCTTAATACTTCCGTCCCATAACCACTTCGACTTCTAAGGATTCCTTCCTTTACTAAAAGATCCAGGCCTTTTTTTACAGTAAGTTTACTACATTGATAGAGTAGTGCCAAATCTTTACCAGAAGGGAGCTTGTCTCCAACTAAATAGTGGTCGTTGGTAATCTTATGTTTTGTGTCAATGTAGACTTTCATATATTTTGAATTTAGGTTCATCATCATTTCCTCATTTCAGAAAGATATACGTTTGTGTATATCTTTTTTTGCTTGCTTAATAGAATTATGCCTGGTTCAGCTTTTTAAGTCAATCCATTATGACCAAAGGTATATATCTTTAAAACAAAATATATTTTTTTGGTTATAGCTATTCATATTGCTTGTAAGCGGTGTTATTCTTTATCTATTAAATGGAAATAAAGAAGAGGAGAATGGCAATGAATAAACAAAAGTTGAATTTCCCAGAAGAATTTTGGTGGGGGTCTGCTTGGTCTGCTGAACAAGCGGAAGGACGAGGAGAGACAGGGAAAGCCGAAACCGTTTGGGAAAGATGGTACAGTGAACAACCAACTCGTTTTTATAACCGTGTAAGCTCAGAAATAACTACAGATCACATCCATCGTTACGAAGACGATATTCAATTAATGAAACAAACAGGACATAATTCTTTTAGAGTCTCTATTTCTTGGGCAAGGATGTTTCCTAATGGTGGTGAAAGAGCGGTAAATCCTGCGGCCATTGCTTTTTATCGAGATTTGTTTTCTAAAATGAATCAAGAAGGAATCAAAGTTTTTGCCAATTTATATCACTTTGACATGCCTGCTGCAATGCAAGACAAAGGTGGCTGGGAATCTAGAGACGTTGTAGAAGCATATGTTCATTTTGCGACGACGTGCTTCGATCATTTTGGCGATTTAGTTTATCATTGGTTCACATCAAATGAGCCGTTAGGACCTATCTTAGGTAGTTACTTGGAAGATTTTCATTACCCTAATATTGTCGATTTCAAACGCGGTGCTCAAGCAGCCTTCTTTACGGTTTTAGCCCATGCAAAAATTATTGAACGTTTCAAAGAAAAAAAGCTATCTGGAAAAATCGGGGTCATTTTAAATCTAAGTCCTACGTTTCCTAGAAGTCAAAACCCTGCCGATGTCAAGGCTGCTGAAATAGCTGATTTATTTTATACAAGAAGCTTTTTAGATCCGATGGTCAAAGGGGAATTTCCTCAAAAATTAGTCGATCTATTACGTAAATATGAGCAACTGCCTAACGATTATACAAGTGAGGATTTAGCCTGTATCAAAGAAAATACTGCTCAAATTCTTGGGTTAAATTATTATGAGCCAAGACGTGTGAAAGCAAGAATGTCGGCTGTAAATGAAATGGGTCCGTTTTTACCTGAATGGTTTTTTGAAAATCATATCATGCCAGGGCGAAAAATGAACGAATATCGTGGCTGGGAAATTTACGAAAAAGGAATTTACGATTTGTGTATGGATATAAAAAATAATTATGGCAATATTGAAGCATTTATATCAGAAAATGGTATGGGCGTTGCTAATGAAGAACGTTTTATGGATGAGGCTGGACAAGTTATAGATGAATATCGTATCGATTTTATCAAAGATCATTTGGCGTATCTTTGGAAAGCTATTCAAGAAGGGGCCAATATTAAGGGATATCATCTTTGGACATTTATTGATTGTTGGTCTTGGATCAATGCTTATAAGAATCGATACGGATTAGTTTCTTTGGATCTTGATACCCAAAAAAGAACAATTAAAAAGAGTGGCGAGTTTTATAAACAATTAAGTGATGAAAATGGTTTTGAGTATGACGTAGATTATCTTGTTTAGGAGGAATTGAAATGGGAGAAAGTAAAAAAGATAAAATTTTTGAAAAATTTGGTATTGTGGCAACCAAGTTGGGTAATCAAATTCATTTACGTACTCTAAGAGACGCCTTTGCAACGTTTATGCCGTTCATGATGTTGGCCGGGTTTGTTACATTAATTAATTATGTTATTTTAGAACCTACGGGATTTATGGGGAAAATCATTTCCCCTGACACGTTGACAACCATTCAAGAAATCGGTGTCTCTATAGGAAATGGAACATTAAATATAGCAACGGTATTAGTCGTTGCAGCTGTCTCTTATCATATGTGTATCAGTCGTAATTATATTAACCAAATTGCGGCAGTCTTAGTTGCACTCTCCACTTTTGTTGTTTTAACGCCGATGAAAATGATGTTTTTACCCGAATCAGCAACAAAGTCGATTGAAGTTACAGGCATTATACCGTTAAGCCACACAGGTGCATCAGGCATGTTTGTTGGGATTTTTGTTGGATTATTCGCAACGGAATTATTTATTAAACTATCAAGAGTTAAGAAATTACAAATTAATTTATCAGGGAATATACCACCAGCAGTTACAAAATCGTTCAATGTGTTGATTCCGATAATGTTGACAGTGACCAGTTTTGCTATTGTATCATTTACAGTAAATCAATTGTTCAATCAAGATGTTAATACATTGATCACAACAGTCATTACAGGTCCGCTTAGTCGAGTAACGACTGGATTACCAGGATTCTTATTGATCACATCTGTTGCAAATTTATTCTTTGGCTTTGGCATACATCAAGCTGTTATATCAGGTTCTCTGCTTGATCCTTTTCTTTTGCAAAATATGCAAGAAAATATGACTGCTTATGCCAATAAAGAAGAAATCCCTCATATTATTAATATGGCGTTTAAAGATACATTTGCAGTAATGGGAGGCTCAGGAAATACAATTGCATTGTTAATTGCTATATTTATCTTTAGCCGTAGACAAGACTATAAAGATTTTGCCAAGCTTTCTGTGGCACCGGCTGCTTTTAATATCAGTGAACCAATTATCTTTGGATTACCGATCGTGTTTAATTTAAGTTTGATTATTCCGTTTATTTTAGCTCCGATTTTTTCATTGACAGTAGCTTACTATGCAACGTCTTTCGGATTGATCAATCATGTCGTTGTTCAAATTCCATGGACGACGCCTCCTGTTATATCTGGTTTTCTAGCAACGGCAGGTGATTGGCGTGCGGCAGTTCTTCAAGTAATTATTATTGCAGCAAGTGTATTTATTTATTTACCATTTTTAAGAATCGATGAAAAAGTAACATCTACAATGAAGTGAAACAAAATAGAGGCTAGGACATAACTCGTAGAGTTATGTCCTAGCCTTAATGAATCTGAATAAACGGTGAGAGCAGAATCGGAAATAAGTTGGAATTCACAAAAATTTGAAAAACAATTTTCGTGAATTCCCTCTTATTTCTCGGAGTTAAACGCCTCTGTCTCAACCTCTGTTTTTTACATTAGAGCTAACTTCTCAAACCGCGTCCTCTATCAATCAAATACCAGCAAACTGCATAAAGTACTGAAATAAAAAGAATTAGAATTAGCAAAGAAAAGACAATTGGAACATCGATTGTTCCAAGAAAACCATATCTAAATCCTGAAATCATATACACGATCGGATTGATTTTTGAAATTGTTTGCCAGATTGGCGGCAGCATTGATATGGCGTAAAATACTCCACCAAGATAGGTCAAAGGCTGTAAAACAAATGTGGGTACAATGGATACATCATCAAACGATTGAGCAAAAATTCCATTTAATAGACCGGCTAATGAAAATAAAATAGCGGTCATCAAAAGTGTGATGATAACAATCGACCATGAATAGACGTGAAGAGGGACGAAAAACAGAGAAATCATCGTCACAAGTGTACCAACTAGGACGCTTCTGCCAAGTCCGCCGATCACAAATCCCCAAATAATAATATGCGTTGGGACAGGCGCAACGAGTAATTCTTCAATATTTTTCTGGAATTTTTGTGAGAAAAACGAAGAAGAAACATTAGCATAAGAGCTTGTGATGACTGACATCATAATAAGTCCAGGAACAATAAATTCCATATAGGAGAATCCATCCATCTGTCCAATACGTCCACCGATTAGGTTTCCGAATATAACAAAGTATAATGATGTGGTAATAACTGGTGGGACCAACGTTTGTACCCAAATCCTTAGATAGCGGTTGGTTTCTTTTACGGCTAGGCTTCTTAGGGCCGTGAAATATAACTTAAACATTTTTATTCTCCTTATTTTAAAAGTGTAGCGGGTTCGCTCTGTTTTGATAAAAAATAGTCATAGTGTATTCCATGTTGTTCGCTTTATCCTTTGGAAGTTGAACTGGCGTTCACGTGACGTTTTTCTTCTGTGATTTTTAGAAATAGTTCTTCTAATCGATTGGATTTGTTTCGAAGGGAAAGAACTTTTACTCCTTGTTTTGAAAGCTGGTTAAATAGTTCGTTGATTCCTTGATCACGTTCAACTTCCACAACAAGCGTCCGTTCATCTTCAAAACTACTGTTATACCCTATAATTTCTGGTTGTTCATCAAAATCTTCTAGATCAAATATAAAGGTTTCAAACTGAAGTTTCGCTAGAAGAGTTTTCATGCTGGTATTTTCAATCAGTTCACCTGACTGAATGATCCCAATATTGCGACAAAGCATTTCAGCTTCTTCTAGATAATGAGTGGTTAGGATGATCGTAGTCCCATTTGCATTTAACTCTCTTAAGAAATCCCACATTTCCCGTCTCAGTTCAATATCTACTCCAGCAGTTGGTTCATCTAAGATAAGTAACTTGGGTTCATGCATCAAGGCGCGTGCAATCATTAATCTTCGCTTCATTCCGCCTGAAAGCATTCGCGCACGAACATTGCGCTTTTCCCACAAATCGGATTGTTTTAGATATTTTTCACTGCGTTTTAGTGCTTCTTTTCGTGAAACACCATAATAACCAGCTTGATTGATAACGATTTGTTCAACCGTCTCAAAAGGGTTGAAGTTGAATTCTTGTGGGACAAGTCCAATTTGTTGTTTTGCCAGGACTAAATCTTTATCAAGATTATAACCAAATACATTTACTTGACCAGATGTCTTGTTGACAAGAGAGGTGATAATGCCGATCGTTGTTGATTTTCCAGCACCATTAGGGCCTAAGAGAGCATAGAAATCGCCTTCTTCTACCGCTAAATTGATTCCCTTTAACGCTTCAACACCTGTTGCATATACCTTTTTTAAGTCTTTTATTTCAAGTGCGTAAGTCATTTACTAACAATCTCCTTATTTTGTTTGATTTTCTTGTGTCTCTTTGCTTTGGCAGAGACAATCTGTGCCACTATCGGAAAGTAGGTGTGCCATGGAACTCATGAATTCTTGGACAAACTCTTCATTTAAAGAATAGTAATGCCATTGCTTTTGTTTGTTTACTGAAACGATCTCCGCTTTTTCTAGAACTTTCATATGATGAGAAAGAGTAGGTTGAGTAAAATCGAAATGTTTCAATACATCACAAGCGCACATACTACTGTATGAGAGAAGATCGATTATTTTCATTCTATTCGGATCCGCCATCGCCTTAAGCACGAATGACAAGTTTTCATAACCCATATCTATTCCTCCTGTGTATAGATGAACGTCTATGTTTAATATAAATCAGTATGAATAGTATGTCAATAGAACGATAAGTTGGAATAGGAGGACAAAAGAATTTTTCATAGTACGCATCATAGAGTATACTAAAGGAGCTGGAGATTTTTAGATTAAATAGAGCGATGCAAGGAGATACAAATGAGAAATATTAAACTAACAATTGAGTATGATGGAACTAGATATTTAGGCTGGCAAAGGTTGGGTGACTCCGATAAAACGATTCAAGGAAAAATCGAGAATATCTTAACACAAATGACCAGCTCAAAAATAGAAATTATTGGCTCGGGCAGGACGGATGCCGGAACACATGCAAGAGGGCAGATTGCTAATTTCAAAACGAATACTACACTAAGTTTGGCAGAAATGCTCGCGTTTTTGAATCGTTATTTGCCTCGAGATATTGTCGTAAAAAAAGTAGAAGAAGTACCTGAAAGATTTCATGCGCGCTATAACGCAATAGGGAAAAAATATAGCTATCATGTCTGTAATGATGTGATCCCATCAGCTTTTGAACGGCACTTTAGTTTTCAATATTCTGAAAAACTGAATCTTGAGCTGATGAATGAGGCTTGTCAAAAACTGATAGGAACCCATGATTTTATCGGGTTTTCATCGCTTAAAAAGACGAAAAAATCAACGACCAGAACGATCAATGAGCTTTCTATTCAACAAGAGGGAAGTATGCTTCATTTTACTTTTGTCGGGGATGGCTTCTTATATAAAATGGTACGAATAATTATGGGGACTATTTTAGAGATTGGGTCTGGAACGATGAAACTTGAAACGATCGACGAGATATTTGAACATAAAATCAGAAGTGATGCTGGGATGACGGTCCCTTCTCAAGGTCTTTTTCTTGATGAAGTTTATTATCGTAATGAAACAAAGTCAATCAATTAGTTGGATGTAGGATGTGAAAAAAGCGCAATTTTTGCGCTTATCTCACATCCTTTATTTCGTTTTTAGTCAATGTTGAACTCTCTATCTCAACAAATAAGTGATATAATGCCCCCAATAAATTCGACGAATTTCTAAATGCACACGCTTCAATAATGAGAGGATCAAATGTTTGCCCCAGCATAGTTTCTTTTTGTCTGATGTTGACATACTGTAGCTGGATCATTTCAATCAAGCTATCTTGGGCACTGATTCCGCCACCGATCACGATTTTTTCCAAATCTAACATAACTTGCATATCTGTCAGAAGAATGGCGATATCTCGACAGTAATTTTCAAATAAAACCGTCAAATCGGCGGATGATTGTGTTGAAATCGCGTTAAAAACAGAGTCATGATCCTCTTTTGACACATTTAAGATAGTGGTCGCTTCTGCCATGAATTTTACGGCTGAACCATAATAACCAAAGAGTTGTGGTTGCTTAGGATTCTGCGATTGCCGTATTAGAAAGCTTAATTCACCTGCTTGAAAATTGGGTCCTTGATGCAAATGATTATCTAAAATCAAGCCACCGCCAATACCAGTTCCCAAAACAACAGCTGCTCCATTTTCGATCCCCTTTAGGTTGCCGATCCACCATTCAGCTAAAGCTGCAGCTTTTCCATCGTTGATCACCGAAAATGGTAGATCCGTAATACTAGCAATCCATTTTTTCATTGGAAAATCATACAGAAATAGTAATGAACCTCCAGTGTGAATGTACCCTTTAGTTGAATTAACTCTACTGGGAGAACTCATCGCAAGGCCTTTGATTTTGCCTTTTTGCGCGTCTAGTTCGCAACGGATTGTTTCTTTAAACAGCTCTAGCGTTTTTGGTGTTGAATGTCGCCAAGTTTGGATAAAGTTACCAGCCCGATCAATCAACCCGAATTTTATATACGTTCCACCAACATCAATACTTAAATAATGCATTATTCGACCCTCCATCTTTACCTAAAATCCCTTTTATCTATCTCTTAAAGAAACCTTTTGAAAAAAGCAATTTCATCATTATTACATTCTTTAGCAATATCGCTTTTTTGATTTAGGTGAAAGACATGTCCTAGATTAGAGTTGTCTTGATTTGCATAAAGTTTGTAAGAAGTTTCGATCCCTTTTGTTTTCAATAGATCTGCTAAAGGTTTAGCCGCATCTTTTAGAAAATCGTGTGTAGCCGTTGCGACAAATGATGGTGGGAAATTTTCTGTAATATAGCTCTCTACAGGAAATTGGCTCTCAAGTGTCGGTGTGATTGTTTCACCAAAGTAAAACGGGAAGTCTTGATTGAGTGCAACGTTTTGTCCAAGGAAATAAGCGCCACAATTCATGGCAACAGCGTTAAAGTCGACCGCTGCGATTTTAAACGGAAATTTTTGTCCATAATTAGGATTACTGGTCATTGCAGCATATTGTTCGACAAGTTGTCCACCAGCACTGTCACCGATTAAAAACAGGTGATTCAACTCAACATAATAATTTTCTCCATGTTCAACTAGCCAATTCATCAAATTATTCGTATCCTCTAAAGGGGCAGGATACTGATGATCTGGCGCTAAACGATAATTGAAATTTACCACAGTAAATCCTTGTTTTGCTAAATACATGGTGTAAAAACGATAAAGCTCTTTATCCCCATAAAAAAATCCGCCGCCGTGAATATTGATGATCGTTGGTAGACATTTATCGGTCCCTTTTGGATAGTAAATATCAAAAGTATTTTCATTACCATAAGGACCATAAGACAAATTTTTGATTATTTCTAAGGTATCAGGTTCAGTCAAACCAGCATCCCGTTTTGCATCATTTTCACGCATACTTGTCCTCATTGTTGGAATATCGATGTTTAGCATAGTTATTGCCTCCTAATTTAATTTTTTTTAAAATAAGTTAGTTGCGATTGCCTCTCTTATTTGTATTATAAATGAAACCGCTTGCTAATCAAAGCGGAAAAAGCAAGCATGTAAAAGAAGTTTATTTTCCCTTATCTAAGGAATTATAATTACAAAATTATCTCATAATTGCGTATAATGAAGTGGAAAAACGATAAGAGAAATTTGACTTAGGAGGAACGACATGAATTTTCTTAAAAAATATGGCTTTTATTTTCTTTTATTAGGTGCAATTAGCGATTTTTTAACACCGTATATTTTAGGTATTTTTTATCCTGAAGTAAATCAAATGACTATGGTGATCAGTGTATTCGGTGATGTAGAAAGTCCGGTGCGACAAGCATTTTTAGTTTGGTCTGTGGTATCAGGAATCCTATTTGTTTTAGCAATTCCGGCAATGTATCAAACATTCACCAACACGTCAACGACCTTGGCTAAATGGCTAGTTCTTGCAATTGGGTTATATGGAGTAGGCGATTGCATTTTTACTGGATTGTTCAGTATCAACACGGAGCAAGCAAATTGGAATTTTTCGACCTGGGTTCATAATATTGGTTCTGGGTTAGGATATGCAGGTTTTTTATTGTTTCCGCTTTTTTTATTTTTACTTTATAAAAAAGAAGGGAAAGCCAAGCATAGCAGACTGTATTTTATTTTATTACTAATTAGTTTCATTTTTGCGGGGATATACGGGTTAGCCAGAATTCCAGCAATTAGTCACCTGCCAGTATTAAATAAGATCGGTTTTTGTCAGAGAATTAGCTTTATTTTTAATTATTTACCAATAGTGATTTTTGCTCTAGATCAACTCAAAAATAGGAAGAAAGCGTTGAGTTAAAATCATATATAGAAAAAGTTATTAGAATCAGGAAGCATCAATCCTATCTGAAATGGCCACTCATATGAGCTATAATGCTGTAAGTTGGTTCGTTTTAAAAATTAACCTTCTACTAAAGTAGGATATGTCTGATTGGTCATAAAAAATGATTTAGTCTTATTTCAGAATTGAAAATTGTACAGTTATTCGGATAATTGATGAAAATGGGCGTGAGATAAAAGTAAAATTCACTTTTGTCTCACGCCCTAAATGTGAATAAACTGTGGAAACAAAAACAACTCCTTCGGAAATAAGCTGAAATGCTTTCTTTCCAGCCACTTTTATTTTAATCAATAGGGTTAAGGAGTTCTAATAAGGCACTTGAAGCATTAGAAAAAATCTGGTTTTTCTTCCATACAAGGCTAATGGTCGCTCTTAATGGTGGTGAAAAAGGAATGAACGTTAGATTCGTTTCAGCGGTATTGATAATGCCATTGATGCAAAGAGCACTTGCAACCTCTTGTTTTACAAATAAAGAAGCATTGTACAATAAATTATAGGTTCCTATCACATTGAAGTGATCGATATTTCTACCAAGCCACTCTGCGAGTTGATTGTCTACGAGTGACTGATTTGAAATCAATAATGGTATATGCTGGATATCGTTTGGTGTCACACTTTTTAATGAACATAATGGGCTCGTATTATGCACTAGGATTCCCCAATGATCTATCAAAGGCAGACGCAGATAGTCATATTTTTGTTTTTCTACAGGGTCAATAACTAACCCAAAATCTAATAACCCTTTATCGATTTTCTCCAGCACATCATCTGCATTTCCACTATATAAATGAACATGAATGTCAGGATGTTCTTCCCTTAATTTCTGTATACGCTCAGCAATAAAGTCAAAAGCTTGAGTTTCCCCTCCACCAATTGTAATTTCTCCGCTAATAACATCGTTCTTTATTAAGTTTGTTGTTGTTGAGTCAACTAAAGATAAAATTTCTTTCCCTTTGTTTTCTAAGTAAACACCTGCTTCAGTCAATGTTATAAACCGATTTCCACGTTCAAATAGACATACCCCCAGTTCTTCTTCTAATTCTTTCAATTGTTTTGAAAGCGTTGGCTGAGAAAGATGCAGTACCTCAGCCGCCTTGCTGATTGTTTTCTCTCTTGCTACGGTTAAAAAATAATTTATGACACGAAGCTCCATAAAAATCGCCCTTTCTATAGATAAAAGTTATGCATGAGTATTCTATATAGGTATTAGTTAAGTATAACGTATTCAGGTAAACTAAAGATAGTAAATTAGATTATTTTTTTAGGAGGGGTTATATGGCAAACCGTGAGTTGCAAAAAAAATTAGTTGGCAAAGAGATAATACAAAATTCTGATCTATTTAATGAAATTCATGTAATAAAACAAGCCAATGAACGACTATTGACGGAGCTGAATACGCAGTACCATACGCAAGAAAAAAGGTTAGAATACATGAAAGAGATCACTGGGAAAAAAATAGCTGATTCAGTCACGATTTCACAACCATTTTATAGTGATTTCGGCCGCCATATTACGTTTGGAAAAAATATTTTTATTAATCAGAACGTTACGTTTGTAGATTTAGGTGGAATAACAATTGAAGATGATGTATTGATTGGACCGGGTTCAACATTCATTACAGTTAATCATTTGATTGAGCCAAAAAAAAGAAGAGGATTGAAAGTAGAACCCATCCTTATTAAAAGGAATGCTTGGATCGGCGCCAACGTTACGATTTTACCTGGGGTAATAATTGGTGAAAATTCAATCGTTGCGGCGGATTCAACGGTTACAAAAAATGTTCCGAATAATGTTATTGTAGCTGGTAGTCCAGCTAAGGAAATCCGTGAAATAACGGATGGACTCAAAGTAGCACCTTGACAGAGTTCGATTTTAATAAAAGTAAGGGAGGAAAATACTATGACGATTAGAGATAAAGTAGTTATTATTACAGGTGCTTCATCAGGTATTGGCGAAGCGACAGCAAAGTTATTAGCTGAAAAGGGAGCGAAAGTAGTTTTAGGGGCACGACGTGAAAAGCCGCTTGCAAAAATTGTAGCACAGATTAATGCAGCGTCTGGCGATGCTATTTATCAAGTGACAGACGTTACAAAACAAGAAGATAATCGAAAGCTTGTAGCTCTTGCCAAAGAACACTATGGAAAAGTTGATGTACTATTTTTAAACGCAGGAATCATGCCAAATTCACCACTATCCGCACTTAAAATAGATGAATGGCATCAAATGGTCGATGTCAATATTAAGGGTGTTCTAAACGGAATCGGTGCGGTATTGCCTTCATTCATTGAACAAAAATCAGGGCATATTATTGCTACGTCTTCTGTTGCAGGACTCAAAGCTTATCCAGGCGGTGCAGTTTATGGTGCAACAAAGTGGGCTGTGCGAGATTTAATGGAAGTGTTGCGCATGGAATCGGCACAAGAAGGGACACATATTCGCACGGCAACACTTTATCCTGCTGCAATCAATACAGCATTATTAGACACGATCACTGATCAGAAAACAGCTGAAGGAATGACAGGATTGTACAAACAATATGGCATTAGTCCTGATCGCGTAGCAAGTATCGTTGCTTATGCAATCGATCAGCCAGAAGATGTGAATGTTAATGAATTTACAGTAGGACCTACGGATCAGCCGTGGTAAGTTTTTAGAATGTCTTGTAAATGATCAGTAAAAAAAATTGAGTACATTATCCGCTATATTTCCATCCTCTGGCACTAAATGAATTTGAAGGATGTCCTCCATTAATTTGAAATATTAAACAAGTATTATGAGTTTACTTAGAAAAACATAGCTTAGTAATCGTATTTTGTTAGCATATTTTTTATTAATATAATCTAAAAATGGTGTAGGATAGTATAATTCTACGCCGTTTTTTGTGTAGAATGAGTTAAACTTTTCTCGCTCGTAATGCTCAATGCGGTGTTTTTATATAGTAAAATATCCAGAGTTAATTTGTACGAAAACATTCGATCTTTGGTTATATAAGTAATAACTACATTGATTTATCTGTGTAATGATAATTGTTCCACTCTTTCAAAAATGATTGATTACCGACTTTAAAATTGCTATCATTTTTTCTTATTTCAAATATTTTAGAGCCCGTTCTTACGTCATTAAAATATTCAGGTGTAATTTTTAGTTCATGAACCATTGAAATTCTATTTCATATAAACAGTTAGTTTTGGGATAAGAAGAATGTAATGTCAAAATGTTTTTGGAAAAAAGTTAATAATACTTTGTAACAAAGTGTCGTTGAATATTATAGTGAGAAAGGAAAAGTGAAACAATGAAATATTCTAAATCTTGGCAACACGGATAAGTAAGAAAAATATTAAAATAAAATCAGAAGTATGATTATTTTCTTTATTATGTTGTAGATTTTAATTCAATTAAATTTTTGATATCCGATTTTAATAATGATTTGAACCTTGATAAAAATCATGGTGTCTTTTTATGTTATGTTCGTGTTTTGTTTAGAATTTCTTGCACAAGTATCTGGCATTACATAAGTTTCAAAAAAAACACTAATATTTTATAATTTAATTAAGTTTTATAGTTAATTAAATATTGCTTTAAGATTTCATGTAAAAAGAAATTTTATTTTTATAATAGCGTTATAAAAGGAGTAGATTGTTTATGCTGTTGAAAAATATTAGTTATTTAAAAAAACATTTTGAAAAAAAAGGTTGACCATGTATTTATTACATGATATCGTTATTTTAAATTCGAATGGAGATTTTATGATGAAGAAAGTTTTTGTTCTAAAAATGCTGTCAATTGTTTTAATAGGGGGAGTAGGATTAGTTTTAGGATCAACTAGTGCCAATGCTGCAAGTTTTGAAGATGTTAAAGGACTTGTGGAGTCAGGGGAAGGGCTTATTTATAATCCTGTTTCCGATGGTATACTAACTAAGGAAAGTTCGGTTGAATTTGTTCAATTAATTGAATCAGAAAATGAGAATAGTAATAAAGATATTTCTGAAATAATGGATAATGCTTATGAAGAAACAGTTGATTTAGAAACTATACCTGCAGAAAAAAGTGAGAAATTGCCATTAATTCAGCCAAGGGGAGCAAATATACCTACAAAACTTTTAAATATTGATGATTTGCCAACTAAGCAATACGATTCTAATCCATTTTCTGCAAGCGGTTGGAGATATGGTGAAGTTAAACTAAAATTTAGAAATAGTGCTGCAAATCCTTACTTTGCAGTAAGAGCTACAAAAGACTCATTTTATTTTTATACTAATGCTGCAAGACATACGATTCCAGCAAATGGAGGCTTTGTATTATATCCTGCAAGAAAAGATGGATATGGTTTATGGGGATACTTCGCAACATATAATCCAGTAAAAGGAAGTCGTTATTTTGTCAATTAAATAAATATAAGTAAGAAAAAATCAAACTATTTGATCATAGAGATATGGGAGTTGGTATTAGACCAACTCCTTTATTATGTCTTCAGACCCAGTTGGGTATGCAAAGCGTGCAAAAAAATACCTGCTATACGGGTGCATAATAAAAGGTCATACGAAAAAATCTCTTCATAAGAATTACAATATAGTTGTTCAGGCCATATTGAAAACGAAAGGAAGATATTTAGTTGACTACTAAACAAATACGCTAGCCCATAAAAAATGGTTATGTAAATACCATATTATATTCACCCAAAAGTATAGAAAAAAATTTATAATCAATACCGAACAAGTCTACAAGAAATAATCAAACGGTTATGTAGCTACAAAGGTGTTGAAATGATTAAAGGATGGCCATGTTTTATATGTTATGAAAAGCCTTATTTATACTAGGGGTTCCAGTATAAATAGTAAAAAAATCTCATAAACTTTAAGATGATGTTGGTTTTCCAATCGTTACATAAAATTTTAAATTTAATGTAACCTTTTTACCGAATTTCAAGTCTAATAAGTAACAAGAGAGTAGGTGAAATAGGCATAATGGAAAATGACTTACAAATTAGATTAGTAAAAAAAGCGAAGAAAGGTGAGGGTAAGGCATTTATAGAACTTTGTAATGAGTACCAAAACATTTTATATAACTCTGCATTCAAAATTCTTGGTAACAAAGAAGATGTAGATGATTGTTTACAAGAAACTGAGATCATTGCTTGGAAAAGGATAGTAAATTTAAAGAATGAATCAGCATTTAACTCATGGATATTTAAAATAATGATAAACAATGCAAAAGATATTTTGAAAAAAAGAAAACAACATACATTATTTGATGAAAGTTATCATACAGAGATTCCTAATGAAAACATAGAGTCAATAGAAATATTGAAATGTTTGCCTGATATATATAGGATTCCAGTCATTTTACACTATTATGCAGGTTTTACAACTAAAGAAATATCTAATCAACTTAATATAAGCAATAGCTCAGTTAAAACCAGATTATTTCGTGGAAGAAAGGAACTAAAGAAATTATTGGAGAGTGAGAGTAAATGATTGAAAGAAAAATTGATGATATAATTAAAGAAGAGGTAAAAATTACGGAAGAAACTATGGATAAATTAGCTAGAAATAGAAATAGAATAATAGAAAACAAAATTAAACAAGATAAATACAAACAAAAAATTTATGTAAAAGTACTTTTATGTGCTGCTGTACCAATGGTTTTACTATTATTATTTTTAAATGATTCTAAAATAAGTTCCGCGATATCTAAAGCTCTTGGAATCAGTCAGGATTCTGCAGTTACTACACTGGAAAACAATAACATTTCAAATGAGATAAATTTAACAAGCATTCAAAATGAGAAAAAAATTACTTTAACAAAATTTGTATCCACAGAGTCAAAATTTGGTTTTGACTACCAATTTAAAATAGACAATGATTATCTAAAAAAACTTTTAGAAAAAGAAATTTCAGCAAATTCTAATCAGCAATTTATTGAATATGGTCTTTTTTCGAAGGAAAATAATGAAGATTTAATTGGAGGAGCCTTCACAAGCTCAACTTTTCGTGTAGAAGGTAATGTTTTTTATGGATCCGTTATGTCTTCCTTAACGGGTAAAAAAATTCCAAATAATACTAATTTATCACTTCATATTTATAAGTTATGGTGGCAGGATAGGGCTGAGTTTGAAAAAGCTAAATCAAAAGCCTTAGAAGATCCAGAGCAAAAGCCTTTTGGAGTAGATACAGCATTAGAGTATATTGGCGATTGGAAGTTTGATATTCCTAATAAACCTATAAATCAAACAAGTATCCCAAAAGTTGTTAATAAGAATAATATTGGTAATATTAGTGTGAAGAGCGATGCTCTGCAAACGACTGCGGAATTTAATACCACGTTATCTACTAATGAATCTATTGGAATTGATATATATAAAAATGGCGTAAAAGATAAAAATGAACTTTCTGCAGAAGTTTACGATTTAGAAACTGGAGATATTACCGTATCTTTTAATCTTAGTTCATTAGATAAAAATTCTGTGTACAAAATCCAAGTAAATAGAGTTGATGAGCAGACTGGCGAGGCCAATAAGGAAATAGGCTTTGTTGAATTCAAAAATGAATAATTTAACTATATCTATTGAATTTGTAGACTAAAGCGTAATAAAAATCAGGGTACTATGTCCTCAAAAAGCTAGAACCAGTAAGCAAGATAAAAAATTTAGAGTTAATTAAGTAAAAGAATCTGGCACGATTTGATTGTGTCAGATTCTTTTAAAAATGTTCTTCCTAAAAAAACGGTCGTCTTTTGGGGAAGGATAGAACAATCCTTTGCGGATTTAAAGCTATTTCTAGTGTAAATTTTAGGTATAAAAAATAGTATTGATAATTCGTCTTTATAAATGTGTTCCTGTTGATTATAAAAAAACGTCGATGTACTTATTTTTATTCTACCATGTAAAATAGTCTTTCCTTTTGCATTATAATCATATAAACTAATTATAACAAAATGTCGTTTTCGAAAGAAGAGGAGAAGCTTAGTGGGACTTAAATTTAGTGTATCAGAAGCATAAACGAGAAGCTCTCAGGCTGCACAAGTAAGTACACAAGCCCAACAAGCAGCTGCTTCTTTGCAACAGAGCGTGAGTTCATTTCTATCTGCTCCCATTATCCAGTAAAGCCTATGATTCGGCAAAGAATTATTTTATGGTTGCCTATACGCCAATTTGCCAGTCCATTATTATGACAGGTGAAGCGTTAGCCAATGCCCACAAGAAATTTCTAAGTGAGTATCAAGCCACGGTTAGTGGGCTGGATATGGATGAAGATAAAATCTTAGCTGAAATTGACGACTACAAAGCCTAATTGCACACGATTGATGAATTAATACGAGATACGAAAACACCCAGACCAGATTTAGAAAAGCGCTCAATGAATGTGTATGAAGCCATGCAGAAACGACAAGAGAAGCTAGAAAAGTTTCGTGCATATAGTGCGCAGTCGGCAAGCTACTTTGATGAATACAACTCCTCACAACAGGAATTAGACAAAGGTGTTGCCCAAGTGAAGGACTGTAAAGCATGGAATGCTGCTTCAGGAACGTTTGATATCAAGAAACTAGACATGAATTGGGCAAAGCCAATCACGACACGTTGGAAAGACCGCCAGAAAAAAATTGATGCTAAAGTAAAAGCATACAAACTTGCAAATCAAGAAATCACAACAAAATTTGATGAATACGGCAACGTATTAGGCGTGTATGTTGATGGTAAATATGATGCAGGATTTATTGATCAGTTAGCCAATAACAATGGAAAATCTTTATTAAATGAATGGTTTGGTGAACGAAAAGTTGGTGCAGAACTTTCAGGAACAAAGAATTATGCTGTAGGTCAATTTGTAGCAGACTTAGCTTCTTTAGCAAAAGGTGGAGCAGAGTTTATCGGTGGAGGATTATGGGCATTTGGCGGGTGCAGCGTCCACTGTCTTTTCAGGTGGGGTAGGAGCAATTGCTGTTCCTGCAATTAATGCAAGTGGATTAGCAGTATTAGGTCATGGAGCAGGTGTATTTACAAGTGCTTGGGCTAGTTTAGGTGATGGCTATTTATATGAAGATAATAGCTACACTAATAAAAATGGTGAATGGGGTGCAGGAGGGACAGATTCTTCGGAATTGAATGTTCAAAAACATTTCAAAAAACATGGAGACGAAGTTGGAGCAAGCACAATAGATGAATATAAGAGAAAAGCGGAAGAATTTGCTCGAACTGTTAAAAAAGGAGTTAAACCATCTAATGTGGGTGGAGCTACTCCGGGGGTTCGAAGATACAGAAAAATGGAAAATATATTGACTTAGCTCCAGATGGGTCTATTATTTCATTAGGAAAAACATAATTTTTATAAAGGAGATAGATTTTTATGGCATTAGTACATGAATTTACAATTTTTGAAAATGAAGAAACTATTGATTATAATAATGAGACGAAAAAGCACATGATAAAAATAGATGATTATCTTATTCTTTATCTATCTGATTCTCTAAATTGGGTTCCGTCATATTGGGAAACCATGTCAAATCAAAAAGAAGGGTTAAATTATTATGGTACTACTATATTTGACGAATTAGGAATAAAAAAAATTTTAAGTATCATAAAATCATGGAAAAATCTTTTTGAAAATGCTCCTGACATTATTGAGCTTTCAACTGAGGTATTAGTAGAAAGCGGTGCTTATTTAAAAGAAAAGGTCGAAACGAAAAAAATATTGAAGCAATTAGATACTCTTATTTCACTATCCGAAAATGCTTTGATCGATAATGTATTAGTAGTTCATTTTGGTATATAACATAGATTTAGAATAGAGATTTTTTCTATATTATTTTTTCCTTTAAAAAGACAATATTTTTTGTACGTTTATAATAGTGATAGCCAAACGTTTTGCGTAAGGTATGGGTTTCGATATCACTTCTATCAATCCAGCAGCAACTTTTTGAACTATCTTGTAAATAGCTTTCGGCTGAAGATGATCTGTTCCCTTTCGACTCGGAAACAACCAATCATTATCGTCCATATCCTTTATGTACTCTTCAATCTGATTTTGCATACTCTCTAATATAGCTAATATGGTAAAAAAATCTCAAAAGTGACGATATGACAAGAAATTGTATTAAATGTCGTGTCTCATAAATGAGCATTTTTAGATAAGCCATAAGTTTCACCTTAGTATTTACTTATCCTTTTGTTTATTATATGATTGAACACGTTGTTTAAGTAATTATTGGCATTTTAAGAACAAGTTATTATTCATATTTTAGGAGGATATCAGGTGAAAGAAAAAATTATTGCCTATTTTGAGATCAACGAATTAAATACTACAGTGAAACGTGAATTTTTAGCTGGATTTACGACATTTATTTCAATGGCGTATATTTTGTTTGTAAACCCTACGGTCTTGGGGGCTTCCGGAATGGACGAAGGCGCAGTCTTCACTGCGACAGCACTAGCTAGTGCATTAGGCTGTATTTTGATGGGGATTTTTGCTAAGTATCCGATCGCAACAGCACCAGCGCTAGGAATCAATGCCTTTTTTGCTTATTCTGTTTGTGTCGGAATGGGAGTTCCTTGGGAAACGGCGTTAGCTGGCGTTTTTGTGGCGTCTTTAATCTTCATTTTGATCACGGTCTTTAAACTACGTGAATTGATCATTGACGCTATACCTGCAGATTTGAAATACGCTATTTCTGGCGGAATTGGTCTGTTCATCGCTTTTCTAGGATTAAGCGAAGGTGGGATCATTGTTTCAAATGAGTCAACGTTGGTGGCTTTAGGACCATTGAATGTAGGCTCAACTTGGCTGACTATTTTTGGCTTAGTGATTACAGCGATTATGATGGTGCGTCGTGTTCCTGGCGGGATTTTTATTGGGATGACTGCAACGACTATTTTAGGCTTGGTAACTGGATTGATTGAGGTTCCTACTAAAATTGTTTCAAGTGCTCCGAGTCTTAAACCAACCTTTTTGGTCGCTTTAAAACATGTGGGTGACATTAATTCTCTACAATTATGGGTCGTAGTGTTGACGTTCTTATTAGTAACTTTCTTTGATACAGCTGGAACGCTTGTCGGTTTAGCGAATCAGGCTGGTTTTATGAAAGAGAATAAAATGCCCCGAGTTGGAAAAGCATTAGCTGCAGATTCAACAGCAATGTTAGCAGGCTCTCTTTTAGGAACTTCTCCAGTTGGTGCGTATGTAGAATCTTCTGCAGGAATCGCAGTTGGCGGACGTTCCGGTTTAACAGCTGTAACAACAGGTCTTTTCTTCATTGTTGGATTATTTTTCTCTCCATTACTTTCAGTAGTAACCTCGCAAGTAACAGCACCAGCGTTAATTGTTGTGGGTGTTTTAATGGCTCAATCTCTTAGCCAAATCAAATGGAAAGAAATGGAAATTGCAATTCCTTCATTTTTGATTCTTTTAGGAATGCCTTTGACTTACAGTATTTCTGACGGAATTGCACTTGGTTTTATTTTCTATCCAATTACAATGATTGCTGCAAAACGTGGAAAAGAGGTCTCACCGATCATGTACGCGTTGTTCTTTGTTTTTGTAGGATTTATGTGGATTTTGAACGCGAGTTAAATAAAAAAGTAACCAGATAAAGTCATGTGGCTAAGGTCCATGGCTTTTATTTTGATTGAACCTTTCTTAAAATTTTGACTTTTACACTAAAAACAAGCAAACTATAATTAGTTGAAAGAATACTCAAGGAGGGATGATCAAATGGAAACACCTCTTATATCTCAGTGGCTGGACTATACAAAAAAGCAGTCCATAGTTGAAAAAAAATTAGAAGAAATGCTGAAGAAAAATAGTCAACTCACAACAAGTGAGTATTATGCATTATATCAACTCAAGCAAAATGGGTGCCACATGAGGCTGAATGATTTAGGAAATCATCTGTGTTTGAGCCAAAGTGCATTATCTCGTATGATCAATAGGCTAGAAGATAGAAATCATCCGATGATTGAAAGAAGAATTTGTACAGATGATAAACGTGGTGTGTATGTAGATTTGACCGCTGAAGGGGCAAATTTAGTATCATCTGTGGAGCAGGAAGTAAATGCTATTTTAAAAAAGTATTTTATATAGAAGACTAAGGAGTTGCTTTTTAGTCTTTTATTCTTTACTATGTAAATAGTTGCATGTGCATGCATGTAAAATCAAGGGAGGAAATTCAATGAATAATGTAGATACAGGACTAACCTTTAAAAGAGGCTTACACGTGAAAAATAGACTGGTTGTTGCACCGATGACGACACAGATGTCATTTTTTGATGGTACTGTCACAAATGATGAAATTGAGTATTATGCACTACGAACTGGGGAAGTTGGAGCATTTATCACAGCTGCCGCCAATGTTCATGAAGGTGGTAAAGGATGGGATGGAGAATTAGGCGTGTATGATGACCGCTTTATTCCAGGACTAGCTAAATTAGCCGCAGCGATCAAGAAGAATCATACAAAAGCGATTCTTCAAATTTTTCATGCTGGGCGGATGACGGATTCTAAAATCTTACATGGTGTTCAACCTGTTGCACCAAGTGCTGTTGCCGCTGAACGACCTAATGCACAAACACCAAGGGAATTAACAGAAGAAGAGATTTTTGACATTTTAGAAAGTTTTAAAAAAGCGACAAAAAGAGCAATTAGAGCAGGTTTTGATGGCGTAGAGATTCACGGAGCAAATACTTACTTGATCCAACAATTCTTTTCTCCACATTCTAATCGGCGGACAGATGAATGGGGTGGATCTCTAGAAAAAAGAGTCAAATTTATTAATGATTTAGTTGATGGTGTAACAGAAGTTGTAGATCAATCCGGTGTGAAAGATTTTATTGTGGGGTATCGTTTTTCCCCAGAAGAATATGAAGAACCTGGAATTCGCTTGAGTGAAACATTATTCTTGGTCGATTTATTAGCGAACAAACCGTTGGATTATCTCCATCTATCCGTCGGTAATTATAGGAATCATTCAGTGAGTGATGATTTTAAAGAAAAACCAATTATCGAGTATATAAAAGAAACAATTCAGGATCGTCTTCCGCTGATCGGTGTAGGGGATATCAGAAATGGTAAAGATGCAAAAGAAGTTTTGGCAACGGCAGACCTAGCTGCTGTTGGACGAGCAATTTTGATTGATCCTCATTGGGCACAAAAAGTACTAGATGGTCAAGATCAGTTAATCAGAACAGAACTTTCTCACTATGATCGAGATGAATTAAGAATCAGCAACGGTGTTTGGGGCTTTTTAGAAAGTATGATGCCTGAGAGACTTAAATAGAAGAAATATCAATATAAACTTTAGGAGGAATTGGGACAGAAGCGTTTGTTTCTGAAGAAGTTGCTTCTGCTCCCACCTTTTATTAAGGCTAGGGGATAACTCGTAGAGTTATCCCCTAGCCTCTTTTTTTTGTTAAAATAGATAAATAAAACGAAACGAATGAATACAATCAAAACAGGAAGTAAAAATGAATCAAAAATTGAAAAGTAGAGGGGATACGATGATCCAAATAAAGCGAGTGACAACAGATCATTCAGATTTACTAAATTTAATCACAGAACTAAATGATTTTTTCAACGAAGAATGGGGCCAAGAGATTGCACAAAGTTATCAAAACCAGCATGATCTAACGAAGATGGCTTGTGCAGTTGTCGCATATGATGAGGGAAAAGCAGTTGGATGCGGTTGTTGGAAGCTTTTAGATAAGCAAACGCCAGAAATAAAACGAATGTATGTCAAACAAACAAGTCGAGGTAGTGGCGCTGCTGGAGAGATTATCCAAGCATTAGAAACAGACCTGGTAGAAAAAGGCTATCAAAAAGCTGTTTTGGAGACAGGAAAAGATATGTCAGGTGCTATTCGATTTTATGAAAAACAAGGGTATCAGATTATTCCAAATTACGGTGAATTTATTGGAGATGAATTATGCGTTTGTATGAAAAAGGAATTTAAAAACAAGTGAAATTATTTAATATAGGAAGAAAATAGTATGTAGGGAAGGATTTTCTTTCTTACCGATAAATGCTCATCATCTTTTCTTTATCTATTATGTCAATCTGGTTTACCAATAATTCATTTTAAAAAATGAACGTATGTATTGCTTTTACAATTAATAAATCTATAATGTTTATGAGACGTAAAGTGAAGCACAGGGGGAATGAGCATGGAAAAAAAGCAGTTTAGTATTACATTGCCGGAAAAAGTAGTTGAAGAATTTGATTTAGAAAATGAAGATGACGTGATAGTAAGCATTAAAGATCAAAAGATAGTGATTGAACCTAAAAAGAAAAGAGCGGGAAATCAGACACTTTCTTTAAGATGGTTTTTAATTCCGACAAGCTTGATCAGCATTCTATTTTTAGGATACTTATTCTACACTGGCAAAAATCAGATTGCTTTAGTTGGGCCAGGGTCAATTGCAAATTATGCTCTTTCCATTGGCGTATTGAGTGGTGTTCTTAGCTTTATATTTTTCTTTGTTAAAGGAAAGAGAGATCAAATCACGACGCAATCAAAGGATATTTATTGGCGTAACTTCCCAACGATTTTGTTATCTTTTATCGTTATTTTGGTTTTTTCTTTGTTAGTTTTATTCAAAGTGATCGGTTTGGTATTTATCGGTGCAACATTTGATCAGTTTACATCTGCGATGATTTTTTTCTTGTTTGCTGGAGTGATCAATTATTTTATGATTTATTCGGCACTTTCTATTACACCTGCTAAATTAACTAGTTTGTTGATTTTTGTGATTATTGGTGGGGTATTACTTGCGATGATCACCAATAGAGATCATCAGTGGTGGCAGTTTAACTTTAGTTTTTTGGGAACGATCGAAGCGAAAAATCGTTGGCAGTTTAATGTAACGTTGATGTTTTCTTCATTGTTAATGGTGGCTTTGATAGATGGGCTATTCGTGGAGTTGCAAAAAGCGATCCCAAACAGCAGGCGTCTGACGACCTTGCGGATTTTATTAACATTGACTGCATTGGATCTTGGAGCAGTTGGGTTATTTCCATATACTGAGACAGGGCGATTTCAAGGTGTGCATAATCATGTAGCTGAATATCTAGTTTATTTGATCGTGATCTTGATCGTCGGCATTAAATGGTTATTGCCAAGAGTCACAAAAGAATTTTTAACGATTTCTTATTTGATTGCTGCAGCTTTAGTTGCAGTAGTTATCCTATTTCAAGGAGTACATTATTTATCGCTGACCGCATTTGAATTATTGTCATTCATGTTGGCGTTTAGCTGGATCGTGTTGTTATTACAGAATCTACAAAAAATGGTCCAAAACATAAATAACACATTCCAAGTACCGTTAAAAAGCAGTACAATAGATCAATCAGATCCAGAGTAAATGGTATTGAGACTAAATAAAGAGAAAGATTCCTATAGAAGTTTTGTCGTAAAATGGCGGCTTTTATAGGATTTTTCTCTCTTTTTTTTGCTTTTTTTTAAGTAACGAGTGTTATTTTTCGATTTTTTCGTGTCATGCGACAATATGTAGAATTTTGAGAGCCATCTTTTCTTCTATACTACATATATAGAGTTGACACACGATAATAACAGTCAGCTGGGACAATAAGAATGGAGGAATTAGAATTATGGTAAAAGAGAAAAAATTTAAGATTGGTTATTTTATTATAGGAGCATTGTTTATATGGGTTTCTATATTAGCTTTTCAAAATCCAACACAGGATTTAGCAGCATTAGTTATATTCTTTTCAATTATAGCAATCGTTAAAGGGGTAGTTGAATTAGTTGCACGAGATAAGATGAAAGAAATCGAAGGGATTCATTCTAATTGGATTCTTGTTATAGGAATCATTGATTTATTAGTTGGAATTTTCTTCTTATTACATTTAGCGTTAGGCATGGTTGTCTCACCATTTATTTTTGCAATCTGGTTCATTTGCGATTCAGTTGAAAGAGTTCTACACAAAGATGTGGCAAAACAAATTAGTAATGGCTATTACTATTTTTCACTTATCGTGAATATTTTAGGAATTATCATTGGGATTTTATTATTTTTAAATCCTGTAGTATCAGCTTTGACAATCGCATTTTTAGTAGGTTTTTATCTACTGTTAGCAGGAATTAATTATCTGATCGCTGCATTTTAAATAAGTCAAAAAATAACGATAGTTGAAACGGGAACACCAAATGATAAACATTGTTGTTTTGTCTTATAAAATCAAAAAACGAAGGGAATAAGAAAATGTCTGAAACAAAAAAGAAATTATCAAGGTTTAGCTTCTTCGCTATGACCGCTTCATTATTTATCACAGTTTATGAATATCCGACATTCGCAATGTCTGGTTTAACTTTAGTCTTCTTCTTATTAGTCTGCGGGCTATTCTGGTTCTTACCTGTAGCATTATGTTCGGCTGAAATGGCCACCATTAAAGGCTACCAAGAAGGAGGGATCTTCGGTTGGGTCGGTAAGACACTAGGAGAGAAATTCGGGTTTGCAGCAATCTTCTTCCAGTGGTTCCAAATCACCGTAGGATTTGTAACAATGATTTACTTTATCATCGGATCATTATCGTATGCAGTAGGTGTGCCGGCCTTAAACACAAATCCACTATTGAAATTTATCAGTGTGGTATTGATCTTTTGGATCGCAACACTTTTACAATTTAAAGGAACAGAAACAACGGCAAAAGTAGCTAAAGCAGGATTTGTCTTTGGAATCATCGTTCCTGTGGGTTTAATGTTGATTTTGACTATTAAATATACACTGATTGGTGGACATCCAGTTGCCCATTCTTTCACGGACAAAGGCTTTTTGCCAAAAGGCAAAGATTTCGCCGCATTGGCATCCTTCATGTTAGCGTATATGGGTGTTGAAGCATCAGCACCTCATATTACGGAATTAGAAAATCCTAAGAAAAATTATCCACTTGTGATGTTTATCTTGGTCATCGTCGGAATTGTTTTAAGTACAATCGGTGGAAGTGCTGTGTCAATGGTTATTCCAGCTGACAAATTATCGTTGAACTCAGGTGTAGTTCAAACGTTCCAAACCCTTATTTTAGCCGAAAATGGTCAACTAACATGGGTTGTAAAATTAGTTGCAATCTTAGTAGCATTTGGAGTATTGGCTCAAGTTTGTTCGTGGATCGTCGGACCAACAGAGGGGTTGCGCACAGTAGCTAAAAAAGGATTGATCCCTACACGATTTAAAAAAGTAAATGATAATAAAGTTCCAGTACCACTATTAATTTTACAAGGAATTGTGGTTACAGTTTGGGCAGCAGTCCTTACATTAGGCGGTGGCGGAAGTAATGTTTCTTTCCTAACAGCGATTTCCTTAACCGTAATTATTTACCTAAGTGCGTATGTTTTATTCTTTGTAGCATACTTTGTCTTGATTTTTAAACGGTCAAACCAAGATTTAGAACGGACATATCAAGTACCAGGTGGGAAAATCGGTAAAGCCTTGATCGGTGGTTCAGGATTACTTGTCTCACTTCTTGCGATTGGGTCTTCTATGATAGCACCAGGGGAGTTAAAAGGAGCCGAAATCCATACGTATTTAATTACTCTTGGTATTAGTTACATTGTTACATTGGCGATTCCATTTGTGTTCTATCACTTCTATAGTCGTCATCAATCAGAAAAGAAAGACACACCACAAAAAAGGAGCACTTAAAATATGAAAATGATCAAACAAGAATTCATTAATATTTTCAAAAATAAAATGTTGTTAGTATCGGTGATCGCCATTACGTTTATCCCCATTCTCTATGCCGGATTTTTCTCAAAATCAGTATGGGATCCTTATGGACGAGCGAAAGATTTACCAGTCGCCGTTGTCAATGAAGACAAACCAGTCGAGATGATGGGCCAAAAAGTCAATGTTGGAGATCAAGTGGTAAAACAGCTGAAAGGCAACCATGATTTAAAATGGGAGTTTGTTTCAGCAGAAGATGCGAAAAAAGGAATGGAAGATTTACATTATTACATGATCGTGACCATTCCAAAAGATTTTTCAAAAGACGCTACGACTCTTTTAGATAAAAATCCGAAAAAAATGGATATCACGTATACAACTAATGGTTCTCTTAACTATATTGGCGAAGAAATTTCTCAAATAGGTGCGACTACTTTAGAGTCTCAGGTAAGAGATAGTGTGACAGAATCTTATGTAACTGCCTTAAATGAGGTAGGAAAAGAAGCAGCCAAAGGTATGGAACAAGCCTCAGATGGCGCCAGTCAGTTAGCGAGTGGTACGACACAATTACAAGATGGTTTGGCTCAATATACTGGTGGTGTATCACAAGTATTAGATGGTTCGACTCAATTAGCGGATGGAACCAATGAGTTAGCGGGCAATATCGCACCATTGACATCAGGTGTTTCAGAGTTAGATGCGGGTGCTTCAGAATTAAGTTCGGCACTTGGAACAGTCAACGGAAAAGTCCAACCTTTAACAGGCAAAATCGCAGCACTAAATGCTGGGTTAAACGAATTATCTAGAGGAAGCAAAGAATTAGAACAAGCTTTACAAAGTGTTGAAAACACGCTGGATCCAACGGCAAAAGAAACGATTCAAAATAACTTGAATCAAGCTAAAGCTGATTTAGATAAAGTATTATCAGATGCCCAATTAATGGCAAACACTTCAGTTGAATCTGCTCAAGTCTCAACTGAACTACAACAAATTGGCGCACAATTAAACGAATTAAATAATAAAATATCTATTGATTCAACTGCGTTACAAAATCAAATTTCAGACAGTATTCGTCGTCAAGAAGGAATTGAAGAAGCAACAAAAATGCAATTGATCGCAGACATTAGTGGACAAATCGCTGCTTTTGAAACGGAACAAAATGCAAAAATCCACTCTGAAACAGCTGCACTTACTCAAAATATTGACCATGCTACAGCGTCAGCAGAGAATTTAGCTGTTCAGGCCAAAGCCTTAAGCGAATTAGCAGCAGGTATTTCAGCCAATACAAACAATCTAAAAAATGGCTTAAATGAAATTGAATCTGGTACAAACGGACTCTTAGGATTAGCCGATTTACCACCACTTTCAGGTCATGCCTCTACACTAGTAAGAGACTTAGATCAAGCTTCACAAGATTTAACCATGCTAAATGGAGAAATCCCAGTAGCATTATCTGGTGTGAATCAATTAGCAACAGGAAGCAATCAATTATCAGCTGGTTTAGACCAAATGTATGGTCAGATGCCGACACTAGCATCTGGTGTTTCGCAATTAAATAGTGGTGCGGGTCAATTAAATTCAGGATTAGTTGAATTAAATGCCAACTCTCCACAATTACTAAGTGGTGTAGATCAATTAGAAGATGGCTCTGGTCAGCTAGCTAGTGCCCTTGGAGAAGCGGCAGCGATGGCAGGCAAAGCTAACTTAGGTGAAAAGAATATCGAAATGTTCGCAGCGCCAACAGATTTAAAACTAAAAGAATACAGCCATGTCTCAAACTATGGTGAAGCATTGACACCGTATATTATGTCTCTTGCATTATTTGTCGGCTGTCTAGTCTTTAACTTCGTATTCCCAATCCGAAAAGTAGCGATGGCAGGTCAATCTGCTCGCGATTGGTGGTTGAGTAAAGTAGCAATTGGGTTTATCGTTTCTTCAGGAATGGCGGTCATCGAAGCGACACTAATGTTAGCTATTGGCTTACACGTTGATAATATCGGTCAGTTCTATCTCTTAGCCTTGATTAGTGCGTGGTCCTACATGTTCATTGTTATGTTCTTCGCAATGGCTTTTGATAATCCAGGTCGATTTGTTGCAATGGTCTTACTCGTATTACAACTAGGCGGAGCAGGTGGAACCTTCCCAATGCCATTAACCAATGGATTCTTTAATGCAATCCATCCGTACCTTCCAATGTCGTATTCTATTTATGGCTTCCGTGAAGCTATTTCAGGCGGAATAGGGGCACCAATGTTTAATAAGAGCGTTACGATTTTAAGTATTCTCTTCGTTGTCTTTGTTTTATTACTAGGAATCGCGATGAACAAGCTTCAAAAGAAACACTTGGCAGGACACTCTCAATTAGATAATAATCAAGAATTACTAGCAGTAGAGAATCAATCATAATAGATCAAGCTGATCGTCTATCGACAAAAATGAAGTGAACAATTTTTGTCGATAGAACGGACAGAATGAAAAAAAAACAAAGCTAAAAATGCAGTAGAATAAGAATTGTAAAGAAAACTAATTATAAGAAAAGGACGTGGCATTATGTGCACAAGTATTTTTACAGAAACAAAAGATGGCAAACACTTATTATCAAGAACGATGGATTTCTCCTTTCCGTTAGATCCAAGTCCTATCTATATGCCAAGAAACTATACATGGACAGCTGAGGCTGAGGACGTAACACATAAAAATAGTTATGGATTTGTAGGAGCAGGACGTTTACTAGGCTCAGCCTACTTCGTTGCAGATGGGGTCAATGAGACTGGCTTATCTATCGCAGAATTATATCTACCAGGAGAAGTACATTATCCGACTGAAGCAAAAGAAAACAAAATGAATTTAGCTCCACATGAATTGATTTTATGGATATTAGGAAATTGTGCATCAATCAAAGAAGTAGAAGAGCAACTAAAAGAAATCAACTTAGTGGCGCTTAAAGCCCCTATGTTAAACATTGTTACACCGCTTCATTGGATCATTACTGATGAATCTGGTCGTTGTGTGATTATTGAACCGACAGAAGCAGAATTGCACATCAAAGAAAATCCAGTAGGTGTCATGACGAATACTCCTTGTTTTGAATGGCATGTAGAAAATTTAAGAAACTATTTACACGTTCAACCAAAACAATTTGCACCAGCAACTTTTGGAACCTACACAGCCCTTCCTTTCTCACAAGGAACAGGTACGTTAGGATTACCAGGAGGTTATACACCACCTGAACGTTTTGTTCGTGCAGCCTTTTTCAAAGAACATATCGCACAAGCAGAAGATGAAACGAGCGGTGTTACAAATGCTTACCATATTCTTGCAACTGTTCGAATTCCAAAAGGAATCGTTGTGACAGCAGAAGATACAGAAGATTACTCTCAATATGTTGGCACAATGTGTAACGAAACACGTACGTACTATTTCAATAGTTATGATAACAGCCAAATCAGTAAAGTTACTATAACAGACGATTTACTACAAGTAGATAAACCAGTTACCTTTTTAGCGGATAAAAAAGAAACAATCAAATCACTTAATTAATCAGACAAATAGAAGACAAAATAAAATAAGAATTCAAATGGAGGAACTCAATAATGACAAATCAAACAGATTTTACAACCCCAATTTTTGGAACAGAAGCATCAAGTGAAGACGTTGTAATGAGTCGACTAAGAAAAGAATCTGTAGAACCAGAAGTAGCTTACCGTTTAATCAAAGATCAATTAATTGATGAAGGAAACGCTCGTCAAAACTTAGCAACATTCTGTCAAACGTATATGGATCCAGAAGTAACCCAATTAATGTCAGAAACAATGGAAAAAAATGCCATCGATAAATCAGAATACCCACAAACAGCGGAACTAGAAACAGGCTGTGTCAACATTTTAGCAGACTTGTGGAATGCGCCAAACAGCGAGCGAATCATGGGAACCTCCACAGTAGGATCAAGTGAAGCGTGTATGTTAGGCGGTATGGCGATGAAATTTAGATGGCGTAACCAAGCAATCAAACGTGGTCTAGATTTAAATGCCCAAAAGCCAAATCTAATCATTTCTTCAGGATATCAAGTATGTTGGGAAAAATTCTGCGTGTATTGGGATATCGAAATGCGTGAAGTCCCAATGGATAATGGCAAATTAAGCATGAATATCGATAAAGTAATGGATTATGTGGATGATTATACGATTGGTGTGGTAGGAATTTTAGGGATCACTTACACTGGTAAATTTGATGATATCAAAGCATTGGATGAATTAGCAGAAGCATACAATCAAACACATGAACATGAATTAGTTATCCATATTGATGGTGCTAGTGGTGCAATGTTTGTACCGTTTGTAGATCCGGAATTAGCATGGGACTTCCGTTTAAAAAATGTGGTTTCAATCAATACATCTGGTCATAAATATGGATTAGTATACCCAGGAGTAGGGTGGATCATCTGGAGAGACAAAGAATACTTACCAGAAGAATTAGTCTTTGATGTAAGCTATTTAGGTGGACATATGCCAACAATGGCAATCAACTTCTCTAGAAGTGCTAGCCAAATCATCGGTCAATATTACAACTTTTATCGTTATGGTTTTGATGGCTACAAAGAAATTCAAGAACGCACGAAAGCCGGTGCTGTATGTATCGCAAAAGCTGTAGAAGAAACAGGGCTGTTTGATATCTATAATGATGGGGCGAATCTGCCGATCGTCTGTTATGCACTGAAAGAAGACGCTGATGTAGAATGGACACTTTACGATCTAGCCGATCGTTTGCTGATGAGAGGTTGGCAAGTACCTGCTTATCCATTACCAGACGATTTAGATAATCAAGTAATTCAACGTTTTGTCTGTCGTGCAGATTTAGGACAAAATATGGCAACAGCATTGATCAGAGATTTCCAACAATGTATTGAAGAATTGAATAATGCACGTATCTTATGTCATGAAAAACAAGAAGCACATGTGCACGGATTTACTCATTAATAGAAAATAATACGATAAAAAGTTTCAGTAAATAGCAAGTCAAAAATGAGAGTATCAGAGACAAACTAAAATTGTCGTGGAACATAATAAATCGGTTCCTTAAAGTAGTGACGAATCGATTGTAAGTTATGTATTCACGGCAATTTTAGCGCACACTCTCACCGTTTATAAAAAATGAATGTGTTCGTTAATTAAAAAAATTGGAGTGAAAAATCATTGAAAAAAATATCTAAATTAATTGTAGCTACTCTTTTAGCTACCCAGTTAGTATTGGCTTTACCAGTAAATGCATTTGCAAATGAATCAATTGAGGAAACAGAGCAAGGCGATGGAGCAAAAAAAGAGCGCATCGAGACGAAACAAGAACTAGCTAACGTAACAGACGTTGAAAACAGTAATGAGGATCAAGAAATAGTTTCAGAACCATCTATTGATCAAGAGAGCAATAATTTAGAACAAGAATACATAATCGAAGAATTTTTAGAGGCACCAATAGTCCATGAACAAGCAATTATTCTTATAGATAAAAATGAAGCAACACAAGAGTTTATTTCAAAAAATGGAGAACAGGCTAGAAAGGTAGCCGAAGAAAATGACTTGTATGCTTCTGTTATGCTAGCACAAGCGATTTTAGAATCTGATTCAGGGAAAAGCGAACTCAGTAGCGCTCCTTTCTTTAATTTGTTTGGAATCAAAGGAAGTTACGATGGACAAAGCGTTTCTTTTTACACGAATGAAGATAATGGTTCGGGAGAGCTTTATCAAACACAAGAAGCGTTCAGACAATACCCGAGTTACAAAGAATCATTTGAAGATTATGCAGCTTTGTTAAAAGGCAAAGAAATGGCATTTAGCCAATTTTATAGTGGGACATGGAAAAGTAACACAATAAGTTATCAAGAAGCGACTCAAGCTCTTACAGGGACATATGCAACAGATACTCTATATGATCAGAAACTAAATGCGCTGATTGCCACATATGATCTTACTCAGTATGATCAAGAAGGGAAACCGACTTTTTATGCAGGTGGGGAGTTTGAACCCTATAATAATATCAATTATGATATTGGAAATAGTTACGCTTCAGGAAATTGCACTCAATATGTGTACAATCGAATTACTCAATTAGGCGGTACTATTGGTCTAACGATGGGAAATGGTATGGATTGGGCAAGTACAGGTATTGCACAAGGATATGAAGTAGCCAATGTACCAAAAGCTGGAACGGCCGTTTCTTTCCAACCAGGCGTTGCAGGAGCTGATGGTACCTATGGACATGTTGCGTTTGTAGAACAGGTAAAAGAAGATGGCTCAATTGAAATTTCAGAAATGAACGTACTAGGAGCAGGAATTGTATCTTTAAGAACAATAGACAGTGTGACAGCTAGTCAGTTGAATTACATCACACCTAAATAAGAAAATCTGTTTAAAAACCAAGAAAAAAGAGCGTCAGAAAGCCATCATACAGCTTTTAGACCTCTTTTTTTTGCTCGCTTAAATAACGAGACATTAATTCCATATGATGCATTACAGCCGCTTTTCTCATGACCCCCATGCCAGGAAATTTATCTGTTGAAACGGCTGTAAGCAGCAAATCAATCCCTAATGTCACGTTACTGCCGCATAATTTATTTTTCCACATACGCACCTCATCCATGAGTTCAAAAAATTTCTCTTTTTGAGAAGGAGCCTCTTCACTTGAAAGAAAATGATGGATTCGTAATTCTTTGTTCTCAAAATAAACAAGATGCAACGCTAAAATTTTTGAAGGATAACTATGTTCGTAGTAGATACGGCTATCAATAGAAAAATCACTGAATCCGACAAACCCACTCTTTTGAAACGTCAAATGAGTATCAGAAAAAAATTCATCTGAACATTCTTGATAAAAACTCGTCTTAGGTAATCGGGTAAAAACATCTTGAGAAAGAATCTTATCGCCCTTGATTTTTTGCAGCAAACGAAATTCTTTTGGGATTAAAACCTTCGTATGATTCTCTTGCCAATCGCTTTGTAAGGCAGGAGTTGCGTTACTTATAACAAATAGTTGAGGTTGTTCACTCAACGTTTCGATGGGCTGTTCTACGATCATTGCTTTTTCTAAGGATAACGAATTTAGGTGAAGTAATCCATCTTTAGTCAAAAAATCACCTGTTTGAGGATTTTGAATAAGGTAAAAAGGCTGATTTGTTCTTTGAAATAGGGCTATAAATTTTTTCAACGTATTCGAATTTTTGACTGGTTCAATGATCGGCAGAATATCCGTAGATAAGCAGCTTCTTTCTACTAAAGCTGTTAAAGCAAGTAAGTCAAATTGTTTGCCACGAAAATAAGGATAATACATTATTTCTCCTCCAAGAGACGCTGTTCCAATTCAAAATAAGCCAAACGTGTTGCGTCTAATTCATTTTTTAAAGCTTCGACTGCTTGATCACAAATGTCTTCAGCGAAGCGATCATAAAAATTCACACCACCACCAAACAAGTCATAATCAGGCTGTCTTTTTTTCAATTCCTTGTAGAGCTGATCCGTTGAAAAGACTCTTAAGCCGCGTGCTGTTTGCTTAGCTTTACCAACTTCACGAGCTTGAGCTGTAATCAAACGAAAAAGAAGTTCCTGTTCCTTAACTAAAAGCTCTTGTCTTTGCGGTTTTTTTTCTATGCGAAAATAGCCTGGCAGCCTTTGATCTTCTGTAGAAAGATATTGATGATAAACCATAACCCCAACATGACTTGGGATTTCTTCCTTTACTTTTTCAAAAAGAGCAACTGGCAAGACAAAATAATTATAGTTTCCGATAAAGGAAAGTTTGGCTTTTGACCGAAAATCTGCCCTACTAACCTTCAATTCATAGCATCGCCATTCAAATTGTTTCTCTAAAGTCAAACGGCAACTCAACGTATCAACGATACCTTGTTCATCTGGCATAGTTACTTCTTCTACTACAATATCTCCATTTTCTCGACAATAATAATAAAGAACATCTTCCATTTGGGTCGTTAATGAGGTTTTCATGTCTATCTCCTTTATTCTTTTAGTACATTATAGAACTTACGTTCGATTAAATAAAGCTTTTTTGCTTTAATTATGGAATAATAAGCATAAAAAGTTATTCGTCAATAGGTTCGATTTAGTTAGGGATAGATCTAATTATTTATAAGAAATACAGTGAATATTTTTATATTTTTCGAAAGAATTTAAAAAAGTGATAAAAAAATCAAAAAAATAGTATATTATATATCTATATATAAAAAATAAAAGGAGTTTGTTCATGAAAAAAAAGAAATTACATATACTTATGCTGGCGGTATTACTAACACAAAGTTTTGGTTCACCTCTAAGTGCATTTGCATTAACCACCGATAATATAAAAGAAGACAGTGAATCAGCAGACGTAAATCCTGAACCTGGTCTAAGAAATGATACAATAGAAAGTCAAAATACACTGACAAGTGAAGCGACCAATACAACAGAAAATAGTCCATTAACAGGAGCAACAGAGAATACGACTGTTGAAAGTACAGAACAATCTACTACGGAAAATACGCCAATTCCTGCAGCAAGAAACATAGATACAAATGTAAACATTGAAGATGAACTTTTAGAAAGTATGACGCTTACCAATATGGATGGTGGTGAGTTTAGTCAGAGTACGCCAACTCGGCTATTGAATACAACACCAGTTACTGCAAAATTGAACTTTGTGGTAACAGACAAAAATTATGCACCAGGTTCAGTCTATACAATGACGTTACCTGATCATTTAGGCTATTCAGATGTCAGCGGTGAAGTTGCAAATGTTGGTGCACATTGGGCAGTCGATGCCAAAAATAAAAAACTGACAATCACCTTTAGTCAGCGAATCACCGAAACGCAATTTAAATTAGATTTAATAAGTTATGTATTCACAAATTCAGACCCACTAATAACGATTGAAACACCTGGTCAAAAAACGAATCGGTATGATTTTGACTTGTACGAAGAAGTCGCGCCTATCAAATATGAAGAAACAACGAATAAATATGGGCTAAAAGGGATTATTTATTATAACTTGGATAGAACATTATCTGGCAGTCAGACTGTAGAAGTAATTATGTCAGATTCACCTGGATCAAAATTTTATAATACGTCTCAAGAACCAATCAATGTTTTTTCATATGATGTAGATATCAATGGCAATGTGGTTGAAGAGTCAAAGCAATTATTGGAAAAAGAGAAGGACTACACGCTGGATGAAGATAACGCATATCGTGGGGCGGTAACAATTACGAATATGAATCAACAAAAAGCTTACGCTTTATCAGCTGATCGTGCTTTAGCCTTAGAGAATGTTTCAGCTTATTCTTACAGTTTTTACAATCAATATCCTACGACTAAGTTAGGATCAGTTACTTTAAATCGTACTACAGCACCATATAGTGGGCTTGAATTCACTGCAAAAACAAGCAAAGATCAAAAATCATTAAAAGAAGTTTCTTTAGGAACGATCCAAAATGCAAGTTTTCAAGAAAAAGGGAACTATTATGTCTATATTTATAACCTCCCTACACAAACAAAAGTAGGAGAACAAATCGTTTTAGAAAGTAAAAATGGACAAAAAATCGAGGACTATCAACTTTTAGCTTCGGATATTGACTACAACTCAGTTCCAATCACTGATTTTTTTGATGTGAAAATAGAAGACAACAAGTTGATCTTAACAGCAACTAAAGATAGTGTGTTAAGAATTAGAGTCGAGAAGCTGGCTATTGCTTTTGACCAAAAAGATATTAATATTGTCGTTAGTACGCCAATTATTGATAACAAAAAAGAAATAATGCTAATATCGGATCAATTCCTTCAGCCAATATCTATCATTAACCCGAATAATGTGGAGACAGCTTGGGGGAACTATGATAGAAACGGTGCCTATTCCGGCGATACGACGATAGCGATAGAAGGAAACGACAAAAATCCAGTAAAGAACGCGACAATTAAAATTGAACACCCAAACTACTTACAATTAAGAACACCAAAAGGAGAATATGACTATTACAAACTAGACAAAGATTACACGATAAAGGCAGTTGAAGGAGGATCTCTTATTGAATTTACAACACCGGTCACTCGTTCATTCAATCTAGATTTAGGGTTTAATTATATACCAGATAGTTTAGAAAAAAGTAAGAGCATCCCGATTGATACATTACCAGTAACGTTGAGTGCAGATGATTATGAAGCAGTGGAAACAACTGTTAGAACAGGTAGAAAGATGTATTCAGAACGAACGTTACAAGGGAGTAAAAATCAATTTTTAGTTAATGCAAGAAATGATTCTTTTGATTCCTTGAGTGTTACAACTAAAATTCCAGCTGGTGCAGATGTAGTGTTCGATATTTATGATGTGTCCAATGACCAAGTAGAGTCAATTTATCCACAATATTGGGATCGTGGTTACTACTTTGATAAGCCATTAGATTCAACCAATCCAGCCTATCCTACTGTTACTTTTAACGAAACAGAAAATAGTTATACATTCGATTTTGGTAAAACGTCAAAACGCTATATTATTGAATACAAATACGCTAATGGTTGGATTGACACTAAGACGATCAATGTGACCGGAAGTACTGCAGAACCATTATCTGGCAATCAATCGATAGCAACATCAGTCTCTGTGAAAAATGAAAGTACTGAGATACTGTCTGCAAGTCAAACAAGTCATGAATCCTTAAAAAACGTAACAAAAAATGAAGTGAAGACAAAAAATATCAACAATGGGACACGCAAAGTCAAAAACCCAAAATTTGATATTTCAGCCAAAGGAACAACGAATGCAGGAATCGATTTAAATTCAATCGTGGTGACCGATGTTCCACAAGATGCCTATACAATCAAACAAACAGCAATAGGTGCTCAGATTATTTTTGACGATTATACGTTGACTCAAAATATCACGATTACCTACAATACAATTTCTAAGAATGCCGGACAAATTTCTACAGAAACAGTGATCAGTGGGGATAATTTAGAACAAATGACAGAAACCCGCAGAACGGCTGCAACAGAACAACTTGTTTTAAGATTTTCTGAGGGCGATGCTGAAGGTATTGTTTATTTATCAAAAGCGCAATTTCATACGTATAATGAAAATGATCAAGCGGTAAATATCCCAAATGTCTCATTTCAACTAATCGATAATGTGACCAATAATCAGACGACGTTTACAACAGATGAGAAGGGAAATTATAATTATGAAGCCATCATGTCTGGAGAATACACGCTAAAAGCGGTGGAAATCCCAGAAAATTACACGATTGCCGAGGAATATACCGAAGGGAAAATCATCAACCTAACCAAAGAGGCCAATCAAATTGAGATTCCTCTTGTAGAAACGAAAGTTGATAAAACAGATATTAGCGCAAAAGATTCAACTATTTATGTTGGCACGCCTTGGAATCCAGAAGATAACTTTACTGGAGCGACTGATACCGAAGGCAACCAAGTTCCATTTGATAAAATAACTTTTGAAGGAAAGGTGGACACAACAACAGTTGGAGAATACGAAATTATCTATCATAATCAAGAGAAAGAAGCGAAAGCCACAATTTCGGTCGTTGACGATCAAGAAACATTGGTAGTCAAAGATTCTACATTGTACGTGGGAGACACGTGGCAAAAAGAAGACAACTTTGTCTCAGCAACAGACGACAAAGGTAAAAATCTGCTAATACAAACTATCCGTGTACAAGGAACTGTTGATACAACAAAACCTGGTGTTTACGATGTTATTTATGACTCGGGAAAACTAGAAAAAACAGCTAAAATCACTGTAAAAGCGGATCAATCAACCTTAGTCGTTAAAGATTCCACTATTTATGTGGGGGATGATTGGAAGAGCGCAGATAATTTTGTCTCAGCAACAGATCGCGACGGCAAAACAATCTCTTTTGAAGAAGTAAAAATAAACGGTACGGTAAAAACCAAAGAAAAAGGCAAAAATGAAGTAACATATACGATTCAGACAACAGATAAAACGCAATCAAGCAAAATAAAAAAAGCGGTACAAGCTGAAAAACAACTGACCGCTGTAGCAAACATTACAGTACTTGAAAAAAATGTATCTAAACCAAATGAAACAGCTAAGAATCAAACGCACACGACAAAACCAACAAAACCCAAAAATTACCCTAAGACCGGTGAAAAAGCCAATCATTATATTCCTTTGATGGGACTTTTAGTCCTATCGATTACAATGATCGGTGTGATTCGATTAAAAAGAAGAGCAGAATAACTAGATAATACAAAAAATTGGCCTAGAACAGAAGTGAAAATAGCTTTTGTTCAGGCCTTTTTTCAATTATACGATCAGATACGGATTTGATCCTCTCTGATTAACTGTCTAAAACAATCTCCTCAGCACGAGTGTTGATCTGGTTAGTGCCACCTAGCGCAAACAACGGGCATGATTTTGGTCATGAGATCATAATGATCAATAAAAATTGGATAGAGTATCGAATGTTCAATGGATGAAAGAGCTTGGAGAAATTTTCTCTCAGCCTTTTTTTGTACGCATAGATTCTTACTGAATAATAAACGAAGTGATTTCAGAAATGAGAGCATCCTTTTGATTGCTTTTAAATCGTATAAAAGCTGAAAAATAGCAGGTATTCCCAGTTTTAGTTGTAATTGTCCCATGCGTTGCCCCTTCTTTTCCATGGGTTAAAATAGAATGGATTTCAAGACGGTCGATGGCTATTTTTTTTTCGAGAATCAGAGTGATAAATGAATGTTTACCAATTATTTTTTTTTTGTTTGGAATGAAGAAACGAAAGGAGTCAGCCAACATCGAGTCCAGTAAAGGCTGATTGCCAGAAATGGCTGCGATTAGATAGTCTCGAATTAGTCTTCGCTTTGGCGCATTATCACAGTCAAGAGAACAAAGGACTGTGAAGTCGCATTTTGGGACGGAAGCCTCATTCGATGAAGGCTGAAAGAATAAATTTTGCTCAGCTAAATGTTGTTCTAAAATAGCTATTGCTTTAGGTCCCATACCATGTAAGTTTAATAGAGTAACTTTATCGAACAAGCTGACTTGTTCAAGACTTGTAATGCCAATGGAATGAAGTGCATTAGTAGCAGGCTTGCCGATATTAGGTAAGTTGGTCATAATTATCTCCTTCTAGTGTCTATTCTTTGTTCACATTATAATCTAGTCACACGTGATTGAAAATAAAAAACAGCCCAAATGCTTTTTTAAAAGAAGCTCATTATCTCAAAAATAATCTATTTCTATTTACGTCGGATGAACAGACAAAATCTGAGAAAAAATCAAAGAAAAAACGCGTAAAATATAACTTGTCAAAGAGAAGAAAGTAAACAAAAGATTTTTATTTTCTTCTTTCAAAAATAGTTTAATCCAAACAAGTCAAACAGGAAAATTGTTTAGAGTAAACTTACAAAAAATTAGAAGAGGTGTAGTTTATGAAAAAGAGTAAAGTAGCAGGATTAGTAGTAGCTTCAGCGGCCGTTTTATTGAGTCTTGGCGCATGTTCTGAACAAAAAGGAGAAATTATAGATGAACAATTAGTCAATTCATCAGAAACAGCAGATGGTTCGATCCAAGAGGATACCTATTCATTGAGTGAAGACGGTGATTTTAAGGACATCGAGATTGGCAATAAAAATGCATTAGTTATCGATAAAGCTAAATATGATACAGATTGGTCAGATACTAGTTGGCCAGGTGTTACATTATCAATAGATGAAGCGAAAGTTGTTCAAGTTGAAAAATATAAAGATGATCAAGAGCACGAATACAAAGGCTTATTAGCATTAGAGTTTAAACTTAAAAATGATAAAGATAATAAAGACCTTCATATTCATCCAGGACAAGCAACCTTAGTTTTAGAAAATGGTGAAGAAATAAAAGGAGAACATTTCGACGATTATTGGGATGATTTTTTTGCCAAAGATGAGCAAAAGGACGGACATGTTTTCTTCAAGTTTAAAGAGATTGATAAAATAAATGAAATCAAAGAAATCCATTTAACTTTCGATGGAACTTATGGTGAAAAAGATAAGGATCTTGGAACAGTAGATCATCTCTATGATGCGAAATTACCACTAGAGCTAAAAAAATAAAGAGCATATTATCCTTGTTAAAGGTGATTGAATGAATCGATCGTCTTTAGCAAGGTTTTTTTGAATAGATTACCTGAATTAAAGAGCGAACCATAGAAATGAAGGAAAATGATGAAATTGTTTCGATCGATCAAATTGGAAAGTTTAAACACGCTGTAAATAGGACTGTAGAACGACCAATAGCTACATTTCCTCTATATGAGATCATAGAGATAAACCTACAATTTGGTATCATAAAAAGTTCAGTACAATACTAATCAACGTAGACGAAGTGTTTAAAAAGTGTTAGATCTAGAAAATGAGGAAGAGTCAGTTGAGACTATTCGTAATCAAGCCGAAGATATTCCTTTATTTTTTATGGGAAAATAAGATAGTAAAAGTAGAGCGAGATTGATTGTTCACACTCTTTTTTTCTAAAAATATCTCTTGATCTATAAAACTATGTAATGTATCAGGAAGTGTAATATGGATTCACCTTTAATAAACGGTGGAAGCAGAAGCAATCCTTCTTTATTTTTTTTGATTGCTTCTGTTCCAGCCGGTTCATTGTTTAATTACGTTAAATGAACGCCTTTATCCACATAGATAATATCGCCCACAATCCCAGCAGCTAATTCACTAACTAAAAATGCACAAGTATTGCCGACTTCTTCGATCGTAACACCCGCTTTATCAGGAGTGCGGTCTTCTGAAATTTTGATCAACTGATCGTAATCTTTTACACCTGTTACAGCTAATGTTTTGATCGCACCAGCTGAAATTCCATTTACACGAATTTTATCTACTGCAAATTCATATGCTAGATATTTTACGGCTGTCTCTAAAGAGGCTTTGGCGATTCCCATCATGTTGTAGTTTGGAATTGCTCTTTCAGAACCTAAATAGGTCATCGTAACAATTCCTGAACCTGGATTCAACAATGGTTTAGCATGTTGTGCAACGGCTAAAAGTGAGTAACTGCTAATGTCTTGAGCTAATAAGAACCCAGAGCGGCTGATATCACTGACATTTCCGTCTAGTTCTTCTTTTTTAGCAAAGGCAATAGCATGCACTAATCCATCGATTTTATCGAATTTTTCTTGGATCGTTTGGAAAGCTTGAGCGATTGATTCGTCAGAAGCAACATCACATTCCACCAATAAATCTGTTGGTTCAGCTAATTTTAATAATTGTTTTTTCATTCGTTCATTTTGATAGGTGTAAATAATATCAGCACCTTGTTCTTTTAAAGCTTTGGCACATCCCCAAGCAATACTTCTTTTGTTGGCTACGCCCATCACGACGACTTTTTTATTTTTTAGAAACATATGATTTTTTTCCCCTTTTATAATTATTTTTAGTGTGTGAAAAAGGTCTCGCATCTTAATAAAATCTAACGAGTTGATTTTATTTGAGTTGACGGATAAAATTGCAACTGGTATTATCTGTTTGAGAATAATAAAAAATTCTTGAATGGATAAACGACACATTTACAGACATTTTATCGGATGTCTGAATTATTAACCAAAATACTTTGAAAGTCAAACTATTTTACTTAAATTTAAACAAAAAAGTGTTGGTTAAGCATGTTTTTTTTGATTTGATAGTCAAAATAATAGCGGAGGTGCAAGATGAGACGAGTTGTAATAACAGGAATGGGAGCGGTGACTCCTTTAGGAAATACGGTAAAAGAGTATTGGCAAAATCTAGTCAATGGAAAATTAGGAATTGCAAAAATCACTAAGTTTGATTCTGAAGATACAGGAGTTGCACTTGCAGGGGAAGTAAAAGACTTTGACCCAAGTGAAGTTCTTGATCGCAAAGAGCAAAAACGGATGGATCTCTTTTCTCAATATGGTGTCGTTGCGGCAATGGAAGCCTGGAAGATGAGTGGTTTAGTGCCAGAAACGATTGATCCAAAGCGCTTTGGTGTAATCGTTGGGAGCGGTATTGGCGGTATGACAACCTTACAAGATCAAGTCAGAGTCATGGATAAAAAAGGTGCCAAACGCGTAACACCATTCTTTGTACCAATGGTGATCGCTAATATGGCATCAGGAAATATCTCCATCAAATTAGGGGCAAAAGGACCTTCTCAAACGATCGTTACAGCGTGCGCGTCAGCAACGAATGCAATCGGTGAAGCATTCCGTACGATCAAATATGACTTGGCTGATATGATGATTACAGGTGGAACAGAAGCGACGATTTGTGAAATCGGAATTGCTGGATTTGCTGCGTTGAGTGCATTGAATACAACAGAAGATCCAACAAGAGCATCGATTCCTTTCGATAAAGAAAGACATGGTTTTGTGATGGGCGAAGGTGCGGGCATGCTGATGCTAGAAGAGCTTGAACATGCACAAAAACGTGGTGCAACGATTCTAGGTGAGATCGTAGGTTATGGTAGTAATTGTGATGCTAGTCATATGACAGCGCCATTAAAAGATGGTAGCGGTGCAGCAGATGCCATCGAATTAGCTTTAACAGAAGCTAAAATCAAGGCGACGGATATCGGTTATGTCAATGCTCACGGCACCTCAACACCAGCAAATGATGCAGCTGAAACGGCTGCCTTGAAACGAGTATTTGGTGAACGTGCATATGATATTCCAATTTCAAGTACGAAAAGCATGACAGGGCACCTTTTAGGAGCAGCTGGAGGAATCGAAGCAATTGCTTGTGTGAAGACCTTGCAAGAAGGTGTTGTACATCCAACAGTAGGCTATGAAGTAGCAGATCCAGAATGTGATTTAGATTACGTAACAGATGGTTCACGCCCCGTAAAAGCAGAATATGCAATCAGCAATTCGTTTGGCTTTGGCGGTCATAATGGCGTTATTTGTATGAAAAAATGGGAGGAAAATTAACAATGACAAGACTAATGAATGCAACAGAAATTATGGAAATGATTCCAAACCGTTACCCGATTTGTTTTATCGACTACGTGGATGAAATCATCACGGATAAAAAAATCATTGCAACAAAAAATGTAACGATCAATGAAGAGTTTTTCCAAGGTCACTTCCCTGGAAATCCAACGATGCCAGGTGTATTGATCATTGAAGCATTGGCGCAAGTTGGCTCGATTTTGATTTTGAAAATGGATCAATTCAAAGGTGAAACAGCCTATATCGGTGGAATCAACAAAGCAAAATTCCGTCAAAAAGTGGTTCCTGGTGATGTGCTAAAATTACATTTTGAAATCGTCAAAATCAGAGATTATGTTGGAATCGGAAAAGCAACTGCTTTTGTTGAAGATAAAAAAGTTTGCGAATGTGAATTAACTTTTATTGTAGGTAGATAATCAAATAAACAAAAAAAATGCTGATACAGAAGTATTTATCAGCATTTAGGGGGTGAAACAAAAGTGAATGTTGCTTTTGTTCCACTCCTGTTTTGTTTTAATGATGCAAATCGTATAATTTCAACGCTAATTGTAATGCAAATGTATTTTTTTCCTGTTCTAAATCAACTGGTATAAGCCCTTTGATTTTTTCAATTCGATAAAGTAAGGTATTTCGATGAATAAATAGGGCTCTGGAAGTTGTCGCAATATTTAAATGATGAGCTAAATAAGCTTTTAATGTTGATGTAAAACTTGTTTTATTTTCATGATCATAGGTTAATAACGTGTTCAAATAATGAGTGTAGAATTTTTTTCCTTGCTCTCTTGAAATTGAATCGATCAAAAAAGAATCAAAGTAAAAATCATTAAAAAAATAAATTTTTTCTTTTTTTTCGTCATCCTCAAGCAGTTGGATGACTTTTTTTGCTTCTTCAAAACTTTGAGATAATGCAAGTATTGGTAAAGTCGAACCAATAGTACAGAAAATTTCTCGTTCTGATTGTCCTTGCTGCTCTAAATATATTCGGATTCGCTCGGCAGTATCAAATAGTTCATTGTGTGTTTTTGATTTACTCAATGTTGGATCAGTTCCAAGGAGCATAACCAACTGATTCTTTCGGCTAAACAAATGAAGATGTGGGAATCGTAAGGCTGTATAAGTTGTCAATGATGATAACAAACTTTTCATTTGGCGATCTTCTACTTGTTTTTTTTGCATCAATGAATCAGTTTCATGACCGAACGTCTGAACCGATAGAATCAAAACAGTATAGTGTAACGTTGGATCGATCGCTGTATCATAGGCAGCCAAAGTATCTAAATCTTTGATTTGACCCGATAATAATTGGTCAAAAAAGTCACGACGAATTCGATTTTCTGTTCGCTCAATTTCAAACTGTCTCATTTCTTCCAAGGCAAATGCCATCGAGCCATTTTCTAAAGCCACATAATCAAGATCTATCAATGGGCGCTCTACTTGATAAACTAAAATAAAACCATAATGAATCGTATCGAAAAAAACCGGCATGATCACGCAAGGGTATTCTTGCTCCTCGAAAAAAAGCGCTCGAGTAATCGGTTTTTGAATTCGTTCAAAATTTTTCGGTAAGTCTGTAATAGTTTCGATTGGAAAAGTAAAAAGGTCTCCCTCTTTTTTGATAGTTGCTTGAATCAAGGGCTGCTCTTTGTCGCTGACAGCATTCACTGACCATTGTGTATCAAGTAAAACAACAGGATTATTGACCATTTCAGCCAAACTAGAAGCAATTTTTTTCATTCCACCACCATGTAAAGAAATGTCAAAAAATTGTGAATGAATAGCTAAAGAAACTTGATTCAGCTTATCCATTCGACCAGAAAGCTCGGCCATGACACTATTCATGATTTTTGAAAATGCCATCCCATACGGAATTTCTATAAGCGGCAAATTTAATTCATCGGCTAATAGACGCATAGAATCTGGGATACCTTTTAAATAGATATGTGGTTTGATACATATTGCTGAACAATTAATTTCTTTAAAACGTTGAATAAAGCGCCTTTGAACTTTAGAATTTTCACTAAAAAAATACCCGGAAGTAATGAGTAGTTCTCCTGCTGACAACCAGTCAGAGGCATCCGGATTATCTAAAATATTCACACCTGTGATTGTATTTTCAAGTCCTTTTTCTCCTGCGACTAACTTAAACGTTTTGAAAGGTGCAAGTTGTAAAAAGTTTTTGACCGTTAACATGCTACACCGTCTTTCTAATTCATAATTTTCGTTACCTTAACTATAGGGCAATTGGTTAAAGTGTACAACTGAAAAAGAAAATATTCAGCTACTCTATCTGTAGATGAAAAAGTTTTTTTAATGTAAATTGAATAGTGTAAAGAAGAAAATAGACTAAGGAAGTGAGCACGATAGGTACGCATCGATCCCTTTCAGGGGCTCAATCTTTCTTAAATAAGATTCACAACAAACAACAGAAAAAAGACGTTCACAGTATTTTTAAACGAACCATAAATGTACTTTGAGATACTGGAAGCTTGTATATGTTAGCTGCAGAAGAATTGGATAATGCGTCCAATACATTGAGCGTGATACTATTCTCAAATTGAATTTTCGAGGGAACAAGCGTATAGAGTTGCTTGCTGGTTCGCTACGGCTGCTGGAATGAGACAGAATTTGAATGGATATCAGCAGAATCGAAGGAAATCCGAATAGCACGATCCAAACATTAAATTTTATGGGTATTCAATCAGGATTCACACCTCCGCCATTGGAAGCTTTTGAAAAAAATATCATTGGCTTTAGCGAACAACGATAGAAAATAGAAATGAGGAACAACCATGGACACAGATACAGTAAAAACAGATCGACCATTGCTTAGCGCGGTAAAACTAGGTCAGACAGAACAAGTTTCCAGATTATTAAACGAAGGGTATGACATTGCTTTGACTGATGAAAAAGGACGATCACCATTAATGATCGCGGTACAACAGAATGATTTTGTACTTGTCAAAAAATTGTTAGCTTTTGGTGCAGATGTAAACCAACGTGATGAGACACAACTCACACCGTTCATTTGCGCAGCTGCTAACGGATTTGACGAGATCGTAAGTGATATCCTCCAATCAGAGCGAGCAGATTTAGCTTCAGACAATCGTTTTGGCGGTACAGCGTTGCTTCCATCTAGTGAAAAAGGCTATCTAAGAACGGTTCAATTATGTTTAGATGCAGGCGTACCAGTTAATCATGTTAATCGTTTAAGTTGGTCAGCGTTATTAGAGGCAGTTATTCTAGGTGACGGTGGTTTCTTATATAAAGATGTGATTCGTGAATTGGTTCAACATCAGGCAGATGTCACTCAACTAGATGATACTGGTAAGAATGCTCTTGATTATGCGAGAGAAACGGCTAATGAAGAATTGCTCGCTATTTTGAAGAAAAAAGAAATTGAAACGTCGGTTTTTCACGAGGTGCGAACGTACTTAAGAAACAATGAATTGTTACAAGCGTTAAATATACTGGAAGTACAAGACCAAACCGACTTAGAAGTTTTGTATTATCTAGGCTATACCTATCAACGCTTAAAAGACTATCCAACAGCGATTGCTTGTTATGAAAAAGCTTGGCGACATGATACGCAATTTGCTTTTTATGTGGGAAACAGCTATCGAATGGCAGGTGAGACTGATAAAGCACTGCAAACCTATGATCAAGCCATCAAAACAGATAAAAGCTTCTTTTATCGTTACCATAAATCTAATTTTTTAAGAGAGTTAGGCCGTCATGAAGAAGCAGTCAAAATGATGGATGACTTGTTGGATGACTATCCTGAACGAGTTGATTTCTACTTTCACAAAGCAAACAGTTTACGCAGTTTAAATCGACATCAAGAAGCTGTTGAAGCTATGGAACGAGCGATTCAACTCAACCCAGAAAATCCATTATTTTCAGAACACCGTGCCCAATCACTTCAATTAGTAAAAAACTAAGGAAATATATCGGAGATAAAGACAAAGGAGAAAAGCCATGAACTATATGAAATTAGCGGCGGAAGCGACAGTTGCCGCAATGGAAAATAAATTTGGGGGACCATTTGGCGCAACAGTCGTTAGAAATAGAGAAGTAATCGTTTCAGTCGGTAATACGATGATGCGAGATACTGATCCGTCAGCACATGCAGAAATGGTTGCAGTGCGTGAAGCTTGTAAAAAGTTAAACACAATGGATTTGTCCGATTGCGAAATTTATGCAACATGTGAGCCTTGTCCGATGTGTGTTGGTGTGATTTTATGGTCAGGAATCAAAACGGTCTATTATTCCAATACTAAAGAAGATGCTGCAAAACATGGTTTTTCAGATATGCATTTACGAAATTATCTAGACGGTACCGATCAATCACCATTAGCAATGATTCATACAGGAGGATGTCTTGAGTGTGATTCATTATGGCAAACGTTCAATGAAATCAATTCGAGTGACATAAGAAGCGATATGTAGTTTGTCTTGGTGACTCTGTTTAGCCAAATTTCATGTGATCGAAATAGGACTCAATGAGTTATTGGCCAATCATTTTTTTACGAAAATGAGATAGTTCAAGGTTTTACTGCAAAAAAATGAATCCAAATAACGTATTCTCTAGAATATCGCTTAGTAATCTGCTACAATGGTTGAGAAGAATTTTTTTAAGAAGAATCTCTAACACAGAGGGACTACACTAACGTTTCGATCAAGTTTTTCGGTCGAACCTTAAAGAAAGAGGAGAAAACAACATGATAGCAGTAAGTGATCTTAAAGCAGGTATGACTTTTGAACAAGACGGCAAATTAATCCGTGTAATGGATGCAAGCCACCATAAACCTGGTAAAGGAAATACCGTTATGCGTATGAAATTGAAAGATGTGCGTACAGGTGCCACAACAGATACGACGATGCGCCCAGACGATAAAGTAAAGAAAGCTTTTATCGAAAGCAAACCTGTTCAATATTTATACAGCCAAGATGATACAGCCAATTTCATGGATTTAGAAACCTATGAACAATATGAAATCCCAACTTCTGTGATCGAATATGAATTAAAATATCTACTAGAAAATATGGAAGTAAAAATCCAATTCTACGGATCAGAAGTGATCGGTGTAACATTGCCAACAACAGTTGTTTTAAAAGTAAAAGAAACACAACCATCTATCAAAGGAGCGACTGTTTCAGGTTCTGGCAAACCAGCAATCATGGAAACAGGGTTAGTAGTTAATGTTCCTGATTTCATCGAAGCGGATGAATTATTAGAAATCAATACACAAGAAGGTACGTATTTAAAACGTGCATCTAAATAATCAAGAAATAGCTGACAGGTGAGAAATTGATCTGTCAGTTTTTTTATTCTGTTGCTCGTGTACTAGACCCTGTGAAATTACTAAACTCAATTCGCATGGTACAATAAGTTATCTATTGTATAAGTAGAAAGGGAGAGAAATATGGATTTTTTATTAACATTGTGTCTAGTCTTATTATTTACAAAACTTGCTGGGCATTTTTGTAATCGAGTGGGAATTCCTTCTGTTATTGGGGAATTATTAGTTGGTATTTTGATTGGGCCAGCATTACTAGGTTGGATTAAACCAGATGATTTTATGCATTACTTTTCAGAAATAGGTGTTATTATTTTAATGTTTATTGCAGGGTTGGAAAGTGATTTGGACTTATTGAAAAAATATTGGCGGCCAGCCTTATCAGTCGCGCTTTTAGGAATTGTTTTTCCGGCAGCAATGGGGTTTGGTGTAGGAGAAATATTTCAATTTTCCATGCAGAATTCGCTTTTTTTAGGCGTTCTTTTTAGTGCTACATCTGTTAGTATTTCGGTTCAAGTGCTGAAAGATTTGAAAAAAATAGACAGTGAAGAAGGTGCAACCATCCTTGGTGCGGCCGTTGTTGATGATATCGTTGTCGTGTTGATCTTAGGAATTATGTTAAGTTTGATGAATCGTTCTACACCAGGTGAAGGTCTACCAATGTGGGAAGTTTTACTCTTGAAAGTCTTCTTCTTTGTCGCAATTTTTGCAGCCAGCAAGTGGCTAGTTCCTTGGCTTTTAAATATGAGTAAAAAATTGATTGCAATCGAAGCTGTTTCTGCGATTTCCTTAGTTATTTGTTTAGGTTTTGCTTATTTTGCAGAGATGCTGGATATGGGGGCGATCATCGGCGCATTTTTTGCAGGTGTGGCAATTGCTCAAACGGATTATCGTAAACGCGTAGACGAGAAGTTAGAGACGATTGGCTATACAGTATTTATTCCGATGTTTTTTGTTTCTATTGGGCTGAATATGACCTTTGTTGGTATGTCAAAGCATTTTCTTTTTATTGTCGTTTTAACAGTTGTTGCAGTGTTATCGAAATTATTAGGTGGCGCTTTAGGTGCCCGTGTAACTGGATTCAAAGGGGTTTCTACTATGATTATTGGATCCGGAATGGTTTCCAGAGGTGAAATGGCATTGATCATTGCCCAAGTAGGATTGACCTCAAGTTTTCTTTCTGAAGAGTATTATTCTTCTGTGATCATTGTGATTATTGCGACGACGATTATTGCACCATTATTGTTAAAAGCCACGATCATGAAACAAGAAAAACAACTTGACTATTAGAATAAAAAAATTTCCACCAAAGTACGTTTCATGCTTCTTTGGTGGAAACTTTTTTAATTTTAGTGGATCGAACCCATTAGTCTTTTGATTGGTTTCTTAGAAAGAATCAATAAAATACCCGCAATTACTGCGACAATTCCGACAATACCAAAATATGCTGATTCAGTTTGAGGCGTATAAAAACGCGCGATTTGAGCGTTGATGGCTTGTGAAGCAGCATCTGCTAATAACCAAATTGCGACAGTCTGAGATTCAAATGCTTTAGGAGCAAGTTTCGTTGTAATCGACAGACCAACTGGAGAAATACACATTTCACCTACGATCATAATAAAGAAACTAAAGAATAACCACAACGGACTCACTTTTGTATCAGTACCATAAAGTAGACCAGGTAACATCAAAAGAACAAACGATAGACCAGCAAAAACCAATCCTAAAGAAAATTTTACGACAGTTGAAGGTTGTTTTTTTCCTAATCTCGTCCATAAAGTCACGAAAACAGGTGTTAAAACAACGACGAAAATTGGATTTAAAGATTGGAACCAACTAGGTGCAATAGAAAAACCAAATAATGTATCATTTGTCCGTTCATCGGCAAATAGTGCTAAAATTGAAGAACCTTGTTCTTCTAACGACCAAAAAACGATTCCAGCCAGAAATAATGGAATATAGCCAAGAACTCTTGGTTTTTCTTCTGGCGTCACGTCTTTTGAGGTCAGCATCTTGATAAAATAGTAGACAGGTAAGAAAATGCCTAAAACACTAACACTATTGATAAAGAAGCCAATTGTTAAATAACCCACCATAAAGGCCCCACCAAAAAGGGCAATGACAAAAACAAGAGCAAGGAATAGTGATCGTATAAACTTTCTTCGTTCCTCAGGACCAATTGGATTCGTTGGTTGTAAGCCGATTCCAGCTAATGATTTTTTTCCTTGTAAATAGTATTGCAGCAAGCCAAAAAACATACCAAAGGCTGCAACGGAAAACCCGACATGGTAGTTATACGTCTGGCCTAATGTACCAACGATGAACGGCGCGATCAATGCACCAATATTGATACCCATATAAAAAATAGAAAAACCAGCATCACGACGTGTATCTGTTTTTGAATAAAGATGTCCGACCATACCAGAAACATTCGGTTTTAACATCCCAGTTCCGATCACGATCAGAAAAATAGAAACAAAGAGAGCTGCGATCCCAAAAGGTGTTGCTAGAACAATATGGCCGACCATAATGAAGAGTCCACCGGCGAATACCGTTTTTCTAGCACCTAACACTCGGTCAGATATCCAACCGCCGACAATACTGGACATAAAAACTAACGAGCCGTAAATCGACATAATTGCTAACGCAGTTTCTTTAGGTAAACCTAGTCCGCCGTTTGCTACTGTGTCATAGATATAATACAGTAGAATTGCGCGCATACCATAATAACTAAATCTTTCCCACATCTCAGTGAAGAAAAGAGTAGATAATCCTTTTGGCTGTCCCAAAAACGACTTATCTAATTGCTGCTCATCCATAAATAATAACCTCAATTCTTTTTAATAGTCAGAATAGTTGTTTAACATAGAGTTCTTAAAAAAATATATACAAAGTGTATTGTAAACTTTTACTCTTTTAACTATCATAAAGTTTAATGAGCATACTGTAAGAAAAACAGAGTTTATATTCATTTTTTTTTCATATAGAAAGAGAAAGGAAGAGTTTCTTGAAAATAATCGCGCAAAGACAGCAAGAATGGGCATCACTTAAGTATTTGATTTTATCAAAATCACAACCAGATTATAAAGCGATCCGAGCATTATTTGCTGATCACGAGTGGAACGAAAAAAAAGAACAAGCATTTCGAGGGTATCTACAGCATGCATTAGAGCAACCTGGCAAAATGGGTGATCGCTTAAATGCATATCAGCATGTTTGGGGATATTTCAAAAATAAAGTAACGGATATGGAGCGCATAAAATACCAAGAATTGATTGAAAACTTTTCTCTAGAGCAGGATGAGGTATTGTTTTTTTTAAAAGAATTAGCAATAAAGTATCAGGAAGACTATCTATTACAGTCAAGCTTGCTTTTTCCTAAAGAAGAGGAGTAACTAAATAATCAAAAAAAGCGATTCAAATGGCGTGAGTTTATATTACGTTCGTTAAAAATAGTTGGATCCGCTTTTTTTGTATGCATAAACTTGTTTTTTCGTCAATACACGAATGATTAATTATTAAAGTGAAAAAACATATTGAAATTAATCGAAAAAATGAGTATACTGAATCAGTGGAAAAACGAACGAGGAGTGTATAAATGAACAAGAATGTTCCGTATTTTATTGTAGCACCTGGAATGATTTTATTACTATTTTTCTTAATGATTCCTTTGGCTACAAGTATTTTGCCAACTATTTTTACAGATCAAGGGGTGACATTGAGCAACTACCTCGATTTTTTTAAAGACGAATATAATCTATCCATCTTTTGGCGCACAATCAGAGTGTCATTGATCGTTACGTTTATTTCAATTTTATTAGGAATTCCAACTGCTTATTACATTGCTGGGGTTAGTAAAAAATGGCGTGGAATTTTAATGGCGATGACCTTATTTCCATTATTGACTAACTCGGTTATTCGCAGTTTTGCTTGGATCAATATTTTAGGAAAAACAGGTGTGATCAATACACTATTATTGAAAACAGGTCTGATCGCTCAACCATTGAATTTACTTTATACAGAATTTGCTATTATTATTGGGTCTGTTTATCTATTCTTACCTACGATGATCATGACACTTGTTGGGGTCATGGAAAATATCGAAGGAGAAATGCTTGAGGCAGCCGAAACATTGGGGGCAAGTCCCTTCACAGCTTTTCGGAAAGTTGTTTTGCCGCTTTCAATTCCTGGAACGATCGTCGGAAGTATCCTAGTATTTACTGGGACGCTGACAGCCTATACGACACCACAACTATTAGGTGGGAATCAGAAGATGATGATGTCGACCTTTTTATATCAAAAAGCCAATACATTAGGCGATTGGAAAGCCGCAAGTGTTTTAGCCTTGATCATGATCGTTGTAACCTTGATCGTTATGAAGGGACTCGATGTAGTCGCTAAAAAAGTTGATAGGAGAGAAGCAAATAATGCGTAAACAAAAAGGGATGACGCTGATTGCGATCCTAGTATTCTTATTTTTATTCTTACCGCTTTGCTTGATCGTTGTGACCTCTTTTGGGACAGCTGCGGCAATTCAGTTTCCAATTAAAGGATTTACGTTAGATTGGTATGCAAAAGCGTTACAATCAGATACCTTTATGAGTAGTTTTAAATTGAGTCTGATCATTGGTGTATTAGCGACGGTTTTAGCTTTGGTCGTAGGTATTCCAGCGTCTTATGCACTGGCACGTTATTCTGTTAAAGGAAGAAACTTTATCAAAAGCTTCTTTTTATCCCCTACTGTGATTCCTGGAATCGTGGTCGGGTATACATTATTTCAATATATTGTGATTAAATTAGGGTTGCCGATTTTTCAAGGTTTATTGATAGGCCATTTTTTGATCAGTTTACCTTATATTATTCGTGTGGTCGGTTCGAGTATGGAACAATTGGACTATTCGATGGAAGAAGTTGCTTGGACTCTTGGATGCACGAGAGCGCGCGCATTTATCCAGATTGTTTTACCAAATGTTTCTTCAGGTATTTTTGCAGCATTTATGTTGGCTTTTGTAAACTCATTTAATAATGTTCCTGTGTCGATGTTTTTATCTGGACCAGGAGTTACGATGTTACCGACATCCTTACTTAGCTACATGGAATACAACTATGATCCAACCGTCTCAGCCATTTCAGTAATGTTGATGTTATTGACAATGGGTTTAATGTTTTTGATCGAAAAAACATTAGGATTAGCTTCGATTGCGTAAATTAAAAAAGAGCAATCGTACATTTCGGACTTAAAAGGTAGAAAGAGGAGAAAATTTTGACTTTTGTTGATTTAAAAAAGATACGTGTCAGCTATGATGGCAAACAAGATATATTAAAAGATTTAAGTATTTCAATGGAAAAAGGTGAGCTGGTCTCATTACTTGGACCAAGTGGATGTGGAAAAACAACGACACTTCGAGTGATTGCAGGATTGATCAAGCCAAATGACGGTTCATTTGAGTTGGATACGGATGATTTGACCAAAGTACCTGTGCATAAGCGAAACTTTGGAATGGTATTTCAAAGTTATGCGTTATTTCCTCATTTGACGATTGCCGAAAATGTTGCGTTTGGATTAAAACTACGAAAAGAATCAAAAGCGAGTACGAAAGAAAAAGTAGAAAAAATGTTGGACGTTTGTGGGTTAGAAAATCTTGGCGATCGTTACCCAAAACAACTTTCAGGTGGACAAAGACAGCGTGTTGCGTTAGCTCGAGCGTTGATCATTGAACCTAAATTATTATTATTAGATGAACCTTTAAGTAATCTAGATGCAAAATTAAGAGTAGCAATGCGCATCGAAATTAAACGAATTCAACAACAATTAGGTATAACAACTGTATTTGTGACCCATGATCAAGAAGAATGTTTTTCTATCTCAGATAAAGTTGCAATCATGAATAACGGTGTAATCGAGCAATACGACGCACCAGAAATGATTTACCGTTTACCAAAAACAAAATTCGTAGCACAATTCATCGGATTTGAAAATTTCTTTTCTGTGACGAAAACTGCTGAAGGTCAATACAAAAGCGAGAATGGACAATTGTTTACAACGACGAATCCACAGCCGCAAGCAATCGATACTGTCGCAACGATTCGCCCGGAAGATATTGAAATTGTGGAAGAAGCAACGGCGCCTTCGATTGAAGGTATGGTTGCCGTTCGAACCTTTTTAGGGAAAAGTTATCAGTATGAAGTTACAACACCACTTGGAAAACTATTAGTCAATGGAACGAGTGAACAGATTTATGACACAGGAGACAAAATCAACTTGGTGTTTCCGGCAGATAAACTAGTTGTATTAGAAAAATAAATGATAGATGAAGGGGATATAAACAAGATGAAAAAGAAACTAATGATCGGTGTTTTAGCGACAGCTACATTCCTAATGGCAGCTTGCGGGAATAGTGAGGCTAATCCTAAAGAAGAGAGTAAAAGCGGTAGCAAGTCTTTAGTTGTTTCTACCTTTGGCTTAAGTGAAGATATTGTAAAAAAAGATATTATTGCGCCTTTTGAAAAAGCAAATGATGCAAAAGTAACATTAGAAGTAGGAAATAGTGCAGATCGTTATACAAAATTATTGAATAACCCCAATGCCGGAATCGATGTGATCGAATTAGCACAAGCGAACGCAACACAAGGAGAAAAAGAAGGATTATTTGAAAAAATAACAGAAAAAGAAGTACCGAATATCAACGATTTAACAACAGGGGCAAAAGAAGTCTATGACAGCGGAGCGGGAATCCCGATTGCTGTTAATAGTATTGGTATCGTTTATAACAAAGAAAAACTAGGTAAAGAAATCACGAGCTGGGACGATTTATGGTCATCTGATCTTAAAGGAAAAATTTCTGTACCAGATATTTCTACGACAGCTGGACCATTGATGCTATATGTGGCTAGCGATCATGCTGATGTAGACATTACAACAGACAAAGGTAAAGCTGCTTTTGAAGCAATGAAAGAATTAAAACCAAATGTGGTCAAAACCTATTCGAAATCATCAGATCTTGCTAATATGTTCCAATCAGGTGAAATAGAAGTTGCTGTTGTTGCTGATTTCGCTGTAGATATCATTCAAGGTGCTTCTAAAGACGCAACATATGTTGTTCCTGAAAGTGGTACGTATGCAAATTACAATACAGTAAACGTACCTAAAAGTTCAAAAAATAAAGAATTAGCTTATACATTTGTCAATGAACGAATCAGTGAAGCGTCACAAAAGGCAAAAGCTATTTCACTAAACGAAGGTCCAACGAATAGTAAAGTGGAGCTTGATGCAAAACAAGCAGAAAATAAAACTTACGGTAAAGTAGCAGATCGAGCAAAAACAGTTGATTTTTCATTCATTAATGAAAATCTCTCTGATTGGGTCGATCAATGGAACCGTACAATGAATCAATAATCAAGCAAGAAAGGCGATAAGTATGAAAGTAGATATGATTATTCAAGATGTTTGGGTTTTCCAAACGGCAACACAATCATTTGTAAAAAAAAATGTCTCTATTAAAGAAGGAAAATTTTACTATATTAGTACCTCTGATATGAATAACTTAACGTCTGAAACAATCATCAAAGCCGAGAATCGATATATGATTCCCGGCTTGATTGATGCCCATATGCATATTGAAAGCTCAATGACCACGCCAACGATTTTCTCAAAGGCTGTTTTACGTTACGGTGTGACAACGGTTGTGGCTGATGCCCATGAGATGGCAAATGTGTTTGGTCTAGAAGGGTTAGATGAATTTATGAAGGCAGAAACCGAATTGGATATTTTTCACGCGATTCCTTCGTCTGTTCCTTCAACGACCCCTGAATTAGAAACGACTGGCGGGATTATTGGACTCAATGAGGTAGCAGAGTTATTGAAAAATCCCAAAATTGTTTGCTTAGGCGAAGCGATGAACTTTAAAGGAATTGCTTATGAACCAGAGTCGTTGATTCGACAAATTATTGATTTATGCCAAAAAGAACGTCCAACAATGCCGTTAGAAGGTCATTGTCCTAAAATCTATGATGAAGAGCTAGCAGCGTTTTTGTTTAGCGGTATTACCTCGGACCATACCCATCAGTTTCCAGAATCGTTAAAAGAAAAAATCGAAGCAGGCGTTTTTATCCAGTTCCAAAATAAATCAATCACCCCTGAAAATATGCAAGTTATCATAGAAAATGAGTTTTATGAGTATGCCAGTATTATTACGGATGATGTGATGGCAGATGATTTGCTTCATGGCCATTTGAACGAAAACTTGAAAAAGGCCGTAAAAGCGGGTTTGCCAATCGAAAAAGCGATTTATATGACGACCTACACTCCAGCGAGACGGATGGGCTTTCATGATCGTGGAGAAATTGCGCCAGGTCGAATTGCAGACTTTATTTTATTAGATGATTTAGAAGATTTTACATTTGATGCTGTTTATAAATCTGGTGAAAAAGTTTATGAAAAAGGAGCAAAGATCGAATATCCTAATGTTGTTGAGCCATTTCCAGCTAATTACAAGCAATCAGTTCACTGCAAACCACTGACTGTTACGGACTTAGTTATCAGAGTAGCAACGAACAAAGAAAGTGTTCGTTGTAACGTGATCCAAAAACAGGAAGTAGGTACATTCACTGAAAGAATCACCAAAGAAATTCCAGTGAAAGACGGGATATTACAATGGCAGGAAGCGGACTGTGCATTATTGATCGTGATGGAAAGATACGGTAAAAATGGCAATATTTCGCTATCGCTGATGGATAAACCAATCAGTGCAAAAGGCGCAATCGCAACCACTTGGGCTCATGATCATCATAATGTAATGGTCATGGGGAACTCAGTAGAAGATATCGTTCTTGCGCAAAATGAATTGTTAGCGATACAAGGCGGCTATATTGTTGTTTCAAATGGAGCGATCACCGGGAAATGTCCGTTGCCTATTGGTGGGATTTTATCCCAAGCGCCAATTGAAGAACTTGGTGAAGATTTACAAAAAGTCCGCGTAAGCATGCAGGCATTAGGGTATAAAAACATGAATGAGATCATGTCTTTTTCCACATTATCTCTGCCTGTCTCGCCTGCGATCAAAGTGACAGATATGGGAATGATGAATACGAAAACGCAAGAATTTTACCCATTGGTTTTCCCGGAAGACGGAGTGTTGCTGAATGAAGACTCTTATTAAAAATGTTCATGTACTTTCAATGGATCGACATTTTTCAGAAGTGAAAGATGGATTTGTGTTGATCGAAGACGATGTAATCAATAAAATCGGCCATATTTCTGAACTGACTTCACAAACGATTGATGCTGATACAATAATCGATGGAAAAAATGGACTGCTGATCCCAGGTCTGATCAACACCCATACACATGCAGGAATGATCCCCTTTCGCTCTTTAGGCGATGATGTACCTGATCGACTGCGCCGATTTTTATTTCCCTTAGAGCAACATATGACCAAAGAATTAGTACATGCCAGCAGTGACTATGCGATTGCAGAAATGCTGTTGAGTGGTGTGACATCGTTTTGTGATATGTACTATTTTGAAGATGAAGTAGCAAAAAGCTCTAAAAAAATGGGCATCAGAGCACTTGTTGGAGAAACAATTATTGATATGCCGACTTGCGATAGTTCAGAGCCATCTGGCGGATACAAGTACTGCGAACGCTTTTTAGAAAAATGGCAAAATGATCCATTAGTAACACCAATTATTGCACCTCATGCACCCAATACGAACAATTTGGAAACGCTAAAAAAAATCGTAACACTTAGCGAAAAATATAATGCCCCGATTACAATGCATGTCGAAGAAATGACCTATGAAATGACGGATTTTCAAGCGAAATATAACCAAACACCAATAGAATTTTTACAAACATTAGGGTATTTTGAGCGTGATTTTATTTTAGCTCATTGCATTTTAGCAACTGAAAGTGATTTAGATATCATTGCAGCATCAAATAAAAAAGCGCGTGTTGCTCACTGTATCGGTGCCAATACAAAATCAGCAAAAGGGGTAGCACCTGTTAAACAAATGCTTGAAAAAAATATCGTTGTTGGTCTAGGAACTGATGGGCCAAGCAGCGGTAATACTCTTGATTTATTTAGCCAAATGCGCCTGTTTGCTAACTTTCATAAAACGCATAATCAGGATCGTGCACTTTTTCCTGCGAAAGAAATTGTCCGCCTAGCGACCATGGGTGGTGCGGAAACCTTAGGATTAGCAGATCAAGTTGGCTCAATCGAAATCGGGAAAAAAGCAGATTTAACTTTGATCGAAACGGAATCTGTCAATATGTTTCCGATTTTCGATCCATACTCAGCCATTGTCTACTCAGCAAATGCCAGTAATGTTGAAGCCGTTTGGATAAACGGTCGACAGCTAGTCAGTGGAAGCAAACTGGTTGAACAAAAGCTGAAAACAATCAAAGAGACGTTATATAGTGAGATGGAGAATTTTGTAGTAGAAGCGAAAAAATTATAACAAAAAGTAAGTTTGGATTGAATATTTAAGCAGGGACTATGTTGTTGTTATGATGATACGAATAAAAGAGAAAGAAGATTCCAATCCATGATTTTCGGATTAGAATCTTCTTTCTCTCTAGATGTAAAGGTTTTTTTTGTATAGAATAGTTGTTTTACTTTGGTTTAACAAACGATTGATTAGTAACACGTCTCTTAATTAAGACATATATACTAACGAATAAAGAGAGTGTGTCTGATATAGAGTAATTGAGAGTTTTTGTTTCTTGTGTTAAGTATTTTAGTTGCTGTATTTTTACTGTTATTGCTTACTTTTCCTTTAGTTTGCTCATCTTTCTTATCACCAGTGGCAAGTTTAATGGCTGTTTCTTTTTTGTACTGAGTGCTAATAGTATCTAAGCGTTCTGCTTTGATTTTATTTAGATAAATAAGTATCGATAGACTTTTGATAGTCCTGCCAATCGCTTTTTGCTTCATTGAAATACTTAGCCAAAAGAAAACCAATATAAGGACCAGTTGTCAGACCAGAAGAACCTAAACCGCTAGCAACAACTGCAGTGGGATTGTCTGGTAAACAATTGAAAAAAGGAGCAAAATCTGATGTATAGGCACGTGTTCCAACACGATATGCAGCAGGATATGCTTCAAAAAAGGCCGATTCAGCCAGGAAATGGTCTGTTTTTTGTTGCAGAAGAGAAAATGCTTCTTTCGTTGGTGTTAAATCAAATCCACCATCATTCTCATGAGTTGCACCGATTAGAATCTGTCCGTTTTCAAAAGGAATCAAATCACTTTCTCCATCTAACATAGCTACGGGCCAATTGCCACTTTCTTTATACGGGGTTTCAAATGCTAGTAGTTGCCCTTTTTGTGCTCTAATATCAGTTTTATAACCAAGAGAGCGTAACAATGAAGGCAAGCCTGGGCCAGCACATATTGCTACTGCGTCAAATTCTTCTGTTTTATCAGGGGTTTGAACAAGCCATCGATCATGCATTCGATTAAGCTGAACTGAACCAGTTTTCATGGAAATCATCTTTATGGCCGCTTGTTGTCTCAAAGTTTCTAAGTAGCTAGCTCCGTCTAATTTGCCGCCACCTGTGATAAATAAGGCTGGGGCAGCTTTTAATAGAGGCAGTTTTTTGGTGACTTTTTCTGCAGTCAATAATTGAATCTCTCCAATTTCAGGCGCCGTCTGTTTTCTTTCTTCTGCTAGTTGCATCAAAGACTCAAGTTCACCATTTTTTCTAAGGATCAAAGTGCCAGTTTGTTGATAGACATTTTGCTGTAAAGAAAAGTCCTGTACCAATTTTGGATAAAATGCAGCCCCATCTTTAGCGAGCTGGTACCATTTTTTGTTTCGTCGTTTTGAAAGCCAAGGGGAGATAATACCAGCACTGGCTTTAGTGGCTTGTCCGATCGGGTTATCATAAACTGTTACGTTATACTGTTTTAAATCAATGTAGTTGGCTAAGGTCAAACCAATGATCCCACCGCCGATGATTGCTAATTTTTTCATGAGTCGCTCCTTTTATATCCTTATAAAATCAAGTAATTCATTTTCACACAATTTTGTAGAGGGTGCAAGAAATTTCCGATGAGAAAGCGCTTATTCTTATGGTATGATAATAGATGTTACAATTTCAAAAATGAATTTTGACCATGTAGGAGGTTACTAAATGAGACATACAAGATTAGGGTATTTACTAGCTGCAACAAGCTGTATCATCTTGCTTGGAGGATGTGGTTCTGGTAAAGAAAAGGCTGGGGAAACGAATCAAAAATCAGCAAACAACGAACAAACATTTTCAGTTGTTGCAAAACAAGAAATTCCATCGATCGATGCATCTGTCACAAATGATGTGGTCGGCTGGGGTGTACTGAAAAATACAGGTGAAGGGTTATTCCGTGCAGATAAAGAAGGAAAACTCATCCCCGCTGGTGCGACGGAAATGCCCAAAGTTAGTGAAGATGGTTTGACCTATACGTTTAAATTACGCGAAGAGGCAGTTTGGTCAAATGGCGATCCTGTCGTTGCGAAGGATTATGTTTATGGCTTTCAGCGAACAGTCGAACCAAAGACTGCTTCAGAAGTTGCCTACCTATTTGAATCAATCAAAAATTATCAATCAATCATGGATGGAAAGATGCCAGCATCAGAATTAGGTGTAAAAGCATTGAACGACCATGAACTAGAAGTAACCCTGGAATCACCTGTACCCTATATGGAATCCTTATTATCTTTACCACCGTTTTTCCCGCAAAATGAAAAAATCATCAACGAAAGCGGTGAAAAATATGCAAGTTCAAGTGCGCATATGGTTTACAATGGACCGTTTTTATTGAGCGAGTTTGAAGGAGCAGGAACAGATACAAAATGGGCGTATGTGAAAAATGAGAAGTATTGGGATCAAGCCAATGTGACGATGGAAAAAATCAATTTTGACGTAGTGAAAGAAGAAGCGACAGCATTAAATCTATTTCAAGATGGTCAAACAGATGATATCGTCATCACAGGTGAGCTGGCGCAACAAATGATAGCGGAGCCTGCTTTTTTCTCTCAGGATATGTCTAACGCAACCTATGTAGAATACAATCAAACGAAAGAAGAATTTCAAAACGAAAATCTTAGAAAAGCGATTTCCTACGCGTTAGATCGTCAAACGTTGGTTGATCAAGTTTTAGGTGATGGATCGATCGCAGCGACAGGCTTAGTACCGAAAAATATGTCATTTAATCCTGAAACAGAGGCTGATTTTGTAAAAGATTCTGGAAATCATTTGAAATACGATCCAGAAAAAGCCAAAGAATATTGGGCTAAAGCTAAAGCAGAACTAGGGATCGATTCCCTTAAAATCAACTTACTTTCATCGGATGCAGATTCTGCCAAAAAAGTGGTAGAATACATGCAAGGTGCAATTGAAGAAAACTTGAATGGCGTGACTGTCGATGTTTCGTCAGTGCCGCTTTCTGTTCGTTTAGAGCGTGGTAATAAAGGCGACTTTGATATGATTTTAGTAGGCTGGGGTGCAGAATACAACGATCCTAGTGTATTTTTAGAATTATTTGCATCAGATAATATCAATAATAGTGGTAAATATGGGAACAAAGAATTTGATAAATTCTTGAAAGCCTCTGCTACAACAAATGCAGGGGATCCAAAAGCTCGTTGGAATGATTTGATTGAAGCAGAAAATGTTTTAATGGATACGATGGGAGTTTGCCCAGTTTATCAAAAAGCTGAAGCACATTTACGTAATCCAAAAATCAAAGGGATAGTACCATCTGGCCCAGAATATGATTATAAATGGACATTCATTGAAAAGTAACTGAAAGTAGAAAAGGTGGGAATTAAATGATTCATCGCTATATAGAAGTAACAGGATCAGCATTTGAACGTGGAGTCAAAATCGGTGAAGTATTGAAAATGCAGATCGAAACAAACTTATCCAGTCAAAAATTATTTTATAAAGACCCAGCTGAGATCATGGTCAAATGGTTGGAAAAAGCACAAATATATCTTGAATTTACAGAAAAATTTGCACCAGAAGTAGCGACTGAAATGCGTGGAGTTGCCAAAGGAAGCGGTCTAGATTTTCAAGAGATTTTGTATCTGTACACGGTGTATGAACGATCATTTTTTGACGAATTGATCAGTGATAAATGTACCTCGTTTGCAGCTAAAGGAAATGCCACCTTTGATGGATCTGTGATTTGTGGTCAAACAAACGATGAGCGACTTGATGAATATCGTTCTGAGGTCGATTGTGTTGTACACCATAGAGAGAGTGGATCTGATTTTGAATCACTAGTTTATAGTCATCCAGGCATCCCAGCGTATATGGGAATGAACAATTATGGTTTAGCTGTTATGTGGACGTATATCGATAATGGTCAACGGAAAGAGGGGCTACCCACAGCTGGAATTATTAGAGAGCTGATCAATAAGAAAAGTTTAAAAGAAGCACGAGATTATCTTTATAGTGTCCCTCATGCCGTACCAAATCAATTTAGTTTATCTCATGCTACCGAAGGAATCGCAAGTTTTGAATGTTTTCCAAATAAGATTTATGAACACAAGTCGGCAGATATAATGATCCATGCGAATCATAATAGTATCGCCTTAGAAGAACCAGAAGAAGGCGGCTCTAAAACATCTCATTCTCGTTTTGAAGCGATGGAAGCAATCCTTAATGAAAATTACGGTATTATCGATGCGGAGCTCGGGAAACAGTTTTTAGCAAACCATCGTAATTTTCCCAAAAGTATTTGTAATCATCCTTCTCCAGAACATCCATTATCTAAGTCTTTAGCTTCAATGGTTTTTGATTTAGGCAAAGGAGAAATGCATTTGGCGTTTGGAAATGCTTGTGAACAGCCATTTCATACGTATCGATTCAAACAATGGTTTGGATAATAATAAACGAATTTGAGATTTATACTCAAACGAATAATCTAGAGACTAATCAAATTGATTGGCATCTGGATTATTTTTTTTACAAAATAAGAATACCTTTGATAAAATAAGCGTAACGACACAAATAAATTAGCGAGGTGTTCCTATGTTGGAAAATTATCCCAGAAATCAAGTCATTCTTTTTCCGGATTTTAGCTTTCAGTTAGAAAAAAACGCTATTGATTTTGGCGTTGATGAGTTAATTGAAAGAAACTATGAGGAGCGCTTTCTACTGAAAGTGAGTTATACTTTTTAAATTCCTGCAAACTGATTCTATTATAGACGAGCATAAGCAAGAGAATGTTCTACTTGAAAAAACGTAATAACCAAATGAGTGATGTTTAGCAAATAGATAAAACCTATGTTAAAGTTGATAATAGAGGATACTATGTGTATTGTGCGATGGATTCTTTTGGTCTAAAGCCTCGTGTTTGTCTATGTAATAAGATCATAGTGCCACTAAAAAAAAACGAATCTGAAAAACTTTTCAGTAAGAAACTAAGAATTTTATGCGAAACTGTTCTCACTTATCATTTTGTAACAAAATCAATATAAATATAGGAAGTGTAAATAAATGGAGCAAGAGATTTTAAACTTACTTGATAAAAAAAATAGATTTTTATGTTTGATGATTGATTTGTGCCAAAAAGAAGAAGATTGGCTATCTATTTATAAATTAAATTTGGAATTAAATAGAAATCAAAGAAGTATTCAACGGTATATTCATTGTCTAGAAGAAAAAGTAGCAGAATATAATAGCGAATCAAAAACTAATATTGAAATGACCTATGATAAATATAAAGGGATCAAAATTACCTATGGGCAAAGCGCCGCTTTTAAATTAAAAAACTTTATCATTAGTAATGATGATACGATCAAATTGTTGAATGAATTGATTTTTTTTAAAGTATCATCAATTGAAATGTATTCAAGAAATCATTTTACAAGTGAATACTCTTTGAAAAATTCACTAAAAAAAATAAATGAGCTTTTACAAAGTTTCCAACTAAAATTGTCTAAACATCAGCCAAATTTTGAAGGTCTTGAAAGAAATATTAGAATATTCATTTACATCTATTTGTGGACAATACATAAAGATGATGATTGGCCGTTTGATTACATTTCCGAAAATAAAATATATACTTCTGTAGATAATTTCTCTAAAAATACAGAATTAAATTTTACTAATATCCATAGAAAACAGATGGCTTACTTGCTCAGTGTGAATTTATTAAGAAATAAAAGAAAATTTTATATTAAAAAGGATGCTGATTGGGATAAGTACGTCGATTTAGAAATTATTAAACAAAGTCCAATTGTCATTCAGGGAATGGAAAATTACCATTATTATATTGAGAATGACATCTATTTTCTTTTGTTGTTAATACAAATGAAATACCGAATGTTTAAATCAAAATTGTTAAGAGAAAAGATTTTTTCCTATCATAAAAAAAGAGATTCCGATGTTTATATTTTGACAAATAAAATGATGCTCTTATTTCAAAAAAAATTTTTTGTGATACCACCAGACATGAAAGATGTATTTTTCACCTACTGTTTTTGTGCCCATTTATTTTGCAAAGTATTCAAAGGCGTTCGTTTTGATATCGATGGATATGATGTTCTGATAGAAAATGATAACGCACCTGAATTGTTAAATAAACTTCATGAATTTTTGAAAGAATTAAGAAACGATTTTGATAGCCCTATTTTTTTAGAGGAATCTTTTTTAATAAGAAAGTATTTTTTGGTATTTTCTTATCTCAAAAATCCAACCATATATGAACCAAAAATAGCTATAGGAATTGATTCTGATTTGCCCTTCTTTATTCGAGAAAGCATAAAAAAAGATATTAAAAAACGATTTGAAAATCGGTATAATTTAGAAGTGATAGAATCGAATGAATTAGAAATGGATATTATCTTAACGAATATGCCCTCTCTTCATGATAATGAAAAACATATCTGTGTTATTAGTTATCCTCTACAAAATAAAGAATATCAAATAATTGAACATAATTTGGCAAAGGTTCTCACTGAGAAGAGGTAAGCAAAGGCGGTTTAAAGGTTCGATTCAATAAAACTGAAGAAACAGCTCCCACCATTTATTTGGATTCCTTAAGACTAGGATATAACTCTACGAGTTATATCCTAGTCTCTTTTTTTGTTGGCTTGAAAAGGATTAACTCTCTTTTTTTATAAATTAATATGTGATTTTTCATATTTTTGTATCAAATACTTATTCTCTTCATATCTTATTGAGATTGATTGTCTGTAAGCTATCTAGGTAATCTTTTAATCGTATTATTTAAAATAGACGTGTAGAAAAATACTAGCAAAACTAAATATGTCGTGGAAAACGACAATATTTATTCCATTTTAGAAGACTAAATAATATATAGTCTTATTAGTGGAGCGGATAATAAATAACAAAAGTCTTTTTAAGAATTTTATGAAAAAGCTTATTTCCAAGATGTTTTTAAAGTATATTATTATAGAAAATAACTTTTTTATAATAAAAGGAGGAGTAATTATATTGAAAAAGTATAAAATGTATTGTCTAATTATATTATTTTCCCTTGTTGGATTAGCTGCATTACTTAATAGTGGTGAGATAATTAGAGCAAAAGATGAATTTATTGAAACGAACAAGTTATATTTTTCAATCGATGATGCGTCAACAAATCTTAAATCTGTAGAGATTCGAGAAAAAGAAAAAATTGTCGTCAACTTAAATAGCGAAGATGAGACAATCGAAACAGCAAAAATTAAGCTACCAGAGGATGTGATGGTTGATCTGGATGCGACAAATGAACGGCTGTTGGAACAATATCCTGAGATAAAAGACTCCGATGAAATTGTAACGGAAGAACAGGGAGAATTACAAATCGCGCTAAAAACACAAACTATCTATATAAGTAAAGTCCCTTTAGTGCTAGGTTTTAAGGAAGGCGAGAAACAAATAGATTCTCAGAAATTAGATGCACAAACAATAATTGGAGGGCAAACATATCATTCACCAGAGCTGTTGCTAATTCCAATAAATGAAAACAGTCGATTAGAGAAACCATGGAATGAAACAAAGAGTGAAGAAACAAAAATCCAGCCGCGTGCTGGAAATTTAAATGTTGATATTCATATAGGCGCTGTTTTTGACAAAATAGAATCAGGAGCTGATGGGGTTTTTGAATTTAATTTTAAAACAACCGGAAGCCAGACGCTTTATAAAAATGGTCAAATCGAAATTCAATTACCTGACAATGCGGTCTTTGATCAAGAGTTGAATCAATTGATGATTGCGGGTGTAACGCCAACTTATGAGCCGACTACTCATCAATTACACTATTTCTTTGAAGAGATAGAAGGTGGTATTTCTTGTACACAAATCATCAAAGTAAAAACCGAAAATGGTTTGACTGAAAATGGGACAAAGTTAAAGGCATCAGCTGTATTTAAGGCAGACGATTTTGAAGATAATACCTATACTGAAGCAACAATCACTGTAGGTTCTTCCCTTGGGATGTCAAGTAGTAAAGATTATACAAAAACGCTTGATCCAAAAGGAAATGAGCGAGAGGGGCTTCCTCAGCCAAAAGATACAGGCATCTGGCAGCTAAAAATGACTATTCCTAAAAAAGAGCGTGGCCAAATGTATCTCCAGGAAGGATCAAAAATTGTAATAACAGATCAGTTACCCAAAGAATTAAAATATGTGGAAAATTCAGGAAATGGTGTATATGATGCAAAAAATAATACCATTACATGGACTTTTGATGCCCCTTCTATAAAAGAGCAAGAAGAAGCAGAGCAAACGATATTTTCAATGGAAGATTCGATTAAAACAGTGTTTCCAGAGGGAATAAAAAGTGTAGCCAAATACACGAACAATGCGACGTTTTCTGTTATTGATATAAATGGAAATGAGATAATAGATAAAGATTCAGCGCAAATCAGTGTATTTCCTAATACAAACGAAGTGACACCGCCTATCCAAGGTGCATTACTCGTTCCTTCACACTATGGCCCTTTAAATGGAAAAGGAGAGTATTCTTTAGATTCATCTAATATGAATCCTACCCCATCGGTCTATGATTCTGCGTTATTAGGATTTTATTTTAATTCTACTCCCTATAAAGCAGATAATCCAAACAAGCCATTTGAAAGCTATGAAGTAACTTATAATATAGATGAACATTTAGATCTAAATGCCTTTAGATTTAGCGCACCTGAGTATGCACCGAATTATGGCTATTATAGTAATGGTACCTCTTATTATCTACCAGACAGTGCTAATAAAATGAAGATATACGGTACTATTGATGGCAAAGAACAACTATTATTAACTAATCCGCCATCCATGACTTTTTTTAATATGAAAGATCTGGGTGTTACGGGACATATTTCAAAGTTAAGAATTCACTATACTTATCGTTCTGCTGGAACAAGCCAAGCGTTTAATATGAAATATGACATACAAAAAGGCTATACAGGTAAAGTTAAAAATTCTTTAGGGATAAATTATGTAGGATATAATAATCAAGGAAATAAAGTATCTAGCAATCAGATTGCAGGTAATAGTAGTACTGTGATAAGCCGATTTAGCGAAGATCGCACGGCAAACGTTGTAAAGGTACCAGTTGGGAACAATGAACCCATTGTTTCAAATACAATCAAGTTTGATAAAGAAGAAAATGGATTAGTTTTTGAAGGAAAAAATCGTTTAAAAGGAACCTTCAAAGTAGATCCTAGTTCTGCAGTGGATGCCAAAGGGCCATTTGAGACGTATGTATTGTTACCAGAAGGTGTTCATTTGGACAAAGAAAATCCAGATGAAAAAATCACTAGCAGTAATTCCTGGATCAGTTCAGAAAATATACCAGTAGATGGAAAAATAACGATTGAAGATGAAGACTTTCTTGACCAGAGCAGGCAGCTCGTGCTTGTGAAAATGAATACAAATTTATTGTCTGTTAATCAAGTACTGAATTATGAGTTTAATATCATTATTGATGATGATGCGTCACCGACGCTTCAACCAGAGGCGTATAGTTTTCTAAAAGATACGAAATTTAAAGTTCCTAAAAACTCTGGAAATAGCATTACCGATTCCGTCATTGAAGAAGATAGTCATGATCTTACTGGTAATGGAGATAAGACACAAAAACTTGTTAAAACAGCGAACCAATACTTTTTAACGAATTCTAATGGCATCATGGTAAAAGAACTGATCAAAGGCGAGTTAGATGAGGAGTTTTCTTTATTTGGCTTAACGAATCCAGGTGGCGATATTGATTATAAAATGGAATTGACAAATACTGGATCAAGCAAGCTGTCCACACTGACATTAATGAATGTGTTACCTTCTGTAGGCGATTTAGGAATTACAGATAATGACCCTTTAAACAGTAAATTCACTCCAACTTTAACCGGACCTGTTGATTTAACAGATATTTGGGAAAATAAAGTAGATATTTATTATAGTACTGCAACAAACCCAAGTCGAAAAGATTTAATCAAGGATGTCAATTACCCATCTTCTACTAAGCCGATCCAAGATCCAGCAGGTGCGCAAGATCCGAATTGGATGACTGAAAATGAGGTGAAAGACTGGAGTGAAATTCATAGTTTCATGTTGAAATTAAAAGCAGGACAGGCATGGAATGCAGCCGAAGTTTTAACCTTAGATTTTAATATGAAGGCTCCAGAAAAGTTAGATCCAGAATTGACAAATTCGACAATTCCAGAAAGAGATCGTGCAGCTTGGAATTCATTTGCTTATACGGTAAATCATTTACAACCGGTGGAACCTAGAAAAGTAGGCGTTGCAGTCAATAATGATTTTAACTTGAAAGTAATCAAAGAATCTGAAAGTAATAGTGATCAAAAATTAAAAGATGCGGAATTTACATTGTATGATCAACAAATGATACAAATTGATCAACAGCTAACAAATGATAATGGCGAAATTAATTTTATGAATTTAGCACCAGGAACGTATTATTTACAAGAAACGAAAGCACCAGTAAATCATCAACTGAATCCAACCCTTTATGAAATTGAAATTAAAAGTAATGGTGAAGTTAGCGTTAAAAATCCAGATGAGTTACTTAAAAATATAGAAAATGCTGATGAAGAAGCTCAAATCACCCTAACACTAGCGAATAGACCAGTAAGGATTATCAATACAGGTAGTCAAGAGATACTAGTTAGTTTCATTGTAGGGATTTTAGCAGTATCTAGTGGTGCAGTTTATCTTATTAAAAGAAGGAGACAAAGCAAATGAAGAATATAAAAAGAGAAAAATTTAGTCACGTTAGAAAAAGTAGCCTGTTGATCATTGTATTATTAGGGGCATTGGGAACGCTGTTTGGAACTGCAACAGCCTCTTTTGCAAAAACGAAAGACGTTCCGGAGACGACAACGATTATTGTTCATAAATTACAATACACAGATGAAAATCCAGAAGGAATCGTTAATGATGGTTCAACAGTTGCGTTGCCAAATGGTGTTGAAAATTATAATCCTAAAAAATATGGCGATGTTAGCTTTAGCTTAGTAGACATTTCTGAAATAGGTAAAACTAAAACGATTGAAGAAATTCAAACAGAATTGAATCAATTGAATCAAACAGACTATGTTGCTTGGATCAGTAAAAATGGTACAGTTGTTTCTGAACAAAAAGCGGATGAGAATGGCGCTATAATCTTCAAGGATGTTCCTTCAAAAGTAATAGATGGTGAACACCCAATCTATGCAGTCTTAGAAACAAAGAGTCCTAAGGGGTTAGTCAAAAAAATAGCACAACCAATTATTGTTGAATTGCCTATGACTAATAAAGAGGGAACTGATTTTTTACCTGAAATCAATTTGTATCCTAAGAACCAAGTACAAGAATTGTCGTTGACACTGACAAAATATGCTGAAGAAATAGGCTCTGGACATGAATTAGCTGGAGCAGAATTTGATGTATATCTTGGCGTGCCAGGTTCTGGAACAAAAATGAATGATAAGCCATTAGTTACAGACGCTAATGGGCAATTAACAGTAACCGGCTTAACAGTAGGCAGTTATTATCTTGTTGAAACCAAAGCGCCACAGGGATATGTTCTTCATCCAAATGCACAAAATGACGAAAATAATAAATTGATTTTTGTCATTACAGAAGAGGGCATAGATTCAGATACATTAAAAATTAGTCTAACCAATTATAAAAAACCAGATAGTGATAAAACAGTTGAAAATGGAACTGCTCCTGGAACGAATAATAGTAGTTTTGCAGTAGGAGATCCTGTAAATTATAAAAATACCATTTATGTTCCAACAGATATTTCTAATGGCTCACTTGTAAATGGAAATGGTGAGACAGAAACAACGTCTGGCTATACAGTATTTAAATATACGGATATTGGTGGTAAAGGCTTAACGTATAAAGGAACTGAAAAAGATGTTATTGTAACGGATACCGCAGGCAAAAAATTAGTACTTGGGACAGATTATACGTATAAAAGTGAAACCAATGGTTTTACGATCGATTTTATTATGACAGATGGGAAAGTCAGCCAAAATGTTGCAGCAGCAGCGGGTAAAAACTTATTAGTAACCTACCAAATGATCATTAATGAAGAGGCGAAAGTGATTATTGAAAATGGTAATGGGTTGGAAAATAGCTATGATTTAACTTGGAATAATAATCCTAAAGGTGAAGATCAGCATGAAACTGGGAAAGTACCAGTATATACAGGTGGCGCAAAATTTATCAAAGAAGATAGTAAAACTAAAAATCCTTTAGCTGGGGCACAATTTGTTTTGTTAAATAATAAAGGAGAATACTTTAATGGATGGTCAATAGATGAAAAAGGTAATAACTCAATACAATGGGTAACTACTCAACCGACTGAAGGACCTGGAATTTTAGAGTCTAAAGAAGATGGAACATTTGAAATATTTGGACTTCCTTATGGAAACTATCAATTAAAAGAGATAAAAGCACCAGCAGATTATAACTTGTTAACAAAAACAATTGATTTTGAAATTACTGAAACAACTTATAACGGCTCGTTAATTGGTATTCAGAATAAAAAGAAAAGTAATTTGCCGCTAACTGGTTCAGTAGAACTAATTGTATTGACGATTTCGGGACTTGCTTTGATTGCGTTAGCTAGTATTTATTTTGTTAAAAGAAATCAAGTAAAATAACGAGAAAAAATATTAATAAAAAATGGAAGTAGGTGTAAAAAGATGAGTGAGAAAGCAAAAAGACCTCAAAATAAAAAGACTCAAAAGAAAAAAACTAAAAAAGAGCAACATCAGCAAGAAGTGATTAGACAAGCAAAGAAGAAAAAAAGAATCAAACAAAAATGTAAAGACTGTCTTTTTATTTTGCTTATTATTATTGGGATTGGTTTAATAGCTTATCCTTTTTACACAGATTTCCAATTAAATAAATACCAGCAAGTAGAAATACGTAACTATAATGCAGCGAACAGAAAATTATCGGCTAAAGAAAAAGAGAACTATAAAGAAAAATTGGAACATAAACAAGAAAAAAAAAACCATAACAATCGATCTTTATTATCTAGTAAATTAGATTTAAAAGAGAAAAAAGTGCCGGAAGTAATTAGTATATTGGAGATCCCAAAAATTGATTTAAAGGTGCCTGTTTATCCGATAAGTTCAAATTTAGTATTAGAAAAAGGCATAGGTACATTAGAAGGAACTTCTTTACCTTTCGGAGGTAAGGGGAATCATTCTGTTCTTACAGGCCATAGGGGGCTGTCTTTAGGAAAGATGTTTACAGACTTACCTAAATTAAATAAGGGAGATTTATTTTATATGGATGTATTGGGAGAAACACATGCCTATGAAATAGATCAAATAAAAACTATTTTACCTGATGATTTATCTCATTTTGACAAAGAAGAAGGTAAAGATCTTATTACATTAGTTACGTGCACCCCAATCGGAATAAATTCTCATCGATTATTAGTAAGAGGACATCGCGTTGCTTTAGAAATGGAAGAAAAAGAAAATCAAACACCTTATTTTTGGAATCTAAAACATACTATTTTAATAAGTCTTTTAGTAGTTATTTGTCTTATTCTTATAATTAGATATTTAATTATAAGGATAAAACAGTGACGTGTATAGGTGAAATGATAACGGTTCATTATCAAAATAGTAAGGTGACTCGGCTAGCACCTGGTGTGATCAAATAAGAAATACATTTGCTAAAATAGAATCAAAAAAATCTAGCACTTACTATTTTTCTTGATACTATTTTAGCCTAATTAACCTTTTTTATTACTAATTAATAAAATAAAATCATTATAATTTTTATTTAAACTTTTAGATAATAATTAGATAAACCGATAAAATTTATTGAGAATATAACTTTTTTAAAATTAAATATGTTATACTAAAACGATAGCCTTACTAATAGTAAGAGGAGCTGAGACTCTTATTTATGTGAAAATAGGGTATAACTGTAGATTTAACTGAAAAACTCAGCTCATTATTTTTGATACATATTAATGTATAATATTTTTTAGTAATTAATAAAAGCGAGGTAAATTTATGAAACACACACACATTTTGATGACACTGGTACTATTATCTTCTCAATTTTTATTTCCAATAAGTAGTTTTGCAACACAAAACACAAATGTAGCTACTGAAGCAATTGCTCCGAGTACTACGACTGATGAAAAATTAAAAACTAATTTACAAAATGTTGCTGAAGAGGAAGTAACTGAGTCATCAATAACAGATTCACAAAACGTTGCCGAAGAGAGAAATACTGAGTCATCGATCACTGATTCGCAAAGTGTTACTGAAGAGGAAGTAACTGAGGTATCAACAACCAATCCGCAAAAAGTTTCTGAAGCTGAAAAGGAAGTTACTGACATCTCAGCAAATGATTCAAATATTGTCGATTTAGGTGATGTAGATATATCCGTTGGTAGTGACACTGTAAATTCTGAAGATTCTCCATTGACTGGCAATGGCTTTATCTACAATGTTATTGTTAAGAACAATAACTCAGATGGAAATGTCATTCCTAAAGGAAGTCAAATCAAAATTAATTTGACTTCTAATAGTATGGATCCTGCCAAGCTAATATCTACCGATAAAAGTTATTTAGCTAATAGCAGTGTAACGCCTAACTTATACGAACTGATATCCTATTCAAATGGTGTTATTATTATAGAGAATACACAAGATTTATATCAAGGAGTATCTTCATTTAATTTAACACTTGTAAGAGCATCCTCAGCACAGACAGATTCAGGTGCGATTTTACCTATCTCTGTAAGTGGAGAATTTTTACTGAATGATGACTCATCTACAAGTAATAAAGAATTTCCTTTAGATCCTTCAATAATTTATATTGCGACTGTTAAATCTGGTGGTGGCGGTGGACAAGTATCTGTTCCTGGTTATGTCGACTATGCTGGTCATTCCCTACCAGATGTTAATTATTTAGGTTCAAAATTAGGTGGTTATGGCCAATTTGACGGATCAAAGACCTATAACGGAAGTCTTTATATGTCTTTTCTATCTGCTTGGGTTAAAGGATATGTAAGTAATAATAGAGTTGTACTTTGGTCACAGTCAAATCATGCAATTCCAAAAGAAAATTATAAGATTTATACAAATTCAAATGGTAAAATAACTGATCTCACTGATACTGAAAGTTTTGTATGGGAATATTCTGAAAATGGAGTTAAAGTAGATTTGTCCAATTGGTCAAAAACTGAAGCTGGTAAATTATCTAACGGAGCCGCAGTATACTTGGTTTCGTATATCCCGGTTTCCTCCGAGGATGAGATTGTCATATACAATGGGAATTTAGGATGGTACGGTATCGACCAATGGCCTAACGCTCCTACTCTATCTGGCGTTTTTAAAAACCCTAGTTCCAGTACTTCTGTGCCTTATTTTAGGACTACAGGGAATGCAACTATCTATAATACAGATACCTATAGCCCTATGACTGGAATAAATGCGTATTTAGGAACTGAACAAATAAATGAACAAATTGAAATTCAAGATTTAGATGGTTATCCTGAATCTGGAGAAAAACCTGAGGTAGGTACCTATAATATACAATACTCTATACAATATTTAGATGAAAATGGAGAAATTTCTACTAAGACAACAAGCAGAATAATAACTGTTATAGAAAACAAGCAAGCTATAGTGGGTTCTGATTACACTATGTATATAGGTGATAGAGAGGCCACACTCGCTGATTTCAACACTTCTGCGACAGACAAAGATGGTAATTCTATTGAAGTGACTGCGGATTTATCTAAGATAGATTTCTCTAAAGTGGGAACTTATGATGTTGAACTGACTGCTACAGATGGTCAAACAAAACTAGTTCAACTAATAATCAAAGAAAATAAACAAGCCATAACGGGTTCTGATTACACTATGTATACAGGTGATAAAAATGCCACACTCGCTGATTTCAACGCTTCTGCGACGGATAAAGCTGGTGACCCAATTGATGTGACAGCAGATTTATCTAAGGTAGATTTCTCTAAAGTGGGAACTTATGATGTTGAACTGACTGCTACAGATGGTCAAACAAAACTGGTTCAACTAATAATCAAAGAAAATAGACAAGCTATAACAGGTTCTGATTACACCATGTATGTAGGGGATCCAGAAGCTACTTTAGCTGATTTTAACGCTTCAGCTGTCGACAAAGACGGTAATATGATTGAATTAACTTTAGATCTATCTAAAGTAGACTTCTCTAAAGCGGGTACGTATGAGGTTGTACTTGCAGCAGCAGACGGTCAAAAAAAATCAGTTCAATTGATCATTCTAGATAAAGAAGTAGGGCCAAGTATCGAAGCAACCGATAAAACGATGTATGTAGGTGATACATTAACGAAAGAGGATATTCTTGCTTGGGCAACGTTTAATCATGCAGAGGGATTGACTCAAGGCTTTGAAGTCATTGGGACACCTATCCCAATTTCTTCTTCAGACAAATTAACGACTGGCGGAGAATATAAAATCAAGTATTATGTTCAAGGAAAAACAAAAGCAACAGAGGATACTCTTGCAGAGAAAGAAATTACCTTAACGGTGGTCAAAAAGACAACTGGAAAAACGAATCATACCGATCCATCAAAAACAATTGACTCAGGTAGTACAGGAACCACTGTTAAACCAACAAGCAACGTGTCTTCAAGTAAATCTTTTCCAAATACAGGAGAACAAAAAACAAACTTATTCTATGTTTTTGGGAACCTACTTGTTGTGGCATCATGCGTATTATATGTTTGGATGAGAAAAGAAAAACAAAAGTAAGGTATAGCAAAGAAGACCTCTTTGTCGATCAATATTGATAAAGAAAGTTCAAATAATTAAAGCGATTATTGTGAGAGGTTGGGACAGAAGCATTTAACTCTGAGAAATAAGTTGCTTCTGCTCACACTGTTCATTCTGATTTCTTAAGGCTAGGATATAACTCGTAGAGTTATGTCCTAGCCTTTTTCTGTTAAATAGTACCAAAATATAAAGAGATTCTCGTTTAAAATTATATAAGTTATGAAAGCCATATGTATTTTTTTCAATATCTTGATAATATTGTTCAAATATTCCCGCCGTTTATTTGGATTCCTAGCCTTAAAGAATCCGAATAAATGCTCCTGTCATAAGACAAATAAATATCAATCTTCAAAGATTAGGTTCATACTTATAGAATAAAAAAACTAAGGGAGGAAGAACAAATGTATGAAAATAATCAAATGAAGGTCATCGGTTTCTATGAAGGTTTACCAATTGAAAATGAATCAAGTTTTGTAGAAGAACGGCAACCGATTCCGCTACCAGATTCAAACGATATCCTTGTAAAAGTCAAAGCTGTTTCCGTAAATCCCGTAGATACAAAATTAAGACAAACTGCAAAAAAACAAGATCAATTGACGATTTTAGGATTTGATGGACTAGGGGAAGTTGTTTCTGTTGGTAAAAATGTTAGAAAGTTTAAAATTGGTGATCGTGTTTTTTATGCAGGTACAACCAAGCGTGCAGGTAGTAATCAAGAATTTCAATTGGTAAATGAAGCAATCGCTGCTTTAGCGCCGAGTAATTTAAGTGATGAAGCAGCCGTGTCATTACCGTTGACAGCTCTGACAGCGTATGAATTATTGTTTGAAAAATTTGGACTAATTCCGAAAGAAAAGGCTAATCAAGGGAAAACGATTTTAGTAATCAACGGAGCAGGTGGCGTAGGATCGATTTTAAATCAACTGGCACACTGGGCTGGGCTGACCGTTTACGCTACAGCTAGCCCTAAAAATTTTGATTGGTTAAAAAAAATCGGTGTGGATCATCCTATAGATTATCATGAAAATCTTAAACACAATATAATGAAAACAGGTACTCAAACAGTTGACTATGCCGCTGTTTTGTTCAATATCACTTCCTACATGGATACATTAACTGAGTTGATCAGCCCCTTAGGAAACATTGGGACGATCGTAGGGATAGAGGAGAAACTAGACATCAACCAATTGAAAAATAAATCTGTCAGCTTTGATTGGGTATACATGTTTACTAAAACTGATTTTGATTATAAAATTGAAACACAAGGCGAAGCACTAGCGTTAATCAGTCAACTTGCAGAAGCTGAGAAAATAGTTCCAACCGTGGGAAAAAGATATTCAAATGGAATCAATGTAGCAAATTTAAAAAAGGCCACAGCAGATGTGGAAACAGGTCATATGAGGGGAAAAGTTGTCATTAGCGGGTTATTCAATGGAAACGAGAAGTAAAGTCTAAGAGTAACAGGCAGAAATTCATTTGGGAATCAAATTAGTGTGAAACAAGATAAGTCAAAAGGCGTATAAAGTTCATCAAGATAATAAAAAACACAAAAGTAAGGCAAAAGCATATATGGCTTTTGTTGGCTCTTGTGTTTTTCATTATGGAGTGTTTATTTTTTTCATTAAATAAAAACAATGATGAATTATAAATAAAAGCAAAAAAATGACAAGCGTTTAAGGAGTAGATTATAATAAAGTGACTTGTTGAATATTAAATGAATAAATCCTTTTTTAAAATCCAAAAACTACTTTAGCCAGTCTCTCGGAAAAAAATAAAGTATGAACGAGATAAAAAGCACCGTAACTATATTATTCAATTGAAGCTGAATAAGTGTAACCAGATTTAAAATTAAGGAGTTTAGACCATGACATTAAAGCAAAGGATCATAGAAGAAAGTAAACGTTTAGGTATCGATAAAATCGGTTTTGCATCGGCTGAACCATTTTATGAGTTAGAGGATTCACTGAAAGAGCAAAAAGAACGTGGATACAACTCAGGTTTTGAACATCAAGTGATTGCAGAAAGAATCTACCCAGAAAAAACCTTTGAAAATCCTAAAACGATTATTTCTATTGCATTAGCTTATCCGACTAAAATAGAAGAAAAAGTGCCCAGAGATGAGAAACGCGGGATGTTTGCCAGAGCGTCTTGGGGCATCGATTATCATGATGTTTTAAAAGATCGATTATCAAAATTAATCGAATTTATTCAATCCCAAGCTCAAAGCCTAGAGGAATCTGATGATTGGCGTTTTGCACCTCAAGTGGATACTGGTGAGTTGGTTGATGTAGCAGTCGCACAACGTGCAGGGTTAGGGTTTATCGGAAGGAATGGATTGTTGATCACAGAAGAGTTTGGTTCTTTTGTTTATCTAGGAGAGATCGTGACCAATATCGACTTTGAAGTAGATGAGCCGATTCCTTTTGGTTGTGGTGATTGCACACGCTGCGTTACAGCCTGTCCTACACAAGCACTTTTAGGTAACGGTAGTATGAATGCAAAAAAATGTTTATCTTATCAAACACAAACCAAAGAGATGATGCCAGAAGAATATCGAAGAAAAATGCATAATGTAATATATGGATGCGATATTTGTCAGTTGGTTTGTCCTTATAACAAAGGAAAAGATTTCCATTTTCATAAAGAAATGGAACCCGAGGTGGAGACAGTCTATCCAAAATTAAAACCGATGCTAAGTATGTCAAATAAAGAATTTAAAACGCAGTTTGGGCACTTATCAGGTTCTTGGAGAGGAAAAAAACCATTGCAAAGAAATGCACTGATTGCTTTAGCAAACTTGGGTGATCGTAGTGCATTACCAGAAATTTTAGTCTGTGCAACACAAGAGGTGCGTCCTGTAATCAGAGGGACAGCAGCATGGGCGATCGGTAAATTAGGGAATAAGGAAGCGGAAAAATGGATCGATATTTTAACTGATTTGCTCAAAGTAGAACCGGAAGCCGAAGTACTTGTAGAAATACAGAATGCGATTGAACAATTAGAAAAATAATAGAGAAAAAGAGGTCGAAACAAAATGAACAATCAGTTTTGTTTCGACCTCTTTTTGAGATTCAAATAATAAAATTAAGCTTTAGCAGCTTCTTTAGGTTCGCGGCCTAAAATGGCTTGTAAAATTGTTAAGACACCATATGAAGCTAAAATTGTGTAAATCAAGCTAGAATAGGTCAAAATATCAAAATCCCACGTTTTGTAAATAACTAAAACAATTGCTAAAACAATAGCTGCAAGAACATTCAAGAATGCGAATGCCCATAGATTTCCATTTTCTTTACGTGAAAGATAATAGATCGAAAACCATAAACTTAATACGCCCCAAGCGATGCAGACTAAAATAGCTGCCCAATAAATAATAAATGCTACCACGAAGTTTCACCTCACTTTTATACATTAAGTATTTTATCACGTTCTCTGATGTTTGTCATGAAAAGACGGTGAAAAACCTGACATTTTTGAAAGCTTATCGCTTACTTAATGCGTTTGTATTTTCGTTTGTGCGTAGCCTTTTAATTATAAAGAATGGACATGGTCTTTTTTATTTTATGTAAATATTTTTTCTCTCAGCTCTTTATTTACGTTATAATGAACCTATTAGGAGATGAAATGATGCAAACGATTGATACACAACAAGCAGTAAGTCTGATTGAGCAAGCCGAAAAAATCACTTTTTTAACAGGTGCAGGCGTTTCAACCGCTTCAGGTGTACCTGATTATCGTTCACTATCTGGAAGTTATCATGGAATCGAACAGCCTGAATATTTGCTGAGCCGAACTTGTATGCTTGAAGAACCAGAGAAATTTTATTCATTTATCCAAACGCTATATCATCCAAATGCAAAACCGAATCGTATCCACTTGAACATGGTAGACTTGCAAAAAACAAAAGACATATGGATTATTTCCCAAAATATAGATGGCTTGCATGCAGCCGCAGGGACAAAGAATTTAGTTGAGTTTCATGGGAACTTGTATGATTGTTATTGCAGAAAATGTGGACAAAAAGTTTTGGCAGAAATGTATGTATCCTCTGATCGTCATGATCGATGCGGTGGGCAAATTCGTCCTAATATTGTATTGTATGAAGAAGGATTAGATGAACAAGCAATTACTGTATCAATTCAAGCTGTTTCTAAGGCAGAATTGATCGTGATTGTCGGGACTAGTTTTCAGGTACATCCATTTTGCGATTTGATTCATTATGCTACAGACACTGCAAAAATAGTGGTGATCAACCAAACATCGGTCCAATTAAACAGAGATGCTTATTTTTTGAAACAAGATGCACTGAAGGTCTTCGAAAATAGTTTGTAGAGGAGTTTTAAAATGGAAGAAATTAAATCAGAACGACAAAAAATGATCGATGGGGAACTTTATTTTGCTGGAGATCCAGAGCTGGCAACCGCACGCAAATTCGCGAGAGAACAAATGAAATTAATCAACAATGAAGAAAACAGTCAAATTCGTCGGCAATTGGTAGAGGAAACGTTTGGGACAACAGGAACAGGCAGCTATATTGAACCATCAATCAGTTTTGATTATGGCTTCAATATTCATGTTGGCAAGAATTTCTATGCTAATTTCAATAGTATTTTTCTAGATATATGTCCCATTATAATCGGTGATAATTGTATGTTTGGACCAAATGTTCAATTGTATTCAGCGACGCATCCACTACATCCAGTTAAACGAAATAGCGGGTTGGAATACGGTAAACCAATTACGATAGGCGACAATGTTTGGCTTGGCGGTGGAGCTATACTTACCCCTGGCGTAACTTTAGGGGATAATGTTGTAGTAGCAGCTGGATCTGTTGTAACAAAATCATTTCCAGCTAATTGTGTGATTGGTGGAAATCCTGCGAAAATCATCAAAGAAATTGAGCTGGAAGAAAAACGAGCACCGCTCATGATTCAGCGGGATAAAATCAATGCAGTGGATAAAAAGATCGTCGCTTTATTAGAAGAGCGTATGGACGTAGTCAAGACCATCGCTACAATCAAGAAGATATCAGAGCAGCCGATACTAGATGCTTCAAGAGAACAAGAAGTCTTAGCTAAAATCGACACATATGTTGTGAATGATCAATACAAAGAAACAATCAAAGAAACCTATCAAGGAATCATGGATGCCTCAAAACAGTTTCAGCAAAAACAAATGGATTAAGTTGCAACAGGAGGAAATTGGATGGATTAAGTTGCAACAGGAGGAAATTGGATGGATGGTATTAAAAGACGAGAAGCCATTTTACTAGAATTAGAATCAGCAGATAAACCAATGAGTGCCAGTCGTTTCGCAAAAGAGTTTAAGGTCAGCCGGCAAATTGTGGTTGGAGATGTGGCATTGTTACGGGCAGCTGGCTTTGACATAATCGCGACAGCTAGAGGTTATTTGCTTGAGACTGAAAAAGACAAGCAGGGAATCGTTCGTAAAATTGCCTGTCAGCATAGGCCAGAACAAACACAAGAAGAACTGTCAGTGATTGTTTCTTTGGGTGGCGAAATTCTAGATGTTGTAGTTGAACATCCGATTTATGGTGAACTGACTGGGGGACTGCATATTCAGAGCGAAAAAGAAGTGAAAGAGTTTATTAAAGCGTATGAAAAAAGCAGTGCTTCTTTATTATCTGAGTTGACTGGTGGAATTCATCTGCATACGATTCGTTGTGAAAGTGAAAATACTCTTAGAGAGATCAAAAAAGTGTTAGACCAAAAAGGTATTTTGTATAAAGGATAATAAAAAAAAGAGCTACAGAAATCGTAAGGATTGAGTCGCCCCAAAAAGGCTAACTTTTCGGGGCGCTACAGATTTCAGTAGTCTTTTTTATTTTTTTTAATTACCTTCTGCTTCAAATTTCTCGAAAGCTGACGCAATGACTTCTTTTAACGCATTAGCAGAAGCATTCATTCGATCCATTTCAGAATCTGTCAATGGAATTTCAATGACTTGCTTGATTCCTTGACGATTGATGACAGCAGGTGCGCCGATAAAAATATCATTTTGTCCATATTCACCATCCAAATAAACAGAAAGTGGGAAGACTGAATCTTCATCATCTAAAATTGCTTTTGTGATTCGAGCTAAGGCAGCAGCGATTCCATAGAATGTAGCACCTTTTTTCTCAATAATTGAATAAGCCGCATCTCTTACATTGAAGAATAAATTAACCATTGCTTCTTCATCTACATCTGGATTATTTTTAACCCATTCATAAATCTGTAAGCCAGCAACATTAGCATGAGACCAGACTGGAAACTCAGTATCGCCATGTTCACCTAAGATATAAGCATGGACATTACGAGCATCTACGTCAACTAATTCGGCGATTGCTTGACGGAAACGAGCTGAGTCAAGCGAAGTTCCAGAACCAATAACGCGTTCCTTTGGAAATCCTGAGAATTTCCATGTAGAATAAGTTAAAATATCTACTGGATTTGCGGCAACTAAGAAAATACCGTTAAAACCAGAATCAACGATTGAAGTAACGATCTGTTTGTTGATCTTCAAATTTTTATGAACCAAATCGATTCTTGTTTCGCCAGGCTTTTGTGCTGCGCCTGCAGTTAATACGACAAGATCAGCATCATGACAATCGTCATAAGTTGCTGCATAAATCTTTTTGGGAGAAGTAAATGCGAGTGCATGAGATAAATCAGCGGCATCGCCTTCAGTTTTCTTTGTATCTATATCTATAATACCAACTTCTTGCGCAATATTTTGAGTGACTAAGGCAAAAGCATAACTAGAACCAACGGCGCCATCACCAACTAAAATTACTTTTTGGTGGTCTTTATTTCCAACTGCTGCAGTCATGTGTATCATTCCTTTCAGTTAATTGTTTTATCACAATGATAATACCATCGTTTGTGAGTTTTGTCACGTTTTTTGTCTGTTTAAATTAATACAGTTTTTAGAGGTGTTTCATAAGAAAACTCTTTCATGTGCGGTATTTCACTATTATGCTTTTTTGACTGCTTGAAATGGAAAATTTAAACTTATGGCTTTTTTAAGAATTTTTAAGAGTCGGGAGATACTTGTTTTATGGTATAATTAGAAAAAAACTGGGCAAGGGATCCCCCTGCCCAGATATTTTGTGTTGGAGAATGAATAAATGGTGGGACATGATCACCACTTGTTAAGGAGAATATAAATAAATGAAAATGATCGTCGGATTAGGTAATCCAGGAAGTAAATATCAAGAAACAAAACATAATATCGGATTTATCACGTTGGATGAAATCGCTCACCGATACAATGCCACTTTTAATAGAAGTCAATTTGAAGCGGATATCGCTGAATTTTTCATAGGAACAGAAAAAATCATGTTGGTAAAACCTCTGACATTTATGAATGAGTCCGGTCGATCAGTGGGACCGCTAATGACATATTACGGTGTTGATGATGCGGAATTAATCGTTATATATGATGATCTAGATCTAGAAATCGGTAAGATTCGTTTACGAGAAAAAGGGAGTGCAGGCGGACATAATGGGATGAAAAGCTTGATAGCACATTTAGGAACAAATGTATTTCCAAGAATCAAAATCGGGATTGGTCGTCCTGTAGGTAGTAATACAGTCATTCATCATGTGCTGACCGGTTTTCCTAAAGAGAAACACGAAGAAATTTTACTAGCAGTGAAAACTGCAGCGGATGCAGCGATTTATGCATGTGAGGGGCATACGTTTGTTGATGCGATGAATCAGTTTAATGGTAAATAAATAGAATAGAAAATATGCAAGGAGGAGCCTAATATGAACATCATTGAACGAATTGGTGCAAGTGAACTAGCCCGAGATTGGAAAAAACAATTAACAGGAAATACTCGTCAGTTGATCACGGGACTAGCCGGCTCTGCTAAAACATTGGTCATGGCCAGTGGGTTTAAAGAAAAAAGTCAAAAAATCGTCGTGGCTGTTCCAAATCTATATTATGGGAATCAATTAGTTGAAGATTTTCGTAATATTTTATCAGACGAAGAAGTTTATATATTTCCCGTGGATGAAGTATTGTCTGCTGAAATGGCTTTCTCCTCACCAGAAGCTAGAGCAGAAAGAGTAGCAGCACTTAATTTTCTTCTAACGGATCAAGCCGGGATCATCGTTGTCCCAGTAGCGGGCCTAAGGAAATATTTACCGAGTAAACAAACCTGGGAAAAAGCACAGTTGCATTGGGAAATTGGCGGAGAAATCGATCTAGATACCATGGCACAACAATTAGTCTTAATGGGGTATGAGCGCCAATCCTTAGTTGGGAAACCTGGAGATTTTAGTATTCGCGGAAGTATCATAGATGTCTATCCGTTAAATTCTGAATATCCAGTTAGGGCAGAACTGTTTGATATCGAAATTGATTCTTTACGATATTTTGAAGCAGATACCCAGCGGTCTGTTGGTGCCATTGAATCTGTGACACTTTCACCAATGACGGATCTTGTATTTTCAAAAGAAGACTTGATTCATGGGGAAAAAGAACTAAACAGAGCCTTAGAAAAAAGAGTGGCGATTGCCAAAGATACAGCCGAAAAAGATTTTCTTCAGGATTACTTTAGTCAGTTAGGGACATCTTGGGGGCAAGGGATTCCAACTGATACAGCGCATTACTATACAGATTTTTTATATGAAACGAAAACTACTTTACTAGATTATATTTCTGAAGATAGTTTAGTTTTTGTTGATGATTATGCACGGATCCTAGAAGCAGAACGTGAGATCATTCGTGAAGAAAACGAGTGGCAAGTACTTAAATTAGAAGAAATGCGTGTCTTTCCCGAGCAAACATTTGGCTTGGAGTTTCATGAACAAGTACGGAAAATGACTTTTGCGACAACATTCTTTTCGTTATTTCAAAAAGGAATGGGCAATCTGCGTTTTCAAGCTGTTCATAATTTTCAATACCGTTCTATGCAACAATTTTTTGGTCAAATGCCATTATTAAAAACGGAAATGGATCGTTGGCAAAAACAAGATCAGACGGTTGTCGTTTTTGTCCCGACGAAAGAGCGTAGTCAAAAAGTTGAAGAGCTGTTTCGAGATTTTGATATTTCCAGTGTGACAGTATCCGCCAATAAATTAATAGAAGGAAAAATTCAAATTGTTGAAGGCTCATTGCAGTCTGGTTTTGAATTACCTGTCGAAAAAATCGTTGCAATCACAGAAAAAGAAATTTTCCATACCACGACGAAAAAAAGAGCGCGCCGTCAAACAGTTTCCAATGCAGAACGCTTAAAAAGTTATAGTGATCTTAAAAATGGCGATTATGTCGTTCATGCCAACCATGGGATCGGTAAATACATTGGGATGCAGACACTGGAAGTAGACGGTATTCACCAAGACTACATCACGATTTTATACCAAAATGATGACAAACTCTTTATTCCAGTTACGCAGTTAAACTTGATCCAAAAATTTGTAGCCTCTGAAGCAAAATCACCGAAAGTCAATAAATTAGGCGGTAGTGAATGGAGTAAGACGAAACGAAAAGTCACGTCTAAAATCGAAGATATAGCAGACGATTTGATCCAACTTTATGCATCAAGAGAATCTGAAAAAGGCTATGCGTTTCCACCAGATGATGCTTATCAAAAAGAATTTGAAGATGCATTTCCATATAGTGAAACAGACGATCAATTACGTAGTACAGCGGAAATCAAACATGATATGGAAAAAACGCGGCCGATGGATCGTTTGCTTGTGGGTGATGTAGGATACGGCAAGACAGAGGTTGCATTACGTGCTGCATTCAAAGCAATTAACAACAATAAACAAGTCGCCTTTTTAGTTCCAACAACTATATTGGCACAACAGCATTATGAGACTATGCTAGATCGTTTCGAGGGATTCCCAGTAGAGGTTGGCTTGTTGAGTCGTTTTAGAACGAAAAAGCAGCAAAATGAAACAATAGAAAAGATTAAACACGGGCAAGTAGATATTGTAGTAGGCACTCATCGTTTGCTATCTCAAGATGTGAAATTCAGTGATCTTGGATTATTGGTGATCGATGAAGAACAACGTTTTGGTGTCAAACACAAAGAACGTTTAAAACAACTTCGTGCGCAAGTAGATGTTTTAACGCTAACTGCAACCCCTATTCCAAGAACACTGCATATGTCAATGCTAGGGGTACGTGATCTTTCCGTCATCGAAACACCGCCGGAAAATCGTTACCCGATCCAAACGTATGTCATGGAAAACAATCCAGGTGCGATCAGAGAAGCAATCGAAAGAGAAATGGCGCGTGATGGACAAGTTTTTTATCTCTATAATCGGGTGGATACGATTGAACAAAAAGTGGAAGAACTTCAAGCATTGGTTCCAGATGCTAGGATTACGTATGCCCATGGTCAAATGACAGAAGTTCAACTAGAAAATACTCTATTTGACTTTATTGAACGACAATACGATGTTTTAGTTACGACCACTATCATTGAAACGGGTGTAGATATTCCAAATGCGAATACATTATTTGTAGAAAATGCCGATTACATGGGCTTATCCACCTTATATCAATTACGCGGTAGGGTAGGTCGAAGCAATCGCGTCGCGTATGCTTACTTTATGTATGAGCAACAAAAGATTTTAAATGAAGTCAGTGAGAAGCGTTTAGAAGCAATCAAAGACTTCACTGAGCTAGGTTCTGGGTTTAAAATTGCCATGAGAGATCTATCGATACGCGGAGCAGGGAATCTTTTAGGAGCACAGCAACATGGCTTTATTGATTCTGTCGGGTTTGATATGTATTCACAAATGCTTTCAGAAGCAGTTGCTAGAAAACAAGGAAAGAATATCCAAGATCAAAAAACTTCTGTTGAAATCGACTTGGGCATCGATGCTTATTTACCGACAACTTATATTTCTGATGAACGTCAGAAAATTGAAATCTATAAACGGATTCGTCAGCTGGAAAATATGGATATGTATGATGAACTCGAGGCAGATTTACTTGATCGCTTCGGTGAATATCCAGACGAAGTTGCTCATCTATTGACGACAGGCCAAATTAAGATGGATGGGGATCGTGCATTAGTTGAAACAATTCGTAAAAGACAGCAAGAAATCACCTTTACTTTAAGCAAAATCGGTACAAAAACTTATAACGTAGAACAAATTTTTGAAGCATTATCGCATACCCAATTGAAAGCGGATCTTGCTGTGGATAATGAAAAAATGTCTGTCCGTCTAAAAGTTCCTAAAAGCATGAAAGAAGCTGCTTGGTTACAGGAAGTAGCGCTATTTACAACAGCGTTAAGACAAGAAAAATATAAGACGATGATTGTTGAAGAAGAATGAGCTTATCTAGCTTCACGGGCTAACCTCTCGGAAAAAAGATAAAAATAGAGTGAGGCAAAAAGCGCCTCAATCGATTTTTCCTATTTTACAGTCGAGGCTAACGAGCCCGTTCCGCTTTTAGATTTATCCAGCTTCACGGGCTAATCTCTCGGAAAAAAGATAAAAATAGAGTGAGGCAAAAAGCGCCTCAATCGATTTTTCCTATTTTACAGTCGAGATTGAACGAGCCCGTTCTGCTTTTAGACTTATCCAGCTTCACGGGCTAATCTCTCGGAAAAAAGATAGAAATAGAGTGAGGCAAAAAGCGCCTCAATCGATTTTCCCTATTTTACAGTTGAGGTTGAACGAGCCCGTTCCGCTTTTAGATTTATCTAGCTTCACGGGCTAGCTCTTCGGGGAAAAGATTAAAATGGAATATGACAAAAAGCATCACAGTCAGTTTTTCTTATTTTCCGTTCAGAGCTAAGCGAGCCCACTACGCTTTTAGACTAGGAGGTCAACAATGGCGCATAAAGAAATGCGGACGATGATGCAAGGTGCAGTTGTTTTAACGGTTGCGTCATTTATTGCCAAAGTGCTAAGTGCGATTTATCGAGTACCTTTTCAAAATTTAGTTGGGGATGAAGGGTTCTATGTTTATCAACAAGTTTACCCGATCTACGGTATTGCGATGACTTTAGCATTATCAGGATTGCCGCAGTTTATTTCAAAAGTTGTCGCAGAGCAACCAGATATTAGTGAACAGAAAAAAGTATTACAAAAACTTTTTCCTTTTGTTTCAATAATTGCTGTTTTGTGTTGGGTCTTTTTCTTTTTGGGTAGTCATGAAATTGCCTTTATGATGGGAGATTATCGATTAGCATCGTTAATTCAAGTCGTTTCTTTTACATTCTTATTGGTGCCTATACTGTCATTTTACCGTGGCAATTTTCAAGGACACTTATTGATGGTACCAAGCGCTGTTTCCCAAGTAATAGAACAAGTTGTTCGGGTAGGGGTAATTTTAATTGCAGCATACTCTTTTAGTAGATTTGGGTGGTCTGTCTATCAGACCGGTACAGTCGCTATGGGCGGGGCATTGCTGGGTGGAATGGTTGCTGTAGGAATTTTATGGTACTACGATCAGAAAATTCGTGTGGGTAGCTCGGCCTATCTTACGCAATGGAAAATTGAACGAGGCTCTGGAAAATTATTCGGCCGGTTGTTGGTCGAAGGAGGGATCGTATCGCTATATAGCGCTTTTTTGATTTTCTTCCAGTTAATTGATTCTTTCCTGGTTAAAAATGCTTTAGTCGCATCGGGAATCAGTGATTCCGCCGCAAAAATCGATAAAGGTATTTATGATCGCGGACAGCCTTTGGTTCAATTAGGGTTAGTCGTTGCCTTAGCTTTAAGTTCAAGTTTTTTACCTGCGCTGACAAAATATTTCATGAGTCAAGAAAAGGAACGCTTTTTAAAAGCTGCTAAAATATTTCTACGACTAACAACAGCGATTGCAGCGGCCGCTTCAATAGGATTGGCACTCCTGTTACCTTATATAAATTTTGCTTTATTTAAAGATTATAAAGGCAATAGTGTTTTAGGTGTATATGTTTGTTCGATTGCTTTTATGGCAGTCATACAAGCCTATCAGAGCGTTTTACAAAGTCGAAATCAATTTTTGACCTCCATGTTTTCGGCAGGTATCGGATTACTGACAAAATTATTTTTGACGAGCTCTTTGACCTATACTTTTGGAACGCTTGGAGCGAGTCTTTCAACGATTGTGGGATTACTAGCTACCTTGTTTTTATTGATACTGTTTTCAAAAAGAGAAATCAATCGTTTTATTGTAGAAAATCATTTCTTTAGAAAATTAATGATCAGTTTAGGAATGATGGGAATTGTGTTACTCTGTTACCAAGGAGTTGTTGGCATTTTGTTTGGCACTGTTGAACATCGTGGTCAAGCGTTGCTTGTGGCAATAATGGGTGTGTTGATTGGCGGTGCAACATTTATTTTTATTATCATTAAAATACAATTATTTACAATTCGGGAATGGCTGACATTACCGTTTGGAGCGAAAATATTAAGAATGAAGAGGTAAGGTTTATGCGTTTAGACAAATTTTTAAAAGTTTCCCGTATTATCAAAAGAAGACCTGTAGCCAAAGAAGTTGCGGATAAAGGTCGGATTCAAATCAATGGTATCTTGGCAAAATCATCAAGTAACGTAAAAATCGGTGATCAGGTGAAGATCCAATTTGGGAATAAAATCTTAGAAATCGAAGTACTTGAACTTCGTGATTCTACGAAAAAAGAAGATGCAGACAAGATGTATCAGATTGTTTCAGAGAAAAGAGTCGAAAATAGTGATAATTTAGATTAGACAAGCTTCTTAGATGTTGGTATAATAAGACAGACAAACCAAAAACGAGTGGAGCGTAAGACATGGGAAAAAAGAAAAAAGACATGGAAAAAGTTGCTGCATTAGATAATGAGTATACAAAAGAACAGTATGCCGAATTTCAAAAACAGCAAAAGCAGTTGATTTTCAGACGCCGCCGTCTGGCAGTTGTTTTCCTCGTGGCGTTTGTAATTTTTATTGTTTCGGGTATCCAGCTTGTAAAAGACTATCGGCAACTGAGTGCTTTTAAAACACAGCAGGCTGAAGCGGTAGCTGAGTCGGCAGAAGCAGATAAAAAGTTGGATCGTTTAGAACAAGACGTTGCTCTTTTAAGAGATGACGATTATGTGGCAAAACTAGCCCGTAGCCGCTATTACGTCTCTAAAGAAGGTGAACAAATCTACAACATTCCAGAGTTAGGCGGAACGACTAGCTCCAGTAATGAACAAAAAACATCAGATAGTCAATCACAGTCTCATTCATCTGAAAAACAATCAGGCGAATAACTGCAGATATAATAGGGTAAATAATAGGAGGAACATTTTTTTTATGTCAATTGAAGTAGGAGCGAAGTTGCCAGGGAAAGTGTCTGGTATCACTAATTTTGGTGCCTTTATCGATTTAGGTGAAGGAAAAACAGGTTTGGTTCACATTAGTGAAGTATCAAATGGGTTTGTAAAAGATATCCATGATGTATTGACCGTAGGGGATGAAGTGACTGTAAAAGTTACCTCAGTCGGTGATGACGGTAAAGTCGGCTTGTCTATCCGCAAAGCACAAGAACAAACGGCAGAACCAAAACGTGAATATCAACGTCGTGATAACAATGAGCATCAAGGAAATCGTGACCGCAGTGCGCGTCCAGCGCCTAAAAAACAATTTACAAGAGCACAACCAATGAATTCAAAGCAAGATTTTGATTCATTAATGAGCTCATTTTTAAAAGATAGTGATGATCGTTTAACTTCATTGAAACGCAATACAGAAGGTAAACGTGGAGGACGCGGCGGACGTCGCAACTAACAAATGAAAAAAATGAAGCTGAGCGAAAGCTCGGCTTTTATGTTTGGAGCATGTGCTAGGAGAGGTTATCTGCGACGAAACAACGAGGTGAATAGATGTTTCAAGAATTTTATGATCACTGTAAAAAAAATGACTATTGGCAGCAAAATCAACAAATCTTATTAGCAGTTTCAGGTGGAGTAGATTCAATGGTTTTATTAGAATTAATGCAGACTGCTGCTCAAAAAGATTGTTTAACTCTGACAGTAGCTCATATTGATCATCGGTTACGCCCAGAATCATCGGTAGAAGCAGACTATCTGAAACAGTACTGCCAAAAACGAGAAATCACTTACTATAGTAAAATATGGGACGAAGTAGATAAAACAAAGAACACAGAAGCTCGCGCTCGGACTATCCGCTACGATTTTTTTGCGGAAATCATGAAAAGAGAAGAAATTTCACTATTATTGACTGCGCACCATAGTGATGATCAAGCTGAAACACTTTTAATGAAGCTGACAAGAGGAAGTACGTTGTCGAATTTAGTTGGAATTCGGGCAAGCCAGTCATTTGGATCGGGAACGTTAATCCGCCCTTTCTTAATTTTTTCCAAAGAACGATTGGAACAATTCGCCAAACAGTCTAAAATTGTGTATTTTGAAGATAGCTCAAATCAAAGTGATACATATATGCGTAATCGTATAAGGCGTCAAGTTGTGCCGCTCTTAAAAAAAGAAAATCCCAAGTTTCTGCAACATATGGCTGATTTTAGTGAACAAATCACGTTAGCTGATGAAATCATTCAGTCAGTGATAGAGCCAATGTATGCTCGTTGGGTATCTAAAACAAAAACCGGGTGGTCAATCCAATTATCTGAACTAAAACAGGAAAAAAAAAGTGTGCAAACATTTTTCTTGATAACCTTGTTTCAACGGACGATCGTGCCAAAAGGTGTATCAATTAGCCAATCACAGAGTCAACAACTTTTGACGATGCTTGATCGACCAGCGCCTCAACTGTCTATGGATATTGAACAAGGCTGGCAAGTTATGAAAGAATATGACACACTTTTCCTAGAAAAAAAACGATCCATCCATGAAGATGCTCTCTTTTTTTTGAATGAGTTTGAACACGTCTTTCTTTCAAAAAATGAATGGTTAGGTCTGGAAACGGTAAAAGAAAAAATTGATCCACCGGAAATCGTAAAAAATTGGACAGAATTTTCTTTGCTTATAAGTGGTCAGACAGCCTTACCATTAACGATTCGTCATCGGAAAAATGGCGATAGAATTTCCCTAACGCCAAACTTGACAAAAAGATTAAATCGCCTTTTCATTGACCAAAAAATTCCTAATTTGATCAGAGAACGAGCATGGATCATTCTTTCTGCTGAAGAAGAAATTATCTGGGTGCCTAAATTTGCCAACTCATATTTGAGTATTCCTACAGAAACTGATAAAATACTCTACAGGCTACTTTATAGAATAAAAGAGTAAAAATTGAAAATTACTTTTATTAAGGAAGCGAAAAAATAAAAAAATAACAATTTAACATCTCAAAGAATCACCACACTAGCGTTTCGATCATATCGAATTTTAAGTGTTCAAGCACTAAGAGTTTAAGATCGGATCTTAAAGGAGAAGGAGAGCAATATGTTAGAGAATGATATTAAACAAGTTTTGATCACAAAAGAACAAATCGTTGAAAAGTCGACTGAACTTGGCAAACAACTAACAGAAGACTATAAGGGTAAAAATCCTTTAGTAATCGGTATTTTAAAAGGTGCAATACCTTTCATGGCTGATATTACACGTTGCATCGATACTCATCTAGAAATGGATTTTATGGCTGTATCAAGTTATGGCAATGCGACGGTTTCTTCTGGGGAAGTCAAAATCATTAAAGATTTGGATACAAATGTTGAAGGACGAGATATTCTGATTGTAGAGGACATTATCGATAGTGGCCGCACATTAGCTTATTTAGTGGATCTTTTTAAATACAGAAAAGCAGCATCTGTAAAAATCGTTACGTTATTAGACAAACCAGAAGGACGCGTCGTTGATATTGTCGCAGACTATGTTGGTTTTGATGTTCCCAATGAATTTGTTGTAGGTTATGGGTTAGATTATGCAGAAGCTTACCGAAATCTTCCGTATGTGGGCGTATTGAAACCTGAAATCTACGAAGCGAATTAATATCTCTCTTAGATTTAGTTATGTTACAATGTAATGGTCAGAATTGATAAAAATAAACCGTAAAAATTAATTACGAGCAGTAGTCAAAGGAGGACAGGCATGAATAAAAAGAATAGCGGCATGAAAAATGGCCTATATTATGTATTGCTGATTTTGGCGATGGTCATGGTTGTTTATTTCATTTTCGGAAATAACAATCCCCAGTCACCAGATATCGAATACTCAACCTTCAATACCCAGTTAGAAGAAGGTAAAGTAAAAGAACTGACAATCCAACCAACTAATGGTGTGTATAAAATCACAGGTCAGTACAAAGAAAAACAAGAAATCAAAAACACTGGAGGTCTTTCTTTATGGGGATCAACAGAAGTTTCTACTAAATCTTTCACGACGATTGTCTTGCCGAGTGATATCACATTATCAGGCATTCAAGATATGGCCCAAGAAAATAATGTAAAACTTTCTGTGAAAGAACAATCATCAAGTGGTGCTTGGCTTTCTATCTTATTTAGCTTCTTACCGATCGTATTGTTCATCTTCTTATTCTATATGATGATGGGACAACAAGGTGGCGGTGGCGGTGGCGGCGGCCGTGTCATGAACTTTGGTAAATCAAAAGCCAAGGAAGCAGACAAAAAAGCAAACCGCGTGCGCTTTTCTGATGTAGCCGGAGCCGAAGAAGAAAAACAAGAATTAGTAGAAGTGGTCGAATTCTTAAAAGATCCTCGACGTTTCGTTGAATTAGGTGCTCGTATTCCAGCTGGTGTTCTTTTAGAAGGACCTCCAGGAACTGGTAAAACATTACTTGCTAAAGCCGTTGCCGGTGAAGCAGGTGTGCCTTTCTACTCTATCTCAGGTTCAGATTTTGTTGAGATGTTTGTCGGTGTCGGTGCAAGCCGTGTCCGTGATTTATTTGAAACAGCGAAGAAAAATGCACCAGCTATCATCTTCATCGATGAAATCGATGCAGTTGGTCGTCAACGTGGTGCTGGTATGGGTGGCGGACACGATGAACGTGAACAAACCCTTAACCAATTACTAGTTGAAATGGATGGATTTGATGGCAATGAAGGCGTAATCGTCGTAGCTGCAACCAACCGCTCAGATGTGTTAGACCCAGCATTACTGCGTCCAGGTCGTTTTGACCGTCAAATTTTAGTTGGCCGTCCTGATGTGAAAGGCCGTGAAGCGATCCTTAAAGTTCATGCCCGTAACAAACCATTGGCTGATGATGTTGATTTGAAAGTCGTAGCACAACAAACACCAGGTTTTGCTGGTGCTGATTTAGAAAATGTACTGAATGAAGCTGCATTAGTTGCCGCTCGTCGTAATAAGAAAAAAATCGATGCATCTGATGTGGATGAAGCAGAAGATCGCGTAATTGCTGGACCAGCGAAAAAAGATCGAGTTATCAACAAAAAAGAACGCGAAATGGTTGCTTACCACGAAGCTGGACATACCATCGTTGGCTTAGTTTTAAGTCGCGCCCGTATCGTTCACAAAGTAACGATCATTCCTCGTGGACGCGCTGGCGGCTACATGATTGCTCTACCAAAAGAAGATCAATTCTTGATGACTAAAGAAGACATGTTTGAACAAATCGTTGGATTACTTGGTGGACGTACAGCGGAAGAGATTATTTTCGATGTTCAATCAACAGGTGCATCGAATGACTTTGAACAAGCAACAGGCATTGCTCGTAGTATGGTAACTGAATATGGAATGAGTGACAAATTAGGTCCAGTTCAATACGAAGGGAACCATCAAGTTTTTGTGGGTCGTGATTATGGTCAAACAAAAGCCTATTCTGAGCAAGTAGCATTCGAAATCGATCAAGAAGTACGTCGTATCTTGATGGAAGCTCACGATAAAGCACGTGAAATCATCGAATCTCACCGTGCGCAACATAAATTAATTGCTGAAAAACTATTAGAGTATGAAACATTAGATGCTCGTAGTATCAAATCATTGTTTGAAGAAGGCGTTATGCCTCAAGACGTTATCGATAGCCAATTCCCTAGTGAAAAAGCACAAACGTTTGAAGAAGCAAAACGTGCATTAGAAGAAAAAGATGCACAAAGACAAGCTGAAGAAAAACATGATTTTGAAGAAGCTAAACAAGAACTACGTGATGAAACTGAAGAATTAAAAGCGGACAGCGAAAAAACAGAAGAACAAGTTCAATCAGAAGTTAAATCTGATGATGAGCATAAAAATGATTCTGAATATGACCGTAATAATTTTGATGATCGTTACAAATAGAACGCAAAGAGCATCCCATACATGGGGTGCTCTTTTCTTGAAGTTGAAATTATTTAGTTGAAAAAATAGTAAAATCCTAGTATTATCTGATAATGAGTCAGAAAAAGTACCAATCGAGAAGAGGAATATAAAAATGGAAGATTACTTAGTAAAGGCATTATGTTATGAAGGATCGATTCGCGCTTATGCAGTCTGCGCAACGAATACAATCTCAGAAGCACAAAAACGTCATGATACATGGAGTTCATCAACTGCAGCCTTAGGTAGAACGATGGTTGGCGCTTTGCTGCTCGGTGCTACATTAAAAGGTGAGGATAAACTTACTGTTAAAGTCCAAGGAAATGGACCGGCTGGCAGCATTGTTGTTGATAGTGATGGTAGTGGAAATACTAAAGGATACATAAAAAATCCTCATGTAAGTTTAACCTTGAATGAAAGTGGTAAAATCGACGTTCGTGGAGCTGTTGGAACAGAAGGTATTTTTACTGTAATAAAGGATTTAGGCTTAAAAGAAACTTTTTCAGGACAAACTCCGATCGTGTCAGGCGAAATCGGTGAAGATTTCACTTACTTCATGGCAGTCTCTGAGCAGATTCCGTCAGCAATTGGTTTGAGTGTTTTAGTTGATACAGATGAAAGTGTCAAAGCAGCGGGTGGCTTTATGATCCAAGTGATGCCAGGAGCAGATGAAAAAATCATCGAGTTCATTGAACAACGTTTGCAAGAAGTGCCGATGATTTCTCGTTTGATCGATGAAGGCGAATCACCAGAAGGTATTCTAGAGCGTTTACTTGGGAAAGATAACATTGAAATTCTAGAAAAAATGCCAGTTCAATTTAAATGTAATTGCTCAAAAGAAAAATTTGGTACAGCAATCATCGCAGTTGGTCTAGATGAAATCAATGCAATGATTGAAGAAGATCATGGAGCCGAAGCTGTTTGCCAATTTTGTGGCAACAAATATAATTATAGCGAAGAGGATTTAATTGAATTACGAGATGAAGCAATCAACAATACTCGGGAAAAGTAGGAGAGAAACGCTATGTGGAAAATAGGAAATGTGGATATTCCAAATCGCGTTGTAGTCGCACCGATGGCTGGCATTAGTAATGCTGCTTTTCGTGTAACGGTCAAAGAATTTGGTGCAGGGCTGGTTGTCTGTGAAATGATTAGTGATAAAGGAATCCAGCAAAGAAATAAAAAAACCTTAGACATGCTTTACATAGATGATAAGGAATACCCATTAAGTGTACAAATTTTCGGTGGCGATAAAGAAACACTAGTTGAAGCTGCAAAATTTGTAGAAGAAAATACCAAAGCTGCGATCATCGATATCAACATGGGCTGTCCAGTGAACAAAGTTATCAAAGCCGAAGCAGGAGCAAAATGGCTTTTAGATCCGAATAAAGTCTATGAAATGGTAGAAGCTGTTTCTTCCGCTATCGACTTGCCAGTTACTGTGAAAATGAGAACTGGTTGGGATGAAGATCATTTATTTGCTGTTGAGAATGCTCTGGCTGCTGAAAAAGCAGGCGCTTCAGCCATTGCTATGCATGGCCGCACAAGAGTCCAAATGTATGAAGGACAAGCAAATTGGGATGTTTTAAAAGAAGTGAAACAGCATTTAACCATTCCTTTCATGGGCAATGGCGATGTCCGTACACCAGAAGACGCAAAACGTATGATTGAATATGTTGGCGCTGATGGTGTGATGATCGGCAGAGCAGCTTTAGGAAATCCCTGGATGATCCAAAGAACCAAACAATATCTTGAAACAGGAGAATTAATGGCTGAACCTGCCCCACACGAAAAAATAAATACAGCTAAAGTACATTTGCAACGTTTAGTGGATTTAAAAGGCGAAAAAATTGCGGCAAGAGAATTTCGTCAGCATGCTGCCTACTACTTAAAAGGAATTCCACGGGCTGCTAAAGTGAAAGCTGCAATCAATCAAGCTGAAACCCAACAAGGGATGATCGAATTGCTGGATGCATTTGAAGAAAAAGCAGAAAAACATGCACAAAAAGAAATAATCGAAATGTTCTAATAAAAAAAGCTGGCTGAAACAGAAATTCGGCTTGCTTTTTTTTGTTTCAATGTGGCATTATAAGGGTATGTGATTTCAGAATGGAGGAAATACAGTGGCAGATGAACAACAAGCGCACTCAGAAGAGCTAAACGATCAAATGCTCGTGCGTCGTGAGAAAATGGAAAATTTACGTGAAGAAGGAATCGATCCTTTTGGGAAACGTTTTGACCGAACACATAATTCAAAAGAACTACATGTACAATTTGATCAGCATTCAAAAGAAGAATTGAGCGAGATGGATTTATCGGCAAGTGTTGCCGGCCGTATGATGACAAAACGCGGTAAAGGAAAAGCAGGATTCGCTCATTTACAAGATCGCGAAGGCCAAGTTCAAATTTATGTACGCAAAGACCAAGTAGGCGATAAATCATACGAATTATTTAAATACGCCGATTTAGGTGATTTCTTTGGTGTTACAGGACAAATTATGAAAACAGACACAGGTGAAGTGACGATTAAAGCGAAAACGATCGTATTATTAACGAAAGCATTGCGTCCACTACCAGATAAATATCACGGATTAACAAACATCGAACAACGTTACCGTCAACGTTACTTGGATTTGATCAGTAACAAGGACAGTTTCGATCGTTTTATGAAACGTAGTCAAATTATTAGTGAAATTCGTCGTTACCTTGATAATAATGGTTACGTAGAAGTAGAGACACCTGTTTTACACAATGATGCTGGTGGCGCAGCTGCACGTCCATTTATCACGCATCATAATGCATTAGATATGGACTTATATTTACGGATTGCTTTAGAATTACATTTGAAACGTTTGATTGTCGGAGGGATGGAGAAAGTCTATGAAATCGGACGAGTATTCCGTAATGAAGGAATTGATACAACTCATAACCCTGAATTCACTATGTTAGAAGCCTATACTGCATACACAGATTATAAAGATGTGATGGATCTGACTGAAGGAATCATCCGAAACGCAGCAGAAAAAGTCTTAGGAACAACCACTATCACATATGATGGAAAAGAAGTTGACCTAGGTTCTGAATTTAAACGCGTCCATATGGTAGATGCGATCAAAGAACAAACAGGTGTGGATTTCTGGCAGGAAATGACTGTCGAAGAAGCCCGTGCTTTGGCGAAAGAACATAATGTAGAAATCAATGATAATATGGCGGTAGGGCATATCTTGAATGAATTTTTTGAAGCTTTTGTCGAAGAAACGCTGGAACAGCCAACATTTGTATTTGGACATCCAGTAGAAGTCTCTCCTCTAGCAAAGAAAAATCCAGAAGATGCTCGCTTTACCGATCGTTTTGAATTATTTATAGTAGGAAAAGAATTTGCTAATGCATTTACTGAACTAAATGACCCAATTGATCAACGTGAACGTTTTGAGGACCAAGAAAAAGAACGTGAACAAGGAAATGATGAAGCTCACGGTGTAGATGAAGATTTTATTGAAGCTTTAGAGTACGGATTACCACCAACCGGCGGATTAGGAATTGGTATTGACCGTTTAGTTATGTTATTAACGGATGCTCAATCGATTCGTGATGTTCTGTTATTCCCAACCATGAGATAAAAATGAAAGAGGCGATTCTTTGTTAGAAATCGCCTCTTTTTAATTTTTTAAAAAATACCATAGAAATTCATAAGATTCTGTTTTTTGAACAGTTAAAAACGAACAATAAAGAACAAAAGTAATAAAATAATCGGCAAAGAAAAAAACTTTAAAAAAAGTGCAATTTTTAGTTGACCTAAGCCCAGAAACTTGGTATATTATATCTTGTCGCAAGGCACTGATGTAACACGCTGAACGATAAGGATAAGATAACAGTCCAAGTTTGAAAAAAACTTTGGAAATCAGTAAAATAGTTGTTGACAAACAATGACTAGCCTGATAAACTAGTGAAGTTGCCTCAAGAATTACCGGCAATTGAAACGAACATGAAATAACAAATCAAGTTCGAAAGAAACTTGGAAAATCAGGAAGAAAGTTGTTGACAAATAACAAACGACCTGATAAACTAATGAAGTTGTCGCGAAACATTCGATAACATAAGCAGAGAAAACTTTGAAACTTTTTTAAAAAAAGTGTTGACATCGAATCGAAGATTTGATATGATATAAAAGTTGCTGCGAGGTAACACAGTAGACCTTTGAAAACTGAACAAAGTAAGACGAACCAAATGTGTAGGTTGTTTTTACAACGGTAAAAACAAACAACAATTTTTAACAAAGCGAAGCAATATGCTAGCAACCAAATGAGCTTAACAATCTTCGGATTGTGTTCAACTTTTATTATGAGAGTTTGATCCTGGCTCAGGACGAACGCTGGCGGCGTGCCTAATACATGCAAGTCGAACGCTTCTTTTCTACCGAGTGCTTGCACTCAGTTGAAAAGAAGAGTGGCGGACGGGTGAGTAACACGTGGGTAACCTACCCATCAGAGGGGGATAACACTTGGAAACAGGTGCTAATACCGCATAATAGTCGACACCGCATGGTGCTGACTTGAAAGACGCTTTCGGGTGTCACTGATGGATGGACCCGCGGTGCATTAGCTAGTTGGTGAGGTAACGGCTCACCAAGGCCATGATGCATAGCCGACCTGAGAGGGTGATCGGCCACACTGGGACTGAGACACGGCCCAGACTCCTACGGGAGGCAGCAGTAGGGAATCTTCGGCAATGGACGAAAGTCTGACCGAGCAACGCCGCGTGAGTGAAGAAGGTTTTCGGATCGTAAAACTCTGTTGTTAGAGAAGAACAAGTAGGAGAGTAACTGCTCTTACCTTGACGGTATCTAACCAGAAAGCCACGGCTAACTACGTGCCAGCAGCCGCGGTAATACGTAGGTGGCAAGCGTTGTCCGGATTTATTGGGCGTAAAGCGAGCGCAGGCGGTTTCTTAAGTCTGATGTGAAAGCCCCCGGCTCAACCGGGGAGGGTCATTGGAAACTGGGAGACTTGAGTGCAGAAGAGGAGAGTGGAATTCCATGTGTAGCGGTGAAATGCGTAGATATATGGAGGAACACCAGTGGCGAAGGCGACTCTCTGGTCTGTAACTGACGCTGAGGCTCGAAAGCGTGGGGAGCAAACAGGATTAGATACCCTGGTAGTCCACGCCGTAAACGATGAGTGCTAAGTGTTGGAGGGTTTCCGCCCTTCAGTGCTGCAGCTAACGCATTAAGCACTCCGCCTGGGGAGTACGACCGCAAGGTTGAAACTCAAAGGAATTGACGGGGGCCCGCACAAGCGGTGGAGCATGTGGTTTAATTCGAAGCAACGCGAAGAACCTTACCAGGTCTTGACATCCTTTGACCACTCTAGAGATAGAGCTTTCCCTTCGGGGACAAAGTGACAGGTGGTGCATGGTTGTCGTCAGCTCGTGTCGTGAGATGTTGGGTTAAGTCCCGCAACGAGCGCAACCCTTATTGTTAGTTGCCATCATTCAGTTGGGCACTCTAGCGAGACTGCCGGTGACAAACCGGAGGAAGGTGGGGATGACGTCAAATCATCATGCCCCTTATGACCTGGGCTACACACGTGCTACAATGGGAAGTACAACGAGTCGCTAGGCCGCGAGGTCATGCAAATCTCTTAAAGCTTCTCTCAGTTCGGATTGTAGGCTGCAACTCGCCTACATGAAGCCGGAATCGCTAGTAATCGCGGATCAGCACGCCGCGGTGAATACGTTCCCGGGCCTTGTACACACCGCCCGTCACACCACGAAAGTTTGTAACACCCGAAGTCGGTGAGGTAACCCTTGTGGAGCCAGCCGCCTAAGGTGGGATAGATGATTGGGGTGAAGTCGTAACAAGGTAGCCGTATCGGAAGGTGCGGCTGGATCACCTCCTTTCTAAGGAATATTACGGAAACTTACACATTCGTCGACACTTTGTTCAGTTTTGAGAGGTTTACTCTTATATAAAGAAGTTAATCATTGGATTTTCTTTCTTTTTATATGATTCTCTCAAACGAATTGTTCATTGAAAACTGGATATTGAAGTATAAAAGTAATCAAAACAAACCGAGAACACCGCGTTGAATGAGTTTTTTAATTAAAATAGTTCGAAGCTTATTTTATTGGTCACGCCTCTATCGCTAGAGAAACGAACCAAACAAAACCGATCGTAAGATCGTAAGGTTAAGTGAATAAGGGCGCACGGTGGATGCCTTGGCATTAGGAGCCGATGAAGGACGGGACTAACACCGATATGCTTTGGGGAGCTGTAAGTGAGCTATGATCCAGAGATTTCCGAATGGGGAAACCCAGCATCTTTTATAGGATGTTACTATTCAGTGAATACATAGCTGGATAGAGGTAGACGCAGAGAACTGAAACATCTAAGTACCTGCAGGAAGAGAAAGAAAATTCGATTCCCTGAGTAGCGGCGAGCGAAACGGGAAAAGCCCAAACCAACAAGCTTGCTTGTTGGGGTTGTAGGACTCCGATGTGGTAGTCTGTCAAGATAGTCGAAGAACTTGGAAAGGTTCGCCAAAGTGGGTAATAGCCCCGTAGACGAAATGTTGGCAACACCTAGGAGGATCCTGAGTACGGCGGAACACGAGAAATTCCGTCGGAATCCGCGGGGACCATCCCGCAAGGCTAAATACTCCCTAATGACCGATAGTGAACCAGTACCGTGAGGGAAAGGTGAAAAGCACCCCGGAAGGGGAGTGAAATAGATCCTGAAACCGTGTGCCTACAACAAGTCAAAGCCCGTTAATGGGTGATGGCGTGCCTTTTGTAGAATGAACCGGCGAGTTACGATTGCATGCGAGGTTAAGGTGAAGAGCCGGAGCCGCAGCGAAAGCGAGTCTGAATAGGGCGAATGAGTATGTAGTCGTAGACCCGAAACCATGTGATCTACCCATGGCCAGGTTGAAGGTGTGGTAAAACGCACTGGAGGACCGAACCCACGTACGTTGAAAAGTGCGGGGATGAGCTGTGGGTAGCGGAGAAATTCCAAACGAACTTGGAGATAGCTGGTTCTCTCCGAAATAGCTTTAGGGCTAGCGTCGAAGTTAAGAATGATGGAGGTAGAGCACTGTTTGGACTAGGGGCCCATCTCGGGTTACCGAATTCAGATAAACTCCGAATGCCATTCATTCATATTCGGCAGTCAGACTGCGAGTGATAAGATCCGTAGTCGAAAGGGAAACAGCCCAGACCACCAGCTAAGGTCCCAAAATATATGTTAAGTGGAAAAGGATGTGGGGTTGCACAGACAACTAGGATGTTGGCTCAGAAGCAGCCACCATTTAAAGAGTGCGTAATAGCTCACTAGTCGAGTGACCCTGCGCCGAAAATGTACCGGGGCTAAACATATTACCGAAGCTGTGGATCACACCTCTGGTGTGATGGTAGGAGAGCGTTCTAAGGGCGTTGAAGGTCGATCGTGAGGACGGCTGGAGCGCTTAGAAGTGAGAATGCCGGTATGAGTAGCGAAAGACGGGTGAGAATCCCGTCCACCGTATGACTAAGGTTTCCTGGGGAAGGCTCGTCCGCCCAGGGTTAGTCGGGACCTAAGCCGAGGCCGATAGGCGTAGGCGATGGACAACAGGTTGATATTCCTGTACCAGTTGTTTTTGTTTGAGCAATGGAGGGACGCAGGAGGCTAAGGAATGCATGCGACTGGAAGTGCATGTCCAAGCAGTAAGTCTTGAGTAGAGTCAAATGCTTTACTCTGTACGGACAAGCTGTGATGGGGAGGGAAATAATAGTACCGAAGTTCCTGATGTCACACTGTCAAGAAAAGCTTCTAGTGAGAAAACAACTGCCCGTACCGTAAACCGACACAGGTAGTCGAGGAGAGTATCCTAAGGTGAGCGAGCGAACTCTCGTTAAGGAACTCGGCAAAATGACCCCGTAACTTCGGGAGAAGGGGTGCTGACTTCGGTCAGCCGCAGTGAATAGGCCCAAGCGACTGTTTATCAAAAACACAGGTCTCTGCAAAATCGAAAGATGAAGTATAGGGGCTGACGCCTGCCCGGTGCTGGAAGGTTAAGAGGATGGGTTAGCTTCGGCGAAGCTCAGAATTGAAGCCCCAGTAAACGGCGGCCGTAACTATAACGGTCCTAAGGTAGCGAAATTCCTTGTCGGGTAAGTTCCGACCCGCACGAAAGGCGTAACGATTTGGGCACTGTCTCAACGAGAGACTCGGTGAAATTTTAGTACCTGTGAAGATGCAGGTTACCCGCGACAGGACGGAAAGACCCCATGGAGCTTTACTGTAGCTTGATATTGAGTGTTTGTACCACATGTACAGGATAGGTAGGAGCCGATGAATCCGGAACGCTAGTTTCGGTGGAGGCGCTGGTGGGATACTACCCTTGTGTTATGAACCCTCTAACCCGCACCACTTATCGTGGTGGGAGACAGTGTCAGGTGGGCAGTTTGACTGGGGCGGTCGCCTCCTAAAGAGTAACGGAGGCGCCCAAAGGTTCCCTCAGAATGGTTGGAAATCATTCGCAGAGTGTAAAGGCAGAAGGGAGCTTGACTGCGAGACTTACAAGTCGAGCAGGGACGAAAGTCGGGCTTAGTGATCCGGTGGTTCCGCATGGAAGGGCCATCGCTCAACGGATAAAAGCTACCCTGGGGATAACAGGCTTATCTCCCCCAAGAGTCCACATCGACGGGGAGGTTTGGCACCTCGATGTCGGCTCGTCGCATCCTGGGGCTGTAGTCGGTCCCAAGGGTTGGGCTGTTCGCCCATTAAAGCGGCACGCGAGCTGGGTTCAGAACGTCGTGAGACAGTTCGGTCCCTATCCGTCGCGGGCGTTGGAAATTTGAGAGGAGCTGTCCTTAGTACGAGAGGACCGGGATGGACTTACCGCTGGTGTACCAGTTGTTCTGCCAAGGGCATTGCTGGGTAGCTATGTAGGGAAGGGATAAACGCTGAAAGCATCTAAGTGTGAAGCCCACCTCAAGATGAGATTTCCCATTTCTTTAAGAAAGTAAGACCCCTGAGAGATGATCAGGTAGATAGGTTGGAAGTGGAAGTGCAGTGATGTACGGAGCGGACCAATACTAATCGGTCGAGGACTTAACCAAAGAAACGAAATAAAAAAGTATATCGGATAGTTTGATTACAACTTCAATCCAGTTTTGAGTGAATAATCACTCAATTGAATAGCAACAACACCCAGTGTGGTGGCGATAGCGAGAAGGATACACCTGTTCCCATGCCGAACACAGAAGTTAAGCTTCTTAGCGCCGATTGTAGTGAAGGGTTTCCCTTTGTGAGAGTAGGACGTCGCCACGCTAAAGTGTTGTCTTGGAGGTTTAGCTCAGCTGGGAGAGCACCTGCCTTACAAGCAGGGGGTCGGCGGTTCGATCCCGTCAACCTCCATTTTTTGAGCCGTTAGCTCAGTTGGTAGAGCATCTGACTTTTAATCAGAGGGTCGCAGGTTCGAGCCCTGCACGGCTCATAGGAATATTTTGCGGGTGTGGCGGAATTGGCAGACGCACTAGATTTAGGATCTAGCGCCTTACGGCGTGGGGGTTCAAGTCCCTTCACCCGCATTTTTAGTCTCGTTTTATAACTAGGCGAACATCACGCCGGCTTAGCTCAGTTGGTAGAGCATCTGATTTGTAATCAGAGGGTCGAGGGTTCAAATCCTTTAGCCGGCATACAGACTGCGGAAATAGCTCAGTGGTAGAGCACCACCTTGCCAAGGTGGGGGTCGCGGGTTCGAACCCCGTTTTCCGCTTAGCTTGTTCTTTCGCCGGGGTGGCGGAACTGGCAGACGCACAGGACTTAAAATCCTGCGGTGAGTGATCACCGTACCGGTTCGATTCCGGTCCTCGGCATTAGAAATGTAGCACCCATAGCTCAACTGGATAGAGTGCTTGACTACGAATCAAGAGGTTAGGGGTTCGACTCCCTTTGGGTGCATTGTAATTACGGGAAGTAGCTCAGCTTGGTAGAGCACTTGGTTTGGGACCAAGGGGTCGCAGGTTCGAATCCTGTCTTCCCGATTTATTTTGTGGGGCCTTAGCTCAGATGGGAGAGCGCCTGCTTTGCACGCAGGAGGTCAGCGGTTCGATCCCGCTAGGCTCCATTAGTACTTTATTATTTTCGCGGTGTAGCTCAGCTGGCTAGAGCGTCCGGTTCATACCCGGGAGGTCGGGGGTTCGATCCCCTTCGCCGCGATTTCTTTTTTAAGAGCCAAGGACCTTTAGCTCAGTTGGTTAGAGCAGACGGCTCATAACCGTCCGGTCGTAGGTTCGAGTCCTACAAGGTCCATTGTAGTGACATTTTAATTAGTTGTACTATTTTATTCCGGAGGATTACCCAAGTCCGGCTGAAGGGAACGGTCTTGAAAACCGTCAGGCGGGTAAAACCGTGCAAGGGTTCGAATCCCTTATCCTCCTTTACTAAAAATTATGATGCTTTAGTATTATGGTGATTAGTACTTGTCGAATGTAGTGAGAGAAAATCTTACTAGAAAACACTAAGAATCATCACTCTTTTATAGTCATATAGACTATATATTATCGCGGGGTGGAGCAGTCAGGTAGCTCGTCGGGCTCATAACCCGAAGGTCGTAGGTTCAAATCCTGCCCCCGCAATTGCTTTTAAGTAGTAATTAAAAGCTAAATAAGATAGTGACGCAACACTTTTACTATTGGTTTGGTAGTTCAGCTGGTTAGAATGCCTGCCTGTCACGCAGGAGGTCGCGGGTTCGAGTCCCGTCCAGACCGTTTTGAAGTTTTGCGGGTGTAGTTTAGTGGTAAAACCACAGCCTTCCAAGCTGTTGTCGCGAGTTCGATTCTCGTCACCCGCTTTATGGGCCTATAGCTCAGCTGGTTAGAGCGCACGCCTGATAAGCGTGAGGTCGATGGTTCGAGTCCATTTAGGCCCATTTTTCAAATTATTTTCTTGGGGAAGTACTCAAGTGGCTGAAGAGGCGCCCCTGCTAAGGGTGTAGGTCGGGAAACCGGCGCGAGGGTTCAAATCCCTCCTTCTCCGTTTCATAGCGGCCCGTTGGTCAAGCGGTTAAGACACCGCCCTTTCACGGCGGTATCACGGGTTCGATTCCCGTACGGGTCATGATTTAATAGTTATTCCGGAGGATTACCCAAGTCCGGCTGAAGGGAACGGTCTTGAAAACCGTCAGGCGGGTAAAACCGTGCAAGGGTTCGAATCCCTTATCCTCCTTTACTAAGAATTACGATGCTTTAGCATTATGGTGATTAGTACTTGTCGAATATAGTGAGAGAAATAACCTTACTAAGAATCATCATTTTTTATAGTCATATAGAGACTATATATTATCGCGGGGTGGAGCAGTCAGGTAGCTCGTCGGGCTCATAACCCGAAGGTCGTAGGTTCAAATCCTGTCCCCGCAATTGCTTTTAAGTAGTAATTAAAAGCTAAATAAGATAGTGACGTAACACTTTTACTATTGGTTTGGTAGTTCAGCTGGTTAGAATGCCTGCCTGTCACGCAGGAGGTCGCGGGTTCGAGTCCCGTCCAGACCGTTTATAGTTTTTTGGCGCAGTAGCTCAGTTGGTAGAGCAACGGATTGAAGCTCCGTGTGTCGGCAGTTCGATTCTGTCTTGCGCCATTTGAAAGAAGAAACATGCGGGTGTAGTTTAGTGGTAAAACCACAGCCTTCCAAGCTGTTGTCGCGAGTTCGATTCTCGTCACCCGCTTTTTTTCTTTAAGGGCCTATAGCTCAGCTGGTTAGAGCGCACGCCTGATAAGCGTGAGGTCGATGGTTCGAGTCCATTTAGGCCCATAATTTTTAAATGGCCCGTTGGTCAAGCGGTTAAGACACCGCCCTTTCACGGCGGTATCACGGGTTCGATTCCCGTACGGGTCATGATTTTAAAACATTTTGCTTCTTTTGCAAAATGTTTTTTTATTGTTTATAAAATATTTTATGAAAACGTTGACAATGCTACTATAATAAGGTATTCTATGCTTGTACAGAATAAGTGAATATCTGGATAGTGATTGTTTAAATACAAGCTAAACCTAATTTTTCTAAAGAGGGAGAGTATCTTCTTTTTTGGAAAGGTTGGGTTTTTCTTTTTTACAATTAAAGGAGTTGAGCATAATGAAGGGAGCGAAGAAATGATTATTCAAAAAATTTTGAATAATAATGTTGTGATTACGTTAGATGTGAATGAACAAGAGCAAATTGTGATGGGACGTGGTATTGCATTTAAAAGAAAAATAGGAGATTTCATTGAAGAGGAGCGAGTAGATCAAGTATTTCGTTTAGCGAATCAGGATACTTCATTAAAATTCCAAGAACTATTGGGAGAACTACCGTTAGAAGTGATGCAGCTGTCAGATGAGATTATCAAATATGCAAAAACGAAACTTGGCAGAAAGCTAAATGATACAATTTTTATTTCTTTAACGGATCATCTGCATACAGCACTAGAGCGAATGAAGCAAGGAATCGAAGTAAAGAATTTTCTATTATGGGACATCAAGCGTTTTTTTTCTGATGAATATTTTATTGGGAATAAGGCAGTTGAGATGGTCAAAGAGAAGTTCGATGTGCAATTGCCAGAAGATGAAGCTGGTTTTATTGCTTTGCATCTAGTCAATGCAGAAATGGATGAAGAAGTTGGCAATGTTTATGAATTAACAAAAATCATGCAAGAGATTACGAACATCGTTAAATACCATTTCAAAATTACTTTTAATGAAGACTCTGTTTATTTTTATCGTTTTAGTACTCATTTAAAATTTTTTGCTTATCGTTTATTGAATCATAAAGAATTTCATGATGAAGATGATGGAGAACTATATGAAGTAATTAAAAAAAAATATTGTAATGCATATAATTGTGTGAATAAAATTGCTGATTTTTTGACTGAAAGCTATTGTTATAGGATATCAAAGGAAGAAAAGATGTATTTGATTATTCACATTGCACGTGTAGTACAAACAAATCACTAGTGGATTATTGATTTAATAGATTAGTCTTAATGGAAAGGTGGATAGAAGAGAAGAACTGGTACAGCAGGACCCTTTTGGATAGTGACATTAAGTTGGCTAAACCTTCAAAAGTAATAGAGTGAAAAAAACTAAACTTTGGAGGAACAAAAAAATGGGAAAATATCATGATTTAGCAGAAAAAATTGTTAGTAATGTAGGTGGGAAAGAAAATATTAATAGTTTGACACATTGTATTACACGCTTACGTTTTAAATTGAAAGATGAATCAAAAGCAAATGACGATGTTCTAAAAAATATGGACGGTGTTGTTACTGTAATGAAGAGTGGTGGACAATATCAGGTAGTAATCGGGAATCATGTACCTGCAGTGTATGAAGACGTTGTAACCATTGCTGGGATTTCAGCGGATGCAGAGCAAGAATCGTCTGGTGGAAATTTGTTTAATCGATTGATCGATATTTTAAGTGGCTGTTTCCAACCATTCTTAGGTGCATTAGCTGCAGCTGGTATGGTGAAAGGTCTAAATGCCTTACTTGTTTTTTTGAAATTATATTCAGCTACTTCTGGAACGTATACAATGTTAAATGGTATTGGTGATGCAATCTTCTACTTCATGCCAGTGATTCTAGGCTATACAGCGGCTAGAAAATTCAATTTAAACCCAATGGTGGGAATTGTTATTGGGGCAGCACTTTGTTATCCAACAGTACAAGGAAGTGCCTTGCAAGCGGCTTTTGAAACAACAGCAGGAGCAGGTGCAGCAGCACCATATAGTTTGTTAGGATTACCCGCTTATGACACGTTTTTAGGTATTCCGTGGGTTGGTGCTGGGTATACAAGTAGTGTTGTACCGATCATCTTTATCGTTGCTTTTGCAGCGCAAATTCAAAAACTCTTCAAGAAACTTATTCCTGAAGTTGTTCAAACATTTTTGGTACCATTCTTTGTATTACTGATTGCATTACCTGTTGGTTTTTTAGTAATTGGTCCGATCATCAGCTTGTTGACCGATTTACTAAGTGCTGGATTCCAATCTTTGATGGGCTTTTCACCAGCATTATATGGCATTATTCTTGGTTTCTTCTGGCAAGTCTTGGTTATTTTTGGATTACACTGGAGTGTTGTGCCACTTGCGATCATGCAGATTACTCAAGAAGGAGCAAGTCAAGTATTAGTCGGTTCTTTTGGCGCAAGTTTTGCTCAAACAGCTGTAGTAATGGCAATGTTTTTCAAATTGAAAGATACGAAAATGAAAGCGTTATGTCCACCAGCCATTATTTCAGGTATCTTCGGAGTAACTGAACCAGCAATTTACGGTATTACTTTACCTAAAAAAACGCCATTTATCTTTTCAATGATCGGAGGAGCAGCTGGCGGATTCTATTTGATGATCAATACTGTAACATCTTATACCATGGGTGGATTGGGTATCTTCGGTGTTTTAAACTTTATCAATGGTGATAATGCGAGCGGTATGATTCATTCGTTTGTAGCAATATTAATATCAGCTGGTATCGGCTTTGGATTAACGTTCTTTTTCTGGAAAGATGATACAGTCGTAGAAGAAATAACGGAAAATAAAAAAGCGCAAAAAGCAATTAAAGAAGCTGTTTTGAGCCCAGTTAAAGGGCGTGTTCTTCCTTTAAGCAAAGCAAGTGATCAAGCGTTTGCTCAAGGTGCTTTAGGAAAAGGCATTTTAATTGAACCGACAGAAGGTGTTGTTAGAGCACCATTCGATGGAACCGTTATGACACTCTTTCCGACACTGCACGCGATTGGCTTAATATCTGATCAAGGGATGGAATTGTTAATTCATATCGGTATGGATACGGTTCAGTTAGAAGGAAATGGTTTTGAGGGAAAAGTAGCACAAGGTGATAAAGTGAAAAAAGGGCAAGTTTTAGTTACTTTTGACATAGAGGCAATCAAAGCAGCTGGCTACAGTGTGGAAACGCCAGTTATTGTGACAAATACTGATGACTATTTAGATATCGTAGAAACACAAGAACGAGAAGTGACCTCAAACGATACATTAATTACGGGATTAACTTAAAAAATAGTTGAGAACAAAGTTTGATCGGTTTTACTGCAAACTTATAAAAGAAAGGGATTTTGATATGGCATTTAGAAAAGACTTTTTATGGGGCGGCGCAACAGCGGCCAATCAATGTGAAGGGGGCTATAATGAAGGCGGCCGAGGCTTAGCTAACGTAGATCTAGCGCCAGTGGGACCAGATCGTTTTCCAGTGATCACTGGAGAGAAAAAGATGTTTGAATTTGATGACGAACATTTTTACCCAGCGCAAAATGCAATCGACATGTATCACCGTTATAAAGAAGATATTGCGTTATTTGGCGAAATGGGCTTTAAAACCTATCGTCTATCGATTGCCTGGAGTCGTATTTTCCCTCTAGGAGACGAAACAGAGCCGAATGAAGAAGGATTGAAGTTCTATGAAGAGTTGTTCAAAGAATGCCATAAACATGGGATAGAGCCTCTTGTAACGATCACACATTTTGATTGTCCGATGCATCTCGTCGAAAAATATGGTGCATGGCGCAGTCGTGAATTAGTCGGGTTTTATGAAAATCTATGTAACGTGATCTTCAATCGCTACAAAGGCTTAGTAAAATACTGGTTGACGTTCAACGAAATCAACATGATTTTACATGCACCATTTATGGGCGCAGGGCTTTATTTTGAAGAAGGCGAAAACAAAGAACAAGTGAAATACCAAGCCGCACATCATGAATTATTGGCGAGTGCCATTGCGACCAAAATCGCACATGAAGTCGATCCAGAAAACCAAGTAGGCTGTATGTTAGCGGCTGGTACAAACTATGCGTATACCTGTAAACCAGAAGATGTTTGGGCAGCTCGTCAAGCAGATCGTGAGAATTTCTTCTTTATCGATGTCCAATCTCGTGGAGAATATCCAGCGTATGCGTTGAAAGAATTAGAACGGGCAGGGATTGAATTACCAATCGAAGAGGGCGATTTAGACTTATTAAAAGAGCATACCGTTGATTTTATTTCATTTTCTTATTATTCATCACGGGTCCAATCAACAGATCCGGCAATCAATGAACAAACAGCTGGAAATATCTTTGCCTCAGTGAAAAATCCGTATTTAGAAGCAAGTGAATGGGGCTGGCAGATCGATCCACTTGGATTGCGTACCACGATGAATGACTTGTATGATCGTTATCAAAAACCACTATTTATTGTTGAAAACGGCTTAGGTGCCGTGGATACGCCAGATGAAAATGGAAATGTGATCGATGATTATCGGATCGAGTATCTAGCCGCACACATCCAAGCCATGAAAGATGCGGTTGAACTGGATGGAGTAGATTTATTAGGTTATACAACGTGGGGCTGTATCGATCTTGTTTCAGCTGGAACAGGAGAGATGAAAAAACGCTATGGCTTCATCTATGTCGATCGAGATAATGATGGAAAGGGTACATTGAAACGCTCGAAGAAAAAATCATTTGATTGGTATAAAAAAGTTATTGCTACAAATGGGGAAGAATTGACGAACGAATAAAAAAGGAGGAAATTTTATGAAAAAGATAGGAAAAATATTAGGGGTTTTAATGTTAGGTTTAGTAATGGTAGCTGGGTGTGGTAACGGAAACGCTCAAAAAGACGATAGCTCATCTACTAAAAAAGCACCAGAAGAGTTGACGTTGTACATCGTTCGCCATGGGAAAACGATGTTAAATACAACGGATCGTGTCCAAGGCTGGTCGGATGCAGTCTTAACTAAAGCAGGTGAAGAAGTTGTGACAGCGGCAGGTGTTGGGCTGAAAGATATCGATTTCCAAAATGCATATAGTAGTGACAGCGGTCGTGCCATCCAAACAGCTAATCTAATCGTGAAAGAAAATGAAAAATCATCAGACTTAAAAGTAATTACGGATGAACGCTTGAGAGAGTTCAACTTTGGAACATACGAAGGTGATTTGAATCACACTATGTGGCAAGATATAGCAGACGATCAAGGTGTTACTTTAGAGGAATTCTTGAAAAATATGACGCCAGAATCATTTGCCAATAGTGTGGCTAAATTAGATGCAAAAAATGTAGAAGAAGCAAAAATCAATTGGCCAGCAGAAGACTATAAGACAATCACTACTAGGCTTAAAGCAGGTTTAGATGACATTGTTGAAAAAGAAATGAAGAATGAAGGGTCTGGAAATGTATTGATTGCTTCACATGGATTGAGTATCTCTGCGTTACTTGATACTTTATTCGATGATTATAAAATACCAGAAGGCGGATTAAAAAACGCGAGTGTTTGTACTGTAAAATATAAAGATGGAAAATACACGTTAGATAAAGTCAATGACTTAAGTTATGTTGAAGCAGGACAAAAAAATAATAAAGAATAAACTAAAAATCGTTAATTAATAAGCAAAAATTCGATCAAAGAAACACTTTTGATCGAATTTTGTGTATAATAAGAGCAAAAAGAAAAGAGACAAAAATTATGGTGACTATTACAAATTTTCGTGATATCGGCGGTATCAAAAATAAAGAAGGAAAACAAATCAAGAAAAACATTTTTTTAAGATCAGGCGAGTTGTCTAATTTAACAAAAGAAGATGAACAACGTTTGGAAACAACGTATCGTTTAGGTAAAATCATTGATTTGAGAAGTGACGCTGAAGTAGAAGAAAGACCAGATATGTCTGTTCCTAAAGCAGAGTACATACATATCGATATTTTGGAAGACATACAAGATGAAGGGGCATCGATCGAAGATTTTGTGAAAATCGGTTCACCAGAGAAATCAGCTTCGTATATGGAAAAATTGTATGCCGATATTGCCTTAAACACAACTTCTCAAAAAGGTTATACTAAATTTTTTGAAGAAATCTTAGCTTTGCCAAATCAAGAAAGTATTTTATTCCATTGTTTTGCGGGAAAAGATCGTACAGGAATTGCGGCATTGTTAGTATTAGAAACACTTGATGTACCAAGAGAGGCTATTTACAAAGATTACTTATTAACAAATGACTTAAGGAAAAAAGAAAATGCACAAATCTTGGAACAAGCCAAAAAAGCACAATTAGAGAAGGCGAATTTAGAAGCTTTACATGTTGCATTAAATGTAGAGAGCAGCTATTTAGATAATTTCTATCAGACCGTTGAAAAGCAATATGGTGATGTTTCTGCTTATTTAAAACAAGCCATTGGTGTTGATAAAATGACGAAAGACGCATTTAATCATCGCTTTGTTGATTAAAAGTACGGAAAGAAGAGGGATCAGTTATGGCGAAACGTTTGCATATTGAACGATTGAAGCGTTGCATTGAAATTTCTCAGAATGCCCGTGATCATGGTAACACACCCTTTGGAGCCTTGCTGACTGATAAAGAAGGAACAATTCTTTTAGAACAAGAAAATATCGAAATAACAGAAAATATCTGTACTGGACATGCTGAGACAACACTTGCAGCAAAAGCATCGCAAAAATATAGCAAGGATTTTTTATGGGAGTGTACACTGTATACTACAGCTGAACCATGCGCAATGTGTACAGGAACAATTTATTGGGGAAATATCGGGAAAATTGTGTATGCAATGACCGAGAAACGTTTGTTAGAATTGACAGGCAACAATGAGCAGAATCCAACATTTGATTTGCCTTCAAAACAAATATTGCGTCACGGGCAAAAAAATATTCAAATAATTGGACCATTTCCAGAAGTTGAGCAAGCGGCTGCAGCTGTTCATCAAGGTTTTTGGGTGTAGATAAAAATAGTTAAAATCAATACTGTTATACGCATGGGGCAAAATAGACTTTAAATTTTGTCCCATGTTGTAATTTTTAATACTTCATTTTCCAAAATCGAATAAAGTGTCAGAATTTTCAAAAATGTTATTGACTTATTAGACAGATAAGTCAATAATTAATGAAATCATATATATAATAAAAGGAGTTGCCATAAAGTATGATCATTAAACCATCACTGCCACAAGAAATGACGATTTTTTTTGATGCAGAAAATCAGCCGAATAAAAATGTCCAGATGGGTGTCGTTATCTTACAACCAGGAGAAAAAAGACCATTGGAAGGTTTTGCTAGACATGATCAAGATGAATATTCTTATGTTGTTTCGGGTCAAGCTCATACGATTTTAGAAGACGGACAAGATTTAGTAGGGAAACCTGGTGATGCTCAGCTGATTGAAGCTGGGGAAGGACATATCAATTATAACGACGGAGATGAAGCAGCAGTTGTCGTTTGGTTGCTAGTTGAACGTATTTAAAGCAAACATAAAGGAGAAACATATGAAAAAAGTAGTGAAATCAATTATCGGGCTAACATTGATAATGACCATCATTTCGGGATGTTCTGGTGGTAAAGAAGTAAAACAAACACAAAAAACAGAACCAGTAAACCTAATGTCACCTTCAGAATTAACTACATTGGATACATCTGTTATGCTAGATTTTCCAGATGCGATTGTCCAAACAGCAGCATTTGAAGGATTGTATGCGCTAGATGACAACGATCAACTAATTCCAGCAGCAGCAAAGGAACTGCCAAAAATTTCTGAAGATGGCAAAACCTATACAATCAAACTAAGAGATGATGCCAAATGGAGTAATGATGATCCTGTTACGGCAGCAGATTTCGAATACGCATGGAAAAAAATGATCGATCCTAAAAATGGCTATGTGTATAGTTTTTTAGTGGCAGATACAATTTTAAATGCCGAAGAAATTTCAGAAGGTAAAAAGTCAGTCGATGAACTAGGTGTAAAAGCAACTGACGATCAAACACTGGAAATAAAACTAAAAGAAGCAAAACCCTACTTCACCTCAGTTCTAGCTTTTCCAACATTTTTCCCGCAAAATCAAAAATTTGTTGAAAAAATGGGCACAAACTATGGAACAGCAAGTGAGAATGTTATTTACAATGGACCATTTACTGTTGAAAATTGGAAGCAAACAGATTTAAGCTGGGATTTGAAGAAAAATGAAAAATACTGGGGTCATTCAGATGTAAAATCAGATAATATTCATTATGAAGTTGTCAAAGAAGCCTCGACAGCTCTGAATCTTTTTGAAGATGGACAGTTAGATATAGCAACAGTCACTGGAGAGTTGGCGAAGCAAAATCAAAACAATCCCGACTATCACTCTTATCCGACAGCCACGATGAACTACATTCGTTTAAACCAAAAACGTAAAGACAAAGATACTCCGTTGAAAAATGAAAATCTGAGAAAAGCTTTGGCGCTTGGCATAGATAAAGAGAATCTAGTCAATAATATTATTGCAGATGGCTCAAAACCATTGTATGGAGCTGTTACTGAAGGTTTTGTAAGTAATCCTGAAACAGGCGTAGATTTCAGAGAAGAAGCTGGCGATTTGATGAAGTATGACAAAGAAGAGGCTTTGAAATATTGGGCATTAGCTAAAAAAGAATTAGGCGATAAAATCACCCTAGATTTAATGGTGACCGATGATGGATCCTATAAAAAAATGGGTGAGAGTCTTCAAGGGAGTCTAGAAAAACTATTTACTGGTTTAACAATTAATGTGACGGCCTTACCAACAGAAACAGCATTAAATCTTAGTCGTGAGAGTGACTACGATATGTTCTTAATTTACTGGACACCAGATTATCAAGATCCAATTTCTACATTAAATATGTTACGAACAGGAAATGATCGTAATTACTCAAATGATAAGTACGATAAGTTATTGGATGAGGCTTCACAAAAATATGCGACTGATCAAAAAATGCGCTGGGAGACTTTGATTGCTGCCGAAAAAGAAGGGATTAAAAATACGGCGGGAATGATTATCATCAGCCAAAATCAGCAATCAGTTTTACAAAATGAACAGATTAAAGGTGTCAACTATCATACGTTTGCGGCACCATTAACATTGAAAAATATTTATAAAGAAGCAAAATAACATAGAGTTTGCAGCAAAACGAAAGATTGGTTTTGCTGCAAACTCTATGTTTATCTATTTAATACTTGTTTCTTTAAGAAGGTACCATAATCATAATGCGTTTAATTATCCCAAGTCTAGAGCTGCGATTAGTACATTTCAAAACGCAGATATGTTTTAAATGTACAAGCTATACTAACTATCGTCACTCGAGTGTTTTTTACTGATGTGCATATTTCAGTCAAAACATTTTTCTTATTTATCATAAATTAACATAATTAAAATATTTAATATAGAAAACATGCAGAAAATCCACTTAATATGAAAACTAAAAAAATAAGAGCGTAGAAGTGATAAAAAATAAAAGAAAAACCGCTAAAGTCCCCTTAAAACACTGGTTAATGGGCTTTTTTTTGTTTTAAAGTAGAAAAAAAATAGACATAGGAATGAAAAAAATGACAAATTTTTTTCATTTTTATAGCATATTACTTGATATAAGCGAACGAGAGATACTATAATAAATATAAGTCAGCGTTTTTAGCTGCTTAGTTATGGGAGGAGAGAGCATTATGTATAGTTATACAGATATGATTTTGTCAGTAATGCAACGGGTTGAAGTCTACAACGAGATTTTTAATGCCATTTCTAAGGAAGTACAAGAGAACAGCTGTAGCCAAGCAATTAACAGAAGAGGTAAAGATACGTATTTATTTTGCCGCAGCAACGTTAACCGTTTCTTTATAGAAGAAGCAAGTTTTAGAAAAAACTTAGTATTTTATGGAGAAAAAGAAGCAACGAAAATCTTGTTAGAAGGCTTAGATACTTATAAAGAAGGAATTTATTTTTGGTTAGAAGCATTAAATGAACAATGCGAGGTAATTGATGAGATTAAGTATAAACGTGGCGTAAATGGTACTGAAAGTTCGTTTAGATTAATTAATCAAGCATGTAAAGAAGCATGTGGCGGTATTCAAAGTGCGCACAGTGTCCATAAAATGTAATAAGGTGCATCCAAAAGACCGTTAATGACAAGCGAATATAGTAAAAATTTGTAAAATATTTTTGAAAAAAGATATTTAGTTAAAATAATTAGTGTGGAATATCATCAAGCATTCATTTTATTCATTTTGAAATTTTTAACTAGTTGATAGTTTCAAAAATGAGAGTGGGAAACAGTATTTATTTTTTAAAAACATTCTTTTTTATTACCGTTAGTTAGGGTTTAAAGGACTGGCATTTAACTCATTGAGTTAGATGCCAGTCCTTTTTTTATATAATTATCTGTTGATCAAAAAATCCAATACAGTATCTATTTCATGAGTATTTTTAACGTCTCTGCATAAAAAAACGATGATCTAGGATGAGCAATACATTCATCGTAAGGACCACGAATTAGGTAGACTAACTCTATTCTACGAATACTAATACTTCGAATTCTATAAAATCTATCAATAATCAATTTTTTTTCTTTATTAAAAATAATGATAAGGAGTTTAAATATCTTTCTCCTATTCATTTTCTCTCTCCTTTCTAATTATTGTAACTTAGGAATGAAAAAAGTGTTTTATCATAAAGAATTGTTATAAATCAATATTTCGATCAACAAAAATCAAAAAAACACAAAAAAAGCGACAATAAAACGACATTAAATTCACATAATTCTCAAATATTTATATTATTTATCAAAAATATGATAAATAAAAGGATGTAAATTCTATAGACTTGTTTAAAAAAATAGATTAAACTTATTTTAGTTTCAAATATATATTAATATTATATCTTGTTTATAGAATTATCGAAATTTTTTTTATAAAAACTAAATTATGGATTAGGAAGAAAAGTTAATAACAAAAAGATAAAGGGAGAACAACGCATGTACAACATAGGATTTGTTTTGCTTGATAATACAGATGAACAACAATACATAGATTCGCTAAAAAATACTCAGTTACATGTACATCCAGTCAACAAAAATGAAGTTGCTGAAACAATAGGAAATTATGACGGCATTGTCATTAATGAACAGCAAGCACAAAATATTGGACTTATCTGTGAACTGATCATTCTATTAAAGAAAAAACGAAATACTTTTATTTGGGTGATTTCACAGCGAGAAAATAAGATGAATCACATTGTATATTTACAACTTGGAGCAGATGGCATACTAGATAACGAATGCGATCCAGAAGAATGCAAACTTGTAATAATCAATGCATTAAATAGATACAATCGAATGACGCCAATATTTGAGAAGTATACACAGAATACAGAGAGTGTACCTGAGATTCAATTGCGACCATCCAACTTTAGTGTTTTATTGGATGGAGAAGAGATCAACTTAACAAAGTTAGAATTTAAAACAATTGAGTTTTTGCAAACAAATCAGGGTGTGGCAGTTTCATATGAAGAAATTTATAAAAATGTTTGGAAGAATGAGGGAAATGATAAGCAATATCGTGTCTCAAATCTTATTTTTCATCTTAGGCAAAAAATTGAAAAAGATGCAGCACACCCTAAATATATTAAAACAGTTCGGTCAAAGGGATATAAGTTGATGGCATAAAAATACTGTTCAATGAAATGATGTAATCGATCAAATAACAAAGAGGTCATGGCGTTTGCTTTGAAAAAATATAGGCAATGACGGTGACAGGAGTATGGGGAATCAGGTTTCTCTTTTTTGATTTAATGAGAACGATGTAGCATTAGATCGAAAAGTTGAAATATATTTGTGCGCTTTTTAGCACGATGATTTTTGAGGGAAGGAGGAAAAATAATGAAAATAAAAAACAAAGGGTTCTATTTTGGATTGCTTCTATTATTAGTTGCAGTTGTCGGTTATGTTTCGTTAAAGAGCGTTAATCCTTTACTTGCGGCATCGGAAAATTATTCATTGGAACGAGGAGACATCTCCAGTGATAATGAAAAATCGATTCCTGTCAAATTAATAATCAATAATCCTAAGGATGAGGAGTTGACCTTTAAGTCTGCTGGGTTAGACGGAATTTACGTTGAAGATTTTTTAGAAGGACAAACTAAAAATGATTTGTCTACGATTGAGTTGATCGACTTTTCTAAAGATTCATTCACAATCAAGACAAAAGCGTCAAAGGAACCATTGATTGTTCAGTTTTTCGTTCGGACATTTGCAGGAAATAAAGCTAAAACTGGAAAAGTCACACTTTCAAATAAATCAGGTGAAGTAGCGAAAGTTACTCTTGATTTACCTGAAATCAAAGAAGAAAAAGTGATAGAACAAAAAATGAAATCTGTTGAACAAATCGCTGCCTTGAACACTTCTGTGTATGCAGCGCCTGTAAATCCTAAAGTCGTTTCTTTGTGGGCTGACTTTGCCTCTGCTTTAGCTGATCCAACGGTTGACAAAATCACTATAGCAGCTAACATGTCAGCTACGACGAATCCTTCGCTTGCGGCACGTCCCTCATTGGAAATAGATGGACAGGGTCATGAGATTGATTTCACAGGTACGACTGGACGTTCGATCACAATGGCGCAAGGAAGTACAACAGGTAGCACGCTAAATGTAAAAAATCTAAAATACACGGGTAATAATGGTACTGCGATTTTTAACGCCAGTGCAGCAAACAGTAACAATTGGACAGTAAACTTTGAAAATATAACCACCTTGTCAGGAAGTTCTCGAGCTTTGATTACGGCTGTCAATAGTGTGGTTACAATTAGTGGGACAAACGTATTAAATATTGTTCGTGCGACAAATATGATCACGGCTAAAGAAGTCTATATTCAAGGAACAGAGAATGATAGAGCTTCTGTAGTTATCAATGAGGGCGCTAATTTTGTTACTTCAACTGTTGCAAATGGAAAATTCTTAATTGAAAATGCAGATGTTACAGTCGAAAAAGTTTCAAGTTTGTTTAATATTACAGGTGCAACAACACAATTGGACATTAGAAATTCGACAATTACAGTTGCCACGATCGCTAACTTTATTTATGGAACGTCTATAAATACAACGATCAATAACAGTAAGATAGATATTCCAACAAATATTTCGGGGAATTTTTACCGAAATAGTGCTGCGAGTTCCTCACTGGTAATCAATGGGAAATCAGATATCAATATAGAGAGTACAACGACTAGTGATATTATCGATGCTTCAGGTACGATGAGTTTTATTGTTGATGATTCTACGATCAATGCCAATAGTGTTGGTCAAATATTTAGTAATTCGGCAGCTGGAACTGACATGATCGTTCAAAATAAGGCTCAATTTACTGGATACAGTCAATCGAATAATGTTTTGAGGTCCAGCGCACAGGTGGATATTACTGTTAAAGATGAAGGAACCAAGTTAGAAGTATCGGGAAATTCGACTCAAACGGCAGATAGTGGCGGGATTATATCGATCGCTGCTGCAAACTCAACGCTTAATGTGGAGAACAAAGCGTATTTTAAAATACATTCATTACAGCCAAATACTGCAACACCAGCAGTCATGATCCAAAGTAGCGGAGGAAGTTTTAACGCTAGCGGTCAATCAATTCTTGATATGACTTCTGAAGGACAAAGTAATGGATTGGCTGGTGCAGTTCGTTTTAGACTGGATGGGAATATGGCATTTAATGTTTCCGGAGAGTCACAAATCAATATTAATAAAAACGCTGGTGGAGCTCCTGGAATCAGAATGTTTGGTGCTAATAACAAAATCTTAGTATCAGGAAATTCTGATTTTACAGTTCGTAACAAAGGAACTGGGTCACCGCAGGCACCGGGTACGGATGGAAGAAATCAAGGTATTATCTTCTACGATTCAAGTAATTCCGGACCGCATAGTTTTACATTAACAGATCCAGGTAGTCGTGTGAAAATTTTAGCAGATAATGGTGCTGGAATTGATACATGGCGTCCTATTACAGTCTCTGCGACTGAAGGAACTTACTTTGAAGTTGTCGGAAATACGTCAAGTGGTGCAATCTTTAATACCTATGGCAGCAGAGATTTAACCTTTGTTTTGGATAAACCGATGTATTATGATTTCAGAAATAATGGTTCTGGGAAGGCATTGATGTCTCCAGGCTCTGCTTCAACATTTAAATCGGTTCATTCAGATGTTTCACTCTGGATACCTAAATCAGGGGAAGCAAATAATGGAAATGATGGAAATCCTTTTAGAGCATGGACATTAGTGGACTATAGCTTGAAAGGTGCAAATATGCTTCTAGATACATCAAGTGATTCGACCTTCAATACTGGAACAGATTCATTTGGGAATAGTGGAATCAATCGCTACTCGCGGATGTCAGGAAACAATGCTAATCCAATTGTAGATGAGGTTCGTACCCCAACAAACGCGGATAAGTTTATTTATGGTCACGTTAGCATACCAGAAGGGAAAGACGGTTTCCGCGATGCTTGGACAGATGAAGTACAAGTAGAATTAGAAGTACAGCTTCCAAATGATTCCACTAAGCATAAGATATATGGTACAACGGTTCAAGATGGAGAGACTGGTAAATACAGTATCTATGGAGAAGCAGCTAGAGCAGGGATCTTTAAGGCAGATATGTCTTCACTACTTCCAACTGGAGAAACGTTTATTCCAACAGGAACTAAAGTAAATGTGCTTCGCGCTTGGCGTGGATCAAGTGATGTGCCTGCTGAAGATGATAACAATGTGCATATTGGTTTGCCTACAGATGTTGTGTACGGAGACTTCTGGTTTACAGATACTGTAACAACAATCGATGTCACACCGCCAACTCAAGCAGTTGTGTCAACAACTATAGATAATGCATCAAAACAGATCAAAGGAAAAAGCGATGAAGATGGCGCTAAAGTCTTTGTAAAAGTCAATGGTGAATGGCTGAAAGATACAGCTAATAACGCAGTGACAACCACTGTTGCTGGCGGTAATTGGACAATCAACTTGCCAAGTTATATCGATAAAACAGCTCAAGTAGAAGTTTATCTAAAAGACACAACAAAAATTACGCCACTACCATCATATGTACTTCCAAGTAGCTATACGGTTGAACCAGATGGTGTTGATGGAAACTTAAATGAGGATCCAACAACTTATAATAGTTATGTTGGGTATCATGATGCTCTTAAGGGGACAACTGATAATCGATTCGATTCAGCCACATTGAATACGGTCGCTGATGTTCTTCCAGATAAACCGATGATAGAAAAAACGGTTGTTTCTTCTGGTGGAGCCACGACACAAGTAGGAGATACTCTGACGTATACGATAACAGCTAAAAATAACAAAGAAGCAGCCTATACTACGCTTTGGGCAAATACAGTTATTAAAGATACCCTTCCAGCAGGATTAGATTTCGATTCTACAACAGCTGAAGTTAAGATTGGCGGAGTCGTTGCTGAAACACCAAAAGACTATTCCTATGATTCCGATTCACGCTTATTAACAGTTAAATTGGGAGATTTAGCTACAGGTGATTCAGTTACGGTTACTTTTAAGGCTAAAGTTGCTTCTTCTGCGGTAGGAAAAGTGGTTAGTAATACCGCAACGGCAGTTGGTGATTCACCAAGAGAGACCCCGTTTGTTGAAGGACCCAATGATCCGAATGCAAAACACGAAACCTATAGCGCTACTTCAAAAAAAGCTGATAGCCCAGGCGGAACGGTCTTTGGTGTTCTTGAGTTAGCTTCTGCACCAACAGAAATTGATTTTGGAAGCGTAAAATATCAGGGAAAAACAACTCGTATCAATTCAGCTAAACATCAAGGAGCAGATTTAGTCGTGAAAGACAGTCGGGCAAATAAAAAAGGCTGGTCACTAACGGCCAAATTAACGACTCCTATGACAAGCACTGATCCAGACGTTCCAGCATATACGTTAGATGGCGCTCTCAAATACGTTTACAAAAACAATGAGATCACATTGAACGGCGGAGCTCAGGATATCATGATTCAAGCTTCCAATGCTTCAACATCAGAAACGACCTATAACATTAGTGATACGTGGTCTGAATCTGGTGACGGATTTAAGTTTGAAGCTTCAGCTCAAGATGTGAAGACGCTTGGGACTTACCAAGGTGAGATCCTTTGGGAATTGGGCGATACTCCATAAAAGTAAAGGAGATTTTTAACTTATGAGAAAAAAAATCAGCGTTTTAATACTCTCCTTTACTTTTGCATTAACGCTAGCAATCAGTGAACCATTGAATGCGGCGGCTAATAATGGAGGAGAGGTGCAGACCAATGGTGTGATCGGTTTTTACGAAGATAGCTCGTCAACAGAGCCGTCTAGCACCACAGAACCTTCATCAAATACTCAGGAATCTACTAATACCCCAGCAGTTAAAAAACCTGTCGGACGTTACCCGAGTACTGGTGAAATGGTAAAAACGAGTCTTGTATTCAGCGGAGCAGCCTTAGTTATTATCGGCTTACTGCTATTTTTCTGGAAACGTAAGAAAGAGAAAGAAGGGCGGGAGAACACATGAGAAAATTAGATAAAAAAATTAACTTTCTCGTTGTGCCAGTTGCCATGATTTCTTTAGTAGCACTGAATAGTGTTACAGTCTATGCGGAATCAGAGTCGTTGAGCGGAACTGGAAAGATTGAATTTTCAGGCGAATACCCGCAAGATATTGTCGATCCAGAAAAACCTGGTGAAATTGTTGATCCTGGAGAAACGCCTCAACTTAAGGGAGACTTAAGAATTGACTTTGTTCCGAAACTGGATTTTTATCAGAATAAAATTTCTGATAAAGACGAAGTATACTACGGAAATGCACAAAATTTCTTTGGTGCAACAAAGCCCAGAGGGAACTTTGTTCAAGTGACTGACTTGAGACAAAAGCCTACAGGTTGGACGTTACAATTGCGACAGGAAATGCAATTTACAAACAAAGATACAAAACACACTGAGATAAAAGGTGCCATGTTGTCACTAGATAAATCATGGGTAAGCTCTACTAAAGATATGAGCAATGCACCACAACTATCGAAGGAAATTATCACTATAGACAATGTTGGTGCTTCGTATAACTTAGCACAAGCAAATTCTGGACAAGGCGGCGGAACTTGGTCAATTTCTTTTGGAGCATCTGATGAAAATCAGAACAATCAAAAAAATACCCTGGAACCTAGACTTGATAGAGAAGGACAAGCAGTTCTTGATCCAGTATTTGACAACAAGCCTGTCTATTTGAATAAAGCTGTTTCACTATCAATACCAGGAACAACAATTGTTGATCCGGTACCTTACACTACGGTGTTGACTTGGATATTAGCCGAGTTGCCATAAATAGAAACAATCACACACACTATCACAGAAAAACTAGGAGGAAACACACATGAAAACAAAAACATTATGTTCAGTAGCATTATTAACTTTAGTAGGAGTAAGCTTAGCGGCACCAGCTGCAGCTAACGCTGAAGCAAAATCATTACCATCAAACGGTAAAATCAAATTTACTGAAGACAACAGTGAAAAACCTATTGTCGATCCAGAAGATCCAGACAAACCAGTTGTAGATCCAAAAGAACCAGTTATCGTTAATCCAGATCGTGGTTCATTCAGTATCGATGCTGTAACTGAATTAAACTTTGGCGAAGATAAAGTAAAAGCTTTTGCTTCTAACCCAGAATACTTTGCTGCAGCTATTCCAGTAACAACTGGTACAGGAGAAGATGCAACAGAGGTCAATCGTGGTAACTTTGTACAATTTACAGATGTACGTGGTGTTGCAAACCATAAATACAAAGTAAGCGCACAATTGTCAAAACAATTTGAAGCAAATGCAAATGCAGGTACATTCTTAAAAGGCGCTACAATTGGCTACTCAAATGCAAAAATTAGTTCAGCAGACCCAGCAGCACAATGGCCAGCAACAACAGTCGCAGGCTTCACATTAGCAGCAGATGCAGCTGGAACAGGTGCTGGTTCGTCAGTAGATGTTTTAACAAATACTGATGCGTCTAAAGGAATCGGAACATACACAATTGAATTTGGTCAATACGGTGACGGAACGGCTGATACAACAGCAGAATCTGTAAAATTAACTGTACCAAACACAAACGTTTTACTAGCTGACGAATATACAGCTGAAATTACTTGGACAATCGCTGAAGTATTATAATTAAAACTGAAAAATAAGTTGAATTATATAGCATACTTTAAGTAATCATGTTCAAAGAAATGGCGGGACAGAAAAAAATTCTGTCCCAGCCTTTTTAAAGAGAGGGATATCGATGAAGAAAAAGCATCTATTATATTTAGTAGCATTGGTCATTTTAGCCATGATCATACCGATCAAGACCTATGCGGAAGAGGACAGTAGCGGTAACGCAACTGGATTTACATATGAAACGATCAAGCCTGATAATCAAAGAAGTAAAGACGTTGGTTACTTCGATTTAGGGATGACACCTGGACAAAAACAAACCGTTAAAATCAAAATCAACAATTTAGCTTCAGAAGAAATTGAAGTCTCAGTCAAACTAAATAGCACAAAAACAAATGCCAATGGTGTGATTGAATATGGACCTTCAACTATAAAAAAAGATAAATCATTAAAATATGATTTTGAGAACATTGTTAAAGCTCCTGAAACGGTTAAAATACCAGCCAATAGTGAACAGGATGTCGACATAGAAATTACAATGCCAGAAGCATCGTTCGATGGAGTGATCTCAGGCGGAATACAACTTCAAAAAATTGAAAAAGAAGAAAAAGAAACGAAACAGAAAACCGGTGTTATCAATAAATATGCATATGTCATCGGGATGATTCTTTCTGAAACGGATAAAGATATTCAACCAAATTTAGAATTAAACAAAGTATATGCAGAATTGAATAATTTTAGAAATACTTTTTTTGTAAACTTCTCTAATGTGGAACCCGCTTATTTAGAAAATATGACAACACAAGTCCAAATCATGAAAGAAGGCAGTGACGAAGTCTTATATGAAACAAAACGTTCTGGTATGAGAATGGCGCCGAATTCATTGATTGATTTTCCAGTAAGTATGGAAGGCGACCGGATGGTCCCAGGAGATTATCGCTCTAAAATTTTAGTGACTTCGGGTGATAAGAAATGGGAATGGGACGAAAAATTCAAGATTACAGATGAAGAAGCAGATAAATTCAATAATCAAGATGCCGGTTTAGAAAATGTTCAAACGTTTAACTGGCAGTTGATTGCAGGAATTGTTGGTGGTGTAATCGTATTAGCACTCATTATTTTCTTTGTAATCAGAACGATTAACAAAAAGAAAAAAGAAAAGAAAAAACAAGCAAAAAAAAGACCTAAAAGATAATAAATGCTCCAGAGGATTCTATTTTCAAGTCTAAGCTGTAAAAATTCGTTTAACAAAAAAATTGAGGAGGTAAAGAAATGACGATATTGGATTGGTTTTTTATTGTTTCTTTGTCCCTAGCAAGCATAGGGTTATTGTTTGCAGGGATCTCCTTTTTTCTGATGATTCAAACGAATAAAGCTTTGAAAAAAGTCAAGAAAACCAAAGTCAAAAAGAAAAAACAGAAACAAAAAAGAAGAAAAATCAGAGAATTAACAAAAAAAAGTAAAAAACAACGAACGTCTGGGCTCATTTTAATTCTATTATTTTTAGTGTCAGCTTCAATTGCAGGTTATTCTTTGTATTATCAATCTATGCATTTAAGCGCCAAGGACTCCAAAGCGGTTGTTCAAGGGTACTATTTGGTTGATAACCTTGAAGATCAGTTAAAAGAAGCTAAAAATACTGAAAATGATGTGAAATCAGGTAAAAATATTAAATTACTAGCAGGTCAACTCTCAAGTTATGGTATTTATAAAGCAACGATTAGAAACACGGAACAAGGTCAAAAAGTGTTGAATAAGTATTATCGATCAATGAAGGAATTGGGAATTAATGTATCTTCTCAATCAGATGAATTCTTCAAAGATGAGGCTCTTTTAAATGAGTTTGAAGCAGATTTAACAGCTGTCAAGAAGAACCAAGAAGCGGTTGTGAACTACTTTAAAATTAATGAAAAAGCGTTGGTAAATAAAAAATAACTTGGTGATTTTATGAAAAAAATGGCTCATAAAAATAATAATAAACCAAAAACAAAGAAACGACCTACTCCCCAAAAAACATCTAGTATGAAAAAAAAGTCAAGAAAAAGAAGAGTAAAAACAAGTACGGTGTCAAAAAAAGCCAAGAGGAAGAAACAAAATAAGAAAAAAAGAAGAATTAGAAAAATGAACGTTCTTTTTTTTGAAATAGGCTTAACCATACTTGTCACTTTTGGCGTGCTCTATCTACTCTCTCTTTTTACATTTTCTTTTGCAAAAGTTGAAGGGTACTCTATGAGTGATACATTGGAAGACCGTGATGTGGTCGTTGTCAATAAATTAGCTAAAATCAAGCGTTTCGACCTTGTCTATATTCGTGTGCCTAATTCTAGCGATAAGTCAGTTCGAAGAATCATTGGTCGTCCAGGAGAAAGTTTATATTATAAAAATGGTCAGTTATTTATCAATGAAGAGGAAAAAGAAGAACGTTTTATTGCGGAATATAAAAATCAATTTGAAAAAGATGGTATGATGTTTACAGAAGATTTTACGCTAAAGGCTTTGACAGGACAAGCTACAATACCTAAAGGAAAGTATCTAGTTTTAGGCGATAATCGTCCTTATGCAACGGATAGCCGCTACTATCAGTTAATTGATGAAAAAGATATTATTGGTACTGTCGAAATGAGAATATTACCGCTACATAATCTACATCGATTTTAATAAAATACTTGAGAAACACCTGGATTCTATTGTAGATTTGCAGGTGTTTTTGTTCTTTAAACTAAACCCCCTTTACGTTTGGATTAGAAATATAAAGAGTTTTTAGTTAAAAGAATAAAAAGTAAGTTTTTTCGTAATGAATCTGTTATACTTATAAAAGTTACAAGTTCCCGAAAGGATTTGTTGTGGAATTGTAGGTTTCTCAAAAGAATATTTTACTTTGAATAGGAAGAGAAATGCACTACATTTTATGCAAAGATGCCTTGTAACCGACTAAATTTAGGGGGAATACATTATGACAGAGAGACATTTATTTACATCAGAATCCGTTTCTGAAGGACATCCAGACAAAGTTGCCGATCAAGTGAGTGACGCAATACTAGATGCGATTTTAGAGCAAGATCCTTTGGCCCGTGTAGCTTGTGAGACAAGCGTTACGACAGGTTTAGTTTTAGTTTTTGGAGAGATTTCTACTACCGCTTATGTAGATATCCAAAAAGTGGTTCGACAAACATTGAAAGATATTGGTTATACACGTGCTAAATATGGTTTCGATGGTGATACTGTTGCAGTTCTAGTTGCAATCGATGAGCAATCACCAGATATTGCACAAGGTGTGGATGATGCGCTAGAGACACGTGGTGACAAAGATACGAAGGATGATATTGGTGCTGGAGATCAAGGTTTGATGTTTGGTTTTGCAGTGGATGAAACACCCGAATTAATGCCATTGCCAATTTCTTTAAGCCATAAAATAGTTCGCCGTTTGGCGCAATTACGTAAAGAGGAAAAACTATCTTATCTACGTCCAGATGCAAAATCACAAGTGACCGTAGAATACGATGAAAATGGTAAACCACAACGTGTGGATACAGTCGTAATCAGCACACAACATGATGAAGAAGCTACGCTGGAGCAAATTCAACAAGACGTTAAAAAACTTGTCATTGAAGAAGTGATACCAGCCGAATTATTAGATGAAGAAACAAAATACTTTATTAATCCAACAGGTCGTTTTGTAATTGGTGGACCACAAGGAGATGCTGGCTTGACCGGGCGCAAAATTATCGTAGACACTTACGGTGGATATGCTCGTCACGGAGGTGGCGCCTTTTCTGGGAAAGATGCTACTAAGGTCGATCGTTCTGCAAGTTACGCAGCCCGTTATATTGCAAAAAACATTGTTGCAGCAGGTTTAGCTGAAAAAGTGGAAGTGCAATTAGCGTATGCAATCGGTGTAGCACAACCTGTATCGATTTCAATCAATACTTTTGGAACAAGTGAAGTACCTGAAAGCAAATTGATCGCAGCCGTTCGGGATAACTTCGACCTGCGTCCAGCAGGGATTATAGAAATGCTTGACTTACGTCGTCCAATTTATAAACAGACGGCAGCATATGGTCATTTTGGTCGTACAGACATTGAACTACCTTGGGAGCAGACAGACAAAGTCGACGCAATCAAGAAAAGCTTGATGGAGTAAAAGAGGCGGCGCTGCTAATGAAAATTAGCGGCGCCGTTTTGCTGCGAATCACTGCGACTGCTGCGCAGAGCAGATGATGAGCAGTACTAGGCGACCAAAGGGAGCGTAGTTACCGTACTAGTGAATCACCAAATGCTGTAATCCTGAATAACAAATAGAAGTTAGCGACCAAAGAGAGCGTAGTTACCGCACTAATGAATCACCAAATTGTAATCTCGAATAAAAAATAGAAGTCAGCGACCAAAAGGATCATGATCATCAAATACCATAAACCCACAAAATCACTCATGAAGTAAATTACAATAATCCTAAAAACTCTAATAGTAATGTAAAGTCTAATAGCAGTACCAATAAAACTCTGTAGAATAATTTATAAGTAACGTTAGGAAACTAGATAAAATCAAAAAGGATGGATATATATGGAAAGAAAAACAAACGTCAAGCTTGTAACGATTAGTGTCTTTGTTGCAACGTTTATGACTGCAATTGAAGGAACGATTGTTTCCACAGCTATGCCAACGATCGTAGGATCGCTGCACGGAATGGAAATCATGAACTGGGTCTTTTCAATTTACCTATTAACAAACGCAATGCTGACACCGATTTATGGCAAACTAGCCGATAAAATCGGTCGTAAACCGATTTTTATGATTGGAATTATTATTTTTATTATTGGTTCGTCACTGTGCGGCTTGGCGCAAAATATGATCACATTGATCATTGCCCGGGCGATTCAAGGAATCGGAGCAGGAGCGATTATGCCTGTTGCTTTGACGATCTTGGCTGATATTTACCCAATTGATAAGCGGGCAAAAATGTTAGGTTTGAATAGTGCTGCTTGGGGAATTGCGAGTATTTTTGGCCCACTTGCAGGTGGATTTATTGTAGATACCGTTGGCTGGCACTGGATTTTCTTCATCAATGTACCAATCGGTCTTGTATTGATGGGTTTGATCGCTTATTTTTTAGTTGAGCCAAAAAGAGAACAAAGCAAAGTACCAATGGATATTTTAGGAAGTATTCAGCTGATGTTAGTCTTATTGACGCTTTTATTAGGATTCCAATTAATTGGTGATGGTGGTTTTAGCCTAAAAGTGTTCCTTTGTTTAGGGGCTTCTGTTTTATTTTTCATCGGATTTATTTTTGTGGAAAAAAAAGCCAAAGATCCAGTTATTGATTTGATGCTGTTTAAGAATTCTACTTTTGTGATCGTCAATATCGTAGCTGCTTTGATCAGCGGATTTTTGATGGGCGTAGAAGTGTATATCCCAATGTGGATGCAAGGTGTATTAGGAAAAAGCGCTGGAATCGGCGGCTTGGTATTAGCGCCAATGTCGATTTTATGGATGGTAGGTTCGTTTATCGCAAGTAATTTAATGGAAAAACATACAACAAAAAGAGTGCTGACGATTGGCTTGAGTATTACGCTATTAGGCGGTATTTTCTTAGTATTGGTTCCTGCGACGATTTCATTTGTTTGGTTTTTTGCGATTTCTTCTGTTTTAGGAGTCGGTTTTGGGATTACGATTACGACTACTACAGTGACCGCTCAAAGCAGTGTCAATCCATCAGAAATGGGCGTTGCAACATCATTCAATACATTGGCTAGGACAATTGGACAAACATTGATGGTGTCGATTTTTGGCGTGATCATCAATGCCGTAACAACTTCAGAATTAGCGAAAAGCACATTACAGGTCGATCCAGATGTGATGAATCAACTCGTTAATCCGCATACGGCGAATACTATACCAGCTGATTTACTAAGACCTTTACGCGGCATGCTGTATGCTGGACTTCATAATGTGTATGTAGTCGGGATCGGCTTGATCATTGTTGCGATTATTCTTAATGTGAGTGTGAAAAAGAAAATAGCGAAATAGAAGAGCTGTATTTCGTTTTATAAAGTAAAATAGACGGTGAAATTTTGCCTTTAAAATTTAAATAGATGAGGAAAAGAATCAATTGACACGTTAAATTTTGATCCAGATGTATAGGTAAAGTTCATTGACTAAGATTATTTTGATTTCTTCTATACAAACGTAGTATAAAAAAGAATTTTATGCTTTTTCGAAGCAATTGTTTCTTTTTTCGTTTATTCAGAATTCATGTGAATTGGATGTTTCTCGTAGAGTGATATCCTATTCGCATTTTTTTTGTTTTTTGTCAATTGATTCCAAAGAACAAAAAAATTAAATTGAATAGCATTTGTAAAAAGGAGAATTGCATCATTTATCTTAATTTTACGGAGTTATATCGCTTATTTGTATTGAATACTTTAGTGTTTACAAAGAGAAGCATAACGATTAAAAATGACAAAGTAGAAAAAATTAAGAAATAAAACGCTTTACATGTTATGACAAGATCATATAATAAAGTAGAAAGAGAAAGAGAAAGAGAAAGAGAAAGAGAAAGAGAAAGAGAAAGAGAAAGAGAAAGAGAAAGAGAAAGAGGTGCTATAAAAATGAATAGTTCAAAAAAAGAAATCAGAAACTATATGAATTATCTAACAGCTATCTGGAAGGATGTTGCAGAAAATGAAATCGATTCGATTGAAAAAGCGGCAGAATTGATTTTTGATAGTTGTAAAAATGGTGGTAGATTTTACGTATTCGGATCAGGTCATTCACACATGGTTGCTGAGGAAATTTATATCCGAGCAGGTGGCTTAGCTTATGTAAAAGGAATATTACCACCAGAATTAATGCTTCATGATATGCCAAATAAAAGCACCTATTTAGAGCGTTTAGATGGATATTCTAAAAGTATATTATCATTGTACAAAGTTGAAGCTAAAGACACTATTATGATTGTATCAAATTCAGGGAGAAATAATGTTCCTGTTGAAATGTGTTTAGAAGCTAAAAAAATTGGGGCAAATGTTATCGCTTTAACCTCTATGGATCATTCAAGCTCGGTGTCTTCTAGACATTCTTCAGGTAAAAGAATGTATGAAATTGCTGATGTAACAATTGATAGCCATGCACCTAAAGGCGATGCTGCATTTCAAATAGAGGGGTTAGATGTAGATTTAGGGCCAACTTCTGATTTTACAAGTATTGGATTAGCACAAACAATTATCATTGGTGTAGTATCCAAACTAAAGGAAGCAAATTTGGAAATTCCAGTATTTAAAAGTTCAAATTTGGATGGCGCAGATGAGTATAATAGTCAGTTGTTTGATAAATACTATGGTTATTGGAAGTAGATTTTGATAGGAATGCGGATGAAGTGCCAATCGTATATGAGTTTGAGTATTTTGAGTCATTTATTGTTTCTTATTCAGACAGTGAGATATGTAATAATTCAATTTATGAGTACTTAAAATTATTAATCAAAGAATCGATGCGACATGATCAGGTCATAAAGCTTCAAAAATATCTTGATATAAGTCTTAATTTTTCACTGATTGATAGTAAAAATATTGCTTGTCTGGAAAATGATAAACCGTACAATACGGGATATGCTTTATATCAAGCGGCTAATTTTTACTTATTACATATAGTCTATAAATGAGTCTGTTAGATAAAAGATCGAGTAGAAATAGGATTCGAGTTCTTTGTGATTTATTCTTTTAGAAAAAAATTGACTTAATGCTATAATAATAGAAAATAGGAAATGAGGGATAATAGATGGCCTTTTTGCAAGCAAATATTTATTCAAATGTGCTAGAAATGGAAGTATCGGTAAATGTTATTCTGCCTCAAAAAACGGAGAAAAAAATTGGTACAGCAACAAAAGGAAACGTTACAGACGTTCCTGTGCTGTATTTACTTCATGGAATGGGTGGAAATCATAGCGTTTGGGAACGTAGAACATTGATAGAACGCTATGTTTCAGATTTGGGAATAGCCGTGATCATGCCTTCAACTGATCTTGGCTGGTACACAGATACACGTTATGAAATGAATTATTGGACGTTTATATCAGAGGAATTACCGAATATCTGTCATGAATTATTTCCACAGTTGACAACGAAAAGAGAAAAAACTTTTGCAGTAGGCCTTTCGATGGGTGGCTATGGAGCGTTAAAACTAGGTCTAGCTAAACCAGAAAAGTTTGGAGCCATAGCCTCTTTATCAGGTGCTGTGAATCTTGCGGACCGGATGGAAGATTTGTTAGCAGTCAAAGGAAGAAATTTCTGGGAAGGAATTTTTGGTCCATTGGAGAACGTTCAAGGATCGATCAATGATCCAATGTTCTTACTTGAACAACTTATAGCTAGTGGGGAAAATGCCCCGAATATTTTTCTTTGTTGTGGTGAAGAAGATTTACTTTTACATGGCAATAAAAAAATGGCGGCAGCACTGACAGCTCACAACATTGAGCATACCTTTGAGACAGGTCCGGGTAATCATGATTGGTTGTTTTGGGATACATGGATTCAACGTGTGTTAGAGTGGTTACCTTTAGATAAATAAATGAAAAAGGATGTGGGACAAAAGGAACAGTCACTTTTGTTTCACATCCTAAATGCAGAAAACGCTGGGAACACAAGAGATCTCTTCTTTCCCAGCGTTTTTTGTGTATTTATGATTAGACAAAGGCATCTAAACCGTTTAAAAACACCCGCAATGTCTTCATGAAGAACTCTTTTTGCTTTGCTTTTTGACGATATTGAATGCTTTCGCTGATATTGTTTAAGTTCTGTTCTTGAACATATTGTTTCATCAAGATGATTTGTTTCTTCAAATAATCGTCACCAGCTATTACTTTATTGTAAAGTTTTTTCTCTTCAGAAGAATCCATTAGCATACCAAATAACAAATGCTGTAACGAGGTGATGGTCATATAACTCAATTCGATAGAAAATCCAGCTTCATGAAGAATAGCAAGCATTGCATCAAGATTTCTTAAACGAGAGGGATAGGATGGAATCGTTTGAATTTCGATTTCGATGGCACATGGAAAGGACTGATACAATTCGTAATAATTTTCCATATAGGCATAGAGTGTCTCTTTCCAATTTTCTTTAGGTTCTGGCGGTATAAATCGGTTTTCTATTTCTTCAGCCATACTTTGAAGCAGTGCCTGTTTATTTTCTACATGCCAATAAATCGCTGGTGCTTGAATATCAAGTTTTTGAGCGACTTTGCGCATAGATAGTTTTTCTAATTCAGGATTTTCCGTTAATAATTCAAATGCTGCTCGAACGATTTTTTCTTTTGATAACTTTTCTTCCAATTTTCTCATCCTTTTATATAAAAATGTAAGCTAAGTTCTTGAAATTTGCTTCTAAAAATGGTACATTGTGATGCGGCCTAATTTTACAGTGTTAAGTTTGTGAAGTCAATGAAAATGAATGTGTCTCATCCTTTGATTTATTTATAATAACACTAAATGATCGTTGATAGTTGCACAACGAATCAGACAAGGCTAGTTTTACAAAGAAAGTTGGGATTAAGTGAGTATCATAATGGAACATGTCAAAAAATACAAGCTGGAAGTGACCATAGCATTGTTTACCGTAATTATTATGGTTATGTCGGCTTTATGGCAGCCTAAGCTATTACAAAAAGTATTAGAAGCAATTATTAAAGAGGATAAAAGCCAAATGAAAGAACTTGGACTGTATTTGATTGGAATCGCAGGCCTTGGTTTGATTGCAGGTGTCTTTAACACGATTTATTCTGCTAAAGTCGCACAAGGTGTGAGTGCAGATATTCGTGAGGCAACATTTCGTAAGATCCAAACTTTTTCATTTGGAAATATTGAAGAATTTTCAGCTGGAAATTTAGTGGTTCGTTTAACGAATGACGTTACTCAAATTCAAAATGTGATTATGATCGCATTGCAGTCGTTGTTTAGAATTCCGATATTGTTTATCGGTAGTTTTATTTTAGCAATGATGACATTACCGCAATTGTGGTGGGTGATTATTTTACTAGTGATCGCTGTATTTATTATCACAGCACTTTCATTTTCTCAAATGGGCAAACATTTTGCACTTATTCAAAAATTAATCGATAAGGTGAATGGTTTAGCCAAAGAGAATCTTTTAGGAATTCGTGTTGTTAAATCATTTGTTCAGGAAAAAAATGAATTAGATCGTTTTAGTAAAGTAAGTGAAGAATTGACGAAGCATAATCTAATTGTAGGGACTCTTTTTTCTGTCATGATCCCATCTTTTATGTTAGCAGCTAATTTAGCCATTGTCGGCTCGATTTTCCTGGTTAGTAATTTAGTCAAAGATGATCCGACTTTAATCGGTGGAATTGCGTCATTTATGAGTTACTTGATGCAAATCATGATGGCTATCATTATCGGTGGAATGATGATGATGATGACGTCTCGTGCAGCGGTTTCAATCAAACGAATCAAAGAAGTGATGGATACAGTTCCAGCTCTTACTTATAAAGATGTACCGGAACAAAATTTAGACGGTAGTGTGGTTTTTGATCATGTTAGTTTCCGTTATCCAGGCGATGATACAGATACGCTGAAAGATATCTCATTTTCGATTAAGCCTGGTGAAATGATAGGGATCGTAGGAGCTACAGGAGCTGGTAAATCGACCTTGGCACAATTGATTCCTCGATTATTTGATCCCTCAAAAGGTACGGTAGAAGTTGGTGGTGTAGATTTGAAAGAGGTCAATGAACGTAGCTTACGTAAAACAGTCTCATTTGTTTTGCAAAAAGCAATTCTTTTCTCGGGAACGATCTCACAAAATTTACGACAAGGAAAAAAAGATGCTAGTGAATCCGATATGTCTCGTGCAACGGAGATTGCGCAAGCCAAAGAATTTATCGAAAAATTAGCACTTCAATATGAAGCCCCTGTTGCTGAACGTAGTAACAATTTTTCAGGAGGACAAAAGCAGCGTTTATCTATTTCGCGAGGAGTAATAGGTGATCCTAAGGTTTTAATTTTAGATGATAGTACAAGCGCCTTGGACGCCCGTTCAGAAAGATTAGTAAGAGAAGCGTTGGATAATGATTTGAAAGAAACGACAACAATTGTTATTGCACAAAAAATTTCATCTGTTGTTCATGCAGACCGTATCTTAGTCTTGGACAAAGGACAATTGGTCGGCGAAGGTTCGCATGAAGAGTTAGTTAAAACGAATCCTATTTATCAAGAAATTTACGAAACACAAAAAGGGAGAGATGAAGAGTAATGACTGATTTAATTAGAGCAAGTAAATTCTTTTTTCATTATTTAAAACGTTATAAACTCACATTCTTTTTCATTTTTGTGACGATTGTGATGGCCACTTATTTTCAAGTAAAAGCACCTCAATTTGTTGGGGAAGCAATCCAAGAATTGGCTAATTACGTGGGGGCCTTATCTCAAGGAACAGATGATAAATCTAAATTTATCAGTGTGATTTGGAAGTTATTAATGTTCTATGTTTTAACGAGTGCTGCAAATTTCATTTACAGCATCCTATTTACCCAAGTTGTTGGAAAGTCAACAAACCGTATGCGTATCGGTTTATTCAACAAACTAGAAAAGTTGACAATTCGCTTCTTTGACTCTCATCAAGATGGTGAAATTTTAAGCCGATTTACTAGTGATTTAGATAATATCCAAAATAGTTTGAACCAAGCATTGCTTCAAGTATTGACCAATGCAGCCTTATTTGTTGGGATCTTGATCATGATGTTTCGTCAAAATGTTCAGTTAGCATGGGCGACGATTGCCTCAACGCCAGTTGCCATTTTAATTGCGGTGATCGTCATCAGCAAAGCACGTAAATATGTTGATATCCAACAAGATGAAGTTGGAAAATTAAACGGCTACATGGATGAAAAAATTAGTGGACAACGTGTAATCATTACAAATGGTTTGCAAGAAGAGACAATAGATGGTTTTCTTGAACACAATCAAACCGTACGTAAAGCAACATTCAAAGGTCAAGTTTATTCAGGTCTATTATTTCCAATGATGCAGGGAATGTCCTTAGTAAATACAGCTATTGTGATTTTCTTTGGCGGTTGGTTGGCACTAAACGGAGATTTAGAAAAAACTGTTGCTCTGGGGTTAGTGGTAACATTCGTTCAGTACTCACAACAATATTACCAACCACTAATGCAGATTTCGTCTGGCTATAGCATGATCCAATTAGCGATCACAGGTGCTCGCCGTTTGAATGAAATGTTTGATGAACCTGACGAAGTCAATCCAAAAGATGGTAAAAGGATTGATGGTATCAATGAATCAGTTACGCTGAACCATGTTGACTTTGGTTATGATCCAGAAGTACCTATCTTAAAAGATGTTTCGATCAATGTTAAAAAAGGTGAGATGGTTGCTTTAGTTGGTCCAACGGGTTCAGGCAAGACGACCATCATGAATTTATTAAATCGTTTTTATGATGTGAACAGCGGTTCAGTGGCATTCGACGGAGCAGATATTCGAGACATCGATTTAAGTAGCTTGCGAACGCATGTTGGAATCGTTTTGCAAGATTCTGTCCTGTTTTCTGGAACGATTCGTGCTAATATTTCATTTGGAAAACCAGAAGCTACGAATGAAGAAATTATTGAAGCAGCCAAACAAGCGAATATCCACGAATTCATCATGGCGCAAGAAAAAGACTATGATACAGAAATAACTGAAGAAAATAATATCTTTAGTACGGGTCAAAAACAATTAATCAGTATCGCACGTACAATCATTACTAATCCATCATTACTAATTTTGGACGAAGCAACCAGTAACGTAGATACTGTAACAGAGGCAAAAATTCAAAAAGCAATGGATGAAGCGATTAAAGGAAGAACAAGTTTTGTTATTGCACATCGATTGAAAACAATTTTGAATGCAGATCGAATCGTTGTTTTAAGAAACGGTGAAGTGATCGAAGAAGGAAATCATCATGAACTATTAAAACAAGATGGTTTTTATGCGGAGTTATATCATAATCAATTTGTATTTGAATAAAAAAACGGATTCCTCTTAGTTCCATAGGAGGGTCCGTTTTTTTTTAAGAAAATAGCTGATATGAAAAATGATGAGTCACAGCTAAAAATATAAAACTAGCTGTTTATTTTGGTACTCGGATAGGATTCTTTAAAAGTAATGCAAAAGAAACGACAATGAATAGAATAAAAGTTGGAAAGTACATAAAGCAAAGAAATGCCATAATAATAGCTTTAAAAGAGATAAAGGGTACGATTTATCGAAGGGAAATAAATTGAATCGTTAAGTGATGAAGTGAGTTAGGAATAAAAACAAGTCCTAATTTTGATAGTTGTGTGGTGTTTTACATAAGATAGAAAAAAAGATGAACGAAAAAATAAAAAAATATTTTATGCTGAAAATTAAATTTAAAAAATATTTATAAAGTATATATTTGGGAATTTGTCGAGTAAAACGACCAACAAAATAAATAGTTATCCTTAATAATCCCTTACAATGAGAGTTGATAGTATGAGGTATTTCCATTTTTGAACCCAAAGCAGCAGTTGCTAATTAATTTAGGAAAGAAGGAAAACTTTTGGAAGAGGATATATTTGAATTGTTAGAAGAAAATAATAAGTTGATGCTACAATTAATCGATATTATTTCTGAAAGTCATCGATGGTACAGTGTACACGAACTAGGAATAAGATTAAACGTGGTCGAAAGAACAATTCATCGCTATATTTATCAATTAAAAGAAAAGATTGATGAATACAATAAGACAAAAGAATATCCTATTATTCTCCGCTATGAAAAGTTTAAAGGAATTCAGCTTGATATGGTCGTAAACAGTAACTATACGGAATTTAAGATGTATGTCTTTGATTTAGATGGACGAATAAAAATTTAAAAAAAAATAATGTTAGAAGATTCATTCTCAGTAAGAAAATACGCAATAAAAAATTTTAAAAGTGAGAATTCAATTCGAGAGAGTCTGAAGAAAATAAAAAATTTTTTGAATACATATGATATTTGTCTGTCTAGAGGTGAATTTCAATTTATTGGAAAAGAAAAAAATATCAGAGGAATGATCTTTATTCTAAGTTGGGTCCTTTTTAAAGGAGAAAAATGGCCATTTGGAGCAATTGACTTTAAAAAAGCACATCAAACATTAGACTTGTTTTCAGAAGCATTTAACTTAAACTTATCAGAGATTCAAAGAAAACAAATGAGTTACATATTAGCAATCAATCTTATACGAGTAAGGAAAAACCATATTATTGAATTTGAACCTGAATGGCAAAATTATGTTGATCTTCAAAGTGTTCTAAAAAAAGTACCATTCTCCAATTATATTACTGAAAGTTATCAAATATCAGAAGCGTCAGAGCTATATTTTTATATCTTGTTACTTCAAATGAAAACAAAATTTTATGAATCTAAAAATTTAAGGTATCAAATTTTCACGTATCATAAAAAATGTCAATCCGATATTTATCTAGCAACGAAATATTTTATCAATAAGTTTAGTGAAACCTTTTTTCCAATTCCTTATCGTGCTCAAAATCATTTTTTTGTAACCAGTTTTTGTGCTCATTTATTTTGCAAAGTATTCAATCAGATGCCTGTTGACTTAGATGGCTACCATGTTTTAAATGAACCTGAGTATAATTTTCCCAATCTAAAGCAAAAGTTAGAAACATTTATTGATGAGCTATATCGAGAAACAAAAAATGATTTATTTTTAGACAAAGAATTTCTTTTACAAAAGTACATGCTTTTGTTTTCATCTATTAGACCTCTTAATTTATATAAACCCGTCATTAAAATCTACCTAGCAACGGATCTTCCATCGATCATAAAAGAAAGTATTAAAGAAAAAATAAGTGATTATTTTAGTTATGAATTTAACATCGCTTTCACAAATGAACAAACAAAACAAAGACCGGATATTATTCTAACGAATATTCCAAATCTGTTTGAAGTACAAAGATTCAGTATAACGCAATCATATTCGTTTTTGGTTTATGATTGAAGTTAAGGATTAGGTTAAATAGGCTCAAAAAAGTAAAGCAAAATAAAAATGAAAGTGATAACGATTGTGTAGCTAAAATATCTGATTTATAAGAACTTTTGATGAGTGATCTAAAAAAATAAATATTAATAAAATAAGATATTTTTGATAAATATAAGTCGACACTGGTTATTTTTTATCTATTCTTACTGTTGATTATTGATTTTCTTTGTCTAATTTGAAAAACTGCCATCAAAAATAATAGCAAATAGGTAGACTATCTATTGTAAAAAAAGCGAAAATATTTATAAAAGGAAAGATAGACATTGTGAACGACGGTATATTAAAGGGAGAAGACCAGTGGTAATAACCATTACGGATATATCTATGATATCTTTAGATACCTTTGCCACAAGCCTTGAAAAAAGAGTGACGATCATGATGACAAGTGCCTGGTTAGGGCATCATTCTTCATAGAAAAAATGAGCAAATGCCGTTAAATCAGCCGTTAATTGTCGAATGTCATTTGTTATAACAGCTGAAATAATACATTTTCTTGTTCTTTTTAAAACGAGAAATAAACAAAGGAGAGACTCCATTGTTAAAACTAGGAATTTTAACTGATCAGTATACGTCCAATAATGAATTAATCAATATTCTCCAATCAAGTGATTGCGAGCTATTACAAATAAAAGAACAAAGCCAATTGACTTTGTTAGATATTCTTGTCATTGAAATGAATGGAAAAAATCCTTTAGTCGAGACCATTGATTGGCTTATTGCATCTAATACAAATCCAAGTATGTTTGTATGGATTTATTCAAATACCTCCATAGAAAATGAAAAAAAGATACTCTTTGAATTAGGAGCGAATGATGTCATTACGTCATTTGATGATTTAAACAAGTTATCTTATGCAATAAAAAACACTTTTTCTAGAGTTCAAAATAGAGTATCAGATACATTGCCTAAAACGAAAAATTCACTTTTAAATGAACAAAATCAAACTGTTCTTGTCAATGATAAGGAAAAGCAATTGAATAAAGTATGAAATAGTATAGTAGCATTGGGAAATCTCATTAGTTTTGCCCCGCGCTACTATACTATTTTAGTGACTCATTTTTTTTCAATACAAAATAAAATCGGTGGATTATTTCTCTGATTGATAAATTGATAGGTCAATACGCTATATTCTTCTTGCGGTAGCTTTTGCGAATACTCATGTACCAATGCTAATTCTGCTTCGCCGCCAGTATGCCCATAATAAACAACTAAAATGATTCGTCCTTTAGACTTTAGGCGAGCAATCAATGCATCCAGTGCTTGTTTCGTTGTATCTGGTTGGGTGATGATTTGTTTATCACTTTTAGGCAGATAACCCAAATTAAAAATAGCAGCTTTTAATTGTGTGTCTTCTGGAATAGTCTCTTTAATGGTTTCATGCCCTTGATGTAGCAAAATTGTTTGCTCTTGTAAGCCTAATTCAGTCAGTCTTTTTTCTGTATTTACCAATGCTTGTTTCTGGACATCAAATGCATAAACTAGGCCATTTGTACCAACAAGTTCAGCTAAAAAAGCTGTGTCATTTCCGTTTCCCATTGTAGCATCAACGACGCTATCACCTTCTTGAATGACTTCTTTTAAAAGTGTATGACTAAACTGAAGTGCTGTCTGTAACATCAAGCATGAACCTCCTTAGTGTTCCGTACATTATAGATTCCTTGGATACTATTCCGACGTTTCATTTCATCATCAATTGCATTTAAAACTTCCCACTTTTTCAGACTCCACATTGGACCAACTAAGGAATCAGTTGGTGCATCTCCTGTTAAGCGATGAATGACGATTTCTGGCGGAATCATTTCTAGTTGGTCACAAATAACACCAACATAATCTTTCCTAGTCATCAATTGCAAGCGCCCTTCATGATAATCTCTTAACATGCGAGTATTCGTCATTAAATGTAATAAGTGTAATTTGATTCCTTGAATATCTGAATCAAGAATCGTACGACGAACATTTTCTTTCATCATCTCTAGACTTTCACCAGGCAATCCGTTGATCAGATGTGTGCAGACACGAATATCATGTTTACGCAATTTGGCTACGCCATCCAGATAGGTCTGATAATCATGAGCTCGATTGATAGTGCTGCTAGTATTCTCATAAGTCGTTTGTAAGCCTAATTCTACCCATAAATAATAACGTTGATTCAGTTCTGCCAGATAATCAACAACATCATCTGGCAGACAATCAGGACGCGTACCAATTGAAATACCAACTACACCATGTTCATTAACTACCTGCTCAAAACGATGTCGAATCACTTCAACAGGCGCATGAGTATTCGTGAAGTTTTGAAAATATACAATATATTGGTCGACATTCGGCCATTTTTTATGCATCATTTGAACTTCTTTTTGAAATTGAATCGGTAATGGATCTTTTGGGGCAACAATCATATCACCAGAGCCTGAGACACTGCAAAACGTACAACCGCCTTTGGCAACAGTCCCATCTCGATTTGGACAATCAAATCCGCCATCCAAAGGGACTTTAAAAATTTTGCTGCCAAATTGTTGACGTAAAGCATAATTCCATGTGTGGTATCGCTTATTCGGGTCTTCCGTATAGATAAATTCAGACATAATTTTTCTTCTTTCTATTGTTGTTTACTTTTAAAGCGCCAGATAAACCGTTTTTCTAAATAAATTGGGTAGCTCATCAATAGCCAAGCTAAACCAAAACAGAATCCGCCCAAAACATCACTAGGGAAATGAACGCCCACATAGATTCGGCTGATACCAATTAGAAAAATACCTATCCCTAAGATAATTTGTAAAAATAAACAAAGATTTTTTTGTTTGACAAATTGTGGCAATAATAAAATAATCGTTCCATACAACAGCACACTACCTGTAGAATGACCACTTGGAAAGCTGTAGCTGTGCTCCGTTACTAAATGATCTAATGTTGGACGTGAACGCATAAAAACCAACTTAATCAATGGGTTTGCTACACCTGCGATCAATCCTATATTAATCAAAAGCCAAAGCATCTCTGCATAGTATTTTCCTCTAAATAGTATGAACGCAATTGCTAAAGTCAAAATCCCCATAGTCAATGGATCAGCGAATTTTGTATACCAGATAAAAAATTGATTAGCCGATGGATAAGGTGATCGAACAAATGTTGTGATCGTTTGGTCAAATCCTTTTAACCAGCCAGGATAAAAACGCACGACATAACCTAAAAACATAAAGACAACTAAAAAACAGCTGCCGGCAAATTGATAGTATAATTTATTTTTCATGAAAGATCCTTTCCCGTTTAGATAAAGTTTATTATATCATCAAATAATTAAGAAGACATCTGAGAATCATCAAAAAAGGAGCCTATACAAAAACGTTGAATGTTTTTGTATAGGCTCTGAATGAACAGAGTAAATTAGTCGTCTTCTCCATTTTCATAATCTGAAGGTCCTTCAACTGAAATATCACCAGAATTTGTTTGGAATGTAAACGATTTTGATCCATTTCCTTTTTTGTAAGAAGTTCGTTCTTTGCCGAAAATTGTACTATCACCTAATATTGTTTTTGCTTTGATTGTTAAATCATATAAAACTTCTTCAGTGTGAAGATCGATACTTCCTTGCTGTGTATCAACCATCAATTTTTTAGGAAGTTCTGTTCCGTATAATGAAAAATCTCCATTGATACTTTTAGCTTGTGCGTCACCTTTAAGATTAGTTGCTTCGATATCACCATTAGTTGTTTCTATTTTAGCAACTCCTGTAACGGTATTTAAAGAAATATCGCCAGATTTATTAGTAGCAGACCAATCAGAGGCAATAAAATCATTTATTTGAATATCCCCATTTGTTGATTGGAACGTCGCTTTATCTGTTCGAACATCTGTGTATACGTTTAGATCGCCATTAACGGTTTCAGCGTTTAATTTTTCTACATGGGTATCATTGATAGTCAAATCAGCATTGGTTGTTTGAATGGACAAATCTTTTGTAGCAATACCTGAAAGATTGATATTTCCATCAGCTTTACCATTAATCACTAAGCGTTGAGTATCATCAGGGATGGTCAATGTGACAGCCGAACCTCGATTAAAAATACCCAATTTTAGCCCATCTAATTCTCGTCTATTCTTATTGCTATTTACTGAAATGGTCAACTGATCATCTTTTTCCTTAACATCTAAAGAACTATTTATTGAAACAGGCATAGAACTCCGAGTATTCATTTCGATAGTTGTTGAAGGTTCAGTTAAGATATAAAAATCAGCGTTACCAGAGAGATCAAGATAAATTTCTTTTGTATTTTGCTTATTTTTTATCTCATATGTTTGTTTTTTTTCATCGGTCATAGAATTTTCAGCACGTTTAAAATAAACGGCACTACCGATTCCGCCGATTATCATAGCTAAAACGCCGATGGACAGAAAAAAAGCAGTTGTCTTTTTCATATTAAATCTCTCCTCTTAAAACACGAATATTCCACTGGAAATAACGTTTAAATACTTTTCCAAAAAATTTGGTTAAAGGTGTTAAAATCAATAGTCCGATGACCCCGGCACCGGATAGGAAAATACTAAAAAATAATTCGAACATTGTTCCATCATTAAAGCTGGAAAAGATTGAAATCCCCCCGAAAATTGGTGAAAATAAGAAAATAACAGCGACTAACCAACCAGAGAATAAAAACATAATAAAAGCAAAAATCATCCAGAACATGAAAAGAAAATTAAATGAAAGGACGCCAATAACTTGGCAGAATCTCACAAAACCGTTATGTCGAGGACGCTCGTAGGAACGGTAATCATCATCATAAGGATGTTCAGGTATTTCTTCGTATTGATAGTCATTAGAAACAGTGGGCTGGATTTCTTGCCAACCATCGCGTTCAAGTTTTTTTTCAGGAACAGTGATGTCAAATTCCTGTAAAATTTCTTCAGCAATTCCTCTTGGTTTCCCTAAATTTTTTGCGATTTCTTCTTCCGTTTCACCACCAGCTAAACGTTCTTCAAAAATGACCTCGTATTTATTTAAAATAAACGCTTGTTGTTGGTGGGTCAAAGGTTTTAAATAAATTTTTAATTCAATTAAAAAGTGCTCTTTATTCATTTTTTTCCCCCATTTCATTGTACACTTATGCTACTTCTTCTCCACTATAGTTTTTTTTTGATACAATAACAAGCTTTTAAAGAAAAATCAGTCTAAGGTAAAGAAAGGTATCAGACTTGAGACCTAGCCTCTATCTTTAGTTTTTCAAAAAAAGGATAAAGAATTATTTCTATTTTCTTTGAAAAAAGGGTATAATAAAGTTCAGGGAATGCTTCTTTTTAGAAAATTTGGAGGATATATTATGGAAAAGTATAAAACATCAAGAAAAGAGCGAAGGAAAGCTGAACAGAACAAGCTTGCTTCTGATCAGTTAAGAAAAGGAACCACTGTACTTAGTTCTGCGATTGTTGTATCCTCAATTACTGCGCCGATTATTACGCCAAAAATCGCTGAGGCATCAGAAGATAAGATACCAAGCCAACAAGTAAGTTACTCAGATACAACTACACATACAGAGGCCGCTCAAACACAAGTAGTGACAACTGACACAAACGATTCGATGACACAAGAAACTCAGACGATATCTCCTGAAACTTCTTCAAGTGATGAGATATCTGAAACACAAGAATCATCAGAATTGAATACATCAGAAACAACGCAAAGTACTGAGACAACGGAAGAATCAACTGAAACGACGGATTCCTCAAACAGCGAAACAGAGACGGAAGAATCAAAAATGCCTGAACTTGCGATGCGTTCAGCCTTTGCTGCACAGTCTAGAAGCATTAGTCCAAGTACCTTCATTGCTGATATAGCTGGACATGCGAAATCTGTTGCAGCTGCGAATGATTTATATGCATCGGTTATGATGGCTCAGGCAATTCTTGAAAGCGATTGGGGTAGAAGTACCTTATCAGCTGCACCAAACCACAATTTATTTGGGATCAAAGGAAGTTACCAAGGGCAATCTGTTACCATGAAAACATGGGAAGTTATTAATGGGCAGTGGATTCAGGTAAATGCAGCGTTTAGAAAATATCCTTCGTATTCTGAATCATTTTCTGATAATGCCTATGTTTTGAAAAATACGTCTTTTCAATCAGGTGTCTATTATTATTCAGGTGCATGGAAAAGTAACACAAACTCATACAAAGATGCAACAGCTTGGCTAACAGGACGTTATGCAACCGATCCTAGTTATAATACAAAATTGAATACTATTATTACAACATATAATCTAACGCAATATGACACACCTTCATCAGGCGGTGGCAATACAGGTGGCAACACCGGTGGGAATACTGGCGGGAGCGGCAACACAGGTAGCGGAACAAGTAATCAAGATGTGATCTATACAGTAAAAGCCGGCGATAGCTTGTGGGCCTTGTCTGCTAAATATGGCACATCAATCGCTACAATCAAAAGCTGGAATAAGCTTTCTAGTGATATGATTTATGTAGGTCAAAAACTGATTGTGAAAAAAGGTTCCGGGAACACAAGCGGCGGTAGCACTGGTGGCAATACAGGTGGCTCAACTGGAAATACAGGTGGTTCAGGCAATGCAGGAACGTCAAATTCATACTACACAGTAAAATCAGGGGACTCGTTATGGGCAATCGCCAATGCAAACGGCATAAGTATTGCGAATCTGCGTCAATGGAATAATTTAAGTGGAGATATCATTTATCCAGGTCAAAAACTGATTGTGAAAAAAAGTTCAGGGAATACAGGCGGCAACACTGGTGGGAATACAGGCGGTTCAACTGGAAATACAGGTGGTTCAGGCAATGCAGGAACGTCAAATTCATACTACACAGTAAAATCAGGGGACTCGTTATGGGCAATCGCCAATGCAAACGGCATAAGTATTGCGAATCTGCGTCAATGGAATAATTTAAGTGGAGATATCATTTATCCAGGTCAAAAACTGATTGTGAAAAAAAGTTCAGGGAATACAGGCGGCAACACTGGTGGGAATACAGGCGGTTCAACTGGAAATACAGGTGGTTCAGGCAATGCAGGAGCCTCAAATTCTTACTATACGGTAAAATCGGGGGACTCATTATGGGTAATCGCCAATGCAAACGGCATAAGTATTGCGAATCTGCGCCAATGGAATAATTTAAATGGAGATATCATTTATCCAGGTCAAAAACTGATTGTAAAAAAAGGATCAAATGCTAGCGGAGGGAACTCAAGTGCTGGTAATAGTGGTTCAACAGGAAATACGGGTGGTTCAAATAATACTGGAACAGCTACTGGGCACTACACTGTAAAATCAGGAGATTCTCTATGGGTAATTGCCAATGCAAATGGCATAAGTATTGCTAACTTGCGCCAGTGGAACAATTTAAGCGGGGACATCATTTATCCAGGTCAACGTTTAGTTGTGAAGAAAGGTCAGGGAGGATCAGCTAGTTCATCAGGAAATCAAGGAGGTAGTCAATCAGCAAGTTCATATACTGTAAAAAGTGGAGATACTTTATGGGGACTTTCTCAAAAATATGGAACAAGCGTCCAAAGAATCAAACAATTGAACAGTTTATCTAGCGATACAATTTATATCGGTCAAAAATTGAAAGTTAAATAAAACAATTGAAATTGATGGGAATCTTTGGTAGTATAATAGCACATGACAGATATACAAACAGTGAAAAGGAATAGTAGAAAGAACCATGTTTTAGAGAGCGTATGGTTGGTGAAAATACGTGCAGAAGCTTTCGAACTCGCCTTTGAGTTATTTTACTGAACGAATAAAGGAATGCTCTTTGCATTTATTTGATGAAGATGAGTGACAGTTAATAATTAGATGATCTTCTGAACTTTATTAAGTAAAATCGGTGGCGGCCGTTACAACGTTGAGGCTTGTAGTTATACAAGTAAATTTAGGTGGTACCACGTTGTCGATTGCACGTCCTATAGGAACTTTTTCCTGTAGGACTTTTTTTTGTTCATCACGTCACTTTGCTTTGATCTCATCAATTTCTAAGAACTGAAGTACTGTGATCAGCTATGCCACAGCAAAAGCTGAATAAAACTTGTCGACCAGAAGGAAAGAAGTTACCTTACTATTGAAACCATTCAAAAGTAAGGAATGACTCTAAGAAAAATGCAAGACAAACAATATCAATAATAAGTTATTTAAATAGGAGGAAAAAAACGTGAGTTACGATCACAAACAAATTGAGAAAAAATGGCAAAAATATTGGGCAAAGCACAATAGTTTTACAACACACGATGATTCAAATAAAGAAAAATTTTATGCCTTGGATATGTTCCCTTACCCATCAGGACAAGGTCTGCACGTAGGTCATCCAGAAGGGTACACAGCAACAGATATTTTGTCTCGAATGAAAAGAAGTCAAGGATATAGTGTACTGCATCCGATGGGGTGGGACGCATTTGGATTACCAGCTGAACAATATGCGTTAGATACTGGAAACGATCCAGCAGAATTTACGAAAAAAAATATCGAAACATTTAAACGTCAAATCAATTCGTTAGGTTTCAGTTATGATTGGAATCGTGAGATCAATACAACAGATCCAGAATATTATAAATGGACTCAATGGATTTTTACAAAATTATATGAGCATGGCTTAGCATACGAAGCAGAAGTGGCAGTCAACTGGGTACCAGAACTTGGCACAGTGATTTCAAATGAAGAAGTTATTGATGGGAAAAGTGAACGTGGTGGCTATGATGTTATCAGAAAACCGATGCGTCAATGGATGCTGAAAATTACGGCTTATGCAGATCGCTTACTGGATGATCTAGATTTAGTTGATTGGCCGGAGAGTATCAAAGATATGCAGCGTAACTGGATTGGACGTTCTGAGGGAGCGAACGTTACCTTTAAAGTAGCAGGATCAAAAGACGAATTTACGGTATTCACGACTCGCCCAGATACATTATTTGGGGCAACATACACAGTTTTAGCACCTGAATTAGAGTTGGTGAAAAATATTACTACGTCAGAGCAAAAAAATGCTGTAGAAGCTTATATCGATGCGGCTTCAAAAAAATCAGATTTAAATCGGACAGATTTAGCCAAAGAAAAAACAGGTGTCTTTACTGGGGCTTACGCGGTAAATCCGGTAAATGGCGCTGAAATCCCGATCTGGATTTCAGATTATGTACTGGCATCTTATGGAACCGGGGCAATTATGGCTGTTCCTGCTCATGATGAGCGTGACTATGAATTCGCTAAAGCATTCAATATTGAGATTATTCCAGTATTAGAAGGTGGAAATGTTGAAAAAGAAGCGTTTACAGGTGATGGAGTACACATCAATTCTGAATTTTTAGATGGTTTAAATAAGGAAGAAGCAATCACTAAAATAAATGAATGGCTAGAAGAAAACAAAGTAGGAAAAAAAGAAGTTAGTTATCGCTTGCGTGATTGGTTATTTTCTCGTCAACGATACTGGGGTGAGCCAATTCCTGTGATCCATTGGGAAGATGGAACAACAACGACAGTTCCAGAAGCTGAATTACCATTAAGATTGCCAAAAACAGATGATATCAAACCAAGTGGGACGGGTGAATCACCACTTGCAAATATTACTGATTGGATCAATGTAGTCGATCCTGAAACCGGCAAAAAAGGCAAACGTGAAACAAATACTATGCCGCAATGGGCAGGAAGTTCATGGTACCATTTACGTTATATCGATCCTCATAACAAAAATGAAATTGCCAATTATGAAAAGCTAGAACGCTGGCTACCAGTAGATATTTATATTGGTGGAGCCGAACACGCTGTACTCCATTTGCTTTATGCGCGTTTCTGGCATAAATTCTTATATGATATCGGTGTTGTTCCAACAAAAGAACCCTATCAAAAATTGTATAATCAAGGAATGATCTTAGGTCAAAGTTTCCGTGATGGCCGTGGTGTACTAGTTCCAACAAATATGGTAGAAAAACGTGATGGAGTCTGGATCAATCGTGAAACAGGTGAAGAGCTGGAAGAAGCACCAGCTAAAATGAGTAAATCATTGAAAAATGTTGTAAATCCGGACGATGTTATTGAAAAATATGGTGCTGATACATTAAGAATGTATGAAATGTTTATGGGTCCACTGGATGCATCTATTGCTTGGAGTGAAAATGGACTTGAAGGCAGCCGTAAATTCTTAGATCGTGTATGGCGTTTGATAGTAGATGAAAATAATAAAATGCGTGACCGCATTACAACTGTAAATAACGGACGTTTGACTAAAGTGTATAATCAAACAGTGAAAAAAGTAACAGAAGATATGGAAAACCTGCACTTTAATACAGCAATTTCTCAGTTGATGGTATTTGTGAACGAAGCAAATAAAATTGATGTTTTACCGTATGAATACATTGAAGGATTTGTTCAATTATTAGCACCAATTGCACCTCATATTGGAGAAGAACTGTGGGCAATATTAGGCAATGAAGAAAGTCTAACAAATCAACCTTGGCCGATATATGATGAAGCTGCATTAGTTGAAGATGAGGTAGAAGTTGTTTTCCAAGTTAATGGAAAAGTTCGTGCAAAATTGAATATTGCTCGAGGACTAAGCAAGGAAGAATTAGAAGAAAAAGCTTTAGCTGCACAAGAAATCCAATCCTTTATTGATGGAAAAACAGTCCGTAAGGTCATTGTTGTTCCAGATAAATTGGTTAATATTGTAGCGAATTAAATAATTTATTTTATCTGCACTAATTGAAAGAACAGAGAGTGTAGAACAATAGTCTTTTCTTAAAACGAAAACAAATTCGATTTTGACGATCATTGTCAAAATCGGATTTGTTTTTTCTTTTAACAATAAACTATTATACTGAAATCAAATAAAGAAGGGTTACCAAAGAGTTTGTTATTGTTAAATGTCTGAATTTTCAGTTTTTTTGAAAGTTTCTTTTACTTTTTTCCGAATTGTTCTCTGGCTACTCTTAGATTTTTCAAATTAAGTGCAACACTCTTAGTAAAATCATAGATTATTGAATGAATTTTGAAAGATAATTAACAGTTTCACTTCCTGTATTCTTGCTACAACGACCTTGTAAGATCTTACAAAAATAAATGTTAGGAGGGAACCATTTGGCAAATGTTGAATCGTTAATAAACTGGTTTCGAGCAAGACAAGGAAAGGTAACATATAGCATGACGAATCGTTATGGTCCGTATAGCTATGATTGTAGTTCAGCTATGTATTATGCTTTGGTTGATGCAGTTTTTCTACCAGCAGGAACCCAATTGGAAACACCGAAACTCTTTATGCATTGAATGGTTCATTGTTACAACCTATCTCACGTGCGGAAGCACGAAGAGGTGATATTTTTATATCAGGGGGCAAGGGAACCAGCTTAGGAGCGAATGGGCATACAGGAGTATTCGTAAGTCATAGTAGGATTATTCACTGTAACTATGGATCAAATGGTATTTCAGAAACATCTACTGAAGGTGGTTGGACGGGCGGGGCCACCGACTGATTGTTACAGGATTGAAGGGACAACAACAGAAAAACCAGAACAAACAAAAGAAGAAGAGATAACTATGCAATGTATTTATAAAAAACCACTGGGTACTGGAGTAGGAATGTATTATTTTAATGGAGTCGATACAGTTCATATTCAAAATAATGATACAGCTGTGATTTTACGAAAAATTTATAAAGAAAATAACGGGAAAAATATGCCCGAATTTACTTGGACTTCAGCAGAACATTGGCATATTAGATCAGAAGCAGTGGCACCTAATCGTAAATAACGAAAATCTTAATTATCTCTCTATTCCGATTAAGGAATAGAGGATTTTTCTATCACATATTAATTAGGAAACTATTTTTCCTTTAAGAATTTTTAATAGTCAACTTCTATAAAAAAGTAGGTTAAATTAAAATTAAGGATGCATCATAAAAAATTTTATTAGGCTTTTTCCACCCTAAACATTTTCTAGGTCGATTATTTCATTTATAAATTGCAGATTCAATATACCCTTCTGAAACAAGTGTCATATCAGTGCATTTTGGTAAGTATTCACGTATCAATCTATTTGTATTTTCATTTGTCCCGCGTTGCCAGGAAGACCCAGGATATGCAAAATTATAATCGAGGTCACTTAACTTACTGAAATCGTTATATTGCGCAAATTCTGGTCCCCTATCTGGTGTAATAGTTTTACGTTATTTTTTTGCTTAGTAGAGAAAATATTTTTATAAATATATCTCTTACGCAAATACAACCTAATAGGAGATCAATTCTTGAATTTAGTAGTCAGCTGATACTCAAACAGGGAAATTGAAAGCTCCACAAGAAGGGAACAGATAACTGTAGACAACTTATCTTCTTCCTGTTCCGAAATTTGGGAAAGCCGATACTTTAGAATACGCAAAATAAGAACTATTTTATTTATAATAAGTTATTTTATTTCGTCACATCTTCTCCAAACCATTTTTTAGAAATTTCAGCAAGTTTGCCAGATTTTCTAAGTTGTTCAAAACCTGTGTTGATTTTTTCTGCTAACTCTTTATCAGATTTCCTTAAACCTACTGCAAAAGCCTCGCTTTCGAAACGACCACTGACAATTGAATAATTGGCTAAATTATCTTCATGAGAAAGATAATAATTTGCATAAACTCGATCGATCAATAACCCATCAATTCTTCCCGACTTTAAATCCATAAATGCTTCATTAAATCCATCGTATAAAATAGCGGTTTGACCATTAACAATATCTTTCAAAATTTCAGGTTGTTCTTCAAAACTATTATAACCAGAAGAACCATTTTGAGCACCTAAAATTTTTCCTTTCATATCAGAAAAATTAGTAATATTATTCTTTTTCAAAGAAACTACGACCTGTTCATTTTTCATATAGTCATCACTAAACAGCACTTTTTCTTCCCGTTCCGCGCTTTTAGAGTAACCATTCCAAATCAGATCGATTGTTTGATTTTGCAATTCATTTTCTTTCATAGACCAATCAATAGGTTGGAAGTCTACAGTAATATCATATAAGTCAAATACTGCTCGAGCTAAATCAATGTCAAATCCGATAAGCTCGCCAGATTTATTTTGAAAGCCCATTGGGACAAAAGAATCATCTAAACCAACGATTACTCGTTTGTCCGAATCGATTCGTGACCATTGATCCGTATCTGTTTTTTTTCTACCACAACCTGCTATTGACAGTAGTACCACTAAAGCTGTTATGGTAAGGAATAGATAGCTTTTTTTCTTCATATACTTGTCCTTTCTATTGAACAGGTGTCACTGTCAATATGTTATCGGCAATATTTTCAGCAAAGTTCATATCGTGAGTGACGACGATTTGAGTCATACCTTGTGCTTTTAGCGTTAAAATAACCTCTTCGACTTGTTGGCGAAGTTCAGGATCAAGAGCACTGGTAGGTTCGTCATAACCTAATATTTTTGGTTTCATTGCAAGAGCACGAGCGAGAGCAACGCGTTGTTTTTGACCGCCAGATAATTGATAAGGGTATAGTTTTTCTTTTCCACCTAAACCAAATTTTGTTAGCAGATCAATCGCTTCTACCTCACTTGCTTCTTTAGATTGTTTTAAGGCAAGAATCGGCGCTAAAGTGATATTATCTAACACTGAAAGATGAGGAAATAATTGAAAATCTTGAAAAACGATTCCTACTACCTGATCTGCATTATCCATTTCGACAGGATTAACCGCTACACCATCCAATAAAAATTCCCCTGAATCGATTGTTTCTAGACCAGCTAAACAACGTAACAATGTTGTTTTTCCTCCACCAGAAGGGCCCACAATTGTTAGGATCTGTCCGTCTTTGATTTCTATATTTAATTGATCGATGATCCGGCGTCCATCGAAACTTTTTGTTAAGTTTTTGATCGTTAGCATATTATTCCTCCTAAATTTAAAAGTTGAAAGAGCTAGCCCTTAAAACTAAATACAATTATTTATAATACTGATAGTGTTTTTCCAATTTTTTTGAAGCTAGCGTTAAGACTGCTGTTAATAATAGATAAATAATGCCTACTAAAACTAATGGTAATAAACTCACGTCGCGGCTCATTGCAATTTTTCCTGCTCTTAATAGATCGCCTAAACCAAGTACGTAAATCAGTGAGGTATCTTTGACCAAATTAATCACTTCATTACCAATTGAAGGCAATACGATTTTAATTACTTGAGGTAAGATAATCCGTGATACGGTTTGAAACCGTGTCAAACGCAATACTTTAGCCGCTTCATATTGACCTTCTGGAATTGATTGAATACCGCCACGAAAAATTTCTGCAAAGTATGCCGCATAATTCAATATAAATGCAAACAAAGCTGCATCATATCGCTCAAAGACAACACCGATCAGAGGTAAACCATAAAAAACAAAAATAAGTTGTAATAATAATGGTGTACCTCGCATTAGCCAAATATAGAGATGAATCAAAAAAGTTAGTGGCTTAAAATTTGTTTGTAGGGCAAACGCTACGATAATTCCAAGGGGAATCGATCCTAATAGTGTAAAAATAAAAACTTTCAATGTCATAAGTGCACCGTCTAGTAAAGCCGGCAAAATTTCCAAAATGTAGTTCATCATTTTTCCTCCAATTTTTTAATTATTCTTAGTACCATTTTGTGACAAAAAAGCAAAAAGTCCTCTTGGCAAATTTGCCAAGAGGACGAAATAATCGTGGTTCCACCTCAATTTGTTAATACCTTACGATAATAACCTCATTAAACCTTTATCTAACGCTAAAGATTCTTTTCTGATAACGGAGAATACCGCATCTTCTTACTTTATTCAGAAGGTGACTGAAACAGATGTGTTCATCAAAGGTTTCCAGCTTTTTCTCTCAGCGAATAAAAAAGTCTCTGTCAGGAAATAATCAGTGATTACTTGTTCTGGTTGTGTGTTTTAGTTGTATTGGAAATAGTAATAGGTAGTAAATATTGTTTTATATCTCAGCGTGACTGCCAGTTGTAAGTAAATAAAAAGTCCTTTGGCAAGTAAGCCAAAGGACGTAAAATGCGTGGTTCCACCTTTTTTTATTATCGTCTCGCAACGATAACCTCAAGAAGTCATAGACTTCTAATGCTATAACGGGCATTCCCGAACTTTCCTACTAGTAATTCAAAAAGCTAACTCCCAGATGTGTTTCACTTTATCACTCTGTCTTTTCCCACCAACCAAAGACTCTCTTCAAGAAAAAATAAAGGTACTCTTCTGTTCTTTGTTTTGTATAACTTTACCATCACTTTTTTCACTTGTCAACAACTATTTATTTAGAAAATTCAGACAACAGATCGTTTTAAGCATAAAAGTAACGGATTTGGTAAAGTTGAGGTAAAATAGAAATAGTCGTTTTCTATTAAAAAGTAAGTAAATAGCGATAGCTAAAAACTATCTCGCTGTTTCTATTTGTACTATCCTTTCACATATATATCTGATAAACTAGTTACAATTATTATCGGAAAGTACAGAAGGAGTGAGTGTAGATTGAGGCGACCGATTATTGGAATAGCAGCAAATGAAATTGAAGATGCGGGAGCACGATTGTATCATTTACCGATCAGTTACACTCCGTGTGGTTACGTGAAAGCAGTGCAAAATGCTGGAGGTTTGCCAATGGTTTTACCAGTAGGGCCCCCTGAGTTGGCTAAGGATTATATTGACCAGATTGATAAGTTGGTTTTAGCTGGCGGACAGAATGTATCGCCCTCATTATATGGTGAATCAATTCAAGTTGAAGAAGCTTTATTGTCGCAAGAAAGAGATCAATTCGAGTTAGCTTTGATCGAAGAAGCTGTTAGACAAACGAAACCTATTTTTGCAGTCTGTCGTGGTCTGCAACTGGCTAATGTGGCTCTTGGCGGCAGCTTATATCAAGATATCAGTCAGCTGAATGATACGAAAATTAGTCATATGCAAGTACCGATATCCAGAGAAATTCCTACACATCAGATTCGAACAGAAGAAACAAGTATTCTACGTAAAATCTATGGCGAAAAAACGACGGTCAATTCGTTTCATTTTCAAGCAATAAAAAAATTAGCAAAAAGACTAAAAATGACAGCCATTAGTGAAGATGGCATCATTGAAGGCGTTGAAAGTAAGGATTCTAGTTTAGCGTTTTTAGGGGTGCAGTGGCATCCTGATTTTGCGTATGATCATTTAGAACAAGAAATGGCTGTTTTTCGTTATGTGGTTGAAAAATTATAAGTTATCTAGCTTTACAGAATCATTTCCTCTACCTTTAAGTAGCTCACAGAAAGTCAAAAAAGGACTTTAAGTTGATCTTCTAAATTGTTCAGGGGCTAAGTATTCTATTCAGCTATAAAAAAGAGGGGGAATCGAATAATGAAGAAAAAATTTGGTTTATTTGTATTGGCAGCTAGTTTATTATTGACGGCTTGCAGTGGGGGAAAAGGAACAAACTCATCTGGTGAAAAGGCAGATGGGGATAAGACAGAACAAACACAAGTGATCAAAGTCGCTTCTGGTGGAGAATTGTCAACCTTAGATAGCGCTCATTATACAGATGTTTACAGTTCAGATATGATCGGTCAGGTTGTGGAAGGACTTTATCGGATGGACAAAAATCATGATCCCGAATTGGCGGTTGCAGCAAGTGAACCTACCGTTAGTGATGATGGCTTAGTTTATACATTCAAACTAAAAGAGACAAAATGGAGTAACGGTGATCCTGTTGTAGCTGGTGATTTTGTTTCATCATTTAAAAACGTTGTTGATCCAAGCTTTGGTTCAAGTAGTAGTAACCAAATGGATATTTTTAAGAACGGTCGGAAAATCCGTGAAGGTGAAGCGAATATTGATGAACTTGGCGTGAAAGCTATTGATGACCAAACCTTAGAAATGACGTTAGAATACCCAATTCCATATTTAGCTCAGGTTTTAATAGGAACACCATTTATGCCTAAAAATGAAAAATTCGTCAAGGAAAAAGGCGAAGCTTATGGAACTTCTGCTGATAATTTTGTTGGGAATGGTCCATTTGTGATTTCCGGTTGGGATGGTAACACAGAAGAGTGGAAACTAACAAAAAATAAAGAGTATTGGGATCAACAAAATGTTAAACTAGATACAATCGATGTTCAAGTTGTCAAAGAAATCGGTACAGGAACAAATCTATTTGATGCAGGTGATCTAGATTATACTGTTCTTGCAGATACGTATGCTTTGCAGTATAAAGATTCGCCACAAGCACATTTTACTCCTAAAGCAATGGTAGGCTATCTAAGCCCTAATCATAAACGTGAAGTAACTGGAAATGTCAATGTTCGTAAAGCGATTTTACAAGCAATTGATAAAGAAACTTTTGCAAAAGATATTTTAGGCGATGGTTCGACTGATCTGAATGGTTTTGTACCAAAAGATTTTGCAAAAGATCCAGATACAGGCGAAGATTTCCGTAAAGAAAATGGGGATTTTTTGCCATTTGATTTAAAAGCAGCACAAAAAAACTGGGAAACTGCTAAAAAAGAATTAGGTAAAGATAAAATCGAATTAGAATTGCTTTCAGCTGATTCTGCACTTGCAAAAAAGACAATCGAATATGTTCAAGGGCAATTGCAACAAAATTTACCAGGTTTAATAATTAAATTAAAATCTGTTCCATTACAAAATCGTTTGGATTTACAAACTGCTAGCGACTTTGACCTCGTTTTTGGTACATGGACACCAGATTATGCTGATCCAATCAACTTTTTGGAGTTCTATGATTCTAAAAGCGGTTTGAATACATCGGGTTATGATAATCCCGAATATGACAAAGGATTAAATGAAGCAAGAATCACTTTAGCAAATGAACCGGAAAAACGCTGGGATAAACTGAAGGAATTAGAAGAAACTTTGATTGAAAAAGACGCGGCTGTTTTGCCTCTTTACCAAGGAGCAATTGGTTATCTCAAGGCAGATCGATTAAAAGAATTACAAGTTTTTCCATTTGGAAGAACCGTTTCTTATCGTTTAGCATATGTTGAATAATTTGTAAAAAAAGTAAAAAGCAAGTTGATTACTAAGATTTTTATCTTGTGTGTCAACTTGTTTTTTTATTTATAGTGAGCCACTGGATGCGCTTATATCAGTATTTATAGTGATAATTGTTATAAAAATAACAAGAAAGATCAACAATGAGCATGCATATCTTTTGTAATTGTCGAATAATGCGTTTAACATAAAACATATACAGAGAAAAAAATTTTCAAAAGAACAAATGATGGTGGAGGGAAAAAACGATGCGACTAATCAAAGGACTTATTTCTTTATTGTTAATAGCGGGTATTTTTGGAATCGCTGGTTTATATTCTCAAATGGTAGATTTAGGTGCTGTAACCACTTTTTTCAGTAATTTGCTGTTTCAATATGAGGAATTATTTTATTTTTACCAAGTTGTTCTTTTTGTTTTATTAACAGTCTTTTTGATCACATTTTTGATGGTTCTATTCAAACCGATCACCAAAAAACAAATCCATATACAAAAAGATATGGGGCAGGTTAATTTGCCGCTGAGTACGCTTGAATCAATCGCCAGATCCTCACTGCAAGGAATTGTAACTATTGAGGATACGCAAGTGAAAATACGCTTGACGAAGAAACAAACAGCAGATGTTCAAGTCACGATAGCAGATGAAAAGCAACAGCAATTTTTAAGCAGAGGGAAGCAAATTCAAGAATTGATTCCTAAAGCCTTGCAAAATATGGCGATGGTCGAGACGAATAAAACAAAAATTATTTTCAAAAAGAAAAAAGCAGAATCGTCCTTGCTGCCAAGTGGCAAAAAAGAGTCTCGTGTGGTTTAAAGGAGGAAATATAATGAAAAAACGAGTAACAATAGCTCCTTACCGCAATCAAATTATATTTACTAGTTTGGCTTTGCTCATGGCCATACTTTTTATGACGATTGGATTTTGGAAAACAGTTTTAATTGTCATTTTAACAGGCAGTGGTTACTTTATTGGCAAAATGCAAGATGAAAAAAGCTCTATCTCTTCAATTTTAGCTTCTATAAAAGCTTTTTTTGAAAGATAAATATAAATCGAATCACAATCAGAAAGGTTGAGAAGAATATGGATAACAAAGCAAATGGAAACACAACTGAAGGAACAAACGCAAATGGAATCAAAACAACATTAACATTTGATGATCAAGTCGTGAAAAAAATTGCTGGTATCGCCGTATCAGAAATCCCAGGAATTTTAGGATTAAGCGGAAATGCAATTACAAACTTGACCGACAGATTTACGAATGGAAATAACCCAACAAAAGGAATTAGTGCAGAAGTTGGAACAAAACAAGTAGCCATTGATTTAGATGTCATTGCAGAATATGGAAAAAATATTGCTCAAGTATTCGATACAGCAACAAAAAAAGTTGCAGATGAAGTAAAAAACATGACTGGTTTGGATGTCATTGAATTTAATATGAACGTAGATGACGTTATGTCGAAAGAACAGTATGAAGAAAAATTTGAAAATAAGAAAAAAGATGATAGCGAAAATGAGAAAAAACAAGAGAATAATACACGTACATTGCAATAATATGTAACTGTATTTGATTTAGAGGAGGCTGTTTATTATGTTAAGTTTTATTTGGTCATTAATTGTCGGCGGTGTGCTAGGTGCCATTGCTGGAGCAATTTTAGGTAGAGATGTACCCGGTGGTGTAGTCGGTAATATCATCGTTGGATTTATCGGAAGCTGGGTAGGTACGATGCTATTAGGAAATTTCGGTCCTATTATTGATGGATTTCCAATTATTTCAGCATTGATCGGTGCCGTTATCTGTATTGCGATTTATTCATTTATTGCAAAACGAATGGCTTAGAAAAGTAGTGGTCGGTACAGAAATATTTAACCTTTAGAAATAAGAAGGAGGTGTTTCTGTTTCCGCCATTTATTTGTATTTAGGGTGTAGAACAAAAGTGGATTTTTACTTTTGTCCTACACCCTATTTTTTTGGTTATTCAAACATTTCTGCTGGCAGTAAAATTGTTTCTTTATTTCCATCATCAAAAGCAAAAACTTGAGAGGGGTATTCGGTTGAATAAGGGAAAGGTAAGTCAATGGCCATTTGGACAGTACTGATTTCTTGTGAAAAGTGAACAGTTACTTTTCCATCATTATTGATTAAATCGAAATACAGCATATTTGTAAGAGGAATAACTCCTTTTAAATCCAAATCAATAATCAGCCAGATACTATCGATCAAGGCACCAGGCAGACTTTCAACTACACCTAAAGAAGCATAACGACTACGTTGACTATCAAAACTTTCCACCATTTAATTTCCCTCCTTTGTCTATCTAATAACAATAGTATACCCTATTTAGTAAAAACTCGCTTCTGTAATGTTTGGTAAAAAAAGCAAATATAAAGCTCAGAATAACGTGAGATGATATGACGTTTGATCATATGAAAAAAGAGACAAAGTCAAAAGACCTCATCTCTAAAAATTTACTTTTAAGTAACGAATTATTCTGGTTTTTCACCGATCACAGTTGGTTCAGCTGCTTCTTCAGAGCTTTCTTCTTCGGTTTCAGCTTTTGCCTCTGTTACTGCGACGATTTGTTCTTCGCCTTCAGTAATAATATCGTAATCTTTATTTTTTGGTAAATCAGCAATAGTAATCGCATCACCAATTGCAAGTTTTGTAATATCAACTTCTACACGTTCTGGTAATTTATCTGGAGTTGCTGAAACTAAAACGTTATATAAGTTTTGAATCAACTCGCCACCAGCTTTAACACCTTCAGCTTCACCGACAAGAACGATTTCAGCTTCTACTTCTGTCGCTTCTTTCATATTTACAGCTAAAAATTCAACGTGTTTCATTTGGCTTGTGAATGTATCTAATTGCGCTTTATACATTAAAGTATTGATTTTTTTCCCACCAATGTTCATTGTAATAACAGCATTGGCACCATTGTCACGTAAAAGTCTTGTTAGTTCTTTTTCTTCGACTGAAATTGGTGTGCTTTCGATTTCATATCCATATACGACAGCAGGGACTTGACCCTTATGACGTAACTCGTTTCTTAATGAACGTGGACGGACAGCTCTTTCTTTAACTTCTAATGATACTGACATAACCTAAATTCCTCCCTTGAAATTTAAAAGCTGGACGAGTTGTGTAGTCTCAAGATCTAAGAGACTAGCTCGTGAAGCTAGACAAATCAAAATGAATTTATATTTGGTTATCTGCAAAACGCAACATGATGGAAAAAAGGAGTCTTGCTGGTGTCTATTGAAACTTGTAAAAGATTAAACGTAGCTAAGGTTTTCTTGTTAAGATATAAAACAAACAAGAACTTCTACAAATCGGACAGCAAAAACAAAAAAACCCGAATAATTGTGCACAATTATCCAGGGGAAAATTCCATGTGATACCTTATTCTCTCCCAGGTCATTACGCTGTTTTTGAGAAACCTTATTCACTTTCTATATTAACCATAACGTGAATCCAATATTAAGTCAAGAGAAGTGAAAGAAATACGAGCGTCTTTTAATTATTACTTAAAGGTTTGTTTAATCGAGTCGGGATCGTTCTCTTTTCATTCTTCAAATTTTATACTAAACTATTAGTTGAAATGAGGAAATTAAATGCGCTTAGATAAATTATTGGAACAAGAAAAAATTGGTTCTAAAAGAAAAATAAGAGCCATGATTCGTAGTAAACAGGTCACTGTTGACGGACAAGTCATTATGGACGAAAGTCTTAATGTCGATGCAGCCTTGCAAGATATTTTTGTTGGAGATGTGAAAATCCAGCATGAAACCCATGTCTACTATATGTTGAATAAACCTCAAGGCGTTGTGACAGCTGTTAAAGATATTCAGCATCAAACCGTTATCGATTTAATTAGAGCAGAAGATCAAAGAGTAGGATTATATCCTATAGGACGATTAGATCGTGATACAGAAGGATTACTTTTGATTACAGATAATGGTCAGTTGGGTTACCAATTACTATTACCGCATAAAAAAGTTTCAAAACGTTACGAAGTAATTGTGAACGATATGTTGACAGAATTTGACTGTCGATCATTTACTGAAGGAATTGTATTTTCTGACGGAAAAAAATGCAAGCCAGCCGAACTTGTGATTTTGTCTTCAGAAAAAGGGCAAAGCCATGCGTATTTAGATATCACCGAAGGAAAATTCCATCAGGTAAAAAAAATGTTTTTATCTGTAGGGAAAAAAGTGATTTATTTAAAACGATTATCGATGGGGCCGATTCAGTTAGATCAAACGCTGGGTTTAGGCGAATATCGCTCTTTAAATCAAGAAGAATTACAGACGCTATTGCCCTATTTTACAATTCATAAAAAAGAAAAGAGAGTGGAATATGAAATTTAAGACATTATTATTTGATGTGGATGACACGTTACTAGATTTTCAATTGACAGAAAAAAAAGCACTGCATGCGTTATTTCAAGAAGAAAACCTAACACTAACAGATGAAATACAAGCAACGTACAAAAAAATAAATAGCCAATTGTGGCAAGATTTTGAACAAGGAAAAATAGATAAGAAGACGGTCACAGATACTCGTTTTAGTTTATTGTTCGACCAACTGAATAAAAAAGTAGATGGGAAAAAAATGGGAGAGCAATATCGCGATCATTTAGCTCAAGGACATGATTTGTTAGGAAACAGTAGAAAGATCATTGAACGACTTAAACCAGATTATGAATTGTATATTGTGACAAACGGTGTGGCAAAAACTCAGTATCAACGATTGAATGATTCTAAAATGTCCCTCTTTTTCAATGATATTTTTGTTTCAGAGGAAGTAGGATATCAAAAACCGATGAAAGAATATTTTGACTATGTTTTTGAGCGGATTCCTGGTTTTGAACGAGAAAAAACATTGATTATTGGCGATTCACTTGCATCAGACATTAAAGGAGGCAACTTAGCCAATATCCAAACACTTTGGTTGAATCCATCCAAACAACCAGTAGAACCAACTGTTCAGCCAACATACGAAATCAATCGATTAGACGATATTTTTAATGTCTTAGAACAATAAAAAGAGAGCTTAGAACCGAAGAGCTAAGATTTAAAGGCTTCAGAAATAAATATTTTTTCTAGCCCTCTGTTGCTACCTATACATTGATACTCAATCGAACCATATCTCTTAAAATAAGTTTATGTTCGATGATTTCTTCCTCATAGTGACGAAGAAAAAAGTCATGATCAATACTTATCATGCGAAATCCACATTTTTGATAGAGATATAATTGCCCAAAACTGGTACTTCCAGTACCGATTTCAACTGTTTTATAATGATTTTTTTTAGCATGAGTCAATGCGAATTGAATTAATTCTTCACCATATCCCTGGCCTTGGTAGTCTTTAGAGACAGAAACATTAACGATTTCAAGTGTTTCAGGACGAGTGGGAAGCAAGATTAAAATACCTATGATCGTTTCATTTAAAATAAGATCGAAACACACGCTACGTTTGGTGTAGTCTTTTATTAAGTCTTTATTTGGATCTGCTAACAGCGATAAGTCATAGTGGATTTTTTGGAATTCTTGAATTTTTCTAATTGTCATACTATTTTCCTTTCTGATAAAATTGAATAATAAATGAGTAGATTAAAAAAATAATCGAAAAATTGTAGCTTTCTGCTTAGTTTCTATTATAATAGAAAAAGGGTAACATGACTATTACATACAAGAGAGAGGTTTCGTTGAATGAAAAATACTCAACCAATCGTGATTGGTGTTACTGGCGGTTCAGGAAGTGGAAAAACCAGTGTTAGTCGGGCGATTTTCAATCATTTTCCCGATCATTCTATTATGATGTTAGAACAAGATTCTTATTATAAAGATCAAAGCCATCTTAGTTTTGAAGAACGATTAACAACGAATTATGATCATCCGTTTGCTTTTGACACAGATTTGCTGATCGAGCATTTACAACAATTAATAGACTACCAAACAATCGAAAAACCAGTATATGATTATGTTGCTCATACGAGAAGTTCAGACATTATTATTCAAGAGCCAAAAGAGGTTATTATCTTAGAAGGCATATTGATTTTGGAAGATAGTCGTTTGAGAGAGTTGATGGATATTAAATTATATGTGGATACAGATGATGATATCCGTATCATCCGCAGAATCAAACGTGACATGGATGAGCGTGGAAGAACCTTAGATTCGGTTATTGAACAATATTTAACCGTTGTTAAGCCGATGTACCATCAATTTATTGAACCAACGAAACGGTATGCAGATGTGATCGTTCCAGAAGGTGGAGAGAACCATGTTGCGATAGATTTGATCACTACTAAAGTAGCAAGTATTTTAAATGAATAATAAATGTACATAACTGGGTAAGGCAACTTACAAAATCATGTTTATATCGAATTTCAATCAAAAGAAGTCAATAATCAGCATGAGTACGTATAATTTATATATTTTATTGAGTTACATCTTAGTGTTAAATGATAGTGGAGTATCAAATTAAACCGATAAAAAAGTTAAGATAATGTGAAAAATTCAAATAAACTATCCAATATCTAGAAAAATAATAACGAGAGAAGTCAGGAATGTACTTTATTCTGATTTCTCTCGTTATTTGTGAAGGAATAAAGAAGGATGAAAATAAAAATTTGATGAGAAACGTTAGGAGGGGTTAGTGGATTGAAAAATATTATTCTTTATTTTAATCAATATATAGAGAGAGTGCTTCTATTTTTCCAGAAAACAAGAAAATATATAGAGGGATTTTAATGATTAATATTTGTTGTTTTTTTGATATAAATACTGGCTAATAAGCCTTTTTTTAATTTTTATGGATTTTTTTAGTCTATCCACTTCAAATCTATTCTTTTTTATTTAGGGATTATACTGATTTTAAATTAAATGTTTTTGTGTATTTTAGTTTTTTTAAAATAAACGCTATTATGTATATTTTTCTCATTAAAGACTTTTTTTATAGAGATTATCAAAGTTTTAAGTGATTGCTATAAAAAATTGAAAAATTTTAATTTAAAAGCATGATATAATTTACATGGAAGAAGTTTTTGATTAGATTAGTTAGGGGGACAAAGTATTATGATACGAAGGGGAGAAATCTTTTATGCAAATCTCTCGCCTGTTGTTGGTTCGGAACAAGGAGGAATTAGACCTGTATTGATTATTCAAAATAATAAGGGGAATTTATTTAGTCCAACATTGATTGTTGCGCCTATAACTAGGAATGTGAATAAGAAAATGCAGCCGACTCAGGTCAAAGTAGATATACCTCATGACGAGTGCATGACACCGTCATTAGTATTGTTAGAACAAATCCGAACGCTGGATAAAGAACGAATTCTTCACAAAATTTGTCAGTTACAAGAAGACGATATGTTGAAGGTCAACCAAGCATTGAAAATAAGTATTGGTATTCGTTAAAAATGGGAGTAGTACATAGGTAAAGATATACATAAACATTCGTAAATAATAGATCGAAAATCAGGGGAATGATTCGATCAAATGATTTGCGAATATGATTTTAAATCGAAGATTCTTAGAGAAGCAGGACAGAAGTTCATTTTTGGGGCTATTTACTTCTGCTGCTTTTCGTATATAGAACTAGGAGCAAAACAGTTAGTTTTGCTTCTGGTTCTATAAGTGTTGAACGAACAATAGAATGAAAAACGTAATCAATAAATCAATAAGTGACTATCAAAAAATAAACACTTTCTCTGGAAAAATAGTTGTCTTTTAAAAGAATTCTTTTGAATTTTTTATGGTGTACGTCTATAGTGTAATCAAAGGAGTCGATACGGATGAAGAAAATTCGTTATGGTATTTTAAGTACAGCGCAAATCGTTCCTCGTTTTGTGGAAGGAATCAAAGAAAGTAGTTTAGGTGAAGCTGTAGCAATTGCATCACGTACGTATTATAAGGCCGCGAAGATGGCAGAGGAATTGGCTATCCCTAAAGCTTATGGCAGTTATGAAGAACTCTGTAAGGATGAGGAAGTAGATATCATCTATGTAGCTACATATAATAAGGGACATTATGAAGCGGCAAAAATGGCGTTGACTTATAAGAAACATGTTTTAGTTGAAAAGCCGTTTACTTTAAAGTTAGCTCAAGCAAAAGAACTTTTTGAAGTAGCAGAAAAAAATGGCTGTTTCTTGATGGAAGCGCAAAAATCTGTTTTTTTACCGATTAGTCTACAAGTGAAAAAAGCAATTCAGCAAAACAAAATTGGCGAAATACACTGGCTGCAATCGATTACGTCTTATCCTAATGTAGATCATATCAGCTGGTTTCATTCATTAGATGCCGGAGGTGGAGCATTACATGGGTCAGGTAGTTATCCTTTGCAGTACATGCAATTTATATTGGATCAATCGATCACGGAATATTACGGGAACGCTACAAGAAAAAAAGGGGCCGCAGATGATCAAGTAAATATGGGACTGACGTTTCAAAATCAAGTGTTGGGAACTATTTTTATCTCTGTTAAAGTGGATATTCCAAGTAAACTGACGATTTATGGTGATAAAGGACATATAGAAATTCCATATTTCTGGAAAACAAAACAGGCGACTATTTATTACGACGATGGTAGACAAGAAACCTTGATAGGTGAGTTTGATAGTGAATTTGTATTTGAAGTGGAGCATGTGAATGAATGTCTTCAAAATCACTTGTTGGAAAGTCCTGTTATGACTAGAAATATGACGTTAGATACAGTAAGTATCGTAGATCGTCTTTATGCTACGTGGCTGGAAACGGACGATAACTCAGAAAAATATTGCAATCACAGTATATCTATGTTAAAGTAGTCCTCATGCGACGAGTTGACTCAATCAGACAGCTTCGGCTGTTCCGTTTTGACGGCTAGTGATTGACAAAACAACAGAGGCACATATGTTAAATCATACCTACCGGATGTAGGCGTGTCGGATAAATATTTTTGTGGAGAAGATGTTATCTATTTATTTTTATAAATACTGTGGTAAAAAGAAGACTTCGGTCTTCTTTTTATTTTGAAAAGAATTTTGAAAAGAAGCGCATCGTTACACTATTTGGTGCAATAAGAATTCAATAATGATTATTGTTGATTGCACTAAGAAGAAACAGTCATAATACTAGAGATCAGGCTGAATAGTTCTTAAGTAACATTGTACAAAATAGCGCTTTAAAGAATATAAAATTTCTAGAAGAAATAGTATACTAAGAAGGTTGCACTTGTGTAAGTGCAACTTTTTTGTGTTGTTATGCAATAAAAATCACGCTATAGTTCAAGTGTAAGGGAAAGAAAGTTGGTGAGTAGAATGTCACTGCACTTATCAAAACGAGCAATAAAAATCTTGTTGTTGCTTTTAGATTTAGAAGACAGTGTTACGACAAAAGAATTGGCAGAAACCTTCCATGTTAGTGTCCGGACAATTAAATATGATTTAGAAAATGTACGTGAGTGGCTCAAAGAACAGAACGTTTTACTTAAAGCGCGTCGTAATAAAGGTATTTGGTTAGAAATACCTGATTCAGAACGATTGACCTTGAAAAATGAAATTATTGAAGTAGAACGTTTTGAAACTTATCCGGATCAGGAACTAAGAGTAAATCAATTGATTTTTCGATTGTTATTAGCGCCTAACTGTCTAACGTCACAAGCGTTGGCAGATGATTTACAGGTCAGCAGAAATACGATCATCAGTGATTTAGATCGTGTAGAAGAATTGACCCAAACGTATGACCTTGCACTTAATCGCCAAAGTCGGCTAGGATTTTCGATTGTTGGGAAAGAAAGTAAAATACGATTGCTGATGGAATACATCACCCAAAAAGAAATAACTGAATATGATATTTATCAAATCATGAGTTATTTTGTCCACTTAGGACAGCAGAAAAAAATGCAGGAAGTTCATGTTGGCGTCAATACAATTTTTCAAAAAATTTATCAAGTTGCCTTAAAAGAAATGACGGGACTGTTAGATCCTTCTTTATTTGATCAATTTAATTATGCTGAAATACTTTCGATCACATTACGTGTAGCGATTGCGGCTTCAAGAATGCAGCTTCATCATACGGTTGGCGGATATAAAATGTTAGCAAATCAAAATGTGTTAGAGCAAAAGCAAGAGTTGCCGTTTTTATTGATGAAAAAAGTCTTTGATCATTACGAGCTACCGCTTTTGGCAGATGAATATTTTTATATTTATAGTGATGTGTTTGTTGCAAATAATCAGCAAGACATCGTCGGATTGACAGAAGAGTTGATCAAAGATGTCTCAAAAGAAGTCGATTTTCCTTTTTATCGTGATCATCAGTTATTTACAAATCTTTTCGCTCATTTATCCTTACGTTTAACTAAAAAGCATCTGTTTATAAATGAGTATAATCCGTTTGTTGATGATATCAAAGCGAAGTATCCACAATTATTTTCAGCAATCCAGCTTGCAAGTCAAAGTGATATTGTAGGATCTGCTTTGTTGATAAATGATTCATTTATTGCCTACATTGCTTTGCACTTTCTAGTTGCATATGAGAAAAATTTGCATGAAGTCAACGTGGTAAGAATCGTATACGTGTGTTCGACCGGTTTAGGTGTGACGAGTTTGATCGAGCAGAAAATTATGGAAGAGGTCTCGAATGTTGAAATAGCTGGATTTGCTTCTGTTTTAAATGGAGTGGATGTAATAGAAGAAAAAAATCCAGATTTAGTTTTGAGTATTTTTCCGATCGAAAGTATGAATCGTCCTTTTGTTAAAGTCAATCCGCTGCCAACGGAAGTAGATATTCATACTATCCAAGAAGAAGTTAATAAAATCTTGATCCAGACGAAGGCTGGAAACGTACCACGTTTAGTCCCTCGTCAGCAAGTCAAAGAAAAACAAGGAATCGAAGCCGAAAGTCGGGATATTCTTGTACGGACATATGTGATTTACGAAGAACTACTAAAAGCGTTCGCCAAAAAATTATCGCAGGAATATAAAGAAGCATTTTTGCTTCATGTAATGCTGATGGTTCATCGAATCACATTTGATAGCCAATATGAAAACGAAGGGAATATCATCAAAGAAACCTTACTGGACCAGAAAGAATTGGTTGGACGCATCGAAGAGATTTTTGCTAAAAGTGATTTGATGGTTAATCAAGCCGAGATTACCGCGCTGTTGAATTATATAGAAAAGGAGGAACTTGTATGAAGTTAAATGAGGATGCTAAAAAAATCATTGATGAAAGTTCAAACAAAGGCGAGTTGGGAACGGTACTCAAAAAAATAAGTGAATTATTGAAAGAACAAGCGATTCAACCGACAGACTTACAATGGACGATTTTGATTAATCATGTCAATGAAATGATTAAACGCTCGATTGCTGGGGAACAAATGTCAGGAGTTGATCCAGTCATGTTTGAAGAGGTATCCGAAGAAGCCTTAATGATCGCAAATGAAGTGGTTCAGCATATTGGAAATTTACCGCAAGATGAAATGTATGTATTATCGATTCATTTTGAAACAGCTAAACAAAACGAAGGATAAAAAAGTGTTGAAGTCTTTTTTATCAAGCGTTTAAATAAAAAAATTGGAGGAATAAATCATGGTAACAGTAGTAATAGCAGATCGTTTAGGTAAAGGACAAAATGTCGCAAAAGGTGTGGAGGCTGCAGGAGGTCGCGCAGTTGTTGTTCCTGGTATGGGAGCAGATATGCGTTTAGGGGATGTAATGCAGCAAGAAAATGCTGATTTGGGAATTTCATTTTGTGGAAGTGGCGGTGCAGGTGCATTAACGGCTGCTACAAAATACGGTTATCCAGAACGTCATGGTATGCGTTCTATTGATGAAGGTGTGACAGCAATCAATGATGGGAAAACTGTTTTAGGTTTTGGATTTATGGATCAAGAAGACTTGGGTAAACGGATTGTTGAAGCATACATGAAAAAAAACGGATAGGCGCTGAAATAACCTTTCGGAAAAAATGGAGTGAGACAAAAAACGTCTTAATTAATTTCACCTATTTTCTGTCAAGGTCGAACAAGCCAGCTCAGTTTTAATAAATAGGAGGAAAATTTAATGGGGAAAGTAACAACTAAAAAACGCCAGATCATTCGAGTTGAAGGAACAGGCAAGGAAAAGCACTTGGCTTTTGCTAATGCATTGAATCAAATTCATAGTCAGGTGCTAAAAGAAAAAAATGACGTAATCGTTCGGATCGAACCGATGACCATTCAGATTGTAAGAGCAGAACAAGAAACATTTACAGAACGTTTTTTCTTTTTCTTCTTACCTAGGGTGCGTGCAGATTATCGTGTACTGTTAGATGTTGAAGTGGAAATCACATTGATTGAAATGGAAACAGTCTCGTTTGTGGAGAAAAAAGTTGCTGATCCAAATGGTTTTCCTATCTTTTTTGGAAAGAAAAAAAGAATGTATAAGGAGGCAAATTAAATGGATGTTTTAGTTGTTTTGATCAAATCGTTATTGATTGGAGGTTTAGTTGGATTTTCAGCTGGAGCTGGAGCTGCAAGAATGTTTCATGCGCCCAATACACAAGGACTAGGTGCATTTAGAACATTAGGTGAAATGAACGCTTGTGAAGGGGATGCGGCCAGTCACTTTTCTTTTGGATTAGGTTTCTTCTTTAATGCTTGGGCATCCACAGTTGGAGCAGGGGCATTTACACAAGATGTCGATCATCGTGTTATCCCAAACTGGGCAGCAGCGGCCTTGTTGGTAAAAAATAAAGATATTGCGCAAACGATGCACAATCCTAAAAAGATGGGAATATCCGGAGCCATTATAGGAATGTTAGTTGTGGCTTTCTTGAATACAACAGCTTCAGCAATTCCTGAGTCGTTGCAAGTAACAGCCGTTGCAGTTTTAGTACCGGCAGCAAATTTATTGATCAACACAGTAATGCCAGTTTTATTCTGGTTAGCTGCGATCGATGCTGGAAAGCGTTCGGGTTTTTGGGCCACGATTTTTGGAGGACTTGCAACAATGATCATGGGCAATGCAGTTCCAGGTGTTGTATTAGGAATTTTAATCGGTAAAGGTGTGGATGAAATCGGTTGGACTAGAGTAACTAAAAGTATGATGGCCGCAGTAATTTTATTATTTGTATTTAGTGCTTTTTTCCGCGGATTTGATTTACAAATGATCGAAAGTTTCCGTTTGCAAATTCCTATTTGGTTGCAAAATATGCATGATATTTTTAGTGTTGGCAAATAATTAAGTCGAAAGTGAGGAACTGTGATGGATGAAATAGTGGCGTTAGAAAAAAAGAATTTTTGGTTTGCTGACTGGTCATTTCCGATTTTAGTCGGGCTATTGTCAGCAGGTGTATTTGCTGGAACACATATGTATATAGAGCATGGTGTAGGGGCATTTAATGAAGTGGCAATCGTTGCGATGTTGAAAGCTGGTATGGATGGTGGTTCTTATGGGGCGGCTGCCGCATTTGGTGCAAGTTTCTTGTTTGCCCGCATTTTAGAAGGATCATTAGTTGGTATTTTAGATATTGGTGGTGCGATTTTAACAGGAGTTGGGATTGGGGTTCCCGCGATTCTTTTAAGTATGGGAATTACGGCGCCCGTTGAAAATTTTGGACTTTCCTTATTGACAGGTATGATTCTTGGCTTGATCATCGGTGGAATTATTATCATGATTCGTAAATTTACGATCAATCAGTCAAACTCTACATTTGGTGCAGATGTCATGATGGGTGCAGGAAATGCTTCTGGCCGTTTCTTGGGACCTTTGATCATCATCAGTGCATGCGGCGCTTCTGCTCCAATTGGGATTGGGTCGATCGTTGGTGCCGTGATTTTCTATATTTGGAAAAAACCAATTGCAGGTGGCGCGATTTTAGGTGCGATGATATTTGGTGCAATATTTCCTGTTGATTTACCTAGTTAAAAGCAAAGCGAAATTGCACTTTTCTTTTGAAAACCGTTTACATTATAATGTTACTATGTTATTATAAATTGGAAATAATTTGATTTTTAATTCATACTAATTTTTGAACGGAGGACAAAAAGAAATGAATGGTTTTGTGCAGTGGATGGAAGTAAAATTGATGCCGATTGCCAATAAGTTTGGCTCTCAAAGACATATGACAGCGATTAGAAAGGGGCTTATTGCAACAATGCCCTTGACGATCGTAGGGGCTTTTTTTACAGTATTTCAGAATATTCCGATTGATGCTTATATGAAGTTTATTGAGCCTTATCAGGCAGTTTTGGATATTCCATCACGATATACGATGGGGATTTTGGCGTTGTATGCAACCTTTGGGATTGCTTCTTCTTTAGCGACAAGTTATAAATTGGATTCTTTAACGTGTGGAATTTTAGCTGTTATGGCTTTTTTGGTAACAGCGGCACCCCCAACACGGGTTTTTGAAGATGTCAAAGATGTGATTGGTGCTGGTCGTTACATCAATTTAGCCAATATCGGTTCTGCTTCACTGTTTGGTGCAATTGTTACAGCGCTGGTTTCTGTTGAAATTTATCGTTTCTTTGTTCAAAAAGATATTACAATTAAGATGCCAGACGGTGTGCCACCAGAAGTATCTAATTCTTTCATTGCGTTGATTCCAGGCGCTGTGATTTTATTACTATTTTGGGTGATTCGCCATGTTATTGGTTTTGACTTAAATGGTTTCTTGAGTACGTTATTGATGCCGCTGAAAGATACATTAGCTGGAAATAGCTTGTTTGGCGGACTCCTTACAGTTTTCTTGATTTGTTTCTTCTGGGTGTTAGGGATTCATGGACCAGCAATTATGGGACCTGTTATCAGACCGTTTTGGGATATGTCGATTGCTGAGAATACACTTGCCTTTCAAGAAGGGGCATCTGTTCATAATTTGCCTAATATCTTTACGGAGCAATTTTTACAATGGTTTATCTGGATCGGCGGTGCCGGTACAACCTTAGCTTTAGTCGTTTTAATGATGTTTTCTAAATCAACATACTTGAAAAGTTTAGGACGTTTATCCTTCTTACCAGGATTGTTCAATATTAATGAACCTGTAATCTTTGGTACACCGATCGTGATGAATCCAATTTTAGGGATTCCGTTTATCGTGGCGCCCTTGATCACAACAACATTTTCTTACTTCTTAACTGTTACAAATGTGATTCCGATGATGGCAGCACGTTTACCATTTGCAATACCTGCGCCGATCGCTGCTTGGATGAGTACAAACTGGAGCGTTCCTGCAGCACTTCTTGTCTGTGTCAATTTCGCAATTACTTTGGCGATCTACTACCCGTTCTTCAAAGTATATGAAAAACAACAGTTAGATAAAGAAGCAGAAGAGTTAGCAGCTGAAAAGAAAGCAAAAGCAGCTGTATAAGTAAGAAAAAAGAGAGGGAGGGTAGTAGCGTTACTACCCTCTTTGGTGATTAGGGTCATGTTCATTTGGTTCATAGTATTTTTTATTCTTAGTCAAGTAATGATTGAAAGAAACTGGCTGCCAGAAAAATTTACTGATTTACGGTTGTTCCATCTATGTCTTATTTCAATTGGTTTGATTTTTATATCGATCGTCATTGGAATTTTAGTTAAACAGCCTATATTTATAGTAGGAACCGGTACTATTTTTTGCAGCTCAGTACTTTCTTGGAAATATAGAAATAAATTCGACCATATAAAGCGGGGGTAAAAGGAATGAAAAGAGTATTAGGTATATCTGTTTATCCAGATCATAGTGATATAGATAAAGATAAAGCGTATTTAAAAAAAGCTAGTAAATGTGGATTTTCACGGATTTTTATGAGTATGTTGGAAGTATCGGAAGGCAAAGAAGTTGTAAAAGAAAAATTTAAATCGTTGATTGCATATGCGAAAGATTTAGGTTATGAAACGATTTTAGATGTTGCACCAAACATTTTTGATGAGTTACAAATTTCATATGATGATCTGACCTTCTTTTATGAGACTGGTGCGGATGGAATTCGTTTAGATGCTGGATTTGATGGAAATAAAGAAGCAAAGTTGACGTTTAATCCATTTGATTTAGCGATTGAGTTGAATATGAGTAATGATGTAGCTTATCTTGATAATATTTTGACATATGAAGCAAATGTACCATTTCTTTACGGGTGTCATAACTTTTATCCGCAAGAAGGGACCGCATTACCGTATGATTTTTTTGAGCGTTGTAGTGTTCGTTTTAAAAAGCATGGGATTCGTACTGCGGCATTTATCAATTCTCAAGCGGGGACAATTGGTCCTTGGGATGTGAACGATGGGTTACCGACGTTAGAAATGCATCGACATTTGCCGGTGGATGTTCAAGCAAAGCATTTATTTGCAACGGGATTAATCGATGATGTGATCATTGGAAATGCGTATGCTTCGGATGAAGAGATAGAACTATTAGGTAGCTTAAATCGTTATCAATTAGAATTAGCGATTGAATTTACTGATGAAGCAAGTAACGTTGAAAAAGAAATTGCTTTGACTGAACAGCACTTCCGTCGTGGGGATATCACTGACCAAGTCGTTCGTTCAACCGAAGTTCGTAAAAAATACAAAAATGAAGCGAATCCAGCACATGATAATACGCAAATGTTTCAAATGGGTGATGTTGTGATCGGTAATGATGCATTTGGGAAATACAAAAATGAGTTACAAATTGTTTTAAAGCCACATTCAGATAACCGAAAAAATAAAGTAGGTCAAATAACAGAGAAAGAATTGTTGTTGTTGGATTTTGTAAAACCTTGGACAAAATTTAGATTTAAAGAAAAGTAGGAGATAAAATGAGCTACGATTTGGTCATAAAAAATGGGAAAACTATTGAAGGAAACCCAATAGAAATAGCAATTAGTGCTGGAAAAATCGCAAAGGTTGCAGATAAAATCGAAGCAAAGAGCAAAAAGTTGATTGAGTTAGAGACAGGCACATACGTTTCACCCGGTTGGATCGACGATCATGTTCATTGTTTTGAAAAGATGACCTTATACTACGATTTTCCAGATGAAATTGGTGTCAAAAAAGGTGTAACGACAGTAATCGATGCTGGCACTACAGGTGCAGAAAATATCCATGATTTTTACGATTTAGCCAAACAAGCAAAAACCAATGTCTATGCTTTAGTAAATATTTCAAAATGGGGCATTGTTGAACAAGACGAGCTGGCAGATTTAAGTAAAGTGAAAGAAGAATTAGTTCACAAAGCCTTGGCTGAACTACCTGATTTCATCGTAGGAATCAAAGCTCGCATGAGTAAAACGGTTATTGGTGATAATGGAATCACGCCTTTAGAAATGGCAAAGAAAATTCAGAAAAAAAATAATGATTTACCGATGATGGTGCACATTGGATCGGCACCTCCAGAATTGGATGAAATCTTAGCACATATGTCTAAAGGCGATATCTTGACTCATTGTTTCAATGGGAAACCTAACGGGATTTTAAACAAAGAAACAGATCAAATCAAAGACTTTGTCTGGACAGCTTACGATAAAGGGATTGTATTTGATATCGGTCATGGAACGGACAGTTTTAATTTTCATGTTGCAGAAACTGCTTTAAACGAAGGGATGAAAGCAACTTCGATAAGTACGGATATTTATATCCGTAATCGTGAAAAAGGACCAGTTCATGATTTAGCGACAACTATGGAAAAACTGCGTGTTGTAGGCTATGAATGGGCTGAAATTATTGAGAAAGTGACAGCTACTCCAGCTAAAAATTTCCATTTTGACACAAAAGGACATTTAAGAGAAGGATATGATGGAGATATCACGATTTTTACAATCGAAACAGGCCAAAAGAAATTGACTGATTCAAATGGTTTCACAAGAGAAGCAAAAGAAGTGATCAAACCTGTAAAAACCATTATTGGAGGAACAGTTTATGACAATTAGTTACGAAAAATTCAATTTAAAAGAAGTCATCAATGCCTCAGGTAGAATGACGATTTTAGGTGTATCAAAGGTTTCTGAAAATGTCTTAGCGGCTCAAAAATTCGGTGGGGAGCATTTCTTCGAGATGAGTGAACTAAGTATCCAAACAGGTGCTTATTTAGCGAAAATATTGAAGGTTGAAGATGCGCAAGTTGTTTCTTCCGCATCTGCTGGAATCGCGCAAAGCGTGGCGGCTTTGATTGGCGAAGGGTCTATATATCATGCGTATCATCCGTACACTGATAAAGTGGTGAAACGTGAAATCATCTTACCAAAAGGGCACAATGTGGATTATGGCACACCAGTTGAATTGATGGTCCAACAAGGTGGCGGACAAGTTGTGGAAGCGGGTTATGCTAATATGTGTTCGAAAGAGCATATTCAAATGATGATCACCGATCGAACCGCAGCGATCCTTTACATCAAGAGCCACCACGCAGTTCAAAAAAGTATGTTAAGTGTGGCAGAAGCCGCAGCTGTAGCGAAAGCGCATAAGTTACCATTGATCGTTGATGCGGCAGCGGAAGAGGACCTATTCCAATATATCGAATTAGGTGCAGATCTAGTGATTTATAGTGGTGCTAAAGCAATCGAAGGACCAAGTGCAGGACTTGTAATTGGGAAAAAAGACTATATCGAATGGATCCGTCTTCAAGGTAAAGGCATCGGACGAGCAATGAAAATAGGCAAAGACAATATTTTAGGATTCACTCAAGCGGTTGAAGATTATGTGGAAAATGGCAGTGAATCTGGAGACGCAATGCAAGTACGTTTAGCACCATTTATTGAAGACTTGAACAACATCCAAAACATCGAAGCCAAAGTTGTTCAAGACGGAGCTGGAAGGGATATCTACCGTGCCAGTATCAAAGTAAGCGGCGAAAAATCTGCCAAAGAAGTCATTCAAGAACTAAAAGCTGAAAGTCCAGCAATTTACACTCGTGAATATCAAGCGAATAACGGTATCATTGAATTCGATATTCGTTCAGTCAATGAAGAAGAAATGAATAAAATGACCAAAAGACTACAAGAGATTATGAACTAAAGGAGAGAAAAATTATGACATTAACACCAAACTATTTAGAGGACCGCATTTGTTTAAATGTCCTAGCTAACTCAGTAGAAAATGCGAAAGACTGCTACGACGCTGCAGAAGGGCATATTGTTTTAGGCGTATTGTCTAAAAACTACCCAACAGACGAAATGGCGATTGAAGACATGAAAAAATATTCAGCCAAAATCAACAATGCTTTATCTGTCGGCTTAGGTGCAGGAGATCCAAACCAAAGTCAAATGGTTTCAAGAATTTCAAAAGACTTACAACCACAACATGTGAACCAAGTGTTTACAGGTGTAGGCACATCTCGTGCTTTATTAGGACAAAATGAAACAATCGTAAACGGCTTAGTCTCACCAACAGGCAAAGTTGGTATCGTCAATATCGCAACAGGTCCATTAAGCTCACAAACCCCAGCAGGAGAAGTAACGATCGAAACCGCAATCCGTTTATTACAAGACATGGGCGGTAGCTCAATCAAATTCTTCCCGATGAAAGGTTTAGCACACATCGAAGAATACAAAGCTGTTGCACAAGCTTGTGCTAAATATGATTTCTATCTAGAACCAACGGGGGGCATCGATTTAGAAAACTTTGAAGAAATCGTGCAAATTGCAGTGGATGCAGGCGTGAAGAAAATCATTCCTCACGTATATAGCTCAATCATCGATTCAGCAACAGGAGATACAAGACCAGAAGATGTGAAAACATTGCTTGGCATGATGAAAAATACATTGAAAAAATAAAAGCAGAACAAGCTCGTTCAGACCTGACAGGAAAATAGGGAACCTTGCCTGTGGCGTTTTTTGCCACATTCAAGGTTTATCTTTTTCCCGAAGGTCTAGCTTGTAAAGCTAGATAAAAATAAAAGCAGAACAAGTTCGTTCAGACCTGACAGGAAAATAGGGAACCTTGCCTGTGGCGTTTTTTGCCACATTCAAGGTTTATCTTTTTCCCGAAGGTCTAGCTTGTAAAAGCTAGAAAATAGGTAGGGATTAGAATGAAAATTGCAGCTTTTGGTGAAATAATGATGCGTTTGACACCGCCAGAATATTTGATGCTAGAACAAACTAAAGAGTTACGTTTAGACTTTACAGGAACAGGCGTCAATATTTTAAGTAATCTCGCTCATTTTGGCTGTCAAACAAGCTTACTGACGAATCTTCCTGATAATCGTTTAGGTGAAGCCGCTAAAGCAAGTGTTCGTCAGCTAGGTATTCAAGATCGCTGGATAGGCGTATCTGGCGCTCATATCGGCTCTTATTTTGCAGAAATGGGATTTGGACCAAGACCGACTCAAGTAACCTATCAAAATCGTCGAAATAGTTCCTTTGGTGTGAGTGATGCTTCATGCTATGATTTTGATGCATTTTTAGAGGAAACAGATTTGGTTCATATTTGTGGTATCTCTTTAAGTTTGACTGAAGCGACTCGTGAGGCTGCGTTTATTTTAGCTGAAAAGGCACATACATTGGGTAAAAAAGTTTGTTTTGATTTTAATTTTCGTCCTAGTTTAAACGAAGCTCATGGCATTTCATTCATGAAAGAACAATATCAAAAAATACTGCCGTATTGTGATTTAGTATTTGGCAGTCAGCGAGATTTAACTGATTTATTAGAGATGCCTCTTAATGAAACGTTAGATACTGACAAACAATTTGAAGAAATAGTGCATCGATTTATGCAGAAATATCAAATTGCGTATTTTGCTGGAACGATTCGCCAATATGAACGTGATAAACATTATTTAACTGGATTTTTATTTGATTCAGAAAAATATGAAAAAGCAGCTCCCAGAGAGATCACAAATTTAGATCGAATCGGTGCAGGTGATGCGTATGCAGCAGGTGTCTTGCTAGGGTATAGTGAGTCATGGTCATTAATAGAAACGGTAGAGTTTGCTACAGCAAATGGTATCTTAGCTCATACGATTCAAGGTGATGTACCACTTACAACACGAAAACAGGTCAGACATATCATGGAACAGCCAACGGTCGATTTAATCCGTTGAGAGAAAGAGTAGAATGAAATAGTATAAATGCGTTTATACTACTTTCGTTCTGCTCTTTTTTTCATTATAATGAAGAGAAGTACGGAATTTAGCGAAACCATTTACGTGGCGAAGATAAATTGGTATGCTAAGGAAGTAGAGCTATTATTTTGTACGTTAAACGTATATAAAAAGTCTGTTTACAGGAGGAAATCAACATGACCGATGAAAATATTTGGAAAGCTCTAGACGATGATGTTTTGAAAGATAGTATTCGGAAACGACCAGGTATGTACATTGGTGGAATTGGTCCGACAGGCTTAGAAAGTATGGTCTTACAAGTGTTGGATCATTTACTTCAATTAGCGGTTGATTTAAGGCAGACAGAACTTTCGATCGAACTTTCAGAGAAACAATTTATTTTTTCTTTTTTCAGTAAAAAAGGATTGTTTTTAGATAAAATACCAGAAGAGCAGTATACAACGCCGTACCTTTTTCTTTCAGTGGTCAATGCATTGTCGGAGCAACTAGGTTTTGGTATAGAAAAATTAGGAAAACGAACGATTCAGATATATCAAAATGGGCAGTTAAATAAAAAAGCGCTGATTCCGTCAGAAGATGAAGGGCAAAGAATTGAATTGGCTTTTACACCTGATGCGCTCTTATTTGGTAATAAGCCGCTATCATATTTCATTTTATTCAATCGTTGTCAACAATTGGCGATGCTGAACAGTGGTTTGACCATCACGCTGACTGACGGGAAAAATCAGAAAAATCAGTTTCATTATGAACAAGGACTTGTTGAGTATATTTTTCAAAAAGATGACAGTATTACGAGAGGTTCGGAGCCTTTGATTATCAACACGATTAGTGAAGGCGTCTCGATTCAAGCTGTTATTTCAAAAAATGGTTCGACTAGTATTAAGGATAGTTTCGTCAATGGACATCTACCTTCTGATGGTGGCACGCATCTTGATGGATTTATTCAAGGAACGGTGGATGCAATCAATCAGTTTTTAGAGGAAACCAATCGTTTGAAGTATCTAACTGTCGATAATTTTCCAGAACGATTTGATATCGTTCTTTCAATTAAAGTCAAACGACCTAGATATACGGGTGCAATCAAAAAGAAAATTAGAAATCCTGAACTGTATAAAATCATGAGAGAAGCTGTTTTTTCAGAAGTGTCTATCTTTTTAAAACGGCATCCAGCTTGGTATTTAAATTAAAACGATAGATCATCATTGAAAGGTGAGCGTATGAGAATTTTTATTGATGGTGATGGTTCACCAGTAAAAGATACAACAATTGAAGTCGCATTGGATTATTCGATCGACGTTGTGATTGTGACAAGTATTGATCATTATTCATTGAAAGAATATCCTAAAAATGTTTCTTTTGTCTATGTAGACAAAGGAGCTGATGCAGCCGATTATAAGATTGTTCAGTTGATCCAACCAGATGATATTTTAGTGACGCAAGATTATGGTTTAGCGTCATTGGTATTACCTAAAGGTGTCCGAGTGTTGCATCAATTAGGATATGAATATACAGTAGAAAATATGGATGGATTGTTGGAACAACGTTATTTCAGCGCAAAGGTTCGAAAAAGTGGAGGACGCACGAAAGGTCCAAAAGCTTTTACGCAGACAGATCGTGAAAAATTTAGAGAAAATCTTGTATTGCTGATTGAGAAATAAGATGTGAATGTTAAACATGAAAGCTCTTCAAAAGAATGTCTCATTTTTTTATTTAGTTAAGTGGATAAAAAGACTCAAATTGTTCGAAAAAATAATAATGCAAAAAATTCATCGATTTTATGATTTGTTTCTATTCTGACTAACGCTTTTATGCTAAAATATGAAGGAACTATTTTAAATTTATTTGTGGGATCCGATATTAATGATATTTATACTACCTAGCGTTATAGGCTAGCTCTTCGGAAAAAGAAAATCTAATTGTGGTTAAAAGTGCCACTCTCATATTTTCCTATTTTTCAGTCAGAGTTAAACGAGCCCGCTACGCTTTAAAAATTAGGAGGAAAAGCATTTGAAGATTACATTGCTATATGGTGGGAGAAGTGAGGAACATGATGTTTCTATATTGTCTGCCTATTCCGTTTTAAATGCGATTTACTACAACTATTATCAAGTTCAATTAGTGTTTATCAGTAAAGAGGGTACATGGGTCAAAGGCCCGCTTTTGACTGAAAAACCAGAAAATCAAGATATTCTGAAATTAACTTGGTCTGAAGAAGGCGAAATAGATAAATGGGGTGAATTCACGGGACGTGTGATATTGCCTTGTGAAATTCAAGAAGAAGATACGATTGTTTTCCCAGTATTACATGGTCCAAACGGGGAAGATGGTACGATCCAGGGATTTTTAGAAACAATAGGTATGCCTTACGTTGGTGCTGGCGTTTTAGCAAGTGCAAATGCAATGGATAAAATTATGACGAAATACCTTCTTCAAACAGCAGGAATTCCTCAAGTACCATTTGTTCCTGTACTAAAAAGCGATTGGAAAGAAAATCCTAAAAAAGTATTCGAACAATGTGAGGGTTCCTTGATTTATCCAGTATTTGTGAAACCTGCTAATATGGGCTCAAGTGTAGGAATCAGCAAAGCTGAAAATCGTGAAGAACTGCAAAATGCTTTAGAAGAAGCGTATCTTTATGATTCTAGAGCGATCGTTGAACAAGGAATCGAGGCTCGTGAGATCGAAGTAGCGATTTTAGGTAATGAAGATGTTCGAACTACATTGCCAGGTGAAATCGTCAAAGATGTCGATTTTTATGATTACAATTCAAAATATATCGACAACCAGATCACGATGCAAATTCCAGCAGAAATACCAGATGAAGTCCATCAAAAAGCACAAGAGTTTGCGAAAAAAGCGTATACTATTTTAGATGGTAGCGGATTAAGCCGCTGTGATTTCTTTTTGACTAGTAAAAATGAATTATTCTTAAATGAGCTGAATACAATGCCTGGTTTTACAGAATTTAGTATGTATCCATTGTTATGGGAAAATATGGGCTTGAAATACAGCGATTTGATCGAAGAATTAATTCAATTAGCCTTAAACCGTTTCAAACAAAGACAAAGTTTTTACGAAAGATAAGCTACTAAAAAGGGAGGAGACAAAACATTTGACGTTTTGTCTCAGCCCTTTTATGTATGACTAGCTATGATTATAAAACTTTAGGTAAAAATGTAAACAATCTAATGTACATTTATTAAGGAGAGAAATTAATGAAATTAACTTTCTGGGAAGCCGCTGAAGCAACAAAAGCTACCAATGATTGGAAACAATGGTCCGATTTTGAACTGACTGGTATTGAATTTGATAGCAGATTGATAAGCGATGGGAATCTTTTCGTCCCCTTAAAAGGTGAAAATGATGGTCATTTATTTATCAAAAGTGCTATGGATAAAGGTGCGAAAGGTTCTTTTTGGAACTCGTCAGAAACAGCTCCAGACGAATTTCCAATTTTACAAGTCAGTGACCCTTTAAAAGCAATGCAAGAATTAGCCGTTTATTACTTAAAGAAAATGACTCCTACTGTGATCGCAATTACTGGAAGCAATGGTAAGACAACAACGAAGGATATGACAGAAGCCGTTTTGGCAAAGCAATTTAATACCTATAAAACGCAAGGGAATTATAATAATGACATCGGGTTGCCCTATACGATTTTACATATGCCTGATGAGACAGAAAAACTGATTTTAGAAATGGGGATGGATCATGCGAATGAGATCGATTTTCTATCAAGATTAGCTAAACCCGAAGTTGCTGCAATTACAATGATTGGAGAAGCACATATTGAAAATCTTGGTTCAAGAGAAGGCATTGCAAAAGCAAAAATGGAGATCACTTCTGGCCTTTCAGATGAAGGGCTAATGGTTCTTCCAGCAGATGAGCCATTACTGGTACCGCTAGTAAAAGAATTGCCGCAAACAATCAAAACATTTGGGTTTGATCAAGCCGATTGCCAAGCTACAATCGTTGAAGTGCAAAAAGACTATACGTCCTTTAGAATCAACGGATCAAACACATTATTTACTATTCCAGTTCCAGGTAAATACAATGTGGGCAATGCCTTGATTGCCATCAGCATTGGACAATGGTTTGACATTTCAGAAGATAAAATCCAAGCTGGTTTGGCAGAGTTTCAACTAACAAAAAATCGAACAGAGTGGTTAAAAAGTCAAACGGGGATCGAAATTCTAAGTGATGTTTATAATGCGAATCCAACAGCGATGAATCTAGTGCTGGATAGTTTTAGTCAAATGCCAACACAAGGCAAAAGAGTAGCTGTTTTAGGCGATATGCTTGAATTAGGACCTGATTCAGCTGCTATGCATACTTCGGCAGATGAACACCTAAATCCAGAAGAAATCACAGAAGTTGTTCTTTATGGAACGCAAATGCGAGTGCTATACGATATTCTTGCAGCAAAATATCAGCAAAATAAACTCCATTACTTTAAAAAAGAAGAAAAAGAAGCAGTAACCGCGAAGTTAAAATCAATTCTTGAACCTAAAGACATGGTTGTTTTAAAAGCAAGTAATGGTATGGGCTTAAATGAAGTTGTCGCGAACTTACTTGAAATTTAGAGAGGTTTCATAAAACTTGCTGAAAATGTAAAAATATGCTAGAATAACCTATTGCCGAAAGATCGAAGTAGATAAATCGAAAGTACCTAGTGAAGATACTTTCCTATCATATAAAGATTAAAAAAGCTGAACGAACTCGTTTGGCTTTTCTAGTGCCTGTAGCTTCATAAGGTGGATTTTTCGGTAACACTAATCAGAAAATAAACTGAACCTGTGTAGAAGGTCAGTGACTCCATGAACATTTTCAAAATTAGTGAAAGTCAAATCACCTGTAACATCATTCTGGAAGAATTCATTTCTTCTGCAACAAACACTATTTAGGAGGATATCATTTGAAATTTAAAGAACTTGGCTTAGAACCAGAATTATTGGCAGCAATTGAACGCTCAGGATTTGAAGAAGCAACGCCCATCCAAGAGGAAACGATTCCGTTAGCATTAGAAGGAAAAGATGTAATTGGACAAGCACAAACAGGAACAGGTAAAACTGCCGCGTTTGGTCTTCCAATGTTGCAAAAAATCGATACAGCAAACCGTGTGTTACAAGGAATTGTTATTGCACCAACTCGCGAGTTAGCAATTCAAACGCAAGAAGAATTATATCGTTTAGGTCGCGATAAAAAAATCCGTGTCCAAGCAGTATATGGTGGAGCAGATATCGGTCGTCAAATCCGTGGACTAAAAGAAAATCCGCACATTGTTGTCGGAACACCTGGACGTTTATTGGATCATATCAATCGTCGTACACTAAAACTAGATACAATCGAAACGTTAGTTTTAGATGAAGCTGATGAAATGTTGAATATGGGATTCTTGGAAGACATCGAAAAAATCATCTCTAAGATTCCATCAAAACGTCAAACATTGCTATTTTCAGCGACAATGCCACCAGCAATTAAAAATATCGGCGTGAAATTCATGAAAGATCCAGAGCACGTGAAAATCAAAGCAAAAGAAATGACTGCTGATTTGATCGATCAATACTATGTACGCTCAAAAGATTTCGAGAAATTCGATATCATGACTCGTTTGTTAGATGTTCAAACACCAGAACTTACAATCGTTTTTGGTCGTACAAAACGTCGTGTAGATGAGTTAGCTCGCGGGTTAGAAGCTCGTGGATACAAAGCTGAAGGTATTCACGGAGACTTGTCTCAACAGAAACGAATGAGTGTATTACGTTCATTCAAGAGTGGAAACTTAGATATCTTAGTAGCGACAGATGTTGCTGCTCGTGGGTTAGACATTTCTGGCGTAACACACGTTTACAACTATGATATCCCGCAAGATCCAGAGAGCTATGTTCACCGTATCGGTCGTACGGGTCGTGCTGGAAAAGGTGGAATGTCCGTTACTTTTGTTACACCAAATGAAATGGGCTACTTACACGTTATTGAAGAACTAACGAAAAAACGTATGACACCACTACGTCCACCAAACGAGCAAGAAGCATTCAAAGGACAATTAGGGGCTGCAATCGAAACGGTTGAAGAAAAAATAGCAGAAAATGGCTTGGAAAATTACTTGCCTTCTGCTGAAAATCTTTTAGAAAAGTATTCTGCTGAAGATTTAGCAGCATTATTACTTAAAACAATTTCTAAAGACCCATCAGATGCTGTACCAGTAAAAATTACACCAGAACGTCCATTACCATCAAATAAAAAAGGATTCAATAAAAATAATCGCAGCGGTGGCGGTGGCAATAGCCGTAATCGTAATAAAAATGGCGGTGGCGGTTACCGTGGCAACAAAAATAACAAAGGCACTGGCGGTAGCGCAAACGGTGGAGGCTACAATAAGAACAAAGATAATCGTTCAGCAAAACGTCATAACGATAAAAAACGTAGCTTTGTTATTAGAGATAACTCAAATTAATAAATTCATAAAAAGTAGAAATGAGAATCAGCTTGTTTCAGTTTGACTAGTTATTGAATTTTAAGAGGGTAGAACAAAGCGTATTATGCTTTGTTCTGCCCTTTTTTGTTAAAGTTTAACCACTTTATCTTCGTAATAAAAAGAGAGGAAATAAAGCGAAATAGGAACAATTAAACGAGGTTTTTTCTCTTTTTTAGTTTAAATTAGATAAGTTCATTCAGCTTTTTTTAAAATTTTACATTATTATGTGGAAAAATCGCGAAAATTTGATAGAATAAGAGTAATTTATAAAATAAATCAAAGAGGGCTCATAAGAATGATAAAAGGAATTGGTATAGATATGGTTCAACTCTCAAGAATCGAAAAAATTATCGAGAACAAATCCTCTTTTGTAAAACGAGTTTTGACCGATGATGAACATGTCCTTTTTCAAAAATTGGTCCATAAACGGCAAGTAGAGTTTTTGGCTGGCAGATTTGCTTGTAAAGAAGCTTTTTCTAAGGCGTGGGGAACTGGGATCGGAAGTGTAGGATTACGTGACATTGAAATTTTAAAAGAAAAAAATGGCGCGCCGAAAGTTACCAAATCGCCTCATGAAGGGAATGTATTTGTTTCAATCTCACATACAGAAACCTTTGCGGTTGCTCAAATCATTTTGGAAACTGTGTAAGTAGGCGTTTGATTTTATCTATTTAATTTGAATATAGGTTGAGCAAAATTTTTGATCAGATCTTGTTTCAACTTAAAAGAAAGAAGGACACATATGGCAGTAGGATGGCATCGTCCCACAAAATTAGTGATCGATACACAAGCAATTAAAGAAAATGTTGGCAACGAAGTAAAACGAATGCCAAAAGGGACAGAATTATTTGCGGTAGTCAAAGCAAATGGATATGGTCACGGCGCTGTTCAAACGGCCAAAGCGGCAAGAGAGGGAGGCGCTACTGGATTTTGTGTAGCAATCTTGGATGAAGCGATAGAATTACGTGAAGCAGGTTTTCAAGAGCCGATACTGATTTTGAGTGTCGTAGATGTTTCTTACATAGATTTGTTACTGAAGTACGATTTATCTGTCACGGTAGCAACGCAAGAATGGCTAGAACAAGCGATAGAACAACTAACCCATATAGAACCACAAAAACCATTGAAAATACATATAAAAGTTGATACTGGAATGGGCCGCATTGGATTCACTACATCAGAGGCTGTAAAACAGATAGTTGAATTAGTACAATCAGAGAAGACACTTATTTGGGAAGGATTATTTACGCATTTTTCTACAGCAGATGAGAAAGACGCAAGTTATTTTGAAAAACAAACACATCGTTTTCAAGAAATCTTGTCTGTGCTTTTTGAACTACCAAAATACGTCCATGTAAGCAATAGTGCAACAGCGCTTTGGCATCCTGACAATGTGGGAAATATGATTCGTTTTGGGATAGCAATGTACGGACTGAATCCATCTGGACATGCGTTGCCAGAAGTTTATCCATTGAATCCTGCACTGAGCTTAGTCTCGAAATTGATTCAAGTAAAAGAGCTCTCAGCTGGAGAAGGAATTGGTTATGGACACACTTATATAACAACTGCAAATGAATGGATTGGGACTGTACCAATTGGTTATGCAGATGGCTGGTTACGACATTTACAAGGCTTCTCAGTGTTAGTGAATGGCGAGCTGTGTGAAATTATTGGAAGGATCTGTATGGATCAATGCATGATTCGCTTACCAAGACAAATGGACGTAGGAACACAAGTCACATTGATTGGACACGATCATGGAGAGGTTATTACTATGCAGATGGTCGCAGACAAACTAGAGACAATTCATTATGAAGTCGCATGCACGTTTTCAGAACGTATACCAAAGGAGTATAAATAGAATAGGAGGTTTCAAATGGTCAAAAGGGGTGACATATATTTTGCAGACTTATCCCCTGTCGTAGGATCAGAACAAGGGGGAGTACGTCCAGTACTAGTCATACAGAATAATTTAGGTAATCATTTTAGTCCAACTATTATCGTTGCTGCAATCACAGCGAAGATGGCTAAACCAAAGTTACCAACACATATAGGAATTAATTCAGAAGAAACAGGGATCGAACGCGATTCGGTCATTTTACTAGAACAAATCCGTACTATCGATAAAATCCGTTTAAAAGAAAAAGTTTGCCACTTAGGTTTAGAAATCATGGACTCAGTTGATCGTGCATTGGGTGTTAGCGTAGGAATTGTAGAAGCAGAATTAGAAGAAAATCTTGGTACATATCGTTAAAGATATCTGGTGTTTTTAATGGAAAACATATCCTATTTTTATTAAGAATAGGAGAGTCGATCGAAACAGTGTGATCCTAAATAGGAGAACCTTGTTTTTACTTATTAGAGTGTTATTTATTAATGAATAATAAAAATCCCATCATTTATAACAGAAAACGTTAACACAAGTGCTTATAAACAATTCCATCTAGTTAAAATCCTAAAAAAATCCTAAAATTTATAGATGGATATCCTGTTTTTATTGACTTTTATCATTCGTTATAAAAAAAAGTTGGCAATAACGATACGTAATGTTACAATAAACTATGTATAATTGGGTGGAAAGTGGATAACTTTCGAATAAATAGATATAGTTAGTGTTTTTTTATTAATGGGTAAAGGAGTTTATATTTGATGACGATTTTTATGTTTGCATTAGTAGTAATACTGTTTCTTTTTTTCAGTTATCAGTTGTACGTTCGATTCCAACTGGAGAGCTTAGATTCTGATAGTCCAAAAATGAAACGTAAGATTAATTTTTATAAGTATCAAGAAAATAATCGATCATTATTATTTTTAATGATTGCAGCAATTATTTTTTGCCTAGTCCTTTTTGGGATAATTTATAATCAAGATACTTTAAGAAAAGATAATAAAGATTTAGAATGGAAGATAGAAGAGGTTAGAGGATCCAGAGGAGCAGCTTCTGGTGCTGAAATTGAAAGCTACGAAGAAAATACATTGAAATTGACTAAATTTCCTTGGCAAAAAGTCGTAGAAAGCCGAGACGCTCAAGCATTAGACAATTATGAACTTCAACTTATAAGAGATTGGCAACCCTTTTTTGGAGAAGCCAATGTGGCAATCTTGATCAGTCAAAAAACTGAAACACTGACCGTATCAGTTTTTCCTACAGCATTGACGTTTAGTGATTTCCAAACAGCTGAAAAGAATATTGAAACCTTTATCAAAGAGCTACAGCCAGTAAAAGAAATCATGATGATTGATTTTAACTTTACATATCGAGATAAAACGAACAAGCTATCTAAACAATCGATTGTTTATACAAGAGAATCGAAAGAAAGTAACTTAGAAAAAGTGGTATTAGACAAATGAGTAAAGAAATAAAAGATGGGGTGTAAAATACATGGCAAAGAGACGGTTAATCAAAAAAATTAACGAGGTTTCCGAAGAAGAACTAACACAAGAGGTAGATTTTACTTCGGTCAATGATCAACCTGAAACTGCGGTAACAACGAATAATCGCAGTTTAATAGCTGAACAAGAACAAGAGATTACTCGTTTAAGAGAATTGATTGAAGAATACAGATTGCAAGAATCTGAATTTGAACAAAATAAGGATGAAAATTTCCGTTTATCTCAACAAAATAAACAATTAGTGATCAAAGTCGAAAGTAGTCAGGATGAACTGGAATCATTAAAAGAAAAAAATGATGAATTAGCGACACAGCTCAACCTAAAAGAAACAGAGATTTTTGAACTGGAAGATGCGAATGAAGCTTCTGACTCTACAGAAGAACTGACGCGTTTAAAGGCACAAATAGAAGAGTTGAAAAAAGAGAATGTCAGTGGACAAGAACAAATTGCTTATTTAGAAACTGCTCTTGTTGAAAAAGACAAAGCATTAGAACTGCAAATTCTTGAAAAAAATAAAGAAATAGAACAATTACAAGCTGATTTGGCTACCCGAGGAACAATCGGAGAAAAACAAGAAGCATTGGAGACGGTGAAGATGGAATTAGAATCATTAAATGAAAAACTTCAAACTACTGATAAAGAAAATCAAGAGTTGACACAAAAACTTGCTGATCTTCAAGAACAAATGCATCGATTGCAAGAAGAAAACGAAGAATTGAAAGAAAAAGAAGTTTCTTTAGCAACAACTAGTGATGTTACCGTTGATAACAGCCGAGTTGATGAATTGAAAAAAGAATTAGAAACAGTTTTAAAAGAAAAAAGTGAATTAGAAAACAATCTGGGCCGTATCCAAGGGTTGAATGACAAATATTCAATTCAAAAAAATGTGTTTGAATCTGAGTTAGCTGGTTTAAGAAGTATTTATAAAGAAAAAGAAGAAGAACTAGAAAGTTTAAATGCTGAACTTGAAACAATGCGTAATATTTCTGCAACAGGCGAAGCTACAGGAAATCAATTAGCTGAACTATTGCAAGCAAAACAACAAATCAACGATCTATTATTGAAAAACCAATCTCTACAAGAAGAAGCCTTGAAATCACAACAAGAAATCGGTGAGGTAATGGTTTCAGCTAAGAAAGAAGCAAATCGCATCATTAGTGAAGCTCAAGTTGAAGCGAAACATATGGTCAACTCAGCTGAACTTGAAATGTTAAATATTGGAAATCGTGCGAAAAATATTTCTAATGAAGTAGAAGAATCTAAAAATGAAGTAATGACAATTTATCGTGAATTAGAAGAACGTCTAAGTAAATTATCACGTTTGGATAAATCAGGAAACTAAGCGACCACAAAACGAATGAAGGGAAGAACAATATGAAAAAACGAATCAATAAAAAATATTCTATTCTGTTGGTTTTTTCTGCAATATTGTTTAGTACTGCTATTTACTTTATGTCTAGTTCATTGGTTTTAGGAGCATCAGCAGGCGGTACGGCATCTGCACCAGTAACAGCTGATGGTGGAGCGGCGATTATACCTGCGCCAACACCTCCAGCTACACAAGCAGAACCAAAGCAAGAAACGGCAACTGAAAATACCATTGCTGAACAAAAAGAAAAAGAAGCACCAAAAGAAGTCTATGTTGTAAAAGATGGTCAGACTTTATGGGAAATTGCTCAAGATTCAGGCCTATCAATTCAAACATTAATGAACAAAAATCAGCTTAGTAGTAGTGTCATCGTTGAGGGGCAAGAATTAGTATTCGATCAGGAGTAAGATATAGGTGGGTGGAGCAAAACTTTAGAGTTTGCCCCGCTCCCTTTTTGTATAAGCCAAAAAACGCTTTGCAAGATTTTTGTATGGAAAAAAATATAGTAGTCTGTTATTCTTAACTAAGAGTATTAATCATTTTGATTGAGGTGTATCATGGATGAAATAAGAGTACGTTTTGAACGGCTGAAACGGCAATTAAAAAGAAAGTTCAATAAAAATAAAAAAGCTAAAAATAGAAAACGTCCACAATCTGGCCCTAAGAAAAAACGCTCCCAACCTAGAGAACGAACAGAAGAAATAAAGGGAGCAGCAAAAGTTAAACCAAGATCCAAAGAAGAACGAGTTAAGGTATCTGAACCTATTAAAAAAAAGAGAAAAAAGAGAAAAATATCTAAAGAAGAATTAGAAAAAAGAAAGAAGAAAAAAAGAAAAGAGAATATTATTGAAATTATCAAATTTATGCTTCCTATCGTAGTAGTTGCGATTTTTGTTTTTTTCTTTATTTTGAATACATCACCTCATATGGTGGATGGGGATTCAATGAAGCCAACATTATTAAATGGAGATCGAGTGATTGTTCGTCGTACAAAAGAACCTGAAAGATATGAGATCATTACATTTAAACCACCTGTTAAAAGTGAGTTCCAATACGTGAAAAGAGTTATCGGTATGCCAGGAGATTTAGTTTGGACTGAAGATAGTGACTTATTTATCAACCATCAGGCTGAGTCTTTACCAAAAGTTTCAGAATTATCTGCTGCAAATGAATTACCTGATGGAACAATCAAAGTAAACCTGACAGAAGATAGCTTGGAGCAAATGTCCCAATTAAAAAAAATTCCTAAAGGGCATTATTTTGTATTAGGAGATAATCGGAATAATTCTAGTGATAGTAGAACGTTTGGATTAGTGGATGGTCGAGCGATTGAAGGGGTTGTCTCTTTTAGGTTTGCACCGTTTAATAATATTGGATTTATCAAATAAAAAAACGATAAATATTTATCGTTTTTTTATTTTAATTCGCAGTATAAGGATAATTATTTACCATGTTTATTTCCATAAAAAAATAATACTACACAAAAATATTTGTTCCAAATTTACAATAATTCTCATTAAATTTACTAGACATAAAGAAAACAGAGAACTTTAGCACTGATTTCTCTGTTATAATTTCAAGTAGTGATAGATGAAATATATGGTACTTTATCTTGTATCAATCAACTGAATAATTAGTTTTTCAATCTCTGCCATATCATAACGATTACCAATATCAGAAAAGATGTATACAAGTTCTTGATTTTCTGAAATCGTGTCACTATAAATATTAGAAAGTAAGATGTCGTAGTGACTATCTTCTTTAAAAGCTTCTGCTTTGATGGGGTATTTATGACCTAAAATATTTGTTAAATGTTGGATAACTAATTCACCAATAAAAGGATTCAGTGAATGATACACACCAATCGCAATTTTTTCTTCATTTAATTCGGCAATATGATTTAGTATGATCGTGTAGTGTATTTCAGTGAATTTATTTTTATAACTCCCTTTTTCACCATCTTGATCAAATTTTTTAGTAGCAATATCCATCAATTCGAAAACTTCATTCCCGGAAAAAGGATGCCGATGTGCATTGATGATAGATTTTATCGTCCAACTATCAAAAGATAAAATAAAACCATCAAAATAATAAAGTTGCGAATGTAGTTGAAATAGCAGGTTTTCAATATACAATAAGCGAGCAGATGAAGCATAGCTCGATAAATAACCTTGTTGTTTTAGATATTTTAAGATTACCTTGTTCATATAGTTTAAATAAGAACTTTCTCTGCGTTGTTTTTCTGCCAATCGAAAAGCAAAAGAAGAATTTGGCGAAAAATTATGCATAGAGCAAAAGAAGTCATAAAACATGTATGCTTCATAAATAGTATATGGACGGTCGATTTTTTTCATATATGTATGTAAAGATAAACTAATTTCTTCGAATAGTGGTCGATCGGGATAATCATAATTGGGACTAATGACTGGATTGTATTCGGTCGTCAGACGTCTAAAGGATATTTTCATCCATAATTTGATCTGAAGTATTTCGGTCGGATCAAAGACAAGATTAAGAGACTCCTTTAAAATATCAATAAAACCAAGATATTGATTAGCAGTTTCTTTTTCTAAGCTGGATTTGTCTTCAAAAAGAAACCAAAAGAAACTAAAGAAAAAATAGCGGATCTGTTTTTCTTCACCGACTAATTTACCTCGCTTGATTTGAAGATGAAACTCTTTTAGAAGATCATTCAGTTCACTGATTTTTCGGTAGTAGGTTGCAGAGCTGATTGCATAATTCAGCTGAAAATAATCGCAGGTCACTTCACCTTTATTAAACAATTGATTGATCATTTGAAATTTGATTGATTTTTCTAAAAACAGTAAAACAACGTTTTTCAATGGAAATGTTGGCTTCTTTTTTAAAGTAATATTTTCGCCATTTAATGTTATTTCAACTTGCTGGCTTACTTGATTTTCATCAAGAAAACTTTGCAGGAAAGACAGATACTCATTTAATGTAGGTAAGCTAATTTGAAATTCATTAACTAGCTCACTTTTTGTTGCCTTGCCTTCATTATTATATAAAAATAATAGAATATCATTCATATAATCGAAAGGCTTTTCTAAAAAATCTCGTTTAAGCATAATAGACACCTCACTTTAAGCATACTTGATTCATAGGGAAATGGCAATACGCAACGTATAAAAAGAAAGTAACCACTTACTTTTTATTAAAAAAAAAAGAATATAAATATAGACTAGAGTGTGATATTATTTTACATTTATATAATTCTAATGATGGTTTATTCAATTGAAGGGAGAAAAACCTTAGTGAAAATAGTAATTATCGGAGCCTCACATGGTGGGCTTCAAGCAGCAGTAACATTAAGAAAATTAAATCCTCAAACTGAGGTTATTCTAATTGAAAAAAGAAGTGAAATAAGCTTCATTTCAAGCGGGATCGTTTTGAAAATGAATCAATTGGTCGATGAATTAGACGATGTGCGGTATTTTTCTTTAGAAGAATTGAGGAAAAAAGGGATAAATGTTTTACTCAACGCAGCAGTTACCAAGATTAATTCTGAGGAAAAAATGATTACTTATCAAAATACACATAATAAAAAATACGAAATGAACTATGAAAAACTAATTCTTGCAACAGGTTCAAATCAATTTTCTACGAATCTAACATTACCAAGTAAAGAAAAAGTAACTGTTTTTAAGAACTATCCAAGCTCTGTAGAAGTTTTGGAAAAATTGGAAAAAGCAAAATCTATTTCGATCGTTGGTGGCGGTTATATCGGTGTAGAATTATGCGATGCTTTAAAGGGAAAAGGGAAAGAAATTCATTTGATTGAAAGTGCTGACTCAGTCCTTTTTCGATATGTAGGCAAGGAATTATCTGCATTAATAGAACAAAAAATTAAAGATTCCGGTGTTAAACTCCATTTAAATGAAAGTGTTATTGGGTTTTCAAATATAGAAGAAGAGACGTTTATCACGAACACAACAAATGAAGCAATCGAAAATGAGTACGTGATTGTCGCCGTCAATGCACGTCCAGATACGACATTAGTGAAGGATTTTTTAGATTTAAATGCAAATGGAACGATTCGTGTAAATGAACATATGCAAACAAGTAATCCTGATATTTATGCCTTAGGTGATGTTATTTCTTATCCAGTCAGCAATAGTTATCGTAAGTCATTTATTCCTTTGGTGAACAATGTTGTCAGAAGTGCAACTGTCGCGGCAATGAATGCATTAGGACATTCGATGAACTATAATAAGACACAAAAAACGACAGCTACTAAAATTTTTGGCTGCTATGTTTCAAGTACTGGTTTGACAGAAGTGGAAGCGAAATTTGAAGGAATGGACGTTGAAAGTGTTTTTTTGACATTACCATGTCAGTTACCGTATCTCCAAATAAAGGAAGATGTTCATATCAAAATGGTTTTTGAAAAAGGAACGCACAAGTTGATTGGCGGTCAATTGATGTCTGAAAAAGATATTACTCAATCAATCAATACGCTATCTTTAGCGATCAACAAAGAAACAACACTTGAAGAGTTAGTTTCGATGGACTTTTACTTTAATCCAGGAATCAATCATCCGATGGGAGTCATCAGCCGAGCAGCATATGAATTTTTGATCGAAAAGTTGAAAGAATAGACGGGGAAGCAGAGACGGAAATTTATTTTAGATTATGAGTTAAATGATCCTACACTTAGTTTTGACAAAATAATGCGAATCACTTCTACTTATTTCTTTTTAAGCGTATAATAAAATAAAACTCTAGGAGGCGTAGCCCATGAAAGCAGACGAGAAGAAATTTTATGACTTCATAATGGATCGCACAAAAGCGGATCACCAAGAAGATATGAAACATTTGCTAGCAGAGTTGATGGAAAGAAGATCAACAGATAAACTCGATAAGATGTATCTTATGAGTGTGGTTCCTAGAGCGCTTTCCTATTTAGATCCAGATTCAGTAAACGAAGTAAAAAAAGTAGTATCAGAGTTTTCAGCAAAACTATAAGCTAAAAAATAAAGGCAGGCTGATTCATTCGGATGAGCTTGCTTTTTTAGTGCCAAAAAAAAGCAATGAAAGAAATAATACCAAAAAATCATTTGTTTAATGGTTTAAACTAAATGCATAGAAAAAATCTCTACGACAATTCAGGATACCTGTCGTAGAAATGGACAAAAATTGGATTTTTCATTTGTTATTGACAAAAAAATTATGCTAAAGTAAATCAGTTATTAAAAAGAGTGGGTGAACAGAATGGAACATATAAAAAATACATTGAAGTTATTTAAATTAGATTGGCAACGCATTTTTAAAAATCCGATTGCAACATTTTTGATTATTGCACTGATGATTATCCCATCACTTTATGCGTGGTTTAATATCAAAGCCTTGTGGGATCCTTATGCAAACACTGGCGAGTTGCCGATTGCGGTATACAGTGATGATCAAGCTGCAACTTTCAAAGACAAAAAAGTGAATATTGGCGAGGAAGTCTTGAAAAATCTTCATAAAAATAAACAACTGGGTTGGCAATTTGTTGATTCAAAAAAAGAACTAGATAAAGGCGTAAAGTCAGGGAAATATTATGCAGGCATTTATATACCCAAAGATTTCTCAAAAGATCTACTAAGCTTTACGACAGGAGAGATCACGAAACCTAAAATAGATTATTCAATCAATGAAAAAATCAATGCGATCGCACCTAAAATCGCAGATAAAGGAGCTTCTTCTTTACAGGCTCAAATCACAGATCAATTTACCAAAACAGCTAGTAGTACTTTGGTAGGTGTATTTAATGATATTGGCTATAATTTAGACTCCAATCTAGTTAGTATCACAAAAGTGAAAAATATGATTCTTTCAAGTGATGAGAATATCGATCAAATCGATAAATATGCGCAAGAAGTTGTGGCATTGAACGGAAAAATGCCGGAATTAAAAACTAAATTAGCGAAAGCCAATGAATTTGTTGACTACTTACCTGAGGTTGATGCATTGGGCGCAAAATTGGTCGATTTAAATGATAAGATGCCGACGATCAAAGAGCAGGCAAAAGTTATTCTAACGCTGCAGGAAAAAATTCCTGAAATTCAAAATGCTGGCAAGCAATTAGCGATGATTGATGAAGATTTTGCTTCAGTTGAACAAACAATGACTGAAGGAATCGCTGAAGCTAAACAAGGATTACAAATTATCCGACAAGTACAAACGGCATTGCCGGATATTGAAAAGTTAGGGAATCAAGCGGATAGTTTAGCGACCGCAACGAACGAAGGTGCTGCAAAATTAAAAGAAGCGCTGCCTAGTATTACTAGTAGTATGAAAGTCACTTTACAAGCTATTTCGACCATTGGTTCTAGTGTTGCATCTGTCGTTGAGCAACTACGAGACAATCGTTTGCCACTGGCTGAACGCGAGCAATTAAAGCAACAATTATCAGACAGCTTAGGACGTCAACAAGCTGTTATTCAACAATTGATCCAAACATTGCTTCAAATTCAAGAAGCTGCTGGAAATCAAGGCTTACAAGAAACGATTGATAAATTAAGTACAGTAAATGCTATGATTACTGATTTAAAAACAAAGGTCGACAATCTAGATGTTAATGCCATTACGGATGATGATTTGAATGAGATTCAAAATTCCGCTAATCAAATTGCACAGAAAGCTGGAAGTATTGATGTGGACGAAGTTTCAACTTTAGTCAATGATATTTTAACTAAATTGATAGCGACTATTACGACCGCCCAAGGACTACTTGATCAAGCTAAACAAATTGATTTTGCCGTATTATTAAGTTCAACAGAGGGTACTGTCACCAATGCAATTGGGATTTTAGAAAAATACCAAGCAGAATTGCCTGCCATAAAACAAGAACTCCATGATGCGAATGTCCTATTAAATGGACACATGGATACGATTGTAAATGGTATTAACAAAGGAGCGGAATTATACAACAACGAATTACCAGTGATACAAGAAAAAGTAGGTTTAGCTGCGTCATTCATTCAAAATGATTACCCCGAAATCAGAGAAAATATTACAGGTACGTTAAAAACGGTAAATGAAAAAATGCCAGATCTTGAAGCAGCGTTGGATAAGGCGGATGATTTAATTCAAAACGATTGGCCAAATATCAAAATAGGGCTTCATAAAGCGGCACAAGCGATTAGAAAAGGTGAAAAGGATGTTGACCTTGGGCAAGTGATAAAATTGCTTAAATTAGACGCTAACGCTGAAAGTGACTTTTTCACTAAACCAGTTGAAATCGCGGAAAATAAAATTTATCCAATTGCCAATAACGGATCAGCAAGTACGCCATTTTACACAGCCCTATGTTTATGGGTAGGGGCCGTTTTATTTTCAAGCGTTGCGACGACTGATTTTTATTTAGATGAAAAAGACCGTGGCAAATATTCTAAACGCGAACAATTTTCTGCAAGAATGTTGACGTTCTTAGTCATGGGATTGGCACAAGCGTTGATTGTGACGTTAGGGAACTATTTTTTATTAGGCGTGGATGTAAGACAACCATTTTATAGTGTCTTGTTTGCCTTATTGATCGCCTTTGCCTTTATGATGATGGTCTATGTATTGGTTGCACTGTTTGGGAATGTCGGAAAAGGTGCTGCAATCATTATTTTAGTTCTTTCCATTTCTGGTGGTGGAGGAAACTATCCAATCCAAGTCTCAGGTAAATTCTTCCAATTTATTAATCCCTTTTTACCGTTTACACATGCGGTGAATTTACTACGGGAGTCTGCAGGAGGAATTTATTGGCCAAACGCTTGGAAGGCAATCATTATTTTACTTTCCATCACGATCGTGTTCTGTGTAGTAGGTATTCTTTTATATCCATACATTGAGGAGAAAACAAAGAAATTGGCAAAGATTTCTCATGAGAGTCATATTTTCCATTAAAAGGAAGAGGTTGGCAAAGTGTTTAACTCCGAGAAATAAGAAGGAATTGCTTCTGCTTCTACCGTTTATTCGGACTCCTTAAGGCTAGGCTATAACTCGTAGAGTTATGTCCTAGTCTTTGTTTTTTCTCCTGTATAAAAATCAATGATAATACTAGTGTGATTGCATTGATATTAGTTTTATCACATGGTATCTTTAAAAGTGAAAGTCTAAGTGAGATTTTAGAATAGGGTCGTAAAAGTAAACGGTTAAGTAGAGAGAAAAAAACGAAATAGAAAAGAGAGTAGGGGAAAAAGATGTCAGGTTGGAATACTTTATTTTACGATAAAGAGAATATAGAAATAGCGCCAGCGCCAGAAGTAGTCAAATTCGTGGAACTTTTAAGAAAAGAATTTCCAGAGCAAGAGAAAAAAGTATGGGATCTAGGATGTGGTGCTGGGAGGCATAGCTTAGCACTTGGGAAAATGGGTTGCGAGGTTTTTATCAGTGATCATTCTGAAAAAGCGATAGAATTGACGAAGGATCAATTAGAGAAAAATAAAATTAGTTATACAGCTGCTCTCATATCGATGGAGAATTATCCATGGAAGGAGAGAGAATTTTTACAAGGTGTTTTTAGTTGGGCCGTGCTACAACATAATACGGTAGATAAGATAACTGAATCAGTAAATTGCATACAAGATGCTCTTGTAAAAAATGGTTATTTTTTAGGAACTATCAAGTCAACTAAGGCTGACCTATTTGGTTTGGGAGAAGAAATAGAAAAAAATACGTTTATTTTAAATGAAGGAAAAGAGGACGGGATCCTCCATCATTATTTTGATGAAGAAGGAATAAAAACCCTTTTTCCAGATGATAAATGGGAAATCGTTATACTTGCTGAACAAGTAATGAATTATGTGTCAAAAGTAGAAAAATTTTGGGAAATCAATCCATTTAGATATACGACTTGGTGCATACTTGCTAAAAAAAGATAATAAAACTCAGATCTGAATTTTTGCAACACAGATCATCTATTTCAAGGTAGACCTAAAAAAAAAGCAAAGAATTCCTATCAATCGACTTGGGTCTTTCTAAACAATAAAAAGTCGCTGATAAAGGGTATTTTTTACTATACAAATTTCTAAAATCATTTTATGGTTAGTAGATATTCTAAAAACGAGGAAGGGATTAGGATGATAAATTTTTTAATAGATCGTTTTGAAAAGAAACAACAAAAAAATTCGGATATTCGAACAGCATTTGGGATTTTTGCTGGAATCATAGGCTTGTTATCCAACATGCTGCTTTTTGTAAGTAAATTAATGATTGGATTGATTTCTGGAAGTGTATCGATCATGGCAGATGCAATGAATAACTTATCAGATACCGTCTCTTCTGTTTTGACTTTAGTCGGCTTTTATATTTCTGGGAAACCAGCAGACGAAGAGCATCCGTATGGTCATGAACGATTTGAATATATCAGTGGTATGCTGGTTTCGTTGTTGATCACATTTGTAGGGTTTCAGTTTTTCATGACCTCCATCGAACGAATCAAAGATCCGCAAAGCATCAAGGTTACACCGATGATCTTGATTGTATTGCTGCTGTCCATTTTAATCAAAGTTTGGCAAAGTGTTTTTTATAAGCGAGTTGCGAAGAAAATCGACTCTAATACGTTGATTGCAACAGCTAAGGATAGTTTGAATGATGTATTTACGACAATTGCGGTTTTGGTTTCGGCTACTGTTGAGGGAATTACCGGACTGAAAATTGATGGAATCGTTGGCTTGGTGATTGCTTGCTATATTATTTTTAGCGGACTTCAGTTGATCCGGGAATTTGTGAATGAGTTGATGGGTTTAAGACCTAATCAAGCAGCAATCGATGAAATGAAGGTGTATTTATCATCAGTTGCAGACATAATCGGGTATCATGATTTACTGATTCATCAGTATGGACCGAATAAAACGTTTGCTTCAGTTCATATCGAAATCGATGACCGTTGGGATTTGACAAAGGCTCATGAAATGATCGACCAGATCGAAAAGAAATTTAAAGAGCAGTTAGGCGTGGAACTTGTTTGTCATATCGATCCAGTGAATTTATATGATCAAAGACAACAGTTCATTCACCAAGAGCTAAAAAAAATCATCAAAAAGATCCATAGTGAGTTAAAAGGACATGATATTCGTTTGGTAGAGCATGGGGGCAAACCGCATATTTTATTTGATTTAGTCGTCCCAAATCATTTCAAGGCAACGGATCAAGAATTGAAGATTCGTATACAAGAACAAGTTTATAGAACTATTGGTGAATATATAGTAGAAGTGACGTTTGATCATAATTATTTACTTTAATTTGTTGATATAGCTGTGAAAAATATTCGTAGATATAAATATATTGAGAAAATAGCAATGATTACTAAAAATGAGTAGAGGTAGTGAATATAAATATGGAATTATTTATGTGGGTAATGCCAATAGCAATCGTCATTTCAATTTTTTATTGGCTGACTAAGGTTTCAAAAGCGTTTAGTAGAAGTGAGTATTCAAATAAAAGCAACGATAAAAAAGATAGTTCTTCTGATTAATTCAAAAAAGATCGAAATGAAGGCATAGATGGATTAAGCACAGGATAAAGGAGAGATTAGATGAGTAGAAAAAGTTATGAAGGTAAAAATGTATCCGTTTCAGGACCCTATTCACATGCTATTGATGCTGGAAACTATATATTTTTCTCAGGGCAAGTTGCTAAAAATAGCACAACCTATGTTGAAGTAACTGGCAATATTATGGAGCAAACGAAACAGTGCTTCATGAATTTACAAGAAGTCATGAAAGTTGCCAATGTTAGTTTAGATGAAGTGGTGAAAGTCAATGTTTATCTGACAGGAATGAACTATTTTAAAGAAATGAATGAAGTTTATAAAACAATGTTCAAAGAACCTTTTCCTGCTAGAACATGTGTTGCAGTTTATGAATTACCACTAGGTGCGGATATTGAAATAGAAGTGGTTGTTTACAAAAATCCTGTAGTAAACTAAATTCAAAAAATAAAAAGCAAAAAAATTATAGTGCTCATTATGGGGAATTTAACAAAACTCATTAAAACAATAACTGGAAATTTTCCTATGTACTACACAAAAACGCTATTCTGATAGTATTATTGATATTCCAAAAGAGTTTCATAGTGTATTCATGTGTTTCTTTTATGTCAGGTTATCAAAACTATACTTAAAATTAAAAACGGGAGGATGTTGGATGGAAACCCAATTGATTGTATTAGGATTTGTTGGACTAATTTTGTTGATTATTATTGTTATGGAAATTCATAACAGATTAAAATTAAAGGCAACTGTCAAAAGTAAATGGGGCACATTTCCCAGCGCACGTTTTTTTGATAAAGAAGAAAGTTTGAAAGTAGCGTGGCAAAAGGCTAAAAGATACAGGTATTATGATAGTGAGATCGATGATATTACTTGGTATGACTTAGATTTTTTTGCTTTATTTGAACGAATTAACGGAACGTATTCAAGTGTAGGATCAGAAGCTCTATATCAACGATTGCGAAATTTTAACTTCTCTGAAAAGAGTCATGACCGCTTGGAAACTTTGATCGAGTACTATGAACAAAATCCTGATATAAGAGAAGAAATTCAGTTTCAATTTGCTTGTTTAGGTAAACAGGATAATAATCATGTAGAAAGTTATTTAAGCGAAACAAGAAGCCAAGAACTACCAAATACGATTTTCTATTTATTATGTGGCATTTTGCCGGTTGCGGCTCTTATTTTATTGCTGATATTTCCTACGACACTATCGATTGTAGTTCTTTTAGGGTCAATAGTATTTAATGTTATTTATTATCAGGTCAAAAAAGAAAAACTACAACGTGAGCTAACGTGTATGGGTTATTTGGTTCAAACGATTGTGTGTGCAAAAAAGCTAGGAAAAATAAAAACACCTTTTCAAAAAGAGTTACTTAAAAATCTTCAGCCACTCGCGTCGATGACAAAATTTGGTGTTTCTTTTAGAATGAAGTCCAATAGTGAAGCGGAGATGATGTTTGACTATGTAGCGATGATTTTTATGTTACCGTTCATTTCGTATAATTTTGTCCTAGAAAAATTAACAAATTACGAGATTCAGGCAAAAGAAATGTGGCGGTTACTTGGAGAGTTAGAAGTTGCAGCAGCTGTTTTAAATTTTCGAACTATTATGCCCGATACGAGTCAGCCGATCTTTTCTGATAAAATTGTGGTGACTGGCACAGAAGTTTACCATCCTTTATTGGCAACACCTGTACCTAATGATCTAAATTGGGCAAAAAACACGCTTGTAACGGGTTCTAATGCTTCAGGTAAATCGACCTATGTAAAAAGTGTAGCGATCAGCTGTATCCTTTCTACGACGATTCACACAGCACTAGCTACTAAGTTTCAATTACCATTTGGGCATATTTTGACATCAATGGCTGTTGAAGATGATATTTTTGAAGGAGATAGTTATTTTGTGGCAGAAACTAAGTCAGTAAAACGCGTGCTAGATTTTGCTGAAACGAACGTTCCTTGTTTATGTTTCATCGATGAAATACTAAAAGGGACCAATACGATTGAGCGAATTGCTGCTTCATCCAGCATGATCCATTGGTTGAATAATTACCCGTCGCTTGCTTTTGTTGCAACGCATGACATTGAGTTGACTGAAATTTTAAAAGAATCATGTGACAATGTTCATTTTGAAGAACAAGTAACGAAAGAGCAAGGTGTGACATTTGATTACCGTCTGAAGCAAGGACCGTCTACTACGAGAAATGCTATCCAGTTATTACACGTATTGAATTATCCGAAAAGTGTCGTTGAGCAAGCGAAAAGAGAAGCAGATTATTTTGACGAGTATCGTACTTGGCAAACTTTAAAATAATGATTCAGACATGAGTATCTATTAAAGATGTTTATGTCTTTTTTTTATAGCTAAAAATGAGAGGAAAAGTGAAATTTTTGGAAATACCATTTTGTTAGAAGGATAAAAATCAAAGAAATAAGTGTTTTTTACAGATGCAAAAGTAAAAGATGAATCGTTCAAACATTTAATAGATAAATAATTGACAATTATAACTTATGAGCGTAGCATATGTGATTGTTTGTGGAAAAAATAATTTTTTTAAAGAAAAAAATAGAGAAGGAGAGAGTTACCAAGTGGACTATTTAAAACGATTGTTTATCGGAAAACCGTTAAAATCTACTGAAAACGATGAACACAAATTAAGTCGATTTGCAGCATTGGCATTATTGTCATCGGATGCATTGTCGTCAATTGCGTATGGTACAGAACAAATCGTGGTTGTATTGGTTACATTATCTGCTGCTGCTATATGGTATTCGTTACCGATTGCGGCTTTTGTTATTATTTTACTTATTTCATTAACTTTATCTTATCGGCAAATCATTCATGCATATCCTCATGGTGGCGGAGCGTATGTTGTTAGTAGTGAAAATTTAGGGAAGAATGCAGGGTTAGTTTCTGGTGGATCGTTGTTAGTTGATTATATGCTAACTGTTGCTGTTTCAGTTTCTGCTGGAGCTGAGGCGATCATTTCAGCTGTACCTGCTTTATATGGTCATCAAGTCGCAATTTCGATTGTTATTGTTTTGTTGATCATGTTGATGAATCTGCGTGGCTTAAGAGAATCTGCTAGTTTTTTGATGCTTCCTGTATATAGTTTTATTGCTGTGATTACGTTATTGATTGCGACGGGCATATTTAAAATTATTACCGGAGCAGTTCCACTGCATGCAACAGCAGTACCAGGAACCGTTGTGCCTGGGATCACGATTGCCTTGATTTTACGAGCATTTTCTTCTGGCTCGTCTTCATTGACTGGAGTCGAAGCAATCAGTAATGCAGTACCTTTTTTCAAGCAGCCTAGAGCAAAAAATGCAGCAGGAACTTTGACATTGATGGCTGGAATTTTAGGTTTTTTCTTTGTAGGGATAACATTTATCAACTATTGGTATGGAATCGTCCCTCAAACTGAAGTGACCGTGTTGGCTCAAATCGGCCAAGCCGTTTTCGGGCAAAATATTCTTTATTATGTATTGCAGTTTACCACGGCACTGATTTTAGCTGTTGCCGCAAATACTGGATTTTCGGCTTTTCCTGTTCTAGCGTATAATTTAGCGAAAGATAAATTTATGCCACATATGTATATGGATCGTGGGGATCGTTTAGGCTATTCAAATGGCATAGTAACATTGGCAACGGGTTCTGTCATCTTGTTATTGATCTTCCAAGGTTCAACGGAACGATTGATTCCACTTTATTCAATCGGGGTATTTATTCCCTTTGCGCTATCTCAAACAGGAATGGTACTAAAATGGAAAAAAGAGACTAATAAATGGTTGTCAAAATCGATTGCTAATATTGTTGGAGCATTGATTTCTTATGGAATCATCGTTATTTTATTCATGTATCGTTTAGGAGATATCTGGCCGTTCTTTATTATCATGCCTGTATTGATTTTTGTTTTTTACAGTATTCATGCGCATTATCAAAATGTGGCTGAACAACTGCGTTTGGAAGAAACGGTAAAGCAACAGGAATTTTATGGCAATACAGTGATTGTTTTAGTTGGAAATGCAACACAGGCCAATGTGGGTGCAGTAAATTATGCTCGTTCAATTGGTGATTATGTGGTTGCGATGCATGTATCCTTAGATGAAAATATCGAAAAGGAAAAAGAAATTGAAGCAGAATTTAAACAACATTTTCCAGATATCCGTTTTTCTGTCGTCCACTCATCTTATCGTTCCATCACGAATCCAATTCTCCGATATGTAGATTTGGTAAGTAAAAATTCAGCAAAACGGAATTATACGACAACTATTTTGATTCCGCAATTTGTCCCTAATCGACGTTGGCAAAATATTTTGCATAATCAGACGAGTTTACGTTTACGTTTGCGATTATCATGGCGAGAGAATATCGTTGTTGCGACCTATAGTTATCATTTGAAGAAATAGTAGGAAGTAGGATAGATGTTAGGGGCAAAAGCAACGTGCTTTTGCCCCTAACGCTGATTATTTTTCAATAAAATGAGTGGCTACTTTATTTTATGTAAAGTGGCAGTTATACACAGCGAAGCAACCGTCCAAGTCAACGAACAATATTTGAATGACTACACGTCAGAATGTGGCGGAGAAGATTTAGATTTAGAAGAATTACAAGAGCAAATCAGTGAAGTACTCTTGTATCCAACAGCTTACAAATGTTAGTCGTAGCTATTGTGTAAAAATTAAAAAAATATATGAACTATTAATGAGAATTCTTTAGAGGTATTCAGCTAATTTTAAAATTACAAAAATGGTATCTGTTAGTAAAAACACTGATACTGTTTTTTTTTGTATAAATTAAATAACAAGAGATACATGTGTTAGAAATAAGTCCAACAAAGATGACAAAACGAGTCAATGATTTCCAGAAAAGTGGGCGAGATTACTTTAGTGGTAATAAAGTTTGGGCTAAGTGTTTTGTTTCTGGAACACTTATTTTAATAGAACATGGGCACAAACCAATTGAATCTATTCAAATAGGTAAAAAAGTTTTGGCAAGAAATGAAAATTCGAATGTTCAGTCATATGAGAAAGTTGTTCGATTATTTGTTAGTGAAACTAGCGAACTTGTTAGAATTATGATAGGCAATGAAATGATTGAAACAATTGAAGAGCATCCGCTTTATTTGCCAAATAAAGGCTGGATAAATCCTAAATAATTAACATGTAATGATGATTTAATTAATAGTTTTGGAAGCACTTTGTCAATCACTGACATTTAAATTATAAGTCTAAATAAATCTGCTAAGGTATATAATTTTGAAGTAATAAATAAATTTTTTTATTTATTAAAAATAAATGATAAACACTATGTAAAAGAAGATTTCCTCTATGGAATATATTAGAATCATATTGTATTTAAAAAAAGAACTATAGAAGGAGAATGAGTATGTCAAAATTTCTAACGAAAAAATTGTTTATATTTCTAAGTCTATCTAGTTTCATATTTCTATTTACTAACGTCGAGCAGGGAATAGCTGATGAAGTATACAAAGTAGAGGATGAAGCGTATATCCCTGATGAAAATTTGAGGAAAGGAGTAATTGACAATATTCGTATAGCGGGTATTTCAGATGTAGCAGATAATATTGTTAGAAAATCCGATATGGGCGAGTTATCGCAAGTGACTGTTTGGGAGGATGTGTCTGATTTAACTGGATTAGAGAATCTGACAAGAGTGACTGGTGTTGTTGTGGATTTAAAGAAAGGAAATGTAAGTGATCTAACCCCTTTAAAAAATATTCAATTGAATCAACTTAACATGCCTAATCACAATGTTTCTGACTTGTCCCCTTTGAGAAACCAGAAAAAAATGCATCTTTTTAGTTTGCCCAATAACGAAATACACTCTTTAGCAGATTTGAATATGACAAATATGAGAACTATTGATGTTTCTGGAAATCATATATCTGATTTAAGCGGTATTTATACAGATGCTACTATGGTAATGGCGTTGGATCAAACAATAATAAATGAGCCAATTTCATTTTCAAACAAAATAAGCTTAAATTTAGTTAAACCTGTTTCAAACTATTCATTTTCAGATGTTAATGGTAGCATTTTTGATATTAGTTTAAATGGAAAGGTAGACCAAGCGTACACCAAAATTAATTGGCAAAATTTACCTAATGACACAAAAGAGGTGACGTATGCATTCGATCGACAATATACATGGTCGATAGATTCTTCAAAGAAAAATATGGTCTATTTTAGCGGGAAAGTTATTCAACCTTTCTTTGATGAGGTTACTATTCCTGATAAAAATTTACGAAAGGGTGTATTAGAGGCTTTGTTAAGATCAGGTGTAAATATCAGTAATGATATTATCACTGAAGCACATATGAAACAACTAACTTCAGTATACGCCTGGGGAGTAAAAGATTTGACTGGTTTGGAGTATGCTAAAAATGAAGAGGGGCTTCATTTGTTTATAGCTAATGGCGAAGTAAAGGATTTGACTCCAATTTCGGATATTAGATTGACAAAATTTATTGCGCCAAATAATGACCTATCGGATTTAAGCTTACTAAAGAATCAGCAATTAGAAGAAATCGTGGTTTCTGGAAATAATCTATCTTCCTTGGAAGGTTTGAACACTGTTCACCTTAAATTAGCGGATATATCAAATAATCAAATAGCAGATATTAGTAGTTTAACGAGTGTGAAAAAAATCGATGCAGCTAATCAGGAAATTACATTACCAACAGCAGAATATAGTAAGGATTATTCAATTGATTTAGTAAAATCGATTGAAACAAGCCCTTTTAAATATGGAGAAATTGGAAATGTTTCAAATAACGGAAGTGTAGATTTTGACCTATCAAAAATACGGTGGGAAGTGCTAACTCCAGAATTGAAAAATGTTAGTTATACTTTTTTTAAACTGGAAAATAATTATGAACGTGAACTTAAGTTTAGCGGAAAGGTCATTCAACCTTTTTATTAAAGGGTGACTGAACGATTTTTATTTTACAAAGTATAGATAGTAACTAAAGAAAATTAAGTAGAATAGGAAGTTAAAGGCTTGAATCAATCATGCATAGTAGAGATTGATTCGAGCCTTATTTTTAGGGATTTCCTAGAATGAACATGTATATAATTGAGAGATTAATTGTTACACTGTCTCCTTAAGTGTGATGTGAGTAGGGAAATCGCTTTTTTAAGATTACGTTTTATTTTTCAATAATTTTTTAAGCGTCGTAACGAATTAGAATTGGTGTATATTTTTATTCAGCAAGGGGTAATGTTATTCTTCTATCTTGAAAGAAGGTATAATTATTTATAGGAGCTAAATAAAATTTAGATCGGAGCACAAATGTCATTTAAAGTGATTTGGGAGTTAGGAGAAATATATACAACTCCTTTGGATTGGTTTTTGGTTTTATTAGGAATGGCCTATAGCGGTTATTCGCAAGAAAGTTTTTTTAATTGGCGGATTCTTATTTTTTTAGTGGTGTTATTTCTTTACCATATTACGATGAACATATTTAATAATTATATGGATTTCAAAAATGCGAAAGATGATATTTATAAGAAGCAAACTAGTACTATTAGTAAATGGGGTCTTTCATTAAAAACAGTTAAAAGGACTTTTTTCATTTTTCTTGTCATTTCTTTGTTTTTTGGAGCTATTTTAGTTTTTAGTACAGATAGTCTGGTGTTGATTTTAGGACTATTGGGGTATTATGTTGGATTTGGTTATTCCTATGGGAGAAGACCGATCAATAGTTTACCAATCGCTGAGACTGTTCCAGCGGTGTTGAGCGGCTTTATGATTCCAATACTAAGTGCTTACTTAGCAAATTACGGTGCAGTTAAACTCACACTTCATTCGTTTGGTGGAATGTTGCTTGGTTTTATGCCGATGTTTTTTTGTATGTTTAATAACCTGCTGGCAAATAATACCTGTGATCTTGAAGAAGATATCAAGAATGGACGTAAGACACTTGTCTACTATATTGGGAAGAAAAACAGTGTTAATTTACTTATCCTAGTGACATGTCTAAGCTATGCGGCGATTATAGTAGCAGTTTACTTTAAACAGGCGCCACCTTTGACTCTGGTGCTGCTCTTGTTATTTCCAATCACTTTAAAAGTGCTGCGTCCTTATTTTAAACAACAAATAAAAAAACAAACCTTTCCACTAGTGCTTAAAGGAATGACTTTGATTATGTTTGGGTATCCGATTGTGTATTTGATTGGGAGTTTTATTAATCAATAACAGGCAATAAATATTTATGAATACTGACATGCAACTAGAAATTGACGCTTTGCAAACAGAACGTTGCTTTCTTTTATACTGCTTTTTTTGTACGATTAAAGTACAAAAAAGGAGTAAACTATCTGAAAAAGAAATTACTTATGGGAGTAGTATTATTTTTTAGTATCTTTGGGAAGAGCTGATTATTACTGTTGAAAAGGAACCTTCTCTTTCGCGAGTATTAGGAAATAGTACGTATACCGTCTCAACGGAAAGAATAGGTTCTTGGAAAGCAAATTATCAAGTAATTGTAAAAAATAATTCGATTACTTCAACAAAAAAAGCCAGTACTACAGCTATTTCAGGATCATTCACGAGTAAATTTTTACGAATCGATCATTCAAAGCAAGCTACTTATTATTTAAAACGAAAATAGGGATCGTTCATCGTAAATAATTAGCAGTAATAGAGAAAAAAATTATTTTATTATACATTCATTTTATATGAATCTATTTAAAAATAAAAAAATTACCAATGCTTATGGAATATGGTCAGATGGTCTACAGACCTTGGCAAAGCATAGTTTTATAGCACCACTTTGGGCATTAAAGATCGTACAAAAATTGGATTTAAAGATTTTAATTTTAATACTACGGTTAGATTGGTAAGAAATAGTATAAAAATTATTTTGTAATGACGTTACATTTGAGTTAATATAAATTTAACTTATCAGTTGGGAGTGGTAAAATGAAATGACATCATTATTTTCTTTTACTACTCTTCTAAATTTAAAAATAGTAAAAAAAATTTGAGTAACTTGTTCAAGATTTTAGCACTGGTTGGAATTATCATTCTGCTTATTGCAGTTTTACCTGTTCTTTCACTTTTATTTTTTTAATAATAGAAAATAGTAGGTGAACTTGAATATTTTATGCGGTTATAAAAAGGGGCTGAAGCACATAAATACAAAATTTATTAAAGTGATTGGTTATATTATTATCTCTATATCAATACTAATATCAATACTATTTAGTTTTAATCCTGATAAAATTCTTGTTGATGGAGATCCTCTAGATACTGGTTATACGATATCAAAAACGTTATTTATAATCACTAGTCTACTCATCTCAACTATTATTGGAGTTCAATTAATCAACAAAAAATAGTTTTATTTTAACTACTAAGAAAGTTGATATGAAGATGCTGAACAAAAATAATCGTAAATATTATTATGTTGTTATAGTGGCTGATGTATTTGTTAGGATTGTTATCTTATTTTGAGAAAACTAGCTTATTTTTTTAATGATGAATTATCTATTTATAAGAAAAGTAAACTAATAGTTTTAATTTAAAAAAACAAAAAGAAAAAATTGAATAAAAAACCTCAATACTTTTTACAAAGAATATGTAAAAAGTATTGAGGTCGTTTTATTTATTGTCCAATTTACCTACAGCAAAAGCAGTTCCTTCTGGGTCGAAAAAACCAAAGGCAAGTAACGTATTATTATCTAAGATGCCGCTTGTAGTGTCGATTCTAGCATGTACATCCTCAAAATATTCTACAAAAAATATACCAGAGTGAGGATTTTTAAAACGATATTTTCAAAATTATCTGATAAGCTATTTTTTTCTACAGTTTTTGCTCTGAAGGTATCTTGTCAAAACACACAGATAGTCTCAACATTACTAACGCAAAGCATTAATCTTGTTTTCTAAATGAGGTTATCACGCTTTTCAAAATGTCGTCGTATTAAGAATTAATTTGTTGAATGTTTACTCGCTGGATCTAATCGACGTTCGATCATACCTAATACCCAGTCTGTAATAATTGCCATTAAAGCTGTTGGTAAGGCCCCAACAAGAATGATGGCTGTACCGTCTGTTGCATTTGTTCCGCGAATAATGATATCACCAAGACCACCGGCACCTACAAACGCACCGATTGCGGTAATTCCGATCGCCACAACCAAAGCATTACGAATCCCTGCCATGATCACGGAAACAGAGAGTGGCAGTTCTACCATGTAAAGACGTTGCCATTTCGTCATACCCATTCCTTTACCCACATCTAAAATATTTCGATCGACTTGAATCATACCCGTATAGGTATTTTTGATGATCGGTAAAAGAGAATAGAGAAAGACGGTGACAATAACCGTATTTACTCCAAGACCAAGGCCTAGCATCAAAATTGAAAGCATTGCCAGAGAAGGAACTGTTTGGATCAAGTTTGCGATACTCACGACCCAGCCAGCCATTTTTCTTCTGCGGGCAATGAAAATGCCAATTGGTATTCCAACAATCGAGGCAAATAATACACCGTAAATGGAAATTAGAAAATGACGGACAAATTGACTCAAAACATAGCTGCCGTTTTGATCAAAGTAATAGAAAAACTGCTGCAGTAAATTCATATCATGTAGATTCTGCATTATTTTCCACCTCCTTCAGATTCGAAGAAATGGTGTTCTTTTAAGAAATTTTGTGCAACTGTTTCAGGTTCCATTAGGTCATTATCTGCTTGATAATTTAGTTTTTGCATTGTTTCAGTTGTGATTTTTCCTGATAGTTTAGAAAGCACGTCATTTAATTCAGGGTGTTTTTTTAAGATTTCATCGGTTGCAACTGCACATGCATCATAAGGTGGGAAGAAATGAAGGTCATCTTCTAAAATGACTAAATCATAACTGCGGATTCGACCATCCGTTGAATAGCCTAAAACAACATCCATCTTATTCGCTGCAACAGCATCATAAACTAAACCAATTTGCATAGGGAAAACACGCTTGAAATCAAATCCATAAGTTTCGGTAAAACCCTTATAGCCATCACCTTTACGATCGATCCAAGAAGTATCAACACCAGCTGTTAATTGATCACCGACTTTTTTCAGATCGCTGATTGTTTTTAAATTATATTTTTTAGCAGTTTCTTGGGTGACCATAAAGGCATAAGTATTGGCAAATCCATAAGAATTAAACCATTTTTGCTGAAATCTTTTTTGAAATTCTGATTGCACGACATCGAACGCTTTTTTAGGATCTTTGATTGGTTCCATATTTAGCGTTGTCGTCAAATCAGTTCCAGTATAACGAGCAGCTGAAATTTGTGCATCTCCATTCATCATTGCTTGATGATTGATTGTAGTTGTTGCTAAGTTATTGATGATCGTTGTTTTTTCATCAGTGTAATGTTCGATCATTCCAGAAACTAGACTTGCTAATATTTGGGCTTCTGATGTAATGCCCCCAGTAATGGAAATCGTCGAGTCATCAGAGTTAGAAGCGAGTCCTGGTAATGAGCAACCTGATAATAATAGAGCGCTACAAAACGTTATGAATACTAATTTTAATTTTCGTTTCATTATTCTGCCTCCCTTAATGCTTTAGGAGTTAATTTCTTCTCTAACAGACCAAGTAATAAGTCTGCAGCTAAAGCCAAAATAGTAACAGGAATGGTTCCGGCAAAAATCAAGTCAGGTTGGTAATTATTCAATCCACTAAAAATAAAGTCTCCAAGACCTCCTGCACCGATGTAAGAAGCTAATGTCGCCCAAGCAATCACATACACTGCAGCTAAGCGAATTCCAGCCATGATAGTTGGCATAGCAATCGGTAATTCTACCATAAAAATCGACTGTACATTTGTCATGCCCATTCCTTTTGCGGCATCTTTATAATCAGAACTGACTTCTTTGATCCCAATATACGTATTACGTAAAATAGGCAGTAATGAATAAATAAACAATGCGATGATTGCTGGAATTTTCCCAACACCAAAAATTGGAATCATCAAGGCAAGTAATGCTAATGAAGGAACTGTTTGTAAGGCACTAGTTAAACCGATGACAATCGCTGCGGTTCTTTTTGTTCTAGTCAATAATATACCGATCGGTACGGCCAACAAAATTCCTATGAGCAGTGCGACACCTGAGATAAAAATATGTTCACCGATTTTAGTAACAAGTTCATTTCCTCTTTCTAAAAGAAATTGATTCATCTTATTACACCTCCGCTTGAGGCTGTTTGACATCAGTTAGTTCTGTTTCATTTGGAACATCTTCAGTTGTCTCTTCTTCACCCCAGATAACATCATATACAATATCAACCAATGAAGCGCGAGTTAAGATACCAACGACTTTTTGATTATCATCCACAACGGGCACATATTTTAAACCACGTTTTAAGATTCGTTGTAAGGTATCGCGCAATAAAGACGATTTTTTTACATAGAAGACTTTTGGATTCATGATGTCACTCACACTTGTCGCTTTATTTCTACGGCGGTCGAGCGTTTCAACATCAATAAAGCCTTTTAATACACCAGTACCATCAACAACTAAGAGCGTATCGACCCGTTTTTCTCTCATTAGCTTGATTGCTTCTGATAATGATTTTTCCGGTGTGATCGTGATAGCGTTGTTCAACATCACTTCGCCAACTGTGGTAATATCTGGCTTGGCTTGGATCAAGCGGTCTTCACCGATCAATTCTTCGACAAATTCATTGACTGGATGACGTAAAATATTATCTGGCGTATCAAATTGAATGACTTTTCCTTCACTCATGATCGCGATTCGGTTGGCTAATTTTAATGCTTCATCCATATCGTGTGTCACAAAAACAATCGTTTTGCCTAAACGCTCTTGTAGATCTTTAACTAAATCTTGCAATGAATCTCTTGTGATCGGATCTAAAGCACCAAATGGTTCATCCATCAAAATGATGTCTTGGTTCGCTGCAAGAGCACGAACGACACCAATCCGTTGTTGCTGACCACCGGACAATTCATTTGGATAGCGATCTAACATTTCTCTAGGTAATTCGACTAAATCAATCATTTTTTCAGCGATTTTGTTTCGTTCTTCTAGGTCAACTTTTAATAACTTAGGTACAAGTACAATATTTTCTCTGATCGTCATGTGTGGCATTAAACCAATATTTTGAATAACGTAACCGATTTTTCTACGTAATTCTACGGGATTACTAGTTTGAATATCCTCACCATTGATCAAGATTTTTCCTTTTGATGGATCAGTCATTCGATTGATCATCCGCATAGTAGTTGTTTTACCACTACCACTGGTTCCGATAAAGCAGATAAATTCACCTTTATCAAAAGACAGATTGACGTCATCTACAGCGATTTTACCGCCTTTGTAAATTTTTGAAACATGTTGAAATTCGATCAACTTTCTCACCCCAAATTCTTTTTTCTGTATCTTACTGCTTAAATGATTGCTATGTTTACTAACAAACGTTTCTACTACTAGTATGCTACAAAACAGCGATTTCGACAAATCAGAGGGTTTTTTCAGTTGTCTTCAGATAATAATGATAGTAAAACAAATTGGTTATTATAGTGTATATTTGCTTAGTTTAGCATTTACTTTAGCTAATATTAGAGAGAAGTTTATTGTATTTGGTGGATTTTATGCGCGTTGTTCGAGTGTTTATTCTGGTCGAATCATTTTAAAAACATATCAAAAAATGTAAAACTAGTTTGTTCGCGTATAATTACTTTAACTGACAAAGCAAAGACCACATTTAATACACAGGAGTCTTCTCGCCGAAATTACTGTCGTTAGCTAGGTTTGATTTACGTGGATTCCAAATGTAGTATAGTACGTTCAAGCATTTTGTCCTGTTGAAGGAAATTCTCTTCGTAGCCAGATAACCTAAAAAATGGTAAAATAACCAAGACAAATCAAGTAGAGAGAGTGACAAATATGCTTAGTACAGAAGATTTTGATTTTGATTTACCAGAAGAATTGATTGCTCAAACACCGTTGAAAGATCGAACAAGTTCACGGCTTTTAGTTTTAAATCGCGAAACAAAAGAAATTGAAGACAAATATTTTCATGAAATTATTGAAGAATTAAATGCTGGAGACGCATTAGTAATGAATGATACAAGGGTATTGCCGGCTCGACTATACGGGGAAAAACCAGAGACTGGTGGGCATTTAGAAGTACTTCTTTTGACAAATAAAGAAGGAGATACGTGGGAAACCTTGATCAAACCTGCTAAGCGAGCGAAAATCGGCACGAAAATCAGCTTTGGTGATGGTCGTTTAATGGCAACTGTTGTGGAAGAATTAGAACATGGTGGTCGAATCGTGACATTTGACTACGAAGGAATCTTTTTAGAAATTTTAGAATCACTCGGAGAAATGCCTTTGCCGCCATACATTAAAGAACGTTTAGAAGATCCTGATCGGTATCAAACAGTGTATGCTAAAGAAAATGGGTCTGCAGCGGCTCCTACAGCTGGTTTGCACTTTAATCAAGAACTACTTGCTAAAATCCAGTCAAAAGGCGTGAAGCTCGTTTATTTGACCTTACATGTGGGATTAGGAACGTTCCGTCCTGTCAGTGTAGATAATATTTCAGAACATGAAATGCACAGTGAATTTTACCGTTTAACTAAAGAGGCGGCAGCGCAATTAAACGATGTTCGTGAAAATGGCGGGAAAATTGTTGCAGTAGGGACAACCTCGATTCGAACATTAGAAACGATCGGAACCAAGTTTGACGGACAAATCAAAGCAGATAGCGGCTGGACGGATATTTTTATTACACCAGGCTACAAATTCAAAGTTGTACAAGCTTTTTCAACGAACTTTCATCTGCCAAAGTCAACATTAGTGATGCTAGTCAGTGCATTTGCAGGAAAAGATGTTACGCTTGCAGCTTATCAGCATGCAATCGATGAACGTTATCGTTTCTTTAGTTTCGGAGATGCGATGTTTGTGAAATAATATAAAACGAAAGTATCAAAAAAACTCATTCAATTCTAAACGTTAACGCTTAGAATTGAATGAGTTTTTTTATTGATTTTTAGACTCGAGGTAATAACGATTATAAACCACTTAAAAGTAAGGTTTGGGATAATTCTCTTTTTCGGACTGATCTAGGTAAGAAGCAACGAATTTCATCTTCATTAAAACCAATCTGTAATCTTTTTTCATCAATCATGATTGGACGGCGAAGTAATCCAGGATTATCTTTGACCAGCTTCAATAATTCATGCAATGGGAGTTCATTAATATCTAAATCTAATTTTTGGAAGACTTTAGAACGGATGGAAATGATATCTTCTGTACCTTCTTCCGTAAGGATTAATATATTTTTTAGTTCATCTAATGTAATAGGAGTAGTGGCAAAGTTCTTTTCTTCAAATGGAATATCGTGGTTTATCAGCCATCTCCTCGCTTTTCTACATGATGTACAGCTATTTGTTGTGTATAATTTCAACATGTTTTTCAGGTCCTTTCGAAAATATTGGTACGTACCTCTTAACAACTATAATATACGAAAAGTAAAAAATTTACAAAATAAAAGCTCGTAAAATAGCTGTTTATTTATATTGAAGTCGATAAAAAGTGAATAATTTATAAATTTTTGTTATTTTTTTATTTATAAATTATACTATTGGCTTTGGAATTGAGAAAACAGTCTTGTTATGTAAAAAAATGACCCCAAATTTTTTTTCTTTGACAATTGTGAAAAATTTGTCCAAAAAATAAATAGTAAATTTTAAAAAGAGTACACAATCTATATTAACGAAAGTTAAAAAACGAGTCAAAAGATGCAATGCTCCTTTTTAAACATCATGTTCGCTATTGTTTATAATGTGCACTTCGCGCAAAAATATAGATTTAAACGTTCTTTTGACTGTAAAAAAACTAACGAATACAAACTTACCATAGTATTTTTCCTACTTTTTTATTATTATTATAAAGAAGGTTGATAATGTCAAAGGAGTGATAACGATGATTGAAGAATTGACGTATAGTTATGCAACAACAATATCAGAAAGGATTCAGTGCTGGAAAAACCTAAATCTAAAAACAGATACTTATTTAAAACAGTGGCAAGCGCGTAAAAGCTTATTGACAAAAACTGATTATGATAAAATGCTTCAACAATATCATTTAGACGAAGAAGCTTTTGGTACTGGATTGCTGCCTTTTACAGAAGAACGAGCCAAATTATTACTTTCGACTGTTGAAGAAAGTGGATGGTTCAAGTTACATAAACATTTATTTACAGCTGAAATTTCGGTGAAAGAAATGACGTTAAAAGCTGCATTGCGTTTTCATTTACATCATTATGAAAAACATATCCATAGACTGTTACAAAAATTTCCTTTGATCCAGCTATCAGAAAAGGCAGTGACAGAATTAATCGAGCAATTATGTGACGAATTCTTTTTTATTGCCCAAAAAACATTAGTTTGGGATGTTCATCAGATGATTGAAGAATATCAGTTGCAAGCAGGATCGAAAGAAGCAGAATTCACTAAATATATCGAAGAATTTCTTGGTGATAAACAACGGACTTATCTTTTCTTTGCAGAGTATCCCACGCTTGCTAGACTCCTTTCTGTCAGATTGACCTTTGCGTGTGAAGTGATTGAGGAGTTTATCTCTGCCCTAAATGATTCTACTGAACAACTAGCAGCAACTTTCGATATCTCAGCGCCCATGGAACTTACTGAAATACAACTTGGACAAGGGGATAGTCATGATCGTGGAAAAACGGTGATTCAGTTTGAAGTACAGGCAAAGCCGTTGATTTTTAAATTTAAGAATCTAGAAATAGGAGAACGATTCAATGACTTATTGACCTATCTTGAAGGGCTAGATCCAGCATTGTCTTTCTATAAAATCAACCGAATTGTTCAACCAACATTTACCATCGAGGAAAAAGTTTCTTATCAGGAATGCAAGGAAGAAAGTGACGTGACTGATTTTTATCAAAATTATGGTCAGTTATTGGCGATTGTCTATTGGTTAGGGGCAACAGATTTGCATATGGAAAACCTGATTGCAAGTGGTCCCTATCCTGTGTTGATTGATGTGGAGACGTTGATCCGGCCTGAAATGTTTAAAATGACCAAAAAATTATCTAGACAAGCGCGAATAGAAAAGCATTCTGTGATCGTCACAGGTTTGTTGCCGCAGAAAAAACACTTAAAACGTGAGCTGGAAATGGACGCGTTGTCTGGTACCAAACAAAAGTTGCCTAAAAAGATCAGAAGATTGAGAAATGATCGTTCCAGTGCTATCGCTTTTCAGCTAGAAGAAGCTTATATGGATGGTGCTCAAAATATTCCTCGTTTGGCAGGAAAAGAAGTTGATTATTTAGTTTATCGCGACGTGATCCAGATGGCGTTTAAAAAGATGAATCAACTATTACTAAAGAATAAGTCTGAATTTATCGCGCAAGTCAAAGCCTTATTTTCAGATACAACGATTCGGCTGATATACAGAGATACACAGCATTATGGAAATTTATTGAATTTTACCTTGCACACAGATTGCATGTCTAACTATATCGAAAGGGAAAAAATCATTGAAAACTTATGGGCTAGTAAAATTATTCCAGAAACGTTGATCCCCTTTGAGATTCAATCGATGTTAGACCATGATGTTCCTTTAGTCACAGCAAACACGTCTTTGACAACTGTTTATACGAATGGTCATGAGTTAGGGCAATTGTTAGTTAAGACTCCGCTAGAAGATACGGTAGAGCATATGGAGCAGATAACAGAGAAAACTAGTCATTTTTCTTATCTTTTATTAAAGGAAAGTTTAGATACTCTAGAATATAAGACACAAGAGATCGCGATTCCAGCGAAAAATAATTCACTTGAACCACCGTTATTACAAAAAGCAGCTGATATTGGAGATAAAATTATTGATCAGATCAAGATAGATCAAGACAGCGGGGAAGTTGATTGGATATCTGTTCTTCCAGAGTCAGATGATGAGATAGGAATTACCTATCCAGGCACTGATCTTTATGAAGGCAGTGCAGGCATATATTTATTTTTGGTTTATTTGAACCATTATGTTCCTAAAGAGAGTTATCAAGAAGTGATCGATTTATTGGAAAAAGAAATTTTTATGACGGAGAGCAAAAAGGATACTTACCAGAGTGCTTTTTTTGCTGAAGGAATGCGCTTGACAGTTGCCTTTTATGTGACAAGATTGCTCAATGATGATAAGCATCGATTGTATATGGAAAAGAGTTTAGAGGCTTTAAAAACAACTCAAATAAAAGAACAGAATCAACTGAATGAATGGCTTTACGGCAAAGCGAGTTTATTAACGATTTTAGCAATTGTCTATCAAACATTCCATAACGAAGAAGCTTGCGCACTACTTTTTCATTATGCTCAATCAGTCACCTGTCAAGAAATGGGTGATAACAGTTTTGCTCATGGTTATGCTGGAGTATGCTATGGTTTAAGTCGAGCGAACCAAGTTCTAAATGACAGGGTGATCAAAGAAAAACTTGAATGGTATATAGAACGATTTGAGAAACGACTTGAAAAAGACGAAATTTTAAATAAATCTTGGTGTCGAGGGACATTGGGGATTAGAGAAGTAAGCAAATGTTTGAATTTTACTTTTACTGAGGAAATGCTTGGAAAAGTAGAAGATGTCAATACAGAGGATGATTGTTTATGTCATGGGAACTATGGAAATAGCGATAATTATTTAAATGATATTAATTTATTAATAAAAGATGTCATCAAGCTGAAATCCGATTCCGAAAGCATTCCTATCAGTCTTTTTTGCGGTTTAGCAGGAGTAGGCTATCAATTATTGAGAGCCTATGACCCGTTTGATGTTCACTCCATGCTATTTATTAAGTGACACAATCTGAAAAAAGAACTTTACTTATCTGTGAGAACGATTTATAATCTAAGTATTAACGTAAGGGGGAGAAATATTATTATGAGAAAATTATCGATTGAAAAAATGGAAACAAAAACAGACACAACAAAGTTAGACAAATTTGTAGGTGCTTCTTTCGAAAGAAATGAAGAGACTGAAGAAATGTTTAATAGACTTGATGAAGTTACACCGCAATCAGTTGCTGGTTGGACTAGATTCATCGGACCATGTAGATAATTTTGACAGAATAAGGGTCGGAAAGCTAACAAATGAATGTTGGCTTTCCGACCCTTATTATTGTTATTAGTTTAGCTTTCTTAAAATAAGAATACCAATTGCTTCTGTCCCGGAGATTAAAAATACTAAAAAGTTTAATAACCAAGAATATGATGTTGGGCTATGTGTAGCCACATCTTGGAAGAAATTGTTTAAGATACCTATCAAAACAAGTCCAACTATGAAAGAGATGAAACTTGCTGTTGAAATAATTTTCTTACCACGTTCGTCTTTTCCTTCTTTACTAAAGAAAAAGTAAATAGAATAGACAATGAATATAAGTGATAGTATAAACACTAGCAAGCTAGACCAGTGATTTACAGGTAGATTATCAAAAAAAGATTTAAGTGATTCAGTCATAATTATCCTTTCCTTCCGTGTTAGTCGGTCACTTCGTTAGTTTGCTCTTCTTCTGTCAATTTTTTGAAAGTGAAGATTTGTTCAATCGGCACCTCAAAAACGTCAGCTATGTCATGAGCCAGTAAGAGGGAAGGATTGTACCTATTTCTTTCTAACTGAATAATTGTTTGTCTAGATACTCCCACTTTGTCAGCAAGTTCCTGTTGGGTCATGCGTTTCATGGCTCTGTAGACGTGAATGGAACTCTCAAATGATGAGTTCTTCTTTTTTGGCAATGCAAATCCCTCCAATAGTCTAATTTATGTATTAAATAAAAAGCGCATAGTCAATATACCATATCTTACTTTCACTTACAAATAACTTGCAGTAATAATTCAAAGAAAAAAGCCAAGCTTCTCGATTAGCTTGGCTTTCGTTTCTGGAAGGAATCAGTGTACTGAATGATTTTTTTTACTTTTAGTTATACATATAAAGTAATTGGTTGAATTTCTTGTTCATAAACCAAATCTTGTCTTCATTACATTTTCTACATTTCTTTGTTTAAATTTTTTTCAATCAAACTATCTTTATACATGTTTTTTTGTTTTATTTAGATCGATCATCTAACTTTTTACACATATTCACTATTTTTAAAGATGTTTTTATGATTTTTTACTCTACATATATATTTTTTGTGAAAGGTGAATCCTGTTCTGCTAACAATTTTGTGTTTATTTACTTCATGCTTCGAGAAATTCTTCAATACAACTGATTAATCCTCCTTCCTTCTATAAATATAGTAACATAAAAAGGAAGCGTTTTCAAGTTAAAAGCTTTTTTTAAATGCAATATTGAAACGAAAAAAATGGTAAAGAAAAAATGAAAAATTAGCCATATTTATTGAAGTTTGAAAAAAGAACATGGTATAGTGAATATAGATACTATAATAATAGAAGGAAAAAATAAGAATGGGGGGATAGGATGGAAGCATACAAACAACCTATCGAGACAATTATCAAAGAAGTAAATACCAATAAAGAACAGGGATTAACAGGACAAGAGGTACAAAAGCGACTTGCTGAACATGGACCCAATGCGTTTCAAGAAACGAAAAAAGATTCTATAGTAAAGAAGTTTCTGCATAGTTTATCTGATTTTACAACCATCATCTTGCTAGTTGCAGCAGCTATTTCGTTTTATACAGCGATTGCTACGGAGCACGGGGATTATTTTGAAGGAATTTTAATTATTGCAATCGTGATTATCAATGCAGTCTTAGCGATTGTTCAAGAAGGAAATGCTGAAAAATCGTTAGCGGCGTTGCAGAATATGAATAAACAAAGTAGTTCCGTTTTACGTGACAGCAAGGTAGAGACCATCGATGCAGAAGATGTTGTTGTTGGAGATATACTCGTATTAGAGTCAGGATCGATGATTACAGCAGATGCTCGTTTGATCCAAGCGTCACAACTTAGAGTAGAAGAATCTGCCCTTACTGGAGAAAGTGAACCAATTGAAAAAGATTCGGAATACATAGGGAAACAAGATGCACCGATTGGCGATCAACTCAATATGGTCTTTAAAGGCTGTACTGTGTCAAATGGTCGGGGAAGAGCGATTGTTACAGCAACTGGCATGCAGACTGAAATGGGTAAAATTGCTGGGTTATTGAATGACGATGTGACGCAGCAAACGCCACTTCAAAAACGCTTGAACCAATTAGGCAAACGCATCAGTTTAATTGCTTTAGGTGCTGCAGCATTAGTGTTTATCATTGGTGAACTACAAGGCGAGCCAATATTAGAAATGTTTATGACGGCTGTCTCACTAGCTGTGGCAGCAGTACCAGAAACATTGATGGTAATCGTGACGTTGACCCTTGCGTATGGTGTACAGAAAATGGCTAAAAAGCATGCAATTATTCGTCGTTTGCCAGCTGTTGAAACGCTTGGAACGGCTAATGTTATTTGTTCTGACAAAACTGGAACATTAACACAAAATAAAATGCGTGTTAGACGTGTTTGGTCGCGTGGCGATGAAGTAACTGACACAGAAGATGCAATGACAGATGAAGCGATGGAAGTTTTAAAAATGGCTTCGCTTTGTACGGATGTTATTGTAGATAAAGATGGGAATGACTTAGTCATTCAAGGGAATCCTACAGAAGCAGCTATCGTGCGTGCTGTTGAAGAAAATTATCATACAAAAGCTGAATTAGAAGAAAAATACCCAAGAATCGGTGAAATTCCTTTTGATTCAGAGCGCAAAATGATGACGACCGTTCATAAAATGGGGAAAAAATATATTTCTGTAACGAAAGGTGCCTTTGATGTCTTATTAACTCGTTTTCGTTTTGGTGATTTAGATCAAGCAGCTGTAGTAAATGATCGTTTTGGGAAACGTGCTTTACGAGTGATTGCAGTAGGTTATGCGATTTATGATGAAGAACCTACCGAGATCACTTCAGAGGCTCTAGAAAAGAATTTACGTCTATTAGGATTGATTGGTATGATCGATCCGCCAAGACCAGAAAGTAAAGGCGCTATCGCTCGTGCGAAAAAAGCTGGAATAAAAACAGTTATGATCACGGGAGACCATGTAGTAACTGCGGGAGCGATTGCTAAAGAATTAGGTATTTTAACAGATAAAAGTGAAGCTTTGACAGGATCAGAATTGCAAAAAATGTCTGATGATGAATTAGATTCACGAGTAAAATCACTTTCTGTATATGCACGAGTGACTCCAGAAGATAAAATCCGCATCGTTAAATCTTGGCAGAGAACGGGTGCAGTTGTTGCCATGACAGGTGACGGAGTCAACGATGCACCTGCTCTAAAAGCAAGTGATGTTGGGTGTGCGATGGGAATTACAGGAACAGATGTCGCACAAGGTGCGGCAGATATGATTTTGACCGATGATAACTTTGCAACAATCGTTGACGCAGTAGCACAAGGTCGGGCAGTTTATAGAAATATTCGTAAAGCAGTAAACTTTTTACTAAGTTGTAATATTTCGGAGATATTTATTGTGTTGATTGCTATGTTGCTAGGCTGGGGAGCACCATTTACAGCTGTCCAATTATTATTTGTAAACGTTGTGGCAGACGGTCTTCCAGGGTTTGCGTTAGGAAAAGAGCCAGCTGAAAAAGGAATCATGGACGAAGTACCGATTCCTAGAAATGAAGGAATTTTTGCTCGCGGTTTGTGGCAAAAAATTGCAATCAATGCGTTTGTTTTTACTGTTATCACCTTGTTCGGTTTTTATTTAGGTGCAAATGTTGATTCAGTTTCTTACTTTTTCGAAGCAAGCCATGAAATTGGTCAGACTGTAGCATTTTTGATTTTAGCTTACTCATCGATTCTACATGTTTTTAATGTTAGAAGTACAGAATCAATTTTCAGAGTAAAATTATCAACAAATAAATCTCTGTTTGAAATGGCTGTACTCGCAATTATCATTACGACAGTTATTGCGTTGTTACCATTCACACAAGAGTTGTTCGGACTTGTTCCAATCGGAATCAATCATTGGTTGTTAGTAATGGGCTTATCGATCATACCTATTTTTGTAAACGAAATGATCAAATTCCACTACTCAACAGATGATGACGACGAATAAAATTAGATGAAAAAGAATACTTGAAGAACGGATTTCCTAATCGAAACTCGGACTTCAGGTATTCTTTTTGTAAAAAACGGTTTGATGAAAGCTTATTTTTGAAAATACTATTGAAATTATTTACATAAAAGGCTTGCTAAAATGGTAAAGGAGTATTATAGTTGTTATCAAAATCAGTTGTTTCAATTTTGAATTCATATTTTTAAATAACGTATAAATAGTAACCAATATTTTTATTTGGGTTTCCAAATAAGGATCTTAGGGGAGTAGCAGCATAGTTTATCTATGTTTTTAGATCAACAGCAAGTGTGAAAACACTGGTCTAAGAATGAAATTGCGAGACCTAAGTGTAAGGGCCAAGTGGCGTTTCACTTAGGTCTCTTGTTTTACTTAAAAGTGAGATTAGGATGAAGAATTTTTAATGATCAACTTTTTAGCTTTACGTATTATCTAGCTATGTGGACTGGCAATAGGCTCTGTATCAATCACATCAACTCTGATGAGCTAAATCTCAAAGAATTGAATGTTATCGGAAAAAATAAAATCTGTCTGTGACAAAAAAAGTATCGCAAACAGATTACCCCATTTTTCTGTCAGAGCTTCATGGACCGCTACACTTTTAAATTGGAGGAGAATCGTGTGATAGAAAAGTCAAAAATTTCCCATCATCAGAAATTGACTGCTGCTGGTCTTTTAGTAGCAATGGGTGTTGTTTACGGGGATATCGGAACAAGTCCGCTTTATGTAATGAAAGCGATCGTTGGAGATAATGGTGGTCTTCAGAATGTCTCAGAGAATTTTATTATTGGTGCGGTATCATTGATCTTTTGGACATTAACAATTTTGACAACGATCAAATATGTTGTGATTGCTTTAAATGCGGACAATCATGGTGAAGGTGGGATTTTTTCTTTATACACACTTGTTCGTAAAAATGGAAAATATTTGATTATTCCAGCAATGATCGGTGGGGCAGCATTACTTGCTGATGGTGTATTGACTCCTGCGGTAACAGTGACGACAGCAATTGAAGGGTTGCGAGGAATTCCAGTTTTCTTTGATCGTTTTGGTAGTGATCAAAATATTATCGTGATGATTACCCTGGCCATTATTCTTATTCTGTTTTCGGTTCAACGTTTTGGGACAGATGCAGTGGGAAAAGCTTTTGGACCGATTATGTTTGCTTGGTTTACGTTTATAGGTGTGATGGGTTTAATCAATTTTGGACAAGACTGGACAGTCCTTCGTGCATTGAATCCTTATTATGCGATTCATCTGCTTTTTAGTCCTGAAAATAAATTAGGGATCTTTGTTTTAGGGAATGTCTTTTTGGCAACAACCGGAGCAGAAGCGTTGTATTCTGACTTAGGTCACGTTGGTAAACACAATATTCGTGCTAGTTGGCCGTATATCAAAGTTTGTTTAATCCTCAACTACTTAGGACAAGCAGCGTGGATCTTGAACGCAAAAAATGATCCGTCTATTTTAGCGATTGAAAATTTAAACCCGTTCTTTCAAATGATGCCAAACAGCATTATGTTGATAGGAGTAGTTTTCGCTACAGTTGCGGCAGTCATTGCATCTCAAGCACTAATTTCGGGTTCATTTACGCTAGTTTCTGAAGCAATTAAATTAAAACTATTACCAAGATTAAAAATTATTTATCCTGGTGCTAATATTGGTCAAATGTATATTCCGGCAGTCAATATGATGTTGTGGATTGTGTGTTCCTTGATCGTGGTCACGTTTAGAACATCTACGCATATGGAAGCAGCATATGGTCTTTCTATTACGGTGACAATGCTTATGACGACTATTTTGTTGATGTTTTACTTATTACAAAAAGGCGTGCCGAAATGGGTGGCGTATCTTATTACTCTATTCTTTGGCAGCATTGAATCGATTTTCTTTGTTTCAAGTATTGCAAAATTTTTCCATGGAGGTTATGTTGCAGTTGGGATTGCACTATTGATATTAGCTGTGATGACTATTTGGGAACGTGGAAACATTATAAAAGAGAAAACCTCTGATACCGTTCCGCTCAAACAATATGTTGAACAATTACGAATGTTAAAAGATGATACAAGTGTTCCAAAATCTCAAACCAATGTTGTGTTCATGACACCTGATACGATTGGGGAGGAGATTGGGCGACAAATCATTTATTCGATCTTAGATAAACAGCCTAAACGAGCAAATGTGTATTGGTTTGTCAATGTCGAGGTAACAGATGAACCGTTTACCAAAGAATATTCTGTAGATATGATGGGTACGGATTTTGTTGTTCAAGTTCAACTATATCTTGGTTTTCATGTAGCACAAGAGGTAAATGTTTACATTCGTCAAATCGTGCATGATTTAATGAAAGAGGGACGTTTGCCTAAACAACCACAGAAATATTCATTAACACCAGGCCGTGAAGTAGGGGATTTCCAATTTGTAATTATTCGTGAAGAACTATCCAAAGTAACCGAATTGAAAAAATGGGATCGTCAAATCATGCAGCTGAAACTAGCAATCAAACAACGAACAACAACGCCTGAAAACTGGTTTGGTTTAGAATATAGTGAAGTGAAATATGAATCTGTTCCTTTGATTATTGGTGATACAAGAAAAACCAGATTAAGGGAAAGAAAAACTATGTCATAGTAAAAATCTCTAAGACTGTTTTGAAGTCTTGGAGATTTTTCAGATTTTTACTTTAACGTATTGGTTTCTATTCGCGCTATTTTGAAAGGACAAGTATAATAAACAGATAGAAGGAAAATGAGGTGTAACATATGCTTGCAATAAATTTTTTTATATTATTTTTAATGATTGCAATTACAGCATTTTTTGTAGCAAGTGAATTTGCTTTAGTTAAAATTCGAATGTCCAGACTGGAACAATTAAAAAAAGACAACGTTAAAAATGCAGAACTCGCAATCCATGTAACGCATCATTTAGATGCTTATTTATCAGCTTGCCAATTGGGTATCACATTAACAGGATTAATTATAGGTTGGGTTGGTGAAGGATCGGTAGCGACACTACTTCATCCACTGATAGGAGATTTGCCAATAAGTGCTACGCTCAGTCGTACGATCTCCATCATTTTGGGATTTGCGATAGTGACGTATGTAGATGTTGTTGTTGGAGAATTATTGCCTAAAAGCTACAGTATTGCTCAAGCTGAAAAAGTGGTTTTAGGAATCGTTAAACCGCTTCACTATTTTTATAAAGTGATGTATCCTTTTATTTGGTTATTGAACCATTCTGCGGCAAAATTAGGGAAAGTATTAGGAATAAAACTTATTTCAGAAGGTGAAGAAACCTTGACCCAAGAAGAGTTGCTATATGTTGCTGTTGATTCTTATAAAAAAGGTGAACTGACTGAAGAGGAATATCATTATATGGAAAATGTGTTTGAATTTGATGATACCTTAGCCAAAGAGATTCAGGTCGATCGAACATCAATGGAAGTTTTTGAAGCAGATGAAACCGTAGAACAAGCTATCCAACACTCGTTAAAGCGAGGGCATACACGTTATCCAGTTATCGAAGAATCTAAGGATAAAGTATTGGGATATGTTACATTGCCAGCTTTGATCAAGGAGTCATTTATCAATGATCAACGAAAAGTTAGCGAATTAGTCGAAGAGCCGATTATTGCTCTAGCGACAATCCCGATCAAAAGTTTATTGACGATGATGCGAAAAGAAGGGAAGCACATTGCCATTTTGAAAGATGAATATGGCGGAACGACAGGGATGGTCACGATCGAGGATATTTTAGAAGAACTAGTAGGAGATATCAGGGATGAAACAGACTTAGAAAATGCCTTAATTGCGAAAGAATCGAGTAATTCTTATATTATTTCTGGGAAAATCACACTTGATGATTTTGAACGTTATTTTAAAGTTAAAATTCCATCGTTTGAAGATTCTGAAATGTCGACATTAGCTGGGTTTATTGTGGAGCAAAAAAACAATCAAATTACTGTAGGTGACCAAATCAAGATCGATCGTTTTACTTTTGAAGTAATGGATTATGAGCATGCCCATATTGATTATTTTAAGGTAACTAAATCAGCTGAATAAAAAAATGAACCCGAAACAAAACGAAAAACAAGTTTTGTTTCGGGTTTTAGAGTCGGATAAACAGCGAAAAAGAGGAGCTACTGTACATCTCTTTAATTATTTGAAATTTTGGAAAAGTCTTTTTTAGAATTTTTTGTGTTAGCTGATTTTCACTTAGAGTGTAAAATAAGATTGACTTGAACTGGTTATTCAGCTAGGATTAAGAAAAAGTGAAATAGGGAGTGTTTGGATGCGAAAGGTAGGCATTATTGGATTAGGACATGTGGGTGCAACACTTGCTTATACATTGGTCACTGAAAGCTTAGTTGATGAGCTTGTTTTGATTGATAAAAATGAGACATTAGCTGTTTCTGAAGAATATGATTTACTAGATGCAGAAGTTTTTTTGACGGGTAAGACCCAAATCGTTATTCAAGATTACCAAGCTTTAAAAGATGCATCGGTCATTGTTTTTTGTGCAGGCCAGATTAGTGCATTAGGAGACGATGGCGACCGTTTTAAGGAACTTGAGATCACGAGTAAAATAGTAGAAGAAATAGCGCCTAAAATTAAGCAGTCTGGATTTAATGGTATTATTTTAACAATTACGAATCCATGCGATGTGATTGCAGCGTATATGCAAAAATTAACAGGATTTGAAACGAATAAAGTATTTGGAACAGGTACGATGTTGGATACAGCACGGATGAAACAAGCAGTCAGTCGTAATTTATCGATCGACAGTCGCAATATTGGTGGTTATGTTTATGGTGAACATGGGGATTCTCAATTTGTTGCGTGGTCAAGTGTGACAGTTGGAGATCAGCCACTTTTGACTTGGAGCAGTGAACTTGATTTAGAGGGATTAGATGAAGACGTTCGGGCAGGGGGCTGGAATGCATTTGCAGGAAAAGGCTATACAAGTTATGGTATTGCAACTTGCGCTGCTCGTCTCGTTGGAATGATTCTAAACGATTCAAAAACGATTGTTCCTGTTTCCGCTTATAATAAACAAGCGGATGCATATTATGGTCAACCTGCTATAATTGGAAAAAATGGTACAGAATCATTGATCGATTGTTCGTTGACTGAAAAAGAAATCGACGCCTTAAAAAAATCTATTGAGATCATCAAAAATGGTCTGGCTAACTTACCATTTGAGCACTAAGATAAAGCGTATCATTCTACTAAATCTGGAGGTGATCCATTGATAAACTTAACGGAAATAACGGAAAAGATGTCCTCAAATCAAAAAATCAATTATGATCGTGTCCTGCAAAAAGTGATTATGGACTGGGAAAAATCGGATAGTCGTCCAACTGTTTTACTTCACAGTTGCTGTGCGCCTTGTAGTACGTATTCACTTGAATATTTGACACAATATGCAGACGTCACGATTTTCTTCGCTAATTCAAATATTCATCCACGAGCAGAATATCAACGCCGAGAAATCGTACAGCAAAAATTTGTAGCGGATTTCAATGAAAAAACCAATAATCAGGTTCAATTTTTAGCGGCGCCTTATGAACCGAATAAGTTCATCCAAATAGTGCAAGAAAAAGAACTAACTGAAGAACCAGAAGGTGGAAAGCGCTGTTCTGCCTGTTTTCAGATGCGCCTAGATATTGTTGCAGAAAAAGCACAAGAATTAGGCTACGATTACTTCGGTAGCGCACTGACGCTGTCTCCAAAGAAAAATAGTCAATTGATCAATGAAATCGGAATCGATATTCAAAAATTTTATGCAACCAACTATTTACCAAGTGATTTTAAAAAGAATAATGGTTATAAACGTTCGATCGAACTGTGTAAAGAATACGACGTGTATCGTCAATGTTACTGTGGTTGTATGTTTGCAGCGGCAAAACAAGGTGTTGATTTAAAAGCAGTGAATAAAGAAGCGAAAGCGTTTTTAGCAGAACAATAAGAACAGTTAATCAAGACGATGATTTCAGATAGTTGAAACCATTGTTTTTTTTGAGCATTTTTATTTTTAATTATAGTTTTAAACTATATATATCGATAGAAAATAAGTGTTATTCTATATTGTCTTCTCGTGGTAAGCTAGTTGAAATACCTTATTGAAGGAGGAAAAGTATGAAAACATCGATTATCGGGTTCCCGCGAGTGGGAGAATTAAGAGAATTAAAATTTGCAACAGAAAAATATTTTAGAAAAGAAATTTCAGCAGAAGAATTGGAAGCAAAAGGCAAAGAACTGCGCACTAAGCATTGGCAATTGTTAGTCGATCAGGGAATCGATTTTATTCCAAGCAATGATTTTTCATTTTTTGATACAACCTTAGATACAGCGGTTTTATTGAATATCATACCTGAAAAATATCAAGCGTTACATTTATCTCCGTTAGAAACTTATTTTGCATTGGCAAGAGGATACCAAGGAAAAGCCGGAGATGTCACAGCATTGGCAATGAAAAAATGGTTCAATACCAATTATCATTATATGGTTCCAGAAATCGATGATGATACAAAGTTGAAACTTGTTGGAGAAAAAATCTTTACCACCTTTAATGAAGCAAAAGAAGTGGGTGTTGTTACTAAGCCAACGATAATCGGTCCATTTACTTTATTAAAATTATCTACTTATCACGGATCAAAACAGGCAAGTGATTTTTATGAAGACGCAATTACAGCCTATTCACAAATTTTTGCTCAATTAGCAGAACTTGGGTGCGAATGGCTTCAACTTGATGAACCAGCTTTAGTTTTAGATCTATCACTAGCAGAAGTTAAGCAATTTAAAGCGTTGTATCAAAAATTATTAGCTAAAAAGGGAAATTTAAAAATACTAATGCAAACATATTTCGGAGACGTTCGAGATGTTTACCAGGAATTGATTGATTTACCAGTTGATGGAATAGGGTTAGATTTTGTTGAAGGGAGAAAAATACTAAGTTTGCTTGAAGACTATGGATTTCCAAATGATAAATTATTGTTCGCTGGAATCATAAACGGAAAAAATATTTGGAAAAACGATTATCAAGCAACATTAACATTACTTGAAAAGCTTCAACCATACGGCGATATCGTATTAAATACATCGTGTTCATTATTGCATGTGCCATTTACATTAGGCAATGAGTCCCTATTATCAACAGACGTAACCAATTATTTTGCGTTTGCCGTCGAAAAATTAACTGAATTGAATGATTTGAAGCAGATAGTTGAGAATAAAGAAGACAATCAAGACTTGTTGAATGCTAATATTACCTTATTTGAACAGCAACGCTTTTCTGAAAATGAGCAGGTGGCACAACAGATCAAAGCCTTGACTGAAAAGGATTTTATCCGATTACCAGAATTGGAAAAACGTGCAGTTATTCAAGAAGATAAATTAAAACTGCCAATTCTACCAACCACCACGATCGGTTCTTTTCCGCAAACAAAAGAAGTCAAACTAAATCGAGCGAAATTTAGAAAAGGTGAGATCGCTGAAACTGAATATACAGCTTTTAACCAAGAAAAAATTGCGGCGTGTGTTGCTTTTCAGGAAAAAATCGGATTAGATGTTTTAGTGCATGGTGAATTTGAACGTAATGATATGGTCGAATACTTTGGTGAAAGTTTAGAGGGCTATCTATTTACTGAAAAAGCTTGGGTTCAATCATACGGAACTCGCTGTGTAAAACCACCAATTATCTGGGGAGATGTTTCTCGATCAAATCCGATCACCGTGGCCTACTCTAAATACGCTCAAAGTTTGACGGATAAACCGGTGAAAGGCATGCTGACAGGTCCTGTAACGATTCTAAATTGGTCATTCCCGCGTGAAGATATCAGTTTAAGAGAATCAACGTTACAGTTAGCTTTGGCCATTCAAGAAGAAGTCTTAGATTTAGAAGCGAATGGAATTGAAATTATTCAAATTGATGAAGCCGCACTTCGTGAAAAGCTACCATTACGTCAAACGGATTGGCATTCTGAGTACTTGGATTGGGCAATACCAGCTTTCCGTCTTGTTCATAGTAAAGTACAACCGACAACTCAAATTCATACTCATATGTGTTATAGCGAATTTTCGGACATTATTCAAGATATTGATAATATGGATGCAGATGTTATTTCATTTGAAGCATCTCGCTCAAATTTAGATATTTTAGATGCATTAAAAGCAATCGATTTTAGAACGCAAGTTGGACCGGGTGTTTATGATATTCATTCGCCGCGTGTTCCATCAGTAGAAGAAATCGAAACAACGATCTATAATATTTTAAACAAATTACCAATTGAAAAAGTTTGGGTCAATCCAGATTGTGGCCTGAAAACGCGAGGAGTACCGGAAACAGAAGCAAGTTTGAAAAATTTAGTACTCGCAGCAAAAAAGGTCCGTGGAGGGGTTTAAATGAGAACTGATGCCTTGTTCAAAGAAAAAACCGTCTTTTCCTATGAAATTTTTCCGCCGAGACGAACAGCACCGATCGATACAATCTATCAGACGTTGGAACGCTTAAAAGGACAACAACCAGATTTTATCAGTGTAACATTGGGTGCTGGTGGAACAGGTGAGAACTTAAGTACTGCAGACATTGCTCAGAAAATTCAAGAGGAGCAATTTTTGCCAAGTGTCGCACATTTACCTGCCGTGAATTTTTCTAAAGATGAAATTATTGTTATTTTAGAAGAACTAAAGCAAAAAAATGTAGAAAATATTTTAGCTTTAAGAGGGGATATTATACCGGATAAAGAACCAAAAAAAGATTTTGCTCATGCTAATGATTTGGTCACGTTTATTCAAGAACAAGGTAATTTCAACATTATTGGTGCTTGTTATCCCGAAACCCATGGGGACTCTGAGAGCGCAGTTGAAGACATTAGAAACTTGAAGCGTAAAGTTGATTCTGGAACGAATCAATTGATCACACAGTTATTTTTTGATAATAATTATTTTTATACATTCAAAGAAAAGTGTGATATTGCCAATATCAATGTACCGATACAGGCAGGTATTATGCCTGTAGTCAATAAAAAGCAAATTGAGCGAATTGTAAAAATGTCTAATGTGACATTGCCGACAAAGTTTTTAAAAATGATGGAACGCTATGAGCATAATCCAGAAGCTATTCGGGATGCTGGTATTGCTTATGCAATCAATCAAATTGTGGATTTAGTGGCACAAGGAGCAAATGGAATTCATTTATATACAATGAATAATCCTTATGTAGCACAGAAAATTAGAGAAGCAACACGTAGTTTATTTATTGCATAATTTAAAAAAATGCAGGATTCAATTGTTTTTGAGTGTCAACTCAGGACAGTTAGATCTTGCATTTTTTTTATAATCTAATTTTATATAAAGTGTTTCCTAGGTGTTATTATTATTTTTCTGAATTTGTTCAACATTATGAATGTCATTATTTTATGATAATTAAATAACGTTTATATGAATTTTTATTAAAAACATTTTTATTATAATTTGCACGTTTTTTAGTTTTTGTTTTTTCGTAAAATGCATTTCATGTTCATTAAAAATGCTTTTTATAAGGTTTTTAAGGTTTGGGTAAATTTAATTTTCTTAATTAGTAAAAAAATTGAAGAGAAAATTTACGAATAGTTATTGACATTAAAAATAACAAGATATATAGTTTTATGTAGAGGATTAAGTTATTTTTTAATTATGATCTTAGTTTGTTCGTTGAAGTTATCGTATTTTGTTTTATCTACGACAAAATTACTAATTTAGTACGATTCAATGAAATGAAAGGAGTCTTTATATGCCAAGAAAAGCGCCTATCCAAAATAGTGCGAGTTCTAAAGACGAAAAGGCTAGGCGGATTGATTCAAAAAAATATTCAGTTTTTTATGCAGAGTCTAAAAGGATATTTCCAGAAAATAAACGAGATAAGCGGCGCGTGGTAAAGGTAAGACCGCGATCAACAGCACGAATCTCTCATAATGAATATTCCGAAAAGTTTAGAAGTTCTGAATGTTCAAAGCCTCGTCAGGTACGGCCTCGTAGAACTGTTCAAAAACGAAAAATGAGACAGGGTTATAGTGAAATAGAACGGAAACAGATGACTAAAAGTCCAAGCTTCTTGCTGTTTTCTATTTTAAGCAATTTGGTGTTTTACGGAATTACAATTGGAATCATTTTGATGTCAGTGATGTTTTCATTTAGCTCAAAGTCAACAGCATCGATTTTTGGTTATCGATTTTATACTGTTTTAACTAATTCTATGGTTCCTCAAGAGAATGGACCTAAAGGTGGTTTTTATGCGGGAGATATCGTTATCGTTAAGTTGATGGATGATAATAAAATCAAAAAAGATGATATTGTAACATTTGCTGTTGGAGATGGTTCTCGTTATCTAACTCACCGGATGGTGGAACGAAAAAATGAATTAAACGGAGAAAAAGGAGATTATCTTATTACAAAAGGGGATGCCAATCAGAGTAATGATCCGCCCGTAAAGGCAGATCGTGTTCTTGGAAAAGTAGTATTTGCGCTTCCCAAGATAGGTAGTGTTATAGCGTTTGCTCGAGAAGAATTTTGGGCATGTCTAGTGTGTATTTTTTCTTTATATGGATTTTTCTTAGTGCTGAAGGCCTACCTATTTTCACAAAAAGAAGAACCAGCTGGTAGAAGAAATAGAAGGAGCCCAGCATACGAACGGTGATATTACCACTTTATCTTATCTAATAGGAAAAGTGTAAATATATATTATATTTTTATAGGAGGATATTAAGAATGAAGAAGAACAAGAAGAAAAAGTTGGTAGCCGCAGCTTGTCTAGCATTATTAGCAGCTGCCGCAGGTACTTTTGCATGGATCAATTCTCAAGATCAACGAATTAACCGTGTAAAATCTGCCGCAATCAAAGATGGTAGTGTCAGTGTAGAGGAAAATTGGAATCCCAAACCAATTGTTCCTGGTACAGATGCAACGAAAGAAGTAGCTGTGACGAATTCAGGAAATACTCCGGTTTTTGTTCGTGTTTCGTATGAAGAAGTTTTGAAATATTTGACAGAAAAAGGTGCTGTGACGAATCGAACTATCGGATGGAAAGCCAGCGAAACATCTACTTTATCAGATGATATTCCAGTTGAATATGATGGAGAAAAGTATAAAGATGCAGGAAGTGGCTACATAGATGTAACAGCTCAAGTAAAAAATAGCTCTGCAGATGCTTTGCCAGCCGGAGTAAAAGTGTATGCAAAAGGTTCTGTCACTAAAGATCCAGTGACGGGTGATGAAAACACAACGTTCAGCTATTCCGCATTCTTTGAATATGCTCCTAGCAAATATCAAGCGATGGAATCAGAAGTATCGGTAGCAAGTGGAAATACTGTTGATTCGCAAATCGAAAGTTGGAACTTTGTTATGCCTAAAGCAGAATACCTAGTTTATAAAGGTGGATATAGCCATAAAGCAACAAACTGGGCAGCATCTTCTTTAGAAGGAGCTTCAACAGAGGCAACGGCAGCGAAAGCTTCTCTTTTAGGTAGTGCTGGGAAAAAATACGATGTAGATTATAACTATACAATTGCTGCTTTAGGTTTAAGCGCACTTCCAGCTGTTACTCCAGCAACAGCTACTGATCAAATTCCAGTTACCAATGCAGATAAAAAAGGTATCCAAGCAGATAAAGAGGCTTTAGGAGTGAGCGGAATTAAAGTAGAGTATGGTGCGGACATGATTACAACAGCAGCACTAGCTAAAGATAAATGGGCTTACAATAAAGAGGATGGTTATTTCTACTTCACAAGTCCAATTATTTCAGGTGCTACAACGCCACACCTATTGAAAAAATTAGTATTTACAAATGATGTAGGAACAGAATTTACAAATGCGACATATGATTTGGTTGTAAAAATGGAAGCCATTCAAGCAACTAAAGAAGCGCTAACTGATAGTACTGGTTGGAACTTAAAGGGAGCGGATGATTCAGAAACTAAAAAAATCACGACGTTTCTAGATAGACAAGCAGCAAGCTAGATTTCTAGCTAAAAAAAGTAAAAGGAAGGGGTGCAAACGATGCAACAATATCACGTACGAGAACGTCTATTGTTACGGGTTTTGGGCGGTTTATTGAGTATTTTTATCACGTTTACAAGTGGATCGTTACTAGCTGTTGCCAGTCAAACCCTTCCTCCGGGAGTGGTCATTGGCGATGAGACAGGAATATTTGCTTCTTCAGAAGGAGAGTATTATGTTGATTTGCCGAATGTCTTACCTGGAGAAAGCTATGAAAAAACGATTACGATTCGTGGTATGGATGTAAAAGAACCATTTGAATTAGGAATTTTAGTAACTCCAGATGCAACAAAAGGAGTTATCAATTTTAATAAAATGATTACATTGACTTTGTCTATTGATGGGAAAAAATTGTATCAGGGCCCTTTATTAGGAAATGGAGAATTTGATTGGACAGTCCAACCGCTTACAATAGGAACTTGCGAGTATGGTAAAGATCAGATTTTAACTGCGGTATTCGAGGTAGATAAAGACCTAACTCTTGCTGATTATAAGGAAGAAAGCCAGCTATTGTATCATTGGACCTTTATTGCAACAAAAAATCAATCAAAAAAATCAGATACTACAGATAGTCGTTCCGCTATAAAAGATAAATCAAAATCTAAAGGAACCTTTCCGATGACGGGAGAAGAAATCAAAAACCTGATTTACCAAACACTTGCAGGGCTATTATTGGTATTGATTGTAATTCTATTATGGAAAAAACGTAAAGAAAAATTAGATCAAGAGGAGTAGAGGAAGGGGGAGACCGATGAGTGGAGTAAAAAAATTGTTGAAAATAATCAATCAGAATAAATCTTTCTTGGCTGTCTTTTCTTTATTTTTAAGCCTTTTACTTGTAGTAGGGAGTACATACTCATGGATTACCTATAGCGATGAAAAGATCAATCAAAACGAGTCACATAGTAAAAAGCTTTCTGCGGTAATTGATGAGGTCTTCACTCCAAATCTGCAGTGGGCACAAGGAAAGACGACTGAAAAGAAATTACTAGTGAAAAATGACGGACAAATGCCAGCTCTTGTTCGGATATCGTTGTATGAATTTTTCACTCAGTTTACGCTTGATATGACTGATGGTGTTGGTAATGGTAATCAAAAAATTGTTAGCAAATCAAGTGGTTCTGATATGACAATGGAAGATACTGCTACATGGAAAAAAGGTAATACATATAAAATTGCTTCTGAAAAGTATTATGTAGCATCCGAGGTTTACAAAGGGGATAAAACAAATCCAAATACGGCGTATGTCTATAAAAAAAGTCGATCATTTGAGGGGCTTAAATACTTAAGGATTCAATTTAATGATGCTGATATCTATGATGAAAATGAGCAACCATTACCTGATGCACAGAATTATTGGTATTATTCAGATGGTTATTTTTACTACTCAGAAGTGTTGCAACCACAAGAAAAAACAAAACAACTTGTCCAAAGTATTACTTTAGCTAGCGCTTTACCTAACAAGTATAAGGGCTCTTTATACCAGTTAATTCCAGTTATGGATGCGCATGATGTTACAAAATCTCTAATGAAAAACTGGAAGGTTTCTTCGGGTTCATATGTGGAAGCAATGTATCTTGAAAAAGTTAATTAGGAGAGGAGTAAAAATGAAAAAAAAGAACAAAATCGTCCATTTTTTGTTGATATTACCTATACTTATTTTGTTTTTAGTTATTGGAAGCGTAGCTGCATATGCCGCAATGATGATGAACGACGAGAAAGCAAATCTTTTTCAGATCGGCAATCTTCAGACTAAAGTTAAAGAAGTTTTCACAGAACCTACTGCGATTAAGCCAGATGAGAAAGTCGTAAAAAAAGTAGCAGTGGAAAATACTGGAACTGTTAATCAGTTTATTCGAGTGATGCTTCACCCTGAAATTCATTTGGAAAGTCTTGGAAGTATCCGGTTATTGCCTTCAAAGATTGGAGAAGAGATTTTTTTAGATTTGAATAGCACAGAGTGGAAGCTAGGAGAAGATGGCTATTATTATTACCTGAAAAGTTTAAGGCCTGGTGAATCTAATGTTACGAAAGACCTCTTTACAGAAGTCAAATTGAAAAATGATTTAGGATTAGAGTATCACAACGCTTTTATCAGTTTATTGATAAAAGTAGAAGCAATTAATTGCGCACAATATGCTTATCGTGAGGCATGGTGGCAGGGAGCTACACCTAGTAGTGGAGCTTTACAGACAATCGACAAAGAATTAGCTAAACAAGCAGAATAACGTTAGGCACATGGAATAATTATTCCATGTTGGCCTATTTCAATTCAACACTCATGAAATGAGTGTTTTCTAAAAAGGAAATCATTGATTTGATAAGTATTGATAAGAAGGAGATAAAATGAAAAAAAAAGAGAACAAAAATAGTAAAAAATGGTTGTTTGTACTATCAGTAATAGTAGCTGTAATTTGCGGTTATTTTATAATAAATAGAGATACTTTGAAGGCTTTTACAGTTGTAACCAAAGGTGATTTCAAGCTAACAGTAGAGAATAAGTGGAGTCAAGAGGATCGAAAGAATTTTGCTGATTTAAAATGGGATAAGATAGATGATATAGGTCAGTCAGGTTATCAATTGTATCAATCTGAGGATGGAACAACTTGGAACAACCGGTCTTTAAAGTATGGAAAAGCAATAAAAGTACTAAATATTTATCCCGATGATCCTAAGTCTGCTAAATTAGGAGAATGGATGGATGAGCTAAATTTGAAGGCATTAGATGGAAGTAACTTGATTCAAGTTACTTCAGAATCATTAAGTAACTATAATGCCAATCCCAATAAATATTTGAAAAACAGTGCTGATGAATATCAATATGATGTTTTGATGTTTGGTTCCTGGGATGGGAATAATAAAATGGATATGAAGCAAAATGCTGCCAATGAAACAAAGCAATATCTAAATACGGGAAGAGGGGTACTATTTGGTCATGATACTGTCATTACTATAAGACCAGTTTTTTATGCTAATTTTAAAAATTTATTAGGTGTAGGTTATCGTCTTGAATCAGGTGGTGTGACGGATACGGGATCTTCAGAAGTTAAGCTGATAAATAATGGCTATTTAATGAAATACCCTTTTGAAATGGAAAATGATTTGGTTCTAAAAATTCCATATGCTCATAACTACGAGTTACAAAAGAAAGATGTTGGAACAACGTGGCTTGAATTTATTAATCCTTCAGGTAGATGGCCAAATCCAATCTATGATAGTGGTGCTTGGCGGGGAGGGTGGTATTTAAAAACGAATAACAATGTTGGGATGATTCAAACAGGGCATTCCTCAGGAGATTCGAGTATAGACGAGAGAAAAATAATAGCTAATACATTGTATAATTTGTCACAAGTATCATTAGATAATTTCGCTAGTGATCAAAGTGTTAAAGATGATCAAGCTCCCGATATGCCCAAAACTAGTATACATTGCGGTAAAGAAGGTGATGATTTAAGGGTTATGCTTGATGCTGTTGATAAAGGTAAGGAATATCAGTGGTACATAGAAGCGAATACTAAAAAGAGTGGCAAAAAAAAATCAGATGTCATAAAAGAAACCATCATAAGTAATATTGCAGGATATTTTTACGAGGTAACCGATTCTCCAAATTCTTCTTTACATCAAAAAGTAGACGGATACAAAGATTCATACGGAAGAATAGATCCGATGAAATATGATTTATATGTTGCTCCAGATGATGATTCTATCAAATATGATACTAGGGATTCTTTCATTATTCATGAAAGAACAAATTCAGAAAAGTATCTACATGTTTTAGCTGTAGACCGTTCTAATAATATATCTCAAGTGAACAGTCAAAAATTAGAAGACTTGAATCAAAGTATTGAGTTTAAAGTTGAACGTACGAAAGATGAGGCAAAATTAATTAATTTAAAATTGGATAATACTTTAAATAATAAAATGGAGACATTAGAAATTGTCATACCTAAAAATACAGTGATTAAAGATTTTAATTCTTTAAATCTTCCACCGAATTGGTCACTTCAAGAAAGTAATGAAACGATTGATAATAAGTTTTTTTCATTTAAAATTAAGGAAAAAAATGATTTGGCAACAATTACTAATTTTATAAAAAATATACGCTTTTCAATCAACACTCCTTTTGATCAAAAGGGTGAGCTAAAAATAGTATTTTATGAAAAAGACAAAAATACATCAGTGATAAGTAATGTCACTAAAGTTTGTTGGGCTGAAGATATACCTCAAAAAGTCTCATTAAAAGCGTATGATGAAATGGGCAATCCAATACCTGCTGCTGATTTATTGTTAGATCAGAAATTGACGATTGAAAAGAAAGAAACGATTGTGCCGAGAACGATTGATTTCTATGATTTTATTAAACTAGTAAGTATTGAAGAAATACCGATTTCTCCACTTGAATGGATAATCACAAATGAATTTCAAACAGGGAATTTGATTTATGACTTACGTAAATTAACAATTCATAGTAGACAAGTTGTTAATGATAATAATAAGCAAGTAGTTATACCAAAAAGTGGATTTTCAGTATTGACAAGTGAAACTCAAAGTGGTGAAAAAACGAATGAATTCTCATTAACAATGAATTCAACTGCAAATAATAGTTCAATCTTTGATACTTATATTATTCGCTATCAGCGTAATGAGCCTCTATATATTTTTAGTACAAAAATTCCGATGAATTACGAATTGATTGGGTATGTGCTGACAACTCAAAAAGAAGAGCATCAGCCGAATGCCAATATTCAGACGTCGATTCAATTTGATGTATCAGTCACTCCAGAAGTCTGGGTGACGACGTATATTAAACCAGTCACTGATACCCCTTCACTTTATCACTGGGAGTATAAAGAAAATAATTTGGGTATAATTACATCAAAATGAAGAAAAACATATATTTGATTTATAAATGAGTTTGAAAATATTGGTTCATAGGTGCCGCCATATAGAATAACTTAAAATCCTAAATCAACAGATAGGAAGGTCATATAAGTGTATTTACTTTTAGTATCATTAGGTGTCATTATTTTTTTCCACAGTATACTACTTACGTTTATCATTCGAAAAAATGTAGAAATAGAGCATCGACTTAATCAAATTACTAAAAGAAAATTATTTTCTAAAAAAAGATAAGTAGATAAAATAAAGAATTTAAGAAATGATAATCCAATAAAATAAGGAAGTTGGTAAGAATGTATCTAGGTTATGCTCATGGTAATAAATTGAATAAACAATTTGATTTTTTAGAAATTTATGGACTAGATGAAATATTTTCAGATGAGGAACATAGCTATGAAGTGTTTCAAAATCCTGAGAGTGAGTATCAAAGATTATTGAATTCCACTGAACCAGGCGATTGTATGGTAATTGTTTTTTTGGAGGTAATATCAAGAGATTACCAGCAATTACTTAGGTTTTTGAACGAACTGGAAGATTTAGAACTAGATTTAGTTGTATTAACCGCGCCAGAGTTGAATTTGAACGATTGGAGAGCGGTGGTCTCGTGGATAAGTCGAAATGATCAGTTAATACATCCGCGTTTAATCAAGATGAAGTTGATACGAGAAAAAAGTGAGAATAAAGAAACCTATTCTGTGTTTACTCGAGATCCGGAAGCAAAACAATTATATCGTGATATCGCTTGGCAATTGGTTAAAAAACGTAAATTAAGACAAATTGCCAAACGCAATGGTGTTCCAGTTGAGACGATTTATCGAATCCAGCAAGAAATTAAAAAAGTAAAATTAGCGGTAATCTTAGCAATCTGTTTCTTCCTAGCTATTGCTACTATCAAAATTACTGAGAATTTTTCCGATAATGTACTTATTCAAATCGTGGTTTGTGTTGTTTCAACATTAGTGATTCTCTATATTACATTGTCAGATAGCGAACAACCGTAGCGAACAACCGTAGCGAACAACCGTAGCGAAAGATCGGATAAAGATAAAAAAGTTTTGCATTTCCTGTCACTACGATAGGAAATGCAAAATTTTTTTATCTAAAAATCCATTTTTTCGATTCGATCAAAAGCTTCTTTTAAGATCTCTATATTTTGAGTTGCTGCTAGGCGAACATAATCATCGCCAGTTGTTTCGCCAAAAGCTTTTCCAGGAATCATTAATACATTCGTTTCCTTTAAGACTTTTTCAACAAATGGAACGGAAGTTAGACCTGTTTTGGAAATATTAATAAATGCATAGATACTTCCTTTGACTGGATGTAGTGAAAGGAAGGGAATCTTGGCGATTCTTTGCTCCAGATATTCCAGACGTTCTTTAAATACAGAGACCACGTTTGTTACGAGTATTTCGGCGTGGTTCAAGGCATAGATGCCTGCTTGTTGAGAAGGGCTTGGCGCAGAGTACGTAATACTTTCGTTGATCAATTTGGCTGCATCGTTGATATAATCAGGTGCAATCATATAGCCAATACGCCAGCCAGTCATTGCGAAGGCTTTTGAGAAGCTGCTGAATGTAATAGTATTTTCGGGAGCAAATGTTGCCATCGGTACGAAATCGTCATAGAAACAAAAGGCTTCATACACTTCATCAGAGAGAATATAAAAATCATGCTCAATGGCCAAATCAGCAATTTCTTTGAATAGTTTAGGAGAGAAGACAGCTCCAGTTGGGTTATTTGGTGAGTTAATAATAATTGCTTTTGTTTTATCTGTAATAGCTGCTTTTAGCACATCGATATTGATTTGAAAATCATCTTGCTCGTATGTTGGAATAAATACTGGTTTGCCTCCAGCAAAAAGTACTTGATCTTTATAGGGGGAGAAATAAGGCTCGTGTATAATTACTTCATCTTCAGGATCAAGTAATACCTGTAAAGTTAAATACATTCCGTGTAATGCGCCAACTGTGGCACGCACTTGATTTGCTTCGAAGGATAAACCATATTGTTTTTGATAAAATGTGATCACGCTATCAATGAATTCTTGACTGCCACCTGATGCGGTGTATTTAGTGTGGCCATTTTTAACGTCTGTAAAAGCTGCTTCGATGATTCGTTCATCGGTAATCAAATCTGGATCACCAATCGATAAATCCAATAAATCTGGTACTTTTTTAGCTAAAGTAGCGATATCCATCAAGATATTTTCAGCAGGTTGCTGATGTTTTTTTGCAATCGTCGAACGATTCATGTTTTTGCCTCCAATTACTAGTTTCTTTGTTTATTCTATACTATTTATTTAAGAGAGCCCGGGATAAAACTAAAAATCAGTTTTGTCTCGGCCTCTCTGTTGATTTCTATAAAACTTTTCTTAAGAAATCCTGAGTCCTTGGGTTCTTAGGTTGTCCAAAAATCTCTTCTGGCGTACCTTCTTCCTGAATGATTCCAGCATCCATAAAAATCACACGATCTGCTACTTCACGAGCGAAACCCATTTCATGTGTTACAACGACCATCGTCATTCCTTCAACTGCCAAGGCTTTCATAACAGCTAAAACTTCACCAACCATTTCGGGATCAAGTGCAGAGGTTGGTTCATCAAAAAGCATCACATCAGGATTCATTGCTAAGGCACGTGCGATGGCTACCCGTTGTTGTTGCCCACCAGATAAACTTGAAGGATAGCTCGTCGCTTTATCTTTTAGGCCAACTTGTTCTAATAAAGCAACAGCTTTTTCTTTTGCGGCTTCTGACGATTCCTTTTTGACTTTTATTGGGCTGATCGTTAGATTATCTAAGACTGTTTTATGTGGAAACAGATTGAAATTTTGGAATACCATGCCCATTTTCTGGCGAAGAGCGTCAATATCTGTATCTTTATCCAATAAATTTTTTCCTTCAAATTCAATTGTTCCATCGGTTGGTTGTTCTAATAAGTTTAAGCAACGCAAGAAGGTACTTTTTCCGCTGCCTGAAGGACCAATGATTACGACAACTTCTCCAGCTTTTACATCCAAATCAATGCCTTTTAAGACGTCATTTTTCCCGAAGGTTTTGTGTAAGTTTTTAATATTAATCACTAGTGCTCATTCTCCTTTCAGCAACACCTAACAGGCGTGAAATGGTAAAGGTTAAAACAAAATAAATCAATGATACTACTAAATATGGTAAGAAAGGTTTAAAGCTAGCGCCTTGAACATTGCCAGCTTGGAAAATCAATTCCGAAACGCCGATAACAGAAACAACAGAAGATTCTTTGATTACAGTGACAAATTCATTTCCTAAAGCAGGTAAGATATTCTTGATTGCTTGCGGTAAAATGATGTAACGCATTGCTTGTGGTTGATTCATACCAAGAGAACGTGCAGCTTCTAATTGCCCTTTGTTGACTGCATTGATTCCCGCACGAACGATTTCAGCAACATAAGCACCACTATTTAAGGCTAAAGCGATGCAACCAGCAGCGACTTTTGATAAATCAAGACCTAAAACTCCTGTACCAAAATAAACGATAAAGATTTGAACCAATAAAGGAGTACCACGAACATATTCGATATAGCAAATTGCAATGCCGCGTAAAATTTTTGATTTGGATAATTTCATTAAGGCAAGTATACCACCTAGAATCGCGCCAAATAGAACACCCATAAAGGCCAAGAAAATTGTATAACCAGCACCGCTGATATAGAATTTACCATATTTTCCAAGGAAGCTTTCATCGTCGGTAAACATTAATTTACCTGCTTCTTTTTTGTAGCCATCAAGTAAATTATTATCATTGATCGTTTTAATCGAAGCGTTGACTTTTTGTTCTAAAACAGGTGCATTTTTAGGAATCGCAACTGCTGCATCTTTTTGCCCATGTTCAAATGAAACGTCTGCAAATTTTAATTCTTGATCACGATCAACATAAGCTTCGGCAACAGGACCTTCTAGCACTGCAGCATCAACTTTTTTATTTTTCAAATTCATAATAATGTCTGGTACTTTTTGCAAAGAAGTTGGAATTGAACCGATAAGTTCCGTCTTCGCTAACTCTTCTTGAGTGGTTTGTTTTTGCACACCAACTTTTACACTATCAAAATCTGTTGTAGATTTGAATTGTTCTTGATCACCGTTTCTGACAACCACTTTTTGCTGAACTGTCATGTAAGGGGATGAAAAATTAACTTCTTGTAATCGTTCAGGAGTTGGTGCCATTCCTGAAATAATCAAATCGATTTTACCAGTTTTTAAGGCACCTAATAATGCATCAAAACCCAATTCTTCGATTTTTAATTTAACTCCAAGATCATCTGCGATTTTTTGTGCGATCGAGATATCAAAACCAACGATTTGGTCTTTACCATCAACATCTGCATGGAATTCATAGGGAGCATAGTCGGCAGATAAACCAACGATCAATTCTCCTCGTTTCATAATGCTGTCATAAACAGGATCTTTTTCTTCGGCAACGGCCGTAGTTACTGGAACAAAAGTGAGTAGTACCAGCAATAGAGGGATAATAATTGCTAAAGTTTTTTTACATAAGTTCATTTGCTTTTCTCCTTTATAATGGAATGGATAGTAGCTGAGTAGGCACAACTACTTATTTTTCAATAAATATTCTAAAAAATGCGTATAAATGTATAAAAATTTATTGTTTTTGGATGTGTTTTATCATATCATAGATTAAGGGAAAGGAAAAGTGAATTTTATCAAAGAATTTACAAAAATTCACTTTTGCATAAAAATGAGTAATGAAAGGTCGAGAAGAATGAGTCAGTCATTGATAGTAAGAGGGGCACCGCAAGAATATGAATGCCGAGTTGGTGCGTGGGATGAATTAGAAGAACATTTAAATAGAAGAAAGATCAAACGTGTAATGGTTTTACATGGGAAAGATTCATGGGAAGCCGCTAAACCTTATTTTCCTGAATTATTGAATATAGAGACACATTTTATCTATTATGGCGGAGAATGTACGGATGAGCACACACAAACATTAAAACAAGTTTTTGAACGCGAGCAATTAGACGGGATCATCGCTGTCGGAGGTGGAAAAATTGCAGATTTAGGAAAAGCGGTAGCGAATCAATGTGATACGCCTATCTTGATTTTACCAACACTTGCTGCAACTTGCGCTGCGTATACACCATTAAGTGTCATATATGACAATGATGGAGCTATGGACCGTTATGATGTCTTTCCTAAAAGCAATGCGTTAGTTTTGATTGAGCCTAAAGTTATTTTAGATTCACCGATTGAACTGATGGTCGCAGGGATCGGCGATACTGTCGCTAAGTGGTATGAAGCAGATGCAATGATCTCACAATTAGCGGTACAGCCGATTGAAATCCAAGTATCTGTATTTGCAGCTCAAAAATGTCGAGACGTTTTACTTTCTGACAGTCAAGAAGCACTTAATGCTATGGAAGAAAAAGAAATCAATCAAGCTTTTTTAAATGTTGTAGAAACCAATATTTTGCTAGGTGGAATGGTGGGTGGATTCGGAGATGATTACGGACGAACTTCTGGGGCTCACTCGATTCATGATGCATTGACTATTTTGCCAGAGAGTCACCACCAACTTCATGGCAATAAAGTTGCATATGGTGTTTTGGTTCAGTTAGTGATCGAAAATAAATGGTCGGAAATAGAGCAGCTAATACCATTTTATCGCAGTCTGGGGTTACCGATTTCTTTAAAAGAAATGAAGATGAATTTATCAGAGGAAGATTATCAGTGTGTTTCCAAGCGTGCTGCTGAGCCGCATGAAACTATTCATTATATGAAGGAAAAGATTACACCAGAAATTATAAAAAAAGCAATGATCGAACTTGAAAGAGCAATGAGCAGCAAATAAATGAATTTGAAAAAATCAAAAAAACTGGAGATCGAAGATTTTGAAATCTTATTTTCAGTTTTTTTTTGTCTAAGGATATGCTAAAGAAAGTCCGCAAAACCTTGCAAATATGAACAAAAAAAAGTATGATGAGGAAAGTGTAAATTTACAAAAGAAAGTAGGAGAATGAATGACAGAACCAGCCATTCGTTATCGTTTAATAAAGAAAGAAAAACATACCGGTGCCCGTTTAGGAGAAATAATCACGCCTCATGGTACTTTTCCAACACCAATGTTTATGCCTGTAGGAACGTTAGCGACAGTAAAAACAATGTCACCTGAAGACTTAAAAGAGATGGGGGCAGGAATAATTTTGAGCAATACGTATCATTTGTGGCTTCGTCCAGGAGATGATTTGATTGCGGAAGCTGGCGGCTTACATAAATTTATGAATTGGGACCAACCGATTTTAACCGATTCTGGTGGCTTCCAAGTGTTCTCACTAAGTGATATGCGTAAAATCACAGAAGAAGGCGTTCATTTTAGACACCATTTAAATGGATCGAAGCTGTTTCTCTCACCAGAAAAGGCGATTAACATCCAGAATAATCTTGGGTCTGATATTATGATGAGTTTTGATGAATGTCCACCGTTTGATGAAAGCTATGATTATGTAAAGAAATCGATCGAGCGTACATCACGTTGGGCAGAACGTGGCTTGAAAGCTCATGCTAATCCAGATCGTCAAGGATTATTTGGAATCATTCAAGGTGCAGGTTTTGAAGAGTTACGTCGTCAAAGTGCGAAAGATTTGATCAGTATGGATTTTCCTGGCTATTCCATCGGTGGATTGTCTGTTGGTGAACCTAAAGCTGAAATGAACCGCGTTTTAGATTTTACAACTCCTTTGATTCCTGATAATAAACCAAGATATCTAATGGGTGTGGGAACAGCTGATTCATTGATCGATGGCGTGATTCGTGGTATCGATATGTTTGATTGTGTGTTACCGACTCGAATTGCTAGAAATGGTACTTGTATGACGTCTAAAGGTCGTCTTGTTGTTAAAAATGCGCAATACGCAAGAGATTTCCGTCCGTTGGATGAGAAATGTGATTGTTATACTTGTAAAAACTATACACGTGCGTATATTCGTCATTTGATCAAAGCAGATGAAACATTTGGTATTCGCTTAACATCTTACCATAATCTATATTTCTTATTGAACCTAATGAAGCAAGTTCGTCAGGCAATTATGGATGATAATTTACTAGAATTCAGACAAGCCTTTTTTGAAGAATATGGCTTCAATAAAGAGAATGCAAAAAGTTTCTAAAAAAATGATCAAAAGACTAGTGTTGTACAAGAAATTTTGTTACAGTAAACTAGTGATTATAGGATAGAGAGGTGAATAGATAATGGGCGGAGGACTTTCGTTTATTTTACCATTAATTCTTTTAGCGGGAATGATGTTTTTTATGACACGTTCGCAAAAGAAACAACAAAATGAACGTCAAACACTTTTAGAAGCAATGAAAGTGGGCGATGAAATTGTCACAATCGGTGGATTGCATGGTGTAATTTCTGAAATCGATAATGACAAGAAAACTGTACTGATTGACTGTGAAGGAATCATCCTTGAATTTGATCGTGCGGCAATCAAAACAGTGAAACCAGGTAGCGTTGTTGTAAATGACAATGATGTGACTGTAGTTGAGACTAAAGAAGAAATAGTGGTTGAAGAACCAACTGTAACTGAAACTTCTGAAAACAACGAGACGAAAGAATAAATTCCAGCTTGCTGGAATTTTTTCTTTCTATCACATCTGTAGATTATACATAAGGTCATTCTTTAGAAAGAAGGGGAGAACCATCGAAAAGCTGTCATGGCACCAAAAGTTCTTATTGAAAAAAGAATTAAAAATAAAATGCCGATTCTTTCAGCAACTTGGTTATTCATCGGTTAATGAAAATGAGTTGATGAACTATCTTGTTTCTTATCGTTGGAAAAAGAACACTCCGCCATCGATTAAAGCTTGTCGTGAAGATATTTTACATATTGAACCAAACGAATTTTTTGATTATCAGCAATTGATTGCCCAAACAAGTAGTCTCACAATAAAAGATTGGCAGGATTTAACGGATCTGTTTTAAATAGTACCAAAAATTGGAATTAATTTTTAATTTAACGGTCTTTTTCCGCCTTTTGTATGATATAATAATTATATTGTTTTTTATAAAAAGTGTAGGGGAAAGATTATGACAACTAAGGAAGCTTATTTCGATGAAAAAAAAAGCCAGTATTGTATTTCAAGAGCTTTATTTCATGATTCAATTGTGACTATTACTGATAAAATTTGCGAAGGATATCGAGAATTAGCTGTTGAAGACCAGAAAAAACAAATTGTTTTTATTGGCGGCGGATCTGGTGTTGGAAAGACGACGACCATCACTCAGTTACCCATCTATGATGAGATAAAAAAATTCAATAGCGTTGATGCAGATCAAATCAAAGCGTTACTTCCTGAATACTATTGTGAAGATTTGAATAGAAGATTTGCAGATAAGGTTCATGATGAGAGTAGTGATCTTTCGGCGAAAATGCTAAAATGTTATCAGAAGCTAGAAAGAAAAATAGTTTATGATGGAACTATGAAAAATGCTGCTAAGTATCGTAAACTGATCAAAGAGTTTTACGATAATGGGTACGAGATTACCCTTATATTTATTGATTGTGAATTACCAACAGCCTATAGACGAGTTGCCTATAGGGAGAGGGATACAGGCAGAGAAGTAGAGACTGAAATTATCAGAGATTCAAATTATCTATCTGCTAGAACATTGATCACATTATTGCAGGAATTTGATCATGAAATTGCTAATGTGTTAATCATTAATTCTTCTTGTGATAAAAGGGAATTAGTTTGTTCAAAAAGTACAGATAAAGTTGGAATAACTATTTTGAAACAAGATTTGTATAATGAAATTCTGTTGAAATCTAATACGGATAATAAGAATTTTATGACAATTCATGATATGATAAGGTTATCAAAAAAAACTAAGGGAGGAAAAGCCTAATGGATATTGGAAAACTAGTACAAAAGACGATTGAAAGCTTTCCAACCGAAAGTTATAAAGAATTAGAAGAAAAGCAAGTTCAATATATTAGAGAAAATGAAGAACAATTGCATAAACAAGCTGAAGATAGAATGCGTGTTCAAGAAAAGAAGCAACGAGAGTTTACTATTGCGAAAGTTACAGGTAGCAATAGCAGTACCGAAAAATATATAATCAAGAAATTTATTGAAACACTTTCTCCAACTCCTTATGTTGAGATAAGACAAACTACTAAAAAAAGTTTAAATGCTTATCACAATCATATGGCTATAAATCGCTTGGCTAGTCAAAAGTTAGAACATTATCCAGACGTTATTTTTCATTCTGATGATAGATAAAGAAGTTAGAGTCAGAAAGTTTACATATTCTCAAATAACAATAGTGAACGAAAGACCTAAGTGTATTGGTAAATCGCCTACATATTTAGGTTTTTTTTGATCATAAAAAAATTTTGCGTTTTAATGTGAAAAAAATCACAATAACTATTTACAAGATAAAAATAATGTTGTATGATGTGTATGTGAAATAATTAACAAACAAAAATAAATAATTTATTTTTCTAGGAGGATCACAATGGCTAAAACAATGAAGAAAGAAGATACTAAAAAAACTGATGTAGCAGCAATGATCGACGAGTTAGCAAAAAAAGCAAATGTCGCTTTAAAAGAAATGGAAGACTTCGATCAAGAAAAAGTTGACCACATTGTGCACCAAATGGCAATGGCTGCTTTAGATCAACATATGCCTCTAGCAAAAATGGCCGTAGAAGAAACTGGTCGCGGAATTTATGAAGATAAAGCAATTAAAAACATGTACGCTTCTGAATATATTTGGAACAGTATCAAACATGATAAAACAGTAGGCGTCATCAATCAAGATGATCAAACTGGTTTGATTGAAATTGCTGAACCAGTAGGAGTTGTTTGCGGGGTTACACCAACAACGAACCCAACATCAACTACGATTTTTAAAGCCTTGATTGCTATCAAAACACGTAACCCAATCGTATTTGCATTCCATCCAAGTGCCCAAAAATGTTCTGCAGAGGCTGCTCGTATCGTCCGTGATGCTGCTATCAAAGCAGGCGCTCCTGAAAACTGTGTACAATGGATCGAACAACCTTCATTAGAAGCAACTTCAGGTTTGATGAATCATCCTGGGATCGCAATCGTTTTAGCCACTGGTGGTAGTGCTATGGTGAAATCAGCATACTCAACTGGTAAACCAGCTTTGGGTGTTGGACCAGGTAACGTTCCGTCTTATATTGAAAAAACAGCCAAAATCAAACGTGCAGTCAATGACTTGATCGTGTCTAAATCATTCGATAACGGTATGATTTGTGCCTCTGAACAAGCTGTGATCGTAGATAAAGAAGTATATGCAGCTGTAAAAGCTGAATTTGAAGCTCATCAAGTGTATTTCGTTAAACCAAACGAATTACAAAAACTAGAAGATGCCGTAATGAATGAAGGAAAATATGCCGTGAATCCAGCAATCGTTGGTTACTCAGCTGAACATATCGCAGAGCTTGCCGGCATTAAAGTACCAAAAGGAACGAAAATTTTAATTGCTGAACTTGAAGGTGCAGGAGCTGAATATCCACTTTCACGCGAAAAATTATCTCCAGTTCTAGCCATGATGAAAGCAAAAAATACAGATCATGCTTTTGATCTATGTGAAGCAATGCTTGAATTAGGTGGATTAGGACATACAGCTGTGATCCATACAGAAGATGAAGCGTTACAAGTGAAATTTGGTTTGCGCATGAAAGCTTGCCGTATCTTAGTAAACTCTCCATCAGCAGAAGGCGGAATCGGTAATATCTATAACGAAATGATTCCTTCATTAACATTAGGTTGTGGATCTTATGGTAAAAACTCAGTCTCTAAAAACGTATCTGCTGTCAACTTGATCAACGTTAAAACTGTAGCGAAACGGAGAAATAATATGCAATGGTTCAAATTACCGCCAAAAATTTTCTTTGAAAAAAATTCATTACAATATCTACAAAAAATGGAGAATGTTGAACGTGTGATGATCGTCTGTGATCCAGGAATGGTTCAATTTGGTTATGCTGATACGGTTCGTAAAGAATTACAAAAACGTAAAAATGACGTTCAAATCGAAGTATTCTCAGCAGTAGAACCAAATCCATCTACAAACACAGTTTATGCTGGAACAAAAGTTATGATTGATTTTGAACCTGATACAATCATCGCTTTAGGTGGGGGATCTGCAATGGATGCCGCTAAAGGAATGTGGATGTTCTACGAACACCCAGATACAGAATTCTTTGGTGCTAAACAAAAATTCTTAGATATCCGTAAACGTACGTATAAAATTGAAAAAGCAGTTAAAACTCAGTTTGTATGTATCCCAACAACATCAGGGACTGGTTCAGAAGTAACACCATTTGCGGTTATTACAGATAGCGAAACACATGTAAAATACCCATTAGCTGACTATGCATTGACTCCAGACGTTGCGATCATCGATCCTCAATTTGTGATGTCAGTTCCGGCTTCTGTAACAGCTGATACTGGTATGGACGTATTGACACATGCAATCGAGTCTTATGTTTCAGTAATGGCTTCTGATTATACGCGTGGATTAAGTCTACAAGCAATCAAATTAGTCTTTGAACACTTAGAAAACTCAGTGAAACGTCCAGATGCAGAAAGCCGTGAAAAAATGCATAACGCATCAACAATGGCTGGTATGGCTTTTGCCAATGCATTCTTAGGAATTTGTCACTCAGTAGCACACAAAATTGGTGGAGAATATGGGATTCCTCACGGACGTACAAATGCGATTTTATTACCGCATATCATCCGTTACAATGCCAAAGATCCTTCAAAACATGCAATGTTCCCTAAATATGATTACTTCCGTGCAGACACAGATTACGCTGATATTGCGAAATTCTTAGGTCTTAAAGGAAAAAATACAGCAGAATTAGTGGATGCATTAGCAACAGCTGTTTACGATTTAGGTGTATCAGTTGGAATCGACATGAACTTGAAAGCACAAGGCGTGACACAAGAAATTCTTGATTCAACTGTTGATCATATGGCTGAACTTGCTTATGAAGATCAATGTACAACAGCAAATCCAAAAGAACCATTGATCAGTGAATTGAAACAAATCATTATTGATGCCTACAATGGTTAATTGAATATAAAAGAAGAGTAGCTGATAAGTTGCTCTTCTTTTTTTATGAAAAGGAGTATAATGAGGGGAAATCAACAGTGGAGGGATAGATAATGGTCGTCAGAGAAGCAAAAATCGAAGATATAGATTCTATCAATCAACTAAATACTTATCCATTAAAACATGAATATTTATTGGAAGATGCTAAAGAACAACTAAACTACTTACTTTCATCACCCGTCAATAAATTATTTGTAAAAGAAATAGAAGGAGAAGTGGCGGGATATATTCAGTTAAGTGAATATGTCTGTACGTATGGGCCGAGATTGATGAATGTTATGGCACTTGTGGTAGACGAAGACCTACATGGAATGGGCGTAGGTAAATCACTATTGAATCATGCAGAACAATGGGCAAAAGAAAATAGTGCAAAAGGAATTCGGCTAAATTCAGGTATAGAACGTATCGAAGCCCATAAATTTTATGAACACCAAGGATATGAACGTGTCAAGAATCAAGTGAACTTCAGAAAATTATTTCAATAAAAATAAATCAAGAAAAGAGGAACAAAATGATTACATTAAAATCCAAAAGAGAAATAGATAAGATGATAGAATCTGGGGCGTTGTTAGCAGATGTACACAAACAGTTACGTTCATTTATAAAACCAGGCATTACAAGTTGGGATATCGAAGTATTTGTCCGTAATCATATTGAAAGTCATGGTGGAATACCCGCCCAAATTGGGTTTGAAGGATATGAGTATGCAACGTGTTGTAGCATCAATGATGAAATCTGTCACGGTTTTCCTAGAAAAAAAATATTAAAAATTGGAGATTTGATTAAAGTTGATATGTGTATTGATTTGAATGGGGCTATCTCAGATTCCTGTTGGTCTTATTCAGTAGGGAAAGCGTCAGATGAAACAAAACAGTTAATGGAAGTTACTAAGAAAGCATTATATCTGGGTATTGAGCAAGTTAAAATTGGCAATCGTGTTGGTGATATAGGTCATGCTATTCAAACGTATGTGGAATCAAAAGGATATAGTGTAGTTCGGGATTTTATAGCGCATGGAATTGGGCCGACAATTCATGAAGAACCATTTTTTGCCCATTATGGAGAACCTGGTAAGGGGTTACGACTAAAAGAAGGAATGACCATAACGATAGAACCAATGGTCAATATCGGTTCGTGGCAAATGGAAATGGAAGCAAACAGATGGACTGCCAAAACAAGAGACGGTAGTTTAAGTTGCCAGTATGAACATAGTTTAGCTATCACAAAAGAAGGGCCAGTGATTTTGACCTCTCAAGGTGAGGAAGGTAGTTATTAGAGAATAAAGTTTTAGAGCTAATAAAATAAGAGCATTTTTTTTTCAAATAAATCGTTTGATGTATATAATGAAGCTAAAGTATAAGTAGTTCATAAAATAAGAAATTCTATTCAAGAAAGGATGAGTGAAAATGTCCAAATTTTCTCCATGTTTATGGTTTGATGGCAAAGTAGAAGAAGCAGCTGAGTTATATGTGAACGCTTTCGATGGAGGCGAAATTAATAAGGTTGATTATTATGTAGACAGTGAACATCAACCTAAAGGATCCGTACTGACGGTATCGTTGACACTTGCAGGACAAGAAGTTATTTTGCTCAATGGCGGGCCGGAATTTGATTTTACACCTGCCATTTCATTTTTTGTAGAATGTGAGACAGAAGAGCAAATCGACAAGTTATGGGAAACATTAAGTCATAAAGGTGAAATATTAATGGAATTTGAGACCTATCCTTTCAGCAAGAAATATGGCTGGTTAAAAGATCAATATGGTGTTTCATGGCAGTTGTCCTTATCAGAAACGTCGCAGTCTATCACACCAAGCTTTTTATTTACTGGAAAACAGTTTGGAAAAGCAGAAGAAGCGATGAACCAATGGATCGAGATTTTTGGTGAAGGCACTATCGAATTTGTCCAAAAAAATCAGGATGGTACTGTAGCGCAAGCTTTATTTACGATGCATGGACAGCCGTTTCGGGTGATGGATAGCGGTGAACAACATAACTTTACCTTTACGATGGCAACGTCATTTTATGTCTATTGTAAAGATCAAGCTGAAATCAATCGATTGTGGGATGCTGTAACGGCTAAAGGAAAAGAATGGCCCTGTGGTTGGATGGAAGATGAATACGGGGTGTGTTGGCAAACTGTTACGGCGGATATGGAGAAATTATTCGATAATTCAGATCCAGATCGAGCGTATCGCGTGATGCAGGAATTGTATAAAATGAAACGAATTGACATAGCAGCGTTACGAAAAGTATATGAAGAATAAGGTGAGACAATCGAGTTTTTATAGGTAAAGGGAGGGAAAGATTGAAGTCTTTTGGAAAAAGAAATGATAAATTGCTGTATCGGCGTCGCGTAGGCGCATATGCAGTGATTTTAAATCAAGATGGAAAATATTTGGTAATTGAATCTACTGAGGGATACTTATTTTTGGTCGGTGGAGAGATTGAAAAGGGGGAAAATCCTGTGGTAGCTTTGGAGAGAGAAGCTATTGAAGAAATAGGGTTTAGCCTAAATATAGGCGAATTTATTGGGAAAGTTGAAAAACATTGGGTTTCTCCACAGTATTCTGATCTATCACAACACAACATCGGATATTTTTATGCTTGTACCTTAGTTGATAAGGTACAAACTCCACTAGAAACTGAACCTATGCGTTGGGTATCTTTGGAAACGCTTGAGAAAAAACTATTTCATGAACACCATTTGTATATGTTAAAGAAAAAAGTAGAGTGAATCAAGTCAATTATCAGAAATCAATAGCTCTATAAAAAAAGGCTAGTATATAACTCGTAGAGTTATGTTCTAGCCTTTTTTTATTTACTCCTCTTCGCAAAAGGCTGATAAGCAATTCCACGACTTTCACACCAATGAATGATCTCACTAGAAAAAATAATATCGGTTGTTTTAAGTTCTTCAGTAGTCGTTTTCCCAAGCAAAGTATATAACATTTTAAGCTCATCTTCCCATTGTTGAACAAGTTCAATTGTTTCGTCTACACCATTTGTCATCAACTGGTTCAAAATAGTTCCTGCAACGCCCACACTTTTAGCCCCTAAGCTAAGTGCTTTGACGATATCTAAGGACTGTCGAATACCACCAGAAGCTAAAATCGTTAAATCACGCTGCCAATTCATAGATTCTAACAATGACAGGATCGTTGATTGTCCCCAATCAGTTAAAAAACCGAGCTCTCTTTTTTTCCGACGAGCATTTTCGATCTGGGTAAAACTTGTTCCACCTTGACCGCTGACGTCGACAGCTTTCACGCCTCGCCAAACTAATTGCTCGATCGTTTCACTACTCATGCCAAAGCCAACTTCTTTAACGATCACAGGAACAGATAAGTGCTTGACAATATCTTCAATAGTATCTAGCCACCCATGAAAATCGCGATCGCCTTCTGGCATGACTAACTCTTGCGGAACATTTACATGAATTTGCAGTCCGTCAGCATGAAAAAGATCGACAGCTTTTTTCGCATCTTCTAAAGCCAACCCTGCTCCGATATTTGCTAAAATCACGCCATCAGGATTTTCTTTACGCATGATTTGGTAAGTATCGGCTAAATCAGGATTTTTCAGTGCGGCGCTGACGGATCCAGTTGCCACCATCACGCCAGTTTCTCTCGCTAGAATACCTAGTTGCTGATTAATTTTTTTTGCTCTTTCGCTGCCACCTGTCATGGCATTGATATAAAACGGTTGTTTGAAAGAAAAGTCAAGAAAAGACGTTGAAATATCCACTTCATCTAATGCTATTTCTGAAAACGAATGATGGATAAAACGAATTTGGTCGAAGTCGTTCGTTTTTTCTTTATGAAAGGCTTTTGCCAAAGAGATATGCTCATCTTTTCGATTCATCTTTGTCCTTCTTTCCGTAAAAATATACATGTAATGGTAAAGGAGTGATCCCTTCTTTTTCCCAAGAACTCATTAAAGGTAAAATACCGGATTTTTGTTTAAATAAGACGATTCCGCAATCGCCACCACCTGCACCAGATGATTTGGCTGCTCCACCATAAGTCTGTGCTAAATTACATAGTTTTTTAAGAGCAGGTGTTTCGATCGTAACGCCTGTGATTGAGGTTAGTTGTTGAAGTAATTTACGATTTTTTCGTATTTGTGTTTGGATCAATGAAATATTTTCCGAGTTGAATCCTGTAATCATCGTTTCAACACAGGTTTTACTATCATTTAAAAATTGTTGGTAGGCTTTTTCTTGCATCTCTTTTGATTGATAGACTTGATCCACTAAATCAGACGTAGAAGCAGGACTACCCGTCCAACCAATTAGAAGACGTAGTTTTTTGGGTACAATCAAGGGTTGAATCATTAATTTTGGCCAAGTTTCTTTAAGTAAGGCTGTCAATGTCAGTTTTTGCACATGTTCGTTGACCCATTGATGGTCAAATGTTGAAAAAGCAATCCAACCGCCGTAGCAACTTGCTGCGATATCTCCGCAAGAGCCATTTCCTTGAACTTCTAAATGAGCCAATGCAGAAAGTTTGAAGATATCTTCTTCGGTCAAATCTAAATCATAGAAGAGACTCAATGCTTTCACGGTCGCAACAGTGACAGCGCCGCTAGAACCTAATCCATATTTTCGTCCATTTGAATTATCTAACTCACTAGTGACTTTCAAGTGGTAAAAAGATAGGGCTTTGTGCTGTTCTTGGGCATACTTTTCGGTTAAACGAATTGCTGCTAGTACGTAGTGAAAGGGATTTTCACGTATATCTAGAACAAGTTCGTTGTTTCTTCTTGTCCAGCGTACCGGTAAAGAACTGAACTGAGCAGACTGAATACTGCCGACGTTTTCAGCTGTTTCGATCGTAACTGTTACAAATTGATCTACTGCAACGATGATTGCCGGATGTCCAGGCTCAACAACTGCATATTCACCGGCAATAAATAATTTTCCGGGTGTGGAAACTTCTATCATATTTTTTCCGACCTTTCTACAGGTATTACGTTTATTCCTGGTCCTGCGTATGCTGTAATCAGTTGTTGTTCAGAAAAATGACCAGCTAGAAAGTTCTTTAATACAGGTACATTTTTCTTTTCTAGCAAAATTTTAACATTTGGGCCAGCATCCATTGTAAAGTAACAAGATATTCCTTGTTGTCTGGCAGCACGTACTAACTGCATGACTTTTAAGCTTTCAGGCGACCAATAAGTAAAAGGTGGTACGGCAGCTAATGTAGTACCATGCATACGTAAACCATTTGCTTCAGTTACTTGTCCCAATGTATCAAAGTCTTTTTCTTTGATTGCTTTTTTAGCCGTTGCTAAATCTGCTTCGACATTTTCTAACCAACCAGAATAAAAGCTTGATGTTTTAACGGTTCGTTTCATACCGTCACGACTGGAAATATCTTTTACACCATCATCAATTAAAACGAAAAGCATCGCCAGCTCATTTTCCCACGCATCAGATGGAATCGTTTTGGCAAATGAAGTTTGATCCGAGTCACCCTTTTGCCATTCAGAAAATCCACCGAAAATACTGCGACAGGCTGAACCTGAGCCTCGTCTGGCTAAGCGAGACAACTCTGTTTCAGTTAATTGTAAATTCAATGCTTCGCTACAAGCCCCAGCGAGAGCTGCCAACCCACTAGCAGAAGACGCTAACCCCGCGGCCGTAGGTACAAAATTTTGACTGTCGACTTTCGCAAATAGTGACAGATTTTGTTGTTGACGGACAAGTTCTAAAAATTTAGAAATTTTAGCTGTTTGTTTAAAATCTTGTTTTTCACCATCTAAAAAGAAACTATCCTCAGTCAATGATTCATCAAAAACGACACTTGTTTCAGTATAAAATGCATCTAATGTTAACGAAAGACTGCTGTTCATTGGTAAAATCAATTGCTCATCTTTTTTGCCCCAATATTTGATCAATGCAATATTGGTATAGGCTCGTGCTTTTCCAGCGTACATTAATTTTTCACTCCTAATGATTGAATCCAAGTTGCCACAGCGCCAGCCGACTCTATTGCTGCAGCGATTTTTACTGCTTGCTCCTTAGAATCAGCTAAGGCGATCATACAACCGCCGCGCCCCCCACCTGTTAATTTTGCGCCTAAAGCGCCATTTTTTCGAGCTGTAAAGACTAATTGATCGAGTTGTTCATTACTGACGGTCAATGCTTTAAGCTGTTCCTGTGCTTGATTCATAACGTTTCCTAGTTTATGAACATCATCTGTTAAAATAGCTTGTTTTGCAAGTTTAGTCAAGTGACCTAACTCAGTAATATGTTGTGAAACACTTTGTTTGTTTTGTTCAAAAAGCCGAGCTACATCACGGACAGCAGCCCTGGTCTGGCCTTTGATTCCTGTATCAGCCACGATCAAAAAAGCATTGGAAACATTCATTGGGAATGGTTCTAATGGGTGACCTTTTATAAAAAATAGCGATTCCTTGCCGCTCGTTGCAGCTGCATCAATACCACTAGGATTACCGTGAGCAATTTTTTCGGCGCCATTTACTAAAGGAAGCAAAACTTCTTGTGTGCAGGGTTCATCGAAATAATCATATAGTGCCCGAACGATAGAAGCAGCAGTAGCAGCACTTGAACCCATCCCACGTTCTGCTGGAATCGTACTAGTGATAGTAACTTTTAAAGTCGTATTTTCTTGCTGAAGTGTCTTCAAGGTTTGGTTGATGACTTCTTTGACACTATTTAGTTGATGAGGCACTTCTGACAGTTCTCCGGAAAAATAATGACAATCTAATACCAGAGTAATGTTAGGTTCAACTTTTGTTGAAATGTAAGTCTCTTGAAACGGAAACGCAATTGCAGGTTCACCATAAACAACAGAATGTTCACCCATCAATATAATTTTTCCACAAGCTTGCCCATAACCAATTTTTTCTTTATTCATTTTAATAAACAGTCCTTTTATTTAAATATCAACTACATGATGAGCCAAAGAGTGGCAAAAAATCATAATTAAAATACAATGATTCTCGCTCTTTTATTAATAGTACTATAGATGAATCCTACGAGAAAAATCCCTCAACGATTTATTAAGTCTTCACATAGGATAGTGAAAAAAATTAACAAAAGCTGAACTTGGCAGATATGATTTATACAATAAATTTAGTAATAGGAGAAAAATGGTTCTCCTGTATGAAAACTATTGTCAAGCTATACTAGTTTACCAAAAAAGTATATGAAATAAAATTTTTAGTTTCTATAATTAAAGAAAATATTAATTTCTTATTAATATTTATAAGCAAAAGAAGAAAGAGTAGAGCAAAAATACTACGCTCATCTCTACTCTTTCTTTTTATTAGTCTTCAATAATTAACCCCAAACCTGCAGCAATCGTAATAGCTTGTTCTTGTGTGACCTTTAATCCTTTGAGTAATTCTTGCGAAAAAGCAATTTTATCAAAGCTACTCTTCGTTAAATCAAGTCCAGCTAATTTCGTGTGAAACCAATTGCCCCCTGTCAATGAGCAACCATCAAATACTAGATTATTCCACGTAACGTCAACGAATTCAGTATCATTTAAACTAGTTTTTTGAAAATGAACAACCTTTTGATTCGTTGCACTAAAAGAAGCATAGTCTGCTATGCACTCTTCAAATAAGCAATCGCGCAAATAACTCTCAGCAAAATTTGTTCCTGTTAATTTGCACTGATGAAAATGAACTTGGTGAAAACTAGCCCCAATCCACTCTATATTGGAAAAATCACAATGATCAAAAATCACGTTACTACATTCAAATCGTTCAAGATGATTTCGGTTCATTGTGATTTTTTCAAAACGACATTCTCGAAACACTAAATTGCGTATATCTTGATAACTAAGATCTTGGTCTTTTACTGACAAACCTTCAATAATAATCTCATCATCTAAAAAAATAAAATCAGTTTCAATAAGTTTGGGCAGCAAAGGTGCAATAGGTGCTTTGATTTTCATAAATAAACCTCCCGATTATTCTGTTTCTTTGTCTAAACTTTCATCTAATTGATAGGCACGATTATAAAATTTTAAACAAGTCGTCAATACAAATGCTCCTAAAAGCCCTAAAAGACTACCTAAAACAATTCCAATCAAACGATAATTAAGCAAACTGATTAAATATTGATGGCGAGCTAAATTAGCTAATAATAAAGACATTGGTGTTGTAAAAAAATTCGCGATCGTATAATTTCGTTTAATGAAAAATTCTACAGTCAAAAAGAAACAGCAAATCAGTAAAATATTTTCCAGTGTAGTAAATGGGATACTCAAAAAAAGAGCTGCAATCAATAAACCAATCATCGTCCCGAGTATTCTTTGTATATTGCGATGCATAATAGCCCGTAGATTATCACCTTGTAAAACAGCCGCGCAAGAAACGACCATCCAATAAGCATTTGTCAAATGCAAGGATTGACTGAGATACGTTGCCAAAAATAAAATCGCAGCATAATGCAGCGCATCAAGAAGAGCTCCTGGATCTGTGTAAAGTCGCTCTTGTAAGGAAATCTTCTTTTGAGTAACGACAGATTCCCCTTCAACAAAATACAAAATGACAGCGACAATAAGAGAAGTCAAAATGCCTAATAAAACATAACTCATCATAATAGGCACTTTTTCAAAAGGAATTTTGGTTCCGCTCCCCATTGCAGTTACCATGACAATAAAAAAAGCCCCAGGCTTAGCAATTCTGTATAACCTAAAAATAATTCTAGCGGAAAAAGCGATCAATGCAATAACGATCGGAATGATCCAAGGGATATGGGTACTAAGAACACCCGCTAGATTTCCAAAAAGTAAAAAAATACCGATGGAACTAAGTCGGATCATCAATTCTTTTAGTGGAAGAGTTTGATAGTAGAGGAATGTAAAAATGCCAAGTGAGCCGAAACTACCAATTAATAAATTATTTGAAAAATAGCCAATAAACAAAGGGACTGCCATACAGATACCTGCACCAATAAAGCGAAAAGGTGCTTTTTGAGGTTTGTGAAAGGTAGTTAATTCTTTGAAAAATGATGAACGATGCATCTAATCACTCCTTATTGATTGTTATGAAACTAGAATATTATTTTAAATCAATCACTATTGAACACGATAAATGAACAAAAAAGGACTTGCGTAGAACAGCGATTATTTCTTCCATTACTAATCTAACATACTTTTTTATAAGAAGACAATCGCTTTTTGTAGCTATTTCTAAGAAATCACTTCTATTGAAGGTATAATTTAATGATGCCAGTATTAAAATAAAATAAGATAATTCTTGATTTTTTAATTTAAAAATTGTAAACTATACCTCAGTACAATAAATAATTATTAAATTCTGATTTTTCAGAAAAATACTCAAGGTCTTATTAGGGAGGAAACAACAATGAAGTTAAAGAAGTCATTTGCTTTTGGATTCATCACTTTATTTAGTTTAACACTAGCAGCTTGTGGTAATGGCGGCGGAAAAACAGACGATACAGGCAGCTCAAAAGCAGCCGATGGAAAACCTAGTGGTGAGCAAATTTTCAGTGTCAATGTTTTACAAGAAATGCCGAGTGCTGATTTATCAGTAGCAACAGATGTTATCAGCTTTACAGCACTAAACAATGTTTATGAAGGAATCTATCGTTTGAATTTAGATAATAACCCAGAACCTGCCGGAGCGAGCGAAAAAGCAGAAGTCAGTGATGATGGTATTACGTACAAAATCAAATTAAATGAAAAATCTAAATGGTCAGACGGCAAACCAGTAAAAGCAGAAGACTATGTCTATGGATGGCAACGTACAGTTGATCCAAAGACAGCTTCAGAATATGCTTACCTTTACGAATCTGTTAAAAATGGTGCAGATATCGCAGCAGGTAAGAAAGACGTAAGTGAACTTGGAATTAAAGCAACTGGTGATTATGAGTTAGAAATCACCTTAGAAAAAGCAACACCGTACTTTGATTATCTATTAGCTTTCCCATCGTTCTTCCCACAAAGAAAAGATATTGTTGAAAAATATGGGAAAGATTATGCAGCAAACAGTGAGAACGCAGTTTATAATGGACCGTTTGTTTTAGCAGACTTTGATGGACCAGGAACAGATACTGAATGGTCATACAAGAAAAACAAAGATTATTGGGATGCTGATACTGTAAAATTAGATGAGGTAAAAACAAATGTTGTGAAAGAAGCTCCAACTTCATACAACTTATTCCAAGATGGACAAGCAGATGATGTAACATTAACGGGTGAACTAGCGCAACAAGCAGCGAATGATCCACAACTTGTCATCCAAAAAGAAGCATCAACACAATATATGGAATTAAACCAAATTGCTGAAGACTCACCATATAGAAACGAAAACTTAAGAAAAGCTATTTCTTATTCAATCGACCGTAAAGCACTAGTTGAGAACATTTTAGGTGATGGATCAGTTGAACCTAAAGGCTTAGTTCCAGCAAATATGTCTAAATCTCCAGATTTAAAAGAAGACTTTGCAGAAGCTGCTGGCGATAAAATTGAATATGATAAAGACAAAGCAAAAGAACATTGGGAAAAAGCAAAGAAAGAATTAAATATTGATTCATTAGACATTGATATTTTATCTTCTGATGCAGATTCATCTAAGAAAACAGTCGAATATATCCAAGGTGCGATCGAAGAAAACTTACCAGGTACAAAAGTAACGGTTAGTCCTGTACCATTCTCTGTTCGTTTAGATCGTTCTAATAAAGGCGATTTTAAAGCAGTAATCGGTGGTTGGGGAGCAGATTATGCAGATCCAAGTAGTTTCCTAGATTTATTCCAAACAGGCGTTCCATATAACCGTGGACACTATAGTAATCCTGAATATGATAAATTAGTAAAAGCGGCTGCAACAACAGATGCCAATGATCCTGAAAAACGTTGGGCTGATATGGTAAATGCAGAGAAAACAATCATGGGTGACATGGGTGTAATTCCTCTTTACCAAAAAGCAGAAGCGCATTTACGTGCTGAAAAAGTAAAAGATGTTGGTTTCCATCCAGCAGGTGCACAATACGATTATAAATGGACGTATATTTCAGAATAGTCTGAAATAGTTTTCAATAGCAAAAAGGACCTTTGCCCTCTTTTAAATAAAAAGGCAACGGTCCTCTTGCTATCTTTGCTCATAAAAAGTAAAATAATAAAGAAACAATAGAGACGATCAGTAAAATACCACCAGATTCAAGCCAGTAAAGCTGATGTGCTTTACCTATTTCTGAAAATGGGATGAATTCTTTCGGTTCATTTTTCTTTCTAAAACGAAAATGCATTTTCATAAAACGTTGGAAATTATCAAAAAATCCTGAGGACATGATCCATAAGGCTAAGCCGATAATCAGAAAAAATAATGAAACAATGAAGAAGGTATCAGATATAGAACGGATAGTCAGTGACTGATGTATCAGTAGGTAAATAAAAATACCGATGCTTGAGACCGCTGAGGTGATCAAGGGCCATTTTAAGTTTTTCATGTGCTCATCCTTACTTAATTTTCTATCCTTACTTTATCGAAAAAAACTGATGAAGTCAAAATAATCTCGGAGGTGTCATTCTTGAACAGTTTTGGAAAATATTTTCTTAAACGAGTCTTCTTCATGATCATCACATTGTGGCTGATCGCAACGATTACGTTTTTCTTAATGCAATTATTACCAGGTACGCCTTATACCAACCAAGAAAAACTTAGTCCAGAAACAATTGCTATGTTGAACAAGCAGTCAGGTTTGGATAAACCAGTCATCGTTCAATATGGAATCTACTTAAAAAATCTTCTGGTCGGTGATTTTGGGATTTCATTCCAATTTAAAAATCAACCAGTGGCAAAACTTTTGGCAGGTCGTATCGGACCGTCAGTACAATTAGGTGCACAAGCTATCATCTTTGGTACACTAGTCGGTATTTTACTAGGAATCATTGCAGCGATGCGCCAAAATACATGGGTAGATACATTAGCTACTTTAATGGCGATCTTGGGACGTTCCATCCCTAACTTTGTTTTTGCGGTATTACTGCAATATATCTTTGCCATGAAATTAAAAGTGTTACCAATCGCAATGTGGAATGGCTTTTCTTATACGATTTTGCCGACGATTGCGTTAGCAATGAGTCCAATGGCCGATTCCGCCAGGTTTATTCGAACCGAAATGGTCGAAGTTTTACATAGTGATTATGTAGAGTTAGCCCGTGCAAAAGGCTTGAGTCGTTGGCAAGTTGCCGTGAGACATGGACTTAGAAATAGTTTGATTCCTTTGATCACGTTACTTGGCCCATTAGCTGTAGGGCTGATGACAGGCTCGTTAGTAGTTGAAAATATTTTCGCTATCCCAGGTATTGGGGAGCAGTTCGTAAAATCAATCATGACCAATGACTACCCAACGATCATGGCAGTAACGATTCTATACTCTGCTTTGTTAGTATTCGTTATCTTGATTGTTGATTTACTTTATGGATTGATCGATCCAAGAATTCGTGTTTCAGGAGGTGCCAAAGGTTAATGGAAATAGTAGACTTAAAAAATGTCCCAGAAAAAATTAAAGAAATACCAGCAAATGAATTCCAGCCTTTGGATACATCAACAACAAAGGAACGTGAACGAATTGCAACACCGTCATTAAGCTTTTTACAAGATTCTTGGCGTCGTCTGAAAAAAAATAAAGCTGCTGTGATTTCTTTAGTATTTTTAGGAATCATCATCTTTATTTCAATTATAACAATTTGGGTATCGCCTCATGACCCTACACAACAAAATGTAGCGTATATCAATTTACCACCACGGATTCCGTTTTTAGATAGTATCAACGGATTCAATGGTACAGCGAATGTTGCTGGTAAAATGGTAGACAAGTACGCTCAAGCCAATGTTCCTGATAATGTGAATTTTTATCTTGGAACCGATGGACTAGGCCGCGATGTATTGAGCCGTTTATTCATGGGAACTCGTATCTCATTATTGATTGCCTTTATCGCAGCTTTACTTGATATTACGATCGGTGTTACGTATGGTTTGATTTCAGGACTTTTAGGTGGACGAGTGGATACAGTGATGCAACGTATTTTAGAAGTCCTTTCTGGAATTCCTAACCTTGTTGTGATGATCTTGATGTTGACTGTTTTTGATCCAGGTATTTTATCGATCGTTTTAGCGATGGTTATTACAAACTGGATTTCAATGGCCAGAATCGTTCGGGCTCAGACGTTGAAATTGAAAGATCAAGAATTTGTTTTGGCAGCTCAAACATTAGGTGAATCTCGTTTGAAGATCGCCGTAAAACATATTTTACCGAATATTTCAAGCGTGATCATTGTTCAAATGATGTTCAGTATCCCATCGGCAATTTTCTTTGAAGCGTTTCTAAGTTTCATCGGTTTAGGATTAAGACCGCCGACCGCTTCACTTGGTACATTATTAAATGAAGGATATAAAACGTTCCGTTTCCTTCCATATTTGATGTGGATTCCTGCCGTAACCTTGTCAGTCGTGATGATTTGTTTCAACTTGTTAGCTGACGGACTACGTGATGCCTTCGATCCTAAGATGAAAGAGTAGAGTGAATGACTATGGAAAAAGTATTAGAAGTAAAAGACTTACAGATTTCTTTTGATACGTTTGCTGGAAAAGTAAATGCTATTCGTGGTGTTAGCTTTGAGCTGTTCAAAGGGGAAACTCTTGCAATCGTAGGAGAATCTGGTAGTGGTAAATCTGTAACAACTAGAAGTATCATGCGTTTATTGAGTAGCAATGCAAACATCGACAATGGAGAAATTCTGTTTAAAGGTGAAGATATTGTACACAAGACGGAAAAACAAATGCAAACCATTCGTGGGAAAGAAATTGCGATGATTTTCCAAGATCCAATGACGTCATTGGATCCAACGATGCCAATCGGCAAACAAGTAGCTGAATCGTTGATCAAACACAATAAAGTATCGAAAAAAGAAGGCCTGGATCAAGCCTTAGAACTATTGAAATTAGTAGGGATTCCAAATGCTGAAAAACGTTTGAAAAACTACCCTCACCAATTTTCAGGCGGACAACGTCAACGTATCGTGATTGCGATTGCGTTGATTTGTTACCCAGAAGTTCTAATTGCAGATGAGCCGACAACAGCATTGGATGTTACGATCCAAGCACAGATTCTAGAATTATTGAAAGACCTACAACAAAAAATCAGCACATCGATCATCTTCATCACCCATGATTTAGGTGTTGTAGCAAACGTCGCTGATCGTGTAGCCGTTATGTATGGCGGACGTTTAGTGGAAGTCGGAACATCCGAAGAGATTTTCTACAATCCGCAACATCCGTATACGTGGGGATTACTGGGCTCAATGCCGACAATGGAAGGAACCGAAGACAAGCTTTATGCGATTCCTGGTTCTCCACCCGATTTGTTAGATCCGCCAAAAGGAGATGCTTTTTATCCGCGTAATGAATTTGCGATGAAGATCGACGCTGAAGAAGCACCACCATATTTTGAAGTCTCGCCAACTCATAAAGCTGCAACGTGGTTATTAGCACCACAAGCACCAAAAATCACCCCTCCAGCTGAAATTGTAAGACGTTGGGCGATTTATGCTGAACGCCATAATACGACTGTAGGAGGCGTCAAATAATGAGTGAAAAAAGAAAAGTACTTTTAGATGTTAAAGGACTAAAACAATATTTTAACGTAGGTCGTCCTGACGAAGTCAGAGCGGTCGATGATATTAGTTTCCATATCTATGAAGGTGAAACATTTGGATTAGTTGGAGAATCTGGTAGTGGTAAATCAACTACTGGACGCAGTGTGATTCGTTTATACGATCCGACGGCTGGAGAAATCGTTTTTAATGGTGATGATATCAGTAAGATCCGTTCAAAATCTGCGATGCAGGCATTCCGTCGTGAAGTGCAAATGATTTTCCAAGATCCTTATGCGTCATTGAATCCAAGAATGAAAGTCAATGACATTATCGCAGAAGGAATCGACATCAATCATTTAGCCAAAGATGCCGCAGAACGTGAAGCGAAAGTCAACGAATTACTAAAAGTCGTTGGTCTTGATCCCAGTCACGGCACACGTTATCCACATGAATTTTCAGGTGGTCAGCGTCAGCGTATCGGAATTGCGAGAGCCTTAGCAGTTGATCCGCGCTTCATCATCTGTGATGAGCCGATTTCAGCTTTGGATGTATCGATCCAAGCCCAAGTTGTCAATCTATTACAAGACTTACAAAAAGATGCTGGGTTGACTTATTTGTTTATTGCCCATGATTTATCAATGGTAAAACATATCAGTGACCGTATCGGTGTTATGCATAGTGGTAGACTATTGGAAATGGGTTCAAGTGATGATGTATATAACTATGGAGTACATCCATATACTGAAAGTCTATTATCAGCTATTCCATTACCTGATCCAGATTATGAACGTACACGTAAACGTATCGTTTATAATCCGCAACCAGAAGATAATAAAGAACGTAAACTAAGAGAAATCACACCTGAACATTATGTGTATTGCTCTGAAGATGAAGTTGACGTTTATCGTAAAAAAATTGAAGAGAAAAAAGCCAGAATGAATCAGTAAGAATTTTGGCAAACTAAATACTAGCTAAGAGAAATCATTCCTTTTTCTTAGCTAGAATTTTTAAAAAGTAAGATGAATGAATCAGTTTTCATTGTGATACAATCATTTTAAACTAGGTTCTTTAGGGGTTAAAACATTGGAAAGTTGAGACTGAACGAGCCCGTTCAGCTTTTTATTCAATCTAGCTTTACGGGCTAGCGCCTCAGAAAAAAGATAAAATAAGAGTGAGACAAAAAGCGTCTCAATCGTATTTTCCTATTTTTCAGTCGGAGCTAAACGAGCCCGTTCAGCTTTTTATTCAATCTAGCTTTACGGGCTAGCACCTCAGAAAAAAGATAAAATAAGAGTGAGACAAAAAGCGTCTCAATCGTATTTTCCTATTTTTCAATCGGAGCTAAACGAGCCCGTTCAGCTTTTTATTCAATCTAGCTTTACGGGCTAGCACCTCAGAAAAAAGATAAAATAAGAGTGAGACAAAAAGCGTCTCAATCGTATTTTCCTATTTTTCAATCGGAGCTAAACGAGCCCGTTCAGCTTTTTATTCAATCTAGCTTTACGGGCTAGCGCCTCAGAAAAAAGATAAAATAAGAGTGAGATAAAAAGCATCTCAATCGTATTTTCCTATTTTTCAGTCGGAGCTAAACGAGCCCGTTCAGCTTTTTATTGGTAGGGTGGTATTCTAATGAAGGTATTAAAAGCGTATAAATACAGACTTTACCCTACTTTATTACAAGAAGAGTTTATTAAAAAGACTTTTTCTTGTGTACGGCTTGTGCACAATCTTTTATTGCAGGAAAGAATTCAGCTATATAAAAATTTGAAAGAAAATCCTGATTTGAAAATTAAATTACCGACACCAGCTCAATATAAAAAAGAGCATCCTTGTTTAAAGGAAGTAGATAGTTTGGCATTATCCAATGCACAAGTATACTTAGATCGAGCATTTAAAAAATTTCATCGAGAAAAATCAATTGGATTTCCTAAATTAAAGCAGAAAAAGAATTCCGTTTCCTCTTACACAACGAATAATCAAAATGGTACGATTAAGATTATTGACGAAAAATATTTAAAAGTACCGAAATTGAAATCGTTGATCAAAATTAGAATGCATCGTCCGTTAATAGGGAAAATAAAGTCAGCAACGATTTCTTTGACTCCAAGCAATAAGTATTTTGTTTCGATCTTGTGTGAAGAAGAAATACCTAAAGTTGAGAAAACATATTCAGCAATCGGGATAACTTTAGGTGCTTCGGAATTTGCTGTTTTATCAAATGGTAGACGTATTGACAATGATAAATATACGAAAGAATTTGAACAGCGGATTACTAGAGAAGAAAGAAAATTAACACGGCGTAAAGAAATTGCTAAATTAAAAGGGACAGATCTTTCTCAACAAAAAAACTATCAGAAGCAAAAACTAAAGGTAGTAAAAATGCGGGAAAAGTTAATGAATCAACGAATCGATTTTATGAATAAAATCACGACAGAAATTGTCAGGAAATATGATTTGATTTGTATAGAAGATATTCATCAAGCAGATTTTTTCAGAAATTCTAAATTACATCGTGGGATTTCAGATGTTTCTTGGGCACTGTTTGTTTCTAAACTTGAATACAAAGCTAATTGGTACAACAAACGAGTTGTCAAAGTTTTATCATGCAAAAAAAGTTCTGAACATTCAGATAATAAATCAGTAAGCCAGATATTTACCCAAGACATTAATGTAAAAAAAGGTCAGCACGATCCTGAAACTGCGGCGAGCATACAAGTGTTGATTCAAGGCTTACAGGATGCAATACCTAATTAAAAAATGAAGAACTGTAGGGACTACAGGGATAGCCTAGGGCATATAAGATAGATATAGCGTTTAGTCGATCATTTATCTTTTTCTAGGAAATTTCTAGTTGAATAGAAATAGTTCACTAATTATTAGTTGATAAAAAAGTTAAACTTTATTCTAGTTGTTCAAGCGATAAACGGTTTGAATAAAATGGAATAAAGTTTTTTTACGCTCTATTTTGAAAAGTATAGTACAATAATACTAAGGGATGATGAAAAAGGAGGAGAGGTATGAACAACTATAAAGCGCTTGTTTTTTTTGACTTAGATGGAACATTATTAGATGCTGAGTCAAATTTGCCTAAAGAAAATCACCAAGCAATTTTACAATTACGGAAAAACAAAATATTACCATTGGTAGCAAGTGGACGTTCACCAAAAGAAATCAAACAAATTACGAAAGGAACGCCAATTGATTCTTATGTGAGTTTAAATGGACAGTTTAATGTTGTGGAAAATAAAGTTATTTCAAAGCATGCAATACCATTAAAATACATTCAAAAATTGATGGCGCTTTCTAAAACATTAGGGCATTCCTTAGCTTGTTATACAGCAGATGAATATGCTGCTTGTTATTCAACTGAAAGTATGGAAAAATTATACAAATTGGATCACGCACCACTGCCGCAAATTTCAGCAAATTTTTACAAAGAACATGAAATTTATATGCTTTATCTTTTTTCAGAAGATGAAGAAACAGATCGATTCTATCAAGCAGAATTTGGTGACACATTTACCTTTTTTAGAGATAGTCCATACTCGTTAGCTGTTGTATTAAAAGGCCAGTCGAAAAAAGCAGGTATTCAACAAATTGTTGAGCACTTGAAGTTAAACGAGCTGCCTACATACGCGTTTGGCGACGGTAATAATGACTTGGGTATGTTTGAAGCGGTACAAACAGCAATTGCTATGGATAATGCCTCCGAACATGTGAAAAGCCACGCTGATTTTGTTACAAAATCTCATATGGATGATGGCATTTGTTTTGGTTTAAACTATTTTGGGTTGTTAGGCTGAAAGGAAGTAAAAAAATGACAGTAAAAATGATTGCGGTGGATATGGATGGAACATTTTTGAATAGCCAACAAGATTATGATCGAGAAAAATTTAACCAGTTGTACAAGCAAATGAAAAACCAAGATGTTCGTTTTGTAATAGCAAGCGGAAATCAATACTATCAGCTTAAATCTTTTTTTCCGCAAATCGAAGATGAGTTATCTTTTGTAGCAGAAAATGGAGCATATGTCGTGAGTGAAGGAAAAGAAATTTTCACTGGTGAAATTGATCCTGAAGTGATTCATGATGTGCTAACAATTTTAGCTGATTTTAAGTACGGGCATACAATACTTTGTGGGAAAAAAAGCGCCTATGTTTCAGACGATGAACCGGAATCATTTGTTGAATATGGCAGGAAATATTATCATCGATTGAAAAAGGTACCGAATTTATTTGAAGTGAAAGAGGATACCTTATTCAAGTTTGCTTTGAATTTTCCTACTGAGCAAGTAGCAGAAGTACTCGAACAATTACATGAAGCATTAGGAGATAAAGTGATTCCTGTTTCTAGTGGGCACGGAGATGTTGACTTGATCATTCCGGGAATTCACAAAGCACATGGTTTGATGAAATTACAAGAATTATGGGGAATAAACGATCATGAAGTGGCTGCTTTTGGTGATAGTGGCAATGATCTGGAAATGCTGAAACATGCGGAATATAGCTATGCCATGAGTAATGGACATCCAAATATCAAAGTAGCTGCTAAAGAAATTATTTTATCCAATGATGAAAATGGTGTTCTTGTTAAGATAGAAGAACTACTTGGAAACTAGTGAATAAAGAGGAAGACAGAAACTAGTTCATTCAAAATAACTAGTTTCTGTCTTAATTAAAAAAAGCATTGACAAAAGCTAATAAATGTCCTATACTATTAAAGTTGAGAAATGAAAGCAGAAGCACCCGCTTCTCGCCTTAGCTGACAACGTCACTGGGCTAGATATGGACTCTAGATATCATTATAGGAGTCTGAAATCAATCGCGGGATCTGTATTCAGAGCCTGTTTTTTATTGTATTTTTTACGATAACAAACTTTCTGAAAAAGAGTTTCAGCAATGATTTTCTCTTAAAATACTTGGAGGTGAATGACCATAGCAAAGGATATGATGGTGAACGACGGCATTCGTGCACGCGAGTTACGTTTGATCGGACAAGATGGGGAACAATTAGGTGTCAAAACAAAAGTGGAAGCATTACAAATTGCTGAAACTGCCAACTTAGATTTAGTTCTAGTAGCACCTACTGCAAAACCGCCTGTTGCGCGAATTATGGATTACGGAAAATTCCGTTTCGAAACGCAAAAGAAAGAGCGTGAAGCTCGTAAGAAACAAAAAGTGATCAACGTAAAAGAAGTACGCTTAAGTCCAACAATTGACTTAAATGACTTTAATACAAAACTTCGTAATGCACGTAAATTCTTAGAAAAAGGGGACAAAGTGAAAGCTTCGATCCGTTTCAAAGGCCGTGCCATTACCCATAAAGAAATTGGTCAGAAAGTTCTTGATCGCTTAGCGGAAGAAACTGCAGATATTGCTACAGTGGAACAAAAAGCGAAAATGGATGGACGCAGCATGTTCCTAACGCTGGCACCGAAAAACGAAAATTAAGCGAACAAGCTGATAACTAGTTAATAAAATTTTTGAGGATGCTAGTTCAACTTTTTCAACTAATTTAGTTGAACTGTATGCGAAATGAAAATGTAGGAGGAAAATTAGTCATGCCAAAACAAAAAACACACCGCGGATCAGCAAAACGTTTCAAACGTACTGGTAACGGCGGGTTAAAAAGATTCCGTGCGTTTACAAGTCACCGTTTCCACGGTAAAACAAAAAAACAACGTCGTCAATTGCGTAAAGCAGGAATGGTTTCATCAGGCGATTTCAAACGTATTCGTCAACAATTAGCAAGAATGAAATAAGAAAGCTTTTAGGATTATTTCCTGAAGTTGTATTTAAAAAACTTGCTGAATTTGAGAAATCTGAAATAATTCATGCAATAACTTAGCAATTAAAATAACTCATAGAGACAACAGATATTTAGGAGGAATTAACCATGGCACGTGTTAAAGGTGGCGTAGTAAGCCGTAAACGTCGTAAAAAGATCCTTAAATTAGCGAAAGGCTATTATGGATCAAAACATACTTTATTTAGAACAGCAAAAGAACAAGTAATGAAATCTTATAGTTATGCATACAGAGATCGTCGTCAAAAGAAACGTGATTTCCGTAAATTATGGATTGCTCGTATCAATGCAGCAGCTCGTATGAATGGCTTGAGCTATTCTAAATTGATGCACGGTTTGAAATTGGCAGAGATTGATATCAACCGCAAAATGTTAGCTGAATTGGCTGTTAATGATGCAGCAGCATTTACTGCATTAGCTGACCAAGCTAAAGGTGCTTTAGCTAAATAATGACTGAACCAAGAGATTGGGAAAGAAGCGTTTAACGCCGAGAAATAAGAGGGAATTCATGAAAATGGCTTTTCAAATTTTTGTGGAGTTCAACTTATCACCGATGGCGTTGCTTATGCTCCCACCGTTTATTCGGATTCTTTAAGGCTAGGATATAACTCGTAGAGTTATGTTCTAGCCTCTTTTTATATAAAAAATAGATAATTTAACATGTTATTTAGATTATTTTGTACATTTTTATGGATTTAATGTTATAATTATCTCGATTAATTGAATACAATAATAAATAGAAAGCTGGTTTTAAAGTGAGAAAGAAAATTTTTTGGGTTATGACGCTTATCCTTGGTTTTTTATTCTCGTTTGGGATGAAAACGGAGGCTGCTTCGCTCAATGATTTACGATTTGGTTCTCATGTTCAAACTTATGGTGATACTGGTTTTGGTAAGGACAAGAGACTAAGAACAATTAGTGAGATGGGTGCAGACGGTACAGGAAGTGGTTCAGTTCGAGAATCAAAAAGAATGGAAGCCATGTTTATTAGAGGAACAAATGATATCACGATCAATACGCATATTGAAAGTATTGGCTGGTTATCTGAAAAATTGACGGCAAAAGAGAAAAATGCAGGTGTTTCGAAACGTAACATTAAAGGCCGTAATACGACGATTTATTACGAAGCTGGTCGTGGCGGGACCGCTGGTGGATCTTTGCGAGTAGAAGCAGTCGAGTTTACCGTGAATGGTAGCTTGGCTAAACAGTATGATATGTATTATTGTGTCCATGCACAAAGTTATGGTTGGTTAGGCTGGTCGAGGGCAAAAAGTACAGCAGAAGATAGCAATTCAACAGCACACAAAGCAGGAACTGCCGGAGTTGCAAAACGCTTGGAAGCTTATAAAGTAGTGCTGGTCCCAAAAGGCTCGCCAGCACCGAAAAATTTTAGTGGACAAAAGAATTACCAATACATTGCAAAAGACTCATTGGGTCGAGTGTATGCTTATAAAGATGGTAAGCGAGTAGCTAAATAGACAAATCAACATGATTCACTCAAATACGCTTTTACAGTCATTTACTGCGTGGCTGAAGTCTGATATTATTAAAGTGTTATATAAAAATTTAGACAAAAAGGAGCGTATTGGGATGGAATATGTCAAGAAATTTTTTATTTTGGTTGGTTTGTTTTTAGTAAGTCAAATTAGTATGACAGTCTTTGGTGTAGCAAAAGGATTTTCTTTAGAGATGGGAGAAACTAATTTATCCTTGTTTGCATCGATTCTATTGATCCTAGTGGTTATTGGAAACATATGGTTGTTGATGTTTTTAGGAAAAAAGCTGGGATTTCTAAATTTAAGTTGGGATTTTTTTACTAAGAAAAATGTTGGGATTATTTTAGGCGGTTTTATTTTAGCACGTGTGATTGCGATTGGAGGAACACTTCTATTAAACACTCAAGGATCAGAATCTACTGCCAATGATGCTGCGATTCAAACCATGTTTTTAGGAGAAAATCCTTTATTGATCCTATTATTGATTGGGTTCTCGGCACCAATTATGGAAGAAATCGTGTTTAGAGGTGGAATTATCGGTTTTTGGTTGGAAAAATTTCCAATGGTCGGTATTGCAATCAGTTCTATTTCATTCGGTTTGATTCATGGACCGACGAATCTGATCAGTTTTTTGATTTATGGTTTGATGGGCTTGATTCTTTCTATGGCGTATTACAAAACGCAGCGTTTAGAGATCAGTATATCTATTCACTTTTTAAATAATATACTTGCAGCGATCGTAATCGCTTTTGGACTGATTTAGTATAATAAATTAAATAAAAAGAGGTTGGACAGCAGTGTTTGTTCATATTCCTTAAGGTTAGGAGCTAACTCTACGAGTTATACCCTAACCTCTTTTTTGTTTCATAATTTCTCCTGTTGGTTTATTATTCTTTTTTTGCTTTTACTTGTGCATCATAAACCGCTTCACCTTCCATTTCAATCTGATAGGCTTTTGAATCTTCCAGCTTGAAGAAAGGATAATACAATCCAAAGCTAAGTAAAATCTGTACGATTTGCAGAATAGCTCCCCGCCAGCCACTAACCATCAATCCTGAAATGATAGGCGGCATGGTCCAAGGTAAATTCACTCCATTTGCTAAAGGAACAATTCCAGTTGCCATTGCAGTATATGCCAAAAGACACATCAAAAGTGGGGCAATAACAAAGGAAATCAGCATCATTGGATTTAAGACGATCGGAATACCAAAAACTAAAGGTTCATTGATATTAAAAATTGCAGGTGCAAATGATAATTTACCCAATGTTTTAAACTGAGAGGACTTTGCGAAAAATAGACAAGCAATAGCTAAACCAATAGTTGCGCTAGACCCACCAAGTTTGACAAAGTTACTATAAAATTGATAGTTTACAATATTGGGGAGTTTTTCACCTGTAGCGAAAGCTTGGGCGTTTTCTACGGTGAGTGCGATCCAAATCGGCTGCATTACGGCGCCTACAATATTCGAACCGTGAATACCGAAGGACCACAACAAGGCTTCAAAAAGTAAAATAATCAATGTTGCAGGAAGTGAACTACCTAAAGCTAAGAGCGGTGTTTGGAGAACCTCAAAAATAAAATTTTGAGCCGTTTCATAAGAAGTGAAGGTAAACCCGATCCGAACCAGGTTAAATACGATCACCACAAAAAATCCGGGAATCAATGCTGAAAAAGATTTCGCGACATTAGAAGGAACAGAATCAGGCATTTTGATTGTCCAACCTTTTTGTACGACCCAACGGAAAATTTCAGATGCTAGAATAGCCGTGATCATACCGACAAACAGGCCTGATGCACCAAAGTTTCCTAAAGGCAGAAATGAACCAGCATCTGTTGAAGTGATCGGTGTTAGCACTAGAAATGCTACAAGGGCAATTGCTTGAGTAGAGCCTCGATCGACAGAATAATATTTTGCCATCTCACTAGCAATCCCTAAAATCACAAATAAGGTCATTGCATTCATAGTCATATCATTGACTTGTAAAAATAGTGACATCCAGTCTTCACCTAAAATGGCTGCCATAAAGTTAGTATAAGGTTCAATCGGCAATTGTGTGATTAATAAAAACAAAGAACCAATGATCAATAAGGGCATAGCGACAAAAAAACCATTTTTGATTGCTGAAAGATAACGATTAGAATCAAGTTTATAGGCAATCGGACCTAACTTTGTTTGTAGCTTATCTAAAAAAGTATTCATGTTGTTCCTCCTTTATTTTTTATGAAATAAAAATTTGAACCTTGAAGATTTTGTAAGCCTTTACAAAAATGAGGAATAATTGATAAACTTATTTTATAGTATATGCTTGTTAAAATCAATACATTAAAGTTGTTTTTCTTTACAAAAAGATTTTTTTATCATTAATATTTTTCAGAAAAATTATCTACTTGTTTACAAATGTTATTTCTAAATTATTTGAATCTAGAGGTAAATTAAATAGAAGCTCACTGCCATTTTTTAGCATTTTTCTATTAAACTATAAATGTAGTACGATAGTTACGAGGTTGCCGAGAACGAGTATAACTTCGTATCATATTATTAAAAAAACATAGAAGACTTACAAAATTCGGGAATGTTAGTTGTATTTTTCATTAAGATATTTTACGTTGATTACATGAATGGATTTTGAAGGTTCCAACGATCTAGCTTTTTTAGTTTTTAGATTTTTACATCGTACAAAAAAAATGTTATATTATTCTTATGAAGAAAGAGTAGCGAATGTCTATTAAATAGATGGATACAAGTATTTTATGTTATCCAGCTTCATGGGCTAGTCTCTAGGAAAAAAGATGAAAATGGCATGAGGCAAAGAGCACCTCAGTCAATTTCCCCTATTTTTCAGACGAGACAAAACGAGCCCATTCAGCTTTTAAATTTAGGAGGAAGAAAATGAAAGAGGAACAAAGATTTGGAATTATGAAAAAATATGTCAATTGGGCTTTGGATGTTGTTTTAGGTATACTTGCCTTACTTATTTTGATTTTTATGATTCGTCAACTGATTGATATTGGCACATTTATCAACAAACCAATGACCCCTAAAAATTTATCGATTGTGATGCAAGAAATTGTTGCATTCTTCATGTTATTTGAGTTTATTATGATGGTGATCCGTTATATTCAAGAAGGTCATCATATCCCGATCAGGTATTTGATTTTAATTTGTATTACGGCAATTTTAAGACAGCTCATGGTATTACATGGGGAGGCGGTTCAAACATTATTATTATCTGTATCCATTTTATCACTGGTTATTGTATTGTTTGTGCTCAATTTAAGTGGGAATAAATCGTATGCGGGCTTTAAATCTCGTATAGATGAGAATCAACAAATCGATAAATAAAAAAAAGCCACTCGGTAAAAGCTAGAGTGGCTTTTTTGTTTAGCTATACTTAAATTCTTAATAAAGAAATCAGCATGATAGCCAGTACAACTTGGATGAAGCCGACTGATAATCCATAAATCAAGAAACGTTTGCCTTCTTTAAAGAATTTTTGGAAATCCAAGCGTAAGCCAATGGCAGCTAAAGCAGTGATTTCAAACCAACCGCTAATGAAGTGAGCCGTTTCACTGAATGCCACTGGTAAATGAATCAGACTATTTACAACACAAAATAAAACAAATCCGATTACATACCAAGGCAAAGGTAATTTTTTTTTCTGTGATATCATTTCTACTGATGAAGAAACAGTGGCTTTTTGCTGTTTGAATGTACCAAAAAAGTAAACGACGAATACAAGCAACATAATTCGCATAATTTTAAACAGCATAGCAAGCTCTACAACTTGTCCATTGACCATGCTGGCACTTGCTACGACTTGTCCCACAGATTGTAAGATACCACCAATCAAGGCACTTTTGGTTAGAATATCGTTGCCATAAATAAGAGAGGCAATAACAGGCAACAGCAACATTAAGATTGTTCCTAGTAAATTGACTAATGTAATAATTTGACCTTTTTCCTCTTCTTTTGCATGGATAGTAGGCGCAATCGAAGCAATTGCAGAAGAACCGCAGACCGCATTTCCACCTGCCATCAATAAGGACATATTTTCTGAAAATCGCAATTTTTTACCAAGTATATAAGAAGCTATGATCGTCAGGCCCATTTGTAAAAGAACAAAAATACCTCCTTTAATACCGATTTGGGAGATGGTTTGGAAGGTAACTGTTACACCTAGCAGTACGACGGAAAATTCTAAGAGCTTACTTTCCGCTAGTTTAGTTCCTTTTTCCAACAAGGGGTTTTTCAAAAATGTATTCCCAAGTAAAATACCGACTAAAATCGCAATAGTTGCTGCTCCTAAAGTCGGTAGCCAAATTGCGATGATTTTACTGATGACAGCTACAATAAAAGCTGTCATTAACCCTGGTAAAATCACTATGATATTTTTTAAATATGGTTTTTTTTTATAGTTGCTCTTCACTAAATCATTCATCTTCTTTCTCGTTTTTGTTTATCTCTACATTTAGTATAACGAAACAATTTGCATTTGAGAAATAAATAGTTAAAATAATATCTATAACTAAAATGAATGGAAGGGCTCCCTATGTTTAGATTACTGAAAACATTTCGTATCGTATATGAAACAAAAAATTTTTCAAAAGCAGCGGACTATTTATTTATTTCTCAACCTGCCGTTTCTAATCAAATCAAGCAATTAGAAGAAGAACTTGATTGTCCACTATTTGTTCGTAATGGACGGCAAGAAATACTATCTACAAAGCAAGCAGATATTTTATATGAACATTTACTTAATTTAACTGATGACTGGGAAGATGTCTTGCAAGCGTTACAACTCCAAGAGTCTAATAGAGAAACCTGTAGAATTATTGCGTCTAATACCTTTGCGGTCTATTATTTGCCAGAGTTGATGGTGCAATTGATCCAGCACTTTCCAAAAGTATCATTTGTATTAGATATGAAAAATTCTGAAGAAGTTTTAGATAGAATCGAGAAACATCAAGCACATTTTGGATTTATTGAGAAGCCGTTAATAACGGATTCGATTGTTCGTCAAGAAATTTTAACTGATGAACTAGTTCATGCTGGTGAATTTTTTGCCGATTTATGGTTGGTCCGTGAAGAAAATTCTGGTGTTTTTCATTATACAGAACGTTACTTTTTAGAACATAATTTAAATCCTCAAAAAATGATTATAAAAAATAATGAAATGATCGTCAGGTGTCTGGAACAAGGGATTGGTCAATCGATCCTATCAAAGAGAGTACTAACGAAAAAAATAAAATGGCGTTCTTTAGGGCGAGAATATCAAAGGGACTTTTATTTTATTAAAAGGCCGCATATCAAATCTGCTCAATTGCGAGAAATTGACATGTATATCAATCAATACTATAAAAATTAAAAATTTGAAAATTTAAAAGTGGGGAAAAGTAATAATATAATATATTTATATAAATAAAATAGACGTTTTAATGGAAGAAAGCAGGTTAATTGTGCTATCTTAATAAGAGATATTCAATAAGGAAAATAAATCAAATAGTTATTTTCTAAAGGTAAGTTTATTTGAATGATTGTTATGATAGGAGGAAATAGTATGGAAACATTTTTATGGAACATTCCGCTAAAAGAATATGTTGCCAAAGTGGACCAAACAATTGAGATTGATCAGGAGTTTATTGATTTTTACGAGAATTTAGCAAAAGAGGCAAATCAATTAGTCGAACTTGTGAACCCTACAACATTGCCAGTGATTCTACCAAAACTGATTGCTATAGATGAGAAATGTACATTGACCATGTTTTATATCTTTAATGGATATGTATTTGAGAATGATAGCGCGGTTGATATGATTCGCTTAATCGAACGAGAATACAAGAAAACACACAGAGAAAAATATATTTTTGATATGCCAGAGTACGAAACATGGTCGATTTCTCAAAGAATTATCTAATTGAGACGTTTATCATTACATAGAATTTCGGTAAAGAATCAATAAAAAAGCATTGAAATTTTTATAAACGTAACACGACTAGTTAGTAGCTTTTAGTTGTGTTTTTTCTTTTGTTCAGAGAAATAACGTATGCTACAATAAAATAGCTATTCTGGCAAAGAACACAATTGATAGCTCAACGTCTCTTTAACTAAGTGGAGGTATCGCGATGGAATCAATGGACTATTTATCAAAAATCATTCCAAGAATAAGTGATTATTCTTTAGATGATTTCAAAGTGGAAGAACAAAATGAAGAGTATGAGGGAACTATTTTTCACTTGGGTAATCATTCGTATCGAAGTAGAAAGGCAAAAATAACGCCTAAAAAACTTGGATACTTTGTTGTGTTCTGGGAAAAAGATGAGACAAATAAAAACAAACCTTATGACTTTGATTCATCACCAGATAAATTGATTATTACGGTAGTGGATCAAGAAAAACTTGGTCAATTTATATTTCCAAAAGAGATTTTAGCAAAAAAGAAAATTTTAAGCGATGGAAAAAATAAAGGAAAAATGGCTCTTCGTGTATACCCAGATTGGGTAACAGGATTGAATAAAACAGCTCGAACGACACAACAATGGCAAAGTTCTTTCTTTATTGATTTAACAAATAAGCAAGAGCTCAGTAAATTACAAAAGCTATATTTTGGCTAATTATCTAAAGGGAAGAAAAGAAGGATTTTATTGATTATAATCAAAGTACTTTTCAAATTGAGCCACAGAAATACAGATTATTTAGCTTTTGTACCGGATCCTGTAAATGTTTCATTCTATCTTAAAAGTGAATCGTTCAAAATCATTAAAAGAAAAAACTGGAAATAAGCATTATTGCTTATTTCCAGCACTAATAGTCATCAATAAAGAAAATACAAACAATGATATTCGTATAAAAGGAAGTATCGAAAAAGGTTACGTTAGTTGTTACTCATTGTTTTTCTTAAAGAATACTTGGGAGTAGTAATTGACTATTAGTTTTAAAATCACTGCTTACTCTTTAAATCATCCAGGAGAATGGGTAAAAGCTGGTTGGGATCAGCGTTTAACAAAGTCAATGGTTGGTTGACTATTATAATTATGATTTAAAAAGTAAGCAAGTGTTTTCTAGATAGAAACGAATACACAAAAAATGGCGTTGGATACACATCCAACGCCATTGCAAGTTCAATAAATAAGCATAAACAAATCCAAGTCAGAAAAAACTAGCATAAACCCCTAGAAATTTCTCTCAAAATTGAGTAAAATGGAAGATGTCAATGTATAAGTATTGGCTTAAGCAACTTGATTGGTCAGGTGTTCACTGACTGTTCAGGGCTTCATGATTTAGTTGGTAGCTAAATCGTGAAGTGCTTTTTTTGTCTTATTCGCTTCTATCTAACACCCATTTTATAGGAAAACCCTTTTAGGGTCAATAAAGGGATGAAAAAAAATAGATAAATCTGTATTTTATTGTTTTTTTGTGTAAGTTATCTCTTTCTTTAGAGGGGGAATAAATGTCTATAGCTATTTAGGTTAAAAACACAAAAAATTAAAAAAGAGATAAACACTAATGTTCTTATTTCTCGAAATGTATAGACTGTCAAACTAAAGAAATGACTTTTCTTTAAAAAAAGTCAGGATTAGCGTAAAATGTAAGTGTATACAAAAATATGAAAATCATTGTGGGGATTAAAATGTTGATAGAACTAGTGATGGTGCTGACAATTTTTACATACGGTAGTAATTTTATTTTGTATCTGATTCTTAGAACGAAGGAAAAAATCAAAGGAATCGAAAAACTTTCAATCTTTTTCGGTGTAAATATGACAATTTTACTTTTGGATGGGGTCTTTTTGTTTATAGGAAAAGCAATTGCAGATAATAATATTACTGTTTTAGAATAAATGTTGAAAGAATGGGGACACTAATTTTAGGTTGACTTCATTTTTTTTTGTTAAAAATTCGGCTAAAAGTCCTATATGAATGACGAAGATTTTCTGATAAGGTACAATAGAAGAAACAACTGGAGGGGAAACTGATGGCAAAAATCATGATTATAGAAGATGAGGCAACGATTCGTGAATTAATCAGCGAAGAATTGCAGAAATGGCAGTTTGACACATTTGGAACGACAGATTTTAATAATGTTTTAGAAGATTTTCAGCGTGAAGAGCCTCAATTGGTTTTGTTGGATATTAATCTTCCTGTTTTTGACGGTTATTATTGGTGTCAGAAAATACGTGAAATTTCTAAAATTCCGATCATCTTTATTTCTAGTCGTAATACGAATATGGATATGATCATGGCAATGAATATGGGTGCTGATGATTTTGTCACCAAACCTTTTCAAATCGATGTGTTGATTGCCAAGATAAATGCGTTGTTACGTCGTTCATATAATTATTCAGAAGTTGGCAGTGAAATTATGTCGCATAATGGAATCACGTTGAATGTTGATAATGGCAGTATGGAAATTGATGGTGCAGTGATTGATTTAAGTAAAAATGAATATCGTCTGCTGTATATTTTGATCAAGAAACATGGGAAAATTTTAACGAGAGAGAAATTATTACGTGCGTTGTGGGAAGATGAGCGCTTCGTAGATGACAACACGTTGACTGTCAATATCAATCGATTGAGAAAAAAAATCGAACAAGCAGGTCTTGAAGGATATATTGAGACAAAAGTAGGGCAAGGCTACATCGTACCGTAGAATAGGAGAAGAAAATGACAATTGGTAAGTACTTAAAAGATCATTGGCTTTTATTGATCGGCTGGCTATTTTTTATTGGCGTAACCTGCTTTATTTTATGGTTGTCTCCTGATATGGTCGTGAATCTATCCATCATAGGGTACTTGGTCTTATTGCAAGGACTATTTTTACTTCTTTTCTTAACAATCGATTATTCATTAAAAAAACGCTGGTGGCGTTCTCTGGATATTTCACAACATCCTCCTTCTTTGGAGCAGTACTTAAGTGAGGCTTCAAAGTCAGAAGAAAGAATCGTTCAAAATTATATTAATGGCTTATTGGTGGAACATCAACAAATTATGCAACAAGCAATTAATAATCAACAGGATCAAAAAGATTACATCGATTCGTGGGTTCATGAAATCAAAGTGCCATTAGCGGCAGTCAATTTGATTTTACAATCGATCGAAGATGAGATTCCAGAAAAGAAATATTATTTAGTCGAAAATGAGTTAGGTAAAATCGATGAGTATGTCGAACAAGTTCTTTATTATGCTCGATTGGATAGTTTTTCTAGAGATTACTTGATTCAGGAGTATTCATTGAAAGAAATCGTTCAATCTGTTATTCGCACTCAAGGAAATTATTTTATCCAGAAAAATTTACGTTTTTCAATAGAAGGAAATGATCAAATGGTCTTGACCGATGCAAAGTGGGTTGCCTTTATTTTCAAACAATTAGTCAGTAATGCAATCAAATATACACCTACTGGCGGTGAGATCACAGTTGTGCTAACGCGTACGAAAGAAGGCGCTTGGTTATTTTTGAAAGACACTGGAATCGGTATTCCCGAAGAAGATCAACGACGCATTTTTGACAAAGGCTTTACGGGAGAAAACGGTCGATCGAGTGAGCAGCATTCAACAGGTTTAGGGCTATATTTGGCGAAAAGTCTTGCGGATAAATTAGGCCATCAATTGACGATGGAATCAGTTGAAGGAGAAGGTACGACGATGAAGTTGTTGTTTCCGTTTTTGAGTTACTTTAATGAGAGAAGATAATAAGCGTGTTGAGAAATAATGGGTTTATTTCTCAACACTATTTTTTATTTTTTAATAAGGTGAGTGATCACTTTTCTTCAATGAACGAGTGATCGCTTATTTTTTACCGACAAGAAGAAGGTTTTTTTTGAAGAAATGACTGACGGACAAAAAACGTTAGCCAAGAAAAAAGACAACTAGAAAAGCATTCGGAAACCTTATATGAAGCAGAATTGCAAGCACTCCAAGAGGAGAAAGATGCCCATGGTCTAAAGGGAAATGAGGAAATTCTATCAATCTTTTATTTGTCTTATAGTTGTATAGATAGAGCTTTTATTGTTAGACTAAGCCTATCATACTTTTGATAGGAGTATATTATGGAGATAATAGTAGCGTTGATTCCAATGTTCGCGTGGGGCAGTATAGCTCTTGTCAGTGGTAAAATGGGCGGTAGTGCAAATCAGCAGACATTGGGAATGACCATTGGTGCGTTGTTCTTTTCGGTCGTTGTTTTTTTAATTGTTCAGCCGATGATCAATAGTCAAATGATCGTCATTGGTATTTTGTCGGGCTTGTTTTGGAGTGTTGGGCAAAATCAGCAATTTCACGGTATGAAATATTTAGGGGTCTCTGTAGGATTACCTGTTTCAACGGGGATGCAGTTGATCGTCAATACAATTGCTGGTGCTGTATTTTTTCATGAATGGACAGGTAGTAGAGATTTTCTTTTAGGGTTTATTGCACTTGCCTTATTGGTTTTTGGGGCTTATTTGACAGCGCGACAAGATGATGACAGCGGTGTGAAAATGACGAATACTATGTTTGATTTTAACAAAGGGCTGCGAGCGTTAGTTGTATCAACAATTGGTTATGGGGCGTATACGATTATTATCAATGCGGCAGGACTTGATCCAATGGGGATCATCTTGCCTCAAAGTATTGGTATGTTGTTTGGAGCCAGTTTCTTTGCATTTAAAAGGGTTAAACTGGATCGTTATGTTTGGCGGAATATGAGTTGTGGACTTTTGTGGGGTGCTGGAAATATTTGTCTGTTACTGACGATGCGTCAAATTGGATTGGCTATCAGTTTTTCACTGTCTCAAATGGGTATTATTATTTCAACTTTGGGCGGAATCTATTTACTTGGTGAGCGCAAGTCTAAAAAAGAAATGAGAGATGTCATTATTGGTTGCTTATTCGTTATTTTAGGTGGTATTCTTTTAGGGTACATGAAAGCGTAAATGGAGTATTTACGCTTATTTTTATGAAAATTTCTGCAATTATGTGCATGAGAAAATTTGTTGATTTATATTATTGGAGGAAAAGAAATGTCGATGTTTCGAAAAAAAGAGCTGACGGCTGTTTCAAGTGAGCCAAGCGCAATGAAAAAGGATTTAAAAACAATGGATCTGATCATGCTCGGGATCGGTGCGATTGTTGGGACAGGAATTTTTGTAGTAACAGGGGTTGCAGCTGAACAATATGCGGGACCTGCATTGTCGCTGTCCTTTTTAGTGGCTGCAGGCGCGATTGTTTTAGCCGGCTTGTGTTATGCGGAGTTCGCATCGCGGATTCCAGCGATTGGCGGACCGTATGCGTATATGTATGTTGTATTTGGTGAACTTGTTGCTTGGATGACGGGTTGGCTAGTGATATGTGAATTTTTTTTAGCAGTATCCTCAGTTGCTTCTGGTTGGTCTGGATATGTTCATGGATTTTTAAATAGCCTTGGGATTGATTTGCCTAGAGCGTTGAGTGGTGCTTATAATCCGGAAAATGGTACATATGTTGATGTGATTGCGATGCTTGTTCTTTTAGCGGTTATGTTTTGGGTATCATTAGAGGCGAAAACGGCTTTGCGGTTGAATAATGTGATGGTGTTTGTCAAGTTTGGGATTATTGCTCTCTTTCTAATTGTCGGTATTTTTTATGTAAAACCTGACAATTGGCACCCTTTTATGCCTTTTGGGTTTTCAGGTGTGGTGAGTGGAGCCGCAGTGGTTTTCTTTGCCTTTTTAGGATTTGATGCAGTAAGTATGACTGCAGAAGAAGTGAAGGATCCGCAAAAGGATATCCCTAAAGGAATTATCGGTTCGATTATCATAGCAACTGTTTTATATGTGATCGTAACGCTGATTTTAACTGGAATTGTGCCTTTTGATTCACTTGGCGTGAAAGATCCAGTAGCCTTTGCTATGCGTTTTGTGCAGCGTGATGGCGTGGCAGCAGTGATTTCTGTGGGAGCAATTTTGACGCTGTTGACTGTGACGATTTCAATGATGTATAGTTTAGCTAGAATTATTTATGCGATCAGTAAGGATGGATTATTACCGAAATTTATGAGTAAGATCGATGAAAAAAATCGTACACCAAAAAATGCAACATATGTAGCAGGTGCTTGTACAATGATTTTTGCAGGTCTCGTTCCGATGGAGCTTTTGGCTGAGTTGACGAATATTGTGACATTGATGTATTTAATCGTGATGGCGATTGGTATTATACGTTTGAGAAAAACAGCAGGGGATCCTAAACCAGGGGAATTTAAAATTCCATTTGTCCCGTTTGTCCCAATTTTGCTCGTTATTGTTAGTATTGGGTTGATGTTACAATTACAAGCAGCAACGTGGAAAGCTTTCGTGATAGCATTGATTTTAGGGTTTATTATTTATTTTGCTTATGGGTATAAACATAGTAATGAAGGTAAAATCAAAAATTAGAAGAAGAAATCAGTGATCGTAATGGTTGCTGATTTTTTTATGTTTCTTTTTCATAAAAAAAGATTTTTACTGTAAATCGTGATAAGTTTACAGTATAGTGATAGTAAATGGAGTAGAAAAGAGGAGAAGGAAAGCATGTCTTATCGTATCGAAAAAGATTCTATGGGAGAAGTTCAAGTACCCAAAACAGCACTTTGGGGCGCACAAACTGAGCGTAGCAGACAAAATTTTAATATCGGTATAGAAAAAATGCCTGTAGCCTTGATTCAAGCATTAGCATTAATAAAAAAGAATGTTGCTAAAGCAAATGAAGCGACAGGGAGATTAGAAAAAAAGATCAGCCAAGCAATCCAAGAAGCTGCAGATACGATCATTATGGGAGAGGTAGATGACCAGTTTCCGTTATCGTTATGGCAGACGGGAAGCGGCACACAAACGAATATGAATGTGAATGAGGTCATTGCTCATATCGCTACTAAAAGTGGCGTAGTTGTTCATCCAAACGATCAGGTGAATATGTCTCAAAGTTCAAATGATGTTTTCCCAACGGCGATTCATATAGCCGCTGTGCAGCTGATCGAAGAACGATTGTTTCCGGTGATGAAGCAAATGATTCAAACATTGAAAAAACTTGAATCAGAAAATGAAAAAATCATAAAAATCGGCCGAACTCATTTGCAAGATGCAACGCCTATAACCTTTGCGCAAGAAATCAGTGGTTGGCGATCTGGACTGGAACATAGTTATCAAATGGTAGCCTTGACGTTAAATGAATTAAAACAGCTAGCGATCGGTGGTACAGCTGTAGGGACTGGTTTGAATGCGTCTAAAGAATATGTTGGAGAATTCTTTAAGTACTTGAATGAAGAGACCAACGCTCACTTTTCAGAAGATCTAAATAAATTTCATGGTTTAGCAAGCAAAGATGCGGTCGTTTTCACTTCAGGCGCTTTAAAAGCATTGGCTGCAAATGCAATGAAGATGGCAAATGATATTCGCTGGATGGCTAGCGGTCCACGAAGTGGTTTCGGTGAAATCACGATTCCTGCTAATGAGCCGGGCAGTTCGATCATGCCAGGGAAAATCAACCCGACACAATGCGAAGCCTTGACTATGATCGCAATTCAAGTTATGGGAAATGATACAACAATCGGAATTGGCGCGTCACAAGGGAACTTTGAATTAAACGTCTATATGCCCGTTATGGCCTATAATTTACTCCAAAGTATTGAGTTATTAACAGATGGATTGCGTTCTTTCGATCAGAATTGTTTGAGCGGAATCAAAGCAGATCAGGGAAAAATGAAACAATATGTGGAGCAGTCATTGATGCTTGTCACAGCACTAAACCCTCATATTGGTTATGATAATGGAGCTAAGATTGCCAAGAAAGCTTTTGTGGAAAACATGACATTGAAACAAGCAGCCTTGGCTTTAGAATTAGTTACGGAACAAGAGTATGAAAACTGGGTAAAACCGGAGCAAATGTTAGGTGAATAAACGTGGTCAATTTAGAAAGGGATGGGAAAGATGGCAACAATTTATGAAGAAGCTTTAAAAGCACATGCACATTGGCGTGGAAAAATTGATATTCATTCAAAAATCGAAGTAAAAACAAAAGAGGATTTATCCTTAGCATACACCCCCGGAGTTGCTGAACCGTGCAGGAAAATTCATGAAGATCCGAATGCTGTCTATGATTATACATGGAAAGGGAATACTGTAGCTGTTGTAACAGATGGGACAGCTGTTCTTGGTTTAGGTGATATTGGTCCTAAAGCGGCCTTACCTGTTATGGAAGGCAAAGCGCTATTATTTAAAGAATTTGCAGATATTGATGCAATTCCTATATGTTTGGATACAAAAGATCCTAAAGAAATCATCAACATTATCAAAGCCATGGCACCAACCTTTGGCGGAATCAATTTAGAAGATATCTCTGCGCCTCGCTGTGTGGAAATCGAACGTACCTTGATGGAAGAGTTAGATATTCCCGTTTTTCATGATGATCAACATGGAACGGCGATCGTAACCATTGCAGCGCTGATCAATGCCCTGAAAATCGTTCATAAAAAAGTCGATGAAATCAAAGTTGTTGTGTCAGGAACAGGTGCTGCAGGAAGTGCAATCATAAAAATGCTCCATCATTTTGGTGTGAAGAATATCATCACATTTAATATCGATGGCGCGTTATCTAAAACGATGGCAAGACCGATGAACTTTTTAGAAAAAGAAATTGTAGAAATTACGAATTTTGAAAACTTCAATGGTTCTTTAGCAGAAGCGATGCTGGGAGCAGATGTTTTTATCGGTGTTTCTGCCCCTAAGTTGGTGTCAAAAGAAATGGTAGCGTCAATGAACGAAGGGGCTGTCGTGTTTCCGATGGCTAATCCTGAATCAGAAATTGATTATCAAGATGCAATCGATGCGGGTGCGGCAGTTGTTGGGACAGGTCGTTCAGATCATCCAAATCAAATCAATAATGTTTTGGCTTTTCCTGGCTTATTTAAAGGGGCTTTCGTTGCAGGTGCAACAAAAATTACTGAGAATATGAAATTGGCTGCTGCAAAAGCAATCGCTGAAATCATTCCAGAATCAGAGCTTACCAGTGAGTACATTATCCCATCTGCTTTTAATCGAGAGTTGGTAGATGTTATCATTCGAGAAGTCGCTGAAATGGCTGTTCAAGATGGCGTTATCAGAGAATAAATACAACATTAACTAGAAGTTTCTGTCAGTTTTTTTTAAAAGTGAAACTGACAGAACTTTTTTATATCGAGAAAATATAAGGATTTCTAGTTCAATAAAGCCAAGTATGGTATACTACTTAGGAGTAAATTCAAGAGAATGCTAGAAGGAGGATGTTTCTACATGTCAGAAAAAGAAACATTTTATATTACCACCCCAATTTATTATCCAAGTGGACAACTACATATCGGCAATTCCTATACAACGATTGCTTGTGATGCGATGGCCCGTTATAAACGTTTGATGGGCTATGATGTATTTTACTTAACAGGTGTGGATGAGCATGGGCAAAAAATTGAAAGTAAAGCTTCAGAATTAGGCGTTACACCAAAAGAATATGTCGATAAAATGGCGGCAGATGTTCAGAAATTATGGAAAACACTTGATATTAGCTATGACAAATTCATCCGCACAACAGATGATTATCATAAAAAAGCGGTTCAACAAATCTTTGATCGTCTATTAGAACAAGGAGATATCTACCTTGGTGAATACGAAGGCTGGTATTCTGTTTCAGATGAAGAATACTTTACTGAAACACAGTTAGCAGAAGTCTATCGTGATGAAGAAGGTAAAGTAATTGGTGGTAAAGCACCAAGCGGTCACGAAGTTGAATTAGTCAAAGAGGAATCTTATTTCTTCCGTATGAGTAAGTATGCAGATCGTTTATTGGCTTATTACAATGAACACCCAGAATTCATTCAACCTGAATCACGTAAGAACGAAATGATCAATAACTTCATCAAACCAGGTTTAGAGGACTTGGCTGTGTCACGTACGACGTTTTCATGGGGGATTCCATTGTCTAATGATCCAAAACATGTGGTATATGTTTGGATCGATGCGTTGTCAAACTATATCACAGCATTAGGCTATGGATCAGAAGATGACAGCTTATTTAAAAAATATTGGCCAGCAGATGTTCATATGGTCGGAAAAGAAATCGTCCGTTTCCACACGATTTATTGGCCGATCATGTTGATGGCCTTGGACTTACCATTACCAAAGAAAATTTTTGGACATGGTTGGTTAATGATGAAGGATGGAAAGATGTCTAAATCTAAAGGAAATGTGGTTTATCCGGAGATATTAGTCGATCGCTATGGATTAGACGCATTGCGTTATTATTTATTGCGTGCGATTCCTTTTGGTAGTGACGGTGTCTTTACACCAGAAGATTTTGTTTCTCGTTTGAATTATGACTTGGCGAATGATTTAGGGAATTTATTGAACCGTACAATTGCGATGATCAATAAATATTGCGATGGACATGTTCCTGCATATGCATCAAAAGTTACACCGTTTGATAGCGAATTATCAACGACTGCTGCTAATGTAATCGGCAAGTATCATGAAGCGATGGAAAAAATGGAATTTAACACGGCAATCGCTGAGGTTTGGACATTGATTTCACGTGCTAATAAATATATTGATGAAACACAGCCATGGGTTTTAGTGAAAGATGAAGACAAGAAAAATGAATTGGATAGCGTCATGGTTCATTTAGCTGAAAGTTTGCGAATCGTAGCGATTCTTTTACAACCGATGATGACTGAGACACCAAGAAAAATCTTTGAACAATTAGGTATAAATCCTGACAAGATGAATATGGAAGAAATTCATTTCGGCGAATTTCCAACTGGAATCAAAGTTGTTGCAAAGGGAACACCAATTTTCCCTCGTTTAGAGATTGATACAGAAGTTCTTTATATTCAAAAGAAAATGACTCAAAACGCACAAACGACAACAGAAGAAATTAAATGGAATCCAGAAGAAACAGAACTTGTTTCGATCAAAGAAAAAGAAATCAAGTATGAAGATTTTGACAAAGTAGAGTTAAAAGTAGCAGAAGTCATTGATTGTAAAAAAGTCAAAGGCGCAGATAAATTATTACAATTCCGATTAGATGCAGGAGATGAACAAGATCGCCAAATTCTTTCAGGTATTGCAGAGTTTTATCCAGATCCAAGTGCGTTGATCGGTAAAAAAGTCGTGATCGTAGCAAACTTGAAGCCAAGAAAAATGCGCGGACAAATCAGTCAAGGCATGATTCTTTCAGCAGAGTCACCAGAAGGAAAGCTGCAACTTATCGATGCACCAAAAGAAATGCCAAATGGGGCAGTGATTGCCTAGGTTAATAGATAGAATGTTTAAATAAAAAATGACCAAAGGATCTGAGTTTTACATGGCAGATACTTTGGTTATTTTGATGTAAATCTAATGATTTGGAGATTTTATTAAAATTTATACCAAAATGATATGTTTTATTGTATCATTATAATTGAACAAAAAAATTGAGTGATTAAATAAGGAGAATGTTGGATGAAAATGAAGAAGTACATGTTGGGGATCATTACAGGGGTCGTAATCTTTTTATTAGCAGCTTGTGGGTCGGATCCAAGAAAAGATTTTACTAAAGAGTTGTTAAGCTCAAAAGGCGATGACTACAATGCTGCAAGTTTTAAGATGAAAATCAATGATTTGTCGTATGATGGTGACGAAGGTGGCGCCTATGTAAAAATGATTGCCAGTCAATTAAAAGATATGAGCATTGATGGAAAATATGCAATCGATGATAAAAAAGATACGATGGAAATGGAGATCACAGCGAATTTATTTGGTGAAAAATTGCCTTTCCAATTTGTAGGGAACAAAGACAAGTATTATATGTCGACTAGTTTTGTTTCAGGTGTGATGGATTTAGCAAACTCATTTAATTACCCAGTTGAACTTAGTAAGAGTGATTTGAACAAACTAAAGGGAAAATATATCGATATAGCTGAAGCTGGCGACACACTTACTTCCGGAGAACTTGATAAGAAGACAGACCCATTGAAGAATAAAACATTTACAAACGCTGAAAATTCTAAAATGAGTAGAGAAATAAAAAAATTAATCGAAAGTTTCGATAAAAAATCATTTACAAAAGACAAAGACGTTGTGACGCATACATTTACCAAAAAAGAAATTATTAAAATAATGGAGAAGATCGATGAAGTTGCCAAAGAAGACAAAGAGTACAAAAAATCAGGCGACCAAAAAGAAATGAAAGAGGCAATCAAATCCTTAAAAAATGATCTGGATAAAATGGATATCAAAGTTAGCATAAATCAAAAAACAAAAGCAGTTGATATGAGAATGGCATTAGCTGCGACGGATGATGAAGAGGCTAATATGAGCATCGATATGACGATTTCTGTTAAGCCACAAAAAAATAGCGGAAAAATCAAGATGCCAAGTAAGAAAGAGATCATCAGCCAAGATGATTTAAACGGTATTTTATCTAATCTCACAGGCTCAATTTCTGATGATTCAGATTCAGATTTAGATTTAGACGATGATTCAATCGATTATAGTGATTTGAAAGATGATCCTGAAATTCAAAAATTGATGGACGAGCAATTAGATGAAATGATCAAACAAATCGAAGCGAATCCAAGCGCTGTAACGGAAGAAAATGCGAAAGAAGTTCGTGATGGTGCAAAAACGATTTTTAATGACGAGCAAATGAAAAAATTAAATGATGCGTTAGATAAAGCATTGAAGGCTGGAACAGTATAGAATAATAAAAAAAAGATGTCCTTTGTGTTAGCTAAATTTTTGGTTTAGTTAGCGTAAAGGATGTCTTTTTTACTAGTAGGTCAAGCTTTAAGGAATTCGAAAAAAAGGCGGGAGCAGAAGCAACCCCTTCTTAAATAAGTTGATATTCACTTCTGTCCCAACCTCATAAAAAGTTTATTTTTTTTGGTCAGTTCAAGCTGATTGGTTAAAATTTGAATTTTTTAGTTGATTTAATTCTACGGAAACGAGTTGGTAAAAACAGGATCACTATCGCATATGGTACGCTAATGATCGACCAAGTCAGGGTTCGGCTTAAACTGTTATTTTGATAGAGCCAGTTAAGTAAAAAGTGTAATCCAACTATGCTAAGTGTAACAAAAATCAAAACAGCATAAGTCGGTTCGGTTTTGACAACAGCTCGAATGATTCCGCCGAGTAGAGGTACCAGATAAAAATAAGCACTAGTTAATGAAATGCGCCAACTTTTTACTACAGTTCCAAGGTTCAACAAGAAAAATACAATAGACAAAACAATGCCTAAAGGTGGGAAAAAAGCAATTAAAAACGAATAAATAGCGCCCCATAAAAGCATGAATGGACCTTTTACGATTGCTGCGATAACAACAAAAATGGCAATCAAAAGAAATTGCTGTGTCACAGTTCCATAAGCCAACAGACCAAAAAGAATCAGTAATAACCAATGCCAGATCGTATTGACTTGAGGTTTTCGTTGAAGCGTTACATTTTTTTGAATGGTTGATTTTAGAAAGTCAGATTCTTCGAAGAAATTTTTCAAAAAGCACTCACTCCTATCAAATTTAAAATCGGACTGAAACTAAGTTTACTGCTAAAGAAGAAAAAAAACATCGGGCTAAAGTCGGTTTTTTAGATGTAGTTATGTAAGGATGAATCTGTGAATCTCCTGTTTGATTTGTCTAATATTGCAGAAGAGACGTATAAATAGTTTGACTTAGACGTTTAAAGTTAATATATTGCATCATCACTAAAAAAACGTGAATGTCTACCGAATTACAGGCATTCACGTTTTTTACGCTTATTTAAACAACTCAGAAATTTCTCCAATATAAGGCAGAAAGACTTGTTTCATTCCCCTGGAAATGGCAGTATATAGAATCTTTTTCTCACGTTCAGTCGTTCCATAACGTACAGTCGAAGGATCATGGATGATCACATTATCAAACTCAAGTCCTTTAGCCATATCGATCGAAAGAATTTGAACAGTCATAGCGCTATTTTTTTGTAAAAGTTGTTGCTGTAATTGTTCTGCTTCTGACAAGGTTTTGGTAATTATTACAGTATCTTCTCCTTGTGTTAATGAATCCAAAAGTGAAGTAAGGGTAGCTAAATATTGTTCTTCATCTTCACAGAAAATAAACGAAGGTTTTTCACCATCTTTTCGGATCGAAACAATGTTGAGTTTTTCATGATTGGTCATTAACGTTTGAAATAACTGAGTAATTTCTTTACTTGAACGATAGCTATTTAGTAATTGATATGAAGTGACGGCACGACTAGAAGCAGATAATAATGCTTTTAATTCAATAAAGCTGATCGACGTATTAAAAATTGCCTGATTTTCATCACCAGCCAAAGTAAAATTAGCTTGTGGAAATAATTTCAGCAGTAAAAGAATCTGCGCTTCAGTATAATCTTGCACTTCATCTACCAAAATAAAAGCCATTTGTCGATTAGATAAATCTTCAACAAAAGTATCTTTGATTAGTAATAAAATGACCACTTCATCTGCAGTATAAGCAGTAGTTACTCGTTCGTAGTCATTGTGCTGATAGTTCAGGTATAAGGATTCAAAAAGCCGCCACTGGTCAAACCAAGCGAAATTAGCGATAGCGTCAACTACTTTTCGGTATTTTTGCTGCAATCGTTGCAGCGCAAATTCTGCTAATTGTTCTTCTTCTTCCTCAGAGAATGTCGTGTCAAAGTAACGCAATTGTTCGGCTTCAGTCAAGTCTTGCATCTGATCGATCATTTGTTTGGATTTTGATTGTTTGATCAAGTAACGATTCCACAAACTAGATAATTTTTCTTTTGTCGCGGAAAGTCTATCTCTGATCGATAAAGTCTTAGGTGTTTCTTGATACAGACCAAAAATCAATTCGGTAGAAAAGATAGGTTTTCGTTTGAATAAAATAGGCTGAAATAGTGATTGTTGAATCAGGGATGAGTCTTGGAACATTTGAATAAAATCCACAAATTCTTGTGATTGGATTACTTGTTGTTGGACATTTACTTTTTCGGCGGTGATTCGTTTGAAATAAGCGGATTCACTTTCGATTGGTGCTTTTTCACGAAATGTAAACTTAAGAAATTGTAGTAATGTCAAATTCAATGGATTTCGTTCACCTAAATTTGGCAATACTTGAGAGATATAATCAATAAATGTCGAATTAGGAGAGAGCAGTAAAATATCATCAGCTGTAATTTTGGTCCGATGATTATAAAGTAAATAAGCGATTCGTTGCATGATCGCCGAAGTTTTACCACTACCAGCAATGCCATTGACCAAAAGCAGTGGATGACTTTCGTCACGAATGATCTCATTTTGTTCTTGCTGGATCGTTGTTGTGATATCTTTCATATATTGAGAAGAATCAGCTTCTAGAGAATGAAGTAAAATGTCATCTTGAATCGCAAGCGTAGTATCAAAAAAGTTGATCAAACGGTCTTCTTCAATGATCAATTGCCTTTTCAAATTCAAGTGAACGGGTATTTCAGTTTTATTGACGCGATAACTGCTGTCACCTAAAACGTTATTGTAAAAAAGAGACGCGATCGGTGAACGCCAGTCGTAGATTCGTGATTCGCCCTCGAGATTTGTAAAGTCATTCATCCCGATATAAAAAACATCTCGATCAGAATCGGCATCTAAAAACGTCACGTCGATTTTTCCAAAATAGGGAACTTTAAGCAAGCGCTCAACTTTTTCAAGTTGCTTAGAGGCTGTTTCGTTTTTGATGTTTAGTTGATTGATTTCTCTATTTTTCATTTCCATCATGGCAAATGTTTCTAAATTATCTGAGTAACTATCAAAATTTAGCTTTGTATCGCCGCCAAATTGTTCAAGTACTGATTTTCCTGTAGTATTGACTTCATCGATAGCAGTTTGATATGTGTCTTTTGCTTGGCTCAATTCTTCATAAACCTGCTTCAGATATTGGGTTTCTTGTGTGCGATCATTTGACATATTGGTTCCTCCTGATATGAATTGCCGTGACCGAATAGTATAAGCTATTTTTTTGAATAAAGCAATTATAAGAAGCAGATAATTTATTGGAGCTGTCCATTCAGCTTTTGATTAAAATGTGATAAAGTATAGAAGAGGAACGAGCTAATATATAAATTTAGTAGAGTTGAGTCGTTGTTACCATTTTTAAATTTAGGAGTGAATAAACATGATTTTTGATTCTCATACCCATTTAAATGCAGAACAATTTAATGAGGATATTCCAGAAACAATTGAACATGCTAGAGAACTAGGTGTAACGGAGATGGCGGTGGTTGGTTTTGATACGCCAACGATTGAAAAATCTCTGAAACTTAGTCAACAATATAAAGAAATCCAAAGCATTATCGGATGGCATCCTACAGAAGCAGGGAGCTATACATCGGATATCGAGAAAAATCTTCAACAATTATTAACAATGCCAAAAGTAGTTGCTTTAGGTGAGATCGGTTTAGATTATTATTGGATGGAAGATCCAAAAGAAGTTCAAGATCGTGTGTTTCGACGTCAAATCGCTATCGCCAAAGAAATGAATTTACCTATCAGTATCCATACTCGAGATGCGATGGAAGACACGTATAAGATTCTAAAAGAGGAAGATATTCGTGATATTGGTGGAATCATGCACAGTTTCAGTGGTGATCCTGAGTGGATGGCGAAATTTTTAGATATGGGCATGCACATTTCTCTAAGCGGCGTTGTAACATTCAAAAAGGCATTAGAAGTGCAAGAAGTAGCAAAAGCTGTCCCATTAGATCGTTTATTAGTTGAAACAGATGCGCCTTATTTAGCACCAGTTCCTTATAGAGGCAAACGTAATGAACCTGGTTATACTCGCTATGTAGTGGAAAAAATCGCTGAATTACGTGAAATGCCCTTTGAAGAAATAGCCAAACAAACGACAAACAACGCTCATCGCTTATTTAGGTTAAACAAATGACAGATAAGTTGAGAATTGAAGAAATCATTGTCGTTGAAGGAAAAGACGATACCAGACGTATTCAAGAAGTTGTGGATGCTGATACCATCGAGACGATCGGTTCAGCTATTAATGAAGATATTTTAGAACAAATCGAGCACGCACAAGAAACGCGAGGGGTCATTATTTTTACTGATCCAGATTTTTCGGGTGAGAAAATCCGTAAGACTATCATGGAAGCTGTTCCAGACGCCAAACATGCATTTCTCTCACGCCAACTAGCTGTCCCAAAAAAGAAGGGTTCAAGTTTAGGCGTAGAACATGCGAGCGATGAAGCGATTTTAGAAGCATTGGAAAAAATCGTGACACCTGTCAATGAGGTAGATGATTATAAAGAAATTCCTAGACAAATCTTGATCGAATATGGTTTAATAGCGGGAGCTCATGCAAAAGAACGCCGTGAAAAATTAGGAGATGAGCTGCGCATTGGTTACACGAATAGTAAACAATTGACTAAGCGCCTAAAAATGTTCCGCATTACAGAAAAAGAACTAATAGAAGTCATGACATACTTAACTGAATTACCAAGTGAAAAATCGGAGGAATCAATTTGACAGAATATAAAGAAATAGCCACACCTTCAAGAACCAAAGAAATTTTGAAGACACACGGCTTTTCATTCAAAAAAAGTTTAGGTCAAAACTTTTTAACAGAACCGAATATCTTACGTAAAATCGTTGAGACTGCAGGAATTGACACTCAAACAAATGTAGTAGAAGTAGGACCAGGAATCGGGGCTTTAACGGAACAGCTAGCTAAAAATGCTGCACAAGTGTTAGCCTTTGAAATCGATGATCGTTTGATTCCTGTTTTAGAAGATACCATGAGTCCGTATAAAAATGTCACAGTCGTTCATAATGATGTGTTAAAAGCAGATTTAGTCGGTACAACAAAAGAGATTTTTAAAAAAGAACTTCCTATCAAGGTCGTTGCTAATTTGCCATATTATATTACTACGCCCATTATGATGCACTTTTTAGAATCTGATTTAGATGTGCAAGAAATGATCGTTATGATGCAAAAAGAAGTCGCAGATCGAATTTCGGCAAAACCAGGGACCAAAGCATATGGTTCGTTATCGATTGCAGTTCAATACTTTATGGAAGCAAGCATTGCGTTTATTGTGCCAAAAACAGTTTTTATTCCTCAGCCCAACGTTGATTCTGCTATCATAAAATTGATCAAACGTGACAAACCAGCAGTCGAAGTAACCAATGAAAAAGAATTTTTCAAATTAACAAAAGCGTCATTCCAATTACGTCGCAAAACATTGTGGAACAATTTAATTCATTTTTACGGAAAAGATGATGTAACAAAAGCGTGGCTGACCGAAAGTTTAACAGAAGCTGAAATCGATCCATCACGCCGCGGTGAGACCTTATCACTAGTGGAGTTTGGTCGATTAAGCAATGTGTTAGAAAAAAATCGTTGAATAGAAAACTAAAAAATAAGTGGAGAAAATCGGAAAAATTTTCTCAGCTTATTTTTTAGTTTTTTCATGTAATGTAGTAGAGTTTCACACTAAATGTTCTAAAATCAAGATAGAAATCAACTTATTTTGGCTTTATGTAAAATAATTGAATTGAGTTATTGACTTTTTTAAAATATCAAGGATAATCATAAATAAGAAAACGCTTTCTTTTTTTCTTGTGAAGGAGTGATGGGATGGAAATTAATAAAAGAGGAAATGTTTCATGGATGCTTGTTGCTATATTTTTAGGATACACCTGTATTTATGTAGATAAAACGACCATTGGTATGTCACTGGTGACGATTGCAAAAGATTTAGACATTGATCCACAACAGAAAGGATTAGTATTGAGTGCTTTTTTTCTAGGATATACATTTTTTCAAATCCCATTTGGGTACTTGATTAGTAAGGTTGGAACGAGAAAAGTGATGATCACGTCCATTTTCTTAGTCGGTATTTTTCTTTTTTTATTTGGATTTGGCTTTTCTTTATTGTATTTGATTTTGATTCGCTTTATGACAGGAGCTGTAGCTCATTCGGGTTATCCTGCTTCTGTAAGCACCTTTATTTCACAAGAGTTACCAATAGAAAAACGCGGACCAGCACAATCAACAATGATTGCATCTTCTGGTTTTGCTGCAGTTGTAGGACCATTATTGATCGCACCTCTTTTACTTCGATTCGGCTGGCATAAAACCTATTATTTTATAGGAACAGCAGTCATGCTGATTGCCGTTTTGATGTATTATGTGATTCCCAAAGAATTTGGTGGATTGAAGAAACCATTAAAAAATGAAAGAACAATTTCTTTTCGAACTGTATTGAAGGATCAAAATGTCTGGATATTGATTTTTGCAGCTTTTTTTATTAATGCAGCGATATACGGACTTAACGGCTGGATGGCAACTTATCTTGTTGAAGCACACGGGCTGGCATTATCTCAAACGGCGTATGTAACAGCAATTATTGGCTTATTCACTATGATGGCAGCCATGTTAGGCGGTATTATAGTGAATAAGTATTTTATTGGTAAAGAAAAACAGGTGATTTTTACTGCGAGTTTAGGTGGCGGAATTTTTGCTATATTTGTATCGATTGTTCAGTCTTTTCTACCTAGTATGGTATTTTTGACTTTTGCGGTAGTCTGTTCCAGCCTTGCTTTTGCAACCTTGATGAGCATTCCGCTAAAACTATTTCCTTCGGAGGAAGTCTCTGCAAAATATGCTACTATAAATGCAATCGGTGTTTCTGGAGGATTTGTTGCTCCGACGATTATTGGTGTATTAGTTCAACTTTCCAAGGGTAGTTTTTTTAGTTCATTTCTATTTATAGGCATATCGTTCGTGATTTCTGGTGCAATTACCTTATTGGTGCAAAAAAATAAACAATCATGATTCAGAATTTTGAAAAAAATAAACGTCTATGAGAAAATATTTATAAAGAAATACAAATAAAAAATTGGCAATAAAATATTCGAAGAATAGAGATACAAATAAAGTAGATGGAAGAAGATTACGGGAGAGACTAGTCAATAGCACCGAAGGAATAAATGAATAGTGGCGCAAACCACTGCTTATGAAGATCTCAGGTAAACGGACCGTAATTGGACATCACTCTGGAAAGCGAAAGCACCGAAGGAGCAACTCTTCGAGATGAAGACGAATCTCTCAGGTTTTGGACAGAGGAGCAGGCATTTTTTTAAGATGTCTGCTCTTTTATCTTTATATAATTAGTTTAGCTTAGGGGTATTTTGGTAAAGTATTAAAAAATAAAAGACTAAAAGGAGTGTACATGATGGATTTAAAAACACCTTTATACGATGCACATCTTGAAGCTGGTGGAAAAATGGTTTCATTTGCTGGCTATATGCTACCCGTCCAATACAAGGACGGGGGCGTGATCAAGGAACATTTAGCTGTGCGCAATCAGGTAGGATTATTCGACGTTTCTCATATGGGTGAAGTTGTTTACGAAGGGAAAGATGCTTTAGAAAATTTGCAGTATATAGTAACAAATGATTTTAGTAATTTAGAAATTGGTCGCGTTCGATATAGCTTAATGTGTAATGAAGCTGGTGGTGTGATTGATGATTTACTAGTCTATAAATGTAGCGCTGAAAAATATTTATTAGTAATAAATGCAGCAAATAAAGCAAAAGACATTGCGTGGATGAAACAGCACTTATTCGGTGAAGTCATATTTTCAGATCAATCAGATCAGTTTGTTCAGGTTGCGTTACAAGGACCTTATGCAAAAGAAATAATTGAAAAATTGGCCGATCCAGATGAAATACCCAAAACATATTATAGCTTTACTGAAAATGCCAACGTTGGCGGAGTGAATTGTATCTTATCGCGAACGGGTTATACAGGAGAATTTGGCTACGAATTATACTGCCAATCTGAAGATGGGGTCAAATTATGGGAGTTATTGCTGGAAACAGGAAAAGAATATGGTATTGTAACTTGCGGTTTAGGAGCACGTGATACCTTAAGATTAGAAGCTGGAATGCCACTTTATGGTCATGAAATGACGGAAGAAATCACGCCATTTGAAACCGATTTAAGCTTTGCTGTTAAGCTTAAAAAAGAAAAGTTCATCGGTAAACAAGCACTAATTGATAAAGGTGAACCAAAAATCACACGGATCGGTCTACAATTGATGGATCGAGGAATCGTTCGTGAAGGAGCGGATGTTTACTTTAATGAAAAGAAAATCGGGCAAACAACTTCAGGAACAATGTGTCCGTTTATAAACAAAGCGTGTGCAATGGCTCTAGTTGAAAAGGATAACGTAGAAATCGGTTCTGAAATCGAGGTTGAAGTTAGAGGGAAAAAAATTGCAGCGAAAGTTGTCGCACTACCATTTATAAAAAAATAATTGAAAAGAAGGAGTCGTTTATCATGACAAAAATGAAAGAAATGAAGTTTTCAAAATCACATGAGTGGGTATTGTTTGATGGGGATAAAGCCAGAATTGGTCTTTCTGAATTTGCGCAAGATCAATTGGGGGATATTGTTTTTATTGATTTACCAGATGAAGGTGATGAAGTGAAAAAAGGGGAATCATTCGCGGATATTGAGTCCGTTAAAGCTGTTTCAGAAGCGTATTCGCCACTTACAGCAAAAGTGTTGGCAATTAATGAAGAGTTGCTGGATAATCCAGAATTAATTAATTCTGCACCGCTCGAATCATGGTTGATTGAAGTGGAAGGAGTAGGCGAAATAGAGGACTTATTAAGTGCGGATGAATATAAGAAATTTTGCGAAGAATCTGAGGAGGCATAATGAATGGGTAATTATCTTGGCTCAACAAAGCAGCAACAACAAGAAATGCTAAAGACGATCGGCTTGGAAAAGATGAGTGATCTTTATCAAGAGCTTCCAAAAGAAATGATAATAGAAAAATTGAATATTCCAGCAGGAAAATCAGAATTTGAAGTGCGACGTATTTTGGAAAATATGGGTAAGAAAAATAAAGTATTTTCAAGTATTTTCCGTGGTGCAGGAGCGTATAATCATTATATTCCAGCGATTGTTAAGCAGATTTCAGCAAAAGAAGAATTTATGACATCGTACACGCCTTATCAACCGGAAATCAGCCAAGGATTGTTGCAGTCGATTTTTGAATACCAAACGATGATCTGCGAAATTACGGGAATGGATGCGACGAATGCTTCTGTTTATGATGGTGCGACGGCAGCCGCTGAAGCAATCAATATGTGTTTAGAGAAAAAACGGTTGAAAGTACTCATTTCAGAAACAACCAATCCTATGACGATCCAAACAGCATTGACTTATTTTAGTTCTAGAGATATTGAATTTGTCATGATTCCAGAAAAAGATGGTTTAAGTGATTTAGCTGCTTTAAAAGAAAAACTGGATGATACAAGTGCTTGTTTCATTGTTCAGCAGCCAAATTATTATGGAGGAATCGAGGATGTCGAAAAAATGGCTGAACTAGTTCACGAAGCGAATGCTAAATTTATTATGAGTGTCAATCCTGTGGCTAGTACTGTGTTAAAAAGTGCTGGCGAAGTCCAAGCAGATATTGCGGTCGGGGATTCTCAACCTTTCGGCTTACCCTTAGCTTTTGGCGGACCGTACATTGGTTTTATTGCGACAAAAGAAAAACTTATTCGTAAATTACCTGGTCGTATTGCAGGCGAAACTGTGGATGAAACAGGTGACAGAGCATTTGTTTTAACATTACAAGCCCGGGAACAACATATTCGTAGAGAAAAAGCTGCTTCTAATATTTGTTCTAATCAAGCTTTATGCGCCTTAACGAATGCCGCTTATATGAGCACAATGGGCGCAAGAGGTATTCAGGAAGTTGCAACTCAATGCTACAGTAAAGCACATTATTTGGCCGAACAATTAAGTAAAATAAGCGGGGTCGAACGATCCGATGACAGTCCTTTTTTTCATGAGTTTGTCACTACTTTTCCTGTAACAAATGACAGTGTATTGTCAAAACTAGAAGAACACGATATCTTAGGCGGCTATCCCACAGAAAAAGGGTTATTATGGTGCGTGACAGAAATGAATACTAAAGAGCAAATGGATGAGGTCGTTGCATTGGTGAAGGAGGTGTGTGTTCAATGAAATTGATTTTTGAACGTAGCGTCGAAGGATATTTTAATGAAATGATCTCACCTTGTGATGTACCGATCACAGACCTTCCAGAAAAAATAAGACGGCAAAAAGAACTACATTTACCTGAGATCTCTCAGCCTGAGATCAGCCGTCACTATACAGAATTAGCGAATGCTACTTTTGGAATCAACAATGGTTTTTACCCACTTGGTTCATGTACGATGAAATACAATCCTAAAATCAACGACGAAATGGCAGCCTATCCGGCTTTTGCGAATATTCATCCATTGCAACCTGAGCACACAGTTCAAGGCTCATTAGAAGTCTTTACGATGACTGAAATGCTTTTAAAAGAAATTACAGGGATGGATGCGATCACGTTTCAACCTGCAGCTGGAGCGCATGGGGAGTTTACGAGCTTATTAATGATCAAAGCGTATCATGAACGAAATAATCAATCGCAACGAAATAAAATCATTGTGCCAGATTCCGCACACGGGACAAACCCTGCAAGTGTAGCGATGACAGGTATGATCACCGTCAACATCCCGTCAGATGAATATGGGTGTGTTGATATTGAAGCTTTAAAAGAAGCCGTGGGAGAGGATACAGCGGGCTTGATGCTGACAAATCCAAATACAGCTGGAATTTTTGATAAAAATATTTTAGAAATAACCAAAATCGTTCACGATGCTGGCGGACTGAATTATTATGATGGTGCAAATTTAAATGCCATCATGGGAGTTGCCCGACCAGGTGATATGGGCTTTGATATCATTCATTTAAATTTACACAAAACCTTTTCAACACCACATGGCGGTGGTGGTCCAGGGTCTGGGGCTGTTGGGTGTAAAACAATATTAAAATCATTTTTACCTAATTATTATCCAATAAATGAAGGCGGGAAAATCACCTTTACTGAGCCAGAGTATTCGATTGGAATGGTCAAGGGCTTTTATGGTCAATTTTCGGTATTTTTACGAGCATTGACGTATATTTTATTTTTAGGATCAGAAGGAATCTTATCCGCTTCTAAAGGTGCCGTGTTGAATGCCAATTATATGCTTCATGAATTAAAAGATATTTTTGAAGTTCCATATGGCGAATCTTGTATGCATGAATTTGTCATTAGTTTAGACAAATTAAAAAAAGAAACAGGTGTTACAGCGTTAGATGTTGCCAAAGGAATTTTAGATCACAACATGTATCCACCGACAATGTATTTTCCGCTTACTGTACCTGAAGCGTTGATGGTAGAGCCACCTGAAACAGAATCGAAAGAACGGATGGATGATGCAATAGCAATATATCGCAAATTGTACGAAGAAACTCATAAAAATCCAGAAGTTTTTCATGAATATCCACTACATGCTCAAATCCATCGAGTAGATGAAGTGAGAGCTGCGAGACATCCGATTGTTCGTTATGATTTTGAAAAAAAGAATGTTTAGTCAAGAGAAGACGATAAAAAAGTATTGAAAAATTAACAAAAACATGCAAATAATCCAATATATTTGGTACTATAATGAGAGAAGCTTCTGATTCGTAGCTTTGGTTGTATGTTTGGTTTTTACAAAGCTATCAAGAGCGACTTAGATTCAAAAGAAAAGGAGAAAAAAATGCTAACAGAAGAACAAAAAAAAGCTGCGGATAGTTTCGAAGAAGAACTGATTCAAATTAGGCGACATCTACACCAGAATCCAGAAATAGGAATGGCGTTACCAAATACGGTTGCTTTTGTGAAAGAAAAACTAACAGAATATGGCTATGATCCAAAACCTTGTGGAGAATCCGGTGTCACAGTAGTTGCTGGTAAAAAAGACGGAAAAACATTTTTATTGCGTGGTGACATGGATGCACTACCGATTCAAGAATTGACCGATCTTCCGTTTAAATCTGAAAATGGCTATATGCATGCATGCGGTCATGATATGCATACAACAATGTTGCTTGGAGCCGCTAAACTATTAAAAGAATTCGAAGATGAATTGGACGGTCAAGTAAAATTACTGTTTCAACCAGGTGAAGAAATTCTTTCGGGTTCAAAAGACTGTATCGAAAATCATGTATTAGAAAATCCTAAAGTTGATGCAGGTATGATGATTCATGTTTTTCCTTTTAAAGGATATAAAGCAGGACAAATCATGCCGACACCAGCTGGAACCTTTATGGCCAGTGCTGATTGGTTTGAAATCACGATAAAAGGCCGAGGCGGACATGGTTCCCAACCCGAGACTGCGATCGACCCAATCAACGTAGCGGTTCATATTTATACAGCGTTACAAGAACTTTCAGCAAGAGAAATCGGTTCAGAAGAACGCTTTGTTCTCACCATCGGGGAGTTTACCGGTGGTACACCAGGTGCGTCAAATATTATTCCAGAAACGACCGTCATGAAAGGAACGCTGCGAACATTAAAAGAAGAGGTCCGCACGCAAGTCAAAGAACGAATGACCGAAATGGCTGAAAACATTGCCAAGGCTTTTCGTGCCGAAGCACAAGTGATTTTTACAAATGGTTGTACGACAAACGTGAACGATTCAGACTTGACCGAATTTACCAAAGAATCTTTAACGGAAACCTTTGGCGCTGATCGAATTGTAGCAATTCCTACCTCTACTCCGCTAATGGGCAGTGAGGATTTTGGCGAGATTAGTCAATTGATTCCAACAACGACTGTTCTGTTGGTAGCATCAGAAGAAAATATCAATCTGCATAACCCAGCGATTGTTTTTGATGAGTCAGTGTTGATCGAGGGTGCGAAAATCTATGCAGATACCGCAATGTCTTGGTTAAAGAAAGGATAAATTGTTCTGTTTTTCGGTGAGTACGTTTCATGAAATGGAGGGGAAAAAGTGGTTAAATCAGATATTGAAATCGCACAAGAGGCAACCATGCTACCAATCGACAAAGTAGCGGAAAGAATTGGATTAGACGAAGATCAATTTGAACAATATGGAAAATACAAAGCAAAAATTGATGTTGAAAAGATCAAAGCAAATAAACAGGGAAAAGTCATTCTTGTTACGGCGATTACGCCCACACCTGCAGGCGAAGGGAAAACAACAACAGTTGTTGGCTTAGGTGATGCCTTAAATCGAATTGGAAAAGATACGATCATTGCTTTAAGAGAACCTTCTTTAGGTCCAGTTTTTGGAATAAAAGGGGGAGCAGCTGGTGGTGGTTATGCACAAGTAGTGCCTATGGAAGATATCAATTTACACTTTACAGGTGACTTTCATGCAATTGGGGCGGCAAATAATTTGTTAGCAGCAATTATTGACAATCATATTTTTCAAGGCAATGAGCTAGGTATCGACAATCGCCGTATCACTTGGAAAAGAGCTGTGGATATGAATGATCGTCAATTAAGACATATCGTTGATGGGTTGGGTGCTCGAGTTAATGGAGTACCTAGAGAAGACGGTTTTGAAATCACGGTGGCATCAGAGATCATGGCTATTTTGTGTTTATCTAATGATATTGAAGATTTAAAAGAAAATTTAGCGAATATTATTATAGGATTTACGTACGATAATCAACCAGTTACTGCTAGAGAATTGAATGCTCATGGTGCAATGACCGCTTTATTGAAAGAGGCAATCAAACCCAATTTAGTTCAAACACTTGAAAATAACCCTGCGCTGATTCATGGTGGACCATTTGCTAATATTGCGCATGGCTGTAACAGTGTGATTGCAACGAATACTGCAAGGAAATTAGCAGATTATGTCGTAACAGAAGGCGGATTTGGTGCCGATTTAGGGGCAGAAAAATTCATTGATATCAAATGTCGAAAATCTGGCATTCGTCCTTCTGCTGTCGTTGTAGTAGCAACTGTTCGTGCATTAAAAATGCATGGAGGCGTACCAAAAGATCAGCTTGGAATCGAAAACGTGGAGGCATTGACTAAAGGATTACCTAATTTATTAAAACATATTGAAAATACAACAACTGTTTTTGGGCTACCAACAGTTGTTGCAATCAATAAATTCCCAACAGACACAGGTGTAGAACTTGATCTTGTCAAAGAAGAATGCCAAAAACGTAATGTAAATGTGGTTCTTTCAGATGTCTGGGAACATGGTGGAGCAGGTGGGGAAGAATTAGCGAGAGAAGTTGTTCGTCTAGCAGATTTGGAAAATGATTTCTCTTTTGCGTATCCTGATGATCTGTCAATCAAAGAAAAAATCAGCGCAATTGTCGAAAAAGTTTATGGTGGAAATGCCGTACACTATGAAGCGATTGCCGAAAGAGAAATTGCTAAATTGGAAAAACTTGGGTTTGGCCATTTGCCGATTTGTATGGCTAAGACACAATACTCGCTTTCGGATGATCAAACCAAACTGGGAAGACCGACTGATTTTGCGATCACCATCAGTAATATCAAAATATCAGCTGGTGCCGGATTTATTGTTGTCTATACAGGGACAGTGATGACGATGCCTGGCTTACCTAAAAAAGCAGCCTATGAAAAAATCGATGTTGATTCTGATGGGAAGATTGTTGGACTATTCTAAATTGAAATCAATCAAATAAAAAAATAGACCTCAATAATTCGAGCTGGTTGTTCGAGTTGTTGAGGTTTTTAGTAATCGATTAAAAATAGAATGAAAAATCTGTTTTGCCTCCTTCTTCATAAAATAAAACAACATGTGTCTTGACACCTTGGTGGATCTCCTATAAAATAAACAGCATCATATATGTCAAGACATATCGGAGGAAAATATGAAAAAGAATTCAGTCAGACATTTAACAATTTCAGCTTTACTGGTGGCAATGGGGATCATTATCCCTATGGTTATGCCAAGAATTACAATAGGACCCGCTTCTTTTACTCTAGCTAGTCATGTACCGGTATTTTTGGCAATGTTTTTTTCGCCGGGAGTGGCGATTGCAGTAAGCTTAGGGACAGGTTTTGGATTCTTTTTATCAGCGACACCGATCATAGCTTTAAGAGCACTTTCTCATTTACTATTTGCAGTAATAGGTGCATTTTATTTACAGAAACATCCGACGATCGTTTTATCGAATAATAAGTTTGTTTTGTTCAATGGTCGGTTTCAATTATTTAATTTTGTGATCGGCGTAATACATTCTGCAGCTGAATTGGCTGTAGTCAGTGTTTTTTATACGATGGGAAATATGCCAGAAACATATTATACACAAGGGTACATGTACTCAATCTTTTTATTGATGGGTATTGGTGGCTTGATCCATAGTGTGATCGATTACAACATTGCTTATTTTGTGGCAAATGCATTAAGTAAACAATTTGATATTCCAGTATTCACTCAGGCAAAAAAAGTAAAACAAGTAAAAGTAGGTAGTATTCCACAAGAAACAGAAACGTTGGCATAAAAGAGTGTGGGACAAAAGTAGCATTCACTTTTGTCCCACACTCTAAATACTTCTGTTTAGTCTTTTCTTACATAGAAATTATGGTAATTTAATTACTTGTTCAGTTTCTGGATCGAAGAAGTGTGCTTTATTGATATTGAAGGCTAAATCGACCATTTCTTCTGGCTGATGGAAATCACGAGCATCCACTTTTGAAATAAATTCTGTGTCGCCTAACCTTGTATAAAGCATTGTTTCAGCACCTAAAAGTTCAGATACTACAACTTCAGAGCGAACGACAGCATCATTCATTGTATCTAAGGCAACTTGTTCACTGTGAATATCTTCTGGTCTGATTCCGAAAATTATAGATTTTCCTTCATATCCTTTTTCAACTAATAATTTATTTTTTCCTTCTGGAATTATAAGTTCTAACCCATGTCCATCACGAATGACGCCATTGTTTAACGTAACGTTAAAGAAGTTCATAGCAGGTGAGCCAATAAATCCTGCGACAAAGATATTATTCGGTGTATTGTAGACTTCTTTTGGAGAACCGATTTGTTGAATAAAACCATCTTTCATAATGACAATTCGATCTGCCATAGTCATGGCTTCTGTTTGGTCATGAGTAACATAAACCGTGGTCGTTTCTAGGCGACGATGTAGTTTAGCAATTTCGGCACGCATCGCTACACGTAATTTTGCATCCAAATTGGACAAAGGCTCATCCATCAAGAAGACTTTGGCATCACGTACGATTGCTCGCCCTAAGGCAACACGCTGACGTTGTCCACCAGATAATGCAGCTGGTTTGCGTTGTAAATAATCAGTTAAACCTAGAATTTCACCAGCATTTTCCACCCGTTTCTTGATTTCGACTTTGTCATATTTGCGCAGTTTTAAACCAAAAGCCATATTATCAAAAACAGTCATATGAGGATATAAAGCATAGTTTTGAAAAACCATTGCGATGTCACGATCTTTTGGTGCGACATCATTCATGATTTTATCTCCAATAGAAAGTTCGCCTTCTGTGATATCTTCTAAACCTGCAATCATACGCAATGTTGTAGATTTCCCACAACCAGATGGTCCAACAAAAACAATAAATTCCCGATCTGCAATTTCCAAGTTGAAATCTGTTACAGAATAATTTTCTGCATTATCATATTTTTTATAGACATGTTTTAACGCCATTTCTACCATAATCGTCACTCTTTTCTTTTTTTATTGTATCCTTAGTATAAATGAAAGCGCTATACATCATCAACGGAAGGTTGCACAAGAAAAAATCAAATTTTTCGTCAAAGTGACAAAGAAGCAATCCTTCCTTTAACTTTATATTGGAAGACTTTGTTATAATAAGAAAAAGAACAGAAGAGAGGGAAAACAGATGAAGATTGCATTGATAGCACATGATCGAAAAAAAGAACTGATGGTCAAACTAACATTAGCGTATCAGCCGATATTAAAAGAGCACGAATTATTTGCTACAGGAACGACTGGATTAAAAATTTCGGAAGCTACAGGACTTCCTATTCATCGCTTTAAGTCTGGACCATTAGGTGGTGACCAGCAAATCGGGGCAATGATTTCAGAAGATAAGTTGGATATGGTGATTTTTTTGCGGGATCCTCTGGCAGCACAACCACATGAGCCAGATGTTACAGCGCTGATTCGCTTGAGCGATGTGTATGAAATTCCTTTGGCAACCAATATTGGAACGGCTGAAATTTTATTGAGAGGATTACAAGCAGGTTTTGCCGATTTTAGAAATGTAGTTCATGAAACAGACAATAAACCTTTATCATTTTAACTAGTATAGTCGAAGGTTGTTGCAGCAATGGAATGAATATGCTATATTTCATTTAGGCTTAGGCCTAAATAAAACAGAGTAGGAAATAAAGCGTTAAGTGCTGAAAGGATGGGATGTTGCCTTTCGGACGAAGAATATATGAAAATAGTGATTTAGCTGCATGAACTAGCTTCTAGGAAAAAAGCTAAAATAGAATCGTGATAGAAAGCGTCATATTTCTATTTTTCAATCGAAGCTAAATGATTCATTCCACTTTTTCTGTATTCGCGGTTTTGTTTTCGCATTCGCTGCATATTTTGTGTAGCAGCTCTTAGAGGAGATGCTAGAAATGAAGAAAAGAAAAATTGATACACGAACTATTACGCTGATGAGTTTGTTGATTGCGTTAATGGTGATTTTCACACGATTTATTTCGTTTGAGACACAGTTTTTGCGAGTTAGTTTGACCTTTATTCCAGAGTCATTGATGGGTATTCTTTTTGGTCCATTTTGGACAGGGATCGGTAGTGCTGTAGCGGATACAGTCGGTATGTTGTTGTTTCCAAAAGGACCCTATTTTCCTGGTTTTACATTGAATGCCTTTATTTCTGGCGCGATTTATGGATTCTTTTATTACAAAAAGGAATTAACATGGAAACGGGTAATCATGGCGACATTATCTGTTACGCTGATTATCCATATGTTCCTGACGCCTTTATGGCTTGGACTTTTATATGGCGTAAATATCTCCAATCTCGCTTGGTGGGCGCCTAGAATCGTGAAAAACATCATCTTTTTTCCGATACAAGTTGCGGCTACTTATTATTTAGGGAATAAAGTTCCTTATAAACAATTTTTGAATAAATCATTGACCCATTTAAAATAAAAAAAGCCCTCAACTTTCCAACATCCCAAGGAAGTTTGAGGGCTTTTTATCTATTATCATAATTGATTTTTAAATTGAGCATCATATAAAGCGTGGTAATACCCATCTTTTTTATGGATCAATTCATCATGACTGCCAATCTCGACAACAGATCCTTGCTCCATTACTACTATTTTATCCGCATTTTTTATCGTTGAAAGACGGTGAGCAATTACGAAACTTGTACGTCCATCCATCATTTGTAAAAACGCATCTTGAATATTTTTTTCAGTCAACGTATCAACTGAACTTGTCGCTTCATCTAAGATCAGCATAGGAGGATCACTGATCATGGTTCTAGCAATCGTCATTAGTTGTCTTTGTCCCTCAGAGATTTTGATGCCACTAGAACCTATCAAAGTATCTAATCCTTTAGGCAGCCGAGTAACAAAATCAAAGATATAAGCCTTTTTCATAGCAGCTTCAATTTGTGCATCTGTAGCTGTCGGGTTTCCATACGTCAAATTATCACGAATTGTGCTATCAAATAACCAAGTATCTTGCAAGACCATGCCAAAACTTTTGCGCAAGCTATTTCGTGTGACTTGGGTGATATTGTGACCATCAATCGAAATCTGTCCGTTATCTACTTCATAAAAACGCATCAGTAAATTGACTAAGGTTGATTTCCCAGCACCAGTTTTCCCAACTATTGCTATCGTTTCACCAGGAAAAGCGGTCAAATTAAAATCTTGAATCAACGGTTTTGAAGGCGTATAAGAAAAATCTACATGGTTGAATATGACTTTTCCTGCAGCATCTTCTAAAACAAATGCATGTTGACCATCTGGTTTTTCTTCAGGTTGGCTGATAATCTCAAACGTTCGATCTAATCCGGCCAAGGCAGTTTGAATTTGAGTAGTGATTCCGGATAACTCAATAAAAGGTTTAGAAAATTGGCTAGAATAAATCGTGAAACTTGAAATCACACCTATCGTGACTGCCTGATTCCCACTTAATACTAACAAGCCACCAACAAGACCAATCGATAGATAGGCTAAATGATCGATAAAACGAGATAACGGATTTGTTAGTGAAGAAGAGAATTGTGCTTTTTGACCACGTACATACAAGTCTTGATTTAATGATTCAAATCGTTTTTGAGAAACTGTTTCTTGCTGAAAGGCTTTGACGATTTTTTGATTTCCAACCATTTCAGAAACAAAACCGGAAATTTCCCCCACAATTTTTTGCTGTTCAAAAAAGTTTTTCTGAGATGATTTCGCAACTGCCCAATTCACTAGAAAAATAATCGGTGTCGCAATCAAAACAACGACTGTAAGAAGTGGACTGAGTTTTAACATAAAGAAGAAGGCAATAATCACAACGGATAGTCCAGAAAATAACTGATTAAAAACAGCAGAGCAAGCCACAGAAATATTATCCATATCATTTGTAAAGCGACTGACGATATTTCCGTGAGACGTTTGGTCATAATAATTTAAGGGTAATCGATTTAAATGAGCGAAAGCATCTTTTCTCAATTCAGCTATAGAAAGATACGAAACTCGGTTACCTAAGCGTTGGATCAACCACTGACTGATTACAGTGATGACGAGAATACCCGCTAAGGTGCTAAGAAATCGTAGCAGGATCGTAAAATCAACATTGCCTTTAGAAATCATTGTGTCTACCGATTTTCCCATATAATAGGTCATTAAAACAGTAGTCAATCCGCTAAGAATACCAAGAAAAACGGCAGCAATCATCTCTTTTGGATAACGAAGCAAATAGGGCATGAAACGATTGAATGAATTAGTAGACGTTTTTTTCGTTGTCATGAGTTACTTTCCTCCTCTTGTGAAGCGACGATTTCTTGGTAAGCTTTAGAATGATGTAATAACTCTTCGTGTGTTCCCAGTCCAACTTGTTTTCCACTGGCCAAAACTAAAATTTGATCAGCTTGTTGAATCGAACTGATTCGCTGAGAAATGATAATAAGAGTTGTTTCCTTTAAATCTCGTTTTAAAGCTGTCCGCAAATTTAGATCTGTTTGATAATCTAAGGCGCTTAAAGAGTCATCTAGAATTAAAATGTCAGGTCTGTGAATCAAAGCACGGGCAATCGTTAATCGTTGTTTTTGCCCACCAGAAAAGTTTTTTCCACCTTCATAAACTTGCGTGTCTAGACCGTCGGTTAGATCTTCGACAAATTCTTTACATTGAGCAGTTTCTAATGCTTGCCAACACTCATCATCGGTTGCATTTTCTTTGCCCCATTGAAGGTTTTCTCGAATTGTACCTGTAAATAAAATAGCCGTTTGAGGTGTAATTGCGATTTTATTGCGTAGTTTATCTATAGACCAGTCGCGAACGTTGATTCCGTCAACGAATAGATTACCTTCACTGGTATCGTAAAAACGTGGTATTAATTGTGTCAATGTACTTTTCCCACCACCCGTTGGTCCAGTAATACCTAAAACTGAGTTTTTAGGTATTTTCAATGAAATATCTTTCAAAGCCAATCCAGCAGTTGGTTGGTAACGGAATGAGACACGATCGAAGACGACCTCTTTTGTTTGACTATCGGAAGAAACGCCATTGTCGATCGATTGGATACTAGGTTCGACCGATAGAACCTCCTGAACCCTGGATGCCGAAGCCGAGGCACGTGTAAAAATAATAACTAGATTTGAAACAACAATCAGTGCCAGCAGCATTTGATTCATGTAATTGATCAAAGCCAACACTTCCCCTTGTTGTAATCCGCCAATCTCGACTTTGATCCCACCGAGATAGAGCAAGGCCAAAATACCAAGGTTCATTACTAAGGTGGTGGCAGGAGTTAATAACGCTGAAATGTTAGAAACACGAATGTAAATAGAAGAAAGATCATCGGTTACGTCGCTAACATGTTTTTCCTCTGTTTTTTTTCTAGCAAAGGCTCTGATCACTCGAACACCGCTTAAATTTTGACTGATTTGTCTGTTTAACAGGTCAAGCTTTTCTTGCACCTTTTTATATAAAGGGACTGTTGTTTTAATAATAAAATAAAGAATAAGGCAAAAAATTGGAAGCATTAGTAGAAAAATAAGGCCCATTTGTACATTGATGTAAAAAGCCATAATAACAGAGCCAATACTTAAAAAAGGCGCACGAATCACTAGTCGAATCAACATTGCTAAGGCAAGCTGCAACTGATTGATATCATTTGTCATACGTGTGATCAGTGTATCCGTTCCAAAACTGTTTAATTCAGCATGAGAAAGTTGGTTGATTTTTTTCATCACTTTATTTCTTAATTCTGTTCCGAATCCTTGTGAGGCGATGGAAGAGTAGTATTGGCAGATCAATACACAAATCAGTCCAATGATAGACATTAAAAGCATCCAACCAGCCATTTGAATTACGTAAGCTCGATCATTATTTTTAATTCCTTGATCCACTAAACGTGCCATAAATAATGGCAAAACCAACTCGAAACAAGCTTCTAAAAATTTGAAAAAAGGACCAAGAATGATTTGCTTACGGTATTTCTTTGCATATGTGAGTAAACTGAACATGGGGTTCCTCCTAAATATAAAAATATGGCAGACTCATCGAGTAGAAAAAAATTTAGTGCAATTTTTTGTCATAGAGAGAATTGATTCCTGAAAGATCAGCCTGTGAAACGATATAATGCTAAGAGCATAACAGACTCACTACGTTCTAACAAAAAATGAGCTTATAAAGAAACAATCATTTTGCCAATAAAGTTTCTCTTCTATTGTATATCAATTTTTCATGAGAATAAAGTTGCTCGCATAAATCTATAGTTATTTGTTACAATAACAAGCAAGTACTATTTTAAAGGAGAAAGTATATGAATAAATTTATTGAAATTGTTTTACTATTTTTTATCTACTCATTTATCGGTTGGCTTTGGGAGACAGTCTATTGCTCATTAAAAGCCAAAAAATTTGTGTATCGAGGATTTTTAGTGGGACCGTATTGCCCGATTTATGGTTTTGGTATTTTAGGTGTTCTTTATTTTTTAGAGCCGCTTAAACAAAATATCGTTGTCTTGTATTTACTATCAACGATTTTAGTGACTATTTTAGAATACATCACGAGTTATGGTTTAGAAAAAATGTTCCATGCTTCTTGGTGGGACTATAAAGACGTGCCGTTGAATATCAATGGACGGGTTGCTTTGCCTGTATCACTATTTTGGGGGATCGGCTGTGTGCTGATTGTACGTGTTATTCATCCGAGAGTAATGTTATTTGAGGAATTTTTATCTGAAAAATTTGGTATCGTTCTACCGATTATTTTGTTACTTCTAATCATTACTGATCTAATTTACACGCTAGCGAATATGCAGTCATTCAAAAAAGTCACAGCACAGATCAGTACGGCTGTGGAAGAACGCAAACAAGACTTAGCAAGTGCAGTGACTGAAAAACGTGAGGAACTCTCAGCAAATCTATCTGAACTAAAAGAAACCGTAACGGAAGAAATGAAAGAGCGTAAACAATCAAAAATGGCAGACCGAAATTCTTGGTTAGAAGAGTTTAAAGAAAGTCCTGCAATCAAAAAATTATTGACCCATATGAACTACAATCAAAAACGTTGGATAAGGAATTATCCTAATTTGAAATTGAAAAATGTGAAAAATCCTTTCGAAGTCCAACAAATTATTAATAAAAGCAAAAAAAAGTCTAAGTAATTTTTATTTAATATAACAGTCTATTTTTGTGTCTTATACCTGTGTCAAGTAATGATATACGTGGGTTTTTACAACTAAATCGAGAAGGATAAAAGCAAACAATATTACAGGGAAATAGCTGATTTCACTGAAATGTAATAAATTGTAACGCTATTGAAACAAAATAAGCCTTATAGATTAGTATAATAGGCAGAGTTGGATTTAGTTAGGAAAGGTGTTGGATTCAGTGAAGGTAAAAAAATTGATACCATTTTTAGCTGCTGTCATGCTAGTAAATGTTGCTCTTCCAATCAGTGCTGCTGCAGAGTCATTAGACGATCTGAAGAATAAAGAAGCTCAAGCTGCACAAACTGGAGAATCGCTTAGCAAAGATATCAATACAGCTTTAAATGATGTTAATGAAAAATATGCTGAAATCGAAAAATTGAAAGCAGATATTTCAAAAGCTGAAGAAACAATCAAGAACTCTGAAGCTGAAATCACAGTGACGGAACAAAGTATTGCGCGTCGTAAAGAAGTCGTTGGAAATCGTATGAAAGATGTCCAGCTAAGTGGGGAACAGCGTACATGGCAAGTATTATTAGATGCTGAAAGTGTATCAGATTTCTTTAATAAAGCCTACGCGATGACGATTTTACAAAATGCAGAAAAAGAAAAAATCAATAGTTTATCTAAAGATAAAGAAAAATTGTCTGAACTTCAAGAAACTGTAAAAAGTAAACAAAATGAATTACAAACCAACGAAACAAAATTACAGGACGAAGCATCAGCAATGAACGAACAAGTTGTAACATTGAAACAGCAATTATCTGATAATCAAGCAGCATTGCAACAAATCGCTAGCCAAAAACAGACAGAAGAAAAACGTATCACTGATGAAAAGAAAGCTGCTGAAGCACGCAAAAAGCAAGTTGCATTAGAAGAAGCACAAAAGAAAGCTGATGCGACTGTTCAATCAAGCTCAAGCAACAGTTCATCATCAAGCAGTGATTCAAGTAGTTCAAGCTCAAGTAGCGAAGAACAACCAGTTGTTACACCACCATCACAGCCTGCAGAAACGCCAAACACTGGCGGTGAAACCGGTAATAGTGGAGCAAATGGTCAAGTACTTTACATGCAATCAACAGCGTATTCATTTAGAGAAGCTGGTTCTGGCTATATCACTGCAACAGGGATTGATCTTCGCACCCAAAGTAATGTGATTGCCGTTGATCCAAGCGTAATTCCTCTAGGATCATTTGTTGAAGTAGAAGGATATGGATTTGCTGTTGCCGGAGATACTGGTGGCGCAATCAAAGGAAATATTATTGATGTGCACTTCCCATCTGTTGACCAATGTTTAACTTGGGGTCGCAGAAACAATGTTAAAGTTACAATTCAATAAATAAAGTAAAGACACTCATTGAGTGTCTTTTTTTGCTATTCTCATTCATGTTGTACTTCATGAAAAGAAATATTTTGACCAATAATGAATAAGTTAGTAGATATCTTTAACTGTTTCTCATCCAATTATTAAAACAAATTAAAAAACAAGTGAATGTAATGCATGAACAAAAAATAAATGGTACACTTCAGTAAAGAAAGTGAGGAATAACAATGATTCGTTTTGCAACAAAAGAAGACGGAGAGGCTATTGCTCCGTTGATATTAGTTATTTTAAAAGATATGGAATTATCCTTATTAGAAATTATCCCGGAAGAAACAATTTTAGCCGTATTAGCCGAAGCAGTGGCTGATCCAACCTATCGTTATGGCTATCAACGTGGCTTAGTGTATGAAGAAGATGGTCATGTGGCAGGCATTGCGTTTGGTTATCCAAATGAAGCTGAGCCAATAATCGATGAACCACTAAAAAAAGTATTGCGCAAATACAATCTTGACGAAGAAATAAGAATATTTATTGATTCTGAGACATTGCCAGGTGAATGGTATTTGGATTCGATTTCTGTTGATGAAAAGTATCGTGGATTAGGAATCGGCTCTAAACTATTGGATGCTTTGCCTAAAATGGCTAAAAGAGAGGGTAAAAACGTAATTGGATTGAGTGTGGACAAAGGAAATCCAAATGCCAAAAAATTATACACTCGAAAAGGCTTTAAAGATGTGGCTGAGATGATGATCAGTGGACATTTATACGATCATATGCAAAAAAAAATCAGCGAATAATAGACGCTGATTTTTTTATTTTAACAGGCACCCCAACCAATGATCGGTTTATGATTGGGATTCTTTTTTTTATTGTACAACCAATAATCCAAGACTGCAGCAACACATATACATAACGGTGCATCTTCGTCATTTAGTACATCCAAACTAAAATAATCACCTGAAAAAAGAGTGGCTTTATTCATTTCCATGATTTTACGATTGACTTGATAGATGGAATAGCGATGATTTTTTATGTCTCCTAAAACACTCCAATGTAAATGTTGGATGTAGTAAAAATCTGCATTCAAATTTAAAATTTTTCGTAATACGCCGACCTTTTCAAAACCTTTGTATAATTCAAACCGTGAACCAAAAGCAAAGGATGTTTGTCTGATGCTAGCGACGAGTTCACCGCTCATCGTATATAAAGAAAGAGCATCGCCGCGTGTTCCCCAACGTCCAACAAGTAGGAAAAGAGACTTGCCATCTTCCTTTTTGACAATAGTCCTCGTGACATTGCTCAATTGTCGTTCTTGAATAAAAAATTCAGACACCGTATCTCACCTCTTTTCCAAATTATTTAGCCGTTCAGATCATTACAAATTTTCGCGAATTGCCCGCAAAATAGCTTCTCCCACACCATTTTCTAAGTTGGTAGAGGTGATATAGTTTGCATGTTCTTTAACTTCTAATTCAGCATTTCCCATTGCAAAACTAACATCAGCCCATTGCAACATACTGACATCATTGAAATTATCCCCAATTGTCATCACTTCTTTTTTTGAAATACCGCGGTCTTTTGCAACATGAGCGACGGCGATTCCTTTTTGCGCATTTTTATGATTGATCTCAATATTGTTTTGTGCAGATGAGGTGACGGCTAAATCGTTCAACTGTCTTATTTGAGTACTTGCAGGACCTAATACTTGCGGACCATCCATACTAAAACCAATAATTTTTAACACTTCAATATCCTTTTGCTCAATCAATGTCCGCATATTCTCTATATAAGTGATATCGAGTAAAGATAAGTGAGCAGCAGCCATCGCAATCGCTACTTTGTAGGTCATATGCGGCATTGTCGTTGCAATATGAGAAGCAAAGTTTTCAATTCTTTTTTCTTGTTGCTCAGAATAAATGCCTTTATTAGTAGAGACTTCAAAGTATACATTGTGTGCATCCAAAATATCCATAATTTCAGTAGTCGTTTTTTTATCGATTCCTGCGGTAAAGAGGGAATTACCTGCTTTATCAAATACTTTAGCACCGTTCAACGTGATCATTGCACATTCGATCCCAGCCTCATCTAAAGCAGGTTTTGCTTCTGTATAAGCACGTCCTGTCGCCACCATAAACTCAATACCTAAACGTTCTGCTTCTCTAATTGCTGATGCATTGTCTTTTGAAATCCCCATTTTTGAATCAAGTAGAGTTCCATCCATGTCTGAAGCAATCAATTTAATCATAAATTTTTCTACACCTCATTTATTTATCTTATCTATAGTTTACCATGTTTTTTCCATTTCAGGGCAGAAAAAAATTTCTTGTCACATCATAAAAAATCAGATATGCTTATTGTGTAAAAGAAAGCGTTCAGAATAGAAGTTTTAATTAATATGAATAGAAAAATAGCATACCGATTAAATTATAGGAGGATCAAGAATGAAAGCAATTATTCATAATAGTTGGCAAGATGTTTTAGAAGAAGAGTTCATGAAGGAATATTATTTAAATTTGAGACATTTTTTAAAGCAAGAATATAAGGAACAGACCATTTATCCAGATATGTATCATATTTATTCTGCACTGGAGTTGACACCATATGAAGAAGTTAAAGTAGTCATATTGGGACAAGATCCTTATCATGGTCCTAATCAGGCACATGGATTAAGTTTTTCTGTACAGCCAAATATTAAAACGCCACCTTCTTTGATGAATATTTACAAAGAACTTCAAACAGATTTGGGTTATCCGCCAGTTTCACATGGTTTTTTAGAAAGTTGGGCAAAACAAGGAGTCCTATTATTAAACACTGTTTTAACGGTTCGAGCAGGTCAAGCTTATTCTCATAGAGGACAAGGATGGGAAAATTTGACGGATGCAATCATTAAAAAACTGAATGATCGTGATAAACCAATTGTATTTATCTTATGGGGAAAGCCAGCACAAGAAAAAGTCAAAATGATTGATACGAACAAGCATATCATTATCAAATCACCCCATCCAAGTCCATTGGCCGCTCACCGTGGATTCTTTGGATCAAAGCCATTTTCAAAAACAAATCAGGCATTAGAGCAATTAGGTGAGACTCCGATTAACTGGCAATTACCTGATACAGTGTCTTAAAACAGCTGCTTCTGTTATAGTGCAGAAATGTGAGTTTGTGAAAACAATATCAGAATCAACATTTTTACACTAATACAGCTAGAAATAACTGTTATTTTCTTGGAGAATGGTGTATGATAAGTTTGTATAAATAAACATTGGAGGGTATATCGTGGAATTATTCGATAGCTTAAAATTTAAAGTCATTCGCCGTAACATCAAAATTGTTTTCCCAGAAGCAACAGATCCTCGTATTTTAGGAGCTGCTGCTCGTTTGAAAGCAGAAGAATTAATGGAACCAATCTTGATTGGTAAACAAGAAGCAATTGTGGAAGCTGCTCATGCTCGTGGAATCAAAGCTTCTGGATTTACAATCGTCGACCCTGACAATTATGATGGATGGGAAGACATGGTTGCTGCATTTGTTGAACGTCGTAATGGAAAAGTAACAGATGAAGATGCACGTAAGATTTTAAAGGATGTAAACTACTTTGGCACAATGCTGACATATATGGGTCTTGCTGATGGTATGGTCAGTGGTGCAATCCACTCAACTGGAGATACTGTTCGTCCAGCCTTACAAATCATCAAAACTAAACCAGGCGTTAGCCGTACAAGTGGTGCAATGATCATGGTTCGTGGTCGCGACCAAGAGAAATACATCTTTGCAGACTGCGCAATCAATGTGAATCCGAATGCGCAAGAATTAGCTGAAATTGCGGTTGATAGTGCAAAAACAGCTAAATTATTTGATATCGAGCCAAAAGTGGCAATGATGAGTTTCTCAACAAAAGGTTCTGCAAAAGCACCGGAAGTTGATAAAGTTGTTGAAGCAACAAAAATTGCTAAAAACTTAGCACCAGAACTTGAGATCGATGGTGAATTACAATTTGATGCTTCTTACGTTGCGTCTGTTGCGCAACTAAAAGCACCGAATTCATCTGTTGCAGGTCAAGCAACAGTCTTTGTTTTCCCTGAGCTGCAATCAGGAAATATTGGTTATAAGATCGCTCAACGTTTAGGTAACTTTGAAGCAATCGGTCCGATCTTACAAGGATTGAACAAACCAGTTTCAGATTTGTCTCGTGGTGCAAATGAAGAAGATATCTACAAACTTTCAATCATCACTGCAGCACAAACATTAATGAATTAATTAAGACTACTAGAGAATTGAAGCAAAACGTTCAACGTTTTGTTTCAGCTCTCTAGTTTTTTTTTCAATAATTCGGTATACTACACTACATGGAATGATAGACAGTTTAAGTAGGTAGGTGACAAAATGGATGTAACAATCAACAACCCTAAAGAAATGGAATCTCTAGCAACCATTATTGGACTAGTGGCGAATTCTGGGGATAATATTATTCTTTCAGGTGAGTTAGGTGCGGGGAAAACTACGATGACAAAAGGGATCGCATTAGGGTTAGATATTGATCAAATGATCAAAAGTCCGACGTACACAATCATTCGTGAATATCAACAAGGACGTTTACCACTGTATCATATGGATGTTTATCGTGTTGAAAATAATGCGGATGATCTTGGTTTAGATGAGTATTTTGAGGGCGATGGTTTATCTGTTGTTGAATGGGGAAAACTATTGGGAGAGTTTTTACCGATGGACTATTTAGATATCACGATTGCAAAGGATACGGAAAACATGGAAAAAAGAAAACTGTTGATTCAACCCTTTGGGACAAGATCAGAGCAGTTTCTAAGACGCATTCAGCAAAAAATGGAGGAACAAATATGACAGAGGTTGAATTTACGATTCGGGAAGCAATCCCAACAGATGCTGAAGAAATTTTACAGGCATTAACACTAATTGGCAGTGAGACACCTTATTTGGTGATGGATGAAAAAGGCATGGAAATGACGCCAGATGAGATGAGTGAAAATCTAGCAAATCTGTATGAATCTCCAAATAATGTATTGATGGTGGCTTTAGCAGACGGAAAAGTCATTGGTACGGCTTCTGTCAAAGCGTCTTCTAAAAAACGTATGGAGCATATCGGTGAGATCGGTATCAGCATTTTAAAAGACTATTGGGGGTTTGGATTAGGCACTTTGATGATAGAAGAGTTAATTGAATGGGCTAAGGAAAGTAAGGTAATCCGTCGTCTAGAACTGACTGTCCAACACCGCAATCAACGCGCGGTTCATGTATATGAAAAAATGGGATTCAAAACAGAAGCAATCATGCCTCGCGGGGCAAAAACGGATGATGGAGAATTTTTAGATGTTCATTTGATGAGTATGCTGATTGATTAAGCAAAATAATGGTTCTACGTCAAATTGTGTTGGTAAGCCAAATAACTGAATAGAAATCTAGGTCTGGTAAGGATAGAACATTCTTATCAGGCTTTTTTTATTGTTGTGAAAAAATAAGACCTTGAATAATATAAATACGTGAACGAAAATGATAAAAGTTTCGATAGCCATAGGCTACCCGTTTGATTACCTTAAGTTTATTGTTTAACCCTTCAGTGACACCATTAGAATAAGGGAAGCGAAAAGAATTTTTAATGCCTTCTTTATATTTGTTAAAGAAGAGTAATTTCTTTTTGAACCAGTGTGGTAGCTGATTATCTAGCTGTTGAAGATACTCAAAAAAGAGTGTATGTTCCCGATGAGAAAAAGCATATTTTAAGTATTGAACCGTATCATAGCCTGTCCGTAGGACAGCATCATAGTGCAACAGTTCATCGACAATATCCTGTTGACTTAATGGTCGTTTAAATAAGGGCTGGTATGCTCGACAGTTTATATCTAATTTATCGGAATCTTTCAATAGTAACTTCCAATAGCGTTTTAAGCGACGGTATTGTTTTGGTTTAGAACTTTTTAAGCGGTTCATCGTTTGAATTCGCAATTGGTTCAACGTACGATTCATTTGTTGGACGATATGAAAGCGATCCGTCACTAATTGAGCATTAGGAAAGACCGTTCGAAGAAGTTGATGGTAACTAGCGTTCATATCTGTTACGAGATACGCTACATGTAGCCGAGCTTCACGTGTAAAGCGCATGAAATGAGCGGTCAATTTGTGTAGTCGTCTATCTTCCAACACTTCTAACAACTGATTCCGTTGTCCATCCACACAAATAAAGCTCATACTTCCTTGGCAAGATTTCATGGATTTAAATTCATCAATACATAAAATTTTAGGGAGGAAGTTCCAGTTTGTTCGATAATTTTGTGATAGTCTATCCATCATTCTAAGGACTGTTATGTCTGAAACAAAGTGCTTTTGAGCAATCATTTTTCTTGAAACATTCTTTTTCAAGTCAAGCATAATTTGGTATTGAAGCTGTTTAGATAAGTGATGATGTTCTTCAATCAGCTCTGTATGAGCGTGAAAAGTAGTACCACATTCATGACAAAGAAAGCGTGTCCGTTTTAGCTCTAATAGAGTGAAACGTTCATTAAAAACAGGCAATTGAGCTGTTGTTGTATGACTGCCATTTTTGATGATTTGTCCATGATCGAGGCTTCCACATTTCTCGCAATGGGTAGGTGAATAGGTCAGCTTGGCTTTAATCACTTGAGCTTGCACTCCTTTTACTGTTCTTTGTTCCAACCAATTTTTTTCAAACCAGAGGTTTTTGTCTGTAAGTCCGAGCAATAATCTGGTATTCTTATCCATAGGGAACAACCTTTCTGATGATTTGTGGTTTTTGTCGATTTCATTTTATCAGTTAGTTGTTCCTTTTTTGTGTTTAAATGCTTAAAAAAGTGCTGGTAGAAAATCTTTTTTGATTTCCACCAACACAATATATTATAGAACCTTATTGTAAGGCCTAGAGGAAAATACCTCTAGGTTTTTCTATTCGGCTGAAAAAGAACGTTACCAAAGCATAAAGCAATTCTCAATTTAAAGTTATAAAAGTTACGAAACCCATACGCATTTCTCTTTAACACTTTGATATGGTTGTTCAAGCATTCCAATGGGCCATTGGAATAGGATAATTCTAGAGCATGCTTAATTTCATTTTGAACTTTCTTAAAGGTAGAAAAAACTGTTTGGTAATAGACGGGAAGTCCAGAACAATCTTGTTCTAATAGCGAGTGGAATCTTGTGTAGTCTCGTGTTTGTACCGCATAAAGAACGTTCTGATAACAGGTGTAACCAGATTTTAACTCCTCATCATATGCAAGGAGTCGATCAACGAGTTCTGTTTCTGTTAAATAGGTGCGGAAAGAAGGACGCCATTGGCGTTTTTCAAAATCGAGCTTCGATTGGTTCTTTTGAAGAAGTTTCCAGTACTTCTTCAAGTGTCGATATTTTTTTGCCTCTACAGTTCCTTTCTGGAGAAACAGATTCATTCGTTGAATGCGGTGTTTTAAAAAGGTTCGTCCAATGTGTTGGACAATGTGAAAGCGATCGAGAATAATCTGAGCCATAGGAAACAATTTTTTGACGAGAGAAAAATAAGGAGCGTACATATCACAAACGATATATTTTACACGTTCACGAACAGACAAAGAGAATCGTGAAAAATAACGTTGTAAAAAGGACAATTGACGGTTTTCAATGACATCAATTAACTGCTTTGTTTGACCATCCATCATGATAAAACTCATAGAAGCAGCGACCTGTTTAACCGATTTAAATTCATCAAAACAAAGGACTTCAGGCAAGGTCAGGCGATTGATTTTTTCGGTTCATAAAATTGTTTCAAGACGCGATAGACAGAAGAAACAGAGACCTTCTTTTGACGCGCAATCTCACTCATAGACGTGACCTTTCTTAATCGATCGGCAATGGATAGCTTCACTTTCTTAGAAATCGAACACCCTTTTTGGATCAGACTTGTTTCAGCGACGAACGTTCTTTCACAGGAATAACAGAAGAAACGGCGTTTCTTCAAGCGTAAATACGTTTGATACTCAGACACATCGTTCATTAAAATAAGACAAGTCGTATAGCCCCAACGAATAATCTTTCCTTTTTCTTTCTCTCCACAATGAAGACAGGAGTGGGCTAAATAGTCTAATGTACCAGAAAATACCTGACAAATTCGTCCCTTAATGCGTTCTTTTTCTAAAGAATTTTCAGTAAAAGTAATGTTTAAGTCTAGAATATCTAAGGTATTTTTGATAAGATTGGTGTAAGACATCTTGATTTCCTCCTTTTAATTGGTTTTAGTCGACTTAATTCTAAAGGATATCGGGATGTCTTTTCTATTATTTTGCATTAAAAAAAGATGCCGGTGATTTCTCACCAACATCAGAAAGTATAGAGCCATAATATTGGAATCCTTATTTATTAAGGATTCTTTTTTTTATACAAAAAACCCTTCATACACACACTATATGAAGGGAAACACAATATGAAAAACTAAGAACAATAGTATAATAGCATCTATAGTTAAAATTCTCAAATATTTCGAATTTCATATAAAAAATTGAGAATTTTAAGTGTGTAAAAATTATGTATATAATTTATTTTTAATTTAATATTTTTTAATAAATTTTTAAAATAGTAAAGGGAAATATTTTACTTTATTTCAATCGCAGTATAGAATTAAGGTAATAAATAAATTTATCTTTTTTTTTTTGTATAAATAATATTTAAATAATATTTTTGTATAATTTCAGAATGTTTAAAGCTAATCGGCTAATAAATCATTAATCAATGAGGAGGCGTTAGTGTGAAACGGAAATGGTTATTTCTATTTTTAGTAGGATTGATATTGAGCATTCTACTAGTTGATGTGCATCAAGTTTATGCAGAAGATGAAGTAGTGTATGAGCAGTCTGAAATGGAAAATGAAAAGCCTAAGTTAGTAAAGGAAAAACAAGAACGCTTGGTTACTGTAGGATCAGGTACGCTTAGCGGAACTTACACAACCGGTAGCACGAGCCAGTCGATTATTACTATGTCATATACTTATACACCCACTCTAGATTTATCATTAGGTGGTCAACCGTTGATAATATTAAAATTGCCTACGGAAATAGCCAATCAAATCAATGGAAGTACGGCAAAGCAACAAAGCTTTTTATCCTTACTTTATGGAACAGTTACACTTCCTGCAGTATTAATTGGAAGTATCAGCTATAACATTCAAGATACGACGCGTGGATTTACCTTAGCGTATAGTAGCGCTTATAATTCAGTTTATGTCACATTTCCCACTAACATTGTCAGTTTGTTAGGTCTTAGCCGTTGGGCAGTTAGCTTCAGTTTTGACGTAGCAGCTTTGTATCAAAATGGCATCACGATACCACCAGCGAGTAATGGTATAAACTATCCCATCAAAGGCGTATTCGGTTCATCAACGGATGGGTTAAATATTATAAATTTAGTTTTAGGAAATGTTTCGCAATCCGCTGTTATAGCATTGCCTTCTATGTCAATAGGGAATGGTGTTCCTAATGTTACAGCACCCATTTTAAATAGTCCCATTTTAAATTTACAAACAACTGTAAGCGGTAATATCCAACAAATACAAAATAGTGCATATACTTATACTGTTCAGCTCACGATTACTCGATCGGATGGAACATCGGCACCAATCATAGTTAGTAAGATACCAGTCGATGCATCTGGAAACTTTAGTACCGTTTTAGCATCCCCTTTACAATATGTAGATAGTATTTCAGCATTCATTATCGCGCAATCAAAAACATCAAGTAATTATATTCAAAGTCCATCTTCTGCTATACAGGCTGTTAGTTGGCCAATCAAGCCAGTAACAGCCAGCACCGCAACACCAGGAACGACTCAACTTTCGGGAACTGCAGTGCAAACAAGTGCTGGGACTTACCAAGTAGCGTTGCAAATAAATGGAGGAGCAATATATACCACACCACTTAACGCAAATGGCACTTTTCAGTTTTCTAATTTGCCAATGTTTAAGGGTGGGGAAACGGTCAATTTGTCAGTGCAAGGACTAAGTAACCGGACTGGATCTATTTTAGTAACGAGCACAAGTTACAATCAAACGATTCCCTATTTGAAGCCAAATATTTCAGTCACACAGATGGTGGAAGGACTGAATGCACAAGGAAATTGGGAAACAGCATCGTCTGTTGTTACGGGTCAAACAATTCGCTACACATTAACAACAACGTTGACCAATCAGCCAGCAACTTGGAGTCAGCAGATGTTAAAAGCTTATATTCCAAATGGAATAGCTCAATTAAGTTCAGTAACTCTGATAAAAATCTCAAGTACGGGTGTACAAACCCCAGTAGTAGGAACACAACTCTTAACAGACTCTCATTTAAATCAGCAATATTGGTATTATCAAAATACACTTCCTGTAAATAATTTTACACAGCCAAATACGACTTTTAAGTTGCAGTACACAGGAGTAGCAGCTCAGAGTACAGTCGGACAATCATTGTCTTTTTCTAGTATTATTGGTGGAGTTGACGGTGGGGGAGAAGCAATTACGCCGCAAAATAATGCAAACTCAGTCTTAGTTGAGGATGGAACCTTGCGTTTTGTTCAGTCTCCTAAGCAAATTTCGTTTAAAAACATACCTGTACCATCGAAAACAACAACTTATAGTCCTAGTGTAGTGGATACTTCATTGATGGTTGCTGATGGACGAGTTGCCAAAAATCAATGGCACTTACTTGTTAGAGAAAGTCAGCCGATGAAATCCACAACGACAGAAAAGGTAATCAATCAAGCGTTTGTTTATCGAAAAAATGGACAGGATACGTCAATCACGACAATTGCTTCGGAAGCTTATGCTTATACTTCTCCTGATAATAATAATGTTGCTATTCCTTGGAATCAGCAAAATGGTGTATTTTTAAACCTCACTCCTAGTGTAAATATCAATGTAAACGAATCGTATACTGCGCAATTACAATGGATTTTATCGGATGCTCCTTTATAATCTGGGTGTTACTTCTTACAAAATAGGAAGTTAAAATAAAAATAGAAAGAAGGAAGTACAAATGAAAAAGATTTTAGGTTCTTTATCTACTGTTGCTGTACTTATTTCATGTGGTATTGCCGGAGGAACAGTTGTGGAAGCGGTTAGCGTAGGATCTTTAAATTCAAATGCAGATATTAGTTTTTCTCAAGATACAACAATAACACAGCCCGTCAATCCAACAGATCCCACTTCGCCAGTTACCCCTAATCCAAATGATCCCCACCAACCAGGAACAGGTGGACCACTGAGTTTGGATTATGTATCTAATTTTCATTTTGGAACTAAAGCGATTCAAACGTCAGATGCCACCTACTATGCTCAACTAGATCAGGTTCAAAATGCAACGACTACCTTGATCAGTGTGCCTAACTATGTTCAAGTAACGGATAAACGTGGGCTAAATCTTGGTTGGAAACTAACAGTGAAGCAAAATGGTCAATTTAAAACGGGGGCTAGCACACCAGCTGTTTTAACGAATGCTCAAATGAGCCTGGTCGCTGCAACACCCAATTCCACTCAGTTGATTGCATTGGCACCGGTAACAGTACCAGTACTATTAGATCCTTCAGGTGCAGCCTCTTCTCCCGTAGCTACCGCAGCACTTTCAACAGGGATAGGAACTTGGACGCTTGCGTTTGGATCGGGTGCTGGGGCAGCACAAGGGGTTAAATTGACCGTACCGAACGCAACAACAAAAGTTGCAAATGATCAATACAAGACGACGCTTACTTGGACGTTGAATGACAGTCCGATTTAATAGAAATGCTATATGATTTTATGAATTGATGTAACGTGATTTTATAGCTGATTTACTGAAAAGAACCTATTTTTCTGTGAATAGTGTTCTTTTCAGTGTCATTATAAATTGTTATAAAGGAGTTTTAACTATGAAAAAGAAGTTTACTCATTTGTTGTTTGCTATTATTTTAGTCGCTTCAGTGACGATTGGATTAGTCGGTCATGCTAGTGAAATTAATTTCAGTGCTAAAGCTATTTTACCGGAGAATCAGCGAAGCAAGGAAATTAGTTATTTTGATTTAAGAGTTGTGGCAGGAGAAACTCAGAAAATTAGCATAGAACTGACAAACGATACAGAAAAAGAAATTACAGTATATGCTTCAGCAAATTCAGCAATTACAAATAATAATGGAATCGTTGACTACTCTTATAAAGATACAAAAAAAGATTCGTCAGCCATTTTTACATTTAGTGAAATTGCTTCAATTCCAAAAGAAATTATTTTACCAAAAAAATCAAACAAAATAGTCGAATGCACAATTGATATACCTAAAGATTCCTTTGATGGCTATGTTTTAGGTGGCCTTTATTTTGAGCAAAAAGAAGCTAAAGAGGCTAAAAATGAAGGAGCTTTAGCCGTTGGTAATCGTTTTTCTTATGTTGTGGGCGTACTATTGAGTGAGACAGATAGGGAAGTCCGACCAGAATTAGCACTGAATGATGTGAAGGTGACTCAATTAAATGGTAAAAATGCGGTTATTATGAACATTCAAAATAAAGAAGCTGCAATGATCAAAGAACTGCAGGTAGATGCTAAACTTTATTATGAAGATGAAACAAAGCCTCGCTATGAAAATCATCAAGAATCTTTAAAAATGGCGCCAAACACGAATTTTAATTATAAAATAGACTTAAATGACCAACCTTTTGTTGCGGGAAATTATACCGTTAAAATTAAAGCAAATGATGGTTATAAAGATTGGACATGGGAAAGAAAACTCACTATAAGAGAAAAAGAAGCAAAAGAATATAATGCGATTGCCAGTAATCTACCTCCTGACCAAAAGAAAAAAGTACCATGGACTATTATTGTTATCATAATAGTCGTAACTCTAGCCGTAATATTAGGGATCATCTATTATTTTAATCAAAAAATTAAAAAAGAACGGAAAAGACAACAGAAAAAATATCAGAAATTAAAAAAGAAACTAGATAAACCGAAGTCATGAGAATTTATCTAGTTTGTATAGTCAAAATGAAGTGCTAAAAAATTTAGTTCTTAATCAATAATTTTTGTAAAATAAATAAAAAAATATCATATTTTCTTCACAATTAACTAGTAGTATATAAGCATACCAACAACAACCCTAATAAAACACTTTTTTCATTTTTAACTCCTTTCCCGTCCTTCCCCAAAGGTCGGGTATTTTTCTTATCTCAGAAAAGAGGCCAGGACATAACTCTACGAGTTATACCTAGCCTTAATAAATCCGAATAAACGGTGGGAGCAGAAGCAACTCCTTCGGAAATAAGTTGAAATTCACAAAAATTTGAAGAGCAATTTTCGTGAGTTTCCTCTTATTTCTCGGAGCTAAACACTTCTGTCCCAACCTCATCAGAGTAGATGATGCAATTTAATCAGCGATTATAGAGCAAACGATGGGCACGTGATACCAAGAAAAGCGCACTCAAAATCAATGATCAAAAAGTAAACCATAACCTAATGCACCAATTTCTCTAATATATGTTTTAAAGGTAGCAGAAGATTTTGAAACAGCTGGAAGTCCGCTAAGCTCAGAAATCCCTAAACGTTTTGCTAATAATTTTGAGCGATACATATGAAAATCACTTGTAACAATGACGGTATTTCCTAGAACTTGCTTCTTTTGAGCATTTTGAATATTTTCTTTGGTACGTGTTGAGGTATCTTCCGTCAGAATTTGTTTTTGTGAAATTCCATTCACTCTTAGATATTCTGCCATCACATTTGCTTCACTATCAGGTTCATCAGAACCTTGACCACCGCAAACGATGACTGTTGCTTTAGGATGCTCTTTTAAATAAGGAATAGCTGCATCCAATCTTTCTTTTAAAACGGTACTTGGATAGGGATTGTCTTTTGAAGTCCCTTTTACTTGTGCACCTAAAATAAGCACAGTGTCAGGTGATGCTGTTGGCTGATCTTTTGTCCCACTTAAAATTAGGAAAAGAATGAGACCAACATATATAATTCCTAAACCTATAATAATCAACATGATTCGTTTCACCCATTTCATAACACCACAACCTTTCTTAACTAGTGTAGTAGATAAATAGAGACAATAGTATTGATGTCTTCTTATTTAAAGTTTTTTTAACGATTTTAAGAGAAAGTATAGTATGACTGATAATTTATTATTATACTCTATAGTAAAATAAAAAAATGGAGGTATTTATGAGAACAGAAGAAGAAATGTTTCGATTGATTTTAGATACAGCAATAAAAGATCCTAACGTTTTGGCTGTTGGGATGAACGGTTCACGGACAAATAAAAATATACCAAAAGATTCGTTTCAGGATTATGATATTGTTTATATTGTAGAATCGTTAGATGCTTTCGTAAAAGATCAATCTTGGATTGATAGATTTGGCTCTCGTTTGATAATGCAAACACCAGAAGATATGACGTTATTTTCACCGACTGGGAATGGAAAGTTTACATACTTAATGTTGTTTGAAGATGGGAATCGAATCGATTTGACTCTCTGTCCAAAAGAGCAGGCGAACACTTGGAATGAAGGGGATCGTTTAGCTGAAATTTTATTGGATAAGGGGGCATTATTACCTAAGTTATCAGCAGCGACTGATCAAAATTACTGGACCAAATGTCCTAATCAAGAAGAATTTTCCGATTGTTGTAATCAATTTTGGTGGATCAGCACATATGTTGTCAAAGGATTGTGTCGTGGGGAATTGTTTTACGCAACAGATCATTTAAATGAATACTGTCGAAAAGAGCTGTTACGTTTATTAGCGTGGCAAGTGGGATCAGAGTATGGTTTTACTTTCAGTGTCGGGAAAAATTATAAATACTTACCTAATTATTTAATAGTTGAACAATATGAGGCAGTTATAAAAACAATGAATTTGTCTAGTGTTTCTTTAGCGTGGAAAGCGTTAATTTCATTGCAAAAACAGTTTGATCAAATTGCATATAAGTTTTCACAAAAGAATAATCTAATTTATGATCAAAAAGTGGCTAAAAAAGTGATGCAGTATACGGCAGATTTTAGTATGAGCCACTAAAATAAATAAGACGTTGAGACAAATTGAGCACAATTTGGGGTATATTTTTAAGTTTATTGTAAATTAATTAGAATTTTACCAAAGATATTGCCAAATAGCCTTTTTTCCTTTCCCTGATATGTGGTAGAATGGTAATTACACTGTATGAAATTTTGATGATTGTCATTTCCTGTTGATAGAAAATTTAAAATTCAGCATTTATACATAAAAACATGAAATTTTTCTCATATGTAAGCAAATAAATTGAAGATTGAGAGGAATTTAACTAAACTAGCTTTAAAATGAAAATATCTATAGTAAGAATAGAAAAAAATTAAGGTAATCATAGTAGGAAGGGTTATTTCCTTTTATTTTATTTCTAAAGCAGGAAAAGTCATTAAATTGAAGTAAGCATATAAATCATAAAAAAAGGAAGATAGCATAATGGAAAATGAAGAATCAGTTAGCCGCTCAGCAAAAAATGCAAAGGCACCTAAAAATAATCCTCATCCAAATAAGAAATCAAAGAAATGGTTAGTGCCGTTAGTTGGTGTGCTGATTTGTTTAGCATTGGTATTTACTGGCGGACTTGTCTATTTTCAATCGCATTTCTTTATCTCGGCAAAGGCAAATGGGGTTGATATCAGTTTACTAAACGCAAAAGATGCGAAGAAAAAGTTAGAAGAACTAAATAAAGATGAATCTGTTGTAATCAAAGTGAATGGTAAAGAAGAAAAAATTGAATTACCTAAAAAATATGAAATTACAGAAGAGTATTTGAAACAAAATATTGGGGATCGTTCAATAAAATTACCTATTAATGAAGATTATAAAACAGAATTGAAAAATAAATTAAATGAACTTACCTTTGAAGAAGGGACACCAAGTCAAGACGCTCGTATTGAAAAAGTTGATGGTAATTATCAAATTGTACCCGAACAAGTTGGGACGGCTGTTGACAAAGAAGCATTGATGAACCAAGTAATAAAAGATGTTGATGAGAATAAAGGCGACTACGTGTACGATGTCACAGCATTTTATCAAAAGCCGACAGTGACAAAAGAGGATAAAGGTCTACAAGAAAAATTAGCATTAATGTCTAAAAAAGAAAATAAAGCAATCACACTTGATATCAATGGTGAAAAATTGACTCTTACCAAAGAAGAATTACAGTCATTTATGAATGAAAAAGGAGATATTGATCCTAACAAAGTTTATGCTTGGGTGGAACAGACGAATCAAAAATATGGTTCAATCTTCAAACCAATCATTTTCAAAAATGTTCATGGTGTCACAACAAAATATAAAAACAATGGCAGTTATGGTTGGGATATCAATATGCCGCAAACAAGAGATTTAATTGTTCAAGCAATCAATAGTGATAAAGATACAGAAGAAATTACAGTACCAATCGATGGCGATGTCAATCAATCTCCTACCGTTGACAAAGATTATGTGGAAATTGATTTAAACGATCAAAAAATGTATTTCTTTAAAAACGGTGTTAAGGTCGTTGAAACGGATGTGATTACCGGTCGTTATAATAAAGGGACTGCAACAGTTCCTGGGTTCCATACTATTTTGTACAAAGATACGGATACAAAATTAGAAGGCGAAATGTTAGATGGGTCAAAATATAGTGTACCCGTAAAATATTGGATGCCATTGAAGAGTTTTGGCGGTGTAGTGACGCAGATCGGGATTCATGATGCAGACTACAAAGCAGAATATTTTGGAAATAAAGAAACATATAAAACAAACTTTGGTAGTAACGGTTGTATTAATACACCTGGGGATGCTGTTGCTCAAATCTTCAACGGTGCTTATGCTGGAATGCCTGTTATCGTTTATGGACATATCTATGATGATGCGCCAGGAGAATTCGATAAACCAGTTGATTATGGTGAGCCAGCTTAAAAAAATAATGAAAATTTGGGACAGAAGCGTTTAACTTATTTCAGAAGGATTTGCTTTTGCTCCCACTGTTTTTTTCGGATTCCTTAAGACTAGGATATAACTCGCAGAGTTATGTCCTAGTCTCTTTTGATAATGAAATAGGTAAATCCATAAAGAAAAAAGAGATAGTGCGTGTGCCTGATATTTATGATGTAAATCGCGTGAGAATTGGAAAAGTGATTGAGCGAGGAAAAGCACTCTTAGATGGCGAATTTCAATTAGCGGCATGTATTGTTGTTTTGAATTCGAATAGAGAATTTTTAGTTACTCAAAGGCACCCTAAAAAGCAAATGGGACTATATTGGGAAATTCTAGTTGGAGCTGTTGAACTAAATGAAAAAATAAAAAAGCGGCTATATGGGAATTACATAAAGAATTAGGCATTATTGTAGAAGAGGCTGAACTTTCTTCCCTATCTCTTCCAAGACGAATTGATAGCAGCCCAGTTTATGTGTTTTAATGAGATAAAAAAATATAAATTAGAAGATCGATTTACTCCTTTTAATTATGATATTTGTAAGAAACTTCAGCAAACATTCAATAGATAAACGTCAGAAAAGCTAAGAGGAGGAAATTGCTTATGAATGTCTTTGATCGAATCGCCGAGCATTACGATTCACCGAAACAATTAGAATTGGCAACGATTATCAAAAATGAAATCAAGTCAAAGTTAGGGAATACTTCTGATAAAATTGCATTAGACTACGGCTGTGGTACAGGATTGATCGGATTACAAATGGCAGATGACTTTAAGGAAATACTATTTGTTGATCCGTCTAAAGAAATGATCCGTATTGTCGATCAAAAAGTTGAGCAAAAAAATCAAGTAAATGCTAAAACAATAGTAGGAAGTTTTTCTAAAGGGGACACGCTAGGAATAAAAGCAGATATAATCATCGTTTCCTTAGTTCTTTTACATGTTCCTGATACACTTGATATACTAAAATCATTGTTTCAAGCGCTAAATTCAAAGGGACAGATTTTAATTGTTGACTTTGATAAAAACAAAAAAATTAGTCATGAGAAAGTGCATAATGGTTTTTCACAAGCCAAACTAAAAAAACAAATGGAAGAAATTGGGTTTAATTCAGTCTCTAGTGAAACATTTTATTATGGTGAGAAATTATTTATGAAACAAGATGCTTCGATGTTTAGTTTGAAAGCATGGAGGTAGACATCCTTACTATGTAAAGTTAGAGTATAATCAAAATTGACTTTATCTAGAGCGGATACTACTAGTTTTTTATTGTAAACTTTGAATATAAACCAATTGTAAATTATAGGAATAATATCCAAATTTTAAAAGCATGAGAAGATAACATGATGAAAATCATGCTGTCTTCTCATGCTTTTATCGTTTTTTTTTGAAGCTCATCTATTTTTATAAGCACATACAGCAAGCAATTAGCTTATTTAACAGAAACATTAAATAATTGCATTTTCGCTAATGTATTGTAGGGCAATTATATGTTATAGTTAATTTATCATTACTAAAGGAGAAAAAAATGAAAAAAGAAATAGCATGATTGTTATAGGATTGTGTTTACTAGCGTTAATAGGATTTGGAGGGAAATATTACATGGATGAGAAGAAAGAAGAACAAAAAAAGAGCTAACGGAAATAGAACGTCAATCAATAATTGTATTGAAGGAAACTTTTAGTGATATTAAGGAAGTTACGATAGAAAAAACTGAACATAATCAGGCAACTGGATCATATAGAATGTTTGTAACAGTGACAGACATACATAATCAGAGTGTTTCTTTTACCTATGGATACTGGAAAGAAATGAACTAGGAGATATTGGAATTGAAGATAGTAATATACAAAAAAATGGAATTACCCATTCCAAGGTAAAAGTTACTTTTTCAGACGGTGGTGTTGAATATATATGATAATCAGAGAGAAAGATTACAATCAGACCAGTAACGAAAAAAGAACAACCGACTTATTAAAGTGCTTCCAATAAAAAGGGCTGTCTCATTGAGAAGTCGTTTTTTGTTGCTAATTAGCATATGCCAAAAAGAATTTATAGATTCTCTCATAAAACGGGTCTCGTTTATAAAATGAGACTTTAGTTTGATGTAGGATGCTCTTTTTTCAAGTAATATAGAGGATATAAATAGGAAATTACGAGGTGGAATATGAAAAAAATAGTCGCGGGTGCAGCAATTCTGACAGTAGGTATTCTAATGAGCGGTTGTAATCAGAAAATAAATACAAACAACATATCCGGTGAAAAATCAAACCAGACAACCAGTAATAGAATTACAGAAAATTCTACTAAAGAACTTGATTCTTCTCAAAGTAATGAATTTTCGATTTCATTACAAGAAGCATTTAACAAATATAAGGAAGTCTACCCTAATACAGAACTAACATCAGTAGAACTAGATCAAAGTTTTGGAGAATACTATTACACAATTGAAGGTGTAGATGATCATAACCAATATGGCCTAAACATACAAGCAAATACTGGAGAAGTTAAGAAGGAACGAGAAGAAGTACTTGATAAAGATGAGCAAGATGGACTTAAGAAGAAACAGGAGGCCATTGATATAAAAAATGTATTGCCTATCCAAGAAGTGAGTGTCTTAGCAGAAAAAGAAGTGGGAACAGGAACAGCAACAGAATGGAAACTTGAGCGTGAATTAGCAACAACCTATTGGGAAGTAAAAGTAATAGAGAAGACTAAAGAGTACGAAATTAAGCTTGATGCACAGACAGGAAAAATTTTAGAGCGCTCTGAGGATTAACTTTAGCGTGAATATTTAAATTAGAAAAAGTCGAAGCTTTAGGTCTCGACTTTTTTTAGAATAATTTAACGTGTTTTCTAAAAAACATTCGTTATTGGCACATGATTAGTATGTTGGTATTTGAACTTTAATTGGTGTGATCCTTCTTTTGACTGGAACTAATTAATAACTACTAAAATAGATATAATAATAATTTTGCCTTTCTATTGTAAAATAAATTCCAAAGTAGTATACTTACTTTAAGTAAGAAGAAAGAGGGATATATAATGACAAAATATGGTGTGATCGTAGGTTCAACTAGAAAAAATTCATATTCAGAAGCAGTTGCAAAAGCAATTGTGAAGGGACTTCCAGAAAATGCAGAAGTTACCTTTATAACTATCGGAGATTTACCACTTTATAATCAAGATTTAGATGAAAATTCTCCAAAAGAGTACACTCGCTTTAGAGCAGAAGTAAGTCAACAAGATGCAATTATTTTTGTAACACCTGAACATAACCGTAGTATTCCGGCAGCATTAAAAAATGCATTGGATATTGCTTCTCGTCCATGGGGAGAAAATGTGTGGGATGGTAAGCCAGCGCTTGTAGCATCACAATCTATTTCTGGAATATCTGGAGTTTTGGCTAATCATGTGTTACGACAATCTCTGACTTTCTTAAATATGCCAACTATGCAACAGCCAGAAGTCTATATTGCCAACTCAAATAATTTATTTGATGAAAACTTAGAACCTACTAATAAAGGAACTGAAGACTTTTTAGAAGGTGTTGGAAAACAATTTGTTAATTTTGCATCAAAATTTAGTTAAATAATAATGTAGAAAGACAGTATGGGATACCCGTACTGCCTTTTTTTGCATGATCTACCACCAATATATAAGTGTTGATTGCTATTTTCTTTGTGTTCAAAACAAGGGATACAAACAATCAATGAAATCTCTTTGTGAACGTTTTCTTTCAAGGCGTTAATCAGAATGTATTCCTATGTTTTATAAAGGAATTATGATATATAATTATGTAAAGTAAAAAAGGAGGTCCTGTATGAATAATGATTATGATTCTCCAAAACCTGTACCAATTCCAACAGATACCAATGCTACTACTGTCCACGTTCAAAAAGAGAAAAATGATTTTATCTTTTTGAAAAAAAGCAGTGATTTTGAAGTAGTATTTCCTGAACCAATTTCAGTTATTGAGAAAAAACAAAAAACAAAAAAAGAATTATAAATGCTTTAGGTCAGAGTTGTCATGCTCTGACCTAAAGCATTTAAAAATTCCAACTAACAAGGAAAAGAATCTAAATTACTTAAGCATTTAGACTTTAAATAGTTTTAATTTAATATAAAATACAATTTTTGTTACAGGCTGAGGTTACACGGTATTAATCGAATCATTAAAATACGAATGTCCCATAGAAGGCAACACTTTTGCTATTACAAGACTAATATCTGCTGCGGTCGTCCCGTCTTCGTTACTCATCCATTCTACGAGAGTCCCAATCGTTCCTTTTACAAAATAAGTAAAGAAATAATCCAAAAGACGCGGATCCTCTTCCTTAAACATACGACGAAATTCCGCTAAAGCTAAGTCGCGGACTTCAGAGAAAATTGTTTCTAACAGATAACTAGTCGTGTTATTTTTTAGTAAAGTCAGTGAAATCACTTTATTTTTATCTAAAATCGTAATAAAACGTTGTAACCAGTCAACTAAATTATCCGAGGTACGTAACTTGATCAAAGGAAGAATTTCTGCAGTCAGCTCAGATTCAATCACTTGAAATAAATCTATGCTATCTTGGTAATAGTTGTAAAAGGTTCCTCGATTGATATCAGCCTTATGAGTGATTTCAGTAACAGTAATATCTTGTAAGTTCTTTTCGGCTAGTAATTCTATAAATGCTTCTCGAATCACTTTTTTTGTGTATTGTGTGCGGCGATTATCTTTTATTCCAACCATTGACAACATTCCTTTCAACACTTTTTTTATTACTGTTCAAAAAATGACAAATCGTTTAAATCTGCTTATTGTAATTCATTTTAAGACTGATTATACTTATTGAGAATCATTAAAGCAACAGTTTGTTGAAATTATAACGAGGTGAAAAAAATGAGTTTTATTGAGATAAAGAATTTATTTAAACGTTATCGAATGGGTGATACGACGATTGTAGCCAATAACGATATCAGTTTTTCTGTAGAAGAAGGAGAATTAGCAGTAATTTTAGGTCCGAGTGGTGCAGGTAAATCAACGGTTTTAAATATCTTGGGAGGAATGGACAGTCCTAGTGAAGGAAAAGTAGTCATTAATGGGATAGATATTTCACCGCTAAATGAGAAACGATTGACAGAATATCGGCGAACTGAGGTTGGTTTTGTTTTTCAATTTTATAACTTAGTCCCTAATTTAACTGCAAAAGAAAATGTTGAATTGGCAACGGCTGTTTCTAAAAATGCGTTAGATGTGGAAATGACGTTGGAGCAAGTTGGGTTAGGTGAACGAATGGCGAATTTTCCAGCACAGCTATCTGGTGGAGAACAGCAGCGTGTTGCAATTGCGCGAGCATTAGCTAAAAATCCCAAAGTTTTGTTGTGTGATGAACCGACTGGAGCTCTTGATTATGAAACCGGAAAGCAGGTCCTGCAATTATTACAGGATGTTTGTCGAAAACAGGGTCGGACAGTTCTTTTGATTACTCATAATAGTGCAATTGCACCGATTGCTGATCGAGTAATTCGAATCAATGATGCAAAAGTTCGGTCTATAGAAATCAACGAACACCCAAAACCAATTACAGAGATTGAGTGGTAGGTGAACAGAATGAAAAATAATTTATATCTTCGTAGCACATTCCGTGATATTCGAAGCTCATTAGGACGTTTTATTGCCATCATTTTAATTATTTTCATGGCTGTTTTATTATTTGTTGGGATTAAGTCAGTAGGACCAGATTTGGAAACGAGTATTCAAAATTATGTTGTGAAAAATAATGTTTCAGACCTTCAAATAGTCAGCACTGCAGGTTTAACAGAGAATGACCTTAAAGCGGTAGAAACAATTTCAGGAGTCGAAGCAGAGTTGGGCTATAGTTTTCCTTATGCCGATGAAACGCATGATAGGGCACTGCAATTATACTCTTATGATAAAAAAGCAATCCAGAATAAGTTGAAATTAATCAAAGGGCGGTTTCCTACTAAATCAACTGAGATCGTGTTAGATATAGCACTTGAGAAAGAGTACCCATTGGATAGTCAAATGATTATTGATAGCGATCGTTTGATGAAAAATGATTTTAAAGTAGTGGGTTACGTTGAATCACCAATTTACGTGAATAAAGAAGAAAAAGGGGCTACTTCTATTGGCAATGGAACGATAGATGGCTATGCGTATATAAATGAAGTTGCTTTTAATCATGATGCCTATTCGATTTTGTATCTTCGTTTTGATGACTTATTGAATGAAAATATTTTTTCAAAAAAATATTCCACTACATTAATGAAAAGAAAGGAACAAGTAGAAAAAATAGTTGAAACCAGAAAAGCGGAACGAAAACAAGAGTTGGTTGATCAGGCAACAGTTGAAATTAATAAGAATCAAACTGAACTGATCCAAAATCAAAAAAAGCTTGATGAAGGACAACCACAACTAGATTTTGCAAAGCAACAATTGGAACAAGAAAAGAATCAGCTAACTACACAAAAAGAGCAACTAATTCAAATGTATGGGGAAACGGCTGCTAGCAATTTTGCCGATGGTGAAGTACAGATAGAACAGGCAGAAAAAAATTTTGAGGAGCAACAAGAGTTACTATCAAAAAATCAAACGAAAATTTTAGCAGGACAACTAAAAATTAATGAGGCAAAAACTGAAGTAGCGGACTTGAATACACCTAACTATTTTATAACTGAGCGTGAAGCTAATCCTGGTTTTGAAGAAGTGACTAGTCTTTCTACGCGGATTGATGCAATCGGTAATATTTTTCCTGTCTTTTTCTTTTTGATTGGTGCGTTGATCACATTTACTACAATTACACGAATGGTGGAAGAGGATCGTAAGGTGATTGGATCATTGAAAGCTCTAGGTTATCGAAATAGCGAAATTTCACAAAAATATCTAGTTTACGCTCTACTGACTGTCAGTATCGGTTCCGTACTTGGTGTGATTGTGGGAACAAAATTACTTCCGCCAATAGTGTTTAAAATGCTAAGTTCTTCGTATGTATTCACGGCGTATCTGACTAACTTTTGGATAGGGCCTATCTTGATTGCTATTGGTGGTGCCTTGATCGCAACAGTTGTGGCAACTATCTATATTTTGATCAAGGATTTACGAGAAAAACCAATGGCACTTTTGATGCCTAAAGCACCAAAACCTGGAAAAAGAATTCTTTTAGAATATATTACGCCACTTTGGACGCGCTTAAGCTTTAATCAAAAAGTTACTTACCGCAATCTTTTCCGTTATAAAGCACGAATGATTTTAACAATTTCAGGAATAGCCGGATGTTGTGGTTTAATGGTAGCAGGTTTTGGTTTGAGAGATTCTATTGGTGGTGCGGCGGATGTTCAATTCAATCAACTAAATCATTTTCAAGCTATTGTGATAGTAGACAATAATGCAACAGTAAATGATACAGAAACAGTTGATATAGTTTTGAAAAATGAGCAAGAAATCAAATCTAATTATCCTGTATATACGACTCAAGTTAAGTTCAAGCAAGAAGGCTTGACTGATCAAGCTGCAACAATTTATAGCTTTTCAGACAATAATCAAGTTAATAAGTATTTTACTTTGAAAAAAGCAAATAATGATTCATTAACAAAACTTGGTGATAATGGTGCGATTATCACAACTGGGCTAGCAAAAGCATATAACGTAAAGGTTGGCGACGAGCTGACGATGCAAAATGCTGATGGAACAAAATTGAGAATCAAAGTCAGTGGGATTGTAGAAAATTATTTAGGTAATAATATTTTTGTTAATCAACAATATTTAGAAAAAATTAGTGGTGAGCGAATTAGACCAAATTCGTTTCTAGTTAAAACAAATAACATGACTGTTGAAGCTCAAAATCGCTTATCTAAAAAATTACAAGAGACTAAACAAGTTCGTGCAACAACCTTTATGAGTCAGCAAATAGAGAAACAGACCTACGCTAGTACTAATTTCCAACCAGTCGTGCTGATTTTCATCGTGTTATCAGGAACGCTGGCTTTAGTCGTTTTGTTTAATCTTACAAATATAAATGTTTCAGAGCGAGAACGGGAATTGGCTACTATCAAAGTTCTAGGATTTTTTAATATGGAAGTTACTATGTATATCGTTAGAGAAACAATTATTTTCACCGTGCTAGGTATTTTATTAGGCTTTGGAGTTGGGAAAATACTAACTTGGTTTATTATTACCACCGCTGCATCACCTATGATTAGTTTCCCACTGTTGATCCCGATTTCTGGTTATCTCTTTTCAGCTGGTCTAACTATTTTATTTTCTTTGCTTGTAATGTTCATTACTCACCGTAGACTAAAGAAAATAGATATGATTACTGCACTTAAATCGAATGAATGATTTTCTAAATATAAGGAATATAAAACTGGAATCTCATCATTTAGCTATTGATGTAAAAATTACTAATAAGCGACCTCTACCAGTAGAGGTCGCTTATTAGATCCAGAACATAAATAATTTACCTCACTATAATAATAAAGTTAAAATACTAGAATATCATAGAGGTGAAATTTAAGTGAATGAACAAAAAATATGGTTTGAATTCGTTTCCAATCATATTTTTATTCTATACTCTTATTAATTGAAACTTAAGATAAGCAATTTGGACGAATTACCAAGTTAAATTATTGCAAAGAAAGATAAACATCAGATAAATCATTTTTTATAACAGTATCAATTTGCCTAATTTGATACTGCATTAACTCTTTTTTTCTTAGCAAAACCATGTTAGAAGAATTTTTAAAAAAAGCAATATGATCTTTAGTTTCTACCACTTCAGCAAAAGCCTTCCATTGCATAGTAGAAGAGGATAAGTCAGTAGACACTAGAACATGTTCATTGTCTAAATAAAAAGATTGTTGTGGGAATAAATCCTTATTTCTAGGATCTTTTAACATTTTTTTTAAAGCTATGTCGATTTGAAATCGGTAACGTAAAGTAAAGGAAATTACCAGCAAAAAAGATAAAAATGTTATAAAAAAGCCTAATGGATAGTATTGTATTATATTACTAATAGTTAAGGGAACAAAAACAAAAGAGGGTGCTCTAAAAAAAGACCATATTAAAAATAATGAGAGCAAGAGTAGAATTGCAGAAAAAACTATCATTACAATTAAAAACAACCGTAATTTTTTATTTTTAAAATGTAAATATATTTTGTTAAAATCAAACCATTCTTTTTCTGACAATTTTTGTTCAAATTCTATTTTCATTATCATCACCTCTATTCTTATTATACAAGAAGAAGTGATTGAAAGGAAATTTCATTTAGATTGATCATTGAGCTATCAAACTCATAAATATTGATAGTATTTTACGTTATATTTAAAAAGATGCGTTATTTTTAAAGAGTACAAAATCACATTATATTTGCGAAAATATTTATATAGTCAACATTTTTCAACTGTTAAGCCAAATAAGTTTAAATAAATTTCATTATTTAAAAAATGTTGGTCTCTTGGTTGTTTATTTGTCGTGATTTAATCATCCTGGAGAATGATATTTTTTTATACTTAGAATGTAAAGTAATTATTTTCCATAGAAATAGTGAAGGAAAGAAGTCTAGATTCTATATATCCCTTTCATATATCAAAAATGAATGTTTTGAGATGTGTGTCAATTTGTAGGACACATTTTCATTTAGAAAACATCTTAATCACACATTCAAATATCCTTTTATCTAACAAATTTTAAACAGTTTAACAAGAGTGTCTAAAAAAAAAAGGAAATGGAAGTCACTAAGTTTGTAATTAAAGACGTCCAGATATAGTATACAAATAACAAATATAAAGCATTATAGAAAGAGGTAATTTTATGAAAAATAAGTTCATGGTGCTGGGAATTGGAATCGGCTTATTAGCGCTTGGCAGTCTGTATTTAGGTAAAAAAACTGGTTTGCTCGAAAATGATGATTATTTATATGATGAATATGATACTAGTAAGTAAAAGTCGAAATATGAAGGAGAAAATATCATGAAAAAAAATAAAGCTGTAATGATCGGTGCTGGAATCGCAAATATGGCTGCGGCCGTTTATCTCATTCAAGAAGGAGGTTGGAGTGGCTCTCAAATCAAATTTTATTCATTAGATGATCATGGATCAAATGATGGAGCACCGACTGATACCGTAATTGATGAATATTGGAATGAAAATCATCCGATGGAAAATACCAAAGGGTATATTGCACGTGGTGGTCGAATGTTGAACTACCGTACGTATGTTGATTTGATGGACTTATTGAGTAGAATCCCTTCAGCAACTGAACCGAATATGACGGCTGAAGAAGATACCAGAGATTTTGATTCGAAACATCGAACATACGACAAAGCACGTTTACTTGAAGGGGGAAAAGGAATCATCGATGGTGGCAAATTAGGTTTTAATAATACTGACCGAGCACTATTGACTAAACTAATTTCCATGCCTGACACTGAAGAAGAAAAATTAGATAATATAACAATTGCAGAATATTTTAAAGATGATCCGCACTTTTTTGAAACAAACTTCTGGTTTATGTGGGAAACTACGTTTGCTTTTAGAACAAGAAGTTCTGCACAAGAATTTCGCCGGTATATGCACCAAATGATTTATGAATTCACTCAAATTGAACATTTAGTAGGGGTAAATCGTACGAGATATAATCAATTTGAAAGTATCATGTTGCCATTGATTAACTACTTGAAAGATCAAGGGTGCGAAATTATTTTGAATCGTTTAGTGACCGATTTTGATTTTAAAGAAACTCAAATGCAAGATGAAATAACTGTAACGGGAATTAAAATGATTGATACAGTAACAAATGAACATCATTACTTGTCAATTGATGAAGATACAGCTGTTATTTTCACAAATGGTTCGATTACTGATTCAGCAACCTTAGGTGATTATGATACGCCAGCAGCAGAAAATATGGATTATGGCGCGGCTTCCTCACTTTGGAAAAATATCAGTGAAAAATTTTATAATTTAGGTAATCCGGATAAATTTTTTACCGACCGAGATGCAAGTGAATGGGTAAGTTTTACATTGACTTCTAAAGATCATTTATTACTAAATGAAATCATCAGAATCACGACTCAAACTCCGGGGAATGCGCTAAATTCATTTGTTTCAACTATACCAATAACACCATTAGGACAAAAAGATGTCAATATGTCTATCGTGGTTCATCATCAACCACACTTTACAACACAAAAACCAAATGAAACAGTTATTTGGGGATATTTCTTGTATCCTAGACGTCAAGGTAAATTTGTTGAGAAGGAATACATTAAAATGACCGGTAAAGAAATGGTACAAGAATTGATTGGTCAATTATCTAAAGTGGATCCTGGTCCAATCAATATTGCTGAAAAAGAAGATAAAATATTAGATAGTGTTATTAATAATATACCGGTATACATGCCATATGCTTCAGCTTTATTTAATAATAGAGCAAAGATAGACAGACCGAAAGTTATTCCAGAACATTCAACAAACCTAGCATTTACTGGAGAGTTTGTAGAACAACCCTATCAAATGATTTTTACCGAACAAAGTGCCGTTCGTTCTGGTGAAATTGCAGCTTTCCACTTTTCAGGTGTGCCAATGTCTAAATTAGTAAAAACGCCAAGATATGATAAGGATATTCCTACGTTGCTGAAAGCCGCAAAGAAAATGTTTGAATAAATAAAGTTCAACAAGTCATTTACAAAATAGAAATTGAACGATTGCAGCTTCACAAAGTTGCAATTGTTCAATTGTTTTACAAAAAAATTTTACTGGATAGCTTCCCCAAAATAGTCATTTTTAGACGAAGAAGGATAATTTTTATTTATCTTTTAATTATTCAACTTTTCTATCCTAAAAAATTTACAATAAAATCAATGTATTAATAACTACCATCATGCGCAAGGCGGACAACGTAAAAAGGAATCAATTTTTAAGAAATGCTTGCTTTTTATTTGAAGAAGTGTTTAAATTAACTCATAAATGATTGATGAGAAAGACAACTGAACTTGCAAGCAGTCTTTTAGAGAAGGAAATCTTGGCTGAAAATTTCCCAGACTGGCACAAGGAATGACCACTTTTTCCAACCTTTGTTGAAACAGAGGCGGTCGTACCGTTAACACGCTTGAGGAACATGGCAGTTTGCTGTGTTTAAAAATAGGTGGAACCACGAACTTTTCGTCCTAGTATTCCGATTTTAGTATCGGTTGCTAGGACTTTTTTCATTTTTTTTAAGAATTTGAAAAAAGACCAAAATGAAGTGAACAATCAATCTTTTCAATCATAATTTATTAAAGGAGGAAACAAAAATGTCAATCAACATTACTTTTCCAGATGGCGCAGTCAAAGAATTTGAGGCTGGTTCGTCAACGTTAGATATCGCTAAAAGTATCAGCAATAGTTTAGCTAAAAAAGCATTAGCAGGGAAATTCAATGGCACATTAATAGATTTAGATCGTCCAATAGAAGAGGATGGTACTATCGAAATCGTGACACCGGATCATGAGGATGCATTAGGTATTTTACGCCATTCATCCGCTCATTTAATGGCGAATGCCTTACGTCGTTTATTCCCAAAAATCAAATTTGGAGTAGGTCCAGCCATTGATTCTGGTTTTTACTATGACACTGATAATGGTGAAAATCCGATAACAGCTGAAGATTTACCTGCAATTGAAGCAGAAATGATGAAAATCGTAAAAGAAAACAATCCAATCGTTCGCAAAGTTGTTTCTAAAAATGAAGCATTAGAGCTATTTTCAGACGATCCATACAAAGTGGAATTGATTTCGGAGCTTCCAGAAGATGAAGTTATTACTGTTTATGATCAAGGAGATTTTGTTGATCTATGTCGCGGTGTACATGTACCATCAACTGGACGTATTCAAGTATTCCAATTACTATCAGTTGCGGGTGCTTATTGGAGAGGAAATTCCAACAACCAAATGATGCAACGTATTTATGGAACTGCCTTTTTCGATAAAAAAGATTTAAAAGAGTTCATTAAAATGCGTGAAGAAGCTAAAGAACGCGATCATCGTAAATTAGGTAAAGAGCTTGATTTATTTATGCTTAATCCTGATGTGGGTTCAGGATTGCCATTCTGGTTGCCAAAAGGTGCGACAATCCGCCGTACAATTGAGCGTTACATTACTGATAAAGAGATCAGTTTAGGTTATCAACATGTGTATACACCAATCATGGCTAATGTTGAATTTTACAAGAGATCTGGACATTGGGACCACTACCATGAAGACATGTTCCCACCAATGGATATGGGAGATGGCGAAATGTTAGTGCTTCGTCCAATGAACTGTCCACACCACATGATGGTTTATAAAAATGATATCCACAGCTACCGTGAATTACCAATTAGAATTGCAGAACTTGGTATGATGCATCGTTATGAAAAATCTGGCGCACTATCTGGATTACAACGTGTTCGTGAAATGACTTTGAATGATGGACATACATTTGTTCGTCCAGATCAAATTAAAGAAGAATTTTTACGTACATTAAAATTAATGGTAGAAGTTTACGCTGATTTTGATGTGACAGATTATCGTTTCCGTTTAAGCTTAAGAGATCCTAACAACAAAGAGAAATACTTTGATGATGACGCAATGTGGGAAAGATCAGAAACAATGATCAAAGAAGCGGCTGACGAAGCGGGAATTGATTACTTTGAAGCGGAAGGTGAAGCAGCCTTTTACGGACCTAAGCTGGATGTTCAAGTAAAAACTGCTTTAGGAATGGAAGAAACATTATCTACAATTCAAATTGATGCGTTATTACCAGAACGATTTGATTTGACTTATGTAGGTGAAGATGGAGAAAATACACATCGTCCATTGGTTATCCACAGAGGAATCGTTTCAACAATGGAACGTTTTGTTGCTTACTTGACTGAGGTCTACAAAGGGGCTTTCCCAACTTGGTTGGCACCGATTCAGGCAACTATTATTCCAGTATCAGTTGAAGCTCATTCAGACTATGCATATGAAGTGAAAAAACGACTGCAAGAACAAGGTCTGCGTATCGAGGTAGACGACCGCAATGAGAAAATGGGTTACAAGATTCGTGCCTCTCAAACACAAAAAATTCCTTATCAAATCGTCGTTGGGGATAAAGAGATGGATGATGCAACAGTTAATATTCGCCGTTACGGCAGCAAAGAAACAGAAGTGATCGATTTAAATATCTTTGTAGATAGTATGGTCGCTGATGTAGCAAATTATAGTAGAAGATAATAAAAAGGAGACTGATACAGAAGTGTTTAACTCCGAGAAATAAGAGGAAATTCAAGCAAATTGCTCTTCGAATTTCTGTGAAGTTCACCTTATTTCTGAAAGAGTTACTTGTGCTCTCACCGTTTATTTGGATTCCTTAAGGCTAGGATATGACTCGTCGGGTTATATCCTAGCCTTTTTTCTGCAGTAAAAATTAAATATTTTCTTAGTAAGAGGATTCCCTCTATTTTTTTTTGATTTTTTTCGTTACAATAGAGGAGCGAGACTTTTCTCATATGGAGGATGAATGATAAATGAAAAAAATGAGCTTTTTAGATAAATTAAAAAAAGATAATGAAGAACCAATGACACAAAAGAATAAAAAATCACATATTCCGTTCCGCTTAAACTTACTGTTTTTTGTGATATTTGGTTTATTCGTAGCATTGATTGTTCGTTTAGGCTATTTGCAGATAGCCGAGGGACAGGAATATGCGAAAAAAGCTGAAGAAAATTCAGCATTAAAGATCAAAAGTAGTGCACCACGAGGAGAAATATATGATGCTAAAGGAAACTTACTAGCAGGGAACAAGGCTAATTTAGCCATTACGTACACGCGTGGTAAAAAAGTTCAAACAAAAGATCTTGTACCAATCGCTAATAAGGTCAATGATTTGATTCATGTACCAGCAGATGAATTGACGGAGCGGGATAAAAAAGATTATTGGTTAGCTGATCCTGAAAATTTAAAATCTGCGCAAAAACGTTTGACTGATAAAGATAAACTAGATGAAAAAGGCAATAAAATTACGGATGAAGGAATCTTGTATGTTAAAACGGTGGAAAAAGTAACACCAGAAGAAATCAATTTTGATGAACATACGTTACAGGCAGCTACTATTTTTAAACGAATGAACTCCGTAGGCGAACTTAATACAGCCTTCATTAAAAATGAAGGAGTTACACAGGATGAAATCGCAATAATCGGTGAGAATACTTCAGAAATTGCGGGTGTTTCAACTGGCGTCGACTGGGATCGAGAGTATCCAAATGATACAGATATAATGAGTCTTTTAGGAAAAGTATCTTCTCAAAAAGCTGGTTTGCCAGCAGAAGAAGCCGATGAGTATATCGCTAAAGGATATGAACTAAATGATCGAGTAGGAACTAGTTATTTAGAGAAACAATACGAAGATGTTCTTCAAGGGAAAAAAGGAATTTCAGAAGTAACGCTGGATAGCAAAGGCAAAACGGTTACCCAAACACCTGTAACTGAGGGTGAAAAAGGTGAGAATCTAAAATTAACAATCGACATGGCTTTCCAAGCAAAAGTGGAAGAAGTTGTTAGAGAGCAGTATCAGCAACTATTAGCTACAGGAAATGCAGCATACTCAGATGGTGCTTATGCTGTTGTTATGGATCCAAAGACAGGTGCAGTTATGGCCATGGTTGGATTGGATCGTGATTTGGCGACAAATGAACTAACATCTAACCCCTTAGCTACGATTAACAGTGCTTTTGAACCCGGTTCTGTAGTAAAAGGTGCCACGATTTCAGCTGGATATGAGCAAGGTGTGATTACTGGAAATGATGTATTGATCGATGAACCGCTACAAATTTTTGGCAGTGAGCAGAAATCATCTGTTTTTAATAGGATTCCGGGCAATCAAATTCCTCTTAGTGCTGAAAAAGCTTTAGAATACTCATCCAATGCTTACATGATGAAGCTGGTGCTAAAAATGATGAATACTGATTATCAATATAATATGCAGTTGCCATACCAACAAGGCGATCCAACTTTGTTTAATGTTTTACGTAAAGCATTTGGTGAATATGGAATGGGCGTTTCCACAGGAATTGATTTACCAGGAGAATCAACAGGCGTTTCAAATAAAGATTTTGATTCAGATAAAGCGCCAATGCCAGGACTGTTACTCGATTTGTCTTTTGGTCAATATGATACGTATACAGCAATGCAACTAGCACAATATGCCTCAACAGTTGCAAACGGCGGTACTCGTTATGCGCCACATGTGGTTGAAGGAATTTATGATAACAATACAGATGGAAAACTTGGTGAACTGAAAGAAGAAATAAAGCCGAAAGAATTGAATAAGGTAGATATCAATACGGAGCAAATGCAGATCATTCAAAATGGTTTTTATGATGTTGTTCATGGAAGTGGTGCCTTTACGACAGGGCAATCTATGCAAGGTGCAAAATTAGATATGGCCGCTAAAACAGGTACTGCTGAGACCAATGTTGGGGAGCATAGCACGTATAATAGTAATGTCGTTGCCTATGCACCATACAATGATCCAGAGATTGCTGTCAGTGTGATTTTACCTCACTTAACCAGTGAAAGTACCCGACCAAACCAAATGATGGCTAAAGCGATCGTAGATGCTTATGCAGATTATAAACAACAATAAATTTGTAAAGTAGTTTTCCTTTACAAATTTTACTAAAAGGGTAGAAATTCTTGAATAAACATGATATGATATCTGAGGCTAAGAAATATCTTAGAAATACGAAATTAGATATAGGAGGGGAAACACATGCGCGTAAACATTACTTTAGAATGTACTTCTTGTAAAGAACGTAACTACCTAACAAGCAAAAATAAACGTAACAATCCTGATCGTTTAGAAAAGCAAAAATATTGCCCACGTGAAAGAAAAGTTACTTTACACCGTGAAACTAAATAATAATTACAATTATGAGCTAGAACCCTTGTCGTATAAGGATTCTAGCTTTTTTATTTTGGCTTGAAATAATTTTGAATGCCATCTACTAAATATTAGTAAATTTCACTAGTTTTTGAACAATTTCTTTTTTCGTTTTTTCAGTTAGAGGAAGACATTAGCAGAGGACTGAGAGATCCCTAGATCAGACTTTAGTAAATCTATGAATTTCCTTAATGGAATATCAACAAAAGAAGAAATGGTTTTAAATGATTTACTGTGCAGTATGATTTTATTCTTCGTTATTTTATTATTGTTATAAAACAATTAGCTATATAGATACATAAATATAAAGTATAGCTGCCCTTATTAATAAACTGAATATAGTATAATTATTTTCAAATTATTCTTTACTTTATAGTAAATAGTAGTGAATTTTAGCTAAAAGTGTATACTTGATAAATAAAAACTATTTTTAGGAGTGAATAAGATGAAGGTTAGTATTAGACATCGGTATATCAAAAAGATTCCGGTTCTGGAAATTGTACCAGAAGAAGAGAAGAATAATCCCTTGCCTTTAATCATTTACTATCATGGATGGCAGTCGGCGAAAGAATTATCACTGACTCAAGCTAGAAAATTAGCGAAAAAAGGAATGCGCGTGATTTTACCTGATGCGATGAACCATGGGGAACGAAAAACAGGACCGATATCTCCAATTCCATCAGTGACGTTTTGGTCAAGTATTCAATATAATATTGTTGAATTTGCTCAGTTGGTGCGTCATTTTGAGAAACAACAGCTGATTGAAGCAGAAAAAATTGGCGTTGGTGGTGTTTCAATGGGTGGTATTACAACTTGTGCATTATTGACGCAACATCCGGAAATAAAAATAGCAGCTTGTATGATGGGAACGCCAGCACCGCAACGTTATATTGAGAGAGTGATGGAACGATCAGCTGAGATGAACTTTTTTGTGCCACGGGATTTACCGTTATTACTTAGTTGGGTTTCGAATTATGATCTTTCAGAGGCGCCAGAAAAATTAGCACAGCGCCCAGTATTATTTTGGCACGGAACCAAAGATCCTAAAATTCCTTATGAAGATATGGCCGATTTTTACCAAATGATTGAAGGAGAGTCTTATGCTGATCATAGTGAGTTTATCACTGGTGAAGGCGAAGGGCATCTGGTCAAAGGTAAAATGATGGATGTTGTGGCTGAGTTTTTTGAAAAGGAATTTTCGAGATAAATTATTTAAAGAATCTGACTGAAACTAGAGGATAAAACCAGTTATGCTGAGTTTATTCTCTAGTTTTACCTCTAATTTAGATGTGAACAATCAAAACGAACTAAAATATTATGATGTTTTATTTCAAATGCACGATGGTACATCCTCTCTAAAATAAGTTGTGAAAAATTGATCTTTTTCATAGGCTTATTAACAAAAAAATAGCAGATCAAAATATGGAGAAAGGTAGTAGAAAAAATTAGTTTATAAAGTTTTTTTAATTTATTAACGTCTCTATTTTTCTTTATGATGTTATATACTAAATGATAAATCTATTGTTATTTTAGAAATAAAATCAGAGAATTTTTTTTTTATTACTTATTTATAATTTGCTTGTTTGAAAGTAGTAGAATCACTTTATTGTGCTATTACTTTTGGTATAATATGTAAAGAAACAAAAAGAAGGGAAAGGATTTGGAACAATGAAAAAAGCAACGATCACTAAAACGGTTAATTTATTAGACGGAGGCTGTAATGCCTGCGGGATTATTGAGGACGAAAATTACACGTTGACAATAGATGAGCAAAAGATCCCCATAGAATCATTGACAGTCAATGCACTTATAACAGCGATTGTTTTAAAGAATGGTTATAAACGAGAGTATCAGATGGATGTGATCGATGATTATACGATGTATAAAAAAAATGATCATCAAGTCACGCTTAAAGAAGAATATGATTTTCTGACGTATTCAAATGATACAATTAAAATTGAAACCAAAGATCAAATCAGGGATGAGAAAGAATTAGTGAAGATAGTTAATCAAATCTTATCCACTCTTTTTTATGTAGAAGAATTGGATTTTAGTTTATAGAAAATTATACAAAACATACTGAGATTACAGGGTATGTTTTTCATTATTCTATTTGAAAAATTTCTAACATTCCAATTTTTTCAAATCGTTCTTGTGAGTCGGAAGGATTTTCGTTTTGATCACAGACTAATAGTTTGAAATCCTCTGTTTTTGGGATACGTTTGAATGTTTCACTATCAATGAAGAGAATCAGCTGCTGGCAAAGCCATTCAAGAACAGTTTCTATATCTTGTTCGTCCTCCACCCAATCGTCAAATAAATGGAGAGAAGCAAACTGTTGTGTCTCATCCCAATCGCTTGAATTGTATTTTATTTCTTCTAATTGTGATTTACTATGGCCTTTATTCGTATAATAGCTTGTTGTTTCTTGCCAAAGTTCCACAGTATTAAAGCAAAGATTGATTTCACCTTCTTCATGAATATTGCAGTTTAAAGCAAATGCGTAGAATGTTTCATCAGAATGATCTAATAAAAAGTTTTCGATGCTGTCTGTTAAAAAGTTGAAAAAGAATTCTTGTTGTTTTTCTAAAAAGTGTTCCATTTGTTCCCTCCAGGTATTCTGTCTTTTAAACATTGAAACAGATATCACTGGGAAAGTCTATCTAAAGTTGATTTTTATAGAGAAATCATTATTTTTTAAGAAAATGTAAAGATTCTTTATTCGAAAATGGTTGTCTTTATCGCCTTTTTCCATTGTAAGAGCGACTACAAAGTGATTTTTTTAATAACAGCGTTACGACTTTGATTAATTTATCCAAAATTTCATTTGACTTTGTGATACGATACGCTTATAGTTTATACTGAATTAAATACTTGTTAGGTGAGGCTCCTATATAAACACAAGCTACTGCTCAAAAATGTCGAAAGACAGGTATGGGTAGGACAAATTTCGTCGAATTAAGGCGTTTTTCAAAGTAGCTAAAAGTAATGCTTTTTACGTTATATAGTGCTAAAACTCAACGAAGAGAAGATATAGATACGTTGGAAATCCATGACCAGTGTCATGTGCTTAGTCCCTATAATCTAATCCCTTCGCTGAGTATTCTTAGTGAGGGATTTTTTCTTTTTACTCAAGAGCTACCCAGTTTCATAAGCGATACTCTAATTGGAAACAAGCCATTCAATTTTAAGTTTAGAAAGGAACAAATAATGAAAAAATCTGTGAAAATAGTGACGATTACCTTACTATCGATTCTTCTTGTGATTGTAAGTGCAGCCTGCTATGCTGCAGTCTCATTCCAAGCAGCAAAAGAAAAAAGTGAATCAAAACTTCCTACAATAAATAAAAATTTTACTGGTGATGAACAAACGAGTGATAAAGAGCTGACGGTTATGGTCATAGGAAATGATTCGAGGGATGATGATGAAGATCAAGGACGTTCAGATACGTTGATGGTGGCGCACTATGATGGAAAATCAAAACAGCCTAAATTGATATCGATCATGAGAGACAGTTATGTAACATTTCCTGATGGCGGACAAGATAAAATAAATGCAGCGTACGCATATGGTGGCGCGCAAATGACAAAAGATGTGCTGAAAACGAACTTTGATTTGCCAATCAATTATTATGTTGTTATGGATTTTAAAGAGTTTAGTGATATCATTGATGAACTTTATCCAAAAGGAGTTAAGATCGATTCTGAAAAAGATATTAATTTGGATGGTGTGGATATTCCTAAAGGAGAACAAACATTGCACGGAAATAGCTTATTGCAATACGCTCGTTTTAGAATGGATGAAGAAGGCGATTTTGGACGTATCAGACGTCAGCAACAAGTGATGGATGCATTAATCGCACAGTCTAAAGATTTGATTCCAATTTGGGAATTACCTCAAGTAGCTGGTAAGATGGTAGGGAAAATCGATACAAATGTACCAACTAGTTTATTGATTGATTTAGCGAAGGATTTCCTTACTGGAAAGGTAAAACCTTTAGAATCACTATCTGTTCCTGTCGAAGATTCATGGAACTTTAATGATTATACTGAATCAGGAAGCGTAATCGAACTGGATGAACAAAAAAATGCTGAAGCGATCAAAGCGTTTTTGAAAGCCAATTAAAACTTGATTATATAAATAAAATAACCTGTCTATTCTCTTTTAGAGGAGTGTATGGGTTATTTTTTTAGTACAAAAAAAATTAGTGTATTTCTATACGAATGGACAAGGCTTGTGCTATGCTTTAAGCAAACGTTTTATTCATTTAGAAGGAAGGTTTTACTGTGAAAGTTGTGATCATTGGTGCGTCATTTGCTGGAGTATCAGCTGCTTTGGCTATCAGAAAAAAATACCCTACTGCTAAAATTTATTTAATAGAGAAGCAGCAAACAATTGGTTACCTACCTGGTGGCATCAATCTTTACTTTAATGAAGCGATCGATCCTATCGAAAAGGCTCAGTTTATGTCAGAACAACATCTAATAGATCGTGATATTTGTTTGATGTTGAATTCAAAAGTGGTTAGTATGGATTCAAAACAACATATCATTAAATATGAAAAGAAAAAATCTGAATTTTTAATGTCTTTTGATAAACTGATATTGGCAACGGGTTCTAGTCAATGGTCGCAAAAGATTCTAGGAAGTGATTCGGAAAAGGTTTTAAAATATAAATTCTTACCTGGCGTTTTTAACGCAATCGAACGTTTGAAAAATAGTGATAAAGTAGCGTTGATCGGCGGTGGTCAAATTGGTGGAGAAGCTGCAGATACCTTGCTAAAAAAAGGAAAAGAAGTGCATCTCTTTGAACGTATGGACTATTTATTGTTTAAGTATTTTGATGAAGAGATGATCCAGCCTGTGCAAGCTGAAATGGTCTCTCGCGGTGTTGTTTTCCATTTTGATGAGACCGTTGAAAAAGTAACAGACACAAAAGCAGGACTTCTAATCGAAACAAAAAAGTCTCAACTATTATGTGACAGTGCTATTTTTGCAATGAATGTTCGGCCAAATTTAGATTATTTAGATGAAAATATTCAGACTCACACAGATCATACTGTGTTTGTAAATGAGTATTTACAGACATCTCAAGCAGATATTTTTGCAATCGGCGACTGCATCCAAGTACCCTATAGCTTATCGAAGGAATCCTTTTACATCCCACTGGTGAATAATGCTGTGAGAACAGGATTAGTTGTAGCTCAAAATCTGGTGGAGCCTACTACGCCATTTACTGGGTCGATTCGCACGATTGGGACAAAACTTGTTGATTATTATGTAGCAAGCACGGGTTTGACTGAAGCGGAAGGATCATTTCATGAACAGTCAATTTCTGTCGCCCATGTTCAGCAAAAAAGTTCTTTGTCTTCAGGATGTGAAAAAATTTGCGGAAAAATTATTTTTGAAAAAGAAAGCCATAAAATTCTAGGCGCACAGCTAGTTTCAAAAGCTGATATCTTAGAGAAAATCAATACCTTAGCGCTAGGAGTTCAAATGGGGCAGACGCTTGAGGAATTTTATCAAAAAGACTTTTTATATCATCCTTATTATTCTAATGTGATCGAGATCACGAATCAGCTAGGTTTTGAAGGTCTATGGAGCGTCGCAAATGAAAATTGAAGGATTGCTGGATAAAAAAGAAGCGAGAGAAGTTAGGATTTTAAAGAAAGTCATTTTAGCTGGCGGTCGTATTAAAGATACTGAATTAATTGATTATTTAGGCGTTTCAAAGGCTTCTTTTGAAAGTGATTTAAAGGAGCTAAGTTATTACTTGAAGCCTTATGATCAAGATTGTACGTTATTTTATGATGGACGATGGTTGGCCATTCAGATGTCGGATCAGTTTTCGATTAATAAAGTGTTAGATGACTATATTCGAGCATCAATCAAGTTTCAGTTGATCGATTATTTATTTCGTTATCGTGAATTTACTATTGCCCAATTGACGACTAAATTTATGATCAGTGAGTCTTCGTTATTTCGAAAAATCAAAGAACTGAATCAACTATTAAAAGAATTTGCTCTGAAAATTAGCAATGGTCAATTAAAAGGGGAAGAAATCCAAATCCGCTATTTTTATTTTCAAATTTATTGGTTTTTAACACCCTATGAGAACCATCAAGAGAAAACACTAACAGTTCAAAATTCGAGGATCATCGAGGCATTGGAAAAAGCGTTGGCTCTTTCTTTTGAAGAACATAGTAAATTAAAAATCAGTTTATGGTTGACAATAAGTAAGAAAAGAGTTTCGGTTCAACCAAAAATGTTTAAAGAATTATATCGCAAGAGTCAGGTGTATGAACAAGATCCTTTTTTCAAAACATTACGTTCGTTTGTTTTACGTTTTTTTAGTCGGTATCCACTTGAAATTGATGAAGAAGAAAGTCTACTGCATTTTATTTTTTTGATGAGTATGTCTGTTTTTTCGGAATCGGATTTTGCTGAGTATAATTTGATTCGAGGGAGACGTACACCTACATCATTAGCTGATACGTTTGTTTTGGAACATGTGATCTTATATTATCGTCCGCAAAAATTTTTCCCTGAATTGGAAAAGAAGATTCTATATTATTTTTCACAGATCCATAGTCGATTGTATTTTTTTAAAGGTGAACTGGAATTGTTCGATCGTGAGAATATTTGGCAAAAGGAACAAAATCTTTCTAGTCATCAACTGGCGGATTTTTCTCGTGTGCTTTTAGAGAAAAGTTTAGACTGTTTTGGGCAACGTTATGAAACGAACAATAGCTTATATGAATGGTCGCTTGTAAAATATCTCAGTGTGTTGGCAATCATTGATTTTGAAATTGTTGGTGAAACGCGAATTGGGATTGATTTGAAGATGGACCATTTATATAAAGAGGTAATGACACAGGTCTTAGTCTTGAGTTTGAAAAATTTGAATGGGTTAATGATCGAACCTTATAATCCCAAAAAAACGTATGATTTGATGATCACAAATGTTATGAGAGCAAATGCTTATCGTGCTGTCAAAGAGGTTTATGTTTTATCAGAATTGGGTTCAGCTTATGATATTAATCAAATTAGAATGAAGATCCGGGAACTACATAAGGAAAGATGAATTAAATAAAAAGGTCCAAAAGTAAAATGAGAGTTGTTTTTCTTTGGGTCTTTTTTTGTTGTCAGAACAAGATTTTATCGAAAAACTTTCAATTATTTTTGAATTTAAAAAAAAGATGACGTTTTTCTGAAATGATTTACGATTATTATAAACACATAAGATATAAAGCGTTTACAAAGAAAACTGTTAATTCTCGAAAAATGATAAAAATGCAGTGAGATGAAAAATACCTCAGTCCATTTTTTATTTTCCTGTCGAGGTTAAATGACCCGTTACGCTTTTAAAACAAGGAGGAAACGACAATGGCAGAACAAAAGTACATTATGGCAATCGATCAAGGAACAACGAGTTCAAGAGCAATTATTTTTGATAAAAAAGGCACTAACATCGGTAGTTCTCAAAAAGAATTTACGCAAATTTTTCCTAAAGCAGGTTGGGTCGAGCATAATGCAAATGAAATTTGGAATTCAGTTCAATCCGTTATCGCAGGTGCTTTGATCGAATCGAGTGTCAAACCTTCAGATATTGTAGGAATCGGTATTACGAACCAACGTGAGACAACGGTCGTTTGGGATAAGCAAACAGGTTTGCCAATCTATAATGCAATCGTTTGGCAATCTCGTCAATCGTCGCCAATTGCTGATCAATTAAAAGAAGAGGGTCACGGGGATATGATTCATGAAAAAACGGGTTTAGTTGTAGATGCTTATTTTTCCGCAACGAAGATTCGTTGGATTTTAGATCATGTAGAAGGGGCACAAGAACGAGCTGAAAAGGGAGAGTTATTATTTGGAACAATTGATTCATGGCTTGTTTGGAAATTGACCGGCGGAGAAACCCATGTAACGGATTATTCTAATGCAAGTCGTACGATGTTATTCAATATCCATGAGTTGGATTGGGATCAAGATATTTTAGATATTTTAAATATTCCTCGTGCGATGCTCCCAAGAGCAACATCAAATTCTGAAGTTTATGGATTAACAAAGAACTATCATTTTTATGGTAGCGAAATTCCTATCTCAGGGATGGCTGGTGATCAACAAGCAGCACTATTTGGACAAATGGCATTTGAACCTGGAATGGTCAAAAATACGTATGGGACAGGTTCATTTATTGTAATGAATACAGGGGAAAAGCCTCAGCTTTCTGATAATAATTTACTAACAACGATCGGTTATGGGATCAACGGTAAAGTATATTACGCATTAGAAGGAAGCATTTTTGTGGCTGGTTCAGCTATTCAATGGTTGCGTGATGGCTTGAAAATGATCCAAACGGCTGCTGAGTCTGAAGCGGTGGCAAATGAATCACATAACAAAAATGAAGTGTATGTTGTTCCGGCTTTCACAGGGCTTGGAGCGCCCTATTGGGATTCTAATGCGCGAGGTGCTGTATTTGGTTTAACGAGAGGGACAACAAGAGAAGATTTTGTTAAAGCGACATTACAAGCAGTTGCTTATCAAGTGAGAGACATCATCGACACAATGCAAAAGGATACTGGTATTGCTATTCCTATCCTAAAAGTTGATGGTGGAGCGGCTAACAATGATTTATTGATGCAATTTCAAGCGGATATTTTAAATACCTCTGTTCAAAGAGCACTAAATCTAGAAACAACGGCATTAGGCGCAGCCTTTTTAGCAGGCTTAGCGGTTGGATTCTGGAAAAATTTGGATGAGTTAAAAGCATTTTATGAAGAAGGACAAGTGTTTGAAGCGAAAATGTCTGATGAAGAGCGGGATGATTTATATGAAGGATGGCAACAGGCAGTTGCTGCAACACAAATGTTCAAACATAAATCAAAATAAAGGAAGAAGTGAGTGGTATGTCATTTTCAATTAAAACAAGACAAGCATTTATTGAAAAGATGAAGTCTGAAGAATTAGATTTATTGATCATTGGCGGCGGCATTACTGGTGCGGGTGTTGCATTACAAGCAAGTGCTGCTGGAATGAAAACGGGTCTTATTGAAATGCAAGATTTTGCAGAAGGAACATCGTCTCGCTCTACTAAATTAGTTCACGGCGGAATTCGTTATTTGAAAAATTTTGATGTAGAAGTTGTTGCCGATACAGTGCAGGAACGAGCAGTTGTTCAAGCAATCGCACCGCATATTCCTAAACCAGATCCAATGCTTTTACCGATTTATGATGAACCAAAAGCGACGTTTAATATGTTCTCGGTCAAAGTGGCAATGGATCTTTATGACCGCTTAGCAAATGTGATCGGAACAAAATATGAAAACTACACACTGACAAAAGAAGAAGTGTTAGAACGAGAACCACAGTTGAAAAGTGAAGGTTTACAAGGTGGCGGCGTTTATCTAGATTTTAGAAATAATGATGCTCGACTGGTAATAGAAAATATTAAGAGAGCGGCTTTCGATGGTGGTTTGATGGTCAGTAAAGTCAAAGCGGTCGGATTTATGCAAAATGATCAAGGCAAAATCATTGGCGTAAAAGCAGAAGATTTGCTGACAGGTGAGCAATTTGAAATCAAAGCCAAAGTTGTTATCAATACGACAGGACCTTGGTCAGATAAAGTTCGTGGTTTGGATACGAAAGAAAATCTAGTACCGCAAATGCGTCCCACAAAGGGAGTCCATCTTGTAGTAGATAGCAGCAAACTATATGTCCCTCAACCTACTTATTTTGATACAGGCAAACATGATGGGCGAATGGTTTTCGTTGTTCCTAGAGAAAAGAAAACCTATTTTGGCACGACAGACACGGACTATACAGGGGATTACGAGCATCCTACTGTTACCCAAGAAGATGTCGATTATTTGCTGGAAATCGTCAATGATCATTATCCTAAAGCAAAAGTGACGATCGATGATATTGAAGCGAGCTGGGCAGGCCTTAGACCGTTGATTTCCGAAAATGGTGGTTCAGATTATAACGGTGGAAATAATGGTAAAGTATCTGATGAAAGTTTCGATCAAGTCATCGATATCGTTGATAAATATCGAAACCAACAAGCAACCCGTTTCGATGTAGAAAATGTTTTGAATCATTTAGAGGAGTCACTAGCCGAAAATGAAGAAAATCCTTCAGCTGTTTCTCGTGGAAGTTTATTGGAACGCTCCAATGATGGATTATTGACATTGTCGGGCGGAAAAATCACCGATTATCGTAAAATGGCTGAAGGTGCCTTGAAGGAAATTCAACGTATTTTAAAAGAAGAGTTTAAGTCTGAATTTCAATTGATTGATTCAAAAACTTATCCTGTTTCAGGTGGGGATCTGGATGCTGTAAATGTAGAATCAGAATTAAGTAATCTTGCAAAAATAGGTGTGGAAAAAGGGCTGAAGGAAGAAGCGGCACAATATCTTGCTCATTTATATGGGTCAAATGTGATAACACTTTTTGAAAACGCTACATCAACTGAACCGGTAAAAGGTCTAACGTTAGCGGAAACATTGGCGCTTCGCTATGCTTTAGAAAATGAAATGGTACTGACACCTGCAGATTATCTTGTCCGTAGAACAAATCACTTACTTTTCATGAGAGATACACTGGACGAAGTGAAGCAAGGGGTAATTGCTGAAATGAGTGAGTATTATGATTGGTCCAAAGAACAAAAAGAACACTATGAAAGCGAGTTAAATCAATTGATCGCAGAATCTGATTTGAGTACATTGAAAGAAGGGATAAAGTAAAATGGATACTTCAAATATGACGCAGATTTTCAGTGAGTTTTTAGGAACGATGATTCTAATTCTTTTAGGTGACGGAGTGTGTGCAGCCGTTAATTTGAAAAAAAGTAAAGCAGAAGCTTCTGGTTGGATCGTGATTGCATTTGGTTGGGCGATGGCTGTTACAATTGCCGTTTATGTTGCAGGCTACATGGGGCCTGCTCACTTGAATCCAGCAGTCACGATTGCAATGGCGATGACAGGGAGTTTTGAATGGAGTATGGTCATACCGTTTATCATAGCTCAAGTGCTTGGCGCAATTGTTGGAGCTGTTTTAGTTTGGTTGGCTTATCTACCGCATTGGCAAGTGACAGAAGATCAAGGAGCCGTTTTAGGGACGTTTGCCACTGGTCCTGCTATTCGAAATTATCCAGCAAATATGGTGACGGAGGTTATTGGGACGTTTGTTTTGGTCTTAGGATTACTTTCATTCTCTCAACATAATTTTACAGATGGATTGAATCCTTTAGTTGTTGGTGCGTTGATTTTATCAATTGGGTTGTCTTTAGGTGGACCTACAGGCTATGCAATCAATCCCGCACGTGATTTTGGTCCTAGGTTTGCGCATCAACTATTGCCGATTTCAACTAAAGGTGATTCTGATTGGGCCTATTCATGGGTTCCTGTTGTTGGACCTGTAGTCGGTGCCGCATTGGCTTCAGGTGTTTATATGATAATGATTTGATGTTTGTGGATTTCAGTTAGTCTCTGAAGAAATTCTTTTGGCTTCCAACAGTTATTCGTATTTAGGATGAGGTTGGGACAGAAGTGTTTAACTCCGAGAAATAAGAAGGAATTTACGAGAATTGCTCTTCAAATTTTTGTGAATTTCGGCTTATTTCCGAAGGAGTTGCTTCTGCGCCCACCGTTTATTCGGTTACTAAGAGCCTGAAACATAACTTTTTTAGTTATGTTTCAGGCTCATCTTTTTTGTTATAATTATAAAGAACTTTGTCTTAATGATCCTTTATTAAGATTTTGCATGATCGATTGATGTAAAACCTCTAACGGCTGACTGCTGTCTAGTTTTAAAACAGGACATTTAGAATGGGTAATTTGATAATTATGTTCAGCAAGTGTTCCTATGTTAGAAGGATCTTTAGCGGTATAATAAGTTTTACACCAATCCAAAAAGTCATTGGTTTGAAATCCGTGCTCGTCTAACCATAAAGACGATTCACCAGTTCTCTGTATTTCTCTTTTGATCAGACGTTGGAATCGTTGTTCATCATCTAAAGTGAGAAAAATCAATAGATCTCGATCTGCAAACCCAGTAGGATTCCATGCAAATACAGAGCCAGAAACAACGAATCGATCGAATTTCTCACGGTCACTATCATACATTTTTAGTCGTTGATCGATTGGATAATTTTCTGAAAAAGTTTCGTCTTTCCAGATATAACGATCAGTATCGATCCACTTAATATGTTCTTTTTCAGCGATGTAATGTCCCAAGGTACTTTTTCCTGTACCAGAGGCACCGATAAGTTGAATTTTCATTTTTGCTCCTTTCAGTGATCATAAAATAGAGAATAATCAAAAAGAAAATGCCCGTTTTACTATTTCATTTAATAAGAATACTTTATACTAAATACTATCAATTGAGAAGAGGTAGGAATATGAAACACGACACTTTTTTGTCATCAGATCAAAAAACAAGGAGTCATTTTATCTGCTGGGAGCCTGATAGTGAGCCGATTGGAACGGTTCAGATCATTCATGGAATGGCGGAATATATTGAACGGTATCATGATTTTGCGCAGTATCTAAATAATAGGGGATTTATTGTAGTCGGTCATGATCATTTAGGTCATGGCAAATCTACGTCAGCTACTGAAGCAAAACATGGATATTTTGGAGATGAGCCTGTAAATTTTGTGTTGGAAGATATTCATCAGATGAAAGAATGGATCGAAAATAACTATCCAGATTTACCACATTTTATGCTAGGACATAGTATGGGGTCATTTGCTTTACGTAATTATTTGCAAGTATATAAATCTGAAATTAGTGGTGCTATTTTTATGGGAACAGGGAAAAATGTTGCAATGTTACCTATAGCTCTTTCTTTGACAAAAGGACTAAATAGAATAGCACCAGAAAAACAAAATAAATGGTTGGATAAACTGGCGTTTGGTTCTTTTAGTAAAAATTTTACAGAAACAGGTAGTTTTAATTGGCTAAGTAAAAATCAAGAAAATGTAAGACGGTATGAGAATGATCCATTAACAGGTTTTACGTTTACAAATAATGGTTTCTATACGTTATTTCGTTTGGTCGATGGAGCAAATCATGATGGCTGGGCACAGAATATTGATCAAGATTTACCTATATTAGTCATCAGCGGTGAACAAGACCCAGTTGGAGAGTTTGGTAAGGGGCCTAGAAATGTCGCAAAAGAATTAGATGAAGCGGGAATCAAAGATGTTTTTCTCGTTTTATTTGCTGAAATGCGCCATGAAATTTTATTTGAAAATGAAAAGAATGAAGTATATAAAGTAATTGGAACCTGGTTGCAAAAAAGACTGGATCTTGAGCTGAAAGACTAGAATTCTGTTTGCTATTTAGTAGGTTTTTCTATAAACTACAGAGTAAGGCTAAAAAAACTAGGAGTCAAAAAGCAAAGTGATTTATTGTGTGGGATTTTTCTAACAAAGGAGGGTCGCAAGTGGAAAAAACACGGTTAAGAAAAGTAGGGTTGGCAAACCTAAAGTGGCTCCACGAGCATCCAATACTGAAAGCGCAAAAAGAAAAAGATATAACTCAAGCATTATTCCATGATCCTTATTGGAAAGAGGCGCAAACTGTCGCCATCACTAAACCATTAGATTTTGAATTCGATACACATATTTTACTTGATAAAGGCTGGCAAGAAGGAAAGCAAATGCTGATGCCGATAACGAGGAAAGAACGGAAGTTGACGTTTCATTCTGTAACAGCTGAAACGGAATTTAGAAAGACTACATTTGGTGTAGCGGAACCTTTCGCTGAGCCTGAAGTATCTGCTGAAAAAATCGATTTGTTAGTGGTACCAGGGATCGTGTTTAAACGTGACGGTTTTCGAATAGGATTTGGTGGGGGATTTTATGACCGCTTTCTAGAAAAGTATCAAGGCGCAACATGTAGTTTGGTATTCAGCGAGCAAATTCAGGAAAATTGGCAAGTGGAATCTTTTGATTTGCCGGTAAAACGATTATTTATCAGCTAGGAGGAACGCATGAATTATCAAGCACAAATGAAACTAAAAAAAATATTAAAACAACCGCTAGTGACGTATCTTTTACTTGGGATTACAACGATCGTTTTTCTGGGAATGGAATTGTCAGGTGGATCTGAAAATAGTCAGGTTTTGATTAACTGGGGTGCGATGTCTCGAATAGAAATTCTTTATTCAAATCAATATTGGCGATTGTTCACACCGATGTTTTTACATATCGGCTGGCTGCATTTCGTGGTAAATATGGTGACATTATACTACGTAGGTTCACAAGTGGAGAATATCTATGGTCACTGGCGTTATCTCCTTATTTATTTATTAAGTGGCGTGGCTGGAAATATTGTGAGTTTTACATTTGGTTCTCCGAGTAGTATTTCGGCAGGAGCAAGTACGTCATTATTTGGATTATTCGGCGCGTTTATTATTTTGGGTCGTCATTTTAAGAATAATCCAGCAATTTCATTTATGGTTCAGCGATATGCGACTTTTATCGGAATCAACTTGATTTTTAATTTATTTAGTAGTTCTGTTGATATCATGGGGCATATCGGTGGTTTGATCGGGGGGCTTTTCGTAGCCTCTGCTTTGGCTGTTCCGGGTCGCTCAGAAGAATTTAATATCCACGAACGTATCATATCTGGAATCCTTTTTGTATTTTTGTTAGGCGTTTGTCTAGTCTTGGGTTTAAAAAAATTCGGTTTACTTGTATAATGGGGAAGTGCATGTAATGAAAACGCTATATGACGTACAGCAGTTATTTAAACAGTTCGGTATTTACATATACGTAGGTGCTAGAATTTATGATATTGAGTTGATGATGATCGAATTAAAAAATATTTATGAAGGTCACTTGATTGATAGAGACACTTACCTCCATGCGAGAAGTGTTTTACAACGAGAACATCGAATTGAAGAAAGCAGAGCCACTGAGAAAGGAACCGAGTAAATGGATAAGAAATTGATTGGGATTGATTTAGGCGGAACAACGGTTAAGTTTGCGATTTTAACTTTAGATGGAGATGTTCAGCAAAAATGGAGTATTGAAACCAATATTTTAGATGAAGGTCGGCATATCGTACCTGATATCATCGAATCAATCAATCACAGGATTTCTCTTTATGAGATGAAGCATGATGATTTTGTCGGAATCGGCATGGGGACTCCAGGTAGTGTAAATATTAAAAAAGGCACAGTAGTTGGTGCGTACAATCTTAACTGGACGAAAACGCAAAATGTTAAAACGCAAATTGAAGAAGCAACAGGAATTCCTTTTGTTTTAGACAATGATGCCAATGTGGCGGCCTTAGGTGAACGCTGGAAAGGTGCTGGAGAAAATAATCCGGATGTTATTTTCATTACACTTGGAACGGGTGTTGGTGGAGGGATCATCGCTGAAGGTAACTTATTACATGGTGTTAATGGCTGTGCTGGTGAGATTGGTCATGTAACAGTTGATCCGGGTGGCTTTGAGTGTACATGTGGAAAACGCGGCTGTTTAGAAACAGTTTCTAGTGCAACAGGTGTGGTTCGTGTTGCTCGTCATATGTCTGAGGAGTATGCGGGTGATTCTAAGCTAAAACAAGCAATCGATGATGGTCAAGATGTTTCTAGTAAAGATATCTTTGATTATGCAAAAGCAGAAGATCCATTTGCTTTGATGGTCGTTGATCGTGTGTGTTATTTCTTAGGTCTTGCAATTGGGAATCTAGGCAATACCTTAAACCCATCTAGTGTAGTAATTGGCGGTGGGGTATCTGCGGCGGGCGAATTTTTACGGAGCCGTGTTCAAACATATTTTGAAGAATTTACTTTCCCAGAGGTTCGCAGCAGCACACAGGTCAAACTTGCTGAGTTAGGCAATGAAGCGGGTGTCATAGGAGCTGCATCATTAGCATTACAATTTTTGGAGAAAGAGTAAGAAAGGGATTTTGGAATGAACGTATTATGGATTATCAACGGTATTTTAATAGCAATTTTATTAGCAATGGGGATCAATGAGCTCTATCTTAGAATCATGGCGAAACGCTCTGCTAAAACAATCACAGAAGAAGAATTTAAAGAAGGTATGCGCAAAGCTCAAATCATTGATGTCCGCGAAAAAGACTCATTTGATGCCGGTCATATTCTTGGTGCCCGTAGCATGCCGTACACAACAATAAAAACAACGTTAAATTCAATTCGTAAAGATCAGCCTGTTTATATTTATGATCAAAAAAAATCATTAAGTATTCGCACTGCCAATCAATTGCGTAAAAATGGTTATAAAGATCTTTATATTTTAAAAGGCGGCTATGAAGGCTGGAATGGAAAAACAAAAAAGAAAAATGCTTAAGTATTGAAACACAGAGAGAAGCGATGGTTCTAAGAATGGACAACGTTTTCTTCTCTGTGTTTTTTATTTCAAAATCAAAATCGAAAATCGTTTCTTTTTTTAGTAAGTAGGATAAAATAATAATGAGGTGATAAAATGATTCAAATAAAAAGAGCGTATGAAAAAACAAACACTAATGACGGGTATCGAATACTAGTTGATCGTATGTGGCCTAGAGGCATGTCCAAGGAAAAAGAGCACTTAGATTTGTGGTTAAAAGACATTGCGCCAAGCAACGAACTTCGAAAGTGGTTTAATCATGAACCCGATAAATTTCCTGTATTCAAAGAAAAATACAAAACAGAATTAAAATCTGGTGACGCTAAGATCGCATTTCAAACACTTTTAAAAATCATAAAAGAATATCCAGTGGTCACAATGATTTATAGTGCAAAAGATGAAGTGCATAACAATGCCATTGTATTAAAAGAAATTATAGAAAAAATGAACTGAACAAATAAAAGAAAATAAGTTGAAAGGAGGAAAAAAATGAAAATCGCAATTGTCGGCGGCGGCCCTCGAGGACTTTCGATATTGGAGCGAATCGTTGAGTGGTCAAGGGAAGAACAAGTGATCCAAATTACAATGTTTGATCCATATGGACCGGGAGGGAAAGTATGGCGAGAAGACCAGTCATTATCATTGTTGATGAATTCAGTCACCTCTCAAGTTACTTTATTTACAGATGAAACGTTAAGCACAAAAGGTCCTATTGCTAAAGGGCCGAATCTATACGAATGGGCCCAAGGCGAAGCGGCGGTTTTTATCAAGAAACATACTATAAATAATAGAACGAAATTGCTAGAAGAGTGTGAAAAATTAGGACCAGATGATCACTGTTCACGTGTTTTTTATGGCTTATATCAAAGATGGTTTTATGAATATGTGCAGACTAGAATGACCAATCAAACGTCAGTGAAGTTTTTTAAAGATACTGTTCGAGCTGTAAAAATGCAGGACGACAAGTTTTTAGTTTATACCAAAGCTGTAGAGACAACAGTAGATACGGTTATTTTAGCGTTAGGTCACCAAGAAAATGAGTTGATTGGACAAGAAAAAGAGTTAGCTGCTTATGCTAGTGAACATCGTTTATTTTATTCTTCACCTAAAAATGCTGCAGATGCGTATCTTGAAGCCATTACAGAGAATACTTCTGTCTTGGTCAGAGGCTTGGGGTTAGTTTTTTTTGATTATATTACTTTGTTGACGAGTGAACGTGGTGGCGTATTTGAAAAGCAAAATGGAGAATTGGTCTATCAGCCTTCAGGAAAAGAACCTAAAATTGTTGCTGGATCTAACCGGGGAATCCCTTACCATGCTAGAGGTGTTAATCAAAAAAAATACGGCGAAGAATACCAACCGCGGTTTTTAAAGGAAAAAAGCTTGAATAAGTTTAAAAGAAAAGGAACATTTCCTGCTGAGCAATTTTTTGCACTTTTAAAAAAAGAAGTGGAATTTGCTTATTATTCGGCCCTAGTCAAGGCCAATTATCCAAAAGTAAATCAAAATCGATTCAATGAAGAGTTTATTCGGACAAAAGGTGCTGACTCAATTTTGGAAAAATATGGTATCCACAAAAACGATTATTGGGATTGGGCAATTATTCAACATCCTTATCAAGAGTTGGGAGAAGCAGATTCTTTTCAGGCATTCATTATTGCTTACTTAAATTGGGATTTTGAACAAGCAAAAAAAGGCACGATTTTGGGTCCTTTTGTGTCAGCGTTGGATAGTTTGAAAGATTTGCGAGATGAAGTTCGTTTTATGTTAGATCATGAATTGTTTTCAAATGATGACTATAAAAAATGGCTTTGGGATTGGTTTACTCCGTTGAATGCTTTTTTATCAATCGGTCCGCCATTAGAGAGAATTGCCGAGCTTAAAGCATTGATAAAAGCAGGAATTGTGACTCTCCTTAAACCTGAAATGGAAATAGTGACAGAGGCGGGCGGGTTTATCGCATCGTCTAGAAAAGAGCCAATCAAAAAATATAAGACGCATTTTTTGATTGAAGCTAGATTGCCAAAAACGGCGAATCAGTTTAGTTTAAATCCATTGGTACAGCAACTTTTAAGAGATAAGATGGCGTGTTTACATCAATTAGAATTAGCATCAGGTGAAGTCTACCAAACTGGCGCGCTTTTAGTAGAGCGTAAAACGCATCAAATACAGTCTAAAGTTGGAGAAACTGTGCGTGGATTATTTTGCTATGGCATTCCAACAGAAGGAATTCATTGGTTGACAGCAGCTACTTCACGTCCTGGAACAAATCCATGGAATCTGAGAGAAGCAGATTTGATTGCGAGAAATATATTTAAAGAAAAAAGAGTTATGAAAGATGAAGATCAGAATAATAGTGTGTAGCCCAGAGAAATAAGTAGGGATTTCTGAAATAACAAGAAAAACGGAATATTCAATTTCGATAGTGAATGATCTCTAATTAGTCTTCTTCAAACGTTTATTCGCATTTAGAGTGTGAAATAAAAATAGCTTCTATTTTTTGCCCATATTCTTTTTTCTTTCAAGACCTGAGTTATGGAATAAAAGAGAGAAAACCTATTTGTGATATTTTTTATCACAAATGGGTTTTCTCTCTTTTAGAATCAGACGGAAGTATCCACTGTTCATGACCCAGCTGCACTCGTTAGATCTTTCGGAGATACAAAATAACCCTCTATGAAAATAAACAACCTTTAAATGGAACAAAAAACGTTTCATTTTCAGATTCCTAATTTTCAAGAGGGCTAAGCACATTGTTTTGCTTTTCTGTTTATCGAGAAATGCGTTTGCGCATTGCTTTTTTACGGTTTTCCTCGATCATGTCTTCTTTTTCCTCGATTGGATCAAGAACAGTTTTTTTGATAGTAGCTGCAAAGCCGACAACAGCAGCACAAGTGACAGCTGTTCCGACAAGCACACCTGAAACAAATTTTTTCATATACATTCTCCTCTCTGCTATTATACACTTCCATTATGAACTAAAGTGCGAAAAAAATCCAATAGATTGTAGTAAATGCTTTATGAGATAGTCAACTGTGACTGAAAATATACAGATATGTTCTTTTATTATAAGTGGAACGTAAAAATTTGTAACCGTTTTAGTAAAATGTTGTAAAAGTTTAGTAAATGTTTTATAATTAATTTACTAAAAATGTGAGGTGAAAATTGTGGAAGATGAATTAAAAAAATTATTTCATTCAATATTTGGAATCGAGTCAAAAGAAGTCTACTTTGCTCCTGGAAGAATCAATTTGATTGGGGAACATACAGATTATAACGGTGGCTACGTTTTTCCAGCAGCAATCACGATAGGCACGTATGGTGTTGCCAGAAGACGAGAAGATCAAAAAATCCGTTTTTATTCAGACAATTTTTCAAAATTAGGCATTATCGAATGTTCATTAACTGATTTGGTTTACAAAGAAGAACATGATTGGACGAATTACCCCAAAGGAATGATTCATTATTTGATTGAACAAGGATATGCTATCGATCATGGGATGGATATTCTATTTTACGGCACGATTCCAAATGGAGCAGGACTTTCTTCATCTGCCTCAATCGAATTGTTGACGGGCGTAATTTTAAATGATCTATTCGATCTAACTATTAAAATGTTGGATCTTGTGATCACAGGTAAGCGTGTTGAAAATCATTTCATCGGTGTAAATTCTGGAATCATGGATCAGTTTGCTATTGGCATGGGGAAGCAAAATCACGCTATTTTATTAGATACAAATACATTGGATCACGAATTGGTACCAGCAAATTTTGGTGAATATGTGATTGTAATCATGAATACAAATAAACGCAGAGAATTGGCTGATTCAAAATATAATGAACGACGAGCGGAATGTGAGTTGGCTTTAAGCAGATTACAAAAGGTTTTACCGATCAGCTCTTTAGGTGAGCTAACACAAGAAGTTTTTGAGCGAAATAAAGAAATTATTGCTGATGCGTGCTTGATTAAACGAGCAAGGCACGCAGTATCTGAAAATCAACGAACGATCAAAGCTAAAAAGGCTCTTGTAGAAAATGATTTGCAGCAGTTTGGTCAATTACTGAATGCTTCTCATGCTTCTTTAAAAGACGATTATGAAGTGACTGGGATCGAATTGGATACATTAGTAGAAGCAGCCCAAAAGCAATCGGGTGTACTTGGTGCTAGAATGACTGGTGCTGGATTTGGCGGCTGCGCAATTGCATTAGTGAAAGAAACGGAACAAGATCATTTTATTAAACAAGTTGGACAAATTTATCAAGAAAAAATCGGTTATGCAGCAGATTTTTATATCGCACATGTTGATGATGGAGCTAGAAAGCTGTAGAATAAAGACTGCGTAAAAAAACGATTTTAATTTCTTATGTGTTTAAAAAAGGGGATAAAAATATGTCGATTTTAGTTTTAGGTGGAGCAGGTTACATCGGTTCTCACGCTGTTGATCAATTAATTAATTCTGATTATGAGGTGGTCGTAGTTGATAATCTTCAGACTGGCCATAAACAATCAATTCATGAAAAGGCGACATTTTATAAAGGCGATATTAGAGATAAAAAATTTATGCAAGAGGTATTTAAAAAGGAAAAAATCGACGGTGTGATCCATTTTGCTGCAAGTTCACTTGTTGGTGAATCAGTCGAAAAACCTTTAAGCTATTTTAATAACAATGTTTACGGAACTCAAATTATTTTGGAAGTAATGGAAGAATTTGGCGTCAAATATATCGTATTTTCTTCAACTGCTGCTACTTACGGGGAACCAACAGAGATGCCGATAGTAGAAACAATGCCGACAACTCCAGAAAATCCATATGGCGAAAGTAAATTGATGATGGAAAAAATGATGAAATGGTGTGATCAAGCATACGGCATGCGGTATGTTGCACTTCGTTATTTCAATGTTGCTGGCGCTAAATTAGATGCTACAATTGGTGAGGATCATGATCCAGAGACGCATTTGATTCCAATTATTTTACAAACTGCTTTAGGACAACGAGAGTATTTAGGAATTTATGGTGAAGATTACGAGACACCAGATGGTACTTGTATTCGAGATTATGTTTATATAGAGGATTTGATTGCGGCTCATATTGCAGCGTTGAAATACTTACAAAAGGGAAATGAAAGTAATATTTTTAATCTAGGCAGCAATACTGGCTATTCGGTCAAAGAGATGCTAGAAGCAGCTAGAGAGGTAACGGGTAAAGAAATTCCCGCCAAAGTCTTGCCCCGTCGTATAGGAGACCCTAGTAAATTGGTTGCCTCAAGTGAAAAAGCTAAAATGATTTTAGGCTGGCAACCTCAAACCACAGAAATCAAACAGATCATCAAGACTGCTTGGGATTGGCATGTTAGCCATCCAAAAGGTTATCAGTAACATAGTGTAACGGTATATCATATAGTTTTAAGAGCTAGCCTCTCGGAGAAAAGATAAAAAATAAAAGAGCCAAAAGGCGCCTCATTTCTTTTTTCCTATTTTTCTGCCGAGATTAAATGAGCCCTCTACGCTTTTAAATTTAGGAGGAAACGTTGTGTCAATTAGTCAAACTATTACTGATTTTGTCACATTAGCAATTCAAGCTGGCGGTTTTATGGAGTTAGATCGTCTCTATTTACAAAATCGTATCCTTGCAATGGTTGGTGAAGAAACGTTAGAGTCTATTTCTCCAACACTCGTGACAAAAACATCATTAGAATTGCTTGATGAATTAGTCGATCAAGCGAAAAAAAATAACATTATTCAACCAGAAACAGTTGATTTAGAAATTTTTGAAGCACAGTTGATGGATTTTTTAACACCGCCACCTTCAGTCGTTAATGCGCTCTTTGCCCAACATTATGAAAAGGCACCAGTTGATGCAACAAATTATTTCTATAAATTAAGTAAAGAAAATGATTACATCAAAACTAGAGCAATCGCTAAAAATATTGTTTTTCCTGCAGAAACAGAATATGGTCAATTGGAGATCACGATCAACTTATCAAAACCTGAGAAAGATCCAAAACAAATTGCTGCTACACGTCAAGCAACTCAGTTGGATTATCCTAAATGTGTTTTATGCATGGAAAATGAAGGTTATAAAGGACGAGTGAATTATCCAGCAAGAACCAATCATCGAATCATTCGGATGAATTTAGATGGTGAAAGTTGGGGATTTCAATATTCGCCGTACGCTTACTATAATGAACACTCAATTATTTTGTCTGAGGAACATCGCCCGATGGTTATTTCAAAAGACACATTCCGCCGATTGATTAGGATCATTGAAGTATTGCCTCATTATTTTGTAGGTTCTAATGCGGATCTGCCAATCGTAGGTGGCTCCATTTTGACGCATGATCATTACCAAGCTGGACAGCATGTTTTTCCAATGGAGAAAGCAGAGATTGAACACTATTTTGAGTTGAGCGATTATCCTTTGATGAATGCTGGAATCGTCAAATGGCCGATATCTGTTATTCGTCTGCAAAGTCCTAATTCAAAAGATATCGTTGAAGCTGCTTCTATGATTTTAGAAAAATGGCGTAATTATTCTGACGCTAGTGTATCAATTCAAGCTTTTTCTGCAGATGGAACACCTCACCATACGATAACACCGATTGCTCGCCGCAAAGGCCAACTGTTTGAGTTGGATTTAGTGTTGCGTGATAACAATGTTTCTGCCGAATACCCAGATGGAATTTTCCATCCCCATAAAGAAGTTCAACATATCAAAAGAGAAAATATAGGATTGATCGAAGTGATGGGTGTTGCAATATTGCCGCCACGTTTAGATGATGAGTTGAAAGAAGTAGAAAAGTATGTTTTAGGGGAAAAAAATCTAATAGCGGATTACCATAAAAAATGGGCAGAACAGATGAAAGAAACGTATTCTTTCAATGAAAAAAATGCAAAAGAGATCATTCAAAAAGAAGTAGGTCAGATTTTTACTAAAGTTTTAGCTGATGCAGGTGTTTATAAAAGAACACCTGAAGGACAGGCAGCGTTTAAACGATTTATTGACAGTTTATAAAACAAGGCAGGTGAAAAGATGGCAACGATTAAAGATATCGCAAAATTAGCAGGAGTTTCTCCAGCCACAGTTTCTAGAGTGCTGAACTATGATCCTGACCTTTCAGTTGGGATCGAAACAAAACAAAAAATATTTGAAGCAGCAGAAGAATTAAGTTATACAAAACACAAAAAAAATACCAAAACTGCTAAAGCCAAAATCCTATTGATTCAATGGTATGATGAAGCAGAAGAATTAGAAGATATTTATTACTTGTCTATTCGTTTAGGAATTGAGAAAAAAGCTGAAGAGCTTGGACTTGATTTGATTAAACGTTCGTTAGAAGAACTCGATAGTGAACCTGTTGACGGAATTCTTGCTTTAGGAAAATTCACAAAAAAACAAGCTGATCATTTAGGTAAGATGAATGCCAATCTTTTATTTGTGGATTTCGATGCACTGGATTTAGGCTATAATTCTTTGGTTATTGATTTTCATCAAAGCATCTCTTGTGTTTTGGCTTACTTGATTAAGCATGGCCATCAAGAAATTGGCATGATTGCTGGAGAAGAATATACTTCGGGAAATCAAGAACAGCTTGAAGATAAACGGCTGATAATTTTTAAAGAGATGTTGGCACAAAAAAAACTACTTAACGAAACTTTTATCTTAAAAGCTCCCTTTAAGGTCGCTAGCGGCTATGACGCGATGAAGAATTTTTTAAACCAACATTCAGAAAGTCTTCCAACTGCTTTTTTTGCTTCCAGTGATGCCTTAGCAGTGGGGGCGCTAAAAGCAATTCAAGAAGTAGGACTCAAGGTACCAGAAGATATTTCAGTAATTGGTTTCAATGATATCAGTGTGTCAAAATATGTTAGTCCACCTTTGACGACAATAAAAGTCCATACAGAATGGATGGGAGAATTGGCGATTGAAACGATTCTTTCAATTATTCATGAACAAGCACCTGTGGCAAAAAAAGTAACGATTGCGACAGAACTGATTGAAAGAGCATCAACGAAATAATTTTCGCTGATGCTCTTTTTTACTATTTATAGGCAATTACAAACAAGTTTATATCGTCGTTTATACAACTTTGCAAAGTAATACGTTCTCCGCCACCTGTACCAACTGTCAGATCCCAGTAGTCGGTACCTGTTCCAACTTCCATTCCATAGTCATCTAACTGAAGCGTTGTACGTACAGTATACGTAGTCGGAGTTCCGCTGGCATCTGTTACAACGATTTGACTACCTGCACTTAATGAGAAAACAGTTGAAAAGGCACCAGGATTATGACCGATAAAATGAGTGTTTTGACCATCATCACCCGATTGAACAGCAGCTCCTCCCCAAGTAGAAGCGACACCGCTAGGATTAGAATCGATCACACTTTGTCCACTACCTTGACCGCCATTTTGATAGGGAATCGTTTGGCCATTCATCGTGATAGTCATTGCTCCATATGTCGATTCCACTGGAGCTTCAGGTACGGATGCACTAGCTTTGGCAGGTTCGGTAAGTGCTACTGTTTGTTCTACAGGAGCTTGTTCTACAACAGGAGTTGTTTCAGGCTCATTTTTTGGCACAATATTATATATTCTATCAGCACTACCAGTGTTTCCACTAGAATCCGTTGCAGTATAACGAATGGTTTGTGTGCCTATAACAGATGTATCTAAGACGCCATCTGCAGATATCTTAGCTGTCACATCACCGTCTTTATTGTCAGTCGAAGTGACGCCATCATATACATTTACTTGAGCATTTTGTTCAATAGTTTCTTCTGGTACATTGATCTTTGGTGCAACAGCATCTTTGGCAGTATTCAACGCAACGATTTTTTCTTTCCGTTGTTTTTTCTCAGTAGCCGTTGCACTTTTTTCCAATTGCTTTTCTGTCGGAACATTTTTTACTAGGGTAATTTTTGCTTTTTTAGTCTCATTAGCTAAACTGCCTAATCTACTAAACGCATCGGTAAAAATAAATCCACCTACAAATAAAGTAATAGCAAAAATACTGATGAAACCAATGATAATAGTGTGTTTTATTGTGTTTTTTTTCATGTAGAATCCCTCCCAAATTGTGGTGAGATTTTCCATTTATCGATAAATTTTAAATCCGCGTTTTTATATTCTTATAATAAGACCCGGCTTTAAATAAACCAATTCTGTTGCGCTTCAGTTTGATTTAAAAATGGACCAAAAGATGCTATAATTATTGTTAAATAGGGATTTCTTCAAAAAAATCTTAACTAATGGAAAAATTTGAAGAAAGATAGAGAAAAGCTGAAAAGAGGAGAGAAAATGGAGAGATTGCTATCGCCGTCTATGCATCGAAGAGTGTTATTGCTGAACTTATTGAATGGACCAAATAACTGGATCACTTCGGATTATCTTGCTGAGCATATTGAATGCTCAAAAAAAACGATCATGTTGGATTGTCAGTACATAGAAGATCGCTGGTCAGATTATCTGACAATAGAAACTTCCAGAAAGCACGGAATCAGGCTGATTGCTTCCCCACACAAGTCGATTCATGAAATTTATATTGAAATTATGCAAGAATCAAATGCGTTTACTTTATTAGAATCGATTTTTTTTGAACCTAAGCAATCGGCAGCTTATTGGGAGAAAAAACTATTTTTAAGTAATTCTAGTTTATATCGTTTGTCAAATTTGATTAGTTCAGCGTTAAAAGACCGCAATATTCAAATGAGTCGATCCCCGTATTTTGTACATGGAAAAGATGAACGACAGATTCGCTATTTTTTTACTTGCTATTTTATTGAGGTTTACGGTATTCGGGAATGGCCCTTTCATTTAGACCGAGAAAAAGTCTTCAGTTTATCAAACAAGATCAATGAAAAATTCAACTTAAAATTGAATGATAGCCAAATTGTTAATTTAGCATATTCGATTGCAATAACCATTATTAGAGAACGGCAAGGCTTTTTAATTAAGAATAGAAAAGACCCAATCAATTGTTTTGTAAAAAATACGATCGATGTTAGAAAATATCAATCAGATGTCGAAGCAATTGCTGAACCATTAAATGTAGTGCTTCCTGATAATTGGTATGAAGATTTTTGTTATTCTATTTTTTGGTGGGATTTTGGATGGGATAACGAACAAGAAAAAATAAATGTTATAAATCAAGCGGAAAATTTAGTGAATACAATCAAAGACGCTTTGTCTATTTCTATTTCAGAGCAAAGTAGAGTAAGTATTGTTCGTTTGATCGAGTATCTTTATGCAAAACACAAAATGTTTCCTTATAAAAAATTTATGGTCTATAATCGCTATTTGTATTCCAGCAGAGCAATCAAACAAAATTTTGTTGTATTTACGGCTGTGGTCAATAAAGCCTTAAATGTTCTAGAAGCAAAAATGAAGTTCCCTTGGGAAACAATATATTTAGATGTAATTCTTCATGAAATGGCAATTCGCTGGCAAGATTTGGGCAAGCTTACAGATGAAATGAGGCACCAATTATCGGTATTAGTATTAAGTGATTTAGGGAAGGAACATGCTCAGCTACTCAGCTCCGTTTTAAAAGAAAATTTCCAAAATAAGATTAATCTTTCTATTCAAGAGAGTCATTTTTATGACCCAATAGTTGAGAGTTTCAAGCAAAATTATGATTTATATGTATCAAATTATGCAGTTGAAACAGTGGATGAAGAGATTAATATGATTGTTGAAGACATTCCGTCATTTAAAAATCTCACTGACTTACGAAAATATATTGATAAAAGACGCCTAGTTCTGCCAAAAGATATTGCCTATTTAAATGTCTGAAATGCTATTTTATTTGATTATTAAAGCCAATTATTGCGTTGGAAATTAAAATAAGGATTGTCATTTAATAAGTAGTAATGCTATACTAAAATGGTATTATTATTTAAAAGGAGAGAATTATGAAAAAGAAAGCGTACAGAAACACACCTGCATTTGTCTTTCTAAGTTGGGGATCATTTGCCTTTTTTGTAGCATTGATGTTGATTGGTCTATACACCTTGAAAGAACCATTGATGGTTAAAGGGTACTATTTGATGGGATCTGTTGGATTGATTTCTACATCTTTTACACTTTCAAAAGTGATCAGAGACAATCAAGAAGATGAAGAACGTTACAATCAAATGTTCCGAGCTCAAGATGGATTAATAAAAAAAGAAGAAACTGACACTCATATTTAATAGTTATTTAAAAAGGATAGGACAGAAGTACCTAACCCTTAGAAAATAAGAAGAAATTCACGAAAATTGTTCTTCAAATTTTTGTGAATTTTGTTTTATTTTCTAAGGAATTGATTTGCTCTTATCATTTACACGGATTCTATGTGAGAGGGACATGACTCAAAGAGTCATGTCCCTCTCATTTTTTTTGAAAGAATTTTTTAATGAACTTCTTTTTTTAATGCCTTATCCATAAAAATCACGTATAATAGAAGATAGTGAAATGTCGAGGGAGGGGTAAATTATGGCTTATCAAGCTTTGTATCGTGTCTGGCGTTCTCAGCGTTTTGATGACGTTGTTGGTCAAAAAGCAATCACGCAGACATTAAAAAATGCGATCATACAAAAGAAAACCTCGCATGCCTATTTGTTTACCGGCCCAAGAGGAACAGGGAAGACAAGTGCGGCGAAAATTTTTGCTAAAGCAATCAACTGTAAACATAGCGTCGATGGGGAACCGTGTAATGAATGTGAGACATGTATTGCGATAACGGAAGGTCGTTTGAACGATGTAATCGAAATCGATGCGGCGAGCAATAATGGGGTAGAAGAGATTCGTGACATCCGTGATAAAGCAAAATACGCCCCAACACAAGCAGAATATAAAGTCTATATCATCGATGAAGTACATATGTTGTCTACTGGTGCTTTTAATGCATTGTTAAAAACCTTGGAAGAACCACCGCAAAATGTGATTTTTATTTTAGCAACAACTGAACCACACAAGATTCCATTAACAATCATTTCAAGAACGCAGCGTTTTGACTTCAAACGAATCAGTACACAAGATATAGTGGATCATTTGGGGTATATTTTAAAACAAATCGATGTTGGATTTGAAGAACAGGCATTATATGTCATTGCCCGAGCTGCCGAAGGTGGGATGCGAGATGCTTTGAGTATCTTAGATCAGACGATTTCATTTAGCGACGAAAAAGTTACTTTGACAGATGCAATGCAAGTGACTGGTAGTTTAACTTATGAAATGATGGATCAATATATTTCCAATTGTGTAACAGGAGATGTCGAACAAGCGCTAGAAGTATTAGAAAGTATTCTTAGCTCTGGCAAAGAGGCAAGGCGCTTTTTAGAAGATTTATTATTATATTGCCGTGACTTACTTATGTTTCAACAAGCGCCTAATTTATTAGCTGAAAAAGTCGGAAATCTGACAGAGAATTTCAAAAAACTAGCAGGACAGACTGCTGCAGAAAAAATTTATCAGATGATCCAAATTTTAAGCGATACGCAAAATGATATTCGTTTTACCAATAATGCGAATATTTATCTCGAGGTAGCAACGGTTAAATTAGCTAAATCAGTTAAAAGACCAGTCGAAATTTCAACTGAGTCTCAGCCAACGTCAACTGCAGAGATTTCTACCTTACAACAACAAATCGAACAATTACAAAAAGAATTAATAGAGTTGAAGAAAAATGGTGTCACAGCTAAAGAAGCTGAGCCAGCTAAAGTGACACGAGCGGCAAGCAGCAAGAATACGCTGCGAATACCAACAGAGCTTGTGTATAAAGTGCTGAATGAAGCGACAAAAGATCATTTATTGAACGTCAAAAATGTTTGGGATGACTTATTACAAATGATGTCTGTGACCCAAAGGGCGATGCTAAAAGCTAGTGAGCCAGTTGCAGCAGGTCCTAATGGTTTAGTGATCGCGTTTGAGTATGAGATCGTATGCGGCCGAGCCATGGAAGATGAAGAAATGCAGTTAGCCGTTCATAATAACTTAAGCCGTTTGGTAAACAATTACGCACCTGACATGGTTTGTATTACCAAAGAAAGCTGGCCGAAGCTGCGCCAGTCATTTATCAGCCAAAATAAAGAAACATCAGATGATCAAATCAATGAAAAGCAATCTGATAATAATGAAGAGAATCATTTACTAACAGAAGAACCGAAAGCAGAAGTCAACAACCAAGTAGTAGACGAAGCGATTGCCATGTTTGGTGAGGCGCTTGTTGAAGTAATAAATGATTAAGAGGAGACGATAGTTATGATGCGAGGTATGGGAAATATGCAAGGGATGATGAAACAAGTCCAAAAAATGCAAAAAGATATGGAAAAGGCGCAAGCTGAATTAAACGTAAGAGAATTTGTAGGAGCTTCAAGCAATGATTTAGTGACAGCAACATTTACAGGAGACCGTAAAATGAAAGATATTTCGATCAAAGAAGATGTGATTGATCCAGAAGATGTAGAAATGCTGCAAGATTTAGTGATTATGGCAGTCAATGATGCCTTGACTAAAGTTGAAAAAGAAACAGAAGCAACAATGGGCAAATATGCTAAAGGCATGCCAGGATTTTAGTTTAAAAGTGACTAGAAATAAGATGGACTCGAGGATAGGTTTTGAGTTCATCTTTTTTAGTGGTTGTTTAGTGAGTGAATGATCATCTGCCTATGAGGAGGAAGAAAATGTTAAAGAAAATTTGTTTATTTTTATTTATTTTACTTGCTTCTATGGGTATTAGTTATGAATTAGAAAGTATTGGTCTATCAAATTTGAATAATTCAGCCTACTTAGTATTATTTTTATCATTATTGCTATTATGTCTGTATATTGTACCAGGTACTCTATTATTGAAGAAATTTTCGAGTTATTTCAATATTCCGAGCTATATGATCGTACTTGGGATTTTTGGTGGAGCTTTTATTCCAGGGTGGTTATCTGCTTTTGGTAATGAGATCGGCGCAAGTTTGATCAATAGCCTATTTGGAAAGTCTACGTCTATCATAAATTGGATAGATTTATTGACAGCACCTATTGTTGAGGAATCAACTAAATTTTTATGTGTGTTGTTGATCATCTATTTATTAAAAATCAAGAAATTATCTGAAGTTTTCGGAGTAGGTGTAAGTGTGGGGCTTGGTTTTCAGATTATGGAAGATATTTCATATGTAGTAAATGCTGCAAGTGAATCGATCCAAGATGTCGTTCCTCAAGTGATCATTAGAATATCGGGTTCAATCAGCTCTCATTGGTCCTATACGGGAATCCTTTCATTAGGTATTATCTGTTTAATAACCAAAAATAAAAACATAAGCAAACGAGACGCGTATCTCTGGCTTATTGCTCCGATCGTATTGCATTTCTTATGGAACTCGCCAATAAATGAAGTTGATTTTAATGGCATTTCTATTGTTTCAGCTATTTTGACTACATTAACGATTATGATAGTAATTCAAATTATCAACCAATTAAAATTATTGAAAACTAATAGGCCATAATTTCATGATGTAGAGATAGTCATGCTATGTGGTTGTCAGGTATGAGTGCTGACATAAAGACTATAAAAAAACGGCTTAGACGACTATGAGTGATTCTCTTGATAAAATATAAGAGAATGAAACGAAGGTACTTGAATTATATTGATTGTTTTGTTACTCTATTTGTTACCTTAAAAAATCATTCTCTGAATGCCTGATATGAAAGGAATTGTTGGAAAATATGCATTATCCAGAACCCATCGCCAAATTAGTTGAAAGTTACATGAAGTTACCAGGTATTGGTCAAAAAACGGCCGTTCGTTTGGCTTTTTATACACTTGATATGAAAGAAGAAGATGTCAATGCTTTTGCCAAATCCTTGATCAGTGTGAAACGTGATCTGCATTTTTGTAGTATCTGTGGGAATATTACAGAGGAAGATCCTTGTGAAATTTGTCAGGATACAACAAGAGACCGTAGTATTATTTTAGTTGTTGAAGAATCGAAAGATGTGATGGCGATGGAGAAAATGCGTGAATATCATGGACTGTATCATGTCCTTCACGGTGTGTTGTCACCAATGGAAGGAACTGGACCAGAAGACATCAATATTGCCTCGTTGATTCAGCGTCTCCATGATGATGAGGTCAAAGAAGTGATTATTGCAACGAATGCGACAACGGAAGGAGAAGCGACAGCAATGTACCTTTCTCGTTTAATCAAACCAGCAGGAATCAAAGTGACAAGATTAGCTCATGGATTATCTGTCGGCAGTGATATTGAATATGCAGATGAAGTGACTTTATTAAAAGCGGTAGAAGGACGACGTGAACTTTAAAATAAAAAAGATTACGGGAAAAAGTCTGGATTTCACTTAATAATGCAAGATTTGCAGAAGTAAATTTAGTGAAAGAGCTTGTAAGAGAGTAAATTTCAAATAAATAGTACATTAAGGTTTTGAAGTGAATCGAACACGTCAAATCACAATAACAACTCAAAGAATATTAAAACAATAAAGAAAAAATGGGGCGATAATATAACTTGTAGAGTTATATTATCGCCTCATTTTTTCTTACTATTTTTGAAAGGTTCTTCACTGTCTCATTCCTAAATACCGATAAATAAGTTTATCTTTTATACGCGTATATCTTTTATTTATTATTCTACAATACTGATTGTGAAACCATCGTACCCTTTCACACCAACTGTTTCAATTGCCGTTGAAGTCAAGGTCTTAGAAGTGGCAAGATCATCTACAAAAGATCGTACCCCTAAAACTCTTCCATCAGAACTACTCGAATCAAGAATAGCTCCATCACGAACGACATTGTCACCAATAATAATTGTTCCTGGCGTTGAAAGTTGTAGTGCATATTGCAAATAAACTGAATTATTTTCTTTATCTGCATCAATAAAGATCAAATCGAAAGGTGCTGTTTGAGTGTGTACCATTTTTTTTAAACTATCAGAAGCCGTTCCGACTATAATCGTTGTTCTATTTGAAACACCAGCAAAATCTAAATTCTCTTGAGCAACTTCTGCATGCTTTTTATCATATTCAAGCGAGATGACCTGTCCATCATTATCCAAAGCTTTAGCAAACCAAAGTGTACTATAGCCACCAAGTGTGCCAATTTCTAAAATACGTTTAGCACCTTTGATTTTTGCAAGAAGATAAAGAAATTTTCCTTGAGAAGGTGAAACATCATGCGGTGGTAATTGATGTTTTTGATTATTTGCAAGGATTTGATCAAAGACGGGATCATTTTCTACTAATTTTTCAATAAAATAATCATCAACTGCTGCAAATAATTGTTCCAAATAAATCACTCCCGGTTTTTTATTGATATCTCTAAAGTAATTATACTTCTTTTCTATCAAAAGGCAAAGCCTATCAGGTTTTTCATCCCAGTTTTATTTATTCAACAGGAAAATTTTAATAATAAGGAATTCAATTAGACTGATAGCAATAGATAAAGTATAATAGATAAAAGGAATCAAAGTAAGTAAGGGGATTAGTAAAGTGCAAGGTATTTTTATAACGATCGAAGGTCCAGACGGTGCTGGAAAGACAAGTGTATTGAATGAGTTATATCCAAGGCTAGATCTGGCAGCAGAAAGAAGTATCATTAAGACAAGAGAACCTGGCGGTATTCCCATTGCTGAGAAGATTCGTCAAATTATTTTAGATCCAAGGAATCAGGAGATGGATGAGCGTACAGAAGCATTGCTTTATGCAGCCGCAAGACGTCAGCACTTGATGGAAAAAGTATTACCAGCATTAGAAGATGGCAAGATTGTTTTATGTGATCGTTTTGTGGATAGTTCATTAGCTTATCAAGGTGCAGGGCGACGAATTGGCGTTGAAGCAATTGCTGCAATCAATGAGTTTGCGATTGAAGGGACCGTACCTGATTTTACAATTTATTTAGATGTAGATTCAGATACAGGATTGAACCGTATCAAAAATCATCGCCATCAACAAATTGATCGATTAGATTCAGAAGGGCTTGAATTTCATCAACGTGTTCGCCATGAATATTTGAAACTAGTGGAGGCAAATCCAGAACGAATTATCAAGATCGACGCAAGAATGAGCTTGGAGAATGTTGTAGAGGCAACTTTTCAAGCAATCGTAAACCGTTATCCAGAATATTTTAGAAATTAGGAAGGTGACCGAATATGAAAATTATTTTAGCAATTGTCCAAGATAAAGATAGCAACCGTTTAGCCAATGAACTGATTGATGCTAATATTCGTGCGACAAAACTTTCATCAACAGGCGGCTTTTTAAAAGCTGGAAACAGTACATTTATCGTAGGGATCGATGACGATCGTGTAGATGAAGCATTGGAATTGATCAAAAAAACTTGCCAATCTCGTAAACAATATGTGTCAACTCCTGTAACACTAGATATTACGATGGATGGACAAATTCCTTACCCTGTCGAGGTAGAAGTAGGCGGTGCAACTGTCTTTGTTCTTCCTGTAGAAGGTTTCCATCAATACTAAGATGAATGAAGCACAGATTTTAAAAGAACAACAACCGCTTCTTTACCAGCAACTTCAAAAAAGTTTCGAGCATGGTCGTCTTGCCCATGCTTATCTTTTTGAAGGCGATACAGGAGCTGGTAAAAAAGAATTTGGCTTATGGATGGCAAAGCACATTTTCTGTACGAATCTGACTGAGAATAATCCTTGCAATCAATGCAATAATTGTCTGCGAATCAATGGAAATGAACATCCTGATGTGTTACGTATCGCACCAGATGGTCAAACGATCAAAGTAGATCAAATCCGAGAGTTGAAAGCAGAATTTAGTAAAAGTGGGGTTGAGACTGCTCAAAAAGTCTTCTTGATCGAACAAGCAGATAAAATGAGTATTGGTGCAGCAAACAGCCTATTAAAATTTCTGGAAGAGCCGGAAGGTAAGGTTTTAGCGATATTAGAGACGACGTCATTAGCAAAAATTTTACCGACGATCCAATCACGGTGTCAAGTTCTTCATTTTCAACCTTTAGTGAAGGAAAAACTAGTTCAGACTTTAGTAGAATCTGGAATCAGTAAAAATACAGCCAGCCTTTTGACAGAGTTAACAAATAGTTTTGACAAAGCAGTTGAAATCTCGCAGGATGAATGGTTTAATGAAGCTAGGGAAATTATTCAACAATGGTTTGATTATATGATAAAAGATGATTTACAGGCTTTTGTCTATGTTCAAAAAAAGATGATCAAAGTATTTAAAGAAAAAGATCAACAAGCGTTGAGTTTCGATTTATTACTTGCTTATTACCGAAAACAACTCACTGAGAGTGTGACTCAAGAACAGCTAAAACGTGTGATAGTACAACAAGCACAACGAGTTGAACTGATTTTAAGAGCACGGCAAAAGTGGGAAGCCAATGTAAGCTATCAAAGTGTTTGTGAGCAATTAGTAATACGAATGATTCACCCTAAAACTTAATTAGGAGGATGAAAATGGTAGAAGTAGTAGGAGTTCGCTTCCGTGAAGCAGGTCATATCTATTATTTTGCTCCTGGAAAATCAGAATATTTTTACAACGATAAAGTACTTGTGGAATCACAGCAATCCAAACAGCTTGCCACAGTTGCAGTACCGAAAAAAACGATTGATCCGGAAGATTTACCCGAGGATTTAAAACCTATTTTAAATAAAGCATCAGAAACCGATTTAGAAAAAGAACAAAAGAACGTAGATGATGCAAAAGCTGCATTGAGTGTGGCCAAAGAAAAAATTAGAGCACACGAATTAGAAATGAAATTGATTCGTGTTGAATACACGTTTGACCGCAGCAAGATGGTTTTTTATTTTACAGCAGACGGTAGAATCGACTTCCGTGAGTTGGTCAAAGATTTAGCGGCTATCTTCCGCACAAGGATTGAATTACGTCAAATCGGTGTCAGAGATGAAGCAAAAATTTTGGGTGGAATTGGTCCATGTGGTAGACAATTATGCTGTTCTACTTTTTTGGGTGATTTTATGCCAGTATCGATCAAAATGGCAAAAGACCAAGGCTTATCATTAAACCCAGTAAAAATTTCAGGTTTATGTGGACGCTTGATGTGTTGTTTGAAATACGAAAATGATGAATACGAAGCAGCGAAAAAAGAATTACCCGATTATGGTAAAGATGTATTAACACCTGAAGGTAAAGGTCGAGTAGTCGGTTTGAATTTATTGAGCCGTATTATCAAAGTCCGTTTAGTTGGACGAGAAATCGCTGTGGAATATGATTACGAAGAAATCAAAGAAGCAACACAAAAAGCTCAAGCCGAAAAAGGTGATCAGAATGGATAAACGTTCTTTATACGATGGTCTTAGTTCGTTAGAGACAGATCTACAAGGAACTTTGGGACAATTATCAGAAATTAAAGAAGCACTTCATGAGTTAGTCGAAAAAAATACCACACTTGAAATCGAAAACCAACGCTTAAGGGAACATTTGCAGGAATTGACCAAATTAGCCAGTGACCCAAATGATCCAGCGAAGCAAGAGTTATCTAAATCTCGTATGAATTTAGAAAAACTTTATGAAGAAGGATTTCATGTCTGTAACATTTTATATGGTTCACGCCGTGAGAATGATGAGGAATGTGCTTTTTGTTTAGATGTTATTTATGGAGAACGATATAAATAACTGGTAATCAAATCAAATTTAGAGGGTGTGGGACAAAAGTAAATCCACTTTTGCTTCACACCCTCTATGCGAATAAATGGTGGAACAGAAACAATCCTTTTGGGTACAAGCTTCTGTTTCAGCCTCTTTTTATAATAGCGTAAATAAAAAGTTAAAAGGAGCGCCTATGCAAAAACAAAAAAGTTTTGATTCATCAAGTATTGGGCAACTATATTTGGTGCCGACACCAATCGGAAACTTAGAAGATATAAGCTTTCGCTGTATCAACATTTTAAAAGAAGCAACGATCATTGCAAGTGAAGACACTAGAAATACGCAAAAATTACTGAATCACTTTGAGATAGCAACTCCTCAAATCAGTTTTCATGAACATAATTATAAAGAACGGATTCCACAGTTTATTGAACGCTTAGAAGCTGGCGAACTGATTGCTCAAGTCAGTGATGCTGGGATGCCCTCAATTAGTGATCCAGGTCATGAATTGGTTGAAGCATGTATTGAAGCTGGAATCAAAGTGGTTGCTTTGCCAGGACCGACAGCTGGAATTACGGCATTGATTGCTTCAGGATTATCGCCGCAGCCATTTACGTTTTATGGCTTTTTACCTAGAAAGAAAAAAGAACAAATAGATGTTTTAGAAAAGTTAAAAACAGCATCGCCAACGCAAATTTTTTACGAATCACCACATCGAATTGCGACAACGATTAAGCATTTCTCAGAAGTATTTGGTGAAGAACGTAAAGCCGTGATTTGTCGTGAATTGACGAAACTCCACGAAGAATATCTTCGAGGTACTTTGGCTGAATTGAGTGATTATTTAGCAGAGCATACGTTAAAAGGAGAGTGTTGTCTTTTGGTTGAAGGGGCTGATGGATTAGAAGTAACAGAAAATGCAGATCTAGAGCTTTCAATTAGGGCGCATATCGACGTATTGATGAATACGGGCAGTTCCTCTAAAGAAGCAATCAAAGAAGTTGCAAAGCTTCGTGGGTTAAAAAAACAAGAAGTTTATAAGGAATTTCATGTAGATTAAATACTAAAAGATAAGCTGATTTCAAAAGTCAGCTTATTTTTGTATAATCGGTGTAGTTGATTAAACCTTGATAATAGAATGAGAGCGTTCTATTGGTATAGATGTTATTTTTTATAACGTGAATTGTCAGAAAAATGAAATTATTTTAGTTGATTAAGCGATTTTTGCTAGGATAATTTAAAAAACGATGCTAAAATAACCGACAAAGCTAAAAAGAAGGTTGGCTTTATTTTTTGAATTGGAGGGGTTTGGTATGGAAACAGGAAATATTGCCTTTATTATGATTTGTTCGGCAATGGTATTTTTGATGACACCTGCTTTAGCATTTTTTTACGGTGGTTTGGAAAGAAGGAAAAATATTCTCAATACAATGATGATGGTGATTTGTGTGATGGGTTTGGCGTCCGTTCTTTGGATCATTTTAGGGTATTCCATGTCATTCAGTGGAGAAAATTTATTTGTAGGAAACATTGACAAGCTATTTTTCAATCATGTGTCAATGACAAAAGGTGAGACAATTCCAGAAGGACTATTTGCAGGATTTCAAATGATGTTTGCATTGATCACGACAGCGATCATTACGGGGGCTGTAGTTGGGCGGATGCGCTTTTCAGCTATCTTCTTATTTATAGCTATTTGGTCGATCGTCGTTTATTATCCAATGGCTCACATGGTTTGGGGCGGAGGATTTTTAGAAAAAATAGGATCGATCGATTTTGCAGGCGGAAATGTGGTTCATATTAGTTCTGGAATTGCAGGCCTTGTATTGGCGATTGTGTTAGGTCAACGTCGTGAATATCGGCAAATAGAATATCGTCCACATAACATTCCTTTTGTAGTGTTAGGTGCTGGGTTGCTATGGTTTGGCTGGTTTGGATTTAATGCAGGATCGGCATTGGCAGCTGACGGATTGGCGATTCATGCTATGCTTACAACGAATACAGCTGCTGCAAGTGGAATGCTTTCGTGGATGTTGATTGAAAAATTGGCAATTGGCAAACCTACTGTTGTTGGTGCTTGTACGGGAGCGGTTGTTGGTTTAGTTGCGATTAGGCCAGGTGCAGGTTTTGTTTCTCTTTGGAGTTCATTTGTCCTGGGTGCTTTAGTTAGCCCGTTTTGTTATTATTTTATTTCATTTGTTAAACATAAATTTGGCTATGATGATGCACTGGATGCTTTTGGTTGTCATGGTGTGGGTGGCATTTTTGGAGGAATCATGACAGGGATATTTGCTGATCCAGCTGTAGGAGGAAAAAGCGGACTGATCTATGGTGGAACGGAATTGTTTATAGCGCAGGTTGCGAGTATTGCTTTTACGATTGTATTTGCTGGTATTGCTAGTTTTCTTATTATTAAAGGAATTCAATTGTTTATGCCGATTCGAGTTTCAGCTAAAGAAGAAGCATTAGGATTAGACAGAATCGAACATGATGAGACGGCGTATCCGACATTTATGGGACTAGATTCTTAGGAGGAAAATAAATGAAAAAAGTAGAAGCAATCATTCAGCAAGAAAAATTAGAAGAATTGAAAGTGAAAATAGATGACAGTTTTGAAGCTTTAGGCATGACTGTCAGCCAAGTATTAGGTTTTGGTAATCAGAAAGGGTTAAAAGAATATGTGCGTGGTCAAGAAATCATCACGACATTACTACCTAAAGTCAAAGTCAGTTTTGTTGTTTTAGATGAACAAGTCGAAGAGGTTATTTCATTGATTTTGACTATTTGTCAAACAGGAGAAGTGGGCGATGGAAAGATTTTTGTTTATAATGTAGAAGAGGCGGTTCGAATTAGAACAGGTGAAAGAGGCGTAAAAGCGATTTAAAGAGATAAAAAGAAGTGATTTAGCTGAATTTTAATGCTGAATTGCTTCTTTATTTTTTATAAATGTAGTATATTCAAAAAAATGAATGTAGTTGTAAATGAACAAACGTTCGTATATAATGGTTGTAAAGGACAGCAAAATTTGGAGGAAAAATAGATGATTGTTGAAGATGCTCTTTATGGTTCGTTTGAAGTTGAGGATGTTCTAACTACTTTGATTTTATCGGAAGAAATCCAGCGTTTAAAAGATGTTCACATGGCTGGTCCTGCATTTTTGATCCATTCACTTTGGAATGAGACAAGATATGAACATTCTATCGGGGTTATGTTGCTGATCAGAAAACTTGGCGGAACAATGGAAGAGCAAATTGCAGGGTTATTGCATGATGTGTCTCATACAGCCTTTTCACATGTGGTCGATCTGACGTTATTTAATGAAGCGGATGATTACCATGAACAGATCAAATCACAATTGATCGAACAATCAGAAATTCCTACTCTCATGAAGCAGTATGGCTTTGATTATAAGACGATTCTTTTTTATGAGGAACAATGGCAATTGTTAGAACAAAAAGTACCTTTATTATGTTGTGATAGGATCGATTATACATTGAGAGAAGTATATCGTTATTTTTCAGTTCCAATAGAAGAAATTCAGCAATTTTTAAAATCAATCCGCATTATAGAAAATAAAATTGTTTTAGATTCAATTGAATGGGCAATTTGGTTTATAGATCAGTATAGAAAAGTAGTCATCGATTTTTTTTATGATACTCGAAATATTTGTAGTTATGAGTGGCTGGCAAAAGCGATTCGTCTTAGTTTAGAGAATCATGAAATTACTTTAGATGATTTAATGACGACCGATTCGGTCTTTCTAAAAAAATTACAATCAAGTCAAAGAATTGAAATCATTCAATTGCTAGATAAATTAGATAATCCGCCGAAATGCAGTGTTTGTTCTAGTGAAGATAATTATGATATTTGGCAAAAGAAAAAAATCAGATTTGTTGATCCTTTAGTAAAAGTCGCTGATAAAGTTGTGTCAGTATCAAGTGTGTCAACACCTGCTCAAATAAAAGTTAAAAAAATTCTTGAAGATAGCGAAAAAGGAATTTTTCTTAAATTTGATTAAAGATCAACTATTATACTGCATCCGTATGAAAGGAGAATGGCGATTATGATTAGTGAACTACGTTTTCCCTTGAAAAAAGATATATCACGTAAGATTATTCATATCGATATGGATGCCTTTTTCGCGTCAGTAGAAGAACGTGATCATCCTGAACTTGTGGGGCATCCTCTAGTGATCGCGCGCCATCCAAGTGATACAGGTGGTAAAGGTGTTGTGACTACTGCGAATTATGAAGCGCGTAAATTTGGGATCCATTCCGCAATGAGTGCTCAAAAAGCTTATGAATTATGTCCAGAGGCAATTTTTAAACCTGGAAATTATGAAAAATATTCTGAAATTTCTAAGCAGATTAGAGAAATTTTTCATCGTTATACAGATATTATCGAACCAGTTTCGATAGATGAGGCTTATCTAGATGTAACAACGAATAAAATCCATAGTAAGTCAGCAATAAAAGTTGCTAAATTGATTCAATACGATATCTGGAATGAGCTACATTTAACTTGTTCTGCAGGTGTCAGTTATAATAAATTTTTAGCAAAATTAGCTTCTGATTTTCAAAAACCGAAGGGCTTGACAATTGTCATGCCAGATGAAGCCGAAGCTTTTTTGAAAGCTTTACCGATTGAAGCATTTCATGGAGTTGGAAAAAAAACAGTTCCTAAAATGCATGATTTAGGTATTTATACGGGTGAAGATTTATACGGACAAGATGAGATGGAATTGATCCGCCATTTTGGTAAAATGGGTTATTCTCTTTACCGAAAAGTACGAGGAATCCATGATTCACCTGTAAACATAACGAGAGACCGTAAATCCGTGGGCAAAGAACATACATATGGCACGCCTCTAACGACTGAAGCCCAAGTGACTGCTCAGTTACGACAGTTGGCCAAACGAGTAGAGGAATCATTAGAACGAGTTCAAAAACATGGGAAAACAGTTGTTTTAAAAGTGCGTTATGCAGATTATACAACGGTGACGAAACGTCGAACACTGCCGGAATATATTTCTAAAAAAGAAGAATTATACTATCAGGCCAATTTGATTTGGGAAGAAATTCTCGGTTTGGAACAAGGAATTCGACTATTAGGGATAACGTTGACCAATCTTGATCCGATGGCGTATGAGAATATGGTTTTACCTTTATGGGAAAAACGACAAAAAGAGGAGAATCAAAAAAACTAATTGATTCGTTGATAGAATCGAATCAATTTTAAATCTTGGTGATAAATTCATTTCTATGCTACGATTTATTCAGAAATGCGAAAGGAAAGATACAATGAGTAAAACAATCATGTGGTTTCGTAAAGACCTTCGTTTTGATGATAATACAGCATTTAATAAGATGTTGGAGAATAGTACAGACAAGGATGAATTAGTCTGTATTTTTCAATTAAATCCAGTGCAGTTCTTGGAAGAGAGCTACAATCAGGATTCTTTTTTCTACAGTCTATTGACTTTTTATGAGCAGGCCAAAGCACAAAATATAACGATTCATTTTTTATACGGAGACTTAGAAGATAATTTTATTGAATTAAAAAAAGCATTTCAGGATTGGAATGCAGTATATTTTAATAAAGATGAACGTGGCTTTGGTAGAGAACGCGATCAAAAGATGATTGCTTTTTTTGAACATAACCAGATTCAAGTATATTCTTATCAAGACAGTCATTTACACGGTGTTCAGGAAATAAAAAAACCTACCGGAGAAAGTTACAAAGTCTTTACCCCTTATTTTAGAAAATGGATTACAATGCCTAAAAGACCCTATCAAAGAACTAAAGAAATAGATCACCACTTAAACGAAATCAATCACTCTTTATTTAGTGAAGGGGAAAAAAAGTTTAAACAAATCATTGAACAAATTGACTTACCTTTTGATTATGAATGTGGAGAGGCAGCAGCAGAGAGTTATCTCAAAGATTTTGTGAAAAATCACTTACACGATTATCAAAAAGGGAGAGACTATCCTTATTCAGATCAAACAAGTAAATTATCAAGATTTTTAAGAACGGGTGAATTATCAATCAGAAAAGTTTGGTACGCTCTTAATGCCGAGCCAGATTCTGATGGTCGTCAAACCTTTATTTCTGAACTTTGCTGGCGAGATTTTTACAATATGATTTATTTTGAGAATCCCAAACAGAAGACGCAAGAAATCAAAGAAAAGTATAGAAAACTACATTGGAATTATACTCAAGAATCCTTTGAGCGGTGGAAAAATGGTCAGACCGGTTTTCCGATCGTAGATGCTGGTATGCGGCAACTCAATCAGACTGGTTGGATGCATAACCGTTTGCGAATGATCGTGGCTTCATTTTTGACTAAAGATTTAATGATCGATTGGCGGATGGGGGAGAAATATTTTCAACAAAAATTGATCGATTATGATGCAGCAAGTAACATTGGAGGTTGGCAATGGGCTGCTTCTACGGGAACGGATGCTGTTCCTTATTTTCGAATATTCAATCCCACGACACAAGGTGAAAAATTTGATCCTCAGGGTGATTTTATTCGTCAATTTATTCCAGAATTAAAAAATGTGCCAAATAAATATATCCACGAGCCGAGTAAAATGCCAATAGAGATTCAAAGATCTATTGATGTTTCAATTGGGAAAGAATATCCAACTCCAATAGTTGATCATGGTAAAATTCGTTCGGAAATCCTTGAATTTTTCAAGACAAGTTCTTCATAGAATAGATAAGAAGGGTGTGAAACAAAAGTAGATTTTACTTTTGCTTCACACCCTATATACGAATAAGCGTTGAAAGCAGAAACAAGATCTTCTTACTTCTCACAGGTCAGCTTCCACTGATACTTATCAAAGTAAAGATTCTGCTCCATCTACATACAGTTCAGTTCCAGAAATATTGGCTGAAGCATCCGTTGCTAAAAATAAAACAGAATGAGCGACTTGTTCACTAGTTCCTGTTTCACGTTTTAATGGGCGATCACCTTCTGGAAATTCCACTTTTATCTCAACTTCTTTTAATTCATCAGAATATGTTGTTTTTTCATTGATTGCAGTATCAATAGCACCAGGACAAATTACGTTTACACGAATATTGTAGCGGGCTAGTTCTAATGCAGCCATTTTTGTAAATGCTACTTGTCCAGCTTTAGAAGCACTATATGCAGAAGCACCAAAATTATTGAAAATCCTAGTACCATTGATAGAGCTTGTTATAATGATCGAACCACCATTTTCTTTCATATGAGGAATCGCAAATTTTGTGCATAAAAACGTACTGCGTAGATTTGTGTTTAGCGTACGATCCCATTCATCAATTGTTAATGATTCAATGGGTGCCCAAGTTCCATTTATTCCAGCATTACTGAAAAAAATGTCTAGTCCTTGAAGACTATCAGTTAATTCATCGATTGCTTTTTTTAGACTGGTTTCATTCGTTACATCCACACTTCGATAGTAGCATTCATAGCCATCTTCTTTGAAATCTTTAGAGATTGTTTCTAAACGAGTTTGGTCGGCATCGATCAGACCAACTTTAAAGCCCTGTTCAACAAATAATTTAGCTGTTGCATAGCCAATTCCTGAAGCAGCTCCTGTGATAATTGCCCTTTTTACAGATGATGACTGATTTATCGTCATAATAATTTTCCTCCTATTTTCTTTTTTGAGTCTGTTTGGGAATAAGTCATTCTTTTTTATTGTAATATACATACAAAAGATGAGCCAATAATTCGATAGAGGATAAAACGCAAAGAAAAACCAATGAAGCAATGAGGTGTTTATCTCAAGCTGCATCGGTTGATTGTAATAGGATCGATTAAATCAATTTATCTTTTTTTATTTGTTCATAACCTTGTTCAGCATCATGGCATTTGTCCCAAATGACAGCTTGCCCACAACTTAAGGATTTTTTAACATCGATAATCCGTTGATTGCTACTGCCTCTGAATTGGAGATTCAAGTTTCGTTTTGACAATTCAAAACGTCCATCTACTAAGATATCTATCTTGTTTAATAATTCAAGTTTATCGTCAGATTCTAACAGTAGTTCTTCAAAAGTATAACCTGACCAAGACCAGATATCTTTTTTTTGCCCGAATTCTTGATGAACTCGATCGACAACATTTAGACAAACATCAGTATTTAAAAAAGGTTCTCCACCTAATAAGGTCAAACCTTGTACATAATCGTGAGATAAATCTTCAATGATTCGGTCTTCTAATTCTTTGGTGAAAGGTTTGCCATAGCGAAAGTTCTGGACTGCTTGATTAAAGCAACCTTCACAAGCAAATAGACAGCCGCTAACATATAGGCTATTTCTTACACCTTCACCATCTACAAAATTGAATGCTTTATAATCCGCGATATAATTTTGACTGAAGTCTTTTGTTACCCATTCTTGTGGTTTAGGATTTCTCATTTCTAGCATCCTTTCAACTAAAAACGATGCCTGCAAATTATTGCAGGGAGCATCGTTTTTTTGTGATTGGTTCGTTCCTCTTTTTACTAATCTAGCTATATGAACCATATCTCTCAACAAATAGATATAACCGGTCCAATCCTCTTTTTTATTTCATGTGTTTCACTCGCGAAGAGATTTCTTTATGTCGTCCATGAACCATTGGTCTAGCTTGTGGATTGCCTAGATAGCCACAAGTTCGTTTCACGACGTCGCAGGATTTTGGATCATGATTGCCGCATTGAGGACATTCAAAACCACGTTCAGTTGGGTTGAAATCTCCTTCAAAGTTACATTCATAGCAGTGATCGATAGGTGTATTCGTACCTAGATAGCCAACACGATCATACGCATAATCCCAAACAGATTCTAGTGCTTTGGGATTTTGTTGTAAAACTGGATATTCACAATAATGGATAAAACCGCCAGAGCAATATTGCGGATAGTCCTTCTCAAAATCTAACTTTTCAAATGGAGTTGGGTTTTTACGAACATCATAGTGGAAACTGTTTGTATAATATTCTTTATCCGTGATATTTTCTACTACTCCGAATTTTTCAGTATCTAAATGACAAAAACGGTCAGTTAAACTTTCACTTGGCGTTGAATACACGCTAAAGTGATAACCATATTCATTCCCCCATTCATCAGCATGACTTTTTAAATTCTTTAAAATATCAAGCGTAAATTCCTTCGCTTCAGGAACGGTTTCCCAATCACCGCCGTAAAAAGCGGACGCAACTTCATATAAGCCAATATAACCTAGAGAAACAGTTGCTCGTTTATTTTTGAATAATTCATTCACTGATTCTTTTCTAGATAAACGTTTACCAAAAGCACCATACATATAAAGAATGGGCGCATTTGCAGGAGTTGCTTCCTTACAACGATCAACACGATAGACCAAGGCATCTTTCATTATTTCAAGACGCTCGCTTAAAAGTGTCCAGAATTTATCCACATCACCATGAGCTTCCATTGCGATTCTAGGCAGGTTCAAGGTAACAACACCTAAATTCATACGGCCCACATTAATGTCTTCCCCCTGTTCATTTTTCCAACCTTGTAGAAATGAACGGCATCCCATCGGTACTTTAAAGCTGCCTGTTAAATCAACTAATTTATCATAATTTAAAATATCAGGATACATACGTTTCGTTGCGCATTCTAATGCTAATTGTTTTATATCATAATTTGGATCTGTTTCATTTAAATTTACGCCGCGTTTTAATGTGAAAATCAATTTAGGAAAAATAGCCGTTCTGTGTTCACTGCCTAAACCATTGATCCGGATTTGTAAAATAGCTCGTTGAATTTCACGTTCAAACCAGCTCAGACCTAAACCAAATCCTAAAGAAGTGAACGGTGTCTGACCATTGGAAGTAAATAATGTATTGATCTCGTATTCTAAACTTTGCATCGCATCGTAAATATCTTTTTTTGTTTTACTTTTTGCGTAAGCTTCCTGGCGATCAGAGCCTTCGATCCATTCTTTTGCGTCAGCTAAATGTTTTTGATAATTTAATTCAGCAAACGGTGCCAACAATTCATCTACACGATCTGCCGAACAACCACCGTACTGGCTAGAAGCTACGTTTGCGATGATTTGTGAAATTTGAGCAGTCGCTGTTTGGATCGACTTTGGTGCTTCAACTTCGGCATTTCCGATTTTAAAACCATTATTCAACATCCCTTTAAAATCAATCAAACAGCAGTTTGTCATTGGTGTATAGGGATGATAATCTAAATCGTGATAATGTATATCACCTTTTTGGTGAGCATTGGCAACATGAGGAGGCAGCATTTTAAGTCCAATCGATTTACCAACGATTCCAGCAGTTAAATCTCGTTGTGTATTAAAAACATCACTATCTTTATTAGCATTTTCATTCACAACAGACTGATCCTTATTGATCAACTTACTGATCGTAAAGTTGATATCAGTTGCTTTACTACGCTCAAAATCACGGCGAGTACGGTAATTGATGTATTCTTCAGCCAACTCATATTCATTTCTTGCTAGTAAAATATGTTCGACAATATTTTGGATTTCATATATTTTTACATCTTCAGCGAAACGATCGGCAATTTCTCGATCGATTCTTTCGACAATTTCTTGAATACGCTCATGGGCAAGCGGGTCTAAAGAACCGCGAATATTTTGTTCAGCTTTGATCAAAGCGTCATAAATTTTCTGATCATCAAAATCGACCAATCGCCCATCTCTTTTTACAATTTTTATCTTGTGCAGGGCTGAATCAGTAGAACTTACTTCATTATTAGCTTGCTTAATCTCCATCATTTTTACCCATCTCCTCATAGATTTATTCCTTCCTTATCATAAAACAATTCAATAAATCTTTCAACTATATATAGTGTGAAACTTAATTTTAATCATACTGATGCAACTACATATAGTGTTTATTAGAAATGAAAAAATAGTGAAAACAACTCGCCGAAAGGTTTGTAGGAATTGTCACAACATTCTTGCTTAGAAATTAAAAAATAAAATAAAAAAAATGATTCTTACTTAATTGTAAGAGGAAACGATGTTCAGTTACGCCAAATATTGATAGAATAAGAATAATGAATAAACTGGAGCGAAAAAAGATGAAAAAAATTCTAGAAGTGAATCATTTAAGTAAATCATATGGCTATCGAAATAATAAAGTTCAGGTATTGAATAATATTTCCTTTTCCGTTGATCAAGGTGAATTTGTGGGAATTATGGGACCAAGTGGTGCGGGAAAATCAACATTACTGAGTACTATCTCAACGATTACGTTGCCTACGATCGGGACTGTTCAAATTGACGGGCAGGATATTTTGAAAATGCGCGATAATCAGATCAGTGATTTTCGTCGTAAAAAATTAGGGTTTATCTTTCAAAATTTCAATTTAATGGATACTTTGACTGTTAAAGATAATATTTTACTCCCTTTGACAGTCGATCGAATGCCCTTAGTTGAAATGGAAAAGCGTTTAGCTCATGTTGCAAGTGTTTTAGGTATCGACCAATTACTAAACACTTTTCCAAATACTATTTCTGTTGGACAAAAGCAACGAGTAGCAGCTGCTCGTGCATTGATCACTAAACCCAAAATAATTTTTGCAGATGAACCAACAGGATCTTTGGATTCTAAATCAGCTGCTGAGTTATTGCAATATATGACAAATATGAACTTACAAGATGATGCGACCATCATGATGGTCACACATGATCCTTATACAGCAAGTTATTGCAATCGGATTTTATTTATTAAAGATGGTGTGATATTTTCAGAAGTTGTTCGCCAAGGCTCAAGAAAAGAATTTTTTAACCGTGTGATCGATATGCAAGCTACGATTGGCGGAGGTGGTCGTGCCAATGATTTTTAATTTGTCTTGGAAAAATTTCAAAGGCCAATTTCTTAATTATTTTGTTTACTTTGTTAGTATGACTTTTGCAGTAGTTGTTTACTATTCTTTTAGTGCGATTACCTATAATAGAACACTGGCAAATCGGGTTGGACAAGAGGTTCATATCGATGGCGCCATGAATTTAGGCGGTATTCTTATTGTGATCATGATTTTAGGTTTTATGCTATCTGCGAATCATTTCTTCTTATTAAAACGTGCTAAGGAGATTGGGTTATATCATTTAATTGGGATGCGAAAAGATAAAATCTCTTTTTTATTTTTTGTGGAGACACTAATGCTAGGTGCAGTATCTTTGATTACCGGTATTTTTCTAGGTATTATTTTCTCTAAATTATTTTCGATGATACTTGCAAAAGCGATGTTCTTGCAAGTAGAGAGTCTATTTTTTGTATCCATTCCATCTATGATACAGACTAGTCTAGTCTTTGTTTTTATGTTGTTAGTGGTCTCTCTTCGAAGTAGTTGGCTAATTTATCGTTATCGACTAACTAATTTGATGAAACCAAGTGAAAAAAATACTGTTAAACCCAATAAATTTCCTCTAATGAAGGGGGGGCTAGGGATTGTTGGATTAATCCTTATTATTACAGGATATTTCTTATCCTATAATGTGATTCAATTTGCAACAATTTTGACGCACACATCATTAGGGTTGACTGGCTTTTTTGTTGCACCATTGGTGATTATGTTTATCTGTATGATAGGAACGTATCTATTTTTTAACTATACGATGTACTTGTTTGCATTTCTTTTCGGAAAGAATAAAGTTAATTATTATAGAAATCTAAATATGTTAGCTTTAGGAAATACAAAACTCCACATTAAAAGAAGCGGGAACATGTTGTCGGCGGTAACTATATTTATTGCCATAGCATTAGGCATGATTGGCGGATCGGCGTCTATGTATACACTCGGTATGAATTCAGTGAATACAACAGCACCGACAGATTTTATTGTTGCAGAGGATAATTTTAAAGCAATAGAACAAATAATCGAAAAGGAACCGGATACAAAAATTGATTCCATAGTAAAATTAAATTATAAGTTGACGGGTAGCCAATTTCGTCTTAAAATTGGACAGGATGAAAAAGGAGACACTCTAGGTCCTGTAAATTTACTAGCACTTTCAAATTATCAAGCGTTTCAGAAAATAAATCCCTATTTGAAAAATATCAAGCTGAAAAATAAACAGGATATTGTCATCATAGATAGTATTCAAAATATTCTAGGTGGTTATATTCGTTACGATTCTACATTAAATTTATCAGAAGGAATAAAACTTCATGTTTCTGCTGTACGTCCAGATTATTTGGGTCAAGTTTTATTAAGATACAGTTTTCCAACAGTCGTTGTATCCGATGAACAATTCAATGAGATAAATTCTGGCATCACATACACGCTTAGAGCGTTTAATATTCAATCGAAAGATGAAGAGGCATTAGCCAATAAATTATCTGAAGCGGTAAAACCAAATTGGAGCGCACCGATATATTATAAATATCAATGGGTCAATAATCAGTTGGAAGGCTACACATCTAAAACCAGTCGAGAACCTGAAAAAAAGAATACACAAGGGTATTCAGAAGAAAATGAGCAAGAATATTCACAATTAAACTATATTAGTCGTTTCGTTGAATTAAGATATGAGAGAAGAGTGATGGGCTTATTTATTTATGTCGCAATGTTTTTAGGCATCCTAGCCTTGATCATCACGGGTAGTATCTTGATGCTGCAGCAATTTTCTGAGGCAGAGCGAGAAAAGGAAAGTTATGATTTATTAAAGAAAATCGGAATTCCTAAAAAGCAAATCACTAAACTTGTTTATCAGCAAAATAGTATTGTCTTCTTTCCACCGATGATCATCGGGGTGTTGCATGCAACGTTTGCGATTTATGTTTTCAGTAAATTTATTTCAAGTTCGGGTTATTGGTTAGCTTATCTTTCTTGCGGAATGTTGATTTTGATTTATTTAGCATATTACTTTTTAACGTCAGCGATTTATTCACGGATCATACATGGAAGAGACAATTAATAGTTAAAATTTTTTTAAATCATTCGTATGTGAAATTTACCTGAATGTGGAATGAAAAGATTTCTTTGTTCTATTGTTTATACTACTAAAGGGGTGGAACAATGATTCTATTTTTTGTCCCACCTTCTTTTTATATGCAAGTGACAAAACTGTTAGCGGAAAAGAAACTTTTGTTAGCAAATTCCGTATCTTTTCTCTTGGGTTTTGATTACAATAACAGTACAAAAAAATGAATGAATGTAATTTTGGAGGCATAAAATAAAATGAAACAATTTTTTGATAAACCTAATATAAACTATTGGGGCAAATTCATTGGAAAAACCGTTTTTTATTTTGGAATACTTTTAATGTTGATTTATTTATACCATTACAAAAATATTGATGGCGGCTCATTTATTTATAATGAGTTTTAGAAAGGGGACACTTCATGACGATTTTAAATATTATTGATGCAATCGATCGTTGGGGGATGAAGGAACCAAACCGTCCCGTTTATATTGAAACTACTCAAACGTATACTTATGGAGAGTTAAAAAAAACCTCCGATGCAATAGCTGCATACTTGCAGAAAAACATAGAACGCGATCGTCCAGTAGTCGTTTATGGAGAATTGGAATTTGAAATGCTGACGTGCTTTTTAGGCGCATCCAAAGCAGGACATGCTTATATCCCAATTGAGGCACATACACCAAAAGAAAGAGTTGACATGATTTTAGAGGTAGCAAATCCGGCTGTGATTTTTTCTGTAAAGGAATGGCCTGACTTGGATACGGAAGCTGAGATTGTTTCATTAGAAAAAATCCATGATATTTGTGCAAAGTCTTGGATCTTGGATGTACCGCTTAAACCAGTAGACGATTCAGAAACCTATTATATTATCTTTACTTCTGGTACAACCGGTGTACCGAAAGGCGTCCAAATTAGCCATAAAAATCTTTTGAGCTTTGTTAATTGGGAATTGACCGATTTTGGTATTACGCAAGGCATGCGTTTTTTATCCCAGGCACCCTATTCATTTGATTTATCCGTGATGGATGTCTATCCAGCTTTGACTTCGGGCGGCTCTTTAACACCAATGCGCAAAGAAGTCATCAATGACTTTAAGAAATTATTTACAGTACTGCCAACATTAGATATAGAAGTTTGGGTTTCGACGCCATCATTTATGGATATTTGTTTGATGGAACTAACTTTTGATGGGAAACATGTTGAAAGCTTGAAGATTTTTCTCTTTTGCGGAGAAGAGTTACCTAAAATGACAGCACAGAAATTAGTGGAACGTTTTCCTAAAGCGCGTATTTTTAATACGTATGGGCCAACAGAAGCGACAGTTGCTATTTCTGGTGTGGAGATCACACCCGAACTTTTGGAGAAATACAGTCGTGTTCCAATTGGTTATGTAAAAAGTGATACGCAAGTTTATATCATGAATGAAGATCAGGAAGTTTTAGCTGAAGAAGTTGGCGAAATTGTGATTGCAGGTCCCAGTGTATCTAAAGGCTATCTAAATAATCCAGAAAAAACGGAAGCGGCTTTTTTTAACTATAAAGGCCAACCAGCTTATCGCACTGGTGATGCTGGAAAACTAAAAGATAGTTTATTGATTTATGACGGACGGATCGATTTTCAGGTCAAACTTCACGGTTATCGTATCGAACTTGAAGATATCGATCATCATCTAGCAGAGGTTTCCTATGTAAAACAAGCTGCAGTTGTTCCCAAATATCAACATCATAAAGTCCAACAGCTTGTCGCTTTTGTGGTCGCACATCCTCATGATTTTGACAAAGAATTCAAATTAACAAAGGCAATCAAAGAGGAATTAAGCACCTCAGTGATGGATTACATGGTTCCACAAAAATTCATTTATGTAGAACGACTACCACTTACAGCTAATGGAAAGATCGACCGTAAAGGGCTGATGAATGAGGTGAATGCAACATGATCGACTTTCCTCACATGATTCCCTATGCGAATCCGATTTATTTTGTTTACTTGTTGATTGCTCTACTACCGATGATCTTGACGTTATTGATTAAAGGAAAGCGTTGGGGCTGGTATCAAGTACTCGTTACATTATTATTCTTGTATATGAGCTTTGGCGGTGAAGATTGGAAACAAGGCGTAGCATTGATTGTTTATGTCATCTGGCAGACGATTCTTGTTTGGTTCTATTTTCATTATCGGCAAAAGAAAAATGCAAGTATGGTTTTTTATCTGGCAGTATTTTTGGCAATTTTACCCTTATTTTTAGTTAAGGTAATGCCTTTTATTTCTGGACATGCCTCGTTGTTAGGTTTTCTAGGTATTTCCTATTTGACCTTCAAGTCTGTGCAGATCATCATGGAAATGCGGGATGGTTCGATCAAAGAGTACAACATCTTTCGTTACATCGAATTTCTGTTGTTTTTTCCAACGATCTCGTCTGGACCGATCGATCGTTATCGTCGTTTTGAAAAAGATGTTGAGAATCCACCAGCACCTGACAAATATGTCGATTTTTTAGGAAAAGGAATCCATAATTTTTTCCTAGGATTTTTATATAAATTTATTATTGGGTATTATTTTGGTCAAGTGTGGTTGCCTGTTGTAGCTAAAGTAGCCTTGAAAACAGGTGGTTTTTCTTGGGAATTAGTTGCTTATATGTATATTTATAGTATGTATTTATTCTTTGATTTTGCTGGTTATAGCTTGTTTGCTGTAGGAACTAGTTACTTGATGGGATATGATACACCAGTCAACTTTAACAAGCCGTTCTTGAGTTGGAATATAAAGGAATTTTGGAATCGTTGGCACATGACCCTATCATTTTGGTTCCGAGATTATGTTTATATGCGTTTGATGTTTACTTTGATCAAGAAAAAAGTATTTAAAAGTAGAATCGTTGCGTCAAATGTTGGTTATTTTGCCTTGTTCTTATTGATGGGCGTCTGGCATGGGCTAACGTGGTATTATCTAGTTTACGGAATTTATCATGCTGCATTGATTTGTTTGACAGATGCTTGGTTGCGTTTTAAGAAAAAACATAAAGAGAAAATTCCTTCGAATAAATTTACACATGTGTTTGCGATTTTCTTAACTTTTAATGCGGTTTGCTTTAGCTTCTTGATTTTCTCAGGATTTTTAGATACATTATTTTTTAAATAAAAACAAATAACTTACAGCTAAAAACTGTACGATAGAGGAGAAATACACATGAATATAGAAGAGACGATTTTAGATATTTTAGAAGAAATTGCAGGTACAGATGAAGTAAAAGAAAACAGAGATGTCGACTTATTTGAAGAAGGCTTGATGGATTCACTTGCAACTGTTCAGTTATTAGTTGAGATCGATGGACAATTAGGTGTACAGGTACCAGTTTCAGAATTTGACCGCGATTTATGGAACACACCTAATAAAGTTATTGACCAAGTGAAAGCACTACAATAATGAGTATGAAGAAAAAACTTTTTGGAATCTTTGGGCCACTCTTAACTGCCGCGGTTCTACTAAGTATTTTTTTCTTTGCACCGTTTAAAATAGATTTGGATAGTAAACAGGTATTAGCGGATGCATCCACTTCTATGGCGACCAATGTGCTTAGAGGAAATGCTATCAAAAATAAAGCGATTGGTTCAAAGGAATATATTCCATTTTTTGGCTCTTCAGAGTTGAGCCGAATCAGTCCGTTTCATCCATCTGTTTTAGCAGAGAAATATGATCGTAATTACCGCCCCTTTTTGTTAGGAGCTCCAGGGACGCAGTCTTTAACGCAAGCATTGATGATGCAATCGATGGGGGAAAATCTTTCTCATAAAAAAGTAGTGTTCATTATTTCGCCACAATGGTTTGTAAAAGATGGCGTAACCGATGATTATTTTAATGCTTATTATTCTGAACTGCAAACCTATCAATGGGTTAGTGATTTGAAAAAAGTAACCCCTGATGATATTTATCTGGCAACACGATTAATGGATTTTCCAAAAGTTAAGGAAGATAAACGCTTAGACAGTGCGTTGAACGATATTATTGCTGGAAAATTGCCGAGTACTTCCGATAAGGAGTATATCGATTGGATGATCAATCTGTTTTCTCGTGAAGATGAATTATTCGGTAAGATTGGTATGATAAGCAAAGAGAATGAAATCGAAAAAGCTAAAAAGCATTTGCCTAATGCCTATAATGTGACAGAGTTGGATCAACTAGCAGCTAAAATAGGTCAGAAGGCGACCAATAATAATTCGTTAGAAATTTCTAATTCTTTTTATGCGAAACGGCTGAAAAATAAACTGAATCGCTTGGAGAATTCTCAGACAAAATTGGATTATCGTTTTTCTCCAGAATTTTCTGATTTGCAGCTAGTATTGAGCCAATTGGCTCAAGATAATGCGGAAGTGTTATTCATTATCCCACCAGTAAATAAACGATGGTCGGATTTTACAGGACTTTCTCAAGAGATGTTGCAAGATTTTTCAAAAAAGGTCAAATATCAATTAACTAGCCAAGGGTTCAATAATATTGCCGATTTTACCAAAGATTCTGATAAGCAATATTTTATGGCTGATACGATTCATTTAGGCTGGAGAGGTTGGCTAGCTGCGGATCAACGAATTGAACCATTCTTGGAAAAAAAATCAACAGAAGCACCGAAATATAAGCTTGACGAATCCTTTTATTCGAAAGAATGGCAACAAAAGGAGCCGGATGACATAAAAAAATAAATTCTATTTAAAGCAAGGAAGAACCCAAGTTTGTTCTTCACTTGTTTTTTATTGAAATAAATAATTTTTAATTGACTATTGGTTTGATACCATTTGAAATTGAGTGAAGTAATGTTTTCATTTAAATGATCAATGAATGGTATAATACTCGTGAACATATAGTTGAAAGGAGTGTTAGAATTTGGATCAAAAAGAAGAACGATTATTAATAGACTTAACAACTGCTAAAGGTGTACCTGGAAACGAAGAGGAAGTCAGAGAAATATTTAAAAAATATGCAGAACCTTTTGCAGATAAAATCATGTATGATGGTTTAGGTAGTATTATTGCCAAACATGTAGGGGATAAAGAAGGACCCAAAATTTTCTTCTCCGGGCATTTGGATGAAGTTGGTTTTATGGTAACGCAAATCACTGAAAAAGGGTTTATCAAGTTCCAAACTCTCGGTGGCTGGTGGGGGCAAGTAATGCTGGCCCAGCAAGTACAAATCAAAACGGCTAAAGGTGAATTGTTTCATGGTGTGATTGGTTCAAAACCACCACACGTTTTGACAGTAGAAGCGAGAAAACAGCCGTATGATGTAGCAGATATGTTTATTGATATCGGTGCATCAAGTGACGAAGAAGTTGCACAGTGGGGCATTAAACCAGGAGATATGATTACACCATATATTGAATATCGCCGAATGAACGATACTAAATTTATGTTAGCTAAAGCTTGGGATAACCGTATTGGTACTGCTGTATCTTTAAGAGTTTTAGAAAATTTAGCGACAGAAGGACATCCCAATATTTTATTTGCGGGTAGTGATGTACAAGAGGAAGTTGGCTTGCGTGGCGCTCAAACAAGTACGCATTTAGTTGATCCGGATATTGCCTTTGCGCTAGATACTGGAACCGCAGGAGATACACCAGGAATGACACCTAAAGAGGCCGATTCTGAATTAGGAAAAGGACCACAAATCTTGATTTTTGATGCATCAATGATCCCCCATAAAAAATTGCGTGATTTTGTGATCCAAGTAGCGGAAGAAAATAATATTCCATTCCAATATACCGTGATCACTGGAGGAGGAACCGATGCTGGGAGAATGCACTTAACAAGAAATGGTGTACCATCGCTTGCTATTACAGTGCCTGTTCGTTATCTCCATTCTCATACATCCATGATCCATGAAGATGATTATTTGAATACCGTTAAATTAGTAACAGAAGTTGTGAAACGATTGGATAAAGAAACAGTAAATAAGCTTCGTAGCTATTAAACCAAGAGGAGAACTTTAAATGAAAAGTCAAATTAAAAATTCAATGCATCGAGAACAAGCTAGAATATCATTAAAAAATCAATGGGGAACGATGGCTTGGATTACATTTCTAGCTGTATTCATCCGCTTTATCATTGGCTCAGTAGTTGGTAGTATTGCCAATTTACCCCAAGATAGTGCAGGAAGCAATGTTATGTCATTTTTACTAAATAACTTCCTTTTTTTCGCGATTACCTATGGGACTTATTACTGCGCATTACAAGTTTTAAGAGGAAAAAAAGTTCAGCCAGGAATGTTGACACACATTTTTCAAGGAAAATTTTATCTACCAATGTTATTGATTAATTTAATTCAATATTTTGTTGAATTAGTCTTGAATTTAGTGGTGTTGTTACCAATACTTTTATCGTATGGCGTGACGATGTACTTTGGTTTGATGTTTAATACTGTATCAGTTGATCAATTTCAAACGCAAATGGGAGGAGATATCTTTTTAGCACTATTATTATTGATCTTCGGATTTTTAATGATTTTAGTCGGTGTCTTTGTCAGTGGTGTTTTCCAATTTGCTGTTTGGGTAAAACTTGATGATCCTGAATTGTCAGTAGGTGATGCCCTTAAATATGCATTGTTCTTGATGAAAGGCCGTTTTGGTCAATATTTACTTTTACAAATTTCATTTATCGGTTGGTTTATTATTGGTGCTTTAGTCTTTGGGATCGGTCTATTATGGGTGATTCCTTATCATGATGTTGCTGTGGCAAGTTTTTATGATACTGCACGTGAGGAAAAAGGGGCACCAGCAATAGTTGAATAAAATATAAAAGCAGAGCAGTCTCTCATTAGAGTTGTTCTGTTTTTTTATAGCTCATCAAATTAGGAATAGGAACATACTCTAAAAATAGAGCAAACTTTCCTTTTGAAGGACAAATAACTGTCGCCATTTGCTTTTTTTATGTTACCATTAAGTGAAGAAGAATCAGGAGGTCGATAAAGTTGAAAATAACCGTTTTAGGCTGTCTAGGAGCGTACCCGTACAAAGGTGAAGGCACTAGTTCTTATCTTCTAGAATCAGATGGATTTAAGCTCTTGTTAGATGCTGGAAGTACAACTTTAGTCAATTTAGAAGAGCATCTGGATCCCCTAACATTAGATGCAGTGATTTTGTCTCACTACCATTATGATCATATCGCAGATCTTGGTGTGCTGCAGTATTATCGTCAATTATATCCAGCGCTCGAACCGACACCTGTTTTACCAATTTATGGACATACAGATGATCCTGTTCATTTTGAAGCATTGAATATGCCAGGAGTGTCAAAAGCTGTTCCTTATTTTGAAGCAGAAGAATTAAAATTAGGGCCTTTTCTTGTGACATTTATGAAAACAATTCATCCAGTGCCTTGTTATGCAATGCGATTTGTAGAAGAAAAAACGGGTAAAGTGTTTGTTTTCACCGGTGATTCTGGCTATTTGGAAAGTTTTGTCGATTTTGCAAAAGAGGCTGATGTTTTTTTAGCAGATACCTATCTGTTTGAAGGAAATGAGAACCATCATGCTCATTTTACCTCAAAAGAATCAGGAGAAATCGCAAAAGCAGCCCAGGCTAAACATCTGATCTTGACTCACTTGCCTCAACATGGCTCTTTAGAAGAGTTGAAACAGCAAGCAGAAAATGCTACTGGCGACCAAGTAGCTGTTAGTTTGGCAGAGAAAAATTTAGTTATCGAAATTTAAGGAGTGGTAAACGATGATTTTTGTACCAAATGAAAACAATGATCCTAGAATCAATTTAGCGATCGAGACGTATTTGTTAAAAGAGAAACCTTTAGATGAGCCGATTTTATTATTTTATATCAATGATCCATCGATCATTATCGGCCGTAACCAAAATACAATCGAAGAAATCAATAAAGAATATGTAGATAAACATGGCATCCATGTAGTTCGTCGATTAAGTGGCGGTGGCGCTGTCTATCATGATCATGGAAATTTGAATTTCAGTTTTATCATGCCGGATGATGGCAATTCTTTCCGTGATTTTGCGAAAGTAACCCAACCGATCATTCAAGCATTGCATGAGCTTGGTGTTTCAGGTGCAGAATTAAAGGGCCGTAACGATTTAGTCATCGATGGGATGAAATTTTCTGGCAATGCGATGTATGCAACAGCTGGCAGAATGTTTGCTCATGGTACATTGATGTTTGACAGCGATATTGATGAAGTAGTCAATACATTAAAAGTTCGCAAAGATAAAATCGAATCCAAAGGCATTAAATCGGTCCGTTCGCGTGTAACCAATATCAAACCATTTTTGCCAGCTGATAAACAAGATATGACGACAGAAGAATTCCGTGAAGATATTTTATTGAAAATCTTTGGTGTAAATTCTGTTGATCAAGTAAAAACATACGAATTAACGGATGAAGATTGGGAAAAAATCAACAAAATTTCAGACGAATATTATCGTAATTGGGATTGGAATTATGGTAAATCACCAGCATTTAACATAGAACGTCATCAACGCTTTCCTATCGGTTCTATTGATGCGCAAATGAATGTAGAAGCTGGTGAAATCAAAGAAATCAAAATCTTTGGTGATTTCTTTGGGCTAGGTGAAATAAAAGATGTAGAAACTATTTTGACTGGCACAAAATATGAAAAATCAGCGATTGGGACAGCTGTTGATCAAATCGATATTAAAAAATATTTCGGTAATATTGAAAAGAAAGATTTAGTTGATTTGCTTTATTAAATTAAAAATCAAGCAATTAAAATAATATCACTGGATAATAGAAAGAAATAATGAGTATTCTGATAGTTAGGGTGTGAAACAAAAGTATAATTCACTTTTGTTTCACACCCTAAATGCAAACAAACGAAATCTCATCTTATATCCAGAGCATCAACTATCTGTTATTTCTGCTCATTTATTTTTTCTCTTGAAAATCTAAATAATTTACATTATCGTTTGATAAGGATATACTAAAAAAAACAAGTTGGCGGTGTAATATAGTGAAAAAAATTATAGTTATTGGTGCTGGAGCAGCTGGTTTAGCAGCTGCTATTCGTTTACAACATGAAGGTTATGAAGTCCATTTATACGAAAAAAATAAGCAAGTCGGCGGCAAAATGTATCAAATCAAGGAGCAAGGTTTTACGTTTGATGTAGGTCCAACGATTGTCATGATGCCAGATATCTATCGTGAAGTCTTTGAACAATGTGGGAAAGATCCTGAACAATACATACCAATGAAAAAAGTTGATCCAATGTTATCCTTAAATTTTCCAAATGAAGAAACATTGAACATGTCATCGGATTTAGTTTCGTTGACGACTCTTTTAGAAGGCATTTCAGAAGACGATATGCAAGGGTATTTAGAATATTTGGCAAGTATTTACAAACGGTATCAAATCGCTAAAAAAGCATTTATTATGAAATCATTTCGGTCTTTTTGGGACTTTTACAATCCAAAATCATTAATTGATGGTTTTAGATTACATACATTTAATGATGCGTATAGTTCAATTTCAAAGTTTGTAAAAGACGAAAGATTACGCAAAGCATTGGCATTTCAAACGCTCTATATAGGGGTTTCTCCATATAATGGTCCGTCGCTTTATACGATTATTCCTATGATTGAATTGATTTATGGCATCTGGTTTATTGAAGGCGGCATGTATACTTTAGCTACAGGGATGGCCAAGGCATTTGAAGAGCTTGGCGGTACGATCCACCTTGATACAGCTGTGGAAGAAATTATTATTGAAAACAAACAAGCAAAAGGAATCAAGACAGCAGATGGGATTATTTCAAGCGATTATGTAGTTTGTAATGCTGATTTTCCTTACGCAATGAAATCGTTGCTGCCAGATGAAAAAACAAGAGGAAAATATACAGATAAAAAGATTGATCAGTTAGATTATTCCTGCTCATGTTTTATTCTTTATCTTGGGCTGGATAAAAAATATCCAGTAGAGTCTCTTCATACAATTCGATTCGCTGAAGATTTTGAGAAAAATATTAATGACATTTTTGAAGATGGCAATCTACCAGAAGATCCTTCTTTTTATGTGTATGTTCCATCATCCATCGATGAGAGTTTAGCGCCGGAAGGGCATGAAGGTGTTTATATTTTAGTTCCTGTCCCAGAACTTTCTCAAGGAGTGAACTGGAATGAGTCAACAACGAGTGAATTTCGTCAAAAGATTTTAAACTTAGTTAAAAAGGAAACCATTTTTTCAGATATTGAAGAACATATCGTATTTGAAACGGTTTATACACCTGAAGATTTTAAGAAAAATTTCAATGCATACAATGGTGCAACATTTGGCCTAAAACCTACTTTGAAACAAAGTAATTACTATCGTCCGCATAATAAATTTGATTATGCAGATAATCTTTACTTTTGTGGAAGTAGTACGCACCCAGGCGCAGGCGTTCCAATTGTTTTAACAAGCGCTAAGCTAGCAGCGGAGGAGTTATTGAAAGATGATGCAAAGAAAAAATGAATTAAATGAAGTATTTTCAATGTACGAATCAGATTTTGCTATTTGCGAGCAAACAATTCGAAATCATTCAAAAAGCTTTTATAAAGCATTTTCTAAACTCCCTAAACAAAAAGCATTAAGTATTTTTGCGATTTATTCTTTTTGTCGTGAAGCGGACGATAGTATCGATGTGCATAATGACCTTGAGCGTCTAAATAAATTAAAGCTTGAATTGGACGATTTCTTAGCTGGTGAAATTCCAGATCGCTATTTTTGGCGTGCATTAGTTCCTGTTTTTGAAACATACAAGATGGACGATCAACCTTTTTATGATATGTTAGCTGGACAGGAAAAAGATTGGCATTTTCACCAACCCGATACACAAGCACAATTAGAGGAGTATTCTTATTTTGTTGCCAGTTCAGTGGGATTGATGTTACTTCCCATTCTCTCAGACAAAGCAGAATATATAAAAACACAAGCGATTCAATTGGGGCAAGCAATGCAGATCACAAATATATTAAGGGATATCGGGGAGGATTTAAAAAATCAACGAGTTTACCTTCCTAAAGAAGTGATGAGAACCTTTAATGTTTCTTTGGACATGCTAAAAAAAGAAACGATCAATGATTCCTTTATTGAAATGTGGGAATATGAAGCGAATAGAGCAGAGCAATTATACGAACAATCCACAACAATGCTTTCAGCTATAGATGAAGATTGCCGAGAAGCGCTCCTGCTGGCTATGTATTTTTACAAAGGCATTCTAGATGCGGTTAGACAAAACGGTTATCAGTGTTATAACAAAAGAAATTTTGTGAATAAAAAGCAGCAATTTGAACTTTATCAAAAGGTGAAAAGTCGTTTAAAAGGCAGTTTAAAAGAATAAATCTTGTTGAGCCGATAAGTATCTAACGCGTTAAATTTAGAGAATATCTATTTTTATGGGGAAATTGTAAAAAAAGCCTATTTTCTGAAAAGGATTTCTGTTATATTACTATTTAGTGAATAATAGAAATGATAGATGTGTGGAAGGATGAATATAGTGCGAAATGAAATGATGCATCGACCAGTTGTGAAAGAAGAGCTTGTTGATTTTATGAGAAATAAACAAAAAAAGATCGAAGGCGAACTTGGCTTGATCGAAGAAGAAGCGCACGAGGCAGGAGTGCCGATCATTCCTCATGAAACAGTTGTCTTTCTGCAATTTTTCCTAAATCAGATCAAGCCTAAAAATATTTTAGAAATTGGTACAGCAATCGGTTTTTCTTCTAGTTTGATGGCTCAATATGTAGGAGAAGACGGGCATGTTACGACGATCGATCGTTTTGATGTGATGATCAGAAAAGCGAAAGTAACCTATGAACGCTTAGGATTGACAGATAAAGTAACCTTATTAGAAGGCCAAGCAGCTGAAATTCTACCTACTTTAACGGGTCCATATGACTTTATTTTTATGGACAGCGCTAAATCCAAATATATTGAATTTTTACCAGAATGTTTACGTTTATTACGTGTTGGTGGTGTGCTGATGGTAGATGATGTCTTCCAAGCAGGAACGATTTTAGATCCAATCGAGGAAATCCCACGTAGTCAAAGGACGATCCATAGAAAATTAAATCAATTTTTAGACACGGTCATGACCCATCCTGAGTTGACTTCTACATTGTTGCCACTTGGGGATGGTGTGATCATGATCACAAAAGAAAAAGAATTATCTGAATAAAAACACTACGACTTGGGTCAGAATTTAATTATTTTGATCTAAGTTTTTTTATATGATACTAAAGGAGTAGATAAACGTGGAATTAGATAAAGAAAAGCTTCAAGTACTAAACAATCTAGTAAGTCATTATGGGTTCCAATATTGGTGGGAAGATGAGAACCGCATCTCTGATTGGGTATCGATGATCTTGATTCAACAAACGACTGAAAAAAATGCCCATAAAGCATTGGGGAATCTAGAACCTTATTTAACCGTGGAAAGCCTTCAGGAAATTGAATTGGAAACACTACAAGAACTGATTCGTCCAGCAGGATTTTTCACCCAAAAAAGTAACTATATCAAAGCTTTGATCAATTGGTTTATTTCTCATGGGAGTGATTTTGATAAATTCAGTGCTTACTCCACTGATGAACTTAGAAAAGAGCTACTGACGATCAAAGGTGTTGGCTCAGAGACAGCGGATGCAATGCTTCTTTATATCTTTGAACGAAATGTTTTTATCGCGGATCAATATGCCATTCGTCTCTTTAATCGCTTAGGTTTTGGTCCATATAAGACATACGAAGAAATGCGGAAAGACTTTATTCATTTGACCGAATCGATTCCCCATGATTTATGCAAAGAGTGGCATGCCGTAATTGACGTTCATGGAAAGCATTTTAATAAAGATAAGAATATGGATGAATCGTTTTTAATCTCTTAAACTAAGATCCTCCTCTTTACTTTGTGTTTAATTTTCGTTTAAGTTTCAAGGCGTACACTTTCCTTAGAAGAGGAGGCAATGCCTTGAATAATAATACGAAAACTATAAAAAAAGGGGTTTCTAAAATACTTTTGATTGTAGGTGTTGTTCTAATGCTCTTTTTTTTATTTCAAAAAAGCTTAACGGCATTTGCCGAAAAATTTACACTAGTGAGTGAACCTGTGGAAATTCAAACCCCGACGATTTTTGTTCCAGGTACAAACGGGACAGTCAATCGATTTAATGGATTGATCAAAAATCTAGATCCAAAAGCCGATGTGTTAAAAGTTACTGTGGCAACGGATGGAACTGTTTCATCTAAAGGAAAACTAACAAGTTCAACGGAACATCCTATGATAGTGATTGCTTTTGAAGATAGTAGTGACAAAACATTACCTGTTCAAGGTAAATGGTATCAATTAGCCTTGCGTTATATTAAAGAAAAATATTCATTTAAAACATACAATTATCTAGGCCATTCCAATGGTGGACTAGTGATTACTTCTTATCTGGAAGAATTTCAGCAATCTGATGATCCAAAATTAGCCAAACTGATAACACTAGGAACACCATATAATGATACTTCAAAAAAATATAATGACGCTGTGACTTCCTTTGTACAACTAAAAGAAACTAGCGATCTACTCAAAAGCTATTTAAAAAATTTAGAAAACATTCCTAATACGATCAAGATGCTGAATATAGCTGGAGAAGTGGACGACACCGCTTCTGATAGTACGGTATCAGTTCAAAGTGTTTTTTCTGGGAGATATATTTATCAGGATCAAGTAGCTGAGTATCAGGAAGTATTGATTCAAGGAGAAAATACCAGTCACAGTGAGTTGGTTGAAAATCAGAAAGTCGTTCAATTATTTAAAGATTTTTTTTGGTAGAATAGAATGAAGATGAAATAAATGGAGAGGGCTATTTTTGTTTTGTTTTCATTTCATTGTGTAATAAGGATCGAACAATCAATAAACAGTAGTTTTTCATGTTATTGAGAATTAGAGAGCTATTTTCTCAAATAAAAAACAAAAACAGCAAAAATAAAATAACTAAACTATAATAATTCTATTGACATAATAATTTTAAATTGATACGCTAAGAGTGTAGAAAAATGGAGTAGCTTTGCTACTAACTTTTAAATTTTAGGAGGAATAATTAGATGAACTTAATCAACACAAAACTATTAAACTTTGAATGTGACGCATACCAAGACGGAGACTTTATTAAAGTATCAACAGCAGATGTATTAGGCAAATGGAGTATTTTCTTTTTCTATCCAGCTGACTTTTCATTTGTTTGTCCGACAGAACTTGGTGACATGCAAGATCACTATGATCATTTAAAAGAGTTGAATTGTGAAGTATACTCAGTATCAGAAGATAGCCACTTTGTTCATAAAGCGTGGGCAGATGCGACAGATACGATCGGTAAAATCAAATACCCTATGTTAGCTGATCCAAATGGTAAAATTGCACGTTTCTTCGGTGTTTTAAATGAAGAGCTAGGTCAAGCATACCGTGGAACATTCATCGTTAGCCCAGAAGGCGAAATCAAATCTTACGAAATCAATGATATGGGCATCGGCCGTAACGCAGATGAATTAGTTCGTAAATTAGAAGCTTCTCAATTTGTAGCAGAACATGGCGACAAAGTTTGTCCAGCAAATTGGAAACCGGGCGAAGAAACGATTGCACCAAGTTTAGACTTAGTTGGTAAAATCTAAACCATTAAATAGACAACTGTAAGACTTCCTTTTTTAGGGGAGTCTTTCTTAAAATTTATAGATCAAAATAATGAAATGTACAAAAGGAGAACATACATGAGTCAAGAAATTTATGATTTGATCGTAATCGGCGGCGGATCAGCTGCTTTATCAGCTGGGATTTATGCAGGTCGTGCGATGTTAGATACATTGATCATCGAAAAAGATAAGATCGGTGGACAAGTAACGACAACTTCTGAAATCGTAAACTATCCAGCGATCCGAGCAACAACTGGTCCTGAATTGATGGAAGACATGCGTTTACAAGCGCTGGATTTCGGAGTTGAATTTACAACGGATGAAATCATTGATGTTGATTTAAGCCAAACGGTCAAAACAGTCAAATCCGCGACGAAAACCTACCAAGCATATGCTGTGATTATTGCAACAGGCGCTTCAGCACGTAAAATCGGTTTTCCTGGTGAAGTTGAATTTACAGGACGTGGCATTGCCTATTGTTCGACATGTGATGGTGAATTCTTCCAAGGATTAGATATTTTCGTACTTGGCGGCGGTTATGCGGCAGCCGAAGAAGCCGTTTATTTAACTCGTTATGGTAAATCAGTCACAATGATCATCCGTGAACCTGATTTTACTTGTGCCAAACTAACAGCGGAAGATGCCAAACAACATCCTGATATCAAAATCGTCTACAATACAGAAGTCAAAGAAATCACCGGGGATGACTTTGTTCGTAAAGCCGTTTTTGTCAACAATGAAACAGGCGAAGAAACAACTTACGAAGCACCAACTGACAGTACGTTTGGCATGTTTGTCTTCGCTGGAAATAAACCAAGTACAGAAATTTTTGAAGGAAAAGTTGAATTAGACCGCGGTTATGTACCAACAAATGAAAATATGGAAACCAATGTTCCAGGCGTATATGCAGCTGGAGATTTACGTATCAAAGAATTGCGTCAAATCGTCACCGCTGTTGCAGACGGTGCGATCGCTGCAACGAATGCACAAAAATATATCACAGAAGAAAAAACAAAAGCTGGTTTGCCAATCGTCAATGAACGTATGGAAAAACGTTTAGCGAAACAACATGCTGAAAGTAAAGAAACACAACCAAAAGCAGACAAAAAACCGGCTAAAGCAACTAGCAATAACACATGGTTCCCTGATGCAATGAGAGAACAATTAGGGGGCATTTTCGGGAAATTGACGAAGAATGTAACGTTATTACAAGTTATGGATAGCAGCGAAGAGAAATCACTAGAATTGAATTCTTTCCTAACTGAATTTGCGTCATTAAGTGATAAAATCTTGCTGGAAACCGTTCAAAAAGGTGCGGATTCTGACGTAGAAACAAAATATGGTATCGATAAATTGCCAAGCGTGGTTGTTTTAAATGATCAAGGCGAGTACACAGGAATCAAATTCAGCGGTATTCCAAGCGGACATGAAGTCAACTCAATCGTGTTAGCCGTTTATAATGTAGGAAGTGCTGGACAGCCAATAGAAGAGCCAGTTGTTAATAAAATCAAAGAACTACCTAAAAAGAAAGTACAGATTTTTGTTTCATTGACTTGTCATTACTGTCCAGATGTCGTAGCAGCGTGTCAGCGAATTGCTTCAATCAATCATAATATTGAAGCTGAAATGATCGACATCGGTGTTTTCCCAGAGTTAAAAACAGAAAAGAAAATCATGAGCGTCCCTGCAATGATCATCGATGACAAAGATATTGTTTTTGGGTCTAAAAACATGGATGAAATCGTTGAGATTTTAGAAAAATAAAAAAAAGCCGAATCAAGTGAACATTTAGTTCATGATTCGGCTTTTTTTATTTTATCGTAACAAGTTTTTTTAACGGTTCCACACCAAAATGCTTTTCTTGATACAATAAAATTTCAGCACATGCCCGGCTATCTTCCAACGCATCGTGGTGATTGTTCAATTGAATATCTAGATTCTCACAAACCGTGTTCAGCTTGTGATTGGGCATCTCTGGGAATAGCTTACGACTGGTTTTCACTGTACAGAGTGAAAGGTAATTCGGCTGATCAATACCATAATAACCTAAACAACCAGCTAAAACACCACAGTCAAACGGCGCATTATGCGCAACAACTAAACTATTCGGTTTAAAACAAGACTGGATCTGATTCCAAACATCAGGAAACTTGGGTGCATCCGCCACATCTTCTGGTTTGATCCCGTGAACTTGAATATTTTTCCAGAAAAAATCTGTTTCTGGTTTGATCAGGGAATAATATTCATCAACGATTTTATTGTTTTCTACTTTTACTAACGCGACAGAACAGGCACTATGCTTAGCATAACTAGCTGTTTCAAAGTCTATGGAATAAAAATTCATATTCATTATCCCTTTCGGTTCAAAATTAATTCATACATGTAGTATAACAAAATAAGTGAGATATAGTAAGTGCATATTAAAAATATTAACAGAAACTAAATAAAAAACGAGAGAAGAAACCTCTCGCTAAGCAATTGTCAAATCAACTTCGACTGGACAATGATCGCTACCCGTAATGTCAGTATGGATCTTCGCACTCGTTAAAGCCTCTTTCAATCCGTCAGAAACAACAAAATAATCGATTCTCCATCCAGCATTATTTTTCCGAGCATTAAAACGGTAACTCCACCAAGAATAAACACCTTCTTGGTCAGGGTAGAAGTAACGGTAAGTATCAATAAAACCACTATCCAATAATTCTGAGAACTTCTCACGTTCTTCTGGTGTAAACCCAGCATTTTTTTGATTTGTTTTCCAGTTTTTTAAATCGATATTTTGATGAGCCACATTCAAGTCACCACATAAAATCACTGGTTTTTCTTTGCTCAATTCGTTCAAATACCCACGAAACGCATCTTCCCATGTCATGCGATAATCTAAACGTTTCAATTCATTTTGTGAATTTGGTGTATAACAAGTGATCATAAAGAAGTTAGGATATTCCAATGTGATCAGACGTCCTTCTTGATCATGCTCTTCAAGATCCATGCCGTAGCGAACGCTGATTGCTTCTTCCTTGGCAAAAATGGCCGTGCCAGAGTAGCCTTTCTTTTCAGCATAATTCCAGTATTGATGGTAACCTGGTAGATCTAAATCAATTTGACCTTCTTGCAATTTTGTTTCTTGTAGGCAGAAAAAATCGGCGTCTAATTCGTTAAAGACTTCCATAAAGTTTTTCTTAACAACAGCACGCAAGCCGTTGACATTCCATGATATACATTTCATTTTCATAACTCCTTTCGAAATAAGCTTCTTATTATTTTACTCTATCTTAGTTTAACATAAGGCGTATTGAATGTATGGAAAGTTGTTTATTTACTTCTGAATAAAATGAGTCGCTACTTTTCTTTCATGAGCTAACTTCTGAATTTTGACTTGTTCGGCTTTCAGCAAACGGATAAATTCTGTAAAAAAGACATGGAACAAATGACCGCATACGTAGTATTTTTTGACTACCTTTTTCTTGTTGATCGAACGCGTGCGGAATTGGAAGAAATAATCAATCATTAGTTTAAGCAGGTTAACTGATTATTTTTTCCAATAAAATTATGCTACTGACTTTAAAGGTTCAACATGGGAGAGGTATGTTAGCCCATATCGCTCATATTTAAATTACAGCACAAGATTTTTTTGGCCATATTTATAGAGTTATATTTAGATTGCAAGTAGATATATAGCATTAATATTACTAATTAAATCGATTTTAAAATGCTTTTGTCTTAAGGACAATCCAAAAATATAGTACTATGAGTAAAGAACGACCCAATCAAGGAGGACTCTCATGAAAATCGGAATCATCGGCTTAGGAAATATCGCACAAAAAGCGTATCTACCTGTTTATTCTCAACTAAGAGACAAAGCAACATTTGTTTTAGCCACCAGAAATAAACAGACTCAAAAAGAAATCAGTGAAAAATATGGCTTCAACGAAATGGTTACATCCACAGATGAGTTGATCGCAACTGGAATATCAGCCTGTTTCGTCCATACAGCAACCAAAGTTCATGGTCAACTAGTCAAACAATTATTAGAAGCTGGGATCCATGTTTTCGTTGACAAACCTTTAAGCGAAAACCTAGCAGAAGTCAAAGAAATCCAAACGTTAGCAGCAGAAAAAAATCTACTTTTAATGGTAGGTTTTAATCGCCGGTTTGCACCCTTTGTAGAAGAATTAAAAACAATTGAGAATAAAAATATGCTACTGATCCAAAAAAATCGTATCGCATCAGAAGCTACAGTTAATTTTGTGATCTACGATTTATTTTTACATGTAGCTGACACACTTGTTTACCTACTTGATGACGAAATTCGACATGTCCAAACCAAAATCATCGAGGAAAATAATCTATTAAAAAGAGCCGTACTCCATGTAGAAACAAAAACCACAACAGCAATCGCTTCAATGAATCTCTATGCAGGGGCAAATACTGAAACCTATCAGCTGGCAAGTCCAGAAGGAACGCTAATATTAGAAAACCTAACGGACTTAACGATCAAAAATCAGTTAGGAATGCAACAAAAAAACTTTGGTGACTGGGCCACAACATTAGAAAAACGTGGCTTTAAGCAAATGGTAGAGAAATTTATCGAAGCAGTTCAAACAAATGACGGATCTCATTTAAAACAAGAAAAAGTCTTTACAAGTCATGAGCTATGTGCTCAAATGTTACGAAAACATCAAGAACATATTTTATAGAGTCAGACTAGAAAGTTTCTCTTTGACATGCTAGAATAAGTAGGATGTTTGAAAGAAAGGAACGACTTTCGATGAATAAAATTGAAATGATGAATGAATTAACGGATATAACCTTACTATTTGATGAACCTTTAATGAATTTTACCTTTACTAAAACGGGTGGACCTGTAGATGTCTTAGCATTTCCAAAATCAAAAGAGGAAGTGGCGACTCTGGTCGAATACTGCAAAAGTCATGACATTCCTTGGCTTGTTTTAGGAAATGCCAGCAACTTGATTGTTCGAGACGGTGGGATTCGCGGAATGGTGATCATGCTGGAAAATATGAAACAAATCTCTGTTTCTAACAACCAAATTGTTGTTGAAGCAGGAGCAAAATTGATCGATACAACATATGTTGCTTTAGATCATGATTTGACAGGTTTTGAATTTGCTTGTGGCATTCCTGGCAGTGTGGGTGGCGCAGTCTATATGAATGCTGGAGCTTATGGTGGAGAAATCAAAGATATTTTCACAAGTGTTGATGTTTTATTAGAAGATGGAACAATCAGAACGTTTACAAATGAAGAGATGGCATTTTCTTATCGTCACAGCGCGATTCAAAACATGCATTGTATTGTGCTGGAAGCGACTTTTTCTTTAGAAGACGGAGAAAATAGTGTGATCAAGAGTCAAATGGCTGAATTGACTGAGCTTAGAGAGTCGAAACAACCATTAGAATACCCATCTTGCGGCAGCGTCTTTAAACGACCGGAAGGACATTTTACAGGTAAATTGATTCAAGATGCTGGCTTACAAGGATTAAAATGGGGCGGCGCTCAAATTTCAGAAAAACATGCTGGTTTTATTGTAAATATCGACCAGGCTACAGCGACAGATTACGTAGAATTGATTGCGCATATCCAACAAGTAATCAAAGAAAAATTTGGTGTTGTACTGGAGACAGAAGTACGTATTATTGGCGAGGAACGTTAAAAGAGGCTAGGACATAACTCTACGAGTTATACCCTAGCCTTAATAAATTCGAATAAACGGTGGGAGCAGAAGCAACTCCTTCGGAGCTAAACACTTCTGTCCCAACCTCTTTTTTAATCTGAGTTTCTTTATTTTACTCACTATCTTCTATATTTAACCACTGCGTTTCACAGTAATATCCTTTACCACCAACAAATACTTTTTCTATTTCATTCTTATTATTGGTTGCTAATTTAACGAATATTTCAGAAGGCGAGTGTAAAGAGTAACCTTGTTCAAATACATAAATATTTTTTGATAATGAGTGCTGTTCATAAAGGTAGCAAGCTAGCGCACCGTTTGAAGTACCAGTGGCTGCTTCTTCATTAATATCGTATAGTGGCGCAAAATTTCTACATATTATTCGGTCATTATTAAATGTATAGAGATGCATCCCGACAACATTATACTGCTTGCTGATTTTCTTGATTTTTTCAAAATTGGGCTCCAGAGTATTTAATTGTGTTTCGTTTTTTATAGGAACTAAAATATCTTTTAGGCCTGTTGAAACAATTTGAATTGGGTAGTTGCTGTCTATAGTATTACTGTCAAAACAATCAATGAGCTCATTTGTTGCTATAACATCATAGAATATCGGTTTGTTTTGTTCCATGAATATAGTGTCGTTTGATATGATAATCGAAAGAACACTATTGTTTGTTTCAATTGTATAATGATTTTTGAAAAGTCTATTCAAATGCATCAGTATCGAAAAAGAGCCAATTGTAGCATGACCACATAAATCAACTTCTTCTTTTGGTGTAAAATACTCAAATTTATAATCAGCAATTTCAGATTCTGATATAAACGCGGTTTCCGCATAACCTAGCTGTTTGGCTATTGCCATTTTTTGAGTAGTGGACAATGTATTTTCAAACAATACCACTCCAGCTTTATTTCCACCCTTGTAATCTTTACTGAATGCACTTGCAACATAAACGGTTAGTTCCATAAGCTACCTACTTTCCTCACATATAGCAAATTGTAGCATAGAAATTATTATGTCTAAAGCTGTGGGATGAATTTTTTTTAAAAAGGAGATAGATTATTTTTAGTATCTAATCACTCAAAATTAGTTTATGTCAATAAAGAAAAAAAGCCTTTCAACTGAAAAGCTTCTTTTCTTAATTATTTTATTCAGCATTTGCTTGTAAATCTTCGATTTCAACTACTTTAAGATTCTTACGCTCTAAATTCTCAACAATAACTGCGCATGTCTCTTCAGTTGTTTCAGCAGGCAAAGTGATCAAGGTACGGCGGATAAATTCATCCTCTCCAATATCTAACGTAATACAACTGGCGATACTGCTGTGTTTCGCAATGATTTTCGTCATAGCAGCCAAGTCCCCTTGTTTACCGGTCGTAGCAATTGTCAAAACATAACTACCACGCTGGATATTCCAAGATTGAGCAAGGATATTCAATAACGTACTATGCGTTAAAATGCCATAAAAATAGTTATTCTCATCCAACACAGCGATGTACGGTAATTCTTTGATCGTAAAGAAAACTTTAAAGAATGACGTGTTTACAAAAATAAATTTTGTAGCATTTTTTAATAAATAAGTAACGGGTAAACTCATGTCTCCACCGTTTGCTTTATGGCGGTAGATGTGCATTTTATAGATATTTCCTCTAAAAATCTTTTCTGATTCATCTAAGATCGGTACACAACGATACCCTGAATCTTCAAGAATGGTCAATGCTTCTTCCAATGTGCAAGATTCATTGACGGTCGTAAGGTTTTTCTTTTTGATAACGACGGATTTTAATAACATATTTTGACCTCCCGTAGGTTAAATTCGTCTGACAACTTAATGATAACATAATTTGAAAAAAAACCATAGTTTATTGAGTATCCATTGACATTTAGCTAAAACAATGATAATGTTATTGAGTAAATTTGTGAATAGAGGAGGTTGAACAATGGCAACAAAAAAATCAGCACTTGCTTGTTCAGATTGTGGCTCCAGAAACTATTCTAAAGCCGTCAGTGAAGGAAAACGTGGAGAGCGGTTAGAAATCAAAAAATTCTGTAAATACTGTCAAAAATACACGTTACATAAAGAGACGAAATAGATATTGGAGGAGTTCAAATGAAATTTTTACGTAGTGTTAAAGATGAGATGAAACAAGTTTCTTGGCCATCAAAAAAACAATTACGCAAAGACACGTTGGTTGTTATCGAAACATCAATTATTTTTGCAGCATTATTCTTCGTAATGGATACAGTGATCCAAACCGTATTTGGTTGGATTCTTAAGTAATTCAAACTAGTATTTCATTGCAAACAGTGCTATAATAACAAGTGAGGAAAAACTTCGGGGAACTGAGGTTTTTTTATTTTCATATGAAAAAAAGAAAACGAGTACCAAGGTTCTGCTTGCTACTCTTGAGGTATTATTTTAACCAACTAATAAATTAAAGGGGTCAATCAAACATGGAATCATTTGAAAAGAATTGGTATGTATTACATACATACTCAGGTTACGAAAACAAAGTAAAAGCGAACATTGAATCACGTGCACAAAGCATGGGAATGGGAGATTTTATTTTCCGTGTAGTCGTTCCAGAAGAGACAGAGACAGAAGTGAAAAATGGTAAATCAAAAGAAATCGTTCATAAAACATTCCCTGGTTATGTGTTAGTAGAAATGACGATGACAGATGATTCTTGGTATGTAGTACGTAATACACCAGGCGTTACTGGTTTTGTCGGCTCACATGGTGCCGGAAGCAAGCCAGCACCACTATTACAAGAAGAAATCAACCACATCTTACGTTCAATCGGTATGAGTACTCGTCAATCTGATCTAGATGTTGCACTAGGCGATACAGTCCGCATTATTGAAGGTGCGTTTTCTGGCCTTGAAGGTGAAGTAACAGAAGTTGATGAAGAACGTCAAAAATTAAAAGTAAATATCGATATGTTCGGTCGTGAAACAAGTACAGAGTTAGACTTTGAACAAGTAGATTCAATCCAATAAAAGCTAGGCAATCAGAGAGAGTGGAGCAAAACTAAATATAGTTTTGCCCTGCTCTCTTCTTGCTATAGTGATAAGTGAAAAGAGGATAAAATGAAAAATAAAAAGTATTATTTGCTTGTAACGGTCTGTATCTTGCTATTTTTGGCTGGCTGTACTAGTAAAAAAGCGCCTAAAAATGAAAAACAACAAGCTGCTAAGAACTCAGCTATTAGTGAAACAATTCAAAAATCATCAATCCCCACACTATTTATTCATGGATACAGTGGTGGTGATAATTCTTTTGGCGGCATGATTAGAAGAATGGAAAAAAATAATCTGACTAATAAAGAACTAGTTTTGACCGTTAGTGTTGATGGAAAAGTCAAAGAAAAAGGCCAACTGACAGGCAAAGAAAATAATCCTAGTATCCAAGTTATTTTTGAAGATAACAAAAATAATGAATGGAATCAAGCAGAGTGGATCAAGAATTGTTTGACCTATATTCGAGATAATTATGGTATAACACAGGTTAATTTAGTAGGACATTCTATGGGTGGAGCGAGCTCTTTACGCTATCTAACTACATTTGGTGATGATACAAGTCTTCCAAAAATCAATAAATTTGTTGGTATAGCAGCACCTTTTAATAATTTTGTAGAGTTATCAAACGGAGAGACGATCGATGATCTCATCAATAATGGCCCTACGGTTCAAAGTGAACGGTATGCTGAATATGTCAATGGGATCGAAAAAATATCTAAAGACATGAAAGTCATGATCATCGCAGGAGATGTAGAAGATGGTAGTATAGGTGATGAGGCTGTTCCAGTTGCAGATGCACTAAGTGTTGTTTCACTGTTTAAAACACATGGTAATGAAGTACAAGAACAAATCTTTTATGGAAAATCGGCACAGCATAGCAAGCTACATGAAAATACAGAGGTAGATCAACTTGTTGCAGATTTTTTATGGAAATAAACGACTAAAACAAATGGATCGATAAAGGAGAGAGCCATGAAAATCAGAATGAAAGACATTGCAAAAATGGCCAACGTATCTGAAGCTGCGGTTTCTTTAGTATTAAATGATAAACCTTCAAGAATCTCTGAAAAAAAGAAGCAAGAAATAAAAACAATCGCAAAAGAATTAAATTATATTCCGAATATCGCGGCTCAAAGTCTGGCTAAAAAAACCTCTCAAACCATTGGAGTTGTTATTCCAGATATTGAGAATCCATTCTTTTCAAAGCTATGTAAACAATTAGAAGAACAATTTAGAGCCTTGGGTTACTTAACTATCATTGTCAATTCTAATGACGATTTTACTGTGGAAAAAAACCTGATTCAAATGCTGTTGAATCGTGGTGTTGACGGGCTGATTATTGCGCTATCAAACGAGTCTTTTTCATTCAAAGAAGAACAAGAGCATTTCTTGAAAGAAATTGATGCACCTTTTGTTTTAGTCGATAGACAAGTGTCATTTACTGGGGTTAATCAAGCCTATTTTGATAGTCAAGCTGGGGGGAAACTTGCTACAGAATACCTTTTGGAAAATGGCCATCGAAATATTGCTTTTATGACTGGAGATTTTAAAGTTCCAAGTACGCTTGACCGGATCAATGGCTATAAACAAGCATTAGAAACTTATGGTGTAAAAGTAAGACAAGATTATATCATTGAAACGGGCTATCGTTTTAACGATGGCATAAAGAAAGCCAAAGAACTTTTTGAGCTAAAAGATGCAACAGCTGTGCTTACATCCAATGATATGGTTGCTTTTGGTGTATTGAAACAAGCCTTGAGTCTTGGGAAAATGATTCCAGAAGATCTTTCGATCATTGGGTATGACCGTTTAGAGATGGCTGATATTCTAGGGATTTCATTAGCTACAGTCGAGCAAAATAGTCTATCTTTAACAAAGCAAGCTGTTGCGCTATTGAAGAATAACCTTACCAAACAAAAGCAAAAAAAGGAATCGATTATTTTGAAACCGAGTCTGTTTGAAGGGGAAAGTGTCAAAAAAAGAAAATAGTTATTGACTAACCAAAAATAAAACGCTATCATAATAGACAGATAGATTAAGCGGTTAATCTAAAAATACTTTTTTAGTTATTGAAAAGGTATTTTTTTATACGATTTAGGTAATGCGCTTAACCTAATAAGGAGGAAGCTTTTATGACAAAAGAAAAAAGACCAATCATCATCGACACAGACCCAGGAATTGACGATGCAGTAGCTTTATCGATCGCTCTTAATCATCCAGAATTAGAGGTTAAGTTATTAACAACTGTTGCAGGAAATGTAAACGCACACAAAACAACAGCGAATACATTGAAATTAGTGTCATTTTTCGGTAAACAAGTCCCTGTCGCTAAAGGCTGCGACAATCCTTTATTGATCCAACTTGAAGATTCAGCAGAGATTCACGGAGAAAGCGGGATGGATGGGTACGATTTTCCAGAAACTACAACCAAAGCACTTACTGTTCATGCTGTTGAAGCGATGAAAGACTGCATTCTTGAAAGTACAGAACCGATCACATTAGTTCCAATAGCAGCATTAACGAATATTGCCTTACTTTTCAGCATGTATCCAGAAACAAAGCGAAACATTAAAGAAATCGTTATGATGGGCGGATCCTTATCAAGAGGAAATACGAATACGAGTGCAGAATTTAACACATATGTGGATCCACATGCCGCGCAAATCGTGTTCCAATCAGGCGTTCCGATTGTCATGGTCGGCTTGGATGTGACAAGTACAGCTGTATTGACTAAAAAAGAAACAGAAAAAATTAAAGAATTTGGTAAAGTCGGGAATATGTTTTACTCATTATTCCAGCATTATCGTGGGGGAAGTTTACAGACTGGCTTAAAAATGCATGATGTATGTGCCATTGCTTATTTAACGGACCCAACTTTATTTACAGTTCAAGAAACATTTGTTGAAATCGCTCTAGAGGGTCCAGCAGCAGGTGCCACAGTTGCTGATTTAAAAATGAAATACCACGACACAACGAATGCAGTTGTTTGTTTAGATATCGATATACCAGCATTTCAAAAATGGGTTGTTTCAAATTTAGAAAAAATAAATTAAAGAAGGAGTTATACTATGATTGAGTCATTATTAGTGTTAATTGTTTTAGCTTTGGTTGCTTATTTGATTATTAAAAATTACCATCCGGCTTTAAGTTTGATCAGTGGTGCGTTGATTTTGTTACTGTTTGCGGTTTTGTTAGGTCATCCTCTATATCCAGCAGGTGAAGGAACTGGTTTAGCATTTTTCGATATCTTTTTGAAATTTAAAGATACGATTATCACCCAAGTTAGTTCAGCTGGGATCGTGATCATGATTTTATTTGGTTACTCTGGGTATATGAATGTAATCGGTGCCAATCAAGTAGCTGTTAATATTCTAGTAAAACCACTGAAAAAAATAAAATCCAAATCCTTGTTTGTACCTTTAGTTTTCTTGGTGGGAAATTTAATGTCTTTGGTAGTCCCCAGTGCGTCTAGTTTAGCGATTATTTTGATGGCGATTTTGTATCCGATGTTGTCTAGTATGGGGATTTCCTCATTGACTGCTGCTGGAGTGATTGCGATGACTGCAACGATCATGCCGACACCACTTGGAGCGGATAATGTGATTGCTGCTGAAACGTTAGGTTATGATCTGTTGACCTATGTTGCTTGGAATGCGAAAATTTCAATTCCAACCTTATTGATCATGGCCGTAGCGCACTACTTCTGGCAAAAGCATTGTGATAAAACAGAAGGTGCTGCAGCTTTTGTCACGATCGAAGAGGATGGGTTGACCAAACAAGAAGAATCAGATACGCCCAAAATTTATGCGTTGTTGCCATTGTTACCATTAATGCTGATTTTAATCGTTGGAATTACTGGAATGTTTGTTAAAGGAATCCAAATGGATATTTTTGTTTTGACGTTTATTTCATTTTTCGTTGCTGTAGCTTTTGAAACGATCAGACATAAATCATACAAAAAAATTCAAGATTCAGCAGCTGAAATGTTCAAAGGCATGGGGCAAGGATTCAGCCAAGTTGTGATGTTAGTGGTTGGTGGTTCATTGTTTACAACGGCTATCCAATCACTAGGGATCATTGATAATATTATGTCATCTGTCGAATCTTCTGCGTCAGCAGGTCTTGTGACAACGCTAATCTTCAGTGGAGCTACAACAGTCTTTGGTATTTTAAGTGGTGGTGGTTTAGCCATGTTTTATGCGGTGATTGAATTGATTCCTGATATTGCAGCAAAAGCTGGTATCGATGGGATTCTAATTGCATTACCTATGCAGATGATCGCAAACTTAGCAAGAACGATTTCACCAGTTGCAGCAGTTGTCATGATCGTAGCATCAACTGTTGATGTGAGCCCAGTTCGGATTTTGAAACGGACGAGTGTGCCAACAATCATAGGGATCATTTGTGTGGTTCTGTTATCTATTCTTCTGTTGCCTTATTAGCATCATATGATCAGCATTTATATAAATTACTTGATAAACGTATTATAGTTGCCATGGCTACTTTGGAAGTCATAAGACAGATGAACTATATTTTAAGACGCATCGCAACAAATCAAAATCATTTGTTTAATGGTTATGCATCAAAATTACTGAATGCTATAATAAGTATTATAAAAGAAAAAAATGGAAAAATATTTATTCAAGTACAAATCACTCCAATCTCAAAATGCAGCATTTTTTTTAAAAGTACGGTTTTGAAAAGATTTCAGAGTATACTGAAATTGAAAGAGAGCATCTGGGTTCTTTCTATAAGTATTTGAAGAAAATATAAGTAAGGAGAGTCCGCGATGAACAAAGTAATAGTATTAGGAAGTATCAATATGGATATGGTCATGGAAACAGACCGATTGCCCAAAATAGGAGAAACCCTTTTGGGAGAGAGCATCGACTATTATGTTGGCGGAAAAGGAGCTAATCAAGCAGTTGCAGCTGCTCGTATAGGGTCTAATGTGTGCTTGGTTGGCAAAATCGGTGAGGATACATTTGGTTCAAAAGTATACAAGCATCTTGAAAAAGAAAAAATTGATGTCAGTGCAGTTACATTTGAAAAAAATATTTTTACAGGTGTTGCCTCTATTTTTAAATTAAAAGAAGATAATGCGATTGTTGTATTGCCAGGAGCAAATATGTTGTTGAATGATATCGACGATGAATTAAACAAAAAAATTCAGGCTGAAGATGTACTATTGACTCAATTAGAGATTCCAATAGAGACCGTAAAAAAAGGTTTAGCACTGGCGAAAGACAAAGGCGCAATAACGATTTTAAATCCAGCTCCATACAATGACAGCGTCATCGATATGCTGCCCTTTGTGGATATCATTACGCCGAATGAGACAGAATTTGAAGGTTTGTTAGGTCATCCAATCACTGATTCGGTACAATTTGAAAAGGAAATGTTGAGCTGGTCAAAAACCAATGATACACAGCTGATTGTAACTCGTGGTGGAGAGGGAATCTCTTATACCAATGAAAATAACGTCATTACGATCCCAGCTGAAAAAGTAACTGTAGTTGATACTACAGGTGCGGGAGACACATTTAATGGGATTCTGGCGGCGTGTTTAGCAAAAGGTATGACTGTTTCAGAGTCAATTAAGATTTCTGGGAAAGGGGCCACACTGTCTGTGACTAAATTAGGGGCGCAGACTGGAATGCCGACGTTAACTGAAATTAATGCATTTTAAGTAATAAAAATAAGAGGTTGGGACAGAAGTGTTTAGCTCCGAGAAATAAGAGGAAACTCACGAAAATTGCTCTTCAAATTTTTGTGAATTTCAACTTATTTCCGAAGGAGTTACTTCTGCTCCCACCGTTTATTCGGATTTATTTGACGTTGCAGATTGATTATCTAAAATTTCCTTTGCCAATCGCTGCGCAGTCGGTGTCACAGCCAAACCACCTTCAGCTGTTTCTTTAAAGATTTGCGGCATTTGACGACCCACTTGATACATCGCAGCTACGACTTCATCCGGTGGAATCACACTGCGGATGCCGGCTAAGGCCATATCAGCTGAAATAAACGCTTGGGAAGAGCCTAAGGCATTACGTTTTACACAAGGAACCTCTACTAGACCTGCTACAGGATCACAAATCAGTCCCATCATGTTTTTTAAGGTGATTGCAATCGCTTGTGCGGCTTGATCAGCTGAACCTCCAGCAGCACACACTAAAGCGGCACTAGCCATCGCACTAGCTGAACCGACTTCTGCCTGACAACCACCTTCAGCACCACTGATGGATGAGTTGTTGGCAATTACTAGTCCAAAAGCACCAGCAGTAAAAAGAAAATTTAATTGCTGTTCATGTGTGAGCTTTAATTTTTCGATCGCTGCCATCAAAACACCTGGTACAACGCCAGCACTTCCGGCAGTCGGAGTGGCGCAGATCAAGCCCATATTTGCATTGACTTCATTGACCGCAACAGCATTTCTAACAGCTGTTAAAATTGTTTCTCCGCTTAAAAAATTCCCGTTTTTGATATATTCCTCGAGCCGAGTGGCATCTCCACCAGTAATACCTGTCACAGAGGTCACACCAGCAACACCTTCTTCGATCGATTGTTTCATAACAGTAAGATTACGTTCCATTGTTTCGATGATCCGTTCGCGGCTGTGACCGTGATTTTCTATCTCAGTTGCGATCATCAACTCAGCAACCGATGGAAAATCTGCGGCTTGTTTCACTAATTCTTCTATAGATAGAAACATAACTCGTTTGCTCCTTTAATTTAGATTAATCAAAATAATTCACACTGTAAATATGAGGGATTTGGACTAATTTCATTGTAATATCGCCAATATCAGCATGGTCGATTTCAATGATCATAATCGCTTTTTCACCTTTTGATTCTCGTGTTACCGTCATTGTTCCAATATTGATATTTGTGTCAGATAATAGATTTGTAACTTTAGCGATCATTCCAGGTACATCTTGATGAACGATAATAAATGTAGGCGTACCCATCGTCAAAGAAATTTTAAACCCATTCAGTTCTGAGATTTGAATGTTGCCACCGCCAATCGATATTCCTGTGACAGAAAGCTTTCGATCTCCTTTAGAGACTAGCAATTTGACTGAATTCGGATGCTCAGCTTTTTCCTTAAGTGGAACAAATAAAACTTCCATGTCCTGTTCGTGCGCGATTTTTAAAGAATCAGCAAGCCGTTCATCATCTGGTTCCATATCCAGTAAACCACCAACTAAGGCAATATCTGTTCCGTGACCGCGATATGTTTTTGCAAAAGATTCATATAAGTATATATCGACAGTATCAGGCTGTTCACCAAAAATACTTCGGACAATTTTACCAATGCGGGCAGCTCCAGCTGTATGGGAACTACTTGGACCGATCATGACGGGACCAATGATGTCAAAAACACTTTTATAACGCAAGTTTTCCATTATTTGTTCACCTATCCTTTCATTTGAATCAGGATTTTTCTAACGAAAGTCTATCATAATTAAAGAGAATAAACTAGAACAGTAATAAAAATGCCAGAAAAATTTATCTTTTTCTCATTTCCAAACGAAACTCCCTAGGGAAAAAGAATAGAAAGGTATTGAAATTTAATCAGAAGCAGAGTATACTATTTAAGTGTGCATTTTTGCATACAGGTTTTCTTTGATTCGTCAAAGAATGACGTGGGAGGAGAAATCTTCATCTCCAATTAACCACATCACGGACTCAAGGAGGTATGTCTCGTGGCAAAAAAAGTAGAAAAATTAGTTAAATTGCAAATTCCTGCAGGTAAAGCAACACCAGCTCCGCCAGTAGGTCCAGCACTAGGTCAAGCGGGTATCAACATTATGGGATTCACAAAAGAATTCAACGCTCGTACAGCTGATCAAGCTGGTTTGATCATTCCAGTAGTAATCTCTGTATATGAAGACCGTTCATTTACATTCATTACGAAAACACCACCAGCTGCAGTATTACTTAAAAAAGCTGCGAAAATCGAAAAAGGTTCTGGTGAGCCAAACAAAAATAAAGTAGCGAATGTCTCTAAAGATCAAGTGAAAGAAATCGCTGAACTTAAAATGGCAGACCTAAACGCAGCAGACGTTGAAGCGGCTATGCGCATGGTTGAAGGAACTGCAAGAAGCATGGGAATCACTGTAGGATAATTTTTTTATTCTAGGTAACCCAAAGAAGTAGCTTCTCAGTTTATTTCATATTCAAAGATATGAATTACGTGGGAGGTTCGACCGTTATAACCACAATCAAGGAGGAAACAAAATGGCTAAAAAAAGCAAAAAAATGCAAGATGCATTAAAAAAAGTTGAAGCAACAAAAGTTTACCCTGTAGCAGAAGCGATCGCTTTGGCTAAAGAGACAAATATTGCAAAATTTGACGCAACTGTTGAAGTTGCTTACCGTTTAAATGTAGATCCTAAAAAAGCAGACCAACAAATCCGTGGTGCAGTAGTGTTACCTAACGGAACTGGTAAAACACAAAGCGTTTTAGTTTTCGCTAAAGGCGAAAAAGCAAAAGAGGCTGAAGCTGCTGGCGCTGACTTTGTAGGCGATGCAGATATGGTTAATAAAATTCAACAAGGCTGGTTTGGTTTTGACGTAGTAGTAGCAACTCCAGACATGATGGCTGAAGTTGGTAAATTAGGTCGTGTTTTAGGTCCAAAAGGCCTAATGCCTAACCCTAAAACTGGTACTGTAACAATGGACGTAACAAAAGCTGTTAACGAAGTAAAAGCAGGTAAAGTAACTTACCGTGTTGATAAAGCTGGGAATATTCATGTACCAATCGGCAAAGTTTCATTCGATAATGAAAAATTACTAGAAAACTTCAATACAATCAACGATGTATTGATGAAAGCTAAACCATCAGCAGCAAAAGGTCAATATATTAAAAATATTTCAGTAACAACTACATTTGGACCTGGAATCCATGTTGATCAAGCTTCTTTTTAATTAGAAAAGTATAATAGATCGTTTAGATCGATAGAAAATCTAAAAAAATTATTGACTCAACTACCTTCCCCATGGTAAGGTAGTTGAGGTTAATAATTAACTGTACCGAAGACAGTAGGTGACGTAAGTCTTAATTTCCTACCGAGGACAATTGTTGATACATACAATTACGTCCCTCTATGTCAACGGTGGCATGGGGTTTATTTTGTTTTAATGACAATCTAAACTTCTCCATCAATAATCAGGAGGTGAAAATAAATGAGTGAAGCAGCAATCGCTAAAAAAGAAACCTTAGTCGAAGAAGCAACAGCTAAATTTCAAGCAGCAGCTTCTGTAGTCATCGTTGACTACCGTGGTTTAACTGTAGAAGAAGTGACTAACTTACGTAAACAATTGCGTGATGCAAATGTTGAAATGAAAGTTATCAAAAACTCTATCCTTTCACGTGCAGCTAAAAAAGCTGGACTAGAAGGTATGGACGAAGTATTTACAGGCCCTACAGCAGTCGCTTTCAGTAACGAGGATGTAGTAGCACCTGCTAAAATCATCGACGAGTTTGCAAGTACTGCCAAAGCATTGGAAATCAAAGGTGGCGTTATTGAAGGTAAAGTATCTTCAGTAGAAGAAATGACATCTTTAGCAAAACTTCCAAGTCGCGATGGACTACTTTCTATGCTATTATCTGTATTACAAGCGCCAGTCAGACAAGTGGCTTACGCTGTCAAAGCAGTGGCAGAAAAAGAAGACGAAGTTGCATAATTGCAGCTTAGTAACAAACTAAACTAAAAAAATAATGAATTATTAAAACGGAGGAAATCATAATGGCATTGAACATTGAAAACATTGTTGCAGAATTAGAAGGCGCAACTATTTTAGAATTAAACGACTTAGTAAAAGCTATTGAAGAAAAATTTGACGTATCTGCAGCAGCTCCTGTAGCAGCAGCAGCAGGACCAGCAGCAGCTGGCGAAGAACAAACTGAATTCACTGTAGAATTAACTGCAGCTGGAGACCAAAAAGTTAAAGTTATCAAAGCAGTTCGTGAAGCAACTGGTCTTGGCTTGAAAGAAGCTAAAGCAGTAGTTGATGGCGCTCCTGCACCAGTTAAAGAAGGCGCTTCTAAAGATGAAGCAGAAGCTTTAAAAGCTGCTTTAGAAGAAGTTGGCGCTTCAGTAACAGTAAAATAATCTTTTTTAAGATTAAATTTCAAGCTAGAATCCATCTGGATTCTAGCTTTTTTTTGATTTAATCAAACAAAAAATCGATAATGTTTTAACTTGTAAAAATGACACTACTTAAAACAACATAACAGTTCTAGACACAGATTAGATGAAATAAAAATGATAATTATATGATATAAAATGCATTTCTTTCGCAAGAAAATGAATAATCTGTTAGCATTATTAAGTAATTATTATTACATTATTCTATTAGCTTGTTAGGTTATTAGCCCAGAAAAATGAATTATAAATGAAGGAAAAACAATCTCACTTATAATGTTTTATTTTTCAATAGGGATTAAATAAGTCTACTATGCTATCAACTTAAGGAGTGGATATTATGCATTGGTTATGGGTTTTAATCGTAGGTGGCGTTATCGGAGCAATTGCCGGAGCGATCACTAGTAAAGGGAAATCAATGGGCTGGATCTTTAATATTATTGCAGGTCTTGTAGGTTCATCGATTGGTCAATCACTTCTAGGAAGTTGGGGACCACAAATCGCTGGTATGGCATTGTTTCCATCAATTATTGGTGCTGTGATTTTAGTTGCAGTTGTATCATTTTTTGTAGGTAAAAATTAAACTGATCTATAGAAAAACCGCTTAGAGATTAAATTCTCTTAGCGGTTTTTTATTGTTTGGATTTGTGTATCTATTTAAATAATTCATCAATAAATTCTTCATATTCATTAACCTTTAAAAGATTATTTAACTTCTCTGGATTTGAAAAGGTATCGATCATAAAATCAAATAATTGCCGAAATTTTTTCATATCATCTTGATTCATAACGATCATAATAATCACTTGAACATAGTGATTTCCCCATTTTACAGGTCGATCATTTAAAATAATAGAGATTCCCGTTTTTTCAGCACTCATTTCAACCGCATGTGGTAAAGCAACAGAGTTATTGAATGAGGTAGCAGACATTTTTTCCCGTTCTTTGATCAAGTCAACAAAATGGGTATCAATATAATTTTTTTCGATCAATTGAGCGCCTAAATGTTCAATGTATAGATTTGGAGTATTTAAATAAATGTTTCGTTCAAATCGCTCTGGTGTTAAGTATGTTTGGACACTTTCTTTTAATGTTTCCAATAATTTATCCTGCTTTACTAGCTGGATGGATTGTTGGATTTTTTTAATATCTTTTTCTGATAAAAAAGGAGAAATTAGAACGACATGTTCCATATCTTTCATTTCTATAGTCGATAAAACCAAATCAGCTTGTTGCATTTCGGTCAGCTTCTTACTGTCTAAGCGATAAAAAGTTTCTATGATATTTAAACTAGATTTGAATGTATCTCCGATTTTATAGATCAATCGTTTGTGCATGTCATAATATTCTGGCGTATAGATCACACAGCTTAATTTATTTTCTGTCTCAAATTTTTCCTCAAAGTATGAGCCGATGTGAAGTGCGATAAAGGTGATTTCATCATCTGAGATTGGTATATTGATCTGTTTTTGAATTTGTTTGGCAATAAAGACAGCTACTTCATAGATAAAAGCATAGGACTGCTTGATTTCTTCAGATAAAGGATTATGAACTTGCTTGCCGCTTTTTGCTCGTGAGATCAAATTAGACACGTGCAACGCTAAATTTAATACTAACTCGTCTGAGATATGAGTAATAAAATACTTTTCAGCGACTGTTTTCATCATAGTTGAAATAAAAGTATAGACAGAAGTGCCCATATAATTTTTTAAAAAAGCATCATTTGAGGGTGAGATTTTAGTCATTAATAAAAGGGTCAAATTGTTGATTTCATAAGGATCCATTTCTATAGTAAAAGCTTGATCGATATCTTTTCCAATCTGCGTGGCAATTTGATATTCAATTTGATCGTTAGTAAATAGTTCAGGAATAAAATCTACTTCAGATCGTTGATGATGTTGAAGCCGATTGATGGCAATCGTTATATGGAGCAACAGACTGTTAATAGCATAGCCATTTATATAGAGATGTTGACTACTCAAACGATCGATCACGATTTTTTGAATCGTTTCAATCGGAATATCCGGGAATACTGTTTGAATGTAATCGATGGATTGAAAATTTTGTAGAGTTTCATCCAATAGCATATCACTAGTGAGCTTTCTAAAGTTTGATTCATCACCTTCCATACTGAGAAAATGCCTATGTTTAACGATTTTTAAATGATAGTTCGTCATTTTTTTACGTAGTCGAATGGTATCTTTTTCGATAGTTGGAATACTGACAAATAACGTTTCTGCAACCTCAAAGTAATCGACATTTTTGTGTTTTATCAATAAATTCATCAAATAATTCATGCGTTCGACAGGCGTGTTCAATTCCGGTTTATTATAAGAAATAAATTCGTCAATCTGAACACTGCTATCGATTTTATATCCTTGTCTGGAAGACTGGATCATTTCAAAATTAGCATTTTGGTTGATTCGAGCTACATAGTTACGTATCGTTCTGGTTGATGTGGATAATGTTTCTCCTAGAAAAGCTGAAGATAACCAATTGTGATGCTGAATCAACAACTTTACGAGTGCCGCTTCTTTCTTATTTAAGGACACAATATCCGCTCCTTTCCACTTTTATATAACTCTGATTATTCTTTCTTTTAAATAGCAAATCAAGTACAGTTGTTTCCGCTAAAGCAGTAATAGGAGGAAAAAATCATATTTGAAAGCGGTATCTAAAACATAGATGATAGGGATGTAATAACTGAACGAGTTCTTCGGAAAAAAGATAAAAATAGAATGTGACAAAAAGCGTCACAGTCAATTTTTCCTATTTTTCAGTCAGAACAAAATGAGCTTGTTCAGCTTTTATTGTTGTCTAGCTTCACAAGCTAGTTCTTCGGAAAAAAGATAAAAATAGAATGTGACAAAGAGCGTCACAGTCAATTTTTCCTATTTTTCAGTCAGAACAAAACGAGCTTGTTCAGCTTTTAAAGTAGAAAGGAGAAAGAATATGAGTGAATTAAATGTATTATTAGTCTGTGGATCAGGTGCTAGCAGTGGGTTTATGGCTGCTAATATGCGTAAGGCAGCCAAAGCAAAAAAATTAGACATGAGTATTGTAGCAAGAAGTGAATCAGAAATTGAAAACTATATTGAGGAAATCGATGCGTTGATGGTGGGGCCACATCTAGAATATATCCTTGATGAAATCGATGAGATTATTCACGGATTTCCAGTAAAAGTTATTCTGATGAAAAAAGAGTATTATGCGACGCTAGATGGAGATGCGGCTATTGAACATTTGTTAAGTTCGTTAAAAGAAGACGAATAATGTAAAAAAGGAGACGTAAATATGAATAAGTTGATCTTTTGGTTGGAAAATAGTTTCTCACCTAAAATGAATAAAGTGAATAATAATCCTTGGATCGTCAGTATCAAAGATTCAATCATGCAGACGTTGCCGTTCATTTTCTTAGGTTCGATTTTTTCGATGTTGGCCATTTTAAATGAGTATTTTCCTGCTTTACCAAGTTTTTGGGTACCATTCGGCTGGACGATGGGGAAAATTTCACTGTTTGTTGCTTTTTTGATCCCATTTAACTTAATGGAGAAAAAAAGATTACGAAAGCAAAGAATCGTCGCTGGGATGAGCGGGTTAGTTTTGTTCTTAATGATTATTTCGCCTCAAATCGAGAAAGACGGTGTGGTTGGTTTTGGTCATGATGCATTAGGAGCTGGCGGGATGTTTGTTGCGATCGTTGCTGGATTGATCGCTGGATTTGTCTTGGTCACTTTAGGTAAATTTACATTCTTTAAAGAAGAATCTGTGATTCCAGATTTTGTCAGAGCTTGGTTTGATTCGATGTTGCCGATTGGGCTTATTATCATTTTCGGTTGGGTCGTTGTTTTGATTATGAAAGTAGATTTATATAACATTGTTTTAAGTATTTTTATGCCATTATCAAGTTTTATGGAATCTCCTGGAGGCTTTGTAGGGATGATGTTTTTAATTTGTTTCCTTTATTCGATGGGAATTTCTACTTGGGTTTTGACACCTGTGGTTCAGCCAGTTTTGCTGAAAGCAATTGCTGAAAATATCGCACTCGTTCAAAATGGCACAGCATCGGTTGAAACGTTAAATTTAGTAACTAGCAGTACTTTATATTCAGCATATCTATGGATCGGTGGAATTGGTTGTACGATGCCGCTTGTTCTCATGATGATGCGGGCTAGATCTAAAAAAATCAGTGCATTAGGCAAAGCGTGTATCGTGCCATCGATTTTTAATATCAATGAACCAGTGATTTTTGGTGCTGTTGCGTGGAATCCGTTGTTGATGATTCCAATGTGGCTTCAAGGGATTATTTTGCCGATCGTAATTTATATTTTTACAAAGATGATTCCATTTGCACCGATTCCTAAAGTTCAATTTGAATTGTGGTATTGTCCGTTTCCATTTGCTACTTGGTTTACGACAGGGACGATCACAGGAATTATCTTGATGCTAGTCATTTTTGCGATATCGACCGCTATTTGGTATCCCTTTTTTAAAGCATATGATGATCAAGAATCAAAAGCTGAAAATCAAGTGTTGAAGGAGGTTTAATTAGATGGATGATGTATTGTCACAACAAGCGATGAAAATTATTTTATTCGCTGGGGATGCTAGAGTCAATTGTAAAAATGCCCTTATTGCAACTGAAAAGAACGATTTTGAAACAGCAACAGAAGAAATGAAAGTTGCCAAAACAAATATCACTGAAGCACATAAAACTCAAACGCAAGTCATTCAAAGCGAGATGGGAGAAGAGGCAACACAACATGAGCATTCGTTGCTATTCACACATGCGCAAGATACGTTGATGACGATCTACAGTGAAATCAATATGGCGAATCACTTAATCAAAATAGCCAAGCAACTTAATGATCGTTTAGCATTACTTGAAAAAAATTAAAGAAAAGGGGTCAAAAATATGTATCAAGTACCAACTGGGTTTCCAAAAGGCTTTTTATGGGGCGGAGCTGTTGCTGCTAATCAATGTGAAGGAGCGTATCAGTACGAAGGCAAAGGCACAAGTGTTGCTGATATCAATGAGTTTAGAGCAGATCTTCCATTAGAAAAAAGATCGAACGCAGAAATTTCCACTGACTACATTGAAGAAGCCTTGAATAGTAAAATAGGTATTTTTCCAAAAAGGTGGGGAATTAATTTCAAAGAAACTTATCCACAAGATTTAAAATTATTAGGAGATATGGGTTTAAAATTATTTAGAACCTCAATCGATTGGTCTCGAATTTTCCCAAATGGTGATGAACTTGAACCGAACGAAGCAGGATTGCATTTTTATGATAAACTGATCGATGAAATTATCGCAAATGGCATGGAACCCATGATCACACTTTCCCACTATGAAATACCCCTTAATCTTACGTTGAATTATAAGGGCTGGTATTCAAGAGAAGTCGTTGATTTCTTTGTTCGCTACTGTAAAGTTCTTTTTGACCGTTACCAAGGCAAAGTAAAATATTGGATTGTGATCAATCAGATCAATTTGATCGGTCATGAATCTTTTAATCATTTAGGTATTGCTGAGGATAAGGTAGCTAATCTCGCGGAAGCTAAATATCAAGGTGTACATCATATGATGGTAGCATCGGCTTTAGCGACTGAATATGCACATCAAGTTGACGAAAATTATGAAGTAGGAATGATGCTTTGTGGCGGTCCAGAATATGCGGCAACCTGTGATCCAGAAGACGTTTTGGCCACGCTGAAAATCAATCAAATGCAGTATTTTTTCGCTGATGTGTTATTAAGAGGCTATTATCCAGGTTATGCATTTCGCTATTTTGAAGAACATGATATTCAGTTGGAATTTGCTGAAGGAGATGAAGCTGCTCTGAAAAATACGGCAGATTACTTATCATTTTCCTATTACTATACACAAATTTGTGATGCAAAACAGGATGAACCTTATCGAAATAAAGCTCTGCCGGCAAATCCTTGGGGCTGGACGATTGATCCACTTGGGCTAAGAACATTACTGAATTCTTTTTATGACCGCTATCAATGTCCGATCTATATCACCGAAAACGGTATCGGCTGTTATGATAAGTTAGAAGAAGATGGAAGTGTTTACGATGATTACCGAATCGATTATTATAAAGCACATATCGAACAAATGAAAGAAGCAATCAAAGATGGTGTTGATCTAAGAGGGTATTGTGCTTGGGGACCAATCGATATTATCAGCTGTTCCTCTTCTGAAATGAGTAAAAGATATGGATTTATTTATGTAGATCAAGATGATTATGGAAAAGGGAGTCAAAAACGGTATTTGAAAGATAGTTATGATTGGATGAAAAAAGTTATTGCTAGTAATGGAGCAGTACTTTAGTAGTACACTAAAAAAGAGCCGACAACCAGATTTTATTCTAGTTGTCGGCTCTTTTTATTATCAAATCATCTCTTAGTCAATTTCACGACAACTTCACATCGCGCAGTCTGTGGAAACATATCGACAGACTGCATATATTTCACATCAAAGACTTTAGCTAAATCAACTAAATCTTTTGCAAGCGTCGACACATTACAAGAAATATAAACCATCTTTTTAGGAGGCTGCTTTAAGATCGCTCTCAGCAGCTTTTGATCCAATCCGGTTCTAGGAGGGTCAACGATGATTGCATCGGGCTTAAAACCGCTCTGAAGCCATTTAGGCAGCAATTCTTCTGCTGTGCCCACTTCATAATGGGTATTCGTCACACCTAAGCGCTCAGCGTTCATCTTAGCATCTTCGATGGCGGCTGGAATAATATCCATTCCCCGAACTTCTTTGGCCTGTTTAGCGATACTCAAACCAATTGTTCCAACACCACAATAGGCATCAACGACTGTTTCATTTGGCTGTAAGTCTAAAGCTTTCAATGCTTCGTTATATAAAACTTCTGTTTGTTCTGGGTTTAGTTGGAAAAAGGCTCTGGGAGATAAATCAAAAGTTACTTCGTTGATTTGCTCTTCAATACTTTCTTTCCCCCAAACATGAATCGTTTCATCACCCATAACAATCGAAGTTCTTTTGTTTTGAACGTTTTGCATGATCGAAACAACCTCTGGAAGCTGTTGGGTGATTTCTTCGATCAGAGCTTTTTTCTGTGGAAATTTTACAGATTGCGTAATAAAAACAACTTGGACTTCATTGGTTTTGATACCTACACGAACCATTAACGTTCGGAAGATACCGCTGTTTTTTCGTTCATTATAAATCGGTAATTGGTATTTGTTCAATAACTCCACCAAAGCGTTCATTACTTTAGTTGTAGCAGGTTGTTGAACGAGGCAATCAGCAATAGGAACTAGACGATGAGAATCCGCTTGATAAAGTCCAGCTTCAACTTCCCCCTCGATTTTCCGTAATTGAAATTGGGCTTTATTGCGATAATTCCAAGGATTTTTCATTCCGATTGTTTTTGGTAGTTGGTAATTTTCATAGTTTCTTGGTCTGAACTTATTTAGCGACTGCTTTAATAGATCTTTTTTAAAGAGTAGCTGTGCCGGATAAGCCAAATGTTGCAGCTGACAGCCACCGCAGGCTTCGTAAACGGGACAAGGCGGTACAACACGCTCAGGTGCTGCTTTTACGATTTTTTTCAGTTGTCCTTCAACAAAACGAGGGGCTATTTTTGTGATTTCTACAGAAATATCTTCTTTTGGTAAAGCACCAGGAACAAATACGATCGTCTTTTTATAATAGCCGATACCTTCACCGTTGATACCTATACGTTTTATTTTTAAAGGAATCGTTTGTCCTTCTTTTAATAATTGTGTGGTCATAATTCCATCCTTTTGATCCGTAGATCGATTAATCAAATATATCGATAGTTCTTATTTTAGCACAATTTAGCTAGTTTAGCTTCTGTCAAATATATGTTATAGTAGAATATATGTTCTCACTAGAAAGGCGGAGAAAGATGGAAACAATCACGAAAATTACAAAAGACAAAGGTCAGTTTTATCTTATCTGGCTATCTTCAGGAGAAAAATTGCGTGTATCTGAGGATACTTTAGTCCGACAACGTTTGTTAAAAGGACAAGAATTATCAGACGAAATGGTCGAAAAAATAAAAAAAGCTGGTTCTTATGATGTAGGCTTGCAAATGTCTTTAAATTATTTAAGTTATCAATTACGTTCAAAAAAAGAAATTTTAGATTATTTGAAAGAAAAGGAAATTTTACCGGAAGATCGCAAAAGCATTGTGGTCCGCTTAGAAGAAATGAACCTTTTAGATGATAAAATATTTAGTGAAAGCTATGTCCGTACGTTAATGCGAACAAGTGATAAAGGACCCAAAATGATTGAACAACAACTAAAAAGAAAAGGCTTGAATGACGAAGACATTCAACATGGGTTAGCGTTTTATACTATGGATGAACAAGTAGAAGTAGCAAAAGAGACCGCTGAAAAAGCAATGAGACGTTACCGGACAAAAAGTTTTAAAGATGCTTTGCAAAAAGTTCAAATGCACTTGATGCAAAAAGGCTTTAATCGTGAAGTGATCGATTTGGCTTTAGAAGAGCTATCGTTTGAAAAAGATGAAGAGCAAGAATTAGATGTGATCCGAAAAGAAGGCGATAAATTATGGGAAAAGCACCGTAAATTAGATTCCTATAAACGCCTAATGAAAGTCAAACAAGGGCTTTTCCAGAAACGTTTTGACTCAGATTTAATTCAGCAATATTTTGATGAAAAGGAATTAGAGAATGAAGAATGAAAAAAATTGGGAAAATTGGAGTGACGAAAAACTTGACTCATTTCAAGAAGAATTTGTTGCTTGGTATGAAAAAGAAAAACGAAATTTACCTTGGCGAGTCAATCTAGATCCATACCGTATTTGGATCTCAGAAATCATGCTACAGCAAACTCGTGTTGATACGGTGATTGATTATTATTATCGTTTTATGGAATGGTTTCCGACGATTCAGGATCTCGCTGAAGCACCAGATGATCGATTGTTGAAAGCTTGGGAAGGGTTAGGCTACTATTCCAGAGCAAGAAATTTAAAAGTTGCAGCGCAACAGATCATGACAGAATTTAATGGTCAGATGCCTGAAACAATCGATGAAATCCGTCAATTAAAAGGAATTGGGCCATATACAGCGGGCGCAATCGGCAGTATTGCTTTTCAAATTCCAGAACCTGCGATTGATGGAAATGTCATGCGTGTGGTCAGTCGTTTATTTGAAATTGGTGATGACATTGCAAAACCTAGCAGCCGTAAGATTTTTGAAGAGGCGATGTATAAAATCATCGATAAAGAACGTCCTGGTGACTTTAATCAGGCGATGATGGATCTAGGATCTGCGATCTGTACACCAACGTCACCAAAGTGTGAAGAATGCCCGATCCAGTCTTATTGTTTGAGTTTCAAAAATAATACAATGACCAATTTTCCAGTCAAATCAAAAAAGTTGAAACCAAAAGATGTCTATTATATTGGGGGAATTATCGAAAATAAAAATCAGGAATTTTTATTATGTCAACGCAATACAACGGGACTATTAGCAAATATGTGGCTGTTTCCAATTACTGAGATAACAAAAGAACGATTTGATTTTTTACAAAAAAATTGGACTATAGAAGAACAACAGATGTCTTTAGAACTTGACGAGCAAAGCATGATCGCTGAAGAAAATACAGAAATTTTTGAAGAATATCCTCAAGTCGTTTGGCAAAAACGGACTTTAGGTGAAGTGACGCACATTTTTAGCCATTTAAAATGGCATATCCTTGTGTTTTACGGGCGTCAGACAGGTTTATCAGAATTGGCTGACAATCAGCGCTGGGTAAAGGAAGTCGATTACCCAAATTTAGTTTTTCCAAAACCGCAACAAAAAATGGTAGAGCTTCTTGAGAAAGATCGAAAAAAATAATAAAATGACATTTGTTATTTAACCTATAGGTAGCAACGTTTCGTGGTATTTTTTAATTTTGGTTCATTTTATTCACGGCATTTCAAAACAAAACCAAACTCCTTAGTATGCAAAGTTGAAAATTATGATATAATTACATTGATATCGGTGTAATGAACACCCAAACGAAGAGCAATCAGCTTTTAGAAGCGATTTTTCGTACTAGGGAAAGTTGGGGGACTATGGCAATTCCAAAAGAAGGTGAATTTGTAACGATCCAAAGTTACAAACACGATGGGCATTTGCATCGAACATGGCGAGATACTATGGTATTAAAAACAAGTGAGTATTCTTTGATCGGTGTCAACGATCATACTTTGGTGACCGAATCTGACGGACGCCGTTGGGTTACTCGGGAACCAGCTATAGTTTATTTCCATAAGAAATACTGGTTCAACATAATAGCGATGATTAGAGAAAAGGGGGTTTCTTATTACTGCAATCTTGCGTCACCTTATCTTTTAGATGATGAAGCATTGAAATATATCGATTATGATTTGGATATCAAAGTTTTTCCAGATGGGGAAAAGCGTTTGTTAGATGTCGATGAATATGAATTTCATAGTAAAATCATGGATTATCCAGAAGCGATTGATTTTATTTTAAAAGAAAATGTTAAGACGTTAGTGGATTGGATTAATAATGAAAAAGGCCCTTTCTCTGAAGCTTATGTAGATATCTGGTATCAACGTTACCAAGAGCTATCAAAAAAGTAGCCAATGTGAGATGTTAAATGAAAAAAGGAACTGAAGCTATGTTGAGCTTCAGTTCTTTTTTGTTTTGACATTAGAGTGATTTATTCATTTGAAAATGCTCAATCTTTGCATCTAAGAACATTTCGCCTTCTTTGACATAGCCCATTCTTTCGTAAAATCCAATAGCTGTGATTTGGGCCCCTAAAGTGATAGAGTTACAACCTAAATCTTTTGAAAAGTCTTCAGCTGCTTCCACGAGTAGTCGACCATAATCATGTCCTCGATAATTTTTTTGAACGGCCATCCGTTGTAATTTCATGACTCCTTTTTCAAGCGGCAATAAACGGCAAGTTGCGATTGCTTCATTATTATCGCCATACAAAACAAAATGAATACAGGCAGCTTCATATTTATCGATTTCAATTTCACTTGGAACGCCTTGTTCCAACATAAACACTTGATGACGTATTTTAACAGCATCTAAGTAGATCGTACTCATAGTATCTTTAGTATGAACAATTTTCATTTGGCACCTCTGTTATAGTTATTTTAGTTATTATACACTATAAAATACGACTTTAGAACCTAGGTATGATTCTCAGGTTTTTTGTAAAACGAGTATCAGTATTATATAGTATAATCGAAGTGGAAATTACCAGTTTAAATATATTGTGGGAGCCAATTAAGGAGAAAAATAAATATTATTCCTATTTTTAGATAATCGTATGAGGTATTTAGAAATTAAAAAATAGGAATAATGAATTATTGCTATCTTATTTTATACAGGTTATGCTAAAATCTATTAACAAGCAATTGTTTTTGAAAAAAATAAAAAACAAAAGTTTTAATGATGAAGGAGGATCATCTTTGTTTGAAAAATTAAGACAGTCAAAATTATTTTTTTGGTCAGCTGAATTATTAGTAATCGCAACATTGATTTTTGTGTCGACAAAAATCAATTTCCTGTTTACGCCAATTGGGACATTTTTTTCAACCTTATTTGCACCAGTTTTAGTTGCGGGATTTCTCTATTATATTTTAAATCCTATCGTTAATCTATTGATGAAGACTAAAATGAAGAGGATATACGCTGTTATATTAGTTTTATTGATTCTAGTTGTGGCGATCATTTTGATTCTAGTAAGTGTTATTCCCAAATTAGCTTCTCAGTTAGCGAGTTTAGCATCTAATATGCCGACCGTTTTCAGTGATGTAGAAGCATGGGTGTATAGAATGGCTGATTTGCCATTATTTAAAGATATTGATTTAACGAGTTATATAGAAAAATTGGATATTTCTTATGGAACGATTATTCAGCAATTTTTAAGCGGGCTATCCAATAGTCTAGGTTCTGTCGTTTCGACTGTTGCTTCAACAACGATCGTTATTGTTACAGCACCATTTATCCTATTTTATATGCTAAAAGATGGAGATCGATTTGTTCCAGGGATCGAGCGCTTTTTCCCTGAGAAGCGTCGAGAAAGTATTTCTGAGTTGTTGAGTAAAATCAATAAAACATTGGCTAATTATATAAGTGGTCAAGCAATCGAGTGTTTATTTGTTGGAACCTTTACAGCGATCGGCTACTCGTTGATCGGTGTTCGTTATGCCTTTTTATTTGGTGTAATTGCTGGATTTACTAATCTAATCCCTTATTTAGGACCTTATTTAGGATTGGCTCCAGCTGTTTTTGTGACGGTTTTTGATGAGCCGATAAAAGCTGTACTTTGTTGTGTCGTGGTTTTAATAGTTCAGCAAATTGATGGCAATGTCATTTACCCAAATGTAATTGGAAAATCATTAAAGATTCATCCTTTGACGATCATCATTGTTTTATTGGTTGCTGGAAACTTAGCAGGGTTATTAGGAATTTTCTTAGGTGTTCCGGTATATGCAATTGCTAAAACGATTGTCATTCATGTAATGGGAATGATTCGAGAAAGCAGAAGCGAAAAAATTGTACTGACAGGTGAAGAAAATGAGCTATCGGTGAAAGAAAAATGACATCGATTATTGAAATTAATAGCTGTTTGTGATAGGATTTTAACGTGATTACTTTTAGTAGTCACGTTTTTTATCAAATTAATTAGTAAACAGTTTTTTACTAAATGGAATTGGAAGGCGAAATATAGCTTTTCTAAATAATTTTAAGAGGAGAGAGTGCACATTATGAATGCTGACCCCGAGAGTCAGTCGCTTATCGCGCAAATTGTATTATTGATTGTACTAACATTGATCAATGCGTTTCTTGCTGCAGCTGAGATAGCAGTTGTTTCAGTAAATAAGAATCGCGTTGAACAAAAAGCCGAAGAAGGAGACGCGAAGGCAAAGAAGCTATTGAAAATTTTGCAAGATCCTACAAGCTTTTTATCAACGATTCAAGTTGGTATCACTTTAGTTAATATCTTGTCTGGAGCTTCCCTAGCGGATGCTTTATCAGCAAGATTAACACCAGTTCTTGGTGGTGGAGCTGCTGCAAAAAGTATAGCGAATATTATTATTTTAGCTATGTTGACTTATGTTTCTATTGTTTTTGGTGAATTATATCCAAAACGAATCGCAATGAATAAATCAGAAGAAGTAGCACAAGCAACGTCTGGATTCGTGCGTGTTTTAGGGATAATTGCCCGACCATTTGTATGGTTATTGTCTGCTTCAACAGACTTGCTTTCGAAAATCACACCAATGAAATTTGATGATGCTGATTCAAAAATGACACGTGACGAAATGCGTTATATGTTAGAATCAGAAGGTGTTTTAGATAATGATGAACTGGAAATGCTTCAAGGTGTCTTTTCTTTAGATACAAAAGTTGCTCGTGAAGTAATGGTTCCACGGACTGATGCTTTTATGATCAATATCGAAGATGAGATGGAAGAAAATATTGATTTGATTTTATCTGAAAACTATTCAAGAATTCCAGTATATAATGATGATAAAGATAAAATCATCGGGATCTTACATACAAAGAATTTACTGAAAGCTGCTCATAAATTAGGGTTTGATAAGATTGAATTATTAAATATTATCCAAGAACCTTTATTTGTTCCAGAGACGATTTTTATTGACGATTTACTATATGAATTAAAAAGAACCCAAAACCAAATGGCTATTTTGTTAGACGAGTATGGTGGTGTCGTTGGTTTGGCTACCTTAGAAGATTTGTTAGAAGAAATTGTTGGAGAAATTGATGACGAGACAGATGAAGTAGAAAATTTATATGCTAAGATCAATGATCACGAATATTTAGTTCAAGGAAGAATGTTAATCGATGAATTTAACGAAGCATTTGAAACCGACTTGCATATGAGTGATGTTGATACAATGGCAGGGTATCTAATTACGGCATTAGGCACGATTCCTGATGAAGGTGAGAAGCTGTCATTTGATGTTGGCAATATCACACTGACATCTGAAGAAATGGAAGGAACAAGAGTATTAGCATTGAGGGTTGTTTTCCACGATGAAGATGTAGTTGATGAGGAACCAGAAGAATACCGCCGTTTTTTCCGTAAAGAAATGGAAGATGACGAGCCAAGAAGATAGACTAAAAAGAGCCCGGGACAAAACTAAAAATCCGTTTTGTTTCGGGCTTTAAATCTGAATAAAAGTTGAGAAAAAGATAGATCCTTCGGAAATAAGCGTTTTTTGTCGGGGTCTTTTTTGTTACTCTACTATATTTATTTTTTTATTACGAAGTTCTTTTATCGCTTGATACAGACCAATATATTGTTCATCATTATCCGCAGAAAAGCGAAAAACAAAAGATGGTAAATGACAGTCCTCTGGAATTAGATAAGATGAAGTAGTGACGATAAAATCAAAAGAAGAAAACTCACCATATTTGTAAGCAATTAATTCAACAAAAGGCATTTCTTCTATAAATTGTGCCAGAGGTTGAACAAGCAAGTAATTAGATTCTGCGACCAATGCAATGCGGAGAATATTATCAGATTGAAATGATTCATATAGGGGGACTAGTAGTGCTGCCAGCGTATCGGACAATGGATTAATACTTTCTTTAAGCCAGCTAAAATTTTTTCTCTTGGAAATTTTTTGAAATATGGCTTTAAAATAAGTCAACAAGTGATAGTAGTATTCATTTTTTGAGTACTGAGAGTGATTGATCAAATGAAATAGTGTTGGAAATGGCTTTTCACTAATGATTGTAGTAAAAATAATGTTAGCTATATTTCCAAATAAAATAGGCTCGGTCTGCCAAGAAAAATCCTTAGGTAAAAATTTTTCACGAAACGAAGTACAAACTTCTTCTAAAATTTTAGTTGCTGTATTTGTCTGAGTGCTTAAATACTTATTTAATAAAGAGAGCCGATAATCATTATTTCTAAAAAAATTGGGTTTTGAGATCAACAAATATGCACTAAACTGAGCTTCAGCTTCCAGCATTTTTTTATCTTCAATCAATTCACTTAAGCTAGTTTTTATATAAGTTATATCTGTTGGAATATAAGGCTCAATCGCAGTTTTTTCAGACAAAACATTACCAGCTTTTACTCTTAAAAAAATAATATTCACCATTAAGGATATTTGTTTATGGGCAGAATAGCTATAACTATCCGGAAAATATGGACTGATTGCTTTAGTAATTTCATCATAGTTGATTGGATTATTTTTGATTTTAGGCAGATGAACACCTTGAGAAGCTAGCCAGATCAAAGAATAAAAGGTCACTCGGATGATTCTTTCATCACCATAAAGATGTAATTTAGAGGTATTCATTTTGATGCCGAATCGATTAAAGTAACTACTTAATAACTTAGATTTGCGAATAACTGTTGTTCTGCTATGGTAATTTTTCTCGCAAAATGTAGTCAGATCATCATTTGGATAATAGAGGATCGAAATCAATAATTGATAAGGAACGCTTTGAGTAATTAGAAATTGATAATACATATCATATGAAATAGTTTGTCTATAATGAATACCATTTAATTGGAATAGTTTGATACTTTCTCCGGTCATTTTAGTAAGATCTTGTTGGATCAATTCAAGGAGGTAAACGACACGACTATATGAATAATCAAGTCTATTTTCAAAAAAATTGATGCTGTGTTGTTTGTTAGAAAATTTAGTTAATAGTTTAAATAATGTTAATTTTCGTTTAGAAGTATCCTCCAACATCATTGCTTCAAACATTTTGCGCGCTCCTTTAAAATGAATTTGTCAATAAAGTGAAAAAAATATAACGAATTTGGAAAATATTCGTTTATAAAATAGTTTAATAACGTTGAATATAATACAATTGTTTGGATAAAAAAGGATAAATGAGAATAAATAACAAATAAATTCCTTTAGAAAATGATTTAGTGAAGAAATTTCAATAGTTGCACATCAAGTCGGCTAACTTTATACTTAATTTAATAAAGTGTAAAGTAAATCTTAGTACTAAAACTAGTTTTTGGCAAATAAATTAAGAAGTTCATTTCTTCCCCAATTAATAGAGATCAAGACAAAATTCATTGAGTTTTGTTTTGGTCTCTTCGATTTTGTTTGAAACTTGATTAAAGACTTTGAAAACTAGAGTAATTCCATGATATACTATACTAGTTGAAGAATAAAGAGTAGGGAGACTTTTCCAATGTAAATGTCCTTTAAATAAAATCATAAGAGATAAATGCAGACCTTTTTAAGAAAAATATGATAGATTGGAGCAACGAATGAATAATCCACATTTAAAAGAACAAGTAGATAGCCGCCGCACGTTCGCTATTATTTCTCATCCAGATGCTGGTAAAACAACGATTACAGAACAGCTTTTATTATTTGGAGGAGCAATCCGCCAAGCTGGAACGGTTAAAGGAAAGAAAACAGGAAACTTTGCAAAATCTGACTGGATGGAAATAGAAAAGCAAAGAGGGATCTCTGTAACCAGTTCTGTGATGCAGTTTGACTATGATGGAAAGCGTGTAAATATTTTAGATACGCCAGGGCATGAGGACTTTTCAGAAGATACGTACCGAACGTTGATGGCTGTAGATAGTGCTGTTATGGTAATTGATAGCGCCAAAGGTATTGAAGCCCAAACGAAGAAATTATTCCAAGTTGTTAAAAAGCGTGGAATTCCGATTTTTACGTTTATCAATAAATTAGATAGAGATGGTCGGGAACCATTAGAATTACTTGAAGAATTAGAAGAGTTGCTGGATATCGAATCTTATCCAATGAATTGGCCGATCGGTATGGGAAAAGGGTTGGAAGGATTATACGATATTTACAATAAACGTGTAGAAGTTTATCGACCTGAAAACAATAATGGGGAACGTTTTATTCCATTGGTGGATGGCGATATTTCAAGCGATTTACCACTGCACAAGGATAGCGTGTACCAACAAGTGTTGGAAGAAGTTGAATTATTAGTAGAAGCAGGGGACGAGTTTGATACAGAGAAAATTGCTCATGGTAATCAAACACCCGTCTTCTTCGGTTCAGCATTAACAAATTTTGGTGTACAGACGATGTTAGAAACATTTTTACAATTTGCGCCATCTCCTTATGCTCATAAGACAGAAGATGGACAAGAAATCAGTCCTTATGAAGAAGAGTTTTCAGGGTTTGTCTTTAAAATCCAAGCGAATATGAATCCTGCTCATCGAGATCGTATTGCATTTGTCCGTATTTGTTCAGGAACATTTGAGCGTGGAATGGATGTCACTCTTGGTAGAACGGGCAAAAAAATAAAGTTAAGCAATGTGACACAATTCATGGCAGATGCTAGAGAAAATGTGGAAGAAGCTGTGGCAGGGGACATTATCGGGATTTATGATACTGGTAATTATCAAATAGGTGATACATTGTTTGAAGGGAAACTAAAAGTTCAGTACGAAGAATTACCTTCATTTACACCAGAGCTGTTCATGAAAGTCAGCGCTAAAAATGTGATGAAACAAAAATCATTCCATAAAGGGATTTATCAACTCGTTCAAGAAGGTGCCATCCAATTGTATAAAACGTATTTAACTGAAGAATACATCATTGGAGCTGTTGGACAATTGCAATTTGAAGTATTCCAACACCGTATGTTGAATGAATATAATGCAGAAGTGATCATGACACCGATGGGATCTAAAATCGCACGTTGGATCGATCCAAATGATTTGGATGAACGAATGAGTTCTAGTCGAAATATTTTAGCAAGAGACCGTTTCGATCAGCCGTTGTTTTTATTTGAAAATCAATTTGCTATGCGTTGGTTTGCAGATAAATATCCTGATGTTGAGTTGAAAAGTTTGATGTAAGCCATTAATTGTTAGTCGAGTCAGCAAATAATTAAAAGGGTCCAAGAGATATAACTGATCGAGTTATCTCTCTTGGACCCTTAAAAAATAAGTATATATTGAGTTGGAAACTGACTATTTTTAATTTGTATGATACTAGATAGCCTTCTTCCTTTTGGAAAAGAAATAGACTATCCCACTCAGCAAAACGCCTAGCATGATTCCAACAGCTAAATTATGTGTATACACAATAACAGCAACCGTTGCAATCATAATAAAACTTTCAGTTATTTCAAAGGTCCGTATTAATTGGAGACTTTCCCATTCAAATGTTTCGATTGAAACAGTTATCATAATTCCAATCAAAGCTGCAGTTGGAATTTGAATCATAATATCTTTGAAAACAAATATAAATAATAATAACGATATAGAAGCAATGAAGGTGGACAGTCTTTTTCTTCCTCCAGATTTTACATTGATCACAGCTTGTCCAATCATTGCACAACCGGCTTGTCCACCAAAAAAACCTGTAATGATGTTGCCAAGACCCTGTGCTTTGACCTCCCGCTGACTATCACTTTGACTATCTGTCATTTTATCAACAATAGGAACCGTTAATAACGATTCAATCAACCCGATCATTGCCAAAGCAAGCGATGTAGGCAAGATGGTTAAAAGCGTTTGGAATGTAAATGGAACCGCAGGTAAAGCTATACTTGGAGAGACGGTACTCATATCTCCTAAATTACCTACAGTCTGTAAATTGTCTTTAAATATAAAGGAAATGATCGTCATAAATAAAATAATGATTAGTGCAGGTGGAACGACTTTAATGATTTTAGGGATAATGTACATCAGTACAATTGTTGTAAAAATCATAATATAAGACCAGACTGTTTGATTAGGAAGTTGTCGGATTTGTGCTAGGAAAATCAAAATTGCTAATGCATTTACGAAACCAAACATGACCGTTTGAGGAATAAATCTCATTAGTTTATGAATACCCATATACCCAAGAAATAATTGAATGAATCCTGTTAGAATAGTCGCAGCAATCATGTAACTAAGTCCATGAGATTCAATAAGAGAAGCAATGACAAGAGCCATTGAGCCGGCAGCTGCCGATACCATAGCTGGGCGACCGCCGGTAAAGGTTATGACGAATAGTGTGATGGCAGATGCAAAAAGTGCGGAAATAGGATTTACACCCGCAATAATGGCAAAACCAATGACTTCTGGAAGTATAGCAATGGAGGACACAAGCCCTGCAAATAAATCATTTTTTTCATTCCCTAACCATTCATTTTTATTGATACTAAATAACATGTGTTATTGACACTCCTTTTTCTTTTTTGCATAACGAACTATATAATAGTATCATAATTAAATAAGGAAATGAATCTATAAATGAATTTTTTTAAGATAAAAGTCAGTTATGACTTAATTTGATAGAGGTGAACAAATGAATATAGGAAAAAGAATTCAAGAGTTAAGAAAAATAAATAATATGACTGCAAAACAATTAGCAGAAACGATCGACATTTCACCTTCGTTTATTTCTGCAATCGAAAATAATACGTCAAAATTATCTTTACTAACATTAACTCATATTTGTGAGGCTTTAGGAGTGAGCTTATCTGAATTTTTCAATAGTAGTTTATCTTCAATAGATCAAAAGTTATTATCAGTCATCATGGAATTACCTGAAAATAAAAAATATGAGCTACTAGATTTTCTAACAGGATTGTCTTTCACAAAAAAGAAATGACTTGTTAGAAAAGCAATATCTAAATAGTAGAGAATAGTAGAAAAAAATTGAAAATAAAAACCTGGAACAATTCTCATCAAGAATTGTTCCAGGCTCTATCAGAATGGGTAAATTTTTAACCAGCAATCAGACTAGATGTTATTGGAATTGAAATTTCTACAACATCTTTCAGTTCAATTATTGAAATTTGCTCACGACTGTATTTTTCTTTGGGTATACGTTTTAAAAAGTAATTCAAGACTTCATTGATTTCAGTTTTTCGAACAGCTCTTTTTTTATTGATAATTAATATCTCAGCATGCTGAATAGCTTCTGTATACACGACGGTTGTATTTCCTGCTGAATAAACTTTAACAAAGTATGCATCAGTATTTTCTAATTGTTTATTAACTAGCTGTTTGTAGCTGTTGGTTACATTTACTAATTTCATTTTTCTCACCTCAATATAGTAGTTGATTTTTACATTAATAATAAAAACAGAGTATTCAACTGTTGGGTAAACCTAGAATAATCTTTTCTAAAATTTGAACGAAATGCTATACACTTCAATTATAATTTCTTTTTGCTCAAATAAAAAGAAATTAGTCTTGGAAAACACAAAAAAGTCAATCAGTTTGCCTGATTGACTTCACTTTTTATTCTTCTTCTGTCGTGACTTCACTGGTATCACTGGGTTTCTCAGTGGTTTTTCCAGTAACAATGATTTTTCCGTCATCATCTAATTTAGCTATCAATTGATGGTCTTCTGGATGATCTAGGAAATATTCGGCAATCCCGTCTTCGATTTGTTCTTGGATCGTCCGACGAAGTGGTCGAGCGCCCATTGCAGGATCGTATCCTAAATCAACTAATTTTTCTTTGACATCAGTGGTTACTTCAATATGAATTTTTTGATGGGCAAGTAAATTATTGACTTCGTCTAACATCAATGTAACGATATTCATCAAGTTTTCTTTGCTCAAGGCTTTGAATTCAACGATTCCATCGAAACGGTTTAAGAATTCCGGGGTAAAGAAGTTATTCAATTGTCCTAAGACAGATTTTGTGAGCCCATCTCGAGCAGCACCAAATCCGACATTTGCTTCTACATTGCCCGTACCAGCATTACTTGTCATGATAATGATCGTGTCTTTAAAACTAACTGTTCTACCTTGGGCATCTGTTAAACGACCATCATCGAGGATTTGTAAGAACATATGCAGCACATCTGGATGTGCTTTCTCGATTTCATCTAATAAAATCAAGCTATAAGGATTGCGGCGAACTTTTTCCGTTAATTGTCCGGCTTCATCATATCCAACATAACCAGGAGGTGACCCAATCAATTTAGATACACTATGTTTTTCCATATATTCACTCATGTCAAAACGGATCATTGAATCTTCTGAGCCGAATAATTCATAAGCCAATTGTTTTGCTAATTCTGTTTTACCAACACCTGTCGGTCCGACGAATAAGAAAGAACCGATTGGACGATTTTGTTTGCCTAAACCGACGCGGTTACGACGAATTGCTTTTGAAACTTTATCGACTGCATCATCTTGTCCGACGACATGAGCTTTCAAGTCGACAGCTAGGTTTTTCAGTTGTGTTTGTTCTTTTTCTTTTAGATCGCCAACAGGAATACCTGTTTTTTGTTCCACGATCGCTTCGATACTTTTTTCATCGATCACAGGTGTTTCTTCATCGCTGATCTGCTTATCTTTCATTGTTTGCAATTTGTTGATTTGATCGCGGTAGTAAGCTGCTTTTTCAAAATCTTCTTCTGCTGAAGCTTGCTGTTTTTGTTGTTCAGCATCTGCAAGTTTTTTCTCGATCGTCTTAGGATCAACGATTTGGATCGTTAAGTTCATTTTAGAACCAGATTCGTCTAATAAATCGATTGCTTTGTCAGGTAAGAATCGGTCTTGAATGTAACGATTCGATAAAGTTGCAGCAGCTTTAATTGCTTCGTCAGTATATTTTACATGATGATAATCTTCATAGCGTTTTTGCAGCCCTTTAAGGATGGCAATTGTTTCATCTACAGTCGGTTCATCGACACGTACAGGTTGCATACGTCGCTCTAAAGCAGCGTCTTTTTCAATGATGCGATACTCATTTAAGGTAGTTGCTCCAACCATTTGCAACTCACCCCGAGCAAGCGCTGGTTTTAAAATATTGCCAGCATCCATATTACCGTCACCGGCAGCACCTGCTCCAACGATTTCGTGAACTTCATCGATGAACAAGATGATATTTTCTGCTTGCTTGATTTCATCGATCAGCTTTTGCATCCGTTCTTCAAATTGACCTCGGATACCTGTACCTTGAACTAATGAAACGACATCTAAACGAATGACTTCTTTGTCCAATAATTTCTGTGGGACATCACCATCGACGATTTTTTGTGCTAAACCTTCGACAACGGCTGTCTTACCAACACCAGGTTCACCGATTAAGACAGGATTGTTTTTAGTTCGGCGATTTAAGATTTCAATCACACGTTTTATTTCTTCATCACGGCCGACAACAGGATCGACATCGCCGTTTCTAGCAGCTTGAGTGATATTGATACCGTATTCTCCTAATAAACCATCAGTTTGGTTTGCACCACCTCTTGGAGGCTGACCGCCATTAAAGCCGTTGCCATCACCAAATTGAGTAGGTGGGACTTGACCATTAGGATTTCCTTGTTGTTCTTGCATTTGACGAGAGAGGGAACGGTATAAATCATCTAAACTTCCAAAACCAAATGGATCTTGTTGAGACATGGTTGGTTGATTATCATTTGCTTGTGCTTTTAATTTTTGATAGCAACTTTGGCAATAGTCTAATTGTTTTCTTTGACCATTAACATTTGCATATAAGTGAATCGTTGCTGGATTGTGTTGACAATTTTGACAGATCATAGGATAAAACACGTCCTTTCAAAATGAGACTAAATTTTAGATTAAAGTCCTTTTTACAAAGTCAAATGGTTTGTTGACCATTTTTGACCTTTGAGGATATTATAGCATTTTTTGAAGAAGAATCAAGCAATTGAACTTTTAATTAGCAGGATGAATAATAGGAAGAATCACTGTAACAGGATACTTGGTTTATTCTTATGAAAATAGTAAGATTTGCTTATTTTAGATCGTCAGTATAATTTAGACAAATATCTATTTTTGTCATACAATATCTTCAGTCCAAAAATAAAAGTGAAAGCTGTGATCAATCAATGCATGAAAATCCGTTTGAAGAACAAATCAATGCCTTAAAAGAAGGGACTATTTCTGAACTTACTATAGAGTCAAAAGATTTTACAATCTTTAGAGAGGTTTGGAAAAATTTACCAGATAGAATGTCTTTTGTTGGGGAAGCTGGATTAAATGGACGAATTATATATCGTTATATGAAGGAAGAAAAATAATTGATCATTTCAATTGATAAAAAAAAGGGGAAAAGTGTTGTAACTACTCACAAAAAATGGTAATCTTAAAAATTGAAAGGGTATTATCCAGATTCTAGTTTCTTTTGAAACGTGTCAAGAAAGGAAAACCCTAACATAAAAAATTATTTTACTTATGAAGGAGACCGATTTATATGGAAAAGAAAGAATTTCACATCGTAGCAGAAACAGGGATTCACGCTCGTCCAGCTACATTATTAGTACAAACTGCAAGTAAATTCAACTCAGATATTAACTTAGAATACAAAGGTAAATCTGTTAACCTTAAATCAATCATGGGCGTTATGTCTTTAGGTGTTGGTCAAGGTTCAGACGTAACAATCTCAGTTGACGGTGTTGATGAAGCTGATGCATTAGCAGCAATCGTAGACACTATGAAAAAAGAAGGACTGTCAGAATAATGTCTGAAATGCTAAAGGGAATTGCCGCAAGTGATGGTGTTGCTATTGCTAAAGCTTACCTGTTAGTTCAACCTGATTTATCTTTTGACAAAAAATCTGTAGATGATTCATCTGCTGAAGAAAGCCGTTTAGATGATGCTCTAGCAAAATCTACGACTGAGTTAAAAGCAATCAGAGAAAAAGCAGCGCAAAGCCTTGGTGAAGAAGAAGCTCAAGTATTTGATGCTCATTTGATGGTTTTATCTGATCCTGAAATGATCGGTCAAATCAAACAAAATATACAAGATAACAAAGTGAATGCTGAATCTGCGTTAAAAGAAGTAACGGATATGTATATCGGTATGTTTGAAGCAATGGATGATAATGCCTACATGCAAGAACGTGCTGCTGATATTCGTGACGTTGCCAAACGTATTTTAGCTCATTTATTAGGTGTTACTCTTCCAAATCCTTCAATGATCAACGAAGAAGTTGTTGTGGTTGCCCATGACTTAACACCAAGTGATACTGCTCAATTGGACCGTACCTATGTGAAAGCATTTGTAACGGATATTGGCGGACGTACATCACATTCAGCGATCATGGCTCGCTCTCTTGAAATTCCTGCAATTGTAGGAACAAAAGAAATCACTGCTAAAGTGAAAGAAGGCGACATTTTAGCTGTTAATGGAATTGATGGCGATGTTATCATTCATCCAACTGATGCTGAAAAATCTGATTTTGAAGCAAAAGGAAAAGCGTATGCTGATCTTAAAGTTGAATGGGAAAAATTAAAAAATGCTGAGACAGTTACTGCTGACGGTAAACATATCGAGTTAGCTGCAAACATTGGTACACCTAAAGATTTAGATGGCGTACACAACAATGGTGCTGAAGCTGTTGGGTTATATCGTACAGAATTCCTTTATATGGATTCTCCTGATTTCCCAACGGAAGATGAACAATATACAGCTTACACTGCAGTTCTTGAAGGAATGAACGGCAAACCTGTCGTGGTTCGTACAATGGATATTGGTGGAGATAAAGAATTACCTTATCTGCAATTACCACATGAAATGAACCCGTTCTTAGGTTACCGTGCATTACGTATCAGTTTATCTGAACGTGGCGACGAAATGTTCCGCACACAAATGCGTGCGTTACTTCGTGCTTCTGTTCATGGTAACTTACGTATCATGTTCCCAATGGTTGCAACATTAAAAGAATTTAGAGCAGCGAAGAAAATCTTTGACGAAGAAAAAGCAAAATTAGTTTCTGAAGGAACAAAAGTTTCTGATACGATTCAAGTTGGTATCATGATCGAAATTCCTGCAGCCGCTGTAATTGCTGATAAATTCGCCAAAGAAGTTGATTTCTTCAGTATTGGAACAAATGATTTGATTCAATACACAATGGCAGCAGACCGTATGAATGAACGCGTTTCTTACTTGTACCAACCATATAACCCATCGATTTTACGTTTGATCAAAAACGTGATTGACGCATCTCATGCAGAGGGTAAATGGACTGGTATGTGTGGAGAAATGGGTGGCGATCAAATGGCTGTACCATTATTGGTAGGAATGGGCTTAGATGAGTTCTCAATGAGTGCGACATCTATTCTTCAAACACGTAGCTTGATGAAACGTCTAGATACTAAGAAAATGGCTGAACTTGCGGATCGTGCATTAAATGACTGCGATACAATGGAAGAAGTTATTGACTTGGTTAAAGATTATACAAAATAAATAAGTATTAAAGGCTTTCGTCATTTAGAATCCGTTCTGAATGGCGAAAGCCTTTTTATTTTACCAATTATGCTGAGACAAAAGAGATAAATTTACATTTGTTAAAAATGTGATTCTTCAAGCTTCAGCACTTTTAAGCATGTTTGTTGTGTCAGAGCAGCAATTACGATCGATAATAGTAATTGACAATTTCAACATACTTTTTGAAAGCTGCCAAAAAAGTGTATTATCGTACATCAAAACAGTTTTTAAATAGCCTTATTATACCGATATATTATATATAATATATCGTTTTTTGTATAAAATTAGTAATAAATGGTTATTTTAAACAAATAATATAAATAAAATGTAAAATAGTTCAATGAAATAAAAATGGAGAACGCTTACAATTTAGGGAGAGTTAGTTAGAAAAATATATCTAGAAGTATAGAAATAGAAAAAACGTCTTATTTGAATTTGAGTTGAAAAATGAAATGATTGATTTTAAACGTACAAAATATCAACTGAATCAAATAGCCACAAAATTATAATAGCGGGTCACAAGGGACAATTAGCATTTAATGCTATAAAAACCTAAATATAGTATAAAAGGAGCGTTTATAAATTGACTACATTTACAATTGCTGCAACAGGATTATCAATGAACTATATGCCACAGTATATTGCTGAACAACAAGGATTCTTTGAAGAGCAAAACCTAAACATTTGTTCATATTTACCTGATCCTTGGACAAAAGGGCTTGATGATTTAGAAAATGGACAGGCAGATGTTGTGTTAGGTGGAATGTGGCTGCCGATGATTTATTCTCAGGATATTCAAAAATACACGTCAGTTGCAAAAATAGCGTCTAAGTGTCCATTAGTTATTCTTTCAAGAGAAAGATTGACAGGGGGATTTGATTGGAAGAATTTAGAAGGAAAAAGAGTACTTGTTTCTGGAGGTGACGGAGCTGGTCATTATTTAATGACTGTCGGTAGCGCTCGAGAAGGTGGTGCTGACCCAAGCAAAATTCGATTTATTCATGATTTCTCAACCTCTATGATCTGTGATCTTTTTGAAAAAGGATTTGGTGATTTTATTGTTGTCCAACCAGATGTTGCTCATTCTATGATTGATCGACAGGTAGGATTTAATTTTTGTGATTTAACTAGAAAAGGAAGTAATATACCGTGGAGTGTTTATTACGGTTTACCTGAAACAGTTGAAAGTAAATTAGATGAATTTGAAAAATTCGCTGTTGGGCTTCAAAAAGGAACATCTTATTTGTTAGAAAATGGAGGAGAAGCGTGTAGAAATATCATTAAAAAGAATTGGCCAGCGATTTCCGTTGATGACGGTATCAAGACAATTGATATGTTTATAAAAGAGGGGATGTGGCGTTCGACAATAAATATTGAGTATCAAGAAGTTGATCGGTGGCAAGATTATTTGATACTAGGAGACGTATTAGATCGAAAAATAGCCTATGAACAGTTAGTTGATAACCGGCCATATCTATATTCTAAAAACAAATTAAGTTTATGAAAAAGGAGATTTAAATGAAAATTATTGTGGCTAATCCAAATAGCAATACAGAATTAACAAATGTTTTAATGAAATCAGCAGAAAAAGGGTTTAATGATTCATCAGTGGAATTGATCCCATATACTAATCCAAAAGGTTCTAAACATATCGATTGTACATTTGGTGATTATCAATCTGTATGGTCGTTTGTGCGAGGACTCCTAGATTATACAGAGGAAGTGAAACCAGACGCAATCGTATTAGCTGGGTTCGGAAATTTTGGCTTCTTTGCTTTAAAAGAAGCATTAGCTATTCCAGTTATATCAATAGCAGAAGGATCACAAGTCATTGCTACCATGCTAGGGCATAGATACTCAATTTTAACTGTTTTTAAACAAAATGTACCTTATCAAGAAGATCTTACACATTTACTTCGTTTAGAAGGCAAACTTGCATCAGTGCGAGGTATTGAAATGGATACGGAAAATGTGAACACAAACAATACTGTAAAAGAATCGCTAAAAAACACAATCATCAAAATGATCGAAGAAGATGGTGCGGAGGCCGTTGTATTAGGTGGTGCTAGATTTGCTATGTATGCTGATTCATTAAGCGAAGAAATAGGAATTCCAGTTATAGATCCTGTTTCAGTATCAGTAAAATTAGCTAAATTATTTGTAGAGTGTAATCTATCGCAAAGTAAGATTGGTAAATTTAATTATCCACCACAAAAAATTAGTGACTATTTTGTTGACTGAAAAGGAGTATGAGTAAAATGATTTTAAATAAAATAAAAAACTCTAGTTTATCTACAAGGATTGTTATCGGTTCTATAATAGGCTTGATCATAGGCTTTGTAATAGGAGAAAATGCGGAAAGTCTAAAGTTTTTAGGTGATATCTTTTTGAGATTAGTCAAGATGTGTGTGCCTTTGTTAATTTTTTGTTCGATTGTTGAAGCAACAGCTTCCTTACCTTTAAAGGAATTAAAGACAGTTGGGCTCAAAACATTGAGTGTATTTTTTGTCAGCACTTCTTTGGCGGCTATTTTATCGATTATAACAGTAAAAATAATCCCGATTAATTTAACCTTGACTGCACCAGATTCAGATGCATATAAAGGAGCGGTTGCTGGTGGTAATATTCAAGAAACCATTGTAAATTTTATTCCAGATAATGCAGTTGGTGCACTTGCAGATGGCGTGATCGTTCAAATTATTGTTTTTGCAGCTTTATTTGGAATTTCTGTAAATATAATGAAAGAAAGTTTTGAAAGTGTGAATGCACTTTATGAGTTGATATTAGGTTTAAGAAAAGTCATCATGAAGATCGTTTCCATTGTGATGGTTTATGCACCAATCGGGATTTCGGCGATGCTTGCTGGTGTCATTGGAACAAGTGGGATAGAGGCATTGAAATCACTTGTTCAGGTAATTATAATTGTAAGTGTATTAGATATTATATTCTTCGTTTTGTATACTCTCTATATTGCTATAAGGTATCGATTAAGTATTGTTAAACTTCTTAAAAACAGTCTAAATATTATGTTAATAGCTGTGACGACTACTTCTTCGGCTATAACATTACCAGTATCCTTGGGTGATGTACCTAAAAAAATGGGTGTTAAAGAACGAATATCTGATTTTGTTTTGCCTTTAGGGAATGCATTAAATACAAACGGTTCACCGATCTCGAATATTGTTTCTGCTGTAGCTTGTGCATCTGTATTTGATATCCAATTTACAACACAAAATCTTATTTTGTTAGGAGTATTTTCAGTCGTTGCATCTTTCGGAAATCCAGGCGTTCCAGGTGGTGGAATTGTTTCTATGGCAATTGTTTTTCAAATGATCGGTATTCCGATTGAAGGGGTAGCTATTTTTGCAGGTTTAGATTATTTCTATTCTTTAACAAGAGCACCACTAAATGTTATGGGAAATGTCTATTCATCAATTATTGTTGGTATTAAAACAGATGAGTTTGATAGAAATATTTTTGAATCGAATAATTTCTAGAAATTTAGGACAAAAGTTTACACTTCGAAAATAAGTTAGATACCTAATTGATCTTGGAAATCTAATCCTATTTTGAAGATGTTGCGTTTGTCCTTATTTAGTTTTGAACGATTTAAAATGAATCCTTTTTAAGAAAAACGTTTGTGTTATAGGTTTACTCACAAAAAAGGGTGTATTTTTGGATCAGCAAAGATAATAAAATTTTCTTAAAACTGAGCATACTTAAGGAATAACTAAACTGATTGTTGTATAGTAATCAACAAGTAAATCTTTAGGAGGTTACTATGAAATATACACAAAAAAAACTCGCTGTAGCAATGACAATACTTTTGATTTCTACAGGTTTATACAATGGAAAAACAGCTTTTGCAACTGCACAAAGCAGTTCAGTAGAAAATTCATCAGTCAGTTCCAGTAATACGGAAACAACCCAAAGTTCTGAGCAAGAATTACAAATCAATGCGGTTGCATTGGGAAATGCATTGACACAAGAACAAAAAGATTTTACTTTAAAAGAATTAGGAATTAAAGGCGAAACACCACAATATACAACGACAGGACAAGATTTGATGAGTTTTATTCCTGATGGTGGATTTACACCAGAATGGGCTGTTTACAGCTCTGTTCGTATGGAAACACAGAAAAAAGGTTCTGGAATCTCTGTAGATATTGCAACGCCTAAAAATATCACAAAAATTACAGAAGCCCAATATCAAAATGCAGCACTAACAGCTGGTATATCAGATGCTAAGCTAACAGTTGCTTCAGCAGTACCGATCGATGGATCGGGAGCCTTAGCGGGCGTCTATAAAATTGTCGAAGAATCTGGTGGAATCATCAATCGAGATCGCGTAGGCGTAGCCCAAGATGAAATGGACGTACTGTCTAAAATCACAGAAGAAAATAAAGACAAAGACGGTTATTCTGATAAAGCTTTAAATGCAGCACAAGAACAAGCGAAAAAAGAACTCGCTGCAAAAACTGCTGATGGTAAAAATCTAACCCAAGCAGATATTCAACAAACCGTTGAAAATGCTTTGCAAAGTCAAGGAATCAAAGATGTCATGTCAACAGATCAGGTCAAAGAATTGACCACCTTAATGAGCGATATGAAAGATAAAAATATTTTTGAAGACTTTGTGAATCAATTAGATTTGTCTAAAACGAAAGAACAAATTCAAGAGAAATCTAAAGGACTTTGGGCGAATATCAAAGGATTCTTTAGTGGACTTTGGGATTCGATTACTGGGAAATAAGATCGTATAAGCAAGATTTGATGCGTTTGGGACGTAAGTCCTAACGAAAAATCCAGATACCAGTCAACTTGATTGGTATCTGGATTATTTTTTTTGGTTCTTTATCAACTAACTAATGTTGGTGAAGAAAATCCAAAGAATGAAATCGATTAGTATGATTCCTATCTTCAATTTAAGATAACATCTTTTTTTCACATGTGTCGGCGAAATAACTTTAATTGAAGTTTTAGTAAACATAAAGATTTTTCACTATTAAACTGTGACCGTAATATAAAATAAGAACAATGAGCTGATAAATTGACATTTAATTTTTTTCAAATGTTCATATTATGTTATTTTGATGATATAATTAAATACATATTATTTATATTTTAGGAAGTGTTTATTATGTCAGATGAACAAGTATTAACAGGGGAGACGGTTATAAAAAATATTTGGAAAAATTATGAGCAATTGGAAAAATCAATTGTTGCTCAATTAGATATGGTTCATGACAAACATGGCACAACGATTGGTACTATGAGAGAAATAATTTGGCAGGATCTGTTTAGACAGTCGATTCCTAAAAAATTTGTGATTGAGCATTCGGTTTTTATTATTGATTCAGAAGGACAAATTTCTCGAGAAGTTGATTTAGCCATTATAGACGAAATGTATACCCCATATATTTTTTGCTATGGGAAAATAAAGTTTATTCCTATCGAAGCTGTTGCTATTGTAGTGGAATGTAAGAGCGTTGTTCCAGAGGATAAAATAATTAAACCTTGGTACGAAGCAATCCAGCAATTAAAAACACATAATGAAAGCATTGCTCGGTTAGCAAGTTATATTTCTACAGAGGCTGCCTCTACTCAACAATCCACACGACCTATTCGGATTTTATGTGTAAAAAGTATTCCTGATACTAAGAAAAAAGCCTATTTAGAAAAATACTTTGATATTATTCTTTCGACAAATGCAAATACCCAAAAAATCTTAATTGATTATGCTCCTGATCGCACATTGTGGGAATGGTTTACGGCATTAAATTTTCATACAATAGACTCTAATGATGAAAAGCTAGAAAAAGTAAAAGAAAAAGGAACAGACCTGGAAACAGTAACACTAAAAGAATATAAAATTGAGGGGAATCCATTACTATCCTTTCATTTTCAGTTAAACCAATTATTAATGCTAATTAACAATCCAATGATGTTTCCTCATAGAAAATATGTAAAAATGTTTCAAAAGAATGCACCAAAAGTAGGTGGAAATTAGTGAAAAAGAATGTTGTTGCTGTTTCGATTGACAAAGTTCAAACGTTTTTGTACTACAAATTAAGTAGCCAAGCACAGGAAAACCAGACAAATAATAAAACATTAAGTCAGGTTATTTCATCTTCAGAATTTGTCTCAAGTAAATTTCAAGAAGATATTCAAGAAAGATTTTCAAAAGAAGAGAATCATTATTTATTGTCTTGTTCTGGAAAGTATATTTTTACAACAGGCTTATCTCAAGCAGAAGTATTTTCTTTGTTAGATGATCTGTTTCAAAAATATTATGTGGAGTTGCAGGGACAATTATTATTAAAATATATCTGTATTCCTTCTGCACCGTTTCAAGGCGATCAATTAAAGGCAATTCAGCAGTGTACAAGTGAATTAAAACAAAGCCAATGTTTAAACAGCATCATTAATCGTAATCAAGAGCTTCTATTTACCTATTCTAAGGAGCTAGAAAGAGCAGATAAACGAAGTGAAATACCATTGACTGAGTATCCTTATTTTTCTGAAACGATAAATGACTTGTCCCCAGAAACAGAACTGATAGAAGTAAATAACAATCATTTTCGAACTGCGGTCATAAAGGCGGATTTAGATGGGATGGGGTTGCTGTTTAAAAAGATGAAAAGCTGTCAGCAATATGTGCAGCTAAGCGATATTTTAAATGAAGTGATTTCATTACCAACATTGCATCGATTAACCAAGAAGGTAAACGAGCATGTAAAAAATAATACAAGCAAAGAAAATAATTTTAAGATTTTCCCACTTTATGTTGCAGGAGACGATATTTTCTTTATAGTGGCGATCCCGCACTTATTGAATGGGATTACACTATGTAAAGAAATTCTTTATGAACTAAATAATAAAATTGATTGTCTTAATAATCAATTTCAAACTAACATTCCAAACTTATCAGCAAGTATAGGCATAGATATTAGTTTTAATCGTGAGCCGCTTCGCTACTATTATGAACGAGTAAATTTACAATTAGATACTGCAAAAAAAGAGTATGCACCCTTAGTAGAAAATGTCCCATTCACGGCATCTCATATAAAAATATGCCTGAATCATGCGGTGTTTTTTGATATCTTAGACAAAGAATATCAAAGTGTGTTCTGGAAAAAACAGTCGGATAAGTTAAGCTATTATTTATTTGTACAAACAATCAGAAAGATGAATACAGCGTTAAAAGTACTTGAAGACAAACAAAAGGATGATTTAGCGGGCAATCGCTTTTTCTATACCCTTTTAGAGAAAATTACGACACCAGAAATCACAGAGCAGCCATTGAGATGCTCTAATGTTGTTATTAATCACTTATTGCCCCAAACATGGAGCAGCAATGATTGGGAACTACAAAAAGCGGAATTTACATTATTAACGATTTTAATTGAATTATTGTCAGAGCCAAAGGAAAAAAGAGAAGGAAGAGGGAAAAAATTAGTTTTTGATAATAAACATCTCGAAAAATTGAGAACTTATCTGCGTTTATTTTTGATTTTTTCTACCCCTCGTTTTCAATTAATTACACTAGAGAATAATGTAAAAGAAAAATATCCCAAGACCTTACAGCAGAAAGGTGCGACTCTTTTATTAAATCGTTCTATAGATTATTTATATACGCATTCTTTACAGGTAGAAAATCCCCAGTCTTTAGGTAGTTTATTTATAAAAAAAGAAAGCTACAAACCTTCTTCAAATAGAATAAAACATCGGCCCCAGGTTCATCGAAAACTTCGTATCGGTTCATCTATGTTTTATCGATTAAAGAAATTAGAAAAAGAAAGAACACCAGAGAGTTATCAAAGAAGCATTGCAATGATTCAGTCAATGAATACACAAACAAAAGAAGAGATTCAAGAGATTGATGAAAAACGTGAATTATTGAATAGAGCACCATCAAATTTGTGTTTTGATAAGGTGCGTTTAGAGGAGAAAATGGCTTCTGGGGAATGGACAAATGATGTGATAGACAGCTTATTACTTTTTTATAAATTAGATCAACTAAGCATTACATTTAAAACAAAAATAAAAAAAGGAGGAAAAAAATGAAACTACCAGTGAGTATTACGACTAAATCTAACCTATTTATCGGAGGATCGCCTACAGCTTATGAGATAGGTGGGATTGATTCTTACACAGTAACAGACTATGAAGAGAATCCGTACATCCCAGGATCATCGTTTAAAGGTGCTTTAAGACATTCAGTCAAGCAACTGGAAAACAGCGAAGCGTATAGAGAACTGACAATTATCTATCAAGAATACTTAAAAACGTTAATAAAAGAAGCTAAGCATTTTCCTAAAATTGAACAAGAACAATTTGATAAAATGAACGAAAAAGTAGCATCTGTTATACAAAATGCTTCTGCAGAATATGTATTTGGAATAGAAGGATTTAATCAAACGCCTAAGTTACTATTCTCTGATATGAATATTAAGAAAGAAGCAAATCAGCCGATTTTTTCAATAGATTCAAAAAATTCTGTGCGCTTCGATCAACAATCCAATGACCTTTCGGCTGTGCCTCGAACCTATAAAACAGTTTGTCCCAATGTTACTTTCAAAGGCAGTATTTTATTTCAAAATATAAATAAATTAGAAGAGCCGGACAAGTTTATCCAATTAACTATTACACTTCTAGAAGAATGTTTTCAACTATTTAATGAAGGCTTTCATCGCTTAGGAAATTCTGGCAGTCGTGGTTACGGTCGAGTAGAGATTATTGCCGCAATGGAGGACATGGGTCATGTCTAAAATAATGACGTACAAAATTACTATGGAAAGTTTAGGGAGAATGACGCACTTACCAGATTCTCATCAATTATTTGGTGCATTGACTTATCTTTATGCAGAAAAAAGTGGGGAGGATCATGCTAGCCAATTTGTTCAACAGGTAAAAGAATATCAATTGGATTTTTCCTTGTCTAATTTATTACCTAATAATTATTATCCTATTCCTAAAGTTTATTTGAGTAGCAGAATAGAAGGAGAAAAGCTCATATATAAAAATATAAAAAAACGTCACTTTTTACAAAAAAAAGAATTGACGGTGGCTTGCGTAAATCCTAAACAAATAGCTCAAATCTACCCATTTGTTCAGATCATAGATAGCCAACAAATTCATGCTTCTATTGAAAGTTTGCGATATGATTTGCCAGGATTACCTCCAAATATTTTTTCAGTACCAGAAATTACTGTGATCGAAAAAAATAGTAAGGATAGTGTTAAAAAGATAACGGAATTTTGTTTTTATTTCACAGGGAATGCTAAAATTCAGCCGTTGCTTTCTTTTATAGAACAAGCACAAGTAGAAGAACGAGTTTTTACATTAGGGCCAAGGAGTTCTCAAGGTTTAAATTTGTATACTATTTCAGCGATTAAAGTAGAAGAAAATCTAGCTTTTCCAGAGGCAGAACTATTTTTAAATCTAGGCTTGCTTTTACCTAATCAGTTTGATTTTGATCGCTCTTTTATTGAAATTTATACTTCAGAACGACGTGGGTATGAAAATTATGGTGAAAGAAATCAGAAAACAAAGAAACAGTTTATTAGCTTTATTGGAGCGGGGAGCATAATTGCGCAAGAGAATAATCAGAAAGAACAAATTAGCAAATCAATAAATACCCCATCCCATTTAAAAAATAACGCGATTACCTTTGGGCAGAGTTTTTTGTATCCTATGCCTGATTTGAAAGGAGTCACATATGAATCATTTGCTTAAATATTCTTATAAGATAACTACCTTATCTAAAGTCATTTTTTCACCTAGAGAAAAGGAAGCATATTTCATTGATGACCTGGGAAATGTTAATCAGGAATGTGGAGAAAAGCAGGGGGAGTCAGATCAAAGTGTAGAAACAACAAACAGCATTCGCATCATTTATCCATTTTCTCGTTATGGTATGTATGAGAACTATGAGCAACCTTCGGAACGTATACAGTATTATATTCCAGGTTCGTCAATGAAAGGTGTATTAAAGAGAGGAATAGAAGGCACTTACAAATTACTAGTGGATGATATTTTGGTTCCATACCATCATATAATTTTACAAAAATTGGTCAAAGTACAATACTTGGCTACAGATGAAAAAAAAATAAAAGTAGGTACTTTTTTTAAAAATATTGACATTGAAATGTGTCAAGAAAATGTCACTCTTTCTGGTCAACTATTCAGTCAGCAGTCTATTATAAATTGTTTAAAACAACAGCATAAAATGTCAGTTCAATTATTAAAGCAATGGTATGAAACACTTGAACAAGCGACAACTGAAAAAGAATATGATGCAACAGTTATTAGTGTAAAAAATCAGGTAAAACAAGTATTAGAGAAATCTGAGCAGGCTACTGACAAATATCTATTGATCGTTGGTGGCTATAAAGGCTTGCTATTGTCTCATTTGGTTAATTCAGAGAAGGAAGTTAAATCTGGTTTATTTGTTGATAAAAGTACATTATTGCCATATGGAATGATAGAAATTTCGGAGGTTAGACAACAAAATGACTAAGTCAATGCCATTGTTTAGCTTTACTTATTTACCATTACTTATTTGTTTGGAATGTCAAGAAGATGGAGAATTACCTTCATTTTTAGGTTCTACGTTAAGGGGCGCATTAGGCTGGGCCTTACAAAAAGACAAACAGGTTTATTATGATCTTTTTGAAAATAATCATACTAGTCATTCTGCAGCACACACAGTGAACCCTTATATTATTGAACCACCAAAACCTAAGCAAAAGTACAAAAAAGGAGATAAGTTGTTTTTTTCATTTATTTTATTAGGTCATGCGACTTCTTGGTATCAAAAAATCATCACGATACTAGCTGAAAGAAATAAATTAGAATTAGGCGCAAGAAGATTGCCATTTCGTATACATCGTATTTTTCATGGGATAGATTTATCATTGATTTGGCAGTGTGAGCAGCCAAAATTAATTTCAGCGATAGATAATGCAGTGGATATTTTTCCTGAGTATCAAGAAGGGAAGAGGTGCGCTATCCAATTGCAAACACCTTTAAGAATTAGAAGAAAAGGAAAACTAGTTACGCAACTAGATTTTGCCACTATTATTCGAAATATTTCCAAAAGAATTATAGAATTAACAGAACGATACGGTGGTCATGTAGACTTGAAGGAAGTGGAAGATATTTGTTTATTAGCTCAAGCTGTTTCATTATCAGAATCATTGATTTATCCATATGAATTAAAACGTTATTCTACACGACGAAATAAGAAAATGGACTTTACTGGTATTTTAGGTATGTTAACATTTGAAGGTGACTTAACACCCTTTATTCCGTTGTTAAATTTAGCACAATTGCTACATATTGGTAGGAATACTACATTTGGTTGTGGTAAAATTGATATAACAATTGTTTGATTTTTTAGGTGCGAACCTATAGTGCACATAAAAACCCTAGGAGATCCGCACCAAAAATTAGTCGAAAATAGATGATATTCGTTCGTTTTTCTAATCTTATTTTAATCTTAAAGTTATTTCTAATGAATAAAGATATCAAAATGTTACTAATATCAACTATTTTCACGGTCTCACTCTTTATTGAGTGAGTGGATTGAAATTGCTCTATTTGATGAATCACTTTGATTGTTATTAGTCTCACTCTTTATTGAGTGAGTGGATTGAAATATTTTTACAGAAACAGCTTCAACTTGATCAAATGTGTCTCACTCTTTATTGAGTGAGTGGATTGAAATTAAGGCAGAAGCCGCTTATTACTATCAGCTAAAACGTCTCACTCTTTATTGAGTGAGTGGATTGAAATTTCTTCTCCTCCTAATTTCTGTATTCTATCTACTACGTCTCACTCTTTATTGAGTGAGTGGATTGAAATCTTACATGCGGAATCGGATCGACACGATCTTTTTCCGTCTCACTCTTTATTGAGTGAGTGGATTGAAATGCTGATTTCCCGGTATACCCAAAGCTCTCAGCAATGTCTCACTCTTTATTGAGTGAGTGGATTGAAATATCAAAAAAATTAAGACTAAAGAAGCTTTAGAACGTCTCACTCTTTATTGAGTGAGTGGATTGAAATTAGGGGGATAAACATGAATAAGAAAATGACCGAAAGGTCTCACTCTTTATTGAGTGAGTGGATTGAAATCTAAGCAAAGGCGGTAAGGTCCGATGATGATCACGTCTCACTCTTTATTGAGTGAGTGGATTGAAATTGCGTATCTTGCTTTGTTCCAATCGCCCTGACCTAAGTCTCACTCTTTATTGAGTGAGTGGATTGAAATCCTAACGTTTGATTTAACTTCACCGGTCTTTTCAGGTCTCACTCTTTATTGAGTGAGTGGATTGAAATTAGTCCCTCATTAACATGGGCTACAGCCAGATTTTTGTCTCACTCTTTATTGAGTGAGTGGATTGAAATATTTAAAATAGAATCCTCGGTTAATCCGTAATCTCTGTCTCACTCTTTATTGAGTGAGTGGATTGAAATGAATGACATCCTGATCATATTTGTAGTAGTTTTGTCTCACTCTTTATTGAGTGAGTGGATTGAAATTTCGACAGTATTAGCTGATTCATTAACGCCACTGGTCGTCTCACTCTTTATTGAGTGAGTGGATTGAAATATGCCTAAAGCATCGTAAGTGCTGCATATGCGGGTCTCACTCTTTATTGAGTGAGTGGATTGAAATTTCTGGATTGTCGTTAAAATGCAACGTAGACAAGCGTCTCACTCTTTATTGAGTGAGTGGATTGAAATGTTTATAATTCTATCATTTTTAAGTTTGTCTTCAGTCTCACTCTTTATTGAGTGAGTGGATTGAAATTGCCTTGAGTTCATTTATCGCCTTGTCTAGTGACCGTCTCACTCTTTATTGAGTGAGTGGATTGAAATTTGAGCTTTCGCTAATACTTTGTAAGATTTAGCCGTTTTCACTTTTTATTAAGTGAATGTAATAGAAAATGGTAATAAACCTAAAAATAACCTTATCTTAACTTCTTTGCTACTATTGTTTATGACCCTTTTGAATGGTCAACACTTGTTTTTCAGCAGTTAAGTTGAGCTTTTTAAACTCTGTATTAAAAGTTTGGAAAAGTTTTGAACAAGCATAATAATCTTTCACAACCTGTTTCTTATTAATCGGCGTATTTGGATTCGTAAAATACTTCTCTAAAACCGTCAGCGGTTCTTGCCATGATTGCAATCGTTCAACCGTATCTCTAAGATCAATAATATCCTGATAAGGAACAGCTTTAATACAAAGTGCAGAATTTTTCATAAGTTAGTTCTCCTTTTTATTGTTTATGTAAGCAACAATCAACAATTGAGAAAAAGAAAAAACGATAGAGATTGCCGTCTCTATCGTTGGGATGACTAACAGACTATAGCGCGTTTCTTAGCCCAATTTGAAGAAATTTCAAAAACTGTCTAGAAATTCTTACAAAAATTAGGTACAATAAAGAAGCTAGTGCTACGGTACTAGTAATCAGGCAACTTGGATAGATAGGTTACGCTGTCTATTCAGGGCTTCATTTACTGGGTGGTACCAGTGGATGAAGTGCCTATTTTGCTTTGAATCACTGCGATTGGCAATAAGACAGAGCAGATGATGAAAAGTACAAGGTGAATAAAATGAACGTTGTCACCATATTGTCGATTCTTTTTCTCAAAGTTTATAGGATAGCAACAAAAAAACGATCACAGACTCCCTGCAATCGTTGACAATAGGCAAATCAAAGAACGGCTATTTTTACTCGTTTGTACTTGAAAGGAGAAGAGTTGCGGTCTTCTGGTAGACAAAAGTATGTAAAAATAAGAATTTGACGTACACTATTGGCGATTTGTTTAAGCAGGTTACGCTGTTTAATCAAAACTTCTCTAGTTTGGTTGGTAGCCAGATCAGGAAGTGCCAATTATTTAGTTTTATCGTTAGGAGTAACAGCCACTAATTCGCTCATTTCTGGCTGAGTGAAAGTCTGATGTTCTCCTTGTTTATTATTTCTATCCTATAGATGTTAGTATACCGAAATAAATAGCTATTCGCAATAAAAAATCTTACATTCTGCGATTAAATAACACCTAAAATCCTCTCTCTTATATATAAGGAAAAATAACAAAAAATTTTTTATAAACCCTTCAAATTTAACCTACTTTACAACTGACTAAAAAAGCGCAAAGAGAACTTGAGGAACAACAAAATGGAACTTGATTTTTATATCGGTGAAGTTCAAGCACAAGCGAATCAAACCGCTCGGATGAATAATCAAGCGAGCCAAGCAATCACTTCACTACAGACAAGTATCCAGTCTTTTTCATCAGCGCCCTTAACCAGTAAAGCCTATGATGCAGCGAAAAGCTATTTTATGGTGGCGTACACACCGTTGTGCCAATCTGCTATAATGACAGGTGAAGCACTAGAAAGTGCGAATAAACGCTTGCTAAGCGACTATCAGAGCATGGTTTGTGGAATTGATACGATCAAAGATGAAATTTTGGAACAAATCGCTCGTTTTGAAGAGGTCAAACGTGATATTGACCAACAAATGAGCATATATGGAACGAAAAGATAGATGTGGGTTATTGATCCAAATCACATTACTCAAGAAGACTTCCGAGTGAATGAATGGAATGAATCTAAAATTCGCGACGCGGGTAATCACATAAATAATCTACCACAGAATAAGAATTTGCCTGATAGGCAGTGGGTATTTGGAGATTATGATGATGTTAGAGTTGGGATAATAAAGAGAGATGGCAAAGTGACAACAATAATACCTGATAACTCTAAACAACCGTAAAAGAAAGAGAAGACTAAAAATGATCGATTCTGAAAAAATAGAAAGTTTAATCAATGAGAGAAAAAAATTAATACCAGATGATCCAAAAATTGGTGAGATATGGGATGAATTGACACAAATATTCTCATAAGATGAAAAATCGACGATTGAATATTTAAATAATTGTCCTAAAAGTCAATTAGAATGGATAAGTGAAGTGTTTGAAGATATATCAGAAAATCTACGAAGTGAATATTTTATTGATACTTTAGAAAAATTACAGAAGAAATTTCCAGATTTAGATTTAGAGGTGGATATTTCATATGCGAAGGAAGCATTAAAAAAATTAAATTAGTAAAATAAAAAAACACTTTGCCATCCCATTGGAGCCAGTTTTTCAGTAAAAAAGAATTTATTTTACCTAAATCAAAGAAGAGAGTTTATTTGGAAACAAACTTTAGTTCATATTATGGGGATAAAATTGCGATGAGAATGGTTAGAATGACGGAAAAGCATATGGAAAGTCTTCAGAACGACAGAGAAGAAGTTGATAATGAATCTGTTTTGATTTCTTGAAGATTAAGTAAAAATTTTTTTTATTCTTCATCTATCAATTTGACACCCACCACCTCATCTGCTATTATAATTAAAAATAAATAAAAAAACACGTAGAAAAAGAAAGTAAAATTCTGTGGAATTTCTAAAAGAGAGCCTTGGTAGCTGAAAAGAGGCGGAAGAAAACGAATTTGAAAATGGCTTTTGAGTGGGCATTTCGAGAACATGTTTTAGAGATGCACGGTTATTCCCGTTAGCAAGAATCCTAATATCAAACGTTAGTGGCGTATTAGAGTAGAGGCGAAAATCATATGATTTTTGTAAATTAAGGTGGTACCATGTATGTTTATTACATCCTTAGAAGAGTCTTTGACTTTTCTAAGGATTTTTTTGTTTTCTATTTAAAAAATGAGGGGGAAATCAATTATGTGTCAAAATTCAGTACATCATTATGAAATCGTAGGAAGTTTTTTACGTCCAGAATCATTGAAAATAGCTCGGGAAGAGTTTGCAGCTGGTACGATTTCTGGAGATGAATTAAAAGTAGTTGAGGATCAAGCAATTCGGGATTTAGTCGCAAAACAAAAAGAAATCGGGTTGAAAGTTATCAGTGATGGGGAATTTCGCCGGAGTTACTGGCATCTTGATTTTTTCTGGGGATTCAATGGAATCGAGCATAATGTAATGGATCAAGGGTATTTATTTCATGGGGAAGAAACACGAGCGGATTCAGCACGTTTAACAGGAAAAATAAGCTTTAATCCAGAACATCCAGTTTTTGGGGAGTACGAATTTTTAACAGAAATTGCTGGTGGGACACCTGTTCGCCAAAGTATTCCAGCACCAGCCCAGTTATTAGCAGAGTTGGTTCGAAGCTCTAATGAAGAAAAGGTCAATGAATTTTATCCAGATCGGGAACTACTTTATCAAGATATTGCTAAGGCATATCGGGAAACGATTCTAGCTTTATATGACTTAGGTTGCCGAGATATTAAACTGGATGATTGTACTTGGGGCATGTTAGTCGATAAGAATTTTTGGACAACGATGACCAACGGAGAATATGATACCCAAGCGCTGCAAGAGTTATATTTACGTTTGAATAATGAGGCGATTGCTGATTTACCTGATGATTTGCATGTAACAACCCATGTGTGTCGTGGTAATTATCATTCAACATGGGCTACTTCTGGCGGTTATGAGCCTGTTGCAGACACATTGTTAGGGAATCAAAATGTAGAAGCCTTTTTCTTAGAATTTGATGACGAACGTTCAGGCGATTTTGAACCATTACGCTTTGTTCCAGAAGACAAACAAGTGGTTTTAGGCTTGGTTACGAGTAAGGACGGCAAGTTAGAAGAGAAAGAAATAATAGTGAATAGAATTAAAGAAGCAAGTAAATTTGTACCGTTAGATCGCTTAAGTTTAAGTCCTCAATGTGGATTTGCTTCGACAGAAGAAGGCAATATTTTGACAGAGGAAGATCAGTGGAAAAAACTTGCATTAGTGATCGATGTGGCGAATGAGGTTTGGGGTTAAATAAAATAATCAGTAGGATAGTAATTATTCGCGGAATTTTTGATATTGCAGGAGCTAGGGTGGCATCTTTTGATGTTCATTTGGAGAAAGCTTCACGTCATGCATTTTAAAAGACAAGAAGGTGAATTCGCATAGTAGAAGGTAATTAAGTGATTACAAAGATGTTTGAGCTTTAAAAAGCTGAACATCTTTTTTGTGGAGTCTATTAATAGGTCACCTATTTGTAAATAATTATTACGATGTCACTATTTATTGGTGGAATAGGTTCATGGTTGTTTTTCGGCATAAAAAGCAAGCTTGTCAAAAGAGCTTATCTTAAATCAAAAAAAAATCGTTCAAAGGATTTAAACATTCGTAATGAGTATTTAAAATTAGCCGAAAAATATAAAAAATAGGCAAATTAGTCCAGTTCGTTTATTAAGTAATTCATTTTACAATATAAAAATCTAGTTTATTTTCTTTTCTTCTCACCTAAAATGTTTACATTTATCTAGCTATAGTGTAATATTTAAAGGTATGCATAACATAAATTCATGTATAAAATTAAGTTATTCGGAGGGAAACAAATGTCTGCGAAATTTGAAAAAAAAGGCACCAATGATGGTGTGTTAACTTTTTCAGTTGATCAAACTCTAATTGAAAAAGGCTTGAAACAAGCATTCGATAAAGTCAAAAAAAATCTTAACGTACCTGGATTCCGCAAAGGGAAAGTGTCTCGTCAAGTATTCAACCGTATGTACGGCGAAGAAGCATTGTATGAAGATGCTTTGAACGCAGTCTTACCAGAAGTATACGAAGCAGCTGTAAAAGAAGCTGGAATCGATCCTGTATCTCAACCTAAAATTGATGTTGAAAGCATGAACAAAGGTGAAGATTGGGTAGTAACTGCTGAAGTAACTGTAAAACCTGAAGTTAAATTAGGCGAATACAAAAACTTAACAGTTGAAAAACAAGACCGTGAAGTAACAGATGAAGACGTAGATGCACGCATCCAACGTGAATTAGATGCACAAGCTGAACTAGTAATCAAAGAAGACGAAGCCGCTGTTGATGGCGATACTGTCGTAATCGACTTTGAAGGATTCAAAGACGGTGAGGCTTTTGAAGGTGGAAAAGGTGAAAACTATTCTCTTGAATTAGGTTCTAACTCTTTCATCCCAGGCTTTGAAGAACAATTAGTTGGTAAAAAAGCTGGTGAAGAACTTGAAGTAAAAGTAACATTCCCAGAAGATTACCAAGCAGAAGATCTAGCAGGTAAAGAAGCTGTTTTCCAAGTGAAAGTTCACGAAGTGAAAGCAAAAGAATTACCAACATTAGATGATGAATTCGCTAAAGACGTTGACGATTCAGTAGAATCATTAGACGAATTAAAAGAAAAATACCGTAAAGAATTAACTGAATCTAAAGAAACTGCTGCAACTGAAGCAAAAGACGAAGCGGCTATCCGTCAAGCTGTTGATAATGCAGAAATCATTGAACTGCCACATGTAATGGTACATGATGAAGTTCACCGTTCAATGGATGAATTCTTAAATAATATGCAACGTCAAGGAATCGCTCCAGAAATGTACTATCAATTAACTGGAACAACAGAAGATGATTTGCATAAACAATTTGAGGCAGAAGCTGAAGTTCGTACGAAAACAAACCTTGTGATCGAAGAAATCGCTAAAGCTGAAAATATTGAAGTATCTCAAGAAGATATGGATAAAGAAATCAACGAATTGGCTGAACAATACAATATGCCGATCGATCAAGTTAAAAAAGTTTTAACTGAAGATATGCTAAAACATGATATCCGCATGAAACGTGCAGTAGAAGTTATTACAGAAACTGCAACTGAAAAATAAATACAATTTAAAAGACATTCCTGAGTGATCGGGAATGTCTTTTTTTCTCTATTTATATAAGGGAATATTTATATTAAATCAAGTAGTAGTTAAGGTCTGATCAAGCCATGCAATCAGAGCGTTGTAAATTTGAAGTCCTTCACTTTTAGTAATGTCACCATCGAAATCATGAGGGAGTTTTTCAACTTCTTCATATGTAACATTAGGGATTTTGTTGCTAGCATCACGTGATAGCTCAACGGGCACATCTTGATCAGCTGAACTATGAGCTAAAAAGACAGGCGGCAATTTGGCAAGCTCTGTATCCGATAGGCTAAAGGTTTCTTTTTCACTAGGGGTGTTGACTAGATAACTCAACCAATTACCAAATTGTCGACCAGATAAATAGAGTGAAAAACGTTCATTAATAGAAACCGCTGCAATTGGTTTGGGTTGAATCATCGCTTGGGCAGTCAGTGGCGCTATTTTTGGAAATTGATTGTAGTAGCTACTAGGCTGACTGAAAGCTGGGTTCGTCAAATCATAATAACCGTAAAAGCTGATCAGTCCTTTTTGCTCGGGTAAAGAATGTCGAGCAGATAATAAATAGGCAAGAAAACCGCCAGCTGAACGTCCAAACAAGAAATAATCTGAGCAATCCAAACCCAAAACCGTTTGATGATTTTTCAAGAACCAATCGACTGCTTCTATCAAACAATTCATAATAGTTGGAAGTTTAACTTCAGGTGCTAAAGGATAATCAACAGTCAACAAATTATAGCCATTCTCTACTAACAGCTCACAATAGCTTTCTGGTAAGTCATCTCGCGTACCATATAGCAGTCCTCCGCCATGAAAATAAAGGAGTGTGGCTTTAACAGAAGTGTCATTTTGATTTGAGTAAAAGGTCATGGATAAATCTAACTCATCTAGCTTACTGTAAAGAAAATTTTGTTTTATCATTATTAACAGTCCTCCTGAATTGAAATAGGTAGCAATGAAACAACTAGTATTTTTCAACGTCAAGTAATGAATGGAAGGAACGTTCCTTTCAATGTAGACAGAAAAATATTAATTTAGATCATTTAAGTCATAGTGCTATTTTATCTTTTTTTCGAAGATTAGACTATAAATTTAGAAAATTTCACTAACTTAATTCTATTTTAACCCAAATAGCCTCAGTCTTTATGTTTAATACGCACAAAGATAGCACTTAATTTGTGAAATGTGGATAGTGTATGAAAACGGGCAACCGCTTACAATAGTTATGATAATAAAAGAGGGAGATGTATCAAATGGACTTAAAAAAAGTTTTACAAGAAAATATCGATCACTTATCTACTATTGGCAACGATCCAACAGGTGGAATGACGCGCCTATTATATTCTGATTCTTGGTTGGAAGCGCAAAAATCTGTAAAAGAAAAATTAGAAGCAATCGGCATGACGGCTTCATTTGATGAGATCGGAAACCTCTTTGGTAGAGTAGAAGGAACTGAATACCCACAAGAAACGATTTTATCAGGCTCACACATCGATACAGTTGTTAATGGTGGAAACTTAGATGGCCAATTTGGTGTAATAGCAGCCTATGTCGCTATTCAATATTTACTAGAAACACATGGCAAACCAAAACGTTCATTAGAGATCATCTCAATGGCTGAAGAAGAAGGTAGTCGTTTCCCAACAGTATTCTGGGGTAGCAAGAACTTTGTTGGTGAAGCGAAAAAAGAAGACGTTATTGAAATTGCTGACTTTGAAGGATTGAAGTTTGTTGAAGAAATGCAACGTCATGGGTTTGATTTCAAAGATGAGAATAAAGCAGCTAGAGATGACATTAAGGCTTTTGTAGAAATTCATATCGAACAAGGAACAGTACTTGAGAAAGAACAACTACAAATTGGTGTTGTAAATAATATCGCTGGACAAAGACGTTACACAATCGTCTTAAAAGGTGAAGCGAATCATGCTGGAACAACACCGATGGAGTATCGTAAAGATGCAGTGTATGGATTTGCTAAAATTTGTTCTGAAGCAATCGATCGTGCATTGAAAGTTGGCGATCCTCTTGTTTTAACTTTTGGTAAAGTGGAACCAAAACCTAATACTGTCAACGTTGTACCTGGTGAAGTTCTATTTACAATGGATTGCCGTCATACGGATAGCGAAGAACTTCATGCATTCACAAAAGAAATTGAACAATTAATGAAAGATATCGCTGCTGAACATGGTTTAGAGATTGATATTGATTTATGGATGGATGAAGCACCCGTTCCAATGAATGAAGAGATTGTCAAAGCAATCGAAACAGCAGCTATTGCTGAAAACATGAAATACAAAGTCATGCACAGTGGCGCAGGACATGATTCTCAAATCATTGCACCTAATTTCCCAACAGCTATGATTTTCGTACCAAGTATTAATGGTATCAGCCATAATCCTGCAGAAGCAACTGATATCGATGACTTAGTCAACGGTGTTAAAGTTTTAGCCAGCACATTATATGAACTAGCTTATAAATAAAAGAAAGTAGGAGAAATAAAAAATGGGTTATAAAAATAATCAAACAGGTTATCTTGACGGACTATTATCTTCAAGAGCTGTTATTAAAAAAAATAATTATGCATTACTCCCTCATGATGGGTTAGTAAATAATGTGATACCTGGTTTTGAAAATTGTGATTGTTCGATTTTAGGGTCTAAACAATTAGGAGCGAATTTTGTTGATTACATCATCACATTGCACAAAGATGGAAAAAACCAACGTGGTTTTGGTGGTGAAGGTGTCGAAACTATTGTCTATGTTATCGATGGCGTATTAAACGTAAATGATGGAAAAGAAACACACAAAGTAACAAAAGGTGGCTATGTATATCTTCCAGCCAGCACATTGATGTATTTAGAAAATGGTCAAGATGCTGATACAGAAATTTTCTTATACAAAAAACGCTATCAGCCATTGGAAGGCTACGAAGCACATAAAGTAGTTGGCAACGTTAATGACATGGAACCAATTGAATATGAAGGTATGAAAGATGTACTTTTATGGGACTTTTTACCAAAAGATTTAGGATTTGATATGAACTTCCATATTCTATCATTTGAGCCTGGAGCAAGTCATGGCTATATCGAAACACATTACCAAGAACATGGTGCTTACTTACTTTCTGGACAAGGTATGTATAACTTAGATAACGAATGGATGCCGGTCGAAAAAGGAGATTACATCTTTATGAGCTCATATGTACAGCAAGCAGCCTACGCTGTTGGTCGTGATGAGCCGTTGATGTACGTGTATTCAAAAGATTGCAACCGTGATCCAGAAATTTAATGTAGAGGAAGTTTAAGAAATGAATGAAACTGTTGTAGTGAAACCAGAAGAATTGCATGAATTGATTGAAAAAAAATTGACAACAGCTGGTTTAAAGCCAGAACATGCAGACGAAGTGGCGACACATTTGGTATTTGCAGACGCATGCGGCATTCACTCGCATGGAGCCGTACGGGTAGAATATTATGCAGAACAAATCGATAAAGGCGGTGTAACGCTTGATCCAAAAATCGAATTTGAAGAAACTGGACCAAGTTCAGGTATTGTCCATGGTAAGAATGGTGCGGGACAATTCGTTGCAAATATTGGATTGGGCTATGCTATTGATATGGCGAAAAAATCTGGAGTTGCAGCAGTTGGAATTTCAAAAATCAGCCATAGTGGAGCATTATCTTATTATGTGAAAAAAGCAGCTCAGCAAGATTTGATAGCAATTGCCATGTGTCAATCAGATCCGATGGTTGTCCCTTTTGGTGGTAAAGAAAACTATTTCGGCACCAATCCGATTGCCTTTGCCGCTCCTCGAAAAGGCCATGAGCCAGTTGTATTTGATATGGCAACCACCGTTCAAGCATGGGGGAAAGTATTGGATGCACGCTCGAAAAATAAAGAAATTCCTGATACTTGGGCAGTCGATAAAGAGGGAAAACCTACCACTGATCCCCATAAAGTCAATGGACTATTGCCGATTGCTGGGCCAAAAGGCTATGGCTTGATGATGATGGTGGATATCTTATCCGGGATGCTGTTAGGCTTACCATTTGGTAAACATGTTTCTTCTATGTATGACGATATAAGCAAAGGACGTAATGTTGGTCAATTGTATATTTTGATCGATCCAAAACGGTTCACGGATTTAGATATGTTCAAAGAATCAGTCGATGGTATGGTGGAAGAGCTACATGAGATTCCAGCAGCGGATGGATTTAAACAAGTATATTATCCAGGAGAGATCAATCAAATCAATTATGAAAAATCAATGACTGATGGAATCGACATCGTTAAAGATATTTATGATTATTTAAAGAGTGATACACTTCATTTTGATCGATACGAAAATACGAATGCTTTTGGTGAGAAAAAATAAAATTGTTATGAAACTAGGATCCATTACAAAAAAGGTTGTTGGTTTGTATAAGTATTAGCGAAGCGGAGAATTGTTGCCGTATGTTTTCTAGCTGCGCGAGCTCGCTTCGCTTTTACTTTGAAACACAGTGAATAAAATGAGTTGCTGTTAAAAAGTAGAAGGTGTAGCAAAGCGTAATATTGTTACTGATAATAAAAGGAGGCGTTTTAAAATGAGAGTAAAAAAAGCGGATTTACATCAACTGATCAAAGATAAAATTCAAAAAGCTGGTTTGTCAGAGGAACATGCAGGAATCGTAAGTGATGTTTTAACCTTTGCAGATGCTAGAGGAATTCATTCCCACGGTGCGATGCGGGTGGAATATTATTCAGAAAGAATAGCAAAAGGCGGAATCACGAATGATCCTACTTTTTCTTTTAAACAAACAGCTCCAAGTTGTGGTATGTTTGAAGGCGATAATGGCTCTGGATTTGTTGCAGCTGAAAAAGCAATGGATCTAGCGATTGAAATGGCCAAAAAAAATGGAGTAGCTGTTGTTGGAGTTCGCAATATCTCTCATAGCGGAGCGCTTGCTTATTATGTTGAAAGAGCAGCAGAACAAGATATGGTCGCACTCTCAGTTTGTCAATCAGATCCGATGGTTGTCCCATTTTGTGGAAGTGAACCGTACTTTGGAACAAATCCTATTGCCTTTGCAGCACCTAGCAATGATGATCGTGTTATTACGTTTGATATGGCAACGACGGTTCAGGCATGGGGCAAAATTTTGCATGCTCGTTCTAAAAAAGAAGCTATACCAGATTCATGGGCAGTAGATGCAAAAGGAAATCCGACAACAGATTCTACAGCTGTCAATGCTTTATTACCGATTGCAGGTCCAAAAGGGTATGGGTTGATGATGATGGTAGACATTTTATCTGGTATTTTACTAGGCGTGCCATTTGGCAAACACGTATCTTCCATGTATCATGATTTATCTAAAGGACGCGAATTAGGTCAACTTCATATTGTGATCAATCCAGATTTCTTCATTGGGTTGGATGTATTCAAAAAAAGTATTTCAACAATGTTGGATGAGCTAAAAGAAATCAATCCAAGTCCTGGTTTTACAGAAGTCAATTATCCAGGTGAGCGAGGACGCGCACGTGAGAAAAATTATGAAGAAAATGGAATTGAAATCGTGGATGATATCTACGAATACTTAATTAGTGACGCTATTCATTATGATCGCTATGATCATAAAAATAAATTTGCAGAATAACCTTTTTGCAAAATAAATTATTTAGCTATGTGAACTAGTCTCTAGGAGAAAAGACAAAATCTGATTGTGGCGAAGAGCGCGACGCTCATATTTTCTTATTTTTCTGTTAAGGTTGAACGATCTACTACACTTTTAAACAAATGGAGGAATTTCAATGCTACACACAATAATTAAAGCGAATAGCTATCAAGATTCGATCGTATTGATGCTATTAACGAACAAATTAAATACGATCGATGGAGTCGATAATGTTTCTGTAATGATGGGTACACCTGCAAATAAAGATATTTTCAAAACAGGTGGTTTATACACAGATGAATTAGAAAAAGCTTCTTCTAACGACATGGTGATCGTGTTAGACATTGAAGATGATTCATTGATTGATCAAGTCTTAGAAGAAATCGATGTATTTCTTGAAGAACAAACAAAAGGTGGCGGCGAAAATTCTGGAGAAGAGGTCGTAAAAACTTGGGATAAAGCATTCGAGCTTGGAAAAGATGCTGGAGTAGTTGTGTTTTCTATTCCTGGTACCCATGCTGCACTGGAAATTGAAAAAGCTTTGGATGAAGGAAAGCATGTTTTTTGTTTTAGTGATAATGTTACAATCAAAGATGAAAAACGTTTAAAAGAAAAAGCACATGATGCAGGTCTTTTGTTAATGGGACCAGACTGTGGTACTGGGATTATTAATGGGATTCCAGTTGCGTTTACGAATGCTGTTCGTAAAGGAAAAATTGGTGTTGTCGGCGCCTCTGGAACTGGTATTCAAGAAGTGACAACGATTATCCACAAATTAGGTGGCGGTGTAACGAACGCAATAGGGACTGGTGGACGTGACTTAAAAGCTGAAATTGGCGGAGTTACATTAAAAGACAGTATCATGACGTTAGAGAAAGATCCTAATACAGAAGTCATCGTCGTGATCTCAAAACCACCAGCACCAGAAGTTCGTGATGAAGTATTAAATCTTTTGAGAAGTATTTCAAAACCTGCTGTCACAATTTTCTTAGGAGAAAAACCGACCTCACATGAAGAAAATCTTTATCGTGCTTACACATTAGAAGAGGCTGCACAAACAGCAGTTCAATTACTGAACAAAGAAGCGGTCAAAGCTGTAAAAGAAACACTGACAGTTCCAGCTCATTCTTTAAAACCAGAACAAAAATATGTTAAAGGTTTGTACTCTGGTGGTACTCTTGCGTATGAAGCAGCTATGTTGATCAAAGAAGGTCTAGCATTAACAGGTGACGAACATGCACCAGAAGGCTTTATCTTAAAAGATCAAGGACATGAAATTATTGATTTAGGAGATGATGTTTACACACAAGGAAAACCTCATCCAATGATCGATCCAACGAAACGTAAAGAAATGTTAGAAGAAGCAGGGAAAGATCCCGAAACGGCAATCATTTTATTAGATGTTGTATTAGGTTATGGTTCTCACGCTAATATGGCACAAGAGTTAGCACCAACAATCAAAGAAATTAAAGAACAAGCAGCGAATGAAGGACGAGAGTTATTTGTAATTGGTACGATTGTTGGGACAGATGAAGATCCTCAAAATATCAATGAACAAGAAACAATCATGAAAGAGGCTGGTGTGATTCTTTGTGATAGTAATGCGCAAGCTGTTCGTTTAGCACTAGCTATTTTAGATCATCCATTGACTCAAACTGATAAAGCAATCGAAGCAACACCAAAAGTAACACCAGTTGTGATTGAACCAACTGAAGAAATGTTAGCATTGTTGACGAATCAAGGATTTATCAATGTAGGCTTACGCAGTTTCTCAGAAGCAATCATCAATCATGGCGGAAAAGTTGTCCAATATGACTGGCAACCAGTTGCAGGTGGAAATATCACGCTGCAAAAAGCATTACAGTTTTTAAATAAAGTGAAATTAGGTAAATAAATTATTCAGCTTACTGAGCTAGCTCCTCAGAAAAAAGACAAAAATAGATTGTGATAAAGAGCAATACATTCGATTTTTACTATTTTCAGTCGGAGCTAATCAAGCTCATTCAGCTTTCAACGGAGGAAAATCAAAATGTCATACAAAACTATCGATGAAGCAAATCAGGCAGTAGCCGCAAAAATCGTTGCTGGTTCTCCTTTCTTATTGGACGTAGTTTCAGCAAAAACAGTTATCAAAGAATTAAATGAAGGAAAGGTCTTGCTTCATGCAGGACCTCCAATCACGTACGATAAAATGGTAGATCCAATCCAAGGCGCTTGTGTAGGTGCAGCATTATTTGAAGAATGGTGTGAAACGGAAGAAGAAGCAAGAAAGATGCTAGAATCAGGAGAAGTAAAATTAATTCCATGTCATCATGTCAATGCTGTTGGACCAATGGGAGGGATCACTTCCGCAAATATGGCCGTTTTAGTTGTTGAAAATAAAACAGACGGTAATCGTGCTTTTTGTACAATGAATGAAGGAATCGGCGCAGTGTTACGTTTTGGCGCTTATTCTGATGAAGTAATTACTCGTTTAAGATGGATGAGAGATACTTTAGCACCTGTTTTAAGTGCAGCCTTAAAAACAAAAGAAGACGGCTTAAACGTTAATGTATTGGTTGCTAAAGCAATTGCAATGGGTGATGAATTCCACCAACGTAATATTGCAGCATCATTAGCATTTTTAAAAGAAATGGCGCCGATCATAGTCGGTTTAACTGAAATCGACCAAACAAAACGGGAAGAAGTAGTGCAATTTTTAGCAGATACAGATCAATTTTTCTTAAATATCATGATGGCTTCAGCGAAAGCTGTTATGGATGGTGCGAGAAAAATTCAAGAAGGAACGATCGTAACTGCGATGTGTAGAAATGGTTACGAATTTGGTATCCGTATTGCTGGAATGGGCGATGAATGGTTCACAGGACCTGTAAACACGCCTCAAGGATTATACTTCTCTGGTTTTAGTGAAGCTGATGCAGCTCCTGATATGGGGGATAGTGCCATCACTGAGACATTTGGTGTTGGTGGTATGGCCATGATCGCAGCTCCTGCTGTAACACGTTTCGTTGGTTCAGGTGGTTTTTATGATGCACTGAATACAAGTAATGAAATGACAGAAATTTGTATCGACACAAACCCTAATTTCCCCGTTCCAACTTGGGACTTTAAAGGAATTTGTTTAGGAATCGATGCAAGAAAAGTTGTCGAAACAGGCATTCTTCCTGTGATCAATACAGGAATCGCAAATAAAAAAGCAGGCTTGGGTCAAATTGGTGCAGGAACAGTAACACCGCCAATCGATTGCTTTGAAAAAGCAGTTTTAGCGTATGCCAAAAAATTAGGTTTTGCAGAATAAAAGGTGAAGATATTGTTTGTTAATGCTTGTTTTATAGATCAGCTTCTTTTAATCGATAATGCTGAAAATCAAAAATGGCAGGTTCATAGTAAATATAAAAATAGTTTCAATATTCAAGATGAAAGGAAACAACAGTTAGTGGTCATTACGACCACTAACTATCCTTTTATGCCGAATGGAATTTATTTGCAATCTGATGATTTTTTACACGTTTTATCAACAATTAAAATTGAGGAACAAATTACGTGGGAGCAAAATTGTTTGCATTTTTCTAAAAATCATCTTTTGCTGACTCATGGGAAACCGTATTCATCGTTAGTGGATAAGGCAACGATGAGTTTATTGGAAATAAGTCAAAAAAAAATATTTTCATATTCAAAGTCTCTCATAAAAGAAACAGGGAGTCACTATTCATTAGCTCAGTTTTTGAAAGAGACGAACCCATTTAAAGAAGCGATCGTTGCATTGTGTTCTGAAAATCAGTTAAAGCAAAAATTAGGTTTAGACTTTCTTATAGGTAGAGGTATGGGATTAACACCATCAGGGGATGACATGATTGTTGGACATCTTGCTGCAAGAATTCTATTGGATAAAGAATGTTCTCGCTTGACCGAGCTATTACTTACTGAACTGTTAGCAGAACAGTCTGTGACAACAGATATCAGCAAGCATTATTTGTTATGCGGACTATCAGGTCGTTTTAGTGAACCTGTTCTTAAACTAATTGAAGCATTAACGACAAATAGCACTGAAGAAAAAATTGAAAAAATAGTTAAGACAGTCATTTCGGTAGGGCACACATCAGGTGTTGATTTATTGGCAGGCTTTTTAACAACAATCCAAATATTAGGGACTAAATGAAGGAGGATTTTTATGGCAAATCGTGTCGTAATAGCATTGGGAGGCAATGCTATTTTAAAACCAAACCAAGAAGCAACGCTTGAGGTACAACTAAATAATGTCAAACTAAGTGCAGAACTAGTTGCAAAAATTGAAGAGATCGATTATGAAATCGTTTTAACACATGGCAATGGTCCGCAAGTAGGAAATATTTTAAGACAAAATGAAGAGGCAAAAGATGTGGTTCCGCCATTTCCTTTAGATGTGTGTAATGCTGAATCACAAGGATTTATTGGTTATATGTTAGAACAAAGTTTAAAAAATTCATTAGAAACAAAAGGTTTGACGAGCAATGTTATTACGTTACTTACACAAACAGAAGTTTCAGCGGATGACGAAGCGTTTAGCAATCCAAATAAACCAATTGGTATTTTTTATTCAGAAGAAGAAGCAAAACAAATGGAGCAAGAAAAAAATTGGGTGATGATGGAAGATGCTGGACGTGGTTATCGTCGTGTTGTGCCTTCTCCACAACCAAAAGCGATCCATGGCGTGGATGCGATCGTTAATTTATTAAACCGAAACACGATCGTGATCGCAGGAGGCGGAGGCGGAATCCCCGTCGTTCGTGATCAAGATGGTTTATTAAAAGGAATCGAAGCTGTTATCGATAAAGATCGTACTGGTAAGAAGCTGGCGGAACAAGTCGATGCTGATGTGTTCATGATGCTGACAGATGTAAGCAATGTATACATCAACTACGGTAAAGAAAATCAAGAAAAACTAGAGACGATTACGGTAAAACAGGCACAACAATATATGGATGAAGGTCATTTTGCTGATGGTAGCATGGGTCCGAAGATGGAAGCTGCAATTGGGTTTGCTGCACAAGGGAATACAGCGATCATTTGTTCTTTGGAAGAAGCTGATCAAGCATTATTAGGCAGAGCAGGGACAAGAATTGTAGGATAAGTGAATAAAAAATAAGTTAGAAGAAATGAGTTGTATTTCTTCTAACTTATTTTTGCTTATTAATGTTGATTAGATCGTTCTGACAACTCTAATGCTAAACGCAAATTCAAGCTAATTGTCGGATCTTGAATATTTTTTTCAAGTAATTTGGCACAGTGATCGATTCTATATTTAATCGTATTACGATGTAAATACATTTCTTTGGCAGTTTTTGAAATTTCACATTGAAAACTTAAATAACATTGCAAGGTCTTACGAAGTTCAATAAATGAATCTTCAACAGGATAGGCAAGTTCTTTTAGTGTTGTTTCACAGAAATAATGAATGTCTTCCAAACTCATTTTCTCAAATAAACTTTTCATTCCTTTAGGGTGATAGCGATGAGTAAGTGCACCATTCGTCATTGTGAGCATTTCTTCGTAAGCAGTTTTTGCTTCAATGAAGGAACTTGCGATTTGTTCAATCGTTTCATATAGATTTCCCAAAGCAAAAGTTAGAGTAATCGGAAGTTTTTCAGATAATTCCATAGATAATTCGCTTAAAATTTTTTCTAAATCATCCACTCTACTTTGAATCAAAATGGCTAAGTGATTGGTATTTTTCACTTTAAAAATACTGATATGTTTGATTCTAGGTGGTAAAGATTCCAATAGCCATTGAAATGCAACATCACTTTCTTCTTGTTGGTATTTGATTTTTGTGGCAGTTGTTTTTGTTTGGGTGCAAACGGCATAGACAACTTGATACTGCGTGCTTTTCTTTAGACCGTAATTTGTACCTAAGTCAAGCCAATCGCGGCTAGATTGATGAGGCGTTTGTTGGTATTCAACTAGCTGACCTAAAAAATCACTTTTGAGAAAATCCAAGGATTCTTGTACTTTTTGATTTTTATACAGCATAAAGGATAAGACTAAACAGGCTTGTTCTACTGCAAATTCTGACATCGGATAAGGAACTTGTTGTGGGTTTAAAATCAGCAAATGGTGAGGAAAATAGCTATTTGCATTGACTGAAAAACCAGCAATCTGTAACGGTTCTTGATTCAAATCTTTGATCATAAATGATGCATGGCTATCCTCATTCCAGCTATCGTATTTATTGATCAGTTGTTCAACATAATATTCGGCTGGTTTTGATGTTTGTGTGAAGTGTTTTGAATGAGCGATTACTTTTCGATAAGGGCTCAACAAAATCACAGGTGCATTGATCATTTTACCAAAATCAGCAACAAAACGGGCAATACTGACATCGTGAATCAGTAAATCAGAAAAGCGTTTTTGAATATCTAATGCGTAGCTCAGTTGTTCTGTTTTAGTATCCCATAAATAATTTAGTAATTGGTGTAATACAGCACCCAAAGGTTGAGTGCTTGGTACTTGAACAACTGGAAAATTGATTTGATTTGCATAAGCAACGACTTCAGGATCGATAGTTTCGATAAAACGTCCTACCTTGATACCGATACCGGCTGCGTCTTGTTCTTTTAAAGAATCAATCAATGTAATAAGCTCTTTTTGATTATTTTTATAAACCATTGCAGTAGTTAAAAGGAAAATATTTTTTGGAATAAAATCTGACACGTCAGGAGTTTCTGAAATTTCGATACTATTCACGATCGTATTAGCTTTTGTAGGATTAGTTAATAATTTTAAGTCGGAAAATCTTGGTATTTTTAATAAATCTTCTAAAGTGGTCAATGGGTTTCCTCCTAAATATAAAAGCTGAACAGGGTAACCTGCGAAGCTGGATAAAATATATGTATGATGAGCTTATTTAGACTTACTAGAAAAAGGTTGGCTTTTTCCGATTGTCTAGCTCAGGATGTTAGATAATGAGTAATAACAATAGTTTAAGTCACCACATAATATCTAATTATTAGTTCAGTTTTTTTTACCTATTTCTATTCTAAATGATAGCTTGTGCAGATTCAAGAATGTTTTGTACATAATAACCGAAAATTCATTTTTTTTATTCAAAAGTGACAATGACTTTTTCTGATATAAAGGTAGGATGAAGTTAAAACAGAAAAGAGGAATAGTTATGTTTTCAGAGATATCAGTACCAAGTAGAACAATCATGACACCAGGTCCAGTTGAGGCTCATCCAGTAGCATTGAGAGCAATGTCTGCTTCTATTTTAGGTCAATTTGATCCAGCTTTTTTACAAATAATGGATGAAGTGAAAGAAATGATCAAAATTCCTTTTGGCACAAAAAATGAACAGGCATTTGCAGTTGATGGAACATCTCGTTCTGGATTAGAAGCGGCATTGATTGCCTTGATCGAACCAGGCGATAAAGTTTTGATCCCAGTCTATGGTCGTTTTGCGTACCTTTTAGGAGAAATCTGTGAGCGTGCTAAAGCAGAAATTCATTATCTTGAAAAAGAATGGGACGCTCCATTTGAACAAGAAACAGTAATTGAAGAAATTAAGAAATTTCAACCGAAAATTGTCGCTATGGTTCATGGTGAAACAGCCAATGGCCAAATGCAATCGATGGAAAAAATTGGTCAACACTGTAAAGAAAATGATATTTTCTTTGTCGTAGATATGGTTGCGACATATGGTGGTGTGCCTCTTGAAGTTGATGCATGGGGTGTTGATATTGCTATTGCTGGAACACAAAAATGTGTGAGTGTTCCGTCAGGTTTATCATTGATCACATACAATGACCGAGTGGAAAAAGTTCTTACAAGTCGTTATCAAAAAGAATTGGGACTAAGTAAAGATATTCGCAATAAAAATCATATCAGCAGTAATTATCTTGATTTAAGTCAGTTACAACGCTATTGGAGCGAAGAGCGGATCAATCATCATACTGAAGCGACAAGCATGATCTACGGGCTACATGAAGGTCTGAGAATGATGCTCAAAGAAGGTATGGACAATGTTTATGCTAGACATGCTCAAAATGATCAAGCGATCGTTGCGGGTATTAAAGCAATGGGCTTAGGTTTTTATGGTGATTTAACGACTAAAATGCCAACAGTTACACCTATTATGATTCCGGCTGGAATCGACGGTGAAAAAGTTCGTGCCCTGATGCTTGATGATTTTGGTGTAGAAATAGCTTCATCTTTTGGTGCGCTTCAAGGAAAAGTTTGGCGTATCGGAAATATGGGCTACAGCAGCAGAAAATCTAATGTACTTCATGTATTATCTGCTTTGGAAGGTGCGCTTAATTATTATGGGGCCGATATCAATAAAGGTGAGGCTGTAAAAGCAGCATTATCGATTTACAAAAAATAGGAAAATAGTAAAAATTGTTTGTGTGAAAAAACAAGTGATTGTTTATTTTGCACAAACTTTTTAACAAGTTTGTGAAAAATAATGATGCACGAAAGTTTGCTACCGCTTACAATTGAAAGGAATAAGAAGTTATTTATTTAAATGTTTGAAGTGGAATTACACAAACATTTTACCCATGAAACATTTAAAAAATAACATATGGAGGATAAGAGATGGATGCAAAAAGTAAGGGTTCCGGAATGGACTATTGGAAAAAAATTGTTATTTTGTTATGTGCAGGTTGGGTAACGATATGGGTGTATCGTTCAGCGCTATCACCAGCATATCCGCAAATAAATGAATCTCTTGGCGGAAATATCACAGATACAGCGTTAGGTTTCATCTCTACTTGTTACTTTTTTGGATATGTAGCAATGCAAATTCCAGCAGGTTTCTTAGTAGATAAGATCGGAAAGAAAAAAGTATTGATTCCTGGATTTATTGTTTTTGGGATCGCCGCTTTCTTGATTTCTCAAGCAACGAATATCCAAATGATTTATTTTGGTAGTGTTTTAGCAGGTTTGGGTTGTGGATCTTTTTATGGATCAGCCTATTCATTAACTTCTCAAAACATTCCACGAGAAAAAAGAAGTTTTTCTACTGCAATTGTAAACAGCGGATCAGCTGTTGGTTCAGGTTTAGGCTTGATTTTATCTAGTTTCTTAGTTGTTCAATTACAATTCCCATGGCAAACAATGATGTACATTTCTGTAGCATTGATCGCTGTGATGTTAGTGGCATTTGTTGCAATTATTCGTAATAATAAAGAAGATGCTGAATTTTTAGCACAATCAGAAGCAGCTGAGGCAGCAGAAGCAGCAGCTGCTGCACCAGAAGCGCCAGTAGTAGAAAAAGAACATGTTTCAATCAAAAAATTATTTGCACCAAAAATGTTATTTGCTTATATTTTATACTTTGCTACTTGTTATGCATACTATATGACCGTTACTTGGTTGCCAAACTTCTTGGGAACTGAACGTGGATTTGAAGGTGCCGCAATTGGATTTTCTGCTTCTCTTGTAGCGTTTGCGTCGATTCCAGGAGCATTATTTTTCAGCCGTTTAGCTGATAAATTTATGCATAAAAAAGTACAGTTTATCGTTATCTTAGAATTTTTAGCGGCAGCAATGCTACTATTGACTGTACAAGCAACAAATTCAACATTGTTATTAATTGGTTTGATTTTATATGGATTTTTAGGTAAACTAGCTGTAGAGCCGATCATTATTTCTTGGCTTGGAGAAAACGCACCTAAAGTTGGTATCGGGACAACACTTGGTGTATTTAACTTTTTTGGAATGATGTCCTCAGTTATCGCTCCGACCTTGACAGGATCGATTTCGGATGCAACTGGTTCAAAAGAAATGGGCTTTTATATTTCAGTCATTTTATTAGTGGTTGGAACGGCGTTATTCTTATTAGCAAACTTAAACAAAAAGAAAGCAGCTGCTCAATAAGTAGTTGTAATCATAGGAGATAAAAAAACGATGTGTTTAGCTTCTGAAACTAATATAGTAGAAAGAGACTAAACACATCCTATTTTTTCTCTAATAGCAATACATAAAATAATATACTATTTGGCATATCACGGTATGTAAGCGCTTAAAGGGAGGCGGAATAATGGAACAACAAGATTATCAAATTACTGAAGAAGAACTTCAACGTTATCGAGAGCGTGGTTATAATGAAGATCTACTTCCTAAACCGTTGTCGAAAAGAATGATGGGAAAAATGAACTATTTTACGTTATGGATGGGTTCAGTGCATAATATTCCTAATTATACGGCGGTAGGAGGATTTTTGTTTTTAGGACTTTCTCCAATTAATATTATGTTGGCTTTGGTGATAAGTGCGATGGCAGTCGCTTTGTTTATGACTTTTAATGGTCGGGCAGGATCAAAGTATGGCATTCCTTTTGCCATTCATTTGCGGTCAACTTATGGAGATATTGGTGCGAAGCTACCAGGTTTTCTTAGAGGAGGTGTAGCTGCAATCGCTTGGTTTGGATTGCAGAATTATACAGGCTCATTAGCGTTATTGATTTTAATTGGTAAAATTTGGCCTGGCTTTTTAAATCTTGGCGGAGATACAATGATTTTTGGTATTTCTATTCCAGGATTGATCGCTTTTACAATATTTTGGGCAGTGAATATGTTGATCGGTTTTGGTGGAGGTAAAATTCTTAATAAGTTCACTGCTATTTTGAGCCCACTGATTTATATTGTATTTGGCGGAATGGCGATTTGGGCGATTGGTGCAGCAGGTGGTTTAGGACCAATTTTATCTTATGATGTTACAGGAGCTGTTCATAATATTTCACCAGTGTTTGTCTATTTTATGATTATTAATTCAGTTTTGGCAGTCTGGGCAGCACCTGGTTCAAGTGTGTCAGATTTCACTCAAAATGCAAAATCAACGAAAGATCAAACGATTGGTCAAACCGCTAGTTTTTTAGTTGGGTATGGGATATTTGCTTTTTCAAGTGTAGTGATTTTAATCGGAGGTTCTATTCGTTATGGTATTCAAGAATGGAATATTTTAAATATCGTGAATCGTTGGGATAATTCATTTGCTATTATTGTTGCAATGTTGGTATTCTTATTAACAACAGTATCGACAAATGCAACAGGAAATATCATTCCGGCTGCTTATCAGTTATGTGCATTATTTCCTAAGAAAGTTGATTATAAAAAAGGAGTGCTGCTTGCCAGTATCATTAGCTTTCTGATCATGCCGTGGAAACTAATGGAGAATGCAGATAGTATTTTCATTTTCTTGAATACAATCGGTGCAGTATTAGGACCTGTTGCGGGGACAATGATTGCTAACTACTACTTTGTTCAGAAACAAAAAATCGATTTGAATCAGTTGTATATGGATCCAAAAGCGGATAATAGTCATAATATCTACAAAGGGTTAAATAAACCTGCATATGTTGCTACTGTTGTGGCGCTAGTCGTTTGTTTAAGTGGCAATTTTATTCCGGCTTTAAAAATAATTTCTGATATTTCTTGGATTTCTGGTTTTGTATCTGCTTTTGTTTTATATTTATTATTAAGGAAATTCTTTGATAAAAAATAAGTTGTTACAAGTTATCACAATGACGAGCAGTATAAATGTATATTACCTAGCTATTTAGGCAAGCCTGTTTAGCTATTAAATTTAGGAGGAAGACAAATGAGTTATGATTTAGTGATCAAAAATGGTTTAGTGATTTTGGAATCAGGAGAAGTTAAGACAGATGTGGCTGTAAAAGATGGTTTGATTGCAGCAATCGGCCATGATCTTGGTGACGCTGACCATGTCGTTGATGCAGCAGGTTTAGTTGTAAGTCCAGGGATGGTGGATGCTCACGTGCATATTACGGATCCAGGTGGCGGTTATCGCGATCAATGGGAAGGATATATCACTGGGACAGCTTCATGTGCAAAAGGCGGCGTTACTTCCTTTATGGAAATGCCTTTAAACCAAGTACCAGCAACAGTCGATGGGGAATCCCTTGAAATAAAATACGATGCGGGTAAAGGTAAATTGAAATCCGATGTTGGTTCATTTGGCGGTTTAGTACCATTTAATCTGACAGGCGGTATTCAAGAGTTAGATGATGGTGGAGTAGCAGCATATAAATGTTTCATGGCAACTTGTGGTGACCGTAGTATTGATGGTGATTTTATGAATGTAGATGATTATTCTCTTTATGAAGGAATGAAACAAGTTGCTAAAACAGGAAAAGTTCTAGCAATTCATGCAGAAAATGCAGCAATCACAGATAAACTAGGAGAAATTGCCTATAAAAATGGAGAAACAACCCTAAAAGCTTATGTTGAAAGCCGTCCAGTCTTTACAGAAGTTGAGCCAATTCGTAGAGCCATTTTGTTTGCTAAAGAAACTGGTTGTCGTATTCACATTTGTCATATTGCTTGTCCAGAAGGTGTAGAAGAAGTCACAAAGGCAAGAGAAGCTGGTGTTGATGTCACATGTGAAACGTGTACGCATTACCTATATTTCGATACCGATGAATTAGATGCAATTGGACCTGTTGTAAAATGCTCACCGCCGATCCGTGACAAGGAAAATCAAGATGGTATGTGGGAAAAAGTCTTGTCAGGTGAAATTGATTTTGTAACGTCTGATCATTCTCCTTGTACGCCTGATTTAAAAGATAAAGACAATGCTTTTGAAGCGTGGGGCGGAATCTCAGGTGTTCAAAATAATGTAGATGTTCTTTTTGATGAAGGGGTTCAAAAAAGAGGCATGTCATTGAAACAATTTGCAGATATTATTGCTGCAAATCCTTCTGATCGCTATGATTTGGATCAAAAAGGTCGAATCAGTGTTGGGAAAGATGCTGACTTTGTCTTGATCAAACCAAATGCGCCATATACGCTAAAAGCTGAAGATTTAGAATATCGTAATAAAATCAGTCCTTACATTGGCCGTGAAATTGGTGCTCAAGTTATGCAAACTATTTTAAGAGGTCATGTTATCTATACAAAAGAAGAAGGAGTTTCAACTGATTTCGTTGGTACTTTTATCAAGAAGTAGTTAAATTAATAAGATAAGAGAAAGATCAGGCATGATAATAGCTATTGTCTGATCATTCTTTCTTTTGAGAATAAGTAGCTACTTATTTAGTTATTTAGCCTGATAAAGGAGAATGTGTACGATGTATGAACAAAAAAAGTCGAATGGACGGACACCATATTGGAAACAGATCATATATATATTAACGATTGGTTGGATCGTTATTTGGATTTATCGAACTGTATTAACGCCTATTTATCCAATCATCAGTGATTATTTTGGAGGAGCAACAGATGCCCAGCTTGGTCAGATTTCAAGTTTTTATTTTTTAGGCTATGTTTGCATGCAAATCCCTTCAGGGGTGTTGGTAGATAAAATAGGTAAGAAACAAATTCTGATTCCTGGATTTTTATTATTTGGTCTAGGTGCATTGATTGTTGGAGTAGCACAAAGTATGGGCGTTGTTTTTATCGGGAGTATTTTAGCAGGCCTGGGTTGTGGGACGTATTACGGTGTCGCCTATTCTTTGACCGCAGAATATGTACCCGTATCTAAAAGAAGCTTATCAACGGCTGTTGTCAATAGTGGAACGGCGATAGGTAGCGGCTTAGGGTTGATTTCTTCCAGTTACTTAGTAGGAACAGGTGTCTTACCTTGGCAAGCCTTGATATTTGCTACGGTTGTGTTGATTTTATTAGCAGTAGCTATGTTTTTACGCTTTATTCGACTAGAGAAACCAAAAAAAATAATCAAAACACAATCTGAAGGAACCCCAAAAATTTCGATTAAGGCTCTTTTTAAGCCTCGAATGATTTCCGCTTATATCCTGTATTTTTCAACATTGTATACGTACTATTTGATCGATACATGGTTGCCAAATTTTTTGGAAACAGAAAAAGGTTTTTCAGGAACATCAGTAGGGCTAGCTTCATCATTAGTATTTTTTACAGCAATACCCGGTGCTCTAATTTTTAGCCGAATTGCAGATGGTATTCCAAAGAAAAAAATACAAATGATCATCCTACTCGAATTATTAGCAGCTAGTGTTTTGTTTATTACAGTGACAACAACAAATCAAACGATTTTAGTGGTAGGAATTATGGCCTACGGATTCTTTGGCAAGTTAGCAGTTGAGCCGATCATTATTTCATGGTTAGGAGAATCCGCACCTAAAGGTAGTGTTGCAACGATGTATGGTGTATTTAACTTCTTTGGTATGTCAGCATCCGTTATTGTTCCATCATTAACCGGGAAAATCTCTGATATTACTGGATCTAAACTATATGCATTTTATTTAGCAATTCTAATTATAGTGATTGGAACCTTATTATTTTACTTGATAAATCGTTTCATTGGGGAAAAAAATAGAATGGCTAATTGATCATTCATAAAAAATACCTTAGTTTTTTGATTCTTTAAAATCAAAAGAAAAAGGTGTTTTTTTATTTTTCAAAAATCTACTTTAGAATTCTAAGAGTATATTAGATGAAGTCTGTCTTTATTTTCGTTATACTTGATTTAAAGAAACGAGGTGGGGCAAATGGAAAAAACTGAGAAAATATATATGGTAATCGCACGGACTGATTTTTCTTTAGAACAGTTGAAACAAGATGTTTTGGATTGGGTGAGCTTTTTACGTATTGTAAGCATACCAAAAAGTTATCGTTTTGGTGATGAAGAAGCACAAACATTTGATTTTCAAAAAATCATTCATCAGGTTCAACAACTTACAGAAGAAGAAAATATATGGATTAAAGTAAACAGTCAAGGCGGAGAATTTCAGCTCCATATCTCTAAGTTAACTCTTCATGAGCGAACGGTTCTAGAAAATACAATTTTTTTAGATAATCAAACGATGATTGAAGACTATTGCGAAACCCGAATGATTAGAAATGGCATATACGCTTATATTCGACCGTTAGATGAATATTTATATAATAATGTTGAGCGTATTGAAAAAAGAACATTTGAAACGGATAGTGAGATTGAAAAATTACCTAAACGGTACAATAGTGAAAAAGAAGTGATCGTTGATTGTAATCAATTTGCTGGTTATGACATTCATTTTAAAGGATTGTGTTTGACTTCGTGCTGGAAGATGTATTATTCAAGTTTATACTATCAAATTATTCCTAAACCGATTTTCTTAGAAGTACAGCAAGTTCACGCTGTAGAAGAAATGGCTAATCAAGTGATCAAAGTGACGTTATTCAAAAACCCGTTTAATTGGGTGTTGCCTGTTAATCAAAAGTATCAGCGCTTGTTTAGGGATCAGATGGGGTATGATCAATTGGTTTGGAATAATGGGACCGGTGTGTTACGAGCTCCTTATATTGAATATGCTTTTGCTGAAGATGTTACACAAACGGTGCAGTATCAAAATAGTTATTATCAGCCTGTTGAAAAGAAAAGTGCAACGTACTTTGTTACTAGAAGTTATGATATTCCACATCAAAAATATATCGTAAATCGTACAAAAGGAATGTTGAACGCGCAAGCCTACTTTCCGTGGATTGATGAAAAAAGTCGTAAGATGATGAATTACCGTGTATTGAATCCGGAAATGGCAATAGATGATGGACTCTCAGCGTACGAGTTTTATATACGGCAGTTTTTGGAAATCGATGTTTTGGATCAAAAATATGATGAATTTGTCTCTGTTTTACGCATTTATCTGCCAAAAGAAGCAATCAAAGAGATTCCTTTAGAAGCCTTATGGGAAAAATTGTTTGATGTGAATATTAGTAATTTAAAACAAAAAGAAGCATCTACCCGTTTTGATTTGAAAAAGGCTAAGAATCATTTACGTGTTGTATTTTTGGATTCAAGTTATTTAGAAACAATGCATCAGACGCTTGATATTAGTGAGTAAATGATATATGTATCAAAATAGGGTGTGAGCCAAAAGTAAATCCTACTTTTCGCTCGCACCCTAAATGCGAATAGACAGTTGAAACAGAAGTAACACTTACTTTCCCAGCCTCTAAAACAATATCAATTTAGCAATTCTTTCTCCGTTAATAACGAACTTAGCATCGGTCACAAAACTTGCTTCATTGCAAGATAGATAAATAATACTATTCTTCAAAAGATGAATCCAACAACATTTTCGCGGGTAAAATCCCAATATTATTGGCCAAAATATCGATTTTTCCGTATTTATTTTTTATCTCTGAACTTACTTTTTACCAACTATCGACAGAGCTTACGTAGTTCTCTCTGAAATAACAGCAGAGAGTTTATCCAAACATTTGTCAGTTGCAATAGCAAGGGCTCCTTCTTTGGCAGCTACTTTAGCAGGTACAATGCTAATACTGCTTTGTCCGTTCGTGATCAATATTACATTTCCTAATAATTTATTCGTCTAAAAAAAACTCTACAATCAAGTTATTCAGCAAGTAAAAACCTCAAATGAATGAGAACGAGGTCTGTATCATTTGAGGCTTGATAATCATGTTTAAGTTTATTGAGGAACAGGTTTTTTTACAATCCCTAAAATCATAGCGGAAACGACTGCACCAATCGCAATAAATACTAGATATAGAATTGGGTGACTTAATAATAATGCCACGAAGATTCCACCATGAGGAGCTAAAAGGCGAATCCCGAAACCACCTACTAAACCACCAGCTAGTGCTGAACCAACAACAAAACTTGGAATAACACGTATAGGATCTGCTGCGGCAAAAGGAATGGCACCTTCTGTTACAAAGGATAGACCCATTACTAAGTTAGTCAAACCAGCATCTTTTTGGTCTTTTGTAAATTTATTTTTAAAGATCAATGTTGCGATAAAAATTGCTAATGGAGGAACCATACCACCGGCCATAACAGATGCCATGATGATACTACCACCTTCTGTAACAGTTGCAGCAATCGAAGCTGTACCGAACACATAAGCTGCTTTGTTGATTGGACCACCTAAGTCGATCGCCATCATTCCACCAAGTAAGGCACCTAAAAGTGCGGCATTTGTGCCATCTAAACTTAATAAGAACCCATTTAACCCATCGTTGATGATTTTCATTGGAACGTTGACTAAAAGCATTAAGCCACCAGTAATCAGTAAACCAAAAACAGGATAAAATAAAATCGTTTTGATTCCGTCAAGTGATTTTGGTAAGCCTTTGAAAACTTTTTTCAAGAAAATAATGACATATCCGGCTAAGAACCCGCCGACTAAAGCACCTAGGAAGCCTGCGCCACCTGTATTAGCTAATGCACCAGCAGCAAAACCTACGATTAATCCTGGGCGATCGGCAATACTTGAAGCGATAAATCCAGCTAGAACAGGTAACATAAATCCGAATGCTGCGCCTCCAATTTGGTTAAACCAACTTGCAGCTTCATTGTAATTACCAAGCATACTCAATTGGTCTTGAGGAACACCGATAAATTGATCGATCATAAATGAAAGTGCAATGGCAATTCCGCCACCGATAACAAATGGCAACATATGTGAAACACCATTCATCAAGTCTTTATAGATTCTTGAACCAACAGAACCATCTGCAGATCCATCTTCCTCACTTGAATCTGATTCAGAACTATGGAAAGTTGGAGCGGTTCCGCTAGTTGCTAAAGTGATCAACTCTTCTGTTTTACGGATCCCATCACTCACTGGGCGGTTTACTAACTCTTTACCGTCAAAGCGATTCATTTCAACTTTTTTATCAGCAGCAACGATCACACCATCAGCACGGGCAATATCTTCTGCTGTTAAGCGATTTTTAATCCCTTCGGAACCATTTGTTTCAACTTTGATATCAATGCCCATTTCTTTCGCTTTTTTCTTTAAAGCATCTTCTGCCATATAAGTATGAGCGATTCCAGTTGGACAAGCTGTAACGGCAACGACGAATTTACGATTTGTATCCTGATTATTATTAGATGCTTCTTCTAATTGTTCTTGTCTTTCTTCGGCTTCTTTCGCTTGTTCAGCAGATTGAAATAGATTTTGAACATCTTCAGGTGTTTTTGTTTCTTTTAATTTCGCTACAAAATCAGGATCGATCAATAGGCGAGATAGGGCAGCTAAAGCTTGCAAGTGAGTATCATTAGCGCCTTCTGGAGCTGCAATCATAAAGAATAAGTAAGTTGGCTGTCCGTCTAGTGCTTCATAATCAACACCTTTGTTGCTTTTAGCGAATAGAACAGTTGCTTCTTTAACAGCACTATTTTTAGCATGTGGCATTGCAATTCCGTCACCAAGGCCGGTTGAAGTTTGTGCTTCACGGGCTAAAATTCCTTCTTTATACTCTGTAATATCAGAAATTCTACCACCATCATACAATTTTTGGACCATTTCATCGATTGCGCCTTTTTTATCAGTCGCTTGCAAATCCATGATCATCACGTCTTTGACTAGTAAGTCTTTGATGTTCATTGTTTTTCCTCCTAATTATATAAGTAACAACATTCCGCACAAAAGCTGAATGAGCTCGCACATCCTCGAAAGAAAAATAGGGAAAATTGAGAGGGACATTTTTTGCCACAAACGATTTTTATCTTTTTTCGAGAAACTAAGTCATGTCGTTAGTTGATTTTTTCAATTTCTACTTCAGAGATCAATTCATTAATTAAATCTACTGAGGCTAGATCATCTGAAAAGGCAGTCGCACTGCCACATGCAACGCCCCATTTAAAAGCTTCAACAGGATCGTTATTCTTAGAAAATGTTCCGACAAAGCCTGCAATCATAGAATCTCCTGCACCAACAGAATTTTTCAGTGATCGTTTCAATACATTTGAGCGATAAATTCCCTCTTTTGTGAATAACAAGGCACCGTCACCCGCCATTGAAATGATCACATGTTTGGCGCCATCATCTAATAAACGTTCTCCAAACGGTAAAATATCGTCTATCGTTTGAAATTCTACATCAAACAATTCTGCAAGTTCATGATTGTTTGGTTTGATGAGCAAAGGTTTTTGTGGCAAAGCATTCATTAAATCTTTACCAGTAGTATCAATGACAAATTCAGCATTCTTATCTTTGATAATTTGAATCAATTCTTCATAAAAACCTTTTCGGAGTGATGCAGGAGTACTCCCAGATAAAACGACAATGTCCCCTGATGAAATCATGCTTAATGATTTTTTTAAGTCTTGCATCTCTTCATTACTGATAGCGGGACCTAAACCGTTGATTTCAGTTTCAGATTCAGATTTTAGTTTGATATTGATTCGAGTATCTTCTCGAACTGTTGTAAAGTTAGTTTGGATTTGTTCTTTTGTCAGCCAATCAGAGATAAAATTACCTGTAAAGCCACCTAGAAAACCAAGAGCTGTTGATTCAGCTTGAATTCTTTTTAAAATTCTGGAAACGTTAATACCTTTACCGCCGGGTAGTTTAAAATCGTTGGTCATTCGGTTCAAATCGCCTAATTTAAGTCCTTTTACATGAACGATATAGTCAATTGAAGGATTTAATGTTACTGTGTAGATCATTGTACTGCCTCCTTTATCGTTGTTTTTTTCTGGAATTTTTCAAGTAACTCAGGTGAACATTGATTGGTGAGAATAATGACATCATCAAGTTCGGTGACTTTTGTGAAGGTTACTTTATTTAGTTTTGTTTGGTCGATCAAGACATAGGCTTCTTCTGCTTGAGCGATAGCTAAGCGTTTTAATGCAGCTTCTTCAGGATCGGGTGTTGTTAAACCAAACTCAAGATGGGCACCATTCATTCCCATAAAAACTTTATTGAAGCGAAAATGACTGAGTTGTTCCATTCCTGTAGAACCCACGATAGCTTTTGTAGATAGCTTTAGTGAACCGCCAAGAATAATGGTGTTGATATTTAAATCGCCAAGCTTTGCTGCGTGATGGACAGAATTAGTAACAACTGTGATATTTTTTTCAATTAAAAATGGTAGCATTTCTAAAGTGGTTGATCCTGCATCCAGATAAATAACGTCACTATCATGAACAAATTGAGCAGCAAGGAAAGCAATTTCCTGTTTTTTTTGCGTGTTTTTGACTGATTTTTCAGTCATATCTTGTTCGAAGCCTAGATTCAAGATTCGTTTTGCTCCACCATGAACTCGTTCTAATAATTCTGCATCTTCTAATTCTTGTAGATCTCGACGTATCGTTGATTCAGAAGCGTTCAGAAGTGTAGATAATTCTTGAGACTTAACAATAGATTGTTGATCTAATAAACGTAAAATTGCTTGATGTCTTTCTTCTGTAAGCATTTTCACACCTCTTTTCAATGTCTATAATAGCACATTAAATTGACTGATGCAATCAAAAACGGTCAAAAACGTTCAAAGGCGAAATAAAACGATTATTCAAGGCATTGATAGATAGGATTCTATTATTTGACAAAGATGTTTATTCTTTGGCTTAATGAGAATAGAGAAAAACGGAGGGATAAGTATGAATAATCGTACAATATTACAAGGATTTGAATGGTATCTTCCAGCAGATGGTAAGCACTGGCAACGTCTAACTGAACTAGCAGAAGAATTACATAAAAAAGGGATCAATGGTATTTGGCTTCCTCCTGCATATAAAGGGGCAAATGGTTTTGAAGATGTTGGCTATGCGCCTTATGATTTGTACGATTTAGGAGAGTTTGATCAAAAAGGGACAATTCCTACTAAATATGGGACAAAGAAAGAATATTTGGAGTGCATTTCAGCTTTAAAAGGAGCTGGAATAGAAGTTTATGGTGATATTGTGTTCGATCATTTTATGGGAGCGGATGAGGAAGAAAATGTTTCAGCCGTAAAATATCGTTCAGATAACCGAAATGAAGCAGTTAGTGGAGAAGAAGAAATTTTAGCTTGGACGAAATTCACTTTTCCAGGCAGAAATCAAAAATACAATCGTTATATTTGGACGTGGAGAAATTTCTCTGGCGTTGACTTTGATGACCGACGAAAAGATCATGGGATTTTCAATTTTGATGGAAAGGGTTGGGATGAAGAGGTTGATAATGAAAATGGCAATTACGATTATTTGATGGGATGTAATTTGGATATGGAGTATGCTGAAACGGTTGACCAATTAAATAAGTGGGGCCAATGGTATCAAGAATTGACGGATGTTGATGGGTACCGTTTAGATGCCGTAAAACATATTCAGTTCAATTATTTTGTCGATTGGTTATTAAATAGAAGAAAAGAAAAAGGCAAGGATTTATTTGTAGTCGGAGAATATTGGAACGGTGAACTTGAGAAATTGACGAATTATATCGATAGTTCAGGAACCTTGATTTCTTTATTTGATGTACCTTTACACTATCATTTTTATGAAGCAGCAAACTCTGACGGCCACTATGATATGCGAACTATATTTGATGGAACATTGGCAAAAGAGCGCTCGGAATGGGCGGTAACCTTTGTTGATAACCACGATACTCAAAAGGGACAAAGTTTGGAGTCTTGGGTCGATGGATGGTTCAAGCTTCATGCGTATGCGTTGATTTTGTTGCGAAATGCTGGAACACCTGTTGTATTCTGGGGAGATTTATTTGGTATTCCTTCACAAAATGTGGATGGAGTAGGAAAAAATTTAGAGCTATTACTAAAAATTCGTGAAAAACTAGCTTATGGAAGCGAAATAGATTATTTTGACGATGCCAATGTGATCGGCTGGATCAGAACAGGCAATTTTGACAGAGAAGAATCAGGCTATGCAGTTGTAATGACCAACGCTCAAGCGGGCGAAAAAAAAATGACGATCAGTGCAGTGCATGCTGGAAAAACATTTGTGGATATTTTGAAAAATAATGATGCAAAAGTAACTTTGGACGAAACAGGTGGCGGGATATTTCCTGTGAATGGTGGAGAAGTTTCAGTTTATGTAAATGAAGAAATCGTAGAAAAATTAACTAACGTAATTGATGAATAGTAGGCGAGAGTCGTTCATTGTTTGAGTTCGTGAGAGGCAAAAAAGAGCGTGACATCTGAAGAGTAAATAAATTTAATGATGTCTATTCTTTTGGTTTTCATTAGCCTTATTTCATTACTACTTTACGAAAATTTTTTAAATGGTTTTCTCGTAGGTGAGCATAAATGTAAAAGCTCCTTTAACTGATATATGAACCCCGATTAGAGTATAAACAGACTGTATAGGTAGGCGATGATGGATCATCTACTTATGCAGTTTTTTATCGTCTTTGGAATAGTTGATTTAAGGGTGAAACCAGGACACATCTTTTTTAGTCTGACTCTGTTGAATTAAGTGGACATAGCGCAAACTGCTGCTACGTCATTTTTTCATGTTATGCAGTGATTTTGCAAGGTATTCAATAATAAATAACGGAGGCAGTTGTGAGGTGATGTCTTGTTCCCACAATCTTTCTTCTGCGATATAGTAAGGAATATTCACGCTGGATAATTTTGCAATCGTTGAATTAGCAGTATTTGTAATTGAAATAATAGGTGTATCTTTAAAGCTATAGCTGCTAAGGTAATGGATGATTTCTTTTGTTTCACCTGAAACAGAAAGAGCAATGACACATGAGTTTTCCAATAATTGTTTGGATAGATAATTTCTAGGATTAGTAATAGGGTCTTCGATCCGGAGAGCCATTTGGAAAACAGAAGAAAAATATAAGGCACCGTATTCTGCCATGACATTAGACGAGCCCACTCCTAAAAAGAGAATTAGTTCTTTATTCATAATAATGGAGATCGCTTCTTTGATTTTATCCTGAAATTGCTGTTCGTTTACACGAGATAAAAAATTAACGTGGCTGGATGTATCGATCATGATCGTTTCAGACTGTTTTTTATCTTCATTTAAAAACAAACGAAGGCGAATTCTGAATTCTGAAAAGCCTTCACATTCAAATTTAGTACAGAATCGTTGAATTGTGGCAACACTTGTATGTGTATTTTCTGCGAGCTCCCTGATTCTCATAAAGACGACTTTATCCATATGATCAACGATATAGTTATAGATATCATAGTCAAGAGGAGATAAAACGGGTGTTTTTTCTAAAAATAGCACAATATTCATCCTTTCTAGATAATACAGTGTGTATCTTTGTTGATACAATTATTATTATAGCGCTTACATATCTAACCTGTAAAGAACTATTATAAATATTAAACGTAGATGCTATACTTCATCAATGAACTGGAAAATAACAGTATAAAATTAGATCGTAGAGGTGCAGAGGATGGATAAAAAGTTAAAAGTTGTAACGATCGGTGGAGGATCAGGATATACACCGGAATTAGTCAAAGGGTTTATCACTAGATATGAAGAAATGCCAATTGATGAGTTATGGTTGGTTGATGTAAAAGAGGGAGCAGAAAAATTAGCAATCATTACAAAGCTTTGTCAAAAAATCATTGATAAATCTGGTTGCCCAATACAATTGAGGTCAACTCTAAATCGAAGAGAGGCTTTAAATGATGCTGATTTTGTATTAACGCAGATTCGAGCAGGCCAATTATCGTCAAGAGTAAAAGATGAAAATATACCATTAAAATATCGTTTCGTGGGACAAGAAACAAATGGTCCCGGAGAGTTATTGAATGCATTTCGGACAATTCCTGTGATGATCGATATTTGTACAGAAATGGAAGCGTTATGCCCAGATGCTTGGCTGATTAATTTTGCCAATCCAGCTGGAATGTTGGCAGAAGCAGTATTGAATCATACGAACTGGGAAAAAATGATTAGTATTTGTAACGGTCCGTTAAATATAGAGCATGCAATTGCTGATGCATTAGGAGTTGATCGAAGACGTGTTTTCGCTGAGTTTGTAGGATTGAATCATTTGGTTTTTGCTAAACGTATTTTGTTAGATGGGAAAGAGGTGACAGCTTCTGTTGTGGATCAGCTAGTACGTGGGGAAGTCAAAATCGACAATCCAGGGGTTTCAAACTGGGACGCTGATTTTCTGACTGGAATTCAAGCAATTCCGATGAGCTATTTACAATATTACTGGAAAACAGATGAGGTATTAAAAGCTGAACATCGGGCGGCAAGAAATGAAGGCTCACGAGCAGTAATTGCAAAAAAATTAGAAAAAGAGTTGTTTTCAGTTTATGCAGATAGTGATCTTGATGACGTACCAGGGATATTGTCTCAAAGAGGCGGAGCAGGGTATAGCGAATGTGCTTGTGATTTGATTTTATCGCTACACACAGACAAGCGGGATGTTCAAACGGTCAATACCCGAAACATGAGAGCCATTGATAATTTAGCATTATCCGATGTCGTTGAGGTCAATTGTCTGATTACTAAAGCTGGTCCGATTCCGCTGACAACTGGAAAATTACCTGATGCGTTAAATGGTTTGATCCAACAAATGAAAGCTTTTGAAAAAGTAGCCTGTGAAGCTGCTGTGACAGGAGATTATCAAAAAGCCTTAGTTGCCATGACGATCAATCCATTAGTTTCTTCTGATACTAAAGCAAAGGAGATTTTAGATGAGATGTTAATCGCAAATGAAGAGTATCTACCTCAATTTGATTTGACTCATTTGAAAATAAAGGAGGTCATTTAATGAAAAAATTAGTAATGGCGATTGTCGGATACGGAAAAAGTGCTAAAAGATACCATCTTCCATACATTAAACTAAGAGAAAATATCCAAGTGAAATACGTCTGCGATTTAGCCTTAACAAAAGAAGATTTAGAAGAATTAAGTAAGCTAAATATAACAGGAGTGACAGATTTAGCTGATGTTCTAGCAGATGAAGAGGTTGCTGTAATTACACTGTGTACACCACCAAAAACTCACTTTTCTCTTGCAAAAGCTTGTCTAGAAGCTAAAAAAAATGTAATTATAGAAAAACCATTCTGTGAAACAATGGAGCAAACACAAACGTTGATTCAATTGGCAAAGGAAAGCAATGTTCATGTGATACCTTATCAAAACAGACGATTTGACAGTGATTTTTTAACCTTAAAGAAAGTGATCGAAAGAAACTATGTAGGAAAATTGATTGAACTGGAAGCGCATATTGATTATTATCGACCGAATACAGAGGAACGTAAAGGAACGATTCTTGATGGTAGTTTTTATGGATTGGGTGTGCATGCTGTTGACCAGATAGTTTCCCTATTTGGAAAGCCAGATACTGTTTATTATGACTTGAGAAATGTTCAAAATAATGAAAGTACAGTGGATGATTACTACGATGTGCAACTTATTTATGGGGCATTGAAAGGGATTCTGAAATCCAGTCAAGTTGTGGCAAAATTGGGTCCACGTTTTAGATTGTTAGGCACGACAGGCATTTATGAAAAATATAGTCCCGATCAACAAGAAAATGATTTGAAATTAGGGGTTTTTCCTGGAGATGCAGGCTTTGGTTTGGACACTCCTAAAGAATATGGCGTTATTTCCTATAAAAATGCTAATGGTGATTGGATAGAAAAAGCGATAGTTTCTGAGACAGGTGATTATGGTTGTTTTTATGATGGAGTAGTTGAGATGATTTTCCACGATGCACCAAGTATTGTCAGTGAAGAAGAAATTCGGGTCACAATGGAGATAATGAGCGGAGCTTCGTTTGGTCATTAGCTATAAATAGAAAAATAGAGTTAGGGGAGCGTAAAATGGACAAGTTTATTGATGTGTTTCAAGACAAAGTTATGCCTGGTGTTCTAAAAGTTAGTGAGAATCGGTTCTTGGTTGGAATCCGTAATGGGATCGCTGTGACAATGCCGTTGACGATCATCGGGAGTGCCTTTTTGATTGTTGCTAACCTTCCATTTAATGGTTGGACTGAATTTTTGGGTAGTTTTGGCATCAAGTTAGGAGTCCCGATTGGTTTTACATTTGGTATTTTGGGATTGGTAGGTTGTGCAGGAATTACTTATTATCTTTCTGAAACATATGGGATTGATCCAATCAATTCAGTTGTTTTAGCGATGTCATCCTTTTTAATGCTGCAAGCGTCCAAAGATTGGAGTATCGATATAGCAACATTAGGTGCTTCTGGATTGTTTACCGGAATTGTTACGGCAATTTTGACAGTCTTGATTATTAATTTCTTTATTAAAAAGAATTTGATCATTCGGATGCCAGATGGTGTTCCGCCAGCAGTCTCTAAAAGTTTTGCTAGTTTAATACCAGGAGCAGCGATTATCGGTTTGGCTTGGATTATTCGTGTGTTATTGGAATTTGATGTCAACAGCTTCGTTCAATGGATGTTTTCACCATTAGCAACAGGATTAAACACGTTGCCAGGCATGTTGCTGTATACATTTATGATTTTGTTATTGTGGTGTGCGGGAATTCACGGAAGTAACGTAATGGGCAGCATTGGAGATCCGATCTTTCTAGCCTTATTTGCAGCGAATACAGAAGCTTTCTCAAGAGGGGAGCCATTACCAAATATTTTTGTTGGTGGGTTTTATATAACATTTTTATGTTATGGGGGAACTGGTTCAACATTAGGCTTGGTTATCAATATGCTGATGTCTAAAAGTAAGTCATATAAATCATTGGGGAAAATGGCATTACCATCAGCAATTTTTTGTATCAATGAACCTATCATTTTTGGTTTTCCCATCGTGATGAATCCGATCATGATGATTCCCTTTATAATTACGCCGTTGCTTCTTTGTATCGGGACTTATATTTTAACCGTAACGAATATTATTGGGCGAATTGCGTTTAATCCGCCATGGACGACACCGCCTTTAGTGAATGCATACTTAGCAACTGGAGGAAATATTCCGGCTGTGATTTGGGGCGTTGTATCATTACTGCTGAGCGTGGCTATTTATTATCCATTCTTCAAAATTTGTGAAAAACAAGAACTAGCTAAAGAAGAAACACAGATTCAAAAAGAGATGGAAACAGAAAAAATAGCAGTAACTGAAATCGGCTAAGAAAAATGGTTGGTGATGAAAGAAACGTTTCTTTGGGGCTGAGCCGTTGCAGCGCATCAAATAGAAGGTGCTTGGGATCAAGATGGGAAGGGAATCAGTGTTTGTGATGTACTAATCGCTGGCTCTCATAGTAGGGCTATGGAAATTACCTCGTCAATTCAAGAGGATATCTATGATCCAAATCATTCTGGTATCAATCATTATCACGTGTATAAAGAAGATATTGCACTATTTGCTGAACTAGATTTTAAAACATTTCGGATGTCGATCGCGTGGTCGCGAATTTTTCCTAATGGAGATGAAAAAATCAATTATTGGCTAACATTTGCTGATAATAAATATTGTCTCATCCTTATTTTATAAAAGTTCAGCACAAACAAAATGGAATTGAGATAATTGAAATCCTACGAATATTATTATTTTAATGAGGCTCATTTATTCCTATTTTTGAGCAAAGAGATTACAAAAAGCATCTGTATCAAATGATACGGGTGCTTTTTGGGTTAATTGGAGGCTAGAACAAACGGCAGGAGCAAAAGTAACGCTTTCGGAAATAAGTTGTTCATAGACTAAATGATGATGGACTAAAAATGATATTAAGATACGCTAACTCTTTTTTGACAATAAAAGAATTTTACTTCTAAAATCTTGTTTGACGGATTTAAGCTGTGCATCATAATCTAAACATCCATTGTGATAAGTATCATTAAAATTTTTTGTATGTTATTACGCAAGGTTTGTTCTATCTGTTCAGCTTTTGTGTTTTTTTTGGTATAATGTATAAGATTGAAAAAAGAGAGAGGACGTTGATGATGGCACAAGAAAACGCCTTGATCCAAGGTATGAACCCGAGACAAAAAGAAGCCGTTCTACATACTGAAGGGCCTTTATTAGTTATGGCGGGTGCAGGTAGCGGAAAGACAAGAGTTTTAACTCACCGTATTGCCTACTTAATTGAAGAAAAAGATGTTAATCCATGGAATATTTTAGCAATCACATTTACCAATAAAGCCGCAAAAGAAATGAGAGAACGGGTTGGAAAGTTACTAGAAGTTGGCGGAAATGATGTTTGGGTTTCGACATTTCACTCGATGTGTGTGCGTATTTTGCGCCGTGATGTCGATCATATCGGTTATAATCGTAATTTCACGATTATTGATACTTCTGAACAGCGAACGTTGATGAAGCGAATTTTGAATGAACTAAACATCGATATAAAGAAATATGACCCTCGTTCGATTTTAGGTACGATCAGTAACGCTAAAAATGAACTGCAGTCTCCTGAAAAAGTAGCGGAATTACAAGGAACACCTTACGAAGAAATTGTCGCTAAATGCTATAAAATGTATCAAAAAGAATTAAGAAATAATCAGTGTATGGATTTCGATGATTTGATCATGAACACGATTCGTCTATTTAATGAACACCCTGATTCGTTGAGCTATTATCAAAATAAATTCCATTATATCCACGTAGATGAGTACCAAGATACTAACCATGCGCAGTACACATTAGTCAATATGCTGGCGGCACGTTTCAAAAATTTGTGTGTTGTGGGGGATGCTGACCAAAGTATTTATGGCTGGCGTGGAGCAGATATGCAGAATATCTTGGATTTTGAAAAAGATTATCCTGATGCCTCTGTGATTATGCTAGAACAAAATTACCGATCCACCAAAAAAATTCTTGATGCAGCAAATAACGTAATCAAAAACAATAGCAATCGTCGAGATAAACAATTATGGACAGAAAATACGGATGGAGAAAAAATTGTTTATTATCGTGGTGATAACGAGCGGGATGAAACGCAGTTTATTGTGGGGCAAATCCAAAAAGAAATACGCGAACAAGACCGTATCTATGGTGATTTCGCAGTTTTATATCGCACGAATGCTCAATCTCGAGTAATGGAAGAAATGCTGCTTAAATCGAATATTCCTTATACGATGGTTGGCGGACATAAATTCTATGATCGTAAAGAAATTAAAGATATTTTAGGCTATTTAAACATTATCTCCAATTCAATGGACTCACTTAGTTTTGAACGAGTAGTCAATGAACCAAAAAGAGGCATTGGTAAAAGTTCTGTCGAAAAATTAAGAAGTTTTTCTCAAATGCATGGCTGGTCATTACTCGAGGCTTCACAAAATGTGGATCTAGCAAATATTTCAGGTAAGGCTGGTAAAGAATTAGGGAGCTTTGGGATGATGATTCAAGATCTGACACAGATGATTCCATATTTAACGATCACTGAATTAGTGAAAGAAGTGTTGGATCGCAGTGGTTATCGTGAAGAATTAGTCAGACAAAATAATTTAGAATCGCAAGCGCGCTTAGAAAACTTAGATGAATTCTTAACCGTTACCCAAGAATTCGACAAACGTTACGAACGTCAGGATGAAGAAGAGGCAGATGCGCCAGATGAAAAATTAGCGGTGTTTTTAAATGATTTAGCACTTGTTTCAGACTTAGATAATTTAGAAGAAAGTACCTCTCAAGTAACGTTGATGACACTGCATGCAGCAAAAGGACTTGAATTTCCAGTTGTCTTTTTGATTGGGATGGAAGAAGGCGTCTTCCCACTATCTCGTGCCATGTTAGAAGAAAGTGAACTAGAAGAAGAGCGCCGTTTAGCCTATGTAGGCATTACGCGAGCAGAGGAAATTTTATTTATCACAAATGCCTTTTCTAGAACGTTATATGGAAGAACGCAATACAATCGTCCCAGTCGTTTCTTAGATGAAATCGATGAAGAATTGTTAGATTTACAAGGTTCGATCGCTTCACCAGCACCGACAAGAACCTTTGAACCAAAAGTATTCAAACCATCGTATGCACAGCCGACTAAACAGCCAGTAACGGATAAAGTTGCCAGTGGTGGAGAATCAATGGCCTGGCAAGCAGGAGATAAGGTCAGACATAAAGCGTGGGGAACAGGTACAGTCGTTCGAGTTGGCGGTACCGCTAAAGACTTGGAATTAGACGTAGCTTTTCCTGAAAAAGGCATCAAGCGCTTATTAGCAGCATTTGCTCCGATTGAAAAAATATCTAGCGACAAGGGCTAAATTTAGGGAAAATGATCTGGACGAACCTTTTGTTTTCGATATGTTTTCTAGCTTCGCGGGCCTGACTCTCGGAAAAAAGATAAAACATACCTGTGACAAAGAGCGTCACAAACATATTTTCCTATTTTTCTGCGAGCCTAAATGGGCCCGCTACGCTTTTAAATTAGGAGGAGTAATTATGGCGGAAAAGCCACTAACATTAACCGAAGCGACAGATAAAGCAAAAGAGCTACGGACGCAGTTAAATCAGTATTCTCATGAATATTATGTAGCGGATAAACCGACCGTAGAAGATTATGTGTATGATCGCTTGTACAAAGAATTATTAGACATAGAAACCGAATATCCAGATTTGATCACTTCTGATTCACCAACGCAACGAGTTGGCGGAAAGATTTTACAAGGCTTTGAAAAAGTTACGCATGAAGTGCAGATGTATAGTTTAAATGATGGTTTTAGTAAAGAAGACATTTACGATTTTGACGAACGCGTTCAAAAATTAGCGGGAAAATCTGTCAGCTATTGCTGTGAGCTGAAAATTGATGGATTAGCTATTTCATTAAAATATGAAAACGGCAAATTTGTTCAAGGAGCAACTCGTGGTGATGGAACAGTTGGTGAAAATATTACGGAAAATCTAAAAACAGTTAAATCGATTCCTTTAGAGTTGAAAAAACCAATTTCAGTTGAAGTCCGTGGCGAATGTTATATGCCAAAACTATCATTTGTGAACTTGAATAAAGAACGAGAAGAAGCTGGACAAGATGTCTTTGCGAATCCAAGAAATGCAGCAGCTGGCAGTTTACGTCAATTAGATACAAGTATGGTTGCCAAAAGAAATCTTAGCACTTTCTTATATACAGTTGCAGATTTTGGTCCAATGACCGCAAAAACGCAGTACGATGCACTGGATGAACTATCAGAAATCGGTCTTAGGACCAATCCTGAAAAAAAATTATGCCAAGATATCGATGAAGTCTGGGCTTATATAGAAGAATATCATGAAAAACGGTCAGAATTACCGTATGAAATCGATGGGATTGTAATCAAGACGAATGAATTTACGATTCAAGACGAGTTAGGTTTCACTGTCAAAGCACCTCGTTGGGCAATCGCTTATAAATTTCCACCAGAAGAGGCGCAAACAGTTGTAGATGAAATCGAATGGACGATCGGGCGTACAGGGGTTGTCACACCCACGGCTGTAATGCAACCAGTTCGTGTGGCAGGTACGACTGTTAGCCGTGCAAGTTTGCATAATGCTGATTTCATTGAGATGAAAGATATCCGTTTAAATGACACTGTGATCATTTATAAAGCAGGAGATATTATTCCAGAAGTGGCGCAAGTTTTGACCGAAAAAAGAGATGAGCATAGCCAACCCTATGAAATTCCAACTCATTGTCCAGTTTGTGACAGTGAATTAGTTCATCTGGATGAAGAAGTGGCTTTACGTTGTATTAATCCAAAGTGCCCAGCTCAAATCAAAGAGGGATTGAATCATTTTGTATCTAGAAATGCGATGAATATTGATGGATTAGGTCCTCGGGTATTAGAACAAATGTATGACAAAGAGTTAGTCGCAGATGTGGCAGATCTTTACTTTTTAACGCAAGAGCAGCTGATGACTCTTGAAAAAATCAAAGAAAAATCAGCAAATAATATCTATCAGGCAATTGCCGCAAGTCGTGATAATTCCGTTGAGCGCTTAATTTTTGGATTAGGCATTCGTCATGTGGGAGCTAAAGCAGCTAAAGTTTTAGCAGAACATTTTGGTGATTTACGTGTGATTAGCTTAGCGACCAAAGAGGAGGTCGTTGCACTTGATTCGATAGGTGAGATCATCGCAGATAGCTTAGTCACGTATTTTGAAAATGAAGAAGTGCACGAACTAATGGATGAGCTGACAAAAGCTGGAGTTAATTTTGAGTATAAAGGAATTCGTACCTCTCAATTAGAAGCTGTAGAATCACCATTTAAAGATAAAACAGTAGTCTTAACGGGGAAACTTACACATTACAATAGAGAAGAAGCAAAAGAAAAAATCGAAAATCTAGGCGGAAAAGTAACTGGCAGTGTTTCGAAGAAAACAGATATCGTTGTTGCAGGTGAAGATGCCGGTAGTAAATTGACGAAAGCACAGGATCTCGGCATCGAGGTCTGGGATGAGCAGCAAATGGTTACCGCATTAGATAATAGCTATACAAAAGAAGTAGACGAATAGCTTAAAAATGAAACAAATCGAATTTTCGTTGCTATTTTTTACATTTTCAGACTATTTTCTTCCATCTCTTTCAAAAATTCTTAGAATTTTATGATAGAATAAGAAAAAAGCTGTTTTTAAACGCGAAATATCGCATAACAGTATAAAAATGAACTAGTGAACTCTTGATAGAGTTTTTCTAAAGGAAAGAAGGGTATCCATGGCAATCAGTGAAGAACAAGCAAAACATGTAGCCAAATTGTCTAAATTGTCTTTTTCAAATGAGGAATTAAAAGACTTTACAGATCAATTAGGAAAAATCATCGACATGGTGGAATTATTAGAAGAAGTCGATACGGAGGGTGTTCCATTTACCTCTAATGTTGCGCAAGCAATCAATGTAATGAGAGAAGATGTCGTAACACCAGGTATGGATCGCAATGAACTAATGAAAAATGTGCCTGAATCAGAGAATGGCTACATCAAAGTGCCAGCGATTATCGATAACGGGGAGGCTGGTGCATAATGGAAAAATTATACGATAAGTCACTAACAGAACTGCATGATTTACTTGTCTCAAAAGAAATTACAGCAACTGATTTAACACAGGCAACATTGAACCGCATCAATGAAACTGAAAAAGATGTGGATTCATTTATTACGATCAGTGATGAAAAAGCGTTAGAATTAGCCAAAGCAATCGATCTTAAAGGGATTACTGAATCAAATCCTTTAGCGGGTATTCCAATCGGAATCAAAGACAATATCGTAACCAAAGATATTTTAACAACAGCAGCATCAAAAATGCTCCACAACTTCAATCCAATTTATGATGCAACCGTTATGGATAAAGTCTATCAAGCGGATATGATCCCTGTAGGAAAATTAAACATGGATGAATTTGCGATGGGGGCAAGTACCGAGACGTCGCACTTCAAGAAAACAAAAAATGCGTGGGACCATACGAAAGTTCCTGGTGGTTCTTCTGGTGGTTCAGCATCAGCCGTTGCAGCTGGTCAGATTCCAGTTTCTTTAGGAAGTGATACTGGCGGAAGTATTCGTCAGCCTGCTTCATTTAACGGAATTGTCGGATTGAAACCAACTTATGGACGTGTGTCTCGTTTTGGTTTAATTGCGTTCTCTTCTAGTTTGGATCAAATTGGTCCATTGACAAGAAATGTTAAAGATAATGCGTTAGCACTGAATGCAATCAGTGGTTTTGATGAAAAAGATGGCACTTCTGCAGGTGCATCTGTACCTGATTTTACTGCGGGATTAACAGGAGATATCAAAGGCATGAAAGTGGCGTTACCAAAAGAGTATCTTGGTGAAGGTGTTGATGCTGGTGTTCGTGAAGCGATTCTTAAAGCAGCAGAAACATTTAAAGCGTTAGGCGCAATAGTAGAAGAAGTGAGTTTACCACATTCTAAATATGGTGTGGCTGTGTATTATATCATCGCGTCATCTGAAGCAAGCTCTAACTTACAACGTTTTGATGGTATTCGTTATGGTTACCGCTCTGAAAATGTGAAAAATCTTGAAGATGTATATGTAAATTCACGTTCTGAAGGATTTGGTGTCGAAGTAAAACGTCGTATTATGCTAGGAACGTTCTCTTTGAGCGCCGGTTATTATGATGCTTATTTCAAAAAAGCGGGACAAGTAAGAACCTTGATCAAACAAGATTTCGATACTGTTTTTGAAAAATATGATATTATCATTGGCCCTGCTTCACCAACTGTTGCATTTGGTTTAGGTGAAAATATCAATGACCCAATTACAATGTATATGAACGATTTATTAACGATTCCAGTCAATTTGGCGGGATTACCTGGTATGTCAGTACCAGCAGGATTTTCAGAAGGCTTGCCAGTCGGCTTGCAAATTATCGGTAAACCTTTCGATGAGAGTACGATGTACAAAGCAGCCTATGCATTTGAACAAGCAACGGATTTCCATACGAAAAAACCTGTGATCTTAGGGGGGAATGGCTAATGAATTTTGAAACTGTCATCGGACTTGAGGTCCACGTAGAATTAAAGACAAATTCTAAAATCTTTTCACCTGCACCAGCACACTTTGGCGCAGAACCAAATAGCAATACAAATGTAATCGATTGGGGTTACCCAGGCGTATTGCCCGTAATGAATAAACAAGCACTTGAATTTGGTATGAAAGCGGCTCTTGCATTAAATTGTGAAATTTCTAAAGATACACATTTTGACCGTAAAAACTATTTCTATCCAGATAATCCCAAAGCTTATCAAATTTCTCAATTCGATCAACCAATTGGTCATGATGGCTGGATCGATATCGAAGTTGAAGGTAAAACAAAACGTATTCGTATTGAACGAGTGCATTTAGAAGAAGATGCTGGGAAAAATATTCATGGTGATGGCGGCTATTCGTATGTTGACTTAAACCGTCAAGGTACGCCTCTGATCGAGATCGTTTCAGAAGCAGATATGCGTTCGCCAGAAGAAGCGTATGCTTATTTAGAAGCAATCCGTTCAATCATCCTATTTACAGGCGTTTCAGATGTAAAAATGGAAGAAGGGTCAATGCGTTGTGACGCTAATATTTCTTTACGTCCATATGGTCAAGAAGAGTTTGGAACAAAAGCAGAACTTAAAAACCTGAACTCAATGAGTTTTGTTAAAAAAGGCCTTGCTTTTGAAGAAAAGCGTCAAGCAAAAGTTTTATTATCTGGTGGAGAGATCCAACAAGAAACACGTCGATTCGATGAAACAACGAATAAAACATTATTGATGCGTGTTAAAGAAGGATCAAGTGACTACCGTTACTTCCCTGAACCAGATGTTCCTCGTTTTGCGATCGATGATGAGTGGATCGAGCGTGTACGCCATAGCTTGCCAGAAATGCCAGCCTCTCGTCGTGCTCGCTACATCAAAGAACTAGGCTTGCCGGAATATGATGCCATGGTTCTGACTTTGACAAAAGAAATGTCTGATTTCTTTGAAGCTGCTTTAAATGAAGGAGCAGATGCAAAACAAGTTTCTAACTGGTTGATGGGTGAAGTTTCAGCATATTTGAATAGTGAAAAAATTGAATTACCAGATACAAAATTAACGCCAGCAAACTTAGCGGGTATGATCACATTGATCGAAGATGGCACAATCAGTTCTAAAATCGCTAAAAAAGTCTTTAAAGAATTGATCGAAAATGGTGGAGATGCCAAAGAAGTTGTTGAAGCAAAAGGCTTAGTTCAATTATCTGATCCATCACAATTACTACCGATCATCAATGAAGTGTTAGATAACAACCAACAATCTGTAGATGATTTCAAAAATGGAAAAGACCGCGCTGTTGGCTTTTTAGTCGGCCAAATCATGAAAGCAACGAAAGGCCAAGCGAACCCAGGAATAGTAAATAAACTGTTACAAGAAGAATTGGCAAAACGCTAGAAAGTAGCAGATGATTATGAAAAAAGCAAGAGTGATTTATAATCCAACTTCAGGTAAAGAGCTAGTTAAAAAAAATCTAGCTGATATTCTTTCAATAGTGGAAGAATGCGGATATGAAACCAGTGCTTTTGCTACAACTCCAGATAAAAATTCCGCTAAGAACGAAGCACGCCGAGTTGCAGAATTAGGTTTTGACCTAATTGTTGCAGCTGGTGGCGACGGAACAATAAATGAGGTTGTAAATGGCATTGCTCCTTTAGAAAAAAGACCGTCTATGGCGATCATACCTGCAGGAACAACCAATGATTATGCGAGAGCATTAAAAATTCCTAGAGACAATATTGTTAAAGCAGCAGAAGTCATCAAAAAAAATCAAACTGTGAAAATGGACATCGGTAAAGCAAAAGATAGCTATTTTATTAATATTGCAGCTGGCGGTCATTTAACTGAACTAACTTACGAAGTTCCTTCAGAACTTAAAAGTATTTTTGGTTACCTTGCTTATCTAGCAAAAGGGGCAGAAATGTTGCCTCGGGTCAAGCCAGTCAAAATGCGGATGGAATATGATGAGGGTGTTTATGAAGGCAATGCTTCAATGTTTTTCTTAGGACTGACCAATTCGGTCGGTGGTTTTGAAAAGATTGCGCCGGATGCAAAACTTGATGATGGGAAGTTTTCATTGATTATTGTGAAAACAGCTAACGTTTTTGAGATTTTACATTTAGCTGCATTAATGCTCAACGGTGGTAAGCATATCGAAGATCATCGTTTGGTCTATACAAAAACTAGCTATTTACACGCTGAAACGCTTGAACCAAATAGTCGTATGATGATCAATCTGGACGGTGAGTATGGTGGAGATGCGCCCATGGAATTTACTAATTTGCATCAACACATTGAAATGTTTGCCAATGCAGATGCGATTCCATCTAATGCAATCATGGGTTCTGTCTTAGAGGATTACGATGAAGATGAAGATGAGTATCAAAAAACAAGTGAAGAGTTTGTAAAAGAAGTCGAACGTTTAACTGAAGAGGATATTGATAACAACGGAAAAATTGGTTGATTTATCAAAAATAAAATAGAAGTAAGTATCTAGGATAAAACAAATACTTGTTTATCTTAGGTACTTTTTTAATGGTTGAATAAAATAGAATGGAATATGGTATGAGAAATATCTCATAATCGATGGTTAAGAAAGTGTAATATTGACTTGTGACTGAATCAAGAGTAAATTAAATAAGTCATCAACGCTGCAAAAAATAATAGGATTTAGTGGATAAAAGGCTTGTATGATGTGGCTCAAATAGAAGTGCAAATGAGTTTAAAGATTGAGAAAGAGATATAGAAATCTTTTTTTCAATAGTATTATCGTATAAAGAGGTAATTCAAGCGTTTGGAGAGTGGCTTTATTGTTGTGTATTACATGAATACAAGCCATTCAATCATCGATTAAAAATAAAATAATAATGATTAATAGGTAGGGAGTTCGATGTCAGTGATCGTTTTAGCAGGTACAATTGGTGCAGGTAAATCAAGTTTAACCGAAATTATTTCAGAACATTTAGAATCAGATGCTTTTTATGAGTCCGTTGATGATAACGAAGTGTTGCCTTTATTTTATGCAGATCCTAAAAAATATGCATTTTTATTACAAATTTATTTTTTAAACAAGCGATTTGCTAGTATTAAACAAGCACTTTCTCATGAAAATAATGTGTTGGATCGTTCGATATATGAAGATTCTTTATTGTTTCATCTAAATGCTGACTTGGGGAGAGCGAATGAGACAGAAGTAAAAGTATACGATTCTTTATTAGAAAATATGTTACAAGAACTACCCTATGCAGCCAATAAAAAACGTCCAGATTTACTTGTTCACATAAAAATATCTTTTCCTAAAATGCTGGAACGTATTCAAAGACGAGGACGCCCTTATGAGCAAGTAGAACGAGATTCTTCATTATATGACTATTATAAAGAATTGAATAGCCGCTATGAAAAATGGTTTGAAGAATACAATGAGAGCCCTAAAATCCAAATTGATGGTGACAGGTACGATTTTATCGAAAGTGAAGAAGCAAAAAAACAAGTGATCCAGCTTATCGAAAATAAACTAGCTGAAATCAACTAAGTAGAAAGATTAATTTTTGCTTCTTTTAGTTGTAGAAACAAACTCTCTATTGCTTTTCTAGCAGTTTTTCATTAGAATGAGTGAAGCGCATAAAAGAAGGAGCGACTTATGAATAATTTTCCAGTAAACAAAAATGAAACAATCGAAGTTGATATTATTGATCTGACACATGAAGGAATGGGTGTTGCCAAAGTTGACGGTTACCCGCTTTTTATAGAAAATGCCTTACCAGGTGAAAAAATCGAAATTAAAGTCTTAAAAGTCGGCAAAAGTTTCGGCTATGGGAAAGTTTTGACCATCTTAAAATCAAGTGAAGACCGTGTACCAGTCAAAGATGCAAACTTTACTAAAGTTGGAATAAGTCCATTACAGCATTTAGCTTATGGTGCTCAATTGACTTTTAAAACAGACCAAGTAAAAAATGTGATGCAGCGCGTAGCAAAATTGCCAGAAGTTCCCGTATTAGACACACTAGGTATGAACAATCCATGGGGTTACCGCAATAAAGCGCAAATTCCAGTAAGAAAAATCGATGATAAGCTGCAAACGGGTTTCTTTAGAAAAAATAGTCATGATTTAATTCCATTAGAACATTTCTATATTCAAGATCCTAAAATCGATGAAGCAGTTATCAAAATTCGTGATATTATGAGACGTTACAGCATCAAGCCGTACAACGAATCAGATAACACCGGTAATTTACGCCATATCGTTGTTCGCCGTGGCTACCACACAGGGGAAATGATGGTTGTTTTAATTACCAGAACACCAAAATTATTCCCAACAAGCAAAATCATTCCTGATATTTTAGAAGCGTTGCCTGAAGTTGTCAGCATCGTTCAAAATGTCAATGCTAAAAAGACAAACGTGATTTTTGGAGATGAAACGATTCTTTTACACGGAGAAGATAAAATGATCGATACGATATTTGATTTGAAATTTGAGATTTCCTCTCGTTCATTCTACCAAGTAAATCCGCAACAAACAGAAGTAATGTATAATAAAGTCAAAGAATACGCAGCATTGACTGGTGAAGAAATCGTAGTGGATGCTTATTGTGGGATCGGTACGATCGGTTTAACATTAGCGCAAGATGCAAAGCATGTTTATGGTGTGGAAGTCATTGAAGAAGCAGCAAAAAATGCTGAAAGCAATGCAAAACTGAACAATATCACGAATGCAACTTTTACAGCAGGCTTAGCTGAAGAAGCATTACCAAGAATGATCGAAAATGACATCAAGCCTGATGTTGTGATTGTTGACCCACCACGTAAGGGCCTAGAAGCGAGTTTAGTAGAAACCTTGATCGAAACCAAACCTGAACGTATTGTTTATGTGAGTTGTAATCCAGCAACATTGGCACGAGATCTTGCCCTACTAGTCGAAGGTGGCTTTGAAGTAAAAGAAGTTCAACCAGTGGATAACTTCCCACAAACAACGCATATCGAGTCAGTGACTCTCATAACAAGGGCGGTGCAATAAATGGATACAAAGAAAAAAATGCTTGAATTGATTAAGAAAAAACAAGGTGGAGGCAGATCTGAAAAAATGGAAAAGCCTAAAAATGATCGTAAAAATATGCGAAAAGGTCCGAAGATCTATAATAAATAGAGTGTTTGAAGATACAGTAAATCAAGCAATTAGACATTGGGCGTATTTGATAATAAAGCTAAAAATGAAAATAGTATCGTTGAGGCAGCAGGAATCTTTTCTAAGAGACTGCTGTTTTTTTTGTGACGAAAAAAAGGAGATTAAAAAAAATCCAACACGATGATGATCCTATGTAATATAAAAGGACAGTGGCTTTAAAATAAAAATGAATTTAAAAAGAATTAAAATGCAAAAAAAGATGATGCGGATGCGTTGAGTGGATGACCATTTAATTCGCATCAATTAGGATAAAAACACCAAATTGAAATTTTATTTCACTTTGTACATTATTTTCTAATAATCCAATTCAAACATTCACTAAAATCAGGAGAGAAAAGGTTCGTGATGTGATAGCAAAATTTCTAGTTTTTTTACCAGAGCCATCAATGAATAAGAAGTTACGTATACATAAGGTTGTATACGTTTTTTGAATTTTTTTCAACATAGTCAAGGAACTTTATCTATATTGATAAAAAAATAAATTATAGCCTATATGACGATTTGAACAAATATATGAAAAAAATCAAGCTATTCATAGTATTGTCCTATAGTTTATAGTTAGTCTTTACTTAAATCTAATTCAATTTAATAAAGGAATACTTTAAAAAACAAGTAGCTGCTTACCTTTTGTTTATTGAAATGGTTGGATACGACTCTATTATAAAAAGGAATAGCTGGTAAGCAGCTGCTTGAAAATAGTAGATTCTGCAACTCTACTATTTTTTTACTTGCAAGTTAGAACTTACCTTCCGCTAGGAAAATTCTAACTATTACTAGTGTACAAGAAATCATTCGCTACTTTTCGTTATTCAGTCTGGTAAATCTAAGGAAAATTATTTGTTTGTCTGTTTATTTATATTTTGCACATTGACTCGGCAACCTTTTTTTGACTGAATAGAAAAGCATGATGAGCGATTGATCTCAGTAACACTAGCTCGTAAACACTAAGAGTTTACTTTGGAAAGTTATCAAGAAAAAAGGAGAACTTAGTGTTTACTATTTATAAAAAGAGCGAAAAAAACGGCATTGGTCACCAACCAATACCGCGCAAGAGTTCAATAAATAATCATTAACCGATTAATTTACTAAAATTTGTAAAAAGTACTAGTATTTCTTACAAAAATTAGGTAAAATGAATAGGTCAATGTAACATTGACTCAGGCAACTTGTATTGTCAGTTCTGGCTGACGATACAGGGCTCTGTCAGAGGATTTGCAGTCTTCTTACAGAGTGCCTGTTTATTTTGTTTTTCGCTCTAATTATCTTATCATTATACAAAACACAAAAAAATGGTATTAGTCAGCTACTAATACCATGAAGCATTCAATAAATAAACATCGACAAATTCCTTGATTAAGTAAAAAAGACTAGCAATCTTTTCTTACTTTTAGTACAATAGGAATAGTCAATAGATATTGACGGAGGCAACTTGTATTATTAGTTCTGGCTTATAATACAGGGCTCTGCGGGATGATTTGCGGTCTTCCTGCAGGGCGCCTTTTTTTATTTGGTTTTGTAATATTATCTTAACTTAAAGATAGGACTCTAGTCAATAAGTTTTTAAAAATAGTAAAAATTAAACGAAATGAGTAAAAAATGAGTGTAGAACTATAAGCATAAGTGGGTTTTTGTCTAAAGAAATTCTTAATCTTTTGTTCGATGTTTAAAAAGTTTGATAGGAAGAATAATTAAAAAGGTGGACCATTCAATATACAAAAAAATCCCACCTTCATTTAAGTGGGATCAATTTCTATTTTATCTTTGGGGAAGATAATTAAGGGTTCTCTATGTCTAAATAATAATTGATTTAGAGTGATTTTACCACTTCAATAATTTCCGATTGATAAAACATTTTTGAATATAACAAGTCGTATAGAGCTTATTCTCTCCAAAATTTTGTGTAATTAATTTTCTCTTGAATGTTGTAATCAATTATTTTTTTCAATAATGAATAGTCGATTGGCTGGTCCCAAGTTATTTTGAAAAGGTTATCTGTATGTTGATAGCCAGATTTCTCGATGTCATCCTTGAAAGCTAAAATGGTGACTGTTTCTGGTGCGATTGAAATATGTTTTTTAGAAGTGCTGTATGCGATAATAAAGGTACCGTGGTCAGTAAACATAGGTTGATTCCATTTGATAACAACACTGAATTGTGGATAGGTTTTTATAGTCCAGTCAACTAATTCTTCTACACGTTGGCGGTGTTCTAGTTCACTGATGTTTAATAAAAAATCATTTATATCTTTCATTGCGATAGCCTCTTTTCTTTCTAGTTATCGTTTTCTTTATTATAATATAAGAGCAATATAGAAGACAATATTAGCATTTAATCAGGAATTATTTGGCTGGAGGAATCTAAAATGATAACGTATATAGCTTTATTACGTGGCGTCAATGTAGGGGGAAAAAACCGTGTGGTCATGGCAACGTTGAAAGAGTGTTTTGAACAACATGGATTTATAAATGTCGTTACCTATCTAAACAATGGAAATGTTATTTTTGATAGTGAAGAAACGGAAATTTTACAACTGAAAAAAGACTGTGAAGCGTTAATTGAATTAAAGTTTGGGTTTGAAATAGCTGTTACAATTATATCAGGAACTGATCTGTTAGAAGTGCTAGAGCAGACGCCCAAATGGTGGAATACAGATAAAGAATCAAAACACAATGTTATTTTTATTATCCCGCCGACGACAAGAGAAGAAGTGAGTGCATCCGTGGGGGAAGCCAAAGAAGAATATGAGAAAGTTGCTTATCATGAACGAGTTATTTTTTGGTCAGCACCAATTAAAACATTTTCCAAAAGCCGTTGGTCAAAAATTGTTGGAACTAAGATATACAGTCGAGTTACGATCAGAGATGCCAATACTGTGAACAAGCTAGCAGAGCTTATAAAAAAAAGATAACTGAAACATTTAAAAGTATGTTGCCAAAAGAGAATGTAGTCGCCTCTGAACGGACCTTTATACTGTATTGAATCTTATTGATTTTATGATTATAATGAATAGTATGTTAAAAAAATGACACTGTGTTGGGTGAAAAATTAGTATGATCATTTATAAAAAATAATCTATTTATGATCAAAAAAGCTGGTTTACTATATACTATCAAACCTAGAAATATTTTTTCACCTGCTTTATTACTTTAGAAAGTTGAGAAAATAATGAATTTAAGAAAAAGTATCAAAATCTGTTTAGGTATTCTTGTCACATTTCTTGTAGTAATTCTAGCTTATGTTGGCTATGTCTATTTTAGTTATTCAAGAATTGCTGATAATATACCAATCCAAGCGGTTCAAAAAGCTAAAACAAAACAAACAACTACAAATACAGAATACAAAATCACAACCTTTAACATTGGCTACGGTTCTTATACGCCTGAATATACATTCTTCATGGACGGTGGCAAACAGTCAAAAGCGGTGAGTAAAGAGAGTGTTATTAAAAATATCTCTGGTGTGATTGATACGACTAAAAAAATCGATCCAGATTTCGCTTTATTTCAAGAAGTCGATGAAAAAGCGACTCGTAGTCACAGCGTGGATGAAGTAGCACAAATCAATCAGCAGTTTAATAGCTATTCTAGTGTATTTGCCACAAATTATGATTCAGCATTTTTAATGTATCCAGTTCTTGACCCAATCGGAAAATCAAAATCAGGTATCCTGACTTTGAGCAGTAAAGAAATTGAAACAAGTACGCGCTATAGCTTACCAATCGAAACCAATTTCAATAAATTTTTTGATTTAGATCGTGCATTTACTGTATCGAAAATCCCAGTTGAAAATGGCAAATTTCTTATGCTCTATAATGTTCATTTATCAGCCTACATCAAAGACCAAAAAATCCAAAAAGAACAAGTGCATAAATTATTCGATCATATGGAAAATGAATATAAAAAAGGCAATTATGTTGTTGGTGGTGGCGATTTTAATCATGATCTACTAGATTCTTCGTCTGAGACATTTAAAAATGATCCAACAGAAGAATACACTTGGTTACAGCCCTTTCCTAAAAAAGAGTTGCCGAAAAATTTACACGTCGCTACGATAAGCCAAACCAATGTCCCTGTACCATCCGTTCGTAATTTAGATAAACCTTACAAAAAAGGAGAGTCGTTTGTTGCACTAATCGATGGATTCATTATTTCGGATAATGTAGAAAACGTCAGTGGAGAAGTGATAGATGCTGAATTTGAACATTCGGATCATAATCCGGTTGAGATGACCTTTAAGTTGAAAAATTAAGAGGCTAGGACATAACGCAACGAGTTATGTCCTAGCCTAAAAAATTTGAATAAATACTTCTGTCCTATTTACCCGTTCGTTTTTACAACAGTTTCTTTGCCATCATCAATGATCAAAGCAGTATGACTGGCAACTTTAACACCCTCTGCATCGTAATCAGTATCAGAGAAATTAGCAATCACAGATAATGTATCACCAAATTCTGTTTTTTGAACTAATCGATTCTCAGTTAAGATTTTAAAATCTGTCATTTCATGTTTTAAAGCCGTTTTTTGGAACGGACTCCAGATTTGCGCATTGTCAGAGATATCTTGTTTGTGTTCATCCCAAGCGGATTTGTCGATGTGCATCATTGGCGGTGTATTATATAAATATTCTTTGATACGACGCTCGCCGACTTGATCTTTGATTTTATAGCTGTCCCATTCCCATTGGTGAGAAGTAATCACAGAACGATTGTAAACAAGTTTATAAAGGGGCAGAGAATAAACAGGATCAGTGTAGATTGCTTTGTATTCTTCCTTGATTGGTACGACTTTTTTGTATTTTGTTGGAATGCCACCATCTAATGCTGCGTAACTTCCTACATAATAATCACTTTCTTTATTTTCACGCATATCTGGATCTGACCACATGATGACGGGAGTTTCAATACCGTGAGCAAAAACCATATCTTTGGAAGCAAAGTCATTTCCGCCTTCAGAACCAACCACTAAACCATTTTGATTAAAATAATCTATTCTTTTTAATCGTCCAGCAACATCTTCACTTTGGGTAGTCAAATGGTCAGGGGTATAGTCATTATAAATTTCACCGGCAGCATCTGTATCTAAGAACCAAGAATTGAATGGAATTTTATTTTGCACGATTCCATTAAAACGTTCTTTTACATCAGGGAAAATGAGTGTCGGATTAAGCTTACGACCTTTGCCTAAGAAACCGGCAACTTTTTCACCATTTTTCTTCGAGACTGTTGCTTCTTCGTAGAGATTTTTATTAGGGAAAGAGGCAGTGTTCCAATCAATGCTGGCATTTTCCTGAATGGATTGATAAGAATCATAAGGGCCAATTAGATAGCCTTCATCAACCGCTGTTTTGACCATCGCAGGATTCATCAAGCCATTTGCCCAGTTGGGTAGACCGATCCAAGCATTATCGATACCAGAGGCTTTCATATCTTTGAAAACATCAGATGATGTTGCTTGTCCCCATTGTTCAATTGGCGGTGTCAAATCATCAATAACGCTAGCTAATAGATGTTTATTTAATGTATAACGCTCTTGTTCACTTAATGTATCGAGGCCTTTGTCGATTAGTTTTTGAGCCTCTTCATCCGGATTTTTGAAAATATCTTTGTTATAAAACTGTGGATAAAGTAAGACATAATTGATCGATGTTAAGAAGGTATTTTTCTCATATTTATAGCCTTCGTTGTTTTTAAATGCATCCAAAGCTTTTAGATATTCCTCAGAACCATCTTCACCATACTGAGTCAATAATTCACTAATCCATTGAAAAATTGGTTCGTCTATTATTTGAGGTAGTTTCGCCCAGTTGATATCTTCCGTTGTTAAAATACGACTGTTCCAATAGTAAACTTGGATTGCGCCGCGCATTTTTTTGATTTCAGGATTTTCTTTTTCTTTTTCATCAAGCGTTTTGAATTCACCTAAATTGATTCGGTCCATTTGATACGTTTTTGCGATTGCGACTGGATCATTGTCGGTAACATAAAGTCGATAATTCAGCGTTTTATTTTTGTCAAAGCCGATAAAATTATGGCTAGCTTCCAACGTAAGATGAGGTTCAGTTTTGGTTAAAAGTTCGCTATTAAAGGTATTATCCATTACAAATGTTGTGGCAAAGGTGTCTTGATTGGTTGTAAAAAAACTCATCGAGAAAGCTTCGCTCATGGATAATTCTTCATTTTGCTTAAAGTAAGCAAGCCATTCTTTTTGATCATTAGGAATTGTTTTTCCTTCTGCAATCGGTAATACATAATTTTTAGCATCTAATTTAGGCCAGTTAAACGTTGTATCTTCATCAGATAAACTTGTGATTGATACAGCTAGATGATTGTTCTCTTTTTTTAGATTGACTTTGAGTTGTTCATTAGGATAAGTCCAGCTGATCTCATCCGTACTCTTTTTTAAATCAGTCACTTCTTTTATTTCTTGCGGTTTTGATACTTCTGCTTTTTCACCATTTTCGGTAATTGAAACCGTAAAAGTTGCAGGATCAACATCAAATGAGAAATCTGTTTTAGCATAGGTCTTATTTTTCTCGAGTTCTTTGTTGACGATCAGCTCTTCTTGCTTGCTAGACGCATTTGTTTTATTAAAGCTACAAGCTGATAAAGAAAGTGTGATTGCGGCTAGACTTAGATAGATAGTAAATTTTTTCATGATGACCTCCTAAATTTAAAAGCTGAGCGGGCTCGTTCTGATCCGAAAGAAAAATAGGGAAATATGACTGAGGTGCATTTTATCTCAGTCAAATTTCATCTTTTTTCCTAGGGGCAAGCCCGTGAAGCTAGATAGCATAAAAGCTGAGCGGGCTCGTTCTGATCCGAAAGAAAAATAGGGAAATATGACTGAGGTGCATTTTACCTCATTCAAATTGCATCTTTTTTCCTAGGAGCAAGCCCGTGAAGCTCAATAACATAAACTAAGTCTACCAACTCAATGTTACAGAAAAATGCCAAAATCAAACACAAAAAAACAAGCGCAAAAATACTACGCTTGTTTACTGACTTTATAAAAATGTAAAACAAAAATCAATGTCTGATGGACCAATCTTGCTTCGATCGTAAAGCTATGTTCATCCATGATCGACTGAACGATTGACAGGCCAAGACCTGTTCCTGAGAGATTTTTATTCCGTGATTTTTCATGGACATAGAAGGCTTCCCAAAGCTTATTCACCTCAAAATCCGAAGCTAGGGAAGTTTGATTACTGATCGTAAATTCAATAAATTCTTCTGTTTCCCGCCAACTGGCTTGAATTTCTTTGTCCGTAGTGTATTTAATACTGTTGGTCAATAAATTATCAAAAACTCTTTTAAGCAGAATTGGATCTGCTTCAATCAATGAAAGCGACGTATCTGTGTCTGCTTCCAGCAACAAAATTTCTTCTTTTTCCATTGTAGGTCGAAGCTCCGTTAAAGTTTGCCGCCAAGTATCTGATAATTGAATCGGCACTTTATGGATCGGCTGTTGCTGTTCTAATTTTGCATAATCTAACATCTGATCAACGATATCATTCAATCGCTGAGTTTGCTGTAAAATCACCTTTAGATAAGTTCCGTCGTCCAAATCGTCTTCAATTCCTGAACCATATGCTTTGATCAAGGCGATCGGCGTTTTTAACTCATGAGTTAAGTCAGCTGTAAATTGTTTCAACTGTTCATTTTTAACAAGTAAATTCTTTTGATAAGTTGCCAAAGCATAACTCATTTTATTGATGCTAAGAGCTAACTCACCAATTTCATTTGCCGGAATATCATCTGTTGTGACAAAACTTAGCTCAGTGATTTCTTCTGCAACTTTTTTTAAGTTGACCAAAGGATCAGTTATTTTTCGAACAGAAATATAAATCAATACAATAATTAAAACTAAGGTCAGACTCAAAGAAATAAAATTAAACGTATTGATCAAACTCGCTGTTTCAGAAAAATTCACTGTAGAAATACCGACCAAATAAAAAGTGTTATCAATCACGCGCATTTCAACTAAGAAAGTGGATTTCTGTTTTCCTTGATCGAAATTACGTTGAACAGGTTGAGGAGCATTTTGTAGTTGATCCAATGTTTCTTGTGTGATCCAAAAACGATTTAATGCTACTTTTTTTCGATTCAACTCTATATTCAAAGATTCATTGAAATCATCAAGTGAGGTATCATCTAAATTTCGAGTAATGATCGTGACTTGATTTTTGTTTTCTAGTTCAATTAGTTGTTGTTCTGAATCGGCTTGATGTTTTATATCAGTCATAACAGAGCTAACTTTATGTTCCATTTTTGAAAAATAGTAGTGCGGGACGATTAAACTATTCAAAACAAACATAACAATAAAGCTGCCAATGATGATCAATGAAAAGGTCAAAGTAAGCGTCGTACTGATTTTTCTAGTTTTCTTTTTCAATGAGATAGCCCACTCCTCTTTTGGTGGTGATGATCTCATCGCCAATTTTTTCACGAAGTCGTCTAATATGTGTGTCAACAGTTCGTGCTACGCCATCATAGTCCATTCCCCAAACACCGACTAAAAGCTGTTCCCTTGTTAAAATACTCCCGCGGTTTTTAACAAGGATCATCAGCAAATCAAATTCTTTTTTTGTTAAATCCAGAACTTGTTCCTCTTTCCAAATTTTTAAATTAGCTGGATCAATCAGTAAATCTTTTACATAAAACGAATGCGTTAGACCAAGCAATTTTTTAACACGTAATAATAATACTTGAGGATGAAAAGGTTTGGTGATGTAGTCATCTGCACCGCTGGATAAAGAAAGAAACTCATCTTCACCAGTTGATTTTGCGGTCAGCATCAATACCTTTAATGAACTTTCAGCTTTGATCGTTTTAATGACTTCAATGCCATCGATTTCAGGCATCATCCAATCAATAATGGCTAAATCTAATTTTTCTTGATAAAAAATATCTAAGGCTGCTTCACCATCCAGCGCAGCAAAGACCGTAAAACCAGCTTTTTTTAAATAGGCACTAACGATTTGGACCATTTCCGGACTATCATCGGCAACTAAAATATTCATATGAAAAGACTCCTTTTAAAGATCTGTTATTTTTTGTTTTAAGTAAAGGAATTGGCAAACAAGTAAAAGTGAAAATAATTCGATCAACGAAAAATCTACATAAAAGACGAAATAGCTTGGCGGATACAAAACACTTGTCAGCCAAGAATCTGACGATAAAAAAAAGAATGTATAAAGACTTTCAGCTACGAAAAAACTCAAGATACAACTAGGAACAATTAGCAACAAAGAGCCAAGAAAAAGCTCCCGGGTTACTTGCAGCACGGAAGCACCTAACATTTTTTTGATGATAAGTTCTTTTTTATCCAGTATTATAGCTCTATGAAAATAGAGGAAAAGATACAAAACTCCAAATAAAAATAAACCGATACTGAAAATAAGTAACGCGATTTTTAAGCTATTTAATAAAGTGAGTAAAACTTCATTAGAATCTGATTGAAGCAAAGCCTCCAATGAATCGGTCTGTTCCAGTATCCTTTTTTGTTCTATTTCTTCCAAATGAATCACAGTAAACCATCCATGAAACAGTATCGCCAAAAAAAAGAAATACAGAAAAGAAAAAATGCTTTTCAAAATGGTTCTGACCTTATTGCGTAGGAGATCATTAATACTATCTTTTAAAACATAATAAAAGGCATTCATATCAACAATCTCCTAACTTTAAGCATCACAGGTTGCCAAGAACAGCTTTTGATATGCTTTGTCTATTTATCGTATTTATTTAGTTTAAATTCATCAATCAATTCAATTAATTTTTCAGCATAGTCTGGGTCAGTCGCGTAACCACCATTTTGCAAGGCAACAGCTGCTTCACGGTAATTTTTGCTTGTTTTAATTCCTTCATAAGTGCCACCTTTTAAAAATTCCATATGGTCAGCCATGGATTCTTGAATTGTTCCATATTTTTTAAATGAATCATCTATTGTGATTCGTTCACCATCAATAAATTCATCTGTGGGCATAATACTGGATTGGTCATTAAACGTACCTTTGATCCCAAATAGATTATTTGCTTCAAGTGCCAATTCACTGCGGCCCCAATCTGATTCCAAAATAGCTTGGGCAACGGTGATACTGGCAAATAAATGGGTTTGCTTTTGTAAAAGTTTCGCTTCAGATGCTATTTCATCAATAAAAATCTGCTGATAAGCAGTCGCTTCATCTTGGATTGGTTGTTCTTCTTTATTAAAAATCAGAAAAATACTAGCAAATGAAAGAAGTAGAATCAATAGTAAAGGGAAGATATTTTGTTTTCTAAGCATTCCTTGATTCATGTGATAACCTCTTTTCTTGTTGTTATTTTAGTAACTGTATTCATTATAGAGGTTCAATGTTACAAAAATATGCCAAATGAGTTAATATTTGTTTGATTTTCTTAAGAAATACTTTAGTTTGACAAGAAGTAGGATAGTAAAGTCTATTTGCATTCTAAAAATAGGAAACAAGATTCTTTACAATTCAAAAAAAATCAATTAGAATTAATTTCTTAAATACCCATAGGGGTATAATGTGACAATTGTTGAAACTGCTCCGCAAAACCTTCATCTTTTCTTCTTCAGCAAATCGTCAAGGGCATCAAAAGGACAACTACCAATAAAGAAATCATCGCTAGTTGTCAATGTAGGAAACGTAGTTCATTAGCTGAGCGAATCTTAAAAATAATGATTTTAGTGTTAAAAATTTAGATGGCACTTTTCAACTATACAGTATGATTTACCATCAGGAGGTTATTAAATAATGTATAAAGCAATGATGATCGATGAATTTGAACAATTGGAAAAAAGAAATGACTTAGCTATTATAGATGTACGGGAAGACGATGAATATGTTTCAGGACATATCAAAGGAGCAAAAAGCATGCCGCTAAGTACGTTACAGGAAACAGCTGAATCTTTAGATAAAGCACAATCTTACTATATTATCTGTCAAGCTGGTGGACGTTCACAAATGGCTAGTGAATATTTTGCTTCATTAGGGTATGATGTAACGAATGTAATGGGCGGTATGTCCGCATGGGAAGGGAACGTTACTGATGACGTGTGATCCTAAACTAGCGAATCGATTGAAACGTTCTGAAGGACAGCTTCGCGGCATTTTAAAAATGATGGACGAAGGAAAAGATTGCCAAGAAGTGGTGACACAATTAATGGCTGTTCGATCTAGTATTGATAAAGTGATCGGACTTGTCGTAACTGAAAACCTGAAGCAATGTATGGAAGATGAAATGATCGATTTAGCCAGCGAAGATATGGCAAAAGCACTGGAAATGATCGTAAAAACAAGATAAAATAAAAAGTCGAAAATCAGTAGACGCTGGTTCTCGATTTTTTTATTTTATAGTGAGGGGTTCTTTTTTTAAAGCCAGCCCGATTGCTCTAGTTCACATAAAGAAACGGAAACTCTGAATTGGGATGTACGGAAGAATTTTGATAAATCTAGATGACCAGCCTCCGTTATAATACTAATAGGATCATTAAATAATGACGGTTGTTTGCTATTCGTTCATTATTTCTCATTCATAAAATAAATAGCCGACCTAGAAAATGTTTAGGGTGGGAAAAACCTTATGAGATATTCTACGAAAAGTCATTAAACTTAACTGAATGACATCCATCAAATAGTTACTCAGTTAGTTCTAATTTTTTATTTTTGCTAATTTTTTCGCCATAGTTTGCAAATAACAGTACTGATAACAATACAATCCCAATCCCAATTATTTGTATTGGGGGAAGAACTTGACTTAAAAGTAGTGGTGTTAAAATATTAGCAACTAAAGGTTCTAAAGCAGCCGTTATATTTGATAACGATGCTTCAATGTAATTTAAGCTGCCTAAAAAACAACAAAATGAAACCGCAGTACCAATGACAATTATAAATCCCATATACAAAATAACCTTTTTATCGATAGCAAAACCGGGTTGCCAGATTGGATGAATAAGCTGGAATAGGCTTCCTCCAATTAACATTCCCCAGCCAACTACAACAGGTGAACCATAGTTTAACAAGATTCTTCGGGGTTGCAATGTATAAAAAGCAACGCCAATAGCTGAACCTATCCCTATTATCAATCCCGAAATATTAACATCTAATTTTGTGAAATTTCCTCGCGTAACAATTAAGAAAACACCTACAAAAGCAAGTACGATATAAAATAATTCTTGCAAAAGCATTTTTTTCTCTTTCCTTAGAACTAAATAAAGATAAATAAATATTGGACTAGTAAATTGAAGAATAGTTGCTAAACCAGCACCATTTTTTTCTATTGATAAAAAAAATAAATATTGACAACCACTCATACCAAATAATGCAAATAGAAGCAGCATGCCTGTGTCTTTTTTAGATTTAAATATTGAAAATATTTTCTCCTTTTTTATGAACGTTGAATATAATAGAATGATGATTCCTGCTCCTAATAATCTAGTCCCGACTACCCATTCTACTGGGGCTTTTAATGTTGAAAAGACTAAATCAACAAAAGTTCCATTTATTCCCCAAAGTATTGCACCTATTACTGCTAAGAGAATTCCTTTTGTTCTTTTATTTTCCCCTATTTTTGAAAACAAATAAATACCTCCAATTACAAAATATACGTTTACATTTTAGCAGAAAAATAAACTATACAAAAGATTTTTCAAAAAAATCTCGCGCTTAATTTGGTCATTTTAACTTGCGAAAAGAACGTATGTTTGCTAATCTGGTATTTATAAGGAGGGATAAGTGTGAGCATAGCATTTAATGTAACAAAATGGGAAGAGCAACCAGTAGACGAACAAAAAGTAGATTTTCCAGTGAATCGTGTTCAGGCAGAATACGAACTAGATGGTCTTTTACAAGGCAAAGCTTGGGTCGAGTATCTTCTTTATTATTTAGAGAGCAACAAAGAAGATGGTCACTTGGCAACAGCAAGGATCACAGGATTTCTTCACTTTGAAGGCCAATATAAAGGGAAAACAGGAACCTTTACAGCAGCTGAAAAGGGGATTTTTGATAAGGGATCACTGGATTCACCAGGAATGATCATTAAAAGTACAGGAGAATTACAAGGTTTGACGGGGTCTTATCAATATGATTTTATTGGTGAAGAGAGTAAATTGATTTTGGATTTTAAGGACGATGAATAAAGATAAAGCAATAAATCTGGCAGAACAGCTGGAAGTGTCGATACACAGAATGTAGCGATTCCGAGTTGTCTGCCTTATAAGTTCCACTATAAGCTTAAAGCGGACGAAATAGAGGCATCCTTTAATTGGATCTCCATTATTTTGTCCGCTACTTTTGCTGATGATGAGCACGATCAAAATATTGTGGGGCTACAACATTTTGCAACAACCAACCTAAAAAGTATCACTCTTCTAGTCATTAAACTTTCCTTTGTATTCAAAAAAGTAGAACAATAAATTGCTGTTGATTTTTCAACATGTGGACGAGAAGATGAAGTAAACACGATTGGATCAATCATCAAAGATGAGGGTTTAAAAATCAGCCATATTTATTTTTGATTCAATTTTGATTATACCTCTTGAAACAATGATTTATGACTGAGATAATAATAGAGAAAAGAGGGATCATATGGGACAAATTTGGCTTGAACGACTACTTCGCTGGAATGCAAAGATCCAAAAATTATTGGTAGGAAGATATGCTAGAATGGATCAATTAAACATAACACTATTGAAAGGAATGTTAGTTTTATTGCTGGTCAATCTATTTTTACCGACAATGATTGCTTTTTGGTTGGCGGCGTTACTTTTATTAGGACTAAACTACCGTTTCTTTTCCAAGCGAATTTACCTGCGCTCCAATGAAAATACTCGCTACATAGTTAAAATGCAGAAACTAAAAAGCAAGTTTGATTTTTCAAAAGAAAAGCTCAAAGCGCGTAAAACGTATACTTTTTTTAAGTGCCCCAATTGCAAACAACAACTAAGAGCACCAAGAGGAAGAGGTAAGATTAAAGTCACTTGCTCAACTTGCAAAGAACAATTCAATAAAACTGTTTGAATAAGAAAACTTCTGAGAGAATTTAATAAAAGTTCAGAAGTTTTTTGTTAAATAAAAAACGAACGTTCATTAATTTTCAACGTTTTTTGTTCTGATTTTTTGTTAATAATTGAACAAATTATGATATAATAGGAAAAACTTATTTAGCTATTTTAGCTTTTATATTTAGGAGGAAACTATATGCGCGCAGTATTGACAGTTATCGGTAAAGACAAAGTCGGAATAATCGCTGGAGTCAGTCAAAAATTAGCCGAATTGGATATGAATATTATTGATGTTTCACAAACGATCATGGATAGTTACTTTACAATGATGATGGTATTAGAAATGTCTAAAGACAACAATAATGTAGAGATGATTCGTTCCGAACTAAATTCTTTAGGAGAAACGTTAGGTGTGAAAATCAGTATTCAAAATGAAGAAATTTTCAATGTTATGCATAAATTATAAAAATCAATGTTGAGTCATCTAGTTATACAGGTCAGCAATAGACACTACATTATCCAGCTGCCCGGGCTTGCTTTTAGGAAAAAGAGAAAAGATGTCTGTGATAAAAACGGTCACAAGCGTAATTTCTGTCAAGGTTGAACAAGCTCTTTCAACGTTTAAATTTAGGAGGAAAAACTTTGGAAACAAATCAAATTCTAGAAACGATCCGTATGATCGAAGAAGAAAATTTAGATATTAGAACGATCACAATGGGTATATCATTGTTAGATTGTATTGATAGTGATAGCGATCGAGCTTGTCAAAAAATCTATGATAAAATCACTCGTTTAGCTCAAAATCTAGTTAAAGTTGGAGAAGAAATTGAATCTGAGTATGGAATTCCGATCATTAACAAACGAATTTCAGTAACACCGATCGGAATCATTGCGGCTGCGAGTTCTGATACAGACTATGTAAAATATGCCAAGGCACTAGATAAAGCAGCACAAGCAGTGGGCGTTAATTTCATCGGTGGATTCAGTGCCTTGGTTGAAAAAGGCTACCAACACGGTGATGAGATTTTGATCAATTCGATCCCTCAAGCATTAGCTGAAACAGAATTTGTTTGTTCTTCCGTAAATATCGGATCAACAAAAGCAGGCATCAACATGGATGCAGTTCGTCATATGGGATACATAATCAAAGAGACAGCTGCAAAATCCGATATGGGCTGTGCCAAGTTAGTCGTGTTTGCAAATGCAGTGGAAGATAATCCCTTTATGGCAGGTGCATTTCATGGAGTTGGCGAAGCAGATTGCGTAATCAATGTCGGGGTCAGCGGACCAGGTGTTGTTAAACGTGCGCTCGAAAAAGTAAAAGGCGAGCCTTTTGATGTTGTGGCAGAAGTGGTAAAACAAACAGCTTTTAAAATTACTAGAATGGGACAATTAGTAGGTAAAATTGCATCAGAACGTCTAAATGTTCCTTTTGGAATTGTGGATCTATCCCTTGCACCAACACCAGCTGTAGGAGATAGCGTAGCGTATATTTTAGAAGAGATGGGTCTAGAAAGTGTGGGAACGCATGGCACAACAGCAGCTTTAGCGTTATTAAATGACGCAGTGAAAAAAGGTGGCGTGATGGCATGTAATCATGTCGGTGGGCTATCAGGTGCTTTTATACCAGTTTCAGAAGATGCTGGAATGATCGATGCGGTCAATAATGGTGCGCTGAATTTAGAAAAATTAGAAGCAATGACAGCAATCTGCTCCGTTGGTCTAGATATGGTCGCTATTCCTGGTGAAACATCGGCCGAAACGATTGCTGCGATGATTGCGGATGAGGCTGCAATCGGTGTGATTAATCACAAAACAACTGCTGTTAGAATCATTCCAGCTAAAGGGACAAAAGTTGGTGATATGGTAGAATTTGGTGGATTATTAGGCAGAGCACCTGTCATGAAAGTAAATGATTATGCTTCGACAGACTTTATTTTACGTGGTGGACGGATTCCAGCACCTATTCACTCATTTAAAAATTAGATTAAAAAAAGGGCTTGAGTATTCGTGATAAAAAGATGTGTGGTATAATAAAATTGTAGATAAACTATTGTTTGTTCAGAACTATTTGAATAGAGATAATCATTATTGAACTTAAAAAAAGGGAGAGTTTAATTCATGGAAATAAAACGTCAACAAGAAGTCGTAGAGGCTTTTCATTACGATATGCGGACTCAAGATATGGAAGAAGTGGAAACAGATCTTAGAGTAGGATTTTCACCAATTGAATCAACTGATGAAAACTATCCAAAAGAAAACTCGATCATTGCTGCTCGTTTAGAGTTTCGTCTGATTTTTGAAGAGTATATCTTGTCAGGTTCAGTTAGCCAGATCAATCATATCATCAATCATAAAATTGAAAGTCAAGAAGATATCTCGCAAGAAGAAGTGGATGAATTAGTTAGTCCACTATTTAATATCGTACAACGCATGGCATATGAAATTACTGAAATCGCGTTAGATAAACCAGGTATCCAATTAAACTTCCAATCAGCAGCTGAATAATAAACAAGATTTAAACTAAAATCGTTTAAAAAAGAGTTTGTGATAGTTTTTGACTATCACAAACTCTTTTTTTGTATCATTATAGAAACAAAATAATAGCTATTAACCTTTCAAATTAGGTACAATAGATTTATCACTGAAAATGAATTGATTTATTTTTAGGGCGGGTCGTTGAAGAATGATCCCCGGGAACCTTTACTTCCTTTGATGGACTTGTCATTTCAATTGCGTCTTCTGGCTTCACTAGTTACTTTTCGGGAAAAAGATCAAATTTATCTGTGATAAAAAGAATCACAACTATATTTTCTTATTTCTCTATCAGTGTTGAACGAGCCCGTTACGCATCTAAATTTAGGAGGGAAAAAAATGACAACACTCATCACTGTTTTAGTGGTCCTTGCTTTTCTTGCAGTGTTATACGTCTTCTATCGTATGCAGACAAAACACTATAAATTTTCAACGCGTGTTTTTGCCGCATTGGGTGTAGGTATTGTATTAGGTGCAATTATTCAATTCGCATTCGGTACCCAAGACGAAGTTACAACGCAAGCAATGGAATGGATCGGTATTGTAGGTAATGGATACGTAGCGTTTTTACAAATGCTCGTAATCCCCTTAGTTTTTGTTTCTATCGTCGGAGCATTTACTAAGATGAAAGAGTCCAAACAATTAGGTAAAATTAGTTTCAATGTACTAGCAACTTTATTAGGTACAACAGCTATTGCGGCGTTGATTGGAATTGGTACAACCTTATTATTTGGCTTACAAGGAGCAAAATTTACACAAGGAACGGCAGAAACGGCACGAATTGCAGAACTTGCGACGAGACAGGAAACCGTTGAAAATCTATCGATTCCACAGCAAATTTTAGCGTTTATTCCTAGAAATGTTTTTGCAGATTTTGCAGGTACAAGGGCAACAAGTACGATCGGTGTTGTAATCTTTGCAGCCTTTGTCGGTGTTGCATACTTAGGTATAAAAAGAAAAGCACCGAAAGAAGCAGAATTTTTTGCGAATTTGATTGACAGCCTTTATAAAATCACGATGCGTATTGTGACTTTAGTTTTACGTTTAACACCTTATGGCGTTTTAGCGTTGATGACAAATGTTGTAGCGACAAGCGACTTTGATGCGATTCTTAACTTAGGAAAATTTGTACTGGCGTCATATACTGCGTTGCTGATTGTACTGTTCGTTCATTTATTGATCTTGGTTGCAGTTAAAGTAAATCCTGTGAATTATTTGAAAAAATCTTTCCCAGTTTTGAGCTTTGCTTTTACCTCAAGATCAAGTGCTGGAGCATTACCTTTAAATATTGAAACACAAACAAAAGCATTAGGTGTTGATGATGCAACAGCTAACTTTGCAGCAAGCTTTGGCTTATCGATTGGTCAAAATGGTTGTGCTGGGGTGTATCCAGCTATGTTAGCAACAATCGTTGCGCCGACTGTTGGGATTAACGTTTTTAGTTTAGAATTTATTTTAATGTTAGTTGCGATCGTAACGATCAGCTCGTTTGGTGTGGCTGGTGTCGGTGGTGGCGCAACATTTGCTTCGTTGATTGTTTTAGGTTCTATGAATTTACCGGTGGCTATTGTTGGATTAGTAATCTCTGTAGAACCATTGATCGATATGGCTAGAACAGCTATAAATGTCAGTGACAGTATGGTAGCAGGGATCGTAACTAGCGCACGAATCAACGAATTAGATCGAGATGTTTTAAATGATAGCAATCTAGTTGTTGAAGAAAATGCATAAAAAGTGATTATTTATCTTCACTGAGAATAAGTATAAAAGAAGGTTGGACAAAGGCATTTGTTCGGACTCCTTAAGGCTAGGACATAACTCTACGAGTTATGTCCTAGCCTAATTTTTAGTTCCATTCGATTTGCATTCCGACACCAACTTCTTCAATGGATTGTTGATAATGAATTTTTGCTTTTGCTTGAAAGGAGACACAATGACAAGGATATAAACTAGTTATTTCATTATTTTTGAAATACTCGATTGTTTTATCTAATTGTAAGTCGTCATCAAATAAATGAAAACCACCGATGATACTTCGAATTGTTTGATTACCAGTAATTTGTTTAGCATATTCACAAATATTGCTGATGCCACTGTGAGAGCAACCAGTGATGATATAAATGCCATCTTGACCCTCGAAAACCAGAGCAGAGTCATCTAACACATAATCCGGCGTAAAATATTCTAGTATTTTTGTTTCACCAACTTGTTTACGTGGTTCAAAATCTACTAGTTCGGGTATTTCTCCAAGAAATGTAATATTTGGTGAAAGCTTAATAGGTTTTTTTGAAAGAAGTAGCTCATAATTTTCTTGAAGTTCTTCCGTGCTTACAGAAGATCCGATAGCCAATTCGTCTTCTTTCTTAGGTAAAAAAGTCAGTGGATGGGCTATGATTTGTGGCTTTTGCTTTGTAAAAATTTCAGAAATTGATTTTAAACCACCAGTATGATCATTGTGACCATGAGATAAAGCCAATTTTGTTATTTTACTCAAATCAATATTTAATAAGTTAGCATTTTTTATAAAAACATCACTGAATCCCGTATCAAAAAGAATTTTTTCTTCTTCATCCTCAATATAAAAAGACAACGCAGGTTCACCCAAATAATAATGATCGATGTATACATTATTATCTACCAAAACAGTTAGTTTCATATTTCCTCCTCTTAAAGCAATTATATTTGCATAAATATTACCATAAGTTATGATAGAAAGTATATAATAGAAAAGCACGTATCTTAAACGAAAAACAGAATGAACTAAAGAATAGGAGCAAAAATCATGTTTACAAATCAAATCAAAATAATGTTATACGTAACAAATGTAGAAGAGTCAAGTAAGTTCTGGCAAAAAATCGGCTTTGTAGAAAAAGAAAGAGATGCTGTTGATGGCACATTAGTTGTGGAGATTTCACCAACTGAAAATGCAGATACAATGATTGTTTTATACGATTTAGAATTTATTCAACAACACTCACCAGAGGTTGCTGGAAATACACCATCATTGATGTTTTTCGCGGATGATGTGATGGCACTATACAAAAGAATGAAAGAAGCAGGCGTACGAGTAGGGGAATTAGTCCAATTGCCAACAGGATTAGTATTTAACTTTGCCGATAATGATGAAAATTATTTTGCAGTATCTGGTCAGTAAGGAATCAATTTGAAAAAACTAGCCAAACTTTTTTAGGAAAGTTTGGCTAGTTTTTTATCTAGTGTAATTGTAAAGGTAAGATACTTTTATCGATTTTTTATTGATTCAGCTGCACAAGCTAGATAGCTGAACAAAATTTTTTTCTGATTTATTTATAGTCTAAATGGAATGTTTCGCTTTTTTTATATGTGCATTTTTCCACAAGCAAATAGCTCGCTTTTCTTATTTCTTTTTTTATATACTAAATATGTATGAAGAAAAAATCAGGGACTGTACAGTTATTATGGAGATAGCAAAACAGTTTCTAAGAAAAAGGAGAAAGATAAAATGGATTACCGCGTATTACTTTATTATAAATACACGACGATTGAAAAACCCGAAGAATTTGCAAAGGAACATTTAGCTTTTTGTAAATCATTGAATCTAAAAGGAAGAATTCTAGTTGCAACAGAAGGTATCAACGGTACACTTTCAGGAACGATTGATGATACAGATGCTTATATGGACGCAATGCTAGCTGATGAACGCTTTAAAGATACCTATTTCAAAATAGATGAAGTGCCAGAAAATGCGTTTCATAAAATGTTTGTCCGTCCTAGAAAAGAACTCGTTTCTTTAAGCTTGGAAGAAGATGTGAATCCGTTAGAAATAACTGGAAAATATTTAGAACCGGCTGCGTTTAAAGAAGCATTACTTGACGAAAACACTGTTGTAATCGATGCAAGAAATGATTATGAATTTGATTTAGGTCATTTTAGAGGTGCTGTTCGCCCGGATATTCGCAATTTTAGAGAATTGCCGCAGTGGATCAGAGACAATAAAGAACAATTTATGAATAAAAAAGTTGTCACTTATTGTACTGGTGGTATTCGCTGTGAGAAATTTTCTGGCTGGTTGATGAAAGAAGGCTTTGAAGATGTTTCTCAACTTCATGGTGGTATTGCTGTTTATGGAAAAGATCCAGAGACAAGAGGCGAGCTATGGGACGGTAAAATGTATGTCTTTGACGAACGAATCAGTGTTGAAATTAATCATGTTGATAAAAAAATCATCGGGAAAGATTGGTTTGATGGTACGCCATGCGAACGTTATATCAATTGTGCCAATCCTTTCTGTAACAAACAAATTTTAGCCTCAGAAGAAAACGAAGCGAAATATCTTGGTAGTTGTTCTGATGAATGTCGTCATCATCCTGCAAATCGTTATGTGATGAGAAATGAACTGTCAAAAGAAGAAGTTAAGGAGAGACTAGAAGCAATTGCAAACTAGTAGGTGAAAAATATATTTAGATTAGAGGGAAAACTGATCGTTTGAATTTTTCTCTCTAATCTAAAGTGTTAGAGTATTAGGAGAGAGCAATTCATTCCTCGTTGTAATCAAGGATTAAAGAAAAATTATTCTTAAACGTTGAGCTTATTTCCGAAAGTTTTAGAAGTCTTTAGTCAAAAGAGTAGATAATTAATTTTTAACCAGACAAAAAATTTTGTCTGGTCTTTTTATGATTGTAAGCTAGATCATCTGAAGCACTAAGTTTATTCTAGTAAATTTAATTAAAAATCGATTTAGATTAGATCCAATTTGTTTAGGATAATGGCTAATTATCTTGATTACTAGAGGGTAAAGTTTGCATGAGTGAGAAGAAATATTCAGCCTCACCAGTATTAAAATAATCGTACCAAAAATCCAGTGTATCCGATTGAAAAACTCCTAAATGTTCAATAATTTGTTTTGTCCATAACAAAGCTCCGGTAGAATTTGCAGTAATAAGATTGTGATCCGCCACTGATGGCTGATCTATATAAAAACGTTGGCCTTTATAAGCAGGTGAAACCATTTCAAGAAATCCTGCTCCATTACTGGTATGAGGACGCTTATCCAATAGCCCAACATTAGCAAGTGCAGCAGTGGCCCCACAGATAGCACAGACTGTAAAGTCTAGAGCGAGAAATTCACTGGCTTTTGTTATTATAGCACCATGTTTTGAGTCATCCCACGTGTCTGCACCCGGTAATATTAGCATGCTTGTTTCACTCACATCAATAGCATCAATCAAGCAATTAGGCACAATGGTCAGTCCACCCATTGTATGGATTGGCTCCATAGAATGGCTAACCATTTTTAACGATAGTTGTTGCGCCTCTTTTTTGAAAAAACGACCAGAATTTAGCTCAGAAAGAACGTATCCCATTTCCCAGTCGGCTAAAGTATCAAGAACGTAAACATAGATTGTAAACATAAATTTCCTCCATTATAATTTTTTTTGCTACAAGGATGTGATTTGATAATAGAATATTTATCTATTGCTAATTCAGCTCCATATATAATGGTTTTTACCTGTTCTTATAACAGTAGGTAAATTTTCATACCCTATTTAACGAATAGGAACAGCATCGATGATATTTTTAATTATTTGAGGTGCCGTTTTAACGATCCATTTTTACTAAAGCTTTTTTCATAACGTCTTATCCTCCTTTACTTTTAGCATATCATGCGATTGTTGACACCAGTATGGCAACAATATAAAATAAAAGAAAATTTGAAAGAGGATTATCAGATGAAAGTTGAAAGACTTATTAGTATTATGATCATTTTACTGGATAAAGAGCGCATAAGTGCGCAGAAACTAGCAGATATTTTTGAAGTTTCACTACGCACAATCTACCGCGATATAGAGGCGATCAATAGGATAGGTATTCCTGTTCGCTCAACATCGGGGGTTGGAGGTGGATTTGAAATCATGCCCAATTACAAGATTGATAGTAAGGTTTTTTCAGATGTGGACCTTTCTACTATCTTGATGGCACTTTCTAGTCTTTCTACTATGATACGAGGAGATGAGCTGATACACACCCTGACAAAGATAAAAAGTTTAATTCCTGCTGATAAAGCAAAAGAAATTGAACTGAGAACAAATCAATTTTGTCTAGATTTAACTTCATGGACGGGTAATAGAGAGAGACAATCTTATTTAGAAATGATTAAAATAGCTTTACAGGAAAAAAAGCTACTATCGTTTGAATATGCGGGTCGCTATGGAGACAAAACTGAACGAACAGTGGAATCTTATCAGCTTATATTGAAAAGTAACCATTGGTATCTACAAGGGTATTGCCTTAAAAGAAATGATTTTCGCTTGTTCAGGCTGTCTCGAATATCCAACCTCCAAATACAAATGAGATTCTTTATCCCACGGGAGTATCAAAAACCGCAATTGGATTTTACGGATATTCTGAAAACGATGCAAACAAAAATCAATATTCGGATCCATAAATCTGTAATGGACAGAGTACTTGATCATTGTACATATGAATACTTTTCTCCAGATGGTGAGGAGCATTATATTGTCGATTTTCCTTTCATAGAGAACGATTATTACTACAATATCCTTTTTAGTTTCGGGGATAAATGCGAGTGTTTAGGACCGTTACATATTCGTGCAGAAATGAAGCGTAGAATACATGATATCGTCGCTATATACGAAAGTTAGTGTAAGCTAGAATAAGTTCAAAAAGACAATTGAATACTCATCAAAATTCTAGTTTGAGAGGACATAAAATAGCACATTAGAAAAACAAGGTTGCTTCTGCTCCAAACGTTTATTACTTTAATAGGACACAATTTTTTACAATAAAAAGATAAAAAATAGGACAAAGCAGATTAAAAAAGCTAAATTTATTAGTGTAAATTGTAGAAGGAAAGTTTTTGATTGCTTTGGATAATACTCTTTAAAAAGCTTAAAACCAATCAGATTAGCTAACGAAGCAACAATCGTGCCTAAGCCTCCGATATTTACTCCCCAAAAAAGAGCTTGCGATCGATCTGTGAAAGGAGCAATGAGAATAGCTGCAGGAACGTTACTAATTATCTGACTCACTAAAATACTTCCAAAAAAGGTATGCGTATTTGTCGTAAATTGTTCTTTTATAAATGCTGCAATTATTTCTACTTGAGAAAAATTGCCTACAGCAACAAAGAAAAAGATAAATGTCCATAACAATTTATGATCGACTTGCCAAAGCATTTCTTTATCATAAATAATGAGGATACTTGTAGCGATTGGAATTACAATGAAATAAGGCAAGATATTAAAAACACCAAGAAGAATGAATACTCCAATCAAACTTAAAATAATCGTCTGTTTCTTATCGATTCTCGGAATAGAATCAGTTTGTTTTGCAATCGGTCGTTTTTTTATAAATAGAAATGAAAGCAATAAAAATAAAACGGAAGAAAGCAGTAAGGCAAAAGCCCATTCAAAAAATGTAGCAGTGGAGAGAGAATAGTAAGAGAATAAAAAAAGATTTTGCGGATTTCCAAATGGGAAAAAACTACTGCCTAAGTTAGCGGCGATAATTAATAATACAGCACCGGCAATCTTATTTTCCATATCTGTAAATTTCTGTATGATCGTTAAATAAATAGGCATTAATGTAAGGATCGCCACATCGTTCGTCAGGATCATTGAACTAATAAATGCTAATAACACAATATTTCTGATTAAACTACGGGTTGTCGAAGAAAAATCGATCATTTTTTCAGCAAAATAATTTAGAATCCCAAGCTTTTCAATATTTTTTACAAAAAGCATCAAACCAAATAAGCAAAAAATAACTTTAAAATCAATTGATTTTAAGGAGAACGAACCAAATAAGCAACTGATAAGAGCGATCAGAGAAGAGCTTGTAAATAATAAATCATTGGTGAAAAAAGAAATAAATCGTTTCATTTAAAAACACTCCTTTTACTTGGTAGAGTCTGTTCAAATTTACTTTAAAAAGCAGGAATTATCAAGAACAAAGAGCATTCTAAGCAAAAAAAATGGATCACTCTCTATTAATCAAGAGCAATCCATTTTTTTGTTTAAATGTTAAGTACTTTATCCAAGAAATCTTTCGTCCGTTCATTTTGCGGATTTTCAAAGATTTGTTGTGGTGTGCCATCTTCTAAGAAATTACCGCCATCTATGAACATGACACGATTGGCTACTTCTTTTGCAAAGCCCATTTCATGTGTTACGATGACCATCGTCATTCCTTGCTTGGCTAATTTTTTCATGACATTCAATACATCGCCAACCATCTCAGGATCGAGAGCTGAAGTCGGTTCATCAAACAACATGATGTCTGGGTTCATTGCTAAAGCACGGGCAATTGCGACACGTTGCTTTTGACCACCCGACAATGACTCAGGGTAGCTATCTTTTTTATCTGCTAAGCCAACAGTATCTAATAATTTAATCGCCTTTTCTTCGGCTTCTTTTTTTGAAAGACGACCTAAATCTGTTGGAGCCAAAGTAATATTTTCCATAATCGACAAATGTGGGAATAGATTGAAATGTTGAAAAACCATTCCGATATGTTGACGAATTTTATTAATATTTGTATTTTTATCTGTTAGGTTTGCTCCATCGATAATAATATCACCACTGGTTGCTTCTTCAAGTTGATTTAAACAACGAAGAAAGGTACTTTTACCAGAACCCGATGGGCCGATGACACAAACAACATCGCCTTCTTGGATAGAGACGTTGATATCGTTAAGAACAGTATTATCACCATATTTTTTTATTAAATGTTCTACTAGAATTTTTTCAGCCATATTATTTCACCTTCTTTTCCAAAACTTTAGCTAATTTCGTTAAGGCTGTGATCAAAATCAAATACATCATTGCGATCACAAAGTAAACCATAGTACTTTGTAAGTTTCTGGCAACGATGATTTTACCTGTCTGCAACAATTCGATCAAGCCGATTGCTGAAAGGATCGTTGTATCTTTTAAAGAAATAACAAATTGATTGACGAAAGATGGAATCATGATTTTGATTGCCTGCGGTAAAATGATTTTTTGCATTGTTCGATTGTATGAAAGACCCAAACTTCGTGAAGCTTCCATTTGTCCAACGGGCACTGCATTGATACCGCCTCGGACTATTTCAGAAATATAAGCACTGGCATTCAACGTCAATGTTATGATCCCAGCAAGGAACACGGGGATATTAAATCCTAAAATTCCTGGTAAGCCGAAGTAAATGAAGAAGGCTAGTACCATTAAGGGTATCCCGCGAATAATGTCGACATAGACAGTAGAAATCACACGCAATGCTTTGGATGGAGAAGCGCTAAACAATCCGAAGATCACACCCACTATCAAAGCTAAAATAAATGAAATCAGTGTTAATTGAATGGTCATCCACAGACCGCTCAATAGGCGTTTCCAGTTATTTTGAATCATACCGATAAGCGTTGATTCATCCACTTTATTTTCAGTAGCACCGTCTTTTACATATTTTCCGATGATTTCATCATACTCACCAGTTCGTTTTAATTCACCTAATCCCTCATTGAACATTTGGACTAACTCAGGATTTTTACCTTTTTTCACAGCAAAACCGTATTTCCCACCCTCTTCACGAGGAATCGGCGTTGACAGTGGTTGTTTTTGAGCAATACCGTAACCGATCACAGGATAATCATCCATCATGGCATCGATCTCGCCAATTTCAAGGGCGCTGTATAAAGCGTCTGTAGTATCTAAATATTTAATTGAATAATCATATTTATCTTTGTTAGCTTCAAGGAAATCAGCACTTTCAGTTCCGATTTTAGCACCAACTTTTTTACCTTTTAAATCTTCATACGAGTGGATGCTGTCATTGCCTTTTTTGACAGCAATTTGAATACCACTGTTGAAATAAGGAGTAGAGAAGTCAAATGATTTTTCACGTTCGTCAGTAATCGTCATTCCTGCGATCATTGCATCAGCTTGACCAGATTCGACCGCTTGAACCGCAGAACTGAAGCCGATAAATTTAAACTCAACATTAAAATCTTGTAGTTCAGCAATTCGCTCAACTAAATCGACATCGATTCCTTCGTATTTACCATCTGAATTTTGGAATTCAAACGGAGCAAATGTAGAGTCACTCGCAATAACGTAAGTTTCTTTTTTTGGTTGAATCTTTTTCATTTTAGAATCAGTATCTGTTTCGGATTCAGTTCCAGTGGAAATATATTGGTTTACGATAGCATCATATTTACCTGAACTTTTAAGTTCTTTCAACCCAGCATTGAATTTTTCGATCAACTCTTTATTTTGCCCTTTTTTCACAGCAAACCCATAAGAACTACCTGTTTCTTTTTTCCCAACTAATTGAAGTTTTTGACCATTTGTTATAGCATATCCTAAAACAGGATAATCGTCGAAAATCGCATCTGTTTCACCATTTTCAAGCGATTGATAAAGACCTGTTGCATCATCGAAATTTTTTATTGTATAGCCGTATTTTTCTTGATTTTTCTCTAGGAATGTCGCACTTTCAGTTCCAACTTTAGCTGCGACCGTTTTTCCTTTTAAGTCTTCATAATTTTTGATTTTGTCATTGCCTTTTTTGACGGCCATCTGCAGACCACTGTCAAAATAAGGTTCTGAAAAATCAAAAGATTTTTTTCGTTCATCGGTAATACTCATACCAGCGATCATACCGTCAACTTGGTTTGATTGTACGGCTTGGATAGCACTGTCAAAGCCAAGTGGTTTAAGATTTACTTTAAAATCTTGATCTTTAGCGATAGCTTTAAGCAAATCAACGTCAATACCGACATATTCTCCTTTTGAATCTTGGAATTCAAAGGGAGCAAAAGTTAAATCTGTTCCTATATTATATGTTTTTTCCTCAGCTTGAGCCGGATGCCCAAGGGTAAATGTCAATAGACTTGTCATCATTACAATGAATGAAAGTAAAAAGTGTTTCCTTTTCATAAAATACCTCCTATATTTGCATATTGGATAATTATATAGTAAAAAAAGGTGAAAGCACAAGTCATTGACAGTTAGAAATTCAAAAAAAAATCATTTTGTGACATCTTATGTAACAAAACATAACGCGGCTGTGGTGCGAAAATAGTATTCTTCATCATTATTAAAGACAAACAAAGATTAAATAAAATGTAAATCGATAAAAAATGCGTATACGTAATGTATTCTAGAACTAGCGAAAATATGTTCGGTATGTTAAAATAAATACAGAAGTTTCTTTTCAATTTTAAAGATAAAAATTCCGATAAATGGAGCAAGAGGAGGATGTTGAATGATAGAAAGAGAGACCTCCAATACATTTGACTTAGTATCAAAATACAAGCCGGATGGAGATCAGCCAGAAGCAATCAAGCGATTAGTTGAAGGCATCGAAGGCGGAGAAAAAGCCCAAATTTTATTAGGTGCTACAGGAACCGGAAAAACCTTTACGATTTCTAATGTGATAACAGAAGTGAACAAACCGACATTGGTCATTGCTCATAATAAGACTTTAGCTGGACAGCTTTATGGAGAGTTTAAAGAATTCTTCCCTAATAACGCAATCGAGTATTTTGTTAGTTATTATGATTATTATCAACCAGAAGCATACGTTCCTTCGAGCGATACATATATAGAAAAAGATGCCAGTATCAATGATGAGATTGATAAATTACGCCATTCAGCCACAAGTTCTTTATTAGAAAGAAACGATGTGATTGTCGTTGCTTCCGTTTCATGTATTTTTGGTTTGGGTGATCCTAAGGAATATAGTGAACAAGTGGTTTCTATTCGTGTAGGGATGGAGATGGATCGCAGTCAGTTGTTGACAGACCTAGTAAACATTCAATTTGAGCGAAATGATATCGATTTTCAACGTGGTCGTTTTCGTGTAAGAGGCGATGTGGTGGAGATTTTTCCTGCCTCAAGAGATGACCATGCCTTAAGAGTTGAATTTTTTGGGGATGAAATTGAACGTATAAGAGAAGTCGATGCTTTGACCGGCGAAGTAATGGGCGAGACTGAACATGTTGCTATTTTCCCTGCGACCCACTTTGTGACGAATGAAGATCATATGGAACATGCGATTTCACAAATTCAAGAAGAATTAGAGGCTCGTTTAACTGTCTTGCGTAGTGAAAATAAATTGTTAGAAGCACAACGCTTAGAACAGCGGACCAATTACGATATTGAAATGATGAGAGAAATGGGCTACACATCTGGGATCGAAAATTATTCCCGTCATATGGATGGTCGCTCAGAAGGAGAGCCGCCGTATACCTTGATCGACTTCTTTCCAGATGACTTTTTACTTGTGATCGATGAATCTCATGTGTCGATGCCTCAAATTCGAGGTATGTATAATGGTGACCGAGCTAGAAAACAAATGCTAGTAGATTATGGTTTCCGTTTGCCTAGCGCATTGGATAATCGTCCATTACGTTTAGAAGAATTCGAAAAGCATGTCCATCAAGTGGTCTATGTTTCTGCTACACCTGGACCTTATGAATATGAACAAACTGATACTGTGATTCCACAAATCATCCGACCGACAGGATTGTTGGATCCATTGATTGAAGTCCGTCCGATCATGGGGCAAATTGATGATTTAGTCGGTGAAATTCATGATCGTGTAGAGAAGGATCAACGTGTATTTATCACGACCTTAACGAAGAAAATGTCTGAAGATTTGACGGATTACCTTAAAGAATTAGGAATCAAGGTCAAGTACCTTCATAGTGATATCAAAACGTTAGAACGAACAGAAATCATTCGGGATTTACGTTTAGGAGAGTTTGATGTGCTGATTGGCATCAATTTACTTCGTGAAGGACTGGATGTACCGGAAGTATCATTGATTGCGATTTTGGATGCCGATAAAGAAGGCTTCTTGAGAAGTGAGCGCTCATTGATTCAAACAATTGGACGTGCCGCTCGTAACTCAGATGGTCGTGTCATTATGTATGCAGATAAAATGACTGATTCGATGCAAAAAGCTATTGATGAAACCGCACGTCGTCGCTCAATTCAAGAAAAATACAATGAAGAACACGGTATTATACCAAAAACGATCATCAAAGAAATTCGTGAGTTGATTTCAATTTCTAAAACAAATGAAAAAGGTGAGCCGTTCAAAATTGATAAAGATTATCATGAATTGACTCGTCAAGAAAAAGCTGATTTATTGATGAAATTAGAAAAAGAAATGCGAGATGCAGCGAAAGCATTAGACTTTGAGACTGCAGCGACTTTAAGAGACACGATTTTGGAATTGAAAGCAGCAGATTAAATGACACTCACTGTGGTTCGGGAAAAAGGATCAACGTTCCCTGCGGTCACCTTGTACTGTTCAACATCAGCTCATAAGAATACTCGCTGTGTTTCACAGCAAAGGAGAGCCGTTACTCTTGCGAATTTATTCGCGTAGAAGTAAGGGACATCGGACCAATAAATAAAGGAGAGAACTAATGGCAAATGATAAAATCGTCATTCATGGCGCACGCGCACATAATTTAAAAAATATAGATGTTACGATTCCCCGTGACAAGATGGTTGTAGTTACCGGATTATCTGGTTCTGGGAAAAGTTCACTTGCCTTCGATACACTATATGCGGAAGGCCAACGCCGCTACGTAGAAAGTCTTTCGGCCTACGCTAGACAATTTTTAGGTCAAATGGATAAACCAGATGTCGACAGCATCGATGGTCTGAGTCCAGCGATTTCTATCGATCAAAAAACAACAAGTAAAAACCCGCGCTCAACCGTCGGAACAGTAACAGAAATCAATGATTACCTCAGACTGTTATTCGCTCGCGTAGGTCATCCGATTTGTCCTAACGATGGGACTGAAATCAGCAGTCAATCTGTTGAACAAATGGTAGACAAAGTGCTGGAATTACCAGAAAAAACGAAACTTCAAGTATTAGCTCCTGTGATCGTCAAGAAAAAAGGCCAACATAAAAAAATATTTGAGATGATTCAACGTGAAGGCTATGTTCGGATGCGTGTTGATGGAGAAACGTATGACGTAACGGAAGCACCTGAACTTGAGAAAAATAAAAAACATGATATTGCAATTGTCATTGATCGAATCGTAGTAAAAGAAGGAATCCGTTCTCGTTTATTTGATTCATTTGAAGCGGCCCTAAGACTTGCTGATGGGTATGCGTTAGTAGATGTCATAGATGGGGAAGAAATGCTCTTCAGTGAACATTACGCTTGCCCCTACTGTGGTTTTACAGTCGGTGAATTAGAACCAAGACTATTTTCTTTCAATGCACCATTTGGAGCCTGTCCTGATTGTGATGGATTAGGAATAAAATTAGAGGTCGATCGTGATCTAGTGATTCCTGATCCGACGAAAACATTGCGTAAAGGAGCAATTGCCCCTTGGAATCCAATTAGCTCACAATACTATCCTCAAATGTTGGAACAAGCGGCCGATAGTTTTAATATCGACATGAATACACCATTCGAAGAGTTGCCAGAAGAGCATCAAGATATTATTTTAAACGGATCTAATGGTGAACCTTTCCATTTCCATTATGAAAATGATTTTGGTGGAGTCCGTGATGTGGAAGTCCCGTTTGAAGGTGTTTTAACGAATATAAAACGCCGTTACCATGAAACAAATAGTGATTTTACACGTGATCAAATGCGTTTATACATGACAGAATTGACCTGTCAGACCTGTAAGGGGTATCGTTTGAACCCTCAAGCTTTATCAGTCAAAATAGATAATACAAATATTGGTCAAGTTAGTGAACTAGCTATCAAAAATGCAGTTCAATTTTTTGAAACAGTTAAATTGTCGGAACAAGAACAAATGATTGCCAAACCAATTTTAAAAGAAGTAGAAGATCGTTTGAACTTTTTAAAAAACGTTGGGCTGGATTATTTAACTCTTAGCCGAGCGGCGGGAACTTTATCAGGTGGTGAAGCGCAACGGATCCGTTTAGCAACACAAATTGGTTCCAACTTATCTGGTGTATTATACATCTTAGATGAACCGTCGATTGGACTGCATCAGCGTGATAACGACCGTTTGATCGAGTCACTTAAGAAAATGCGTGATTTAGGCAATACACTGATCGTTGTTGAACATGATGAAGACACGATGTGGGCATCTGACTATTTAATCGATGTGGGACCAGGTGCTGGACATTTAGGTGGTGAAATCGTTGCTTGCGGAACACCAGATGAAGTTGCTAAAAATCCGAATTCATTAACGGGACAATATCTTTCTGGAAAAAAAGTGATTCCTGTTCCTAAAGAACGTCGTAAAGGCAATGGTAAGAAAATTAAAGTGACGGGGGCAACTGAAAATAATTTAAAAAATGTTACAGTGGAGTTTCCTTTAGGAGAGTTTGTAGCCGTTAGTGGAGTTTCTGGGTCAGGAAAAAGTACTTTAGTGAACCAGATATTGAAAAAAGCTTTAGCACAAAAAATCAACCGTAATTCCAATAAACCAGGAAAACATAAAAGTATCACTGGATATAAAAATATTGAAAAAATCATCGATATTGATCAAAGTCCAATTGGACGCACTCCACGAAGTAATCCAGCAACATATACAAGTGTTTTTGATGATATTCGTGATTTATTTGCGAAAACAAATGAAGCTAAAGTGCGTGGATACAAAAAAGGACGATTTAGTTTTAATGTTAAAGGTGGCCGCTGTGAAGCTTGTCGTGGTGATGGAATCATTAAAATTGAAATGCACTTTTTACCTGATGTCTATGTGCCTTGTGAAGTTTGCCATGGCAAACGCTACAATTCTGAAACATTAGAAGTTCACTATAAAGGAAAGAATATTTCTGATATATTAGATTTAACTGTTGAAGATGCGGTAGAATTCTTCCAACATATTCCAAAAATCCATCGCAAATTGAAAACAATTGTTGATGTAGGCTTGGGTTATGTTACCTTAGGACAACCAGCAACCACATTATCTGGTGGAGAAGCACAGCGAATGAAATTGGCAAGTGAACTTCATAAAAATTCAAACGGTAAAAATTTCTATATTCTAGATGAGCCGACAACAGGATTGCATACAGATGATATCGCCCGTTTGCTTGTTGTATTAGAAAGACTTGTTGAAGCAGGGAATACAGTGCTTGTAATCGAACACAATCTAGACGTAATTAAATCAGCAGATCATGTAATTGATTTAGGTCCAGAAGGCGGAGACGGTGGTGGAACGATTGTTGCAACAGGAACACCTGAAGAAATAGCCAAAGTAAAAGCAAGCTATACTGGAAACTATCTGAAACGAGTTTTATAAATTGGTATACTCTATTTGGAAAGTGTTACACCACTTTTAAAGAAAGTTTGAAGGTTGAATAAAAAAATATGATTGCTATTGATTTCTCTGTGATTTTGAAGTAAAATCACAGTCAGATAGATATATTGTTCAACCTAATTGGTATATATCTATCCTTCTATAAATAATCCGTTCAAAAAAGAAAAGCACAGCCTTCATTAATTGAAAGGCTGTCTTTTTTTGTACATTTATTATATTTAATTAAAAAAATAATGAGAACTATTAAATGAATATAAATGAGAAAAAAATAATGAAATGAATGAAAATTTATATTTTTTAATCATTTAAATTTAAAAATAGTCAAAAAAAGAAAATATTTATACGCAAGTTGAACGATATTATTTTTAAAAACATGATATTCTATAGTTATGAAAACAGTATGAAAGGATGATTTTTTCTTGGAAAAGAAAGAAATACAGATTGGTGCACATTATGTTTGTCATGGATCGAATTTTTCTTGGTTTTTTGTAGGAGAGGCCATCTCCAAAAAAGAAAAAGATTTACAAGTTAGAGTGATTAAATGCCATCCAACGGATCGTATAGCTATAAATTGTGATGATCCGATTCTAAACTTGAATTATTTTAATGTAATTGAAGATGCTTGATTTTTAGAGATTCTAGCTGTGTGTTTATGAATATAAGAAGAAAAATGTTTAATAAATAGTAATATAAATTGTCAGATAAATGAACAAATAATAATAATAGACCAGAATAAACGATAAAATGTTTATTCTGTTTTTTTGTTTTCAGAAAAAAATGCACAGATGTAAACTCGAATTATTTTTTCATTATTTTTTTAAAATAATAAATATTAAAAAAATATATATGTGTTAAAATCTCGTGTAATTGAGAATAGCAGTAAATAATTTTAAATAAATCATTAAAGTCTAAGAAAGTATGAATGAATCACTAGAATTGTTTGAAAAGCTTTCTTTGATACACCCGGGATGCTATAATTAGTAAAATGATTTAAAAGGAGCGCTAAAAAATGGCTGATAATTTACAATTAGTTATAATCACTGGAATGAGCGGAGCAGGAAAGACTGTAGCTATTCAAAGTTTTGAAGATATGGGGTATTTTTGTATCGATAATATGCCGCCAAGCTTGATTCCTAAGTTTTGGGAATTGATCAAAGAATCTGGAAAAGTGACCAAGATAGCGCTAGTGATTGATTTACGCTCTCGTAATTTTTTTAGAGAAATTCAAGATATGTTAGTCGAACTTGAAAATACGAACTTGATTGATACAACAATTATGTTTTTGGATGCGACGGATGAAGAGCTTGTCTCTCGTTATAAAGAAACGCGTCGTGCTCATCCATTAGCGATGGATGGTTTGATCACAGAAGGAATTAGAAAAGAGCGAGCAATTCTTGAAGAAATCAGAGGTGATGCCCAAGTTGTGATCGATACAACTGATTTATCACCAAGACAACTGAGAGAACGAATCAATGAAGAGTTTAAAACTAGAGATACGCATGAATTTCGTGTTGAACTCGTTTCATTTGGTTTTAAATATGGTTTGCCAATTGATGCAGATATTGTTATGGATGTTCGTTTTTTACCAAATCCTCATTATATTCCAGAGCTAAAACCGTTGACAGGACAAGATCCATCTGTCTATGATTACGTGATGAGTTTCCCAGAAACTGAAAACTTTTATACTCGATTTATTGATTTGTTAAAAAATGTGATGCCTGGATATGAAAAAGAAGGGAAATCGAGTATTACGATCGCCATTGGTTGTACTGGTGGGCAGCATCGCTCCGTTGCATTGACAGAACGTGTAGGAAAAGAACTTGGACAAGATTATCATGTCAATATTACTCATCGAGATAAAGGTAAGAGGAAAGAGACGGTAAATCGATCATGAAGATGAAAACTTATCGAATTCGAAAACCCAAAATCGTTGTGGTCGGTGGAGGGACTGGCTTACCTGTTATTTTAAAAAGTTTACGGAATCAAAGTGCAGACATTACAGCGGTTGTGACTGTTGCAGATGATGGAGGAAGCAGTGGGGAGATTCGAGAATCGATGAATATGACGCCACCGGGTGATCTCCGCAATGTCTTAGTTGCGTTATCTGATATGCCGCAATTATATGAAGATATCTTTCAATATCGTTTTGACAAATCAGATAAATATTTTGCTAATCATGCCATCGGTAATTTGATTATTGCCGCCGTTTCAGAGATGCGAGGTAGTACGTATGAAGCGATTCAGTTACTTTCAAAAATGATGCATGTAGATGGACATGTTTTTCCTTCATCTGAAAGACCGTTGACTTTGCATGCTGTTTTTAAGGATGGTTCTATTGCTGTCGGTGAATCTAGTATAGCTGTAGATCGAAAAACGATTGATCATGTTTTTGTGACGAATACAAATGATGAAGAACAGCCGAAAGCTGCCCGAAAAGTAGTAAAAGCAATTGAAGAAGCCGATATGATCGTTTTAGGGCCTGGGAGTATGTTTACTAGTATTTTACCTAACCTAGTGATCAGTGAAATCGGAGATGCAATCATCAATGCCAAGGGCGAAGTGGTTTATATTTGTAATATTATGACTCAAAAAGGTGAAACCGAACATTTTACGGATGCAGACCATGTTTGCGTATTGCATGAACATCTTAAAAATAAATTCGTTGATACTGTTTTAGTTAATACGGAAAATGTACCTGAAGGTTATATGGATCCAGAAATTTATGATGAATATTTAGTTCAAGTGGAACATGACTTTAAGAAATTGAGAGACGAAGGCTGTCGTGTAATTTCCACAGACTTTTTAAAACTTCGAGATGGCGGCGTTTTTCATGATGGTGATAAGGTAGTGGATGAACTATTCCGAATTGTGTTTGGCGCAAGATATTAAAACCTATGAATAAGAGAGGGGGCGAGGAGATTGTCTTTTGCAGCAGATGTTAAAAAAGAATTAACGACGTTAGAGGTTCATCGGGAACATGCTAGAGCAGAATTAGCTGCTTTAATTCGAATGAACGGTTCACTAAGTATTGTGAATCAACAATTTGTATTGAATGTTCAAACAGAAAATGCAGCAATCGCCAGACGAATCTATTCTCTTTTAAAAGATCATTATGATGTTCGCTCAGAATTATTAGTCCGAAAAAAAATGAAATTAAAGAAGAATAACGTCTATATCGTAAGGTTAAAACAAGATACAAAAAGTGTGCTTGCTGATTTAGATATTCTAGACGGTATGATGTTTAATACTCATGTATCAGATGATATTATAGGGAATGCCCAAAAAATGAAATCTTATTTAAGGGGCGCATTTATGGCTTCTGGATCAGTCAACAATCCAGAAACAAGTCGCTATCATTTAGAAATATTTTCGATTTACGAAGAGCATAACGACGATATTTGTCAGATGCTGAATTATTATGATTTAAATGCACGAACATTGGAACGAAGGAATGGATATATTTCCTATTTAAAAGGTGCGGAACGAATCGCTGATTTTTTAACGCTGATTGGTGCGACGAATTCTATGTTGAAATTTGAAGACGTCAGAATCGTTCGTGATATGCGCAATTCTGTGAATCGTTTAGTCAACTGTGAAACGGCAAATCTTAATAAAACGATTGATGCGGCGTCAAAACAAATTGAAAATATTCAGTTCATCGAAAGTGTTGTAGGATTAACAGCTTTACCTGAAAAATTGCAAGAAATTGCTGAATTACGATTGGAATATCCAGAAGTGAGTTTAAAAGAATTAGGTGAGATGATCCCGTCAGGTGCTATTTCAAAATCAGGTATCAATCATCGCATTCGAAAAATAAATGAATTTGCAGATAAACTGAGAGAAAAAAGTGCATAACTTTTTATAGGGTGCTAATTATAAAATAACAGAGAGCTAGGTGGAAATGATGGGTGTAGAAGATAAAGATTTTATTATGAGGCAGATCAAACAACTTGGAGAAGGTCTTGGGACTTTTCTTGGAAAAGAAGATGTGGATAAGATTTTAAGTTTTGGAGAAGATGCTGAAAAAGAGATTGAAGATTCTTCAACAAACAAAAATCCGACCTCTGATGATAGTTCTAAAAAAGATGAGACAAAGCTAAAATAGCTTCGTCCCATCTTTTTTACTTACCTTCTATATAGCTGATCAATTCTTCTTTTGTAATGGATTCATCAAAAATATGTTCACCGATCACGATTGTTGGGACAAATTTAATATTTGCCGCAGCGGCTTCTTCAATCACAGCTTGGACAATCTCAGGCTCTTCTTTTTCAGGTAGTTGTAAATTATCTTCTGCAAATACTGCTACATCTTCTAAAGAAAGATTTCCCCATTGATCTTGCGTATCATACATTTGTTTCAGATCGGTCAAGCCTTTTTCAGGCAAATCATAATTGATATGGTGATGCATCACATTACCGCGTTGCAAACTTTCTTTTTCTTTATCTAAAAGTTTGATGATTCGTTGAACTTTGCCTTCTTTTACATATTCATTCAATAAATCAAATGATTCTTCAAACCACTTTTTACAATAGGGGCAGCGAACATTCATAAACTCGACCATTTTTATTGGAGCAGAATCTTTTCCAATAGCTAAACCATTTTTAGTTGTAACTTTTGTTGCATCAATAATTGAAATATCCATTTTCGTAACATCCTTTCATTCTACTATCTTTAGTGTAGCGCTTTTTGACTTTAGTTTAAATAAAAATGCCCAAAATTTTCAAAAGAAATTTTGGGCATAGGTTTTATTATGGCTCTATACTTTCTGATGTTGGTGAGAAATCACCGGCATCTTTTTTTAATGCAAAATAATAGAAAAGACATCTCGATATCCTTTAGAATTAAGTCGACTAAAACCAATTAAAAGGAGGAAATCAAGATGTCTTACACCAATCTTATCAAAAATACCTTAGATATTCTAGACTTAAACATTACTTTTACTGAAAATTCTTTAGAAAAAGAACGCATTAAGGGACGAATTTGTCAGGTATTTTCTGGTACATTAGACTATTTAGCCCACTCCTGTCTTCATTGTGGAGAGAAAGAAAAAGGAAAGATTATTCGTTGGGGCTATACGACTTGTCTTATTTTAATGAACGATGTGTCTGAGTATCAAACGTATTTACGCTTGAAGAAACGCCGTTTCTTCTGTTATTCCTGTGAAAGAACGTTCGTCGCTGAAACAAGTCTGATCCAAAAAGGGTGTTCGATTTCTAAGAAAGTGAAGCTATCTATTGCCGATCGATTAAGAAAGGTCACGTCTATGAGTGAGATTGCGCGTCAAAAGAAGGTCTCTGTTTCTTCTGTCTATCGCGTCTTGAAACAATTTTATGAACCGAAAAAAATCAATCGCCTGACCTTGCCTGAAGTCCTTTGTTTTGATGAATTTAAATCGGTTAAACAGGTCGCTGCTTCTATGAGTTTTATCATGATGGATGGTCAAACAAAGCAGTTAATTGATGTCATTGAAAACCGTCAATTGTCCTTTTTACAACGTTATTTTTCACGATTCTCTTTGTCTGTTCGTGAACGTGTAAAATATATCGTTTGTGATATGTACGCTCCTTATTTTTCTCTCGTCAAAAAATTGTTTCCTATGGCTCAGATTATTCTCGATCGCTTTCACATTGTCCAACACATTGGACGAACCTTTTTAAAACACCGCATTCAACGAATGAATCTGTTTCTCCAGAAAGGAACTGTAGAGGCAAAAAAATATCGACACTTGAAGAAGTACTGGAAACTTCTTCAAAAGAACCAATCGAAGCTCGATTTTGAAAAACGCCAATGGCGTCCTTCTTTCCGCACCTATTTAACAGAAACAGAACTCGTTGATCGACTCCTTGCATATGATGAGGAGTTAAAATCTGGTTACACCTGTTATCAGAACGTTCTTTATGCGGTACAAACACGAGACTACACAAGATTCCACTCGCTATTAGAACAAGATTGTTCTGGACTTCCCGTCTATTACCAAACAGTTTTTTCTACCTTTAAGAAAGTTCAAAATGAAATTAAGCATGCTCTAGAATTATCCTATTCCAATGGCCCATTGGAATGCTTGAACAACCATATCAAAGTGTTAAAGAGAAATGCGTATGGGTTTCGTAACTTTTATAACTTTAAATTGAGAATTGCTTTATGCTTTGGTAACGTTCTTTTTCAGCCGAATAGAAAAACCTAGAGGTATTTTCCTCTAGGCCTTACAATAATTGATTTAATTCTTTGGATTTTCTTCACCAACATTAGTTGACAAAGAGCCTTTATTATTTGCTTAAAGAACTGCTGTTTTCCATTACTTCATCAATCAAACCGTATTCTTTTGCTTGTTGAGCTGTCATAAAGTTATCACGATCTGTGTCACGTTCAATGACTTCAAGTGGTTGGCCAGTGCGTTCTGCTAAGATTTTATTCAAGCGATCACGTGTATCAAGAATGTGTTTAGCTGCAATCTCAATCTCAGTTGCTTGCCCTTGTGCGCCACCTAGTGGTTGGTGGATCATAATTTCGGCATTCGGTAATGCAAAACGTTTGCCTTTTGTACCAGCCGTTAATAAGAAACTTCCCATAGAAGCTGCCATACCAAGGACGATTGTTTGTACATCCGCTTTAACAAAATTCATTGTATCAAAAATTGCTAATCCAGCAGAAACACTTCCTCCTGGTGAGTTGATATAGATATAGATATCTTTTTCAGAGTCCTGTGCATCCAAAAATAGTAATTGGGCAATGACTGAGTTTGCTACATTATCATCGATCGGACCACTTAACATGATAATTCTATCTTTTAATAATCGTGAATAAATATCATATGCTCTTTCTCCACGAGATGATTGTTCAATGACTGTTGGTATTAAATTCATAGTATATTCCTCCTATATAAAAAACTCTTCAAATCATTTTATCACAAAGCATACCTTAATGCTTAAAAAAAGTATACTTTATTGGTCAACAAAGGTCAACTTTAATGCATTAAACTAAGCAAAAAAAAGTAATTAAAAAGCCTTAGAATATCCTAAGACTTTATTGACGATTTTTATGAAGTTACAACAATATTTCCATTTTGATCTGCAGGTTTAAGCAATGTAATAATCGTTGTGAAAAATGCTACTATTCCTGGGATTGCTGTCCAACTGAATACTAGGTACATAATTCCTTTTCCAATGAAATCAGAATAGAACTTATGTGCACCTAACCAGCCTAAGAAAAATGCTAATATAAAATAAACCCATTTATTAACGACTCTCCCATGTTGTACATAACCACCAACTGTTTGTGTATTATTATTTTCATTAACAATATTGATATTGATTTTATCTTGTAAATTTTCTGCTGCACTTACAGTCTTTTCTGTTTTATGGATGATTAATTCATCGCCATCTTCGAATACGTCAACGAGATCACCAATCTCTGGCTTAAAATTAAACCATTCATATAATGCATGTGTTGTGCTGCCATCTTCATTTGCAATGACTACATCATCAAAATCTAACTTAATAACCTTTTTCCCCATATTAAATTCTCCAACTCCCTATGTTATATTATATAATCAATTGAATGTGTAATATAGACATTTCAAGAAAGTAAATAATCAAAAAATAAAAAAAATTAAAAATAAGTAAGGACAATAAAATTTTTTCATATTTTTTTGTTCACTTGAAAGAATATGGTATACTGAAAAAACAAGAAAGAAAAGAGTGAGGGAATCCGAATGGTTGTTTTTATAGCAGGTATGACTGGTGTCTTGATTGGCGCAGTTATTGTATCGATTGGTGTTGCTTTACGCGTAACCTATGATGAACGCAAAGCGCTACGCTATCGAGAATTAGAAAATTTTGTCAAAGAGATAGAGACATTGAATCTTTTAAATAAAAAAATCAATGAGATTTTACAAAAAAGAGATATCTATGTAGACAAGTCTGTAAATTTCCTATCGATGGATGATTGTTATATCAGTATTGATGATTTTATTTATTTAGAATCATTTTCGGCACAAAATAATTTTTATTTGCCGACCTATTTGATTGAAGAATTTTTTAAGAAAATTGCCCATAGAAAAGTGATTTTAACACCAGATGAAGTGATCTCAATGGGTGGAAGTACTTACAAAGGCGGCCGAGTTATTTTAGAAAGCTTTTCTGAAGAGTTACTTTCTATTATTGAAGATAAAAAAAGACAAATGAAACGTTTAACCAATAAACCTTTGTATTATTTTCAAAGAAATTGAAAGAGGCTGGGACAGAAGCCTTTATTCGGATTTCTCAAGGCTAGGATATAACTCGTAGAGTTATGACCTAGCCTTTTTTTAGACTATTTTTATTCAGATATAAGGTTACATATGGACTATCTCTATTTGTTTGAACCTGAAAAAATGTGTCCAGTGACCAAATGTATGAAAATAGAGTAGACCAGATTGCTGATCCAGTTTATCATGATAATTTTTTGTCTTAGTTAAAATGAAAAGAAATTAAATTTTCAACTTTTTTACGTGCAATAAAAGTATCTACTTTTTCTTTGTTATCAATAGAAGAAAAATCAGCTATAAGATAAATTTTCAAAAATTATTCATTAAATTGATTTATTTTTCAAGAGAGCTCTTTTTTTTATAGTTATTTTTTGAATCAGTGTAGAAAATAGTTAGATTTTTTCAAAATTAAATAAGTTTTTATCTGTTTTTATTGAAAACTCATCTTTGTGTCTTCGAGATTGGTTTTGGCTTCATTACTTAGTAGGGTTGTCTTTTTCATTCGATTTCATTATACTTAAACATTAAGTAAGAAAGTAAAGACTAACGTTTTTAGAATTTTCTGAATCTTTTTATCAAATTATGTTGACATTCTCATTTATTAGGTTTATAGTTAACAAAAGCTTTTATTTATCACATGCTATTTTAATCTTTATAGATTTTTTAAAAGAGGAGACCATTGCCATGAACAAGACAAACAACAACCACGTATTAGTCATTATTTTATCGTGTAGGGCTTAGAACACTGAGAAATTTCGCAGTTGTTAGAGTCCTGTTTGTCTTTGGTAAATGGGGGTCTTACTAAAGCATCCCATTCAATTGATGGGATGTTTTTTTTGTCGAAAGTATTATAAAGAGGCAATCGTAATAAATAAGAAAATGAACCAGAAGAAATCAAAAATGGTGATCTTCTGTAAATAATTGAATTGGAGTGAATGAAAATGCGTAGTGATAAAATAAAAAAAGGAATCGAAGCAGCACCAGCTAGAAGCCTACTTTATGCGACCGGTCAGGTAAAAAATGCCAAAGATATGAACAAACCGTTTATCGCAATTTGCAATTCTTATATTGATATTGTTCCTGGTCATGTACATCTGAGAGAATTAGCAGATGTTGCTAAAGAAGCAATCCGCGAAGCAGGAGGAATCCCTTTCGAATTTAATACGATCGGTGTTGATGACGGGATAGCCATGGGACATATTGGTATGCGCTATTCATTGCCCAGTAGAGAAGTTATTGCAGATGCTGCCGAAACCGTGATCAATGCTCATTGGTTCGATGGTGTCTTCTACATTCCAAACTGTGACAAAATCACTCCAGGAATGCTAATGGCAAGTGTTAGAACGAATGTTCCAGCAATTTTTTGTTCAGGCGGTCCGATGAAAGCAGGTATTGATCCAAGAGGACACACAACCACACTTTCGAATATGTTTGAAGCGGTTGGTACGTTTAAAGAAGGCAAAATGACCGAAGAAGAATTCAACTTCATGGAAAAAAATGCATGTCCGACTTGCGGATCATGTGCAGGGATGTTTACAGCAAATTCGATGAATTGTTTGATGGAAGTTTTGGGAATGGCTTTACCTGGAAATGGAACAATTTTAGCTGTATCTGATGAGCGTAGAGAATTAGTTAGAAAATCGGCATTTCATTTGATGGACTTGGTCAAAAATCAAGTGAAACCAAGAGATATCATCACAAAAGAAGCAATTGACGATGCTTTTGCATTAGATATGGCGATGGGCGGCTCAACAAATACAGTTTTGCATACATTAGCGATTGCTAATGAAGCAGAGATCGATTATAACCTAGAAGAAGTCAATGCCATTGCTGAACGTGTCCCTTACTTATCTAAAATTGCTCCATCCTCAGAGTATTCTATGCATGATGTTCATGAAGCTGGTGGTGTTCCAGCTATCATGAAAGAACTCGTTGACTTAGGCGATGCAATTCATCCAGATCGTATTACAGTTACTGGAAAAACAATTCGTGAAAATGTTCAGGATGCTGTAATCAAAAATGAGAAAGTTATTCATCCAAAAGAAAATCCTTATAGCCCAGTTGGAGGTTTATCTATTTTGTATGGAAATATTGCCCCAAAAGGAAGTGTAATTAAAGTTGGCGGGGTAGATCCATCTATCAAAAAATTTGTAGGAAAAGCGATTTGTTTTAGTTCACATGATGAAGCTGTTGCAGCGATCGATGATCATACCGTGAAAAAAGGTCATGTTGTCGTTATTCGTTATGAAGGACCAAAAGGCGGTCCTGGTATGCCAGAAATGTTGGCACCGACATCTAGTATTGTTGGACGGGGATTAGGAAAAGATGTCGCGTTGATTACAGATGGTCGTTTTTCAGGAGCAACTCGTGGAATAGCTGTTGGACATATTTCTCCTGAGGCCGCGGCTGGAGGTCCGATTGCCTTGGTCCACGATGGTGATGAAATTGAAATCGACTTGATAAACCGAACACTAGAATTACATGTTTCTGATGAAGAGTTGGCGAAAAGAAATGATCAATTACCTAAATTCAAAGCAAAGGTAAAAACAGGATACCTCGCTCGCTACACAGCATTGGTAACTTCAGCTCACACGGGAGGAATCATGCAGATTCCAGAAGATTTGCTAGACTAGAGGAGGGAAGCTCATGGTTGAAAAACAGGGGAAAATGAAAAACGGCTCAAAGATTTTGATTGATGCATTGCTAAAACAAAAAGTAGAAATGATTTTTGGATATCCAGGTGGAGCGGTCCTCCCTCTGTATGACGCATTATATGATGGAGACATTCCTCATATATTAACCAGACATGAACAAGGGGCTGTCCATGCAGCCGAAGGATATGCCAAAGCAACGGGCAAACCAGGTGTGGTGATCGTAACTAGCGGACCTGGCGCAACAAATGCAATTACGGGAATTGCTGACGCAATGAGTGATTCGATCCCAATGGTTATTTTTACAGGACAGGTTGTCACTGATGGGATTGGCAAAGATGCTTTTCAAGAAGCGGATGTGATTGGACTGACAATGCCGATTACTAAAAATAATTACCAAGTTCGAGAGACCAAAGAATTGCCTAGAATCATCGAAGAAGCTTTTCATATTGCAACAACAGGAAGAAAAGGTCCTGTTGTGATCGATTTGCCAAAAGATATAACCATAATGGAAGCAGCTACAGAGGATGAGATAAAACTAAATTTACCAAGTTATCAACCGACGATAAAACCAAATAAGCTTCAAGTGAAAAAATTAATGGAAGCCTTGGCTAGTGCAAAAAAACCATTGGTATTAGTCGGTGCAGGAGTTCTCCATGCAGATGCCAGTAAAGAACTAATAGAATTTATCAATAAATATCAAGTACCTGCGCTAAGTACCTTGCTTGGTCTAGGAGCAGTTCCAACAGAAAATGAATTATTCTTAGGCATGGGTGGAATGCACGGTTCTTTTGCTGCTAATATGGCCTTGACCGATTGCGATCTGTTGATCAATATAGGCTCTCGTTTTGATGATCGGTTAGCTAGTGCTCCAAAAGAATTTGCTTCAAATGCTGTGATTGCACATATCGATGTAGATCCAGCAGAAATCGGGAAAATCATTGATACACAGATTCCAATCGTGGCGGATGCTAAAGAAACCTTAAAAGAAATGCTAAAAAACGATGTAGAGTGTACAGAACGTACAGATTGGAAAAAATTAAATCTTTCAAGAAAAAAACGACATCCATTCAAATACAATAGAGAACAAATAGCTGAAATCAAGCCACAAAAAGTGATTGAATTTATTGGTGAATTGACAAATGGCGATGCGATTGTTGCAACCGATGTAGGGCAGCATCAAATGTGGACTGCTCAGTTTTATCCATTTAAAAATGAGAAACAACTTATTACAAGTGGCGGTCTTGGAACGATGGGCTACGGTGTACCTGCGGCCATTGGCGCAAAACTAGGTTGTCCAAACAAAGAGGTCGTCCTTTTTGTAGGGGATGGCGGATTCCAGATGACGAACCAAGAATTAGCCATTTTAAATGTATACAATATTCCAATCAAAATCGTGATTTTGAATAATCAATCATTAGGAATGGTGCGTCAATGGCAAGAAAGTTTCTTTAACCAGCGCCGTTCAGAATCCGTTTTTGAAACGCAACCAGACTTTGTCAAAATGGCAGAAGCCTATCATATTAAAGGGATTCGAATAGATGATCCGGAGACCGTTGAAGCTGATTTAACAGAAGCATTTAAAGAAACTGGCCCGTTGTTGATAGAAGTCATGGTTTCGCCAACAGAACATGTATTACCAATGGTTCCCGCGGGCAAAGCAAACTATCAAATGCTGGGGGTGGACTAAAATGAGACGAATCATTACAGCTACAGTCAATAATAATTCTGGTGTCTTAAATCGCTTTAGTGGCGTTTTGACACGAAGACAGGTCAATATCGATAGTATTTCAGTGGGACCAACGGAATTAGAGGCGGTTTCAAGAATCACGATCATTGTTCAAGTAGCAGACTTAAATGAAAGCGAACAAGTGACTAAACAATTAAACAAGCAGATCGATGTGATAAAAGTTTCAGATATTACGGATGAACCTCATTTAGAAAGAGAGTTAGCGTTAGTGAAAGTCAATGCTCCAGCTGCTACACGAGCAGAATTATTTTCAGTGATCGATCCATTTAGAGCAAATGTTATCGATGTCGGTACTCGCTCAGTGGTGATTCAAGTCACAGGAACTAGTGAAAAAATCAGTGCCTTCGTCGATGTCGTGGCACCATACGGCATTAAGCAATTAGCACGAACAGGCGTCACTGGATTTACCAGAGGCAACAACTAAAAACAGGTCTTAAAGCATACGCTTATAAGCATAAAAAATTTGGAGGGTTTAACAATGGCAAAAGTATATTATGATAACTCAGTAGAAAACAATCAGTTACAAGGAAAAACAATCGCAATCATTGGCTACGGTTCACAAGGGCATGCACATGCACAAAACTTAAGAGACAATGGAAACCAAGTGATCATCGGGATTCGTGAAGGAAAATCAGCAGAAGCGGCCAAGAACGATGGCTTTGATGTATTATCAGTTGAAGAAGCATCTAAAAAAGCAGATGTAGTCATGATTTTGGCTCCGGATGAAATCCAAGGAGATCTTTATGACAAAGAGATTGCACCTAATTTAGAAGCAGGCAATGCGTTAGCATTTGGTCACGGCTTTAATATTCATTTTGATGTAATCAACCCACCAAAAGATGTGGATGTTTTCTTAGTTGCTCCTAAAGGACCAGGACATCTTGTTCGTCGTACCTTTACAGAAGGATTTGCAGTGCCAGCATTATTTGCAGTATATCAAGATGCAACAGGCAAAGCGAGTGATGTAGCATTATCTTATGCCAAAGGAATTGGCGCAACCCGTGTTGGGGTATTAGAAACAACATTTAAAGAAGAGACTGAAACAGATTTATTTGGTGAACAGGCAGTACTATGTGGTGGTTTGACTAGCTTGATTGAAGCAGGTTTTGAAACCTTAACAGAAGCTGGCTACCAACCAGAATTAGCTTACTTTGAAGTATGTCACGAATTGAAATTGATTGTTGATCTTATTTATGAGGGAGGATTTGAAAAAATGCGTAACTCAATCTCAAATACTGCTGAATATGGTGATTACGTTTCAGGTCCTCGTGTTGTGACTGCTGAAACAAAAGCGAACATGAAAGAAGTTCTTACAGATATCCAAAATGGCAAGTTTGCTAAAGGCTTTATCGATGATAATAAAAATGGCTTTAAAGAATTCAACCAAATGCGTAAAGACAATGCTGGACATCCAATTGAAAAAGTTGGAGCAGAGTTACGTAAAATGATGCCTTTCGTATCAAAAGAAGACTAAACGAAAAAAAGAGGTTGAGAAATTTTTTTCTCAACCTTTTACATAATAATAAAGGGTGAGGAAAATTTGGTAGAATTAACAAAAGAAAATATAGAGAACGCATTCGATGTGCTGAAAGACGTAGTAACCAAAACACCATTGCAGTATGATATGTACCTATCGCAAAAATACCAATGCAATGTTTATTTAAAAAGAGAAGATTTACAGAAAGTTCGTTCATTCAAATTAAGAGGGGCCTACTATGCAATTAAGCAAACGCCTCACAATATGCTGAAAAACGGAGTTGTCTGTGCCAGCGCAGGAAATCATGCTCAAGGAGTAGCGTATACTTGCCATGAAATGAAAGTGTCTGCAACAATCTTTATGCCGACAACGACACCACAACAAAAAATCTCTCAAGTAAAATTTTTTGGCGGAGATGAAGTATCGGTTCAATTAATCGGTGATACTTTCGATGCTTCAGCTAAAGCCGCTAAAGAATATGCCAGAGCCAATAATCAAGCTTTTATAGATCCTTTCAACGATTTAAATATTATGGCAGGACAAGGAACGGTAGCGGTAGAAGTATTTCAAGAAGCAAAAGAGTCTGAATTTCAAATAGATTATTTATTAGCGGCAATTGGCGGTGGAGGTTTAGTTGGTGGCGTTTCAACTTATACAAAAAGCGTTAGTCCAACTACGGCCGTCATAGGTGTGGAGCCACTTGGGGCTCAATCAATGCGTGCTGCTTTTAATGAAGGAAAACCAGTCATGCTAGATAGTGTTGAAAAATTTGTAGATGGGGCAGCAGTCAAACAAGTTGGAGACTTAACTTATGAACATGCACTTGAGTATGTAGATGAGTTGCTGGCAGTAGACGAAGGACAGGTTTGTTCAACGATTCTAGAGCTCTACACTAAACAAGCAATCGTTGTTGAGCCAGCTGGAGCCTTAAGTGTTTCTGCTTTAGAGTTAATCAAGGAAGACATAAAAGGAAAAAATGTAGTTTGCATCATCAGTGGTGGCAATAATGATATCAACCGTATGGAAGAAATCGAAGAACGTTCATTGATTTTTGAAGGATTAAAACATTATTTTGTGATTAATTTCCCGCAACGGCCAGGAGCCTTAAGAGAATTTGTAACAGATATTTTAGGACCAAATGATGATATCACTCGTTTTGAATATACTAAAAAAGTCAATCGTGGAACAGGACCAGTCGTTTTAGGAATTCTATTGAAAGACAAAAATGAATTATCGAATTTATTAAATAAAATGGCATCTTTTGATCCAAATTATATTGATCTTAGTGATAATCCATCATTATATGCATTGCTTGTTTAATCTTATTTAAATAGAGTTTTTTTGAACGATCCATCAATTTTTTCAGGCTAGGATATAACTCGTAGAGTTATGTTCTAGCTTCTTTTTTTATTAACAAGTTTAAGGAGAATCTGCATTACTATCTAGAAAAAGAATAATTGTCTTTAAAATCAAGCCCATTAAGACAAACTAAAAGTGGACTAAAATAATATAAATTTCGATGTTCGTATTGTTATGTTAGCTTTTTAAAAACTTAAAAATAGTGGTTTCATAGAAGTTAAAGAAAAGCCATCAAAACATACGTTAAAATTATCTAAAATTTACTTAAAAAAATAGAGAAACAGAGTAAGAGTTCTTGCCATTTACTAAGAAAGAACGTATATTTAATTTGCTACGTTAAATCAGTCAAAAACTACGACTGTCAAAGATCATGAGCCAGATAGAAATTGGTTTCCTTCAATTGACTACTTTTTAATTAAACATCACATATTTTTTCTATAATCAATGTTTTTAACTATCATGACATCTTTGTTAAAAATTACACGAAATAAAAAAAAAGAATACTAGTAAAGTTGGAATATAAATGAATAATAATAAAAGGACAGTAAATCGCCGTTATATTACTGGGTTCGATGGGATTCGAACAATTGCAGTTGTTGGCGTGATTCTGTATCACTTGTTCCCTAACACAATGCGTGGGGGCTATTTAGGTGTCCCTATTTTTTTTGCAGTTTCTGGCTATCTGATTACTGATTTACTTAGACAAGAATGGCTTAAAACTGAAACAATCGACGTTAAAGGTTTTTACATTCGTCGGATGAAACGACTCTATCCGGGATTGCTTGCCATGCTGATTACGTCATCAGCTTATATAGTGCTCTTTCAAAGAGATTTATTAAATAATTTACGCAGTGTAGTCGCCAGTAGTGTATTTTACTATAATAACTGGTGGCAGATTTTTAGAGGTTTTTCTTATTTTGATCGTTTTACAACGCAGTCTCCATTTACTCATATCTGGTCATTAGCTGTTGAAGCACAGAATTATTTGATTTGGCCTTTGTTATTTATTGTTCTTAAAAAGTATGTTAAAAATAGCGGCAAAATTTTTGGACTAGTTATGGGACTAGCTGTTGGATCAGGAATTTTAATGGCAGTGTTATATACTCCAGGAGCAGATCCAACGAGGGTTTATTATGGAACAGATACACGACTATTTTCGATCTTAATGGGAAGTGCATTGGCTTTTGTTTGGCCGAGCTTCCGCTTGAAAGAAGAAATCCCGATAAAAGCAAAAAAATTACTGAACGGTATAGGAATTTTTTCTTTAGTGGTCTTACTGCTTTCATTCGTATCCTTATCCGATCATCTAGCTTTTGTATATTACGGAGGCATGTTTATTGTTAGTATTTTTGCAACGGTATTAGTTGCAGTCACTGCTCATCCAGGAGCTGATCTAAACAATTGGTTGACGAATCCTGTGTTTAAATGGATAGGTAAAAGAAGTTACGGCATTTATTTGTATCAATTTCCAATTATGATTTTTTATGAAGCTAAAATCAAAAATCTCAGTGATCATGTTTATATACACTCCTTGATAGAGATTGCCTTGATTTTGGGAATCAGCGAATTATCATATCGTTTTATTGAAAAACCACTAGGCAAATTTTATTATAAATATACGTGGTTAGCCATCAAAGATTTTTTCCGAAAACCTTGGTTTACAGTTCCTAAAATGACCGCGTTGATCAGTGTTGTGTTATCTTGCTTTGCATTGTTCGCCCTAGCGATTGCCCCTTCTAATGAAGTGACCGCTGACCAGCAACAGCTGCAAAAAAATATTGAAGCGAATAAAAAGAAAGCAGAGCAGAGAAAAGAGGAAGAAAAAGCTAAAAATGAAGGGGAAACGCAAGATTCTACCAAACAACCAGCACCAAAGCCAGAAGCAAATTTTGATTTAACTGCGCAAGAAGTTAAGAAAGCACAAGAAATGGAAATAACAGCATTTGGAGATTCCGTTATTTTGGATGCGGCGGCAGGACTTCAAGAGATTTTTCCAAAGATGATTGTTGATGGTGAAGTAGGTAGACAACTTTATACGAGTGCCCCAATTATTGAAAAATTAGATAAAGAAAAATTATTAAAAAATAATGTTTTAGTTGGCCTTGGGACGAACGGATCATTCACTGAAGCTCAATTTGATGAATTTATGAAAGCAATTGGTCCACAACGCAAAGTCTTTTGGATTAATGTTCGGGTTCCAACAAGAAGATGGCAAAACGAAGTCAATACTATGCTCGAAACAATGAAAAATAAATACAAAAATTTAGTCGTTATAGATTGGTATGATTATAGTAATGAACATGAAGAGTGGTTTTATGATGACCGTGTCCACCCAAATGTGGATGGGCAAGTAAAATATTCGAGTTTTATTGCGAAACAAATTCTAAAATAAGAAAATAGTTGATTTAAGAGGAAGAACCAAAACTGATATTAAGTTTTGGTTCTTCCTCTTATTTTAAATTGATATCTTTATTAATGTAATACTAATTGATAAGCAACTCGCTCACCGTTGGAACTTGGTAATAAAATATCGCCTTGGTATGTAAAACCAGCTTTTTTTATTATCTGTAACATGGCTTTATTTTTTGGATGGGTATCAATACGGATGTCTAAATAATTATTTAGCCTAGCTGTGGTAATAAGGTGATTTATCAAAACTAATGCTAATCCTTTACCCTGATAATCAGAACCAAGAGCCACGCGGTGAATTGTTGCATAACTAAGATTGCTTTGTTGCCAATCACCATTTCTAATCTCCTCATAAGGACGTTCAATATCTGTTGAGATAATTCCCAAACCTGCAATTTTTTGATCAACAATCAATACATAACAGTATTCTTGAAGGATATCTTGCTCTAAAATCTGTTGAGTAGGTCCTTCTCCATGTTGCCACTGAGGAATATTACTATTAAAGAGGTGTTCTCTAGCAGATGAAATGATCTGCAATATATTAGGTAAATCAGTTGGTACAGCTTTTCTTAAATAGACGACCATGTTATTATCCTTCTTTTTGCTAAGTATATTGTTGTTGATTACGAATGTTCAGATTTTAGCTGATAAATTTTCGAAGGACGACCGATCCCGACAGGGCGTTCTCCAATTTCTTCAAAATGATGAAGCATCGCTTTTTTAAAATTTGAATGATCAATATTTTTATAATCAATACCAGAAAACTTAGCAAAAACCTTCCTGGCTTCTGTAATCGTAAAATCTTTTCCTAAGACTTGAAGAACCTGAGGATCATGCTCCATTTTGTTTGCCACTCGATTAAAAGCTTTCAAAATAATTTCACTATGATCAAAGGCTAAGGTATCTTTTCCAGTCGAAGATCCGGTGGTTAAATCTAAAATAATTTCTACATCAGCGTTTGTAAGAGAAAGAGTGTTATCTTCACGTTCCATTGTAAACCAGCGAACTTCTTTAGCATCATCTCCTGCAATCAAAGGCTCTTCTCCGATAAATGCCAAATAACTCACCGTTACGACCCAGCCTCGTGGATCACGGTCTGGTCGACTAAAGCTGTGAAGCTGCTCGATATTTTCTTTTGAGATAAAGACGCCTGTTTCTTCTTTCGTCTCTCGCAGCACACTTTCGCCAGTTGATTCATTTCTATTCACAAACCCACCTGGTAAGGCCCAAGAATTTCTATAAGGATGACCTTTTCTTTTAATTAAAAGTATTTTTAGTTGGTCTTCTTCCTTGTTATAACACATCAAAACAATATCTACAGTCAGAGAAGGTTTTTCGTATTCAGGAAGTTCTTGTTGATGGTACCATTTTAAAAATGTCGTTTCATCGGCTTGTTGTTCATAATATTGTCTTTCTTCTTCCTTTGAATTAAAGTGTATCAAGTTATTCATCCTCTCTAAACTAGATAAAAGTAATTTTTACTTTATTGTATCATTCTCATCAGGAAAAACAACCAAAGATACTGGAAAAAGTAATGAGTTACTAAATTTAAGCTTTTAAAATAAAAGAGTTCTATTTTTATTTAAGGAATAACTGCCTTTTGTCAACCTTTATTTATAATTGGTTGACAAAAGGCGGGAGAAATAGTATTTTTAAATAGATAAAAATAGTTTAATAGGGAGGGAAATATGAAAACAAAAGAGATCACAAAAATTGCTATTATGATCAGTATCATTATTGTTTTAGGCTTTTTTCCGCCAATTCCAATAGGGTTACTGCCGGTTCCTATTGTAATTCAAAATGCGGGCTTCATGCTCAGTGGTTTATTACTAGGAAAAAAAAATGGAACGATTTCTACAGTACTGTTTTTATTATTAGTAGCGTTAGGTTTTCCATTATTAGCTGGTGGTCGAGGTGGACTGATGGTTTTTTTCAGTGTTACGGCCGGTTATCTTATTGCCTATCCATTTGCTTCATTTTTGATTGGTTGGATGACCGAAAAATTTAATCCAAACAATAAAGGAGTCTTTGCTGCCTTTGTCATTACATTTCTTTTCGGTGTTGTATTTATAGATTTTTTGGGTGCAGTAGGGATCAGTCTGATTTCAAATGTTTCATTATCAAATAGTTTGATTGCTAGTTTGGCATTTATTCCAGGGGATATAATCAAGGCATTTATTACGGCTATTCTAGCTCGAAGAATATCAAAAACTTTGAACAAAAAGGGATGATAGTATAGAAAAAATCTTTGGTTTAACTATTGATAATTTTGGTAGATGTATTCATTATGATTTGTTAGAGGATGTTATTGCTAATAAATGTTACTGTTGTAAAAAGTATTATGCTTGTTATCGTTGTCATAATAATCAGGAAACTCATGATTTTTTACCATGGCCAACGAAAAAGAATCCAAGCGATAAAGTTGTACTTTGCGGCGTGTGTCATCATGAAATGACGTTTTTAGAGTATACAAAGTATGAAAAATGTCCAAACTGTGAACATCGATTTAATATAGCTTGTAAGAATCATGCGCATTATTATTTCAGTTAAGAAAGAATAGCCTTTGTATCAGGGAGAATTGACTATGAGTATATAAGAATTCTAGACAATTACAAATTAATACACGAAACGAGGCTAGGACGTAACTCTACGAGTTATATCCTAGCCTTAAGGAATCCGAATAAACGCTTCTGTCCCAACTTTGCTTCTTATTGATTTTATTGCGTTAATTCTAATAATTTGCTTTTTAAATCTTCTTCCATGTTACCTAATTCGATTTCAGCAGCACGACGTTTTTCTTTACCTTCTTGCTGGATTCGCAAGGTTTCTTGTATTGTTTCAACTAAATCATTTTGAGTTTTTTGTAATGTGTCGATATCCACGATTCCGCGTTCATTTTCTTTAGCAGTTTCGATTGCAGAGATTTTAAGCATTTCTGAATTTTTCTTTAATAAATCATTTGTTGTTTCAGATACTTGACGTTGTGCTGTAACAGCATCTTTTTGTCGTAATAAAGTCAAGGCGATCACGACTTGGTTTTTCCATAGTGGAATGGCTGTGTTGATTGATGCTTGAATTTTTTCTGCTAACGCCTGATTCGTATTTTGAATCAAACGGATTTGCGGTGCTTGTTGAATCGTGATTTGACGAGCTAAACGTAAGTCATGGGTTCTTTTGTCTAAGCGATCTAAAAATTGTGTATAATCATTCGCTATTTGAACATCCATTTGATCGCCAGATTCTTCGGCTTTTTTCATCGCTTCGGGGATGATAGTTGTTTGAAGTTCTTCCATCTTCAACTCTCCTGCGGCAATATAAATATTCAATGCATCAAAATAGTCTTTGTTTTTATTATATAACTGATCAAGCATTAAATTGTCTTTCAAAAGACCATTTTTTTCATGATCCAATTTTATCGAAATTTTATCGATTTGGGCACCGATTTTTTGATATTTCGCAGTGATTTCAAAAACTGATTGCTTTACTTTTCCAAGCATTTTTGAAAAGAAATTCCCTTCACCTGCTCTAAGTTGATCAGGATTCGCTTCACTTAAACGGAACATAAGGTCAGTTAATGAATCACCAACAGGACCAATATCTTGTGCTTGTACATGGTTTAACATTGATTGAGAAAATTCACTTAATTTCGTTTGGGCAGCTGAACCGTATGTAATAACAGCTTGCGAATCTTGAACATCGATCTTTGAAGCAAGTTCTCGAGCTTGTGCTTGTCTATCTGCAGGCAATTTATCCACTAAACGGTCAGCGACTTGCTTATCCTGCAAAGCAGAAATTTCACTTTTTTGTGTTGTTGTCAACGAATCGATAGGCGTTGAAAACGGGTTATTCAACAAATCATCCAGCGTGTCATTTACTGGCGTTATATCTTTTGGCTCATTTTCCATTATAATTCCTCCTAAATTTAAAAGCTGAAAGAGCTTGGTCAGCCTCGATGGGAAAATAGAAAAAAATGATTGAGGTGCTTTTTAACCTCAGTTATTTTTTATCTTTTACCCGAGAGGCTTGCTCTTGAAGCTAGATACGATTAAAAGCTGAAAGAGTTTGTTCAATTTCTATTTTACATCTATCGAGTTTATACTCTCAAGAACCGATGAGAGTAAGACGGGGTGTAATGCTCTCATCAGTTCTTTTCAACATCAGCTCATTTTAATCACTATGTTTTTAAGCAAATCTATTCCTCTTTATTTTGACTACTATCATTATCTCTTTTTAAACTATTTTTAGCAACGGATATCTCAACATCTAAATCTTCTAAATCCTCTGATACGAACTGTTCATAGTCCTTTTTGATCAATTTAGAGACTTGATCGATAATTTGAGCACTTTCTTCCAGTTTTCCATAAGTTTGTTTATTTTTGATTTCATGAGCGTCAATTTCCAAATATTTACTTGTTAGATCTACCAAGTTTGGTAAGTGCGTATAAAGAAAATGGTTAGCCAAGTGTAATTTTTTTGGATCTTTGACTAATTCTTTAAATAAAGCTTTTGATACACGCAACGTATCATTACGTAAATCGATCGCTCTTAATTTAGCAGAAGTGTTCATATTTTCTTGTAGCTGGACGATTTGTTTTTTAGCAGTGTTCATCGTATCTCGGAAAAAAATGATCTCTTGATCAGTCATGCCGATCGTTTCGTAGTGTTCCTCTTTGGACTTTGTAAGATTAGGCAGTTCTTCTTTTTTCTCAGCTTTTTTCTTTGAACCAGTGAAAATCAGGACTATAAGAATCAAAAGAACCACCGCAACTGCTGGTATATGGACACCGGTAATAAAACGCAGAACGATACCTGCTAAAATTAAGTAAGTTATTATCTTGATAAGTTTTCTTTTTCTCATTTTAAATTCCCTCCAATCATTCATTTCATCGAAAGTTACTATCTTTCGTTATATAAGTTATTTTAGCACATTCTACTCAATAAAGAATATCAGTCCAAAGGTTGATTTTGATATTTAGAGAAAATGTAAGAAATGGCAAGAGAAAATAGCGTTTTTTACTACTTAAGATGTAGAAAGAATGAAATCTTTCACAGAAAAGTCAAAAAAAATATGAGAAAAATAGACAAACGTGGGGTATAATAATAGATAATGATTACGATTAAAAGGAGAAACATTGTGAAAAAACTTAAAATCATTACTATATTATTGATTGGATTGGTGATTTCGGGCTGTTCTGGACGTAAAGTCGTGGAAGATGACGATGATAGTTATATAGAGGAAACAAGTTCTAGTATAGAAGAATCAAGTTCTTATGGGGACGATGAAGTGTTTTATGAACCTAGAGAATCGACTTCGACAAGTGAGTCAGTCGATGAAAATACAAAGGCCACTGAAGAACCAAAAGATCAAGCTAAAGGCAAGATAGAAGTAATCAAAACAAAAAATGGCAACTTTAAAGTAGAACTAACAGATGGTTGGCAGTCAGTAGAGACAAAGGAATTAAGTGATAATGCTGATGTAAGTTTGAAAAATACTGCAAATGAAGAATATTATATGGTTTTAAGTGAAGCCAAAAAAGATTTTGACAGTTTTGATGCATTCAAAAACTCAGTCGATTTATCTGACTTAGGTGAACGAACAGATGAGAAGAAAGAAACGATCAAATACAATGAACTTAAGGGTGAGCGCCGTATGTTCACTGCGACCAAAGATGATGTAGAAGTTTTCTATATCTATGATTTGATGGAAAGTAAAGATCATTATTTACAGTGCATCAGTTGGACATTGGCGGATAAAAAAGAGAATAACAAAGATGATATGATCAAAATCATGAACTCTCTGGTTGAATTACAAAAATAAGAATATACAAGTAAGCTAAATAAACTGATTTTACTTTTAGAAGGGGGAAGCAAAGCTAGTAATCTAGTGTTGCTTCTCTTTTTCCTATGTTAATATTAGATGAAACTGGTACAAATTTTATAGACTGATATAATTAATTGAGGTAGAAAAATTATGGTAATACTTAATTAATTGTTAATAAGAGCAGAAAACACCTGAATATAGCGAACAAAGGATTCACAAAAAGAATGATAAGTGATAAAATTTCAAAATTGAGGTATTATATCCATAGAAAGATTGGTGAAGGACATGATGAACTTTGAAGAGTTTGAGGAGAAGACGATTTCCAGAAAAGAAATATTTAAAGGGCAGATCATTGAGGTTGTCGTAGATGAAGTACGTTTGCCAAATGGTGAAACTAGCACACGTGAATTAGTTTTCCATTCAGGAGCTGTTGCGGTCATTCCGATTACTGCGGATAATAAAATAATTATGGTCAAGCAATTTAGAAAGCCAATGGAGAAAGTTCTTTTAGAAATTCCTGCTGGAAAAATCGATCCTGGTGAACATGACTACCCAAAAGAGACAGCAGAAAGAGAGTTAGAAGAAGAGACTGGTTTTCGAGCAAATAAATTGACCTTTGTAACTTCTATGTATGTTTCTCCTGGATTCGCTGATGAACTACTTCATGTTTATTATGCCGAAGATTTAGAAAAAGTTCCTAATCCTCGTCCTCAAGATGACGATGAAGTTTTAGAATTATATACATTAACACTAGAGGAAGCGAAGGCTGAAATCACTAGTGGATTAATTTGTGATGCAAAAACGATTTTTGCCGTGCAATTTTGGGAACTGCAGCAATTAAAAAGGCTGCTGAAGGAGGATAAACAATGAGTAAAGGTCCGCTAGTCACTCGGACAGAATTACGGAGACGAAAAGAAGAAGCTGACAAAGAAGCACAAAGATTATTTGAGCAGGAACAAAAAGAAGCTGATAAAGAGTACCGTAAAAAAGAAAAAGAAATATCTAACTTCTATCGTAAAGAGCATAAAAAGCAAAAGGAAGTTACAAAATCTCGTTCAAATGAGCAAACAAAAATCCGTGAACGCAGCAACACATTAACTAAAGCGATCATTGTTGTGGGAATTTTGCTAGCTATTGTTATATTTATAGTATTGAATTTATAGAAAAGAGGAAATCACAATGAAAATTGGAATTATCGGCGCTATGGATCAAGAAGTAAAAATTTTAAAAGAAAAATTATCGGATACTCGATCTTGGGAAAAGGCTGGGGCAGTATTTGTGTCTGGATCTTTAGGACGTCATGAAGTGATTGTTGTTCGTTCTGGTATTGGTAAAGTTTTATCAGCCGTTACGACGACTATTTTGATTCATCAATATGGTGTTAATATGGTAATTAATACAGGTTCTGCAGGCGGTATTGGCCAAGGTTTAGCTGTAGGTGATTTAGTCATCGCGGACAAATTAGCTTATTTTGATGTGGACGTTACTGGATTTGGCTATCAATTGGGACAAGTACCGGGGATGCCATTGTATTTTGAATCAAGTGACTACTTAAAAATTGAAATGAAAAAAGCAGCAGATAAAACAGGAATGTCGATTCATAACGGATTGATCGTAACAGGCGATTCTTTTGTCAACGATCAGAAAAAAGTCAAAGAAATCATTACGGAATTTCCAGAAGCATTGGCTTGTGAAATGGAAGGTGCGGCAATTGCGCAAGCAGCGGCTCAATTTAATATCCCATTTTTAGTAGTTAGAGCAATCAGTGATACAGCAGACCATGAAGCTTCTCAAACATTTGATGAATTTATTGAAGAAGCTGGAGAAAAATCTGCACAAATGGTGATTAATTTTGTAGAGCATCTGGTTTAATCTATCTTATAGTTGAAATGGAGGACCTAGAATGAGAGCGTTGATTTCAATCGATTACACAAATGATTTTGTGGAAACGAAGGCTGCTTTAACAACGGGTAGTGCGGGTCAAGCTATTGAGGAAGCGTTAGTGGAAGTCACAAAAACATTCACTGAAAATAAAGATTTTGTGGTTTACGCGATTGATTCCCATGATACAAATGATCCTTACCATCCAGAGAATGATTTATTTCCACCTCACAATATTGTGGGAACGACTGGGCGAAATCTTTACGGGAAACTTGCAGATGTTTATGAAGAAACACGTAAACAAGCTACAGTTTATTGGATCGATAAACGCCATTATTCAGCTTTTAGTGGGACTGATTTAGATATTCGTCTACGTGAAAGAGGTATTACAGAGGTGCATTTAGTAGGTGTTTGTACCGATATTTGTGTGTTACACACGGCTGTTGATGCTTACAATTTAGGTTATAAAATCATTATTTATAAACAGGCAGTTGCAAGTTTTGATCCAATCGGACATGAATGGGCGTTGAATCATTTCAAACAAAGCTTAGGTGCAGAGATAATCGAATAAAAACAGAGAGGTAAAACTATTTTAGTTTGCCTCTTTTTTAATACAAAAAAACCATGTACAGTCACTATTTTAGAAGTAAATTCAGCAATCTGTTTTTCATTTAGTTGATTGGATCATCGTTACTATTTACTTCTAAAAGATTTTTGTTTAAAAGTCGCACGATTTTATGAGCATCAGCATTCCTGAATTTTCGAATTATCAGGTCCATTCTGGAACATCCCGCTTTTTTAAATAATCGATTTTATGTTTCCTTGTTAATTTTTTAAAGGCATATTCTGCTTTTGTAGCATCACTGCGACTGCTGAATTTTTCAACATGGATCATTTTTGCAGGTAAACGTGACGGAAGTCTTGTATATTTTGCTCCAGTACCGCTGTTGTGTTCAGTTAAACGTCGTTCAGGATCTGTGGTATATCCTCCATAAAATGTATTATCTTTGCAATAAAGGACATAAAAATAATGATTAGTTTCCATACAACATCGCCTTCATTTCTGATGAATAGTTATTTTGTTCATCATAAGTGAATAAGGGGGACAATACACGAAAACCATCTTTCTTGCCTTGTTTGATTCCTTCGATCAATAACGTATTTGCTTCTTTTCCGGCTTTAGGATAAATAAAACGCACTTTCTTTGGTGCAATATTTGCTGATTCCATGGCTTGCAATATGTCTAAAAACCGATCAGGACGATGAACCATTGCTAGCCGACCATTTGTTTTTAAAAGTTTTGCTGATACTTCAATTACTTCTGGCAGCGTCGTATGAAGTTCATGCCGGGCGATTGCTAGATGTGGATTTGGATTTTTTTGACTTGTTGGTAGCTCTTTAAAGTAAGGCGGATTACATAAGACTAAATCAACCGAATCTGGTTTGATGATCGTCGTTGCTTTTTTTAGATCTAATTCAAACATGGCCATTTGATCCTCTAGCTGATTTAACTGGATGCTTCTTTTCCCCATATCAGCCAACCGCTCTTGTAATTCAATTTGTGTGATTTTAGCTTTAGTTTTTCGGCTGGCAAATAAGCCGACTGCTCCATTTCCAGCACAAAGGTCAACAATCGTGCCTTTTTTGGGGAAAATCGGAAAGTTTGCTAATAAAACAGCATCGATGGAGAAAGAAAACACTTCTTTACTTTGTATGATTTGAATATCATCTGCGTATAATTGATCGATTCGCTCATCTGGTAATAACATGTAAGATTCATTCCTTTAACTTTTTCAGTTTAAATTCGTTTTACTAAATAATACTTTGTAGTGCCGCTAAACGGGGTATCTTTTAATTGTCCAAAAACGTGATAACCGTATTTTTCATAAAATGCTTTTGCTTGATAGTCTTGAGTGTGAACGGTTATGAGTTCAGAACCCGATTCGATAGCAAATGTTTCGGCTTTTTTGAACAGTTGTGAGCCGTATCCTTTACCACGATAATTTTTAGCGACAGCTAGTAAAGAAATATGAGTTGTATTCATCCACTTATTAGCTGTGACCCCACCAATATAAAGCGTATCATCATAGAGGGCTAAAGAGAAGACGGTATTTTTTTCAGCGGGAATCTTTTTTTCTTCTATTTGATTTTGAGAAAGTAGCGTAATCAATTTCGCGTCGTTTTCTTGTTGATTCAATTCTTTAAATTCAATCATCATTATAACCTCCCATTTTCTTCAATTCTAGAGTAAAGCTCTTTTATGGAACAGAATAGTATCCTTATATTATACTACAATTAAGATTAGAAGAAACCTGTGAAAAAGACTTGTCAAAAGCAACAGTTTTCGGCATACTTATAGCAGTGAAAAGAAAGGAAGAAAAACATGTTTTTTACATTTATGCGTGGTGTTGTTCGGGTTGTTTTGTTTATTATCAACGGCAATGCACATTATGACAAGAAAGACCGTATTCCTCAAAATGAAAATTATATTTTAGTTGCGCCTCATAGAACTTGGTGGGAGCCATTATATTTAGCTGTAGGCGGATCACCAAAAAAGTTTAGTTTTATGGCAAAAAAGGAATTATTTAAGAATCCATTTCTAAGTTTCATTTTAAAGCATGCGAATGCTTTTCCTGTCGATCGTGAAAAACCAGGTCCAAGTGCTATTAAGACACCTGTTAAAACATTAAAGAATACTGATTTGAGTTTAGTGATGTTTCCAAGCGGTACGCGTCATTCTTCTGAGTTAAAAGGCGGTGTAGCGTTGATTGCTAAAATGGCAAAAGTTAAAATTGTGCCAGCTGTCTACCAAGGTCCACTAACATTAAAAGAGCTATTCAAACGTCGTCGAGTAACTGTTCGTTTTGGTGAACCGATCGATGTTAGCGATATTGCTAAAATGGATAAAGAAGGGATCGCTGAGGTTGAACGAAGACTGCAAGCCTCTTTTGACAGCTTAGATCAAGAAATCGATCCTAACTTTAAATATGAAGTGAAAGAATAATAGTTAGCCTTTTTTTATCCATTAGAGCCTAGATATGACTTGATAAGTTATATTTCAGGCTTTTTCTTGTTTTGGAAAGATTCTGCACGTTTGAACCATATATTTCTCCAAAAATTTGGTATAATAGTAAGAAGGACTTTTTTAGGTGGTGGAAAAATGCGTTTTTTACATACAGCAGATTGGCATATCGGTAAGAAATTACATGGCTACGATTTATTAGAAGAGCAAGTAGATGCATTCCAGCAGATTTTAGCAATTGCTAAAGAGGAAAAGGTGGATGCAATCGTCGTTTCTGGAGATCTATATGATCGCTCTGTTCCTTCTGTTGAAGCAATCGAGGTCTTTAATCGAATGATCGTAGAAATGAATTTAAAAGAAAGATTTCCCGTGTTGGCGATTTCTGGGAATCATGACAGCAGTATCCGTTTAGAGACGGGGGGGCCTTGGTTTGCTCAGTCAGATTTTCATTTGAACACCCGATTGGATCAAGCATTTGAACCTGTAGAGATTGGAAATACTCAATTTTTCTTATTACCTTATTTTGAACCGATCTCAGCTCGATTATATTTCGATAATGAAGAAATTCGGACGATTGAACAAGCAATCAAAGAAGTCATCAAAGAAATAGAGAAACAATTCAAATCTGATATGGCACATGTTTTAGTCAGTCATTTTTTTGTCGCTGGCAGTGAAAAATCAGATTCGGAAACAAAATTAATGGTCGGCGGTTTGGATACCGTCCCGTTGTCATTACTAAAATCATTTGACTATGTAGCGTTAGGTCATTTACATGGAAAAAATGCTTTGAAAGCTGAAAATGCCCGTTATAGTGGCTCACCATTGAAATTTTCATTATCAGAAATGAATCAAAAAAAGGGCGTTTGGATAGTAGATACTGAAGCGGGAGAGACGACATTTAGATTTGAAGAAATCATACCACTAAGAGACGTTAAACAAATAGAGGGCAGTTTTAAAGAACTGACTGCACAAGAATTTTATGAGTCGATCGACCGTGAAAGTTATTTTCATATCCAATTAACAGATCGAGCTGTGATTCCGAATATGATGAATCAATTACGACAAATTTATCCACGAATCATTGGCATAGAACGTTTATTTGGAAGAGACGTGCAGCACAAAGAAAGTAAGTCAAAAAAAGAAACAAAAGCTTTAGCTCCAACAGAATTAGTGGATCAGTTTTTTTCAGAAGTAACAGGTGAAGAGTTGACAGTACAACAACAAACTTGGATCAAAGACAATCTAGCAGCGCTTCATCAAGCAGAAAGAGGGAAATAAGTTGAAACCATTAACACTGACATTAAAAAACTTCGGTCCTTATATTGCTGAAACGATTGACTTTACTAAATTTGAAGACTCATCTTTATTTTTGATTAGTGGTAAGACTGGTTCAGGTAAAACAACTATTTTTGATGGAATGAGTTATGCTTTATTTGGTGAAAGCTCAGGGAAGTTACGACAAGGAAAAGAAATGCGTTCTACTTTTGCTGATCCATCGGAGCCGACCGAGATTCATTTGGCCTTTTCTCATGGGGACTATTTTTACGATATCACGAGAAAACCAGAACAAGAACTGTATAAAAAAAGAGGGGACGGTACTCGAACTCAAAGTGCGAAAATTTCACTGGTCGTCAAAGATCGTTCAGGAAAAGAACTTAGAGAATACACGAAACGCCGAGAAGTCGATAGTTTTATTCAGGAATTGCTACATCTTGATGCAACCCAGTTTGCTCAGATTGTTCTTTTACCTCAAGGCGAATTTAGAACTTTTTTGATTGCAAATAGTAACGATAAAGAAAAAGTATTACGAAACTTGTTTGGCACACAATTGTATCAGACGCTAAATGAACAACTTAAGACACAATTAAAGTCAGTCAATCAAGGGATTGAATTGACGCAGCAAACAATCCAAGCGAAATTGGATCAACTATACTGGCAAGAACAATTATTAGAAGAACTATCTGTAGAGCAACAATTAGCCGCGTTGGATCAACAACAAGAAGTGATGATCAAGCAACAAGCGGCAGAAGAATTGGAACTGTCTATTCTACAAAAACAAAAGCAGCGCAAAGAACAAGAAAAATTTATATTAGAAGAACTAGCGAATGAGTTTGCAAAACAAGATCAGCTAAATAAACAAAAAGAAGAACTAGATCAGGCTAGTGAAATGATCAAAAAATTGCGAACAGAAGAACAGCAACTTCAATGGGTGAAAAACCATCAAGGCCTAATTGAGAAAATCGATGAGAAGAAAAAATTACTTTCAACGTACATAAAAGAGTTGAAAGAAAATCATTCAGAACAACAATCGGAACAACAAATAATCCAACAATTAGAAAGTACCCAAAAAGAAAAATTAGACCAAGCTGCTGAAATAAGCAGTATAAACGAGATCGTCCATAAATTGCAATTTCAAATTCCTCTGTATGAAGAGAAAGAAAAAGTAAAAAGTGCCATCAAAAAAAATTCTTTAGAGCTAGAAAAAGCCAAAACAAAGCTCGCGCAAATAAAAGAAATACAATTCAAAGCGGAACAAGCTTATCAAAAAGAACTCGTTGTTATAGAAAGACAAGTTCAAATTGAAAAAGAGCAGTTAGAGTTGGAACGACATCAGGAACAATGGCAGACGTTTCTGGAAAATTGGGAAAAGCAGCAACAACTTGAAGCAAAAATAACTGCTATAAAAGAAGCGTTAAGTGGCAAAAATATAGAGCTAAAGCAGGCAGTAAAAGAGAAAGAAACGATACATGAACAAGTCGTAAAACAAAAAAGTGAATGGGCAAAAATGCAGATCAGTCGTTTAAGTTTGCTTTTAGTTGACGGTGAACCATGCCCTGTTTGCGGTTCATTAGAGCACCCAAGTCAAAAAGAACATCAAGAATTTTCATTAGAAGAAATTCAAACAATAGAAAATGAACTCAATAATAGTGAAAAACAGGCTCAAGAACAAGAAGCGATTGTTGCCAAACTACAAGCTCAAGTAAGTCAGACTAAAATGACCGAAAAAGAGCTGCAAAAAGAGTCGGAACTGCAGCATAATAAAGTCGATTCACTGTTTAAAAACCTGCAAGAAAAACAAATTGTTTTTTTAGAAAAGCCTTTGACTTCGGAAGGAATCGAACAGATTTCTACTGATTTTCAGCGTGTAACAAAAAAAATTGAACTTGAGTTGAGTCAAATAAAAGACGCTAAAAGCAGAATCATCGAGCTGGAAAAAACAGTTGAAGAGCAACAAAATAACGTGTCTGAACAAGAAAAACTCGTCATTGAACAGCAGCAAGAACAAACTGAAAATCAAACCAAACTAAAAACAATATCAGAACAATTGATTGACAAACAGCTATCTTTAGCTGAAATAACAAATCAAAAACAACAACTTGAAGATCAAATAATGCAATGGGAATCACAGAAAAAAGAAATCGATGAGCACCTTGCAAAAAGAAAAGAACGCTGTCTACTGCTAAAAAATACTGAAGAACATCTTGCCAAAGAACAAGCATTAAATCTGACAGAAAAAATGACATTAGAAAAACAATTATTGAAAGCTATAAACGAATCAAACCTTGAATTAGACGAAAAAATAGTCCGCGTTTTATTGAGTGAAGTATCGAAATTAGAAGCAATCAAAGAAGAATTAACAGTTTTTGATAAGAAAAAAGATCAATTGACATTTCAATTAAGCGAACTAGAAAAAAAACTTAAAAACAAGGAACAACCGGAAATAACGAGTTTACTAGAAGAAATTGACGTATTGACTTCTTCACTTCAAACTAAAGAGGCAAATTATTACCAACATCAAGAAAAAATAAAGGCTAATGAGAAGATTCAAAAACAAGTGAAAGAATTGATCGCGTCTATTGAACAACAGTGGGAAGAGGTAACGGCTTTGCACCAATTAGCAGCGACCGTCAATGGCGATAATCCAAGAAAAACGAGTTTGGAAAGATACGTCTTACAAACGTATTTGGAAGACGTTTTAAAAGTAGCCAATCAACGTTTAGGATTACTGACGAATAATCGTTATCAATTTGAATTAAACCAAGTTTCAGGGAGTTATAAAAATCAGACCGGGCTTGAAATCAATGTTTATGATGATAATGCAGGGAGTACCCGCAGTGCTCATACATTGTCTGGCGGTGAAAGTTTTATTGCGGCACTGGCTTTGGCCTTATCTTTGGCTGAGGTGATTCAAGAACAAGCCGGCGGTGTTTTAATTGAAGCTTTGTTCATTGATGAAGGATTTGGCTCTTTAGATGAAGAAGCCCTAGAAATGGCAATGGAGGCGTTAGAAACAATCGAAAATGAAGGAAGAATGATTGGGATTATCAGCCACGTAAGTGAATTAAAAGCAAGAATTCCACAGCAATTGCAAATCAAAACAAATGGAAATGGTCAAAGTCGGGTGACCTATCAAACGGCTTAAACAGCCTAGGAGGTGATAATATGAAGTGGAGTATTCCAGAACGAATCGTTGAACGCGGCAGGGAATATATGAAAGAAGGTAGAGTCTTGTCGGTCGTACAAGATCCAGAACAAAAAATCTGGCATGCGGAAGTTTTAGGGAATGAACTGTATCGTGTGCAGTTAGATGGAACGGCTAAAGAAAATGATATTTGTGAATGTCCTTATTGGAAAGATCATGGTTATTGTAAGCATACGGTCGCAGTTGAGTTATATTTACGTCAAAAAGGTACTTCTCGAATCATAAAAGCAGATCAACCTGTAATCTTTGAAAAACGATCTTTATCTATTTCAGAAATGTTTACTAAGGGTTTTGCAAACCTAAATCAAGTTGAGGCAAAGAGTAAAATTACGCCGCTGACAGTTGAATATATCGTCGATGTTATTGAGACGAATAGTTATTATCCAGAATTAGCTGTTCTAGGGGTTTCATTGCGTCTTGGAAATCAGGGAATCAAACCTAAAACCTATATCATTAAAAATATCGGTGAGTTTTTCCAGACCTTCCAAAAAGAAGGAAGTTTTTTGATCAATAAACAACATCATTTTGACTTAATAAAAGAAGCTTTTTCAATTGAAAATCAAGAGCTGTTAGATCAACTATCGGCCATTTATCAAACGAGTCAACTTCTTGGCGCTAATGGAATTCAAGTCAAAGGGAAAATCGATAAACGCTATCTTGTGTTGCCAATCGATCAAGGTCAAAAACTACTTGAAAAAATGAGTTTGATTCCTCATTTCCAATTAAATGACGAGGAAAAAAAATATCGTCATCTTTCATTCGTAAGAGGCACATTACCGCTCTTTTTTGATATAAGTAAACAGCCAGATAATAAGTATAAATTAAGGATCGATGACCAGATATCCACCTTTTTATCTCATTATCAGTGGGGCTTCAGCAAAGATCAAGTTTATATTTTTACACAAGAACAAGAAGCAATCTACACGACGTTATTGCAACTATTAAAACGCGTCGAAAAACCTGAGATTATGTATGAAAAACCAGAGTTGTCAGATCTATTTGGCAGTGTTATTCCCTTATTGAAAAAAATTGGTACGGTGATCGTTAGTGAAAAGGTCAAGCAAGAAGTAGTTTATCATCCCTTAGAAACCATTTTTATTTTTCGGAAAATCAAAGGAATGATCAAAGTTAGGGTCGATTTTACTTATGGTGAGGTTGTTTTTTCAACGGATAATGAGCAGTCAGTGGCCTCAGGAGCGAATCAAGAAGTGGTTCGTGATAGTAAAAAAGAACAAGAAATTATAGAACAATTAACAGCTTTCGGTTATAAAAAAGTTGTCGACGGTTATGAAAAAGCATTACCAGTAGGGGAACGTTTGTATTATTTCTTTAAAGCAGAGGTGCCAACTTTCCGTCGTTTAGGTGAAGTTCGGATGGGAAAAAAATTGCGTGAACTATATTTGGATGCGGCTCATCATCAACCGTTGATCGAAGTTTCTGACTCTGATTCTTGGTTGGATGTGCGTTTTGATATTACTGGAATAGCGGAGCAGGAAATCGATGCTGTTTTAGCAAGTTTATTAAGAAATGATCGGTTTTATACGTTGGAAACAGGTGAAGTTCTCTCGTTGGATTCAGAAGAATTTCAGCAGACAAGTGAAATTTTAACACTGTTGAGAAAAAATATGAAAAACGTTCAGGGAACGATTCAAGTACCGAGAAATCAGGGCTTGATGATCGAAAATATGTTAGAAAACAACACTAGGGCTCATTTTTCAGACTCTTTTAAAGAAATGGTGTCAAACCTGACCCATCCAGAAAAGTTTGATGCAGTTTTACCTCAAACTATTCAAGCAACGCTTAGAAACTACCAAATAGATGGCTTTAAATGGTTAAAAATGCTTAGCTATTATCAATTTGGCGGTATTTTAGCTGATGAAATGGGATTAGGGAAAACACTTCAGACGATCACCTATTTATTATCTGAAAAAGAGGAACAGAAACAAAAAGGAGCAGCATTGATCGTAGCGCCAGCTAGCTTGATTTATAACTGGGCAGCGGAACTGAAGAAATTTGCCCCTGATATACAATCAGATGTTGTTGCTGGAAATAAATCAGAGCGCGAAAAATTGGCTAATCAGGCTGAGCTAGATGTATTGATCACCTCATATGCTAGTCTTAGACAAGATATCGATATGTATCAAGAATTAAATTTAGGCTACTTGATTTTAGACGAAGCACAAATGGTGAAAAATAGTGGAACCAAAACAGCACAAGCCTTAAAAAGTTTGACAGTACCACAACGTTTTGCTTTAAGTGGAACACCGATTGAAAATAATTTAGATGAACTATGGTCTATTTTCCAAATGATCATCCCAGGATTATTCCCATCAAAAACGTTGTTTAGATCAATGAAGCCTGAAGAAATTGCTAAAATGATCCAGCCGTTTATTTTAAGACGAGATAAGAAAACGGTATTAGCAGATTTACCTGATAAGATTGAAAGTAATCTATACAGCGTCCTTACTGAAGAACAAAAAACTGTATACTTGGCTTACTTAAAACAAATGCAAGAAGATGTTAGCCAAATGGATCAGAATGCGTTCAAGAAAAATCGTTTGAGTATCTTGGCAGGGTTGACTCGTTTACGCCAAATTTGTTGTGATCCTAGCTTATTCATTGATGATTATACAGGCGGTTCAGGAAAGTTAGAGCAAGTAAAAGACTTATTGGTAGCTGCCAAAGAAAATAATCGCCGCGTGTTGCTATTTTCACAATTTACAAGTATGTTATCGATCATTGAAAAAGAATTGCACGAACTGGGGTTATCAACTTTCTATTTAAGAGGGAGTACCAAACCTAAAGAACGGATGGAAATGGCAGATGCATTTAACGCTGGTGAGAAGGATATCTTCTTGATTTCATTAAAAGCTGGAGGAACTGGATTGAACTTAACAGGTGCGGATACTGTGATTTTATATGATTTGTGGTGGAATCCTGCAGTGGAAGAGCAAGCGGCTGGACGAGCACATCGAATTGGTCAAAAAAGTGTTGTAGAAGTATGGCGAATGATTGCAGAAGGTACTGTTGAAGAAAAAATGGACTCCTTGCAACAAGAAAAACGTGAGTTATTCCAGAAAGTGATTCAAGGAAATGAAGAGCAATTAGCGAAAATGACTGAAGATGATATTCGAATGATTTTGAGTATTGGAGAATAATCAAAAAAATAGCGTAGACTTAGAGAAAAATCTAAGCTTACGCTGTTTTTTTATGAAAATAACGATTGGATCGTCGGAAATAAATCATCAAATGAAGTAACTTCTTTAATATGATAAGCTTCTTCATCAGCAGGCATTTCACGTAAACGATGATTGAACCATAAAGATTTCCACCCACCATTTTTAGCACCTGCAATATCATTTTCAAAACTATCACCGACATATAATGTACGTTCGCAGTCCATATCAAACTCTTTTGCAGCAAGGTCAAAAATTTCTCTTTCTGGTTTTTGAAAGCCAGTGCTTTGAGAAATAATAATATTATCGGTCGGAACCCAATTTTCTAATTGAAGTTGTTTTACTTTTTTGAATTGATGATCTGTGGGACCGTTTGTGATGATCCCCATCGGAATGTTTTTCTCTTTTAAGAAATCAAAAACTTTTTTTACTTCTGGATGCATGACGATATTATCTAGTTCATCCTCATACATTTTTTGGAAGAGTAGACCCTTCTCTTGTGAAACAGTTGGATAATCAAGATCTTTCAATGATTCATTGATTCGGAAAAAGCGCATATATTCTAGTGTCCATTCATTCCCCATAACCTTTGGGAACGTTTCATCACTATGAAAACGAAAACGAATATATAGTGCGTGCATGTCCGTATCTTTTACGTAAGGAAAGACTGATTTGATTGCGTTTTTAAATGGTTGTTGCTGGTCATAAATGGTATCATCAACATCAAAAACAATAGTTTTCATTAAAAAATTGCACCCCTTAATAATTTTCAGGAAATTTTTCAAAATCCTTTTTCATTGTAGCGAACTTTTTCACAAAAGGACAGAAAGAAAATTTTAATTTAGATTAGAATGCTAATTGAATAGATGGACCAAGAAGGAAAATCTTTAAAAGTCATGCAAAATGGTGTCAAAAAAAATTTAACGATTCTCATTAAAAAACAATGATTTCTTAATAAAAGATAGAATAAAAAAACATATTTTTGAGAAACGTTTCTTCAAAAAAGTATTATCGTTAGTAAAAGCTTGAAGTGGAAAAAATTCCTACATTTAGTATAATAAAATACAGAAACACCGATCAGGCCCATCTTCCCCAAGACATAAGCAACTCATCGGTGTTTTTTATGATGTACATGTATAGCTATAATTTAGCAAATTATTTTCATATTTTCAAGTGATTGATATAACAGCATTTCGATTTTTTCAAAATGTATAAAAAACTGAAGAGGATGTCTTCTACCTATTTCGAAGTTGGCTTTATCAGCTTATAAATATAGATTATTTCATAAAAAAATAGGAATCTTCAAATTTTGCATCCTATACTTTCTTTGCGTATAATAGTAACAGTGTCAAAAGAAAGGGGAGTTTATGTTAAAACGATTTTTTAGTTATTATCGACCATATAAGCATTTATTTATTTTAGATTTTGGTTGTGCTGTTTTAGCTGGTTTGTTGGAATTATCATTTCCAGTTGTTGTAAATCAAGTCATCGATAAAATCATGCCTAAGGGAAATTTCCGATTGATTGCATTAGCTTCTATCGGGCTACTTTTATTTTATATACTCAATACTTTTTTGCAGTACATCGTGGTATTTTTTGGTCATAAATTAGGGGTAGATATTGAAACAGATATGCGTAGAGAACTATACGAGCATTTACAGACGCAGCCATTTGAATATTATGATAATCAAAAAACCGGGAAATTGATGAGCCGATTGACAACCGATTTATTTGAAATTTCTGAGGTTGCCCATCATGGACCAGAAGATGTGTTTATTACCGTGATGACTGTCGTCGGGTCATTTTACTTGATGCTTAGGATACATGTGCAATTAGCTGTGGCTACGTTTATTGTCTTGCCTTTTATCACGATTGCTTTGGTTTTCTTCAATAAAAAGATGACAAAGGTCAATACAAAAATTTATGATAATCTTGGGGATTTTAATGCTGGCGTCGAAGCTTCTGTCAGTGGCATTCGCGTGACACAGTCTTTTGCCAACGAGCCATTTGAGCGTAAACGTTTTGAAGGATTGAACCAAGCTTACCGCCAATCAAAAATCACATTTTATAAAGTAATGGGAATCAGTTCCGCATACAATTACTTTTTAATTCGTCTTATTAATTTATTCGCATTGATATTTGGTGCATATTATACAATCAAAGGCGAAATTACAGATGGGCAATTTGTTGGGTTTATTTTATTATCGAATGTTTTTGTACGCCCTATCGAAAAAGTCAACAATATGATCGAAAGTTACCCTAAAGGAATTGCTGGGTTTAAACGATTCACTGAAGAAATCGATAAGAAGCCAACCATTCAAGATAAGCCTGGCGCACTATTGGTAGATCATTTACATGGTGATATCATTTATGACGATGTTTCATTTTCGTATGCTGATTCTACTAAAGTGTTGAACCATATAAATTTGCAGATTGTGCCTGGTGAAACAGTCGCTTTTGTAGGTCAAAGTGGTTCAGGAAAAACAACATTATGCAACTTACTACCAAGATTTTATGAGGTAACAGAAGGACAAATCACCATTGATGGTATCAATATTCAAGACATGACACTAGCTTCATTGAGAAGTCAAATTGGGATTGTTCAACAAGATGTTTTTTTATTTCCGGGAACCATTCGAGATAATATTGCTTATGGTAAGCTGGATGCAACTGAAGAGGAAATTCAAAAAGCTGTCATATTAGCTCATTTAGAAAAAGTAGTGGATGAAATGTCGGAAGGTTTAGATACGATGATTGGAGAGCGCGGTGTCAAACTTTCAGGTGGCCAAAAACAACGGGTGGCAATTGCTCGTATGTTTTTAAAAAATCCACCAATTTTAATCTTGGATGAAGCGACCTCAGCATTAGATACTGAGACAGAACAAGTGATCCAAGAATCACTAAATTCTTTAGCACAAGGTAGAACGACGCTTATTATTGCTCATCGTCTGGCAACGATCAAACACGCGACAAGGATCGTTGTGGTCAGCGATAAAGGCATCTTAGAAGAAGGGTCTCATGAAGAATTACTTGCAAAAGGTGGACATTATCGTCGATTGCATGATGCACAATTTAGAGATTGAAAAACATTTGAGCCAACCATTCATGAATGGTTGGCTCAAATGTTTTTATATTACTTTTTTTTGCGAGGTTTTCTTCCTAAGCCAATCGCATTTTTCATTCGTTGTAAAGTTTTATTTGCGACTAGACGAGCTTGTTCGGCACCTTGATCTAAAATATCATCTAATTCGTCAGACGCAAGTAGTGCATGGTAACGTTCTTGGATTGGGGCAAGTAAATCAACGACTGCATCACCTAAATCTGTTTTAAAGTCGCCATATCCTTTTCCATCATATTCAGTAACGATTTCATCAACTGAGCGACCAGTAACAGAAGAGAAAATACTCAGTAAATTAGAAATTCCAGGTTTATTTTCTGGATCGTATTCAATGATGCCAGTTGAATCAGTTACAGCCGATTTGATTTTTTTACGGATAATAGTTGGTTCATCTAACATTGAGATGAAACCTTTTGGATTTGAATCTGATTTACTCATTTTGCTTGTTGGATCTTGTAAGCTCATCACACGTCCACCCTGTTCAGCAATTTTCACTTCTGGAAGAACTAGGATATCTTGATTAGTTTGTCCATATCGTTTGTTGAAACGTTCCACAAAATCACGCGTTAATTCTAAATGCTGTTTTTGATCATCTCCAACAGGAACGAGGTTTGCATTGTATAAAACAATATCACCGACCATTAATGGAGGATAAGTCAAAAGACCAGCGCTTACGCCTGCACGTCCATTTTTTTGTGATTTATCTTTAAATTGAGTCATACGTTCTAATTCACCGATCGTTGTATTACATTGAATGATCCAAGCGGCCTCAGCATGAGCTGAAACTTCAGATTGAATGAAAATCGTTGCTTTATCAGGATCAAGCCCTACAGCAAGGTATAGAGCTGTTAAGCTACGCGTTTGCTGACGTAGTTTCAATGGGTCTTGGGGAACTGTGATTGCATGCTCATCTACTATGCAAAAGTAACAATCATAATGATTTTGTAATTCGATAAATTGTTTCATCGCACCAATATAATTTCCGATAGTTGGTATTCCGCTAGGCTGAATGCCTGAAAAAATTGTTTCCATAAAGTAACCACCTTAATCAATTAATAAAAAGTCATTGATATCATTATACAGCTAAAAGTAAAAAAAAACAGGATTACAGAGAAAAAATAAAATGTCAGAATTTTTAGACTGATACAGTTGTAGTAGGTTGTAATGGCTGTATCATTTTTCCAGATTTTGAAAACGCTACAATTTTATGTAAAAAAAAATCAAATTTTATTTCAATATTAAAAAAAAACACGTAAAATAACGAAAAATTATCTTTTTTCTTGGAAAAGAGCTAGTAATTTTATTGGAAATTAGGTATACTTACATTAAATAGGAAAATAGTTCAATTTCCTGTTTCAAAAAAGTGATGAAAATCGCATAAAGGAGTGATGCACATGTTGACACTTTATACTTCCCCAAGTTGTACGTCTTGCCGTAAGGCTCGTGCATGGTTACAAGAACACGAGATTCCATTCAAAGAAAGAAATATCTTCTCAGAACCATTGAATATTTCTGAATTGAAAGCAATTTTGCGAATGACAGAAGATGGAACAGAGGAGATTATTTCTACCCGTTCTAAGGTTTTCCAAAAACTTAATATGGATTTGGATGAACTTCCGTTGCAAGACTTGCTAGAGTTAGTAAAAGAGAATCCTGGATTGTTGCGTCGACCAATAATGATTGATGAAAAAAGATTACAGGTTGGTTTTAACGAAGATGAAATTCGACGCTTCTTACCAAGAGGAGTTAGACAGTTAGAATTACGTCAAGCACAATTGATGGCCGGTTTATAAAATGTAAAAGGAGAATCTTTGTCCTTGTGACAAAGGTTTTCTTTTTCTATTATTTATACATAATAATTGATTTATTACTTTTTTTTAAATAATTATAAAAAAGTACATACAAGACATATAAGTATCTAGAATAAGTTTTTAGGAATATACTAAGACAATAGTTTATTTAGGAATATTATTACTTTTCCCTTTACATTTGGCGTGATTCCGCTACAATGTACGTAAGAATAAGTTTCCTGATTAGCAAAAGTGAGGTGTAGCGACATGGAAATGGAACATATCAATGAAAATACTATACGTGTGTTGATCGGTAATGAAGATTTGGCTGATAGAGGAATCACTTTTTTAGATTTACTCGGTAATCATAAAGAGGTAGAAAATTTTTTCTATAGTATTTTAGAAGAAGTTGATGTGGAAGATGAATTTCAAGGCAGTGAAGCTGTTACTTTTCAGGTTCTGCCTAAGAGCGATGGATTGGAACTGTTTATTAGTAAGAATGCATCGATTGATGAAGTTTCTAATTTTGAAGGTTTTAACGATCTTAATTCAGAAGAAGTTAGTAATATAATTCGTAAACAAATCGAAGAAGATTTCGTTGATGAGACACAGGAATTTGCTGATAATACAGTAAAAAATCTGGTGTTTGAACTTAATGATTTTGACACAATGGTACAGCTGTCAAATGAAGTTTTCTTGCAGTCTGTGATAGCAAATTTGTATACTTTTAAAGGAACCTATTATCTCCAAGTTATTTTCTTATTAGATGAATTAGGCAAAAATGACGTCGAAAATGAATTAGCACAGTTATTGGAATTTGCTAATCTATCAATGGTTACTCCAGAGACATTGAATGAATATGGGACATGTATTATGGAACGTAATGCATTGGGATTAACAAGATACTACTTCGAATAGACGTAAAAAAGACTAAGACACAGCGATTATGCTTTGTTTTAGTCTTTTTTTGATGAATCGGCATTGTTTTTGCGTATTTTATTTATGAGGTGAATTATATGTTCAATGCATATTCAAAAGAGAAAAAAGTTGTCACATTACTGAATTTAACAAGAACAGAGATAGAACAAATGAAGGACAACAAATACTTTTGTCCAGTTTGTGATCATCCTGTTCGAATAAAAAATGGTAAGGTAAAATTACCGCATTTTTCTCATTATAATAACAGTACTTGCAGTATTTATTCAGAAGGTGAGACACTAGAGCATTTGGCGTTGAAGGCAGTTTTTGCTAAGTGGTGTGAGAAAGAGGCGATTGAATATGAGCTGGAAAAGTATCTCCCAGCATTGAATCAACGTCCAGATCTTTTGATAGGAAATATTGCACTTGAGATTCAGTGTAGTCCATTGAGCGCACAACGATTGGTTGAACGAACTCAGAACTATCAAAAACATGGCTATATTGTTATTTGGATTTGTGGTAAAAAGCTCTTTTCTAACCACCAAACCTTAAACGAATTGGCTAAAAATCTGTGTTATTATTCTGATAGAGTAGGATTTTATTTATGGTCAGCAGATTTGGATAAAGAAGAATTGACCATAGATTATCATATTGAAGAAGATTTCAAAAAGAAACTATACTCTACAAAAAAAAGTTGGTCTTTTTATAGTTATTTTTTGTTAGAAATTTTTAATTTTCCTAAGAATTCCAATGTTTATATCCAACGAAAATATAAAGTTGGACAACTTATAAATGCGTATTATTCTGAGTTGAATAGAAAATTATATAGGAGAGATGAGAAGATCAGAAAACTTCAATCTGAATTATATAACAATCGCCTACATCTGATTCAATTACCAAATTGGTTTTATTATCCAGGTCTTCCTCTTTTTTGTTGTAGAGAATCGGATATATTATTAAAAATTGGCATTTGGAATTTGGTACAGTTTTTTGATCAGAATGTTTTTAAGTATTCAGAATTGATTCAACTATTAAAAACAAATCTGGATCAATCTGCAGGATTGTTTTATGAGTTGCCTAATATTCCATCAGAGATCCTTCAAATTTATTGCTTAAATCAAATGCTTCGTCAGCTAATTGTTTGTAATCATTTGATTAGAGTTGAAAATGGATGGAAAATTGAAATAGGATTTTCTAAGTATAGCATATCGGATGTGAGAAAATGGTTGAAAAAGATTGAAAATAAGTGCTTAATCACTGCTACTCCTATAAAAAATGTGATAAGATGAGCTTATACAAGAATAGTTTGAAAAGGAGCCGATGTAATGAGTGAAACAAAGCAATTACCAGAACGTTCAAGTTTACCAATAGAGATGACTTGGGATTTGACCAAAATTTTTAAAGATAATCAAGCCTTTGATGAAGCTTTTCAAGCGTTGTCAAATGAATTAAAAGAAGTTGAACATTTTAAGGGGACATTAAAGAAAGACAGTAATGCATTTTTAGGCAGCATTGAAATGTTGTTAAGTATCTATCGTAAAATCGAAGTAATTTATGTGTATGCTCATTTAAAAAATGACCAAGACACAACGAATACTACTTATCAGGCTTTGTATGCCAGAGCAAGTTCTTTATTAGCTCAAGCGAGCGAATCTGTTGCTTGGTTTGAGCCGGAAGTATTGTCATTAAGTGATGACAAGATTTGGCACTATTTTGAGGAAGAACCAAAGTTGGAGACCTATCGTCATTTTATTGAAAATATCTTAAGTGATCGTCCCCATATTTTATCTGCTGATCAGGAAGCATTGCTAGCTGGTGCGGGTGAAATTTTCGAAGCGTCTAGTAATACTTTTTCTATTTTGAATAATGCAGATTTAAAATTTCCAGTAATTGAAAATGAACATGGAGAAAAGATTCAACTAACTCATGGTGTTTATGGTCAGTTAATGGAGAATACTCATAGAAGTGTTCGTGAAGAAGCATTTAAAGGTCTATATACTGTTTATGACCAATTTAAAAATACATTTGCTCAAACATTGAGCTCCCATGTTAAAGCACATAACTATAAAGCGAAAGTGCGTAAGTTCTCTTCTGCAAGGGAAGCTGCGTTGAGTAACAATCATATTCCAGAAAGTGTTTATGATACACTTGTAGACGTGGTAAATAAAAATCTACCGTTGTTGCATCGATATGTTTCCTTGCGAAAACGTTTATTGAAATTAGATGAGCTCCATATGTATGATATGTACACGCCTATTTTGGGTGAAGCATCAATTAAATATTCTTATGAAGAGGCTAAAGAAAAAGCAATCACTGCTTTAAATCCGATGGGAGAAGAATATTTGAATGTAGTAAAAACAGCATTCAGTGACCGTTGGATCGACGTTATCGAAAATCAAGGGAAACGAAGTGGTGCCTATTCATCTGGAGCATATGATACAGCCCCATATATCTTAATGAACTGGCATGATAGTTTAGATCAATTATACACATTGGTTCATGAAATGGGTCACAGTGTTCACAGTTATTTTACACGTAATAATCAGCCCTATGTATATGGTGACTACTCAATTTTCCTAGCTGAAATAGCATCAACGACCAATGAAAACCTTTTAACAGAATATTTGTTGGAAACCGAAACCGATCCTCGGATTCGTGCATATGTATTGAATCATTATTTAGATGGATTTAAAGGAACGATTTTCCGTCAGACTCAATTTGCTGAATTTGAACATTTTATTCATACCGAAGATGCTAAGGGGACACCTCTAACTAGTGAGTATTTGGGTGATTATTATGGAGAATTGAATCAGAAATATTATGGTCCAGAAGTGACAAAGGATCCAGAAATTTCCTTAGAATGGTCACGAATTCCTCATTTTTATTACAATTATTATGTTTATCAGTATGCTACAGGTTTTTCTGCTGCTTCAGCATTAGCAAACAAAATCTTGGCAAATGAGCCTCAAGCTTTAGATAACTTTTTGACTTATTTGAAGTCAGGAAGCAGTGATTATCCGATTGAAGTTATGAAAAAAGCTGGTGTAGATATGACAAAACCACAATATATAGAAGACGCCATGCTTGTTTTTGAAACAAGATTAGGTGAATTGGAACAACTTGTGGCGACATTCGAAAAATAAATGAAAGTAGGACAATGATCAAAATATTTTGATCATTGTCCTACTTTTTGATTATAAGAAACGAAAGGCAGTTATTTTTTTACAATTAAAGTGCCAATAAAGAAACAGGCTCGATTTGACAATGATCAAAATCGAGCCTGTTTCTTTATTTTGAATAGATCCATCATCCAAAACACACTAGTTTAAAGCAAGTGTAAATGCCCATGTGGAATTCGTGGTTCATTATAATGGTTTAATTCAAATTTCTCATGAAAATACTGAAGATTATCTTCAGATGTCTCACAAAGTCTTTTGATTTCATCCATGGATTGACAGTCTTCTACAAGTACACCGAAATCTCGATCACATGTATAATTGTATACTACCGCAGATGGATGTTTAACAATCCCCATTTCGCGAGCAATTTGTTGATCCGTTTGAAAAGATTCTTTTACAAAATCAGATTGGCGATCCGCTTTAAACATATCCAAATCACCACCAGCCTCTACTACAAATTTTTCAGTTAATTCTGAAGAATAAGGAATTTTATCTACTGCAACAGCTTGTTGTAAGCCAAGAAGCAAATAGCGTCCTTTTTTCTTGCCCTGTAGTTGTGCAGCTTTATAATCCAATGCCGCTGAATAGACATCTTCAAACAATTGATTGCGTTGTTCAATATCATGAGATGGAATATCAAATAACTTTATAAGGTGGTTTATGGTCCGCATATTAACAAACGGAATAAAACGAAATTGAATTTTTTTATTTTCAGTTTCGACCAATTTTAAAATATCCTTTTCTACGTTGAGACAAATGCCCCCCAAAGGATTAACGAACAGATAGATTTCAATCATTCATACTTCCTCCAATTTGACTCTTTTGCGACTAGACATCATTTCTCAACTAAGTGTCCCTAATTTATCAGAAAATCTGGGAAAAATGAAATGATATGTTTTCACTATAATAACTTCTTAATCTTTCTATTTTGAGCTTAAAATCATTCGTTGGATTTTGTTTGGTGATGGAGATTCTTTGATATTCAAAGTATCCAATAAGACAATAAAATCGTTCTTTCCATTGCTTGCATCATCTACTTCTAATTCCAGCTCAAAATCATGTTGCTCATTGTACCAACTTTCATCTAGCGCGAGTAAACCTTGGGGAAGTTTTATTTCTGCTCGTTTAGTTGTTAAGCTACCGATTAAACGTAAATCATCTTTGTTTATTCCTAAAATTGCTAGCTTGTTGAATACATTACCAGAATCTGGAAATGTTGCTGTTTCAACGATGTGTTGGGCTTTTTCAATAGACAAGGCATCGTTGATTTCCAATAAGCCCACTTTTTCAGGTATTTTTAAAGTGATTTCTGCATTTTTTGATAGTACACGAACTCTCAAACCGATATGTCTTTTTTTTAATTGAAAATCGGCTGAATCAAAGTAATAATTGGTTTGTGTAAAAAATTGATCTGGCTTTAGTTGAAAATAGTCAACTGTACGTGAAAACTCTTCAATAGATAATAATGTTTTAAATTCTATTTCTAAATGTTCACTCACGGTTTTTGACCTACCTTCTTTAATTTAATTCAATTTTTGCATACTTTACCCATTTACGTCAAGAAAAGTGAACTAGAAGTTAAAAAATTCACTATTGTCGAAAAAATTTAGACAATTTCTTAAATTACCCTATTTTTCACGGCTCTATGGTAAAATAAGCTGTGAATCAAATTCAAAGAAATAGAGGGATTAGGATGGAGAAAGAGTGGGAGCTTTTTCTGGCACCGTATGAACAGGCTGTTGGAGAAATGAAAGTTAAGCTGCGCGGCATCCGCAAGCAGTTTCGAGAACAAAATAAACATACACCTATTGAGTTTGTAACGGGGCGAGTGAAACCTGTAGATAGCATTTTAACGAAGGCAGCATTGCGAAATATCGCGGTTGACCGTTTGGAAGAAGAAATGCAAGATATTGCAGGGCTTAGGATTATGTGCCAGTTTGTTGAAGATATTCGGCAAGTGGTGGACATCATCCGCAATCGAAAAGATCTAAAAATCATTCAAGAACGTGATTATATTACAAATAAAAAAGATAGTGGTTATCGTTCGTATCATTTGGTGATCGAATATCCTGTCCAATTGATCACAGGTGAAAAAATGATTTTAGCTGAAATCCAAATACGGACACTAGCTATGAATTTTTGGGCAACGATCGAGCATTCATTAAACTATAAATACCAAGGCGTATTTCCAGAAGAAATGAAAGAACGACTGCAACGAGCTGCCGAAGCTGCTTATCAATTAGATGAAGAAATGTCCACGATCCGTGAAGAAATTCAAGAAGCGCAGCATCTTTTCTCACATGGTCGAGGTAAATCAAAGGATAATTATTATCAAAAATTCAACGATAATAAAGAGAAGTCAGACAAAGAATAGGAGGGGTAGGATGAAAGTTACGATCGTTCATAACCATGAACAAAAATCAAATGAAGTTACCCGTCATTTACTCCTGCTTTTAAAGAAAAATAAAATAGAAATTGATGACCAACAACCAGATCTCGTGATTTCTGTGGGTGGAGATGGTACATTATTATCAGCGTTCCATCGTTTCAGTCATCGACTAAATGAAGTTAGTTTTTTAGGTGTCCATACGGGGCACTTGGGGTTTTATACGGATTGGCGAGATTATGAATTAGAAGAATTAGTTCAAAGTCTTTTAGTTCATCAAGAAAAGAGTGTTAGTTATCCATTGTTGGATGTGAAAATAAGTTTTCATGGAAATAAACCAGATAAACATTTTTTAGCCTTAAATGAATCTACGATCAAACGTGCAAATCGTACTATGGTCGCTGATGTGTTTATCAAGGATGAGTTATTCGAACGATTCCGTGGTGATGGTCTATCTGTCTCTACACCGACAGGATCGACAGCGTATAATAAAAGTATTGGTGGAGCTGTCTTACATCCTAGTATCAATGCGTTTCAATTGGCTGAGATTGCTTCACTGAATAATCGTGTTTTTAGAACGTTAGGATCACCCATCGTGATTGCACATACTGAATGGATGGAAATCAAGTTACAAGAAAGTAATGACTATTTGATCACAGTGGATCAACTAGATATTTATCAAGAGGATATTAAGTCGATTTATTATCGTATCGCGGATGAGCGTATTCATTTTGCTTCCTATCGGCATATGCATTTTTGGCATCGAGTAAAAGATGCCTTTATTAGTGAGGATTAATAAAGTAATGGAATTTAATTGGATATTTAAAAAAAAAGAAACACAGCAAGTGAAATTTTTTTTAAAGGAGCAAGGAATCTCTAAAGGACTTTTAGCTAAAATCAAGTTTCAAGGTGGAAAAATCGAAGTGAATCAATCCGTTGAAAATGTACTTTTCAAATTATCTTTTGGAGATCAAGTGAAAATTACGATTCCAGATGAAAGAGAACACGAAACATTACTTGTTGACGATGTACCGATCGATATCATTTTTGAAGATGCCCATTATTTAGTGGTCAACAAACCAGCTGGGATTGCGTCAATTCCTGCACAATATCATCCTAATGGAACAATGGCAAATCGAGTGAAAGCCTATTTTAAAGCGCAAAACTATCAAGATCAAGTGATCCATGTAGTGACGCGATTGGATAGAGATACAACAGGTTTAATGTTGTTTGCTAAACACGGTTTTGCTCATGCAATGGTAGACCAAGAGCTGCGTAAAAAAGAAGTAGTAAAGATTTATCAGGCATTGGTCGCAGGAGAGGTATCACATTTAAAAGAGCATGATACGATAGAACGTCCAATTGGCCGTGATTTATCTTCGATATTAAAAAGAACCGTGGTCGAAACAGGTCAGCAAGCCGAGACAGAATATTGGTTGATGAAACGTAATGAGGATCAAGCATTGGTAAACATTCAACTTCACACTGGAAGAACCCATCAAATTAGAGTGCATTTTGAGGCAGTCGGGTGTCCTTTGTTAGGCGATGATATGTATGGGGGTAAAATGGATAGAGGGATCCAACGCCAAGCCTTACATTGCTGTCAATTGAGCTTTATCCATCCTTTTACGAAACAACGTTTAGAACTAACTTCTCCTTTAGAAGCAGATATGAAGAAAATTGTAGATCAACTTTAGATTGAAAGGAGCGGTTTGAGTGAACGAAGGACAAGAAATGGAAGAACATTTTGATTTGTTGTTAGAAAAATTAAAAAAACAGCAAATGGTTGAATTTCGAGAATTATTTTTAGCGCTCCACATTTATGAGCAAGGACAGTTTTACCAATCGATCAATGAAGCAGATAGAAAGCAAATTTATAGTTATTTATCTCCAAAAGAGCTAGCAGATATGTTTGATGTTATCGAAGAAGATAACGAAAATATGAAAGATTATATAGCTGAAATGCGTCCTAGTTATGCGGCTGAAATGTTGTCAGAAATGTACACGGATAATGCAGTTGATTTGTTGAATATGCTTGATAAAAGCCAAAAGGCGAAATACCTAAGCTTGATGAGCACAGAAGATGCTGGTGAGATTAAAGAGTTGTTGCATTATGAAGATGATACAGCTGGATCGATCATGACGACCGAATTCGTCTCTATCGTTGCAAATCAAACAGTTCGCTCAGCAATGTATGTGTTAAAAAACCAAGCAGATATGGCTGAGACAATTTATTATGTTTACGTAGTCGATCAGGAAAATCATTTAGTCGGGGTTATTTCTTTACGTGACTTGATTGTAAATGATGATGATACAATGATTTCAGATGTGTTGAGTGAGCGGGTAATTTCTGTTCACGTAGGCGATGACCAAGAAGATGTTGCACAAACGATTCGAGATTATGATTTCTTAGCATTACCAGTTACGGATTATGATGACCATCTTTTAGGGATCGTGACAGTTGATGATATTATTGACGTAATTGATGACGAAGCAGCTAGTGATTATTCTGGTTTGGCTGGTGTCAACATTGAAGAAGTTAGTGAAAATCCAATTAAGGCAGCTTCAAAACGGTTGCCTTGGTTGATTACGTTATTATTTTTAGGAATGTCTACAGCAACTTTGATCAGCCATTATGAAGAGTTAGTAAGCGAAGCAAGTATTTTAGCGGTATTTATTTCATTGATTACAGGAACAGCAGGAAATGCGGGGACACAATCATTAGCTGTCGCAGTCAGAAGATTAGCTATATCGGATGAAAAAGATAATAATTTTGGTCGTCTGATTATTAGTGAGGTGTTGACTGGACTTGTGACAGGCGCTGTGACAGGTGTAGCTATTTTCATCGTTGTTGGAATTTGGCAACATAATTTCCCGTTAGGATTTGTCATTGGGATGGCAATGTTGTGTGCAATTACAGTTGCGAATTTGGCAGGTAGTTTGATACCAATGTTGATGGATAGATTAGGATTCGATCCAGCTGTTGCGAGTGGACCGTTTATTACAACGTTGAGTGATTTAACCAGTGTTTTGATTTATTTTAATATTGCTAGTCTTTTTATGCAGTATTTTGTTTAACGGCAATAAAAAAAATGAAATTTTGAGTGAGATTTATGTGACGTAAAAGGTCATGTGAATCTCACTTTTTTTAATCAAAAGAGGAAATGGTTAATACTATTCATTGAGTTTACAGGCTTTAGAGCATCAAAATTTAGCTTTTTCTGCAAAATCACTAATTATGGAATCCTCGAATTATTGCTGAATTATAAGTATGGCTATAGAGGAGTGAAAAGGCGATGTGAGTAAAAAAGCGCCACATCGCCTAGCTCCTAATTTCCTATAGTTTAAGTTTAGCCTACAATTTTTGTTCCATGTACTTCACTTACCTGTAATGTTTCTATTACAGATTCAATATTTTTATCAGAAATACCGCCACCAGGTAAGACAATAATCCGATCATCAGCATATTTAATTAATTCTTTTAGATGATCAAAATTGTCTTCGATGGGTGTTCCAGAAGGCCCGCCGTGGGTTAAAATACGATGTACTTCATGATCTACAAGCCAATCAATTGCTTTAAATTGATTTTCTTTGCTTAGTACATCAAAAGCCATGTGGAAGGTAATCTGTAAACCTTCTGCCGTTTCGATCAATAATTCTAGTGCTTCTTCATCCAGCCAGCTATCATTTGTTAAGCAGCCTAGAACGACACCATCAGTTCCTATTTTTTTCGCTTCAATCAAATCTGTATGCATGATTTTAAGTTCAATATCGTTATAAATAAAATCTCCACCACGAGGTCTGATGATTGTCATAACAGGAATTGATTGTTCTCCAGCATATGAAACTACTTCTTCGATAACACCTGTACTAGGGGTTGTACCACCCACAGCAAGGTTGTCGCACAATTCGATTCGTCCGGCGCCATTGCTGATAGCATTAGGGATATTTGTAAAGTTTTCAGCGCAAAATTCTTTGATCATTCATTTCACTCCTTGTTTTTTATTCACAGGCATTGTACCATAATTTTGTCAGTTGCCAAAGTCTTCTTCTCGTTGTAAGATAAATAGCGACAGTTTATCGGTCAATGGTAGAATTTATAGTGAATAGGAAGTAATCGTATGTTGAAAAAAATCGATTTTGCCCGTAATTTTTTAGAAATACATCAAGAACAATTTCTTTGTCCAGTTTGTAAAAGTGCATTTCAGTTAAAAGAGTACAGTTTGATTTGTGCTGAAAATCATCAATTTGATTTGTCTAAAAAGGGCACTGTTTATTTTCTGTCACACAGTATTCAAACAGAATATAATAAAAAAATGTTGATCCACAGAGGCAAGATGATTCAAAACGCCATGTACCAACCCTTATTAGAGAGAATCGTTGATATAATGAATGTAACAGGAAATACTTTGGATGTTGGATGTGGTGAAGGTAGTTTTTTAACTGAGCTTTCTAATCTGGGGCTGGCAGGTTCAAAATTTGGATTTGATATTTCAAAAGACGGAATTTATTTAGCAAGCAATCAACCAATCGATGCTTTTTGGTGTGTAGCTGATTTAACAAATCTACCGTTTGCAAATGAATCGATGGATACCATTTTGAATATTTTTTCGCCCTCTCATTATCAGGAATTTCAGCGTGTTTTAAAAAAAGATGGCACAATCATCAAAATAATCCCTGAAAAAGAGTACTTAAAAGAGTTAAGGTCGGCTTTTTATCCAGATGATAAATCCAAACAAACTTATTCAAATGAGAAGGTTTTAGCAAAATTTTCTAAAGAAATGGATATTTTAGTGGATGAACGAGTAACATACACTTATAGTATACCTGAAGAAAATCGACTAGATTTATTGGAAATGTCTCCACTTGAGTGGGGCGTAGCCGCACAAGTAAAAGACAAAATTCAAAAGCAACCATTATCTGAAATCACAATTGACGTTCGTATGTTAAAAGGAAAGATGAGATAACGCTTACATTCGGCAAATTTGCTAAAAGGTCTTGCAAAGCTCCTGTAATGGTGTTATATTACATACAAGTTGTTTTTTCATTGGTTTTTATCAGGTTCCTGTTCTGATAAAAGTTAGTGAAAAGAGCTTCACTAACGTAGCGACTCGCAGTGATTGACACCGAGGCGATACGTTTTTTTTATGTTGATTTTTGTGAATAAAAAAATAATGTGTCATTATGAAAGGAAACTGTAATCATGACAAATCATATTGTATTATTTGAGCCTCAAATTCCAGCAAATACTGGAAACATTGCTCGGACATGTGCTGCAACAAATTCTCCTTTACATCTCATCGAGCCGTTAGGTTTCCAAACGGACGATAAACAGTTGAAACGAGCTGGATTAGACTATTGGAATGACGTCAATATTATGTACCATAAAGATTTAGAGACTTTTTTGACCTATTTAGGAGATCATCCACTACATTTGATCACGAAATTTGCGAATCAAACCTATAGTGAAATGGATTATACTGACAACGAAGATCATTATTTTATGTTTGGGAAAGAAACAACGGGCTTACCAGAAGCATTTATGCGGAATAATGAAGAGAAATGTTTACGAATTCCGATGAATGATGAACATGTTCGATCATTGAATTTGTCGAATACAGTCGCTTTAGTAGTTTACGAGGCATTAAGACAACAGAATTTTCCAGCGTTAGAATTGAAGCATCATTATGAGAATGATAAATTGGACTAAAAATGACATAAAAAAACTGTTCCTTTTGTAAATTTGAAGGGAACAGTTTTTGTCTATTAAATGTAAGTAAAAAATACAGATTATTCATGCAGTTCCAAAGGTAAACCATCTGGATCAAAGAAAAAAGTCATTTTCTCTCCTGTGAACGAGTCTGTTCGAACGGGTTCACATTCAATTCCTTTAGAACGTAAAAAAGAAATAACGGCTTCAATGTCGTCAACTCTAAACGCTAAGTGGCGTAAGCCTAGAGCTTCAGGATATGATGGACGTTTGGGTGCATGGGGAGAAATGAATATCTCCAATTCATAATTTCCTAATTTTAAATCAAGTTTAACGTCATTTTTCTCTTCTCTATGATTTTCTCGAATTACCTCAAAGCCAAGTTTTTCTACATAAAATTCTTTCGTCTTAGAATAGTCTGAGCTATTGATAGCGATATGATGGATATGTTCAAAAAACAAATTAGGTTCCTCCTTAATATAAAAACGATCGATTGTCATTAGAATTTTCAACCAGCTTATTATAACGCACATTTTGCTGAAATACATTCAAGCGGATTTGTTTTTTATAAAGGTTTTAGTTAAATGGAATTTTGCTAATGAAAATGATACACTAGATAGGATAAATAAGCGGGAATTTAAAAGCAGAATACCAATAAATTAGAATCAAGGGAGCAGAAACATGAAATTATATTTTACTCGTCATGGAAAAACCGAATGGAATCAGGAACTTAGATTTCAGGGAATGAGTGGGGATTCGCCACTTCTTCCAACAAGTTATGAAGAAATAAAACTACTGGGACAAGAAATTAAAAATGTGCCCTTCAAAAAAATTTTTTCGAGTACGTCCCCGCGTGCAAGAAAAACCGCTGAAGGTATCAATCAGGAATTAAAAAATCCAGTTGAAATTATCTATACAGATGAGCTAAAAGAATTAGGTCTAGGAGAATTAGAAGGCCAGTCTATTGCTGAAATGAGAAAAATATATAGTGAAGAGATGGATCATATGCGTTATCAATTAGATAAGTATAATCCAGAAATTTTTCAAGGTGAACCAATCGAGCAAGCTATTTCGCGTATTTCTGCGGTAGTCGATGCAGCAGTAAATGAAGGAAATGGTCCGTATCTTTTTGTTGGGCATGGTGCTTCGTTGACAGCGGCAATTCAGTCACTTTCAGGTAAAGCTTTAAGTGAGCTACGTAGTATGGGTGGACTTACTAACAATAGTTTGTCAATCTTAGAAACAGTAGAAGATGAGCAGTTCTATACCTTGAAATTATGGAATGATGATTCTTTTTTACAATAAACTAGTTTTTTGATAAAGCGAGGTGAAATCGATGGACACATTGTTTGGAGATGGGGAAAAAGAATATGTGGTTGGACAAGTTCAGGCAATCTTTTTCCAAAATCCCAGCAACTTTTATAAAGTTTTACTGGTGAAAATAACAGATACGAATACGGATTATTTAGAAAAAGAAATCGTAACGACTGGTAGTTTCGGTCAAATTCAGGAAGAAGAAATTTATCGCTTTTTTGGACATTTTGTTGATCACCCTCGTTATGGTAAACAATTTCAAGTTGATAGCTATCAGCAAGAACGCCCAACTTCTGCTAGTGGTGTTGTAAATTATCTTTCCAGTGAAAAGTTTCCGGGAATTGGGAAGCGAACAGCTGAGAAGATTGTCGAAATTTTAGGGGAAGATGCGATCGATCGCATTATTGAAACACCAGATGTTCTTGAAGAAGTTCCCCAGTTAAATGAAAAAAAACGCCAAACAATTATTGAGACCATTCGCTTAAATCATGGTATGGAGCAAGTAATCGTTGGTTTAAATCGGTATGGATTTGGTAGTCAGCTTTCTTTTTCGATTTATCAAACATACAAAGAAGATACTTTAGATATCATTCACGAAAATCCATATCAATTAGTTGAAGATATTGAAGGCATTGGCTTTAAACGAGCAGATAATATTGCAGAACAATTGGGGATCGAAGCAGATTCAGATAAACGAATACGAGCTGCGATCACTCATGAAATATTTCAACATTCCGTTCGTTCTGGAAATACGTATGTTGAGGCAGAAATGCTACTTAGAGAAACCGTCAATACGTTGGAAACTAGTCGTCCAGTTGAAATTTCTCTTGATCAGGTAGCTGAGCAAATTATTCATTTAGTGGAAGAGGGAAAAATCCAACAAGAAGGCACTAGACTTTTCGAAAATAGTTTGTATTTTTCTGAGTGGGGGATCGGGACCTCGATTCAACGATTGCTATCCCGAAAAAAAGAAATCAAATACGATAAAAAAGACGTTGAAAAAAATATTCGTGGGATCGAAAAACGATTAGGAATACTTTATGGAAATTCTCAACAAGAAGCGATTGAAGAAGCGATCAAAGCGCCACTTTTTATATTGACGGGTGGTCCAGGTACAGGTAAAACCACGGTTATTAACGGAATTGTTTCACTATTTGCTGAACTAAATGGACTTTCTTTAGATGTGAAGGATTATACCCAAGAGATGTTTCCAATTCTATTAGCCGCTCCAACCGGACGGGCAGCCAAACGGATGAATGAAACCACAGGACTCCCAGCAAGTACCATTCATCGTTTATTAGGCTTGACCGGAAGAGAAAAAAATCCTAGTATGACAGCGAAAGAACTTGAAGGTGGTTTATTGATCGTCGATGAGATGTCTATGGTCGATACATGGTTGGCTAATACTTTATTTAAGGCGATTCCAACAAATATGCAAGTGATTTTTGTTGGGGATAAAGATCAGCTGCCTTCTGTAGGACCTGGTCAGGTGTTACATGATTTACTCCAAATCAATGAAATCCCTAAAAGAGAATTGACCGAAATTTATCGACAAGGCGATGGATCAAGTATTATTCCTTTAGCTCATGACATCAAACAAGGGAAACTACCGCAAGATTTTACAGTGAATCAAAAGGATCGTTCCTTTTTTCCTAGTGATGTTTATCATATCGAAACTTATGTCCGTCAAATCGTAACGAAAGCCAAAGCAAAAGGCTTTTCGCCGCAAGATATTCAATTGCTTGCTCCGATGTATCGAGGTGCTGCGGGTATCGATGCATTGAATAAAATGATGCAGGAAATTTTTAATCCCAATGACGGGACAAAAAAAGAAGTAAAGTGGAATGAATCCGTTTATCGAATAGGGGATAAGGTGCTACATTTAGTCAATACACCAGAACTTAATGTGTTTAATGGTGATATGGGCGAAATCGTCGGTATTATTTTGGCAAAAGACTCAGAGGACAAAGTCGATGAATTAGTCATTCAGTTTGATAATAATGAAGTCAGCTATAAACGAAATGAATGGAACAAAATCACTCTTTCTTATTGTTGTTCGATCCATAAAGCACAAGGTAGTGAATTTAAGATGGTTATTTTGCCAATGGTTCATCAATATCACCGTATGTTGCAGCGCAATTTACTTTATACGGCCGTTACTAGAAGTAAGGATATCTTGATCTTATTGGGCGAAGTTCAAGCATTTAATACCTGTGTTGCACACGAATCTGCCAGTCGTTTGACGATGTTAAAAGAGCGTATCACAAGTGCTGATGATATGTCTCTCACAACAAGAATGCAGTTAGAAGCATATGAAGAAGGTATGAACAAAGAAGCACCATTTTCTGAGACAGTAGAAAATAAATCAATTGCATATGACACTGCTAAAGAAAATAAACCAGCTGTGATTGAAGAAGTATCAGAAGATGTACCAGCTAAACCTGAAATGGAAACAATTTCATTATTCAGTGAGCCAGTACAAGAAATTGTTGAAACAATTGAAGAAGAGTTGGAAAGAATATTGACGCCAAATTTAGTTAGCACTCAAACGATTGATCCAATGATTGGAATGAATCAGACGACACCGTATGATTTTATGAAATAATAGACAAACTGGGGTAAACGACAAGCGTTTATTCCAGTTTTTTCTTGCCTTAAGGGGATAGCGATGTATATAATGAAAAGCAACATAGAAATATATGTTATAACAAATGAAGGTCGTTTATTTTGGTAGAAATGAGGGAAGTCAATGGAACAGGAATTTTATTCGAAAAACGTTCAAACGGATACTTTTTTAGCACAAATCGGGAATCATCAAAATCCAGTAACAGGATCGATCAATACGCCAATTTATTTTTCAACGACGTATGAACATCCAACACTAGGGGAGTCGACGGGCTATGATTACACGAGAACTAAAAATCCGACAAGAGAAGTTGTAGAAAATGCATTGGCAGTTTTAGAAAATGGAGCAATCGGTTTAGCGACTAGTTCAGGAATGAGTGCCATTCAATTAGTATTCAGTCAATTTCCTGTAGGGAGTCAAATTGTGGCATCTAGAGATTTATATGGAGGTAGTTACCGTTATTTCAAAGAGTTAGAGAAACAAAACATATATCAGTTCATCTATGTAGATGATGAAGTAGGTTTTGAGAAAGAAATCACCGATAATACTGCAGCAGTCTTTATTGAAACACCAACTAATCCTTTGATGAGGGAAGTCTCGATAGAAAAGATCGTAGTTTTCGCTAAAAAACATAATGCCAAAGTAATCGTTGATAATACTTTTTACACACCATTGATTCAGCGACCGCTAGATTTAGGAGCAGATATTGTGATTCATAGTGCGACCAAGTATCTTGGCGGACACAATGATCTCTTGGCTGGGGCAGTGATTGCAAAATCAAAAGAAGTAGGAGAACAATTAGGCTATACCTTAAATACGACAGGAGCTGTTTTGTCACCATTTGACTGTTGGCTCTTGATTAGAGGAATGAAGACTTTGTCGTTACGGATGGAACGACATGAAAAAAATGCTCAAGCAGTAGCAACGTTTCTAACGTCCGATCCCAATGTAAAAGAAGTTTTCTATCCAGGACGTGGCGGTATGCTAAGTTTTAAAATCAAAAATGAAGGATCGATCAAAGAATTTTTGCGGCACTTATCGATTTTTACGTTTGCAGAAAGTTTGGGTGGGGTCGAAAGTTTGATCACCTATCCAACAACACAAACACATGCTGACATCCCAAAAGAGTTGAGAGAGTCGTATGGCTTAACGCCAGATTTGTTGAGAATATCCACTGGAATCGAAGCAAGTGAGGATTTGATAGGGGATTTGAAATTCGCATTTGAATCATTAAACTAATAAACAAGGATAGAACAGAAACCTTTGATACGAAAAAATAAGCTGAAGGGACTAATCTGCTTCCATCCTATAATCGCTATTTAGGTTATGAAGGAAAAGTTATTGTACTTTTCCTTCATAACCTATTTTAATACGTTTAAAACCAAAATAATCTACTAGTTGTCCCGAAAGAAATATCCGTACTTCGTTTTCCTAAAATTTCTCCATCGGCATGAACATATTCAGGAACCGTTGAAATAATTCTGAATTTACTAGATTGAAAATGATGGAAGTATTTTGACTGCATCTGTTTTTTTTGAATCAATAATAGAATAAGCCAGAAAATTTTAAACAAATTGATTCGTTCCACTAATACAAAATCTAAAACTGGTTTACGTGGATCGGCCATTGGAGCTATGGGTACTCCACCACCAAAATAAGGATGTTTTGTTACCGTACATAAAAAAGCTCGATCGAATTCAATTTTTTTTCCATTGATTTCAACAAGAATTGGGAAGCCCTTTTGGGTGAATAATACCTTTAAAATAGAAAAAATATAAGACAAAGAACCCATATTAAATTTGTTTAATGTACTTTTTGAAGTAGAAGTATTAGCCGCATTGACGATTGCTGCATCTAAACCAATACCGATATTATTAACAGCTAATCCTGTTTCATCTTGAATTGATTCAGTATACGTGACAAGTTGGATTTCTTGTGGGATTTCAGCTTTAAGTAGTTGTAAAAAAGCTTTTTCTATCTGCCTAGAGATGCCCACTCCACGAGCAAAATCATTACCTGAACCACATGGGATATAACCAATCGGAATTTTAGAATCGAATGACTTTAAAGCATTGACTACGCTATGCAAAGTGCCGTCGCCTCCAAGAACAACTAAAAGTGGGAATGTTTCGATTTCAAGTTCATCATCCCAAGGAATCAATGTATCTTGAGCTAGGTTTTGAACGATCTCTGTTTCGTGGCCGGCATAACCTGTATAATAAGTCGTATAATCAATGTTGACTGTTTGCAATTGTTTACTAATTTTTTCAGCAGCGAGATGTCCGGTACCGCCACCCGCTTTTTCATTGATAACGAGATAAAAATGTTTCTTCATTTATTCCCTCCTTGTGCAAAGTCTTATTATAACAGACATGTGAAAAATTAAGAATAATGGATGCTTGAAAAATTTTAAATATGGAATCAAGAGCAGAAGGATTTATAAATTGTGAGTTATCATTGTGAAACGACGAATTATGAGATATAATGCCTACGTAGCATTTTTTGAGGAAGTGAATCCTCGACAAGGTTCATCAACCATCCCTTGTAAAAAAACTCGGAGAAAGAAGGGGAAACTATGCAAAATACTGTTTCATCAAACAGTAAAGTAAAAGCAATTACGATGAATGGCATTGTGATGGCGTTATATCTTGGTTTAACGATGTTAGTAGCACCCGTTTCGTCAGGACCGATCCAATTTAGAATTTCTGAAAGTTTGAATCATTTAGTTGTTTTCAATCGGAAATTGATGTGGGGCGTTTTAGGCGGAGTGGTTGTCTATAATTTTTTCTTTGGCTTTGGTGCCATGGATGCATTATATGGTGGGATACAAACATTTATTTCGCTTGGGCTAACCGCTTTATTGCAAAAAAGAGTGCCTAATACTATAGCACGTTTAGCGCTGAATACGCTATTTTTCACTGTGTCGATGTGTATTATCGCCTTTATGCTAGCGCCAAATGGTGGAGCGGCTTTTTGGGGAAATTACGCAACGTTGGCACTTAGCGAATTTGCAACGATGACGCTAGCTGCACCAGTGATGTATTGGATCAATAAATCCGTTCATTTTGAAAATCGACTTTGATCGATAAAAAAATAGAATAAGAATTCATTTTTGAGAGACTGAGTCAAGACTAGTGTAGTTTGGATCCAGTCTCTTAAAGTTTTCTAACCAATTTCATGAAAAACTTTACTGTTCCTGTTGAATAAATTATGATATGGTAATACAGAAGCTAAAATGTAGAGGAGTTTTTTTTATAATGTTTGAATTTAAAATTGGCATCGATGCTAAAGAACACGATAAGTTTGTGGAGAGCCATCCTTTATGTAATTTGTTGCAATCATCTGCCTGGGCAAAAGTGAAGGATAACTGGGGATCTGAAATTGTCGGTGTTTATGAAAATGGGATCTTAATTGCCTCTAGTTTGGTATTGATTAGACCATTACCAATGAAATTTTCGATGCTATACACACCGCGCGGCCCAATTATGGATTATACGAATTCAGAACTTGTTGCATTTTTCTTAAAAGAGTTAAAGCAATTCGGTAAGAAAAAACGTGCATTATTTGTAAAAATGGACCCGACTGTTCATTATAAAGATTTTCATATAGGTGAAGAGTCGACGATTGATCCAATGGCTCAACCCATTATCGATAATATCATCGCAAGCGGGGCGAAATATCAAGGTTTGACGATGGAAATGGACGCAACGATCCAACCACGTTTTCAAGCGAATATCTACAAAGAAGATTTTAGTGAAGAGCAATTATCAAAAAGCACGAAGAAAATGATGAAACAAGCGCAGAAAAAAGGGGTCAAAGTTACGTTGGGTCATACTGAATTGGTCGATGATTTTGCTAAAGTTATTGAATTAACGACCGAACGTCAAAATATTTCACTTAGAAATAGTGACTATTTTGAAAAACTATTAACAATTTATCCTGAAAATTCGTTTATCATGTTAGCACGAGTGAATTTGAAAGAGCGTTTTGAGGAAACCAAACTACGTTTTGATAAAAACAAAGAAGATCTAGCCAACTTAAAAGAAAATCAAGTGAAAAAGCGTCATAACTTAGAAGAACTTGATTTTTCTTTAACTCGAGAAATGAAGGAACTTGAAGAAAACATCGCACATTCAGGTGATATGGCAGTCGTGGCTGGTGCTTTAGCGATTACATTTGGCTCAACGAGTGAAATTCTGTATGCTGGGTTGGATGATCGTTATAAGCGTTATATGCCTGCATATGTAACGTGGTTTGATGCGATCAATGAATGTTTTGAACGAGGCTGTACAACTTGTAATATGGGTGGATTGGAAGGTAGTTTGAATGATGGGTTGATTAAGTTTAAGTCTAACTTCAATCCAACAGTCAATGAATTTATTGGGGAATTTGATTTGCCTGTGAATGGATTACTTTTTAAAGCCAGCGAGTATGCCTATAAATTGAAAAAACAGAAAAAATAAAAAAAGATAGAGGTTGTGACAAACACCGATGAGGGCTAGCGTTCCCATGGTTGTTTGTTTCAACCTCTATTTTTTACAATTTTTGTGTCGCATTATTTTTTACTAAGCGCAGTAAAACTGAAGTTACACCAACTGTAGCAATTGCCGCTACAATGGCTTCAACAACACCGCTAGTAAAAATCACCGTTAAAATTGCTGTATAAATTGCTGCACCATTGGCACCAATAATTTGTGCATAAGAATCTTTAAATAGAAAATAAATCAAGTTCATCACAAGAATCGTATTCGTAGCCGATCCTAGAAACCCTGCAACAAACAAACTAAAAGTTTGAGAAGTAGGATTATTTTTCGTCAATTTCTTTAAACCTATAAAGACAAAATACGGAACGACTCCGATCAAAATTCTTGGCACCATTGCAACGATTATTGCTTTAAGGCTACCTTGATCTGTCCCAATCACAGGAATGAATGGTGAGAACACAAAAGATAAGGGAGACAAAACGATAGTGCTGCGAATCATGCTGATGATACCGAAAACACCTCCCAAAAAGGCCCCGATTCTTGGACCTAAAACGATTGAAGCAATGATTACAGGAATGTGCATCGTTGTAGCGTTGATCGGTCCAATTGGGATGAATCCTAAAAAAGGAACGGCAGATAACAAAATCAAAATTGCTAAAAACATAGCAGTTAATGTAAATGTCTTTGTATTTTTCATAAATGACTCCTCAAAATTATTTCGTTGATCCTTCATTGATTGTAGCGACAATTTCTTCCACTGTTGCAAGCGCACCACGGCCAAAATCACCACAGGCTAATAAGGCTTCTCGGGGATCGATTTCATGATAACCGACTTCTTTCAATATTGATAAATTTCGTTGCATAATCGGATTTTGGTACATATAAGTATTCATTGCTGGTGCAATAAATTTAGGGACTTCTTCTTTCAAAGCCAAAGCTACAGTCGAGAGCATATCGTCGGCAATTCCGTGCGCTAATTTTGCTAACATATTAGCGGAAGCAGGAGCGACTAAAAAAAGATCTGCTTTTTTAGCTAATTCAATATGGTTGATCTTATCAGGAGCAATCTCTTCCATTACATCTGTATGAACTGGATTTTTTGACAAAGACTGCAATGTTAAAGGTGTAATGAACTTTGTACTATTGGTCGTCATGATGACTTCGACATTATAACCTAATTTGGTGAGTTGGCTAGTAATATCAGCTGCTTTATAGGCAGAAATACTACCTGAAATGCCTAATAATATTGTTTTCATCATTGGTTCCTCCATTTTTCTTCAACCTTTTTGACAATCAATTGAGCAATCTCGTTTTTAGTCTGAGCTGTTTCTGTTTGCCCATCAGAATCAATCAAGATTCCTTTATGTTGGTTGCCACGAATCTCTTCAAGGTCATTGGCTAAAACAAAGTCACAGCTGTTTTTGACTAAGATCGATTGACCGACTTGAATCAGTTCTTCAGTGGAAACGCCCACCAATAATTTGAATCCTACAAGTATCGTATGAGGTTGTTCTTGCTTCAGCATTGCAATTATTTTAGGGTTTTTCTTTAAAAAAAGCAAGAGTCGATCTGTTTTAGAAGGTATTTTTTTTTCTTGCTGGATCGATTTACTAATTTCATCTAAACTGTGGTAAAGTTCTTCGGTCAAATTGGCTAAATCAGATAAGGAATCATCTGTTGTTAATTTAGCTGCAAGTTTTTCGATAAAGTCATCTTCTGACAAGGTGGCTTCAGTTGTAAAGTCGCTGACAGCCATGCTATGAATGATACTATCAAATGTTTGATGCTTAAATTCATCAAGTAAAGCGGATTCCAATTCATTTGTTGTTTCGATTTCTACCAGCCTTAAATTTGAATCACTGGAAGGGCGGACTGCCTGAGGTGTAGTTACATACGTTACAAGATGTCCTTGCGCTAAAAAGGCTTCACCGATTGTCTTTCCTAAACGTCCTGTTGAGTGGTTTGTAATGGAACGAACATTATCGATTTTTTCAGAAGTTCCACCTGCAGTAATTAAGATATTCATAGATAATTTGCTCCTTTAACTGATTTTAACGATCGTGCGGCCAATATGAGTCCCTGCCTGCAACTGATCTAAGGTTTGGGTCAATTCTTGTAGCGTTATTTCATTTACTAGTTCATGACTACTTACATTTAAATCAGTAGCTAAACGTTGCCAAATAGCTAAACGTTTGTGCATTGGAACATTGACTGAATCGATCCCTAATAAAGTCACATTCCTTAAAATAAATGGCAAAACAGTCGTATTTAATTTGATCCCAGCCGCGTTTCCACAAATAGCGATGCTGCCGCCATAGTTAAGTTGAGATAATAATAGAGAACATATATCACCGCCAACGGTATCGATTGCAAAATCAATGGTTTGTTTTGCTAAAGGTTTGATTTTTTCTGGCATAAATTCATCTATTAAAAGTACTTCTGTCGCACCAATATTTTTCAAAGAAGGTATAGCTGATTTTTTTCGACTTAAGGCAATGATATTTTTGTATCCTCGTTTTTTTAGCATAGCAAGAGCTAAACTTCCCACCCCACCAGATGCGCCTGAAATTAAAATTTTGGACTCCTTGTTGGTAGCTAATCCTTGATTTTCAAGTGCTTGAATGCATAATGCAGCAGTAAAGCCAGCTGTACCAAAAACCATAGCTTCTTTTAAACTTAATCCATTAGGTAAAGGTACGACCCAATCGCCTGGCACACGAGCAATTTCAGCAAATCCACCAGTGTGTGTAACACCTAAACAGTAACCCGTTACTAGAACGTTTTGACCTTCTTGAAACCGATCGTCTTTGGTCGTTAGAATAGTACCACTTAAATCGATTCCGGGTATCATCGGATAATGACGAATGACACCGCCATCTTGTCTGATGGCAAGTGAATCTTTATAGTTGACAGAGGAGTACGCGATTTTAATAAGTACATCTCCTTCAGATAAATCAGTGTGTTCTATTTTTTCTACAGTGGTTTTAACATTTTCATTTATTTTCTTAACACGAAATCCAGAAAACTTTTCCATAAATATCCTCCTTGTAATATAGACGATGAATAGGCTTTTTTACTTTAATCAAAAAATTAGTGTGATTGTTTCTATCATAACATATTCTCTTTTTATCTTTAGCAAATATTTCTTGAAGACCCCTTCTTAATAGAAGAAAAATAAGTTAGAATAGAATGGATGGGCTTAATTATAATAAGATGAATAGAACTGCAATCGTCGTTTTGCACTATTTGAAAGGAATTTAGTTTGTTGAAATTAAAAATTGGTATGCGAACATTTAAAACAGGATTAAGTGTCTTTTTTTGTATTTTGGTCAGTATTTTATTGAAGAGGGAAACATATGTAGTTGCAGCGATCACAACAGTTTTTACCTTGAGAGAAGATATGGAAAATACGCTGAAGTACGGCAAACATCGTATTATTGGGAATGTCATGGGAGCGCTGATGTCAATCGTTGTGATTGCTGTTTTCAATTTATTAGGTAGAACAGAGCTTGTACAGTTGATTTTTATCCCACTGATCATTACGTTAATGATCGCATTGTTGGCTGGTTTGGGCTATCAAGAAGGGACCGTTGGGGCATGTGCAACGCTTTTAACGATTGTATTTATGATTCCAGCAAACCAATCGTATGGCTATGCATTTGCTAGGGTAGTCGATAGTTTTATTGGGATGGGCATTGCATTGTTAGTGAATTATTTTATCCCGTTAAAATTTACCAAAAAAAGAAGTTTAAAATCTGCAGAAAATGAGGAAGTGTCTGATTGATAGATGCTTTTTTATTTTTTTAAAATAACCAAATCGATGCTAGTATTAAAGAATGAGATGAAACTAAAAAAATAAAATATTATTGTTGAAATTTGTTGCTATTTTTTGAAAAATTTGTATACTAGAAAAGGTAAAATTAAACTTATAGTTTAGTATTAGCAAACTTTTATATATTTTTATGAAATGAGGTGGTTTAATGGAAATCGGTGAGAAGTTACGTAATTTACGTGTACAAAAGAATTTGACCCAAGAAGAACTAGGCGAACGAACAGATTTGACGAAAGGGTACATTTCTCAACTGGAACGTGATTTAAGTTCACCTTCAATGGAAACATTCTTCAATATTTTGGAAGTTTTAGGCATCACACCAGAACAATTTTTCAGTGAACAAATGTTGGAACAAAAAATCGTTTATAAAGATGACGATAGTACACTATATTACGATGAAGAAAATGGCTATGAATTAAAATGGCTAATTCCTGAATCGAATGAAAAAGAGATGGAACCCATTGTTTTGACATTTGACAAAAACGGTGAGTATAAAACGTTTGAACCTTCTTTATCTGAAACATTTATCTATGTGATCGATGGGTCTGTTTCATTGATTCTTGGGGAAACGACTTATTCTGCAAAAAAAGGGGAAGCAATGTATTATCAAGCCGCAGAACCCCATCAGCTGATCAATCATTCAAAAGGGAAAAGTCGCGTATTGATCGTTGCAACAGAATCTTATTTATAATGTCTGGTTTTAAGGCCAGCTTCTCGAGAAAAAGATAAAATTCAATTGTGAGAAAGAACGTCACACTCTGATTTTATTATTTTTCATTCGAGCTATAAAGAGTCCAGTATACTTTTATTAAAGGAGGATCAGCGAGTGAAAAAAAATATTATTACATTTGAAAATGTCGTCAAACAATATGATGATGAAAAAGTGCTGAAAAATGTCAGTTTTGATATAGAACAGGGAAAGTTTTATACGTTACTCGGTCCTTCAGGTTGTGGGAAAACAACGATTTTACGTATTTTAGCGGGTTTTGTCGATGCTACCGAAGGTGATATTTATTTTGATGGTCATAGAATTAACGATATTCCAGCAAATAAACGCCAAGTGAATACTGTGTTTCAAGATTATGCCTTGTTTCCACATATGAATGTATTTGATAATGTAGCATTTGGGCTTAAAATCAAAAAGATAGCGAAAACAGATATTGAGAAAAAAGTTAAAGATGCGCTACGCATGGTTCAGTTACCTGGTTATGAAACTCGAGAAATCAGCGAAATGTCTGGTGGTCAACGTCAGCGTGTAGCGATTGCGCGTGCTATTGTGAATGAACCTAAAGTGCTGCTTTTAGACGAGCCACTTTCTGCGTTGGATTTAAAATTACGAACGGATATGCAATATGAGTTACGTGAGTTACAGCAACGTCTAGGCATTACTTTTATATTTGTTACCCATGATCAAGAAGAAGCGCTAGCGATGAGCGATGAAATTTTTGTTATGAACAAAGGTCATATCGTGCAAAGTGGTACGCCAGTTGATATTTATGATGAACCAATCAATCACTTTGTAGCAGATTTCGTGGGGGAAAGTAATATTGTTAACGGGACGATGATCGAAGATAATTTAGTAGAATTTGTAGGAAAACGTTTTGAATGTGTGGATGGTGGGATGCGCCAAGCTGAAGCAGTTGAAATAATGCTGCGTCCTGAAGATTTGACAATCACCACTGCAGATAAAGGGAAATTAGTCGTGACGGTTGATACACAGTTATTTCGTGGGGTTCACTATGAAATCATTTGTTATGATGAAGATCAAAATGAGTGGATGGTTCATTCCACTAAAAAAGCGACAGAAGGGGCAAAAGTTGGTTTATTCTTTGAACCAGAAGACATTCATGTGATGCGTTTTAATGAGTCAGAGGAAGAATTCGATGCCCGCTTAGAAAGTTACGAAGAATAGGAGGAGTAATAATGAAAACAATGCGTCGGATTTATTCGATTCCTTATATGATGTGGCTGCTATTCTTTGTGATTGCGCCCGTTTTAATGATTATTTATCAGTCTTTCTTTAATATGAATGGACAATTTACTTTAGAAAATTATCGAACTTATTTTACTTCAGGCACTTATTTAAGTATGACGCTTAATTCAGTCTGGTATGCGTTTTTGATAACCTTGTTTACACTCTTGATCAGTTACCCAACAGCGTATTTTTTGACAAAGTTGAAACATAAACAATTATGGCTGATGCTGGTGATTTTACCGACGTGGGTGAATCTTTTGCTGAAAGCTTACGCATTTATTGGGATTTTTAGTATTCATGGGAATGTCAATCAATTTTTAGGCTTTCTAGGCATTGGGCCACAGCAAATATTATTTACTGATTTTAGTTTTCTATTTGTAGCGACGTATATTGAAATTCCGTTTATGATTTTACCGATTTTCAATGCGCTTGAGGAGTTGAATCCTTCGTTGATCAGTGCCAGTCGAGATCTTGGCGCGAATAGTGTTGAAACTTTTCAACGAGTGATTTTTCCGCTTTCATTGAACGGTGTAAAAAGTGGCGTTCAAGCCGTCTTTATACCGTCTTTGTCCTTATTCATGTTGACACGATTGATTGGTGGAAATCGTGTGATCACATTAGGAACAGCGATTGAAGAACATTTTATGGTGACACAAAACTGGGGGATGGGGTCAACGATTGGTGTTATTTTGATTGTTGCGATGTTTATCGTGATGTTGTTGACAGGTGAGAAGAAGAAAAAGGGGCGGGTGAAATGACAAAGAAAAAAATTAAATGGTCTTATCTTTATCTGATCATCGTTTTTGCTTTATTGTATGCGCCAATTTTCTATCTGATTTTTTACTCATTCAATGACACCGATACGATGAACCAATTTACTGGTTTTACGCTTGCGAATTATACTGCTGTATTTGAAGATACACGGTTGTTGATCATTGTGTTAAACACTTTTTTATTGGCTTTTTTATCAGCGTTATTAGCAACAATCATTGGTACATTTGGTGCGATGGCTATTTATTATACAAGGCGTAGAAAAACAAGAACGACCTTGATGAGTTTTAATAATATTTTGCTTGTTTCGCCAGACGTGATCATTGGTGCAAGTTTTTTGATTTTTTTTACAGCTGTAGGTTTTATTAGTTTGGGATTTACTAGTGTATTATTGTCACATATCGCATTTAGTATTCCGATCGTAGTGCTAATGGTGCTGCCAAAACTACAAGAAATGAATGACTCGATGGTGGATGCTGCGCGCGATCTAGGTGCTAATAATGTGCAGCTTATCAAGAATATTATTTTGCCCTTTTTAGCACCAGGGATCATTGCGGGTTATTTTATGGCATTTACGTATTCGTTAGACGATTTTGCGGTGACCTTTTTCGTTACAGGAAATGGATTCTCGACTCTTTCTGTTGAAATCTATTCCAGAGCAAGACAAGGAATCAGTTTAGAAATCAATGCGTTAAGTGCGCTAGTGTTTATTTTTTCTATGATTTTAGTCATTGGCTATTATTTTATCAGTCAAGATAATACCTCTAAGCGCATGAAAAAAATACGTCGAGAACAAAGCGAGGTGGCTAAACTTAAATGAAAAAACTACAATCTTTGTTTATCGGTATTTTAGCGATCATCCTGATTCTTTTTTTAAGCGTCCGTCAACTGGAAAAAACCAGCGGAATGGCTGGTGCTGATACCTTGACGATTTATAATTGGGGCGATTATATCGATCCAGACTTATTACGTAAATTTGAAAAGGAATCAGGGTATAAAGTCAATTATGAAACCTTTGATTCAAACGAAGCAATGTTTACGAAAATCCAGCAGGGGGGAACGGCTTATGATATCACGATTCCTTCTGAATATATGATCCAAAAAATGATGAAAGAAAAAATGTTATTACCGATCGATCATAAGAAACTAACTGGACTACAAAATATCGATGAACGTTTTTTGAATTTAGATTTTGACCCACAAAATAACTATTCGATCCCTTATTTTTGGGGAACGTTAGGTATCATCTATAATGATAAATTTATCGGAGAAGATGAAATAAAACATTGGAATGATTTGTGGAAACCAGAATTGAAAGACAATGTGATGCTGATCGATGGAGCAAGGGAAGTATTAGGATTCTCTTTAAACAGTTTAGGCTATTCTCTAAATAGCAAGAACAATCAAGAGCTGCGTGAAGCAACAAATAAATTAAATAAATTAACGACAAATGTCAAAGCGATCGTAGCTGATGAAATTAAAATGTATATGATCAATGAAGAAAGCGCAGCCGCTGTAACGTTTTCTGGTGAAGCTGCTGAAATGCTCGATGGGAATGAACATCTTCATTATGTGATTCCATCAGAAGGCTCTAATCTTTGGTTTGATAATATCGTGATCCCTAAAACAGCAAAAAATATCAAAGGTTCATATGCGTTTATCAATTTTATGTTGAGACCTGAAAATGCTGCTCAGAATGCAGAATATATTGGCTATTCAACACCTAATCAGGCTGCAAAAAAACTATTGCCCAAAGAAATTTCTAGTGATGAACAATTTTATCCAAATGATGAAGTGATCAAGCATTTAGAAGTTTATGAAGACTTAGGTGCAAAATATTTGGGAATTTATAATGATTTGTTTCTTGAGTTTAAAATGTATCGGAAATAATGAGTGTTTCAGCTATAAATTTCCTAATTGTTTCAAATAGGTTAGGACATAACTTTACGGGTTATATCCTAGCCTATTTTCGTTTGATTTAAGTTTTGAACGTGATGCTCCAGATGTTTTGTGTTCTATTCTCACTAAAGATTACATTAGTCGAGGAAAGACGATTAAAGAAGGTAATCCATTTTATGCTTTCATTTCAGGTCTTCAAGTGGGAATTGCAAACTTAGCTGATTTATTAGCAGCGAATAGACAGTTAGTTTTTGAGCTTTGGGAAGTGTTGATCAGAAACTATCAAAGTGACCGCAGCAAAGATATTCAGCGAATGATCATTCAATACACATCGGAATATAAAAATGATGAAGAAAAAGAGAAGTTTATCTAAAATGACAAGAAGCCAGATGAAAAGAGATCATTCTTTGTCTGAAGCGTAAATTTTTTTCGAAACTTTCTAAACTTTTAAATCAAATACATGATTTTTCGATATACCTATGGTAAAATTAATATAACTTGTAGAAGGTTAAACGAAGTTTTTAGAGGTAGGGTAGTTGGATAGTTTAAAGAGAAATGAAAACGCAGTAGTCGTTGGGGATTTCTCGCATTTCATCATCAAGCTATTTTAATTACTAGGACGATCAAAAAATCAGTTTAGTAGTAAGTGCTTTAAACGTTTTTATTTAAAAGGAAGAAGAAACCAATAAAAACATCAGAATCTTTAATATATTTTGAGAGGAACTAAAAGGAATGAAGAGAAAAATATTATCACTGCAGATGATTTGTGTACTGCTCAGTGTCAATTTAATTCCAGTTGTTGGTCATGCGGATGAATTAACACATTCAGAGTCAAGCACAATTGAAGAGGCAACACCTGAAACAACTGAAAGTTCTTCAACAGAAGACTCTACAACAACGACAGATTCGTCTACATCAGAGACGGAAACGGGTAGCAGTGAAACCAATAACAGCACAGAATCTACAGAGGAGGTACAACCTCCTACAAGCAGTCAAGAAGTGACAGATGAGACACAACCGAGTGCTCCAGTTGAAACTGTTACGGAACAACCAGTTCAGCCAACGACCGATCACGCGCCTACTGAAGCACAATTGGATCAAACAATCAAAATCGTTAAGAATGAACCCACAGAAACGTTCATTCGCCGTATTGGTGAAAAAGCTCGTGCTGTAGGCCAAAAAAAAGATTTATATGCTTCAGTTATGATCGCACAAGCAATTTTAGAATCAGGCTCTGGCAATAGTGATTTAAGTCAACAACCGTATCACAATCTTTTTGGAATCAAGGGTGAATACAAAGGAGAAAAAGTTGTCTTTTCTACTCAAGAAGATGACGGATCAGGCAATTGGTTTACCATCGATGCAGCGTTCAAGAAATACCCTGGTTATAAAGAATCATTTGAAGACTATGCTAAGTTGATGAAGGAAGGTATAGATTCAAATAAAACGATTTATTCAGGTACTTGGAAATCAAATGCAGTAAGCTATCGTGAAGCGACTAAATCTTTAACGGGTTTGTATGCTACTGATACTAGCTATGATCAAAAATTAAATGCTTTTATCGAAGAGTATGACTTGACTGAATATGACAAAGAAAAACCATCTACTTCAACTAGTGGAATCATAGTTTCAGATAGTCATCCAGATAGTGATTTTAAAGAATATACTGGAGAAACTTACTCTGGTTCAGAAGCTTATGCTATAGGAAATTGCACGCAATATGTATACAACCGCATTGTTCAATTAAAAGGTTATGTAGAGACCACGATGGGGAATGGAATGGATTGGGGAACAACTGGAAAAGCCAATGGTTATGAAGTATCTAACAAACCTAAAGCTGGAACGGCTGTCAGCTTCCAACCAACTGTTGCTGGTGCGGATGGAACATATGGACATGTAGCGTTTGTTGAACATGTTTATGATGATGGTTCCATTCTAATTTCAGAAATGAATGTTGCTGGCCTAGGTATAGTTTCATTCAGAGTCATCGATAAAGACACAGCGAATAAATTAGCTTATGTAACACCTAAGTAAAAAATACGTCAATGATAGTATCGAACAAAGTTTGATGCTATCATTGACTTTTTTATTGTCAAAAGAATGCTATTTACTTTTTCTTAAGTATTCTATAGAAAACCTAAATGATTTGGGCATAGTTTCTTCAAATCTTCAGTTTAATATGTATACATACCCAATAACAAACCCAAACAAAACACTTTTTCATTTTTACTCCTCAAGTAAAAAGAACTCCTTGCCACCGCCTACCCAGCGGTGGTTATTTTTATCGAAAAATGCCTAAAGGTGTGTAAGAAGAAGAGTTCAAAATTTCAAAAAGAAAAATGGTTAGTTTTACCAATAGATATTTTCCGAAAATTTAATACGAGATTAGTGATTGTGAAGGAATTTTTGCAATCACTTTTTTTGCATTTTATTGAGTAAAAGTTAGAAAAAATAGTGAATCAAAAATATTATAGATTTTAATATTTTAATTTTAGAACTAAATATATATTCAAAAGTAAAAAATTAACTATTACGAAAATGATATGTGTGATAATATTTTATTACAATTAGTTTTATGAGGAGGATTAACTGATGGCAATAAAAAGTAATTTGGCAGGTGCAAATCAAAAGGCTACTGCATTAAGAAGTGCAACAGATAGGTTAATACAACAATCAAGCATAAATAGTGATTCCCGAACAACAGTGGCAGGAAATACAAATGCTCAAGTAGCCATTACTGCTGCACAAGAAACAGCAACTAAGGTAGCACAGGCAGTGTTTACAGCATCCAATAATTTACAAAGTGTAGCTAAAGATTTTGAGGCATTAGACCAGACGGTTGCAAAAACTCTATTTAAGCCAATTGGTGGGTTAGGTAAATGAGAAGATTAGAAGATATTCAAAAAGAAGAAAAACAATTATATTTAAAAGAAGAAACATTAATTGGTGAAGTAAATCAATTAAAACGAGTTAGAGAAACCTATGATCAACATTTCCATGAGGTAAGACATTTTATTGATGATATTTGTTATCAGTTTGATAAAAATGAACAAGGAAATTTTTTCAAATCAATTTTTGATGAATTTTCTCAAAAATCAAGACAAGTAATGGATTGTTTAGAAAATGATGAAGAAGAATTACGTATACAAAAAAAGAAAGTTTTGAACCAATTAGATGATATCGGTTATGAAAAGAGAAAAGCGTTTGCAGAGGAGGATGGAAAATAATGAGTGTTGATATGTATGTTTCTGCATCACAAAATCAAGCATCAAGTGTATCTACTATGTGCAAATCGCAAGCAGAGGGATATCAAGAATTGCAAAAAGCAATCAATGATTTTACATTAAATGCCCCATTTTTAACAGGAAAAGTATATGATTCTGCAAAAGATTATTTTCAGTCGGTTCTATATCCTTTAGCACAAGGTGGTATACTGTTATCTGAAGCAGTAGAAAAAGCAGTGAAGAAATTTCCAGAAGAATATATTTCTCAGGTAGATAGTGGAGATTTAAAAGAGTCAGAATTACAAGAAAAGATTAGACAGGCAGATAGATTATTGAATCAGGCAGAAGATATTCGAAGAGAATTAAATTCTTCAAAAACACCTGATATTACAAAATCATTCCAGTTAAATGCTAACTCTATGCTAATTGGGATGTATAGTGCATCCAAACAAAAATTGGAAGAACAATTACGTAAATTATTAGCATTTAATGCAAGTTCACCTTCAATATTTTCTGAAATCTCTAGCTTACAAAGTGCAGTAAATCAAGGACTAGCACAAACAAGTATTGCATGGAATGCGGCAACAGGAACATTTACTATTCCAGAAGATTTATCTTGGAGAGATACTATAGGCGATAAATGGAAACTTTATCAGGATAACATACATGGAATAAATGAAAAGAAGAATAAAGAACTAGAAAAATATAATGTCTATGCAGTAATCTATACAGATGCAGATGGAAACCCAAAAATTTCATGGCAAATAGAGGACAAAAAAACAGGTTATGGTATAACGAATCCAGAGTTATATAGATATTTATCAAAAGCAGGAAATTATCTTGATTCCGATTTAATTCAATTTATGACTTATGATGCTTACGATAAAAAAATAAAATCTGGTTGGAGAAATGGTATTAATTATGTAACTGGAGAAAAATTGAATCCAGTTTTAGGTGGTATTGTTGCAGGTTCACAATATATCGAAGATGGGGTAAATTGGATAAATGAATCTGAACTAGGGCAAGCAATCCAAATTTTAGGTTTTACTTATGCATCATACAAAATTACAACCTCGAGTGGAACGAAACAAATAAATAGTGGTAACACAAAGCAAGTAAATTCAGTAATCACTCCTGAAATGGAAGAAAAAATTCTTTGGGGACAGAGAAAAAATCCTAATAAAAATGAAATTATTGGTGGACATTCACCAGAAATTAATAATAACCATCCTAATTATGCCACTGAAACTATTAAGGTTAATGCTGATGGAACAAGAGATTTTAAATATACGACACAATTTTCGGATGGAAATCTTGCGAAAATAAAAAATAGTACGGTTTTTCCAGATAGTTGGACTGATACTAAAATTTTAAATGGTGTAAGAGAAATTAGTAACTCTTCTCCAATAAGTGTCAGAGGTAGAGACGGTGCTACTTTTCATAGAGGAATTGTTGACGGTGTAGAAATAGATGTAATAAAATTAGGAGATAACATTATTAGTGGTTATCCAACAGGGCAAGTAAATGCTCCAATACCAGGGGGATTTACCAAATAAGGAGGAAAATTAATGTATGAAAAAGTAGATGCAGTTTTAAGTGAGAATAGTTCAGATAACTATTTTTATGATGATGAATTTATGTATGTACAAGAATTAATGAAAGACTTTACTGAAGTTGACTGGAAAAAATTAACGGAAAACTTAAAAGACAAGGATGATAAATATAAAATTAGATTAGCCTACTGTATTGATGAAGATACAAAAATGAATGGATTTAATGTATTACTAGATTTAATTAATGGAAATGATGAGGTTGCAGAATATGCGATAGATTCTTTACGTTCTTTTGATAAAGAAGAATACAAAAATTTAATTGCTTCTGATAAGAAAATAATTAATAAGGCAAAAGCTTTGCTAGAGGATGCAAGTCTACCTGTTAAAAGAATCTTAGAAGCATTCTTGCAACAAAATCAGTAATTTGAAATAAACAATTAATATGTTAATTGAAGAGAAAAATATATTAAGCTAGTAAGAGGATAATTAATAGTATGAATACTTGGAGAAAACGATTGAGTAAATACGTTACAACTAACAGAGTATGGCAAATATCTGCATGTTATCTTGGTATAATTGCATTGTTAGATTTTTTTTCATGTTCAATATAATTATTTATCAGGAGAAATTCTAATACATCCTTTTATTTCCATATTAGTTATAGTTGAGATTATATTAATAGTACTTCTAATTTTTAAAACAAAGTTAGGGTACTTGTTGACAGTTGTCTATTTATTGTTGGTAGCATTAATAAAAATACTTCAATTATTAACTATGAAAAGCCTTATGCAAATACTGGAAGTACAGCTGTAACTACTGATGAATAAAGGTTTATTACGTTACCATTGTTTCATATTTATGTCAACTTTACATAGAAAATTATTTCTGTTATAAAAAAAGAGAGTGTAAAATAAACTGTGTAAGTAGCTAATTCTAGATAAGTTACTTATACAGTTTTTCTTTTCGTGTAAAGAAAATTCAGATAAAATAAAAATGAAAGGATGCGAGAATATGGCAAGACAGAAAAGAGATTCTAAAACCGTCGAACTAGCGAAAACTATTCTAGAAAACTACAATCCTGAAAATGTCGATGACATGCAAGAAGCGCTAAAAGATATTTTTGGTCCCTTATTTGAACAAATGCTTCAAGGCGAAATGACCCATCATTTAGGCTACGATATTCACTCAAAACAGGAGAAAGAAACGAACAATCGAAGAAATGGATTCGGCTCTAAGAAAGTAAAAACAAGCTTTGGAGAAGTCCCTATTGATGTACCTAGAGACAGAGAAGCCACGTTTGAACCAGAACTTATTAAGAAACGTGAACGGGATGTTTCAGCTATCGAATCAAAGGTTTTGTCCATGTATGCCAGAGGCATGTCTCAAAGAGACATCGCTCATACCATTGATGATATTTATGGGTTCTCCATTTCTCACGAAATGATTTCTACAATCACCGATTCTGTTCTTCCAGAACTGGAGGAATGGCAAAATCGCCCTTTGGCGAAGTGTTATGCCTTTGTTTTTGTGGATTGTATGTATGTGACGTTAAGAGAAAATTATGAAGTCAAAGAATACGCTGTTTATACAATTCTTGGCTATGATTTAAAAGGAAAAAAAGATATTTTAGGGTTGTGGTTGAATGAAACCGAGAGTAAAAACCGCTGGATGCAGATTTTTGATGAATTGAAATCTCGCGGTGTACAGGACATTTTCTTTATGTCTATGGATGATGTTTCTGGTCTTGAAGATGGAGCAAAATCTATTTTTCCAAAGGTGATCGTTCAACGCTGTATCGTCCATTTAGTGCGTAATGCGCTTCGGTATGTTCCTTATAAAGACTACAAGGAATTTTCTCGGGAAATGAAAAAGTTTTATGGTGCTCCTTCGTTAAAAGCTTGTCAGAGTGCTTTTGATGCCTTTCAAAAACGGTGGTCACACTACTCAGGTGCTGTAGAGGTTTGGAAACGTAATTTTTCTCATGTGGAACAACTTTATGATTATGGTAGCGCAGTGCGTAAAATTATGTACACAACAAATGCCATTGAAAGTATTCATTCTAGCTTTAGAAAAGTAACTAAAAAAGGCGCATTTCCAAATGAAACCGCCCTTTTAAAGCTTCTTTATCTACGAGTAAAAGAATTAGAAAAGAAATGGAAAGCTGGTTTTATTCCCAATTGGCCAATGGTCTTAAATCAATTAATGGCGAATGAACAGTTTTCTGAGCGCATCAACACTTATAGCTTATATATTTCCTAGTCACTGTTGCATCAAAAAAGAACATCAAATTTTCCTTTTTTGGTAAGGTTTCTTTCTTATACCCTTTTAACCGAAGGTTATTTAGGAATGGTTTAATGTTCTTTTTCGTTCTTAAATTTGTCAGTTACACACTTTAGTTGACAAAACCTAAAAAAACTTATTTTATAAGCTTACATTAGATTATTTTTATGATGACTAATCCAAAAAAAATGCTACCGAGAAAATTCACGGTAGCATTTTTATTATTTTTTCCACTCAGCTACTTCTTTTGAATGACTGTCGATCCAGTCTCTAGCAGCTTTTGTTGGTTCTGTTCCATTATTGATTTCTAACATAACAGATTCCATATCTTCTTTTGTCCAGTGGAAATTTTTTAAAATAGTATAAGCTTCAGGATTTTCTTTTTCCAATCCTTTTCTAGCCATTGTATGAATTGTTTCTTCACTACCCATTGTGCCTTTCGGATCTTCTAAATATTTAAGATCATATTTAGCAAACATCCAATGAGGAGACCAACCAGTAATAACAATATCTTCTTTGTTTTTAATGGCTTGTCCAAGTGCGACAGTCATTGCGCCAGAAGAAGAGGTTTCGACAGACCAGTCCGCTAAGTTGTTGTATGCTTTTTGTGTTTTTTCTGCAGCAGCAACAACGCCTGCACCAGGTTCTATCCCAGTAATTTTTTTACCCGCTTGATCTTTTAAGTCCTCGATTGAATCAACGTCCATATATTCAGGGACAACGATACCTAATTTGGCACCTTTTAAGTTTTCACCTAGATCATCTACTTTATCTTTGTACTGCTTGTATTGCTCACCATGAGTTCCAGGAAGCCAAGCTGCAACCATAGCATCTGTTTCACCTTTTGAAATAGATTCCCACATAATAGCATTATCCAGTGGTGTTAATGAAACATTATAGCCAACATCCTTTAAAACTTCACCAACTACATGAGTTGAAGCGACTTCTGTATCCCATTCCACATAAGAAAGAGAAATATTTTTTTCATCGTTTTTAGCAGAAGAGAAAAGAGTAGAACCTGCAATCACAGCAATGACAGCTACAACGGCAATAACAATTCCGCTGATCTTTTGTTTTTTAGATAGTTTTGATTTTGCTGGAGTTGTTTTTTTCTTGTTTAAATTTTGAGTAAAGCGATCAATGATGATTGCTAGAATAACTAATGCGACACCATTAACAAAACCATTTCCGACTTGGGCACGTTGTAAGGCAGAAAGAACGCCACGACCTAAACCTGGTGCACCGATCATTGATGCGATCACCACCATAGAAAGTGCTAGCATTGTCGTTTGGTTGACACCAGCCATGATTGTGTTTTTAGCTAATGGTAATTCAAGTTTGAATAATTTTTGCCAGCCTGTACTCCCAAATGAATCAGAAGCTTCGACCAACTCTTTTGGTACTTGACGAATCCCAAGATTAGTAAAACGGACGGTAGGCGGTAACGCAAAGATTACTGAGGCAAAAACCCCGGGAACCATACCGATTCCGAAAAATGCAACGGCCGGAATCAAGTAAACGAATCCAGGCATAGTTTGCATGAAATCTAAGATAGGTGTAATAATACTTTGGGCTTTATTACTTTTAGCCATTAATATTCCAAGTGGTACACCAATGACGATTGAAACTACACTAGATAGTAAAACTAGCGTCACGGTATTCATTAAATCTGTCCATAAATTTTGGTTATAGATAAAGAGTAAACCAATGAATGTAAACAAACTTAACCCAATTTTTTTATTTGAAATAAAGAAAGCAATTGCTGTTAAAATGATAATAAATAGTAGTGGTGGAATCGCGACTAATAGTGAAGTGATTCCATCCATTAAGTTTTGACCAGTTGTTTGGAAGAAACTGAAAAGACCAGAAAAAGTATTCGTCATCCATTCCGTAATCGTTTCGACCCAATTGGCTACAGGTAATTGATAATTATTCATGAATGTTCACCTCTGTTTCTGCTAGTGCTTCAAGAACACTGCCTCGAATGACTACACCTAGCAATTTATTATTGTCAGTTACGGCAACCGGTGTGGGTGAATCATAGATGATCTGGAATATGTCATTGACTAACATATCTTTATCGATAGAAGTGATATCAGTATCTACATAATCTGTTAAAGGTTTACCAGCTTTACGAGCTTCTAACGCACGTTCAGCTCTAACGACACCCTTTAATTGACGTTTTTTATCAACGGCTAAAAGCATACTAACTTCTTCTTGACGCATACGAGTCAATGCAACAGTTGGACCATCGATTTCGATATTAGTTGTTAATGCAGGAACCATGATATTTTGAGCGGTTAAAACTTTAGAACGATCGACATCCTCAACGAATGTACGAACATAATCATTAGCAGGATTCGTCAATATTTCTTCACCTGTTCCGATTTGCATGATTTGACCGTCTTTCATTAAAGCGATCCGATCACCGATACGTAAAGCCTCGTTTAAATCGTGGGTAATAAAAATAATCGTCTTTTTCACATTATCTTGTAAATCAACTAACTCATCTTGCATTTCCCGACGAATCAAAGGATCAAGTGCTGAAAAAGCTTCATCCATTAGTAAAATTTCTGGGTCATTGGCTAATGCTCTAGCTAAACCAACACGTTGTTGCATCCCACCAGATAATTGATTTGGAAACTGATCTTTAAATGCTAGTAGACTTGAATTTTCTAAAGCTTGTTCTGCTTTAGCTGTTCGTTCTTCTTTTGGAACACCTCGAACTTCTAAACCATACTCTGTATTTTCTAGAATAGTTCGGTGAGGGAAAAGACCAAAATTTTGGAACACCATGCTCATCTTATTACGACGAACTTCTCTAAGTCCTTCTTTGTCCAATTTTGAGATGTCTTGATTGTCAATAAAAATATTTCCAGAAGTTGGTTCGATCAAACGATTCAATAAACGGATCAAGGTAGATTTCCCACTACCAGAAAGACCCATAATCACGAAAATTTCTCCTTCTTCTACTTCAAAACTGACATCGTAGACGCCGACAGTAGCACCGGTTTTTTTCAAGATTTCGGTTTTATCTTTGTTTTCTTTGATCATATCCAGTGCTTGTTTGGATCTTTTACCGAATATTTTTGTTAAGTGTGAGACTTTTACTTTGGGCAAAACAAAATTCCTCCTAAATTTAAAAGCTGAAAGAGCTTATTTAGCTTAGACAGGATAATAGATAAAAGTGACGGAGCCATTTTCTCTCATTCTGTTCTATCTTTTTCCTGAGAAGCTAGCTCTTGAAGCCAGATAATAATAAAAGCGTAATAGTTCGTTTAACTCAAACGCTAAAACTTGATTTTACATGTAAAGAAAATGATTTTCTTTTCTGTAAAAAAAGTGACCATACTAGATTAACATCGTGCAGTCACTTTGTCAAATTACTAGCCTAACGATGACAAAACAAAAAAATGGCGCGAATAAAACGTCAAAAGTTTTATTCGCGTCACGGGAGATTCAAATAAGGACGGTGATAGGCCGGACCTTCGATAATTTCCTATACAGCTGTTCTCATCATTTTTTTATTATAGATTCGGATAGAAAAAATTCTGAATCCGTTGTAATGTTGACTCATGTCCAACAAAATAAATCGTATCACCTGCGGTAAGTTTGGCATATGGACCAGGTGAAACCAGTAATTCATCACCATGTTTTATTGCAATCAAAGTAGCAGAGGTACTTTGCCAGAGGTTCAATTCACTGATCGTCATTTCCAAATGAGACGCTTCTTCTGTTAGTGTAAACGTTACTGGATTTAGTGGATTAAGTGAATCAAAACGTTTGGTTTGGTCAACAAGTTTATCTAAAATTTCTGAGAAGTGACTCAATTCTTCTTTTTGTTTTTTTACACTATCGATCAAATCATCTTTTAAATCATGGATAGATTGAACATCTTGGTATTGCTCGACAAATAGTTTGGCTTTTTCTATTGAATGAACATAAAAGCCACTACCATGCTTCGCTTGTACAATGTCTAAATCGACCAATACGCTGATTGCTTTTCTGGCAGTTTCAGGAGAAACACTGTACTTGTTAGCTAAAGTTGAACGTGCATGGATTTTATCGCCGACCGTAAATGTTTGATCCGCGATTTTAGAGGCAACGTCTACTGCGATTTGTTGGTACTTAGGTTTGGTCACATTCATACGTTTTGAAGTCATGTCCGACCGCCTTTCGTCAATTGTTTTCATTTACTTCTTCAAGTTCTAAACTAAGATCTTCCCACTCAGTCAGCAATTGTTCTTGTTGTGTCCGCAGCGTCTCTAATTCTTGATTCAAAGACATTAGTTTGACATGGTCATCGATGAGTGTTGAATCACTCATCGATTGTTCTATCTGGGCAATTGTCGTATCCAACGTTGCTAAATCTTCTTCTAGCTGTGTAATTTTTCGATTTAAAGTACGTATCATTTTTTGTTGCTCTTTGTTTTGATAGAAATCGTTTTTTGGCTTGCTAGTTTCTGTTTGTTTTAAAATAGATTGGTCAGCCAACAAGGCAGCTAATTCTTCCTCTTCTTTTTTCTTCTCTAGATAGTAATCATAATCCCCAAGGTAAAGCTTACTACCCGTTTCAGAAAGTTCAATTACTTTTGTTGCGATCCGATTAATAAAATACCGGTCATGTGAAACGAACAGAAGTGTTCCTTCATAATCAATCAAGGCATTTTCTAAAACTTCTTTATTATCGATATCTAAATGGTTGGTCGGTTCATCCAGAATTAAGAAATTTTCTTTGTCCATTGATAATTTTGCTAAAGCAACGCGGGCTTTTTCACCGCCACTCAAAAGAGGAATCGTCTTTTCTACATCATTTCCGCTGAATAAAAAGCTGCCTAAAATATTACGGATGTCTTTTTCAGGAGTCGTCGGATGTTCGTCCCAAAGTTCTGCCAAAACAGTTTTGGTTCCATGTAGATTTGCTTGTTCTTGATCATAATAGCCGATTTGGACATTGGTGCCTAATGTGGCATTTCCTTTAATAAAAGGAATAGATCCAATAATCGATTTTAGTAAAGTAGATTTTCCAATTCCGTTAGGTCCAACCAACGCAATGGCTTCTTGGCGACGAATATCTAAGGAAACGGGTTCTGATAAGATAGTTTTATCATAACCAATCGCAGCATCTTCTACTTGAAGCACGACATTTCCAGAAACTTTATCGATTGCGAAAAGAAAATTCGCAGATTTTTCATCTCCTTGTGGTCGGTCTAAACGTTCCATTTTTTCTAGCGTTTTTCTACGACTTTGTGCTCGTTTGGTGGTAGATGCTCTTACTAAGTTTCGAGCGACAAAATCTTCTAGTTTATTGATTTCAGTTTGCTGTTTTTCGTAAGCTTTCCACTCACTAGTCAGTTGTTCCGCTTTTAATTCCAAATATTTTGAGTAGTTACCCTTGTAATAACGCATTTTATGGCGACTGATCTCATAAACTTCTGTAACGACCTTATCCAAAAAATATCGATCATGTGAGACGATTAAAAGTGCACCAGCGTAACTAGGTAAATAATTCTCTAGCCAAGAGAGAGTATCAATATCTAAGTGGTTGGTCGGTTCGTCAAGAATAAGGATATCTGGTTTTTGTAAAAGCATACGTGCTAACGCTAATCGGGTTTTTTGTCCACCAGATAAGGTACTGATGTCTTTTGAGTAAAATTCTTCTTTGAATCCAAAACCATGTAAGACAGAGCGAATTTCATTTTCATAACCGTATCCATTTTTTTCTGAAAAATCATGTTGTAAACGATCATATTCTTTCATAACGGATTCATAATTTGATGCATCAGGCAACAGTTCACTGATGATCAATTCTAATTCACGCATGCGCTTTTCCATTGTGATGACATCAACAAAAGCTTCAAGCATTTCATCCCAAACCGTTTTATCAGAATCAAGTCCAGTATCTTGGGCTAAGTAACCTAAACTGGCTGTTTTATTTTTAGCAATTGTACCAGCATCTGGAGAATCGATCCCAGCAATTATTTTTAAAAGAGTAGATTTGCCAGCACCATTACGGCCGACTAAAGCGATTCGGCTATTTGTGCTGATCTCCATTTGTATGTTGTCAAACAAAGTCTCTGCACCAAAATATCGCGCAATTTGGTTTGCTTGGAGTAAAATCATGGGGCATCCTCATTTCTATTTCGATGCCTTTAGTGTAGCATAAGTTGATCATAAAAAGCACCTGTCCTACTGTAAGAGATAAATTTTAGTTGGACTATTTAAGAAAGTTTGAAAAATATTTCTTTTCTTGAGCTGTAAGATTGCTTTTTCTCTAGAATAACTGATATTATGAGAAGTGGATATTTGTGTATATTTAGAGTATTGGAGGTACGATTGTGAAAGACCAAATTATTCCAAAAGCAACTGCAAGACGCCTTCCCCTATATTATCGTTATTTGAGAATTCTGCATGATGCAGGCAAAAATAAAGTTTCATCTACTGAACTAAGTGATGCGGTGCAAGTAGATAGCGCGACAATTCGACGAGATTTTTCTTATTTTGGCGAATTAGGTAAGCGTGGCTATGGATATGATGTAGAGAATTTGATGAATTTCTTTGCAAAAACATTGAATGATGATGAACTTACAAATGTAGCCTTGATTGGTGTAGGTAACTTAGGAAGTGCCTTACTAAAGTATAAATTCCATCAAAGTAACAGCATTCGAGTTAGTTGTGCATTTGATGTCAACGATGATATTGTCGGCAGAATCGTTGATGGTATCCCAGTTTATCCAATGACGGATATGATGGAACAGATTCGGATACAACAAATCGAAGTGGCAATCTTGACTTTACCGGCCAGAAAAGCCCAAGAAGTTGTAAGTCAGCTGGCTGATGCTGGAGTGAAAGGGATTTTGAACTTTACTGCGGCTCGTTTAGTAGCACCGACTGATGTTTTGATTCAAAACGTCGACTTGACGAATGAATTACAAACATTGATTTACTTCTTGCACAATGATAATACATTTGTTGATACTGAAATCGAAGACAGTAAAGAATAATTAAAAAAGTCCTATGAGTGCATTTTTTGTAAAATTTGCATTCATAGGACTTTTTTATTTTTATGTTATTTAGGCATTTCAATATTTCCAAAATGGATCACAAGTTGAGCAATCACAACGATCGTATTCATGCCGCAATGCGCGATGATCGAGGTCCAAATTTTCCCAGTCATTTTATATAGCAGAGCAAAAAAGAAGCCCATAAAGAAATAAACAAAGAAATGACCATCTTGATGAATAACTGAAAACAAAGCAGAGCTAATAATAGCAGAGAACCAAAATCCAGTATAAGGTTCTGTCAAACCAATCATAGAACGACGAAAAACAAATTCTTCCATAATAGGACCACCGATTGTTGTTGCTAAGATAAAAAGTGGATTTGCCAAAATAACTTTGATAATATTTTGCGTATTTTGTGAATTTGGATCAGCGCCTGTGATGGCGGTTTCGATACTGAACACAATTGCTTGAATGATCATTGCCAAAAAAATACCACTGACACCAAGTAAGAAGATAAAAACAGGTGAGGTCAGTTTGGCTTCTTTTTCTACTATTGTAACGGCAGTTTCTTTATTTTTTATATAAAGCCAAATCATCAAACCAGCACCTAAAATATAGGTAAAGGTTGTACCACTGATTACGATATTTGGAGAAAATGGACTAAAAATATAAGGAGAAAAAAATACCAATCCATAGAGTAGAATCATTGAAAAACTTACTTTTTTAATAGACATATTTGTAGGCATAAACATAGAAAACCCCTTCCAATAGTTTCAGATTATAAACGTATACCAAAGTCTGTAATAATGCAAGCAGATGCTTATTTTTTATGATTATTGCGATAGCCTAATAAGAGAAAGATAAATACAAAGAAAAATGCCGCTTCCCATAAGGTCGTCGTCCAGTCAACACGCCTACTGACACCAAAAAAGAAATTCCCAATATTCGCAATAATTAGATAAAGTCCTGTTATCGTCAAAGCTCCCACGATTCGTTGTTTCATTTCAATCGCCTCTCTTTCTTTTTTTATTTTACCATGAAATAGAAGATATAGAAGGAATATACCAAATCTTGCTAGTAAACATACTTTCTTTGATTGATTGTTCAATAAAATTAGTCAAAAGACTTGCAAAACGATAGGGAAATGAGTATTATAAATAGTGTAGTTAGCACTCGATAACTAAGAGTGCTAAAAAAGATAAATATTTTTTATGGAGGGATTTATTGTGTTAAAACCATTAAGCGATCGCGTCGTTATTGAAGTCGCGAAAGAAGAAGAAAAAACAGTGGGGGGCATTGTCTTAGCATCTGCAGCTCAAGAAAAGCCTCAAACAGGAAACGTTATCGCGGTAGGTGAAGGCCGTGTTTTAGAGAACGGTACAAAAGTTCCTGCCGATGTAAAAGTAGGCGATACCGTGATGTTTGAAAAATATTCAGGTACTGAGGTTAAATATGAAGGAAATGATTATTTGATCGTTTCTGGTAAAGACATTATTGCCATTGTGGAGTAATGCATTTTTAAATGAAAAAACTAATTAAAATAGAAAAAATAAAAATTTTGAGGTGAAGGAATTATGGCAAAAGAAATCAAATTCGCAGAAGATGCACGTGCAGCAATGCTTCGTGGTGTAGATATTTTAGCAGATACAGTAAAAGTAACATTAGGCCCTAAAGGCCGGAACGTTGTTTTAGAAAAATCTTTCGGATCACCATTGATTACAAATGATGGGGTAACGATTGCTAAAGAAATCGAATTAGAAGATCATTTTGAAAACATGGGTGCGAAATTAGTTTCTGAAGTTGCATCTAAAACCAATGATATCGCAGGAGATGGAACAACTACTGCAACAGTTTTAACGCAAGCAATCGTGCGTGAAGGATTGAAAAACGTGACTGCAGGCGCTAATCCATTAGGTATTCGTCGCGGTATCGAATTGGCAACAAAGACTGCTGTGGAAGAATTACACAATATTTCAACAGTCGTTGATTCCAAAGAAGCAATCGCACAAGTAGCAGCAGTTTCATCTGGATCAGACCGTGTAGGTCAATTGATCGCTGACGCAATGGAAAAAGTTGGCAATGATGGGGTCATTACCATTGAAGAATCAAAAGGGATCGAAACGGAATTAGATGTCGTTGAAGGTATGCAATTTGACCGCGGCTACTTATCTCAATACATGGTGACAGACAATGATAAGATGGAAGCTGCCTTAGAAAATCCGTATATTTTGATCACTGACAAAAAAATCTCTAACATCCAAGATATCTTGCCATTGTTAGAACAAATTTTACAACAAAGTCGTCCATTATTGATCATTGCTGATGATGTTGATGGTGAGGCTTTACCAACATTAGTATTAAACAAAATTCGTGGAACATTTAACGTCGTTGCTGTTAAAGCACCTGGCTTTGGTGATCGTCGTAAAGCAATGCTTGAGGATATCGCTATCTTAACTGGCGCAACAGTGATTACGGATGATCTAGGTCTAGAATTAAAAGATACAACGATCGAAAACTTAGGTAACGCAAGTAAAGTTGTTGTAGATAAAGACAACACAACTATCGTTGAAGGCGCTGGCGAAAAAGCGGGTATTGATGCTCGTGTTCAATTAATCAAAAATCAAATTGCAGAAACAACATCTGATTTTGATCGTGAAAAATTACAAGAACGCTTAGCTAAATTAGCTGGTGGTGTGGCAGTTGTTAAAGTTGGAGCTGCAACAGAAACAGAACTAAAAGAATTAAAATTACGTATCGAAGATGCATTGAACGCTACTCGTGCCGCTGTTGAAGAAGGTATGGTTTCAGGTGGTGGTACGGCATTGGTAAATGTTATCGGTAAAGTCGCTGCATTAGATGCTGAAGGTGATGTAGCAACTGGTGTGAAAATAGTTGTTCGTGCTTTAGAAGAACCAATTCGTCAAATTGCTGAAAATGCTGGTTATGAAGGCTCAGTAATTGTTGATAAACTAAAAAATATCGAATTAGGTATCGGTTTCAACGCTGCAAATGGTGAATGGGTAAACATGGTAGAAGCAGGAATCGTTGACCCAACGAAAGTAACGCGTTCAGCATTACAAAACGCTGCATCAGTGGCTGCTTTATTATTGACTACAGAAGCAGTAGTTGCAGACAAACCAGAACCAGCAGGTGCTGCAATGCCTCCAATGGATCCTTCAATGGGAATGGGCGGCATGATGTAATAGTACTTTAAGAACCCTTATTTAATAGGGGTTCTTTTTCTTTTGATTGACTGCTTGTATCCATAAGGGGCAAGCAAGGGGCATAATAATACAAAAAAATTATAAGGTATTTAGTTTGCTTATGACTTGTTTCTTAGCTTTTTTTGTAACATGGTTATAAATGGATAGAGTTGTGTTAGCATCAGAATGTCCTACACGTTCCATTATAGCCTTTAGCGGAACGTTGAGTTCAGACAAGAGTGAAACATGGCTATGTCGAAATATGTGAGATGATAACTTTTTTTCAAAAGCTAGTTCGTCTTCCACTCTATGAAGAATAGCATTGAAACTATGAAGTGAAAGAGGAGTTCCCCTGTTTGATATGAAAATAAAATCCTCTGGCGCTTGTTTTCCAAGTCTGAAAGTATTGTCAGCAATTACCTGGTTTATTATCTCTTTTGCTCGATCCGATAATTCAACAATGCGATTAGAATAAACGTTCTTCGGTGTAGTCTTTACAGCTTCAGACATTTTCAAGAAAGAATAGTCTAGTGTCCCATTCACCTGAATAGATTGTCCATCATAGTTTTTAATCTGCAGGGCTTGAAGTTCTCCATATCTTAACCCTGTTAGATAAAGAAATTCAGCAATATAAGCGTGAAGTGATCGACTGCTTCTTTCTCTCATATAATCGAGAATTATTTTCACTTCTTCCTGATCCAGATATTTTTCATCCATCTGCTTTCTTCGTTTTTCTTCTTCGCTCTTCTTCGGTTGTATCTTTACCAGCAAAGCTGGATTGTTAGGGATGTATTTTTTGTGTTGCGCATAATTTAACATGACAGATAGAGTAGTTTTTGTCTGCTTAGTATAGTTTAGTGACAAGGTTCCGAATGTGTACATTTCTTCAACTATTTTCTGGATAAGTTCTTCGTCAATGTTTCTTATCAAGGTATCACCTGGTATCACCTTATTAATGTGTTTCATCATTTTCGGAATTTTGGTCCAGCTAGTCCTTTTAACATGCATCTTATAGTAAATGAACCATTCTTTATAAAGCTCATCAAATCTCATGTCAGATTGATTATGATTTTTAAGTTTTTCATCTATTCTTTCTGAAAGAATTTTAACGGCTTTATTTCTTGCCCGTCCTGAATCGGAATCTAAAGTCACACTAACTCTTTTGACCTTTTCGGAATAAGGCTCTGTATAACGTTCAAAATACTTGAACTTTCCGTTGTCTAACTCTTCAACCCACATTATATAAATTACTCCTTTCCTAAAAAGAAAAGCTCGAAGGCTAGTCTTTTTTACTGGTTCAAATTTTGAATAGCGTATTCAGCTTCCTCGGGAGAGAATTTTTCTCCGTGATCAGAGATAAGCTGATCACGAATTGCATCAGGAGACATTGACATTTTTTCTTGATAACTTTTTGCTTTGGCTAGTGCATTTTTGTTCCAATCAACTTTCATGTTGTCAACTGCATACTGTGCAGCTTCAGGAGAAAATTTTTCTCCAAGTTCAGAGGTAAGTTGATCATATATTCCCGCCTTTGATAAGTGTAGAGTTTCAGAATACGAAATACCTTTATTTAGTGCTGAGATAAAATCAGTCGGAATATTTTCTCGTTCCTTATTTAGCTCTTCGGCTTTTCTCTTTAATTCCTTCTCGTATTTACTATTGGTTCTGATTGTTAATTTTTTTGAAGTGTATTGATCACCTAATTTTGCTGAAACAGTATATTCTTGGTCACTAATAGATATGAAATCTTCTCTTATCGTAAATTCACCCAGTTCGTTTGCTATGGAAGAAGACGCTTTTGATTTGATATAAATTGAAACTTCTGCATTTGGGAGAGTCTTCCCGTGAATAGCCACTTTTTTATCTGCACCCGCTTCAACTTCCTCAGGAATCTCTAAGAAAAATTCTCTATTTTGAGATTTTGCCGACGAGCTATCTGAAGAAGCTTTAGCATTATTCAATTCTTTCGCTTTTTCGACCGCTGAAGAACCAAAAGGATCATATTCAGTTTCCTTTTTTGAAGAACACCCTGTTCCAAAAATTAATAGAATTGGCAACACTAACAAAAATTTTTTCATCTTTTATTCCTCACTTTTATGATTTAGTAATTCTCTATGACATAATAGAATGCTTCAGGAAGTCCGTATTCTTTTGAAAGTAGATCAACCGTACGTAGCTCAAAATCATGTTCTTCCTTATACAATTCGTAGATCAGTTTAGTAGCGAACCTGCTCGCTTCATATTCCGATTTGTTTTTCGTCGAGTTATTCAAAGAGTAATACCCTGACATGTCCCTATGAAGCAGAGCATGACCGAGTTCATGGGCGCAAACAAAATACTCCTCATTTGTATCTTTGATTGAATTACTTAGCAGAATCACTCGTTCGCCTAGTATCGTTGTATATTGACCTCTAGGATTTTTCAAAAAATTTACATATTTAATTTCGATATTCATGTGTTCAGACAAGATAAATGGATTCAACGTACCATATTTGAGTTTTAAATCATCCATCACTTTAGATATCCGCAATCACGTCACCCTCATTTATTGGTTTTCTTTTGTTTCTCTAACTTTTCCCAGAATATGCCCGTCAGTACATCCATAACTCTTTGTTTTTCTTCTTCAGTCAAATTTTCACCTCCATAACTCATATTCACATTTGAACTCAACATTTTATCTAGTTCTAGAATATCTTTTTTAGTTGCCCAAGAAGGGGTCTTCTCGTCTTCTCTGCCTAATAAAAAATCAGTGGTGACATTGAAATAATCAGCAACTTCTTCGAGTTTTTTTATACCAGGCGGGTGCTTATCAAATTTTCTCACACTTCCATTCGGAAAATTTAGATTTCTTTCAAGCTCAGCAATAGAGATTTTTCTTTGGGCAGCTAACTCCTGTATTTTACTGTATAGTGACATGTTTTATCCTCCTAAAAATGCAAAACGAGGTAAAATATTCTAAATAATTGTTGACAAAGGTAAAATAATACCTTATACTCGTTTTGTAAGCAATAATAGTACAGCATACATAGGGTGCATAAATAATACTCTAGTCCGCCAAGACAAAGCAATAAGTGCGCAATTAGTGTGTGCTGTATTTCCTATGCTTACATAATAGAATATATTACCTCATGTGTCAATGGGGTTTTGTACTATATTCTAAAAAATATAGGAGGTGTGAAGATGTCAAGCTTTAAAAAGACTGTAAAAATCGCCTTAGTTGAAAAAGGGTGGAGCCAGCGTGAGCTTGCAAGACAAATGGGAATCACTGTTTCTTATTTACAGGACTTATTAAATGGAAATAGAAATTCCTCGGAAAGAAAGCAGCAGATAAAAGATTTGTTAAGCATTAGTCGGGAACATTAGTTCTCATGAGTATGATAGCGCAAAAGCTAATTTATTGCAAATTAGAATACTCTAATGTGTGTAAAAGCTAATTGAAAGGAGTAGCAGAATGAAGAAACCAACTGTAGAAGAACTTCTAAAACAGATAGAAGGAAAAGAAGTTCAAGCCGAGTGGGATCGCAGAGACGAGCTCATGAAACGTTTTAACGGTTTATCGAGATCAACGCTTAATACCTATCAGAAAGAAATGGAAGAAATACCTGAGTTTAAAGAAGGGATTCTGAAACCGACCCACAGTGTCACATGGATAAACCTAGCTCTTTTCATTCTGTTTCTAAAATGGAAGGAAGAAAACAGATATCGTACTCGTAAAGTATCAGCTAGTGACTTCTTATTAAAGCTAGAAGATGAAGTAGCATGATCACCACAGCAAAGCAACCAAGAAGGCTAGAAATGTGGAAGCAATACTACTAACCACAGCTAACCTAATCCTACTAACCATATCAATCATCTGTTTTGCCGCAGGCGAGACGGTGCAGGGCAGTATATTTTTAGCGGTGATGTGGGTGGGGAGCGTGGGAGTAAGAATACAGAAGTTAGGAGGAGGGAATATTAATGATTAAACATCATATTACTAAGTATATTGAAAATGAAACTAAATATGCTGAATCATGGATTCAATTAAACTTTTTCGGTAAAGCTTACTGCTTTTCTAAAAAAAGAATTGTACTGTAAAAAGCCGCTGCGGATACAGCGACTTAAAGAGTTACTTTTTAACCCATCCATTACCTGGTTTTTGAGTGGGAGGTAGTCGATCGCCTGGATCGATGTGAACTTCTCTACCTTTAGGTACATTTCCACCGCGAGGACCTACTTCTTTGTAATTTCCTCCAGGTTTGTTATCTGTACCTGGTTTAATGATTTCTTTAGCCATATATAAATTCACCACCTTAATTTATTTCAGCAGACCACTTGCTGATAGATAAAGTATACCAAGGTGAATGATTTCTAACAACATGAATTTAGGAAAGGAGCAAGCAAAATGAAACACAAACTAATTAATGCACTACTAGACACACCGTTTGCGATCCTACTAGCTTTTGTCTCTCGGTTATCCATTTGGGCAGGAATATTTATGATCGTGGTCTACGTCATTAACAAAGCATTTAAGCTACCAGAAATTACTTGGGTAAATAAACGACCAAGAAAAAATATTAATTAGGAGGGGAATAGCAATGTCAGCACCAGCTAGAATGAGAGTTGCATCAGCAAATATGATCACATTACCGAAGAATCACAAGATGTACAAGGCACGAAAGAAAATTGAAACAGATTTAGAAATTGGAGATACGGCTTTAATCGATGGAGCTACAGAAATAAAAATTGTAAATAAAGGAAATTGCGCAGCTACGGTTGAATTTAATAATGGAGATCGTACGGTGATTAGTTTTGACAGATTACAAAAAAAGCCTACCTCGTTGGCAGACGAAGAAGGCAAGTAAGAAAAATTATCGTAACTGAATTATACCACGAAAGGACGTGAGAGGTAAATGAACTACATTAAATCTATCAGACGAAAAAATAAAATGTCTCGTGAAGAATTATCTCAAAAACTTAATATACCTGTCAAATTGCTCAGTAAATATGAACGAGCAACTAATCCAGTATTGACACTTCAATTAAAAGAACGATTTAAAAGTATTTTTGAATTATCCGAGGAGGAATTAAATTATGAAATTAAAGCCACAGAACACGCACAAACATCTAACTAATTTTATTTCTACAAGTTCGACACGTCCAGTTCTACAGGGTTTCCACTTTTTAGAAAATGGAAATGTAGAAGCGACGGATGGACATAAATTCTTAAGATTATTAACTGATACAGGTATTGACAAAGACTATGTGATACACCCAAAAACATTAATGAAAATTGAGGGGAATTATCCAAAAGTAGATCATTTAATCAGTCCGTATTTCTCTAAAAATTGTCATGTAAGTCAAAATGATTCGATAGCATTATGTGACTTTTTAAAAGGTTCTAAGAAAAACGATGTAGCAACGTTAACGTTCGAACAGAACATATCGGTAAGTTTAGAAAATGGTTCAACAACGGTCATTAATACGAAATGCACTAATGATGAGCAAATGGTTCTGAATGTAAACGCGACATACTTAAAACAAATTTTCGATTTTATAAAAGATATAACTGACGAAGAGGTATTGATCGGAGTCATCAGTGAAGAAAAACAAATGGTTGTAAAAAAAGACGATTTGTTCATAGCAATGTTGTTTCCCATAAAAATGGCTAAGAAGAAGGAGTGAAATCATGAATACAAGGAAGAAACGAGTGGCGAAGTTTATTCAAGCTAATCCAACTGCGACCAATCAAGAAATTGCACAAGAATTGGACATTAATGAAAATTCTGTAAAAGCTTATATTAGTCAATTGAAGCGCGATAACTTTATCAAAGTAAAACAGGACAAAGAAGGTCGTAAAATCGAAACGCTCGACGAATATGAGGCGGAAAACATTAATTCTGCTACGGCTCAAAAACTTGAAATTAAAAAAGAAGCATATACAAAATTACTGAATCGATATATGGATGATTTTGACTTAACGGACGATATCGACATTCATTTGAAACTAGGTAATTCGATTTTACGGATTTTAGATAATTTATAAGGAGTGGAAGAAGAATGAAACTTTACGAACTAACAGGGAACTACAACCAAGTTCTTGAACTAGCTGAACAACTTGATGCTGAAACGTTAAAAGATACATTAGATTCGATAGACGAGGCAATAGAAATTAAGGTAGAAAATACTGCGAAGGTCGTTCGATCACTAGAAGGTAATGTGGATGCGATTGACGCTGAGATTAAACGTCTAACTGCTAAAAAGTCTACACTAAACAATAATATCAAAGGTATTAAGTCTTACATGCAAGAATCAATGGAACAAGTAGGAAAAGACAAGATCAAAGGTCAATTGTTTAACATCGGCATTCAAAATAATCCACAAAGTGTGAATGTAATGGATGAGAAAAAAATTAACATGAATTATTTCATTGAACAACCACCGAAGCTAGACAAAAAACTACTCCTCGCCGATCTAAAAGAAGGCAAAGAAGTAGAAGGCGCTGAAATACAACAAACAAGATCGTTGAGGATAAGATAATGGTCCAAAAAATAAATGCAGAAAATATTAATCGTTTCGATAATTGGACAGCGTTGATTTATTCGGAACCAGGAAAAGGAAAAACAACTATGGTCAAGTCTTTGAAAGGACGCACGGTTCTTTTTTCTACGGATGGCATGTATCACGTCCTAGCTGGTTTAAAAAATATTGAGATTCAAGTAATGGACAATAAAAAACCATTTGATGAATTAGGTGCTTTTTACAAAGACATTTTAAAACGTCAATCTGAATTCGATAATATCGTTATTGATAATTTGTCATCATTCCAAAAGTTTTGGTTGAATGAAAAATCGACAGAATCAAAAAGCGGCATGCCTGAAATCAAGGACTACGGAGTAATAGATCGGGTATTACTTGATTTTATCGCAAGTTTAAAATCTTTAGGCAAAAACGTTTTGCTTTTCGCCCATGAAAAAAAAGTAGAAATAACGATGGAATCAGGTCGTGTTTATACTCAATTTCAACCGGATGTTCGTAATCTTGATGCAATTATGGGAATTGTCCCTTTGGTAGGGCGACTAGTAATTGCTAAAAATCAAGAAACGCAAAAAGAAGAACGCATCATTGTATTACAACCAACACAAACAACTAGAGCTAAAGATCAATTAATTGGTAATCTGCAGACCGTCAATCAGATGGATTTGCTTTCAATATTACAAAATAAAAACGAAGAGGAGAAATAACAAATGGGACTATTAGACACTTTAAGCAACATCAAAAAAGAAGGATTCGATCCAAAAAAAGATAAGGTAGCAACAAACTCTAAACTAGAAGCTGGATCATATCCAGTTCGTTTAAAATCAGCACAAGCAAATGTAGATAAAAATGACCGGACGCAATTAGCAGTAGCCTTGGAAGTCGTTTCAGGAAAAGATAAGAACCGTTTAGAAGTCATCTACTTCTCATTCGACGATGGCCTGCCAGACTTTGTGCTTGAAAAAAACGGTCGCACATTACTTAAGTTAGCAGCAATGGCAGAACTAGAACTTACTAAAAAAGATTTAACGGACGAATATACAACTGCACTTGCTCTTGAAAAAGTAATTGGCAATCAATTCTTAATGAATCTATCGATCGCCGAAAACAAAAAAAATCCAAATTTCCCTTATCGAAATTATGATTTCGGGCCATTGGATAACGAAGTTTCTGATCCATTTGGTGGAACAGGTTCTACTATTGACATTTCAGATGATGATTTACCATTCTAAAAAGTGGTTACAAACATGGTTACAAACGTAATTTTCACAAAGTGACAAAAACCTAGTTGAAGCTTAGAGCGACATAGGATTGAGCAAAGTTACAAAAAAAGTTACAAGGTGGTTACACAGAGCAATAAATAACCTCGGATTTGAAAAAATACCCAAAACTTTTGTAACTGTAACCATGTTTGTAACTTTTCTGTAACCACTCTAAACCTTACTCTCCCAATGGATGTAGCGATTTGGTTACAAAGTTACACCTAGTATATTTAAATACTAATAATATAGATAAATAGAAAGATATACCCTTTTTTGTAACTTTTCACAAAGTTTTAAGAGTATATCTGATAAATTGCTATTTGAATGTTTGACTAAGTTTACCATGAAAGGAGTGATAAAACAAGTGGGAGAAATAATTTTCGACAAATCGAAAAAGAACCTAAAAAAGATATACAACAGAATTAATTCTACTAGTTTGACAAAACATACAAGAATGGACGAGGTTTTATTTGTGGCCATTGGAGGATACAGCAGAACGTTTGAATTGCTCCTTAAAATAGGCTTAGACAAAGAAGACATTGCAACGTTTTCCAGTTTGAACCTATCACAAAACTTTATTACTGAGACACACCGAAAAAAAGTTGTCTATGTAAAAAAAATAAACTATGTGACAAGCGTCATCAAAGGAAGCACGTACTCAAGCAAGAATCTTGATTTGAACATCGCAGATGCTTTTGAAGAAAGTATGATGATCTATAAAAATGCCGAACGCACCTTGGTTATTGATAAACGAAGAGTGGTATGGAATAAACCGTCTATTGTGGTCTTGGATGATCAATCACTCAATCTACAATATGATGGACACCGTTTTCTTTATCAAAATGAAATTGGTTTCGTGCAAATCAGAAATAGAAATGCTGACCCAATGGTCATTGTTAAAGAATTAGAAGACGTGGAAGAAGCGGATAGAATGATGTTTGCTCTTTATCAAAAAGGGATTGTGGCAGAAGAAGAGATTTTAAACGCTCTTACTAAATTACAAGCAACGGCTTTTCGTCAAGTCGATCAAGAGTGGTTCATGAAACCTACTGAATACAAAAGTATTATAGGTTCGCATGAGTTAGCCAATGCCATGAAAGATATCAAAGAATTAGGAATCTATCAACTAGCTTCTAATAAAAAGATTGGGCGTGAAAATGCTCGATGGATCGTTATTCCAAATGTTGCGTTTGAATTTACTGGTTTTGAATATAAAGACGAGACGGATATATTCGAAGAGGAATTACGAACGGAAGAACAGCAAGAAGAGGCTTTGGCCTCTCAACAAGAGCAATTACTACAAAGTATCTTGTCTATTGAAATCCCTTTGAACATAAAAAAAGGATTTGTTGGAAATGACATGCAGCATAGTCCTTCGGAAACCTTACAATCATTTCTGGATGATGTCGACAATATAGAGGCTGAAAAGGTTGGTGGCATTGAATTACTATCAGGCGCTACTACCGAACAAGAATATAAACATATCAAGAAATATCAGCTTGCTTATTTTATTGATGGAACTTTTAAAAACAACGAACGATCAGATAACAATTACATGGGTGGTCGTCGCTTAATATCAATCGATATTGATGATGCTGAGTATACCAGGGAAGAAATAGAAAAGAAATTAGAGGGCCAAGGATTATTCGGTTTAATTTACCCAACAGCGAAATACTACTTTGATCAATCTAACCGTTGGAGAATCATCTTGATGGCAGATTGCGAAATGAACAAAGAAGAATATAAAAATGTGGTTACTGGCGTGGCGAAAATGTTGGAACTAGACATAGATGAAGCTAGCAAAAAAGTTGCTCAGCTTATGGGCTATCCGTTAGCTGTATCAGACGTTTCAACAATTATTGGCACAATGGTCAATGTGGAACAGTTTAGACCTGCTAAACGACTAGGGATGGATAACGTGGTCAATTTCTCTAATAGCTCAAAGTCATTATTAACTTTTAATCATGCTCAAGCTAAATTATTAACACAAGTATTGGATCATGGCGTTTCAGAAGGTAGCCGAAATGAAACCTATAGACAAGTATATATGTATCTAAACGATACTTTAAATAATCCTGAAATGGAAAAATGGCACCAAGAAGCAGCTGAACTGATCGAGAAGACTAAAGCACAAGCAATTTTAGATGGGCTCCCAGAAAAAGAAGTGGAAGTGATATACAGATGAAAAATTATTCAAAGGCACTACAAGCAAATATTGAAAGTACCTATACCTATGCCTTTGTCAAAAATACCAAAAATTATAAAGGACGAGCTGATCGATACAATCCAATTGATTTCTTTGATCATCTTTTGGAAGTAGAGAATCCGTTTATGGTTTTTATGGAACTTGACAGGTACGCGTTCAAAAATGCCAAAAATGCAATTGTGCGATATGGAATTAATTATACAGAAGAACAAGAAAGAGCAGCCAAAGTTTTTGTTGATGTTACTACAAAAATGCAACAAACAAGGAGTGACATTGTGGCTCTTCATATTGATGATTTAAAGGGGACGGGTGTTGTCTTATATGAAGAACCATATTATCTAACAACAAAAGATACACTTTATGTTGCGGAAGCGATTCAACGCCTTCCTAGGAATAAATTAACATTTAATCAAGTATATGATCAACACTTGAATATAAGCAAAGAACAGCGAGAAGCTCTAGAAACCTGTGTGAAGCATCAATTTTCTTGCATGGTTGGTGGTGCTGGAACTGGAAAAAGTTTTGTGACTGCAGAAATAATCAAACAGTTGGAATTGAACGGTAAGCACGTAGCTGTGTTGGCACCTACTCATAAAGCAAGAGAAGCATTACAGTCAAAAATAAAGGGAAGTAAAGTAAAAGTTCAGACGATTCACAGTTTTGTTTATAATCCTGCCAACTGTGATGCGATCGTAATTGATGAAAGCGGCATGTTATCAACTCCGTTATTTGCTAAATTAATGCGAATCTATGATCAGCAGCAACTAATTTTTGTTGGTGATAAAAACCAACTTGAACCAATTGAATATGGTCGTCCATTTGAACGTCTACAAGAAATCTTTAAAACAGCTGAATTAAAAGAAAATTGGCGGTCTGAATCTGCAGATATCATCGCATTGGGAAGAGAAATATTAGGTATTCCCCAAAATTCCAATATGCCAATGCCAAATATAGAGGTCGTAAGTGATTCAGATGAAGCATTCAAAAGAGGGGCAGAAGTAGCATTATCCTTTACGAATCATAACGTCAAAGTGATCAACGAACAGCAACGAGTCAAACATGGTTCGGTCACTATATCACCAAATTTTAGTATCAATGACATGATTGTTGCAAAAACAAATGAAAAAGACCGATTCTATAATGGTCAAATTTTCCAAATCATTTCTGCATATAGTGCTAAAAAGAAAGATAGTGAAGAAATCATCACATTCAAAAATCAAAAAGATTTAGATAATAATTTTGATTTAGCCTATGGATTAACTATTCACAAATCACAAGGGAGCGAATGGGATGTGGTTGCCTACCAACCAAGTGAAAACGATTATCAAAATCTAGCGTATGTAGCTGTTACTCGTGCGAAAAAGAAATTAATCATCATTGGCGATGCGATTAAAACAAACTACAAGCCTAATCGAGAATGGAGGCATATCGAATGAATTTAATCGCTTTTGACCAATCAACGACAGCAACGGGCTGGTGTGTAATGGAAATGGATAGCTCTAAAATTGTAGCCTATGGAGTTATTCGTCCTTTAGGACCGACAAACGAACGGATTCGAGAAATCATAAAGAAATGTATGACCTTGTGTAATAAGTTTGAGGCAACATTCGTATATATTGAAGGCATCCAGGTACAACGAAACCCTGTGGTATATGAAGTGTTAGCAAAACTAAAAGGCACTTTAGAGATATGTTTGGAAGAAAAAGGCTATTTTGTAAATGTTGTAAAAGCGACGGAATGGAGAAAACGGGTCGGTATCAAAAATAAAAAAAGAGACCTTGTAAAACAAGAAGCGCTCGATATGGTCAAAGATATATATTCAATCGAGCCCTCAGAAGACGAGTGTGAAGCAATTTTGTTCGCAAGGGCATTTTCCGCATTGGAGGTTGAAAACTGATGATCAAAAACCTAGAAGAATTTTGGACGAAAATTGACGAAATCCGAATAAGGAAAAATATTACATGGAAAGTATTGTTCGGCGGAAATGGTAGCTTAGCTGCTAATAAAACATTGAATCCTACGTTGAAAAGCATACTTAGCATGCAAGAAATATTAGGAGTTAGCTTAATAAATATTTTACCAGATGAAACATTTGAAAACTCTGGATTAATTAAAAAAGATCCAAAAGCAAGAGAGAAGATGGATTTGATCTATAGATTAACGAAAAATCCTGAATGGATGACTAATCAAAGGATAGTTGAGCAAGTGCAAGAAATTGGTAAGACGATCGTCTAGAAAGGACTGAACCGAATGAATGAACCGAAGTTTCGGGCGTGGGATAAAGAGAACGATGTAATGAGGTACGGAGTTTGTGTATCATGGAATGCCTACAATAGCGGAAACTTAATAATTTCTGTTGATGATGAATACGGGGATTGGAAAGAAATTGATTCAAAGTTCCTCATGCAATACACAGGGCTAAAAGATAAGAATGGTGTGGAGATATTTGAGGGGGATGTGGTGACAGGAGAAAACTTTCTATTTCCGTTTCCTGATAATAGACCATTGCCAATATATTGGGACGAAGAAACAGGAGGATTTCAGCTAAATGCATTCAACAAGAAGACTATTGAAATTTTAGGAAACATTTATGAGGATGGTGATTGGATTGGAATTGTAGAAGATATTGAGGAATACTTATCCGAAGAACTGCAGGAGGTAAAGGATGACTCTATTTGATTTTATCGACAAGCACCCGTATATGACTGTTTTTATTGTAGTTCTCATTTGCGGTACGATTTCAGATTGTTTTTCAAGAAAGGAATGAGTAGGGATGGAAATAGTTATAAATAAGCAATTCGGAGGCTTTAGGTTATCACATAAAGCCCTAATGAATATATACGAACTAAAGAACATTAAGGTGTTTCCATATTTCTTAGATATGGACTATGGAGATTATATAAATTATGAGTATGTTTTTACAAAAGTTCCATGTAATTACAATACGTCTTTAAATGATTTAGGAAGAAGTATTTGGTATTTAAAAAACAACCCTAAATGTCAAAGTTTTTCGATAGCAAGTGATGGTGTACTTCCAGAAACAATCGACGCTGAAGATGTATTTGGGAAAGATTCCAGAGATACAGACGCTAAAGAATTGACAAAGATGTCATTAAAGTAGTCAAAGAATTAGGCGAGGAAGCAAATACAAAAGTTTCCGAGTTAGAAATTGTAGAAATACCAGATGATTATGAATTTGCAATACATGATTATGATGGATTAGAAACGTTGTACGCCGGAAAAAATTTAATAAGGATTTAACCCAAGAAAGGAGTGGAGGTTTGTCGGCCGACACTAAAAAGCTTTTTACTCCTTTGTGATGATATGGAAAATAAAGCCTTATTTACAAGCAACAAACAAGACTGGGAAACACCACAGGATCTATTTAACGAGTTAAACAATAAATATCACTTTGATTTAGATGCAGCAGCAAGTCACGGCAATACCAAACTGCCAAAGTATTTTACCGCCGAGGATGATGCACTAAGTAAAGAGTGGCAAGGTAATGTGTTTTGCAATCCGCCATACGGTAGACAATTAGGCAAATGGCTTGCTAAAGCATGGCAAGAGCATCAACGTGATCCTGATCGCACTATTGTTTTTTTGATACCAGCAAGGACAGATACGAGCTATTGGCATAATTACATCTTTGGTAAAGCAGAGATTGAGTTTTTACGAGGGCGTATTAAATTTGAGGATAACGGGCAAAAGAAAGATGCTGCTCCGTTTCCGTCAGCGATTGTAGTTTATGGTGGTGATAGCTGATGCGTGAGTATTGTGTTAAACGCAACGGGTCCATGAACAGGCGGCAAGCTTTTGGTGGACTATTTAAATAATACAGGAGGGGTAGCGGATTGAGCAAACATTACAAAGTAAGCGAAGAAGCTAGAAACTATGCTAGAAAAGTTCTGCGTCTTCACAATTACGAAAAGAAACAAATTAAAAAGATTGAAGAAAGCTTGCGTTATCCTTATCAAGAAACGGATGAAAATATCGGCGGTTCAAGAGTTAGTTCAAATATTGCACCGCAAGAGGCGGAAGCTGAACGAGTATGGACCAATGAAGAGTTTCTAGCTACTGTTAAGCATGTGAGTGTTGTAGATAATTTTCTTGAAGATATTTCAGATGAAGCAGTTAATCTAGTTAGGAACAGATATTTAAGTGACAACGGAAGCAAAGAGCGTAGGCCTAAAGAGTTGCCTAACTGGGTCAAAGTATCAAAGTTGGTCCATTTATCAGAAGATGCATGCAAAAAACAAGATTCCTTACTCGTTAATTCTTTAGCTAAACGGTTCAATCTGAAGTGACGGCACGAATGGGGGTGTAAATTAGGCACACAACTAGGTAAAAAGACGGCACACAACACCCTTAATATAATGATATATTGATATTATGAAAAACAAAGATAAATCACCTACAGCAAACAATTACACAACTATCTTTCTCAATTTAAAAAGAGAGTGATATTGCTGTAGGTGGGGTACATAAAAATAATTATCTATATCACCGGAATGAACGATTAAGTATAAACTCGCTACATGTATCCAGCATCGAAAGAGAGTCAAGCTGAAAATAAAATCAAGTAAGAGTTTTAGAATTATTTGAGTTTAGATGAATTATTGGATATTTTTTGTGTATTGAGAACCAGATTTAAACTTATATTATGATAGCGTGAATAAGTCTGACATAAAGTCTTTTTTTAAAGAATATTCTTTGGTATAATTAAAGCATTCAAAGAGAAAAGAGGATTGGATATTATGTTATCAGGTAAAATGAAATTCAAATGCAATAACAAAGAATGTTCTGAAGTGATTGAGGTAGATTCATCCGACTTTGATTTTCAGAATACATGGACTGACGAAGATCGTGGAATGGGATCAGAGGAAGGGTACGAAGGGGAAGTGCAACTAGTATGCCCTAATTGCAATGAAGAATATGAGGTATCTTATGAATATACTGAATACCCAATAGGTGCACCAAATTTTGAAGATGGTCCAAAAATTAATAAAACTGTAGAGATTCTAGAGAACAGTTTAACAATTTTTTAGTAAAGAACACATATTACTAGTCATCGCTCATGCGGTGGCTTTTTATATTACATAAACCGTCATTCGTGGCGGTTGTTTTAGTTTAGTTTATTTTAGATTGGAGGTGATTTTTTGAAACTGAATAAAAAGCATCAAAAGGCTATATATATGCTGTTTGAAGGTTCTTTGAAGCGGAGAGAAATCGCCGAAGAACTAAAGGTAAGCGAACAGACTTTGTATAACTGGCTAAAAGATGAAGATTTTACAAAAGCATATGATGAATATATACAACAGATAATGGGTAAATCATCTGGCAAAGCGTTAAACACAATGTTAGCTTTAATGACTGCTCGATCTGAAATGGTAAGGTTCAATGCAGCAAAAGATATACTTGATCGTGGAGGGTTTGCACCAGTGAGTAAACAAGAAGTGACTAATATTCAAACCCCTATTTTTGAGGACGATATAGGTGATGACGATGGCTAGAAAAAAATTATCGAAATTACTACCAAAGAAATTCCATTCGGTTTGGCGAGTTACTCTCAACTCAGATATTCTCAACATTATTTGTAAAGGCGGTCGTGGTTCTGGTAAATCATCCGACATTGCACACATTATCACGCAGTTATTAATGCGCTACGCTGTAAATGCTGTTGGTATTCGTTATGTAGACAATACGCTTGAGCAATCGCTGTATGAGCAGATGAAATGGGCGATTGAGCAACAGGACGTGACACATCTGTTTAAATGTAACAAATCGCCATTAAAAATAACGTATCTTCCTCGTGGCAACTATATGATTTTCAGAGGTGCACAGAATCCTGAACGGATTAAATCATTAAAAGATGCAAGATTTCCATTTGCTATCGGGTGGATAGAGGAATTGGCCGAATTTAAAAATGAAGATGAAGTAACGACTATCACTAACTCTCTACTACGTGGAGAATTAGAGGATGGTCTTTTTTATAAATTCTTTTACAGTTACAATCCGCCGAAAAGAAAACAGTCGTGGGTTAATAAGAAATATGAGACAAGTTTTCAGCCTAAAAATACTTTTGTGCATCATTCTACGTATAGAGATAATCCCTTTATATCTAAAGAATTTCTTAGTGAGGTAGAAGCAACTAGAGAACGTAATCCTAGGCGCGCCGAATGGGAATATGACGGCAAAGCAATCGGCTCTGGTGTTGTGCCGTTTGACAATTTACAAGTTAAAGCAGGATCTATCACAGATGAGATGGTAGCTAATTTTGATAATATTCGGAATGCTGTCGATTTTGGTTATGCTACTGATCCACTGGCTTTTGTGCGATGGCATTACGACAAGAAGAAGAATGGCATTTATGCAATTGATGAAATATACGGCGTTAAGATCAGCAACCGTGAGTTTGCTAAGAAATTAAATGACAAAGGCTACCAGTCAGACAGGATGTTTGCTGATTCAGCTGAACCTAAATCTATTGCGGAGTTAGCGAATGAACACGGTATTAAAAAGATAACTGGCGTTAAAAAAGGTCCTGACTCAGTAGAATACGGCGAGGAATGGTTAGATGATTTAGACTTTATCTGTATCGATCCATTGCGAACACCGAATATTGCACGAGAGTTTGAGAATATTGATTATCAGACCGATAAAGATGGTAATCCTAAACCTAGGCTTGAGGACAAGGACAATCACACGATTGATGCTACGCGTTACGCGTTTAGTGAGGATATGTGGGCAAAGAAAAAATCTACGATTACTAATAAACAAAGAAATAAAATTAAACGAATGTTTTAAAGGAGTGTGAAAAATGGACAAAGTAAATGAATTTGAGCATGGTGCTGATACCAGTTCTTCAAGTGGTACGACGGCAAACTTCGTTAGCTTCAGTGTAGAATCAAATATCCATTACAGATATAGTTCTGCAGAAGAGCTACTGGATAATACTGATATTTTAGCTAAGATGATTTCTCATCATAATGAACACCAAGTTCCACGGTTACAGGTTTTAGATGATTATTATAAAGCAAAGAATACCAACATTATCAAAAATCGGAAACGTAAAGAGAAAGAAAAGGCTGATCATAGAGCAGCACACAATTTCGGAAAAGTTCTTGCAACGTTTGATGTTGGCTACAATACTGGTAATCCTTTAAAGGTGCAAATAAACGGGGAATCCAGCCAAACAATAATTGATGAATTTAACCAAGACAATGATATAGACGGTTTAAATGGTGAACTATGGCTAGATATGGATAAATACGGTCGGGCATATGAAATAATTTATCGAGATGAAGACGATATTGATTATGTGGATCTGTGCAACGCTTTTGAAACCTTTGTTGTATATGATACTACAGTGAAACGTAAACCAATATTAGCTGTTCGATATCCTAAGACGAAATTTACCGTAGATGCAGATGAACAATTTATCCAGCCGATAATCTATACTGCGGATAAAATCATTACTTATGATGAAACCACTATTGCGGCCATTGAACTAAAAAATCCGAATGAAGATGCTCACGAATACAAAGAAGTCCAAATAACTGAATTTTCGCCAAACCGCTTCCGTATGGGATTGTACGAGGATGTTTTGTCTCAGATAGATTTATACGATGCTGGTCAGTCAGACACGGCTAATTATATGACAGACTTAAACGATGCATTGTTAGTTATCAGTGGTGATATCGAAGCCGCTGGTTTAACTACAGACGATGCGGTTAAGCAAAAGGAAGCCAATATGCTATTGCTTGAATCTGGAACGGATATCAACGGGAACAAAACCTCCGTTACAGCTGGATACATTTATAAGCAATATGATGTAAATGGTGTTGAAGCATACAAAGAGCGTGTCAGAAAAGGAATCCATGAAATCTCAATGATTCCAGACCTAACAGATACAAACTTTTCTGGAGTACAATCAGGAGAAGCTATGAAATATAAAATGTTTGGCTTCAACCAAATGACGGCAGTGAAGCAAAGGCTATTTAAAAAAAGTCTTGTGCGACGCTACCGTCTTTTATTTAATCTAAAATCAAGCGTTTCTGAGATCGATAATTCCGATTTAAAAGGTTTGCGAATCGTATTTACACCTAATCTACCTAAGGCGATTCTTGAAGAATTAAAAACACTAGTTGATTCTGGTGCTGAACTTAGCCAAGAAACTATTCTTGGTCTAGCCTCATTTATTGATAACGTCCAAGAAGAACTGGACAGAGTAGAGAAAGAAGGCACGCCGCTCCCATCAACGGATGAAGAAAAAGAAAACCTAAAAAAAGAGCAAGCAGAATTTCTTGCAAAACAAGCTAAATCTAAGGGGGACTGATGTAGATGTCCTACTTAAAAGAACGTGAAGATGCTTGGATAAAAGAGCAAATACAGCTTGATAAAGCCCGTGAAAAAGAAATTGTAAAGCAACTACAGCAAGCAATTGATTCTATTCAAACCGAAATTGAAGCAAACTGGGAAAGATTTTCTGATGGCCAAAGGATTACGATTAGTGAAGCCCGAAAGCGTGCCGATCAAATGGATGTCAAACGATTTGAGCGCAAAGCTAAGGAGTATGTTAAAAATAAAGATTTTAGTCCTCAAGCAAATAAAGAACTTAAAATCTATAATCTTGTAATGAGAGTATCAAGACTAGAGCTGCTTAAGGCTCAACTGGGACTGGAGTTAGTTACTCTTTTTGATCAGTTAGATAAGTGGGGCTATACCCAATTGTCTTCTGTTGCTAAAGATGAACATCTTCGACAAGCAGGTATTCTGGAAGGTACGTTAGACAAAAACTATACACAGAAAATTTCTTCCATAATAAATGCGTCATTTAAATCAAGTGAATATCCATCATTCAGCGATAACATTTGGCAGAATTTTACAGAAATGAAGGCTGATCTAGAGAAATTATTAACTCGATCCATTACTCAGGGGAAAAATCCTAAAGCACTAGCAAGTGAGTTGGCAAAGTTTTTGAAACCGAATCAAGATAATATCAGATATAAACTTAACCGATTAATGATTACAGAAACGACATCAATACAAACTGATATTCAGAAACAAAGTTATTTAGATGCTGAAATAGAGGATTATGATTATATTGCTGAACCATCAGCTTGTAAGGTGTGTAAAAATATTGCTGAGAACGGTCCATATAAAGTCGTAAAAATGGCTAAGGGAATTAATGCTCCATTTATGCATCCAGGTTGCAAATGTTCTACTGTAGCTCGCATAAGTCGTGAAGCTTTAGAAAAATTATTAAAGAAAAGAGGATTGTAAAATGATAAAATGAATGATTTTAAACATAAAAAACAAGAGAATGAACGTGGCGTATCTGTTCAAACAATTATTGAAGAACTGAATCATAGTGATTTAGATCAATTAGCAGTTGTTGGGATCGATGAGAATGAGGAATTAGTTATGGCGTATTCTTTGAGCAATCGCTTGGAATTGATAGGGATACTTGAAGCGTTAAAATCAAAATTGATTGATGAAATGAACTATACGGAAGATTAGGTCTAGCCGATTGCTAGGCTTTTTATTATGCCTTTTTACTGCTTTCAGGCGTTAAAGATAAAGCTTTATCGATTGATGGGCGTAACCTATCAAAAATATCGGGTAGCGGCGTAACCGTGGAGGATGCACACATGAAAAAGAGTTTATTAATAAAAATGAATTTACAATTTTTTGCAGCTGACACAGGATCAGATGGAGGAAGTGAACTAGAAGGGCAAGAAAAACTACCAGCGACAGATCCTGATCCAACAGATCTAGATGATTCGGACGGGAAAGGGTCAGAAGGTAAAACCTTTACTCGTGATGAAGTAGCAAAAATGATTGCTGCAGAAAAAAACAAAGCGCAAAAAGCTTGGGAAAAAGAACAACAGGAAAGACAAGCTAAAGCTGAAAGACAAGCTAAAATGACGGCAGAAGAAAAAATCAAGGAAGAATTGGAAGAAAAAGATCAGAAAATCGCAGAATATGAACGGGAAAAAGCAGTAAATTTAATGTCGAAAGAAGCTTCTAAAATGTTTTCTGACGCTTCTTTGCCACATGATGATGATTTGCTCAGCTTGATTGTTTCAGATGACATCGAAGCTACTATACAAGCTGTCGCTATCGTTACAAACTACGTTTCAATGATCAAGAAAGAAAATGCTCGAAAACAAACACCTTCTGCAGGTGGTCAATTTTCAGCAGATCCTAACGAAAAGAAATCTGTTGCAAATATCGCAGCAAGTACACGAATTATAAAATAGGAGGAACTAATTATGGCACAAACATGGAATCCAGATAATGTAACAGTACTAGAGAAGAAAGACGGGACGATTCCTGATAAATACAACACGTTGATTTTAAAAGATGTGATGGAAAATTCTAAATTAATGCAGTTAGCAAAGTACGAAGAAATGGAAAGCAAAGAAAAGAAATTTGAATACTTTGCAGAAGGACCAGGAGCCTATTGGGTAGGAGAAGGTGAAAAAATCAAAACATCTAAACCTAAGTGGCTAAATGTGACAATGGTTGCAAAAAAAGTCGCAGTTATCATCCCAGTTTCTCGTGAGTATCTAAATTATAAAATGTCTGATTTCTTTACGGAAATGCAACCAAAAATTGCCGAAGCATTTTATAAGAAAATTGATACAGCAACAATTTTGGGCGTAGATAATCCTTTTCCACAATCAATTGAAAAATCTGTTGTTGCTGCAGGTAATGTTGTGACCGGTGGATTAACATATGACAACATTTTGGACCTAGAGGATTTATTAGGTGAAGATGAATACGAGCCAAATGCATTCATTTCCAATCGTAAAAACCGCACAGAATTACGCGGTGCTAGTAAAAAGATTGGCGAAACTACTCAGTTTATTTACGATCGTAGCAGCAATACGATTGATGGGTTACCTGTTGCAGATCTTAAATCTATGGAAAAAGGGGACCTTTATACTGGTGATTTTGATTACTTGCGATATGGTATTCCTTTCAACATCAATTTTAAAATTTCAGAAGATGCTCAGTTATCTACATTAACGAACGAAGATGAAACACCAGTAAACTTATTTGAACAAGAACTAGTTGCATTACGTGCGACAATGGACATTGGTTTCATGGTAATTAAAGATGAAGCGTTCGGTAAAATCTCCCCAAAAGCGTAACGCCTACAACAGGAATCGTTGCTAGTCAAAAAACGTGGACTGGAAAAGTAGGCGATACTAAGAATTTTGTGATCACAACAGATCCGGCGGATGCTTCTGATTCTATTGAAGTCATCACAGCAACAACCGCTGAAACAAATGCAGAAATGGTAGTTACAATTGTTAAAAATGAAAATGGTAGTTTTGATGCCTCTATTACGGGAGAAGGGGCAGGAGTAATCACGTTTACTTCAGGAGAATTTACTACAACTGTGTCAGTAACTGGTCAAACTACAGAGTAGAGGTGATTTGATGTCCATAAAAGAAGATGTAAAAAAACTATTAAATGGCTCGACCGATGACAAATTGGACATTATTGAAAAAAGGACACAGGAGCGTCTAATTTCATTACTAGGCGTTTCCGAAGTTCCAACAGGGTTTGAATACATTTCTTATGAAGTGACTCTTAAACGATTTAACCGAATTGGTAATGAAGGCATGCAGTCGTATGCACAAGAAGGTTTGTCTATGGCATTTCCCGATTCTGATTTTTCAGAGTATCAAGCTACGATTGATGAATATCGTCGAAAAGGTGAAGAAGCATTTTACAAGCCAAAAAAAGGAGTGTTTCGATTTATATGAGGTATGATAAGTCAATTATTTTCATAAAAGAATCTTCTGAATCACATTATGATCCGAATTTAGGCGAGTGGATTGAAGCTGAGCCGAAAAAAGCGCCAGCAGAAGTAAATATCACGGATCTGGGAACAGATCGATCCATTACTCTTTTTGGGAGTATAAAGCAAGGGGCTAAAGTCATTCGAACTCAGCCTCTTTTTTCTGTTCCGGAGTGGGATCATATTGAATACGATGGAAAGAAATACCAGCTAACTACGGAAAGAACCCCAAGCGAGAGACACAGCATAATTGTGGAAGAAGTAACCAAGAATGGCTAAGCATAATATTTCATTAGTAGGTGCTGACATATTTAAAAAGAAATTAAAAGAGAAAGCCACGTTATCAGATGTAAAACAAGTAGTCAAAATAAATACGGCTGAATTACAAAGGAAGTTGGCACAGGATGCTCCTATAGATACCGGCTATCTTAAACGATCAATTGTATTTTTATTGGCAGACGCAGGACTGACTGGTCGTGTCTTAATTTATGCTGAATATGCACCTTATTTGATATTTGGTACTCGTTTCATGGCTAAACAAGACTTTGTTGTTTCTAATTTTAATAAACAAAAAGAAAGATTCAAGTCTGACATGAACAGACTTGTTAAATAAAGAGGAATGAAAATGGTTAAAACAAGAGATCAATCAATTTTTGATGAAATGTTTAAAAAGTCTGATGATTTGGGGTATAAGACGTATGATTATAAACCAATGGATGAGATACCATATCCTTTTGTGGAGTTCGAAGACACTCAGGCATTACATCGACCAAATAAAACAGATATCAAAGGTTCGGTGATTTTAAATCTATCCGTTTGGGGATTACAAAAGAAAAGAAAGCAAGTGTCTGATATGGCAGCTGCTATTTTTAATGAAGCTTTGCAGATCAGCAAGGCAGATGGATATGCATGGGCTTTGAATATCGTTAGTAGTGGAATAAATATACTTGACGACACAACGACAAATACACCACTCAAACGAGCAATCATTACACTTGAATTTAGAATTTTATAGGAAGAAGGAATTTAAATGGCAACAGCAATTAAAGGTATTAATGTATTTTTGCTTTTTAGAAAATTAGTTGAAGCTGAACAAACGGAAGCAAAACGTTTAGCTTTTCAAACTGAACACAGTCGAACAATTGAAGGTGATTCGAGTAATACAATTACAAAAGACGGAAACGTAAACGTTCCAGGAGTGGCTACAGTAGAAATGAGTGTTACATCTATTTTAGCTCAAGGTGATACGTTACAGGATGAACTAGAACAAGCTGTAATCGATGGAAGTTTGTATGAAATTTGGGAAATAACCAAAACAGAAAATACTGAAGAAGATTTGACTAAAGCAGCTGAGACTAATAAATATCCTGCTACGTATTACCAAGGATACATTACTTCAACAGAATCAACGTTTGGAGCGGAAGATCTCACTGAATTATCAATCGGTTTGGCTATCAACGGAACAGGTGCTAAAGGGTTAGCAACAGTAACTGATGAGCAATCTCAAGTGATCCAATATTCATTCCGTGACACGGAAAAATATGTACCGACACCAGTAGAAAGTAGATCAACTAAAAAATAGTAAAATAAAGGGGCGGAATTATCTGCTCCTTTATTTTTAGGAGGAAAACACAATGGAATTAAAAATTAACGGACATGATACTGAAATCATTTTTGGTTTAGCTTTCAATCGTGAAATTGATACGATTTACAAGGTCGAAGGTCAGGGTTTAGTATTCGGCGCAGGGTTAGATACGTTGCTACCACAATTATATGCCGAAAGCGCAGTCGCTCTTTCCGAAGTGATCTATCACGGAACTGCACATATAAAAAAAGGGCGACCTAGTGGACATCAAGTAGATATTTATATTGAGGAAGCGGAAAATCTTGACAATTTGTTTGAGCAGGTAATCTCAGCACTAGGCGAGGCAAACGTATCAAAAAAGAAACTAGCGATGTGGAAGAAACAACTTCAAATAAACGACTAACTCATGACGAAATTGTTTTAAATATTATCAGATACCTAAATATAACAGATTTTGAAGTGATAGATAAGATGACAGTTTGGGAATATTCGATGCTTATGGAAGGTAAGAGGCTACAAAGAATGGATGAAATGGAAAACCTTCATCTTCTAGCTTATAAAATTCAAGTAGCGAAAAACACCAAGAAACAAGGAGACAAAATAGTACCAGAGTATCAATCATTTTATGATTTCTATGACAAAAAACTCATAGAAACAGGAATTTCTAGTAAGGCTTTAGAAATAGATGAATCAGAAATAGAAATGTATAAGCTCTTATCGAAACTATAAGAAAGGAGGAAAATAATGGCTGAATCATATAGTATACAAGCCGTCCTTTCTGCGGTAGATAAAGATTTCACTAGTAAGATGAACGAAGCAGCAGGAACTACAGATAAATTAGACGATGGAATGAAAAAAACGAATACCAGTATCATGGACATTGCCAAAGGTGTTGGTGTTTTCAAGTTAGTCGATATAGGAGTATCAGCGATTACAAATTCATTAGGAAGTGCAATCAAGCGGTTTGATACGCTGAATCAATATCCTACTGTTTTGCAGTCTTTAGGGGCTAGCGCTGAAGACGCTGAAAGTGGTATGCAGATACTTTCTGATGGAATTGATGGTTTGCCATCTACGCTTGATGAAGTAACAGGCACAGCGCAACAAATGTTTTTAGTTTTCCGTGATGCGGACAAGGCTTCCGAAAGTACGATTGCCTTGAATAACGCTCTGTTAGCCAGTGGATCAAGCGGTGATAAAGCAGCACGAGGGACTGAACAATACTTAAAAATGTTGCGTTCAGGTAAAGTCGATATGGATGTTTGGGGAACGTTACAAGATACTATGGGCATTGGTTTGGATAAAACAGCTACCTCTATGCTTGGTGCGGGTGCATCTACTCAAGATTTATATAAAGCACTGCAAAGTGGAGAAATAAGCGTTACGCAATTTAACGATGAGATCATTAAGTTAAATGATGGTGTTGGTGGTTTTGCAGAACTTGCAAGAGCAAATTCAAAAGGAATCGGAACCTCATTTAAGAATATGGGAAATGCTGTCACCAAAGGTGTTGCCAATGTGATTAAAGCATTAGACCAATTTGTAAAAGATTCTGGAATTAATGCAGATGGAATCATGGGCATTTTTGACAAGATGAAAGCTGGTATCAACACGGCATTTAAAGGAGTGATAAGTTCTATCGAGCTTGTTACGCCTGTTTTTTCTTCTTTATTCAAAACAATCGGATCATTAACGCCTTTATTGGCTCCACTCGCAATAGCGGCGGCTGGTGTTGCAACAGCAATCGGTACTATGAAAGTTATAAACATCATAACGCCTATGATTACGAGAATGAGCGATTCTGTTAAGATAGCTACAAATGTATTTCAAACATATACTATAGCGACTAAAGCAGGCATGGCATCGACTAAAGCTTATCAAGCTGCAACTGCAGGCGGAAGTATAGCCATTAAAACGACTACTATATTATTTGGTGCGTTAACAAAAGAAATAACTCTAGCTAATACTGCTCAAATGCTTGGAATTAAAGCGATGGCTGGATTCAAAGCTGCTGCTAGCGGATTGTATGCAGCGTTAGGTCCAGTAGGTATTGCTATGGGTGTTGTCGCAGCAGCAGGAACTGCTTTAGTTTGGATGAACAATAAAAACACCAAAGCATCGAAAGAATTGAAAAAAGCTCAAGATGATATGAAAGATTCTTTAGAAGAATCATCAGCTTCATACGATAAAGGGATAGAAAAAACCAAAACTCAAAGCGAAATAAATCGCCAGTTAAAAGATGAAGTTGTAGATTTGGCCACTCAGGAAAATAAATCTGCTGAAACAAAAGAATTACTTAAAACTAAAGTGGATGAGTTGAATAGCAAAGTTCAAGGGCTTGGATTAGCCTACAATGAAGAGACTGACGGCATTACAATGAGTAATGAGCAATTACAAAAACGCCTTGATTTACAGGAAAAGCAGGCTTTAGGGGATGCCGCTGAAGAACGATTAATAGAACTCCAGCAGAAGAGAACAGAAGCTACTGAGAACTTGAAAAATGCTGAGGAAGCCAAACAAGAAGTTGATAAGAAATTCATCACTTGGGGAAATGAAATTAAAAATACCGAAGAAGCCCTGACTACTGCTAAAGAGAATCGAAACAGTATTGAAGAACAAATAGCTCAAGCAACAATCACTAGGGAAAATGGTTTGAAAGCCAGCGCTGAAGAATTAACTTTAGTACAAAACCAAATGGTCGAGCAACAAAAGGTGAATTATGCGGACCTTACAGAATCTCAAAAAACAGCTTTTGATGCTATGCAATCACAATATGATACATTACGAGAAAAAACTACAAGTGTTTTTGAGGCCATTGAGCAAAAACAAGCCATTAGCTTGGAACAGATGGTCGAAAACTTGAATAAAAATGCTGAAGCAGTCCAACAATGGTCTACTAATATTGCAACATTAGCTGAAAGAGGCGTTGATCAAGGGCTTATCGTTCAACTAGAGAAGATGGGACCGGCTGGTGCTCAACAAGCAGCAGAGTTGGTTAATCGAAGTGATGAAGAGCTAAAAGTTCTTAGTGATACTTATTCAAACAGTGTAAAAGCTGCTAATGAGGCGATGGTAAGGACAGCCGGTGAAGGATCACAACCTTTTGTCGATGAAATGAGCAAAACTGTTGATAAGGCCTCTTTAGGAACGAAACAGAAATTTGAATCAAGCGATCTCTTCACTTTGGGTGGAAGAATCACCGGGACACTAAAAGATGATATTGAAAAAAGTTCAAGTGGGGTTGAAGAAGCTTCAAAAGGACTAGTCAATAAAGCTACTGACCCATTAAAAAATTTACAGCCTAAACTTTATCAATCTGGGAAAGAAGCTCCAAATGGGTTAGCACAAGGTATTAATGAAAATTCAAGCGTTGCTAGTAAAGCGTCAGAAAAAATGGGTAGTTCTGTCGATGAACAACTGAGAAATTCTCTAGGAATTCATTCTCCATCACGAGTCATGGCGGAAAATGGTAGATACGTAGCAGACGGTCTAGCACAAGGCATTAGGGACAGGGAAAGTGAACCTGTCAATAATATTAAGAATATTGCAGATAAGCTGAAAGCATCAGTTGAGAATTTACCTAGCGAATTTAATTCAATAGGAAATTACACGATGCAGGGATTTGCTGAAGGGATAAATCAAGCTGGAGAAACAGCCATTAGCAATGCAAATAGAATTGCTAATGGTGTAGCAGATACTATGAGAAAAGCTTTGGATATTCACTCGCCATCAAGAGTAATGATGAAAATTGGAGGATTTGTTGGCGAAGGTCTAGCTATAGGGATGCAAAAAAGTGCGAAAATGGTAAATCAAGCAAGTGGAGCTTTGTCAAATGCTGCGATGATTGCACAAGAAAATTCAATAATTCAACCTGATCAAACACAATTTAAAAATAATCAGGCTCTTTACGTGAGAGTGGAGTCAATACTTGATGGCAAAGTAATCGCAAAAGAAACTGCAACATTTATGGCTTCTGAATTACAAGGCATTAATAATAAAACAAGTACATCTTTAGGAAGGAGGATCTAATGTATAACTTTATTGATACAATCGAAACTCCTGAAAAAAATAGTATTCCAAAAGAAGCAATGAACTTCAATGGAAATTTTTTGGAAGAACTTGTGCCTGGTTATCGTACTTTGTCAGTTTCTGGTAGAGAGTTAGCGTCTACCGAAATTGAGAGCTACCAACTAGGCATACGAGATGGGAAAAGACATGTTTATGCACGGATCCCTGATCGAGAACTCACAATCCAATACGCTTTAATCGCTTCTACTGATGAAGACTTCCGTGATTTATTCAATCGTTTGAATGTTGCGCTGTTCAGTGAAAAAGATGTTGAAATTTGGTTTAATGATGAACCGGAAATGCTATGGAAAGGAAGCAAGGCACAGGTTTCTAACGTCCAAGAAGGTACAAATAAAGTTATCGGTTCCTTTGTAATTAAACTTAGTGATCCATATAAATATACGAAGAGTGATGCAACCTCTGTTATGTGGGGATCAACTACAATCACCTTTCAATCGAATTATTTAATGGGAAACACAGGGTCAGGTGCTGTTGACTTACCGATAATAATTGAAGGTGGAGCTTATTGGGGCTCCTCGATGATAACTTTTCAGAATCGTTCATATTTAATGGGAGATAATGGAGATGAGATCAAACCAATTGAAATTTACCCAACAGTTGAAGGACTAAAAGTAAAACCTACCATTACTATAAAAGGTACGGGCAGAGACGTTTGGATAAAAACAAGAAATGATATGGTAGATTTGGGCGATTTTGATAATGCAGTTATTGTTATTGATACCGAAACATTTAATATCACCAAAGACGGCAAACCAATGATTCGTCCCATGAATGACTTTTATATTTATCCAAAAGAGCCACTTTATATCCAGGCAAAAGATAGTGATTTTAGTTTAACTATTGAATACCCAAATAGATACTTGTAAAGGAGATGATACTATGCTCATGGCAATGAATCTCAAACGAGAATATACAGCAATATTAGAAAATGCCTATAATGTCAGTTACGAAAAAATTGAAAATCAAATTGGTTGTATTGAGTTTACAATGCCTCTGGATGATACAAAGAACGATTTTCTTCAAGAGTTATTATGGGTAGAATTAACTGACAATGAAAATGAATACATTGGTTTATACAGAATCATGCCATCTACTATTCAAAAAAATGCTACTAATAACACAGTCAGCTATAGAGCGATACATGCAGTAAGTACACTGCTAGATAGTGTGCTTTTCGGATACCATGAAATAGTAAATTACAAAACTGTTGATGTGATCAAATATTTGTTGAGCAAGCAAACAACGAAACACTGGGTACTTAAAAAATGCGATTTTACTCGATACTTTTCATATGCTTGGGAAAATGAGAATGGTTTAGCAGACGCTCTATTCAGTATCCCTGCAGCTTTTGACGAAGATTATGTGTGGGAATGGAACACTCAAGTATATCCATTTGAATTATCATTAGTTAAACCACAAACTGAAGTAGTTGCCAGAATACAAGAAGGCTATAACATGCAGGGTTTTGAAGTTGAACGAGATCCTAAAAATTTGATTAATCGTGTATATCCTTTAGGTTCTGGTGAAGGAATCAATCAAATTAATATAAAATCGGTTAATAAAAACATACCTTATGTAGAAGATGTAGCATCAATAAAGAAATATGGACTGGTTGAGTACGTTTGGTCCGATCAACGTTTTACAATCCCTCAATCTTTAAAAGACAATGCTATCAACATGTTGCGGAAATGGGCAATACCAAAGGTTACTTGGTCAGTTACTGCTTCAGACTTGACTAAATTAACTGATGATCCATTAATCATAGACAAACTGCGCAATGGCGGTATTGCAATGATCAATACAAATGAAGTAGGCAGTGTGAATCTCAGGATCAAAAAAGAAACAAAGAAAGATGTATTTGGCGCACCACAGAATATTGATTTAGAGTTAGGTAATCTCAAAGATGATATCACGACTACGATGTCAGACCTTGGACGCAAGCAACAAATAAACGAAACCTATTCTCAAGGTGCAACAAATATCTTAAATTATTCGTATCAGGATAACTGTGAAGCAGCTTATCCAGCGAATATTGAGTTTTATTTAGACGATGATGTTTTCCATGTAAACACGGTGGAATTAACTTTTAAAACTAAGAAATATCGAGGGTATACTAAAGCTGTAAAAGGCGGAGGCGCAAGGGTGACTTCTACTTCTGCAGGTGGCGGCAGTGTTGTTTCTAGTTCGTCTGGAGGCGGTTATTCATCCGGTTCAACCACTTCTGGTGGTGGAGGTTATTCAAGTGGTTCAACCAGTAGTGTGAATGGTCAGAGTACACAGACGAGTAGTGCGAATGGTAGTCATAGGCATGTGGTCGCAGGCTTTGTTGAAAATATAGGACCTAATACTAGTGTTGGTTCTGGAAGGATGTACAGAAGTTTTGGGGGTGACTTTAGATTTATTCTACCATCAGTTTCGATGTCAGGAGATTTAATTACACAGGAAGCTGCAGATAATCATTCTCATACAGTCAGTACTCCTGCCCATTCTCATAACTTTAATATCAGTATACCTAACCACACCCATAATTTTAACGTGAGTATTCCGAATCATACACACAGTATATCGATTCCAAGTCACACGCACCAAATCACTCTGCCAGATCACACACACCCGCTTGAATGGGGAATCTATGAAGCTTCTGAGAGTGCTAATAGAGTAGATATAGTCGTAGATGGGAAGACAATTCCGCACCATGAAACAAGCCAACAGCGATTAAATATTGTAGATTATCTGCGGAAAACGAGTACTGGTAAAATCTCTCGAGGAGGACACACTATCCAGATTAAACCAAACAAACTTGCACGTATTGAAGCGCAGGTTATTTGTCGTGTATTTATCCAATCGCAATTAGGAGGACAATTTTAAATGAAAAATTTAGTGATTACTTTAAAAAATGGGGTACATGTTCAACTTTATTTTGAAAAAGCAAAAGAAGCGAAAGAAGTACGAAATAAAATCTTAGCTTGCAAAGAAGCATTTTGCGAGGCTGTAGATGTCGTAACAATAAGAGTAAGCGAAGTTGTGTTGATTGAAATTGTCGATCTAGTAATGGAGGAAAAAGATAATGAAACTAAAAATTAAATTAATTAGTAATATAGAATCGTTTGTTGTTAATGATAAGTCAGGAAAAACGCTAGAAGATTATTTTGAGCAACTAGTCGATAGCGGTACACCATTTATCAAGATCGGGAATAAAATTTTACAAAAATCTACCATTGAATATATTGATGGTGAATAAAGGAGTGAGACCGTATGGCAGTTGAACAAATTAAAGAAACAGACACGCTCAACCAAGGGAGTAAAAAGATTAATGCTATTTTAGATCAATCAAATGCATCGTCAGAAAAAGTAGATAGTTATAAAAGTGAACTTGAAAAAGGAATTAAGGATTCAAAAGAAATAGCGCAAGAAGCAGGACAAGAAGCTATAAGTATTGCAACCGAAGCAGGGAAACAAGCTAATATTACGGCTGACCAAGCCCTTACCAATTCGCAAACAGCAATCACTACTGCAGGTCAAGCGGTATCTACGGCGAACAATAATAAACAAGAATTTGATACGTTGCGAAATGATTTTGATCAATTAGTCGCTGAATCAGGAGACAGTAATCCTGAGATTGTACAAGCCCGTACAGATACGCAGGGTGTAAAACGCCCTACACTAGCAACTCGATTGCAAATGGATTTTAACGATCGAATGACAAAAGCGAATGGACTTTCACTTTTTTCTGGTAATACAAACGTAAAAATAATGATGGATTTTAATGGGAAAACAGCAGGGAATACGACAACGAATCCACATAAATATTTTTCTGATTTTACTGCAAAAACACTAAAAAAACCATCTGACACTTGGAATGAGGTTTCGCAAGCTGACTATAACAAGTTGGCCAGTCGTGATGATTCAGGAGTTACTACTGGTTCGACACAAAGTGGGGTAATTCCACAACAGATGGGTGTGTTTGATGTTGTAGAAACAGCAAAAAAATTAGCCCCGCAAATCTATGAAAAATTAAACCGAACAGAAGCGGCAACACAAATAAAAAATAACTTTATCGCACTCACTATCAGTGCGCGGGCAAAAGCTACCTCTCCAAATAATAAAAATTTAAAAGTGTCCACGTTTGTACAATCAACAAATTCATGGACCTCTCAAATTCAAGAAACAGCTTCAGAATTAAACGACTTTACTGTTCAAATCAATGATAAAAACTTCATTACAGATGATGGTTACGTTTATCAAACGAGTTATACAGATGCTTCAAACGGAGTAAGTTCCTCAAGTTTAGACATGGATTATTGCGGAATGCAACTGGAACTAACTGTTGATGCACAAAATATACTAACTGCCTCTGGTTTTGCAAAGCAAACTGATATTGATTTTGCTATAGAAGAAAATGTGACTAAAGAAAAAATAGGATTAGGCAACGTTAAAAATTATGATATCGCCACGCAGTCTGAGGCTCAATCGGGAGCAAGTGATGCAAAGTATATGACACCACTGAAAACAGTACAAGCTGTAAAAGCAATGGTGTTAAATTTAACCTATCCAGTCGGCGCTATTTATACAAGTATAAACGAAAATGATCCTGCTAGTCTATTTGGGGGAATATGGGAACGTTACGCAACAGGTAAGACCTTGATCGGTGTTGATGAGAACGATCCCGTTTTCAATTCTTCTGGTAAAACAGGTGGAGAAAAAGCTCATACGTTAACCGTGGCAGAAATGCCAAACCACACTCATGCTTATGAGGTCGGGAATGGTAATGCAACAACGGTGAATCGATCAAGTGGGTATAATAATGCTGGATCAGGTACTCAATCAGGTGACGTTAATACTAAGGGAGCTGGTGGCGGTCAAGCACATAATAATTTACCTCCATATGTCACTACTTATATGTGGGTACGAACAGCTTAATTAAAACATATTTAGAGAGTAGGTGACATATGAAAATTGAAATTATGGTGCTTTTAACCGTTGCATCCATTTGTGCAAGTATCTATTTTGGCTTGGTTAATTACCGCAGAAATCAAAAATCAGAAGACAAAAAAGAAGCTGCCGAAGCTACTGGCATGTTAGTTGATCTTCGC
>NZ_JBIOSB010000002.1:0-88774 GCF_051714545.1 Enterococcus sp. AZ126
TTCCAAAAAAACAAGGATCAGGCTTTAAGGGAGAGCCTAAATCCTTAACAATTCGTGCTGGCACCATTGCAAAGTTGAAAGAAAAAGCTGCATTTGGTTCCACCAACCATAAGAAAAATATGGTGAATGAGAAAAAAAGCAAGCAGAAAAAAGACAATAAAAAGGATCATTCTTCTTTTAGTGAAAAAAAAGAAGCATCAAAGAAACAATCAAAAAAAGATTCTTCCACGGAAGCGAGCAACAAAAAAACGCAGCAAAGATTCCAAAAGAAAAAAGAAGCGAAAAAAGCTGAAGCCTATAAAAATAAAGCAAAGTCCTCTTCCTTTTCGTCTAGTATAGCTAAAATTAGCACAAAACAATTTTTAGATAAAAGTTTATCAGCCTTGAATCAAGAGGAAGAAAATGAAGGGTTAGAGAAATTTCGTGGTACAGCGAAAAACAGTAATAAGTTGTTTAAAACAGCGAAAAAAACACGTGGTTTTGTGACAAAAAATGAAAAATTTTCTAAGTCTGTTACGTCAGGAAAGTTGGAAAGTATTCGTTTTTCAGCTGGAAAAGAAGGAGGAGCAGCAAAAAAGGTAGCCAATAAAGCACTTAAAAAATCAATGAAGCAAAGAACAACGTCTCAGATTGGTGCAACAATCAAAAAGACAGTTGTGCAAGGCGTAAGTAAAGCGATTAGTGTCGCAGCAACTAGTAACCCAATCGGCTGGATCGGTGCTTTATTGGGATTCCTTTTATTATTATTTATGGGTATGTTGTTGATGTTTAGTTCTGGATCCTCGTCTGCTTCAGATAAGGGATCTGTTTACGTGAAGCATTGGGACGGAAAGGATGCGTATCATTCGTCACTTCTTGCCCAACGATATGGGATTACGGCCAAACAAATAGATGAGTTTATCAAGAATGAAGGATATACGGTCGATGAACGAGCAACAGGAAAAGAATTTCTTCGTTTACAAACTCTGTCAGGAATCGATGTACGAATGTTGGTTGCTTTTGCGCAAATGGAATCCTCTTTTGGGACGGCTGGTGTGGCCAAAGAGTTCCCGAAAGCGAATATATTTGGGTATGGGGCGTTTGATAATGACCCAAATCAAGGTGCTTCATGGGACAATACACGGGCGGTTAAAGAATTCAGGAGTACACAAATTGACAGTTTTGGGAACAAAACGATTGCGATCATGGATGATCGTGCCAGAGCCTATCATAATAATACGCTAAAGCCTGGTCAGTTTGTGTATTGGACCGCTTTAGACGCAGGCAAGCCAAGAGCAGCAATAGCAGAAAAACTGGATAAGTGGATCGATGATCATGGCGGAACGCCTGACCCACCAGGTGGTTTTGGACCGACAGGTGGAGGAGGAGCTGGATTGGCTGTACTAGATAAATTGTTAGGGCAATCCGTTTCCGGTGAGTTCGGTGGTATGTCGGGGCAATGTTACGCCGTAACAGCGTATTATGCTCATTCAATTACACCAGAAATTATACTAAGAGGTCACGATGCAGCAAGTAGTATAGGGGATGATTATCCCTGGTCAAGTTGGAAATGGACAGTGGTAAAAAATCCTAGTTACAAAGATATTCGTCCAGGAGATATCATCAATTTTCATACCGGAGCGAATATGGGGACATGGGTTGCGGATAGTATGTATGGCCATACTGGTGTAGTTGGGAAAGTAATGGGAAACAATCAATTTTTATTATATGACCAAAACCCAGGACCTTTAAAAACTTGGACAGTTACCTATGTTCCTGGTGGAATATCTTCTGTGATACACCCACCAAAATAAGAAAGGAGAAAATTACTTATGCGAGATAAAAAGAGAATGAATCTATTCTTAGGGATAGGATTTACAGTGTTTATAGTCTTCTTAGTTGGCTTATGTTTTCTGAGTGTTCGAGTGATGAACTCAAAGAAACAAATTGTATTGCCAGAAACAACGCAAACAACAACCAATGAAACGTCTCAATCAGAACAGACAACAAGCAGCATGAAAGAAATCACGGAAAATAGTGAACTAGAAGAATTTTTAGAAACCTATTTTACCTGGGAATTAACAGAGGAATCGGTAAGTAATCGTGCAATTAAACTCGAAAATATGATGAGTGCAACCTGTTATGATCTGACAGAAATTCAGTCAGATAGGGAACAATTGACGAAAATGATTCAAAAGTATGAAAAAACAAAGGAAATCAACACGTCTAACTCCATGCAGCTAGTCTCCAGCAAATATCTTTCCTCACAGATTTATCAGGATACCAAAGACTCTTCTTCCTACTATGTAAAAGTGAAGATTGAGCAAAAAGCACCGTATCAAGAATCAGCCTTTCCAATGCAAGAAGATGTTCGTATCACGTTAAGAAATGGAAAGATTACTCAAATAAAAACACTAAATTCTTCTCAAAGGAGTGAACAAAATGGGCAAGAAAAAGAATCAAAGTAATTTAGAGCGATTTAAAGCTCGATTAGACGAAGCTGTTGAGAAAAGAGACAAGCTGAATGACGATATAAAAAAGTTGCAACAACAGATCACTGAAGAAGAAAACAAAGAGTTTCGTTCTGTTATCAATGAAACGAAGTTATCCTTTGAAGAAGCCCTGGTTCTTTTACGAAAAGGAACGAAAGATTCTGTGTTAGGAACGTCTTTTCCAACAAATAATCAGTCTTCAGAAACAACTAGTTCAAATCCTGTAGAGAAGGAGAATAGCCATGCGACTGTTTAATCGAAAACCAAAGTTTTTATATGAATTTTCAGGGGTCGATTCTTTTCACGAAAAAGAGATTGTGGATCCACATGAGCTAGTTAATCATATGATCGATGAAGATAATCGATTTAGACGTGATTATCTTGAAGGCAGCATTACAGTGTCAAAAGTGAAGAATGATAAGAACGGGCAAATTTATTACGCCGAGCGGTTTGATTTACCACAAGATGAGGGTTTTGATTGGTTAGCTGCATTATCTTCTTTTTTCGTTAAAAAGCCGCAAGAGTACGATTTTAGCTCACTCTCTTCAGAGCGTGAAAAAAAACCTTTGGATACTGATAAAGAAACAACTGAAACTGTACCAGAAACCAACAAATCTCTTACATTAGAAGACTTTGAAGCAACGCTTCAATCTGATTCACCAACTCAGAACGACGAGTTATCAGCTGTTCCTAATGAAAAACAGGCTCAAAATGAGGCTATATTAACGAATCAAAGTGAAGTAGCAGCTGTAAAAGTAGAAGACGAAGCAGAGGTGGTTCAGCTCACGAAAAGTGATTATGAAGCTTTAAGATCAGCTATACAGGAACAAAAACAGGAAACGGAGCGTTTGCGTGAAAAAATTAGCCAACAAGAAACGCCTTCAGTAAAACCAGAGCCAATCCCTGTTATTCCAATTGAAAAGGAAGCCCCTTCTGTGATCGAGAATCTTTTTGTACAGGAAACGGAGCCACCTAGCGTGGTTGTTCCTGATGAACTTGTTCCAGGCGTTCTTCGTTCAACTCAAACAGAGATTGATCAAGTTCTTTCCCAATTTGTTCAGACAGAAACAACAAAAATCGATGAAGAAATCCAACAATTAGATAAACGTGATCAAATTTCAGGAATTATTTCTGAACGTCTTCAATTAGAAGAAAAAGAACAGTTGGATCAGCTAAGCCAACAACAAGCAACCAAAAAGAATCAGCTACTTCAAGAAGAAAATCAACGTCACCAACAGAAAGTACAGGAAATTGAGCATACCTGCAAAGAAGAACATCAGAATAAGGCTGCCGAAATTCGGTCTACATTTGAAGAAAAAATCACTACAGGTATCAAAGAAGAATACGACAAACAAACAGAACAATTAGTTCGTGTCTTTCAAGGGAAAATGGAAGAACTTCAGTTACGCCAACAAGCTATGAATGACGGTTTAGGTACTATTCTTAGAGAATCACTAGAAAAATTCAATCAGCAGCATAACCAAGTGATCCAGGAAGTAGAGCGAAAAAAGCAGGGATCACCTATTGATTTGGAAGAGCAGCGAAAGCTGAAGCAAGCGTAATAACAACAAAAGGACACATTTTCCTGTGTCCTTTTTCGTGTATAGGAGATGATTTAATGGAAACCCAAAAATGCTATTTGATTTTGATAGTACCTTTGCTAGAGTCAATACCTTCTAGTAGTCTTTGGCTACAAGTGAGACGAGTAGAAATACAAGGAGAAGAATATTTTCAATTTGATTGGACGAGTGAAATCAGAGAGACTATTTATTTCGATTCCAAAGAAGAAGCACAAAAAGTTGCTGATAAGCATGCTGAGATTGTTCAACCACGATTTTGTAGCGTAGTTGAAGTTAAGCAGCATGATGTTAAATTTTTAGGAATTAGTAAGGGAAAAAAATTAGAAAATCTAAGGCTTCTTGACTATTAAGATCAAAATTGATGTAAAAGTTATCGTTTGATTCATTCAAAATAAATGATCCAAAAAAGTAAACTTTGCACTTTGTACCTACTCTAGCTTGTTTTTCTAAGAATTTTTCTTTGTTAGCGACACCTCTGTGAATCGAACTTCTTTTGTTCATGTTTAAAGTTGGTTTTGCAATAACATTCATTAATTCGCATTCACTTGTTAGCTTTAAATGGTAATATGGATTATCATTTGATCCCCATAAAGCAACCCAAGCGTCTGCAATGTAAATTTTTACAAGACCTTCTTCGAGTTCTGGATGGATTCGCAAATCATGAAAGTGATTTTCTAAGTTGAGAGGGACTCCTTGTCGATCTACGATATCAAAAAGTTCTCCTTGTCTAACTCTTTCGTAATAGTCAATTAAAGATTTTAGGGACTTTATTTTTTTATGAAGTTCCTTTTTTTTCGTGTTGTCTGTAGAGTCTCCATTAGAAGAAGTGTAAGAAGTTGATCCAGTAGGAGAACCGGTCACTGTTTTTGTAGTCTTTGAGTTAGATACTTCAACTAATAGTCCTTTGATTAAATCTAGTTCAACAGTGATTTTGCTGTTATTGCGTGTAAAAGAATAACTATCTTCCCTCTGACCAATTCTAGCAATTGCTTGTTCTTTCATTAAAGTACAACCAGCAGTATGACTTTGTTCAAGTTTAGCAGAACGATAATGAGGTGCTTGAATGTAATCTTTCTTGCCAAAATTTACTAAGATAAGTTGAAAATCACAGTCTTCTGAACATTGAAATTTATTATTTTCTTTCAATTTCTTTTCGATGGATAGTTGGTAGGCCTCGTTTGGTTCTAACGGTTTGTTTAATTCTAAAGAATAAGCATTTTTGTATACTTCTGACATTGTAAGACTCCTTTCAAGCTGACATTTTATAAAAATTATATCACAAAAGATTTGAGGTGAATGTATATGACAGAATATAATCCAAATCGACTCGTAGAAATGGCCAAACAAAAGAGTATTTTAGACGTTGCAAGTTCTCTTGGAATGGAATTAAAGAGAGAAGGGCGAAATTATGCATGGACAGAACACCCCAGTTTTAAGATAAACCCTGAAAAAAATTATTTCTCCTGGTTCTCAAAAGGAAACGAACTGCTAGGGAAAGACGTTATTGCAATGGTGGAAGTCGTAAACCAAATGTCTTTTAAAGAAGCGTTGCATTATCTACTAGAAGCAGAAGTAGGGACGTTTGATGTGACAAAGGTTCCTAAAAAAGAACCCTTTAAATATACTGTGAAAGAAGCAAAGATGTTTGATTACGCACGAAACTATTTGAAAGAGGAACGAGGTCTATCGGATGAAACGATAGACTTTTTTTTATCGAAAGGGGTGATGGCACAAGGGATCCATAAAGATTTTGAAACAGGGAAAACGGAGCCAATGATTGTATTCAAGCATTTAGACATAGACGGAAAGGTTGTCGGAGGTGCTAGGCAAGGGATTTGGATTAACAAAGAACTTTATCCAGAGAGAGGCCGGCTGAAGAAAAACTTGTATGGCAGCGGTACTACAGGCTTTGTAGTGGATATTGGTGATCGTTCCACTTTCAAAAAAGCAACGGTTGATCAACCTTTTAAAGTTTATGCCTTTGAAGCGCCTATCGATATGTTGAGCTACTACGAATTACACAAGGATACATTGAATAACTGTCGCTTAGTAGCCATGAACGGTTTAAATAAAGGCGTAATCTCACGAGCAATCGTTGAGGCTTTAGCTGTTGATTCTAATCAGGTAAAAACGATCGCTAAAGAAGTTAGGTTAGAAGAGTGGTTGCATAAAATTGACGATATAAACTTCAAAAATGGTCGATCCTACGGACAGTTAAAAATTATCTTAGCAGTTGATAATGACGAATCAAAATTTAATCCACAAACAGGAAAAATTGAAACACCAGGGAAAGATTTCTTTGAAAATTTTGGGTTAAAAGACATTGAAGTAATTCCTCATATGCCCAAGTGTCATGCTGGTCAGAAGAAAAATGATTGGAATGACGAACTGAAATATCAAAAAGGCTTGCTGAAGGAAAAAGAATCAGAAGTAACCCTTCAAAGCCTTATCGCAAAAGTTCAGGTGAAATCGGATCCAGTGGAAACGTTGGGTATGGAACTGTGAGAGGAGGTGAAAAGAATGGAGGAAGAAACATTCAATACAGGTAGTTTTAACCAGTATTTATTACAGCTGATTCAAGATCACCAAAAAGGACCCATTAGTGACTACAATAAAGGCGCTGTAACAGCCCTTTTAGAAGTGTCTGAAGAATTCCATAGACTAGTTGACGAAATGGACAGTCAAGAAGATCCGCCAGCTGTAGGGGGAACCACAAATGATCCAATAGAAGCAGATAATGACTAAAAGAAGGGAGTTTAGTGCATGGAAAATCAATTAACTTCTTTGATGAAGCAAAAATACGGAATGACCAAATCTTCTCCATTGGTCTTTACAGAAAAAGATACGTTATATACGTCGTTCCGAAAACTTGCAGACAATATTTACAAAAATGGTGAGTGGTCACCTGAAGATGAACGAGCTGCTGTTGATACCATGATACGGAATCAGCAAGGTCTTCCGGTAGGACAAGAAACACTGACCTGGCGTTCAAAAAATACAGAAGAACCGCAACCATTAACCATTACTATTCAGGAATTATCTGAAAAGGAAAAAAACTTCTTTGAAGCAAGAATTGACAGTAATCGCAGTGGCTATAAAGCAATTACTACTAAATATGATGAAACTAGTGGTGCTGAAGAAGTAAAAGAAAATTTCATTTTTTTAGATCCAACAAACAAGACCGGAACAAAACACAATCTAAGATACTATTACAATGCCGATGCAGATATTTATTGGGATGGTGACAGAGTAGATACTCGAACCTTTTTTGCTGAAGGGAATATGAATCGAGGAATCGGCTACGATAAGTTACAACGGGATATTCTGAAAGTGTATGACTCTCGATCAGAAGAATTATCTGAAGCAGGATTAAGTCGAACCGATTTAGAGAGACTTTTAAGAGATTTAACAAATCCAAAGTATTCGGGTAAAAAGTGGTCGTCAACCTTCAGAAAGCATGAGTATGGTGAACTAACAGACGAATTCTTAGAAACGCTGCCACGAGACGAGAGTGTCCAATATTGGCAAGTACCTCCAACAAAAGAACAACTGGAAGAAGGCCAGTATGATAATTTTAACTGGAGAGATATCACTACAGCTCCACATAGTCAAAATAAATTGAATTTAGATAAAGCACCTTATATCCTTGAAAGTACTGACGGGTTGAGTCGTAGATTTTTGTATCCTAATCGCATAAAGGATTACCGTAAACACAATCGAGCAGTCGATTTTATTGAAATTTATATTCAAGACACCTATGACGTTTTTCTTCAGAGAGAGTATGAAAAGGATATTGAAAAACAAGTTCGAGCTAGTGCATGGCAAACAAAGAAAAATATTAATAAAGAGACACAAGAATTAATGAACCAAACAAGCCTAAACGATCATTTTGGCTTTATTGAGGTAGATAATGACGTTGATTTGGCTCTTTTTGATCAGTTCGAGAAAGAAATGAATCGAATAAGTACTTTACTACCCAAAACACAATCTACCGCTGATTTACGCTTAAGAAAGCTAGGGAATTATCATGCATTGGGAATCTATCATCCCTTAACACAAACAATAGCGATTGATTTCAGAGACTATGAAGATTCAATCGGAGGAATTGGGATTCAATCCTTCGTGCACGAATATGGCCACTTTCTAGATTATACAAGTGAAGAGAAAATGTTGAGCTTAGAGGAAGATTTTCAACCATTTGTGGCAAGGTATAGATCGAATCTAACGAAGTTACCAAGTGATAGTGTTGTCCGGAATAAAGCAGCTTATTATGGTACGCCAACAGAAGTATGGGCTAGAGCATTTGAGGTCTACGTTTCAGATGCAGGACTGAAAAGTAGTTTCTTGCAGTCAGCTGATGATTATAAAATACAGGATGCTTACCTGGTATTTGATGAAACGATGAGAAAAGAATTATCCGATTATTTTGATCAACGATTCCCTGAATTAAAAAAATCTATTGAGATTATGAATGAACATTCAATAAATGAAGTGAAAGAACGCACTGAGGTAGAAGAAGAACAAAGTCAAGCGGATGTGTCTTCTGAAGAATATGAAGTTGAGTCAGAAGAAAGCGATACTGAAGAGAAAGTTAAGGAAACTACTACTTCTATCGATAAACAAAAAAATGAGCAACTTGAAAAATGGAATAGTCTTTCTAGAGACGTGCAAAATGAAATTACGGTTATTTACGGTGAAAATCCTGTAAATTTTCAATTAGCATTAGAAAAACACGGATTAGAAGACGTTCATGAGGTTTTTACAGGCCTTGATTCTGTTGTCCATAATGAATGGATTAGACGGTATACAGAAGAGCTGGCAGCCCTTGTAAAACCATTCAATGAGGAAAGAAAAGAATGGTTGAATCATTATGGTGATGGGAAAACTATGTACATTCCAGAAAGCTTATGGGAAACAGCCGAAAAGCTTGGAATGATGGAGAACTATCCTAAAGTAGAAACTAATACTGAAGAATTTATTGATGTAGCAAATGAAGAATTAGACGCTATACCACAAGTTAATGAAGAACAGGACAGCGAGACTGAAAATACTCTAGTAGATGAAAACGATAATAGCCGTTTAGCACAAGCAAAAAGAAAACTTAATCGCTTGGAAAAAGAACTTAATGGAAAAATTGATCAAGTATATGCTCACCAACGTCTGACTAATGGTCAACCAATGAATGACAAGCGAAATGGACAGTCCTGGTTTAATCGAAAAGAACAACTTGAAAATTCAGCACAAAATCTTTCAAAAGAAATTGAATCACAGAAAGAACGTGTGGCCAAACTTGAATGGGCTGTGAGAGCTAAGGCTAGAGGAATGAATAAACAAGGTGGCTTAATTATGAGTGTTGATAATATTCCTCGTATTAAAGCTGAGATAGAGAAATCTAAGATAGGAGAATCACACTACTCTAGAGAAACAATTTTGAAATATGAAAAACAACTTAAATTATTGGAAGTCGAAAAAGAACAATCGAAAGTAGCTGAAAAGAACCTAAGCAATCATGCTGCAAGACTTATTGAGAGCGGAGAAATTACACAATGGGCTAAAAAACCAACCATATACTTTGTTAAAGGACTACGTAAAGTTGCCTTAGAGCTAACAATGGAGGGAGACTTCAAACAGTCCGAAAATTATCTGCCGCAAACAGATAAAGAAAAGTATCGTGTCGAAGAACTACTATTGGGCAATGAAAAATCGAAAGAGGGTGCCAACATGGCGGAAAAAGATCAAGTAGTAGAAAGTATTGATGGAGAAAAAGATCCTAAAGATGCATTTAGAAATTTTTATGAAGAACTCAATGATAATGAGAGAGAATATATTCAACTATTGAACGATTTTAATAGAGAAAAGTTAGACAATCACTTTGCTGATTACTCTATTAATCATAGTCATGAAGCAAAACTAAGTTTGGAAGAATTCTCAAAAAAATTAGATCCTACACGTATTGAAGAATTAAAAGTCAATTACACAAACCTTGTCAGTACAAGTATTTCTAAAGATGATTCAATGTTACACATGGACTCGTTGTATAAAGTCACGAACGAAATAGACGAAGAAAAGAAAGAAGAAAGAGAAAGAGAACTCTTAATTAATAAAATTAGTCAACTTTCTTCTGAGCAAAAACAGTATTTGGAGCTAAAAGTAAGTAATACTCTTTTATCGGAAGAGATATCGAATCTCAATGAAGGAATTATTGAAGAGGGTTCCTATAAAGAATATTACGAAAGTCAACTTCAGGATACCACGAATATTAGTGAATCAATTTCTAATTCCGAAAAAAGAGTCAATGAGTATGAGGCTATTTTATCTGAGGCTGAATCAAACTTAGAAAAATTAGATCATGCGCTTTCCGAAGATGAAAAGCAACAAATTGAAGAGCTTCTCTCAACAATTCCTTATGATGATGTACAAGAATATATGGAAAAGGCAGTACAAGCTACAACTGAATTAGACCAAACGAAAGAGAATTCAACGGGTGAACATAGCCTAGAGAGTTCTCTTTCTTCTGTTAATGAAGTAGGAGATAATCGTTATTTTCAAGTGGAATTTAATGAATCAAACCCTGATATTGGAATCAATCGGTATCAAGGAGAGATCGTGACCCCAGAGTTGATTTCAGAATTACAATCATTGGAAAGTTTAGCAGCTGACGAGTCAAAATCCTTTAAGTTTTATTTTGATGAGGTCGTTGATGGTGATGTTGTTAAACACCATAGAATGGACTTAGGAGATCAAGAAGGAATTAACAAACCAATGTATGGATTGCTAAGAGAAGGCGCAGTGAGTAAACGAAGAGCAATGCAAATTAGACCAAATAGAGTTGTTGTAGGCGGAAGAACTGCTCAAAGACAAACTAAAATGTCTTTAGATGATCAACAGACCGATCGCTATTTCCGTGTAGAGTCCAATGAAATGGACCAACGAGTATTTTCTACTGATTACAGTGGCAAAGTTGTTACGAAAGATTTTATTACTGAAATGTATAAATTAGAAGGAAAAGCTACCTATCCAGAAGCTTCAAGTGAGTTTGTATTTGCTGAAGTAACAAATGGAGAAGTTACTGATCACGCTGAAATTGAAGTTGGCCGAAACTTTGCTGAAAATAAATTAATCTATGATCGCTTATCTGAAGCAGCAGTGAGCCAAGAAAAGGCAAAAGAGCTTGAAAATGTGCAACCAATTCAACCTTCTTCTACCGAATTGAACGAAACAGTGAAGAACAATCCTGATTTCAATAAGATCATGAAGGCAAGTTCTTCTGAGTATCTCAGTGATTTTAAACTAGCTTTAGACGAAGTGTTTGATGTTATGGAAGAAAAGGAAGAAGGAACGAGTCAATATCTCACACGTGCCGAAATCGACTCATTATTAGATGAACATTTGACTAAGATCGAAAAAATGATTTCAAGCTACACAACCGCTGCTGCTGCATTAGAAAATGCAACGAAAGAGCAGAAATCAACATTCCTACAAGAAATGTTGAAAAATATTAAAGCTGAAGTAACGCAATTCAAGGAGAACTTGCTGCGTACATTGACCACTAAAAAAGACAACGTGATTTACAATGTTCAAGATAAAACGGATACGTTGCGAATCAACGTTAAGAATTCGATCAACAGCCGTATTCTAAAAGTAAACGACTCTATTAGAAAAATTGTTGAAAAAGTAGATCAAACATTTGTATTGGAAGAGAAAGAATTGCGCTCGAAAATCGATTCTAAGACCACAGAGGAGCAAGTAAAAGAAACGACAGAACAATCTGTTGAAACCCCTGAAAGTCCGCTAGAAGAGAAGATAGAGCTGCCAAAAGAAAAAGAAGAAGCAACGCAAACTTCTCTTGATCATGAACCTACGGTAGAAACAAAAGTGGAAGATCGAATACCTGCTTCAAAAGTAGATGAAAAGAAAGAAATAGAGAAATCTGTTGAACCAGCTGACGAGGATTCTATTGAGAAAACTGATTCCATTCCTGATAACAATCAACCTGATAAGGAAATTATTGATCATGAACCAACACAAAATAATTACACCGAACAGATTGAGCAGTTAAGTAAACAACTAAATCTGAAGATTACTGATGATGACAGAAAAGCAATCGAAGGATTGTCTACAGAAGAAAAAGAAGGATTGATCCAGGAATTAACTACAACTATTTCAGCAAGTTCAAAATCAGTTTCTACTGAAGAACCTGAGCTTGAAGTCGGATAAAAGGAGGCGCTTAGGATATGCCCACATTATTTCCTGAAGATTATGAAAAAGCAGCTATTGCCAAAAAACGAAAGTTGACTAAGTTTTTCAAAGAAGAAAGCGAAGTAACGGCATTGGCTATTGCTCTTCATGCACATGAAATTTATGACTATCTAAGGCAACAGGGCGTTGAAAAACCTAATCGTCTATTTGTTGAGGCATTTCAATATGCCTCAACAACTTTAGATGTTCCTTATGATATCATTGATGAAGCATTTTTGACTCAAACGAGATTAACAGAAAAAACACTCTTTGACGTTTCACAAAAGTTTAATCCCAAAGCAACGCTTCCTCCAGTTAAAGAATTACCACAAGTCCCTATTACGATTGATTTTTATAAACTTGTTGTTGCTCTTTTCGAGAAGCTTCCTGCTTCATTTTGGGAACAGTTCCGCAAGAAAGATAACGTACTTTCTAAAAATGTTAAGCAACTGTATGATCTAGAAGCACTTTTACAATCATTCTTACAAGAGGTGTGGTCAAAAACAAAAGCAGAAATAGAAGCAAAAAAAGAACCAACTCTTGAAGAAGCTCGCCAAATGTTTCTCGCCTATTTTTACCGAAATGATCAGAAGTATTATCGGAAAGAAACACAAGAAATGTTGTTGAATTGCTTTGATAAATGTTTGGAAGCACACTCGACAAAGAATGTTCACCTCGATGAAACGCTCAAACGTCTGTTAGAAGAAAGTGATTCGGAAGGAATTGCTGCTTACGTAGTTGATCACTTAGATGATTGGACCGAACAGGAAAACTACAAACGATTCTTAAGAAGTATTACTAAAACGAAAAACCTATCATTAATGAATCAACTGCTATTGCTTTACCAACGTTCTGAAGCTTCTGAAACAAAAGAGGTACATGATTGGATTCGAGAAGTTCGATCACTGAAAGAAGGAGCAACTCCGATTTTTCTTTTTGGTGAGAATGCGCATAAAGTAAATGGCGATACTGGAGAAATTATTGAAGAAAAACGGTTATCGTTAACAGATCATGAACAACTGCCGATCGTTCCCTATTTTGAAAAATCAGATACGGAAGGAAGAGGAACAAAAAACAAAAATGAAACAAGCCCCACTCAACTATTTCTGATTTTTGAAAAGATGAGTAAGCAAGAAATCATTTTTGATCGAGTGGAAAAATCTACGGTTGATGACTATAAAATTCGGTTAAAAGCAGATCAAAGTGAGCAGCAAACGTTGCAAGATTTGCTTGTTTGTCTTATTGAAAAAGAAGAACCTGAGCATAATAAGATTATACGTTTTGAAAATCAAAGCGTAGCTTCTGTCCTTTGTATGGTATTTGGAATGGATCCATTACCACTTGATTTTGAGGTGTTAGACAACCTTCGGTCTCTAGAAAATGGCAAAGTAAAAATTCAACGTGTATTAACAAAAGTAATTTTTAGAAGTGAACAATTCTTAAAAAGGTTTGAAACACACTTAAACGAAAAAGAACCTATAAAAATTCGTGCAACGTTAGAAGAAGAAATCAAGCAAGCCAGAGAATTACAAAGTCAAGCAATGGCCAATATTTCAACCAGTAAAGAAAACAAAGCAGAGAAAAAATCAGATACGCCATTTAGCATGAGCGACTATTTAGAAAAATTCAAAGATGGAACAGAAGGCAATAATGATGATGGAAGCAATAAAGAAGCGGCCACTTAGTCAGTATTATTTATGGCGTGTTTGTCAAAATTATACTGAAGGTGAGAAAGAGGATTCAGAGATCCTTACAGTAAAAAAAGTGATTGGCCAATTAAAGGCAGAACGACGTAATCTTGAAAAATTAAACGATCAAACGATCAGTGTTCATATTTCAAGTTTAGCTTTTTTAGAAGAGTCGTTGAAGGAACTATCAGAAGAATCGTTACAAACGCTCCTACAGGAAGTTCAAAAAAAGTATTTGCCTAGTGAAGCAGTAAATGAAAAGAAATGGGGTTTGGGGCATGCCCCAAAATTAAAAACAAAAAAAGGCAAATTTGAAAATCTGTGATTTTCAAATTCTGCTTTTTTTATTTTTTTCGTAAGGTGTACCCACCTTGCTATGCTTGCCAGAGAACGAGCCTCCGCTCAGGGAGCGGACGGTTTTACGGATCGTCTCTGTAGCAAGGCGAAGCCTTGCGTGACGATTTTCAACAAAGTTTGGAGATGAATGTATGAAAAGGAAGAACCTGTTTCGCAGTGAGATGCTGAAAGTATATGTAACAGAGGACGAAAAAAAACAAATTACTAAAAATATGGAGATTGCTGGTCTAAAAACACTTACCAATTATATTCGCATGATGGCACTAAACGGTAGGGTTATCAAAATTGATTTTTCCACACTAAAAGAATCACTTGCTGAAACAGGACAGTATGTCTCTGAACTTAACAGAATTGGAAATAACTTGAATCAAATCGCTCATAAGCTCAATCAAACGGATATCGTTGAGAGAGAGGATGTTGAGTTTCTGGTTTCTGAGTTTGCCAAAATGAAAAGCAATTACAATCAGAGTCAGGAAATATTACTTAGAGAAATACAAAAAGTTACGAGGAGTGAGTAAATTGCCAACGACAAAAGCACTCACTGTTAAGGGAGAAAAGAATTTAAAACGAGCTATAGAGTACATTTTGAATCCTGAAAAAACAAAAAATCAAACATTAACTAGTGGGCATAAAATTAATGCAGTGAACAACGCATTTTTTGAAATGAACTTAACAAGGAAATTAGCTGAGAACGTTCTAGGACAGTCGAATAAAAAATCAAATGATGAAGTTATTGCACGACACCTTATACAAAATTTTGATCCGAATGATAATCTTACGCCAGAAGAAGTACACGAAATAGGTAGACAGACAGCGACAAAATTTTGATCCGAATGATAATCTTACGCCAGAAGAAGTACACGAAATAGGTAGACAGACAGCGCTTGAATTTTTAGGTGATGAGTATGAGTTTGTGATTGCTACGCACGTTGACAAAGATCATTTACACAATCATATCATTTTTAATACTACGTCAACTGTAGATTTAAAAAAATACAGATGGCAAAGAGGAACAGCTGCGCATTTAAGAAATTCCTCTGATAAGGTTGCTGAGTATCATGGAGCTATGATTCTAGAATCTGTAAAGAAAAACTCATACACCAAATACCAAGAATACAGAAGAAAATATGCTTTTCGTTTTGAGTTGAAAGAACGACTCAACTTTCTTTTGAAACATAGTACAAGTTGGGATGATTTTCTAATTAAAGCCAAACTGTTGAGTATTGAAGTTGATCCAAACCATAAATCAAAAGAATATGGACAAGTGATCAACTACAAATTATTGGATATGCCACAAAAACGTCCTGCTCGTGATTACACGTTAAATAAGAAACACCGAATCTATAATGTAGAAAATATTCTTGAACGGACTAGCAAAAATGATCCAGATGCAGTTTTTCATGTGAGCGAAATTGCTCAAAAGTATGCAGAACAAAAAGCGGAGAAAGAAGAACTACCTGACTTAACTTTTGTTATTGAGCCGTGGCAAATACAAAAAGATACAATGACGGGAATTTATGTGGAAGTTGCGTACAGTCGATATGAAACAGGGGTAATAAAGATTCCTGATTATAAATTGGATCAACGAGAAGATGGACGATATGAAGCTCATTTTAATTATAAAGATACATTTTATTTTTGGAGTGACGATCAAGCGAACAAAAATAAATTTGTCAAAGGTTCTAGTTTGGCAAGCTATCTTTCTGGTGAAAGTGGATTAGTACCAAAACGAAAAAATTCAGCCATTCAACAAGTAAGAGAAATGGTCACAGCGTTAAATATTCTATCTGCAAGACAAGTCAGCAGCCAAAATGCTCCAAAAGTTTTAGGTAAAGATTTTCATGATAACTTTGAAGCAGTTCAGTTTGCAAGAAAAACACTAAAAGAAAAACTTTATAAAGCAAATGAACAACTTAAATATGAACCAAACAATCCTGAGTTATTAAGCAAAGTGAAGGCTTTGCGAGAAGAAAACAATGATCTAGAGAAGCAAGTGAAAATATTTGAGAAACAACTCAAAGCATATGATGCTGCTATGGGAATTCTTACAGATAAAGGAATGAGAGAACCAGGTGAATTTGAAAAATAAAATTGAAATAGCAACAACAAAAGAATAATAGAGGATGAATAAATATGATCCAATACACAGCTCGAGAATATAAAAATAGTCGTGTCACAGGAAGGATAAAAAATTTTAATGCTGAAAATGAATTGCTAGAATTTCTTAAATCGAATGAAGGAAAATCATATCGTGGGGAAGTTTTAAGACCAGTTATCTTGTGTAAGAGTTGTATTCATATACTTAAAGGTAGTGAAAAAGTATACTGTCGTGATTGCCAAAAAGAATTAAAAATGAAGGGGAAATATTTTTGTACTCGTTGTGAAAATATTTTAGAGTCAAAAGAAGAAGGTGAGAATTATTGCCTAGATTGTTATGAGATCCTAGCCCAAGAATGGGAAGATAAGCTATTAGATGATCATACTAGAAGATAAAAAAGACTTCTTCGTTTATGTTCTAGGAATTTTAGTGGATCGGATTCTTAAAAGATGGAGTTGATTTTTTTAAAAGTAATAAGCACTTGCGTTTCTTTTTTTCTAAAGAATGTGAAAAAAGAAATCTTGACGTAATAAAAAAAGACAAGAATCAATTGCTGCATGCGTAGCGTATAATGCATGGGAAAATAAATGGTTATCTCCTGATTGATTATGAACAAAAAAATAAGAACTCACATAGGTGGGTTCTTATTTTTTATTTATTTGTTTTTTTGTCTTTGCATATTCTTCTAATTGAGATTTCAAATACAATTTAACTTTTGCAGGACCTTTACCTTCAGTTTCAAAAATTGGATGGATATGCCCCATTAAAACAGATTGATTAAATGCAACAGAAGTTTGATCAGTTATTAGTATAGCTTCATTTTTTGTTAATACATTTTCTTTAAGGAATTCTTTGAACTCTTCTAATTCTTGTTCGTTGGATAAATCAATATTCATATTCATTCTCCTTAGTAATATATAAGTAATAGTATAAAGAAAAAAGAAAAAAAAAGCAACAACATAGTTGTACTTATATATAAGTAATGATATAATAAGGTATAAGGAATTAAGAAAAGAGGAATAAATATGATAACAAAAGAACGAAAAAAAGAACTGAAAAAAATGTTTCTTGCAACTCAAAAAGCACTAGAAATCAAAAAAGAATTAGCTCTCTTTTACCTGTATTTAAGAGGATGGATACTCGCTTTTCCAGAAGAAGGTTCCAAAGATGCACAGCTTATGATCAGCATTAAAGACGTCATAAAAGCACATGATATCTCATTAGATGTGATGCTAGAAATTGATCATAAGTATACCGTTAACCTAATTAAGGAAAGTTTAGTTCAACAGCACTTAGCACTTGCTAAAGTGTTAACAGCAATGAGTGAATGTGGCTTGGATAATTTACCTTCGTGGGATTCGGATACATGGACTATCAGTGCAGTTCATAATCTTTTCGTGGACCTTGAATATGTACTTAATGAAAATGAACTTGAAATCATTTATCCATAAGGAGGAACTTCAAATGAAGATAGTAGACAATTTTTGGTCAGGAAAAAGAAAACTTAAGGAAAATCACCCTCTTACAAAAGAAGAGGGTGAAGCAATCCTGTTCGTTCTTACTGAAGTTGACGAAACGTTGGTTCCGACACCAAGAGAAGTGGAATTTTACGCTGAAGCCAAACAAACGTTAGAACATTTCAACAATCGAGATCAGCAAGAATCTTTATACAGCTACTTTGAACCTGTAGTCAAACAGTTTGAAAAAAATATGAAAAATTATTGAGAGTAGCTTAGGCTACTCTTCTAAAAAGGAGAGACTTTAAATGATCAATAATGTTGTATTAGTCGGACGACTCACGAAAGATCCTGATTTACGCTTTACACATAGTGGTTCAGCAGTTGCAACGTTTACTTTAGCAGTAAACCGTAACTTTACAAATGCAAATGGAAATCGTGAAGCAGATTTCATCAACTGTGTTATCTGGCGTAAACCTGCTGAAACAATGGCGAACTATGCGCGTAAGGGTACATTGTTAGGCGTAACAGGTCGTATTCAAACTAGAAACTATGAGAATCAACAAGGTCAACGTGTTTTCGTCACTGAAGTTGTGTGTGAAAATTTCCAATTGTTAGAATCACGAGCTACCGCTGAACAAAGAAACAATTCTATTGGTAACGATCAACCCAATTCGTTTCAGAATAATCAACCCAATTCTAATTATGATACCCATACTCAACGTCATTCTCAGGACAATAAGTGTATGCCTGATTTTGCTAGAAGTTCAGATCCATTTGTTGGAAGTGGATCAACGATTGATATTTCTGATGATGACTTGCCCTTTTGAAGATGTTGTTAAAAGAGAAGTTAATCCAAACGCAATCTTTGATGTTGCTGAAAATATAAAGAAACCACAAGGTGAATATCAACCCTCTATGGACGGATTAGATCCAAGAGGGTTCAATATCAAAAGGTAAATATAATTAGTTTAAGGAGAATCAAATGTATAAAAAACGTAAAACAATAAGAAAAATAATTCTCTTGATCATTTTTCTATTTGGTAGTGGGTTCCAATTTATTCATTCAAACCTTCCTTCAAATAAACTAGATTCAATAGAAAATACTGATCAAAAAGAAACGATTCATTCAGTTTCACTGAGCCGATTAATTGATGGAGACACAACTGAATTTTTGATTGATGGGAAAAAGACAAAAGTTCGATATTTACTGATAGATACACCTGAAACGAAGAAACCTGGTACACCGATACAGCCATTTGGATTAGATGCTAGCAACCGGACAAAGGAACTGCTTCAGCAAGCACAATCAATTGAGCTGAAGGAGGACCCAAATAATTCCACTGACAAGTATGGACGTTCGTTGGCCTATGTTTATGTTGATGGTGAGTTGTTACAAAAAATACTCGTGCGTGAAGGATTAGCAAGAGTTGCATATGCTCAAAGTTCTTCTGATAAAGGGATTCTCGACTCTTTATTAACTGAAGAACGACAAGCAAAAACTGAGAAAATTGGTATCTGGAGTATTGATGGCTATGTAACGGACAAGGGATTTAAACCGTAGCCGTTAGAAACTGACTAAGACAATAATGAGGAGGATATTTATTATGATTGATGAAAAAGTGATGGTGCTAATGTTTTACTTGTTTTTTGGTCTATTATACTTAGCAATTAAATATACATTTAAAGTTTTATTTTTACTTGTTAAAAGTGTTCGTTTCGTATTAAAGATGATTATTCAAAAGAAAAAAATAGTTATCTAATTACAAAGATACTGAAGAAAAGGATAGAGTGAGACATGAGAAAAAACAAAGAGATTATAGTAGACAACTTTGCAGGTGGTGGTGGTGCTTCAACTGGAATGGAAATGGCAATTGGGCGATCGGTGGATATTGCTATCAACCATGATCCAGATGCTATCGCAATGCATACGGCTAATCACCCGAACACGAAGCATTATTGTGAGAATGTTTTTGATGTAGATCCAATCAAAGCTGCGGCTGGTAGACCAGTAGCATTAGCTTGGTTTTCTCCTGATTGCAAGCATTTCAGTAAAGCTAAAGGAGGCACACCAGTAAACAAAGAAATCAGAGGATTAGCGTGGGTTGCACTTAATTGGGCTTCTAAAGTCAGGCCAAGAGTTATTATGTTAGAAAACGTTGAAGAGTTTATGACATGGGGACTATTGAAAGCTGTAAGGGATGATGAAACAGGTCGAATAGTGACAACGGATTTGGTGCGTTTCTACAATAAAAAAACAGGAAAATGGACAACAAAGAATCGTATTGCTGAACCTGGTGAAGTCACTCCTAATGAAAAACAATTATTTGCACCAATAAAAGAAAAAAAGGGACAGATTTTCAAAAAATTTATTAAACATTTAGAAGCATTGGGTTATTCCGTTGAGTATAAAATTTTAAAGGCTTGTGATTTTGGCGCTCCTACAACAAGGAAGCGATTATTTTTAATTGCAAGATGTGACAAACGTCCAATTGTATGGCCACAACCGACTCATGGACATAAAGATAGTGAAGAGGTCGAAAAAGGGGATTTAAAACCATATCGTGCTGCTAGTGAAATCATTGATTTTTCTAAAAAAGGTAAATCAATTTTTAACAGAAAGAAGTCACTTTCACCAGCAACAATGAAGAGGATTGCCCGTGGCTTATTCAAATTTGTTCTTAACGAACCAGATCCATTTATTGTAAGGATAGGTCAAACTGGATTTGGAAAAGACGGATTACAATACCCTATTGATGAACCGCTGACCACAATTACAACAAAAGCAGAGCATTGCTTAGTAACGCCAACACTTTTAGTAAATACAACAGGGCATAAAGGTAGTAAGGTTGATGAACCATTGAAAACAATCACGACAGGTGGACACCATGCACTTATAAGTCCTACTCTAATTCAAATGGGTTATGGTGATCCTGAAGGCAAGAGAGTACTGAATATGGATCAACCAATTGGAACTGTAACTAGTGGCGGAAATAAGTTTGCCTTTGCTTCAGCTTGGATCAAAGAAGACTATGGAAATAGTACGGGAACAACTGTCAATAATCCATTGGGAACAATTACGTCTCAAAGTAACCACCATTCACTAATGACAGCCTTTCTTTCTAAGCATTATGGGGGAAATTATACAGGCGCTGGTATTGATCCTAGAAATCCTACAGATACTATTACCCAAGTAGATTACCATAGTTTAGTTACAGCATTCATTTCTAAAAGTTATGGCGGTCAAACTAGATCAGTAGCGAGTGATATAAAAGATCCATTGCATACAATTACAGCAAGAAATGTTCATTCATTTTGTGAAATTGAGCTAAATGGAAATATAGACAATAGCTTACAAGTGAAAAGTTTTTTATCCGAATACAGTACGGATGTTTCTTTTGGGTATAGTCAATCAGCTTTTTTAACAAAATACTACGGAAATGATGTAGGACAATCACTAGATGAGCCAATTCATACAATACCAACAAAAGATCGATTTGGACTAGTAACGATCAAAGGCGTTGATTATCAGATTACCGATATCACACTGCGAATGTTAGATCCACGTGAGCTATTTAATGCGATGGGCTTTCCTGAGAACTATGTGATCGATCGAGACCACGAAAATAAGATAGTGCCTAAAAGTGTGCAAGTAGGAAGATGTGGAAATGCAGTAAGCCCGAATATACCTGTTCATTTGGTAAGGAGTAATCTTCCTGAGTTATGTAGCATGGCGCCATTTGAGGAACAAGTGGAATTATTGAATGCTGACTTTGGATATTGATTGGAAAGACAAAAAGAAAAGGCTAGGGATGCCTCCCCAGCCATTCTTCGTGCCACTATAAGACTAAAAATATAAGATCAAAAGCCTCACAGTAACTTGCTTATTATAACATAGGGAAGTGATAAATGGTGAGGCTTTTTGATGTCGAAAAATATGAAATCCCTACAATCGATAAGATTAACTGGAAAGAAACAAAAACAAACGTGGGAATCTTTTTATCTGCGTATAAAACAGCACGGGAACGTGTAGGGCTTCCTATGCTGCCAAAGTTAACAACAGTGTATCATTTGACCAATGAAGAAAATAGTTGGATACAGTCGAATGAAGGACTGAACGCTTATGAAGAATATCGTTATGATTTTCTCCGATTAAATAAATTATTTATATTGGGCTATTCCTCTATCATGCACCCTTATCGCCCTGAAGTGACTGAACGTAGTAGAAAAATATTTATGTTGCGTTATGTTTATGGGCTTTCTGTACCATTGATCAGTGAACGTATCAATTACCAAAAAAATATTATCATTGAAGATTCCAAAGAGTCGATGTTACAGTTTTCTCGACCTTTAGATCTACTGGTTTTAAAAACCAACATTCCATAAACCTTTATACAACAAAGATCCTCCTCTTTACCAACGGACTAACCGTTAAACTATGTATATCAAGCGCTTGAAATTCTTGATACACATGTGGGAAAGAAAATATATGAATACTTTAAAAGAACAACAGCAAGTTGACACACATTTACCAATAATCAAAACAACAATCAAGAAGAATAGATCATTAACTTTTTTAGATCTGTTTGCTGGTGTAGGTGGTTTTAGGTTTGGAATGGAAAAAGCTGGTCATAAATGTATTGGATTTTGTGAAATTGATAAGTTTGCAAGACAAAGTTATAAAGCAATACACAATACAACAGGAGAGGTGGAAATGCATGATATCACAACAGTTACAGATGAATTTGTTAGAGGAATTGGACCCGTTGACGTTTTGTGTGGAGGATTTCCATGCCAGGCTTTCAGCATTGCTGGAAAACGGAGAGGATTTGAAGATACAAGAGGAACTTTATTCTTTGAAATCGCACGGTTTGCTAAACTACTCAAACCTAAATACTTATTGCTTGAAAACGTCAAAGGATTGCTCAACCATGAAAAAGGATCTACCTTTGAGACAATCCTCAGAACGCTGGATGAATTGGGGTATGACTGCTCGTGGCAATTGTTTAACTCTAAAGTATACGTACCGCAAAATCGAGAACGGGTCTATATTATCGGATGTCTTAGAGGAGAAAATACCCGAACAATTTTTCCTCTCACGGGAGAAGACAGCGCAGCTGATTGTCAATCAAGCAAAATAAATTTAGCTGGTACTACACATAAAGACAATGATTGTTCTAAAAACACAAGAGAGCGCACATTTTATACGGATGGGTTGATGGGAACTCTAACTGCGACTGATTACAAAGCCCCAAAACAGATTGTGATTGGAAATGTCAATCCGTCAAAGCATGGGCTGAATGGCAACGTTTATCATGCAGAAGGTTTGTCACCAACGATCACGACTAATAAAGGAGAAGGCAGTAAGATTGCGGTTCCAGTTTTAACGCCAGACCGACTAAACAAACGCCAGAATGGGCGCAGATTTAAAAATAATGGTGATGAAATGTTTACGATTACTGCACAAGACAGGCATGGAATTATGGTAGTGGGTCAACTACCTGGTACCTATAGACAAAGTGGTAGTGTGGTTAGTCCTGAAGGCGTATCTCCCACTTTAATGACAATGCAAGGTGGAGGACAAGAGCCAAAGATAGCAATAAAAGAAGCAACCAAAAAAGGCTACTCTGAAGCAACACCAGGTGATAGCATTAACCTTTCGTTTCCTGGTTCGGCATATAGACGTGGACGTGTTGGGAAAAAGCTGTCAAATACAATTTTGACAGGTAGCCAACAAGGAGTATTAACTGAGGAATTCAGAATAAGAAAACTTACTCCTTTAGAATGCTGGAGACTACAAGCTTTTCCTGATTGGGCATTTCTTGCTGCTAAGTTTGATAGTAAAGAAATTGCATTTGATATCTTAAAAAGAGGTTTAGATCATTATGATTGTGAGTATGAACAAAAACAATCAAATAGTCAGTTATACAAGCAAGCTGGAAACAGTGTGACAATATCTGTTGTCTATGACATTGCTCGCCGATTATAGAATAAATATGTAGAAAAGTAGTGAAAAAAATCGCTACTTTTCTACATATTATAGTTGTACTTATATATAAGTAATGATATAATAAGGTATAAGGAATTAAGCAACACATTTCAAGAAGCTAAAAAAATAATAAGGAGAATGGCTATGAAAATTAACAAAGATAAAGTAAAAGAAATGGACTCAAATTGGAAAGAGGTGATGAGAATTGCTGAAGAGAATGGATTCATTTTAGATGCGTATAGTGGAACTGCTTCATTAGCAACAATCAATGCGCAAATTGAATTTTTAGGAGAAAAAGAATTTATCAAAAGGTTCAAGGCTAGGTTTGGTGAGAAAGCTTTATCAAAGATTATTACAACAGAGGATTAATAAAGTAATTTAATCAAATAGTTGAAGTCAACATGAGAATAAATACATGTTGACTTCAGTAAAAAATACATAGATGTAAAGGGGAAATTAACATGGTAGCAGTTGAAGAATATGTAGATTTAGTGGAGTATTCAATGACTTTGGAAGAAGAGATTGTTGCTGATCTTAAAAATAAAATACAGGTTGTTGGCGAAATGCTATCCGATAAAACACAACACTCAGACTTAGCAATTATTTTAAATACTGAAACAGTTCTGAGCGATTCAGTAGCAAATATGGCTGAGAGTTTTTCTAAAGAAATTGTACTGAATATGGAAGATGCACACAGAGTATATTCTGATAGTAAATACTTTTTTATCCGTGTGGGGACAGAAATGGGAAGTGATAGTTCAGGTGATTGTAAACACGAATTTTTAACTGTGAGTAATATAGAAAAAGTACCTTATTATGAAACATTGTGGGGGTCTCCAGCTGTAGAACGTTTCAAGTCGTTACTTAATATTTTAGAAACATACATTTCAAATAATTATGATGTAATCATATTAGATAATGTTTTATTTGAATCTTATAATCAAATAAGCTCTATACTTGATTTATGTTTACAGTACCCAAACACAAAGTTTTTTATCTTACTAAGTGAAATGTCAGATCTTAAATATGAAGAAATCGCCAATCATTTTTTTATTGAATAAAACGACGGTTTTTGGGATAAGAAAGAAGGTTGAAAAATATGGTTAATACACAAGGAATTAAGAAAACAGAAGATAGTCAATTTATGATACCTTTTACAATTGATGAAGTAAATTCTATTTGTGAAGCAATATCATTCTTAGATAAAAATAATTATTCTAGAACAAATGAATTAGAAGCTGTCACAAATAAATTTGTAACTTGTTTATACATGGATGCTGTTTGGATAGACGGAATTTATAATACAGAAGAAATCGAAGATGATTGTGAGTTGAAATGATTTGAGAGAGAAACATATAGAAAATTCTCTATGTCTCTTTTATCATTATGTGGTGTAAATATAGAGTATAGTCAAAAGTGATCTTGTGCAGTTGTAACGAGATCACTTTTTTGTTGTAAATTATACGTGTAAATAATCAGAATCTTACATAAGCACGTTGAGTAAGATTTTCTTAAATATGCCTATACCAAAAACATTGGTTTTTGAAATAAATAATAAACTCAGATTACATTCAGAGCAAATCATAAAAATGAAAAATCAAAAGAAGATTAATGTTCGCAATGACTCTCTAGCATACTTTTTCACATTTATGTACATGTACCTCAAAATTAAAGATATGGTATAATAAGTAATAGTGGTGAAAAAATCAAGGAGATTACATATGAATTGTTCAGAATTTTATAACAAGTATTGTACAACTACAAAAAAAAAAGATATTGTATTATTTTCTTGTAGAAATAATCAACTACAAATAAATAAAAATGAAAGTGAAAGACAATATTTAGAACTAAATATTATCTTTAGGTATGTTAACCCTAAAGTTTGTATGACTGCTGATCATATTTCAGAGGAAAAATTAAACGATGATTTTGATTTAGCAATAAAGTATCTTACAGATAATAAATTTGAGAAATTGGAACTGGATGTAGATAACAAAGAGGTTTATTTTTTACCTAGTGACCTTGAGAGAATATTGAAAGATGTTTTACACAATAATAAAACTAAAAAAGTATCTTCAGAGATAGAAAAATTTATTCCAAATGAGTTGCTTAAGAAAAAGTCAATTGAGTTTAAAGAATTAGAATCTAAAATAGTTGAGTATGAAAATATAGGTAAATACTCTGTTTCGTTTTTCAAAATATTCGATAGTAAAAATGAAGAATCAGATGTTGAAAAAACTAAGTTAAAGCTTAAACAAATAAAAGATGAACTTCATGCTAAATTTATAGGTGAGTTTGATTATTGCTATATTGGTAATATTCCTAAAAATTTTGGATTTATAGAAAGAAATTTAAAGTGCCAATTCCCTGACCCATTAACATTTCACTATAATTTCTGGGAACTCCCAAATTATTCATTTGAAAAGCTTTTCGAAAACTTTGAATTAGAAGAAATATAAGAAAGGAGTATAATAGCATGAATAATAAACTAAATGAAATAGATTCAGTTATCTCTCAAATTACAAAGGGAAATAATAAATCAAATATATTACCATTAATATGTTTTTCAACACCATTATTTTTTATAACAACGCAACTAGATGATGTTTTTTTCTGTTATGTTTTACAAAATAGAGCTCTAACAGATGGGAATAATAGTGCGGATATAAAAGAATTATATATATCAAAGACAACTTTTGACCTTGCATTAGAGATGCTGGATAGGAAAATTAGTATTTATGAGGCTTTAAATAAAAGCGAAGAGAAATACAGAGTAGGACAGATAGGAAGGAAAGTATTTCCTAAAAAAAAGGTATTTAATCTTACGGAAATTGCAAATAGAATACCGAAGAAAAATTATTTTTTAGAAATAAACAATGATAGTATTAAGTATGCTCAAAATGTTCTTCATAGTAGAAAAAATATAATTGACAAATTTGATGTATTTGAAAAAATAATTGATATAAGTGATCAGCAAAGGAAAACTGAAATTATTACCAAGATTAGAAAAATAGATAATGAGACAATAGAAAAAGACTATACATTTATAGACGGGGTAACTCAATGAACATTATTTTGGAAGATTTAAACACTTGTATAAATAAACTAACATACGAAACTTTTTTACCAGAAGAACTAGATACTGAAAATGGTATTTCTGAAACGCAACATGTAGATATATCTGCAAAACTTGCAACAGCAAAAAAAAAGAAAAATATGTTTCTATTTTTGTGTGAAATTTCTGTAACTGGGAAGAATGAAGAATATATACTAAGGAATTTTGATATAGATATTTTTTTTGTGTATTCTTATAAAAATTTTGAAGAATATAAAAATTTTTCTAATAGAGAAAAAAATAGTATAAACCAGTCTGTTTTGTTAGAATGTTTATGTAGAATAGAAGAAATAATTAATTGTAATACTAAGATTGGACAAGTTGATCCTTTATCAATCCAAGATGATATAGAAATATTAAAGGACAATATTAACAAAGACTCCTTTAAATGTGACATACAAATTGATAAAGATGATTAATTCTAAAAGATTTGAATAGACAAATTATCGATCGTAGGAAAAAACTGGCCTCTTCATTTTTTTTAAATGAAGAGGCCTTGATTTTACACTAGAACTATCAAAACTTAAAAGTATCGATTAAATAAAATCAAGCAATAATAATCAGGAAGTTTGGCTATCAAAAGTTACAATCATAAACAACTCTGCACAACCCATTTAAAAGCCTAAACGGAAATTTTTTAATGAATCGCTGATTTCGTCTTGAGTGATCCCAATGTATCGTTTTGTGATCTGTTGATTTGAGTGGCCGAATATTTCCATTAAAAAAACAATATCCTTAGTACGTTTATAATAATGATAGCCAAACGTTTTGCGGAGTGTGTGTGTTCCAATATCGTCTCTGTCTAATCCAGTTGCAACCTTTTGAAAAATCTTGTACACAGCTTTCGGCTGAAGGTGATCCTTTCTATTTCGACTAGCGAACAACCAATCATTATCGTCCATGTCTTTTATGTAGTCTTCAATCTGACTTTGCATACTCTCTAAATAGAGGGTTCTTTTTTTTCCTGTTTTTTTCTCGATGATTTGGGGTGTACTGGAATATGTTATATCACTTACTTTGCGACAAACAATATCGGACATTCACAAACCTGTATTGATCCCAAACAAAAAAAGAAACACGTCTCTTTTAGCATATCGATGTCGGCGCAAGAAAAAAAGAAAGTCATTAATTTCGTCATTTGATCGCAATGGCTGCACATTGTAACTCATGATTTTACCCCCTGATAGAATGCGTTATTATATCTATATTTTAGCATAATAACGCATTGAGAGCTATTGGAAATAGAAACCTATATTTCACTGTGATTTGAAAGCGTAAAAATGAACATATTTACGCATTGGAAAAGAAATGAAAAAATTCCACCTATTAATAATTTTTTGAATAAATTCGCACTTTAGTGTTGACTAACGCACTAAAGTGCGATATACTGTATTTAAGATAAAGAGAGGATGATTTAGATGAATGCAAAAAGAAGAGGCGTACTAAAAAATATTGAAAAAGCCTTACACGTTGAGTTAGAAAAATTAAGAGACGTTTTGGAAGAGGAAGAAACAGTGCTTGATAATATACCCGAAAATTTATGGGGAACAGATCGTTACACAAATTGTGAGGATGCTATAGAGAGTGTGGAAGATTCTATAAATTCTGTTGAGGAAGCGATGGAGACTATCAATTATGTTGTTAATTTGTAAAAATAAAAAGGATAACACAAGAAAAAAGCTCCTGTCCTGCTGTAACAGAACAAGAGCGCATATAACGAAAACCTACTAGAGTCATTCGCTACTATTATACTATATCAAATTTAATAGTAGCGAACAACTTCGCTGCAACGAAAGGGAATTGCTTATGTATGCAGATAGAAAATTAGTTGAACAACTTTTATTCAACACTAAAATGACAAATACTAAAATAGCCGAGGTTGCAGGTATTAAAAGCGAAACAACGATTAGGAAATTCAGGAGTGGTGAATCTAATCTCGACAATATGAGGTTAGGAAATGCTGAAGCTTTAACTTCATTTGCAAAAGAGACGTTTTATCCTAATTCAGATATGGATAAAAAACTAGAATGGATGTTAAAAGAATTTGATGAAGCAGGCAATGAGATCTCATACACTGAGTTGTTAGAAAAAATGGTAGATAATTATTATGAGTTGATGAAAGGTAAATTTGTACAAGCAGAAAAACAATAAATTAAACCTAAACTTATAACTAAATCTATATTCGGTAAAACTACGTTAATGGTAGAGAGATTCTAAGCTCATTTCAACTTTTAAACTGAGGTATTATCTTGAACAAGCAATCAGAGGATTACCAAAAACGACGTTTTAGGTAGAATAAAAAAGTTGCCCCAAAACTAGGACAACTTCCAGTAATACTCTACTTTTATATTAGTCAAACCATTAATAAGTCAAATTTTCGAAAACGCTCGTTTTAGGTATAACAAAGAGTTATCTTAACTTTAATGGTAAATGAATATTGTAACATTGTCAATTTTAAAAAGGATGAGAAGGAGTAATTTGTATGGAAAGTTTAATTGAAGCAATTGTAAATTTTTATGATTCTATTGTTTTAGCATTGTTTAACAAAAGGAGAAAGTAATTTTTATCAAAAAGGAGCAGTAGGAGGAAAAATAATGAAAAGAACGTTAAGTGAGATTGAATCAGACTTCAATGAGATCAAAAATCAGAAAGGCTCATACAATAGGAATTTGGCACTCGTAGAATTAATGAATGAACTGGAAAAGCATTACACAACAATGATGATTTATGAAACTCAAGAGCAGCTGCAAACAGAATTAAAAAAGAATGCTGCAATGAGATTATACAGGGAAATTTCTTTTGCTAGAACCGATGAAGATTAAATGCCAAAAAGGATTAATACAAGAAATGAGGACTTTTAAGTATGAAGATTAACATTCAGCAAGAAGAGCGAATTATAAATTTAACAAATTTTTTATGGGAACAAATTATCGTAGTTAATTGTAACCTTGATATAATTTTACTTCTGTCAAAAATGAAGAAGAATTATCCAGAAGCAATGGCGTTATCTCCAGCGTTCTATTCTTTAACTTACAAGTCCAGCATAGAATCCTGTTTATCAATCATAACAAGATTATATGATAAAAACGGAAAGAGTACGATTATTTCCTTATTGGAGTGGTGCGAAAAAAATCCTGAAACTATTGTCGCTATTCAAAATAAAGTTGGAAATAAACAAATAACCCTTAATCATTTTAAGTCTGTAATGGTGGAAGGAAGAAAAGAATTTGATTCAATGTTACCAAAACTTTTAAACTTAACAAAATTGAGAGACAAAGTAATTTCGCATAACGATTCCAAAAGTTTGGATTCGTTAGATAAAGTTATAAATGAAAATCCAATATATTTCTCAGATATAAGATATTTAATTGATTTTGCTTCGGAGTTCACCAAATGTATAATCACATATTTAACTACTGTCGTAAGGAATCAACATGCAAAAAATATAAGTGATTTAGAAATCACACTTAAAAAAGTGGATAATGTTCTTAAAAAGGATCGTTCGTAAAAGTAGTTGATTTCTGCCAGATGCAGTGTGAGATCCACCAGGTAAAGCTTGACTATAAGCGAACGATCGATAATGCCAGGGCAATGGCCAAACTCAAAATGGCGAACTATACGCCAAAAACGATAGATAGGAGGAAGTTAGAATGGCTCGAGCAGTATATGATAGTTGGGAAATTCCAATCGATAACTACAATAGAACCACGCCATTTTACGTGGAGTGTAATTGTGGTAAACTGGCAAGAAAAGTATACCAACATTCCTATTTTGATTGTCCAGAGTGTGAACGTAGATATGTGCCACATGCAGGGACATATGTAGAAGTGAATAAGAACAAATGAGAGCAACAAAGTTATTAACGATTCTTTCAATCTATTTCAAACACGGATAATCAATGGATTGAGTAGTAAAAGCAGTAATCAGCTTAAAATGGAGAAAGAGCTTAAGACTTATGTCCCAAGCTCTTTTATTATTTAAAATGATAAGAATTTTAAAACACTATCAAAACTTAACAATGTTGATAGCTTTTAAGTAGTATGTGTGATTTTTGGATTTAAATGGCCGCTTTTTTGTAGATAAATGGCATTAAAATGCTAGTTTCTATGGTGATAGCTATAAAAATTTATTTTGAAAATATTATCGTCAACAGGAATAAGACCTTCTTTTTCTAAGTATATAGGTAATAAAGCTGATGCCTCTCCTTTAGAAACTAACTGTATAATAGCTTCTAAAGAATCTATTTCAATTAATCGTTCTGTTTCTTTGATTAATTTTAGTGTTAATTTTCTTAATGGGCATGAGGCGTCACTATTGATTAATATTGGTAAATTATTTTTTTTATCTGTATTGCCACATAAAAAACTAGTAGATAATTCGTGAACTGATTTAAGAACATAGTCTGGTCTATTTAATTTTTTAAATGTTATTACAAGACTATAATAATTTTTATTCAGTTCTGGATTTATGCTACTTGTTTTCACACACGTTATTTTTGTAGATTTGATAGAAATTAACTGATTATTCATTACTAAATGCTTAAGTAATAATTCTGAAGTTAGTAACTTAGGTCTCTCATTAGAAAAACTTTGTTTCAATGAATCAAGTTTAGATAGAGTAGTAACAACAAAACCATAGAATTTCTCTCCATTTTTAGTAGGAGTTACACCAATATAATTACGAACGAATAAAGTAGTATTGCACTCCTCTTCAATGGCATGGAGACGTGCAGTAATGTTAGATTGCGCATAACCTAATTTTTTTGAAGCTTTGTTTATTGTTTGTTCTTCATAAATAGTTTTAAAAATAGTCAAATCGTTTAGATTCATTAGTCTGACCACTCCTCGCTTATCATTTTTTCTGATAATAATAACATGATTTTGTATTATGCACCACTAGATAAGTTAAGTATATTGTAGATATAAAGAAGGAGGTTAAACAACATGCAAGCAATGCAATATAAAATAGGATTACCTACTGACTACGATATGGACATTATTAAAAAAAGAGTAAGAAATAACGGGTATAAAACAGACGGATTCCAAGATTTGCTATTTAAAGCTTATCTAATAACAGAAAGAGGAACAGATAACCAAGAAAACAGCTATTGTCCTCTATATGTTTGGAAAAAAACGGAAGGAATGACAAAATTTATTTTTGGAGGATTTTTTGATAATATAATTGATTCTTTTGGATGGCAGAATATTGAAGTAGGTGTTACTTCAAGTCTCAGTTTAAGTCCTTCTTTTTCAAAAAGCAAATATGTCATTGAAGAGTACCACAATATTTATAAACAGCCTTCACTAGAAAATATAACATTTAAAGCTGGAGATTTTAAAAATACATTAGGCCAAGTAACTATTTACAATCCAGACAAATGGAAGTATGTTAATTTTTATTTTTTTGAGCAAAAACCAGAAACTTTTAAAGAAAATCAAAAGTTGTACTCTATTTTACATTTGTCATTAGAAAAATAATTAAAACAGAGTGTACAGGAAATGACATTCTTTTAGAGCGAATATTGCCATTTAAAAAGAAAAATGACAAAAATCAAGCAAAAACAATCAGAATATTAGGCTATCAAAAGTTATGATCATAATTTGAACAACAATAGAGCTGACACAAAAAAAGTGTGTCAGCTTTTTTTTAAATGTTGGTTTTAGGTGAAGAAAAGAATGATCCATTTCATATCAAATTAATAAGTAATTAAAAGTGATTTTGCGCAGTCGCAGCGAGATCACTTTTAATTTATAAATATTTGACTGATCTGGATTTGCTTAATCAGATAATTCTCAAAAACAGTCGTTTACGGTACCTCCTAAAATTTCCCCTTATTGTACAAAATAACAGCAAAATTTTTAAATTTATGTCTTATCGATACAAATTGCCCGTAGGCGCTCGGGACCCCTATTATAAAAACACAAAAGTATAATATTTGAAAAAAAAAATAATTAAAGATATAGTTGGCATGTATCTATCACTATAAATTCATATAATAGTATTGAAAGGGTGAGATTTTTATGCAAAACTTAGCGACTGTATTATTTATTATTAGTTTATTCTTTCTAGGTATTGCAGGTGTAAATTATGAATGGAGAGCTGTAATGAACAAGCGAGCATGGAATGGAATATCTAAACCATTCTCTACAATTGGAACAATCCTATTAATTATATCGATAGGATTATTTTACTTTTTTTAATGGGTAATCATTAATAATTATTTTATGTTGATAAAATTCTAAGGGGGAAAATATGTTAAAAGTTATTAGAAGATCCGTTTTATTAATTATTTTGTTTTTAATAAGTCAGATACCTACGACTGTTTTTATATTCGCAAAGGAATTATATTCATTATCTGGACAACAAAGTGTTTCTAACAGTGCAATATTATGTATTGTCCTCTTAACACTGATTACTATATTAGCAGTCATTTTTTTAGCTGAAAAACTTCATTTTTTTGATAGATTACGATTGGATTTTCTATCTAAAAAAAATACTACAATTATACTAGTTAGTTTGTTCGCACTCTTTTTACTATCCTTTCTATGTACAGTTGCTTTAAATAGTATGGGAATATCAGATACAGCTAATGAAGAAGCATTTAACAGCTTATTTAAAAATGAGAATCCGTTACTTAATATTCTTTTAGTTGGAATTGCTGCACCATTAATGGAGGAAGTAGTCTTCCGTGCAGGTATCATTCGATATTTGCTACCTAATACAAAATATCTAAGTATCGTTTTTAGTTCAGCATTATTTGGATTAGCCCATGGCCCAACCAATATACCAAGTTTACTACTCTATGTTTCTATTGGTTTAATATTAGCATTAACATATGTTAAGACTAAAAGAATAGAAGTAAGTATGAGTATACATTTACTCAATAATCTAATTTCTGTTCTTTTATTCATTTTTGGTATAGCCATATAAATGCTTTTAGGAAACAGTCAATGTATTAACGATCGATATTATACCCAAAAAGTTATGTAGTTTAAAAGATTTAAGCCGTGACTCATTCTGATATACTTTATAATACTGTACACTTTTCAAATTTGTACATTCAATTCCTCTTTTTCCTCTGGAGTTCTTTTCTATATAAATCCTTTCATATTATTGAGCCCCCAGCGCTTCAATCATTTGATTTATTAATAAGATTTTGCATGATATCCGTTCATTTATGAATGAATGTGACAAAACTTGTTTTATTATTTTTACGATTAATACAAATAAATTTTTAGTACACAATTTAGTAGGGCAACATTTATCAGGACCTATTCCTCTGAATGGTAAAAAGGTTGGAGATGGAAGTGGACGTTACTAATTTAGGCATGTTACACATGACAAATATTGAGTAGGTAGAATTGAAGATAATGACGAAACTATTCTTAAATTTTTTTCTCAATCTCTATGTTTCACTATTAATAGTTAATAGTCCAAATTCTGTATTTAATGAAAATACATATAAAAAATATCAAAATTTAGTCAATGAATTGGGAAACGTGTCACATAATACAAAAAATAAGTTCTTTTTTAACTAAGAATGTCAAGAATTAACTTTTGATAAATCATAACTGACGGTAAAAACTGACATAAACTGAATACGTCAGTTTTTTTAATATACTAATTTAAAAAAATATTACGAGTAGATAATGTTTGCTTGTAAAAAAGTAGTACCTTAACTTCTTTTGATACTCGATAGAGATACATTAAATTTTATCTAAAAATACTAATTAAATCATAATATTATATAAAAATAATAGAGGCAATAACGAAATTATTTTAAAATTATATGTAATAAGAACTAAAAATAGTAAGTAATATAAGTTCTTATATTGAATAAAAAAGATTTTTTTGAGGTCATAAAGTTGAATTTGTAGATTGATATATACAGGATGAATAAAATAATTTTATCGATCTAATACATAATATTTCTTAGAATGATTAATACCAAGTAAATAAATGAAAAAACTTTATTTATAAAGTAATTATAATCATTATACTTACTAAATACAAGCTTAATTTTTATCATTAATTTTAAATATTTTTTAAGAAATTGATAAAAACAGCCTTTTATCTAGTAATTATCTATGTACCGTCAAATAAGCCGTCAAAAAGAAAGGAAGAATTATATGTCTAGAAGAGGCGAGAATATTTATAAAAGAAAAGATAATCGATGGGAGGGACGTTATAAAAAAGGACGTAAAAGTAATGGTCAATTAAAGTATGGGTATATCTATGGTAAAACATATGGCGAAGTAAAAGAACGCCTATACGCGTTAAAATTAAAATACCAAACTCTTATTCAACTTCAAGGAGAGAGCGCCCTTACGTATGAAGAATGGGGGGAAATATGGTTGAAACAACAACAATTTACCACGAAACCATCCACTTATAGTGCGTATCTGTATAAATTAACTCGCTATGTCTTTCCTATCATAGGAACAACGGCTCTTAACCAAATAACAAAGCAAACGATTCAAACCATTATTGATACCTGGCAAGAGCAAACATTACAACCGAGTACGATTCAAGTATTGTATCAGATCATGAAAAAATCATTGAAGGATGCCCATGAGCAACAACAGATTCTTACACTGCCTTGTCAACAAATCCGATTACCAAAGAAGAAGAAACCTACAGTAAAAGCACTATCTACTCTGGAACAACAACAGTTAGAAAAGCAAGCGAAAGCATTACCTTTACACAAGGGACTTCCCGTTTTGCTTGCATTGAACGCAGGCCTAAGAATAGGAGAAATCTCTGCTCTACGTTGGGAAGATATTGATCTAAATAATCGAATGATTTATGTAAAAAAAACCTACCAACGATTACCAATTACTGGCTCCATAACAAAAACACAACTTGTCTTAGACAGTTCAAAGACAGATCAATCAATACGCGTAGTTCCAATGACGTTTAGCCTTTATAAGTATCTTAAAAAATGGAAAAAGAAAGCACCAGGAATCTTTGTTTGTTCAAATAAGACAGCACCTAGTGAACCCCGTTTATTGACCTACTATTTTCATAGAATTCGAAAAATGTGTGGTATTCCCTCTACTCACTTTCATCATTTGCGCCATACATTCGCGACGCGTTGTATTGAAGCAAATGGGGATATTGCATCTGTTAGTAAACTATTAGGCCATGCATCAACACAAACAACATTAGATGTTTATACAGATTCATTAGTAGAAAGTCGTCAACGAGTGATACAACAAATGGAAGAAAAGAAGGAGGGACAGGAATAAAAAAACGATTGTTTTTATAATAATAGAGATTCTTTCTTCCTTTATTGCAACTAAATGAAAGCGCTATCTCGCCCGTTTTATAAACAATTTAGAATAGTAAATGTATCCCTCTTTCTTTTCAAAGAAAGTTTCCCTCCTTTTTTTGCGCCGTCATTCATCGTCAATGAACTAGTAAGAAGGTTGGTCTATCAAGGATTCTAAAATAGAACTTGGTATTAATCATTCCAAGATAGTTTAATAACATTTTTTAAAGAATATATCCCAAATGTTATCGTTATATAGGGAGAGGAGGAATTAAATTACAATGTTAACTATAGGCATATTAGGAATTAATCCATCAATGTATCAACTACTAGAACAGCAATTTGAATCTCAAACATATCGGGTAGTTAAAGTAGAACAAAAAGAGCAATTGAACCAGATAGATGGATTAATTCTTTCTATGGATGAAAAAGAGCAAATGAATCTTGTGATTGATTGGTTGTTAATTTGCCAAAAATCACCTAGCGTATTTGTTTGGATTTTTTCAACTATTCCACTTGATTATGAAGAAAATATCTTATTCGCTCTTGGAGTCAATGCTGTTGTGATGACCAAAGAAAAAATGCATTATTTGACACACTTAGTTAATAATACATTTAGTCGGTTAGAAAATTCAAATATAAAAATAGAAAAACAATCTACGAATCAAATAATCAATGAGAAAAATCAAACTGTTTTAGTTAATGGTGTTGAACAAGCATTAACAAGAAAAGAATATCAGATATTTTCACTGTTATATGAACATAGAGGTACAACATTACCATATGAAGAACTGATTGAAAAAATATGGACAAATCAGCCAAAAGAAAATAATTTTTTGATAGCGAATACCGTCTTTCATTTACGAAATAAGGTGAATGGAAGTAATGATTTCGAGATAAAAACAATACGTTCTAAAGGGTATATGTTAAAACTCAAAACGAGTCAAACAGATCAATGACGACGTGTACATCTATTTTTTTAAGTAGTATTTTCAAAACATTAACTAGTTTTTATGTCAAACATACAACTAAAATATCTATCTGTCTGAATCAAACATATTTACTGAATTTAAAAATTATTTTTATATGACGTTTACATAAATTAGAAAGGAGGTGAATGTTATTAATGAATTTTTATAAGAGACAATCCATGATAAGTTTTTTATTATTTGTCAGCATGCTAGTAAGTTTCACTATTTTCTATTCTGATAAAGCAGAAGCAATAGTAGGATCTAATCATGCTCCTGGTCAACCAGTGGATGTGACCTCACAACAATGGAAAAATCAAGAACTCACAAAAGTAAGTCCAGCGATGACTGGTGCTGAGAATTTTACATTTGTTGATCCTAATAATCCCAAAGAAATTGACTATTTAACACAAGTGCAATTCAAACTTAATGAAGAGACTTCATATGATAGTAATATGACAGTTTCACGTGGCAGCCTCACAACACCTGCTTCTTATTACTATGAAAAAAGTAGTGCATTATCAAATGCCTACTTTAGGATAAATAACGCAGGAACTTACTTTGGGAAAAAAATAGACATACTGTATAGTATACCTAATAAAAACTGGGATGCTACTCCTGCTGGAACTCAAGCACAAATAATCTTTTGGGCACCTAGGTATGATCAAAAAGATAACGAATTTACAAATTCTTTTTATGGTAACACAATGAGCACAACCTTTATGGGCTTTTGGCTGTTTGTTGCTGGATACAATACTGGCGTAGCTATAGATGTCACTTTATTTGATCATGAAACAGGAGAAGAAATAGCTGCTAATGGGATATACTCTATGGGAAGAATGCACTTTGCAAGACAGTACACAGCAAGTACAAGTGACTTCTCTAATTTTTACGTTAGAAATGATACAAATGTGTGGGAAAGAACTATTTCAACAAACCCACTTACGTATGAATTCACATCACCAGCAGCTTCAAGTTCAGCAGATTCAACGAGTCCAAAGAATTCTCTGGGAATGGAATTTAAGGATACGAGTAAGTTTCGATTTAAAGTAGCTAATTCTTGGATTTTACAAACTAATGTTAGTAGTACTAGTCCAGTAATAAACCATTATCCATTTAAACAAAGTGACCTTGTTCGTTATAATCAGATCGCACCTGAAGTTATAGGGGAAAAGAATGATGCAACTCATGAAGATACAAAGTATAAAAATCTCCTATTTAGTGTGAAACAACAAATCCCACCGAACTATCAGGGAGCAAGAGATGAAAAAGATATGATTAGACTGAAAGTGCCAAAGGGATTTGATATTAAATCTGTTGAACCTAAAAAAGAGGACGGCACGTCAGCAGCAAACGTATTTAGTTCACCAAATAAAGTAGACAATCAAACATGGGAATTTTCAGCAGTAGATAGTACATCAGAAGATTTCGTAGACCAAACCTACTTATTTGAGGTTACAGCCACTCCTAATGCTCAATTTAAGTTAGCTGATTATGGCTACAATAAAGAAGATGGGTATATGCATATTGAAATGGGGATGAATGATTTATTACCTGCCACAGAGGGTGTTGAGACGCCAACTGCAGAATGGCTATCTACTTACAAAGGAACAACGAAAACATTGTCCAGCAGTAAAGTAGAGCCCACTAGTCAATCTCAAATCAAATATGAAGGTATACCATACGGACAACCTAAAACAGGACTAACAATCCCTGTGGGAAAACAAATTACAGAAGTATATGCGCAACCAGAAGATTTATTAGAAAGCTACGGTACAGATACGAGTAGTCCATTAGACGAACCAGTGAGTATTGCCTATAAAGGCGGGAAAGCACCAGATACAAGTACATTAGAACCTGGAAGTACTGTGACTGTACCGTTGACGTTGACTTCAAAACAAGGAATTGAAACAGAAGTGACTGTTACCATTCTTATACAAGGCGAAAACGGAGAATTAACCGTTAATTTTGTCACGCCATCAAATGAGCCATTGGCTACTGCAATAAAAATCAATACTACTGTTGGAGGAGATACAATTGATTTGACAGATACAACATATGGTATTGATCAAATAATCTCTTCAATTATAGACAAAGGGTATACATTAATAAGTCGTCCATTGAACGAAACAGAAGTCAAGATTACCGATAAAAAGCAACAGGTATCTTATGAGTTTGAAGGATCACTGATATTACAATCTGTACCGATGTCATTTGATTTTGGAAAGATAGAGTATACGGCAAAGCATGTTCAAGTAGACGATCCAAAATATACTCAACCACTTGTTGTCACGGATACAAGAACAGACCAAAGTGATGGCTGGTATTTGACAGCTACATTAACTTCCCCAATGAAAAATGGTAAAAATCAAGAATTAGTAAATGTACTGCGGTATGTAACAAAGGGAGAAGAGAAGATATTAAATTCGGATGCCCAAGTAGTATATGTAAATACTGTTGAAAATTCTGGTAGCTACGCTGTCAGTGATGATTGGGGAACAACTGCTAATACTGATGGTGTGAAACTTAAAATTGATTCAGATGACACTATCTATACAGGTACGTATACAGGGACTATCACGTGGAAGGTCATGGCAGGACAACCATAAAAGGAGAGAGAAATATGAACCATTCACGCATTATCTTGTTCGGCTGTTCTCTGCTTCTATGGCTGGGCGCAATCATTTCAGGACCCATTGTCCAAGCAAGTGAAGGGACCGGTGGTCAAGTCAGTACGACAGGCAAGATTTCATTTTATGAAGAAGTGACTGAACCTAGCAGCTCTGTTTCCACGGAACCAAGCACAGCGAAGCCGACTAAACCCATTGGGAAATTTCCTAGTACTGGGGAACAAATTCGAACGTACAGTTTGATTTTGGGCAGCGTGCTCCTCTTATTCCTCCTCTTACTCTTTTTACGGAAGCGTAGAAAGGAGGAACAGGAATGAGAGTGACACAACAAACTTTTTTATTCAGCAGCATAATAATTACCGTGCTTTTCAGCACTACTCTCGGTTTGACTGCTCATGCAGCACCTGAGTCGTTGAACCAATCTGGCGCTGTTTCAGTTGAAGGAAGCGTCGTGACAAATCCAATCGACCCTGAAAATCCTGGAATACCCGTTGATCCAGGACCTGGTCCGTCTACGGAAGGGCCACTGCGTATCGACTATGCATCAGCTCTGGATTTTGGCGAAAGCGAAATCAGTAAAGGTACGCGCAAGTACAATGCATTAGCGCAGCAGTTTTTTGGAGAAACAGGTCCTAGAGGGAGTTATATCCAAATTACGGATCAACAGGCAGATTCCTCAGGTTGGATGCTGCAAGTCAAACAAGAGACTCAGTTTACCAACCCAATCATTCAAGAAAACGGGGAACAAGAATTAAAGGGAGCTGTCCTGTCATTAGACAAAGGCTGGGCGAATTCCAGCGGCACCAGCGAAGCACCGACGGTGACCCGTGAAACAATTGCGTTGAATTCTATTGGTTCAGCATATGAAGTAGCTACAGCACGAGCAGGCAGTGGAAAAGGAGTCTGGACAATTGCATTTGGGGCATCACAAACCAATACGAATGATCAGCCTCACACCTTAACTCCTGTAGTAGATGCATCAGGCAAACCAGTGATAGACCACACATATAACAAACCAGTCTATAGTAATTCAGCAATCACTTTAACTGTACCAGAAACGACTGTTATTCATCCAGTCGAATACCAAACGGAGATAACTTGGATACTAGCCAAGTTGCCTTAATAAATCACACACATTTTTAGGAGGAAAAACAATATGAAAGCAAGAAGTCTTTGTGCAACAACATTAGTAGCAATTTTAGGAGTAACAGTAGTAGGAACTGCATCTCCAGTGTCTGCTGCACCAACAGAATTGGATTCGACAGGAAATGTAACTGTAGAAGAAGGAACTGCCGGTGGTGGTGAGCAAGGAACAATCGATCCAGAACATCCAGATCAAACATTACCAACACCTGATCCAGACTCTCCAGGAGAAAATACAAATCCAGATACTGGTTCTTTAGTAATTGAAAAAACAACAAATTTAGATTTTGGAACAATTAAAACATCAGCAAATGCTGTGACAAGTTTTGCGAAACCAATGAGTTTTGAAACTGGTGCGAAAGTACGTGGTGCTTATGTACAATGGGCAGACGTTCGTGCAGGAGGTACTTACGGATATACAGTAACGGCTCAATTATCAAGTCAGTTTAAAGATAGTACTGGAACAAATGTATTAACAGGATCAACTATCGATTTCAGCAATGGAATGATTGCAGCACAAAGTGATAATACAAATCCAATCCCATCAAGCGCACAAACAGCTTTCCAATTAACAGAAGCTGCAAATGATGCAAAAACAATTGTAACGGCAAGTAAAGATCAAAAAGAAGGAAAAGGTCGTTTCATAATGGAATTTGGTCAAAGTGAAGACTCACCTACAGGTACGAAAGGTACGGATGCGAATTCAGTGAAATTGACTGTACCAGCAGCAACAGCATCAAATATGGCAGTAACAGATTACACAGCAACAGTGACATGGAAAATTACTGCTGCACCTAGTGCAGAAGTATAAGATAAATTTTTAGTTTTGCAGAGCAACAGGTTTACTTGTTGCTCTGCGTACATAGAAAAAATCTAGAATAAACGAGGTTGGTTATGAAAACACATATAGTTTCTACAAAACAATGGATGAGTATCTTATTGAGTTTCATGGTTGTCGGCGTCTTCTTTTTAAAACCAGTTCCTAATTATGCTGCGGATAAGAACCCGGCAGGTGCAACAGGTTTTACGTACAATATTACGTTTCCGGACAATCAAGTAGACAAAGAATTAGGCTATTATCAATTAAAAATGACGCCAGGACAGCACCAAAAATTAGCGATTGCGTTAAGCAATCCCAGTAATGAAAAAGTGACTATTGATGTGAAAATCAATGGAGCAAAGACCAATCAAAATGGTGTCATTGAATATGGAGAGTCTACGATCAAAAATGACCCATCGTTAAAATTTGACTTTACAGATTTGGTAAAAGCACCAGAATCTGTCGAACTAGCGCCAGGAGAAACCAAAAACTTAGAGTTGACGGTGGCTATGCCAGAAACCGGCTATGATGGCGTCATAGCCGGAGGTATTCAGTTGATGCGTGCTGGACAAACAGACGCCACAACAGACGGTGGAGGCTCAAAAATCATCAATCAATATGCCTATGTTATTGGGATGGTTTTACAAGAAACAGAGACAGAGATAGTTCCAGATTTGTCTCTAAATAATGTCAAAGCTGGCCAAAGCAATTATCGTAATGCCATTTTCATCAATTTTTCTAATGTGACAGCTGCGTATTTAAATGATATGACTGTTGAAGTACAAATTACAGAAAAAGGAAAGGGGACGGTTTTATACGAACGCAAACAAACAGCGATGCGTATGGCGCCAAATTCATTTATTGATTTTCCTGTCAGTATGAATGGAGAGCGTATGGTTCCGGGAGATTATGAAGCTGACATCCTAGTTACTTCAGGAGAAAAAAAATGGGCATGGAAAGAAGACTTTAAAATCAAAGACGAAGATGCCAACAAATTTAATGAACGGGATGTAGGTTTGGTTCAAGAAAAAGGATTAGATTGGAAATTGATTTTACTAATAGTAGCAGCCTTCTTGTTCTTTATCATTCTAGTTTTTCTTTTTCTACGTTTTCTTCGAAAAAAGAAACAAACCAAAGAGGATATAGCGAAAAAAGCACGCCAACAAAAGAAAAAAAAAGTAACTGAACCAACAAGTAATAAACGAAAGAAGCCAAAGAATTAATGGAGTATAGGAGCTGAAGAGAGTGTCTATCGTAGATTGGATTTTCGTTACAGGTATTGCACTAACGATCGTTGCACTCCTAGGATCCGCCTATTTTTTGGTACAGGTCTTACGAACATGGCAACAGATTCGCCGGCTACCAGTTAAACGAATAAAAAATAAGAAAAAACGACGTGTTATCGCGCGCAAACGTCAACAACTGACAGATAAGAGGAAACGAAGCCTTCGGAATTGTCTTATTCTATTGGTAGTGACTGTTTTATTTGGTGGAGCATCTGGTTATCTTTCCTACTATCAATCAATGAATCTGACAACAGATGACTCAGATTCTGTGGTTAAAGGGTACTATCTATTGCGGGATTTTGAACAACAGATTACCATTGCCAAAGAAAAGGGCGATGACGAAGAAAAAATGCAAAAAAATATTCGATATCTTGCCACAGCAATGGCAAGTTACGGCTCGAAAACAGCAAGTACGTCCAATTCGCAAGAAGGACAATTGACATTGAATCGATATTATAATGCAGTCAAGCAAGTAGGGATGAATGCCAGTACTCAAACTAAAAATTTTTACGGAAATGATGCTGTCGTAGATGATTTTTTAGAGGATATCAAAAAGGCACAGACGTATGAAAAAGCAGCATTCGCTTACTATAATGTAGATGAGTCTGCCTTCTCACAAGAGAAATAAGTGGAGTGAGAAACGATGAAACAACGACCGACTTCCGACGCACGAAAGCAGACACTGCACAAAAAAAGGACGCAACGACCAACACCTAAAAAAAAGAGAACGATCAAAGTTAGAAGCCACGCCCATACATCACCTAAGGGGAAAAGACGCAGTCACCTAAAAAGGAAGCGAAAATCTAAAAAAAAGTGTCGAAGACACAAGTGGCAGATAAAAGAATTTTTTGTAGCCTTGATTTTGGGCAGTATGATAGCCATGGGGTTGAGTGTTTTCTTTGTCAGTCTCATAACGGTCCACGGCTATAGCATGGTTCCGGCGTTGCGTGAAAGAGATAAGGTACTGATCAAAAAAAACAGCACGTTCCGCAGATTTGATTTAGCTGCATATACTGTTGGTGATGGAGACCCGCAGATTCGACGAATCATCGGATTACCAGGAGAGACGATCCGATATACGCAAGATACGTTGTTTGTGAATGAGCAGCCAGTGGACGAAAAATTTTTGGTAGATGAAATCAATGAAAGTCAAAAAAACGGGCGTGACTATACGGAAGACTTTGAGCAACAGCCAGTCGTTATTCCAGAGGGCTATTATTTTGTATTAGGAGATAACCGCCCATATGCGACAGATAGCCGACATTACGGATTGATTGCGAAAAATCGCTTCATTGGTAAGGTGACCACACAACTGTTTCCGTTCAATGAAATCAAAGCATTCTAAAATTGAAAAGGTATGATTGGAAATCTTATTCAAGGTTGTGTTGCAAAGTAAAAAAAATAGACAGACGCATCCAATTTTTGATTTATGGTCTACGCTGCCTTAAATAGATTTTCAATTTCATCCCACGGGGAAAAGGCAAAGAAGGTAATTTCGGCTCTTTGTTAAATAATGTTGGTGAAGAAAATCCAAAGAATTAAATCAATTATTGTAAGGCCTAGAGGAAAATGCCTCTAGGTTTTTCTATTCGGCTGAAAAAGAATGTTACCGAAGCATAAAGCAATTCTCAATTTAAAGTTATAAAAGTTACGAAACCCATAAGCATTTCTCTTCAACACTTTAATATGGTTATTTAAATATTCCAATGGTCCATTAGAATAAGGCAATTCTAGGGCAATTCTAGGGCATTTTTAATGTCATTTTGATATTTCTTAAACGTATCTATCTTCGTTTGATAGTAGGGAGGAAGACAGCTGAAATCTTCGCCTAATAGTTGCGAAATCTCTTGTCTGTACGGCATAAAGAAAGTCCTAACAACAGGTGTGGCCACTTTTCAACTCGTCATCATACGTAAGTAATCGATCAACGACTTCTGTTTCAGTTAAATAGGCACGGAATGAAGAACGCCAAAGACGTTTTTCAAAATCAAACTTCGATTGATTTTTTTGAAGAAGTTTCCAGTATTTCTTCAAGTGTCGATACTTTTTCGCGTCTGTATTTACTTGATGAAGAAACGTGTTCATTCTCTGAATACGGTGTTTTAAAAAGGTTCGACTAATGTGTTGAACAATATGAAAGCGATTAAGAATAATCTGAGCTGTTGGAAATAGCTTTTTGACTAAAGAGAAATAAGGCACATACATATCGCAAACAATATATTTTACTGTTTTACGAACGGACAAAGAAAATCGTGAAAAATATCGCTCTAGAAAAGGGAGCTGACGGTTTTCAACGACATCAATTAACTGCTTTGTTTGACCTTCCATTATGATGAAACTCATAGAAGTCGCGACTTGCTTAACTGATTTGAATTCTTCGAAGCAAAGGACTTCAGGTCAGGTGAGGAGATTAATTTTTTTTAGGTTCATAAAATCGTTTCAAGACATGGTAAACAGAGGAAACGGACACTGTCTTTTGACGCGCGATCTCACCCATAGAAGTCACTTTTCTGAGCCGATCGGCAATTTTAGTTGAAATCGAACAATGTTTTTCCACAAGACTTGTTTCAGCAATGAACGATTACAGGATTGACAGAAGAAAGGTTGTTTCTTCAAGCGTAAATACGTTTGATACTCCGAAACATCATTCAGTAAAATCAGACAAGTGGTATAGCTCCAACGAATAATAGCCTCTTTATCTTCAGATTCGCAATGAGGACAAGTGTGAGCTGAATAATCGAGCGTACCTGAGAAGACCTGACAGATTCTACCTTTGATTCGTTCTTTTTTAAGGCATTTTCATTAAAAGTAATGTTTAAGTCTAGAGTATCTAAGGTTTCTTTGATAAGATTTGTATAGGAAATCTTGATTTCCCTTTTTGATTGGATTTAGTCGACTTAATTCTAAAGGATATCGAGGTGTCTTTTCTACTATTTTGCATTAAAAAAGATGCCGATGATTTTTCACCAACATCAGAAAGTATAGAGCCTTAATTCTTTGGATTTTCTTCACCAACATCAGTTGACAAAGAGCCAATAAACCTTAGTGATCATGAACTACTAAAAAGTGATATGCATTTGTTTTTGATGGAAGATATTTCCAACTAAAATATTCTTTTCATGTTCATTAATTCGGTAAAATATTGCGTAATTTTTTCCTATTAGCATTCTATAAGTGGGGATTTTAAAATTATAAATTGATGCTACATTTTCATGCATGTTTGGAAAGACTTTGGTTAGTTCGATGGATTTGTATATGGATTGAATAAAGGTTGATATTTTTTCATCTGTAAAAAAATACTCTTCAGACCACTCTCGTATGTTTTCTCTTAGACTAAGACGGAAACTTTCTGAGTATTCTATTGAGAAATTACTCATAAATTATTTTCCCCATCCATAACGTCCAAATTCTTCTAGCATCTCAGCTTCAGTCACAAGATTATTATTTTCAAATTCTTTAAAACTATCTTCAATTAATTTTCGATCATATTTTTTTTGTGCGTCAGATAAATCTAGCTGAATAATGGAACCATTTTTTTGATAAATCAGGGCTTCTCCTTCTGCGATACCACTATCTTTAGGAAGAATTATACCTAAAGAATTTCCAATTTTTCGTACTTTTATTTTTTGCATGAGAATCACTTCCTTCCTAAAGTTTATTATAACATAGTTATAACTTTTTTTGAACTTATATATTTGCTTTCAAAGTACTTTGACCAAAGTTTCCTGATAAATATCGACTTTGTTAGAGACTGAAGTGTAAGGAGACTTTCTCCAAATGCTTGTAACTCTCCCTACCCCTATCTCAATTATCCCATAGTCTTCAGAAATTAACGGACCAATTTCTTTTATTACTATAGAGGGAATGGCAATCCATAAATAATTCATATGCTGTTGGTACTGTCTGCTGTTGAAAGCCTGCTGTAATTCTTCTTCAGAAAGTACCACTTCAATGGAATGTAGATTTAATTGATGAGGTTTACTAGTATGGTTTTCAAGTAATAAAAAGTCGATAGTATGTGATCGATCAGTGATTGAAGAGTAAAATGAAAATTTAGGCAACAACTTATAAACTTTTTTTTGTGAGTGGGTCATTAGAGTATCTATATTAAGATCAGAGAAAGCATCTAGCCAAGAACTATAGGTCAAAGAAATAGCGACGTCCGAAACGGATAAGGCTATTTCTTTTTCTTTTTTAGATTGACTAATCTCAGTGTGCCGGTTCTTTTTAACGATACTCCCCGCAGCCCCTTGTCTAATTGTTTTAACGGAACTCCAAGCATTTAATAAATCTGAACGCTTTAGATCTCGTTGAAGGACTTTTTCCATTAAATCGTCTTTTATTTCTTTATTCCCCTGGCTAATCTTCTCCACCAGTTCAAAGTTATCCGGACTAACTTCAACGTCTTCGATTCTTGGTACAGTGATCCCTTTCTTTTTGGCTCTCTTTTGATAATCGGAATAAATTTCTCCGGCTTTTTTTCGTTTCCAGATTAATGATTCGGTTACTCCAGATTCATAGGCTAAGTGTCTGATCCAACGAGTAAACGATTTATGCTCGGGTTTCCATAAAGTGCCAATTTCGACTTCTCTGATTAATTCAAATAATCGTACCCAGGATCGTTTATCTTTAATTAGAATTTTTTCGATTTCTTCTTCAATCGTTTTGATGTTCGCCATAAAAAAACTCCTCTCTTAATAGTTACTATAACGTATTATAGTAACTGTTACAAACGAAAATAATTCAGTCAAAATAGTTGGTTTTTGTGAATATGACACAACTATGTTGTGTCATATTCGTTAAGAAAGGGGAAACTTAGGTGGCTCTAAGGGTTGTTTAGCGTTTTGAAGTCTACCTAAAATTATAGGTTGTTTGAATACGACTAAAAATGTAGTATAATAGGATTAAGTCATATTAGAAAAATGAGGAACTTTTACATGAAAATTGTCCAACCAATCAGAGAAAAAAAGCAAATCGATGCAATGAAGGCCATTTTGTCTTCCGGAAAAATGGGGCCTAGAAATATGTTACTATTTTCGATTGGAATAAATACCGCTTATCGCATTTCAGATTTACGTCGACTAAAATTATCAGACGTGCTAATTATTTCTCGTGGTCGGGTGATCGCGAAAGAACGATTGGAAATGAAAGAACAAAAGACCGGTAAACACAATTCTATTATTATTTCGAATAAATTGAGAAAACAGATTTTAGAGTATGCGAATGACTCTTTTCCAAATCAGGTAGCAAATCATGAATTTGATCATTTTTTATTTCCAAGCCGAAAAGGAAAGGATCAGCCATTAAGCCGGCAAGCTCTTTGGGATGTTTTGAGTAAAGCAGCCAAAAGTATGGGGATGAAAAATATTGGCAGCCACTCGATGAGGAAAACGTTTGGCTATTTTCTTTATAAGAATGGAACCCATATTGAGATCATTCAAGAATTATTAAATCATTCATCGCAGCGTGAGACATTACGCTATATTGGGATCACACAAGAAGATAAAGATACTGCCGTAATGAGTTTAGATTTATAGGTTGAGATTATTTACTATATAATAGAAGAAATACGTCATTTTTTTGGAAATTTGCCGTTTTTTTATAGATAGAATACGGTAGAGATTTTGATCATTGGTTTGAAAATTAAGAATGGGCTAGGAGAGGAAATATGTTAGAAAATAAATTAGGCATTACAAACCAAGTCGAATTAGCAAGAGTAGAAGAAAAGATCAGTAAATCGAATGCAAAGAAATTATACGATAGTGGTGATATTAACAAACTAGAAGTAGGAACGTTCAAAGGGCTAGCAGCTATTCATCAATACCTTTTTTCAGATATTTATGATTTCGCTGGTGAAATTAGGACGGTAAATATTGCTAAAGGGAATTTTCGATTTGCGCCAGTGATGTATTTGAACGTTTCTTTAGATCATATTGATCAAATGCCACAAGCTACTATTGATGAAATTGTAGCAAAATATGTTGAGATGAACATTGCTCACCCGTTTCGTGAGGGAAATGGTCGTAGTACTAGAATATGGCTAGACTTAATTCTTAAACAAGAAATCAACAAAGTAATCGATTGGAACCTGATTAACAAAGAAGACTATCTTTCTGCAATGGAACGTAGTCCAATTAATGATTTGGAAATCTCTCATTTAATCAAGCATGCTCTAACTTCTTTAGTAAACGATCGTGAAACATATATGAAAGGTATAGATGTTAGCTATTACTACGAAGGATACACAGAATATAATACTAAAGACTTGTAGTCTGTAAAAAGACTAAAATATCGCCAAAAATTATGCCAAATTCTATCTACCATAAAATTATGTTAATGACAGAGTGATTCTAAGGACGTTTCAACTTTTAAAATGAGCTACTATCTTAAATGAGCGCTCGGAGGATTCTCTAAAACGCTGTTTTTAGCAAAATAAAAAAGTTGGCCCAAAACTAGGACAACTTCCAGCAATATCAGTATTTTATTTTCATTAGATCAGTGAATAGACAAATTACCGAAAACACTCGTTTGGTGTATGAAAAACATTGATGTTATACTTGTGATGTTAAATGAAAAATAGATCGATGTCAAATAGCAGGAGGCGACTGAAATTGAAACTATACAGGGTAGAATGTATTTGCGAGTCCAATTTTAGTGCAACAAACTGGACAAAAGATTTGAATGAAGTAAAAAGAATTCATGAACAGACAAAAACAGAAATGATTAATGGATTAGTTCGCCTTGTTACAATAGAGGTATGACCTAAAAGGATAATAAATGATATTGATTTTAAAAAAGGAGTATTCATATGTTCAAGTTTAATCGTAATGTACCGCCTATCACTAATGATAGTAGAATATTTGCTATTCTAATGTCGTTTTCTGGTGGAGCTATTGATGTTTATTCTCATATTTACTTCCATGGTTTAGTAGCTACTCAAACAGGAAATATCGTCTTATTAGCATCCAATATATCCGAAAAAGAATGTTTACTAACAGTACCTAAAATTATCTCTATCGTTACATTCACATTAGGATTCTTAATATGTATTTGGATTAAACATAGTAATTTAAGTATTTATTGGCGTAGTTATACAATGTTACCTGTTATATTTACTAGTTCTTTAGTACCATTCTTGTCAGAACAATTTGATTTAATCAAAATAGGCTTTCTCGCTTTTGGATCTGGATTGATTATGCTAACTTTTACTGGAAGTAAGATTGAAAATAACCCTTATACAATTATGATGACATCAGGAAATTATCGTAAAATGTTGAATGAGTGGTATCTATATATTGAGTCAAAAGATAGGTCAGCTAAAATCAAACGTAATGCACAAAATTATACAATTGTAGTCATAGCATTTCTAGTTGGAGCTTTTTTGTTATCATTTGTCAATATTTTTATAGGTAAATATTCTATTATTTTGGCTACGGTAACTTTCTTTTTCTCTTTTTATATTGAAATTTATCATGCCCAAAATATTTATAGTAAAAAAAATAGGCGGAAAAGAGCTTCTTGATAATCGCTAAAATGATTACTTGAGTTTTAAAATAAAAAAGAGGTAGAGATGATAATGAAGAAAATTAAACTTGTAGAACCTTCGCTAAATAAGGATGAGAAATAAACCAAGTACATGGTATGTTAACACTTTGCCTTTTTTTAGTAAAAATGTCAACATACACAATGTTTTGTCAAAAATGATCAATAAAATTAGAAAGAGGGATGGATATGAAGGGAATTAATGATTGTTTAGCTGCTAGCAAAGAACTATCAGGAGAGAAAAAACGTACTTTCCGAGAAATGGGATATAAAGATGAAGAAGACTTTTACGATATAGATACTCATGCATTTACTCCTGGCAAGAGCTTAATGTACAATGAGTTAAGGAAAGCCTTTATTAAACTAGAAGATTTCAACTATATTTTAGAATATTTGAACTCACCAATTCAATTTGAAGGATTGCTACGAGAAAATGAAAATGGTCGTTTTGAGTTAGAAAACGGAGATGAATTCACGAGTGGCAGCAGAATTGAAGCTCTTGTGTACTTTGATTTTAATGATAGAGAATCATGGGTTCGCACGTCAGTAGAAAGTAACGAGAGTGGTTATTATCTTGTAGGGTATAACAATGTACCAATGGCAGGCTTAAAAGTTAGAGCGAGAGCTTAGCAAGTGATTTCGTAAAGGGATACTTAGAAACGAACAATCGACAATAGCCAACTCTTTAAATAAATAAAAAATCGTTTAATATTTTTTATTTAATCAAATGAACTCAACGTACTGTTCCTATTTTATTAATGGGCCAATAAGAGAATTTAGCATTTCCGATAATTTTATCCTCAGAGATAGATCCTATCACACGACTGTCTGTTGAGTTTCGGCGATTATCTCCCATTACGAAATAATGGTTTTCAGGGACTGAATAAGTAAAATTGTCTTCAGTTAATAACTCATTAGATGGTAATGCTTGTTTAAGTTCCCCTAAAAAAGGTTCCGTAATTTTTTCACCATTAATATATAAACTATCATCTGCATAAGTGATTGTCTCACCCGGCAAAGCTATTACTCGCTTGATGTAATTTTTTTCAGGATCACCGGCTTCAGTTGGAGCCTTGAATGAAATAATATCAAAACGCTCAATTTCACCTATTTTCAAACCAAAGATCCTTTCTTTATCCTCTAGGGTAGGATTCATTGATTCTCCATGTACGCTTATATTTGATAATAAAAACATCCTAGAAAAAATAATAACTATTAAAACGCTTAAAAATAAAATTAAATCTTTTTTATCACCTTGTTTTTTTTCATCTATTTCCTCCTTATAAAATCAATTAACTGAATTAAACAATGTTATAATTAAGTATAATATATTAATATCTCCTAAGTCAAAAATCCGAATGAAAAAAGTGATAAATAAAAGTGTGAACTATTCCGCTAAGAATTAGTAAAGGGCTGATTGCGAAGCTACTAACATTATTGAGAAGTAGAATAAACAATTGAAAAGCTATGTTCCAAAAAAGGAGAGAAAAATGGGGAAAAGTAAAAATTATAGAAAGTCATGTTTCTATGTATAGAGATATGAAGAAAATGAGTCAAAAGGAGTTAGCAAAAAAATTTGGTGTATCAAGAGCGAATATTACAAATATTGAGCTGAATACGCAAAAACCTTCAGTAGTAAAGATGTATGATATCTCAAGAGTTCTAGGTACCACAATTGAAGAACTATTTACATTTGAGACACCAGACGAAAAAAAATGATTTATCCTGAAATGATGTTGAACTCCTGGTAAATAAAAAAGACCTACCTTTGGGATAAGGTAGGAAAGGAATTACCTATGAAATTTTATCTTAAGGATGAAAATAAAATATATCTAAAAATAGGAGGAAGTAACGATGAGAACATTATATTTAATGAGACATGGGCAGACATTATTTAATTTAAGAGGTAAAATTCAAGGCGCATGTGATTCTCCTTTAACTACATTGGGAATCGAACAAGCGAACATCGCAAAAAATTATTTTAAAGATAATGAAATTACATTTGACTATCTTTATTCATCAACACAAGAAAGAGCAGTTGATACCGCTGAAGTAGTTTGTGACTATCGAAATGTTATTCGTTCAAAAGGACTAAAAGAGTGGAATTTTGGTTTATTTGAAAGCGAAAGTGAAGAGTTAAACCCAAAGATTAAACCTGGTGAAACATCTTATGGAGATTTTTTTGTAGATTATGGTGGAGAATCTAGCGAAGTAGTACAAGAAAGAATGAATGATACTTTAACCGAAATAATGGAAAAGGAAGATCATGATACTATTTTATGTGTTAGTCATGGAGGTTCTATGTATAGATTTATACAAAAATGGTTATCACAGGAACAAATTAAAGCAATTAAATTTACAAACTGCTGTATTTTAAAATTTGAATATCTAAACGGACGGTTTGAATTCATTGAATCAATTAGTCAGGATAACTAATTTCTATCAAAAACTATGATTAATTAGTATAGAATTTCTGAAATAAAATTAGAAATAGTGATTATCAAACAGGATGAAAAGAGATATAGTATTAATTATTAAGTAAATCAAAGTTGAATGGAGAAAAACATGGATATAAAAAAAATGTTGGAAAAAGAATTTGGTAACTATCAAATATTGAATTATGAGGAACAGAACCAGGAATATGAAGGGATGGTCATTAAAAATTTTTCTAAAAAAATTAGGTACAGAATAGCAAAAAAAACACCTAAAAAAGCAGGTTATTTTGTTGCATTTTGGGAGAAAGATCAGCACTTTCAAAATCAACCTTTTAGTTCCAGAAATAGTCCTGATTTGTTAGCAATATCAGTTATAGATGGTAATAAAAGAGGGATATTTATCTTACCTAAGCAAATTTGTATTGATAAAAAGATTCTATCAAATGGAATAGAAAAAGGGAAAATGGCTATGCGTTTTTATCCTACATGGTGTACAAATTTGAATAGTACAGCATTACATACACAGAAGTGGCAGGTAAATTATTTTACAGACTATTCGAAATAATTCCTAAAAAGATCACAATTGAAGGAGGAAAAATGATGAAAAGAACGTTAAATGAAATTGAATCAGATTTTTGTAAGATCAAAGAACAGACTGCCTCATATGATAGAAATTTAGCACTGGTGGGATTGATGAATGAGCTAGAAAAAGATTACGGAACAATGATTGTTTATGAAAATGAAGAACAGCTGCAAGAGGAACTTAAAAAAAAAGCTGCAATGAGACTGTACAGGGAAATTTCTTTCGCAAGAACCAATGAAGATTAGTTCCCAAAAGGATCAGATAAGTACAGTCTAATTAATAAAATAGTAAGAGGTATATATGAAAAGTGATATTAACAAGAAATCTATTCTACTGCGTTTTGGTTTCCTAGGTTGGTTACTGTATCAAAAAAGAGGAATGAAATTTGAGGATAATATGTGGTATGTCTTTAGACTGTACTCAGCCGCGTTCTTCTTAGTATTTTCTATAGTAGCAAGCTTGTTGCTACTAATATCAGGAAGGAAATGGATTTACATTGAGATAATTATAATTTTAATTTCATTTTTGTATGGAAGTTGGGCGTCAAAATTTTTTAGCAAAAGAAATATCAAAAGGATTGATTCCGAACGGTAAAAATACTGAAGCCGAAAATAGTTAGGAAATCAGTAGCAAAGTTTGAGTACCTGGTTGCACGTTCGTTCGTGATTGCCAAAAAGGATAGATAGGAGGAAGAAAAAATGACTCGAGCAGTATATAATAGTTGGGAAATTCCAATCGATAACTACAATAGAACCACGCCATTTTACGTGGAGTGTAATTGTGGTAAACTGGCAAGAAAAGTATACCAACATTCCTATTTTGAATGTCCAGAGTGTGATCGTAGATATGTGCCACATGCAGGGACATATGTAGAAGTGGATAAGAACAAATGAGTTATTAACGATTCTTTCAATCGATTTCAAACACGGATAATCAATGGATTGAGTAGTAAAAGCAGTAATCATCTTAAAATGGAGAAAGAGCTTGGGACGTAAGTACTAACGAAAAATCCAGATACCAGTCAAATTGATTGGCATCTGGATTGTTTTTTTGTACAAAAATAAGAACACCTTTGCTAAAATAAAAGTGACTAAACAAATAAGTCAGCGAGGTGTTCTTATGTTTAAAAATTATACCACAAATCAAGTCGTTCTTCCTCTAGATTTTAGTTTTCAGTTAGAAAAAAACGATATTGCGTTTGTCATTGATCAATTAGTTGAAAGTATTCCGGAGGAACGCTTTCTTCCTTTTCATCATCAAATGGGGCCTTCTTCTTATCATCCGAAAATGATGATGAAGATGATTTTATGTGCCTACACACAATCTGTATTTTCTGGTCGCAAGATTGAAGCCTTGACGAAAGACAGTATTCGCATGATGTGGCTTACTCAAAGTTATCAACCTAGTTATCGAACCATCAATCGTTTTCGAGTGAATCCTTTAGTGAATGCACTCCTTCGGGAGTGCTTCGTCCAGTTCCGTAGCCAATTAGTCAAGGAACAATTAATCGATGAAGAAGCCATTTTTATCGATGGTACAAAGATTGAAGCCAACGCCAATAAATACACCTTTGTTTGGAGAAAATCCATTGATAACTTTGATAAAAAGCTTACTGAAAAATCAAATTTTCTCTACGATGAATTGTTAAAGAATCAAATTATTCCTGAAATTGAGCGAGAGTCCTCAAAAGAATTATCTGTCACTGAATTAGGTAAGATTGAAGAAAATCTCGCGCATGTTGTCGAAAAGTTTACAGAAAAAATCGAACAAGCAGAGGATGGAATTACGCGCAAATCAATCCGTTCTAAACGAAAAATTCCTAAAAAATTAAGGACACTTTTCAAGGACTTTAAAGAGCGAAAACTCGCTTATCAAAAACATAGACAGATTTTAGGGCAACGAAACAGTTACTCTAGAACTGATCTAGATGCCACTTTTATGCGCATGAAAGACGATCATATGAAAAATGGTCAGTTGAAAGCAGGTTATAATCTTCAAATCGCCACGAACAGTCAGTATATTTTAGGCTATGATCTTTTCTCAAATCCAACAGATACACGAACATTGCGCCCTTTTTTAACCACTTTAAAAGAGCGTTTCTTTGATCTGCCAAACTATATTGTCGCAGATGCCGGCTATGGAGGAGAAGAAAACTATCAAGCGGTTTTAGAGGATCACGAGCGAACACCACTCATCACTTATGCCATGTACCATAAAGAACAGAAGAAAAAGTTTAAACAAAATCCGTTCCTTCCAGCAAACTGGTCGTATCAGGAATTAGATGATACGTTTCTTTGTCCAAACGGACGAAAAATGAATTTTCGAAACTATTCTATTCGTACAGATAAATATGGCTTTAAACGTTATTTAAAACGGTATGAATGTGAAGACTGCTCGAATTGTCCTCTTCGAAGCCAGTGTACAAAAGCGAAGAGTGACAAGAATCGTGAGATTCAAAAGAACATGAATTGGGAATACTTTAAAGCAAGAATTCAACAGCTGCTTTCAGAAGAAGAAACAGGTAAACTCTATCGTCAACGAAAAATTGACGTCGAACCAGCTTTCGGACATTTGAAGGCTTGTTTAGGGTTCACTCGGTTCTCTGTTCGAGGGAAACAACAGGCACACAATGAAATTGGATTCGCGTTAATGGCAGTAAATTTAAGGAAATATAGGCTAAGTAAGCTAGAAAACATGAAGGATTCTCCCAATAATCTAAAAAATAAAAGACTGAAAATCATTTTTTACGATTTTCGGTCTTTTATTTTAAGGTTTTTGGGACTTACGTCCCAAGCTCTTTTCGTTAGACAAAAGTTCAATAGAGTTGTTCAAAATTAGAAAATGAAAAACACCATTTTTCGAGATTATGTTATAATAGAAAAGTAGAAAGTTTATGACGGTGGCAATTTCTCTATAAAGGGGGAATGCCTATGTTTTTCATTGTTTGCTTTTTCCCTAGAAGGGAGTAGCCTTGTCTGTTTATGAAGCATTAATGTTTGCGATAGCATTCGCAACGTTAATACTGAAGATCAGCAACAAAAACAATAAAAAATAGACCGTCATAACCTTTGGCTGGGTTGATGGTCTATTTTGCCTATATTACCTAAGCTACCGTCTTAAACGGGCTACATGAGGGCGTATGTAAGAGTACGTCCTCTTTTCTTATTTAGTATAACAGAATTACGTTTAAAAATCTAGTGGAGGGCTGTATATGTCAAAGATTGGTTATGCACGTGTTAGCAGCAAAGAACAGAACTTAGATCGGCAGCTGGTTGCGTTAGAGGGCGTTTCTAAGGTCTTTTCGGACAAGTTAAGCGGACAAGTCACCAAACGGCCGCAATTAAAAGCGATGCTTGATTATATCCGAGACGGTGATATTGTCGTTGTAACAGAATTAGATCGATTAGGAAGAAACAACAAGGATTTAACCGAGATCATGGGATCAATTCAACAAAAAGGGGCAACGTTAGAGGTTTTGAACTTGCCAACGCTGCAAGGAATAGAAGATGATAATCTCCGACGTCTGATAAATAATTTGATGCTGGAGTTATATAAGTACCAGGCGGAATCGGAACGAAAAAGGATTAAGGAACGTCAAGCGCAAGGTATAGAGATTGCTAAAAAGAAGGGTAAGTTTCCAGGTAGGAAACCTAAGTTTTCAAATGGAGGCACTTATTTGAAACTTGCTAACTTTTCGTCTGTGTCCGAAGCGGAACAAGCGGTACAGAGTTATTGGAGCGGATTTGATAGTCTTTTCTTAGAGAATTCTAGTGTTCCCAAAAAGGATCAGAAAGGTTAGTGTTATGGATCAGTTTAAATCTGAAGAGTTTCTAACTAGTGTAATCGAAGAATTACAACGCATAAAATCATATTGGAGTGAGCGTCTAAAAATAGCTACAGCCAATTCTATTGACGAGAAAAAGTCGAAAAAGGCAATTATCTTGTGTGGCGATGCTGTAAACACCTTTAATAATTTGATCGAGTATATTCAAAATCATAGTGAATTAGAAATTATTGATCAATGTACTAAGTTAAAAGACTATTGGGATCAACAACAAACTAATTTTGGTTATAAGCAGCTGCAGATTGATGCGCAGGTGAGCACCTTAGTCAGTATTTACGAATTGATCATTAATAGTATTGAAAACATTGAAATAATAACTATAGAATGATTCACAAAAAGGATAAGAAAGAAGGAGAAAAAATGATTTCAAGAACATGGCATGGAGCTGTCCCAATGAAGCACAAAGCAGGATTTTATGAATATGAATTAATCACTGGAGTGGAAGAAACAAAAAATACGAGAGGGAACTTAAACACCTTTTTAAAAGTTGTTGATCAAGGAGAATACTGTCATTTCTTTTTATGTTCGATATGGGAAGATATTGAGTCCATGAAATGCTTTGCTGGAGATAATCCTGAAATCGCTGTTACTTACCCGGAGGATGAAAAATATGAACTGATTTCAGATCCATTAGTCATAATACAGGAAGTAGTTTCTAACAAAAATCCTTTTGATTTCGTATAAACCAATTTGTATTCTCAAAAACGATCGGTAGGAAGAAGAATGATGTTGATAACAACAAAAGTATTCATTTTAATTACGCTTGTTTTGGCTGGTTTAGGAATATTTGTACAAATCGTTACAGCTGAAATAGACAAAAACAAAGATAACAGATGATTCACAAAAAGGATCAATACACGTGAAAAATATTTTGATTCATTTGTTCCAAACGCTTTACATTGATACCACATATATTGTATAATAATTATATACAATATATGTGGTATTTTTAGGATAGAGGTGAACAATGAAAATGAATTTAAAGGAACTAGGAATTATGACCTTTCCTGAAGCAAGTGAGCGTTGGAATAAAGAACGATCATATGTAGTGCAGCAGTTAGCAGATAATCCTCACAAATTCCTTGAAGGGTCTATTGATCGAATAGGTAAAGGTAAAGGCACTCAAATTATAACCAGAGCTGGTATGGAGCATTTGACAGGTATTACAGAAAAAGAAGCAAATGAAGGCTTATGGTTAGTAAGACATGAAATAAACTGGATAGTCGATTTTGAAAAAAGAGTTGATTCCGAAATCGAAGCAAGAAAACTAATAACTTCTTTGGCTGCTGAAGAACTTAACGAGAACAACAAAACGTTTAACTTTGAAGAACTAGACACAAAGAAAAAGAAATCCATTTTAAAGCTACGAGGAAACAGTATCTACACTTATGAAAAATCTGCAAAATAATAGGAGGAATAAGTATGAAAAAACAAGAAACGAAAACAATCAAACTAGATAAAGGATTGCCATAAGATACGTACTTGAGTATTGAAAGAGAGTTACACGATAAAAATAAGAAAGCTTTAGATTTAGACAATCAAAAAGGTTTAACCGAAATGTTAAACAGTGCCAAAAAGGATAATTAAATATAGTTATAGAGATGATTAGAAGAAAAGGAGTTTTGTAGATTATGGATAAGAAGAAATTGAGATATGCAATTTTAAAAAAAATGGATGCTAACAAAGATAATGTAACAGCCGATTATTTTGGTGTTACAGAAGAAGAGTTTTTTGAGAATGTAATTTTTCTTGATCGTGAAGGATATATTACAAAACCGATGTATGCATCGAATATGGTTTATGGAATGGGCCTATCAAGAATAACTGAGAAAGGTGAAAATTATTTAGAGGAAAATTCTAAGTTGGGTAAGGGGTATAAGTACGCTAAGGAAATAAGAGATTGGATAAAGTTTTAGATATATATAATATCGTCAAAAAGTACTGACTACTTTATTCTCAAAAAGGATAGATAGCAGCTGCATGCATTAGACCCAAAAAAGATCGGTAGCAGCATGCATGAGATCCAAAAAAGGATCACAACTGAAGAAGGAAAAATAATTAGTAAAGAAGTGTATTATACACTTCTTTTTTTGCATAAAAAGACAAAAAAATCATACTTAACTATTGACTTAATAAGCGATAACGTGTATTATATAATTATAAGCGATATAACTTATAATTTAGGAGGAATCATTTATGTTTGAACAAACAGTACGAGAAGAACTTGAAGAATTAGAAGAAGAATTTTATGGACACACAGATAACTTGGAATCCAATTTTCAAGAAATTGAAAGTTTTTCAGAAGACCCTATGTTTAATTGCTTGACTGATGCAGAGAAAAAAACATTAAAACACAACTTAATTTATTTCATGAAACAAGTAAGATAAAAAGAAGGTGAACTGATTGAATAGGACAAATAAAAAAAGTTGTCTGATTACGGCAAATAATCAAACAACAAACTAGAAAACACCTTGCAAATGTTCGCTATACTGTGATTATATCAAGTTATAGTATGGCGAACAACTTATATTTGTTCTTCGTCTAAAGAAGGTGGATTAATGAATGACTAAAAAGTATGAATTAAGTAGTGAAGATTTGATGACAGCGAGTGAAGCAAGTGAACGTTGGAGTTATGATGAAGGCTATGTCAGACAACAATTATCTAAATATCCTGAAAAGTTCAAAGAAGGAACTATACGAAAGTTTGGTAAGACTTACATTATTACTCGTGAAGGAATGGAACACTTAACAGGAATGACAGAGGAAGAAGCCAACAGTGGATTATGGTTAGTTAGACATGAGAAAAACTGGATAGTTGATTTTGAGCAAAGGGTTGATTCGGAATTAGAAGCAAGAAATTTGATAGCTCAAAAAGTTTCTGAGGAAACTAAAGAAAAGGACAAAACTATTAACTTTGAAGAATTGGATATCAAGAGTAAAAAATCATGTGTACGTATCAAGGGAAACAGTATTTACACTTATGAAAAAGCTAGAAAATAATGTTCTCAAAAAGGATCAGAAAGAAGGCGGTTAAAAATGGAAGAAGAAAAACTCTTTGACGAAGATACATGCAGAATTTGCGGTTGTACTTGGGAAAATGCTTGTCCTGGTGGTTGTTATTGGGTTGAGGAAGATTTATGCAGCCAATGTGTAAAGTATGCAGGAACAGATATAGACCCGAACACTAAAAATTCCTGAAGACGAAAATAGTTCGGGAATTATTATCAGAATTAAAGTACCTGGTTGCACGTTCGTTCGGAAATACCAAAAAGGATCGGTAGAAGGCGGAAAATCAGCAGTAATATTGTTTTAAGGCAAAAAAAGTGCTATACTATGAATACAGAAAAAGAACATGTAAAGCACTAACCCCTAAAGAGGTCGGACTCTTTAGGGGTTTTTCGTGGGCTAATGTCGCCGTTAGGATGTTTTACTTCTTGTTTTGAGTATTTAGCCAATACTCAAAGAGTGCTACTAAAAGCCCAACAAGAAGGGGACAGAAAAATGCCAAGAACATGTAAAGCACCTCCTTTCAGTCGCAGGACTGTCGGATAGGCGACACTCTATTATAACTTAATTAGTCTGTTCCACAAAAACCTATTTTTAACTAAAAAGGTAAACTTGACTAAAATAGTTAACGGCCAAGATTAAGTGATAGCAATAACCAATCAGATTTTTAGCAAATCTCACCTTCTGCTTGTAGAATGATGGTAAGTTATTCTACAGATAGGAGGGTTTCGTATGTGCGGAAGGTTTTTGCTAGATCCAACAGACACTAAAGAGATCGAGGAGATTATCAGGAAAATTGAAGCAAAGAACCTGGAGATCAAGACCGGAGAAATATTTCCAACGAACACAGTCCCTTTACTAGTCGGAACGTCTGATCAAGATATCGGTGTTGAAGCGATGGCTTGGGGATTTCATGGATTTAAAAAGTCTCAATCGATCATAAACGCTCGATCAGAGACAGTCACTGAAAAGAAAATGTTTGCTAAAGCATTTAGTAGTACTCGTTGTGTCTTTCCCACTTCTGGATTTTATGAATGGGACCAGGAGAAAAGAAAATTTCTCTTCAGGAAAAAAGATTCTGAACTCCTTTATATAGCAGGATTTTATAAGAAATTTGAAGATGGAAACAGAAGTATCATTTTGACTACTGCAGCTAATAAATCAATTGCAGAGATACATAATCGTATGCCAGTCATTTTAGAAAAAGATACGATCGATAGATGGCTGTTTGATGATAAGTTTGCAGAAAGCTATTTAAAGGAGCCAATGCCTATGTTAATCAATACTCCAGCTTAAAGTAGTAAAAGACTTATGCCCCATGCATAAGTTTTTTTTGCTTGTGGCACGCTATCTCATGCTAGACAAAAAGAACAAATGTTCGTATAATTATAGAACAATGTCGGTTTAAAAAAGGTGAGGTAAATGAAATTTGACTATAGCAAAGAGCCTAGTAGAGATATCCTCTGTATCGATTGTAAATCATTTTATGCGAGCATCGAATGTGTAGAACGTGGCTTACACCCTCTTAAAACAATGTTAATTGTAATGAGTGGTACAGAAAATTCAGGTGGACTAGTTTTAGCTGCTTCTCCCCTGGCCAAAAAGGTATTGGGAATTTCTAATGTCACGAGATCAAATGAAGTTCCATACCATAAGGATTTATTGATTGTGCCACCAAGAATGACACTGTACATGCAAAAAAATGTTGAGATCAATCAAATATACAAATCATTTGTTGCTGACGAGGATCATTCTGTATTTAGTGTCGATGAATCATTTCTTGATGTGACCAACTCACTAAAACTTTTTAAATGTGATAGTGCTTATGAAATTGCAAAGCTAATACAACTAATGGTAAAAGAACAAACAGGAATCTATGTCACTGTGGGAATTGGGTCTAATCCATTATTGGCCAAGTTAGCCCTGGATAATGGAGCAAAGCATAGCAAGGATTTTATCGCTGAATGGCGTTATGAGGATGTGCAAGATAAAGTATGGGGAATCAGCCCAATGACAGAGTTTTGCGGTATTGGACACCGGACAGTAAAGCGACTTAATTGGTTAGGTATTAGGAATATTAAGGAGATTGCTGAAGCTGATCTCTATCGGCTAAAAAGAGAATTTGGGGTAATGGGCCTGCAGTTGTATGCACATTCCTGGGGAATCGATCGTAGCTTTTTAGGACAAAAAAAGACAGATGCTAAAATGGATAAATCGATTGGTAATAGCCAGGTACTCCCAAGAGACTATACAAGACAAAACCAGCTGGAGCTAGTGCTGCGAGAAATAGCTGATCAAGTGGCTTCTCGCCTCCGTAGCAGCCATTTAAAAACTGCATGTATATCTTTATCTGTGGGCTATTCAAAAGGCTATATTGATAGTCAGGGACGTTCTGGATGGCGGAAACAGATGAAGATCCCCCACTCTAATAACACTAAAGTTTTGTCAGAGTACATTATTGGATTGTTCCGAATCGAATATAACGGTCAGGACGTTCGACACGTTGGAGTTTCTTATTCAAAATTAGTTCAAACGGATACGCTTCAGCTGGATTTATTTTCAGATCCGGATCAGGAAGTAAATGAGCAGCGTTTGGATTTTTTGATCGATACTATTCGTAAAAAATATGGGTTTAAATCATTGATACATGCTTCTTCCCTCTTGGAAGGTGCAACGGCAGTATCGAGATCAGGGCTTGTGGCAGGTCACGCAGGTGGCAACGTGGGGGTGAGTTCATGAGTAAAAAAACAAGAAAAGAATTTTTTGACTACAATGATTATCATGATCGAGGGATGGCTTATAAGTGGGATACAGCTTTTGCGATTGGAGAATTGCAAGAAGGTATCAAGAAGTCGTCAAAAGAGTCTAAGCGTGATCTGGAGCGCTTACCGCAGCAAGATATCAACTATATTGAATACTGCCTGGAACGATCGATAAAGCATAATAAAATCCTAGAGGTACAGTTAAATAGTCTAGATCAATTAGGACGTACTAGGGAGTCTATATGGGGTAATTTCCGAGGATTTATGGACCTAGATGTATTATTGATTGGTGATCAGTATATTGATTATGGAGATATACGACATATTAAGATACATGACTTCAGAAAATGGTCAGCTGATTCTGAAGAAGTCAACACCTCCCCTTTTGAAGATAAGTATGCGGTCACTACAATCTCTGATCAAGAAAAGATAGATGCTGCATTTAGTGAATACTTTACTGATAATGAATGGATAGAGTAAACTTTCTAAGAAAGTATCATGGGGAATTCTCAATGAGGTAGATGAATTCGATATATTTACAAAGGTAATACATTACTAATATATTACCTTTGTAAATATATCAGTAATAAACTGAATGTTGAACATGTTAAAAGAAGAGTTTTGAACAGGTAAATAGTTATATATGCACAAGGTAATATAAATACAATATATTACATTTATAAAAGTAATATATTAGTAATACATTGCTTTTATAATTATAATAGAAATATGATTTCTTTTTACATGAGTTAAAAAAGTGTGAGAATTCGTGAAAGCAAAGATGGACATAGGCAAATGATAGCAAACGAACCAACTAGGGAAGTACTATGTTTAATGCCAATACATTACCAATAGTAATATATTGGTAATGTATTACTATTGGTAATAAAAAAGAAGACTATTATAAGTCTTCTTCAATACCATTCATGAAATCAGTAAAGTTTTCAATGTTAATGGGGTATTTGCTATAGTCCTTAACATGTTTATTTGCTTCTTCTTCAGTAATAAGACCTAATTGGAGAAAATGCTGCCAGATAGCATTGTCAACAAAATCTGAGATAAATCCTTTTGTACCAGGTATTTTTTTATTACGCTTCTTATCTCTGAAAACAAGACTTTCTAGACCATCAACTGTATCTTGGCGTAATTTATACGTTCGAGGAATCATTTTGGAGACATTCTGCTGATTTTGCCTGATCAATCCAAACTTATTTGAGTTATCTGAAGAAGAAGTAGTATCCGATGCTCGTTCCTCGTCCTTAGGAATCGTTTCTACTACAGTATTTGTGGGTTCATTGGTTTGATCAGGAAGAGTTTCATTTTGTAAATCGTCCTCAGGGGTCTTAACATTCTCTAACTCTTCGTCAAAAGCAGAACTAAAATCACCAGTGGCTCTTTTTTTTCTGGCCATTATTCTTCACCCTCACTATCTTCGTGTAATTGTACAGGAATGTCCAATGTTTTTCCTTTAGTACTTAACAAACCCAATCTGTTCATTTCATTTATTAGTTTATAAAAATTTTGAGCAAACTTGTTACTTGGATCGTTCATAGTAATAGGAAGTCCATTTCTAACAAGTTTATCAGCAAAAGTAATAGATCTAGGTATTTCGGTATCAAAATAATGATAATTGTTTCGATTGGTATATTTCATCATAGAATTAATCATTTTAGCATGTAGGTTTGTGTTGTAAACTTTGTTAGCTAAAACACCACCAATTCGAAGATCCGGATTATACTTTTCTTTAAGTGTTAAAACCCTTGATATCAAGTGTGTTACCCCATCAACACCATTCAAATCTGGCTCATAAGGAACAATTACAACGTCTGCAATTGATAATACAGAGGATGTAACTTGTTTTAGTTCTGGAGGGGTATCATAGATTATAAAATCGTACTTTTCTTGAACATTATCAAACGATCCAGCTAGTGCATTAAAGTAATTTGCGCTGGGATCGATGATATTAGTCATTTTATTTTTAAGTCCTTCTATTGTCATTAATTCAGAAATATTATTTTTAAATTTTTTTACCAATGAAACAAACCATTCTAAGATGGAATCTCTGAATTCTTCCATTTTATCGAATTCCAGATAGTTGTTATCCGAGTTTGCTGGTAAGACATCGATGTTACTGTCATATGTACTAACAATGGTTTCTTCTACCGTGGCTGTTCCCATAAAGACATCATAGATAGTGTTCTGATCGTTACCGACTTTCACTCTAAATGATTTAGTGGTATTCCCTTGTGCATCAGTATCGACTACTAAAATTTTTGCGTCTGGAAAGGCCTTTCTAAGCGCACCAGTGATGTTAATTGTTATAAGTGTTTTTCCAACTCCGCCTTTATTCGCTGCTACCGTAATGCCTACTGCCATTTGACTACCTCTTTTCTCTGAAATAAATTTAAAGTAATTTTTTGTAAATTTAATATATTACTATTGATAATAAACTGTATTACTAACAAAAACAGAATAACATATTACGTTGTTAAAAACAACAACAAAGACATATAAATTTTAATAGTGCCCATTATTTAATAAATTTAGGTAACTATTACTAATATATTACTATTGAAAATGTATTAGTAATAGTAATGTATTACATTATTAATACAAATAAAGCCTATTGTAAATACATTTTGAAAAGTAATACGAAAGTTGTTGGATATTTTGAATTGATTGTACTTGAATTTTGTGGTAATCTAATGACGATAGTTGTTGTTGTTTGTAACAACAAAAGGAGGAAGGGTATGGAGGAAGGTAGCAAACAATACAGAAATGAATATGATCGTTTTGTTCTTAAATTTTTAGTTAAAAATTATTATCTAAGCAGAGTTGAACTATCGAAAGCAATAGGACTATCTCCTAGTTATGTAAGAGAGTTTGATAACGGAACTAGAAGTTTTGGAAATGAGGCACTAGATCGTTTGGAGGAAATGATTTACGCAAAATATGAACCCATTTTATCCAAACATGGCTATGCATTAGACCAAGCTAGGATTGCAATTCTAGAGGTAAAAAGTGAAGATGAATTACAAAATTTCCGAAACAGAATTGACGATATGTTGGAATTGTAAGATAAAATAATAGTTTACAAAATTTCACAAGTAGGTTAATCTAACTTTAAAATAAAAAAAAGAGACCTAAAATTAATTTGATTGGTAGTCAAATTAACTTTTAGAAATCACATACCCAAACTATGTGTTCCTCTTGTCTCAATTTCTATAAAATATTCAAGTGTTTTCAAGGTCACTTTTATTAATTTTATTATAGCAAATTTTGGCAAAAAATACAATAGATTTAGGCTTATTTGTTGCGCAAAAATGGCTATTTTGCTAGTTTTTTCGTAGTAAATTTGATAAATCCAGTATTATTGAGGACACAAGGGTAACCTTTGTGTCCTCTTTTTTTGGAAAGGAAACCAAAATGAACATACTGGAGCAAGACCTAAATCGTATTTATGCTGCCATTTTAAAGGGCGGATTAAGACAGTACAAATATAAAAATAGCAGCTTGCGCCCATTTGTTCAGCAACCAGAGGGAAAAAAAGGTGCTATATTTGGTTTCCGCTCGAAAGAGGCAATGGGCGTGGCCCGTGGTGTAGTGTTAACTTCGGAAGAAGCACTGTGGGAAAATGAAAACTCATTTACTCATTGGACACCAAACGTGTTTAGATATGGAACCTATACAGACAACCGCAGACTTTTTGTAACTGGGCACAAGGATCAGAACTTGAAACAGATTAACACGTTTATGATTGATATTGATGTTAAAGTTGGTCAATCATGCTCCGGACAAGATATTATGGACCGCAGCATGGACTTGGGTTTTTTGCCCACTATGATTTTGGAGACACCAGGAGGTTACCAAGTATATTATGTGCTCGAGAATCCCTGGTTTATTTCTAATGCAAATTGCTACAACTCAGTAAAAATTGCAAAAAATGTATCGAATAACTTAAGACGATATTTTGCGGAAGAATTGCCAGTCGATATGGGCTGCAACCATTTTGGGATTGCTCGAATTCCAAGATCTGATAATATTCTGCAATACAATCCAGAAATGACTTACGATATGCAAACCTTAATAGACTGGTCTTTTGAGTACTCTGCTGACAACCAAATAGATTTAGAAAAACCTAAATTATACTTGGTGCCAAACAAAAGTAAACAAAAGAATGCTGCTTGGGTTGATCAATTGCTTAATAACACACAAATCGAGGGTGACAAAGGCTTACTTGGCCGCAATAGTGCTATTTTTACGATGTCTTTGGCTTATTATTCTTCTGGAGAAACGCAAGAAAATTGTTACAACGATATGGATCAATTTAACTCAAATTTAGGCAATAAAGCGTTGAAAGATACTGAAGTAAGACGTGCGGTTGAGTCAGCTTATTCTGGAAAATACCACCAAGCAGAACAAGAAAAGATTGATTTACTTATTGAAAGTTGGAGTTCAGAGAAGGCTTCTGAGGTTCGGTTTGGCAAAAGGAAAGGGACTAGTGGGTATAGAAGTCACCCAAGTACCTGGTATAAATTCAAAAAAGATCGATCAGAGAGAAAATATTCTCACAAGCATGAATGGAAAGCAGACTTATTGGCATTTTTGAAGGATAAAAGTTACACGTATAAACCTTATTTTGTAACGACAAAGAAAGAATTAACAGAAGAATTAAATATTCCTAATCGCTCACTGGACAAAGTTCTGAAGGAAATGCAACAAGAGGGTAGACTGTTTTACTCTGTAAAAGCAGGTAGAGGTGGCGGAATTAGAATGGCAACTAGAAATGCACTAGTTCAAACAATTTTAAATGTGAAAAAGGAAGTACAATCTGCATACGTAGAAGCCATTTTGAGTCTTTTTCCTGTTGCAGGTAAAGTAGTCAATCAAATGTTAAAGGCGCCTAAAACAAACGATAAAGTATACCAGCAGCTGGATTTAGGAGACTTGGACACAGGCTAGAATTAAACCTGCAAATTGCCAATTACTTTATATCTATGATACTTTCCCAATGTCCTTACAGAATTAACTATTGCTTTAGTAGAGTTTTTTATTTGTTATTGTTGGGGGTGTGTTTATCGGATTCTAATTCTTTGTTCTTTCTTGGGTAGTTGGACCTTTTTAGGGTGTAAGTTCAAAAAAGATCGATCAGAAAGAACGAGATCACACGTCCATGAATGGAAAGCAGATATTTTAGAATACCTGGAGAGTGAATGTCATCGATACAGACCAGAAATTGAATTGACTAAGAGTGAATTGCAAGCAGCTGTACAATACCAGGATAAACCTATTCCAAAGAGATCATTGGACAAGGCAATCAATGAACTTAAAGCTGAAGGCAAGATTTACGTAAAAGTTAAGGCTGGCCGAGGTGGTGGGCTAGTTGTGGCAACAAGAAAAGCGCTGATCCGCACGGTAATTGTCGTAAATCAGCACGTCAAAAAGGCGTATAAAAACGCCATAAGAACATTTTTCAGAGAAGCAGCGATACTAACTAAGACGGTCGAAACATCAGGAACAGAGAAGAAAATAGGGTTATTTGGTGAGCAAACAAATCTATGGGACACTGGCTAAATAAAAACATGCACACTGCCAATACATTATATCTAGGATACTGCCCCCTCTTTGTTTAACGTGTTGAATAAATTATTGCTCTTTCTGATTGGTTGTGTTTGAATTAGGGACATGTGTGCTTTTAAGTGTGGGTAGTTTATTTGTGTATTGATACTGTTGGAATGTCTTGGGTGTTGTTGTAATATGCTGGATCTTCAGTTAACTTATTTAGTTCTTCTAGAAAAGTGTCAGCTGTCTTTTTATCGCCGATGTCAGCTATAGTTTGTATGACTTTCCGAGCTTTTTCTATATATTTTGTATCTTTTTCTATAAATCTAAGCAGGTTATTTTTGTGATATAAGAGATTTAAGTGTAAATAGTAATTCTCTTTAATCTTTGTGTGTTTTTGTGCAAGGAGGACATAATTATAAGCAGTTTGATAATCCATAGCGTAAGTTCTAAGTGAAATTGCGTTGACTATTAACAAGTCTGCATAGTTTTTTATCTGATCAGTTCTTTTTTCCGGAAATTCAAGAGGATACATACGTGTAGTAATGGTGTCAATTTGCAATTTATTAAAGTAGGGTATCATGTTAACTGCCAGTAAGTAATCAAATTGGCCATAAAAATCGCTGTTTATTAATGTATTAAAAACTTGTGTAATTTCATCATTTGTTGGGGAAGGAATTTCTTTCCAATATCTTGATAACATACATTTGATAGCAAAATAATATGCAGTTTTTTCCAGAGTTTTCTGTTTTTTTGGTAGCTTTTCAAACTGCTTGTATTTTTTTATAAGTTCTTGTTTCTGATATTCAAGATCTGGATTATCAATACAAAAATTAATTTCTTTAGATAATTTTTGAGATTCGGTATCAATACTAGAAAACTGTACAAATTCATTTATGCTAAGACCTAGTCTTTCAACTAATTCAACTAAAGTATCGACTTTCAAACTAGCTTTACCGTTTTCTATTCGAGAATATTGTGATGAATCTTTAGCAAGTAGCATTTTATTTTGTGGAATGTGTCTTTTTTCTCTGATAAATTTCAAAGATTTAGAAAAAAACATTAATTTAATCCCTCTTTTCATGTAATTTTTACAATTATTCGCCGTTGAATTGTATTATTTTTTAACACAATTTAGTGTTTTAACGGTTTATCAGCATTTCCACCATGTAAAAAATACAAGTTAGTAAATATATGTGTTGCTATCTGTGTTGAAAGTGGTAAACTATGTATAAGAAATATTTCTTAAAAACTTTTTAGGAGGTAAAATATGAAGAAGCAAAAAGCAATCACTTTAGCTATTTTTCTTTTAACGATTATTACCACATTTGTAGTTCATGGTGGTGGTTAGTGACGATTATAAGAAAAGGTTTGTGTATTATAATAATTTGTGATATTGTTTAATCACAAATTAGAAAATGATAAAACTGACTTTAAGAAGTTAGCGAACAACAAAATATAAAGAGCCCGTTATAACCCCTTCCAACTAATCGGATTGCAGTCCTTTTAGAAGGTCAAGCGGAATTATAACGTGAGCAGATCCATGTATATGTCACATGAACCTGTCAGGCTCCTAGTTGCAACTAACGTCACAACGTCTTATTATAGCAATTCTTTACCTAAATTTCCATAGGAACACAGATTCCTATGGAAATACTAAATCCAACACGAAGTTTATTTAAATCTAGTTCAATACTAGTGTATTAAATAAAAGCGTATTTGTGTAAGATCTAGTTTGAAGTAAACGAATTCTTAATAAAAAACGGGTGTGATAGTTGCAATTTAAGGGGTGAGATACAGTAAAATGTGTCTCACCCCTTTTTTGTTGTTCGTTTGTTCGTTAACTTGTCAAAGTGAATGGGAGAGGAGAATAGAGATGAGTGCTGTTATTATTTCATTTGTTTTATTTCTTTTAGCAGTAACGGGATTTGTTTTAAATTCAGTTGGAAGGGAAGAGAAGAACGAAGTGGTAGCTGGAATAGGCACAGGAGTTTCAATTTGTGTCATAATTGTCGTTTTAGTCAGATGGTTAGTATAAAAATTAATTTTGAGAGGAGATATGCTTATGCCAACTACAACGATGACACCAGAAGAAGTGTTGAAATACGGGAAAAGAGTGATTCTTTTTCAAAAAGGGAAAGGGCGGCACAAAGAAGAATTTGTGATACAAGATAATCGGATATTCCAACAAGCTTTTCTGTTTATCGGGGACCGAAAACATATACGGAAAACAAATCCAGTTGAGATTATGGATATTTACGATCAAATTGAACGTGTGTATTCACAACAAAGAAAAGGTGTGTTAATTGCACGAAGATCAGGGAATTATGAAAGCAATCAGAAGCGCCTTTTACCTTTGAAGAAAACAGGTAAGGGAATGGGGGCAACGTTACAGGGCGCTCAATTAGCTAAAGCTGCTTATCCGTTGCTTTGTGAAGAGAACCACCCAGATGTTGTAAAAAGGCGAGCGCAGCAACGAATAAAACAAGCCAAAAAAGAGGAGGACGAAAAGAAACGATTGCGACAAGAAAAAAAGCAATTCCAACAAATGTAATCAAAGAGAAAATTAGCCTTTTCTTATTTGCTAATTTAAAACAAACGAATTAGCAACACATGTTTCAGACAATTTTAGACTTTTTTAGAGCCGACTCGAAAGCTTATGAACTTAGGATGAGAGCTTAACCAGAACAAGCCACGATGTGAGATTATTGTTTGTTTTCTAGTTAACTAGGGTAGAGGGAGCAAGACAATGCCTATTTTTAACCGATAGGATGGAAAACTGAGGAAGAACGAAAGAAGACGAAACCTATATGTCGGTTTGCAATGACCGCCCTGTTTATCAGCGTGACTACTAAGGGACAGGGGTTAGAACTACAACAGTAAAAATGTCACAATACACGGAGAGAATGGTCTTTAGATCATTAACTTGCTCAGGCGTACGAGAGGTTCGTATGTCGTTTCCGAGAGTTTGGGGTGAACGGATGCTTAAACCCTGCGAGAGTACACTATTGCGTAACAAAAAACAAAAATTAGTAAATAAGAGAAGGCTAATTATTTTTAGGTGCTGCACCCAAGTGAAATGGGTACAGCACCCGAAGGAGTGAACACCATGACTTCAAAAAATCGAAAGTCTATAACATTCACGGATCAAATGGAAGAAGATTTGGCGTTTCTACTGGATAAAAAACGGAAGGAACGAAAAAAAGCAGGAAACAATCGTCAATATCACGAAAAGGATATGCTTGCTGAAGTATTGCACCAGGCACGAGAAGTAAAAGAAGCTTTTGGATAGGAGGGAGTCCAAGAATGAATGATAGTAAAAACAAATGGAAAAAGGCATTGATAGAGTTTCTATTTTTATTTGTTATTTATGAGACAATGTTACTTTTTGGAGTATTTTTAATCCTAAAAATGACATTTGTACAGACGCTCAATCTTCCAATTATTGGCTATATGTTTGAGAATGTAAAAGAAAGTATTCGACAACTCAGTTTCATAGATTTTTTGCATAAAGATATAGGCCTATCCGTGCTGCTTACTTTCTTTGCTTCAATACTAGCTTTTGGGTCAATGGAGTAAAATCTAGCTGTCCTTAAACAAGTGATTATTTAAGGAGAGAGCATATGAAAATAGAGTTTCGGTTGTTTGATAAAACTACGAGTAGTTTTAAAATAGTCTATTTTAAAGAGTGGGAAATAGATAAAAGACAACCTCTGTTTACAAGTGATCCCAAAAAAGCTAAAAAATATTGGCATAATCGTTTGGCTGAAGAGGATGTCAACTTGTTAAAAAGAGCAGAATCACGTACGGCTGTTACGTTGTCAATAAAATTGGTGTCGTAACTTAATGAAAAAAGGATATGCTTGCTGAAATATTACACCAGGCACGAGAAGTAAAAGGAGCTTTTGGATAGGAAGGATTGAATGAAATGAATAAATTCAGAATCAGACGATATGTTCGACAATACTTGAAAGAACACAAAGGTAAAAAAATCATTAATTTGGATATCAAGAATTTTAATGATAATCAACTAAATATTGCTTTAGATGAGTTATGGAAATTACAGATCATGCAGCTTAGTCGAAAAAATAATCAAAGTTTATCAATACAGACACATTGAAAAGGAGAGATCAATAATGCCAAAGAAAAAATTAAGTAGTTTTGAATCGAGTATTCATGTCTATCGAGCAATGCAGCGAATGACACAACAAGAATTAGCCGATAAAGTAGGCGTATCACGACAAACAATCATTCAGTTAGAGCGGAATCGCTACAACCCGTCAGTGTTGTTAGCACATGATATAGCGGACGTTTTTGAAGTGCCAATCGAACAAATATTTACGTTCAAAAAAGTAGAACAAGTTGATCTCAATGAATAAGCGCATAGTAAAAATGAAACGAAAAGTAATTGTTTTACTGTTATTCGTATTAGTCTTTTTAATGGGATTATATGTTGGAACAAATCAATTGCTACTAAAACATAACGAGATTGATACCGCAACAATTTTTCCAGAACATGTCCTTAAAGCAAAAGATATTGTTGATGTTGATATGATTGATTTTAATGGGAAAAATGTCAAAAAGGATTACAAAATAAAAATCGATAAACAAAAAGATGGTAAGACTTTGGTAACGATGACAAAAAGGCAAGGGATTAACAATTTTAAATGGACTATTCACTATATACAGGAAGATTACAGTAAGTGGGAATTGATCCAAAATATTTTTGTGAATCAATACAATGATTTTGCCAATAAAATCAATAATTGGAACTACCAAAGAATTACAGGAACCAGTATTTCACAATCTTATACGAAGTATCCAACGATTTTCAGCGAAGCAGACAATAAAAAGATTGTTCCACATAACATTGGTGTACTACTTATTTTTGTAGGAATTGTCCTTTTCATGATAGGACTGGTAATTATTTATCACTCAGATAAAGAAGCATTTTATGTAAAATTGAACATTAATGATAGAGAAAGGGATTAAGAAAATGAAACTATACAGAGTTGAATGTCATAGAGATTCTGATTTTTCAAGGACGTATTGGACAACAGATTTAGAAAAAGCCAAACAGGACTATGAAAAGGAAAAAGACGGTTGGTATGACGATGAAGACGAAGATGGATATGTTTCTTCCTATTGGCATACAAAGATAGAAATGAAAGCAGGAGGAAAAGATGAGTTATAACTATTATTATTTTGAATCACCCTATAAAGCATGGGTAATCGCAACGGCTCCTGAAGAATGCTGCGATTACGATAAGAGAGTGTTTGTTTAAACTAGCCAGTGAGAACAAGACAGCCGAAATACTAGCAGTAGACAGGTTATTAGTCTAGAAAACACTTGATAAAAAGTGAGTAATAACTTACTCTTAAATTATCAACTCGTTTCTTCGTTTACTGTAGAAAAGAGGGGGAACATGAACAATCAAGAACAAAAAGACCTTAGGTGGAATGAACTAATACTTTTGTTGGATGTAGATCCAGATTGGTTTAAAAAGCCTAATACAGAACGTTACAAGCAGATAACGAGATTAGGCAGACAGATTTTCATGCAAGATCAGAAAAATAATTCAGATAAAATTGATGAAGAGAAGTTTTTAACGTTAATCCATTATGGTTATACGTTAAATCAAATAGCAGCAGAATTTAATGTTTCAGAGCAAACATTATTTTGTTGGAGAAAAGACAAAGGATACATAAAAAAACGTAAAATGGAGGAAATAAAATGAAAAAGTTAACCAAAAAACAACTAGGATTGATTGCAGCGGTAGTTGTATTGGGCGTAGGTGGTACGTATGCGTATACCCAAAATCAATCAAGTGTTAAGGCATCAGAAGCCAAACAGGAAGTAAAAGCAACTAGGAAAAAATTGGAAGACTTGAACAAAGAAGTCGCTGCTTTATATGATAAGAAAGACCCTGACTTTTTAGTAAAAGGAATCAAGGCCAAACAAATCACGGATTTACAAGAAAAAGTGACAAAAGTAGCAACGATCAAAAAAGATAAGGAGCTTTCTAAAAAAGAGTACGCTGCGTATGAACAAGAAGTAAAATCAGTTAAGGGAAACCTTACTAGTGCAACAAAAAAACTGGATGCTTTGGTTGATATCAATAGCTTATTCCAACAAAAACAAACAGCTGTGGCTATCAATGGATCTGATGTAAAAAAAGACTTAGCGATTGCGGACGATCTTAAAAAGGAAACAGTTGAAAAAGTCAGTAAAGCCTTCTTTAAAGAAGGAGCAACAAAAACGTACGATAAAACGATCAATGAGTTACTTGCAAATGCAGAAAATCAACTCAATCAAATCGATAAAGCCAAGTCAGAGGTTGCAAAAGTCTATAAAGACGGAAAAGTAGTCTCCACCGATAACAAACTTTATGACACTGCTAAGACCGAAACTGATAAAATCAAAAATGAAAAAGCTAAAAAAGCATTGAACGATCAATTAGAAAAAGTAAAAGTTGATATGGATAAACAAGCAGCTGAAGATAAAGCAAAAGCAGACGAAACGGCAAAAGCTCAAACGGAAGCTGCTACAAACGCCAACACTCAAGAAAATAATATGAATTCAGCTAATCAAGCAGCTTCAACAAACGAGGCTAAACAAGCTGATAACGGATATACGGGCAATGATAGTGGTTATGTAGCACCAGCAGAGGGCGGATACACGCCACCTGCAACAGGTGGGGGTTCAACAGGTGGCGGAAGTTCACCTGCACCACAAGCACCGTCTCAACCTGCTACTGGAGGAAATGGCCGAGGAGAAATGACACAAGAAGACTTGAATCAAGCTGAAAAAGATGCCGCAAATGATGACTGGTCAGATTTTTTCCCTAAATAATAAATTAGATACCATAACGATAGAAGCAATCAGAAATTCTCTGATTGCTTCTTTTTTGTTCTAAAAAGGAGAGATTAACATGATTCGTATTCGTTCCCCTTAAAAAGAATGTGATATAAGCACGTTCTTCCCCAAATTAAATAGAAGGAGAAAAATTGATGAAGAAAAAAAGAACGAAACATACACTGAAACAGCGAATGAAACAATTCGGTAGCCTGTTTGGACTATTGCTTTTGTTAATAGGCGGACTGGCAGGACTGCCACCCTCTGAAAGTGAAGTTGCTCATGCGTTAACCTTACCAGAAGGTGCAACACAAGTTGGGACAATTAATAATGCCCCAGTCATTAAGTCACCAACCGATAATATGGCAAGTCAAACATTCCAGGATATTTTGGCAGGACTACTTGAAGATGCTGGCACCCCGACTTATATCATTAATCAAGCATCGTGGGGATCTAGCACGAGCTTGGCTAATGGAAAACCATTATCAAGTATTAGTTCTGCGGCGACCACAATATTAGGTGCCGATGGGTTCTTACCGAATGATTCAGCAGTAGAAATTCCTGTAGGTGGAAAAGCGCTAGTTCGTAACGTAGGGACAGCTATGAAACCTTCAGATGGTTCGCTTATTCCTATATCATTAGGTATCACTGTGAATAGTGCGGTAGAACCTGATGGAACCCCCTATGAAACAGTGTTGATGGGCGCAAAATCTCAAAATAGTGTGATTACACTAGGTTGGGGATCTATTGTTCATGGTGGTGAAAACACGGGTGGTGGTCAAACTGAAGGTGGAGGCGCAGGTGGAGAATCTTCAGATGGAACATTGATGGGGTATATCGAGTCTATCTCGTATACACTTACTTTTCTCAATAGTGATACAGGACAACCGCTACCCCAAAATGATACGTTAATGCCAATCAAAAATTCCGATATTGATGCGAATCAACTTGCAACTATGGGTGGTGAAGGGGCGTTAGGATACGTACTATCACCTGATACGGCATTAACACAAGTTGGCAATGGTTTCCGATCAACTTCTGATGGTGCAATCAATGAAGATTCTTCTGATCTAACGGAAAATAGCTATGTTGTTTTGAAAAAGTACAACAACAATGCCGTACAATATAAATATATGGACGGTGCAGGAAATCACTTGGATATTGTCTCTGGTCACTTTGGCAATACGCCTTTTAAAATCAGTGAACTACTAGGTGGGTTCCTTGAAATCAATAAAACCGTCACTGGTTTTGGAAACAAGCCCTGGAATAGCAACTATTCCTTTGACAAGCTGGTCTTTGATGTAAAAGACAAAGATGGAAAAGTGTTAGATACGATTAAGCTAGACAAAAATGGGCACGGTAAATCGAAACGAATCATGAAAGGAAATTATACGGTTGTGGAACGTTCGACAGGATGGTCAGCGACAGGTCAAACGGTTCGTCCAAATGAAAGTACCGTAATCAAAACAGGAGAAACGACAACACTGAAGCTAGAAAATAAACCCGTTGTCGGTCAAAATACCCTACAAAAAGTGGATCAAGACACTGGAAAAGCTCAAAACGGAAAAGCAGATCTAACGTCTGCGATTTATCAGCTATTCTATAATGATGATGCGACAGGTTCTTCTCCACATAAAAAAGGTGATCCCGTTAAATGGGGTGACAAACCTGCACCTAAATTACTAACAGGTGAAAAAGTAACGAGTGCCTTAGTCGGTGGGAAGACAGTGGACTTTGGCGATGCAGTCGCATTAAAAGTAGACAAAACGTCCTTGCAAGTCTCTGTTGGCAACCTAGCATTAGGAAAATATACATGGAAAGAAATTGATGCAGGTGAAGGCTACACGGTTGATCCAACCAACCATGATTTTGAACTCAAGTACAAAGATGAAAAAACAGAAAATGTGGTTGCGCCTGATGTAACGTCAAAAGAGCGTGTGATCGATGCTGCAATCAAATTAAACAAGAAATTCACGTTACCTAATAATGAAGGGTCTTCAGGGTTCAATGACATTGAATTTGTTGCTACTCCATTAGAGGGAACAGTTGCTGAACCAGTTACTATGATTACAGGTGTTGATCCTGTCACAGGTGATGATGGCTATGCTTTTGGGAACCTGGTATATGGTGATTGGGTACTAGAAGAGAAAAGTGAACCAGAAGGTCGTGAGAAAATCAGACCAATTTATATTCGTATGACGACAGATCGTGAAAAAGATCGTCTAACGATCACGGCTAGCTATGAAGAAGATCCAACAAAACCAGTATTCTCTAAACGTGAATATGCATTACAAGACAGCAGCACGGAAAAGAATCCAAACAGTCAAGGGACAGTTGGTAGTGTGACAACTGAGAAACCAACAATCAGCTTGTCTACGATCCACTTGAATAACAACCCTGTGACACCAGAAGAACCAACACCACCGACACCTCCAACAAAAGATGTCACAAAAGAAGACGGTGGGGAATCAATCAATGAAGGAAATGTAGCGTTAAATTCAGATTTCTTTTATGAATTAAATTCAAGTATTTTGAAACCAAACCGCAAAGACACAACAACTTGGACAATCAATGACGATTATGATGAAAACTTTGATCGTTACAACGGTTGGTTCAAATTATACGCAACAACAGACTTTGACTCTTACAAAGCAGGTGACGAACTCCCAACGGAATTTATCACAGCGGAAGATAAGGATGGCAAGGTCTTATTTACTGCCCAAAAAGCCTTCTTAGACGTTGTGAACAAGCATAAGGACAAAGAGGTTGGTTTTAGTATCCACGCTTCATTCTACCGCTTCAAAGACTCTGAGAAGGTAGTAAACACTTTCGTGGAAACGATCAATGATCTAAAACAGGATTCCAACGAAGTCGTGACAAAAACACCGAAACCAGAGCCACATAAATTTGATCTGTCTGAAGAAAAGGTTGATTTAACAGGAGACAACCTTTTAGACGACGATAAAGAAATGAAGGACCGTTATGAAGAGTCAAATAAAGATCCATACAACGACAAGACAGACAACAACGAAAAAGAAAACATTAACATTACTGAAGTTAAGCCAGGACAAACGCTTGTTTATCAATTATGGTTAGATACCCGTCCGTTTGACCAAACAAGTAAACTAACGTCATTAAAAATGGTGGATACGTACGACAAAGCCTCATTGACCGCTGATCCTAAAAAGGTCAAAGTCTACAATGCCAAAGGTGAAGACGTAACTAAATCCTTTAAAGTAGAGGACAAGGACGGTGTATTAACGATTGCTGCGAATGTCTTTAAAAAAGCAACAAACTCTAAAGGGGAAAAAGTATCGATTGTGGATACTGAAAAAATTCCTTTTGGTGCTTATTACAAAATTGACGTACCAATGACAGTGAAAGACGATGTAAAAGCAGGTGTTGATATTATTAATACTGCGGATCAACAATGGACTGACTCAGATGGTACTGAAGATCACCACATTACAGAAAAACGTGTCAATAAAACACCAGAAGCGAAAGAACCTAAAAAAGAAAAACCAAAATCACCAGTTGAGAAAGTGGCTGAAAAAGTATTACCACATACTGGCGATAGTCCAACAAGTATTTTTATCAAAGTATTAGGTTGGGTGATTGTTTTAGGCAGCATTATCTTTTTCACAGTTCGATCAAAAAGAAATAAGCAAATTGTAAATGATGAAGAGCCGTTCTAATGAACGGTTTTTCTTCTTTTTTACCAGGGGGTGAATGAATGGAAGTTATTGCATTTAAAGAAGAGAAAAAGAAAAAAAGTTTAGCTGTCAGAAACGGGGATGTCTATTTAGAGTACAACGATACTCAGACACGGTTAAGATTTATCAAATTAAACGCAAATAAAGTCATTGAAATGAGAGAAAACCAATTATTAGGAAAGGGAAAATTACAAGAATACACTGAAATTTGTTTAATTCATGCGAAAAAACGGTTGTGTATACCGATTGTACAAGGTAGTGGACGTTATTGTGGTCATGATGAGGGCGGATTACGCTTCTCTGTTCCTAATAATGTTAGAATCGCCAAAGCAGAAATGCATAATTGGCACTTACGATAAGTTGAAAAGGTGGTTAAAAAATGTATCAAGAATATTTAAGTGAAATAGATAAGGTTCCTTTGTTTTCAGTTGGAGATATCGTTGTTTTGGTTTTATGTGTCATTTTTGTGATTCTATTGTTTGTGGCTTTGATTCATGCAGATACACATGCATTAGCTAGTTTAGGTATACAACTAATTTTCATAGTGTTTCTAGTAGGATTTGGTGTATTTGTCTTTTCTTCGTTTAAACAGAATAATGCAATCAAGCATATCAAAGAATCTTATAAGCAAAAAGTACCGATTGAATGGGTAACACAATCTGAAGAAAATTTATATTCAATGAACGTACAAGAGAAAGTTGAACTTCAAGGATCAGGCGGTATATTTTTGAATCAGATTTCAAGCAACGATTTTACAGATTATCGATATGTTGTAAAAACAGAGAATGGTTATCAGTTGAGAACCTTATCTAAACAGTATTCGGGTTTATCTGAAGGTGATATTTATATTCAAGAAAAACCGGAAACTGTTTCACCCAAAATTATTCTTGAACAACACCAATATAAGGAAAAAGGATTCAACAAAGTTTTCGGTGCCGGAGAAAAAAGAGTGATTTTTGTCGTTCCTGAAGGGACAGTACAGACAAAATTTGAAGAAGGAGTGGTCAAATGAGTAATCTGAGCATGTTTGAACCATTTGGAGAGTTAATGGAAAGAAAATGCCGAAAAGAACATTCTTATCGTAAATGGACACACCGTAAACCACGTAAGAGGTTATTTGTTGATGAGTATCACTTGCTTATGGATAAACCAGATTTTCGCTCTGGTTCTGGAATGTCTCACGCTTTAGTATTACCAGAGAAGCTTGACGATAAGTCAGTTTTAATCACAGATCCAAAAAATGACAAGATTTAACAGTTAGTTTGAATGAGGTGAAGCCAAGTGTGTTATTTAGATTACTTTTTACTCTTTGGTGGGTTAGTATCCATGATTTACCTGTTTAAATTGAGCTTTATAGAAAGAAATCAGTTAATAGAAAATATTTTGGATCCTAAAAATAAGGAGTCAGTTTTAAAAGCTTGTTTTTATGATGAATTTGAAAAGAAAAACGTAATCAAACGCTTAAGAATTCTTGAAGATAAAATAGACTTAAGCTTACGTTCGATGGATATCTCTCTGGAAAACAGATATGAATTAGAGCAAGAGTTATTAAAAGTAAATGAATTGATAATATCCATAGAATCAGACGATTATGTACGAAAATTAGTAGAACTATCACCTGAAGAACGTCGATTAGATAATTGGGATTGCTTTTAGGTTATTTCCCTACAAAATATAAGGAGGAATATGATTATGGTACTAGATTTAAGTCAAAATAAAAAAGAAGAGAAAAAGGCATTCTCTTTTGAAAAAACAGAAGAAATCGCCATTTTATCAAAAAACGGACGTGGCTGGACAGTTGAATTGAACAAGGTCTCTTATAACGATGGGGATCCTGTCTATGACTTGCGGTCATGGTCACCTGAAGGAAAAATGGGCAAAGGAATGACTTTGACTGATCAGACTTTAGCAAATCTTCTCATTGTCCTTAAGGCACATTTAGAAGGAGAGTTGCCGACTGACGAGACAGAAACTCCTTCAGAAGAAGAAATCTCTGCTCACTTACCTGATGATTTCTAAGAATTAGAAGGAGGTTCAATGCAATGAAAATTCGATTAACACAATTTCTTCCATGGCCTGGATTTGATTTTAAAACAGGTGATGGAAGCTATTCACATTCTAAAAACGTCCCTTCTCCAGTAATCCTCCACTTTGGCTATCTCAGGCAATTGAGGAGGGAAAAAATGTTGAGGTATGAACTCAGTTATACCTGGGCAGATTTTGACTTGATCAAGCTCATGGAGAACAGTAACGAAAAGACAAGCATAAAAGTCAAATTTGCTTGGAAAAAATTGAAGATACAAGAAAAAATTTTCCCGATCTATATAAATTATCTCAATCGTTTCTTGTGGCGATAAAATCGCTTTGGTTGCTCGATGATTTCCATCAAGAATCATGTAAGTTTGCCCTTTAATGAGTGGGAATGCAAGTATAGGTTGATTTAAGTTGCTTAATTTAATAGTAGTGTCAGCGGTTTGCTGCCATTGAAAGTAGCGTTTGTCTAATAACAACTCTGTGGGAGTAGTTAACGGATTAAGTCGTAACCGTCGAAAAGTAGTTGAAACTTTTGATACATTTACAAAACCTTGAATACCTTGTGTATCTACTTTTTTACCTATATTAATAAATTCTGTATCAAATTTTTTGAAATATTGATTAAACTTACTTCTGTTTATTTTATTACCCAAAAACATTTCTTGTTGAATGGCACTTTCTTTGAGAACTTTTATCCATGAGTTAGCCCAATCTGAAGTGTTTTCTGCAACAGTGTAATTTAACAAACTAGTTTTCAATTGAGAATAATTAACAAATAGTTGATTTCCAGTAACATAGTTGTAATTAGCGTTCATGTATAGCACCTCGTTAAATAGAATTTGCTTCTATTATATCTTTTTCTATTTAGATAATCTATCTATAACAAAAAGTATTGAACGTTCGTCTTATTATGAACAAAAGGAGGCGAGATAATGAGTCAAACACAACAAGAAGCCTATCAGGTCATGTTCAAAAATACACCACAAAAATTTTATCAAGCTGTTCGTATGCTGTCGATGATGAAGCAAGCAGCGAAGGCTAAAGAACAAAAAAGACTTGATCAAACGACTCGTGAAAATGACTGGGAAAAATTCAAAAACCTAAGAGAAGAGCTAGGACTTCCTGAATCACCAGAGTTAAAAGCGAAGTTTATGGAATTACCCAGGGATCAACGTTTAGAATTGATTCGAGACTGTGAGAAAAAAATTATGGTACAAGCTGGCGAAAAGGATTATGAGTTTTTGATTTCAAATAATAAAATGTTGGCGGAACCGCAAATCTTAGACAAAGCGATCAATCTTGATCAATTAAAAAATATGATGACTGAATACGGTCTACAATTCCACATAAAGGAGCTTCCTGATCTAACGAAGGAGCTTCATTTTTTTGCAAAAGATGCGAATATTGCTGCACGTGCGATTGATCGGACGTTGGAAACAATTCTTAATGATCCTGATACCGTCACAAAACCTACGTTTGAAGCGTTAATGAAAAAAGCAATCGAACAAACGAAAGAAAAACAAGAAGCCGTGAAAGAAACAAAAGAAGCAGCAACACCAAGCTTGCCGGACAAGGCTTCAGAAACGTCCAAAGAGACAATGGAGGCATTATCTCTGTTTGATGATGTGAAAGACGGGATAGAGCTATGACGAACAAACAATCTTTAGCACCCTATGCTGTTGTAGGAGGCATTAGTGCGTTTGTGGCCAATCGAGCGGCAGAACTTGCCATAAACGCACCTGAAGCAGAGCGGATATTAGCAGCCATACAAGCGCCACAAGATATTGCCTATAATCCTTTTCATTTTTCAATGGAATCCACCCCACTGCTCGTTTGTGGGGCTGTTTTGGGTGTTGCCTCATTGGCTTACTTAATGAGAGATACACGAGAGTATCAGCCTGGTCAGGAATATGGGACTGGTCGCTGGGGTACTCGAAAAGAAATGAAAAAGTTTAGGAACAAGAAAAAATTTTCCGATAACTTGATTCTAGGTGAGGGCTGTTACAAAAATTTCTACGAAGGAAAGAATCCTCGCTTAAATCGGAATAATAATGTGATCGTAGTCGGTGGATCCGGTGCATGGAAAACAACGTCTTATATCATGTCAAATATTGCCCAAATGAATTCAAGCTTTGTTTTGACAGATCCAAAGGGCCAAACGGTTCATAGAGTAGGCAAAATGCTTGAAAGAGACGGATACAAAATAAAAGTGGTTGATTTTGATACATTAACAAATACAGATCACTTTAATCCATTTGCTTATGTGAACGATGAAATCACGTTGAAGAAAGTGATCAACGCATTGATTGAAGCAACAAATGCGGACCATGAGAAAAAAGGGGAACCGTTTTGGGATCGATCGGAAGAAATGCTTATCACTGCCCTGTTCGCTTATCTGTACTATCGCTATCGTGGAACAGATACGATTAAAGGTGATGGTGTCATGCCTAGCCTTGATCAGATTGGTACCTTGATCAGATTATTAAAACGGGAAAACAAAGACGTAGAAAGCCCGTTAGAGTTTATGTTCAAAAACTTTGCGGAAGAATTTGGAACAGACAACTATGCATATCTGCAATGGCAGAATTTCGTTAGAAACTTTGAAGGAAAAACACGTGATAGTGTACTTGCTATTACGATCACACGTTTCTCATTGTTTGATTTAGCGCAAGTTCGTGACTTTATCAAGGATGATAATTTAGAAATCGAAAAATGGGTCGATGAAAAGACAGCTGTTTTCTTAAAGATTCCAGATATGGACGATACATTCAATTTCCTACCATTATTGATTTTCTTACTAGCGTTCCGAACATTGGAACATAAAATCGATAATGAACTCGGCGGAAAAGCCACCGTTCCAATTCAATTTTTAATGGATGAATTCGCTAACTTAGGTAAAGTACCGAATATAGAACAAGCATTATCTGTATTCCGTAGCCGACAAATGAGTATTACAATCATGCTTCAAAATGTCAATCAGATCATAAGAATGTACAAAGATAGCTGGAAGTCCTTTTTTGGTAACTGCGATTCCTGGGTGTATCTATCCGGATCAACGGAACCAGAGACACAGAAACTTTTCTCGGAAACTGGAGGAAAGAAGACTATCTATATAAAGGAACGTGAACGAGGAGGCTTTACACGGAGTAAGCCACATGGAAGAGAAGTCATTACGGTTAGTGAAGTTGGCGAACTTGATCGACTTCATTCACTAGTCAAAATTGCTTCTGTACCAATGTTTAAAGTACCGAAATTTAATTACATGAAACACCCGAAAGCAAAGGAATTTGGTCACAAAGAAGGGGATCCAAATTGGTATGAGATCAAACGATACCGTAATAGTCTGGAAATGTTTGAAGCCAATATAAAAAAAGAATCGTCTTCAGAACCGTTAGTCCTAGATATTGATTGGGCTGCATAAGCAACAAAACAAACAAATATAACAAATATGAATGGAGAATGACGAATGAAACTATTTTTACAAAATTTAGCGGTAAAAGCGACATATGTGGTGGCTGTAAGAACAAATGCAAATGATGCAGGAACAACCATTGCACAAAGTATTCAATGGTTTATTACAGGTGGTGGATTACTGATGGCTGTTTGGGGTATTGTACAACTAACTCAATCTGGACGGTCTGGTGACTCACAAGGGAAAATGGAGGGTTCATGGTTGCTGGTCGGCGGTGTGTTACTGATGGCTATTGGGGCTGGCTCAATGCTTTCAGGTGTATTTTCAAATCCACCAGGAGCGTAATTCAGCGTAATTCTGTGAAAGAAAACGAAAGGAGGATTTTTGATGGATTTAGTTCAAACACTAACACAAAGTATGGGCCAATACTCTCAAAGCACACTGAATTGGGTCAATAATATTGTCTCCAGTGCAACGTTATCTGTTGGGCTTTATATGGTAGGAATCCTATTAATGTTAGATATTGCTAAAATGTTTGAAAAAGCCAATGCTTCAAATGGTGGAACAGTGACCTTGAAAATGTTTCAAGGTCTGGCTTTTCGAGCAGCATTAGGTGCAGGCATGGTCGGCTTATCGAGTGTTATCTTGCACTTTATTTTGTTGATGGGAATCGGTTTTGCGAATTTGATTTCACAAAATGCGAATGGGGCTTTTGATGTTCTTTCCCTTCCTGCAGTTGAGATGTCTACAGATATGATTTCAATTTTAGGAAACTTGTTAGAAGCATTTTTGAATCCAGATGCGGCTTTAAAGAAGGCAATCATGGTTCTGCTGTTAATGATCATTGGATCGTTAGTCACTTTAGGTGCGTTTTTAATGGTGTGGGTCATTGTTATGTTACGGTTTTTCCAATTGTATATAATGTTAGCGCTAATGCCTATTCCAATGTCTTCGTTTTCTTCTGAAGAACATGATCACATCGGGAAGACGTATTTAAAAAAAGTTTTAGCCTATGCCTTTCAACCTGCCGCCATTATGCTCGTATTTGGGATTTATCATTTTTTGTCAAAGATTACATTAGACTTGACAGGATTGGGAAATCCACTTGACATGGGTATGGAGGTAGTGTTTTACAAGAACCTAATTTTAGCTATAGTCTTCATTATCGTACTATGGCAAACACATAAAAAATCGTCAGAATTGTTTGGAGTGTGAGGAAATGGAAATTAAAGTATTTAAAGACACCTCAAAGAGAGAGTCTGTCACTGCCGGACTAACTGGACCACAATGGCTGCTGATTCTAGGCATATCAAGTTTTTTGATTCTAGACATTTTGAATGCAGTTTTTCAAGTCATTCCTGTTTGGATCGTACGAGTGACATTTTTCCCTGTATTGGGTTTGCTTGCTGGTATAGCCTTGTTTCGGCCGCATGGTATGAGTTTTTTTACTTGGCTGAAGCTTTACTTTAAATTTAATACAACGATTCAAACGAGAACCTACCAAAAAGAAGGAGAAAGGAACAAAAAATATGAGCCAAAAGATTTTAAGAAAACTAAAGCGTTCAAAGAAACAAAAAGAAGTAAAACCAAACATTCAAGCCGCTAGTACACAAAACTCATTGTATTATTCAGAGTTATTTGAAGATGGTTTAATGCATGTGGTTGAGAACACGTTCTCTAAAACCTACACATTGGGTGCCATCAATTATACAGCTGCTCATTTAGACCAACAAAAAAATATTCTGTCTCAATACACACAGGCGCTCAATTTGTTATCAGATAAGGATCATTTCCAACTCTCTTTATTGGTTACGAAGAATCCTAAAGGGGAATACATGAAAGAAATGGCTTATCCTATGCAAAATGATAAAGCCGATGTATTGAGGAAAGAATTAAATCAGATCCTAGAAGATAATTATGATATGGGACGAAACAATTGGAAAGTGGAACGTTTCATTACGTTATCAACACAAGCAACGACTATTCGGAACGCAAATAAACGCTTGTTGAACATTAGTGAGGATTTTGAAGACGAGCTTTCCTCAGTAAGAGCTACATTTGAGGAACAAGACGGTATGGAGCGGTTGAGAACGATAAATAAGATCCTAAGACCTGGAAAGCCGTTATATGGAAACTATCATGCAATTGAACAGACTAGACGTACAACGAAAGATTTAATCGCTCCTGGGCTACTGGAATTTAATCAGCCAGGTAAAATTGATTTTCAAATGGACGAACATTATGGTCAAGTTCTGTATTTAAGAGACTTTCCTAAGAATTTATCGGATAAAATGTGTAAAGAATTGACAGAAGCAGAGGCTCAAATGGTGATCACCATTCACGGATCACCGTATTCTGTCGCAACAACCAACAAAAAGCTTCGTGACGAAGCAACTGATCTTGAAGCAGATGTAATCAAACGTGAAATGAAAGCAAGTGAGCGAGGATACTCTACGAAACACATTGCTAGAACTGTAAAAGAACTAAAAGAAGACGTGGATGAACAAATCGAATTTGTGGAAGAAACTGGCGATAAACAGTTTTCTTCCACTTTTTTAGTCTATGTGTGGGATTCTTCAAGGGAAGAGCTCTATCACCAAATCGATAAAGTGAAGGCAGTAGGCGAAAAATTTGGTGCAGTATTTGAGCCGCTTTATTTAACGCAAGAACAAGCGTTGAATGCTAGTTTACCGTTTGGAAAGAATTACTTAGGGTTTGAACGAACTTTTCTACGTGACTTGATCACACCAAACCTTTCAATCAATTCTCCATTTACCAGTCAAGACGTGCAGCATAAGGGTGGGATATACTATGGAATCAATCTTCTATCCAAAAATAATGTTGTGATCGATCGAATGGGTGATGCGCTAAAAAATGCCAATGGTGGAATTATGGCTGTTTCTGGTGGGGGTAAATCGTTTGCAGCAAAAGATGAAATTATCCCTATACGATTGAAAAAGCCGGAGACGGAAATCATTATTTTGGATATGGAACGAGAGTATATTCACTTAGCGGATGAATTGGACGGTGAAGTCGTGACAGTGGCTCCTGGTAGTGATACGTCCATTAATATTCTGGAGCTTGCGGACGAGAAGTACATGGAAGCAGGGGACAATCCTGTGGCAATTAAATCTAATTTCTTGATTAGTTTGATTGCCCACCTTGTTGGTCATACGTCAGCTACAGAACGGACGATTATTGATGATGTCACACAAGATACATTCAGAGAGTTCAAAAATCCAACACTTCAAGAATGGAATGAAGTGCTGAAACGTGATACTAGTGATGAAGCGCAGAAACTTGCTAAAGCATTAGGCTTGTATATCACGGGTTCATTAAATATGTTTGCCAAAGAATCAACGATTAATGTTAATAGTAATTTTACGATCTATGATATGTACTTGTTAAAAAATGAAATGGCGACATTCGGGTATTTAGCTATATTGGATCGTGTATGGAATAAAGTAGTAGAAAACCGTGCTAGAGGGATCGAAACACGTGTGTATATTGATGAGTTCCAGGTAATTATCAATCCGTCTCAACCTGAAGTATTACGAACACAAGCCGCAGAAATTTATTCTCGTATCCGTAAATACAATGGCTGTCCAACGTTTATGACTCAATCAGCAGAAACCATGCTTTCTACAATGGAAGGCCGGTCTATTATGTTTAACTCAGACTTTCTTATTCTACTTGAACAAAAAGGGGAAGTTCTCGATGCATTAGTAGAACGATTTAAGCTAACTGAAAAAGAAGCCAATTATCTACAAAAGAATAAGGCAGGAACAGGGCTGATTATTGCAGGTGGACAGGTGATTCCCTTCTCAAATCTGATTCCAAAAAATACAAAACTATTTGAATTGATGGATACTAGTTATGAAAGTTCACGTAAAGTCCAAAGAGCGGTTTAAAC
>NZ_JBIOSB010000003.1:0-11106 GCF_051714545.1 Enterococcus sp. AZ126
GGGAAAAATCAAAAAAATGAATTGTCTAGAAGAAAAAAGAAAAGAAAAAAAGATCGATCGAAATGAACTAGCACGTCAAACAAACGTATCCGTTCAAACGATTCAACGGATCGAAGAAAATAAGTATGAACCGTCTTTTGCCTTAGCTTCTTTGTTAGCAAAAATTTTAGATCAGGAAGTAACAGAAATTTTTTTAGAAGAATAGAAAGTACAAGGAATCAAAAAAGGCAAGCATCGGTTTTGGGCGCCTGGTGAAAAAATAGGTTTCGTTTTTTCTTGTCGCTAGGCTCGAATAAAGATAGTTTCTTTTGCGAGCCTAGTAACATGTCCCCATGTTACAAAATTTCAAATTGAGTTCAGCAAAATTTGGTTTAGACTTTTTCTATTTTCAAAGGGATCAACAGTCAAACGTGGGTTTAAAAAACGTTTATTGCAAGAGCATAAGGTAAAAATGGGTCCAAAAGCGAACCCAACCCGACACTGTCGGGATTTTTTTTGGTACCATAAAACTGCTTGTTTTTACAGATTTGGTGCATGTGTATTTGAGTGATTTTACGAGATAAAATTTTCTCTTTTTCTTCAGATAGTAGTCAGTTATTTAGAAATCAGATCGTCATATTTTTCTTCTTGCAAGCGGAGCAACATGATATCATGTTGCGAAATTTAGGTTGAACTTTTTTCATTTTTTGAAATGTTCAAGAGAACTCTTTTTAAATTGTTATGTACTTGTTGGTTCTCAAAAAAATTTATTTTCAAAAAACGCAGCGGACGAAAAATGAAAAAGCGTCATCTAGAAAATGACGATTTTAAAAAATGAGGCTTGGGGAAATTCCCTGAAAACTAAAAAATGAAATGAGCAAAATCGAAGATTTTAATATGGCTGCTTTTTTCATTTTTTACGTAAGGTGGGGACACCTTGCTATGCTTGCCAGAGTGAGAAACAATTTCTCTTTTTATCTGTGGCAAGCATAGCAAGTGTATATCCACTTTGCGAAATGTATAAAAATGAACGACGTCATTTTTGATCTTTTTCTGTTTTGGATCAGATCCGAAAACTGAAAAAATGAAACGGGTCAGAATTGAAAAATCACTTTTTTTCTGCAACATCGATTTTCATTTTAGATCTCATGAGCAAAACCAAACATGAGAAGAAATAGAAATCCCTTCAGCTGAAAAATGTATATCACTATTTTTGAGGAACTGAAGAAAATAGTTGGGGGTCATTTAGGGCGAATGGGTCGGGGTCAAGTTACGCCCTATTGGGGGTCGGTTGGGGTGAATCTCGGGCGAATTTGGGGCGAAACTAGGGGTTCAATGGGGCGAATTCACATAAGTTTGTCACCACGAGGTTTCCTTGCACTGCAAGGGACGGGAGCCTGTCTCCCGACACAACCCCTTATGCTCTTACAAAAATCAGGAACGAATAAGTGAGTGCTAAGAAAAAATTTAAAAAAGTATCGATCGATGATCGGTTCTTCAGCAATGAAATTGTCGAAAAAAGAAGTTTATGCTATACTAAACACACAAGTAGAAAACCCAACTGAAAGACCAAAAAGAGCCAGCCGGGGGCAACCGAGCTGACTCTTTTCTTTTATCGAGTATTGCTTCACCACTTCAAACAATAAACGTGAGGCTAGCTGTCTTTTTTGTCCTTAGAATCTAGCCATTTATTAATGCAATGGGCAATCACATTAACCAGGATTCCAAGTAAGACGTCAAGTAGAAAAATCAACTGAAAGACCTCCTTTCTTGCTGAAGATTTCAGCGCAAAGGAAGACAGCATTGAAAGTATAGCATAAATAAGTGATTGAGTAGACAGGTTTTGTCATGTTCTCACCAAACTATTGATTGAACTAGATATTGGAAACGCTTATAGAAATATGCTTAAATTGATTAACCATTTTTAACATGGTACAATTCTGTTGGATAATAAGTTCAACATAAATACACCTCGCCTTCCTACAAGCTAAGTGGGAAGGTGATTTTCTGAAAGAAAATATAAATGTAGTACTAACTTTCTAAGTATATATTTTAATTATGAAATGAGGATAATATGACAAATTACAATACTGAAGCCGATGTTGAAACAAAGTATATTTATGGGGTTTTACTCAAAGAGATTCTTAAAATTTCAGAAGATAGGCTTTCTTTTCATGTTCCTGTAAAGTTTCAATCAGGACACCAGGTACAAACCAAAGAAGCTGATGTTCTTGTAAAAAATAAGAATGGAGATAATTTCATTGTGATGGATGCCAAAGCTCCGGATCAGAATTTAGAATCCTATTTTGGACAGATTGATTCTTATGCATTCAATTTAGAAACGCCCATTTCAATTTTAACAAATGCTAACAGATTGATTATTCGTATCTATCAGGAAGGCAATAAAAAGTCTGTATTTTTAGATAAAACAATAAAAGAACTAGAGCATGAGCACTATAAAAGCTTAATATCCTTACTCAAGAAAATAGAAAATGCTGACTCAAGCGAACTAAAGAAGGAAGAAAATAAAAAAATTATAGATAAACCACAAGTGATAAATTATCGTAGGACTTTTAGAAGCATTCATACTAAAATAAGATCTATTGATAAATTAGATCCGTCAGCTTCATTTGATGAATTCAGTAAAGTGTTATTTGTAAAGATTATTAATGATCGACTGGATCCAGAAGAGCAGTTGACTATAGAAAAAATAGAATTGTTAAATACTAATCACTATCAAACTTCATTTGTCGATAAATGGTTTCAAGATAAAGTGCAACAATATTATCCTGGTATCTTTATGAATAATGAACGTATCAAATTATCCCCGAAAGCTTTGATATCTGTATTAAAAATATTAAATGACGAATTTAATGTTAAAGATTCATTAACGGATATTAAAGGTCGAGCATTTGAAGAGTTTTTACCAAGTCAACTGAGAGGGAAAGGGTTAGGTCAATTTTTTACACCTCGTCCTATTGTAGACTTCATGGTTGAGTTAGCAAATATTTCTTTCAAGGATAAAGTATTGGATTTTGCTTCAGGTTCAGGTGGTTTTCTAATCAAAGCATTTGATGATAAGAAAAAAATGATTCAAGAAATGCCTCAATTAGTATTAGATAGTTTAAATAAATCTCGTAATCAATTGATGGAGGAAGCGAAGGAACAAATATTTGGAATTGATGCAGAACCACGAGCTGTCAGAACTGCCAAAATGAATATGTTGCTATGGGGAGATGGAAAACAGATACAACACGGAAATGGGCTAGCAAAAAAAGATGTAGATGGAAAACCTTACTTGGCTAAAGAATATGATAAAAATATTTCAGGATCAGGGGTAGATGTTATCTTAGCGAATCCGCCGTTTGGTTCTACTGAAGAGGATCAAGAAATATTATCAACATATACATTGTCGTCGTTACAAAAAAATAAACATGGCGAACAAAAGTATACTTCTGAAAAGACAGAAAATCTATTTGTAGAAAAAGCCTGGAAACTATTAAAACCTGAAGGTAAATTATTGATTATTTTACCTGAAGGTATATTTAGTAATTCTACTTCAAAAACTCGTGATTTCATTTTGAGTCATTTTACTATTGATAGTGTAATAAGGCTACCTAAGCATGCATTTGTAATGTCAGGTGTAGACACTATCAATACTGTTATTCTTATAGCTTACAAAAATAATGAAGATAAGCAGAAGGAAATCATTTTTTCTGATAAAAAGACTTGGATATCTCCAGATCATCCTCTCAATATAAAATTTGCATCAGTTAATCAGATAGGGTATGAACCTTCTGGAAAGTTGATTGGAACAGGTTATAGTGAGAGCGATTTAAAAATTCTTTCCAAAAAACTATTACAAAATGATCTTCAAGATATAACTGCAGATCCTAAGGAATTTGCAGAGATTGAATTTGGAGATGATGAAAAAAATCAAAATTGGAAAAAGTCAATGCTAAAATTCATAAATAAAGAATTTGTTGAGGTACCTTCTAGAATAGATCCAACGTACCATTTTTTCTATAAAGAAGCAAAATCAATATTAGATAATTTTATCGATATACCATTAACTGAGAGCAGTATAATAAAAGAAAAGCTATCAGATGAACAACTAGAGGAAAATATTGAAGAAATTTATAAATATGTTTCTGTTACAAAAAATATTCGTGGTAGTGTAGAGGAAGTGGAAGAAAAGAACATAGACGAAATCCTCTCAGTTAAATCAAGAGTTCAAATTGTAAAATATGATGATGTAGTATTTAATCCATATAGAATAAATACAGGATCTGTTATACGAATTAACATAAGAGAAAAGAATTTAGTCACTAGTCCAGCGTATATTGTTATACGAACTGAAAATATAAATAGTAAATATTTAGTTCAACTATTAAAAACGCCTTTTATGAAATACCAAATTCAAGTTTTGGCTTCGGGATCTGTTAGAGACAACTTTAGTTCAACACATTTGTTGCAGTTAAAAGTACCAAATATATCTTTAGATAGACAATCTGAAATCACAAAAAATATAGATAAACGATTAGATAATATTGATAAAAAAAGATCCGAAATATTGGTTCAAAACAATGAAATTGTAGAATATTTAAATGATTTTTAGCATATAAATTGTAAGTAGTACACGTTATTTAATCACTTAGTTAACATAATAAGCTATTATACCAAGTTCCAGGAATACCAACACTTCCACCAACCCAAAATACAAAAATCAATTGGTCTACCTCTAAATTAAAACAGAAACCTTATTAGATTAAGGTTTCTGTTTCTTGCGTTTTTTAAATATAATTTATTTATATTTCGGGGATTTGTTATTGAATAGACTATTAAGTTGTTCCATTAATTAAAACGTGTAAGATTTTGCATAGTAGATACCCACAGGTTTTTTGGCTACTGAATTTACTTTTACTCCATCTATTCTTTTCAGCACGAACTTTTTATTCATATAAACAGGTCTAGCAGTCAAAGTTAGCCTTTTAACTTTTCTTCCATTAACAGTATTTTCCACTTTGTAGCTACCTGTAAAGCTAACTTTATAACTCCCGGAAACGTTAAAACCAACTGCTAAGTTAAGTGGTCCTGCCTCGACTCCCAAAGTACTGTTAACAGATGCAGATACAGATCTGGAGTAATTCAATCCAATTGTAGTGCCAGGATCTCCAGCAACTGAGTTTATGATAGAACCGTACGTATTTGCATTATATCCCCATGGTGCTAGATATCGTCCTTTTCCAATTGGTCTCCATTGATAGTCAGGCCAATTGGATCTTGCAAGATTGCTTTTTAAACCTTTGTCAACAACAGAAACACCTTCTACATTAGGATCTTGTAAAAGACTAGTCACATAACTATTTAATTCTTGTTCATTTTTAAAATCATCTTGGAATACTTCGGGTTGTTTTTCATCAATTTGTATAGCTGTTGTGTCAATAGTGTTGTCTACAAGTTCATCATTTGCTAATACAAGACTTGTTTTACCGCCCACGCCTAATAGTAAAAATGTTAATAAAGTAGTTCCAAACAAAATCTTTTTCATAAAATAAAACCTTCTTTCTTTTTAATATACCATTATCATTGCATGGGAAGGTTATTTTAGTAAGCACCTATTGGTTTACATTGTGACAACTTATAGTTGCTCCACTAATTGCAACCGTAAGTTGCTGCTATGAAAACCAATAACTGATAGTTTTTCCATTCAAAATGTCGTATGATTAAGTATAAAAATTTAAAAGGGGGAATACAAATGGTTTTAGCTGATCGATTACGTGTACATAGAGAAAATAAAGGTCTTTCACAATCAGCTGTTGCAGATCAATTGAATGTTTCCCGTCAATCTGTTTCAAAATGGGAGACGGGAAAAGGCTATCCAGATATTGATAATTTAGTATTACTTAGTAAAATTTATGAAGTTTCCATTGACGAACTTGTTCAAGAAAACGAAGTCTTAAAGAAAAAAATTGAAGAAAATAACCAAACGATAAACGATCATCGCAGAAAACTAGATTGGATTCATAACCAGGGAATTGGTGATAAAGACGAGGGGTTACTTTTATTAATTGCTGTTATTGGTTTGTCTGTAGCAGCACCGCTAGGTCTATTTCTGGCACCTATTATTATAAAACGGAATAAAAAAAGCAACACATTTTACATGCTAATTAACATTGTAAGTGTGTGTTGCATTTTAATTAATTTGTATTTCACATTTATTATGGTTGGCGACTATCTATTATGGAATCAAAGAATTGAGGTAAACTATACACCTGATTCTTAAGTTGAAACGGAAACTTTGAGTTTAGAACCATTTATTTTTGCTCGAAGATTAATATTAGCTGTAGACGTTCCTACTTTTCGCTTTAGATAGTAAGTCGCTTGTTTTGAATTGTCGATTCGTAAAGATTTACTAGTAAATGAACCAGAAATAGCGGTAGCACTTGCGTTCTTTGTGGCAGTAATTGAGTTGTTTTTTACAATTACCTGATAACGGGCTTTCCAAGAACCCCTTCGTTCTGTTGAAACGGTATATATACCATTTCCTAATGCTCGAGAAAGAGAAGGTTCTTTTTCTATAGTGATAATTAGTTCCTCGCTCTCTTCTGTAACAATGCTAGAAGTTTGTTTTGTAGTATCGGATAATGAATAGGTAACGGACTCTTGATTCTTTTCAGCGTGACTAGGGGATCCCTTACCAACAATACCCCAGAATATTACTGCTCCCAAGATTAATGCCTTTTTCATATTGATCACTCCTTTTTTGTAATTCAACCGTACAAAAAAAGAGATAGAAAAGAAAGCACCGTTCTGTTTGCAATGTGTCAACTTATAGTTGCACATCATTAGTAATAAGGATATCAAGCGAATAAACTGTTCTAAATTTTGAATGATCTGAAAGATTATTTAAAAATTTAGAAAGAGCATAAGGGAAATCTGTACCCAAATGCGTGGGTATCCTAGCAGTGCTAGGTGATTTTGGTGGGTACATAAAAAGTAGGTTAGGAACATAGTTGCGACCGTATAAAGTCCATAGTTGGAACATATGAAGTGCGTCAAAAGAGCGTACTTGTTCTACTAACATAACATGATCACTAAAATTTATAGTGCCCATTTATACCCACCTTTTGAAAAGGTGGAATTTTTACGTGTAGCGGCTTTCCATTGATCAAACCAAAAATCAGGAATCTCTCCGGAGAAAATGCCACCACTTTTTGTCCGGTACTGGATCAGGATCTGCTTGTTCTTCAGCTGAGGGTTGTTTCTCTTCAGGAGCTTCAGGTCCAATTTGTAGTTGAGCTTCCAACTGCTCGATTCTTTTGTTCAACTGAAGAGTGAGTTGTTGTTGCTGATCGAGTAGCTTTTGCATGGTAACCAGTTGTTCATCTTTATTTGCCAGTTGAGTATTCTTTTCTTCAAGTTCTTTTTTCAAAATACTAAAAGTTGAATCTGTCAAATTTTGGGTATGTGAAGCCGCGGAATTAGGTGTGGAAATTTCCACACCTAATTCTTCTAAAATCTTTTTATATCCGTTGTTTCTAAGGTATGTAATTCCATTTTTTTGGTACGTAAAATTCCGTGGTAATTTCCCCACTCTGTAGCGAACCTTATCTTTAGAAATTCCGAGCTCATCAGCAATTTCTTTTAGAGTTTTATCAGCCAATATTCTCACCTTCAGACTGGGCATCATTAAGAACTTGATCCCAATATTTTTCTAAGTCAAAATTCATAAGGGTAGCTAAGGTGTCTAAAAATTGTGTAGCATTTGGCATTCGGTAAGTATCAACTTCTCTAGCTTCAGAAAACAACTCAGCTTGTACTTCAAAAGAGAGATCACGGAATTTCATCGCTTTTTGAAAAAACTCTTCTTGAAGTTTTTTCTTTCTTTCTTCGTCTTCTCTTTCTGCAGCAAGAATATCTTCTGGTACAGATTCTGAACGAATAGGTTTCTTTTTTTTGTTCTTCCCTAACTTATCAAAATTTTTCCATTCTCCTGTTTGTTCAGCTTGCCAGGTAAACTCATAAGCTATGACAGGATTTCCTCGTTCTCTGGATTTTATCGTTTTGATTTTGAATCCAATAAAATACGGTGACAGTTGCTGTTTAACCGGTTTAAGGATGCGATCTTTTATATGGCTTGCTTTAAATGAGACTGGAACATCCAATAAAGAACGAAACTCTTTAATAGTGAAAGTTTTTTTCCCTTGAGTTCGCCATTGTTTTAATAAACGGTACATTGTTTTAGCATATGTCGATTTAATTCGAGTAAATTCTTCAAGTTCATAAACAGTAAATTGTGCCTGAAGTTTATTCAATATATATTCAAATTCCTCGGAAACACCTACTGTAATTGACCGTTCTTCAAAATCAACTGATAACTTTTTAAATAGAGTCATCACTTCAAATTTTTGTTCAGTTTCTTCGTAATAAGTTAACTGAGCAATTTTTTTTGCTACATTTTTCATTGTCAATTCCCAACGTTGTTGGTGCTTATCAGAAAATTTAGTTAGATCTTTTAAATCATCAGTATGGAATAAAAGAGATCTCCCGCCTTTTTCTCTTGATTTAGCAATGATAGCAAAGAAGAAGTTCATCTCTTCAGAAGACCACCGTCTCATTATGACAGTATTCAAATCATTATGATATTTTACTACTTCATTCATAGGACACCTTCTATTCATTTAGATATATTTAAGTGTACAAGAAAACTTTATAAACATCAATAAAAATAATGATGTTTATAAAGTGGCATAATGATGTTTATAAAGTGGCATAATGATGTTTATAAAGTGGCATAATGATGTTTATAAAGTGGCACAATGATGTCTATAAAGTGGTTAATCCCTTGCTAGAGTAAGGCTCACACAATCGCTAAAGATATATTTAAACATTATTTAAACAATTAATAAACAGTTCAAGGGAAAAACCTCCCGCCCAAATAGGCTCTCTTTTTGTCTCAACCAGGTTCGCGAATAGTAAAGACTTAAAAATAAAACAATAAAAATGAATGTGAGAGTATCCCTCACACATTTTACTTGCAGCGGTCGCCTTTGGCTCCCTCGCTAAAACCAAAGAGTTTGAAAAGGTCTTTGTAAGGCTCTCAACGATTGTTTAAGACGATTTAACTGTTTGCTTTGGTTCTGATCGTTTTTCTAGTTTCGGCGCCTTACAGGCGGTCAGGGCAAGCCCTAACAACCCTTTAAAAGAAAACGAACATTATTTTTGATCGAAATTTGTTTATTTTCTGAAATAGGATAGACCTATAGTGTTGGAATGAGCTGAAACCTTTCTAAAATACGATTTAAGAGCTTTTGTTGTCGAAATCGCCTATTTCATCGATTGAATGTTAAAACCGCTTAAAATGGATTTTAAACGCTATTTTTAGTGTGAGAGAAATTCCGCAAATTATGCCGAAGAATCAACCGATCAGTGATAAGAATTAAATAACAATTTTCTGTGGTATTTTGCCTCATGCACTAGTCTTGTCTACTACAGGTACTAATGCAAGAGGATGCGAAACGTGGAAATGCTTGGTAGAGTAAGAGTTTGCTAATTGTTTGAATATTCTGTGAAAACAATTTCGTTTTTGTTGATACTTACCCTAGTGATACAAAATAAACCAGCTTCTTTTTTGGTGGGTGTTTTATAACAGCTTGAGTATGTTTTTTCTAGAGGATTTTTCTAGTAGCGCGGCGGGGGCAAAAAAAGAAAACCCAGAGAAAAAGTCTCTAGGTCTCTGTAATAACAGTGACTGGAAAACTACTTTGATTGGTATGATCCAGAATATTGTGAACCACCAACTTGATCTCTGCTTCAATTTGTTCCGCTAGAGAGTAGTCACCGATATCTTTCAACAAATGGATATATTCCTGGATTCGCTGCATACAATCATAATTTCCTGTAAGTTGATACGTAAGAAGGTTCTCCAGGTATTTTAAGTTAATTTGAAAATGCAGATTTATCTTTGTAGGGTCTTGCTTTTTGGCTAAATAGATATATTTTTTTGCGCCGTCAAAATCTTTTTCATAAATGCGCATGGTAATGAGATTTAATAAAATATGTGTGCAACGTTGCCGGATCTGTTTTGTGGGATTTTGTTGTTGCAAAAGCATTTTATGAACGAGCTTATCCGTCTTTTTTTTATCAAAGAAACGGATAAGATTCATAACGATCGTGTAATCGTAATATTGATAATAGGATTTTTTAAGCAACTGCTCGCATACTTCAGTTGCTTCTTCCGTTGTCAATTTATCAATCTCTTTCCAAAATTGAGCGAAATAGTTCCGAATAACGAGATAATTCGATTTTTCTCGTAATGTTTTTACGCTTTTATTCTGTAAATTTTTGTAATACTGAAGCATGGATTTTTTAAGTTTTGAATTGCGTATGTCTTTTGAGCAGTGAAAAAATAAAGAGTTGAAGGCTTGCTGCTCGGCATTTAAAGGCGAAAGAGAGAAAAATTCTTCTGGTAATAGAGAAAGAGTGTCAAGGTATGTAGTCAATTCGGTTAATTTTAGTTCTCTATGACCACTTTCTATCCTGGAATAGACAGACGAATCCATTTCCTGAAGAACATCTTTTTGTCTAAACTGCAATTTTTTTCTGAAGTATTTTAATGTTTCCTGAATATTCATCAGTTCCCCTCCTTTTTTTGCTATTTTAACATGAAAAACCCTGTTTTTTGTCAAAATAAATTTATTTAATGAGAAAAATTGCTATTTATTTGTTGATTTAACAAAGAGTAGATTTTTTTGTAGAGGTGTATTTTTTAGTCTGATAAAATTTAGAGAAGAATAAGAGCAATATGCTTTTATTTTGAAATATAAATTAATGTGGTGGGAGGGGAAACAATGAGTATATTAGCTGTTGTTAGTCTAATTACGACATTTATCATCGTAACAGGACCGTAAAAAAAAGACTCTTAGCGTGCACAAAACTTGGGGAAGTTCTACAAGCTAAAAGTCCAATCCAAAAGAAGAGAAATTCCTTTGGAGTAGTATGTACTACACTCTTAATAATAGCATAAGAAAACACAACTTTCTTGTCGTTTTTTACGGGAATAGCAGCAATGAAGGGGTAATTTATATTTCGTTAAATAAGTGAAAGGTAGGAAGTAACGATCAT
>NZ_JBIOSB010000004.1:0-8402 GCF_051714545.1 Enterococcus sp. AZ126
TAAATTCATATTTTTTACTGGTAATGCTTTTTTAATTAAGATATCTATCTTTGATCGATCAAATAGAAAAATAGTATGAGATAAGAGCGCATAATCATATTGGAAAAAATACTCTTTCACATTTAACAAATTAAAAATAATGTCTAATTCACTCTGTTTTAAAGGGGAAATTTCGTTCCAACGAGAAGACAGCAACGTTTTTATCACGACATAATTAGACATGTGCTCTATTGTCATCGCTTCAGAAAAAGTCAACGTGTGGTAATAGTCTAGTAATTCTTTTTTCATGTGTGGATCATGAACATTTGATTTATATTTTTTTAAAAGATTTCGAAATTGCTTTTGTTCTAAGTCATCATCTAAATATTCAGAAAATTCAGCTAAGGGTACAGATAAACGAGTTAAAATATCTCTTAACTCTGAAAATTTTAAAAATTTCTTTCCGTTTTCAATACGAGAATAGACTGACGTATCTGTATATGTCAGGATATCCTTTTGCTTTAAGTTTTTGTTTTTCCTGAAAAAATACAACGCTTCTTCTACTTTCATAAAATACCCCCTTGCCTTTCTCCTGTCTATTGTAGCATAATGTATTCAGAAAGTATTAAATATTCTTTTGATATGGTGGAAGGTGGGTTTTTAATGATCACAACAGCAGTTGTAGCAGCAATTTCTTTATTTATTTGGGTAAATGGTTAAGTAGGTAAATTTGAATTAAGGAGTACCAGGAGTCGAAAAAATTTTTTTGATTTCTGGTTTTTCTAAGTAAGCGACTGAGTACATAGTTGATTTCCAAAAAGGTAAGCATCGGTTTTGGGCGCCTGGAGAAAAAATAGCTTTTGTTTTTTCTTGTCGCTAGGCTCGAATAAAAGTAGTTTCTTTTGCGAGCATAGTAACATGGGTACATGTTACGAAATTTTAAATGAATGTTTCTCAATTTTTCTTTTTGCAAGCGGAGCAATATGGTACCATGTTGCGAAATTCAAAAAAGAGTTCAGCCGAAATTTAGGTTGAACTTTTTTCATTTTTTTGAAATTTTCAAGAGCTCTCTTTTTAAATTGTTAGGTACTTGTTGGAGCTCAAAAAAATTTATTTTAAAAAAACGCTGCAGACGAAAAATGAAAAAGTGTCAGCTAGAAAAAGACGATTTTAAAAAGTGGGGCTTGGGGAATTTCCCCAAAAACTAAAAAATGAAATGAGCAAAAAAGAAAAATCGAAGATTTTAATGTGGCTGCTTTTTTATTTTTTTAGGTAAGGTGGGGACACCTTGCTATGCTTGCCAGAGTGAGAAATGATTTCTCTTTTTGTCTATGGCAAGCATAGCAAGTGTATATACACTTGGCGAAATTTACAAAAATGAGCAATGTCATTTTTGATCTTTTTCAGTTTTAGATCTGATCCGAAAACTGAAAAAATGAAACGGGTCAGAATTGAAAAATCACTTTTTTCTGAAGTATCGATTTTCATTTTTGCCTGTGGCAAGCATAGCAAGTGGTTAGCCACTTGCCTAAGTTTACAAAAACGATCGATAATCGTTTTCTTTTTTTGGATTTTACTTGTGAGATCCAAACTCAAAAATGAACAGAAATAGAACTCACTTCAGCTGCAAAATGTATCCCACTATGTTGGGAGAACTGAAGAAAATAGTTGGGGGTTCAATGGAGCGAATTCGTATAAGTTTGTCACCACAAGGTTTCCTTACACTGCAAGGACTGTCAGCTTGTCTGACACCAAAACCCCTTATGCTCTTACAAAAATCAGGAATGAATAAGTGAGTGTGAAGAACAAAATAAAAAAGCATCGATCAATGATCTGTTCTTCAGGAATGAAATTGTCGAATAAAGAAGTTTATGCTATACTAAACACACAAGTAGAAAACCCAACTGAAAGACCAAAAAGAGCCAGCCGGGGGCAACCGTGCTGACTCTTTTCTTTTATCGAGTATTGTTTCACCACTTCAAACAATAAACGTGAGGCTAGCTGTCTTTTTTGTCCTTAGAATCTAGCCATTTATTAATGCAATGGGCAATCACATTAACCAGGATTCCAAGTAAGACGTCAAGTAGAAAAATCAACTGAAAGACCTCCTTTCTTGCTGAAGATTTCAGCGCAAAGGAAGACAGCTGTAGTATTATAACATAAACTAGCGATTGATTGATTGGGGAATTTGACGTATAATTTGAGAGTAGATAAAGAGAAGCTAAAAGTTGGAAAGGGTTGTTGAGTACTTCGTAGTTAAGAACGAGACCGGCGCCCACCAGGGCGCTCGGATCGTTCTTGGCGTAAACGTAAGTACCAACGGATACCCTACATACTTTTAGCTATGAGGGGGGCTTGCCCACCTCATAAGCCCCCCTTTTTATAACATGGGGGTAGAATTTAACATAACACGAAAATAAAACACTGTAATCTCTTTTGTATCAAGGAGTACAGCGTTTTTTATTTTGGCAACTTTTGTCACATAATTTGGCAACTTGGTCACATTGCTATAAAATCATTGATTTATCAATGAATAGAGTAAGTATTTTTTTGTAAAATTTTCGAGTGATTGTTATTTAATCGCTTAGTTAACATAATCCCGATTAACCCAAGTAGCCCACCAGTCAAGCGATTGGTGGCCTCTCTTTGTGAATTTTGATTGGTATAGGTGGAACGTATCTGAGTTCACTAGATTTTGAGGGGATTTTTTTTGTGAAAATAGAACATCAGAAATGATCAGCATAGTTATTTTTTATTGATTAATTGAACTCCGATTATTGTTAAAATGAGCAAAGTAGTAATTATAAAAAGAGTTTTTGATATCATGTAACCTGTATCTAATGGATCACCATCAATAAGAATCATATCAGGTTTAAAACTAAGTGTTAATGATATTAGTATTGATACAGAAATAGTAACAAACCCTATCATTTTTATAAACTTTATATTCATGTATTGAAGTCCATTCTAATTTTACTGTTTGTCTAGATCTTATTTACTTTATTAACGGAGATTAATTATTAAATAAAGATTTTCAATTACTTGTCCTTTTTTAATACCAGATAGTAAAGTAAGGTATATCCAATGATAAATCCTATTACACCAGATAATTCATAATTAAAAAAATAAGATAATGATAAATTATTATCTCTAATTAAAATAATTACCCTGACTAAAACATAGACTGCTATAACAACCAAATAGTTTTTTCTATCTTTTTTGTACATATAATTTATCCCCATTTATAAAGAATTATTTTTTTCTGAATTTATGAACTGAGTCATAGTTTCCAACTTGCTTAGTTCGTTTAGAATCAGAATAAGCTTTTACATTTTCTTTTACATAGTAATTTACAGAATCTTTATCTTCGTAAGTTGTAATAGTTAGATATACAGTTTTACCAGCTTTAATAGGTTTTTTAACAGAAGCTAAAAATCCACTAGATACAGCCCCAGTAAATTCGCTAAGTTTCAATGCACCTTTGATAAGCTTACCACCAAAATATGCAAAAGCCACGTTATAGACTAAGTTTCCCACATTTGCTTTAAATTTTTCATCTTGTTTAGTATCAGAGTATTTCTTATTTATTTGTTTCCATTTCCAACTTCCATCAGCAATAATTTGTCTAGCCGTTGGGTTAGGTTCGAAAGGATTGTCTTCTATATACAATAAACCATCCTCTTGATAAGCTGCTTCTTCTTTAGTGATAGATACATTTTTTTCATTAAAAGAAGATTGATCAGCTAAGGCTACTGTAGAAGGAATTAACGTTGCTCCTACAGCTACTGATGTCATTAACAATAATCCCGTTTTAAAAATTTTTTTCTTCATACATAAAACCCTCTTTCTTTTTAATATGCCATTATCATTGCATGGGAAGGTTATTTTAGTAAGCACCTATTGGTTTACATAACAGCAACTTATGGTTGCAACTAGCGGAGCAACCATAAGTTGCTGTTATGTAAACCAATAACTGATAGTTTTTCCATTCAAAATGTCGTATGATTAAGTATAAAAATTTAAGGGGGGGGATAAGAATGGTTTTAGCTGATCGATTACGTGTACATAGAGAAAATAAAGGTCTTTCACAAGCAGCCGTCGCAGATCAATTGAATGTTTCTCGTCAATCTGTTTCAAAATGGGAAACGGGAAAAGGCTATCCAGATATTGATAATTTAGTATTACTTAGTAAAATTTATGAAGTTTCAATTGACGAACTTGTCCAAGAAAACGAAGTCTTAAAGAAAAAAATTGAAGAAAATAATCAAACGATAGACGATCATCGCAGAAAACTAGATTGGATTCATAATCAGGGAATTGGTGATAAAGACGAAGGGTTACTTTTATTAATTGCTGTTATTGGCTTGTCTGTAGCAGCACCGCTAGGTCTATTTCTGGCACCTATTATTATGAAACGGAATAAAAAAAGCAACACATTTTACATGCTAATTAACATTGTAAGTGTATGCTGCATTTTAATTAATTTGTATTTCACATTTATTATGGTTGGTGACTATCTATTATGGGATCAAAGAATCGAGGTAAACTATACACCTGATTCTTAAGTTGAAACGGAAACATTGAGTTTAGAACCATTTATTTTTGCTCGAAGATTAATAGTAGCTGTAGACGTGCCTACTTTACGCTTTAAATAGTAAGTCGCTTGTTTTGAATTGTCGATTCGTAAAGATTTACTAGTAAATGAACCAGAAATAGCGGTAGCACTTGCGTTCTTTGTGGCAGTAATTGAGTTGTTTTTTACAGTCACCTGATAACTTGCTTTCCAGGAACCTTTTCGTTCTGTTGAAACGGTGTATGTACCATTTCCTAATGCCCGAGAAAGAGAAGGTTCTTTTTCTATAGTGATAATTAGTTCTTCGCCTTCTTTTGTAACAATGCTAGAAGTTTGTTTTGTAGCGTCGGATAATGAATAAGTAACGGACTCTTGATTCTCTTCAGCGTGACTAAGGGATCCCTTACCAAAAATACCAAAAAATATTACTGCTCCTAAGATTAATGCCTTTTTCATATTGATCACTCCTTTTTTTGTAATTAAATCGTACAAAAAAAGAGATAGAAAAGAAAGCACCGTTCTGTTTGCAGCGTGTCAACTTATAGTTGCACATCAGTAGTAATAAGAATATCAAGCGGATAAACCTTTCTAAATTTTAAATGATCATTCAAATCATTTAAAATTTAGAAAGAGCATAAGGGAAATCTGTACCCAAATGCGTGGGTATCCTAGCAGTGCTAGGTGATTTTGGTGGGTACATAAAAAGTAGGTTAGGAACATAGTTGCGACCGTATAAAGTCCATAGTTGGAACATATGAAGTGCGTCAAAAGAGCGTACTTGTTCTACTAACATGATCACTAAAATTTATAGTGCCCAATTATACCCACCTTTTAAAAAGGTGGGATTTTTGCGTGCAGTGGCTCTCCATTGGTCAAACCAAAAATCAGGAATCTCTCCGGAGAAAATGCCACCACTTTTTGTCCGTTATCGAATCAGGATCAGTTTTTGGTTCTTCAGCTGAAGGCTGTTTTTCTTCAGGAGATTGGGATCCAAGTTGTAATTGAGCTTCTAGCTGCTCGATTCGTTTATTTGATTGCAGGGTAAGTTGTTGTTGTTGATCTAATAATTTTTGTAGGGTGTCAATCTGTTTATCTTTTATTTCCAATTGTTTTTCGAATGGCTTTAAACGGTGTTCGAATTGCTGTTCAAAATCGTTTGAAAAGGTGTTTGATTTAGCGTTCGATTGTACACCTAAAGAACGTCTCACTTCTTCTTGTGCTTGATAATTAAGGTATTTAACACCGTCTAAAATAGTGATTAATTCAGTGTTCAATTTAGACACTTGATAATTTACTTTGCTTTTGGATATACCTAGTTCGTCAGCAAGTTCTTTTATAGTTTTATCAGCCATTTTCTTCACCTTCAGACTGAGCATTTTTCAAAATAGAATCCCAATACTTTTTTAAATCAAAATCCATTAATGTAGCCAAGGTATCTAAAAACTGAGTAGCATTTGGCATTCTGTAGGTATCAACTTTTCTAGCTTCAGAGAAAAGTTGTGCTTGATCTTCAAAAGATTGATCACGGAACTGCATTGCTTTTTGGAAAAATTCTTCCTGAAGCTTTTTCTTTCTTTCTTCATCCTCTTTTTCAGCAGCAAGGATATTTTCGGGAACCGTTTCAGAACGAACTGGCTTCTTTTTACGATTTTTTTCTAGTTTATCAAAGTCTTTCCATTCACCAGTTTTCTCCGCTTTCCATGAAAATTCATAACCTGTTATAGGTGTCCCACGTGAAGAACTTTTAATGGGAGTAACCTTAAAACCTTCAAAATATACAGGTAACTCTTGTTTAATATGTTTGAGGACTTTATCAGCAAAATTATTTGGACGCTGCATACTTTTAGGAACATCTAATAGTTTAAATAGTTCATTTTTCGGGAACGTTTTACGCCCAAGAGTTCGCCATTGTTTCAATAATCGATACATCGTTTTAGAATAAGTAGATTTCAGTTGAGCAAATTGAGCTAACTCGAAGCTTGTAAACTGCCAATTTTCAAGGACTTCGTTGATGATATATTCAAATTTTTGAGACACTAAAATTCGTAGATACGTTCCTTTATTATCAATTTCAAACTCTTGAAAAATAGACATAATTTTTAGTGTCTCTTCGTTTTGTTCGATATAGGCTAATGAATTTAATTTTAGGGCTAGTGATTTCATAATATCTAAAAAGCGTTTGTTGTTACGTTCTGCATAGGCTACAAGATCCTTGAGTTCTGATAAATCAAATACGATTTCAGAAGTTCCTTTACCTCTTACTTTAGCAATTATTGCAAAAAAGAAGTTCATTTCCTCTTTTGTCCATCTACGCATCACAGCAGTATTAAGATCATTATGATACTTAACCACTTCATTCATTTAAAAACCTCCACCATAGGTAATAATATAGAATTTATTTTACTAAAAGCAGACGATAAAAGCAACTCTTAATAAAAGGTAGCTTGTAATGCGGAAAAAGGTAGCTTGTAATGCGGAAAAAGGTAGCTTGTAATGCGGAAAAAGGTAGCTTGTAATGCGGAAAAAGGTAGCTTATAGATTGCTGTAACCCTTGGGAGAGTAAGGGTTAAAAATTGCTAAACATATATTTAAACATTCTTTAAACAATTAATAAACAGTACAAGGGCAAAATCTCCCGCCTAAATATGCTCTCTTTTTTTCTCAAAAAGGTTCGCGAATAGTAAACACTGGAAAATAAGATATCTAAAAAGGAGTGTGAGAAGAACACTCACACATTTTACTTGCAGCGGTCGCCTTGGGCTCCCTCGCTAAAACCTAAAACAAAGAGTTTAAAGAGGTCTTTGTAAGCCTTTCATCGCTTGTGTAAACCGTTTTAACTGTTTGCTTTAGTTCTAACTGTTTTCTGGTTAAAGCGCCTTGCAGGCGGTCAGGGCAAGCCCTAACGACCCTATTGAAATAAGTCTTTTTTTAGCATTTCTTTTTTGTCCTTCTAAAAATTGAATTAGTCGAATCAAACTCCTTTAAATAGCCCTGGAATCCGATTTAAGAGCTTTTTCTATCAAAATCGACTAATTCATCATTCGGAGATTAAAACCGCTTAAAATGAATTTTAAATGCTATTTTTAGTGTAAGAGGAATTCCGCTCGTAATACCGAGGAAACAACCGATCAGAAGAAGAATTAAATAGGCGTTTTGTTTTTGGGGGTATAGCAGCTCAGATATGCGTTTTCAAAGGATTTTCAAGTTTCGGGTGCAAGGTACAAAAAAAGGATACTCTCACGAGTATCCCAGGATGTCTTATGACCGAATCACCAGAAAAAAGACAATTAACTAACAAATAAGCTTACTTAAAGTGAAATATGGTAAAATAGCAGCGTAGTGAAAACTACAAAAAGGATATGCAAATCTCTTTAAAAGAAGCCCACTAACTAACTTCCCCAAAGCGCACGTAGTTAGTGGGCTTTTTTATTAGCATAGTCATTGTACTTAATACTTTTAGCTTTGATAAGCTTTAAGCAATTCATTTGCTAATATAGCAAGTCGTTTATAGATTCGCTTGAATGAAAATGGGCACAGTATCGTTATTTAAGAGAATGGATTCGACTTCTGTTTTAATGCTGACAGCTAAATTATGTTCGCCCACTTTATTTAGGTAGTCGATACTTTCAAAAATATTCGTCTTGTACTTTTTCTCTCCGGTAGAGAGGTACTGGGTTAGATTATTGAGGTAATCAAGTGCAATTTTATAACTAAGATCATTTACACTATCGAGTTGTGAAGCTGCTAAAGTTAGGTAATGCGTACTAAGTTCATACTCCTTTTTTCTCAGTAACGTAGTGATCAAATTGTTGATCATATTTTTTATAAATTCTTTTGTGGCTGTATTTCT